>CBDCNI010000001.1:0-3389550 GCA_965219175.1 Rubrobacteraceae bacterium
GAACGTCATCGTTAGATCCGTCTTGCCGGCCGTGGAAGCGATCTTTCGCATCCCCGGCATCAGCGGCTTCGCTACCAACATGATAGCGCGAATACCACTGCGAGCTCAGGATATGCCTCGAACTTCTTCGTGGGGGCACGCTCGGGTGGAATGGTCGGACGGAACAGTTCGCGAAGGCTGGCTCCGCGTCGGCGACGGCACAGACTTCACCGCCGCGGTCGCAGCGGAAGTCACACAACGACTGCTGCGCGGGGAAGGTCGGCCGGGAGCGCACACCCCCGGCTCCCTCTTCGGGCCGGAGCTGGCCGAGGCCATCGGCGGCGAGTTCGTTGTCGACCATGATGTCAGCGCCGCAAAGAAAGGATGATTTCGAATGCCAACGAATACCGCTGCCTGGCTCGGAGCCAAGCAGGCCCGACTCGAGGTCAAGACCGCACCCTACACGCACCCAGGCGAGAACGAGATCGTCGTCAAGAACCACGCGGTGGCCATAAACCAGTTTGATTGGATAAAACAGTTCGTCGGCAACCTCATATTTTCCTGGATCAAATACCCGTTCGTCCTCGGCGCGGATCTCGCGGGCGAGGTAGTCGAAGTCGGGACAAGTGTCACTCGTTTCAAGGTGGGTGACCGCGTTCTCGAGCATGCCGTTGGGACTGACAAAGATCGAAACACTTCGGCGGAGGGCGCCTTCCAGGAATACACAGTCGTCCTCGCCCACATGGCGGCACCGATCCCACAACCCACCATGCCGTATGAAAACGCCGCAGTCCTACCCCTGGCCCTGTCCACCGCAGCCTGCGGTCTCTTCCAGAGAGATCATCTGGCGCTTCAATACCCCTCCGCGAACCCGAAAACCACGGGTGAGACACTTCTGGTCTGGGGAGGATCGACGAGTGTGGGCAGCAATGCCATCCAGCTCGCCGTCGCCGCCGGCTATGAGGTCATCACGACTTCATCCCCGCGGAACTTCGACTACGTCAAAAAACTCGGCGCGAGCCAGGTCTTCGACTACAACAGCAAGACCGTCGTCGAAGACGTCATCGAGGCTTTGAGAGGCAAGACGATCGCTGGAGCACTCGCCATCGGAACGGGGTCAGCCGAGCTCTGTTCCGATATTGTTCACGCCTGCAACGGCAACAAGTTCGTCTCCATGGCCAGCCCTTCCGTATCCCTCGAAAAGCCGCTTCCGCTACTGATTCTCCAGTTTCTGTCGTCGAGCATTTCGATGCAGGTGAAGACCCGGATGAGGCACATTAGCACGAAGTCCATCTTCGGTAGTACCTTGATGGACAACGAGGTTAGCAAAGTTATCTACGAAGATTTCCTGCCCAAGGCCCTCGCCGATGGCCACTATGTCGCCGCCCCTGAACCAGCAGTCGTCGGCAAAGGACTCGAGTACGTACAAACCGGGATGGACACTCAAAAGCAAGGCGTCTCCGCCAAGAAGGTGGTGGTCTCTTTGCGATCCCGCTTGGCTCGATAGTCTCGATGAGCCACCTGTTTGTTTTCGGATCCTATCCGGAACTCGTACTCAAAACATTATTGCTCCAGTCACATCGCCACCGAGGCGATGCTATTCGAACGCTGGCCGGTACTATCGGCATCCGCTGCCCGCCCCCAGTAGAATAGATTCGTGGGCGATCCGAAACGCCCGAAAGGGGGTGGAGTGCCGGATAGAGGTAAGAAAACCTCGAAAGGTCGTGACGACACTGAACGGGTCACCGTTCGGCGAGGTGTGAATTCCTCTCGCGGGCGGCATCCAGGCAAGGCGGCTGACGGAGGAGTGGAGAGCCGGAAGCGACACGCTCCGACACGTATCCCGATCTCCAGCCGTACAGGGAAACTGCTGGCGCTCGCCGGCATCGTCGCGCTGGTCCTGATCTCCTGGTACGTCCCGAGCGCACTGTACATAGCCGGTGGCGGATTCGCGCTGGCACTCATACTCTCGTTCCCGGTACGGGCGCTCTCCCACTTGATGCCTCGCTGGTTGGCGATCCTTCTGACATACCTGTTGCTGGTCGGGCTTTTGATCCTGGCTCTCCTCATCCTCGTGCCGATGCTCGTGGGCCAGTTGAGGGGTCTGATCTCCTCTGCCCCCAACATCGCCAATAGCGCCGACCGGCTCGCCAGAGACCTGCTCCAGCCGCTGGCCGATCGAAACCTCCTCTCCGGCGCCTCGCCGGAGCAGGTCATAAGCGACGCCCTCGACCGTCTCTCGAACCGCGCCCAGGACCTGGCTCGCAACTTTCTAGGAGGACTCCTGGGCTTCTTCTCCACCGCCGTGAACTTCGGGGTAAACCTGCTCGGGGCGCTTTTCGTTTCGGTGTACTTGCTCTTGGACGTAAAAAGGATAAAGGCCGCCTACCTGAGGGCGCTGCCACACCGCTACCGCCGGGATGGCTTGGAGCTTTGGAACGATGAAGGCGCCTCGCTCTCCAGGTACCTCTCGGGGCTCGCCCTCGACCTCGTGATCCAGGGGGCGCTCACGACCATCGCCCTTCTCATACTCGGCGTTCCATACGCCATCCTGCTCGGCGTCGTGGTGTCGGTAACCGCCATCATCCCGTACGCAGGCGCTTTTATCGGCGCCGTGCCGGGTGTCATAGTCGCTTTCTTCGTGTCTCCCACGACCGGCGTGCTGGCGGTTCTCGTATACATAGCCATCCAGCAGCTCGACGGGAACTTCATAATGCCTCGCATCCAGGGTGAAGTATTGCGGGTTCATCCGATCATCGTCCTTCTAGCCATAGTTATAGGCGGCGGGCTGGGTGGGCTGGTCGGCATAATAGTCTCCGTTCCGCTGCTCGCGGTCTTGCGGGTCCTCTTCGACTTCTTCCGCGTTCGTCTGGATATAGAGGATGGCGGATCGGGAGCGTAACCTGGCGGCCTCCGGCTTAGGCTACGTTGGAGGCTCTTCCTTGCCGTTGGAGTCAGCAGGGCGCACGCCTTCTATTATCTCGCGCAGTCCTTCCAGGCGGAGAGGCGGCAGGCTGACGATCTCGCTGGTCGCGGAGGCGAGGCCTATGCCCTCCCCGGAGTAGCGGCGCATCAGGTTTTCGGAGATGGAACTCTTGACCCGCCGGGCCGAGCGAACGGGTATCACGAAGCGGGCGGACAGCTCGATCCAGTTGTCCGTCAGCTTCACGAAGACTTGGGGCTCCACATCGCCGCGGGGTACGAGGTAACGTCGGGCCATTTCCGAGAGAGCCCGCGCGCTTTCACGCCGGAAGGCGCTGGTGGCGCCTTCCACCTCTTCCTGAAGTATCAGTTTTGCCTGCTCCCAGTCGGTTTTGTAGGAGATGGGAATCATGATCTCCTCCCAGATGTACTCGAAGTCCTTGGAGTAATTGTAGACGGGGTCTTCGAAGAAGGCCTTGTTCGAGACCGTGACGAGGCGTCCAGTGTACTGCCGGGCGTTTACCCAAGTCTCGGAGTTCTCCGCGCCACCGGGGCTACCCATTTCCATGATAGAAGTCCTGAGCGGAGATACGTCTATGACGTCTCCCCGTACCCCGCCCATCATCACCCGGTCGCCCGCCTTGAATACCTTACTGGTGAGGATGATGATCCAGGCTGCTATCGAGCTGATGACGTTCTGGAGGGCGAACGCCAAACCCGCCGAGAAGCCTCCCAGGACGACGCCCAGCCTGGAGCCGAAATCCGCCCAGACCAGCAGGATCAGGACGGCCGCCACAGTCCAGATAGCGTATCCGGCTATCTTTCTGAGCCAGTAGGCGCCGTAGCGGTCATCACGGGCGGCTTCTTCGAGCCCGCCGCCCTCGCTCGCCTCCGTGGTCCCGAACCGCCGGCTGACGGCCCTGCGTACGATCCAGCGCAAGACCAGCGCCCCGGCCACTACGAGGACCGTAAGACCCACGTTGCCCCAGATCGGACCACTCAGTAGCCCGGACATTCCTTGCAGAAAACCATCCGGAAACACGAGCATCTCCTCCAAAATCATCAACAGAGTTCACGGACTGTACCAGAGATCAGCCCCACGTATCGCCTTTGTGAAGCTGTTGCTCATGGCGTGAGATCTCTATCTCGAAGCAGACACCGGCGCGGCGACTACGGAAATGGAATACTATCTTTATTCAATGTCTTTTCGAGGCCTTACTGGTCCCGATCTTGCGTGGCAAGAGGATATTACTCGGATCGTGGCCGGAGCGGAGGCACTATGAGCGCGAGAGAACCTGAAGCCGGCGGTGAGGAGCGAAGCGGCCGGTCCACTTGGTTGGAGTGGCTGGTCGAACGGGCCGTAAACCTGACTCCAGAGCGCCGCCGGGAAGTGACCGGCGATCTCTTCCCCGAGGGATCAGAGCTACGTTCCTACCTGTACCGCTTCGCCATCTTGCAGTCTCTCTCCGTGCTGATCGCCGTTTTCGGTTTGATCTCCAACTCGACTGCGGTGGTGATCGGGGCAATGCTCGTGGCGCCGCTCATGAGGCCCGTTCTTGCCGTGGGTGCGGCGATGGTCTCGGGTTGGCCGGCACGCCAGGGTACTTTCTTCACCGTCGTGGTAGCCGCGAGTGCAGGCTCCGCATTTCTGGCCTGGGCCACGACGAAGCTGCTGCTTCCCGACAGTACGCCTATCTCCGTCGAGATACTGGCCCGCACCAGTCCCACACTGATAGATGTGGGAATTGCCCTCGCGGCGGGTGCGGCGGGCGCCTACGCCACGGTACGCAAAGAAGTTGGCGAAGCATTGCCGGGGGTGGCGGTCGCGGTGGCGCTGGTGCCGCCCCTGGCGACCGTCGGCGTCACCTTCGCCCTAGGCAGGATGGATCTGGCCTGGGGAGCGCTGCTACTGTACCTGACGAACCTGGCGGGTATCGTGCTCGTCGGAGCTTTAGTGTTCCTCCTAACCGGGTTCGCCCCAAAACTTCAGGTGATAGGCGAGGAGAGGCGCATCCGGGCCGGTATCGTCACGGCGGCCGTGGCCGTTGTGTTAGTCTCTGTTCCTCTAGGCATACAGTCGTGGAACGGGATAAAAACAAACCGAAATACGAATGCGGCCTCGGAGCACGTGCAATCGTGGCTCAAAGGTACAGGACTTCAGGAAACCGAGATCAAAGTAGACGGTGAACAAGTGGTCGTGAGCGTCGTCGGAGCCGATAAACCACCCCCGCCGGGACGACTAGCGGAAGGGATAGCAAGAGAGATCGGCACCCCGGTGAAAGTGAAAGTACAGTGGACCAAGCGTGTCGAGACCTCGGCCGAAAGCAAGCCATAGAGGACTCGATAGCGAGGTAGAAGCAACGGAAATAGAAGCCCTACGGTTGCTCCAACCTCGGTCCCGTGAGATCTACCCGGCGGCGATCCGGTCCGGAAAACGAAGGAGAAATGATAGTGCAGAGTGTAAATCTCAAGAGCCTTCGTGGTGCGACGCTCTCCGTGCTGGTCCTGGTGGCGTTTATCGTGTTGTGCCCCGCAGTCGCCGGGCTCGGCGGACTCATTACGGGGCCTGCGGTCTCGCCCGGCGGCTGGTACGAGACGATAAATAAGCCGTTCTACACGCCGCCGAGCTGGCTGTTCGGGCCAGTCTGGTCGATCCTGTTCCTCTCGATGGCGGTGGCGGGCTGGCTCGTGTGGCGAGAGAGAGGATTTTCGGGGGCCAAACCGGCCTTCTACCTGTTTGGGATCCAACTGTCGCTCAACTTCCTGTGGTCGGCTATCTTCTTCGGGTTGCAGGCTCCGGGTGTGGCGCTGGTGGAGATATTGGTGCTGTGGGTGTCCATCTTCCTGACCATACTCGCTTTCGGACGGGTAAAGACGCTCGCCGCTTGGATCCTCACTCCCTATCTGGCGTGGGTGACGTTCGCGACGTTCTTGAACCTCGGCATCTGGTTGTTGAACACGCCATAGCGAATATACAGCCTCGAAAGATGCCCGAAGCGGAACGAAGTATCATACGAGGCTAAGGATGAGTTTAGAGCGCGAC
Source organism: Rubrobacteraceae bacterium (assembly GCA_965219175.1). Lineage (GTDB taxonomy): Bacteria > Actinomycetota > Rubrobacteria > Rubrobacterales > Rubrobacteraceae > JBBPZK01. Next base: position 5,945 of record CBDCNI010000001.1, read on the forward strand.
GAAGTATTGGAGCGAGTCCTCCAGCAGCGCGAGCGGCACCGGGAGAGATCCCTCGCCGTCCGAATACCCCTGGTTCTGGCCGGCTCTCTCCTGAGCGTCTTCGCCGCCGCTCTCTCGTTAGTGCTGCCGGAGTTCGGCCTACCGCTCCTGCTGGTCGGCCTGAGACTGCTCGCCTTCGAGTTCGACTGGGCGGCACGGGCCTACGCCTACGTGTACCGTCTCGCCGGTAAAGTCCGCAGAAAGGCGCGCAACCTCTCGCCGCGTACAAAAAGCGTCCTCCTCGTAGTCGCGGTCCTGGCAGCGGCGGCGCTGGCGACCTGGCTCACCGGAGCCTTCGGAGCACTGGGAAGCTAAGACCTCTTCGCTACCCCACGCGCGTAGATAAAGAGTACAACCGCGACCAACGCGAGAGCCGCGCCCGGCAAGAACGCCGGGAACCGAAAACGTTTTCCGCCACGCTGTTCACGAGATCTATCCTGCTTTGGTACAGGATGTTTCGGCGCGCTCTCTTCTGGTTGTACGAGCCGTTGCCGCCGTCTCGTATCTTCCATTATCTTGGACGGAGTAGACTCTACTAGAGGGCCTGGGCCGTTGTTCTTCTGTAAAGCGTCAGGCGAAGGTCTGGGAGAGACGCGTCTCTCCGGATGCTGTTCGTGGACAACTTCTCCATCCGGGATGAGGCCTCCTTCCCTTATTTCTCTCAGCAACGAGAGGGTATAGAGGACGAACCCGGCGACAGATATTATTGCCAACCCGATCCCGAGCCAGTGGTCGTTTCTGGTAGCGTTTATCCAGCCGGCTCCGGTGGTTTGGTAGCCGAGCGCAGAGGGAGCGAGGACGAGCCAAATTCCACCCAGAAACCCGAGCAAGGCTCCTACCGCTCCTACGACGTATTTGGTTGCCGTCTGGATCTTTTAAGCCTCCTATTCAGTGGTCTAGGATTTCTCTTGTTCTGTATCTCCGTTGGTATTCTCTTCTTTTTTCTTCACCCCGTCCTGCAACAGCCGGACAGCCAGTGGCCTCAGTATCTGCCGACCGGCTCGCTTGGCTCGTTCTCCATCGGAGCCTTCCTCGCCGGGGAGGAGGTTCGCGGCGGCTGAGACCAAGCGCGGGGAGTCGCCGTCCAGGGCTTCGAGCCGTTCGCTCATGTAGGCGAGCGCTATCCCGCCGAGGAGCGGGTCGAAGCCGTCTCGCTCCCCGTTTTTATTTCTGTCCTTGCTTTCGTTCTTTTCGGCGACGTTATCGGAGTGTCCGACCAAGTCGCTGTTTCGGACCAGCACGAGGGCGGCGAGAGCCCCGACGGCGAGCAGGATGGCCGCTAGCCTCAGTACGTCCACCGTACCGTCCACGAATGAGGCGCGGGCGATGTCCTGGACCTTGCCGTATACCGGCGAGTTCTGGAAAGAGCCTCCACCGCCCTTGAGTCCGGTGCTGCCGGCCGTCGTGCCGGCGTTCTGAACGCCGGTGATGATCTTACCCTTGACCGAGTCGCCGAGTTGGGGAGCGTTTAGAGCCTGGACCTTGTCGTGGACGTAGCCGTTGTACCGGGTAGCGAGCAGCGCTCCCCAGAACGCGATGCCGAACGCAACCCCGACCTGCCGGGCAACCGTGTTGACCCCGGAAGCCATGCCCGCCCGCGCCGGGCTCACGGTGCCGACGGCGACGGTAGAGATGGGCGGGTTGACGAGCCCGTTTCCCAAACCCGCCAGGAAGAAAGCCGGCAGCAACACCAGCCAATCAGACTGCTGGTAGTTCCCGGATATTCTGGTCATCAACAAGACCGCGACGGCGAGCAAGGCCATGCCGGTGAACATGATCGGGCGCGGGCCTATGCGTCCGGTCAGGTTGCCCGAGAGCGGCGCTATGAAGAGCACGACGGCGCTCAAGGGCAGCAGCCTCAACCCGGTCTGTAGCGGGTCGAAGGCTAGCGAGTTCTGCAAATACAGCGTGAGGAAAAAGAGTAGGGAGTAGAGGCCGGCGCTCAGGGAGAAGGCGACGATCGCCGCTCCCGTGAAGCTCCTGTTCTTGAACAACCGGGGGTCGAGCATCGGGTTTCTTATCCGAAGCTCGCCGATCACGAAGATGATCAGGGAAACCACCGCCACGGAGAACAAGATGATTATGTAGGCCGAGCCCCACCCCTTGCTCTCGCCCTGTATCAGGCCGAGCACCAGACAGAAGAGCCCTGACGTGATGGTCGCGAGACCGAAAAAATCAACGGCCCTGGGCGCGTCCTCATCCCGCGACTCACGGATGGCCCAGATGGAGAGCAGTATTCCAACGACGCCTATCGGGACGTTCAGGTAGAAGATGGACTGCCAGCTTACTTTCTCGACCAGGAGTCCGCCGACGACGGGTCCTATCGCGGTTGCGAGCCCGGTGGTGGCCCCCCAGATGCCGATGGCGGTTCCACGCTCGCGTCCCTGGAACGTGGCCGAGATAATAGAGAGTGAGACCGGCAGCATGATCGAACCGCCCAACCCCTGTATAACCCTCGCGCCCCACAGAATCTGGATGTTCGAAAGACCGCCGATGGTGAAGTTGGCCGAGAGAGCGCAAAGCAGAGACCCGATCGTAAAGATGCCGAGCCCCGCGATGAACAGCCGCTTTCGCCCGAAAACGTCGCCCAACCGCCCGGCTGTCACGAGGAAGACGGCCAGCGTGATCGTATACGCGTCTATGACCCACTGGAGGTCCGGGAAGCTCGCGTTCAGGTCCGTCTGTAGTACCGGAAGCGCCACGTTGACCACCGTGACGTCCAGCAGGGCCATCAATATACCGAAACAGGTGGCGATCAGGGCGAACCACTTCAAGCGTCCTCCGGAACTCGAACCCGAGGCGTTTTCGGACAAGCTGACTCTCCCTTCAGATCGGTTATCGAGTCGGGAGCGTCCCGGCTGACACGCTGCGCTTACTGTACCCTCAGCCTCTCGTTCCACGCTATCCTACTGACGGGAGCACGGCTTGATGCGATATGGTAAAAGGCTGCGGTTGCTACGAGAAGGAATTGTAAGCGCCCGAGGTTCGGGTTTGTGTGAAAGGGGAGACACTGGTGGAAGATATCACGTTCGATCCTTCGGAAGAACACGCCCGTCACCTGGACAAGCTGGATGATCTCTCAGCTTTCAAGGAAGAATTCTATACCGGAGACGAGAGAATCTACCTGGACGGAAACTCCCTCGGCCTCCTGTCTCGCCGGGCGGAACTTTCCTTGCTGGAGACTATGTCAGCCTGGAAAGATTATGGAATCGCCGGCTGGACAAAAGGAAAGCACCCCTGGTTCTATCTCGCCGAAAGACTCGGGGAGATGACGGCGCCCCTGGTCGGAGCCTCGCCGGAAGAGGTCGTCGTTACCGGCCAGACGACGGTCAACGTGCATCAGCTTGTCTCCACCTTCTACCAGCCGAAGGGAGCGCGGACGAAGATACTGGCGACCGACCTCGACTTCCCCTCGGACATCCACGCTTTACAGAGCCAGCTACGCTTGCACGACCTGGACCCGGACGAAAACCTCGTAAAGATCGAGAGTCGAGATGGCAGAACCATAAACGAAGACGACATAATAGCCGCGATGACCGACGAAGTAGCCCTGGTCTTCCTGCCGACCGTCCTGTACCGCAGCGGCCAACTGCTCGATGTAGAGCGTCTGACCAGTAAGGCGCAGGAGCGAGGGGTCCCGATAGGCTTCGACGCGGCCCACTCGGTCGGAGTAGTTCCACACTCCTTCGACGAGTGGGACGTGGACTTCGCGCTTTGGTGCGGCTACAAGTACCTCAACGGCGGGCCGGGAGCTGCGGCGGGGTTGTACGTAAACAGTAAGCACTTCGGCCTCCATCCGGGGCTCGCCGGGTGGTTCGGCTCGCGTAAGGACCGTCAGTTCGACATGGAGCACGAGTTGGCCCCCGAAAACTCGGCGGGCGCTTACCAGGTCGGTACGCCTCACGTCCTGAGCATGGCCCCGCTACTCGGATCCCTTGAGATGTTCGAGGAGGCCGGGATAGAGAAAATAAGACGTAAGTCCCTGGACATGACTTGCTACCTCGCACGCCTCGTCGAACATGATTTGGATGGCATGGACTTCGAGATCGGCACGCCATCGGAGGACAATCGTCGCGGCGGCCACCTCGCATTGGAACACGCCGAGGCGGCCCGCATCTGCGAGGCTCTCAAGGAAAAAGGAGTCGTCCCCGACTTCCGCGCCCCGAACATCATCCGGCTCGCCCCCTCGCCGCTGTACACCTCATACGTGGAACTCTGGAGGACAGTGCGAGTTCTGGCGGAGATCATGTCCGGGAAGCTCTACGAGAAGTACGAGAACAAGCGCGGCGTGGTCGCGTAGGACTACGCCGCAGCCCAACGGCGCACTGTATTGTGGTGATCCGCCCACGCCTCCCACACTGATTTTGCCCGCTCTCGCGACAGCTCCGCATGTTTGATGAGGTTCGTGGCATCGAGAACGTCGAGGACCGTGACCTCGCCGGGCAAAGCCGGAGGCTCCAGCCGCGTAAGATTCAACTTACCTTGCTTTCCGAAGGACGCTATCCTCTGACGACCGGCGTAGAGCTTCTCTGGGTACAGGCCACACTCCAACTGTAGATAAAGACCGACGAGGTGTACGGCAACCGACCGGATAGATTGGGGAGAGGGTGTTCCCGGATGCTGGGCACAGTAGGCGGCCACGGTCAGTTGGTGGAGGCGGGCGTACCGGAAATCGCCCGCCTCCTTCTCCGCCAACGCTCCGTAAGCGGCCCAGCATCCGCCCGAAGCACCGATGTACCGGTGGGTCGGTCCGTCGACTTTAGGCGTAAGGGCGCCGCATCCCGGACACGAGCATAGCTCCTGATTCACCGCTCCCTCCACGTCAACTGACACACTCCGGCGCACACGGAGAGATCGGCCATTCCTACTCGCGGTCCTGTTCCGCCTTACCCGACACTTCCAGTGCCTCGGAGATATAGTCCATCATGTCTCGCACAGGAGCAGTCTCCATGCCGTGGATAGTTTCTTCCTGCCGCCACATGTCACCGAGCGACCTTTCTATTCCGGGATCTCCGCCGGTGAACTTGCCCACCAGTTCCATCCATCTCTTCGCGAGCCGCTGTACCCTCTCATCCGAGGGGGCCGTGCCGGATTCCATCTCGACTCGGACTCTCTCGATAAGCTTCGGCCACTCCTCCTCGACGGCGCGTATCTCCTCCTCTCCGAGCTCGCGCTTTCTCTGCTCCAGGTACTCTCGCTGTTCCCCAGTGTAGTGTCTATCCAACCTCTCGGACATCTCGATCACCTCCATCGCCGTATCAACCAACTCTCCGGCCGAGACTTCCTCCGCCGGACCTAGACGTATCGCGACGGCTTCTAGAAGGCCGAGGAGCTGCTGTTGTTTCCGGAGTTGTTCCTTCAGGCCCGAGATGTGAAGCTCTATAACCTCTCGCGTCGAGAGAGACTGACCTTCCAACAAGTCCCGGATCTCTTCGAGACCGAAACCCAGAGAACGTAAAGAGCGGATCCGCTGCAACCGGAGCACGTCTTCCGCCGAGTAGAGGCGATGTCCGGCTTCAGTCCTGGAGAGAGGCGAGAGCAGCCCGATCTCATCGTAGTGGTGCAAAGTACGCACCGAAACACCCGTTCTCCCGGCCAACTCCCCCACCTTCCACGAAGTCCTCTGTGTAACCTCCTTCTGCAACAAACTCCTCCTCGAACTTCGCTGTCAACGTCTACTACAAAGAGAATACGTCCCCACGCTACGTTAGGTTCAAGGGATTTTCAGAGGAAAACAGGAATTTCTTGGTGAAACTTGTATCCCGGCGTTCTCGCGCTTATCTGCTATCTTAGGGTGCTGCGCCTGTTCCATAGCTTTGCATGCGGTTGGGCGGCGAGACAAGAAGAGGAAGTTGACTCCGGAGAGGCGCATGGATGTTCGTCGCGCTCTTACGCAAGCGGGAGGTACCAGTGGGCGGAAAAGAGTTTGTCTTGGTTGACTACGCAAATGAGAGGCGCTCGTGAACTGGCTCGTGACCGGCGGCTGCGGCTTTCTAGGGACGTCCCTGATCCGGTCCCTCCTCAAAGACGGACAGAACGCCGTCCGGGTGGTCGACAACCTCGCCGTCGGCGCCCGTGAAGACCTCGGAGCCGCCTGCCGGTTCGTCGAGACGAAACCAGATGAGATAGGCGAGATGCCGGACGCTAATAGCTCAACCCCCGTCGAGCTCGTCGTCGGTGACATACTCGACGCGGAGCTTGCGTTAAAGGCGGCCCAGGGTGCGGATGTCATCGTCCACCTAGCGGCCAACACCGGGGTCGCGCCTTCGGTAGAGGACCCGCGCGCCGACTGCCTGGCGAACGTCATAGGGACGTTCAACTACCTCGAAGCGGCCCGGCACGCCGGGGTCGGGCGGTTCGTTTCGGCGTCGAGCGGGGCGGCGGTCGGTGAGGTGGACCCACCGATGCACGAGGAGGTCTCGCCTCACCCTGTCTCTCCTTACGGCGCGAGCAAGCTGGCCGGCGAAGGATATTGCTCCGCCTACTTCCAGACTTTTGGGGTGGAGACGGTGGCGCTCCGTTTCGGCAACGTCTACGGTCCCCTATCCGGCCACAAGAACAGCGCGGTCGCGAGGTTCATCAAGCGGGCGTCCGGCGGAGAGGTCATCGAGATCTACGGCGACGGCACCCAGACCCGCGACTTTATCTACATCGGGGACCTGGTGCGGGCCGTGAAGCTCGCCGCGACGGTAGAGGGAGTCGGGGGCGAAGTCTTTCAGATCGCCACCAGCTCGGAGACGACCGTCCTGGAGCTGATCGATAAACTCCTGCCCGTCCTGGCTGAGACCGGAGTGAAGGACGTGGAAGTCCGAAAGACCGACCCGCGTCAGGGAGACGTCCAGCGAAACTTCGCCGACACCTCCAAAGCCGCCCGCATGCTCGGCTGGAAGGCCGAGGTCAGTCTGGATGAGGGTTTGCGCAACACGGTCGAGTGGTTCATGAACCCGGCGGACTCCGCGAGCTAGGAGCCGGGCCCAGCGTACCGTCCCTTGCGCGTCGCGAGGAGGTAGAACGTCGCCTGCAAGACGGCCACGACGGCGACGCCGATTACCAGGGAAATGGAGACCCGGTACAGAATCGGCACGTTCAGCACCGCCAGGCATATCCCCGCAAAGGGTAGCGAGGAGACCCAGGCGAGGGCGGCGAGTCTTCCTAGCCCTCGGGCGAAGAGTGTCTGGTTCATCAGGTCGCATATGAGATAGAAAGCCGCCAGCGCCGCCAGGGACATCAGCAGGCTCCGGCTCGGGTTGTAGTCGTGTCCGGCGGCCAGCTTGATCACCCACTGCCCCAGCACCCAAGTTCCACCCAGCATCAAGACGCCGACGAGACCGACGAGACCTGCCGCCCGCGCCACGAAACGGTCGAAGGCGTCCGGTCCCTCCGTGGCGAGCTTGCGGCTCGCGTGGGAGAGCCAGCTACCAATAACCGGGCTTATGACGTACTGCGGGACCCGCGTGAGGATGAGCGCCGCACCGAACAGCCCTATCTGCGTGTAAGAGACGCCGAAGAGTTTCAAAAGGAGGGGTCCGCCGTTGGCGAACGCCTGCGCACAGGCCATGCACACGAGCACCGGTGCCGCGAACCGGGAAGCACTCCCGGCGTCGAAAGGTACGCCCACGCTCTTGGGCGGGTCGACAGGCGCGGGCCGGACTGCCAGGACCCCGATAATAGGAGCGATCGCGATAGCTATGGCGGGACCGATCACACCATAGCCAAAGACGAAGAAAGCGCCGGCTATCAGCAAACGCCCCGAGGACTCCGCCAGGATCTGCCCGCCCAGACGCGAGAATTGCCGGTGTCCGTTGAATATACCCCGCCTGAAATACTCCGGCGCATAAGCCGCCACGGAGATGATGAAAATTATTGCAAGCCAGTATTCGCCGCCAAAAACTACGCTCGTCAGCAAGGGACCCGCGAGGATGGAGCCGACGACAAACGCCACCAGGACCCAGACCTGCCAGCGCTTCACCGCGCGGACCACGGGCCTCCAGTCCTGCCCCTTCGATTCCCGCTCCGAGATGTAACGGCCGAGAGTTTGGGTACCGGCGATCCAGAGTATCTGCACGGTCATAAAGGTCGCGGACCACAGGAGCATCAGCCTCCCGAAATCCGGTCTCCCCAGGACTTGCGCGGAGAGGAACTGGAACCCGAAGGTCAGGACGCCGGAAATAAAGAAGGAGACCAGAACGTAAGCGCTACCCGCGCCCACGCCCTGCTGGCGGGACTTGAGTAAACCTCTCAAAGTTCGTACCGGGTAAATCGCCTCAGGCTCATGGGATTTAGCATAGCATCGTATTCTATTATTCAACCTCCGGAGGGGGAAGCCGTGTTTTGCTCGTGAGACTTCTCTAGCGGAGCCAGGTCTGGATTATGACCCGGAAGACGCCGAACGGGTACGCTAGACGCGGCGGCTTCTTCGTCTCGCCAGCCGCCCGCTTGAGCATGCTGATCGGCACTTCGTGGAAGCGCAGGCCGTTCTTGAGCGCCTCTAGGATGATCTCCGTGGCGTTGAAACGGTCTTCGACGAGGTCCATCTTGTGGAGCATCGAGACCCTTATAGCCCGGAAGCCGTTTGTACAGTCGGAGATGCTGGTCCTGGTGAGGATGGAGATCATCTTCGAGAAGAATACAACCCCGATGTGCCGGATGCTGCCGGACTCCTCGTAGTACCCCAGAAAGCGCGACCCAAGCACGAAGTCCGCTTCACCTTCTACGATGGGCCGGATGAGCTTCTCCATCTCCTCGGGCTTGTACTGACCGTCGGCGTCGAGGTTGGTCACTATATCCGCCCGCTCCAGCCGCGCTATCTCGAAGCCGGTACGAAGCGCGTCGCCCTGCCCCAGGTTGACCGCGTGGGCGGCGACCGGGAAGCCCGCTTCGAGGGCTATTTCCTCCGTCCGGTCTACAGAACCGTCGTCCACGATCACGGTTTTTACCTCGTACCCGAGCAAATCCTTCGGCACCCGATTCAGAACGTCGAGTATGCCGCCCTCCTCGTTATACGCTGGCACTATTATGAGAACTTTGCCGCGACTCTTGTTTTCTCCGGCTGCAATCCCGTCTTGCAGGGCGTAGCGTTCGGCGTACTGTCTGGCGGCCATGCCGGTCACCATCTGGCGGCTGCGGCGTCCTGCTATGCGGACCTGTCCCAGCAGGTACAGGAACAGCGCGAGGAGCAGCAACACGGCGAACGAGAGCAGGGCGAAGGCGCGGTTCTGCAAACCGAAGAGATCGACGAAGACCTGGCCTATCTGCGGGACGACCGAGACGACGGCGACCCCAGCCGCTATCAGCAGGGCGAGGAACAGGTCGAACCTTCGGCCGCCGCCACGGTACCGGAATATGCCGTAGGCCGCGAAGAGCACGGCCACGACGATGCCCGTGATACGGACGTTTTCCATCAGGTAGCTCACAGGGTGGAGGGCTCCGCCGGGGCCTTTGTGACGCGCTCCCTGGATTGTCCCGTGCGCCAGTCGACGCTCGGCATGATGTGGTCCGTGTCAACCCGGTCGCGGTACTCGACGGCAATGTTCAGAAGCGAGTCGAGCAGCGAATCGCCGAGGTAGTGCGGTTCCAGCCCGAGTTCGATAAGGCCGGTGTGCTTCGCGTTGTAGTAGTGCTCTTCCTTCTCCACGCGCGGGTTCGGGACGTTCTCGATACGCGCCTCGACGCCTATCTTGTCCGAGGCCTCGATCACCAGGTCGGCCAGTTGCTTGACGGAGAACTGCTCGGTGAACTGGTTGAAGATCCGGAACTCGCCCCTATCGGCGGGGTTGTCTATGGCGAGCTCTATGCAGCGGACGGTGTCGCGGATGTCCAGGAAGCCTCTCGTCTGACCGCCCTTGCCGTAGACCGTAAGGGGATGCCCGATCGCCGACTGAACGCAGAAGCGGTTCAGAGCGGTGCCAAAGACGTCCTCGTAGTCGAAGCGGTTCACCAGGCGCGAGTCGCGCTCGGTCTGCGGGGTCACCGTACCGTAGACGATCCCCTGGTTCAGGTCCGTGGCGCGGGTGCCCCAGATGCGGCAGGCGAAGTGGATGTTGTGCGAGTCGTGGACCTTGGAGAGGTGGTACCAACTACCGGGGAGCTTCGGATAGAGCATCGTGTCCTTGCGGCCGTTGTGCTCGATCTCGAGGTAGCCCTCTTCGATGTCTATGTTCGGGTAGCCATACTCGCCCATGGTTCCGAGCTTGACCAGGTGGCACTCCGGCACGAACTCGTTTATGGCGAACAAAACGTTCAGGTTGCCGATCACGTTGTTGTGCTGCGAGTAGACCGCGTGGCGACGGTCGATCATGGAGTAAGGCGCCGCTCGCTGCTCCGCGAAATGGACGACGGCCTCCGGCTGATGGCGCTCGAAAAGCTCGGAGACGAACTCCCAGTCCAAGAGGTCACCGTACTCCAGCCCTATCGTCCGGCCGCTGACTTCCTGCCAGGCCTTGACGCGCTCCTTCGGCTCGGCGATGGGCGTGAGGCTCGTGGCCCCCAACTCATTGTCTATGGTCCGCCGCACGAAGTTGTCCACGATAACGACCTCGTGACCGGCCTCCGATAGATGCAGGGAGGTGGGCCAACCGCAGTAGCCGTCTCCGCCAAGTACCAGTACCTTCATCGCCTGTTCTCCTTTTCTCTCATAACTTTTTGCCTCGCCGCCCGCACACGAACATGAGCGACCGCCTATTGTTGCACAATTGGTCTGTTTGTACAGTCAGCTAGTCACACATTGTACCTATATTTTTTATGCTTGTAGCTTCGACACGCCCTACCCATCCGACCCTGCCTGGATCTGCTCCAGTATCGCCGCGCACAACGGGCTGCCCGGCTCCAGGAAACCGGAGATGGCCGAGAAGTGATCCTTGCCCGGCTGAGGAAGCAGTTCTCCCTGTAAACCAGCTGATTTCCAGGCATCCAGGAAGTCATCCGACTGGCGGCGCAACTCAGTAGTCTCCTCACCACCGTAACTGACCAGCATGGGGGGGAGGCGTGTATCTGCGACTGTGGTCAGGTTTCGTATCGGACTGTAGTCGAGCACGTCGCCCCAGGTCAGTTGCAGTTGGGGCTGGAGGTAAGTGTACGGGAAAGGCGCGAGGTCGAAGAGACCGCTGATCGGGGAACATCCCTTTATGAGGTCTCCCGGCAACCCGTACCCGCCCTCCCAGTCCGTCGTCGCGAGCATCGCCGCTAGGTGGCCGCCGGCGGAATGTCCGGAGACGAAGATACGATCCGGGTCGCCGCCGAAACTCCCGGCGTTGGCGTGGACCCACGCGGCTGCGGCGCGGCACTGGCGCACTATCTCCCCGATGGTGACCGTGGGGCAGAGCGCGTAGTTTATGACCACCGTCGCGACGCCGGCCGAGACCGGACCCTCGGCGACGAAGCTAAACTCCTCGCCGCTGAACCGGCACCAGTACCCGCCGTGGATGAAGATCAAGACGGGCGCGGCTGTACCATCCCGCCCCGACGGGAAGATGTCCAGCCGCTCGGCCAGCGTCGGGCCGTATGGTACGTCCAGGCGGCACTCCAATCGCTCGCGGGCGTGCCGGCTGCTCTCCTCGTAGAAGCGTGAGTAGGCGGGATAGTCTGGTACGGAGTCTCGCAGGTTGTATTGGGCGTCCAACTCCTCTTGCTTCGAAAACTCCCGGTACAGCACGCCGCCTCCTCAAAAGGGATCCAACCCCGGCAAGATACAGCAGCGCCCACGAGCATTCCACTCTCCCTAAGACTATTCCGTTACGAGGTACACTCTTCTTGGTTTTCGAGAAGGAAAGTGAGTAGAGGTGTTGGGTCGGATCAGATGGACCTCGGCGATGGTGGGGATCGCGGTGACGCTGGTTTTGCTCGTGCTCCTCGGGGCGCTCGTTCTCGTCTTGCTGTTCCCCCGCTTGGCGGATGCCGTTGGTATAGGATTTTCTAATGGTGAGGAGTTGGCAACTGTATGGGCGCCGTACCTTTACCTATTCTTCTTCGCGCTGTGGGCGCTCTTGGTCTCGCTCGCCGCCTTCTTCCTCGGCGGCCTCTTGGTCGGCAGAATCACCCCTTTGCACCCGGAGTCAAGCGCGGTAGCGGGGGCCGTAATACTCTGCGTGATCGCTTTGGGGTTGATCCTGTGGATGTGGATGCCAGGCTTGTTGACCAAAGATGACCTCGCACGTTCCGACAACGTGGACACTATCGTGATCTGGGCCGTGGCATTTTGCATCGGTTCGCCGCTAGCGGTGCTCGTGAGCTACCTCGGCGGGAGGATGGGAGGAAGACACAATCGCCACGCCCCACGGGAGAGACCCAGTCAACAATAGTAACAGCGCAACGCATAGGCGGAGAGCCGGGTCGGGCGGAAACTAACCTGTACATACCTATCTTCTCACACAAGCTCTAACGAACCGTTTCCCCGAGCAACGCCGCGAAGCCTTCCCGGAAGGTCGGGTAGAGAAGCTGATACCCCGAGGCGACAAGCTGGGCATTACTACAACGTTTATTGGTCCTGCGGCGCAGCGTGCCGGATGTTTCCCCGGAACGTGATGCGTCAGGAGTGAGTCGCTCTTTGAGCCATTCGGCGACCGTCCGTTGGTCGGTCGGCTCGTCGTCCACGCCGAGGTAGACTTGTTCCGGTTCTTCGAGGAGCATCAGGTGGCGCAGGGCGCCGGTGCAGTCGTCACGGTGGATGCGGTTGGAGTAGAGTGGCGGCCCTTCTTCGAACTCTGCTTGCAAGGCACGCTGGATCGAACGTTCGCGCCCCAGCCCGTAGATGCCGCCCAGCCGCAAAACGACCGCCGGGAAAGGAGCGTCGAGAAAGACTCGCTCTCCTTCCAGCAGGGTCTTCCCGGAGAAGCTCTCCGGTTCCGTAGGCGACTCCTCATCCACCCATTCGCCGTTTCGCTGCCCGTAAACGCCGGTGCTCGACGTAAAGAGCACGCGCCGGACGTTTTGCGTCTCCAGGACGGAGAGCAGGTTGCGCGGACCTTCGACGTAGGCTGACCTGTACGCATCTTCGGAAGAACTTCCGGCGGAGCTGCTAGCCGATGCAGTGTAGAAGACGAAGTCGAGGTCCGGGGGTATATCTCCCTCGGAAATAGAAGAAGAGAGGTCGAGCGCGACGGGTTGGATGTTTCGCGGCAGGGCTTGCGGGTTGCGGCGCGCCCCGAAGACCGTGTGACCTTCTGAGGCGAGGAGTCCGCCGAGGGCGGAACCGACGTAGCCGCAGCCGGCTATTAGGATACGCATGGGCGGGAGTGTACCAGCAACGCTTTCGGCCCCAACGTGTGTTACACCTTCACGTGGGGTATTTTGGTCCCTAGACTGTGAAGTATCAGCGATTTACGGAGGTTGAGATCAGGATGGCGCAGCCAACAGACGTGCAGAGGCTGAGGGAGCAGTTCGAGGGTCGCGAGGGAGAGATACTCTCGGTCTACCTGAGCGTGAACGCCGAGTTCCCGGAGAACCAGCGTCAATCATACCTGACCCGTCTCAAAGACGCCCTCCGTGAGTTGGAAGTCCCAGATGAACTCGCAGACCGCGTTCAAGAGACAGCCGAGGGCGAACAGCCACGGGCTCGTACCCTTGTCTTTTTCGCCGGCGAAGACGGGCTCTTCGAGGAATACCGGCTTCAGGTAGACCTGGAGGACGCCTACCGTTACGGCGAGCCATACCTGGTCCCGCTCGTCCTGGCGCTCGACGAGCACGAACCCTACGCGGTCGCGCTCTTCGACGCCGAAGAGTACCGCTTCTTCGTCACCTCGCCGGCAGGAGAGGCGGGCGAGGCGAGCGGGAGCGCGGGCAGTGGTTTCTTCCGGGAAGTGGACGTTTCGCCATCCGAACCGTACCCGAGGGGCGGCATGGACCAGGAGACGGAGAGCCGCCGGACAGAGGCGAATCTACACGAATGGTACAACGAGCTAGGAGAGCTAACGCGGCGCCTGACGTTCCAGGAAGGGGCGCGTCACTTGATCCTCGCAGGCCCGAAAGAGCGTACCGCCGAGTTCCGCGAGACCCTCCCCCAGGATATCCGGGACCGGGTTGCGGCCGAGGAACCGGTCGCGACCGGAGCCCCCGAAGGTGAGATCCTCAAACGCCTGGAAGGCGTGCGGGAAGAAGCCGAGCAACGCCGCAAAGCCGCGCTGCTCGAAGAAGCGCGGGAGAAAGGCATTCATGGCGTCAAGGACACCATCGAGGCCCTGCAAGAAGGCCGCGTCTATCATCTGCTGGTCCTCTGGAGCCTGGACGGTGAGATCCGGTGGTCCGACGCCGACGCGCTCGCAGTCACCGACATAACCCAGGAGGAATCGCCCTACAGCGGCGAGGAGACCAGGGTCCGTCCCCTCATAGACGTGCTCGTAGACCTCGCCGCCGCCCGTGGAGCCCGTATAGAGTTCGTCGAAGAAGAAGAGCCGGTCGCCGACACCCCGAACGAAGACCTCGAAAACACCGGCGCCGGTGAGAACCTCGGAGCGACCCTGCGCGAAGAATTCGACGGCCTGGTCGGCCTGCTCCGCTACTAACAGCAGGAGTAGGATATTGTGGAGCAGGATCCCCCCAAACCGGACAACCAGGAAATAGTCACTCCACTCTCTATCCTGAACGCGCTCGACGAAGAGACTCTGCGCCGGGCCTGGGGAGAGAAGTCACCCGAAGAACGGCGCCGGATCGTCGCCGCCGCCATCGTTTTCGGCGAGCAGTTCGAGAAGCGAGTGGAAGAGCATCCCCCGGGTCCGGGTGAAAATGGCGCGCAGCGTTTCCTTATGGCGTTAATGGGAGATGTGATCCAGGAGTTCGCCGACCGCGAAAACATGGGCCGGGACGAGGCGACGAACTTCCTGAGCGACGTAGGCGCCAGAGACTACGTCCTGGAGTTAAACGAAGTCCTCGAAGCCCACGCCGCCGACGATTCGGGCCGGACGCTGGACGAAGTCTTCCGGGAGGCGATAGACAGCCGCCGGGAGAAAGCCGTCTGGTCCGGTCATTTCAGCTCCGGGTAGGCGGACCTAGCCGGATTTTGGCGGGTCGTCTTTCTTCTCGGACCGCTTTGAGTCGGACTTGCGGGGCTTTTTGTTGCTCAACCAGTCCCAGTCTTGGGGGCGTTCCAGGGTTCGTCCCGGAAGGTAGACGATCCAGAGCCAAACCAACCCGACGACGCCAATAACCGCCAGGAAACCGAAAAACTGTATTACCTCTGATTCCATCTAAATCCTTTCGAAGTCTTCAGGCCGCAGCCAGGGAGAGATCCTCTGACGACTGCTCGTCGAGAACACTGAGCCGGCTCTCTCGCCGCTGGCGACGGGTCTCTATCGTGCTCCCGACTACCAGCCCGCCGGAGATGAGGATGAGGTTCTTGATCACGAACTCCCCTTCAGTGGTAAGCAACAGCGGGTTTCCATCCTGAAACGCCACGTCCGGCTTTATCACCAACACGAGGAAAGTACCGGCCATCTGGAGCAGAAAGAACACGAGCGTCGTCCGCAAAGCCTTGCCCGTCAGAAGCCCGAGCCCTACCACTATCTCCCAGTAGCCCAGGAGCGGTACGAATACCTCCGGCCGGAACCAGTAGACCGTATTCGCCACCAGATCCCCAACCGGGCTGCTCTCGACGACCTTCAAAGCTCCAAACCACACGAACGTCAAGCCCAAGGATAGCCTCAACAACAAGGCGCCGTACCGGGATGTCAACTGTATCGCCGTTTCATCCAGCCTGTCTACCAACTCCCGGAACCTCTCCACCGGGACGCCATATCTGGTAAGAAGACCGGTTGCCTGTTCCTCCAACCTCTCCGAGAGCGCCCACACCTTCTCCCGCGCACCAACCCGATCCAAGACCCTACTCTTCTGCTCCTCCAACCTCCCGGCTAGTGACCTCAACGTGCCAGCGTAACCACTCATCTCTATCCTCCTCGGATCCATCGGAACCGTAACATAATGCTACTTTTTGTAGCAAATGTATTATCAACTGTTACAACTAAAACGGCTGTAAGATGGTTAACGGGCCAGACATGCTCCCGAAGTATGGCTTGAGCATGGCTTGAGCAAGGTTGGGGAGAACAAGCCTCGTGGATGCCACGCACTCGATCTTGACCCCGTCGAAACGCTAAGGGCGTTGCCGGACAAGTAGAAAGTATGAGGATACCCAACGGAAAGGCAAAGGATGTGAGAGTGCTGAAGCCAGACCGGGAAGCGCGCTTCCGGGCGATCTACGCGGACGCATACGCGGACGTGCTGCGGTTCGCCCAGCGACGCGTGCATCCCTCCCATGCCGAGGATGCTACAGCGGATGCCTTTCTCGTGGCATGGCGGCGGCTCGACGACGCCCCGAACAGGCCGGATGATGTGCGGGCGTGGCTGTTCGGAATAGCCCGTAACTGTCTCCTAAACACCCTTCGCGGCCAGGGACGACGCGACGCGCTTGCCGTCCGTGTCGCCGATACGACGCGATCCGCTGGCCTTGCGGACGGGCTTGACGCCGATCTCCTCGCCCGGCGGATCGACCTGGCCGCCGCGTGGACGCGACTGAGCGAGACCGACCAGGAGACGCTTTCGCTCACGACCTTCGAGGACCTCACCTCGCCGCAGGCCGCCCGAGTCCTCGGCATCACCCCCGTCTCGTATCGTCTCCGGCTGCTGCGCGCTCGACGCGCCTTGCACCGCCAACTCGACCTTGCAGAACCCACACCCTACGTCTCGATGGAGGCCCAATGAACATGCACGATGACTCCGCGCTCCGGTCCCTCGATGCTGCGGCCAAGTCCCTCACCGTAGACGAGAAAGAGCGAGCCAAGGCAACGCTCGAACGGATCGTCGCGACCGCGCCGACAACCGAGACCCAGAGACCTGCGGCACCCGCACCAGCCCGACGTGCCTGGCGTGCCTGGCCCCGCCTGGTCCTCGTCTCCATGGCCGCGCTCGTGCTGGTTGTTGTCGGCGCGGTCGTGGTCCGGGGGATCGGGAGCGAGAACGTAGCGTCCGCGTCCTGGACCGACACCCCTACACCCGTCACCGGCGACAACCTCGACGTGGTGGCGTCTGCCTGCCGACCCCAGGTGAAGAGATACTTCGTCGGATGGGGTAACCACCCGGCGGATAAGGCCGATCTCGTGCTGGCCGAGCGTCGGGGTGACCGCGTCGCCCTGCTGTACCATACAGAGCACCCGAACACCTCGGCAACGTGCTTCGCCCACAACCCGGAAGGGTCCACCCTTGTCAGCGACGTACAGGCCGGAGCCGGCAGCAGCGAGTCCGTGATAGAGGCTCCTCCGAGGGGATTCACCCAGGGCTTTGTCGAGGAGAACCGCGCGAGCGTCAAGGCCCAGGTGTTCTCGATCACGGACGGTGCAGTAGGTAAGGAGGTGAAGGGCGTCACCATCCATGCGGGAGCCCACACGATCAAAGCCTCCGTGAAGAACGGCTGGTACGCAGCCTGGTGGCCGGGGCGCGCGGTCGGGGGCAGGCCTTTCCAGTGGAGACGGAACGGTAAAGAGCCAAGAGCATTCAAGCCGATCCTAACCTACGATCTCACCCTGACCGACGGCACCGTCATCCGCGACGCCCAGCCGGTCGTCGACTAGTAACAAACCCGCGTTCGAGCACGGAGCCCCCGAACCGCGGCGAGCGACTCGCTAGCCGGAGACGTCTTCCGTAGTAGTGGTTTGGTTCGGGGGCGGCCCTGAAAACGGGCGTCAAGCGAAACTCTGTCTAGGCCTCGGCTTCGCAGGACCGTATTGCTCGAAGTGGTTGCTTCCGCGATGGTTCTCTAGCCTCCGACGTGGATGGCGGGTCGTTTCTTCGGGTCTCGCTCGGCTTCGCGGAGGACTTCGCGGGTTAGGGGGGCGGTGTCTCCTTCGCCGAAGAGGACGTAGCGGAGGACGTATACAAGCGGGTTGCCTTCCGTCCAGCCGAAGTAGCAGTGCGGGCGCTTTCCGGTCGTGTCGCGCAGGTAGATCAGGAAAGCTGCTATGGCGTTCGGTACCGTCGAACTCTCGGCCCGCAGTACCCGGAAGCCGCCGACCTCCACACCTCTTATCTCCAGTACGTCGGTGAACTCGGAGGCGTCCTCCACGTCTACTTCCAGGAACAGGATGCGGTCTCCTCGCGGGATGTGGTTGTCCTCGCGTTGCTCCTTCTCCTTCCTGGCGTACTCGGCTCTCGTGCCGGTCCTTCGCCGGTGGGCGACCAGGTGTATTTCGCCGCGCCGGTTCGCCTCTTCTATGAACCGGAGGGCTTTCTTATCCAGCTCTATGCGTTCCTGGCGCAGTTCCGTCGAGCGTCTAACGCGCGATATAAGTGAGATGAGGATGATCGCGACGATGGCGAGCAGGGCTATCTTTATACCGCCGGGGGCCTGGATGATGTTCCCGATGGTGGCGTAGACAGCCACGACCGCGACCACTCCGAAGATCAGGGCACCGCGCAGAGACCTGCCGCGCCAGGCGGCGAGGGTCACGGCTATCGCTGCGGAGGTCATCATGAACAGAACACCGGTGGCGTAGGGGCCGCTCTGGGAGTCCACGTTCGCGTCGAAAGCAAGTGTGATCACCACCGCTATCGCCGTATAGACCAGGACGAGCGGCCTTATGGCCCGCCCCCACTCGGGAGCCATGCCGTAGCGGGGCAGATAACGCGGCACGATGTTCAGCAGCCCGGCCATCGCCGAGGCTCCGGCGAACCAGAGAATAGCTATCGTGCTGATGTCGTAGACAGTACCGAAGCCGTTTCCGAGGTACTCGTGCGCCACGTAGGCCAGCGCGCGTCCGTTAGCCTGTCCGTTTGGTCCGAACTGGTTTTGGGGGATCAAAACGACCGTGATAAAGCTCGTAAAGATCAAGTAGAAGCTCATGATGATGGCCGCCGCCGTGAGCATCTTGCGCGTGTTGCGGATGCGGCCCTCGGGATGCCTCGGGTCGTCGTCTTCGTCGCCGCGCACGAGCGGCATCATCGAGACTCCTGTCTCGAACCCCGAGAGCCCGAGTGCGAGCCGTGGGAAGACTATGAGCGAAGCCAGGATCACGGACCACGGGCTGCTGTGGGTCCTGAACAGCGCGTCTTTCCAGTCGGCGAGGTGTTGAGGTTGGGCCACGACCTCGTACATGCCGACGGCCACGACGACGAGGTTGAGTATCAGGTACGCCCCGACCAGGAAGATCGCGATACCGATAGCCTCCTTGAAACCCTTCAGGAAGACGGCGCCGAGCACGGCAACCAGCGCGAGCGTAATGGTGAGTGCCTGGTGTTTGAGGAACTCGGGCACGAGCGGGTTCCCGACTACCTGCTGGGCGGCCGAGGCGGATGAAAGGGTGATCGTAAACAGCCAGGCCGTCGCCACGAAGCCTAGCAGACAGAGCACGAAGAGCTTTCCCTTCCAGAAATCGAGCAGGTTTTCGAGCATCGCGATAGAGCCCTGCCCGTGCGGGCTCCCCGAGGCGATGCGCCGGTATGTCGGCAGCATCCCGAAGAGCGTCAGCAATACGATGAGCGTAATAGCTATCGGCGAGAGAGAGCCCGCGTAAACGGCGGCGATGCCGGGTATGTAGGCCAGGGTGGAGAAGTAGTCGACTCCGGTCAGGCACACGACCTTCCACCACTCGTGCTGCTCCTGGTTCTTACTCGCCTGCGGGCCCTGCACGTCCTCGACACGGTCCTCCAGCAGCCAGCCTTTGAAATTGGCTCCGAAACCTTTCCGCGAACCCTTCGCTACGCTCACTCCGACTCCAGACCCGTCCGACACATGGATAACTCTTACCCGCCACAGCGGAACTCCCACCCGGACGGGATCCGAAAAGCGTCCTCGGGGTGTTCTTCCGCGCCCGCGAGGGCGGTGGTAGGGCCTTCCTACCGGTTCGTTCTGCGGCTGTTTTCCGCTATCCGGCGTCGCCTCAAAACCCGCTTCGGTACTAGCCTGCGGTATACCTCTACCAACATAGATTGTCAATAAGGTCGTTTACGATGCAGGCCCGCCACAGAACCTCACCAGTTCGTTACCGAGCCGTCTTGCCGCCGCAGGTGAGGAAGCTCCACCATCCGGAAGGGGCGTTTACCGGCCGCTTCGCGGTCGAACTCGATACCCAGTCCGGGCCTGGTGGTCGGCAGCAGGTAGCCGTCTCTCCACTCGGGTTGCACCGGCACGACGTCCTCCAGAAACGTCCCCGGCCGGAGGGGCTGCTCCTGGACGCCGAAGTTAGGACAGGCCAGGTTCAGTTGCAGGCACGCCGCCGACGACACCGGCCCGAGCGGGTTGTGCACGGCCAGCTTAATGTAGTGAGCCTCGCACATGGCGGAGATCTTACGCGCCTCCGTAAAGCCGCCAGCGATGCAGAGGTCCACGCGGGCGTAGTCTATCCACTCCCGCTCGACGAGCCGGCGGAACTCCCACTTGGAGCCGAACTGCTCCCCGGCGGCGAGCGGGACGGCGGTGCGTAGTCGCAAAGTCTGGAAAGCATCGGGGTTCTCGGAGCGCAGGGGGTCTTCGACGAAGAACGGACGGAAGGCTTCGACCTCGCGGCAGAGCCGGAGGGCGTCGGGGAGGTCCAGGCGGGTATGCACATCGAAGCAGAGTTCGACCTCTTCTCCCACCGCCTCGCGGATCGCCCCGAACTGCTCGATGGCGGTGAGGATGGAGCGGCGCGGTTCGAGGACGTCGCCCTCGTCGGGCAGGCCCCAGCGGACGAACTTCCAGCCCTCCTCCTTCGTCCTCAGACAAGACTCGACCAGGGCGGCGGTGTCCATGCCGTGGTCGCCGTTGTGAGGGTAGCAGACCACCCCGTCGCGCACCCGGCCGCCGAGGAGGTCGTGGATCGGGACGCCGAGGGCCTTGCCTTTGATGTCCCACAGCGCGATGTCCACCGCCGAGACCGCCGCCGAGACAGCGTGCCCGGCGGGAAAGAAGCCGCCCCTGAAGAGCAACTGCCAGATGTGCTCGATACGGGACGGGTCCTCCCCGAGGAGCAGGGGCTTGAAGTGCTCGACGGCCCCGACAACGGCGAGCTCGCGGCCCGTCAGCCCCGCTTCGCCGACGCCGTGAACTCCCTCATCGGTCTCCACGACCACGAAGAGAAAGTTCCGCTCCCCGCCCCACACCGGGTAAGTCTCGACGTTGGTGATCCTCACAAAACCTCCCCAATTGTCGGGGACACCGTGCTCTACGTCCGTCCTACGTCCGTCGAGCCGTTTTCCTATCATGCTCTCGCAGACCCTCCGGTAAGGCGTCTCCGTGAGCTTCTATCAGGTCGTCGACCATGTCGTGGATCCCATCCAGCGAGAGCACGCTCGGGGCGTGGCGGTCGAGCATCGCCGCGTGGTAGACGTGCTCGCGCTTCCCTTCCAGCGCGGCCCGAACGGTCAGGTTCTGGACCCACAGATGAGGCGCGCAGGTCGCGGCGAGTTGCGGTGGGAGCGTACCAGCGTGACAGGGTCTCAGGCCTGTTGCGTCCACCGCCACCGGTACCTCCACGCACGAACCCTCGGGGAGGTTCTCGACCAGGTGCGTGTTCCTGACGTTGCCATGGACAATACGCGGCTCTCCCGTGATGAGGGAGTGGATGATCAGGGACCCGTACTCCACGCTCCTCTCCAGCGGGAAGGACTCACCGGCCAGTAGCTTGCGGCGGGTCTTCTCGTACTCGACCAGGTTATCCTCGCTGCGCCTCACGTACTCGTCCACCGGGATGTCAAGCTTCTCCATGAGACCGTCGTCCTTCATGAAGTACGGCGTGTACTCGGCGTTGTGCTCGCTAGACTCGGTGACGAAGTAGCCAAGGTTGCGCATCAACTCGAAGCGGACCTTGTCTCTCGCGTAGACCTCCGGGTCCTCCATCGCCTCGAACAGCCGCGGGTAGATATCCTCGCCGTCGACCTCCAGACGCGTCATCCAGGCGATGTGGTTTATCCCGGAGCACTCGTAGGTGATCTCCTGGTGAGAAACGCCGATGTAGGAAGCTATCTCCCGCGCCGTGTACGGCACGCTGTGGCAGAGCCCGACGCTCTTTACCTCCGGATGCGCGGTATGGAGGGCTTCCATCAAGATGCCCATCGGGTTGGTGTAGTTGAGCAGAAGCGCCTCCGGGCACAACTCCTCCATCTCCGAGGCCAGGTCCATCATGAACGGGATGGTCCTAAGGCCCCGGAAGATGCCGCCGATGCCCATGGAGTCGGCGATGGTCTGCTTCAGGCCGTACTTACGGGGGATCTCGAAGTCCAAGAGGGTCGCCTCGTGCATCCCGATCTGGACGGCGTTTATAACGAAGTCCGCCCCGTCTAAGGCCGCCCGCCGGTCCTCGTGCTCCTCGACTTTCGCCCCGGCGCCGAGTTGATCGGAGGTCCAGCGGGCCATCATGCCGGCTGTCTCCAGGCGTTCGGGGTTTATGTCGTGGAGGGCTATGGTGGAGCCGTGCAGTTCAGGGAAGGTTAGGGTGTCGGTCAGCAGGTTCTTGGTGAACACGACGCTGCCAGCCCCGATGAACGCTATTTTTACCATCTCGGAACCTCTTTCTGTGTAAGAGTGGGATTGTTCAATGGCTCGTCTTCCACTACTTCATGCCGGTGCCAGCAATCCCTTGAATAAAGTAACGCTGGAAGAAGATGAACACCAGCAGTATCGGGATAATAGAGACTAGCGACATGCTCATCACCCCTGTCCAGTCGGTGAAGTACTGGCCTTTCATCAAGTTCAGCCCCAGCGGTACGGTGTAAGAAGACTTGTCCTGCAAGACGACCAGGGGCCATGCGAAGTCGTTCCACCTCCACATAAAAGTGAAGATCGTCAACACGGCTATTACCGGCCCGGAGAGCGGCAGGATCACCTTGCGGAAGATCTGGAACTCACTAGCTCCGTCGAGACGGGCCGCCTCGATCAGTTCATCGGGGAGGCTTACCATGAACTGCCTGACCATGAACAGCCCGAAAGCCTCTGCAGTCCGGGGGAGAATGACGCCCCACCAGCTATCGACGAGCCCGAGTTTAGAGGCGATCAGGAACTCCGGGACCATGATGACCTGTATCGGGATCATGAGGGTACTGATCATCGCGAGGAAGATTATGTCGCGCCCCGGAAACTTGTACTTGGCGAAGGTGTAGCCTGCCAGAAGGTTTATGAATACCGTCACGACCACCGCTATTAGCGCTATCGCGATCGAGTTTATATAGAACTGGGTCCAGGGAAGCTTTTGCCAGGCGTCGGAGAAGTTGCTCCACACCAGCCTTGAGGGTAGAATGCTGAACTGGCCGTTGAAGAGTTCGGTCTTTGGCCGGATCGCGGTGGCGAACATCCAGTAGAGGGGGAAGGCCATTACTAAAGCCCCGGCTACGAGCAGAACCCAGATGACGGCATCCTTGCCCTTCGGAAGTTCCGGCCTTCTCCTTGCTCTCTTCCCTCCACCAGGAGAGTAAGTTGCTCTAGCCATGTTTCTACACCACCCTCTTAAGAAGAACTCTCACTTTGTCTGGTGACCCGCCACTGGAACAAGGTAAAAGCCATGAGCAGTACGTAGAGGAAGACGCCGACGGCGCTTGCGTAGCCCATCTCTCCCTGCTGGAAAGCCTCCTGGTAGATGTACTGAACCAAGACGGTCGTCGAGAAGCCCGGTCCCCCGCCAGTCATCACATAGATCAGGTCGAAAACGTACATCGAGTAGATCACGTTGAGGATCAGGAGCAAGAACGTGGTCGGACTGAGCAGCGGCCAAGTTATGTGCCTGAAGATCCTCCAGCCCGTTGCCCCGTCGACCCGCGCCGCGTTGTAGATATCGGCGGGAATTCCCTGAAGAGCGGCGAGGTAAACTACCATATTGAATCCTAGCCGGATCCAAAGCGTGGTTATGATGAGCGAAGGCATCGCCCACTTCGCCGAAGAGAGCCACGGCACGCTACCTAGCCCCAGAGTGTTGAGTGCATTATTGAACACACCGTAGTTATCGTTAAAGATCCAGGCCGCGATCAAGGCCGCCGCCACCAGTGAGATGACCACGGGGACGAAGTAGATGCTCCTGAGAAATGCTCTCCCCGGCATCTTGCGGTTCAGCCCGATGGCGAC
The DNA here is from genome assembly GCA_965219175.1 of Rubrobacteraceae bacterium. GTDB lineage: Bacteria > Actinomycetota > Rubrobacteria > Rubrobacterales > Rubrobacteraceae > JBBPZK01. The sequence goes on from CBDCNI010000001.1 coordinate 29,988, forward strand.
CAGGAGACCGAGAGCCATGCTGGTAGGGACCGTTCCAATAGTATAGACAATAGTATTGTAGAAAGACTTCCAGAAATTGCCATCCTGAAACATCTTGACGTAGTTTTCAAGGCCGATGAACGTGGAAGAGCCGATCAGGGACCACTCCGTCAGGCTGACATAGAAGGCGAAGACGATCGGCACGAAGATGAACACGGCGAATACCACTACGTTCGGGGCGATGAATATGTAGGGAATCATTCGCTTTTGGTTTCGACTCCACCACGTTCTGGCGCCTCTGAACCCGCCTTCCTTGGAAGGCCGGTCTCCGAGCTGTTTCTGTACACTCACTTGTTTGGACACCTCGTCCCGGTTAGCTGCTCAAGGCCTGGTCGATGCCGCTCGAGATGTTCTTTGCGGTTACCTTAGCGGACTGGCCGGTCTTGAAGGCCGCTTCGAGCTGATCGGCGAGTACCTGAACAATGTCGCTGAACTGTGGAATAGTCTGCTCCGCGGCCATCTTCGGCGGCACGGTTGCGGACTGCTCGACGAAAACGTTCATGGATTTCGGCCGGATCTTGTAGTCGAGGCCCTGCTTCACCAGCTTCTCGCGCACCGGGATGAACTGGGCCGTTATGCAAAATTGTTTCATCTGATCCGTGCTGCCCAGGAACTTCAGGAAATCCGCCGCCAACTCCGGGTTCTTAGCATCTTTAGTCACCGCCACCGCGTTGCCGCCGAGGTCCGAGGCCGTTTGGGCGTCACGGATCATGTATGTTACGTCCCAGGGGTCCTTCATATTGTCCACCAGGAAAGGTATCTTCCAGTCTCCATCGAGCATCATAGCCGTCGTTTTGTTCGCGAAGAGGGTTTCTATTTCCTCGTTGCTCTTGATCGAGGTACTTGGAGGAACCAGTTTATCCTTGAACCAACTCTGGGTGTACTCGATAGTTTCGATACCCTTGGAGTTGTTGATCATCGGTCCTTTGAGGTCGTCGGTGAGCAACTGCCCTCCGTGCTGGAAGAGGAACCACATCCAGCGGTAAGAGGACGTTATAGTCTGCCAATCCACCGCGAATGCATAGTCGGCGACCTGCGCCTGCTTGATCTTCTTCGCTATCTTTGTAAACTCATCCCAAGTCCACGCTTTATCAGGACTATCGGGGAGCTTGGTGATACCAGCTTTCTTGAGCATGTCGACGTTGTAGTAGATAGCCATGGTATCGGTGTGGTGGGGTATACTGTAAGGTTTATCCTCGTAATTGACCGCTTTCCAGATAGCCGGTGTAAAGGCATCACCGTATCCTTCGGGAAGATAATCCGAGAGGTCTAGCAGGGCACCTTGAGAGCTGTAACGACCCATTTGTTGGTACTGGAGTCGGGCAAGGTCGGGACCTTTTCCGGCTGCCAAACTGGTGTCGAGCTTTTGATACTGCTGAGGAGGAGGTACGATCTGGAGCTTGACCTTCGCCTTAGAGTTCTTCTTCTCATACGCTTTGATGATCTGACGAAACCCCTTCTCCTCGGCTGTGTTGGCCCAGGTCTGGAAGGTCAACGTCCCTGACTTTGACCCAGATCCGGACCCAGAACCGCTCTCTCCTCCGCAACCGGCCAAGCCCAAAACAGAGGCACTTAGGAGCGTACCTCCACCTGCCTTCAAAAAGGCTCGCCTGCTGTATCTCCGGCTCTTTAGTTCTTTTGTAGTCCGCAAAGACTGCCCCTTCCCTAGCGACTAATCTAATGATATGGGTGGCTTCAACACGATACTTCCGAAATTAATGCAAAATATTACGGTATAGTAAGCACGAGGTGATGAAAAATGAGGAAAGTCGACAAAACCGATCTGGACGAGGCCCCAGGGTTCAGAGTCTGGCATGGACAACCTTATACATCCATGCTGCCGCACTGGCACGATCAGGTAGAGATCAACTACAGCATAGGTGGTAGCCTCACGTACTTGCTCGGCGGGTCGATGGTCGAAATCCCGCGCAGCAGGTTGTCTCTGTTCTGGGCCAGGATACCGCACGGTGTCGTAAGCGGGACCGAGGTAGAGAGATTCTACTGGGTCTATATGCCGCTGGCGTGGGTCTTGCGTCTAGGTCTTTCAGGTTCGTTTATGCAGCGTTTGATGAGCGGGTACATGATCGTCGACGCCGACCCTCTGGAGGCGGATCGTTTGATGCTCGACCGGTGGAGCGATGAGTTACCAAACGCGGACGATAGCCGTAGACGGCTGATAATCCGGGAGGTGGAAACTCGCGTGATGCGATTCGCACTGGCTCAGGCAGACGAGGCTAGCAGCGAACTCGTCTCCTCCGATAATGCAAAGTTGCGCAAGGTCGGCGAGATGTCACGTTTCATTGCCGAAAACTATGCTGGTTCGCTCCGTTTGAGCGACGTAGCCCAACATGTGGGACTTCACCCCAACTACGCGATGACGCTTTTCCGGCGACACTACGGGCTGACCCTGAACACTTACCTTACGCGACTGCGTGTCAGCCAAGCGCAGTATCTGCTGATCTCCACCGACAGAGATGTGTTACAGATTGCTTTCGAAACCGGCTTCGGATCCATCAGCCGCTTCTACGAGATATTCAAGGCAACGACTGGACACACCCCCCGACAATACCGTATGGAGTCCGGCCTGTGGGAGTATGGCCCGAGATCACCGTTCAACCCCTGCTCCTGAAAGAGCCAAGAAATGTACACATAGTACTTCAAAGGCGTGCGACGGACCCGCTGCTTGCATAACCCTTTCGTTCAAGATACAGTTGAATCCTGCAGTAGGCCATCTCTGGAGCCTCTGACCTGCTGCTCCCAAACACAAATCGGGGGATTCCATCTCAATCGTTACTCGCCATGCCTTGTAAGTTTTGCAGGCTGCGACGGACATCCTCTAGGGGGTCTCCGGGGTTGTCCTGCTCGACTATATACCAATACACGCCGGCCTCGTCGGCCACTTCGAGGAGTTCCGGCCATGGCATCGTACCGGTCCCGACGGGGATGTCGGAACGTTCGGCGTCGGGGGCCATGTCCTTGAGGTGGACGAGTGAGACGCGGCTCCCGAGTTCTCCGAGAAGGGAGGACGGGTCCACTCCGGCGTAACTCGCCCAGTAGAGGTCCAGCTCCAGCTTTACAAGCGCCGGGTCGGTCTCACCGAGCAGGACCTCCCACATCGTCACGCCGCCCTCTAGCGACTCGAACTCGAAGTCGTGGTTGTGGTAGGAGAGAGTCACGCCCTCCGAACGGCACAACTCTCCCCAGCGGTCGAGGTTCGCGGCGAGCCGTGAGACCGCCCCGGCATCCCGGCCTTCTCTCAGGGCCATCGGGACGACGGCGTGGTCGCAGCCGAGGGTCTTCAGGTCCTCCAGTACGGCTTCAGGGTCTTTCTTCCAGTCGCCGAGCGGCACGTGGGCGCCGGATGTGTGGAGTCCGTTGTCGTCGAGAGCGGCGCGGAGGTCACGCGGAGAGAGGCCTCCGTAACCGGCGAACTCTACCGCCGTGTAGCCGATCTCCGAAAGTTTGCGTAAAGTGGCGGGCATGTCCGCCGAGGAGAGGTCCCGGACCGTGTAGAGTTGCAGAGATATTTGGTCTTCTCTCATCCCGCCTCCCCGATGTCCCAAGCCGCCTCGGCGCCGCCGAACGACCCGGCCTCCCCCGCCGGTAGCGGTTCCGGCCGCTCGAAGGTGCTGTCTACCATGACGTGCGCCGACTCTTCGGAGGAGTCGAGGAGCGCCTGGATGACTTCGAGAGCGTGGTAGGCGAGCCTGCCGGACGCCCGGTGCGGCCTGCCGGAGCGCAGGGCGTCCGCCATGTCCGCGAGCCCGAGGCCGCGACAGTTGCCGGTGTAGGGATGCGTCAAGGGGACCTCCTCCCAGTCGGAACTACCGGCGCGGCAGAGGTGTACCGGGCCGCCGAAGGTGTTCGGGTCCGGCACGCTCAACGAGCCCTCGGTGCCGTAGACCTCGACGCGGGAAGACTCGGCGGCCCACACGTCGAAGCTGGTGACAAGCGTACCGACCGCGCCACCCTCGAAGTCGAGGACGCCCGCCACGTGGGTCGGGGTGTTGACCTGGATCTTGGTCCCGGCGTGGGGTTCGCTGGTGACTGTTCGCTCCGCGAACGTGGCGCGGGCGGACGAGGCGACCCGACGGATGGGCCCGAGCAGCGTGATGAGTGCCGTCAGGTAATAAGGCCCCATGTCGAACATCGGCCCGGCGCCCGGCTGGTAGAAGAAGTCCGGGTTCGGGTGCCAATCCTCCGGGCCGTGGCTCATCATGACGGCGGTAGCCGCGACCGGCTCACCTATGACTCCATTGTCCAGGAGCTTGCGACAGGTCTGGAGACCACTCCCGAGGAACGTATCGGGGGCGCAACCAACCAGAAGCCCTTTCCCCGCCGCCGACTCCAGGATACGTCCGCCATCCTCACGGCTGGTCGCGAGTGGCTTCTCGCTGTAGACGTTCTTTCCGGCGTCGAGGGCCGCAAGCGTTACCCCGGCGTGGGCCGTCGGGACGGTCAGGTTTAGGACGACCTCGACCTCCGGGTCGGCCAGCAGTTCCTCGGGGCTACACGCTTTGGGTATCTTGTAGGCTTTCGCCTGGGTCTCGGCCCGCTCTGGGAGCAGGTCGGCGCAGGAGATGACCTCCAGCGCGTCGAAAGCCGCGGCGTTTCGGAAGTATACGTCGCTGATCTTGCCACACCCGATCACCCCTACCTTGACTACCACCCCATCCAAGTCAACGCTCCTCCCTCCGGTATCCCGGCCCACAGCATACCGCGACACGAGACCTCGCACCTCTCGAACACTTCGAAGTCTCCAGGCGCAGCCTTCAGCGCTCCCTTTTCCCCTCGTCGAGCCTGACCTCCCGGCCTTCGAGAGCGGAAGTGTAGCAGGTGTCTATAACACGGGCGCGGCGCAGGCCCTCTTCCCCGTCTTGGCCCTTCCAGTCGCCGCTCCGGACTGTCTCGACGAACCGGCTCACGACGCTCCGGTGTCCCTCGCGCGGTGTGATCTCCGGGTATACGACGGCCGGGACACCCGCGACATCGGTATAAATACGCACGGTGTCTTGCGTGCCGTAGTTCTTGACCTTCATCTCCGCACCCCCGTCGGTGCCGTAGAGCGTGACGCCGAAGTCGTCGCTCGACTCGCGGTAGGCCGCCCACCCCGCCTCCAGGTTCAACGTCACGCCGCCCGAGAGCCGGATAAAAGCACAAGCCAGGTCTTCCACTTCGTAGGCGTCACCCACTATCGTCTTGTCGACATCACCCCGTCCGCCGCGCCCCTGGGGACCGAGCTCCGCGTAGGTCGCGCAACTGGCGCTCTCGACCTCCGGCTCGCCGAGCAAGTAGAGAGCCATGTCGAGCATGTGGACGCCCAGGTCTATGAGCGGGCCGCCACCAGCCATCTCCTTGCTCGTGAACCAACTCCCCATGCCGGGGATGCCGTTGCGCCGCATCCAGCTAGCCTTGACGTGGTAGACCTCGCCCAGGTTCCCCTCAAGGACGTGCCGCTTGAGCGCCTGCACGTCGCCCCGCTCCCTCTGGGTAAAAGCGACGTGTACCACGCGACCGGCCTCCCGCGCCGCCCGCACTATACTTTCAGCTTCCTCTCCCGTCCGGGCCAGCGGTTTCTCACACAAGACGTGCTTGCCACTCTCCAGCGCCGCGACGGCTATGGGAGCGTGCAGGTGGTTCGGCGTGCAGACGCTCACAATATCGAGGTCGTCGCGGCCCACGAGCCCCTCGTAATCTTTATAGAGGTTCGGCACGCCGTAGCTCTCGCCAAGCGCCGCCAGCCGGTCCTCCTCCAGTCCCGCCAGCGCCACAGCCTCAACGCCCGGCAGCCCGACGTAGGACTTCAGGTGCTGCTCTCCGGCCCACCCCAGGCCCACGACCCCGGCCCGCAGAAGTCTCCCAGGACTCTGTTCCTCTCCCAAACCATCCTCCTCAACGGTTGTTATCCGTCATCTCTTCCAAGAACTTTACGACAGCTTGGGAACGCGCCCTGCGCTCCTGACTCCTGTACCATTTTACGGTTCCCACACCCGGTATAGTACATAGAATTCCGCACGCGCATGGGTCGTGTTTACAGTGGCTTCGAGGCGCTGCCGGAAATGCCCAACGTAACGGATTACCTCTATCTCAAGTACAACGCAGCAAAAAAGCCTTCCGAATCGTCTGCTGTATATTACTCGGGGCCAAAGCCATTCTCCCATCGGGCGAGACAAGCGAGTCTCTCCAGCAACCTCTTGAAGAGGCGCTCGCCAGAGATCTCTGGGACGGCGTAGATCTCGGCGTGGGCGGCGTTGTCAGAAAGCGGTACCGGTTCAACGTCTATGTTGTGCCGAACCTGCGGGATGCCTTTCTTATCGTACTTGACTACGGTAGATATGGTCCGCACGTCCTTAGTCACAAGACTGCAGACGTAGTCTGATGGAGAAAACCGAGTGTAGCTTGGGTCGTGGCCGCACAGCTTCGCGCGATCCACGGATGGCCGTTGGTTGCGGTCGGTGAAGGCTTGCGAACTCAGGTAGAACTCGCCGTTGTTCTTCTGCTTCCAGAGTATCCGCTTTACAGAACGGTAGAGCGTTTCATCGTCATCGACGCGGTTGTCCGTGCCCGCTCCTACTCCGTCAGCCAACGCCACAGTGCTCGATGGTCTTCAGCCCCTTCGACTTCACCGTCCTCCATGTCGGAGAAGATGTCCGGCCCCCACACCTTGACGTACTCGATGGTCTCCGGGTGAACATAGATCGTCAGCTTCTTCCGGCCTTCCCACCATTCGAGGACAACGTTGCCGTCTGCATCGGCGACGACGTGAGGAGGGAGCCATCTTTTGTCGGGCGTCAGAGTATCTTCGTAGAGATCTTCGATCCACGAAAAAGCATGCCTTATCGCTTCGGGGTTCGGGGCCGCTGCACCGTAGCCGTTCCATCCCTCCGGCCACGAGGAGAGAGAGATGATCTCTTCCCCGGTCTTCTGGTAAGGCTCACCGAAATTCCTGTAGATGAGGCGTGGCTCACCGTCACCGATGCCAGGATGAACGAAGTAGTTGACCGTGGTGGGCGTGACCTCCTTGGTGGGCTTATCTGCGCGGACAACCATTGCATTGCTCACCTGATCAGCCTCCTTGTCCCGTTGGTGATGCTCGCCTCGAATATCTCGTTCTTGCGATCATGAAGTTGTTCGAGGAGGTCCCAAACCATTGTATCGTCATGGACCGGCCACGGGTCTTCGTATTGCTCCCGGAACAGGTCGAGGTCCAGACGGACTGATAAAACCCCCTCTTCAGGAGACTCTTCGGGAGCCTCATTGAGGACCAACCAACAACCGAGATCGCGTTGCCACAACTGTAACTGCATAAAGAAATTGTTCATAAGGCTATTTTCGGGAAAGTCCACGGAGTATTCCGGATACGTCCTCAGATAGTCCTCCAAACGAACGCCCGCGGCTGCGTCTGGTATATCTATGCGGTTGATGTAGCGCATCGCCACCCGCGTTACGCCTTCGGGCATGGCGACGGAACTGTATAGACCCCACAGGCTACGCGCCTCTTCCCGAAAAGATTCCCAGCGGTCATAGGGGGCTTTGATACTGAACGAGAACCCATCGAGCCGGGCGTAGAAAACCTCTCGCTTGTCTTCGCTGACGAATCGGTAGCCGTTGAGCTGGTGTCCGCCCTCGGTCTGCAGGAGATCTGTTCCCACGAAAGACACCTGCTGGTATTGGACGTGCTCTTCCTCCTGGATCGGGTAGCGGTCCGCTACCACTTCCCGGAGCGCCGCCAGGTTTTCTACAGAGACACCCTCCGCCGACGTAATCCGCAGATCGATGATCGCCTCTGTAATAGGTGCATTAGAGTAATGAGCGCGCTCAGGCATCGAACTGATCTATCGAGAGGCGTCTGGAAACCTTCAATATCGTCATGCCGCTATATTAACCGTTCGGTGTCCTTCACGAAAGCAAAGGGATCACGCCTGACAGTGCGTTTCATAGCGGCTGACCTCTCGGACGGTATCCGGCATGCTCAAAGTAATCCTAGCCGTGTACGCTTTGATCTCTCCCACGGGCATTCCTTTGTCTTTTAGACTCTTCACGATCTCCTTTGCATTAGCGGAATTCGAGAAGAATGATGTTGCCAGGAAGACTCCCGCTACGATCAAGACGGCCAGGCTGACGAATGCCGCAAGCACGATTACGGCGGTCCTGGAGAGTAGACCAGCGCGACTCTTACTCTCGGTTCGGGTGTTGAACATACAACTACCCTAAATTCTTTCGGCCCGCACGATGAGGCGTTGGCTCCACGACGGTCCGGTGCAGGTCTGGAGCGTCACCAGGTCGCGGCCACGGACCTGACCCATCACCCACGAGTCTTTGGGGGTGACGATGAAAGTGGAGATCACCCGGTACTCGTAACTCTTTCCGGAGCGGCTCCTCAACACGACCTTATCCCCGCGACCGAGCTTGTCCAGGTTGTAGAAGACGAGGTGACTCCCCGTTCCCGGATACCCCAGACGGTGGCCTTCCAGATAGACGTTCCTCTGCGCGCCCTTGCTCCACGGCATCGAGGTCTCCGGGACGTGGGCCACGCCGTTGTCCAGAGCCCACTGACCCCGCGAATCGAAGACCGGGACGTTATAGAGGCCGATAGCCTTGATGGTCAATCCCATCGCAGCACCGGCGGTAAGCTGGTAGTGGCGGGGCTCTTTAGTACCCCGAACCTGCTCTCTGGTCGGGGTGGGCCAATCCAGGTTGCGTTCGGGCGGAGTCTTGAGCTTCGTCTTCGCCACCGGGACGGGTCGCCGGCTAGCAGCGAGCTTCGCCGGAGGCTTTGGGTCCGGGGGCTTTACGACCTGCGGCTTGGGCTCGACGCGCTGCTCGGGTTTGGAACGTTGCTCAGGTGTTGAACGCTGTTCAGGTTTGAGGCTTGTCGGGACCGTCCCGGCTCTTACCTCCGTCGTGAATACTTGCGGCTCGCTGCTCCGGGACGGTTCTTTGGCGGTATGGGCAACGAACACGGGCTGGTCGCGTTGGGAGAAGGCGAAAACAGCTACCGCCCCGGCCATCAGCAAGGCCACCGACATCGTGGCGATGCCGAGCTTGAGGAGCACCTCGCGCCTCTACCGCCCGCGACGGACCGAGGTGTACACGAACAGCCCGCTCCCCAGCAGCACGAGCGCCAGCGCCACAAAGCCCGGCGACATCCCGCCGGTGTCCGCCAGAGTACGGCCTTTCGGAATTGTATTTGGCATCACGCCGTCAGAATTCGAGACGTTCCCTGGAGCCTTCGGAGAGTCAGCAGGCGGGGTTGCTGTTGGATCGTTAGGGGTGGTCGGTGGATTAGTTGAATTAGGGGGATTGTTGACTTGCGTGTTGGCACAGACCTGGACGATTACAGCGTAGTTGGCATTAGTCGCATCGGTTTGGATGTAGAAGTTTCCGGATCCAGTATTCACGAAAGTCGAAGCTGTACCTCTTCCCTCCTTTGAGACCTCCTTGACAGAATTACCGTTTGCTCTTTTGAGGAGTGCGCCCACCTCCGACTTACCACGATCCTGCGGTTCTGACTTGTTGACTACAGTGATCTTGGACCGTCCTCCTGCTATTTGAAATATTGGGCTCCGCTCGTCTTTCGTACCGGTGGTAGTGTTCACGACTTGTGCGCTCTGGCACCCGTTGATCGGACCAGTTATGTATTGAGCCTGGGCTGCTGTTTGGGTGGTCTGGGCAGAGGCGGGCAAGCTTGCGAGAAAAACCGTGCATAAGCCGAGTAACAGAGCACTCGCTCCCGCCCACAAAGAGTTCGTCCCGCGCATGACCCTCCCTATCCTCGAACCGGTGCCGTAGAAGGCATCTTACCCGGTTTCCGCTGCTGACGCTATTAAGTTCCAGATGAATTGTCGGCACGAATTGTCTGGACCTTTGAATTCTCAAGAGACAGACGCTCCGAAAGAGCGGTAGTGGTTCGTTTCACGAAAGTTAGTATAGGGGAAATGCGGGGTCCGGACTGTTTCCGGCAAGAGCTTGGTCTTAGATCTCCTGGACGAAGCTCTGTATGGCGTCCGCGATCTTGCGTGAATATGGCTCCCACATCATGGTGTAGTGGTTGGCTCCTTCGAGGCGGGTATCGGAGCGGAGGTCGAGCGAGTCTCCCATCGCCACCCGCGCTTCGGCCGAGATGAGTGGGGCGCTTCCGGGGAAGAACCCTTCCGAGGCCCGCACGAGAGCTACTGGACACTTCACCTGCTTCAGCTCTTCGGCGGTCGGGGTCTGGGAGGCGACGGCCCCGGCGTCTTCTGTGGCGGCGGTATATGAAGCTTTGGGCTGGTATCCGCCTTCTACCTCGCCGAGGTCGTAGCGGTAGTAGTCGGCGAGGTCCGGCGGCAGGTCGTTTAGATTCAGGTCCTGATCCGGGAACCAGAAATCGAGATAGGCGTCCGGGGTGTCGAAGGTCATGTCCAATCGCCGGAATGCCCGCTCCAGTCCTTCGCCTATTGCAGCCGCCTCTTGTTTTTGCTCTTCCGTCATTTCTTCGGGGTCTACTTCGATGCGGGGCCAGCCGCCGTCCAGAAGGATTAGCGCCTCTACCCGGTCCGGGTAAGAAATGGCTGTCTGGAGGGCGACGAAGGCTCCCATGGAGTGGCCGCAGATGACTGTTCGCTCCAGGCCGAGGTGGTCGAGCAGACGGATCACATCCCCCGCGTGCGCCTCTAACCCGTATCCGGCCTCCGGCTTTCCCGAGTCTCCCCTGCCGCGCAGGTCCAACCCAACGATCCCGCGTGAAGGCGCGAGATAACGGGCGACGGCGTTGAACATCCTGTGCTGGGCGGTGATGCCGTGGAGCGCGACGATCGGGTCGGCTCCTTCGCCGGCCCTCCCGAACGCCAACTCCACCTCTCCCGGAACCCGTCCGGGGACCCATCCTATAGATTCCATGGACGGGATTATACGCGAGCGTATGCGGCGGGGCGGACGGTGGTAATCTAACAAGCGTGAATACTTCGGGGATGGACTATTATGAGAACGTGCTGGCAGTCATCGGGAACACGCCCCTGATCCGTCTCGGCAAGATCGAACGCGACGAGGGCATACAAGCGACCCTCCTCGCGAAGGTCGAATACCTGAACCCCGGCGGCTCCGTAAAAGACCGGCCCGCCGTGAAGATGCTTGAAGTCGCCGAGAAGGAAGGACTCCTGAAACCGGGCGGCACGGTCGTCGAGCCGACGAGCGGCAACACCGGCGCGGGCCTGGCGCTGGCGGCGGCGGTCAAGGGCTACCACTGCATCTGCGTGATGCCGGAGAAGGCGAGCAAGGAGAAACAGGACCTCCTGAAGGCGCTCGGCGCGGAGGTCATAGTCACACCGAGCGTACCGCCGGAAGACCCCGAGAGCTACTACGCGGTCGCCGAGAGGCTTGCGAACGAGATCCCCGGCGGCTTCAAGCCCGGCCAGTACGAGAACCCGGCCAACCCGCTGGCCCACTACGAGACGACCGGCCCGGAACTCTGGCGACAGACTGACGGCCGCATCACCCACTTCGTCGCCGGGATGGGTACTTGCGGCACCATCACCGGCACCGGCCGATACCTCAAGGAACAGAGCCAGGACGTGCAGGTCGTCGGCGTTGACCCGGAAGGCTCCATCTTCTCCGACCCGGACAACATCCACAAATACGCCGTCGAGGGCGTCGGGGAGGACTTCTACCCGGAGAACCACGATGGGAGCATCGTGGACGAGGTAGTCCAGGTAGACGACCGTGAATCCTTCCTCATGACCCGCCGCCTCATGTCCGAAGAGGGGCTGTTCGTCGGGGGCTCGTGCGGGATGGCGGCGGTCGGGGCCGTCCGGGCGGCGAAAGGCTTGCCCGAAAATGCCGTGGTCGTCGTACTGTTGCCGGATACCGGCCGCAACTACGTCTCCAAAGTCTTCGACGACGAGTGGGTGCTCGCAAACTCATCCATCACGGAAGAAGACCTCAAGAAACCGTATCGCGTCTTCGAGGAGGGCCAGGCATGAGCAGCGAACGACCTTTCAAGGTGAAAGTCTACTACTGGGACAGGTCCGTGTTCAAGGCAGGCTACCACGACAACCTCGAAGAAGCCGAAAAGGATGCCGGGGAGAGGCTGAGTCTGGACGAGAGCGTATACGAGGCGAGGGTTTTGGATCACAAGGGGAGAGTCATCGACACACTCAAGAAAGAGAGCGCATGAAGTTCGCGACGAAGGCCATCCACGTCGGGCAGGAACCGGACGAAGCTACGGGCGCGACGATAGTCCCGATCTACCAGACTTCGACCTACACTCAAGAAGCGCCGGGCGTCAACAAAGGCTACGAATATAGCCGCTCCGGCAACCCGACCCGCGCAGCCCTCGAAGAATGCGTAGCCTCCCTCGAAGGCGCCGGCTACGGGCTCGCCTTCGCCTCCGGCCTGGCGGCCACGACCGCCGTCATGAGCCTCCTCTCGCCTGGGGACCACGTCGTCGCCGGGGACGACCTCTACGGCGGCACCTACCGACTCTTCGACAAGGTCCTCCCCCGCACCGGCGGCCTGGACTTTACCTACGCCGACACCACCGACCCGGAAGCCTTCGAGAAAGCCCTGCGGCCCGAGACGAAGCTCGTCTGGATCGAGACGCCAACCAACCCCATGCTCACCCTCTCGGACATACGCGCTCTCTCGGATATGGCCCACGAGCGCGGCGCGACGGTGGTCGTGGACAACACGTTCGCCTCGCCGTACTTCCAGCAGCCGCTCTCTTTGGGCGCGGACGCCGTGGTCCACTCCACGACCAAGTACATGGGCGGCCACTCGGACGTCGTCGGCGGGGCGTTCGTCACCTCGGATGAGGAGATGTACGAAAAGGTCAAGTTTTACCAGAATGCCGCAGGTGCCGTGCCGGGTCCGTTCGACTCCTGGCTCGTACTGCGCGGCCTAAAGACCCTCTCCGTCCGGATGCGACAGCACGAAGAGAACGCCCTAACCGTCGCGAGGTTCCTCGAAGACCACCCGGAGACAGCAACGGTCAACTACCCCGGCCTCCCGAGCCACCCGCAGCACGACCTCGCCAAAAAGCAGATGAGCGGCTTCTCCGGGATGGTCTCGTTCACCTTGAAAGGCGGCGCGGAGGCGGCCCACGCTGCGGTGCAGAAGACAAAACTCTTCCACTTCGCCGAGAGCCTGGGCGGGGTCGAGTCTCTCGTCACCCACCCGGCCTCCATGACCCACGCCGCCATCCCACGAGAGCAGCGCGAGGCAAGGGGCGTCACCGACGGCCTACTGCGCCTCTCTGTCGGCATCGAGGACGCACAAGACCTGATCTCCGATCTGGATCAAGCGATAAGCGCGGGTTAGCCGGGACCCGAAAGCTCACTTGGGAGAAGTATAGTTCGCAAATCGGGGTCCCCTAAGTTTTCAAGCGCCGGATACCTTCAGGCAGGCTTCTGAATGGCGTAGATACAGACTGTTTTGTTCCAGCGCTCCATCCAGACTTCCCTTTCCAACGACAAGCCCGCGTTCTCCGCTACCCGGCACGAGCGGACGTTCTCCGGAGCCGGCAGGGAGATTATGCGGCCAAGCCCCAGATGCTCGAAGCCGTAGTCCCGGCAGGCGCGAGCGGCCTCGGAAGCCAGCCCTCGGCCCCAATACTTCCTCAGAAACAGCCAGCCGATCTCGGGCTCGACCTTACCCTCGACCTCTTGCGGCATGATCCCGCACTGCCCGGAGAACCTGTCTCCGTCTTTGAGGATGCAAGCCCACAGACCGAAGCCGTTCTCCTCGTAGCTCCCTAAAACCCACCGGACCCAGTCCTCTACACCCTCTCTATCTCGCGTGGACGGATAGAAACGCATCGCCTCCGGATCCGAGAATATGCCCATCAACTCGTCTACGTCGTCCATCGTGAGCCTTCGCAGCAACAACCTCTCCGTCTCCAGGACCTTTTCCGCAGCATCCATCTCGACAACCTCCCTTACTCTGCAAATACACAAAAGGTCGGAAATATATCATCTGCGGAAGGCTATTACCTTTGTGCGTGCTTCGTTATCCAGCGACCCTGATCGAGAACTCCCCGCTCCGCTCGTGGGCTATCCTGCTCGTCCGCTCGTCGAGAGGTACGCGTTTGGCGCCGTAGCGTTCCTCCGCTTCAACGGCGAAGGCTTCCATCGCTTCTTGCAACCCCGCGGTGCTCCCAGCCCTTCGGATGCTGCCGACGCTTGCGGGTCTGAAGGGCAGATCCATCGCGCCGTAGACGAGCCCGAGTATGCGCGTGAGCTCCTCTTCGCCGGAGACGAGCACGATGCCGCCGACGCTTGCCGCGCGCCGCGTGACCCGTCCGGCGATGCCGGAGAGCTTCATGCCGTTATCGAAATCCCCGACCCGGACGCTCTGGTCGCCGGGGCAGAATTCCTCGCTTACCTCCCCCACTTCCGCGCGAACTCCCAGCCGGGCGAAGGCGGCGAGCGCGATGGAGGCGGCCTCATCGTAGCGCTCCCGGATGCCGAGCCGCAGGTCCTCGCCTTCCCTCGGCGGACGGATGATCGAGAACCCGAAAGTGCCGGGACCGCCAACGATTGCGCCACCACCAGCACCACGTACCAGCACCGGATATCCTTCACGGTTCGCGGCCTGGATGGCCTCGCCGAAGCCGGGACGGTGGGTGTCTCTCCGCGTTACGCCGACGTGGCGGGTCGAGGGTGAGATCGAGAAGACCGCCGGACGCTCGCCCGAGGCGACTTGCTCGAAAACAGCCACCCCATACCCGTAACCGACCGCCGGGTCCTCGAACCCATCCGGCATAAGAAGTTCCATCGCACCTCCCGTCGAGCGCCTGACGACCCGGAGTCTACCAGCGTCGTGCGTGGAAGAGCCGGTGGTAGACTCGAAGCTATGCACGGAGAGTACAAAACGCCGCGCGGCAAGCTCGTGGTGGCGGACTTCGAGGTAGAGGATGGTAGGATCTCGGAGGTCACGGTGAGCGGGGACTTCTTCCTCGAACCACCGGAGGCGCTCGCGGACATGAACGCCGCACTCGAAGGCGTGCCACGGGACTTGCCGGAAGAAGATATCGCAGCCCATATTCGTGACGCGCTTGCCCCCGGCGTGGAGATGGTCGGTTTCTCGCCGGAGGCCGTCGCGAGAGCGGTTCTGAGGGGGCTGGCGTGAGCGAGGTAGCAAGTTCCCGGTGGCGGGACTATTCGTGGCGGTTGATCCGGGGCGAGCCGGTCGACCCGCCGATGAACGTCGCGCTCGACGAGGTCCTGACCCGGCGGGTTGGCTCCGGTGAGCGACCGCCGACGCTACGGTTCTGGGGGAGATACAGGCCGGAGGTGGTAATCGGACGCTTCCAATCGGTCGGCAACGAGGTGGACGAGGAGAGCGCCGGAGAGATGGGCGTCGAGATCATCCGCCGCACGACCGGCGGAGGGGCGATGTTCGTCGAGCCGGAGAACATTATCACGTACTCCATCTACGCTCCGCTGGAACTGGTGGCCGGGATGAGCACCGTAGAGTCCTACGCGTTCCTCGACGGGTGGGTGGTGGAGGCGTTGCGTTCGCTGGGCATCGACGCTTACTACGAGCCGATCAACGACATATCCTCCGCGAATGGGAAGATCGGGGGTGCGGCCCAGGCCAGGAGCCACGGCGCGGTCCTCCACCACACCACCATGTCCTACGACATCGACGCGGCGAAGATGCTCCGCGTCCTTCGCACCGGGCAGGAGAAGATCAGCGACAAGGCGATCTCCAGCGCCGAGAAGCGCGTCGGGCCGATCAAACGCCAGACGGATCTGCCCCGCGAAGAGGTCATAAAGCGCATGATCGAGACCTTCGACCGCCAGACCGGAGGACGGCTCGAAGAGGACAGCATCTCACCCGAGGAGATGGCCGAGGCCGGAGACCTCACGCGCGAGAGGTACAGCTCTCCGGCCTGGATCCACTCTATCCCGTAGCCCTAGCTCGCGACTGCCTCCCCGTTTCGCTCGTTGTACTCGTCGCGCCACGCGATGAGCCTCTGGAGCGGTTCGAGGTCGTAGTCCGGGCCGCCGAAGCCCAGCATGAGGTGGGTGATGCCGTTCTCGGCATACCCCTCGGCGTTCTCGATCTGCGCGGGGTCTATGAGAGCGGAGCGCTCTATCTCTTTCGGGTCGCGTCCAACCTTCCCGCACCAGTCGTCCAGGATGCCGCTCTTTCGGCCCGCCTCCTGCGGGTCTCCGAAACCGTTCCAGATGTGGGCGTTCTCTGCCACGATCCGCAGCGTCACCTTCTCGCCGCCGCCACCGATGAGGATCGGGACCTCCCGCGTCGGAGCGGGGTTTAGCTTCCCGAGCCGCTCCTTTATGACGGGCATCGCCGCGTCCAGGTCCTTCAGGCGTCCCGGCGCCGTCCCGAACTCGTAGCCGTACTCATCGTAGTCCTTCTCGAACCAGCCGCTCCCGATCCCGAGTATCAGCCGCCCCCCGGAGATGTGATCCACGGTCCGCGCCATGTCCGCCAGCAGGTTCGCGTTCCGGTACGAATTGCACGTGACCAACGCCCCGAACTCGACCCGCTCCGTCACCTCGGCCATCGCCGCGAGCAGCGTCCAGCTCTCGAAATGCTTGCCCTCCGGCTCTCCGTAGAGAGGATAGAAGTGATCCCAGTTAAAGAGAGTATCCGCTCCCATCTCCTCGACCCTAAGCCACGCGTCGCGCATCTGCGCGTACTCCGCGTGCTGCGGCTGAATTTGCGCCCCGACCCTTACCGCCATCTCTCGCCTCCAGTGAATAGAGATCCCAACGCCGCACATTATGGACCCTATCCGAGCGTCGGGCCAGCCCCTTACAAAGACAGCGATCTAGAGCTGGCGGTGTACGAACCCTTTTAGATAGTCTGCGAGCCGGACGATGCCGCCACGGATGCCAGGTCTCTCACGCGCCTCCGGCACGCCGGTGACAGCATGCTGGATCCCCTCCAGATCCCGGAGGACGTCCTCGACGAACCGAGCCCTCTCGACTTCCGCTTCCCAGGCCTCCGCTTCGGCCTCGTGCCAGTCGGCCATCAGGGCCAGGTCTTCGGTGACGAGCTCGTCTTTGTGCCTGAACCACTCCTCGCCGTCCACCAATACCGGCACCAGGCCGAGCCTCGCCGAGCCTATGAGCTTCATCTCACGCTCCCGGCCCCGCGACTCCTCCCTATGCCACTCTCCAACTCCCATGGAAGGCATCGGCCGACTCGCCCGTTCCTCGACGCTTCGCTCGACCCTCTCCATAACCTCCGGCGCCAACCTTTCTTCACCCCTCATCCAACCTCCTCACCCGACCCCGGCAAAGCTCTTTTGCTCAACACCGTCAGTTAGATGTCCCATAGAACAGTAATAAAATATACAATAAACTAGAATGTAAAGAGATCTTAACCCGAAAAGTATGTGGCGGCAATATTAGACTCGAATATTGGGCGATTGGGAGGTAAGGGAATAGGATATATTCTTCTGGTGCTTCGGAGGGGTCGCGGGAGGAATGACGATATTCGTGGAGGTTGGTTCGTAAGGTGTGTAGGATGCATTATTATGTCCGGATGACGGTGTCTCGGGGGGGTTCGGAACGATGATCTCCATCGTCCGGGCGCTCGCCTTCGACGTTTTCGGCACGGTCGTCGATTGGCGCTCGACCGTCATCCGGGAGGGCGAGGAGTTAGGACGCGCGAAGGGTCTCGACGTGGATTGGGCCGCTTTCGCCGACGCCTGGCGCGGCAGGTATGCTCCCTCGATGGACCGGGTGCGGCGGGGCGAACTGCCCTGGACAAACCTCGACGCTCTCCACCACGCCTCCCTCGAAGAGTTGCTTGTGGAATTCGGGGTCGCGGAGTTTTCGGGTGAAGAGAAAGACTGCTTCAACCGGGTGTGGCACCGGCTTGAGCCGTGGCCGGACGCTGTAGAAGGACTCGGGCGGCTCAAGGGAAGTTACACGATAACCACGCTTTCAAACGGAAACGTCGCGCTTCTCACGAACATGGCTAAAAGAGCGAGACTGCCGTGGGATTTGATCCTCTCGGCGGAACTCATCCGGCGCTACAAGCCCGACCGGGAGACCTACCTGATGGTACCTGGGTTGTTGGGTTTACGGTCGGAAGAAGTCGTGATGGTAGCCGCCCATCCGGACGACCTGCGCGCCGCGCGAGAAGCGGGGCTCCGCACGGCTTACGTTCCCCGTCCCCTGGAGTTCGGCCCCGGAGGGGAAGCCGGAGCGCCGGACCCCGCCTTCGACGTCGTGGCTACGAACTTTCTCGACCTCGCGGACCAACTCGGCGCGTAGCGCGAACGCGATCGTTCTTCGTCAGAGTAAGGCCCGGACGGCGGTGAGCACGCCCAGGATGCCGGTTAGACAGACGACCGCCAGGGTTATCTTTCGGAAGGCTTCGTTCGAGAGGCGTTTCACGGCGGATGTTCCGATCACCTTCCCGATAAAAGCAGCCGGGACCAGCGCTGCGGAGATCCAAAGTTGCTCCGCCTCCACTATGCCCCGGATGAAGAGGACAACGATGATCGCAAGGCTCAAGGGCAGGAAATAGGCCGCGTTGCTCGCCCGGAAACTGTTTTTAGATAGTCCACGGGCGGCGAAGAGGAGGACGACCGGAGGACTGGCGATCCCGGTCGAGGTCGAGAGGGCGCCGCTGGTGAGACCGGCGAGGATCGTACCCCACGGACCATTCGCCGCTCGCGGCGCGGCGTTCCAAACGAGCAACACAGCCGAGAGTACAACGATCACGCCGACGGAGAGCCGGAGGTAGTCGGGGTTCACGACCCGCAATATCTCCGTCCCGAATACGAGCCCGAGCAAAGCCCAGGGCAACAGCGAGAGGACGGTTCGCACCTCGACCTCCCGCCACGAGTCCTGCACGATAACCGCGTTGGTGAAGAGTGATATGAAGGCGATCAAAACAACCACCGTGGCCGGCTCGAAGAAGAGAAGGAGCAAAGGAACTCCCACGACGGCGAGCCCGAAACCGATAAGCCCCGATACAGCCGCCGCCAGGACCACCACCACGAACGCCGCCAGGATACCAACGCTCACCAACACCCGACCTCACGAACTAGGAAGACCCCGCCGAGGATCATCGCGGCGGGGTCTCTCACAGCGCAGGGTTTGTGAGGTATAAGCTACCGGAGCGTGCCGGCGTAGAGCCGCTCCCAGGCGTCCATCTCGGGCGTGAAGTAGCGAACGCGGGTCTTTTTGTACTCGCGGGTCGAGTAGAGAGATGCGTAGTCCGTCAGGCCGCTTTCGGCGGACATGGCGTCCAGGATCTTCTCGCACTCCTCCACGCTCCGGCCGTGGACCATCGAGAACAGGGCGTAGGGCCAGTCCTCGTAGACCGGGCGCTGGTAGCAGTGAGAGACAGCCTGATACTGGGCGAACATGTTGCCGATCTCCTCCACGCGATCCTCCGGGGCTTTCCAGACACCCATCGCGTTCGCCCGGAAGCCAGCTTTCCGGTGATAGAGGACGGCCGAGAAGCGGCGCATGATCTTACGCCGCTTCAAATCGTAGGCCCGCTCCAAGAGCTCCTCGTACGAGAGCCCGACCTGCTCTCCCCATAGGTCGAACGGCCTCGGGGTCAGCGGGATGTCCTCCTGGAGCGCCCGGATGGCCGACTTGTCCTCTTCCGAGATATTTTTGTCGGCGGCGACCCGGTCTTTCTCGCCGTACTGCGGGGCTTCCTTCTTGGCGGTAGCTCCCGCTTTCATGTCGAGCGTCACCCCGATTTTGAACAACTTCAAGGTCGGGAGGATGCGGGTCTTTTCGGCGCCGCTTATGTGGTGGAGGACGTCTACCGTGTTCTTCAGCCCGAGCCGGGAATCAGGCGGAACGGCGACCGTGTACCAGAGGTTGAAAACGTTGTCGCGCTCGTAGTTGTGTGAGACGCCGGGATGAGAGTTGATCGCCTTCGCCCCCGCGTTGAGCTTGTCGGCGGGAATAGTCGCCGCGACCAGGCTCGACTCGTAACCAAGCACGCGAGTATCGAAGATGGCGCTGATCTGACGTATCACCCGAGACCTCTTTAGCGCCTCTATCCTGCGGATGACCTCGTGACCCGAGAGCCCGACCTCCCGCCCAATGGCAGCGAAAGGCTCCCGTTCCAACGGGACCTCCCGCTGAATGAAATTGAGGATTTCCTTATCCAGGGTGTCCATCATACGGCTGCCGGAAATAGTGCTGACCAAGGTTACGAGCCCTTCTCGAAGGTTTTCTACTTCACACCCGGATAATACCAGCCGTTGCCCCTACAAGACTAGGAAAAACCTTACTTTCTATACTACCCTCGCTCTTCTATCGCTTTCTGGTACTCGGCGTAGACGTTCTGGACGTCTTTCCAGACCAGTCGCTTGGTGTTTTGAAGGTCTTCGCCGCGCTGGCGCAGGATGTAGGCCGGGTGGAAGGTCGCCATCGTCCGGATGCCTTCTATCTCGTACCACTTGCCCCGGTCTTTGGTGATCTTGAAGTCCTTGTCTATGAACGTCTTGGCGGACGGACCACCGAGACAGAGGATGACCTCGGGCTTTACAGCGTCTATCTGCGCCTGGAGGTAGGGGTTGCACGTCTTGATCTCACTCGTCTTCGGCTGGCGGTTCCTCGTCCTGCCACCCTCCTCGACCGAGGCCCGGCACTTGACGATGTTCGTGATGTAGACCTGATCCCGCGTAAGCTCGACCGCCGCCAGGATGTCGTCCAGAAGCTTCCCGGCCCTCCCGACGAACGGCAGCCCCGTCGCGTCTTCGTTCTCCCCCGGTCCCTCACCGATGAGCATCAGGGGTGAGTGCGGGTCTCCGGTGCCGAAAACGGTATTCGTCCTGCTCAGGGCCAGGTCGCAGCGGGTACAGACCGAAACCTGTCGGGCCAGCTCCGCGAGCCGCTCCTCCCTATTCTCGCCGCCCTCCGCCGCATCGAAAAGGTTGTCCACGAGGCTCCTCCATGGTTTGTAGCGTATTTGAACCCGAGCTTTCATGCTATTCTACACTGCTAATAAAGTATTCCTAAACGGCTGGGAGACTGTAGGGGCGAATGAGCATCATAGAGTTTCACGGGGTCGACAAGTGGTTCGGTGACTTCCAGGTTTTGGAGGGCATCGAGTTCACCGTGGACGAAGGCGAGGTCGTCGTCGTGATCGGACCATCCGGCTCCGGCAAGAGCACCCTGCTCCGGTGCATAAACGCCCTCGAAAGCGTCAACAGCGGAGAGTTGATCGTGGACGGAATGCAGGTCCGGGACGGGAACTTCGACCTCAACAGCTTGCGGAGTGAGATCGGCTTCGTCTTCCAACAGTTCAACCTCTACCCGCACATGACGGTCGCCCAGAACGTCACGCTCGCCCCGTCAAAGGTCAGGAAAGTCTCGAAGAAAGAAGCCGACGAACGTTGCTCGCGCCTGCTGGAGCGGGTCGGCATCTCCGAACAGGCGAACAAGTACCCGGAAAGTCTTTCGGGTGGGCAGCAGCAGCGGGTGGCGATAGCGCGAGGGCTCGCGATGGAGCCGAAGATAATGCTCTTCGACGAACCGACCTCGGCGCTAGACCCGGAGATGATAAACGAGGTCCTCGAAGCGATGGCGGACCTGGCGAGCGGCGGCATGACGATGGTCGTCGTCACCCACGAGATGGGCTTCGCCCGCCGCGTCGCCGACAGGGTCGTCTTCATGGACGAGGGCCGCATAGTGGAAGTCGGCACCCCGGAACACTTCTTCGAGAACCCCCAAAACGAGCGAACCAAAAGGTTCCTCGCCAGGATCCTCCATTAGCAAACCGACAGCGTAGTCGCCCTATTTTTGGGCGCAAACTTGCATTTACAACCCGCTTTGTTGTTAACTACGCGCACTCTCGCCCGATTGGGGCGGACATAAACATACAATTCCTCGAAAGGACACAATAGGTGAGAAAGCTCGGGACCTTCGTCTCCACCCTGATCGTATTCGCGCTCGCGCTGGCACTCGTGGCCGGATGCGGCTCCAGTGGCAGCAGCAGTAACGGCGGAGGTGGAGGCAGCGGGGGAAATACCGGCGGTGGCGGCGCGGGAGGCAAGCAGGTCAAGGTCGCCTCGGACATCGCCTACCAGCCCTTCGAGTTCACCAAGAACGGCAAGACCGTAGGTTTCGACATAGACCTGATGCGTGAGATCGGCAAGCGGGCGGGCTTCGAGCCGCAGTTTGAGAACGTCAAGTTCGACGGGATCATCCAGGGCATCGGCTCCGGCCTCTACGATACCGCGATCTCTTCGATAACCATAACACCCGAGCGCGAAAAACAGATCGACTTCTCAAAGCCCTACTTCAACGCCGACCAGTCGCTCCTGGTGCAAAAGGGCTCGAAGATAAAGTCTACTGGCGATCTCTCCGGCGCGACCGTCGGGGTCCAGCTCGGCACCACCGGCGCCTCGGAGGCGGACAAGCTCAAGAAAAACGGTAAGATCAGCCAGGTCAGGACCTTCGACACCATCACGGATGCTTTCGCCGCCCTCGAAAACGGCCAGATCGACGCGATCATCAACGACTTCCCGGTCTCCGCTTACCGGGCCAAGACGAGCAACGGTTCGCTCGTAATCGTCCAGACCATCCCGACCGGAGAGCAGTACGGTATAGCCTTCCCCAAGGACAGCAACCTCCTCAAACCGGCCAACGAAGCCTTAGCCGAGATAAAGAAAGACGGCACCTACGCCAAACTTTACGAGAAGTGGTTCGGCCAGAAACCGAAGAACATACCCTAGCCGGGAGAGATTAGATGCCCTTCTCCTGGCCGCCGGTACAGTTCGACCCGAGCAGGTTCAGCCCTGAGCAGATCCGGAGCAACTACTTCGACTTCGGAGTAGTTTTCCAGAACTGGGACGCGATCTTGCAGGGAATCCTGGTAACTATTGCGCTGGCGTTTTTGGCAGAAATTATCGGGATAACCCTCGGGCTCGCGTTGTCGCTATTGAAGATAGCCCGCTCGAAGGTACTGAGTTGGCCCGCCCAACTCTACATTGATATCTTTCGCGGGACGCCGCTCCTGGTCCAGATCATCATCATCTACTACACGACACCGCTCATCGGCGTCCGCTTCAACAGCCTGTTCTTTGCGGGGCTCGTAGCGCTGGCGCTGAACAGCGCTGCCTACGTCGCGGAGATCTTCCGAGCCGGTATTCAGAGCATAGACAAGGGACAGATGGAAGCGGGACGGGCCTCCGGACTCAACTACGGCCAGACGATGCGTCACATAATCGTGCCGCAAGCTTTCAGGCGCGTTATCCCGCCACTAACCAACGAGTTCGTCACGCTCGTCAAGGATACTTCGCTTGTCTCGGTGATCGGGCTGGCAGAACTTCTGCGGGCGGCGCGGGTTATACAGTCTCAGACGTTCAACGGGACGCCGCTCATCGGGGCGGCGCTCATTTACCTGGCGATCTGCCTGCCCCTGATCTACCTGGCGAACGCCCTCGAACGCCGCCTGAACCGCAAGACGGCCTGAGAGACTCTATCCGGCGTACTTGTCGTTGGTGTGGATGCGTCCGCCGACGAGGGTCAGCGGGTGTCGCTCCATTATGTCGATCGTGTCTTCGGGGTCAAGCTTGCTCAGTTGATATTGGCAGATGGCGATCAGGGGTACGCCGGGCGAGTTGACGACCTCGTCGGCCAACGCCTCGAACTCCAGCACGCGGTCCTCTCCGGGTACGTCGTGGGAGATCCAGGGTACGTCAGCCGAGAGCCGGAGCCCCGCATACCCGGCCTCGATGGTCGCCTCGAACGTGCTCTTTATGGCGTCTACCAGGTGCTGCGGGTCGAACTCGGCGCCGTCTTTCAAGAACGGCTCCCTATCCATCATGAACAGGAGATGACCTTCTTTCTCAGCGCTTTCTACGTCCGTGCCGGCTTCTTTCAGCGTGCTACGCACGGCCGACGCCGATTCCTCGGGGGCTATGTAGACGCAACGCTCGTTCTGCCGGAGGCCGACCTTGAAGGCTTCGGCCAGGGCGCCGAGAACGCTGGTCGGGTTCTCGTGCATCGCGCAGACGTGGGCGCCGACGCTTACGCGCTGGCCCTCGTCGGTAAATAGCAGCGGCTCACTCATTCCGTTCCCTCTTCTCTTTTAAAACTTTTCGTAGCGCTTCGACTACCTCCGGATCGAACTGGCTACCGGAGCCGGCGGCGAGTTCTTCCAGGGCTTCTTCCTCACTCATCGCCTCGCGGTACGGGCGGTCGTTGGTCATCGCGTCGTAGGAGTCGACAACAGAGATTATGCGGGCCTCCACGGGTATCTCACGGCCGGACGCCCCGAGCGGGTAACCGCCGCCATCGTAACGCTCGTGATGGTTCAACACGGCGTCCGAGACGCGCTCGAAGCCGGAAATCCGGGACAAAATATCCACGCCCATCTGCGGGTGGAGGCGCATCGTCGCCCACTCGTGCTCGTCGAGTTTGCCCGGTTTGTTCAGGATAGCGTCAGGGATGCCGATCTTGCCAACGTCGTGCAGAATGGCGGCGTATTCGGTCGTCTGGACTGTATCGGGGTCGAGCCCTAACGCCCCGGCAACCTCTCCAGTGAGGTTCTGGGCGCGCAGGATGTGCTCCCCGGTGGTCCCATCGCGGGATTCGAGGGCGGCGGCCAGGGACGCGATGGCGTCGCGCGTGGTCGTTTCCAGGGATGCGTACAGCCGGCTCCGTTCCTCAGCGCGGGCGAGTTGGCGGGCGACGAGTTTTAGCGAGACGCCCTCGTTTTCGGTATAGGGACGCTCCTTGCGGACGACGAAGAGGGATCCAGCGGACCTTCCCACCGGGACTCCCAGGGCGTGGAAGCGGCCGACGCGGCCGATCCAGGGCTTGCGGGCCGGCGTCTCTACCTGCTCCAGCTCCCGGACGCTCTCCCCGATCTCTCCGATGCTCACGACACCGCCGTCTTCGAGGAAGACGATTCCACCCGTCGCCTCAAGAAGCTCCAGCGTCAGAACGAGCACGGTCTTGTGCAACTGATCCTCGTCCAAAATGGTACCGAGCGCCTCGGAGGCGAGCTGAACCAGGCTCCCGTGCGCAGCCCGGACGGAGGCGACCTCCCGCGCGTGAGCGGCGTCCACGGCCAGCGCGCAAGAAGTCGCCGCCGCCCGCAAACCATCGGCCTGCTCCTCCGTGAGCGGCTCTCCCCCATCCGAGTTCGCGCTCGCACCAGCGCTCGCGAAGAGTTCGCCCACCCGGACTTTCCCCCTCATCACTGGAAACTTCTCAGAACCGTCGCGACTCTGCTCACCTATCTCTACCGAGATGCGACGCTTCTCCGAAAGCTCAACCGACAGACCAACGCAACGGAGACCGAGGACCTCTGCGACCCCTGAAACCATCTCCTCCAGTTTGCTCTCCAGATGCTCCGGCTCCGCGCAAACTTCCTCGCCGAACCGGCTGATAAGACCGAGCAGCCCTGAACCAGTTTTCTCGGTGGTGTGATCGCGTGTGTGCTCCGACTGCTTCATGGACTGGTTATCGTCCGTCCGGGTCGGAAGCTTTAACCGCTTTCAGGCTCCCTTACGACTCTTGTTCTCCGGTTTGCTCTTCCGGCTCTTCTCCTTCTTCCGTTTCTTCCTCGACTTCCACCACCGGTGTACCCAGAGAGCCGCCCTGGCTTTGTATAAAGCGGCGTTCGGAGGCGTATGACTGGACCATCATGGCGAGTTCCAGCTTGTCGCGCTCGACCGGGAGGTTTCCGGCCTCCTCTTGTTTCAGCAGTTCTCCGCCGCTCACGCCCAGGGAGCTCTCGAGCTCACCTATGCGGCGGCGCATCTTGAGCCGTCCTCCGGGCGTGAGACGCAGGTAGACTTGTTCGCTCGGTCCTTCCATCGGATATACCCAGGCGTTCCTGAGCCAGGTCTGCAGGATCTCATTCCGAAGATCTTCTTTGTTCTTTAGCTCCACGGCTTTTACACACTCCCTATCTTCGCTCTTCGTCTCCCTAATGTACCCGCTCTCCATCCGAAACTCCAACGGCGTCCCGCGCGTACACTTAGAGACACTGTGGATTATTCATCTCCAACAAACCACTGGAACACCCTTCGGGAGAGCCTCGCGGGCTCCTTCACGGCAAGCGTGCGCGGTCTCTTCGCGGGTAGCTTCGTACTGCTGCGCGCCGGGGACGAGGAATTCGGCCGCCTCGACCTGAACGGCACTGCCGGCGCGGACCTGAACGCCGGAGAGATAGAGACCGAGATCAGGCAGACCCCAGAACACGGATACCGGATGACTTCCGGAGGCTCGGAGATACTCACCGCGAAACGAGAGGGAGGTTCCGCCGACAGGCTCGAAATCTATTGCGGCGGCAAAGTCTACAAAGCGCGCACGAGTTTTCTACGCAACTACGCCACGGCCGATTCCGGCGGCGCTAATTTGGCGCGAATCAGCGGCAGCTTATCGGGGCGAAGGTACGAGGTCTCCTTCGAGCAGGAGGATGAACGGACGCTGGCGGTCGCGTTCTTTCTCCTGTACCACACCGCAGCTTATCGGAGACGGGCGTATCTGGCGTCGCGTTAGATCCAATACGGAAAAGAGGAGAGTGTTCGGAAAGACCGGCTTAGAGTTTCGGCTGGTAGAGAAGCTTGGGCGTCGCGTAGACTGTGATGGTGGATCCAGGCGGCGCGACGGTACCTATGGCGGGGCTGGTCCTCCAGGTTACGCCCCGGTTGGCGTAGCCGCTCCTTTGAGTGTGGACGACCCTCACCTGGAAACCGCGGTTAGCGAGAATTTCCCTCGCCGAATAGTCGAAGTAAGTCCTGACGTTCGGCACCCGTACGTAGCCCGTCTTGTCTACACTCGGAGTCGCGGCCGGGCTCGACGCATCCCCGCCGGATAGGGCAGCGAACACTTGTTGAGAAGTCTGAGCGGCTTGGGGGACCTGGGGAGCGGCGGGCGCTTTTCCTTCGAGGACCACGTTTACACCTTTTAGGGGCTTCTGTGTGGCAGAGGCGGAAGACGCGGCTTCTCCGGAGCCGGGAGTGTACCCGAGACCGGCCGCCACCGAGACGCCGCCGACGAGCAACACGAGGAGCGCCAGCGTCGCGGCGACCAGGCGACCGTGACCGGCCAGCAGGCTCCCGGCCCGTGCCGGACTCCGTTTAGCTCCCGACCGGAGGTCTTCGAGCATGGCTCCGGCCGAGGGGTAGCGGTCTTCCGGGTCTTTGGCGAGGGCTTTCAGGATTACGGCTTCCATGTGCGGTGAGATGCGCTGGTTCAGCTCTCGCGGGGGCCTGGGGTCTTCGCGGAGTTGCCGGCGCGTCAGGCTCTTTAGGTCTCCGACGAACGGCGGCTCTCCCGTCAGGCAGTTGTAGAGGAGGATGCCCACCGAGTAAATATCGCTCCGTTGGGTCGTTTGCTTGCCCGTTAGCTGCTCCGGCGACATATACCGGGCGCTGCCGATGATCTCCCCCGGTTCGCCCGCCCTCTCATCCTCGACGATACGCGCGATGCCGAAGTCGGCCACTTTCACGGTCCCGTCTTCGTCTATGAGTATGTTAGAGGGCTTGATGTCCCGATGTATGACACCCCTGCGATGGGCGTAGGAGAGAGCGCCGAGAAGTTGGGCCGCCACATCCCGCGTGAAAGACTCACCCAACCGCCGCCCCCCTTCCAGCAGCTTCCCGATGTCGTCGCCAGGGACGCACTCGGCTACTATGAAAGGCGTCCGTTCGTCCTGGGAGATGTCGTAGACCCTGACGATATTCTCGTGGTCCAGGTAGGCCATCGCCCGCGCCTCCTGCTCGAAGCGACGCTGGAAGGTCGGGTTGTCGGCGAACTGGTTGCGGAGTGTTTTCAAGGCGACGGTACGCCCCAAGACCTCGTCCTCCGCCCGGTAGACGACGGCCATCCCGCCCCTACCTAGCGTTCCCTGGATCCTGTATCGTCCTCCGAGGACGGTCTTTACCGAAACGTCCAGTGTCTTGATGCCTCCCGCAGTATTCTCCCTGAACTGCAACAATTATATATATCTCGCACCCGATGGTCACGTCTTTGGCCGGTTCACTCTCCCGGCACCCAACATAACGCAGGATAACAAGATTTGTCCCAACATCTAGGGGTAGCATGATGGCCTGTAGAGTAGTACATAATAGGCTTATTCCAGCGTCGGGCGTCAACGGAGCGAAAAAGGGGAGATATGAAGGTCGATTTCGAGAGGTATCTGAAGTACGAGGAGTTGTCCGATACCCTGCGCGCTTTCGCGGAGGAGTACCCCGAACTATGCGAGATCGTCTCCATCGGGAAGAGTTACGAGGGGCGGGACATCTGGCTCGTGGAGATCACCGACCACTCCACCGGCCCCGCCTCCGACAAACCGGCCTTCTGGGTCGACGCAAATACCCACGCCGGCGAAGTGACGGGCTCGATGTCGGCCCTCCACCTCATACAAACCCTCCTCGAAAGCCACGACTCAGACGCCCGCATCACGACCCTCCTGAAGCGCCAGGCTTTCTACGTCCTGCCACGCCTCTCCCCCGACGGCGCTGAGCGCTACCTGACCACGCCCCACAACCTCCGGGCGACCACCCGCCCCTGGCCCGAGCCGGAGGAAGAACCTGGTCTCCAGCCGGAGGACGTAGACGACGACGGCCACATACTCCAGATGCGCGTCGAGGACGAGCACGGAGAGTGGCGCATCTCCGAGAAAGACGGGAGGCTGATGGTCCCGCGACTCCCGGACGAGGCGGAGCCCGATGAGACCTACTATCGGCTCTACCGGGAAGGGACCTTCGAGGACTACGACGGGTTCGACCGAAAGATAGCCCGTCCGCTCTACGGACTCGATATGAACCGCCAGTACCCTCACGCCTGGCGCGAGGAAAACGAGCAGTCCGGCGCTGGACCTTACCCACTCTCGGAGCCGGAGGCGCGTTCGCAGGTGGATGCTCTGCTCGCCCGCAAGAACGTCTTCTCTGCTCATACTTACCACACCTTCTGCGGCGCCATCCTGCGGCCCTTCTCGGATAGGGAAGACCTTCAGATGCCAGAGCACGACCTGGCTGTATTCAAGGCAATAGGAGATCGGGGAACTGAGATCACCGGCTACCCGAACATCTCCGTCTACCACGACTTCCGCTACGACCCGAGGGACGTGATGACCGGCGCCTTCGACGACTGGGCCTATTCGAGTTACGGTGTCTTCGCCTACACCATAGAGTTCTGGAGCCTGGCGAGAAACGCCGGCATCGAGGTCGATGACTTTATAGAGATCTTCCGCAGGCCGTCTGAGGAGCAGCAGTTAAAGATGCTCGCCTGGAACGATCAGGAGCTAGACGGTGAAGGTTTCGCCCCGTGGACGGAGTTCGATCACCCGCAACTCGGGCGGGTTGAGGTCGGGGGTTGGAAGACAAAATTCACCTTCCAGAACCCACCACCCAAATTCCTCGAAACCGAGTGCCGCAAGCTCACCGACTTCGCCCTCTCCCACGCCTCCTGCGCCCCACGCCTCGAAGCGGAGCTTTCGGAACAGGAATTGCCGGGCGGCCTGCGCAAGCTAGAGCTGACGGTCGAGAACACAGGCTACCTGCCGACCAACGTAAGCCGGATAGCCGCCGATAAGAAGACAGTAAAGCCCGTGAAGGTAGAGGTAAAGCTGCCGGAGGGCGCGACGCTCGTCTCCGGCGAGGCGAAGATGGGACTAGGACACCTCACAGGGCGGTCATCGTTAGAGGGCAACTCGTGGAAGAACCCGGCGTTCTGGGCGGGTCTTCCTTCGGACTACGCCCGGCGCGCGGCGTGGATGGTAGATGGAGGAGGCAGGGTCGAGGTAGAGGTCCGGAGCGACAAAGCCGGGACCCTGCGTTTGAAGAGTGGCTAGGAGACTCTAGCTAACGTCTGTGATGCGGGCTGCGACCCAGACCTTCTCCTCGGACGTGATGTATTCTCCCCGCCACGAGACGCCTTTGAGGCGGTTGAAGA
Source organism: Rubrobacteraceae bacterium (assembly GCA_965219175.1). Taxonomy (GTDB): domain Bacteria; phylum Actinomycetota; class Rubrobacteria; order Rubrobacterales; family Rubrobacteraceae; genus JBBPZK01. Next base: position 59,879 of record CBDCNI010000001.1, read on the forward strand.
GGCGGGCGGCCTCCGTCGGGTCTTCCAGCCCTATCTCGATACCCAGGGCTTCGATCTCGCCGCGGGAGATGTTGGCCGGCACCTCATCCAGACGCTCTTTGAGAACCTCCCGCATCTTCGTCTGGTACTGCCGATCCGGGGTGCGCCGCCGATAACGTCCCTGCTCCTGCTCGATCATGGTTCACCTCCTGAAATTCCGTGTACCCTCGTGATCAGTTTGCATGCATATCGGGAATGAAACTGTCGTCGCTAACACTAAATCTGCTCCAGCTCATCTAGTAGATCCAAAACCGCCTCAACCGGTCGCTCTCCCTGATACAAACCTACTACGTTCGAGTCGCCGTCAACGATCACTATCGCCGCTGCCCTGTTGGTCCTCCTGACGCCGTAAGAGCGGCTGACGAAACCGCCCCAGTCGGGCAGTATGATCACGTATTCGGCAGGGTCTACATCGGGCGGCAGTTCGACCGCCGCCTTTTCGTAAGCCTGGTTCAAGACAAGGGCGACCGTCATCCAGTAGACCGGCGGCACGATGGAGAGGTCGATAACGCTCGCGACGGTCGCCTGATCCGGGGATGGATAGCGGGCGCGGACGGCGCGGTTGATCAACCGCGCCGTCGGGGCCGTTCCCTGAAGGTGGAAGATCAAAACAAGCGGACGACCCGCCAAACCGTCCAGGCTGAACCGCCGACCCGAACCGGCCGCCAACAACCGGAACTCCGGAGCCTGCTCCCCATTTTCTACCCTCTGCTCCATACTGGACGCTCCCTAGCTCTTTCTCTTCCTCATGCGGGCGCGGGCTCCTTCGGGGACGGAGTAGCCGACCGGCACCACCAACAGCGTCAAGAAGGTCGAGGTGGCGAGTCCGCCTATGACCAGGATGGCGAGGCTGCTGGAGATCAGGGTGCCGCCGCCGCCAACGCCGAGCGCCAGCGGCGTGAGCGCCCCGATGGTTACCAGGGCCGTCATCAGAATCGGCCGCAGACGCGCCCTTCCGGCCTCGACGATGGCGTCGTCCAGCGAATCGTGGTGGATCTCATCTTCCGCCTGTTTGGCGTCCGCGTCCAGGCTTAGTTGCACGAGCACCACGGAGAACCCTTGCGAGGAGGTCGACTGTGTACTATCTATGCCCTGCACGTTCCCGAGCGCGGACTCTATCGGCTGGGTGACCTGCTCGTCCACCAGTTCCGGTCCCGCGCCCGGCACCGGGGTCGCTATGGCTATCGTCGGGAACTCTATGTTCGGCAGAAGCTCCTGGTTGAGGCGCGTCGTGGCGTACACGCCGCTGGCTATGAGGAGCACGGCCGCGAGGATCACCACGGACTTGTTCTTCAAGCTCCAGCCGATGATGCTGCTTCTCATCTGACATCCTCCCCGGATATAGGGCCGAGTCCCGAAACGAGAAGCTTCAATCCTTTTAGAAACGCCTGTGCCTCTTCCTCCGTCATCTGCTCGACGACCCAGACGAGCTGCTCCCGCTGCCGGTCCAGCATCCGGCGTGCTATCTTCTGCATCCCCGGCACGAAGTCGACGAGCACCACCCGCCTGTCCTTCGCGTCATGACGCCGCTCGACCATCCCGAGATCCACCAACCGGTCTACGAGCTGCGTAACCGCCGGGGACGACACCCCCAACGCCTCGGCCAACTGCCGGATCGAATGCGGACCACGGGCCAGTGAGATCATGATCTGGATGTGCCCCGGCGAAACGTGAACGTCCGTCGGTATACCCCGACGCGCGATCTCATCGACCATCTCATCGAACTCCACCACGTCCGGACGGTCCAACAACCTACCCAAAACCGGCAACAACATGAAGATCTCATCAACCAACGACTCGCGGTCCAACTCATACCTTTATTTAAGCCGCTTACATAAGTAGCTTAACTATATCACGGATCTCTGATAGCATGCGCCTACCGGGAAGATTTTTACTTTGGCCGTTAGAAACGGCGATGAGATGGAGGCGTTGGGGATGAGGCTCAGGACGATACTGGCGGCGGGCGGGCTGATCGGTGGACTGGCGGCGTGGAACAGGAAGCTGGAGAGTAGCGGTGGCGAGACCGGAGGTTTGGGCGGAGAGGTCCGTCGTTACCGGTGGCGGAGCGGGGACCTCGCGTACACAGTTGCGGGCGACCCCGAAGCGGAGCCGCTGGTTCTGGTCCACGGCATCTACGCCGGGGCGTCTTCCTTCGAGTTCAGGAAGAACTTCGGAGAGTTGTCGGAGAGCTTCCGAGTCTACGCGCTCGATTTGCTCGGGTGCGGTATGTCGGAACGCCCGGCGAAGCGCTACGGGCCGGAGGACGTAACTTCACAGATAGAGGATTTCGTGCGCGAGGAGGTCGGGAGGCGGGCGCACCTCGTCGCGAGTTCCCTAAGCGGCGCGTTGGCTATCCCGGCCGCCGTCCGGAGCCCGAGGCTCTTCGGTAAACTCGTGCTCGTCTGCCCGACCGGCTACGCCAGCCTGAGCAGGCGGTCTGGGCTTTTGGGAGACTTCATTTACGGGCTCTTCTTGGCGCCCGTGCTCGGGGATTCGCTCTACCACGCCATCGTCTCGCGGCGGGGCATCCGTTACTACCTGGCGCGGATGGCTTACCACGACCCGTCGTTCGTGACGGAGGACCTGATCGACGGCTACTACCAGGCGGGGCATGGTCGAAGGGCGAAGTATCTGCCGGCGGCGTTCGTGGCGGGCAAGCTCAATATCGGGGTTGCAGACTACTGGCCGCGGGCGCCGCAGCGGTCCCTGATCTGCTGGGGTTACGAAGCCAAGACCACGCCGGTCCAAGAGGCAGAGGACTTTCTACAGAACAACCCCAGATCCGAGCCCAGAATCTTCAGGGACGCCGCCCTCCTGCCCCAGGACGAACGGGCCGATACCTTCAACCGCGAGGTACGAGAATTCCTGCTGCCGGATAACAATGCAGAGACGGAAACCGTTACCGGTCCCGGAGAGCCCGCCGACCGCTGACCCCGACCTCGTTGCGGGCGTTTCCACCGACCGAAAGACTCTCCCACAGCGCCCGCCAGACCGCTTCGGGCTCGACGGCGAAAGCCACCCGGAAAAGCGTCCGCGCGGCCCTGGAGCGCAACGAAGGCCCGCGATTAGCGAGCAAGGCGGCGCGTCTGTGCTCGGCCATCGCCAGCTCGCGAGACCTCTCGTCCCGGATCATCTCGTACAGCGCGTCTGGGTGCATGTTCACCGGATCTCCCCATCCCTCGGACCACTTTCGTTACACTGGTTATACAGCCCATCCGGCCATAAAAAAGACCTTTCTCGACGCGCTCTCGAAATACGGAAAAGCTGCTGTTTGAGCCTGAAAAAGAGTAGGTAGACGGCGCTTGCGAGCCGGACGCATCGCTCCCCGCTATAATGTCCGTTGCGTCGTTGGAACGGTCGGGTTACGGGGAGAGGAGGCGTTGGATGGCTGAAGGCGAATTCCGGCTTCCGGGCTCATCTTACGAAGAGTTGGCGAACATCATCGTGGCTTATGGGACGCGCGACGAGGCGTCAAATCCAGGCGATGTGAGCAAGTTAAACTCCGTTCACCAGTCCAGTTTCAGCCGCAACAACGCTTTTCTAGCCGCCATCGGGATCCTGCAGGGTGAGAGAGAGAAGCTCGTCACCAGGACGGGGCGGGATCTGGCGCTGTCTCTGAGCCGCAAGGAACAGAAGGACATCCAGCGGGGGTGGCGTCGTATCATCTCAACCAACGAATTCTTGCAGAACGTCCTCTCCGCCGTCAAGCTCCGAGAAGGCATGATGCGCCCCGCCCTCCAGGCGTACATCGCCCACGTCGCCCGTCAGCCCAGGAATAAGCCAGTCATGACGGGCGCCAACGCGATCATCGACATGCTAAAAGCCGCCGGCCTCTTGGAAGAAGACGCCGGAGAACTGAACGCGACCTTCGACGTAGAATCGGATCTCTACACGCCTGCCGGAGACCTGCCGGAGAACGAGACGGCTGCCACAGCATCGACCACGATAACATCGGGCGCGGGTCCGGCGCTGAACATCCACCTCCACATCAGATGCGACCCGGATGAGATCGAAGACCTCGCCCCAAAGCTCAGAGTCCTGCTCCGGGAGATCTCAGACTTCTCTTGAAGTCACGCGCGAGGGGCACCGAGCTTCCGATAGCAGGTTGGATCCACCGCTTCGCAATGGTCGTCGAGAAGGTCGGTTAGAAAGCTCTCGCCCGTTCCTCCAGCCTGCGTCGTATACTGTTTCGGAGATTGTTTTCTCTATCAGTTGACGATTTTTACGACCGCGTGTTTTAGAAAGGGATGTTTGTGATCCGGAAACTGTTTGTGCTCTTTTCGATCTCGTTGCTCGCCGTAATTCTGGCTGGTTGTGGTGGCAGCGTTTCGGGCAACGCCTCGGGTGGATCCGGGACGCTTCGCGTCGGGCTGGTCCCGAACCAGAACCCGGGGAAGGTGCAGGCCGAGTACGAACCGCTCGCGAAATACCTCTCCAAGAAGGTCGGGGAGAAGGTGGATCTCTCGGTCCCGACCAGCTACAACGCCGTGGTGGAGGCGATGGCGAACGACAAGCTTGACGTGGCCTACTTCGGCGGCCTCACCTACGTCCAGGCCCGGCAGCGGGCCAAAGTGACCCCGCTGGTCACGGAGATCAACCCGTACACCCACAACACGAAGTACCACTCCCTCATAATCGTGCCGTCCGACAGCAAGATAAAGAATGTTTCGGAGCTCAAGGGCAAGACATTCGCTTTCGGGAGCGTATCGTCTACCTCGGGCTCTCTGTACCCTTCGATCATGCTGAAACAGGCCGGCATCGACTACCGTAACGACCTCGGACAGAAGATCTACACCGGCGGCCACGACACCACGGCCCAGGCGGTGGCTAACGGCAAGGTTGCCGCCGGAGGCCTCGAAGACCGCATCCTGTACGAGCTCGAAAAACAGGGAACCATAGACAAGAGCAAGGTCCGGACCATAAAGCAGTCGGCCCCTATCGAAGGATACCCGTGGGTCGTGCGCGACTCTCTTTCGAGTAAGAAGAAGCAGGAGATCACAGACGCTTTCTTGAACATGAAGGACCTTAAACTCCTTGACCTGCTCCACGCCGAGGGCTACGCGAAGGTCAAGGCCAGCGACTACGACTACATAGAGCAGCAGGCCAAGAAGCTCGGCCTGCTCACGGCCAAGTAGAATAATAGAATGGGGTCTATCCGCGAACTCGCACTGGAAGGCGTGGGCGTCTCGTTCGGGGATGCCGCAGCGCTTCGCGACTTCACCCTGAGCGTGGAGCCGGGTGAGCGGGTAGCCGTGATCGGGGCCTCCGGCGCGGGCAAGTCAACCCTTTTCCGCGCCCTGACCCGGAGCGTCGCCCTCTCCGGCGGCACGGTCACCATCGGAGGCCGGGACCTCTACGCGCTCTCGAAAAAGGGACTCCGGGACTTGCGACGCAGGGTCGGCACCATCCACCAGGCTTACAACCTGGTTCCGCAGCTTCCGGCCGGGCTCAACGTGGCCCTGGGCGAGGTCGGGGGCATGAAGAGCGGGAGGGCGCTGCGTACCTTCCTCGCCGGTCCCGACGCGGCCCTCGCGAAACGTGTCCGGGGCGCGCTGGGGGAGGTCGAGCTCTCGGAGTTCGCCGGCACTAGGACGGCGGACCTCTCCGGGGGTCAGCAGCAGCGGGTCGCCGTGGCCCGGCTCCTGGTGCAGCGGCCGGAGATCATACTGGCCGACGAGCCGTTCGCCGCCGTCGACCCGGTGACGACCGAGAAGGTCCTGGAAGCGCTCCTCGCCCTCAACGCCGCGGGAGCCACACTCCTCGCCAACATGCACGACGTGGATCTCGCCCGCCGCTTCCCGCGCGTCGTCGCCCTCCGGGAAGGCGGCGTCCACTACGACGGACCTCCCGACCAACTCACGGACGAGAAGCTGGCGCAAATATACCGGGGCAACCCCCGCGACGAGACGAGACCAGCCCCGGAGGAACGGCAAAGCGTGCAACATTGTATGGAGGATCCAATGATACGACTGACAGAGGGCCGCGATGGCGTCTCAGCCCACTGAAGTAAAGCAACCAAGAGTCGGTGGGGCGGTCCCCCGCTTCTCCTGGAAGACGAGCCTGACCGTCCTGATCCTCCTCGGCTTGACCGGCTACAGCGTAGCGGGCACGGGATTCAACCTCGTTGAGCTCGTCACCAACACCGGACCGATCGAGAAGTTCGTCTCGGAGATGTTCCCACCCGACCTCTCCGCCGCCACGCTCGGCGCCACCGGAACCGGCATCCTCGAAACCTTCCAGATGTCCTTCCTGGGCGCCCTGATCGGCGCGATAGTCGCCCTGCCCCTCGCCGCGACAGGCACCCAGGCCGTCCCGACCGTCGGCGCTTCCAGTGGTGAACGCGTCGCGCTGGCGGTCCCCTACCACCTCGCGCGCTTCATCCTGAACGTCTTTAGATCCGTCCCGGACATCCTCTGGGCGCTCGTCTTCGTCGTCGCCCTCGGCCTCGGCCCGTTCCCCGGCACCCTCGCCCTCGCCGTCCACTCAGCAGGCGTCCTCGGCAAGCTCTACAGCGAGACACTCGAAGCTGTCCCGAACCGTCCCGTGGAAGCCCTCCGGACGACCGGCGCGAGCGGCCTTGGAGCATTCCTCTTCGGACGGCTTCCACAGGCCATGAACCCCTTCGCCTCGCTCACCCTCTACCAGTGGGAGTGCAACATCCGCTCGGCGACGATATTAGGCTTCGTCGGCGCCGGCGGCATCGGGCAGGAGATACTGATCTCCATGCAACTCTTCGACTACCCGAAAGTCGCCACCCTGGTAGGAGCCACGATAATAGTAGTCCTCCTGGTAGACCGCTTCTCCGCCACAGTGCGCCGGAGGCTCGTCTACTAGGGAAGAAGCGAAGTCAAAAACACTTTCCACTCTGTCTCCACGTCACGGCCGACAAAGAGGTGGTCGATCAAGCCCTGATGGAACAGGTCGATGAAGCGCTTCAGGTCAGATTTACGCGATGCCCATTGGTCTTTGCCATCCAGAAACACGACGTGCTGAACCCGTGGCGCGCCGGATCTCTCCTCGAAGTCCCGCAACTCTCGACCGACCAGCGCACACTCATACACGGCGTCGCTCATCTTGCTGCCACCTGCGGTCTTGCCCCAGTACTCTTTGATCTCCCACACTATCTCGGGGGAGTCCAGAGAGGGAATCGCTCCATCGAGGTTTCGAGCCGTGACGTGGAGCTGGTTATTAACCAACCACACACAGCGACGGTTTGGAGCCTTATCGAAACCCACTGACCGCTCCAAACAATGCTCACCCGCGATGTAAGATACTGCCGCAACCATCGCTGCGGAGGACTGATGGTGATCCTGGCTCTTGGTCCTAACTTTCTTGACTTCCGCTCCGATCTGCTCGCAGTAAGCCAAGGCTTCTTCCTCCGTTCGCAACAAGCTCCGCGCGTTCTCGAAGTCATTCTCACGGTGTTTCAGATAGTCGAAGAACAGTTCGGCGTGTCCGGCGGGTATCGAGAAATCATGATTAGCGTCGACCTCCATTACGTCGCTCCGCAATTTCTCTTCCCATAGCTTTCGAGCCTCTCTATTCTGTCTCTGGACGACGGAGTAGAATCTGATGTAATCCCACAATGGATGACGCCAACCTAAATCCCGCCACTTTTCGTTGGTATTCAATCGCTCCCCTGAACAGTGGATTTCGGAGGTTCTTCGAGCAACTGATGCGGCGGAATACTCAAAGCCCTAGCCAGACGGTGGATCATGGTGAGCGTGGGGTTCCTCTCGCCACGCTCTATACCGCCAATGTAGGTACGGTGAATGCCCGCCCTGTCTGCTAACTCCTCCTGTGAGTAACCAGCTTTCCCACGATATAGACGCACCGTAGCCCCAAACGCTCGACACTCCTGATCCTTCGAAGTCATCGCCGAACTATATGAAATGCTACTTGAAAGTCTACATAATATGAGTATCATACGGTTCCATGATTAAGGAGAATGTATCCCCGGTTTTGAAGTGGGCCGGAGGCAAGCAGGGCATAGCCGTTCGGTTAGTTGAACTATTCCCCTCCGACTTCGATCGCTACTTCGAGCCGTTCGTGGGAGGCGGGAGCGTACTGTTTACGCTGCGGCCCCAAAAAGCCATTATCGGCGACGCGAACGACTGGCTAATCGATACTTACGAAGCCATTCGGGAAGACCCTGCTCAAGTAGCAAAATTACTCGATGGTCTGGAGAACACGAAAGAGGAGTATCTAAGAGTTAGGAGCATCCCTCCTCAAGAGCTTCCCCTATTTCAGCGGGCGGCTCATCTAGTCTATTTGAACAAGACGTGTTTCAGAGGGCTCTTCCGTGTAAACCGGCAAGGACGGTTCAACGTGCCTTATGGTCAGTACAACAGACGATATTACGATCCCGCCAACCTGAGAGCGGTGTCCGAGGCTCTCGAAAACATCGAATTTCGCCGGGGCGACTTCGAGCTGTGTTTACGAGACGTGGCTGAGGACGATTTCGTGTATATGGACCCGCCCTACTACAAGCTCGGCGGTTACGCGGATTTCAACCGCTACACGAGAGACCAGTTTAGGGCGAACGACCAGTTCAGACTAGCCGCGTTGTGCAGGGAGTTGGATTTGAGACGCGTGCGCTGGGCTGTCAGCAACAGCGATACGTCCTTCATCCGGGATCTTTTCGACGGATACCATCTGAACCCCCTCAAGAACCGCCGGGAGATAAACTTGAACTCTCAAAGCCGTAATATCACGGAGCTACTGATCACAAACTACAAGCCGCAACCTCGATCTACGCAAGGAACCTTGTTCGACAAGTCCACGTCAGAAACATTGGAACCCGTGACCGACTTACCTAAACACAAGTAGCTAGCCGAACCTCGCCCGGCTACAAGGCGCAGGTCCTGAAACCCACGAACAGGTCTCTCCGGGCGGGCAATCCGAAGTTGCGCCAGGTGTTGCGGAGCATGCGGGAGCGGGTGGCCCAGGCGCCGCCGCGCATGACTTTGTGGTCGCCGAACCAGGGCTCGGAGTATTCTTTGTAGGAGTCACGGACGAAGCCGGGGTATGGGCCGAAGTCGTCGGCGCACCACTCCCACACGTTGCCCATCATCTGCCGGCACCCGAAGGCGCTGTCTCCCTCGGGGAAGGCCGCAACGTCCACGGGACCGAGCAAGCGCCCGTCCAGATTGGCGTGGCGCGGGGTCGGCGGCTCGTCGCCCCAGGGATAGAGGCGATTGTGTTCAGACGACGGTTCGGCGGAGGCGGCCATCTCCCACTCGGCCTCGGTCGGCAGACGGCGTCCGGCCCAGCGGCAGTAAGCCTCAGCCTCGTACCAACCGACGTGGATGACCGGCTGGTGGGGCGACAACGGCCCGGTCTCGTCGAAGTGGCGGCGGTTCCACCCGCCGCTCTGTTTCGACCAGTAGACGGGGTGCTCCGCCCCGGTCTGTTCTAGCCACTTTGCGCCTCTCTCGCTCCAGAGGTCTTTGTTTTCGTAGCCGCCGTCTTCCACGAACGCGGCGAATTGCTCGTTGGTGACGGGGGCGCGGGAGATTCTGAACGGCGCGACCTCTACAGGGTGGGCCCACTTCTCGTTGTCGAAGACGAAGCCCATGTCTTCCGTCGCGCCGAGCATGAAGGTACCGCCGGGGATTTCCGCGTCTCCCTCGAAAGGTCCCGCCGGCCGGCCTTCGAGGACGCCGGGCTCCCGGTCGGAGATGGGTGGCTCCGGGAGGGCGTGGGTCTGGCGGGTGTAGGTGAAGGCTTCGCCGTGCATGTCCTCGTGGAAGGTGGCGAGTTGGGTAAAGTACGAGACCTCCGGCGTCGGTCCCTCTTCGCGCAACCGGTCCAGGGTCAGGTCGAGGACGCGTTGCATGTAGGACAGGGTCTCCTCGCTCGATAGCAGCGGCAGGTCCCAGCGGGTATCGTGGGCTACCTCCATCGAGTCGTAGAGTTCGTCACCCTGTTCTAGAATTCTCGAAGAGGTGAACTCCTCGTCCGTTACGCGGCGCAAGTTCCACCGCTCCTGGAACCAGGCGAGGTGTCCAATCTCCCACAGGGGCGGGTTGACGATGCTCAGTTGCGGGCCAAGCATCTGCTCCTCGTCGAGGTCGCCGATCAGGTCGAGCGTACGCCTGCGGCTATCGGCTAGCATCCCGGCGAGCCGCTCTCTTTCTTCTTGCGAAACCTGCGCCATCTTCCTCCATCCCGAAAGCGAAACAAACCAAAATATATCTAAAATCGTATGTATGATACTAGATAGTGCAGCGTGAAAATTTCCCTGATCACACCAGCAGGCCCGAGGTCCCGGAGCGGCAACCGCAAGACCGCCGTGCGCTGGGCGCGGTTCCTGGAGCAGTTGGGGTACGAGGTCGTCCTGGGAGAAAGTTGGGGCGGAGAAGGCTCGGACGTACTGATCGCGCTTCACGCCCGGCGGAGCCACCCTTCGATCCGAGATTACGCCACGGCGCACCCCGGCCGTCCCCTGGTACTGGTCCTGACGGGTACGGACCTCTACCGGGACATTAGCCGGTACGCGGATGCGAGGGAGTCGATGGATTTCGCCACGAAGCTCGTGCTGTTGCAGAGAGCGGGGCTTTCGGAGTTGGAGCCGCGCCACCGGGCGAAGGCGTGCGTGATCTACCAATCCGCCAAACCCATAAATCCTCAGCCTCCCGCCAAACGTTTCTTCGACGTGTGCGTCATCGGCAACCTGCGCGCCGAAAAAGACCCATTCCGCACGGCCCTCGCCGCCGGTCTTCTTCCAGAGACCTCGCGCATCCGGGTAACGCACGTCGGGGGCGCGCGGAGCGAAAGGTTCGCGGAGCAGGCTACGTGGCACATGCAGAACGAGCTTCGCTATCGCTGGCTGGGAGAGCTGCCCCATTGGAAAGTCCGGAGGCTGCTCTCCGGAGCCCGTCTGTTGGTCCAGTCTTCGGTCATGGAAGGCGGGGCGAACACGATCTCCGAGGCGCTGGCCGCCGGGGTCCCCGTCCTCGCCTCGGAGATATCCGGCAACGTGGGTATGCTCGGCGAGGACTACCCCGGTTACTATCCCGTTGGGGACGAACGTGCTCTCGCGCAACTTCTGGAGCGCGCGGAGTCCGAGCCGGAGTTCTACTCCCGGCTCGTGGAACGCTGCGAGGCGCGCAGGTATCTGGTGTCGCCCGAACGGGAGAAGGCGGAGTTGGACAAGCTGATCAGACATTCCGTGGAGAGAGCTTAGAATGCAGGAGCGCGACATACAACGGTTTCGCAGTATACTCGGGACATGGACGAGAAGACGCGCATCAGGCTAACCAAATATTCGCAGAAAGCTGGTTGAGCGTCCAAGTTCGCTCCGGGGGTCCTGGAGCAGGTACTGGATAGTCTTACGCCCGGCTCGCCGTCTTCGGCGGCCGACAGCTTCGTGAGCAGCATGGAGACGAAGGACGACGCGGGATACGTGCCGTTCGGCGGCGGCCTGCTCCTTCAATCGGCCGACTTCTTCCCGCCCATCGTCGACGACCCCTACCGGTTCGGCCAGATCGCCGCCGCCAACGCCCTCTCGGATATTTACGCCATGGGCGGCGAGCCGCTGACGGCGATGAACCTCGTCGGTTTCCCCGACTCTCTGGACCTCGGCATCCTGCGGGAGATCCTCGAAGGCGGACGCTCGAAGATAGACGAGTCCGGCGCCCGTCTTTGCGGCGGGCACTCCATCCAGGACCAGGAGCCCAAGTACGGACTCTCCGTCACAGGCTTCGTCGAAGAAGACAGGGTCGTCAGGAACGCCGGAGCGAAGGTCGGCGACGCCCTCGTCCTGACCAAACCCCTCGGCTTCGGCATCCTCTCGACGGCGCTCAGAAAAGACCTCGTTTCAGAGGAGGAGATCGAGGACGCCGTCGAGACGGCCGCGACCCTGAACAAGGAGAGCGCCGCCGCCATGCGGGAGTTCCCGGTCTCGGCGGCGACGGACGTTACGGGCTACGGCTTCCTCGGCCACCTGCTGGAGATGCTCGAAGCCTCCTCGGGAGTCGGCGCGGTCGTGCGCCACGGCGCGGTCCCCGTCTGGGAGCGAGCAGTCTCGCTCGCCGCCGAAGGCGCATACCCCGGCGGCCTCAAGAACAACCGGGAGTACCTCGGCGACAAAGTGAGGCCCGACGGCATAGACCCCGATACCCTGCTGCCGCTCTACGACCCTCAGACCAGCGGCGGCTTGCTCGTCTCTATTCCGGGTGAGAAGGCCCAGGGCTTCCTCGGGGCACTGAAAGAACGCGGCACATCGGGCGTGGTCGTCGGAGAAGTCGTCGAAGAGTCGGGTGTAAGGGTCACACGGTAACCCAGGCGCGATAGCCGGAGCAGCATACCTGTACGGTTTCTGGTGGTCTGGCCGTTGTTTTCTCGGGCGGGCCGGGTATTCGGCTCACGGCGGGCGGGCTGCGGAAATACTGAACTTCATCCCACGCTCTCAACAAGTTCAGCTTTTTGCTGACTGGCTGAATTGCTGTCAGTGAGAGTGGACGGGGAGCCCGTCGTGGCTGTGGGAGGCGATATGGTGGTGGTCTTCACCAGCTTCCTGCGCGGGGTCCACGTGGACCACGGCTATCTCCAAATATCCCAGGTGATGCAGTAGCTGATGGTTGACCTCACGGGCTATGGCGTGTCCCTCGGCCACGGAGAGCCCCGCGTCGACCGCGATGTTCACCTCGGCGTGCAGCCGGTGCCCCAGCCACCGGGCCCTCACCTCAGCCACCTCTTCGACGCCCTCGGTGTGGTGCGCGGTATGCCGGATCTCCTCTACAACCTCCGGGTCAACGCCGTCGAGAAGACGTCTGAACACCGCCTTGCCCGACTGCCAGACGATCACCAGTATCGCCGCCGTGATGAGAAGGCCGATGATAGGGTCGGCCAGCGGGTAGCCGAGCCAGACCCCGGCGGCCCCCGCCAACACCGCAAGGCTCGTCCAGCCGTCGGTCCTCGCGTGGTATCCGTCGGCCACCAGCGCCGCGCTCTCTATCTCCCTCCCCACACGTATCCTGAAAACAGCGACGGCCTCGTTGCCTATAAAACCGACCACCGAAGCCACCGCCACCGCCCACAGGAACCCGACGGGCTGGGGGTTGAGCAGCCGGTTTATAGCCTCGTATCCCGCAACCGCCGCGCTGAAGAGGATGATCAGCACGACCATCACCCCCGCCAGATCCTCGAACCTCCCGTACCCGAACGGATAGCGCCGACTCCTGCCCAGGCGGGTGAGCGCGAAAGCGATCGACAACGGTATCGCCGTCGCGGCGTCCCCGAAGTTGTGGATCGTATCCGAGAGCAACGCCACGCTCCCCGACACCAAAACCACCCCGAGCTGCAAGAAAGCGGTCGCCATCAACGCCACAAAAGACCACTTCACAGCCCAGATTCCCCGCTCGGAAGTCGCTATGGATGGGTCCACGGCACCATGGGTGTGCCCATGCCCCCCGGACCCGTCTCCGTGACCGTGAGCATGCTCATGATTGTCCCCGCTATCTCGTGACATGGACCAAATTCTATACTACTTCTTCTTTTTACAACAACGTATAAGCATCTGTTATTATGAGGTCATGGATGAAAAATGTGATCTGCTGTGTATAAACGCTCCCAGGGCTGAGGAGATAAGGCGTTCGCTGCTCGGAGAAGAGGAGGCCCGGAGAGGAGCGGGACGGGCGCGGGCGCTCGCGGACCCGACGAGGTTGATGCTCGCGGCGGCGCTCGGGCGGGGTGGGGAGTTGTGCGTGTGCGACCTGGCCTGGATCTCCGGGCGCCAGCAAGCTCTGGTCTCTCACCACCTGAGATTACTGCGCTCCGAAGGGCTCGTTAGTTCGCGGAGGGAAGGCAAAATGGTCATATATAGCCTCACGCAAGAGGGCTCCAAATTCCTCGAAGCTGTGCTGGGTGAGAACGTGGAGGTGAGGTCTTGAGCAGTCGTCCCGTTCAGGTCGGCCGACATCCGGGCGAAGAGAGATCCATCGGGCGTGGGCGGCTGGTGCGCCGGGCTAAGTTGCTCGCCTGGCTGGGGCTCGGGTGGCATGGCATCGAGGCCGCCGTCGCCGTCGGGGCGGGTCTCGCCGCGGGATCCATCGCCCTCGTTGGTTTCGGAGCGGATTCGCTCGTGGAGGCGGTGGCGGGCTTCGTCTTGCTTTGGCGGTTCGCGGGGACGCGGGCGTCTTCCGAGGGAGCCGAGAAGCGCGCCCAGAAGCTTATCGCCCTGAGCTTCTACGCGATAGCCGCTTACGTCGGTTTCGAGGCGGTCCGGGCGCTGGTGTTCGCGGAGCGCCCGGAGGTAAGTTGGGTCGGGATCGGTCTGGCGGTCGTAACCCTCGCCGTCATGCCTCCGCTCGCCATTGCGAAGGGACGAGTCGGAGAGCGGTTGGGTTCTTCGGCAACGAAGAGCGAGGGCCGGCAGAACATGCTCTGCGCCTACCTCTCGGCGGCGCTCCTGGTGGGCCTGGGGGCGAACGCGCTGTTCGGGTTGTGGTGGGCCGACCCGGCAACAGCGCTCCTCATAGCTGGCGTGGCGGTAAAAGAAGGTCGCGAATCGTGGAGAGGTGAGAGTTGCTGCACGACGCCGATGGTCGATGCGGATATGCCTTGTGAAGACGACTGTTGCACGCCAGGTAAGAGGGAGTAAGTAGCTGTGGCGCACGACCACGACCACGGCGGTGAGGGTCACTCTCATGGGGTGAGCCAGGACGCCGACCGGCGGTATCTGGCGATAGCGTTGGGTTTGCTCGTGGGGTTCATGCTGATCGAGGTGGTTATTGGCGTCATCGCTTCCTCGCTCGCCCTGATCTCCGACGCCGGGCATATGCTCACCGACGCGGGAGCCATCGGGCTGGCGCTCGTCGCGATGCGTCTGGCCCAACGCCCGGCTCGAGGCGCGATGACCTACGGCTTGAAGCGGGCGGAGATCCTCTCGGCCCAGGCGAACGGTATAACGCTCCTCCTGCTCTCGGTCTGGTTCGTCTACGAAGCTATAAAGCGCCTCATCGAGCCGCCCGAGGTGGAAGGAGGGCTGGTGCTGATCGTGGCTCTAGTCGGCATCGTGGTAAACCTGCTCGCCACCTGGTCCATCAGCAAGGCCAACCGCCAGAGCCTGAACGTGGAAGGAAGCTTCCAGCACATCCTCACCGACCTATACGCTTTCATCGTCACGGCCATCGCGGGGGCCGTCATCTACTTCACCGGCGGCTACAATCGGCTAGACGCCGTCGCCGCACTCGTGGTAGCCGCGCTCATGTTGCGGGCGGGCTACGGCCTGGTCAAGGAGTCCGGGCGCATCTTCCTGGAGGCGGCCCCTAAAGGCTTCGACCCCGAGGAGATAGGGAACGCCATCGCCTCCGAGCGAGATGTGGCCGAGGTCCACGACCTGCACGTGTGGGAGGTGACTTCGGGGTTTCCTTCGCTCTCCGCGCACATCCTGGTAGAGCCGGAGTGCGACTGCCACGGAAAACGACGGGAAATCCAGCAAATGCTCGAAGAGAGGTTCGACCTCCACCACACGACCTTGCAAGTAGACCATGCGACCCCGGAGGTCTTCGGGATCTCCTCTAAAGAGAATTTCGACGAAGGGACTAACAAGCTCTCCAGCTCACGGGAGCGCAGCCGGGAACCGGATAGCGGATAGGATGAATTTGTTGGGTAAGTTGAGCGCGATACTACTTATGCCAGTTTTCTTGATCGCCTCCGTCTCGTGGCTCCTCCACAAGGTGAAGAAGGACTACGAGGAGCGGGGACGCCTCTCGACGCAAGCCTCGGCCGTGGGATGGACACTCTACGTGCTGCACGCTGGCCTGACCCTCTCGGCGGCCCGGAACGCCTCCGGGGAGCAGCTACCCTTGGGTAGGGCTCCGGCGGGTTGGTTCGGGGGTGTACTGATGCTCTCGGGCGCGGCGCTATTCTGGGCCGGCGTGTACGAGTTTCGTTCCTTCGAGCAAATGTCCGGCCTCCAGGCGGGGAACCTTGTAAAGAGCGGTCCCTACCGCTTCTCCCGCAACCCGCAAGTAGTCGGTTGGGGCGTCTCGCTGCTCGGCGCGGCGCTCGCCGGTAGGTCCGCCAAAGCCCTGCTGCTCGCGGCCGCGTTCTTTATAGTCCACCGGCTGCAAGCCCCCATCGAAGAGCGCCACCTGAGGCGCGTCTTCGGCGAGGAATACCGGCGTTACAGTAGAGAAGTTCCGCGTTTCCTCGGCCTCCCCAAAACCCGCTAGCGGGGAAAGCTGCCCTCCAGAGAGATAGTTTGCGGTAGATACGGCTCAACCGGCGGACCACGGGTTCCTAGTGAAATCTACCGCAACCTGTCTACCAGATCGTGTAGCCACCATCGACTACGAAGTTGCTGCCGGTGGCGAAGCTGCTCGCCTCGGAGGCAAGGTACACCACGGCCGGGGCGATCTCCTCCGGCTGCGCCGCGCGGCCCATCGGCGTGCTATCCATCCAGATCTCACCCAACTCGGGGTCCTCCAGATCCTCTTGCACCAGCGGCGTAGCTATGTAGCCGGGCGAAACCGAGTTCACGCGGACTCCTCTGGTAGCCCATTCTCCGGCCAGTGATTTGGTCAGCATGATGACCCCCGCCTTCGAAGCATTGTAGTGGGACTGGGCCTGTGGGCGGTTTGAGATAATGCCCGACATGGAGGCGATGTTGACGATAGCGCCGGAACCCCGCTCCAGCATTGCCTTGCCCGCTTCGCGACAGCACCAGAAGACCCCGTCCAGGTTGACGGACATCGTGGAGCGCCACTCCTCGTCGGACATCTCCTCGGCCGGGACGTGGGCGGCGACCCCCGCGCCGTTGACCATCACGTCTATGCTGCCGTGGCGCTCGACGACGGCCTGTACCAGCTCCCCGACCGAGGAAGAGTCGGTGACGTCTACCTGGATGAACTCGGCTCCGATCTCTTCGGCCGCCGCCTGGCCGGTCTCTTCTTTCAGTTCCGCCACGACCACTTGGGATCCAGCGGCTTGTAGGGCCTTCGCGATGGCTAACCCGAGCCCCTGACCCGCTCCGGTCACTACCGAAACCTTCTCCTGCAAGGAAAAGCCGGTCTGATCGTTAGTTGCGTCCATGCTCGTATCCTCTCACTCTCTTTTTGTCTTTATCCTTTGTCTTTATCCAACGCGGCGGCCGGCAATATAAGTCTCCCAGGTACTTTGAGCCCGACCGCCGGGTCGTCCAACAGCCTGTTTCTACGAGGTAGCCGCCGCCTCTTCGTCGACTTCCTGGATATCACCGGGACGGAACTTGTCCTCCCACAGCGAGGTCTCGATCTCTTCGAGGCTGCGGCCCGCCAGTTCCGGATACCTCCAATAGATGAACAGGAACGCCAGCACGTTGAACCCTGCGTACATCCACATGGTTGGTCCTACCCCGATCGCGTTGATCGTCGTGAGCAGGGTGAGGGTTATGAGCAGGTTGGTGCCCCACAGCGTCGCCGCCGTCGCGGCGGTCCCGGCGCCCCGCACGCCCAGCGGGTAGACCTCCGACTCGGTGAGCCAGCCCATGATCTGTATGCCGCCCGCAGTGAAGAACATGAACACGATCAGGCACGCGATGATAAACGGAGCCGTGTTGGCGCTGTCCGCCCCGAGCACGAATACTACCCCGAGCGCCGCCAGGGCCACCGCGGCGCCTGGGGCCATTACCAGGTTGAGTCGGCGACGACCGACCCGGTCCACGATGGCAAGCCCGACCGAGTTCATGATCACGTACGTCACCGCGAGCCCGACGCTGACGAGCAGCGCGCCGCTCTTCTCGAACCCGTTGCTGGTAAGGATCGTCGGCGAGTAGTAGATGATCATCTCGATGCCGCTGAGCTGGGTGAACACCGCCATTCCGCAGCCGAGGATAAGGGCCGGACGCACCCACGGCCGAAGCAGTCCTTTCCAGCCGCGCGCGTTGGACTCGCGCACCTGCTCCTCCACCTCGACGATGCTGTTCACCTCTTCCTCGACGTCTTCCTTGCCCCGCACCCGCCGCAGGCTGCTCCGGGCCTCGTCGAGCTGATCGTTCTTGACCAGCCAGCGCGGGCTCTCGGGCAACCGCAACATCAGCACCAGCATAATCGCCGCCGGAATCGCCGCCACACCGATCATCCACCGCCAATCCAGCAGTTGACTGGCCCCCACAAGCGTCGCGACCAGGATACCTATACCTATCGCCACCTGGAAGGTCAGCACGACGCGCCCGCGGATCTTCGACGGGGAGAGCTCCGCCACGAACATGGGCACCGTCTGAGTCGCCCCCCCGACCGCCATGCCGAGTACCACCCGCGCCAGGGCCAGCGTGAGCGGCGTCGGCGCGAGGCTTGCAGACAAAGTACCGACCACGAACACCGCCGCGACGATCAAGATGGTGCGTTGGCGACCGTACTGCTCTGACAGGCGGCTACCAGCAAGCGCGCCGATGACGGCCCCGAGCAGTATCCCCGCCGCGATGACCTGTTGCCATTGATCGCCGACGTTGAAGTCGTCCTTGATCTGCAGCAACGCGCCGGAGATGATACCGGTGTCGTAGCCGTAGAGGGCTCCTCCTATCGCCGACACCGCCGCCGTCAACCCCAGGAGGGCGGTCATCCGCGATTCACCCTCCGAAGATCCTTCCCCGTTGCGATCATCTCTAGATGCATGCTCGCTATCGGCCATTTCGTACTCCTTTCCCCAAACGGCGGCGGTTCGTCGCCGTTTGCTTCGATAATAGCCCTTGTCCCCAACATTCGTCCTTATAGTTCGGGTCTTTGCAACACGCCACTCCCGACTAACCTGGCGATACCCCCAAGTCTAGAAATATCATGTCCCGATGCAGGCTCCACGTCCAACGCCGAACCCCGCCTCTTGCGGCCATCCTCTTTCCTTTTCAGCTATCCCTTTTCCCTCTCGCCAACCACCTCTGGCGAGATCGTTAGCTTCAGTGAGTAACCTATAAGACAGTGTCAGCGCTGTCAAGGAGTTTTTCGAGATCTATTGGCGCGTAATTCTTCAGAAAACGCGGGTGGGTGTTAGGAGACGGGCTGCGCGGGGCAGCCGCAGGACTCCCGCACGACCAGTTCGGTCGGCAGGACCAGGCGTTGCGGTTCGGTAGGGCTAGGGCTGTCGAGGCGGTCGAAGAGCATCTCGGCGGCGCGGCGGCCCAGTTCGGCGGTCGGTTGGCGGACGAGGGTGAAGCGGGGGCGGAGGACGTGGGCGAGTTCGAAGTCGTCGAAGCCGATCAGGGCGACGTCCGCGGGGACGCGTAGCCCCAGGTCTTCAATGGCCCTGAGCGCGCCGAGGGTGGTAAGGATGTTTGCTGCGAACAGGGCCGTAGGACGGTCGGGAGCCTCCAGGAGATCCTTCGTCGCCTCTTCGGCCAGTTCGATGGTATGGGCGTCGAGGTAGTGAAGAGGTTCCAGGTTCGCGGCTTGTAGCGCTTCTTTGTAGCCTTCCAGGCGTTTGCGAGCGGTGTAAAAGTGGCGGACGTCGCCAATAAAGGCGATGCGTTCGTGGCCGTGCCAGATCAGGTGCTCCGTGGCTTCCCGCGTTCCGGCGCGGTTCTGGACCAGTACCGTGTCGGTCCGGACACCTTCGGCCGGCCGGTCGAAGGCGACGACTGGAAGGCCGGACTGCTGCTCCGCCTTGAGGTGATCGTCGCGGCCATATGCTGGAACGAGGAGCAGCCCGTCGATCCGGCGCCGCGCGAGCAGCCCAACGTAGGAGCCCTCCATCTGCAGGTCCGCGTGGGAGTCGCAGAGGATCAAAGCATGGTCGTGTTCCTGGGCCACCCTCTCGATCGCCTGGGCGCAAGAAGCCATGAAAGGGTTCGAGACGTCGTCGATCACCAACCCGATCGTGCGGGAACGCCGTCCCTTGAGGCTGCGGGCCAACTCGTTCGGACGGTAGCCCAGCCTCTCCACCACCTCCGCCACCCGCGCCGCCGTCACCGGGTTCACGACCGTCTCTTCGTTGACCACCCGGGAGACGGTCTTGCTTGAAACCCCGGCTTCACGGGCGACGTCCCTCAGGGTGGCCTTTCGATCCCACTTGCTCCCGAACGTCTCCGACCTCATGCTGACAACGCTATCATCTCACCATGTCCCTCACTCACACTATTACTTTAGC
The DNA here is from genome assembly GCA_965219175.1 of Rubrobacteraceae bacterium. Lineage (GTDB taxonomy): Bacteria > Actinomycetota > Rubrobacteria > Rubrobacterales > Rubrobacteraceae > JBBPZK01. Next base: position 79,982 of record CBDCNI010000001.1, read on the forward strand.
TCGGTTTCGGGCGTGCATGCATCCGTTTCGTAGAACCCGTAATAAAAAGGTCTCAGCGGCACCATAACTCCAATCATAAGGCCGACCACAATAATCGTGGGTATTACGAGAATCGTCGGGACTCCATGACTGCGCATAATTCCTACTACTGAGAGATCAATTTCGGATATTAGCAGTGTAAACGCAAACTGCAAGGCTCAGAAAACAAACTACCGCTGCGTGTGTGCGATATCGTCAATTAGAAATTCAGGGAGCCCCGTTCCGCCGTGGTTCACGTATCGGTGGTCATTGCGCTTCTTCTTTCTGCCCGGTCTCTCGCTTACCGGGTATATTTCTCGAATGCTTGTGTATTTCCAGCAAGTTGCTCTGCGGTGGGAATGAGGAACTCTGTTCGCCAGGCGGACTCCTCTGGAACAGAGGACAATAGGATCACGGTCGTGCCGCAACGTTCAGTTCCTTCGGTGTTCCTCACTCCAGATGAAGTATTCCATCCGCGGTGAAGCGCTGTGGGTTGCATCTAGGGAGTTTGCGCCTAGAATTCACTCGGCACGCAACCGAGAATGAAACGGCATACTACATGAACCTGACTACTCCGGCTGGGCTGGAAAGGCTCCCCGAACTGGCCCACAACCTCCTATGGACCTGGCGCCCCGGCTCACAGAAGCTTTTCGCCGACCTCGACGCGCACCTCTGGGAAGCGACCGAGCACAACCCGGTCCGGCTCCTATGCGAGACCGCCAACCTCGAAGCAGCCGCCGGAGACACCGCTTTCGTCGAAGCGTACCAGCGCGCCATACAAGACCTCGACTCCTACCTCGCCGACCGCGACACCTGGATGGGGCGTCTCTACCCGGATGTTGGGACAATCGCCTACTTCTCGGCCGAGTTCGGGCTGCACGAATCGTTGCCGATCTACTCCGGCGGTCTCGGCGTCCTGGCCGGGGACCACGTCAAGAGCGCCTCGGACCTGGGCCTCCCGCTGGTCGGGGTAGGCATCCTCTACTCGCAGGGCTACTTCCGCCAGCGCCTGGACGAGAACGGAAGCCAGCAAGAAGCCTACGAGCCACTCGACCCGGAAAACCGCCCCGTCCTCCCCGCTCGTGATACCGAAGGACGCGGGATCCAGGTCTCCGTCCCGTTCCCCGGTCGCGAACTCTATCTAAAAGTCTGGGAGGCGAAGGTGGGGCGCGTCTCGCTGCTCCTGCTCGACGCGGACGTACCGGATAACAATGAGGAGGATCGTGGGATCACCGCCCGCCTCTACGGCGGCGACTCCCGAACCAGGATCTCCCAGGAGATGATCCTGGGCGTCGGAGGCGTCCGCGCCCTGCGCGCCGCCGGCTTAAACCCCGCCGTCTTCCACATGAACGAGGGCCACGCCGCTTTCTCCGTCCTGGAGCGGATGCGCGAGATGGTCGAAAGCGGCGCGACCTTCCCCGAGGCCAGAGACCGCGTCACTAGGAGCACCGTCTTTACCACTCACACACCCGTCCCCGCCGGCCACGATGCCTTCCCCGAAGACCTCTTCTACGAGTTCGCCGCCGGATGGCCGGAGAAGCTGGACACCGGCAAAGAGGATTTGTGGGCTCTCGGCCACAAGCAGGAGGAATGGGGACCGACCTTCAACATGACCGTGCTGGCGATGAACCTCTCGGCGGCCCGCAACGCCGTCTCAGAGCTTCACCGCGACGTCTCCCTGGAGATGTGGAACTACCTCTTCCAGGAAAACGGACAACGGCCCATAACCCACGTAACGAACGGCATCCACACCTGGAGCTGGCTCTCCCCGGCGCTGGACGACCTCTTCGAGCGGCACTCTGCCGGCCGCGCTTGGCGCGACTCGGTCCAGGACGCCTCGGCCTGGTCGTTCGTGGACGAGCTACCGGTCGGAGAACTCTGGAATACACACCAGTCCGACAAGCGTAAGATGGCCGATTTCGTCAACGGTCGACTCAGCCTTCAGCACGAGCGTGCCGGCGGTTCCTCCGTCCGGAAGCTAGACCCGGACGCGCTCACCCTGGGCTTCGCCCGCCGCTTCGCCACCTACAAGCGGGCGACCCTACTTCTACGCGACCCCGACCGCCTGCGCGCCATAGTCGGGAACGCCGACCGGCCCGTCCAGTTCATCTTCGCCGGCAAAGCCCATCCGGCTGACGAGCCGGCGAAGGAGTTCATAAGGACTCTCTATGCGGCAGCCGGGGCGGAGGACCTGGCCGACCACATAGTGGTCCTCGAAGACTACGATATGAACATCGCCCGTCACCTCGTGCAGGGCGTGGACGTGTGGCTCAACAACCCGCGTCGTCCCCTGGAAGCGAGCGGCACGAGCGGCCAGAAAGCTTCTCTAAACGGCGCCCCGAACTTCAGCGTCCTCGACGGCTGGTGGCCCGAGGCGTACAACGGCAAGAACGGCTGGAAGATCGGGGAGGAGAGAGAATATTCCAGTCAGGAAGAGCAAGATGACGCCGACTCCGAATCCCTCTACCAGACGTTGGAGGAAGCCCTGATCCCACTCTACTACGACCGCGACGATGCCGGCGTGCCACGAGGCTGGGTAAACGTTATGAAGGAAGCCATAACCACGGTCGCCCCGGTCTTCTCGACGCAACGCATGGTCCAGGACTACGTCCACAAGCTCTATGTGCCGCGTGCGGCGACCTCCCCTGCAAAGCGATAGCCGACGCCTCTCTAGGCCGCGTCTACGAGCGAAACCTCATACAGATGCGGCTCAAAGCTCACGGCTAGCTCCGCAGCCTCTTTCATGTGCGGAGCCGCCTCGGGATTCTCCAGCATCGCTCTGTACGCCTCGCGGCTTTCCCATTGCGCGTAGTTGACGACCTTCGTGCCGTCTAAGCTCCTGTGGATGTTCGCCGAGACGAATCCCGGCATCCGTTCCATGGCCGACTCCGTCGCCTCCCCCAGCAAATCCACGAGCCGCTGTTGATCCCGTGGCTCCACCGTAAACACGTTGATGAGCGTCACGACGTCTGAGTTTTGCGTAATCTGTGTCATCATTCTCCTATCTCGATGTGTTCTCGCGCCTCTTTGCGCCCCTGGAGATCTCACCCGTATCCTCTTCCAGCATCGTCCGCAGATACAGGCTCACCCACGTCCGGTACGGTCGCCAGGCTTCGGCGATCCTCTCCAACTCGGCGTCATCGGGCGACTCATCAAGTCCGTAGGCTATCGCGACAGCCTTACGGAGCCGCGGCTCTTTCGCAGGAAGCTCGTCCGGCGCACCGGCGCCGCGCAAGAGGATCAAACCCGACGAGAACGGCCCGATGCCCGGCAACTCTTCCAGCTCCGCCAAAGCGTCCCCAGCGGGCAGCGAACGCAACCACTTCGCGTCCAACTTACCGTCCATCGCCGCCTGACCAAGACTCCGCAAATACCCGACCTTGCGCCCGGACAGACCCGGAAAATCTTCGAGCCGCGTCAAACGCTCCGGGGCGGGGAAAGCGTGTTCCGGCTCGCCGTGAACCTCCACGGCCTCTCCCAACTCCTCCGACATCCGCGCCTTGACCTTAGCGGCCTGTGGGATCCTGATCCTGTTCCCGATGATCGCCCACGCCGCCGCCTCGTAAGGCGAATAGAAGCAGACCGGCCTGAGCCCCGGATACCGCTCCTGCAACCTCCCGACCACCTCGTCCCGCTCACCGACCTCCGGGAAGCCGCGACCGTCGACATCCAGCGAGAGGATGCGCGAAACTTGCTCTTTCACCACCTCCGGATCGGCCCCGCCGAACACCTCCCCGACGACCTTCTCTCCCCCGGAGCGGACGCAAACCCCGGCGACCTCTTCCCCACCATCGGCCACAAAGGCGAGATGGAGATGTCCCGCCTCACTCCCTTCGTAAGCGGCGGGCGTGAACCCTTCGAGGAACCTCACGCTCGCCTCCAGTGAGTACGGCCCAACCGGCTCTATCTCGAACCGCTCAACCATCGTGGATCGTGACCGCATAGCCATCCGGGTCTACGAAGGCGAACGTCCTCCCGAACGGACCATCGAATGGTTCCTGGGCTATCTCAACCCCGCTGGACCTGAGCGAATCGTAAAGCTCCTCAGCGTTGTCGCACTTCATCCACAAAGCGACTCCCCACCCGAGTTTCTCGACCGCGTCGAGATCCACCATCGGCTCCCGGACCGCGAAAGGTATCGGCTCGGTCCGAAAGACCACAGCGTTCGGAGGCCCGTTTGGATCCACCTCGAACCCCAACCGCTCTGTATAAAAACGCCTGGAAGCCTCCAGATCCCGCACCTGCAAAGCCACGAAATCCAGCCCAGTCACTCCATCCATCTTCCTGACTCCTTTCAAGCTATACTTATCAATGTCCTGATATTAATATAAGTACCCTGATATATCAAGGAGGAATTTGGAGGATGAGCAAGAGCACTGTAGAGAGTGGTGTCGGGTACGAGTTGAAGCGTGTGCAGCATGCGTTGAGGCTCAGTATGGATCGGGCTTTGCGGGTAGAGGGGTTGACGACTCCCCAGTACGCGACGTTGAGCGTGCTGGCGGCGGAGCCTGGTTTGTCTGGCGCGGAGCTTGCCCGGCGGGGCTTTGTGACGCCTCAGACCATGAATCAGATCGTCGCGAACCTGGAGGAAGCCGAACTCGTCGAGCGTCGGAAGCATCCGGTGCATGGCCGGGTTCTGCAAGCCTATCTTACGGAGGCGGGAAGAGAACTAGTCTCGCGGGCCGACGAAGTAGCCGATGGGATCACCCTTCGCATGTTGGACGGGCTGGATAGAGGTGAGCGGCTACGGCTCCTCGAAGCGCTCCGCGGTTGCGCCGAGGCTCTGAACGATGGCCGGGTATAGTCTCGTTCTCTGCGGCGGGCGTCTGGTCTACCACTCTTCGTAGATCACGATTCGGCCGAGTTCCGGGTCGAAGGCTACGTGTACGCAGGTCTCGGAATCGGGTTCGCCCGGAGACAGCCGGTAGCCGATCAGCTCTGCTCGACCAACCTCAGCGCAGTCGTTGCTGTAGCGGTTCGCGAGTTGCGAGGCACTCGTCTCTGTGCGGCCCATGACTTCGATAGCTTTCGGGGTCGCAAGTACACCGTCGACCTCTCGCAGCCCGGACCTAATTTCTCGTAGTTCTCCGATCAGGTTTTCCTTCACTGCCGGCTCCCGATCACCTTACGTCTGCAGGAGGTTTGTCTAGTACGGGTGAGATCGCCAACGGTCCTTCGCGCAGCCCCCGGAGCCAGAGCATCAGGTTCTTTGGGCCGGGTTCCCAGATCAGGAGTATCGCCAGGATGCCGTAGATGGGGAGGTGGCCGATCAACTCCGACCAGTTGAAGATGGTTAGGGTGAGGTTGGTTGGGATGAGGGCGGCGAGTACGATCTCGCGCGTGAAGATGCCGGAGATTATGAACAGACCTATGGCTAACTCGACGGCGCCCGCGCTGAGGATAAACATTTCGTTGGAGAGCGGGAACCCGAGGGCGGAAGTGAAGTTGAGCGGATAGTTTTTGAGGAACGCCTGCGCGAGCGGCAGGTTTGCCAACTTCTCGGTGAAGGCTACCGCTATAAAGCCGATACCGAGCCCGGCGCGCAGGGCGAAGATAGCGTAACGGCCGGTCCATTCCGGCGGCTCGGCGCGCGGGAACAGCAGCCGGTCTATCGAAAAAGGTCCTCTTCCCGCCAGGAAAAAGAACGCCGCGAAGCCGAGGTACAGCGCGTTTTCGAGCATCGCTTCTACCCCGAGCAGCGGTATACCGGCGACCCAGAGGACTGCGAGAACGACTGCGGCGACGCGGGTAAAAGCGCCGTAGAACAAGGCGAGCGCGACCATCGTCTCGGCGAAACCGAGGAAGTTCGACCAGACGCCGGGCATCGCGTTATCGGGGGAGAACAGACGGCCCTGCACGCCGTTGAACAGTAGCGGCACGGCGATATGAACACCCAGAATCAGGGGCGCGAGCGCGTAGAGCGTGCTACGCCGTCCGTCCGTGGCTCCAAACGCTTCGGGTCCGGGGATGAAGCTCCGTCCGTCCCGCGCTCTCCACAACAGTCCAGCGCCGAGCGTGGCGAGCAGAACCGCCGCGACCAACGCCAGCGGCAGCGGACGGAAAAACAAGTCCCAGCGCAGCGGAAACTTCGAGGCGTCCTGAAACCACTTCTCGTGCGCGAAAGCCGGTCTAGCCGTCACCACGAAAGCAAAAGATAAAACCAGGGCGCTTGCTGGGGCGTGGATCCAACGCACCGCCAACTCCTTCCGGCCCCCAGGCAATCCATGCCCCGAGACCAATCTTGTTGTCCTACAACACATGCTACACTCCGCGCCCCTACCGTAAAGTGAGGCCTACGACGCTCGTGGGACCGCTTACAAACAAGAAGAGGCTCCCCGGTCTCGGGAAGCCTCTTCTTGGGGCGATTCTCTACGTTCTCTAGGACACGGGTACCTTCGTGCTAAAGGTCAACTCTTCGCCGGAGCGGTCGACCGTGACGGTGTCGCCGGGGTCGAACTCGCCGCCGATGATGCGGCTGGAGAGCGGGTTCTCGATGTAGCGCCGGATGGACCGCGCGAGCGGTCGGGCGCCGAACTTGGGATCGTAACCCTCCTCGGCGATGAACTCCTTCGCAGCCTGGGTGACCTCGACGGAGACCTTCTGGCTTTCGAGGTGCTTGTTGAGACGGGCGAGCATGATGCTCACTATCTCCAGCACGTTTTCCCGGCTGAGGGGCTGGAAGACGATGATCTCATCTACCCTGTTCAAGAACTCCGGCCTGAAGGCCCGCTCCAGGGCGTCCGTCGCCCGGCGCGAGGTCTCCTTGAAGTCCACCCCGTCGCGCGCCGTGAAGCCGAACTGCTTCTCGCTAACCAGGTGCTGGCTGCCGACGTTGGAGGTCATGATGATGACCGTGTTCTCGAAGTTGACCGTCCGACCCTGGGCGTCCGTGAGGCGTCCGTCGTCGAGTACCTGGAGCAGTGTATTGAACACGTCCGGGTGGGCTTTCTCGATCTCATCGAACAACACCACGCTGTACGGGCGGCGCCTGACCTGCTCGGTGAGCTGGCCCGCCTCGTCGTAGCCGACGTAGCCCGGAGGCGCGCCGACCAGACGGCTCACGGTATGACGCTCCTGGAACTCGCTCATGTCTATACGGATCATGGCGTCTTCCTCACCGAAGAGGTACTCGGCGAGCGTGCGCGCGAGTTCCGTCTTCCCGACGCCCGTAGGCCCGAGGAAGATGAAGCTCCCGACAGGACGCTTCGGGTCCTTGATACCGGCCCTGGCGCGCCGGACCGACTCGGCGACGGCCGTGACCGCCTGCTCTTGCCCGATCACGCGCTCGTGCAACACCGCTTCCAGGTTGAGAAGCCTCTCGGCCTCCTCCTGGACAATGTTGGTCGCGGGCACGCCGGTCCACTCTTCGAGGATGCGGGCGATGTCCTCCCGCCCGACCTCGGGGGCGTTGGTCTCACGGTTCCCGTTCCAACCCTCCTGGTGCTCATCGAGCTCTATCTTGAGCTGCTCGATTCGCTGCTTGAAACCAGCGGCCTTCTCGTAGTCCTCGCCCCGGACAGAGTCTTCCTTCTCGCGCTCCAGACGCGCCAGCTCTTCTTCGATCCGCTTTACGTCCACCGGCGGCACCGTCGAGCGGAGTCTTACTTCAGCCGCCGCCTCATCCAGGAGGTCGATTGCCTTGTCCGGCAAGTAACGATCGGTTATGTAGCGATCACCGAGGTGGGCCGCCGCCTCAACCGCTTCATCCGAGACGCGCACGCGGTGGTGGGCCTCGTAGCGGTCGCGCAGACCGTAGAGGATCTGGACGGTCTCCTCGACGGTCGGTTCGTCGACCAGGACCGGCTGGAAACGTCGCTCAAGCGCCGGGTCCTTCTCGACGTGCTTGCGGTACTCGTCGAGCGTGGTAGCGCCGACGACCTGCAGCTCGCCGCGGGCGAGCGCGGGCTTGAGCATGTTGGAGGCGTTGACCGCACCATCCGCGCCGCCGGCCCCGACGATCTGGTGAAGCTCGTCTATGAACAGGACGATGTCCTTTTCTTCCTGCTGAAGTTCCTTGATCATCTGCTGCATCCGCTCCTCGAAGTCTCCCCGGAAACGGGTGCCGGCCACCAAACCGCCCACATCGAGCGCCAGGACGCGCTTGCCCTTCAACGACTCCGGGATGTCCTCGGAGACTATACGCTGGGCGAGGCCCTCGGCCACGGCGGTCTTGCCGACGCCGGCCTCACCGATCAGAACGGGGTTGTTCTTGGTGCGCCTGCTGAGTATGCGCACTACGCGCGCTATCTCCTCTGCACGTCCGATCACCGGGTCGAGCTCGCCGTTTCGTGCCATCTCGGTGAGGTCGCGGCTCACCTGATCCAGGACCGGAGTCCGGCTATCGCCCTGAGGTCCACCGGGCGCGCCGGGTCCACCGGCAGCCGCACCGGGCATACCGGCTCCCGCTCCCATCTGAGAGCCACCGCGCTGCTGCATGAGACGCAGTATCTCACGCCTCAGCGCCTCGCCGTCTCCGGCCCCGTGCTGTTGCAATATCCTGTACGCGTTTCCGTCGCCCTCGCCGAGCAACCCGAGGAGCAAATGCTCGCTCCCGACCTGCCCCGCGCCCATCTGACGCGCGGCGGTGAAAGAAAGTTGCAAGGCTCGCTTGGCGCTCGGGGTGAACGTGTAGACCTCGTCACCCGGCTCTCCCCGGAATTCCCGGAACCTGGCGCGCATTCCCTCTACATCCGCCCCGGCCCGCTGCAGAGCCTCGGTCGCCACGTTCTCACCGGTAACTATGCCGGACAAAAGGTGGTCGGTGCCGATAGCCGTTGTCCGGGTCGTCCCGGCCGAAGCTTCGCGGGCACGCATCACGGCGCCCTGAGCTTCACTCGCGAGCGCGTCGAAGAGGCTTCCCGGTCCCTGATCCTGCTGCTGAATAAGGTTCTGCAACATCTCGAAAGGATTCGCCTCGCCCGAACCGCCGATCATACCGAGCTGCCGCGCGCACTGCGTGCAAAGATACGCCGTCGCCCGCTGCCCACCTTGATTCTGAAAGACCTGCACACTAGCCGGTCTCACTCCACAATTCTCACAGATCATAAGTCTCGAACCTCCATCGATATAAAAATGAGATCTAAGTCTATCACGCTCATATTTTATTACCTCTTCACCGTAGATCAAGTAGTGTGGAGATAGGACGTTGTGTGGTAAGTAAAGTGTTTCACCCCATAATTTGTAGGATCGTACCCGAAAGAGGAGGTAGCAGCGCGTGGAAGCGAGGAACCTGGTAGGTATGGAGGCTCGGACGGCGAGCGGTGAGGAGCTCGGTCGCATCTCCGACGTGCTGACGGATGAGGACAGCGGCGAGGTAACGCACGTGGTCGTGGAGCGTGAGGACGAGCGGTTCGAGGTGCCGGTCGCGGCGCTCTCCTTCGACGAGGAGGCTGATTTCGCGACCTTCCACGCCGACTGCTCCGACGAGGAGCCCGGAGACCACACCGAAGATCGTCTGGACGAGAGTAACTACGCGCCCCTTGAGTCCGGTGAGGAAGACTACAGGCACGAGGGCCAGTTCACGACCGAGCCCGAAAGTCCGGAGGAGGCGCAGGCCCCGGAGGATCTGGTGCGCGAGGACTGGGAAGACGAGACCTACACCCCCGACTCCGGCTACCCACGCAACGACGCTTACATAGACCCGGATACCGGCGAGGAAGAAACCGACCCCTTGATGAAGGACAGCGAGAGCGTCGAGGACGACGTCGGCGATCTCCTGGACGGCACGGAACTGCGGGTCCGCTCCGTGAAGGACGGCATCGTAGAGTTGACAGGCGTCGCCCAGAGACAAGAAGACCTGACAGAGTCGGTCGAGGAGCTTATGGGCCTCGATGGTGTCCTGGAGGTAGATACCACTGATGTCAGCGTGGGGTAGATAGCAAGCATTTCAGCTAGTCAGCCGGTCAGCTTGTCAGCTTTCTTTTGGGCAAGATGGAGCCCGGTCCGTGGAGCGAATCTTCTCCAGCTTGTGATGAGGCTTCCGCCCGGAGCTACGGCTCACGTTGCTGACAAGCTGACTCGCTAACCAGCGGGGTGGCGGACGACGGTCCTTATCTTCAGTCCGCCACGCACCTGCTGGGTCAGGTCTACTGTCATCTCCACCGGGTCGGACGCTCCCGCCAAGTCTTTCAGGAGCGTGGCGGCCAGGTCCTCGGCGAAGATCCCTCGCTCCCTAAAACTCCACAAATAGAGCTTCAAAGCCTTCGACTCAAGCAGTTGCTCCCCCGGACGGTAACCTAGCTTCAATTCGTAAAAGTCCGGCTGCCCCGTCACCGGACAGAGCGCCGTAAGTTCTTCTGTGGAGAACTCCACGACCGCGTCCGTGCCGCCGTGGTTCCAGGGAACCGTGTCGATCCGTGCGGCCTCTATCGGTCCCTGCGTCTCGCGTCCCAGCACCTGCTTGTCTCTTTGTTGCATCACACCTACTCGTTCGTTCCTCGAAACTTACTCAGTCTACCTTCTGGCCGTCCACCTCGGTCTCGACGCCTTCTCCGAAGAAACAGATGGTACCGGGCAGCTTCTCGGATTCCGGGAGAGGTTCCGGGTAGCTCCAGGCCGCGTCTTCCGCCAGGGCATCGCCGGTCTGTACCGAGAAGTAGGAGGCTATTCCTTTGTACGGGCACTCGGTTTTCGTGTCGGACTCGACCAGCATCTCGGTGTGGACATCCTCTTCGGGGATATAGTAGCGCGTGGGTAGGCTGGTCTCGAAGACGAGCTTCGGGCGTTCGGTCTCAGCGACTACTTCACCGTTCACGGTTACTTTGACGCTCCTGGAGCTATTCAGCACGTCCACCCGATGGTAGGGGTCGTGCGGGTGGGCGAAGACCTCTTCGTCCTCCTCCATCCAGGCATCCATCGCGTCCCAGTAGAAGGCGACGTAGCCGGCGAGCGGCGGGGAGGATTCCAGCGGCTCCGGGTAGCCCCACACCGCGTTCTCGGCGGTGCGATCCCCGACCTTTACGGACCAGTAAGAGGCGTCGCCCTTGAAGGGGCAGTTGGTCTTGTGATCGGTCTCTTGGAGGAGGTCCATGCGGACGTCTTCTTCGGGGAAGTAGTAGGTGGGCAGGAGTCCGGTCTCGTGCAGGCGTTTCACGGCGCGGCTGTCGGCCACGGTCTCGCCACCAAACGTCGCCCGCACGCGCTTGGGACAGTCCTCGAAGTACAGGGTGTGAGCCTGGAGGACCCCGGTATCGAAGTTGAACGTACCGCTACTATTGCGGCCAAAAGGTGCGTCTCCCATCATCAGCGCCATCTTTCGCGCTCCCTTCGTCTGTGGATTGTGTTTCGGTGTTACCTCCTTGTTATAGCAGGGGTCGGGCTGTCGCGAGCGTCTCCGGCTATGAGTCGGGAACGGTATCAGTCGGCGAAGCGGGCGGCGACTTCCCTGCCGAAGCGCCTGACGGGTTCCTGATCGTAGGCGACGCGCGGCAGGTAGACGATGAAGTACTCTACTCCGGCGTCTACCATCGGTTGGAGGCGCGAGGAGATCTCATCGGCCGTTCCGACCATGAACTGCTTGCTGTACTCTTCGTAGCTCTGGCTGCCGCGGGCTTCTGTAGTTGCCTCCTCGGGGTCTTCGCCCTCTTCCAGGAGATAGACGTTGACGGAGGTGGAGCGTGTGATCTCCTCGTAGTCCCTGCCCAGATCCTCGCAGTGGCCGCGCAGCACGTCGAACTTGTGCTTGAGCGTCTCGACATCGCCCCCGACGTTGCAGGCGTCCCCCCAGCGGGCCACTAGCTTGAGGGTGACCTTCTCTCCGCCGCCCCCGATCCAGAGCGGAGGATGTGGTTTCTGGACGCCCTTTGGTTCGTTGATCGGCTTGTCCAGCTTGTAGAACTCGCCGTCGAAGGTGACGCCGTCTTCGGTCCACATGCGGTGGATGATCTCGCAAGACTCTTTGAAGGCCCGCATCCTCTCGGGGATCTCGGGGAAGCCGTAACCATAGGCCCGCCACTCATCCTCGTACCAGCCCGCGCCGAGCCCGCACAGCAAGCGCCCGCGACTCATCACGTCGACCGTCGAGGCGATTTTGGCGAGGAGGGCCGGGTTACGGTAGCCGTTGCAGGTGACCATCTGGCCGATCTTGATGGTCTCGGTATCGCGGGAGAGGCCGGCCGTCGCCGTCCAGCACTCGAAGACCGTGTTCATGGTCGGCTCCGGGACGGTGTGGAAGTGGTCGTAGAGCCAGACCGAGTCGTAGGCGCCGCTCTCCTCGGCGACCTTCGCAACACGGGTCATCGCCTCGTACTGCTCCACCGGGTCCTCTATCTCGACCAGATCCATCCGCCAACCCTGCGGAACAAAAACCCCGAACTTCACCGCCACGCCGAACCTCCCCGTCAGACCGAATACAAGATAAGCATAGCGACCTTGCGGCTATTATGCCAGTCCTATCGAGCCGGTCCTGTCGTTATTGGGCCAGGGCGCAGCCGTCCTTGCGAGGGTCGCTGCCGCAGGCCCGGACACCATTCTCAAGGATGCGGATGAGTTGGGCTCCTCCGGTTGGGATCACGTAATCCTCCCCCACCTCGACCTCGTGACCAAGCTGCCGCAGCTTCTCGACTTCCTCTTCCGGGACGCGCCCCTCGACGAGAAGAGTGCCATCGTCGTGGAAGTGGCGTGGATAGTCAACGGCTTCCTGGGCGCTCATGCCGTAGTCTATGAGGTTGATGAGGAGTTGGGCGTGCCCCTGGGGCTGCATCGGACCTCCCATCACCCCGAATGCGGCCCACAAGTCACCAGAAGCGGCATTCGTAGCGAGGCCGGGGATGATCGTGTGCAGAGGACGCTTGCCGGGTTCGAGGGCGTTCGGGTGGCCTTCTATAAGCTGGAAGGAGTTGCCCCGGTTCTGGAGGCACACGCCGGTACCATCGGCGACGACGCCGCTACCGAAACCCATGTACAGGCTGTTGATAAACGAGCATCCGTTGCCCTCCGCATCCACGGCGCAGAGGTAGGTCGTGTCGTCGCCGAGGGCGGGAGATACGGATGAGGCGGCGTGGGAAGAGGATATTTGCTCGCGCAGGGCGGCAGCATACTCTTTGGCGATCAACTCATCAGTCGGGACTTCCTCGAATTCCGGGTCGCCTACCTTCTCGTGGAGGTCACGGAAGGCAAGCTTCTTCGCCTCGACTTCGAGGTGGATGCGTTCCGCGCCGAGGGCGTCGAGGTCGGTGAAGTCGAAACCTTCGAGAATGTTTAGCATTTCGAGGGCTGCGACGCCCTGACCGGGCGGTGGGGTCTCATAAACCCGCACGCCCCGATAATCTGTGTGGATAGGCTCTACCCAACTCGTCTCGTGTTCCGCCAGGTCCTCCTCGGCCAGATATCCTCCGGCTTCCTGTGCGGCGGTCGCCATGCTCCGGGCTATCTTTCCGTTGTAGAAAGCGTCCGCCCCGTCGCTTGCCACGGCGGCTAAAGTATTCGCGAGGTCCGGCTGGCGGAAGACTTCTCCCGGTTCTGGGGCGTGGCCTTCGGGCAAAAAGCAGCGGGCGGCGGCTTCGTTTTTACTCAGCAGCTTCTCCGCGCTCTCCCAGTAGCGGGCGACGACCTCGGGGACGGGGTAGCCGTCGGCGGCGAAGGAACGTGCCGGTTCCAGGAGGTCCGCGAGCGGCAGGCGTCCCAAAGAGGCGGCCGCATCTTCCCAGAGCCTGACAGCGCCGGGAACGGTGACGGTCTGGCCGCCGCGTTCGGGCATCTCCTCCATGCCTCGGTCGCGCATCTTCTCGATGGTTGCGCTTTTTGGGGCGCGACCGGAGCCGTTGGCGCCGATCACCCGTCCTGTATCCGCCTCGTAGAACAGGAGGAAGGCATCACCGCCCATGCCCGTGGACATCGGGGAGAGGACGGCCATGGCGGCGGCCATCGCGACGCAGGCGTCGGCGGCTGTACCGCCGGCTTCCAGCATCTTTATACCGGCCAGGGCAGCCTGGGGATGCTCACAGGCGACCGCTCCCTTCGTCCCGAAGACAGTAGAGCGTCCGCCGGGATCCGGCCTCCGCGCGTTGCTTTGTTTCAAGTGTTTGCCCTCCCGTTCCGGTTCGTGAGACCTCTATTACAGTTTATAGGTTCTCGAAGCGGATATAGTCGGACTCATAAGCTAGTAGGAGGTAAAACGTGAGCGGCAGAGGAGTTTATATAGGCGGCACGCTGATCTCGATCGTGCTCTCCCTGGTTCTGTTCCTGCGGGGCAGGCGCAGCGAGGGTATCTTCGTCGGACTCTGGGCGCCGACCATCCTGAACCTGGGCCAGGCCCTGGTGGACATGTCGGAGGACGACTAGGCTCTACCGAACTCGCGGAGCATTTCCGCAAGCTTCACGCGCTTTACGATCGGTCGGCCGTGCGGGCAGATTGCCTTGAACTCGCACGCCGACCAGTCTTTTAACAAGGCTTCCATCTCTCCTATCGAGAGGTTCTCCCCGAACTTCGTCGAACCTCGGCACGCCATAGCTTTCGCGAGGTCCTCTCCCCCGGCCAACGCCCCGAGAGCGGAGACCAGAGCCTCCCCGGCGTCAGTAACCGTCTCCGGCGTCGCGAGAACGCGAACAGTATCTTCCCCGAATGGCTCGACCTCGAAGCCGAGCGCCTCCAACTCCACCTCGAAGTTCCACACTTCCGGCGCCAGGTCTCCGGGCAGGTGGATAATTGCTGGACGAGGCAGAGGCCTGGCCGTGCCGCGCGGGTTCTCCGAGAGTCGTTCGTAGAGTATGCGTTCGTGGGCGCCGTGCTGGTCGAGGATCACCAATTCGTCCCCTTCCTGGGCCAAAACGCACCGTCCGGCGAACTGGCCTATCAGGGTAAGCTCCGGGCTCGGCTCCTCATCCGGCGAGGTTGAACCGTCTTCGTGTTCAGAGGAGAGGGCGGCACGTATGGCCCCAACAACCAGCGGATAAATCGAGCGTCCACCCCTCAGGCGAACGGCGCTCTTTGCCGGATGAACGTTCACGTCGACCTCACCGGGGCCGAGTTCCAACCGCAGGAAAGCGGCCGGATTTCGCCCTTTAGGCAGTAGGTCCGCGTAGGCTCTGGCAATCGCCGGCGCGAAAGAGTCGTGCTCCACGATCCTACCGTTCACCGCAACGTGCAGGTAACGGCGGGTCGGGAAGCTGACGGAAAGAGGGCTCACGAAACCCCAGACGGTCTCGTCTCCCAGGAGTATCAGGCTCCGCGCCAACGCCAGGCCGTGGACCTGGGAGATCCGCTCCCGCAAGTCAGCGGCCGCCGGGAGCGACAACACGCCGCGCCTGTCCACGCGCAAAAAGAACCCGACCTCCGGACGGCTCAGGGCGAGCGATGAAACCACAGTAACGACGGCGTTGGTCTCCGACCTTTCCGTACCCAAGAAACCCCGCCGCACCGGCAAATTCAAGAACAAGTCCCGCACTTCGACCGTCGTGCCGGGAGGGTGAGAAGCGGCGCCGCTCTCGACCACTTCTCCGGCGAACACCCGGACGTGGGAGCCGCGATCCGCTCCAGGTTCGCAGGTCGTGAGTGCAAACGAAGAGACGGCTCCGATAGCGTGAAGAGCCTCGCCCCGGAAACCGAGAGAGGCTACGCTTGAGAGGTCGTCGGCGGTCTGTATCTTACTGGTAGCGTGCGCCTGAACCGCCCTCAGCGCATCCCCTCGCGACATCCCGGAGCCATCATCGCGCACCCGAATGAGCGAGACGCCGCCGCCCTCGATCTCGACTTCCACCCGCGAAGCCCCGGTATCCAGGGCGTTCTCGACCAACTCCTTCACCGCGGAGGCGGGGCGTTCGATCACCTCGCCGGCGGCGATCCTGTGCGCCACCTCCGGCGGCAGTACCCGCACCCGACCGCCGTACTCCGCAGCTTCCTCGGAGACGAATTGCGGGAAGAGCTTCAAGGCCGCACTCTTTCCGGCAGCAAATCGAAGTCTTCATCCTCCGCAGCTTGACGCAGCCGGTTGTCCAGACAGACGAAGCTCGACTCTTCCGTATCTCCCTCACACCAACGGAGCGCCGCGGCGAGTTGGAGACAGTCGGCGGCCTTTAGTGAATGAGTTTTTGAGGCCAGCATCGCAAGTAGGCGCAGACCTTCATTTGGATCGACCTCTAACCAATCGGCGGATAATTGGTCAAGTGCCCTGCGAGCCTCTTCTTCTCCCATTTCGGTCAGTTTGTTTTCTCGTTTGAGACGGCTGATCGCGACCGAGCATTCGATCCACGTTCCCCACCAAACTGCTACATCGGCGTCTTCTCTCAGGAGGCTCGTGACGGTGTCGGAGAATTTCTCTTCAGAGAACAAAGGCAACAACGCGGAGCTGTCCCAGAACCTCAATACTCGCTAACGGCCTTCTTCGCGGTCTTCGAGGAGTGCCTCAAGCAAAGAGCCATCTGTTATCTTCGGCTTTGGCAGCTTCCAGAATTCTTCGGATACTTTGCCGGTCCCCTTCCGCGTTGGGGGTGGACCAGAACGCATCAACCGCTCTTTCAATTCCTGCTCTTCGGGTGTCAGGCGCATTTTCTTCTGTTCGCTCATGCCATTATCCTAACATCCTGGCCTATCCCGCGAAGTCCTTGACACCCTCGCTCTCCAGGCGACCCAGGATCTCCCCGGCACGCTCCGTTACCCGTGGCGGCAGACCGGCGAGCCTTGCTACGTGGACGCCGTAGGAGGAGGACTCGGCGCCTTCTTCGATCCGGTGCAGGAAAATGATCTCACCTCCGACCTCCTCCACACTCGCCTTGTAGTTTCGGCAACCGGGCAGGATGCCTGAGAGGCGCGTCAACTCATGGTAATGGGTGGCGAAGAAGGTCATGGCCTGCACGTCGTCGTGGAGATACTCGGCGATGGCCCAGGCCAGGCTCATCCCGTCGTAAGTCGAGGTGCCGCGCCCGACCTCGTCCAGGATCACCAGGCTCCTTTCAGTGGCGCTGTTCAGGATGCTCGCCGCCTCGGTCATCTCGACCATGAACGTCGACTCGCCGCTCGCCAGCCGGTCTTCGGCCCCGACGCGGGTGAAGATCCTATCCACGACCCCGAGAGTAGCCTTGTCGGCCGGGACGTAGGAGCCGGTCTGGGCGAGGAGGGTTACGAGGGCGACCTGGCGGAGGTAGACGGACTTTCCGGCCATGTTTGGGCCGGTGATGATCTGTAACCGCGAAGAACCGTCTATCTCCGTGTCGTTCGGCACGAACGGCGTATCGGTGGCGTGCTCCACGACCGGATGACGCCCGCCGGAGACCCTGACGCCCCGCTCCTCCGTGACCTCGGGCCGGCAGAGGCGCAACTCGGTCGCCGCAGCGGCGAAGGAGGCGACAACGTCCACGACGGCGACGGCTCGCGCTATCCTCTGGAGCTGCGGGGCGGCGCCCTTTACGGCCGCCCGGACCTCGCCGAGTATCTGCCGCTCCAGCCGATCTACTTCGTCGCGCGCCCCGAGCATCCGCGATTCGTGCTCCTTTAGCTCCGTAGTGACGTAGCGGGCGTTGTGCTTGAGAGCTTTTCGGTGCTGGTAGCGCTCCGGTACAGAGCCCGTATCCTTGCCCGCTATCTCTATAAAGTACCCTTCGCCGTCCCGGTAGCCGACCTTGAGGGATTTGATGCCGCTCTTGAGGCGCTCCTCGGCCTCGAAGCGGGTCAGCCACTCGTGGGCGCCGTCCCGGAACTCGCGGGCCTCGTCCAACTCGGAGGAGTAGCCGGGCTTTATGGTCTCGCCGCTCTCCTCGGAGATGGCGATGGAGATCAACTCTCGCACCCCCGGCGGCTCTTCCATCGCCCCGAGCGTGCGACCGATCAGGGAACTCTGTTCAGCGGCGGAAGAGAGCGCTTCCTTGAGCGGCCCGATGGCTTCGAGGGCGCTACCTAGTGAGAGGAGGTCGTTCGGCGAGGCGGAGAGCCGGACTATCCTGGTGGCTATACGCTCTATGTCCGGCACGGTGCCTAGCAGCTCGCGGGACTCCTCGCGCAGCATGTAGTCCGAGGAGAGCGCGTCCACAGCCGAGAGCCGCTGCTCTATGCGTTCGATCTCCAGCAGCGGACGCTCCAGCCAGCGCCGGATCGCCCGCCCGCCCATCGGGGTGCGGGTCCGGTCTATGGTCTCCACCAAATCGTCGAGGCCGAGGTTGCGGCGGGTTGCGGCGTCCAGGAGCATCCCGGAACCGGGATCGTAGGGCCGGAAGGACACGACTTGCTCCGGCGGACTACCACCGCGCAGGGAGGCGAGGTACTGGATCAAAGCGCCCGCAGCACCTACGAGCGCCCTCTTCCCTTCGAGCCCGAAACCCTTCAAGTTCGAGACCCCAAAGTGCTTCTTTAACGACTGCTCCCCGGCCGACGGCTCGAAGGTCCAGCGTGGGGCGGAGCTTACGGTCGCCCGCGCTTTGGGCAGGTCTTCGGCGGCGGTCCGCTCGGGGACCACCAGCTCTTTGGGAGACCAGCGTTCCAGCTCCGCTGGGACCGCTTTCTCGGGGACTTCGGTGCCGGTGAACTCGCCGGTCGAGGCTTCGACGACGGCTATCCCTGCGGTCCCGTCGCGCACGACGACTGCGGCCAGGTAGTTCGCCTGCCCGGCGGAGAGTACGCCGTCCTCTATGACGGTGCCGGGCGTGAGGATGCGTGAGATCTCACGGGTAAACTGCTTCGGTTTGGTCGGGTGCGGCCGCTGCTCGGCTACGGCGACGGAATGGCCTTTCCTGAGGAGCGTCGCCAGGTGCTCTTGGAGAGAGTGGGCCGGGACTCCGGCTAGGGGGATGCGGCCTTCACCGGCGGCTTCGCGGGAGGTCAGGCGGATAGAGAGCGCCTGGGAGATCTTCTTCGCGTCCTCCTCGAAGGTCTCGAAGAACGTCCCGACCTGGTAGAAGAGGATCGTCCCCGGCGGCAACTGCGCCTTCAGCTCTGCGTGTCTTCCCATCATGAGACTATTCTACGGCGCGGTACCGTCCCCGTCAGCCCCGGACTTTTTCCCGCTGGTCTTGTAGAGGGAAGCCAGGATGGATCCAGTCACGACGATGGCTATGAAGGAGAGCGAGATCCAGATAGGCACCTTCCCGAAGAGCCCCGAGTAGATGAACTTGGCGCCGACGAAGATGAGGACTACCGAGAGCCCTACACTCAGGTAAACGAAACGCTCCATCATCCCGGCCAGCATAAAGTACAGCGGCCTCAAGCCCAACACCGCGAAGGCGTTGGCCGACCACACGACGAAGACACTCGACGTTATGGCGAAGATCGCCGGGATGGAGTCAACGGCGAAGACCAGGTCTGTTGTACCTATGACGATGATGACCGCGAAGAGCGGTGTTGCGAGGAGCTTGCCCGCGTGGCGGACGAAGAAATTCTCGCCCTGGAACTCCGGCGTCATCGGGACCAGCCGCCGCACCAGCCGGAGGACTGGGTTCCGCTCCGGGTGGACCTCCGCGTCCTGGTGGAAGGCCATACGGATGCCGGTGTAGATCAAGAACGCCCCAAATGCGTAGACCATCCACTCATAGCGCTCCAGAAGCTCCGCCCCGACCGCGATAAAAGCCCCGCGCAGCACCAGCGCCCCGACTATCCCCCAGAACAGGACCCGCGACTGGTGGCGGAGCGGTACGGCGAAGTAGCTGAAGATCAGGGCGAACACGAACACGTTGTCCACCGAGAGGCTCCGCTCCACAATGTATCCGGTGATGTACTCACCCCCCCGAACCGGCCCGGCCACGAGGAACACGACCCCGCCGAACAACAGGGCGACAAGGATCCAGAACACACTCAATCCCGTCGCCCGGCGGAAGGACATCTCCCGTCCTTTCCGGCTGAAAACAAGCAAATCGAGCACGAAAAAGGCCAGGAGCAAAACGGTAAACCCGACCCACGCCCACAAGGGAAAGACCGTCACGAGTCTCCCCCCTCGACCGAAGAGCAGCCCCCGATACCTCCGGTCCACCCCCAAAACAACGAAACATCCTGCGCGTAAGCACTCCGGAACGGGCGGAGTTCGCCCTCTAACCTGGCTCTGTGCATGACCCAACTCCTTTCGGACGGGCCGCGGAAAAGACTAAAGCGAGCCCACCGCGGCTTATTCTCGCCTGCGTTGGTCTCGCTCGTTGTGCCACAGCACAGGTGACCGGCCGGGAGTCTAGCTCCGTACTGACGACCGATCCTCCCGCCTCGTATACCACGCTGCGGGCGGCTACTCCCCAATAACCGAACTCTACCCGGAAAACACCCCGCCGTCAACGAGGCGGGCCGCGAGGCAGTATCATCCGGCTCCCGCAACTATGAAAAAGGAGGATCAGGATGAGCCCAACGCCGGTAATAATGGATGTTGACCCCGGACACGACGACGCGGTGGCCCTGATGCTCGCCTGCGGGTCCCCGAAACTGGACCTCCTGGCGGTCACCACGGTCGCCGGGAACGTGACACTGGATAAGACCACCCGCAACGCTCTACGAATACTATCCCTGATCGGACGCACCGACGTACCCGTGGCGGCTGGAGCCTCGTCCCCGCTGGAGCGCTCCCTCGTCACCGCCGAGGATATCCACGGCGAGAGCGGCCTCGATGGGCCGGAGATACCCGAAGCGACGTTCGAGCCCGACGAACGCGGCGCTGTCCAACTGATGGCCGATACGCTCGGGTCCGCACCGGAGCCCGTCACCCTTGTTCCGACGGGCCCGCTCACGAACGTCGCCCTCCTGCTCCGCGAGCATCCCGACCTGAAAGACAACATAACCCACGTTTCGTTGATGGGTGGGAGCATAGGTCTCGGCAACACCACACCCGCCGCCGAGTTCAACATCTACGTGGATCCCGAGGCCGCCCGCGAGGTCTTCGAGTCGGGGTTGAGGATCACCATGTCCGGGCTCGACGTTACCCACCAGGCAGGAGCGGGCCCGGAGGAGCGAGAACGCCTCAGAGCCTCGGGACGGCTCGGTGAGGTGGTAGCGGGCTTCCTGGAGTTCTTCGCCGCTACTTACGAGGATACTTTCGGCTTCGACGCCCCACCGCTACACGACCCGGTCGCGGTCGCGGCAGTGCTGAGGTCGACCCTCCTGAAGACGCGTCCGATGCGGGTAGATATAGAGTGCGAAGGAACACTTACCCGCGGTGAAACCGTCTGCGACTTCCACGGCATAACCGGCAAACCGCCGAACGCGGAGGTTGGGGTGGAGCTGGATAGAGAAGGGTTTTTCGGTCTCCTGTGCGAAGCTTTGGGGCGCCTCTAGAAGTCTCCGGTCGGGGGACTTTTCTTGTCGCGAGAACGTCGGAGGAGTGGGATCTTGGACGGTTTCGGAAAGGGGACCTCGCTGATCATCAGCAAGCCGAGGAACAGGACGGAGACCAGCACGAAGGCTTGAGGGAGGTCCAGGACCGCGAGCCCGGCGAGCACCACCCCGGCCGGCGGTATGGGAAGACCGATGAAGTATTCCGGGCTCTTGACCAGCGGGAAGCGGGCCAGGCGCAGGGTGCCGCACGTAACGTAGAAGAGACACACCGCGACACCTATCACCGGCAACGCATGGAGCGACGAGGATAGGTAGAGGGCGACGGCGGGGGCTGCGCCGAAGGAGACGAAGTCCGCCAGGGAATCCAGGTTGATACCGAACTCGCCCTCCGTGTCGCTGGAGCGGGCCACGGCCCCGTCGAGCAGGTCAAACCCCGCTGCTACGAGGATAAAGATGGCGGCCTGAACAAACCTCCCCTGAACGGCGAGGAGCACGGCCAGAAACCCAGCCGCCAGGTTGGCGCAGGTAATGAGGGTGGGCAGCGGGGAGATTTTCACGTCAGCGGACGTCGCGGTAGCGGGCGATGGGCGTAAGGCCGGCCCGGACGCGCTCGCCGGGGGCCACGAGGAACTCGACCTCACCCGGAGGGAACAGCACGTCCGTACGGGATCCGAAGTGGATCAGTCCTATCCTCTCGCCGGTGGCTACGCTCTGTCCCTCCTCGATCCAGGGTGAGATGCGGCGGGCGATCATACCCGCCCGCTGCACCACGACGAATGATCCTCGCGCTCCGCTGATCAGGGTCCGGTTGCTGTAGTTGTCCTCCACGCCGCCGAAGAGCGCCGGCGAAAACCCACCCTCGCTTTGCTCCATCTTCTCTACGCTGCCCGCGAACGGGCTCCGGTTGACGTGGACGTTGTGCAGGTTGAGGAAGACGCTCACGCGCTCGGCGCGCCCGCCAGGCAACCAGGGCTCATCCACCTCGTCAACCGCCGTCACCAGACCGTCGGCGGCAGCGTAGGCCACGCCTGATTCCGCCTCCAGGCGCCGCTCCGGGTCCCGGAAAAAAAGTAGCCCGAGTGCCGCCGCCCCGAGCGAGAACCAACCGGCCCGACGGAGCAGGGGCCGTCCAGTAACCAGGCCGACGAGCAAAGACACCGCTCCCAGGACCATGGGCCAGAGCACGTAACGTCGGGCTACCATCCAGCTCCGGCGGGTCATGAGCCCACCTTTTCATCCGGGTCTTCGCAGGCGTAGAGAAAGGCGGGCGGCACGTTGAGCGGCGAGATGCGCCGTCGTATCCAGGAGAATCTGCGGCACAGGTACGGCAGGACTCTGGGCGAGTACTGGAGAACCAGCATCACGCCTTCCGGAGAGAGGACCCGACGCGAGAGGTCCATTATGCTCTCCCTGAGCGGAGCCGGGAGGGTGGTGAAGGGCAGGCTGGAGACGATCACATCGGCCTTCTCATCCTCCAGATACGCTTCGGCGTTCTCGGCCGAGTCGTTTATTACTCGCAGGCGCGGGTCCCGGAGCTTTCGTGAGACCGCCGAGGCTAGCTTCGAGTCTATCTCGAAAGCCAGGAAGGTTGCCTCCGGGCCGAGCCGGTCGAGTATCTCCTTCGTATATACGCCCGTGCCGACCCCGAACTCGAGGACAGTGTGGGCCGCCGCTAAATTACCCATGTCCAGCAGGTCCCTCACCGCCCGCCGCGAAGTCGGCCACACGGCCCTGACCTGACGGGGCTGCGCTAGCATCGAGCGCATGAACAGCACCCGTCGCCTCAGGCTCTCATTTAATCCGCTTCCGCTAGTATCCGGCAAGTAGCTCTCCTCATGAAATAATCGTGCCCCAAATCAAACCCGGAGACGGTTGTCGAGATTGCCGTTCCGGAACGCTGGTACAATCCCACCCGGCGTCCAGACCAGTAGCGAACTCGCACAAACGGTATCACAACGGCGCAAGTGTAACCTTTCGCTGTCCGTCAGCACATCTGCCCATATAATTTTTACTATGCTTTTCAGACTACCGTTCAGACGAAGAAGCGTGCCTATTAAGCTTGGTGGGAACGCGGTGGTCATCGGCGCGGGCATGTCCGGGCTGCTCTCGGCGCGGGTGCTGGCGGAGTGCTTCGAGAAGGTGGCGGTCCTGGATCGCGACCGGTTACCCGAGGACCCAGCGCCCCGGAGGGGCGTGCCCCAGGCCCGGCACTTGCACAGCCTGGCGGTGCGAGGCTCGGAGCTTCTGGAGGATTTCTTCCCCGGCCTGGACAGAGAGCTCGCCGACGCCGGGTGTCCCGCCGTGGATCAAGCACGGGACACAGTGACCGAAGTGCCTTCGGGACGGTTCCCCAGGTTCGATTCCGCCATCGTGATGCGGGCCGTGAGCCGGGACCTGTTGGAGTGGCGGATACGGCGCCGGCTCTCCGGAGACCCGCGGATACGCTTCGTCCCGAACCGCGAGGTGACCGGGCTCCTCTACGATAAGTCTTCGGGAAGAGCCACGGGCGTCTCTACCCGCGTCCGGGGCGGCGAGGGTCTAGAAGACTTCGCGGCGGAACTCATCGTGGACGCCTCCGGCCAGAGCTCCAGGACACCCCGGTGGCTGACGGAGCTTGGCCTGAAGGCCCCGCGCGAGACGGTCGTGGACGCCGGCCTCGGCTACGCCACGCGCTGGTACCAGGTGCCGGAGGAGTTCGAAGGGGACTGGAAGAGTCTGGCCGTCTTGCCGGAGTGGCCGGAAGAGCTGCGGGGCGGGTCCCTCCGCAGGGTAGAAGGAGACCGGTGGACGGCGGTCCTGGTCGGTATCGGCGAGAGAGACCAGCCGCCGACGGAGCCCGAAGCTTTTCTGGAGTTCGCCCGCAGCCTGCCGAGCCCGATCATAGCGGATGCTATAGAGAAGGCGGAGCCGATCTCCCCGGTCTACGGCTACCGGCGCACGGCCAACCGCCGCCGCCACTACGAGAAACTAGCCGGCATGCCCGAGAACCTGCTGGTCACCGGTGACGCCGCATGCGTCATGAACCCATCCTACGGCCAGGGCATGACCCTCGCGGCCCTCTGCGCTAAGGCCCTCGAAGGGAGTCTCTGGGGAGGCCGGCGCGACTTAGCCGATCTCAGCAGGGAGTTTCACCGGCAACAGGCAAAGGCCGTGGCCCCGAGCTGGACGACGACAGCGGGTAGCGACTCCCAGTGGGCGGCCGGAAGCCCGGAGGAGTTGGGATCCCTCAGAAGGTTCCTGCACCTTATCTCCGAGGAGGTCTTCCGGATGGCGGTCCGGGAGCCTAGGGTAGCCCGAACCCTGCTGGAGGTAAAAAACCTGGTCAAGCCTCCCCGCTCGCTGCTGCGTCCGGGCATCCTATTACCAGCGCTCCGCCGGACGCTCGCCGGTACTCGGAGTCTTGCGGGCTCCAAGGCCTCTCTACACAAAACAGGCGGCCCAAAAACTTCTCTGCCAAACGGAGATCGATAGCCGGTCCGGTGGATTACACCCGCTGTAAATAAGGGTTCGGGTGTCCACGTATAGGGTACGCTGAGGCTCTCTTAACAGCCGGGCGAGGTTTGCGAAAAGCCTCATAGTGGGAAGTATTTCAGGACAGTAGTACTCGAACTCGTCGAAACTATATAGGGAGGCCCATGTTCTTTGACAGTTGGACGTCGTTGGGGCGGACGGCGGTCGTGGGCATCCTCGCCTACATCGCGCTGGTGTTTTTGCTCCGAATCTCGGGGAAGCGCACGCTCTCGAAGATGAATGCATTCGACTTGATCGTCACGGTAGCACTGGGTTCCACGCTGGCGACCGTCTTCCTCTCGTCGACCGTCCCTCTCGTCCGCGGTGTGCTGGCGTTCGCGCTCCTGATCCTATTCCAGTACACCATCACCTGGCTCTCGGTCCGCTCCCCGGAGTTCCGTCGGCTCGTCAAAGCGGAACCGACCCTCCTCTTCCACCAGGGAGAGTTCTTGAAGGGAGCCATGAAGCAGCAGCGCGTAACCGAGGAAGAAGTCCGGTCTTCTCTACGCACCCAGGGCGTCGCGGGCATGGAGAGCGTCGAAGCCGTGGTCCTGGAATCAGACAGCGGTTTCAGCGTGGTGATGAAGCCGGCCAACGGCCAAAAGTCCTCCCTGATCGACGTCATGGGCCGAAACTAACGCCCACCTCTCTCCGCAGATCCGCTGCGTGTTGCAAAAAACATCCAACTCAAGTAATGTACACGCTCAGATGAATACATGGTCCGCGGATAAGCGGACCCTTACGTGGAGGGGGATCTTCATGGAGAGACAGGGAGTGAGCGGGGCCGTGGTATCCGGTAGAGTTGGAAGGGCCGTGAAACTCGCCCTTGTAGCCTTGCTAGTGGCGTCGAGCCTGACGCTCGCGACGCCGAGAGACGCGCAGGCGATGGCGGACAGCGACGGCTACGTGCCGGTTACCTACGGCTGCTTCGCCGGCGGCGAGGCCGGTTTGTACAGTTGGTACTTCGACGGCTACACCACCTACGGCGCCATCACGATCAACCAATGCGCCCTACAAAGGCTGGGCGCGGGCATACAAGACTTCGCGAGGGTCCTGGCCCACGAAGAAGGCCACGCCGCCGGGCTTCCGCACAGCCTGGATCCAACAAGCATCATGTATCCTTATCTCCTGCTGACAGGCCATTAGGAGAGCGAGAAGGGAGAGGCCGACCATAAAAAGCCGTGCTCTCTCCCGTCCTCGCGTAGACTTACACCCGTAAAGACAGTCTACGCAGTGGAAGGAACCTCATGGCGAAGATGCCGGAGCAAGGACAGCAGTTCCCGGAAGTACAGTTCATAACCGAGGATGGAGACAAAGTCGAAGCCGGAGACCTCACCGGACAACCGACCGTCCTCTACTTCTACCCGAAGGACGACACCCCAGGCTGCACCGCCGAAGCCTGCTCCTTCCGCGACCGCATGGACGACTACGAACAGGCCGGCATAAAAGTCTACGGCGTCTCTTTAGATTCTCCAGAGTCTCACCGTCAATTCCGCGAGAAACATCACCTCAACTTCCCGCTCCTCACCGACGAAGATGGGAAAGCGTCGGAGGCGCTGGGAGTGCTAGGCGACCGAGGCTACGCAGAGCGGACCACCTTCCTACTAGCCCCTGACGGCAAAATCTCCCACGTCTACCCTGAAGTCTCACCCGAGACCCACGCCGACGAGATCCTGGAGGACGCGAAGTCTACTTGAGAGTTCTCCGATAGTCATAGCCGATCACACTTCTACTTCGAGGCGTTGCCGGTTAGTGTGATCGGCTGTAGTCCGCCTTCTATCATCTCCCGGTGCTCCTCTAAAAACGGCGGAAGCGAGAGGTTTTCGCCGAGGTGCTCTACGTCTTCGTCGGTTGCGAAGCCTGGGCCGTCGGTTGCGATCTCGAACAGCACGCCGCCCGGCTCCCGGAAGTAAATAGAACGGAAGTAATACCGATCTATAACAGGTGTCGCCCCGATTCCGGCTTCCCTCAACTTCTCGCCCCAAGCCGCGTGCTCCTCGTAGTCGGGCGCGCGAAACGCTATGTGATGGACGCCCCCGATCCCGACCTGCCGGTGCAACGACAGATCCGACCGCTCCTCCAACCGAACCTCCGCCCCGGACCCACCCGGCCCGACCTCGAAGACGGCGACCCGCCTGCCATCCCTCTCGTACTCTCCTGCCGGCCGAAACCCGAGCACCTCCGTCAGCACCCGCGCCGTCGGCTCGACGCTTCTCACAGCGAGCGTTCCGGCGTGCAACCCCCGGATAGCGACCTCCGGCGGCACGGGGCTCTCCGCATACGGGGTCCCACCCGGCACTCCACCCTCTCCGCTCTCGTCCACTAGCTCAAGGCTCTGTCCTTCCGGGTCGGTAAATGAGAGCGTGGCCCGACCTCCTCTGTCCTCGATCTCCCCGTGCCCGACACCGAACTCGTCGAACCGCTCCGTCCACCAATCCAAAGCCTCGCGCCCCGGCACCCGAAACGCAGTCGCCGAGACCTTGCCGGCCGCAGGCGCATCAGGCCCAGCCCACGACCAGTCAAAGAAAGTCATCTCCGTCCCCGGACTACCCACCTCATCCCCGTAGAACAGATGGTAAGCCGAGACATCGTCCTGGTTCACGGTTTTCTTTACCAGCCGCAAACCCAGAACGTCAGTGTAGAAAGCGACGTTGCCGGAAGCGTTCCCGGTCACCGCCGTTACGTGGTGCAATCCGCCTAACTCCATTGTGATTCTCCTCTCGAGCCCTCTGACAGTAACTCATGGTTTAACATTAAACTTATACGGCGAAAAGAATTCTTCCTGTTCACAGCGCCCGGTCCAAGCTGCCCAGCAGCCGCATGAGTTGGGATCTTTCCGAGGTAGAGAGGGACGAGAACTGTTCCGCCACCAGCGCCTCGTGAACGGGGACGACTTCCTCGAACAACCGCCGTCCCTCGTCCGTGAGGAAGAGGCGGTTGGCCCGTCCGTCCGGGCGGCGCACCAGAAGCCCGCGCTTCTGG
This sequence comes from Rubrobacteraceae bacterium, assembly GCA_965219175.1. Lineage (GTDB taxonomy): Bacteria > Actinomycetota > Rubrobacteria > Rubrobacterales > Rubrobacteraceae > JBBPZK01. The sequence goes on from CBDCNI010000001.1 coordinate 107,664, forward strand.
AGGCGGTCCAACATCTGGCAGACATTTCCCTTTGTTACCAACAGCGCTTCCGCCAGTTCCTGCTGCGTCGTACCTTCGGTCCCCCCAACGCGCGCCAGTACGTCGAATTGAGCGAGGTTGAGGTCCCACCTCCTCAAATCCTCCGTCAGAGTCCGGCTCACCTTCTGCTCCACCCGCAACAGCCGCAACCACGCAACCACCGACGCTTCTCTCAAACTGCCGCTTCCAACACCTTCACGCTGATCTATCATGGACAATAGTTTAGTCCTAAACTATGAAGTCGTCAAGGGAAGTGCGGGCGGTGTTTGGCTGGTTCAGGAGCCGACGAGGCGGGTCAGGCGGAGGTGTACGCCTTCGTCTTCGTCGGTGACGTAGAAAAAGCGGTCGTCGTCGGTTATGGCTATGCCTTCGACGCGCGGCAGTTCTGGGAACTCGCGGACGACCTCGGCTCTGATCGGTTCGGAGTGTTCGCCGTCCGGCGCTTCGGGGAGTTGGCATTGGAAATGGGTGGCTACGGTGTCGCGGCCGCCGGGGTAGTCCTGGAGCAAGACGCTGCCTTTGTCGCGGCTGTCTATGTTTCCGGTGACGAGGTGTAGCTTTTCGTCGTCGGGGCCGCCGGTGATGACGAGGTCCCGAACGCCGGCGATGCTGCCGTTCTCGCCTACGGCGTCGACCACCCGGAAGCCGAAGACTTCGGGGAGTTGCTCATTGGAATCGAAGAGGCTTTCGATGCCGCCCAGTTCCACGAGGAGCGGGTAGCCGTCGGCGGAGACGGGGAAGCGGAGGCCGAGGAGGAGTGTGCCGTCGGCTCGGAAGGCGGCGCCCTCGATGTTGAGCGGGTAGTCGTCTTCGTGAACGAGACCTTTCCACTTCTTGTCCTTCTCTTCGCCGCGCTCCATCGTCTGATCTATAAACGCTTCGCGGGAGCGTTCGCCGAGCGGCATCAGGGGAGGTCCGTCGGACTTGAGAGCGTCGTTGACGAGGCGATGTAAGACGAAGCTCTTGCGCGAAATATCCATCTCGACGGCCGGGTCCTCGAAGGCGTGGCGCACGTCGGCTTCCCGGAAGCGGGCGACGAATCCTCTCTTCGGCTGAAGCGGTCCGTCCTTGCTCCCGAAGTGAGAGCCGAAAGCGTATACCCACTCCCCGTTGCGGGTGATGGATTCGGCGTCCTCGGTCTTGCCGTCGTCTCCGGTAGGTTCGGCGCGGAAGCGGTCGATCTCCCATCCCTCTTCCATCTCCGAGCCGCGCTGGTGTCCGATGGCGGCGACGCAGTCCTCGATCCGGTCGTCGTCCAACACCACCCAGAACCCGATATCCCACCCGTGCGACTCCAGCAACGCCTCGTTCCGGATGGACAGGAGCCCCGAAGCCTCGTTCGGATCCAGGTTGAACTCTAGCTTTCGAAGCTCTTCGCTCTTGCCGCCCGTCACACCGTACCTCCTGTAGCTACCCGAAGTATCAGCATATCATCGCCCGGCCGGACTCCCCGCTTCTGTATACTCAAGATTCGGGTGTCGGTAGCTTCGGGAAAGGAGAAACGGAATGAGACCGGAAGAATTGAGCCGGCAGTTGCGTCGCGGCACGGATAGATATCTGAAGAGGCGGCGTGAGGTCGTCGGGCTCTCGCTCGCGGCGGCAGGTTCCCTCGGGCTCGTTACCCTGTACCAGATCGGCCTGATCCCACACGTCCCGGAACCGCCCCTACCCTTCCTCGACGCCGACACTGTAGACGCCGCCCCCGAAGCATACGCCAGACTCTCGATGCCCGACGGCGTCCTCGGCATCGGAAACCACACCCTCACGATGGCCCTGGCGGCGGCCGGCGGCGAGGACCGGGCAACCGAGCATCCCTGGCTCCCCCTGGCACTGGTCGCCAAAGTCGCGTTCGACGCTTTCGTGGCCTACGAAACGACGGTGGAGCAGTGGGAGGAGCACCGGGCGTTCTGCCTGTGGTGCCTCCTCTCAGCCGGCGCGAGCGTCGTAACCGTCCCGCTCGTGCTCCCCGAGACTGGTGCCGCGCTGCGCGAGGTCTTGCGGCGGGTATCGAGTTAGTGGGGACTTCAAGCCAGGAGGAGCGGAGAGTTTAGAATGACGATACCGAATCATCAGACGGTCATGCTTCCGCTGCTAGACTTCCTTTCCGATGGAGAGGAGCATCACCTTCGCCAAGCGGTCGGAGCCTTGGCCGATCACTTCGGTTTGAGTAAAGAGGAACGTCTGGATCTCCTGCCGAGCGGCAGGTACCCGACCTTCAACAACCGGATTGGTTGGGCTGGAACTTATATGAAAGAGGCCGGCCTTATCGAGAGGCCGCGTCGCGGGTATATGAAGATTACAGACCGCGGGCTTTCAGTGCTACGGGACCGCACGGCGTCCATAGATACAAAGTTCTTGGAACGTTTCCCGGAGTTTGTCTCGTTCCGCGAAAAGAGCGGAAAACCACCCAAGCCGAAATCGCCGAAAGATAATGAGAATTTCATCGGCGAGCAGACACCGCCGGAAGCGATCGAAGCGGCCTATCAAGCCATACGCGGCAGCCTAGCTACTGAACTGCTAGAGCAGATCAAGCGTTCTTCACCCGCTTTCTTCGAGAAGTTGGTTGTCGAAGTGCTGGTGAAGATGGGATACGGCGGTACGAGAAAGGACGCGGGCGAAGTCCTCGGTAAAAGCGGCGACGAAGGGCTAGACGGCGTTATCAACGAGGATCGGCTTGGCCTGGACGTGATCTACATCCAAGCCAAACGCTGGGAAGGGACGGTGAGTCGGCCGGAGATCCAAAAGTTCGTCGGCGCTCTTTTGGGTAGAAAGGCGAGAAAAGGTGTCTTCATAACCACTTCGGATTTCTCGAAGCAAGCAAGAGACTACGCATCCGCCATAGAGAGCAGCGTTGTTTTAATAGACGGCGATACCCTCGCAGGGATGATGATCGACTACGATGTGGGTACTGCGGTCGAGTCATCATACGAGATCAAACGCATAGACTCAGACTATTTCGACGAAGCCTGAACCTCTCGGTAGAAAGAACGGCAGAGTAACTATTAACGTCCCTCATCCGCTGCCGTCTCCACATCCTCGACGAGAACGCGGCCATCAGAGCCGGTGCCTTTCACGCTTGAGAGATCCACGCTGAGATCCTTCGCCCGCCTCTGCGCCGCTTCCGTGACCTCCGTATCTTCTTCGTCTGCGGCGTCCGGTGTAGGGTCCACCGGATCGGCGGAAGCGTCGTCCTGCTTGGCGAGACGCCCTTCGAGGGCGCTCAGTATCTCTCCGCTCACCCAGGCTTGATTTTGGCGCATCTCACCGATGGTCTCGGTGAGCTTCTCGTTCTGCTTCCTTAGCTTCTTTACCTCTTTGGTCAGGTTCTTTACGGCTTTATCCGTCTTCTTAGCCACGCCCGCAACCGCCTCTCACATCGACATCAACCGGAAATATGACACAACCCGGCGGCCGAGGCTACAGCACGCTCGGCAAATACCCCGGACGCGACTTCTCGAAAGCCTCCAGGTCATCCTCGTGCGTGAGCGTGAGGCTGATGTCGTCGAGGCCGTTCATTAGCCGGTAGCGGGCAAAGTTGTCGAAGGCGAACGGCTCCTCGAAACCGGGCGCCTTGACGACGCGGCCTTCGAGGTCGACGGATACCTGCGCTTCCGGGTTCCCGCGGACGGTGTCGAGGAGTTTCTGTACGGAGTCTTCAGGGAGTTCCACAGCGAGGAGCCCTATTTTGGCGCAGTTGTTCTTGAAGATGTCGGCGAAGGAGGGTGCTAAGATGGCCCCGAAGCCGTAGTCCTGGATGGCCCAGGGCGCGTGCTCACGGCTAGAACCGGAGCCGAAGTTCTGGCCCGCGAGCAGGACCACCGCTCCTTCGTGTTCGGGTTTGTTCATCACGAAGTCCGGGTCGTCGCGCCAACTTGAGAACAGGAACTGCCCGAATCCTGTCCGCTCTATTCGTTTGAGGGCGTCGGAGGGGACGATCTGGTCCGTATCCACGTCGTCCCAGCCGAGCGGCAACGCCTTTCCTTCCACACTCTTTACCGCCTCCATCTAACTCACCTCCACAGATACGCCGAGTTCACTGGGCGAGGCGAACCGCCCCATTACCGCCGTCGCCGCCGCCACCACCGGGCTGACGAGATGCGTCCTGCCCCCCTTGCCCTGCCGCCCCTCGAAGTTGCGGTTGGACGTGGACGCACACCGCTCACCAGGTTGCAAGATGTCCGGGTTCATCCCGAGACACATCGAGCACCCGGCGTTCCTCCAGTCGAAACCCGCCTCCGTAAATATGTCGGCCAATCCCTCTTCCTCGGCCTGCTTCTTCACGCGCATCGAACCGGGGACGACCATCGCCCTGATGCCTTCTTTTACCTTGTGCCCTTCGAGCACACGAGCAGCGGCTCGCAGGTCTTCGATGCGCGCGTTGGTGCAAGAGCCGAGGAATACCGTGTCCACCTCTATCTCCCGAATGAGGGTTCCGGGTACGAGGTCCATGTACTTGAGCGCCCGCTCGTGGCCTTCGTTCTGGGGCTCGGGGACCGCATCGTCGAGCCCGACGGTCTGCGCAGGATTCGTACCCCACGAAACGTATGGCACGAGATCCTCAGCCTGGATGACGACCTCTTTGTCGTACTCCGCGTCCTCGTCGGTGCGAAGACTCCTCCACTCCTCCACGGCAACGTCCCAGTCCTCGCCTTTCGGGGCATAGGGCTTATCCTTGAGGTACTCGAAGGTCGTCTCGTCGGGGGCTACCAGTCCGGCTCGGGCGCCTCCCTCGATAGACATGTTGCAGATGGTCATCCGGCCTTCCATCGAGAGGTTGCGGATGGCTTCGCCCCTGTACTCGATGACGTGACCCACGCCGCCGCCGGTCCCGATGCGGTTCAGGATGCCGAGCATGATGTCTTTGGCGGTGATCTCCGGCGCCGGCTCGCCCTCGATAGTGACAGACATGGTCTTCGGACGGCTCTGTTGCAAGGTCTGGGTCGCCAACACGTGCTCGACCTCCGATGTACCAATCCCGAAGGCGAGCGCCCCGAACGCGCCGTGGGTCGCGGTGTGGGAGTCGCCGCAGACTATGACGAGACCCGGCTGTGTCAGGCCCATCTCCGGCCCTATGATGTGCACGATCCCCTGCCCGATTGAGCCCCACTCGTTGAGTTCGATGCCGAACTCCTCGCAGTTCTTCTCCAGCGCATCCATCTGCTTCGCCGAGACCTTGTCCTCTATGGGCATCCCGAACTCGGAAGTCGGGACGTTGTGGTCCATCGTCGCGTAGGTGAGGTCGGGGCGGCGGACTTTGCGCCCCGCGAGCCGCAAGCCCTCGAAGGCCTGCGGGCTGGTTACCTCGTGGACGAGGTGAAGGTCGACGTATAGGAGATCCGGCTCGCCTTCGGCTCTCCGCACCACGTGCTTCTCCCAAACTTTCTCCACCAGCGTCTTCGCTCTGTTCTCCGTACTACTCATCTCCGTCCTTTCTACTGTTATCTAACTTCCCGTTCTCCTTGACGCCTCCGTAAACCACGAACCTGTGATGCTGATACACGCACCGCACCGCCTCGAAACCTACTCCTTCGAGCCATCCCAGCTGCGCCTCCAGGGTCGCGTTTTTGTCCGCCCTCATGCGCGTGAGCGCGGCGTCGAGTTCTTTTTCGGAAACGCCGGCTTTTCGCACCCGGCCCAGCCACCATTTTTGGAGCCGCTCCTCTTCTTCCAGCGTCGCCCCGGATATCTGGTCCGCGTTTACGAAGTAGCCGTCGTCGGTTAGCGAATCACGGATTCTTCTGAACAACTCTTGTTTATCCCTGTCGGTTAGGTGGTGGATGGAGAGGGCCGACACCACGAGATCGAACTCCCCGGAGAGCGCCTTGCGCGCGAAGTCCATGGTGCGGAACTCGAAGCGCCCCGCCTCTCCGGGGAACTCTTCGTTCAAACGCCGCCGCGCGACGCGGAGCATCCCGACCGAGATATCCACGAGCGTCACCCGTGAGTTCGGAAACTTCCCGGCGACCATCGCGCTCAAAAGCCCTGTCCCCGCGCCGAGATCCAGAACCCTTATCTCCCGCCCCCGCTTGTACGGGATGCTCTTCAGAACGGCCCCATAAGCCCGGTCGAGACCGGGCACGAGCTGCCGGCGAGCCCGATCGTAATCCTCCGCTGCCGCGTCGAACAGCGCACCGACCGTCAAGCGGCCCGCCCGGCGCGTGTCGCCACCACGTTCAGGCGCACGTAGTCCAGAGTCGGCGCGTCTTCTCCGGTCTCCTCGACGGTCTTGGCCGCCACTTTTTCGGCCACGGCCTCGGCGAACGGCTCGCGTTCCTCCTCCGGCAGCCGTGGGAGATGCCCGCCGAGCACCACCGTCGCCAGGAAGCGGACCAGATCCTCCACCGAACCGAACAGCGTCGGCTCCTCGTGCGTCCAGACTTCGACGTCCGTAAAACCGGCCTCCTCCAGACGGGCCTCTGTCGCCGCTACACTCGCGTAGTGCTTGTCGTCGCTAAAGCCCTCGAAATACGCCCGGTAACGATCCTCGCTCATGACGATCCGCACGGCCTCCGTCGCGCGCGAGATGTTACCCTCGCCGCCACACTGGGCAACGAGCCGTCCGCCGGACTTTATAGCTCCGGCCAACCGCCGGAAGAGATTGTCGTGGTCCTTTATCCAGTGGAATGTAGCGGTAGAGAAGATGAGGTCAACGGGCTCCGCCACCTCCAGAAGCGTCAGGTCCTGTTGCTCCACCCGCATGCGAGGCTCCCCGGCGAAACGGCTCCGGGCCGCCTCGACCATCGCCCGCGAACCGTCCACCGCGAGCACCGTCCCCTCCGGCAAGCGATCCAGCAACAACTCCGTCACCCGTCCGGTCCCACACCCTGCGTCTATAACGGCCTCGTCCCCGCGCAGCGCAACACGTTCCAGCAAACTCGCTCCCCAACGAGTCTGCGGCGAAGAGAGACCCTCGTATAGAACCGCGTCCCAATCCCGAACCAAACCACGCTTCTCCTTGTTTTGTCTCACATTATGAGACATACTGACCACAATATGGACAGTATAGATGTTACTCCTCCGTCCGGCAAGAGCGGGGTCGGGGTATTGGACAAGTCGGTGGCGATCCTGGCGTTTCTGGCGGCGGGTGGTCCGGCGGGGTTGGCGGCGGTGGTCGATGGTACGGGGATACCTCGTCCGACGGCGCACCGGCTTCTCGCGGCGCTCGAAACGCACGGGCTGGTGGCGCGGGGCGGCGGTGGGTACAGGTTGGGTTTGAGGTTGCTGGGGTGGGGAGAGCTGGCGGCGGTGGAGGCTTCGCCGGGGTTGGTCGAGGCGGCGCGACCGGCACTCGTCCGGCTTAGGGATGCGACCGGGGAGAGTACGCAACTCTACGTGAGGGAGGGAGACGGGAGGGTCTGCGTGGCGTCTTTCGAGCGGGCGACGGGGCTCAGGACAACGGTTGCGGTTGGTGAGGTGCTACCGCTCGTGAGGGGATCGGCAGGAAGGGTGTTGCTCGCCTGGGCGGACGATAAAAACAGTCTTGGGATGGAAGAAATACGGCTCGTGGAGGTTCGGGAGCGGGGTTGGGCGGAGAGCGTGGCCGAGCGGGAACGGGGGGTGGCGAGCGTGAGCGCCCCGGTTTTCAGGGGTGGGAGGGTGGTTGCGGCGGTAGGGGTGAGCGGTCCGATCGCGCGCCTCGGGGAGAGCCCCGGAGAGCGGATGGCCGGGGAGGTCGTCGCGGCGGCGCGGCGGATAGAAGATGCCTTCGCCTCCTAGCTCTTCGGGTAGACTGAGCTAGAAGGTATTAGAGAGAAAGGACCAGCGTATGATCGTGGCAGAAGTAAGCATCGCCCCGCTCGGGACTGAGGGTCCCAGCGTGAGCAAGTATGTGGCGGCGGCCGTGAAGGAATTGGAAGCTTCCGGCCTGAAGTGTACGCTCGGGCCGATGGGGACGACGGTCGAGGCGGAGACCGTGGAAGAGGCCTACGCCGCGATAGCGAAGGCCCAGGCGGCTGTCTTCGAGATGGGCATCGGGCGGGCGTACACGGTCATAAAGATGGACGAGCGGCGGGATAGTGGAAGATCTTCGGATGACATGGTCCGGGCGGTCCGGGAGAACATCGAGGGCGGCCGACAGTAGCAACCTGGGCTCGAACTGCTTGTCGGAACGTCCGTTAGAATGGAGTCTATGGAGAGAGATCAGAGACAGCGGGTATTCAGCGGGATACAGCCGAGCGGCAACCTTCATGTAGGGAACTATTTGGGGGCTCTCAAGAACTGGGTTTCGATCCAGGACGAGTATGAGAACTACTTCTGTATTGTGGATTTGCACGCCCTGACGGTTCCACAGGACCCGAAAGTGCTCCGGCAGAAGATCCGGGAGGTCGCGGCGATCTACCTGGCATCCGGCATAGACCCGGAGAAATCAGTCGTCTTTCGCCAGAGCCGGGTCTCGGGACACGCCGAACTCTCCTGGCTCTTGAACTGCGTCGCCAGGGTCGGCGAACTCTCACGCATGACTCAGTTCAAGGACAAAACCCAGAAGGGCGAGGCCGAATCGGCGAGCGCCGGGCTCTACGACTATCCCGTCCTGATGGCCGCCGACATCCTTCTCTACAACGCGCACCTCGTACCGGTCGGAGAGGACCAGCGCCAGCACCTGGAACTTACCCGGACGCTGGCCCGGCGGTTCAATCACCTTTACGGTGAAACGTTCGTCGTACCGGAGCCCATGATCCTGAAGACCGGGGCGCGGGTCATGGCGCTCGACGAGCCGGCCGAGAAGATGAGCAAGAGTTCTCCGAGGGTGGGTAGCTACATCTCCATCCTGGACGACCCGGATACCATCCGGCGCAAGGTCAAACGGGCAAAAACCGACTCGGGTGCGGAGATAACAGCCACATCAGACAAACCAGCCATCACGAACCTGCTCGACATCTACGCCGCCGTCACGGGACGCGCCGTGCGGGAGATCGAAGAACAGTACCAGGGCAAGGGCTACGGCGACTTCAAGAAAGACCTGGGCGAAGTCGTCGTGGAAGGACTCGCGCCGATCCGTGAGCGGGCTTTGGAACTGATGGACGACCCGCGAGAGTTGGACGATCTTCTGGAGTCAGGGGCCGAACGAGCCCGAGAGAAGGCGCACCCGATCTTGGCGAGCGCCTGGGCGAAGTTGGGACTGGATTAGTGGAAGAGACGAAAGCGAAGATCCTCAAAGTCCTCGGCGCGGTACCGAACGGCGTCCTGTACTCGACCACCGACTGGCACCGAATACTCGGAGAAGACAAAAGAGAGATCCGTCACGCCCTCGACGAGTTGGAAGCCGAAGAGAAGATAGAGATAATAAAGAGCGACTCCGGCCGCTCGGACAAACCGCTTCAGAGGCTCAAGTAGATCAGGTATACCAAACAAAAGATAGGAAACAAAAAGCGGCCCCACCGAAATGGCGGGACCGCAGATTACTCTTTTAGTTTCTAGTGATCCTAGTATGCGACAGCGTAAGCGCTGGCCGTAGCCGTGCCGCCGTAAGAGTAGGCGCTGGCGCTAGCGCTAACCGAACCGCTACCGGAAGCGTAGACGGTGTCGGTGCCATAGGTGGTGTAGTCAACCACGCTCGGGGAATAGGTCACGGTCTGCGGCTGCTCGTAGATGAGCGGCTCGACACCAGTGGCCGGTGCGGCCGGAGTCGCCTCTACAGGCGCTGCGGCGGCGGGAGCCGCAGTGTCAGCGACAGGGGCGGGGTCCGCCTTCGGGGCGGGAGCCGGGGCAGGGGCCGAGCTAGTATCGCCGGATCCAACCTCGGTAACGTCCACGGGGGCAACGCCACCGAGTCCGATAGCCTGAGCGGCGCCGAGCGAGAGGTCAATGTCACGGCCGGCGACGTAAGGACCGCGGTCGTTCACCGTAACGTTCACGCAACCCTGATAACAAACTCGGAGCTGGGTGCCGAGAGGATAGGTTAGGCTCGCAGCCGTATAACCGTAAGGATCAAAAGGCACTCCGCTCGCCGTCGGACTACCGGCCAACTCGTTTCCGTAGTAGCTCGCCACCAAGGTCTGAGCCTGCGCCTTCGCGGAGAAAACCCCCGCCAGGACGACAACCGCAAGCATCGCCCCCAACACGTAAACAGATCTAGCCACACGACGTTCCATGATCGTACTCATCGTAAGCCCCCTCCAATAGTAGGCTGTATTTCAGTAACAGGGAAGGACTGTAACAGGCCCGTAATATTTTGCAAGGAAATATTACGAAAACTTTACAAAGATGTTGCTTGACGGTTTCGAAATAGCTACCAGCGATGCGAAGTGTACCTCAAACGGAGAAGACTGGAATCCTTCGTGAAGCCCTCAATGTCCGGCCTGCTATGATTGTGTCCATGCTGTATGATGCTGGTAAGCAAGTTTATGGGGAAGGTTTCCGGAATGGGTAGCGTGAGCGAGGAAGAGCTTACTTTAGAGGAGACTACCCCTCCCTGGTTCCGTCTCAGGGCCGCAGCAGTTCACTTGTACACGGCGAGCGGGGCGGTTCTTGCGCTCTTGATCGTGGTGGCTGCTTTCGGGGGTGAGACGACGCGTGCGTTGTGGCTGATGCTCGCCACCCTCGCCATAGACAGCACCGACGGTCTCCTGGCCCGAAAGCTGCGGGTAAGTGAGGCTTTACCGTCCTTCGACGGCGCTCTTTTGGACAATATCGTGGACTACATGACTTACGTCCTAGCCCCGATGCTCTTACTCTGGAGCGGAGGGTACCTGCCGGAAGGTCCTCTGGGCGTGGCCCTGGCGGCACTGCCGCTTTTGGCTTCGAGTTACCAGTTTTGCCGGGTGGACGCGAAGACCGAGGATCACTTCTTCCTCGGGTTCCCGAGCTACTTCAACGTCGTGGCTTTCTACATCATCGTCTTCGGGCTCAGCCCGGTCGCGGTGGGCGTGACGCTCGGACTCTGCTCCATCCTGGTCTTTATCCCCATCAGGTACGTCTACCCGACCCGGACCGTCGCCTTCCGAAAAGTGTCGCTCACCCTGACGGCGCTCTGGCTCGTCAGCTACGCGCTGATACTTCTGCAGGTGCCGGATCCGAGCCCCGCGATCCTCATTTTCTCGCTGGTTTATCTCGTCTACTACTTCGGCCTGAGCCTGTACCTTACGGGCAGGATGTTCACGGCGCGCCTTTAGCGTCGCTGACCCGAAGCTCGCCGATATGAGATAGCATGTGCTCTCCGAAACCGATCACGAGGTAGGAGACAATGGCACAGAAGACTTACGACAGCCCGCCGGAAATGAACCTCAACCCGGCGAGCGATTACTACGCCAACTTCGCGACCGGGAAGGGTCTGGTCAAGATAAAGCTGTTCGCCCAGGAGGCCCCGGAGACGGTCAACAACTTCGTGTTCCTGGCGCAAGACGGGTACTTCGATGGGACGACCTTCCACCGCGTCATAAAGGATTTCATGGCGCAGGGCGGCGACCCGACGGGTACGGGAACCGGCAGCCCAGGGTATACGATCCGGGACGAGTTCCACCCGGACCTCCGGCACGACAAGCCCGGCATCCTCTCGATGGCGAACGCCGGCCCGAACACCGGCGGCTCGCAGTTCTTCGTCACGCACGGGGAGACGCCGTGGCTTGACGGCAAACACGCGGTTTTCGGCGAGGTAGTAGAGGGAATGGACGTCGTGTACGCCCTCCGGGAGCGCGACCCGCAGAGAGACCGGGAAGACGGAGATAGCATCGAGCGGGTCGAGATCGAGGAAACTCCCCGCGCCTGAAACCCTGGCCCTCGCCCGGACGGGTCCTCAACATGTCCCGAACGGGTGCGGATTTACAGTCTCCGGGACCGGGTAGAAGTTAACCTCACTTTGGCAGTAAGACACTATGAGAGGGGTTCCCTTGTCAAAGGAAGTAGCGGAGAGTTTCAAAGAAGCGTTGTGGAAGCTGGAGGAAGACCAGGATGTCGAGGCGCTGGTCGAGCTTCACACCGACGACTGCGAGGCCGGCAACGTATCGGTCCCCCGCACGTTTCACGGCCACGACGAATTGCGAGAGTTCTGGACCAGCTACCGCAAGACCTTCGGGGAGATGAAATCCACGTTCCGTAACGTCTTCGCGACTGACGGGCGGGCGGCCCTGGAATGGACCACCGAGGGCACCTCGGACGGGAACAGCATCTCCTACGAGGGTGTGAGCATTTTGGAGATCGAAGACGACAAAGTAAAGCGCTTCATGGCCTACTTCGACACCCGCCACCTCTCACCCCAGGTCGTCGACTGACCCCACAGGCCGATACACTTCCGTCTTGCTAGAATCCGCAGCGTGACGGAAGACGGCAAGACGAAGCGCGCGGCCGGAATTCTCTTGCACCCGACCTCGCTGCCGGGCAGGTTCGGGATAGGCGAACTAGGCCACGAAGCCCTTGAGTTCGTCCGGTTTCTGGAGAAGGGGGGACAGAAGATCTGGCAGGTCCTGCCCCTCGGTCCCGCGGGCGGCGGAAACTCACCCTACTCTGCGGTCTCGGCCTTCGCCGGAAACCCGCTCCTCGTAAGCACCGAAAAGCTGGCCGAGGAAGGGCTGCTCGACTCAGACCTCCAGGAACTCCCGCGCGGTCTGGTCGACTACCCAGCCGTCACAGAGATAAAAATGAGGCGGCTGCGGGAAGCCTGCACGCGGTCTAAACCCGGCGACTACTTCGACGAGTTTCGGGAACGCCACGGCCACTGGCTCGAAGACTACGCGCTCTACGCGGCGCTAAAGACGAAATTCGACGGCGCGCCCTGGAACCAGTGGGAGACGGGTCTCCGGGAACGCGAGCCGGAAGCCCTGGCACGGGCGAGGCGGGAGCTTGCGGAGGAGATACGCTTCCACGAGTACGTTCAATACCGTTTCTTCCGGGACTGGGAGGACGTCAGGAAGAAGGCGGGGGCCGCTGGAGTGGAGATAGTCGGGGACCTTCCGATCTTCGTCTCCCACGATTCGGCCGACGTTTGGGCCAACCAGCGTCTCTTTCAGTTGGATAAGAGAGGAGAGCCGACCGTCGTCGCCGGGGTGCCGCCGGACTACTTTTCCGAGACCGGCCAGCTCTGGGGCAACCCGCTCTACGACTGGGGCCGGATGCGCGAAGAGGGATACCGCTGGTGGGTGGAGCGCATACGGATGTCCCTCACCCTCTACGACTCTGTACGGATAGACCACTTCCGGGGCTTCGAAGCCTACTGGGAAATCCCGGCCGGAGAAGAGACGGCCGCTGGCGGGCGATGGGTAAAAGGTCCGGGCCGTGAAGTATTCGACGCACTGGCGGCGGAACTCGGGGAACTGCCGATCATCGCCGAAGACCTCGGGGAGATCACCACCGGGGTCGAAGAACTGCGCGACACCCTAAACCTGCCGGGGATGAAAGTCCTCCAGTTCGCTTTCTCGGACCCCGATAACCCGCACCTCCCACACAACTACGCTGCGGGCGGAAACTGGGTCGTCTACACCGGCACCCACGACAACGACACGACAGCGGGATGGTGGGCTGCGGCGGCAGCGGAAGAAAGGTCTTTCGCCCGAGGCTATCTCGGCGAAGAGTACGTCACCGTGCGGGGCTTGATCCGCCTGGCCTACTCCTCCACCGCCGCGCGAGCCATAACGCCGATGCAAGACCTACTCGGCCTCGGGACCGAAGCGCGAATGAACCGTCCCGGCGCCGCCGAAGGCAACTGGAGGTGGCGACTCGAAGAAACAGAGCTTACGGACGAACTGGCCGACAGCCTAAGAGATCTCGCACAGACTTACGGAAGATAGTAGAGGCTAGAGCCAGCCGATACGGTCCAGAGGCCAGAACCTCATGAAGGCTTCCCCCTCTATGTTCTTCGCCGGCAACGGGCCGAAGTAGCGGGAGTCGTAGGAGTTGCCCCGGTTGTCGCCCATCATGAAGTAGTGTCCTTTCGGCACCTTCTCGGGGCCGTAAGGTGGCTGAAAGCCAGGATCTTTGCTGATGTAGGATTCCTTCTGGCGCTTGCCGTTCAAGAAAAGCACGTCGTTCTTGACCTGTATAGTGTCGCCCGGCAGGCCGATCACACGTTTTATCAGGTCTTCTTTCGGGTTCGTGACGCTCTTGAAGACGATTATGTCCCCGCGATTCGGTTTCGTGAAGTCGTAGATGAACTTGTTGGCGAGCACCCGGTCGTCGGTGCAGCCCGGACAGCCGTGGAGGGTCGGTTCCATGCTCGCCGACGGGATGACGAATGCCTCGACTATAAAGGGCCTGACGACGCCGAAGACCAGTCCGAAAGCGATGACGAGTATGACCACGAACTCGAGTATGCCCCCACCCTTCTTCGGGAGGCGACGCCCGTCACCGTTCTCATCCCGGTTCGTTTGTGTCTGCTCTTCGTAGGAATGTTTCTCGGACATAGGCGCTAAGAATATCACGCGCCGGGCGCTCCGGAACGGCGCAACTCTACCGCTCGGGTTCACCCCCGAGGTCCATCCCCCGCTCTTCCCTCGGCTCCGCGTGGATTACCACCTGTTCAAGTAGAGAGAAGTCGTTGCGGAGGGCTTGTTCGATCTGCTCCGTGCGCAAATGGACCTCGCCGATGTTCGTGGATCTCGGGAAGTCGCAGTGCAGGATCGCGTCGAGACCTTCACCCTCCGAACGGTACAAACGGACCTCGTGGCACCTAGCTCCGGCGTCGATCTCGCCCACAGCGAGTTTTATCTCACCGGCCAGTGAGGCGTAGTCTTCGGTGACGGCGCGGCGTTCGCTCGGGTCCGGTTCGGCGACTTCTATGTGGGTGTTGACCCGCGTCAGTTGCGGGTTCTTTTCCCGGATACCGGCCGAGAGCCAATGAGTCAGCTCGTGGGCTTCACCGAGAGAGAGGTCGGAGTCTACCTCTACGTGCAGCGAAGCCTCAAAGTGATCTCCCAGACGCTGGACCCGCTCGTGGTGGGTCCGGACTCCCATCTGGAGCGCCGTTGCCCGGACGGCTTCGGCTGCGGTCTCGGCCTCGGTAGTCACCGGCTCGGTGTGGACCACGCTTTCGGTGCCGGGGTCCAGGTCCCGGACCGCCGCCTCGACCATCTCGGTGATGTCGTGGGCTTCGGTCGCGCTCAGGGTGCGCGGGACGTCCACCACTATGTCCGCGAACTTGCGGTTGCCGGACTCGCGCAGGCGCACGAGACGGGTCCCGACCACGCCGGGCACGGAGCCCGCGCTGCGGGTGATCCTCTCTTGAAGCTCGACTGGCGCTAAATCCAGCAACACGTTGACCGACCTCAGGGCGAGCTGTCCGCTCTTGAAGATTATGAAGAGCCCGACTAGCGCCGCGGCCCAGGCGTCGGCTTTCAGGAACGGCCCACCCGCTCCGGCCGTCTTCCCGTAGGCGACGAGCGCCAGGCCGAGGATGACGACGCCGGAGCTGAACATGTCGGCCCGGAAGTTGAGGGCGTCGGCCTCCAGCGCGCGGCTCCCGTACTTGCGGGCGGTTCGCAGGAGCATTCGGGAGCGCCAGAAGTCGAGGACTATGCTCGCACCCATCACGACGAAAGCCCAGATCGTGGGCTCTACCTCGACGCTGACGAAGAAGATCCGCTGGACGGACTCGTAGAGGATCCAAGCAGCCGTACCGAGCAGCAAAACCCCCTGAACAACCGCCGAGAGGTTCTCGACGCGCCCATGGCCGTAGGGGTGGTTCTCATCCGCCGGACGCCCGGCGAAGCGAACCGAGAAGAGCGTCACTATAGAGGCGACCGTATCCAGCCCGGAGTGTGCGGCCTCGGCGATCAGGCCGAGGCTTCCGGTCAGGAGCCCCGCCGCCAGCTTCGCAGCGGTGAGCACGAGCGAAGCCAGGACGGAGATCAGGGTGACCTGATTCTTCTCCCGACGCTCAGTCTTGTTGTCCGGAAACGAGCCTCTCATTTGCAGGAAATCTACCACACGACCCCGAAACGCCACCCATCATACAAAGGCCCGATCGGGGGCCGCGAACGCTACGCCGGTTTTACTCTAGGCTTTCGAGGAGCGCCAGCGGAAGAACAGGTAGACCACCGCCACGATGAGCCCGAGGGCGACCACGTAGTCGAGGTAGTGGAGCACGGAGCCGATCTTCTCCCAGTTCTTGCCCAGGAGGAACCCGATGTACGTGAGCGCCGTGACCCACGGGATGCAGCCCGCGAGAGTGTAGAGCGTGAACTTAGCGAAGTTCATCCGCGAGATACCGGCCGGGAAAGAGATGAAGGTGCGGATTCCGGGCAGCATCCGGGAGACAAAGACGGTGACGTCTCCGTATTTGGCGAACCATTTTTCGGCCGAGTCCAGGTGGTGGGCGCGCACCCCGACGAAGCGTCCGTAGCGCGTCCAGATCTCCCGTCCGCCCCAGAGCCCTATGAAGTAGGCGATCCAGGAACCGACGAGGTTGCCGGCGATTCCGGCGCCAGCCGCCCCGATAAAGCTCATCTTGCCGATTGAGGCCAGGTATCCGGCGAAGGGCGAGATGGCCTCCGAGGGGATCAAAAAGCCCATGCTCTCAAGCGTCATGAGCCCGAAGACCGCGAAGAGGCCGTGCGATCCGATAGTCTCGGTGACCCAGGTTATGAGCGGATGAAGGATTGACTCAAGCACGAGGGGAACCTAACACCTGAGACCGACGATTTCCAGTAACCACAAACCTGCCTCCTCCAAAACCTCGTCCAGAACATCGATACGAACTTGCCGGCGTCGGCTGCGGCCAACGACCCGATACCTTCTACGGTGGACGATACGAGTTGGTTTCCTCTCCTTCAGGAAGCACGCCCGAGGATACCGCCCCGACTACGAGGGTAAGGCCTAACCGGCTGAACCCGGCGGAAGATATCTTTACTATCCGCAAGCCGGCATTCCCGGCGAGGGTCGCGGCGCCCTCCGGGGAGTGTAGCTGTATCGCTCGCCGGTTCACGAGCTCGGTCAGGGCGTAGATTCTCCCTTCGATGCTCGAAAGCGGCACGGTGAAAACTATCCAACCATCCGGCCGGAGGACCGAGGCCAGTGAATGTATGGCCGCCCCCACGTCCTCGACGTAGTTGAGCGTCCCGACGGTCAGCACGCCGTCGAACTTCTCGTCCGGCCCCGTTCCGACCTCATCCGGCAGACGGCCCTCCCGGAGTTCCACGTTCGAGAGTCCTTCCCGGACCACGAAGTCTTTCAGGTACCGGAGCATCTCCGGGGAGGAGTCGGCCGCCACCAGCCTCGCGCAGCGTCGCGCCACGGGCGCCGTGTAGTTTCCGGTCCCCGGCCCGACTTCGAGGATCGAGTCTGAAGGTCTCATAAAGCTCCCGAGAGCCTCGAAGACCAGCTTCTCCTCCCGCCTCCTGATGGTTGCGCCGAACGCCGTCCCGAAATATCTCTCGTAGGAGCCTGGGTCCCACCCGACGTTGTTTGGCAAGAGCAAACGCTTGTACGTCTCCCTCATACGCCCCGTTCTACGGTTACGCGGGGCGAGCTGGAGAGGAGCAAGAAGGTCCCGAGGAGTGTCAGGCCGATACCGCCGCCTAGAAGAGTGCGCGGGAAGAGGCCGGCGGGCCAGACTTCACCGAAGAGGATCGGGGCGACTACTATAGGAACGATCGTGTGCAGGGCCATCACTATCGGCACCACGACCGAGGCGCTCCCGTTTTTGAGGGCGTCGAGCTCGACTACGAAACCCCAGAACCCGAGCCCCGCGATAACGACAACTATCAGCCCTATAGAAACTATCCCGGAAACCCGGAACACGTCGGCCACTTCCTTGTTGAGGATGCCGCTCAAGGCGTAGGCCAGTCCGCCGGCCGTGGCCCCGACCAGCGGTCCAACCGGCCTGTGGAGCAGCTTCGCCAGGGCGGGCAGGAGGATGCCCGGTCCCAGGACCACGAAGAGCAGGACCCACTCCAGGGCGCCGGGGGTGTAGGAGCTTCTCTGGGGCGGGGCGAGGCCGACAGCGACTATCCCGAGGCCTATGAGGACCACGCCCAGGACCTCGCGTCTTCCGAGGGATTCTTTGAGCGTCCAGCGGGTCAGGCCGAGAAGGAAGGCGAGGCCGGCGGCGTTCAGGATGCGTGCGAGGGTCAGTGGGATCAGTGTGAGCGCGGAGATCTCCAGCGCCCATCCAACCAGGTTCAAGAGTATGGCCGACGCGCCCCGAAACCTCTTGCCGACCGCCACGAAAAGGACTTTTCCTTCTTCCTGCCGCCGGGCTTCGGCCGCGAGTAACACGGCGGAGCCGTTATAGGCGAGCGTCGAGGCCAGGACGAGGATTACGCCTATCATCTCTCTTCGTCCAGAAGCCCTCCGACGGAGCAGATTTCGAGGCCCCTGGAAGACGCTTCCCCGAGGAGAATCGGCAAGGCGTCGAGGGTGGCTTTCCAGGAACCGGGAGCGGAGTAGCGATCCGAGTCGTGCAGCAGGAGTATGTCTCCCGGCTCGGGAGATCCGAGCGTCTCCAAGACGGAGCGTGGCGTCGCCCCCAACTCCCAGTCTTCACCCCAGCGAGCCCAGAGAGTCCGTCTCAAACCCTGCCGGTCGGCTTCGATCCAGGATGCGGCGTTGAACACGCCGTAGGGCGGCCTGAAAAAGCGGATGGGACGCCCGGAAACGTCTTCGATCAGGGCTCTCGCCCGGCGCATGTCTGAGACGGTCCGGCCCAGTGTCAGGCGTAGGTGGTTTCGATGCCGGTAGCAGTGAACCGCCGCCTCGTGGCCCCTGGCGACGATCTCCCGGAGCCGTCCGGGGTCGCGCTCGACCTGCTCCCCGACGACGAAGAACGTGGCCCCGGCTCCAGCCTCATCCAACACGTCCAGGAACTTTTCGAGACAAGCATCCGGCCCGTCGTCGAAGGTCAGGGCTATGGAGCTACTACCGTTCGTTTCGATACGGGTGGTTGTCGGGAAGAGTTGGCGTCCTACCGGGAAGCGGGCGACGGCAGGCGCGGAATAGGCGGCCAGGAGCGCCGCCGAGGCTAGAGCCGGGACGGCTGCACGCACTCGAATCCTCTCCGGTGGACCGTCTCTATCTCCTGCGATAGCCGCGAGCGGACGGCTCCGGGTCCGGAAGCATCCATTACTATCAGACCGGCGTGCGGCTCGCGCGCGGATTTCTCGGCCATGACCAGCCGGGTGTGGGGCGGCGCGTCGGCCAGCGCGGCGAGGTTCGTCTTGGGAGCGGGAAGGAAGTAGACTGGATACACGCCTGTCGCCCGCCGGATACTCATCGAGGCGTTCTGCGCCAGCTCTCTGTCCTGCAAGGGTTCGGAGAACTCTTTGTCCGCCGATTCTTCCGCCACCCCGAACGTGATGCCTGGGGCGGCGCGCAGACCGGACGCCGCGCGGGCGTCGACGAAAATGGTCAATGAAACTCGTTCCTGAAGAGCCAGGCTTTCAGCGGCTGTGGCGGTCGCCGGGTCGGTGGTGCGAACCGCGAGCGCGACCTTTCCGGGCGCGGGGTTGTAGCCTGGCATTTCGATATCCAATGCCTTCGCCGCCAACGCCGCACCGGAAGTTGCGAATATGGACCAGCCGAAGAACGCGAGCGCCGCCACAGACGCCAGGACGGGCCGGGGCCGCAGGCTCCACCGGGGAGCGGAAGACGGCTCGGGGCTACCGACCAGTGAACCGACGACCGTTGTCAAATCGGGTGCGTCCGGGTCTCTCTCGGGTGCAGGTAGTGGAGTTTCGCGGCTCACGGCGGCCCGGAGGAGAGAGGTCAATTCTCCGGCGCTTTCCGCCCGGATGGCGACGCGCTCTTGTTCCATGACTAGGGCGTTCAACTCCCCGTGGCCGAGGATTGCGTCGTAGAAAATCACCGGTAGGTCCAACTCGATGGCTTCGATGCAGGTCATGCCGCCTGCGTTCTGGATCAGGCAATCGGACGCCGCCATGAGCGCGGGCAGGTCCTCCCTCCATCCCAGCACCAAAACATCCTTCCGGCCGGCGAACTTCTTCTCCAATCGAGCCTTGAGCCCGGTATTCTCACCCGTCACGACGACCGTGTACGCACCGGCTTCGACGGCGCACCGGGCGGCGCCTTCGAGGTCGCCGATACCCCAGGCGCCTCCCACCACGAGCGCCACGAAAGCCTCCGGCGGAACTCCCAGGAAAGCGCGGGTTTCTTTCCTGTCCGGGACGGTGTGGACCGCTGGATCCACCGGCATCCGGACCAGGGCCGCTTCTCCCCCGGCGCGTGCGGCCAACTCCACCGAGTGGCGGGAGACGACCAGGTGCAGGTCGATCTCGGGGACCACCCATAGCGGATGGACCCCGTAGTCCGCGACGACGGCGACCACCGGCGCGCGCAGCCTGCCCTTCTTCCGCAGGCGTCCGAGGGCGGCGGTCACCAGCGGGTAAGTGGAGATCACCACGTCCGGCCGCTCTTTTTCGAGCAGCCCCAGCAGCTGATTAGCGCAAAACAACCCAACCAGGAATCGCACGACACCCGCCCCGGCTCTCCTGGAAGTTACGGCGAAAATAGCGCCCAGCGTCCTCGGGGTGCGCCGGACCTGGCTACAGTAACCGCGAGAGAGCGACCATCCCAGGATGCGGCTCATGATCCACAAACCATCCTCCTCGACCACCTCGCACCCGGCCCGCTCCAACTCGGCCCGCACGGTGCGACCAGCCGCCTTGTGTCCTCCGCCCACGGCGGCGGTAAGGATAAGAACTTTGCGGTCGGAAACGAGGTCGAAGTCGAGAGGTTCGAAGAACTTCGGAGACAGACCCTCAGGAGGAGCCTGAGAGCGGCGCACGAGTAGCGTCCACAGTATCAGCAAGAGCGCGGGTATGGCTACTAGATATCCGACCATTCCGGTCACGGCACCCCCACAGTCTAGTTTCTCCATCTCCAGGCGTTCGGGATGGACTCCCGGCGCCAGTTTATCCCTGGATTTACGTCGGGATCAAGCATCTCATCGAACGGTAAGAGAGAGGTAAGAGAGATTATCCACCGGAAGTACCGTTCATTGGCATCTTCAGGGTGAACGTGGAGCCTTTGCCGGGTTCGCTCCTGGCTTCGACCGTACCGCCGTGGGCTTCGGCGATCTGGCAAGCAATGGAGAGCCCGAGGCCCGCTCCCTCCGTCGCGCGTGCCGTATCAGCCCGATAGAAACGCTCGAAGATGAGCGGTAGCTGCTCTTTCGGGATGCCGATACCCGTATCCGAAACCTCCAACAGCGCCCATCCGTCTTCCTCGCGCACCGACACGATCACTTCTCCGTCCGCCGGGGTGTATTTCATGGCGTTGTCCAGAAAGATGTCAGCCACTTGCCGGATGCGGTCCCGGTCGAAGTAGCCCTCTACGAGCCCCCTGGATGGCTGATAGCCGACCGATGGCTTGCCGGCTCCGTTACCGGCCGCCTCCCGGGCTCCTCTCACCGCCTCACCGGCCAAAGCGTCCAGGCTCTGGCGGCTGCGTCTGAGCGGTACGCCTTCGTCTCCGCGGGCGAGGATGAGCAGCTCCTCCACGAGTGATTTCATGCGCTCCGACTCCCTCTTGATGGCCGCGACCGCCTTGCGGGCGGCTTCCGGGTCTTCGAGGCCCCACTCGTCGAGCATCCTGGCGTAGCCGGAGATGGAGGTCAGGGGGGTTCTTAGCTCGTGGCTGGCGTCGGCGGTGAAGCTCCTCTGCCGGGCGAGGGTCTCTTCCCGGCGGGCGAAGGCGGACTCCAGGCGCGAGAGGAGGCGGTTTATCGTCCTCGTCAGACGGCCTATCTCGTCTCTGCCGTTGGCGACCGGCAGCCGCTTTGAGAGGTCGCCTTCGGTGATCCTACGGGCCGAGTCAACGACGGCTTCTACGGGAGAGAGGGCGGTCCGGGCCAGGAAGTACGCCCCGACGACCGCGAGCAGCAGCGCCGCCAGCAGCCCCGCCGCCAGCGCCACCCCGAAGACGTTCAGGGCCTCGCGGGCGCTCTCGTAGGACTTGCCGGCCTCGACCACGCGGGCTCCGCCGTCGGGGGGATTTACCGGCACCGCGTAGACGTAATCCGGCGGCTCCGGCGAGAGGTTCGCCTCTCCGCCTGTAGGGTTACCGGAGACGAGCATCCGGCGCCAGACAGTATCGGTCTGTCCGTTGTTCCTCGGGACCAGGTTCACCGTCCGGGCCAACACCCGGCCCTGTCCGTCGCGGACGATCACGTACACGCCGTTCAGGGTGAGGCGTTCGACTTCCTTCGGGCTCAACTTCTTTCCGGCGCCGATAGAGCGGGCCGCTTCGAGAGCCCGGTCCTGCACCGTACTCTCGACGTTGGACGGCAAGGTCGAACTGAGGGCCGTAAACAGGAAAACGCCGAGCAGCACCAGAATGGTCCCTATAGCCAGGGCGTTGAAAAGGGTGAGCCGCCAGCGGATGGACATAGTCTTTTAGGCTCCTATCAAGACTCTCTCAGGGTGTAGCCGATCCCGCGTACCGTCTGGATCAGGGGCCGCTCCGCCGGGGAGTCCACCTTTTTGCGCAGGTAGCCGATATATACGTCCACCACTTTTGACTCTAGGTCTACTTCGTGATCCCAGACCCTCTCCAAAAGCAGGTCCCTGGATAGGACCCGGCGGGGGTTGCGGGCCATGAACTCGAGCAGCCCGTACTCCCGGACAGTCAAGTCTATGTCTCGTTCTCCGCGCCGGACCTCGCGGGTCGTGGTATTGATCTCCAACTCCGAGAAACGGATCACCTCTTCCCCGTGAGCCCGTCGCACCAGCGCCCCGAGCCTAGCCAGCAGCTCCTCGACGTGGAAAGGTTTCGTGAGGTAGTCGTCGGCCCCCATATCGAGGCTGTGGACTTTATCCGGCAGGGTGTCGCGGGCGGTCAGCATCAAGACCGGCGTCCTGTCTCCCCGCCGGCGCAGCCGTTTCAAGACCCCGACTCCGTCCAATCCAGGGAGCATGATATCCAGCACGACAACCTCCGGCCGGAAACTCTCCGCGACTTCGAGCGCCGAAGGACCGTCATTGGCGCACCGGACTTCCAGGTTGCGATGCCCGAGCTCCAGCTCCAGAAGCTCAAGGATCGAACGGTCATCCTCCACGAGCATCACGCGGGTCCCGGCTCTCATACTCTCCCCTGCCTCTCGCGGAGCGAGCGCCACAGCAGGAACGCGCTCCCGACAGTGCTCACCCACACCGAGGCCGAGAGATACCCGGCCAAGATGTCCGTCGGATAATGGACGCCCAGGTACAGTCGGCTGAACCCGATGAGCAGCACCAGAGCAACACCGACCGCTGCCACCGTCCAGCGCTTCCAACTTTCGAGCCGCAGGGCAAGTAGCAGGGCGAGGGTGCCGTAGAAACCGACGGCGACGGTCGCGTGTCCGCTCGGGAACGAGTAGAACGAAGCCGTGTAATTCGACTGAAAGAGTTCCGGCCGCGCCCGCTGAAAGACCGCTTTCAGGATGGTTGTCAAGACTATGCCTCCGGTGGTCGAGATGGCGAGCAGGGCGGCGGAGAGCACGAGTCCCCGGCGGTAGAAGGCGTAGAGTGCGACGAGCAAGAGTGGGACGACGACCCAATAGTAGCCGAGGGCGGTTATGAGACGCATCGGACCGTCCAGCCAGGCTGGGAACGTAGCGTGGATCCAGAGTAGGACAGATCTGTCGAACCGGCGACTCTCGCCCTCGACTACCCCGTCGGCCAACTCGGCGAAGGCAACTATGACGGCGATAGAAGCGAGCAGACCGAGCAACAAACCGGCGGTAATGGTCAGGCCCAGGCGGCGGGAGATCCAGGCGAGAGTTTTACTGAAAATCTGTTTGCCCCCGATAGAGATACGCCCGAACATGGGATTTATTTTAAACCGCCGGTGAGACGATGCTTGTCATGGCGCTCAACATCCGCTGCTTCCGGCGCGAAACCGGAACACTAGACGCCTTGGAGAGCGCCCAACTTGCGAGAAGCAGCGCCCGAAACCAACCTCACCGTTGTCCCCGGGCGCTGCCTTTGGGCGCTGCCCTTCAATTATCCGTCGCGCACCACCAGGACTGGTTGCCGAGAGTAGCGGACGATACTTTCAGAGTCACTCCCCATCAAGGCCCGCTTTATCGTACCCTTGCCCTTACCGCCGACTACGATCAAATCAGCGTTCAGATCTTCACCTAGTTGTATAATTTCATTGTCTGCTCGCTGTCCGACTCGGAAGTGAGCCCCGGTAATCTCCCCGCCCATACCCTCGAT
This sequence comes from Rubrobacteraceae bacterium, assembly GCA_965219175.1. GTDB lineage: Bacteria > Actinomycetota > Rubrobacteria > Rubrobacterales > Rubrobacteraceae > JBBPZK01. Next base: position 131,780 of record CBDCNI010000001.1, read on the forward strand.
CTGAGAAACCAGGTCGTCCAGGAATTTCTTCTGCTCTAACTTGAGCTTGTCGTACTCGGTGTCCGACAACTCGCCGCCCAAAACCCACGGAGAGATGATCGCCACGTAAACGACGTGCAACTCGGCCCCGAGCCTGCCCGCCATACTGGTTGCCATCCGCAACGCCAACCTCGAATCCTCAGAGTCGTCGGCAGCTAGCAGTATCCTCGTGGGCAACATGTCCATCGTCTACTTCCTTTCTCTGCCCCGCGTATACCGTTTAGACAGAAGTCTCGTGAAACCCCGGAGGCCAGATAATTAGACCAACATTGTATAAGACTCGTACAAGCTGCGCGAATCCCTGGTCCGTAGCGAATATTTCTCGGATTCAGGCCAGAGACCTACCCCATCAAATTTAACAAAACTTAAACGAATACTTGGACATAATGCTTCCATAAGGGTTAGGTTAGTGTATGGTATCTGGAACGCTACGCACGAGGGCGGCGGAAAATTTCTGGGGATGGCTAGCAGGGTGTTTGGACTAGAGGTCCTGGTTACGACACAACCTGTAGGCATTCTTTATACGGAGTCGTTCTTTCGCCTGACATGAAGCAGTCGGAGAAGGGGTTTCAGATGATACAAAGGCTCAGGTCTCAGGCGGGTCCAGTGTTCGTGATTTCGGTTGTCCTGTCTGTATTGTTCGTCTTGTGGGGTGTGCTGTTCAAGGAGAACCTCTCGAACACGTTCACGGCGATCCTGAACTACGTGATCTCCACCTTCGGGTGGGTTTATTTGCTTGCGGTCTCCGGGTTTCTGGTATTCGTGGTGTACCTGGCCTTTAGCCGCTACGGCAGGATAAAACTCGGCAAGGATGACGATGAGCCGGAGTTCACGACCTTGGGGTGGCTTTCCATGCTGTTCGCCGCTGGAGTAGGTCTGAGCTTCCTTTTCTGGGGCGTCGCAGAGCCCGCCTCGCACTTCGGCACGCCGCCTTACGGGGAGGCAAAGGCCGGGACGACCGGGGCAGCCGAGCTTAGTTTGCAATACACATTCTTCCACTGGGGACTGCATCCGTGGGCTGTGTACGCCGTGGTCGCCATGGCGATCGCCTACTTCAACTTCCGAAAGGACGGGGGAAACCTCATCAGCGCGACTCTCCGGCCCCTGCTCGGGGATCGGATCGACGGACCTATCGGTAAGGCGGTGGACATACTAGCCATCTTCGCCGTGCTCTTCGGCGTCGCCACGGCGCTCGGGATCGGCGCCCTGCAGCTCAACGGCGGCTTGAGCTACGTGTTCGGCATCCCGAGCAACAGCACCGTACAAACTCTTATCATCGCTATCCTGACGGTGGCGTTCATGATCTCCGCGTCCACGGGAATAGGCCGCGGCATCCTCTATCTAAGCCTTATAAACATGGTGATAGCCGTTGCCCTGCTCTTTTTTACTCTCTTCGCCGGACCGACTGTCTTCTTGCTCAACGTGTTTACCCAATCTATCGGCCAGTATCTCGGGGCGTTGCCACGGATGAGCTTCCAGGCGGGCGCTTTCGCGGACAGCGAGTGGGCGCAGAGCTGGACGTTATTCTACTGGGCGTGGTGGATCTCCTGGGCGCCGTTTGTCGGTACGTTTATCGCCCGTATTTCGCGGGGACGCACGATTCGGGAGTTCATCTTCGGCGTGCTCTTCGCGCCGGTTATTTTTAGCTTTTTGTGGTTTACCGTTTTCGGTGGCGCGGCTATGTATCTGGACCTCTACAAGGGGGGCAGCATCGCCGAGACGGCCGCCAACAACCTGCCCAAATCACTCTTCGATACCCTGACGGCGTTCCCGCTGGGTACCTTGACTTCCATCTTGGCGCTGGTACTGGTCAGCGTCTTCTTCGTTACTTCGGCCGACTCGGCTACGTTCGTACTGAGCAGCATGTCCACCAACGGCGCAGTGAACCCGGCCGTGCCGATCAAACTGACCTGGGGTCTCATAATAGCCTCGTTCGCGGCAATACTATTGTTGACCGGGGGCTTGACCGCCCTCCAGACGGCGACCATCACCGCTGCGGTCCCATTCACCGTAGTGATGTTCTGTATCTGCTTCTCCCTGTACAAGTCGCTCTCAGAGGAGGTTCGAGAACCAGAGCCGGAACGCCAGGGTAGTGTCGCCGGAGGTCCCGCAAGCAAACCGGCCCCGAGCCACGATAAGTAATGCCGGATATGCGGAAGATCGCCCGGACAATAGCAACGACGACGCTACTGGTGCTACTGCTGGCTCTGGCTGCGGGTTGTGGTGGACAGAGTCAAGGTCCTCCAGGTAGCGGCAACGGGACCATCGCCGAGAAGTTCGATCTCAGCGGTCCGCAGAACTCCGCGCAGTTCACCGTGGGTTCCAAGAACTTCACGGAGCAGCGGATACTGGGCGAGATCGCCGTTCAGGCGCTCGAAGCCGCCGGGGCCGACGTGACTGCCCGGATCAGCCTCGGCGGCAACGAGGAGGTGCGCCAGGCACTGGTCTCCAACGATATAGACGTGTACTGGGAGTACACTGGGACTGGCTGGTTGGATCATCTAGGAAACGCAAACCCCATCTCCGATCCCGAGAAGCAATATCAGGCCGTCGCCAGGCAAGACCTCAAAGAGAACAATATAGAGTGGCTCAAACCGGCTCCGGGAAACAACACCTACGCGATCGCCGCGAGCCGGAAGACTTCCAAAAAACTAGGTGTCGAAACTATCTCCGACCTCGTGCAACTTACCCGGAAGAGTCCGGAGAAAGCAACATTGTGCTATGGAGACGAGAACGACTTCAGTAGCCGGGCCGACGGGCTGACGGGGCTGGAAGAGGCCTATGGTTTCAAATACCCCGGAGACAGCCAGATAGTAGTACCCCTCGACTCGGTGTACAAGAACGTGGCACAGGGCGGACGCTGCAACTTCGGTGTGGTGTTCACGACCAACGGGCTCATCAAGAAAGAGAACCTCAAACTCCTCAAAGACGACAAAAGCTTCTTCGCCGTCTATAACCCGGCCATCACCATGAAAAAGCAGACCCTCAAAGAGAACCCGCAACTCAAGGAACTCTTCGCCCCCATATCCAAGAAGCTCACCACCGGGACGCTGCTGCGGTTGAATTCGGAAGTAGACATCCAGGGGAAGACCCCCGCAAACGTCGCCGAACAGTGGCTCCGGGAGAACGGCTTTATAAAATAGCCACGCTTTTGGGACCGCTTTCGGCACGTATAATCCCTGTTGCGGCCGTTCGTAACTGAGAAGAGGAGGCCCCGGTTGCAGAACAACGACATCGTCCGCGCTCTCGAAACCATCGTGACGCTCATGGAGATCAAAGACGAAGCCCACTACCGGGTCCTGGCCTACCAGCGGGCAGCCGAATCCGTAGGCTCTCTTGGCCGCCCGGTCACGGAGGTCGAGAACCTCAAGGACCTGCCCCACATCGGCGCCACGACGGCGGAGGTAATAAGGGAACTCTCGGAGGATAGGACCCCCGAGATCCTCGCGGAACTAGCGGAGGAGATCCCCGCCGGTCTGGTCGAAGTCACCCGGCTCCCTAACGTTGGGCCGCGCACCGCCGGGAGGCTCTGGCGGGATCTGGACATCACGAACGTGGAAGAATTGGCCGACCTCGAAGAGGGACGACTCGCCGCCCTGAAAGGCTTCGGTAAGAAGAGCGAGGAAAGGATCCTACGCGCCGCCAGGACCTACAACGCCACCGAGCGCCGGATGCTCCTGGACGATGTGACAGCGCTCGGCGAGCAGCTACTCTCGTTTGTCCGCTCCCATCCATCCACCGAGCGGGCTGAGGTCGCCGGGTCCCTCAGGCGTCGCAAGGAGACAATCGGCGACCTGGACATCGTCGCCGCGAGCAAGGATTCCGGCTCTCTAGCGGACGCCTTCGCCGAGGCGCAATTCGCCGACGAGGTGGTCGCCCACGGGAACACGAAGGTCTCGATAGTATGCGGCGGCGTTGACGTAGACTTGCGGATCGTGGCTCCCGAGGCTTTCGGGACGCTGCTCCACCACTTCACCGGCAGCCAGGCCCACAACATCGTCCTGCGCGAGCGGGCCGTGAAGATGGGCCTTAACATCTCAGAGTACGGACTGGCGGAGGCCGGGACCGGCGACTATGAGCCCGTCGCGACGGAGACAGAGCTTTACGAAAGGCTAGGCCTCTCCTACATCCCGCCGGAGTTGCGCGAGGATTCGGGCGAGTTGGAAGCCGCCGAGAAGGGCGAGCTGCCGGCCCTGATCGAAGTCGATGATATCCGGGGTGACCTGCACGTCCATACTAACTACTCCGACGGCAAGGGCACCATCGAGAGCATGGCCGAAGCCGCCATCGAGCTCGGGTACGAGTACCTAATCTTCTGCGACCATTCCCAGAGCCTGAAAGTCGCGAACGGCCTCTCCCCCGAACGCCTCAAGAACAAGCTCGAAGCTGTCCGAAAAGCCGACGAGAGATACGACGAGATACACCTCCTCTGCGGCTCCGAAGTAGACATCCTCAAAGACGGCTCCCTGGACTACGAAGACAGCCTACTCGCCGATCTGGACTTCGTAGTAGCGAGCGTCCACACCTCTTTCGGGGTCGGCGAAGAAGCTATGACCGAACGCATCATCCGGGCGATAAACAACCCTTACGTCCGGACCATCGGCCACCCCACGGGCCGCATCCTGAACCGCCGCGAGCCCTACGCCGTGAACGTCTCTCGCCTCATACAGGAAGCCGCTGCCACGAATACCGCCCTGGAGCTAAACTCCTACCCCAACCGTCTCGACCTGGCCGTCCCCTACGTCCGGGAGGCCATGAACAACGGTATCCGCATCACCATAGACACCGACGCCCACGACGAAAGCTCCCTGAGCCTCATAAAGTTCGGGGTCGCACAGGCGCGTCGGGCGTGGGTAGAGAAAGAGAGCGTGATCAACTGCCTGTCTTGGGCCGAGTTCAAGGAGCTTTTGAAGGTCGGGAAGTAAAGGTAGTTTACGCTCGCCGCCAGAGCTACATGCTGTGGGTATTTCGTAGTAGCTGTAGGGCTCTCTCTTCGTCGCCTTTCAAGGCCATCTGTAGAGGTGTTTTGCCTGCGTCGAAATGCTCTTGAGTCATAAAGTAGTTTAACGAACGGGGTGTGTATCCTAGCTCCCCACTGAGAGCAGTAAACCGTCCGAGGAAAGATACAGTCTGCCAATCATCGTCGAACTGCCAGAGTGGATAATAGAAACCTTCGCGGTACGCAATCTGAAATGCCAAGAGTAGACCTTCCGCGCGCAAGTCACTCACGCGCTTCGCGGAATACCCAGGCAACTCACAAAGCGTTGTCTCTGGGAGGCTATATTCCTCCAGCTCCCGAGCATGTAAGATCATCTTGAAGGTGCTCTCTATTTTTAGACGCTCATAAACACCATCAGGCATATCTGTCGGATCCTCGACAAGCAAATTCTCCGAGCCCGGAGGTTCGGATCTCAAGAGAGCATGTACTTCTCTCAGCAGTTGCGACGAACCATTTACCAGAGCGTCTTTGAGTTGTTCGGCCTCTGCTTCTATCGCTGCTCCTTATTTGACATTCACTCCTCCTGCATGCGCCTTCCGGATCGCATCTCCAATATCGAGCCAATGCAGCAAAAGGAGACGCATTCCGCGATCCCTTGCAGAGGAAGTACAGTGTTTTTCTAGGAAACCTTGAGCCGCAGCCGGCTTGCTGAGGTCTCCAAGTTTCTGCGTAAGTCCTTCTTCCGTAAGTTTGTGGTCGTGGCGTTGCGCAGCGCCACGGTTTACTGCACCCGCCGCGCTATGATATGTACAATAGAAGATGGTTCCATCTGTAATTTCAGTGTAAACTTCTGTGGTGAAACGTTCTCTGAACTCGCTCCAATGCTGACTGATAAAGTGGGCGTCAAATAATGAGTTTGCCGCAACCTCACCACACGCAACAACTACTTTGGGTGAGAGCAGTTCGATCTGCTCTCGCAGAACGTGATAGCACTGCCTCTGGGCTTTCCGCATATGCTTTCGATGTTCTTTCGGAGCACCGTGCATGATCGCGTTCGTCCAGTAGTGCCTACCAAGATACGGGTCGTGGCTTTCACCGGCGTCTCGCGTAACAGCAGCTTTCCAAAGCTCTAGCCAGTTCTGTGCAGTTTTGTCTTTGTGCTCTTGGCTGTTGTGGACAGCGCACAATCGCTCGGTCTTCTCAGGGGTGGTGTTGGCTGGATCTTGGGATATAGAAACACTAACTGCGTCGGAAGACGACTTGTAATCCACGCCGTGTTCACGGCAACTCACACCGAAAGCTACGTGATAAGACTTCAACTCGGCTGGGCTCCAAGGACACGACTTACAGGATTCGAGATTGCCCTGTTTGGCCTCATCAAGAAGCTCGAAAAGTTTCAATCCTGCCCCTCATATCTTTAATCCCTACCGGGAGAGAACTATAGCAACATGCAAGAAGCTGCGCCAGCAAGAAAGAGGCCCCAACACAGTAGAAGTATCGGGGCCTCTGCTAATCACGCATGTGCCTTCTAGTTTCTCAGGCGGCGCCTTGTTCCTCGTCCTCTTGGCTCAAGCCGTCAGGATTCTCGTCTTTCTCAGCAGTCCAGGTACCTGGGTCTTCGGCCTGCTCGGCTTCGCCCTGGTCTTCCATCCACCGCTCAGCGTCTATGGCCGCCCGGCAGCCGTCGGCGGCGGCGGTGACGGCCTGCTGGTAGCGTCTGTCGGAGACGTCGCCAGCGGCGAAAACGCCCGGCACGCTCGTCATGGTGTGCTCGTTCTGGAAGATGTACCCTTCGTCGTCGGTCTCGACTTGTCCGGCGAACAACTTCGTGGCCGGATCGTGGCCGATGGCGGCGAAAAAGCCTTCCACCGCAAGTTCTTGCTCTTCGCCGGTCTTGAGGTTCTTGATGCGCACGCCTTCTACGGAGGTGTCGCCCAGGATCTCCTCTATCACCGTATCGGTCATGAAGGTGGTCTTCGGGTTCTTGCGCGCCCGGTCCAGCATGATCTTGGACGCACGGAACTCTTCGCGCCTATGGATAAGGATGACCTCTGAAGCGTACTTCGTGAGGAACAGCGCCTCTTCCATCGCCGTATCACCCCCGCCGACGACCGCGACCTTCTTCTCCTTGAAGAAGAACCCGTCGCACGTCGCACACCCGCTGACGCCGCGGCCCATCAGGCGCTCTTCGCTCTCCAGCCCGAGCCACCTGGCCTTCGCGCCCGTGGCGATGACGACCGTCCGGGCCAGAACGGGCTCTTCGCCCTCGGGCCACAGCTTGAACGGCCGCTCCGAGAAGTCCACGCGCTCCACGTTGTCCGGGCGCATCTCCGACCCGAACTTGGCCGCCTGGGCTTCGAGGTCGTCCATCATATCCGGCCCCATGACGCCATCCCTATAACCAGGATAGTTCTCCACATCGGAGGTGAGCATGAGTTGTCCACCGCTCTCGAACCCCTGAAACACGACCGTCTTCAAGTTCGCCCGCGAAGCGTAGAGAGCCGCCGTGTAACCCGCAGGCCCCGAACCGACTACCGCAACATCGTAAGTTCTATCCGCCATACTCAAAACTCCTCCATTATCAAAGCTCACTAACATATTTTAGTACATCGCTTTCACCGTATAGCTCAAACGTTCACACGCTTGTTCACACGCTGTTCGATGGCTGCGGCCTCATGAGTAGCATTATACGCGTACTGCTTCGCGGGACTATACTAACCGGAAGTCTAGAAGGGAGAAACCGCTCTGTCACGCGCGAAGATACTGGCTATTCTTTGCCTCTCCGCTGTAGTTTTCCTAGTCTCCTGCGGCGCCGACGACAAACCGCCGGACTCGGTAAAGAGCCTAACCCGGAGCGTGCCGTCCGCCTCGACAAACCAGGGACGTATCGGCCCCCAGGAGACTAACGGGGGTGCGGGGTCCACCAGCACGACGGTGCCAAAAAAAGAGACCCTGACGCAGAAGTTTGCCGGCATCAGGGTGGGCTCCTTCGAGCGACCGAGGAGCGTACCGAAGTACACCATTCTGAAAGAGACCAAGAGCAAGGACAAAGAGAAAGACGTTCGCGTAATGCGGCTCCTGGTTGACACGCAGGTTCACAAAAAAGCAGGCTTCACGCTCATAGTAAGAGACCTGAAAGCCCGCTACGCTCGCTCCGACGCCATCTCCGTGGAGTTCACCGATACGACCGTCGCCTTCACCGACAACGGTCGCGCGCTCATCTTCAACACCCCGGCCGCCGCCTACTACATGGGCTACGTCTATGGTCCGCCAAACGCCAAAGGCTACATCGTGGGGACCGCCGACTGAGCTTTCAGCGCTAGATCCCTGGCGGCTTCCGGCGTGTCCGCGAGCGCGGTGACGTGGCCCATTTTGCGCCCCGGTCGCGCCTCTTCCTTCCCGTACAGATGCAGCTTCACGCCCGGCAAAGAACAGACCCTCGCCCAGTCCGGCTCCCCGTTGGCCCAGGCATCCCCCAGCAAATTCGCCATCGCCGCCGGCCGGGTCCGCTCCGTACTCCCCAGCGGCAGCCCACAGACAGCCCGGAGCTGCTGTTCGAACTGGGAAGTGGCCGCTCCCTCGATGGTCCAGTGTCCCGAGTTGTGGGGACGGGGGGCGATCTCGTTGACGAGAAGCTTCTCTTCGGTCGTCACGAAGAACTCCACGCAAGCCGTCCCAATGACCTCCAACGCCTCGAAGATGGCCCGTGCTATCTCAACCGCCTCCCGCTCCACTTCCGGCGACACGTCGGCCGGCGCAACGGTGACATCGAGTATGTGCCGGTCGTGTGTATTCTCAACTAGGCCGTAATGGGCGAAAGAGCCGTCCAGCCCCCGCGCCGCCACCACCGAGACCTCCTTCTCGAACTCCACCCAGGACTCAAGGACCGCCTCGCCGCCAAGAGCTTCCCATGCGTCATCCAGGTCCTCCGCGCCGGTCAGCTTCGTCTGCCCCTTGCCATCATAGCCAAATCCCGCCGTCTTAAGCACCGCCGGGACCCCGATCTCACGCAGCGCCACATCCAGCGCCTCCCGTCCCGGAACCTCCCGAAACGGCGCCACCGGGAAACCTCCATCACGGAGGAAAGTCTTCTCCCGCAGCCGGTTCTGCGCCGTGTGCAGCGCCTTCATACCGGGCCGCACCGGCACTGCGGCTGAGACCTCTTCCACGGTGGCCGCCGGGATGTTCTCGAACTCCAGCGTCACCACGCTCACGCTCCGGGCGAACTCCCCCACGGTATCCAGATCTCCGTAGGCGGCACTCCATTCCCGGTCCGCCACCTGACCCGTCGGGCTGTCCGAGTCCGGCGAGAACACGTGTACCCGGTAGCCCATCCGCCGCGCGGCGAGCGACAGCATCCGCCCGAGCTGCCCGCTACCGAGCACCCCGACCGTCGCCCCTGGCAAGACAGGCCCGCTCACGAAAGCTCCGAGTCGAGGACCTTCCGTGCCTGCTCCTCCCGGAACTCGTGCAGCTTCTCCCGAAGCTCCGGGCGTCTGTTGGCGAGGATGGCGACGGCGAGCAGGGCTGCGTTCGTAGCTCCGGAACGGCCTATGGCGAGCGTGCCGACCGGAACCCCGGCGGGCATCTGAACGATGGAGAGCAGCGAGTCCTCACCCGAGAGCGCCCGGCTCTCCACCGGCACGCCGAGCACGGGGACGATGGTGTGGGCGGCAACCATCCCCGGCAGGTGGGCCGCGCCGCCGGCCCCGGCGACGATCACCTCAAGCCCCCGCTCCTCCGCCTCCTTCGCATAAGAGGCCATGAGATCCGGCGTCCGGTGCGCCGAGACCACCCGAGTCTCATGCGCTACCCCGAACCGCTCCAGCGTCTCGGCGGCGTGTCGCATCGTCTCCCAGTCGGACGCGCTGCCCATGATCACCCCGACTATAGATGCTCTGTTTTCGGTCTGCTCCAATGACTCATCCTAGCTTCGTATGCGCACAGCGTGAATCCTACACGAGAAGCACGCGATTAAAAGATTACGTAGGCAACACAGACGAGCTACGCAGAAAGATCGAAGCGGACCAGTTCGAGTTCTCCAGGCATGCTGTTGACCAGAGCATTATGCGGCGTATCAGCGTACAAGAGGTACGCGAAGCAATAGCCCACAGTGAGATCATCGAAAACTACCCGGACGATAAGTATGGACCAAGCTGTCTGGTCTCCGGCACGACAACCGATGAAAGACCCCTGCATATACAGTGCAGTTATCCTTCTCGCCCAATTGTTAAAATAGTAACGCTCTACGAACCAGACTCGGAACGCTGGATAGACTTCAAGAGGAGAGTGGAATGACAACCGGACAAGAAGAAAGACTGGTTGAACAGAGAGTGACCTACACCCTGGGGATGAGCGGCAAATTCTACATCGTCGAGGACGTGCCCGCGCGAGTAGACGAAGAGACGGGCGAGCAGTTCTTCGCGCCCTCCACGGTCGAACGTTTACAGGAAATCATCTTGGGCCAAAGAGAGCCTAGCAAGATGATCGAGACGTCTGTGTACAGATACAATAAATAGCAAAAATCAGAGAGGACAATAAGGAAAAACGCTAATGAACAAAGTTAGTCCAGAGAAGGTGAAAGAATCTTTCAAAGAACAGCTTGATGAATTGAGTGAGTTTCTCAATCGTATGGTTGATCAGATTCAAGGCACACATAACGAAAAAGCGGATTTAAGTCAACTGGCACAAAGTGTTTTTCTGTCACATTTTGTTGCTTACGAAGTTATGGTCTCTGATTTGTTCATTAGCTACATCAGCAAAGATCCCTCTCAGCTCCAAAACGAGTACGAAAAAAGAATAGGTGACTCTATACACAGTAAGTACGGTTCTGCGTGGAAAGATAATATTCAATTCAACAAGCGTAAGGCAATTCCTTATGCAGAGGTACAAACACTGGTGGATTCAGAGGGCAGAAATCTGTCTTTCAAAGATGTTAATGGGATGAAACAAGAAGCGCACCACCTATTAGCACCTAAATTCTGCAACAGGATTCAGAGTATTCCAGAAGTAGATTGTAGACTGTTGGACACAGCCAAGGCCATCCGGAATTACATAGCTCATCGCAGCCCTTCATCGCGTGATTATATGAATCAGTTGCTATTAAAAGTCGACCAACAAGATATTAATTCCGGACTTGGCCGCGGCTCTGGAAAAGAAGTAAAGTCAGCCGGCACCTTCTTGAAAGCTAAGGTAGATGGGAAACCAAGAGTGCAGCTTTATATGGATCGCCTTCTACAGATAACCGACAGAATGTAGGCGATACCTAAGGTTTTTGCACACGCTGCTCAACAACATCTCAAGCATCCAGAATCTCGGCCTTCTAGTCTACAGGGAGAGAGCCTATTCCTCTAACCCCGGTATGAGCTCTTTCCCGTAAACCTCTAGCGTCTCCTCCATCGCGTCGTGCATGAGGTAGATGTTGAACTGGTCCACGCCGAGGTCTTTTAACTCGTTTAGCTTCGCCGCGTGGTCTTCGACGGGGCCGAGTACACAGAAGCGGTCCACGATCTCATCCGGTACGAAGTCGGTGCTCGGGTTGCCCGCCTTGCCGTGGTGGCTGTAGTCGTAACCTCCGCGGGCTTTTATGTAGTCGGTGAGCGCCGCCGGTACTTCTCCGCCCTCGCCGTAGCGCGAGACGAGGTCGGCGACGTGGTTGCCTACCATGCCCCCGAACCACCGGCACTGGTCGCGCCCGTGCGCCAGATCATCTCCGACGTAGGCCGGGGCGGCGACGCAGATTTTTACGTCTTTCGGGTCACGGCCCGCTTCTTTTGCGGCGTCGTGGACGTGTTTCATGGTCCACTCCAGGATCACCGGGTCGGCGAGCTGCAGGATGAAGCCATCCGCATTCCGCCCTATTAGGTTCAGGGCCTTCGGACCGTAACCCGCCATCCAAACGTCGAGTTTCCCGTTCTTTACCCACGGGATGCTCACCCTGTTTCCGTTCGGGACCTCTATCTCCCGGCCTTCTGCAAGCTCTTTTACGACGTGCATCGCTTCTTCCAACTGGACTAGCGTGGTCGGCTTCTTGCCGAGGACGCGCTGGGCCGAGTCGCCACGTCCGATGCCGCAGATGGTCCGGTTGCCGAACATGTCGTTCAGGGTGGCGAACAGCGAAGCCGTTACAGATGGGTCGCGCGTCGCCGGGTTGGTGACCATCGGGCCGACGGTGATGTTTTCGGTGGCGGAGAGCATCTGCGAGTAGATCACATACGGTTCCTGCCACAAGATATGCGAGTCGAACGTCCAGGCGTGAGTGAACCCGAGACGTTCGGCTTTTTGTGTCAACTCAATAACACGTCTCGCCGGAGGGTCGGTCTGAAACGTTACGCCGAAGTCCATATCCTGCTCCTAGCTTTTTCCGGGGCCTGACACCGCCGTGATCGCACCCAGGGCCAGGTAGACTCCGCCGGAGAAGTACCGTTGGCCGCGCCGGAAACGCGCGCTCTCGTACCTGCGCTTCAGCCAACCAGCCGCCGTACCGGAGAGCAGGGCGTAGAGGCTGTCGGTGAAAAGCCCGACCACCGAAGCGGTCAGGCCGAGCGAGAGTACCTGGAGCCAGACCGGTCCGGCTGCCGGGCGCACGAACTGGGGCAGAAAGGCCAGGAAGAAGAGAGCTACCTTCGGATTGAGGACGTTTACCAACACGCCTTGCCGGAATATGCCGGCGAGGCTCCTTCTACCCGTAGTGTTTACAGTGGTGGTGTCATCTTCCCCAAACAGCCGGGAGAGGCCGAGCCAGACCAGGTACGCGACGCCCAGCCACTTGACGATGCCGAGAGCCGCCGCGGATGAGGCAAGGAGCGCCGAGAGTCCGGCCGTCGCGAACGCGACGTGGACCAGGGCGCCGACCCAGATACCCTGGGCGGAAGCGAGCCCCGCCGCCCGGCCGCCTTCCACGCCGCGGGAGACGATGTACAGGACGGCTGGTCCGGGTATGAGCGTGAGGATCAGCGAGGCCAAGACGACAAAGGTGAACGTTGAGGTTTCGGGCATCAGCGGCTCCCTACGTCGTCTCCGGCTCGCGGCTCGGCCCGGTTTGGCGGCTCGGGATGAGGCTGAGGAGCAGGTACGCTATCGCGGCGACTGTGAAGGTGAAGAAGAGTCCGTAGGTGTAGAGGCTGTCTATGAAGGTCGGGTTGGAGATGACGCCACCGGGGGTCGTGGCTGCTTTTAGGAAGCCGGGAACGACCGGGATGACGCCGATGAAGACGGCGATTATGGCCTTCCAGTTCCAGCCGCCGGAGTAGGCGTATTTGCCGTCGGGTTTGTAGAGGTCGGTGAGGTCGAGTTGGGTGCGGCGGAGGATCCAGTAGTCCGCGATCATCACCGCCCCGATGGCCCCGAGCAAGCTCCCGTAACCCACGAGCCAGGTAAAGATGTATGCCCCGGCGTCGTTGAACAGCACCCACGGGAAAGAGACGATGCCGATGACGGCGGTGATCATACCGCCCATCTTGAACGAGATGTACTTAGGGGCGAGGTTCGAGAAGTCGTTGGAAGGAGAAACGACGTTCGCGGCCATGTTCGTCGAGATCTGGGCTATGACTATGACTATCATCGCACCAATGAGCAGTGCTGGGATGGGGCCTGCGATGCGGGTGACGAGGTCCACGGGGTTCCAGATAGCCTTGCCGTAGATGACGACGGTGGCCGCCGTCACCGCAATACCTATAAAGCTGAACGCCGTCATCGTGAGCGGCAGCGTAATCGCCTGACTTATAGTCTGGGAACGCTGGTTTTTGGCGAACCGCGTAAAGTCCGGGACGTTCAGAGAGAGCGTGACCCAGTAGCCGACATTCGCCGCCAGCCCGGACCAGAAGAGCGTCCAGAACGGGGTGCTCCCACCCTGGAGCTTCGAAGACGCCGAGAACACGTTGCCGATCCCGCCACCGGCGCTAAAGCCCCAGATGAGCAGCACGACGCCGCCGGCCAGCAAGAGAGGCGCCGCGAACGACTCGAAGACCTTTATACCCTCGATGCCGGTCAGGATGATGACGACCTGCACGACCCAGAAGATGAGGAACGTGATCCCGGTATGTCCGGCTACGTTCGCCCAGCCTCCCCAGAAGGCGGTCAGCATGGCGTCGAGGGCGAGGCCGCCGATCCAGGTCTGCAGCCCGAACCAGCCGCAGGCGACGAGCGCGCGGGCCATGGCGGCGAAGTTCGCGCCGGTCACGCCGAAAGAGGATCGGACGAAGACCGGGAACGGGACGCCGTACTTGGTACCGGCGTGAGCGTTCAGGAGCAGCGGGATCAGGACGATCACGTTCCCGAGGGCGATGGTCAGGAGCGCCTGCCACCAGATCATGCCGGCGGCGATCAAACCGGAAGCAAGCGTATAGGTCGTTATGACTATCGAGATACCGACCCACAGCGCCACGAAATTGTACGTCGTCCAAGTCCGCTCTTCCGGCCCGGTCGGCGCCAGGTCCTCGTTGTAGAGAGGCGAGAGGCTCACGTCGGCCTTTATTCGCGCCAACTCCGCCCGATCGTTTATCGCAAGATCCCTGAACTCTTCCCGCTCCATCTCTCCCCTTTCTCCGCCCGTCCTAGCTCATCTTCGACGCGAGCGTCTTTATGACCTCTGTAAGCACCTCACTCCGCCACTGTTTATCCGCCTTCAGGCTGTTGCCGCCTGTGACCTGCTGGCCCAGCACCCAGAAGCTGAAGTGGCCTTTGATGCACTGGATCTCATTGCCGTCCCAGAAGCAATCAGCGCCCCCGAGGCTCTTTCCATAGTCCTTATACTGGTCCGGGTACTTCTTCGCGGTCTCCTTCTGCTGCGCTTTGGCCTCTTTGTACTGCTGCTCGATGAGTTTCGGGGCGGCGACTCCTTGCAAGCTCACAGTGACGGTAGACGGCTGGTCCGGCCCATACGGATCAGACGGACGGGGCAGCTTATAGTCACAACTGGAGTAGTTCGGGGTCTCGCCGCCCCCGAGGAACTCCGCGTGCTGGCCGACGCGGGAGATCTTCTTTACCTGGGGAACTATATTCTGGATCTCCTTGTCCGAGAGCATCTTGCAGGCGCCCGGCCACAGCTTGGGGTCCTCGTTGCCGTTCGCGCCGATCCGAACCGGGAACTTCTCCCCACCGCCCGCCTGCGCCTTTTGGGTTGACGGTTCAGGCGCGACGCCGACCGTCGTGGCACCGGTCGTAGGTCCGACCATAGTAGTTCCACTGGTCATCTGCATGGTAGTTGCGTTGCCCATCGCCGACGTGGCGGAGGTGGAGGCGCTCGTCATCGCGAGCGTCGTCCCGCCCGCCGGAGAGGCCGCCGTGCTCGCCAGCTGCGACGATGACTTCTTCGCCTGCTTCCCGGAAGATTTCTTCGGCGCCTGCTGCTTCGAGGAGTCCGTGGACGACTGACCACACCCACCGACGACCAGAACGCAGACGATGGCGAGCGCCAGAAAGCCAAAACGCGCCAGGCTCCGGGTACTCTTCCAGCTTTCGTTCAAACTCTCTCCCTTACTCTTACGGACGGCTCGCCGCCCAGTCCATCGTGCGTACCGCGAGCCGGTGCAGCGCTTTCACGGACGACTCGATGTCTTCTTCGGGCGTGTCCTCTTCTTTGGTGTGGCTTAGACCGCGCAGGCTTTTTACGAAGAGCATCACCGTTGGCATCGAGCGGGCCATCTCGGCCGCGTCGTGCAGCGGGCCGCTCGGTAGCCGGTGCGAAGAGCCAGCGACCTCCGTTATCGCCTCTTCGGCAAGCTCGATAAGCTCGTCGTCGAACGGTAGCGGCTCTATCCGCCAGAGCCTCTCCCACTCTACGGAAACGCCTTCTTCCTCGGCGATGCTTTCGGTGGCTTCCCGCGCCTTGTCGAGCATGTCGGCGAGCACGTCGGCGTCGAGCGCCCGCTGGTCGAGGGACATCTCGCAGAAGCCGTTGAACGCCGTGACGATCGCCGGGGAGACGTTGACGAAGCCGGTCGTGGCCCGCACGTCGTCGCGGCGCGCAGCATCGTCCCGGAACGAGATCGCCGAACGGGCCGCCGCGATGAACGCGTCCCGTCTAACATCCATCGGCGTCGAGCCGGAGTGGGCGTGCTGGCCGGTAAACCGGATCGCATGCCGCTCCACCCCGAAAGTACCGAGCACCGCCCCGAGCGGCAGGTCCATCCTCTCCAGCACCGGCCCCTGCTCGATGTGTAGCTCCAGATACGCAGCGGCGTTCTCTAGCTGATGGTGCGACTCCTTCATCCGGTCGAGCTCGACGCCGTGCTCCCGCAAAGCGTCCGGGAGGGTGACGCCGTCCTTGTCTTTCATCTCCCGCACTTCGTCGAGATCGAGGGAGCCGGAGGTCGCGCTGGACCCTAGCAGGCTCCGCCCGAAACGCGCCCCCTCCTCGTCAGCCCAGTCAACGAGTCGGAGCGTAACCGGGCGCTGCTCGGGAGCGAGGACGCGCAGGGATTCGAGGGCGGCTATGGTGTTGAGGCAGCCGTCGAGCCAGCCTCCCTGCGGCACGGAGTCCATGTGGCCGCCTAGGATGACGGCCTTCTCGGAGTCACCGGGGGCGGTCGCCCAGAGGTTACCGGCCTCGTCGGTCTCTATCTCCAGGCCGTCTATTTCCTCCAACTTGCCGCGCAACCACTCGCGGGCCTGCTTCCACGTATCGGTCCAGGCGACCCTGCGGGCGCCGTCCGGACCGCCAGTGAGCTGCGCAAGCTCCTTCAGCTCTTCGACGGCGCGGCGGGAATCTACCTGTTCGGCCTGCACTAGCCGACCTTCTCGGTTGCCCCGACCTCGGCCAGCGCCTCCTCGAAGACGTTGGCCGCTTCTTTCGCCGCCTCGCGTGTGATGGTGAGCGGTGGGGAGATGCGGAGGGCGTTCGCCCCGATGCCGCCCTTACCTACGAGGACACCGCGCTCCCGGCAGGCCTGCATGAAGCGCGTCGCAGCAGACGGGTTCGGCTCGCCGCCCGGCCCGACCATCTCAAGGGCGAGCATCAGGCCGCGCCCGCGCACCTCGCCGACCACCGGGCTGTCTTCCGCCATCTTTATGAGGCGGTCCTTGAGATAGCCGCCTACTTCATCGGCGTTGTTCTGGAGGTCGTTTTCGATGATGTAGTTCAGGTTGGCGAGGGCACCGGCTGAGGCTACGTGGTTGCCGCCGAAGGTCGAGACGTGGAGCTTGCCGGAGATGGAGTCTATGACCTCGGCGCGGCCCATTACGGCGCCGATGGCGAGGCCGTTACCGAGGCCCTTAGCCATCGTGATCAGGTCCGGCTCGATCCCCGACTCCTCTATTCCCCAGAAGTGGGAGCCGGTCCTACCGAACGCCGTCTGGACCTCATCCGAGATGTACAGGATGCCGGTCTCGTCCAGCACTTCCTTGACTCCCGCTATGTACTCCGGCGGTAGCTCTATAAAGCCCCCGACGCCCTGTATAGGCTCGGCGATAAAGGCGGCGACGTGGCCGGTCGTGGCCGTTTGAACCACGTTGCGGAGGTCGTCGGCGCAGGCGCGGGCAAATTCTGGGTCGCCTTTTTTGAATGGTCCGTAGAGAGAGGAGTAGGCGTGATGCGGGGGCATAGCGTAGGTTACGTCCAGGGCGGAGCGGGAGGTGGGGCGCCACGAGCCCTGGCCGGTAATGCCCATCGTCCCGAACGAGCCGCCGTGGTAAGAGCCGCGCAGGGCGAGGATCTCACTGGAGCGCCGGTACTGCGTCGCGAAGAGCAGCGCCGCCTCGTTCGCCTCGCTGCCGCTGGAGACGAAGAATACTTTCTGGTCGCCGGAGATCGGGGACAGCTCGATGAGCTTCTCGGCCAGCTTTACCTGGTTCTCTATGAGGTATAGGGTCGAGGAGTGGAGGATCTTCCCTGCCTGCTCCCGGACGGCCTCGACGATCTCCGGGATGTCGTGGCCGCTGATGGTGGTGACGATGCCGCCGAAGAAGTCGAGGTACTCGTTGCCTTCGGAGTCCCAGACCTTGAAGCCCTCGCCGTGCGTCAGCTCCATCGGCTCGTCGTAGTAGAGTGAGATCCACTCGGGTACAACCGCCTTGTGCCGCCGGAGCAACTCATCCGGGTTCGTCATACTCGCACCTCCACATCCGGAGCCGTGAAGCTCCGCTCGATAAATTTCCCGTTTCCGCGCTCCCCGACTACTTCTCCATCCTTATACACGAGCCCGCCCCGCACGTAAACTGCCACCGGACCGCCGTGGAAACTCATCCCTTCATACGGCGTGTAGTCCACGTTGCCGTGCCGGTTCTCTACCGTCGCCGTTGTCGAAAGCTCCGGGTCCCAGAGCACGACGTCCGCGTCCGCGCCGGGCGCCAGGGTCCCTTTTTTCGGATACGCTCCGTAGATCCTCGCCTGGTTGGTGGAGAGTACGGCGACGAACTGGTTCTCGGAGAGCTTTCCCTCGCGCACCCCGAGCGTCCAGAGCGCCATCGCCCTTTCTTCGGCGCCGGGCAGACCGTTCGGGATGTTGACGAAGTTGTCCCGGCCGAGCTCCTTCTGTCCTTCGTAGTTGAACGCGCAGTGGTCGGAGCCGAAGATCTGCAAATCCCCGAACTTCAGGCCGTTCCACAGCGCCGGACGGTTCGACGGGTCGCGAAGCGGCGGAGAGCAGACATACTTGGCGCCCTCGAAACCTTCACGGTCCAGGTCTTCGTATTCGAGGGCGAAGTATTGCGGGCAGGTCTCAGCGTAGACCTTCTGGCCGCGTTCGTGGGCGCGGTGGATCTCCTCCAGAGCCGCCGCGCAGGAGACGTGGACGATCAGGATCGGGGCTCCGGCAACCTCCGCGAGCCTTATTGCCCTCCCCGTCGCCTCGGCTTCTACTTCTACTGGACGTGTCAGGGCGTGGAACTTGGGGGCGATGTCGCCACGGGCGAGAGCCTGCTCCTGGAGTTTGGAGATCACATCCCCGTTCTCGGCGTGTACGAGCACGAGAACCCCGGCGTCCTTCGAGAGTTGCAAGACCTCGAAGAGGTCGTCGTCCTCGGTGTAGAGGGGCGTTCCCTTGTAGGCCATGAATATCTTGACGGACGCGACGCCTTTCTCCGCCAGGCTCGGCAACTCGTCCTTTATATCGTCGCGCAGGTCGGTGATGGCAACGTGGAAACCGTAGTCTATTACCGCCTTGCCGCGGGCTTTCTCCGTCCAGGTGTCGAAAGCGCCGGCGAGCGTGCCGCCCTCTTCCTGTAGGGCGAAGTCGATGATCGTGGTGGTGCCGCCGGCCGCCGCCGCTTCCGTGCCGGTCGCCCAGTCATCGGCCGCCACGGTCCCCCCGAAGGGCATATCCATGTGCGTATGGGCATCTATAAAGCCCGGCATGACGAGCTTGCCGCCCGCTTCCACCGTCTCGGCCCCGTTGGCGTCGAGGTTCGTACCGACGGCGGAGACTTTTCCGTCCTCCACGAGCACGTCCGCCTGGTAGCTGCCCTCTGCGGTCACGACCGTCCCGCCGCTAAAGAGTAATTTCGTCATCTGTCCGCTCCTTTCCCGAGTTCTTATTCTACGCTTCGGTCTTTTCGGCCCGCGACGGCTCGCCGGCCTCTTCTCGGACTTCATCCCCACCGCCGCGTCCGGTCACTATGCCGAGCCGGTAGAGAGAATAATAGAGCAATCCGGCGATGAGCATGCCGGCCGCCCACGAGAGGTCGAGGCCGCCCGTCGCGCGGGCGATTGGACCCTGGAGCGGCCCGACGAGACCGTAGAGGAACATCCAGGTGATTACGAGCCCGGCGAGCAGGGAGCCGACCGCCGCCCAGTTTACGTCGCCCACCCGTGACTCCGCAGGCGACTGGTAGAGGGCATCGATATCGATATCTTCGCGCCGGATGATGTAGAAGTGGACCAGCATGATCGCCGCCCAAGGACTCGCCCACGCGACGACGCCCGCCAGCCACGAGTCGAGCTGCGCGGCGATGTTTCCCTCGAAGACCAGGTAGATCGTGAAAGCCGTCGCAAAGACCCCGACGACCATCGCCAGCACGTCGCGGCGTACCTTGATGTCGAGGGCGAGCGCCGAGACCGACGTTGAGTAGACGTTCAAGATGTTGGTGGCGATAGGTCCGTGGAGTACCAGGAACAGAACAGGGATCGCCAGGGCGCCGAACGTGTTCACGATTATGACCGCCGGGTCGGCGCCCGTGCCCGTCGTTGCGATGGACGCCCCGAGCACCCCGAGCCACATCACCGGCACGAACTGCCCGAGAGCGCCCGCCAGAAACAGTCTCTTCCTGGGAACAGAGCGCGGGACGAAGCGGGAGTAGTCCGAGGCGTAGGCGAGCCAGGTGATCCCCCACCCGATGCCGATGGCGGTCATGACCTGGCTGATGGCCGTCCAGCGGGCGGCGCCTTCGGCTTTTCCGGCGAAGCCCCACTGGATGTCGCCGCCGGTCCACGCGACGATGGACATGGCGGCCAGGATGACGAGCGTAACGGGGACCGTCCACTTCTCGAAGGTACGGATAGCGTAGAAGCCGAGTACGGCGAGCCCGACCTGAATAGCCATCAGAAAGAGTACCAGGATGATCTTCACGAGCGCCGTCTCGGGGAGGCCGAGTTGCTTGAGGAGGGCGACACCGAGATCGAGGATTATCCAGGTGTTTATGGCGATCCAACCGGTCGCGATTATCACCTGGAAGAAAGCGGGCAGGTACGCCCCCCGACGCCCGAACGCGCTGCGGGAGAGAACCATCTGCGTAACACCCGTGCGCTGTCCCATCAGCACGAAAGCCCCGAAGATCGTCACCCCGATGGCGTTGCCGACGGCCAGCACTATAACCGTCTCCCAGAACCCGAGTCCCAGCACGATGCCGAGCGCTCCCAGCACCCAGTTGATCGGGGCGATGTTGGCGCCGCCCCAGATCCAGAACTGGTCCAACGCCGTCGCGTCCCGATACTCCTCCGGCACCGGCGCGATGCTATTGTGCTTCTCGACGTGCGTAGCTTCCGCTATCTCACCCTCGTACCGTTCGCTCATTCCCGCTCCGTTCTCGTCTGTTTGCTACGCACCACGAGCCTCATCTACCTCTCGAAATCGACGACTTCACCCATCAGCTTGCTCTCGGCCGGACGCGTCTCGGAGATCACCACTCCCTCCCGGACGACGAGCGTAGTGCTCGCCAGCCGGCGCATCGCCTCCCATTTATCCGGCGCGTCCACTAACACGAAGCTCGCCGGTTTCCCTTCCTCTATCCCATACTCCTCGACGCCGAGTGTGCGGGCAGCGTTCCGGGTAACCATGTCGAAGCAGGCCGTGACCTCCTCACGGCTCGTCATGTGGCAGGCGTGGACCGCCATGTACGCGGGCTGGAGCATTCCGCCGGTCCCGAGCGGGTACCACGGGTCCATCACGTCGTCGTAACCCAAAGAGACATTAAGGCCGTTCTGCCAAAGCTCCTTGACGCGGGTGACGCCGCGTCGTTTCGGGTAAGCATCGTAGCGACCCTGGAGGGTTATGTTGATGAGCGGGTTCGCCACGAAGTTTATGTCCGACTTCACCAGGAACCCCATCAACTTGAAGGCATAGGCGTTGTCGTAGGAGCCAAAGGCGGCCGTGTGGCTCGCCGTCACGCGTCCGCCCATCCCGGTTCGAATGGCCTCGGCCGCCATGACTTCCAGAAAGCGTGACTCTGGATCGTCGGTCTCGTCGCAGTGGATGTCTATTGGCAAGTCGTACTTCTCGGCGAGCCGGAAGCTCTCCTTGACGGACTCGGCGCCCATCTCACGGGTGTGCTCGAAGTGTGGAATGCCGCCGACGACGTCCGCGCCGAGCTTCAGCGCTTCCTCCATAAGCTCCACGCCTCCCGGATAAGAGGTCATGCCCTCCTGGGGGAAAGCGACGATCTGCACCCCGATCCAGTCGCGCACCTTCTCTCTAACTTCGAGCAGCGCCTTGAGGCCGGTAAGCTCCGGGTCGGTCACGTCTACGTGGGTGCGGACGTGGAGGACACCCTGGGCCGCCTGCCAGCGGAGGAGCTTCGTTGCGCGCTCCACAACGTCCTCGCGGGAGATCTTCTTCTTTCGTTCGGACCATATCTGGATGCCCTCGAACAGAGTCCCGGACTCGTTCCAGCGCGGGTCTCCGGCGGTCAGGGTAGTGTCGAGGTGGACGTGTGACTCCATGAACGGCGGTGAAACCAGGCGGCCTCTAGCGTCTATCTCGCGTTCGGCTTGCTCCTCGATGCGCGGCGATATCCGTTGGATCCCACCCTCTGCCACACCGATGTCAACCAGTTCGCCGTCGAGACGGGCGCCTCGCAGGATCCACTCGTACAAAAGCCGAACCTCCTCCTCGGATCCATCATTGCCGCAACTGCCTCCTTTGGAACCGAATAGCTTCCGCCAGCGAGGCCCTGCAGCTTCTCCAGACCTTTCGCCCGCATTATAGGGATCTGGTAGCGTAACTGTAACCGTGTATAAAACGCGTCGTCGTGCGCCAGCAACCGCCGGACGCCACGACCGGAGGTGGCAGGCATTTTACAGCCCACTACCCCCGGCCGGGTTCCTCTACGTTGTACTAGAGTTCTTCGGCGATCTCCAACGCGGGCTCCGCGACTTCCGTGCTCTCGGCACGCACCGACGCCATCAGGGCCGTGTAAGCTACGAACGAGACCCCGAGGCCGAGGAACCAGGTGTAGTGTGAGAGGGAAGCTAGAAACCCGAGGCCGAGCAGCGGCCCGAAGACACCGACGAAAGCGACGGTGAGGCCCAGGGCTGTCGCAATGAGCGCCCGCGGGTTCCAGCCTCCCGTGTACTCGTAGTCTCCATCTTTGGTATAGAAACTGGCGAGATCGTAGTTGCGGCGCCGGACGAGATAGAAGTCCGCGATCATTATTCCGGCCACGGGACCGAGCGCCCCGCCGATGTAGCCGAGCACGGCGAAGATGGTCTGGGCGTTGTCCATCCACAGCCAGGGCGCGAAAAAGAAACCTACGAGGATGGAGATCAAGCTGGCCCGCACGAAGTTCAACTTTCTCGGGAACATATTCACCAGGTCGTAGGCCGGAGATACGATGTTCGCCGCCACGTTCACCGAGAGCGTGGCTATAAGTATGGTCGCGGCCCCGAGGAACAGGATTATCGGGTTGTCGAACTGCTGTATGAGAGCGACGGGCTCGTAGATGGGACGCCCGAAGGCGATGGTCGAGCCGGCGGTAATAGCGATGCTCATGATCGAGAAGAGGATGGTCGTGAGCGGCAGCCCGATAGCCTGTCCGGTCATCTGGTCTTTCTGGGAACGGGAGAATCGGGTGAAGTCCGGGATGTTCAAGACGAGCGTGCTCCAGACGGAGACAAGCCCGGTCACCGAGACCGCGAACAGCGGCCAGAACTGACCAGGAGCGAGCTTGCTCGGCTGGTCGAAGAGGGGAGCGACGCCCCCGGCGGCACTCACGGCCCAGACGACGAGGGCGCCCGCCGCGACGAGGACGATAGGCCCGGCCCAGAGTTCGAAGAACTTGACCCGCTCCATGCCGTGGAAGATCACATACGCGTGCAACGCCCAGAAGATGAGAAAGGAGATCCAACCATTAACCCCCATCCCCAGAAACGAAGCGTCCAGCGACTTCCAAGCCGGGAAGACACTCCCGATGATGGCGTTGATCGCCAAACTCCCGATATAAGTCTGAACGGCGAACCAGAAGATAGCCACGAACGCCCGAATAAATACCGGCACCTGCGCCCCCCGATACCCGAACGAAGCCCGCAACAACACGGGGAAAGGCACCCCGTACTTCGCCCCCGCCACGCTATTGAGCCACATCGCCAGGACGAGAACCACGTTCGCCGTTGTCACCGTTCCAAGCGCCTGCCACGGGCTCATCCCGAGGCCGAGCAACCCGGCCGCCGTCGCGTAAGCTACCGCGTTGTGAACCATCCCCATCCAGACCGTGGAGTAGTTCACCCAACTCCAGTCCCTCTTCTCTCGAGGAATGGGCTTCAGGTCCTCGTTATAAAGCGTGGGGTCGAACTGCTCGCCCCGGCCGGTCGCCACACTCAATAGAGATACCTCCCGTAGTCGTTCGCACGTATATGCACACGCTAAATGCTACGGGAGAGAGCTATACGAAAGCTTTGGCCCAAAGGCTAGTTTTCGGACGTGTCCGGACCCCGCTCTTTGTCCAGACACCAGAGCCACGAGATAGATCGCCGCAAAAGGGAACAGCATCGCCTCAAGCGTGGAGAGACGCATACCTCAGCCCTCCTTCAGATCTTCTCTACAACCGTGCCTCCCTCCGTCTGCAAACCGATCCAAAAGTGCCGGATTATTAGCAGATGGGGTCACACAAAGCCATAGGCCGAGCGTACAATCTTTTCGGGACAACACAAGGAGGACGGAGATGGGCAAGGTCTACGACAGCATCAGCGAAGAGTGGGCTATTTGGATCTCGGAGCAGCCAATGTTCTTCGTCGCCACCGCACCGGCCGATCCCGAGACGCACGTCAACGTCTCACCTCGGGGGCTCGACACCTTCAGGGTCATCGGCCCGAACCACGTCGCGTGGCTGGACCTCACGGGCAGCGGCGTCGAGACCATATCCCACATCAGGGCGAACGGCAGGATCACCCTGATGTTCTGCGCCTTCGAAGGACTTCTCAACATCTTGCGCCTCTACGGCCACGGCGAGGTGATCGAGCCCGGCGACCAAGGATACGAGGAGTCGCGCACCCGCTTCCCCGACTTGCCCGGCGAGAGGGCGATCATCGCCGTTGCGGTCCACCGGGTGGCGAGCTCGTGCGGTTTCGGCGTGCCGCGCATGGAATTCGTCAGCCCCCGCGAGCAACTCCTGACCTCAGCCGAACGCAAGGGCCCCGACAAAATGGCCGAGTACCGTACGCTCAACAACACCCGGAGTATAGACGGCCTGTCGGGCATCGATCCGGCCCGCTCGAAAAGTTAGAGGAAGCAGGCGTCAATTCCGCCGCAGGGGCTACTTCCCCGTCCAGCGGAGCTTTGGGATCACCCGTTCTCCATACACCCGGATGAACTCTTCCTGGTTGCGGCCGACGTTGTGGACGTAGACTTCGTCGAAGCCCAGGTCCACGTACTTCTGGATATACACTCGGTAAGCACTATAGATCGAACATTATTTGAGGGTTATAGTCACCTTTGAACAGAATTTCCGCCAACGATACAGAATCAACCGTTTCTTGCCACTCCTCAGAGGTAATAAGGTTTCCGAGATCGGCTCCAACACGATTCAGCAACGAGTGTCTATCGGTTCGTTCGAGCAACGCTAGGAGATCAATGCGCTGCAGGAGTTTTTTAGTGATGGGTCGCTTTGAATCGAGAAAACTTATTGAGTGAATCAATCCGAGGCACAATGGATCATTCAACAGGCCACTCAACAGGATTGCTTGCTCAGGGGAGCGACAAGGAACAAAATAACTCGTGTCATCAAGCATTACTGGGCGCCCTTCCACAGGACCGATTGCTCTGAACTTCGGTGACTTGTGCAACCCAGACACGCCAACCTTGTAGAGGTTGAACGAGTAATCCCCAACCCCAAATATTGAGAAGGGAGGCTTGTTGCGGTAGATAGAAGATTTTCTGCGATCAAATATTTCAGTATGAATCGCAAGATAATCCCATAGTTGCGGAGCGGTCCACTTCAGCTGATTCGTACTCTCGTTCAGCATTTTCTGGGTGACTATTACTTGCTTTTGCGGCTTTGTCCCGTGGAACAGATCTGAGCTTTTAAGCAAAGGATATTTATGCTCAGGCTCAACATCGACGGTTTCACCGAGCTTATTAACGAGACAGCCTGAGCCATCGTAACTGAGTTCCATTACCGAAGCGGCGTCGTGTTTAAGACCTTGACGCCAAGTAAAGGAACAAACTCCATCCGCGAAGGCCGAGCGCTCGTGCGCTTCGATATCCGAGACCAGTTGTCCATTGACAAACCCCATGACGGCTTCCGGTTTCCCGGCGTGGAGGTCCGCAAACACATTCGTTTCGTAGCAACGTTCTCCGGGCCCGACATCCACGAGGAAAAGACATGCTTCCACAGAAGCTTTGAACCACTTTTTGGCGTCAATTCTTCTTATGGATGCACCGGTGATGGGTAGAGCGGCTTCGAACGCGAACCGTAAGACGTTGCGCGCCACCGCAGTTTTACAGAGCAAAGCTATTGTTGCTCGTTCTGGAGCAAGCTCCTTTATCAACTTCAGCCAGATATACTCTGCGACATCGAAGTTGGAACTACCGGTAAGCGCGTCTAGGCCCTGCAATCTCTTCAAGTTCGTTTTGGCCGGCAAGTTGTCACTTCCAAGAACACCTAACTCCGCATTAGTGACCCAGGGCGGGTTTCCGACTACCAGAAGAGAGCCCGTATTTTTCCACCGTACGCTACTGCGAAGATCCAGGTCAAATATGTTTGCCTTTTTAACCACTATGCGAGGTGCCGAAGGACGTTCAAGTGTTCTTTGAGCCTCCTCGAAGTAAGCGTGTTGTAGCTCGATCGCCTGGATCTCGGAAGGCGGCACGGGAGAACGGAGCAAACCTCTCACGAAGTTTCCGCGTCCACAAGTCGGTTCGAGTACTCTAGACCACTTCTCACTGATGGGACCGAGACAATCTAGCACTTCTGAAACAAGAGCTGGAGGTGTCTGGAAATCTCCGAATTCTCTAAGCAAGTAGGTCCTCGATTCCCTGCGTAGCGGCCGAAGAAGCGTAGTCGATAACTCTTCTGTACTGCAACCGCCATTGCAGTGCGTTCGAGATCGTGAGATACCCTAACTTCGGAGGATCGCGCAATATCTGATCAGCAAGGGCTTGGCGCCCAATCTCATCCAAAGGAAGATTGCGTTCCTCTAAGAACGAGATCACATCCTCGCTATTTCCATTCCGACGCAAGATTTCTCTCAAACCGTATGTGGTTTGATAATCTCCCGTTTGCTCGCGAGCAACGAAGACCGCATACCTCACACTCAACCGAGCGGTCCGAGAGATCGCATCATCTACTTTTTCATAGATGAACACCAAAATGTCATAACCAAGCCCGTAAACTTTCTCGCTGGCGCTACGGAAAGGACAAGAGGACTGAGGCTGTCGAACAGAAGTGACTTTGAGGTCTACTCCAAGCTCTGGTAAGTCGAGGCCACTCGCGGAATTGCCGGGCACATATGAGTATCGCTCTTTGAGAAACTCGTGGAACGCATGTTCGACATGAGTTCCTACAGCTTTACCGTCCGTGATGCCGTATAGGGCTGCGATGGAAGTAGCGCTGAATTCCCGAGCAAAGTCCTGGGCCGCAGCTTTCAAGTGAGGCAACGTCATCCTGTTCATAGAACCATCTCATTCGAGATTGTCACTCGAGCCTAAACCTTTCGTATTCTCCAAAGCTCACTTCCCATTGATGCTGGGATCTCTGGCTCCACTGGTAGAATGCCCCTTTCCGGTGCTCTTCGAAGGTTTTCCTCTCGCACTCGTTAACGCTCATAAAATGCTCCACGACGCTCTCATAATCCAGCTTACCTCTAGCCGCCAATACCCCAGCGAACCCTATGTGCTTTATATGATGACACAGGTCGCACAAAGCAACGAAGCCCTCAAGTTTCTGAGTATGTTGGTGGTCATCGTAGCACCATATCTCGTGGCAGTTGAGTCTTCCTCCGGAACCGCAAATTCCACAGCGATGTCCATACTCAGCATAGGTCTTTCTTCGGATCTTGTCCCACTCCGGTGGAGGGACTATTTTACGCATGTTGTTGTACCAAGAGGTTTTTGGAACCAACTCTGCCGTCAGCTTTAGTTCTCGATTCATACGTAGCCTAACTCTTCTCCGGCCAGTTTAGCTTCGGGATGACGCGCTCCCCGTAAGCCCGGATGAACTCCTCCTGGTTGCGGCCGACGTTGTGAACGTAGACTTCGTCGAAGCCGAGGTCCACGTATTTCTGGATGTGCTCCTGATGCTCGTCCAAGTCGGCGCTCATCAGGACACGGTTCTTGAAGTTCTCGACGCTCACCTGGTTCGCCATCGCGGCGAAGTCTTCGGGGTTGCGGATGTCGCCTTTCGGGAAGGGCATCCCGCCGTTGGGCCACTCTTTTACGGCTTGTTGTTCGGCTTCCTCTTGACTTTCGGCGTAGGAGACGTGCAGTTGGATCATGCGCGGCATCTCAGACGGGTCCTTGTCCCCGCGCCGCGCCCCCTCCTCGAACTTCTCCATGAGCATCTTTATCTTGTCGTCCGGCGCGCCGACGGTGATGATCCCGTCGCAGAACTCCCCGGTCCTACGGCTCTGCAACGGTCCGGCGGTCGCCACGTAGATCGGCGGCGGCGTATCCGGCATCGTGTAGAGCTTCGCGCTCTCAAGCTTTATGTAATCCCCGGAGTACTTGACGACTTTTCCGCTAAAGAGCCTGCGGATAACCTCTATTGACTCCATCAAGATGCGCAGCCTAGTCGGGGCTTCGGGCCAATACTCGCCGACGACGTGCTCGTTCAAAGCCTCTCCCGCACCGAGGCCGAGCCAGAAGCGCCCCGGATACATCGCCTCCAGGGTGGCGGCGGCCTGGGCGATTATGGCGGGATGGTAGCGGAAGCCGGGCGGGGTGACGCCGGTGCCGAAGCGAAGGTTCGTAGTCGCCCCCAAAGCACCGAGCCAGGACCACACGAAGGCGCTCTGCCCTTGATCCGGTGTCCAGGGATGGAAGTGATCGGAAGCCATTACAGAGCCGAAACCTGACTCCTCGGCGACCTTACAATATTCCAGCAAATCCGTCGGGTGGAACTGCTCGAACATCGCCGCGTATCCGATCGTGCCCGTGTGCTTCACGCTGCCTCCTCTATATAAGGTTCCGGCACTGATTATACGGTCGGTTGGAAGAGATGGACTAGAAGTGGTCCGGCGGCGAGACCCATGGGTCGCCGGGCTGGAAATACTCTTTCAGGAGGTCAAGGGCTCTGCCGGAACTGAACTCCACGAGCCCGTGATGAACGAGTTGCTCGGCGGTGAGGTATCCGGCGTAGAGTTGGGCGAGCCGGCGCACGTCGAGCGAGACGCGGTCTTCCGCCTCGGCGCCACGGATGACCTCTCCTCCCCCGATGGTGTACTCTCCCGCATTCTCCGGGAGCACGTCGTCGGAGATTTCGAGGACCAGAGGCTCGTCCACGGTGCGTTTCAGGAGGTTCAAAGCTCCCTCTACGTTGACGAGGCGCAGCATGAACTCTGGGGAGACTTCGGCCCCGACGTAGGAGCTTCGCAGGTAGGGATGGAGCGGCTTACCGCGAGGGGTCGAGTGCTTTATCTCGAAGACGAGTGGGTCCTGGGCGGCCATGAAGGAGATCAGGGCGTCGTTGGCCCTGATGGTGGAAGATACCAACTCCGAGACCTTTAGCTCCCGCTGCGGCTTCCGGTCCCGCCAGCCCGACATCTTGTAGATGAGATACCCCTCGACGCGCCCGTCACTCTCGTAGACGGCGGCCTCTCTCCCCCTGCTCCAGAAACTCTCACTGCGCCACCTCACTTCGCTCCGACGTACACAGAGAGGATGTCCCGAGGCTTCTGATTCGAAGAGTTTCATCATGCGCGGCAGGTCTTCATCGCGATAGGCTCGGACGTGTCTCTGCTCGTCGCTCGTCGGGAGGTCGGTCGGCTTGAGGGTGTATGAGATAGTCTCACCGGCTAGTTCGTAGCCGAAGGAGCGGTAGAAGGAATGGGCGAAGGGCCAGAGCATAGAGATGTGCGTCCCGCGCTCGCGCATCCCGGCTAGAGCGGCGCGCAACAGTTGCCCGGCGTGGCCGCGACGCCGGTAGGCCGGATGGACCATGACCGCCGAGGCGCCGCCCATTGGCGCGTGGTCGTCGTCGAGGTGGACATCCATCGACAGGACCGTGGCGCTCGCCCGGACTTCGCCGTCCTCCTCGGTGACGTATACCTGGTCCGGATCCAGCAGCGGGTTCTTCTCCGGGTCGAAGTACTCTTCCCAGTCCGAAACGCTCTCACCGAAGGCCAGAACCCCGAGACGTGCCAGCGCTCCTCGGTCTTCGGGCCGAAACTTCCTTACTCTCAAATCTCCTCCGAAAGTCGCCTGCGCCGGGATTCTACCGGAAGGGCGCGAGGATCATCGACTCTTTTTCTCTCTTTCTCCGGCAAGCTCCGACGCCCGCTCCACGGAATCCGCCACCCAGCGGCACCACTCAGCGTACCCTCTCTCGTAGATGATGCCGCGCCGCAGCGTCGCGTAGGAGGCGAACCGAGACGTCTCCGGACGAGCGAGGTCCTCTCCCCACTCACCCTCCATCCATGCCCGCGTTTCCTCGTATGAAGCGAGTTGCTCCTCGTGCCGAAGTTCTTCCTCTCGAAACATTCGGGCCGCCTCTTTAGGGTCGGCGAGCCAGATAGAGTATGCCTTGAGCACCAGCTCCTCCCGAGTCGGTCTCGGGGACGGCGGCTCCGTCACCCATACTTTGAGCGTCTCCAGACCATCCGGTGTGATCTCGTAGACTTTTTTGTCCGGACGCTCTTGTTGCTCGACTACGCGGTGCGTCGCGTGTCCATTCTCTTCCAGCCGGGCTAGTTCAGGGTAGATCTGGCTATGCCTCGCACTCCAGAAATTCCCAACCCTCCCCCGCATCCGCTGCGTAAGGTCATACCCACTAAGCGCCTCCTGCGCCAACAATCCAAGGATCGCATACCCGAGCGTCGTCATCTTCCTCCAAAATTTCTCGTTATGTCACTCTTGACATATCCCTGTACAGCCTGTAGATTACCATATGTCAGCATTTACATAAAGGTTTGGTTGGAAAGGAGGCAGGTATGTGTGGCAGATCGGTTAGCAGGAGTGGGGCGGAGTTTGTTTCGGGGCATCGTCACGGCGAGTTTTTCGGGCTGGATACGGAGAGGATGGGTTCGGGGGCGAAGGTTGCGGTGGCGCTCTCGGTGCTGGGGGCTGTTGGGTTGTCGGGGGTGGTGTTGGTCGTGTTCGTGCCGGATTTGTGGTGGGTCTTTACCACTTACTTCTGGATCTCCTTCCCGGCTTTCGGGATGTTGGGGAGCGGCGTCGCCGGGTTGGGTGCGGGACGTCCGGTGCGAGTTTCGGCGGAGGCGCGGGAGCGGGAGTTGCTCGTGGCGCTGGGCGCGCGGGGTGAGATCTCCGCCGCCGGAGCGGCGACGGAGACTTCGATGACGGTGGCGGAGGCGGACGGGATGCTCAAAGAGCTCGCCGAGGCCGGACACCTGGAGGTCCGGGTGAGAAACGGCGGCCTCTTCTACGCCCTGTGGAACGAGCAGAGCGAAGAGAGGGTCGAGATAGGCGGGACCGCGTGAGCCGCGCCTCGCGCCTGACGGCGGGCGTGTTGCTGATCCTCATGCCCACCGTCGTCTACGGGGGAACGAGTATTCTTTCGCTGCTGATCGGCGGTTCGGGGTACGCGGACAACGAGCTTCGTCAGGACCTGTGGCGCGCCGGACACGCCCACGCGGGCGTGCTGCTCGTGCTGTCGCTGGTAACGCTGCGCTACGTGGACGAGGCAAACCTCCCGGAGAGGTTGAAGTCGCTGGCACGGCACTCCGTTCCGGCCGCAGCGGTGCTGTTACCCGCCGCTTTCTTTCTCTCGGTACTCTCCCCGGAGGCGACGGAGCCGAACGCCCTGATCTACCTGGCCTACGTCGGCGCGCTGTCCCTGGCCGTCGGGCTCCTCACTCTCGGCGTCGGTCTTATCCGGAGAAAGCCCGCGTAAAAAAGTGTTCGAGGTGCGAATGAGAGGAGTATAGAGTGGCAAGCGTAATCAACGGGCGCTACACGGCCCGGATGGACGAACCGTTCGTGGTGTTTACGATCGGGATGAGGATCAACAACCTTCTGGCGGTCAACAAGTGGATGCCGGTAGCCCGTTCCATGGGTCCGATGCTACGTGAACTGTACCAGAGCCCGGAGAAAGGATTCCTCGGTGGGGAGACTTTCTTGTACTGGCGCGGTATCGCCCTCATCCAGTACTGGCGCTCCTTCGAGGATTTGGAACGCTTCGCCCGCGACCCGGAAGACGAGCACATGCCCGCCTGGCAGCGCTTCAACCGGAACGTCCGCTCCGACGGAAGCGTCGGCATCTTCCACGAGACTTACATAGTGGAGCGCGGGAACTACGAGTCAATCTACGCCAACATGCCCGTCTTCGGCCTCGCCAAAGCGACCGAGCACGTCCCGGCCGTCGGGGGCCGCGAGACCGCCCGGCGACGTCTGATGCGTGGCGAGAACGAACCCGCCGTGCCGACGCCGGAGTAACGTAGCGGCGGACGGCCCGGTCAGGAGCGCATCACTCGAAAGTATGCGTGCGGCGAGATGGAGTATCCTCTGACCACTGTAGTTGGAAGGGAGGGTAGAAGTGTCCGGTTCGGTCGGTGTCTTGCTGGCGGCAATCGTCATCTCGTTCGCGGTCTACCGCCGCTACCGGCGGACTGTGGGACGGCAGAGACTCTCTCCCAAAAGGATGGTACTCAGGGTAGTCTTGCTCTGTGCGGCGGGCGTTTTTCTCGGGGCCGCGGTGATAGTCGGCTACCCCGCCCTGATCGAGATTCTCATAAGCCTCGGGCTCGGGCTCGCGGCCGCGTACCTGGGCCTCCGGCTCACGGACTTCGAGAGCACCCCGGAGGGTGAGTTCTATACCCCGAATACCTACGTCAGCCTCGCGGTCTTCGGCGTTTTTATCCTGCGGCTGGTTTACCGGTTGATCTTCGAGTTTCAGAAAGGTCCACCACTCCAGGCGACCGACGGCAACCCCTTCGTGGGCTTCGGGAGCAACCCGCTCGTTGCGGCCCCGTTCTTCCTGCTCATCGGCTACTACGCTCTCTACTACGGAGGTGTCCTGATCCACTCCCGTAAGCTCCGGGATGATGGACACACCAAGCAAGAGTAGAGGTCCCCGTCCGGCTGATATCTCGCTCCGCCAAGCGCCATCTGGTGTAGTCTTTCCTGCTGGCCTGTAAAGCTACCCTAAAGCGGAGTCGCGACCTTTGACGCCAGAGATGTTCGAATGCGGATAGCATTTGTCGCCGACGACCTCTATCCGGGGTTCGGCGGACAGGCAACCGCCAGCGAAGGACACATCGAGGCTCTGCTGGCCCTCGGGCACGAAGTCCGGGTCCTGGCCGGGGCCGAGCGTTCCCCGGAGGCGCCGCCGTCCGGCGTGGTGGTGGAACGGCTGCCGGTGTGGCGTCCTGGAGAGAAGCAGACGCAACTCGCCCTTCCTCTGCGAAAGAAGGTAGAAAGCTTGCTCCGGTGGGCGGATGTCGTACAAATCAACACCCCGACGCCGCTCGCGCTGTGGACGCTGTGGCGCGCTAGACGCTGGAACATACCGTCCGCGATGGGCTTTCACACGCAGGAAGAGAGCATGACGCTTCACTTCGACCGGCTGCGACCTCTGATCTCCCCAACCCTAAGAAGCTGGTACAGGTTCCTCTACCACCAACCCGACTGCCTCGTGGCTCCCACAGCCTTCGCCGCCCGCCTGGCGCGAGGCTACACCCCGCGTCCGGTCCACGTCGTCTCGAACGGCATCCGGCTGCCGAAACACGACCCTAACAGACAGAAACGGGTCGAGGCTCTGCGAGATAGGCTACTGAACGGGAAGCAGTTTCTGCTCGTCTACGTGAGCCGCCTCTCGCACGAGAAACGTCCTCGGGATCTGTTGGAGATCATGGCTTCCCTGTCCTCGTTGCGGCAAGACGCGCGCTTGATCGTAGCCGGAAGAGGCCCTCTGCAAAAAGAACTGGAGCAAAGTACGACGAAGCTCGGCCTCGCGGACACGGTACGCTTTTTGGGGTACGTTTCAGAGGAGGATAAGCAGGACCTCCTGACCGCCGGAGACCTGTTCCTGATGCCCTCCCCGACAGAGCTCCAGAGCATCGCCACGCTGGAGGCGATGATAAGGGGATGCGCGGTGGCGGCGCTCCGGTCAGAGACGAGCGCGGTCTGCGAGATGATCCGGGAGGCCGATTGCGGGCTCTGCTACGAAGTGGGCCGGATAGATGAAGCGGCGTGTGAGATCTCCCAATTGTTGGAAAGACCGGCGGAGCTAGTGCGGATGAAAGAGAATGCTATCCGCGCGGCGCGGGTACATGACATCCACGAGAGCGGCCGGCGGCTGGAGGAGATCTACACTTCCCTACTCCGCGCCCGATAGAGAGCTGCTACAAAAAAGAAAACCATGTTCGAAAGGATGCGCCTGTAATGGATACTTCTTCTACGACGGTTGCGGTTACTGGAGCCGGAGGCTCCCTCGGAGGGACGCTGGTACGACGCCTCTTGCGAAACAGATATCAGGTGAGAGCCCTGGCGCGCAAGGAGGCCGACGTGTCCCGGTTGCGCGGGTTGGGGGCGGAGCCCGTGCGCGGCGACGTGCGGGAAGCGGCGGCGCTGGAGGAACTGACGCAGGACTGCCGGGTCGTCTTCCACCTGGCGGCCTGGATGGGAAGCCCTTTCGACGAAGAGCTTGCATACGCGGTCAACGTCGGCGGAACGGAGAGCGTGATCCAGGCGTCGGCGAAAGCAGGCGCTGAACGGGTGGTGCTGGCGAGCAGCATCGCGGTGTATGGTCCGATTCAGGAGGGAACTATTACCGAGGAGTCGCCGGCCTGGAGCGTCGGGGACCTCTACAGTGATACGAAGATAGAGGCCGAGAAGGTGGCCCGGCGCGAGGCTGGGCGGGTTGGCGTTGAGTTGGTGGTGTTGCGCCCCACCATGATCTACGGTCCCGAGTCTCCCTCGTGGACGGAGGTTCCTTTCGGTGCCATCTCCAAAGGGTTGCCCGTGGCGATCGGGTCCGGAGAAGACCTGGCCGACCCAGTCTACGTCGAAGACGTGGCTCAAGCTTTCGAGCTGGCGGGCTCCGTCCCTGAAGCGGCGGACGAGACGTTCAACATCGGCTCAGGCCCAGAAACCTGGAACACCTTCCTCGGCGGCTACGCGAAGCTGGCGGGCAAACCCCTGCGTCACGTACCCGCCCCCCTGGCCCGCGCCGGGGCGAAGGCGGCCGGACGAGCGGAGAGTCTTCTGGGACGACGCTCCAGGGTCTCGGCCGAGATGGTCGGCGCGATGACCAGCCGGGCCGTTTTCCCGCACGAGAAAGCCTCCCGAATACTCGGTTTCGAACCCGAGTTCGGCCTCGAAGAGGGGATGCGCGAGACGGGAGCCTGGCTGCGAAGCGCGGGCCTGCTGAAGCGGCCATCCGTGGCGCTGGTCACGGGGGCGTCGGGTGGGCTCGGCCGGGCGACCGCCCTCAAGCTGCGGGACGAAAGTGTCACGGTCTGGGCGGCGGATATCGAGCCGCCGGAGGGTATTGAGGGTGTAAACATTCTGGCGCTGGACGTGACCTCGGAGGAGAGCATCGCCGATGCGCTGGAGGCGATCGAACAACAGGGCGAGGGCGTCGACTTGCTGGTGAACGTGGCCGGGTTGGCGAAGCCAGGTGCCCTGGAGCGGCAGGCGTTCGAGGACGTGGAGTTACAGTTCGACGTGAACGCCTACGGCCCCCTGCGCCTGGCGCGGGCGGTTGCTCCGGGGATGCGAAAGAGGGGGTGGGGTAGGATCGTCAACGTCTCATCCACCAACGGCTTTATCGTGACGCCGTTTATGGGAGCGTACTCGGCCTCGAAATACGCTCTCGAAGCGCTCTCCGACTCTTTGCGCATGGAGCTCGCGCCCTGGGGTGTAGAGGTGATGGTCGTGGAGCCAGGCGCGATGAAGACCGGCTTCTCGGAGAAAGCAAAGACGGCGCTGCGGAGGGAACTATCCAACTCCGGCGACGGCTGGGACTCTTATCTCGAAGCGTTCTCGAAGAGCCCGCTGTGGGGGAGTGACAACTCGACGAGCCCGGAGAAAGTCGCCGGCTTCATCGTCAAGCGGGCTCTTTCGCGGCGGGCTCCGGCCCGTAGGCTCGCTACGCTGGACGCTTATCCTTCCCGGATCATGTCCCTGCTGCCGACCGTCGTCAGGGATACTTTCTTTATCCGTGCTTCCGGTCTCCACCGCCGGCCACCGGCTGGCGATGGTACAGCAGCCAGACGGCCAGCGGACCAACTAGAAAGATGAGGTAGAAGCTCGCGACCCGCCAGACGAGGACCGCCGCCGCGACGACGCCTCCGGGGTGGGTGCCGACGGCCAGCCCCACGGCCGCCTCTATAAATCCGGAGCCGCCGGGTGTCGGGACAAAGTGGGAGACGAGTGTCAGGCTGATCAGGATAGACAAGATGACTATGAGATCGGTCTGGACTCCGTAGAGCCTCAAGATAGCCCAGAGGATGGTGAACCCGCCGAACCATCCGAAGCCTGTCAGGACCTGGAGTAGGATCCAGGACGAAAAAGACATCCCGGAGTAAGCGCGGATGCTGTGGTAGTAGTCGCGGGCGATCTCCTGTAGCTGGGAGTCGAAACGCTTCAAGAGCGGCCACTTCCTGACGGCGAGTATGAGGCGGACGATCAGACGCGGGTAGCGCTCCAGGACCACTGCCCCGGCGATCGACAGCGCAACCGCCCCGAAGGCCAGAAGCTCGACCCCATACGGAAGCCTCAAAGTGTTCGTGTAGATCAAATATCCAAGCCCCAACGGGACGGACCACGCGTAGAAGATAAGGTCCAAGATGATGATCTGCATCGCCACCCCAACCCCCTTCCCGAGCGAAACACCCCGCCGCTGGAGCCCAACCGCGATAACCGGCCCCTGCCCCGAACTGCTCGGCGTCGCAGCCCCCCCAAGCACCGACGCGAGATGTACTAAAAGGGCAGAACTATAAGGCAATGGTATCCTCTGAGCCCGGCACAGAAGCGCTATCTTCGCCGGCGGGGCCAGCCACTGGGCGAGCAACGCGACAAAGCCGACGACTATCGTCAGAAAGCTCCAGTCCCGAACACGATAGGTCCCAGGCTGGAAGATCTCCGCGCCCGCCACCACGTAGAGTCCCACCAGACCGAGCGCCACGCTTACGACGAGCGCGAGCGCGCCCCGTTTCAAGTCTCCCCGCCGGCGTAACGGACGATGTAGCGTGCCAGAAGCTCGGTCTTCGCCCCAAGGTCCAACTCTCGGCAGCGCGCCGCCACCTCCTCCGCGTAAGAAGGATCCGACGCATATAGCTTGACTTTCTCCAACAGCGTCTCCCGGTCCCTGACGTAGTGTCCCAACCTCCGGCGCTCGACGAATCGTACTACGCCCCGCTCGTTCAGCCCCGCGTATCCGGTGAGCAACACGGGACGCCCGACGGCCAGCGCCTCATAGACCGAGGCCGGGCCTCCCTTGCCGACGAACACGTCGCCCGCCGCCAGATACACGGACACGTCCTCCACGAAGCCCTCGACCCTGAGCCTGTCAGGAGCTACACGCAACTTGAGCAACTCTTTCTTCAGGGCCTCGTTCCTACCGGTTATGGCGACGACTTGCGGGGCGACTTCGGCGTCCAGCAAGGTACGGACCAGCCGCGGTTGCCGCCCCCCGATTCCTTCTCCCCCGAACGCGACCACGCAGGTAAACCGGTTCCCGAGCCCGAGACGTTTGCGCGCTTCCTCTTTAGTCGGCGCACTCAGAAAAGCCTGCCGCACCGGATATCCTACGACCTCTATCTTCTGCTCCGGAACACCAAAGCGCATCAAGTCTTGCTGGATCCCCTCGGAAGGGACCACTATGCGGTCCGCGCGTGGATCCGCCCAGTACCCGCTGATGTCGTGCGGCTCGGTGGCGAAGGTGAGCACCGGCACCCGCAATCCGTAGAGCCTCTTCGCCTCGGCGAGCCCGGTGGTTATGAGACCGTGGTTCGAGACGACCAGCAGCGGGGAAGCGCCGGCAAGGTCTTCTGCGGCGGCGCGGGCGAAACCGCGCAGGATGCGCCGCTGCAAGACCATCGCGGGGCGCGGGAAAGTGTCGATGATCCGCTGCCCGGAGCGGGCTAGTAACGGATAGCGCAAAGCCCGGCGCCAGGAGTCCTTGTGCCGACGGTCGAGGCCCGTGACGCCGACCTCTTTCATGTAGTCCGAGACGTGCGTCTCGAAGCGTCCCGGATAGTAGCGTTCGACAGCCTCGGCCATCGCCTGTGCCGTCGCAACGTGCCCGCCACCCGCGGCGATGGTGGCGAACAGGATGGGCGGACGAACGGCTCGGCGTTCCACCGCGCTCAACCCGTATAGTTGTAGTAGACGTTTCTCACAGTCAACGCCGGAAGATAGCACAGAATGCAAAAGAGGAGAGGACCGCATAAGCTCGGCTCTCTCCTCCGTTCAACGGTGAAGCGTATTTCCGTAACTACATGCTGCTGTGTCCGGAGACGGCTTTCTCCAGATCTCCCTTCATCTGGGAGACTTGCTCATCTAGCTCTCTCGGCTGCTCGCGGGTCATCTGGGTCATCGCGGAGCGGTCCTCGGCGCCGCGCACGACTTCCAGCTCTCCGGCTTCGAGCCCCGCCACGAGCGCGCCGGCGACGTCTTCGGTCGACTCGTACTCGAAGCCCAGGTCCGGCCCGGCTTCATTGCTCTCCATCATCGGGGTGTCGGTCGCGCCGGGATAAACGATCATGACGTGCACCCCCTCGCCGTAGAGTTCGCGCCGCAGCGCCTCCCCGAAGTGGGCGATGCCGGCCTTGGTCGCGGCATAGGTAGCGTAGAACGGCATCCCAACAAGCCCGAAGCCCGAGGATACGTTCACGATGGCGGCGTCACCGCTCTCCCGAAGGGCGGGTAGCGCCGCGCGGGTCAGCAGGATCGGGGCGAGCAAGTTCACCTCTATCTGCGACTGGACGTCCCCGGCGTCGATGTTCTCAAGCCTCCCGGCGCGAACGTTACCGGCGTTGTTGACCAGAACGTCGAGCCCCCCGAAGCCCTCTGTCGCCGCCTGGATGACCTTTTCCCGATCCTCTGAATCGGTCACGTCGCCCGCCACGGCCTGAGCCTCGCCGCCGGCTTCTTTAACTAGCTTGGCCGTCTCCTGCAAAGGTTCCTCGCGTCGGCCGGTAAGCGTCAACCGCGCGCCCTTGCGCCCCAACTCGACCGCGACGGCACGCCCGATGCCGCTCCCCGCGCCGGTCACCAGCACGCTCTTGTTCGAAAGCTCCACTAAGAACACTCTCCTTCTCGTATAATTCGCCAAAACTTAGAGGAACACCGGACACCCCAGCGCTCCTCTCTGGTCTTACTCACCCATATATACTACCGCGAGTATGTTTTGGCAGCATGAAGTTTACCTTACGCGACGTTGGCTTCTTCCAGAGACGGGTGCGGGCGGCGGGTGTTGCAGAGGGCTTCCAGTTACCCGAAGACCGTCACCTTTGTGGCCTGAGAAGTAAGAAACGTCAGGCTGCCTCCGGACTAAATCTCAGTCCGGAGGCGCGGGGTCGAGGCCAGTAAGCGATCCGCCCCGAACAAATTGAAAGACCTCACATATTTTTCAATGGACGCCGCGACACGGTCCACGACCCACCGGTGAGGATCGCCCATCACCGGCTCCAGGTTCGCGTATAGTCTCATCCGCGCCTCGACTACCAATGGTTCCGTCCACACGTAGCGCGCTCCCGAAGCGACCAGCCAGTGACGTCTGTCGGGATCAAGCAGATCGAAATCCTCCGGTTCGTCGGGCTGCAACCATTTTATCCAGCGTCCGGAGTCGAGGACGGCAGCGGTTAGTGTCTCGAAGAATCCAGAGGGGTCGATCGAGGAGGATCTGGCGAACGCTTCCTCATAGTCGCAGAGAGCGCGCAAAGCGTCAGCCTCTTCCACGGTGAACTCAGGACCAATGTTGGCGCCACCCATGCCGCTCATTGGATAGGCTTCCGGGTTTGCTACCCAGTCGGTGTAGTGGCCTTTTATTAGTGAGCCATGCGGGGCGACGATGTCCCGCAACTCTTCGGCCACGCGGGGATCGAAGACGGTTGTGTGCAGATCCGTGCCGACCTTTCCCACGATGAAAGATGGCCACGCTTCCGTCAGCTCTCTCTCCTCCAACGCGGTTCCGAGAAGACCCATGAATTGTCGGAAGCTCTCGACGTTGGCGAG
Source organism: Rubrobacteraceae bacterium (assembly GCA_965219175.1). Lineage (GTDB taxonomy): Bacteria > Actinomycetota > Rubrobacteria > Rubrobacterales > Rubrobacteraceae > JBBPZK01. The sequence goes on from CBDCNI010000001.1 coordinate 171,698, forward strand.
GCCTCCGGCCACCTCCTCTGTACCCACTTCGTACGCGGTGGTTGGGATACCGAGCCGCCGGCGTTCCGACTCGGCGTGCTCTAGCAACTCTACGGTACGCTCTACTACTACGCCGATGTCGAGCGGTTCCCCGCGGGCGAGGGTGCGGTCCACCGTGGGGTCCACGTGGAGCAGCGCGTAGCCAGCCTCCAGGCAAGCGGTCATAGAGCGCTTTGTCTCGTCCATGGCCTCTTCGAGGTCGAGAGCAGCTTTGGCGTGGGCGTCCTTCAACCACGGGCCGCCGTGATCCAGACACGGATATAGCGGATGCTCGCACGAATGCTTACGCGCCAACTCCCTCATGCGCGCCACGTAGAGATCCGGGGTCCACCCGGTGTAACCGCCGTCGCGGTCCACCTGGTTCAGCGTGGTGGCAAAGAGCATCGGTGTCGCCGTACGCGCCGCCACGATGATCGCCGCTTCCATTACCGCATCGGAGTTCGGACACACCGCCAGTAAAGTTAGCGGGGTCCCAGTATCCTGCAGACCCTTGACGCGCGCGACCAGTTCCTTGATGGTTGGTTGTTCCATGTGTACGTCTATACCTTTACCGTCCCTGGTAAGCGCGAATGACTAACCCTCCGACAACTCTATGTAGCTCGTGAGGTTTCTCGACTCGTCGGGGTCCACGCCCTTGTGCACCGCGCGGTAGTAAGCGAGGAGCTGCAAGAGCGGGAGGTAGAGCATTCCGAGGGCGTGCTCCGGGATATCCTCTCCGATCGAGATGTTCGTGACGCTACCACCCGGGCTGTGCACCGTGTCCGGCGAGAGCGAGAGTATGGGCGAACTTGAACTGTCCGAGAGATCCGTCAAAACCTGCTGCTCGTGCTGCTCGCCTCGCTTGGAGCCCAGGTTGACGATCAGGGTGCTCTCGTCTATTACGCTCCGAGGGCCGTGGCGGACCTCCAGGGTGTGGTAGCAGACGGCTTTGGAGAGCGACATCTCGATGAGTTTGAGCGTGGCTTCGATCGCCACGCCGTACAGTGGTCCGCCGCCGAGAAACACCGCCGAGTCCCACTCGGATTCGGCGACCTGTTGTACTTCAGACTCCCACTGGTCGAGCAGACCCGGCAGCATGTCGGGCAGCCGCCGCAGGGCGCCGGCCAGTTCCTCATCGCCGGAGAGCAGGGCGACCATATACTGCGCGGCCAGGTACATAGAGCCGAAAGACCTGGTCTGGGGGATCACGTGATCGTAACCCTCGGGGATCATGATCGAGACGTCGGCCATCTCGTCCAGGGTGCTTCCGGGTTTGTTCCCTATCAGCACGGTACGTCCGGGGAAACGATCCGAGAAGGTTTCGACCGCCCTGATGGTCTCGGTGGTCTCACCCGAGCGACTGGCGCTGAGAAGCAAGGGATTGCCTCCGGGAGAGAGCGTCATGTCAGGGAAAAGCATCACTTCCGACGAAGGGAACACGCTTACGCGGGTTCCCAGTTTTTCCCTCCACAGCGTGGCATTGGCGAGCCCCATGTAATAGGGCGAACCGCAAGAGGTGAACAACAAGTCGTCGGGTGAATCTCCGGCCAACCCCCTGACGTCTTCGATGCGTTCATCGACCACGGATAGCGCGGCCTTCCACGCCTCCGCCTGGCCTTTTATGTCTTCGTAGCACCGGTAGTTCATGCGGTCTCTCTTTCTCGCTCGAATTTGGATAGTTGTTGCAGGTCCGGCTGTGCTTCTATTCCCCCGGTACCGGTCGTGGAAAGCGCCCCGCACAGGCATCCGGAGTAGAGCGCGTGTTCCAGATCTCGTCCTTCCAATAGCCGGAACAGGAACCCTGCGTCGAAGCTGTCTCCGGCTCCGGTTGTATCCACGGGCTCCACCGGGGGCGGCTCACAACTCGCCGTCTTGCCGTGACGGCGTCCACTGGCCCCGGCCGCGCCACGCTTCACGACGACGGTGGGAATCTCCGCGAACTCATTCATGGCCTCCTCGACGGTCTCCCTACCAGCTATCCTGAGAATTTCCTGCTCGTTCGGCATGAAGATGTCTGTTTCGCGCAGGGCCTGGCGGAGGTCGGAGTCCCAGTTCTCAGCGGGGTCCCAGCCTGGATCCAGGGACGTAGTAGCCCCCGCCGCGCGGGCCTGGGCGAAGAGTCCCGCGAGCCCCGGCTGGATGCCTTCTTGCAGGAAATAGCAGCCGAGATGGACGTGCTGCGTCGTCTCCAACAGCGTTCCATCCACGTCTTGCGGACGCAGCTCCGGGATGGCCCCCACGTTCGTTAACATCGCCCGGTCAGTACCACGAACCAGATGAACCGTGAGCCCGGTCTTCAGTGCCGGGTCTTCCACTATGGCCGAGGTGTCGATCCCCGCTTGCCGCAGCCGGTTTATCATGAACTCACCGAAAGGGTCCACGCCGACCTTGCCGACGAAACCGACTCTCAGCCCGAGCCGGGCCGCCTGGCAGGCGAAGATGGCGGAGGAACTACCCACGGTCATGACGGCGTCGTCCACCAGCTTCTCCACCTGCCCGAATACCGGCGTGACATCCCCGTAGAGCAGGAGATCCACGTTGAGCTCACCGATCACCAGCACGTCGAAAATCTTCTCGCGTGAACCGGTCACTTTCCGGACCCAGCGACCAGGCCACGGATAAAGAACCGCTGTCCGAACAGGTAAAGGAGGAGCATTGGTACCGTGGCGATCAATGCTCCGGACATAACGAGAGGCTCGTTTACCGTGTATTGACCCTTGAAGAGGGTCAGGCCCGCTATGAGGGTCCGGCTCTGGTTGCTCTGGAGGAATACGAGGGCGATGAGGAGTTCGTTCCATACCCAAAGTGAGTTGACTATTATGCAGGTCAGGAGCGCCGGGGCGCTGAGGGGCAAAACTATTCGCCACAGGATACCGAAGGTAGAGCAGCCGTCGATACGGGCGGCCTCTTCTATCTCGTATGGCAGAGTTCGGAAGAAGTTAGTCAGCAGATAAACCGAGAGGGGGATCGTAAGCCCCGCGTAGATGATGATGACCGAAGGCAGGGTGTTTATGAGGTTGGCCTTGACCATCAGCAAGAACAGCGGGACCACCAGCACGACAGGAGGCACCACCATGAGGGAGACGGTTCCGTTCAGGATTGCGTCCCTTCCGTAAAAGTTCATCCGTGCCAGGGCGTAGGCGGCGAAGATGCTGGCGGCCGTCGCCAACAAGACCGAGCAAACCGTGACTATGACGCTGTTCAAAGCCCACGTGATGAGGTCGCCGTTGCTGAGCGCTTCCCGAATATTCATTAGCGTGGGGGAGAGAGGAGGAAGGAATTGGTTGCTCAGGTACCCTTTTCGGTTCTTGAGGGCGGTGACCACCATGTAGTAGAGGGGATATATCGCGATCACGCTCGTGGCGACGAGCACCACCTGCCCTACTATCGCACCCGGTCTAATACGCTTCGGTTTACCGCTTGATCTTCTACCGGACGTCGTCGTCGACATCGACGCTCCTCCTTCTGAGTCTGGCTTGAAAGAAGATGAGCACGGAAACGGCGGCCAGCAAGATGACGGCCAGGGCCGAGGCTATGGCTGGAGACTGGAAGTTGAAGGCGTTCTGCCAGATGTAGAACTCCATGATGACCGAGGAGAAGCCCGGTCCTCCGCCCGTCATGGTGTATACGTAGGCGAATACCCAACTGAGCATGGTCATGATCTCCACGACCACGAAGAACTCTATTACGGAGCGCATCTGGGGTATCGTCACGTGGCGGTGCATCTGGTACCAGTTGGTCCCGTCCAGCTTCGCGGCTTCGAGGAGTTCCAACGGCAAGGACATGAGTCGTGCCAGGAACAACACTACTCCGAAGCCGAGTTCTCGGTAGATGATGACGCTCATGATCGAGGGGAGCACGAACTTTGGATTACCGAGCCAGTCCTGGGCGAGAAACCCCGCTCCGGACGAGCGGAGAATCTCGTTCAGGATGCCGTTTGTACTGTAGAGGTAGATGAAGGTGGTGCCGACGACCGGGATAGCCAGGATGTACGGCGTGAAGATCAAGGTTCGGTACACTTTCCATCCCCTTACCTGGTCGAACAAGATAAGGGCGAAGATCAGCGCCAGAACAGTCATGATCGGGACGGAGAGAAGCAGTATCAGGTTATGCACCACCGCCTTTTTGAACACCGGGTCGCCCAACAGGAACTTGTAGTTCTCGAACCCGAAGGTCGGGGTTCCGGTCACTGACGGCACCTGCAGGCTGGTACGCACTATCTCCACAAAGGGATAGGCGAACACCAGCAAAAGGAAGACGGCGGCCGGCGCCAGGTACAGATAAGGGCGCAGCGACGCCTGCCACCGCCCCTTCTTCCGTCCTGCCGGATAGGACCCCGGAATCCTCTCTGCGGAGGCGTCGGTTTTTGACACCGGCTTCCTCAAATTCCTTTAGGTTCCGCGGGTGTCCAGGACTTCCAGTTCTTGAGTTGCGCGGGCTGCTGTGAACTCCACCGGCGGGCGACCTGCACCCAGAGCTGGGAAGCGTCTTTAGGGGTACCGCTCTTGGAGAGAATCTGCTGTCCGGCCGGGATGTTGGCTTGCGAGTCGACCTGGACCGGGTTGTAGTTCTCGAGCCATACCTGGGGTCCGGCGGTCTCCCACTCGTACATCTGCTTGAGTACGGGGTCCGTGATGGCGGAGGCGTCGAAACGCTTGTCCGCGACGCCCACGTTGGTAAGCGCGTACCAGCGCTTCATCCGCTCCGGGGTGTGCATAAACTTGAGAAAGTCGGCGGCTTCCTGTTTGTTCTCGGACCACTTACAGATGAAGTGGGAGATAGACTGGGTGGCGTTAAAAGACTCCGCGAGTTTGCCCGTCCCGAACTTCGGGAACTTCATAACGCCCACCTTGTCCTTGCCCACGTCCTTCTGCCACTGTTGCACGATCCCGTCCGTGCCGAGCGACATCGCCGAAGCCCCCTTGGAGAAGATAGCGTGACCCTGGTCCAGCGGGAGAGAGTTGACCGAGTCGTTGAAGTAACCTTTCTTGACCATCTCTTGCAGGCGCTCGTACCAGCCGGTGTACTTTGCACCCGCGAGCTTGTTGCCGTCGACTATGGCCTTTACCCACTCGTCGAGTGAGTCGAGGTTCTGGAGCTCCATGTTGGAGAAGAACCACGCTCCGCCGTAGCCGTCCTGGTTACCTATGCTGAACGGTGTAGTGCCTGACTTCTTGAGCTTCTGACAGGCCGCGAGAAACTCGTCCCAGGTCTTCGGCGGGCTACTCGGATCCAGGCCCGCCTTTTTGTAGAGGTCCTTGTTGTAGGCGACGGCTATGCCTATCAGGTACATGGGCATGGCCCAGAGCTTGCCGTTATAGGTATTCTCGGTGGTGTTCAACCACTGGCTCGTCTCGCTCTTCGGCACGTAGTCGCTGATCGGAACCACCGCGTCCTGCCAGACTTGGGTGAGCACCGGTCCGGTGGCCCACTGAGAGGCGATGTCCGGTCCCTGCTTGGCTGAAACCGCGGCCTGGAACGCGCTTATGAGGGTGTCCGTGGATTGCGGGACGACGTTTATCTTCAGGTCCGGCTTCTTTTTCTTGTAGGCGGCGACGGTCTCGTTCATCCACTTGTTCGCGCCCGGCGCATCGGACTCGCCCCAGTACCAAAACGTAAGTTGGCCTTTTACGCTCTTGACTTTCGGGGCGCTCGACTGCTGTTGTCCGCCTCCCCCGCATGCGGCCAAGAGGCCCGGAAACGCGGCGGCTCCCGCGCCCGCTCCCATCAACTTGAGGAAGTGTTTCCTGCTCAGTCCTCCACCAGAAAGGTCCCCGGCACCTTTGTTTCCTTCTTCACGGTCCATCTTCGTCGCCTCCTCGTCCTTCACCGCTCACACGCCGTCGCTTCGCAAACCCAAACCTCTGGAGACCGAGGTCTCCATCAGGGCCAACTCCACCTCCATCCCCTGCTCCCGCAGATCCGCGACGACGGCCTCTGGCACCATGGAGTCGGAGATCAAACGCCGCACCCGACCTATCGGCGCGACACGCATCATGGCAATCTTCCCGAACTTGGTGTGGTCCGCCATGACGGTTATCTCCTTGGCGGAGGCCATTAGCGCGCGGTCGCTCTGGACCTCGGTCATGTCGTCGGCTGAGAAACCGTAATCCACGTGTACCGCCGGGCTCCCCATAAAGAGCTTGTCCGCACGCAGGTTGCTCAACGCGTCCTCCGTCAGCGCGCCCAACATAGACATCTCCGAGTGCCTGAGATCCCCTCCGGTTATCACCGTCTTGATGTGCCGGTAAGGGGCCAACAAAGACGCGACGTTGAGGGCGTTCGTGATAACGGTAAGCTCCCGACGATCGCCCAAATAAGGGATCATCTCGGCCGTCGTGGTTCCCCCACTGATGATGACCACATCACCGTCATCCACGTGCCAGGCAGCAGCCTGTCCGATACGCCGTTTCTCCTCGACCCGGAGAGACGCCCGCTCGAGAACCGGCAACTCCGGCAAACCCTGAGACCTTCTCAGACGCCTCGGCACCGCCCCCCCATGCCCACGCTCTATGTACCCTTGTTTACTAAGCTGGACGAGGTCTCGACGCACGGTCGCCTCGCTTACACCAAACCGCTCCTTGAGCTCGACCACCGTAGACCCGTCGTTCTTCTCTATCAGCGCGACCATCTGCTGACGCCTCTCTACATCAAGCACGATACCCTCGCTCGCACGAAAAGGTCACCCGGAGCCCACGAGTAGCCACGACGGCAGACGGTTACTAGACCCGATGAGCCGTCCGGCAATCTCTCGATAAAGCTATACTCATTCATATACAAGCGCATATTGTCATAAACAATCATCAGATGCAAGTATATTGACCTCGAATGTTCAGACGTGCCATTTTAAGGTTCACCTGGCGATTGCGAAAAGGTTGCTGAGAACTGGCGAGAAATCGCTATCTGGGTCGGAAACAAGTGGAGGTATCGATTCCGCAGCGCACGGTTCGAGTGAGTCTGGGATGCTTAGAGCTCTTGGCTCCCCTTCTGTTCATTCCTCGGCGGTTCGTTGGGTAATGATCGCACCGAGGAAGTCCAAGGTCAGCTAAAGTTTCCGAGGAGGTACGAGGAACAATTGGATCAGGATACTGCTGTGGGATTCCAGTACGATAGTCTCGACGAGCACGAGATGGACAAGGACCTTGCCGGATGCTTTGAGACAATAACTCCGTTCCAAGATGGCCGAGAATAGCATTACAGAACCTACCGAATCTTCTGTAAGACGTGCCTGGCAACCGCTTGTTAGAGCCAGCCTTCTTCCCGGTACCAGCGAGCCGTTCTCGCTAATCCTTCGGAGAGCGGAACTTCGGCGCACCAGCCCAGCTCTTGCTCCGTAGTTGAGGGGTCGCAGGTCCAAGTGTGGACGGTCAGGTCCTCGGCCCGCCGCTCATCGAAAACGGGGACAGAGCCGAAGGGTTTCGCTGCAAGCTCCGCTGCTCGTCCGGCGAGTCGGAAGCCAGCGGTGGGAAGGCGAAAGACGCGGACGGATCTTCCAAGCGCCTCTTCCAACTTCCCGGCGACCTCTTGCCAGGAGTAAGAGGACCTCTCGGCGATTGGAAAGGGGCCGAAACTCGTGGTCCCGCGAGCCGCCGCGAGTACGGCTTTCGCCACGTCGGAGTCGTAGACGGGCTGTAGGGAGCCGGGACCGGTGGGCAGAGTGAGCCAGCCTCTTTTCGCCATCTTGAATAGGGGGAGCAGGTCCGTGTCGCGCGGGCCGTAGACGGCGGCGGGGCGTAAGATTACGATCCGCATCGGGCCGTCGAGGTCGCGTAGGAGTTTCTCTGCTTCGAGCTTACTTCGTCCGTAGGCGCTTGCGGGATGCTCGTGTCCGTCCGGGCCTCGGGCGGCGAGGCTGCTGATCTGGACGAAGCGCCCGACTCCCGCACCCCGCGCCGCCTCCGCCAGCCGACGCGTTCCGTCGGCGTTGACCCGATAGTAATCTTCGGGACGGCGGGCGCTGGTGACGCCGGCTACGTGAACGACGACTTCGACGTTTTCAAGGGCTTTCGATAGGTCGTCCGGATGGTCGAGGTCCAGGAGGGTTCGTTCTACAGGGAGGTTGGAGATCCAACGCGCGTCGCTCGTGGCTCGGAGGCCGCAACGAACTTTATAGCCCGCCGCGACGAAGGCTTCCGCTATGTGGCTGCCGACGAAACCGGTGGCCCCGGTTATGAGAACGCGGCCAGACATCTTATGAGTTTACAGGGACTTCTGGTAGATGCGGTAGGTCTTGTAGAGTCGCGCGCCGCCCGCTTCGATGCCGCGGATTATGGCCCGGTTGTCTTCCAGGACCCACGAGCACTCACAGCTTTTGTAGCCTTTCGCCATTGCACGATGGTAAAGCTCGTCGGCGAGCACTACTTCCAGGCCCTTGTTGCGATGTTCCGGCACGATGCCCAGTATGACCAGACGCAACTGGTTCACTATCTTCTTGCGGTTCAGGAAAGCCAGGATACCGTCCGGTATCAGACGGCCGTGCGCGCGTTTGAAGATCTGGTTGACGTCCGGCAGGCACAGGGCGACGCCGGCTGTCTCTCCCTCCATCTCGACGAACAGGACGAGGTCCGGGGCGACGACGAGCTTCAGCTCGCTCGCCAGGTTGTCGAACTCGGCGTCGGTGTACTTTACGAAGCCCCAGTTCTCGATCCAGGCGCCATTGTAGAGTTTCTTGAGCCGTCCCAACTCTTCGTTCAGGTGCTTCATCTCGGCGGGCCGGACGGTCGGTTCGTAGCGTTTGCGGACCCGTTCTGCGAGGCGTGGGACCCTCTCTCCCACCTCCTGCTCCCACGTAAAGAGGTAGGCGTAGAGGTCCTTGATCTTCTCGTAACCCGCACCCTCGGCGTAGCGTGGATACTCGGCCGGGTTGTAAGGCATCATCATGTACGGGTCAGTGTCGAAAGCGTCTATCTGAAAGCCGGCTCCATCGTTCATCGAGGGATTTGCGGGACCCCGCACAGCACTCCGCCCCAGCACTCTCCCCCACTCCTCGACGCGTCCCAGCAGCGCGTCCGCCGCCTCCCGGTCCTCCGCCTCGAAGAATCCGAAAAAGACCAGGTTGTCGCCGTGCGTATCGTTATGGTTGTCGTCGTCTATAGCGGCTACGCGCCCGACTACCCTCCCGTCCCGTTCAGCGAGGAACTGCCCGATCCGCGCGTGCTGGTAGAAAGGGTTCTTTCTCGGGTCGAACTTGCGCTTCTCGTCGAAGATAAGGGGCGCGACCCAGTGCGGGTCGTCGCGGTACTTCGTAAACGGGTAGCGGATAAACCGCTTCAGGTCGGCGCGCGATTCGACGGGCCGTATCTTGGTGGTCAAGTCAGCACTCTAGTCGATGACGCCCAGGCTCTTGCCCACCTGGGCGAAGACCTCGACCAGCTTGTCTATCTGATCCGTGGTGTGGTTGGCGTTGACGCTGGTGCGGATGAGGCTCCCGTTGTGCGGAACACCGGGAGGCAGGGCCGGCGTCGTGAAGATACCGCCATCCCACAGCGCTTTCCAAAAGATGACGGTAAGCTCATCCGGCCCGACGAGTACCGGAACTATCGGCGTCTCGGAGCCTAGAGTTTCGAAGCCGAACGAGTTGAGCCCGTCCCGCAAGCGCGAGGCGTTATCGAGCAGCTTCTCGCGTTGCCAGGACTCTGTCTCCATCACCTCCAGCGCCTTCAGGGTCACGGCGACCTGCATGGCCGGCAGGGCCGCGGTAAAGATAAAGGGCCTTGCGTGGTGCTTGACGTAGTTGACGACCGCCTTCGGACCGGCCACGAAGCCGCCCACGGAAGCGAAGGACTTCGAGAAAGTCCCTATAACCAGGTCCACCTCGTCTTCTAGCCCAAAGTGCTCCGGGGTGCCACGCCCGCCCTCGCCTAGAACGCCGGTGGCGTGGGCGTCGTCGACGACGACTCGGGCTCCGTACTTGCGCGCCAACTCGACGATGCCCGGCAAGTCGGCGATATGGCCGCTCATGGAGAAGATGCCGTCGGTGACGATCATTCGCCCCCCCGGCTTGCCCGCGTCGCGCTCCAGCAGACGCTCCAGGTGGTCCAGGTCGTTGTGCCGGTACTTGCGCAGCGTTCCGAAGGAGAGCCTGGCCCCGTCGTAGAGGCAAGCGTGGTTCTCGCGGTCGAAGTAGAGTGTGTCCTGGCGTCCCGTGAGCGAGCTGATCGTCGCCAGGACCCCCAGGTAACCGGTGCTGAAAGTAAGGACCGCCTCCGAACCCATAAAGCCGGCCAGCCGTTGCTCCAGTTCCTCGTGCAGGGCGAGCGTACCCGTCAGGAAGCGGGAGCCGGTGCAACTCGTGCCGTAGCGGTCGAATACCCCGCTGGCGGCTTCTTGCAAACGAGCGTCCTGGGTCAAGCCGAGATAATCGTTCGAGCCGGTGATGATCATCTCCCGCCCGTCCACTACCACGGTTCCGCCGTCCTGCTCGGAGATGGTCTGAAAATACGGGTAGACGCCTAGATCCTTTGCCTCATCCGCCCTGGTGAAAGTGTATGCCTTGTCGAACACATCTCCGGAATGAGAGTCGCCGTCTTCAAGGCCGTACTCCGGTAGTTCCTGGATGCGACCGAGGTTTATATGATCTGGCAAGTCATTCCTCCAGTGTTATACGATCGGCGCCCTGCAAGTCGTCTTGTTGCAACTCTGATCAAGCCCTGAATATACACGATACCAACGCGAGGTACACGTAAGGATTTTTACGAGGCCCTCTCTTGAAGATCACTCCCAGCGAGGCGTTATTACGTCGTCGACCTGCAAGAAGAGGAAGTGGTCGAAGTAGTAGTGGATGAGTAGCGCCGAGAGAACCACCGAGTAGAAAGAGAAGTAGTGCTGCTGCATCGGGTCTCCTGCCCAAATACCAGCGTACATCACGAAGCCGCGCACGAGCAAGTACGTGGCTCCCGCCCCGAGGGTGAACAGAAAGCACATCCAGTACAGGCTCTTGCCGCTCCGGGAGAGCCGGTTCACATATTCCGAGCCGATGAGCCCCCGCTCGGAACGCACCCGGTTGATGTACAACACGACCGCCAGGTACTGAAACGAGTGCCAGACGTTCAGACCCTGGAAGGCTACGTCGAGGTTGTACATGGCCGGCGTTATGAAGAACAGGACCGACGCGAGGCTCATGTGGAGCGTCTTCGGGACGTGCAGGAGTCCCACGCGCCACTCCCAAAGCGTCTTGATGATGAAAGCGGTAAAGAAGGTGAAGAAGGCGGCCATCGCAAGGGGACCGAAGAAGTCAAGCTTCAAAAACGCCGGGAAGAGGAGTGTCCGGCCGCCGGTCTCGAACGGGCCGCCGGCGAGGTTGATCCCACCGACGACGAGCGGCTCGCCGACGAACTTGTAGGTCGCTATCGGATAGAGGCTCGTCATGAGGAGACCGTAATCTATGATCCGCGACCACAAACGCCACCGGCGCAACTCCTTGCCGCGTTGGTCCTTGAAACGGTAAGAGTCGGCGATATAGGCGGCCTGGTGGATCACGTGTACCGAAGCCCAGAGAAAGAATATGGTAACGAGCAGGGTGAGATTGTAAATAGCCAGCGACACCACTACCACCGGCAAGAAGTACGCCCCCTTGATGTAGCGCCGGTAGCGCTGCCGGAACCGCGGCTCCATAAAAGTCATCGTGTAAGTGGCGAACAAGTGAGGCCCACCGATAAACGCCGTAACAGCCAGGTCCACGACGACGTTCGAGAATCCCCCTATCTGGGCGAAAAGGTGCGGCACGATCAGCAACACGCTAGAGAAGATAATGAACAGCAGATCGTAGCCGGGCGAGACCAGCCACCTGTCACTGGAAGAACTTTTCGGTGTCGCCGGTGCGGAGATACTCGTCAAGTGGTCACCCTCCTCCAGTAATCAACAACCGTCAGCCCTACTAAATACCCCCACACCCTCGAAATTTCAACGTTTTCGAAAAACAGAAACAACGAGAACATAAAATGTATCCTACGGGCGCGCAGAGTAAATTACCTACTTACAAGCTCGGGCTGGTACGATGGCAACCTCGAGAGGGCCACCGGCGCCGGTAAGAGAATATGGGCGGGTACTTAAAGGAAGATTCGCGGTGCGTATGCCACCGTGAGCCTATGACTATGTTCGGCCTGGCAAAAGCAGGGGAAGCGTCCCGATCCCGACGTCTGGTGGTCAGATTCGTGGGTACCAGATCCGGAGGGAGCGCGTTTCACCGATAGGCGTGCATGCCGTCTCCCTGAGATGGGGCCTTCATTCCGATAGGATGAAGTCGTGAGAGACGAAACTCAAAACCACCGACGCGGATCCAAGCCGAATCTGCCATTTGCGAAGCTCTATTTCTCTCTGATCCTCTTGGTCTCGGCGTTCGTTCTGGCCTTCCGGCATCGGCGCGGGAGCCAGGCGTCCGGCTCCTTAGTCGAGGTGGCGTCAGATGTCGTCCCTGGTTCGTGGCGGGTCGGAAAATTCATCGTCACCCTGAAAGAGGAGCCAGACGGGCCGGCCTTGATCGTGGCGCACGAGGAAAGACCAGACTATTGCATTTGGCGCAGTATCCCTGGGAAGAGCTTCGTATCGGCCGCCCGCGGACTGGAGAGCGTAAGTGATACCCGTGCACACTACTTCATCACCGATAAGGTCCTCGAAGAGTATCGGGATCAAACTATCGACCACGTCGAGCAGGGCAACCAAAGGATCGTCATCTCCGGGCGTCTCAAAAGTAAGAGTGCTTCCGAGGAAGTTGGATACGAGGCCGTCTTCTCGCGGGCTTCGGAGAGCCGGTTGGGCTTCGAGGTCCGGGTCGGCGAACCTTGCAACCGTGTTTACCTGACCTACTCTTCTTCCGCCGGGGAAGGCTTCTTCGGCTTCGGGACGCAGTACACGTACTTCGATCTGAAGGGTAGACGGGTGCCGATCTTTATCGGGGAGCAGGGGGTCGGGCGGGGCGCCCAGCCTATAACCCTGATGGCAAACCTGAAGTCCGGGGCGGGCGGGAGTTGGCACAGCAGCTACGCCTGCGTACCGCATTACATCACCAGCGAACTGCGCTCTCTGTTTCTCGAAAACTACGAGTACTCCGTCTTCGACCTGCGCTCGGATGACCGGGTGCGGGTCGAGTTGTTTTCCTCCCACATGCGCGGCCAGATCGTCAGCGGCGACTCTCCGGCGGAACTAATAGAAGGCTACACGGAGTTCGCGGGCAGGATGCGTCCCTTGCCGGAATGGGTTCTCGACGGCGCTATAGTCGGGATGCAGGGCGGCACGGATAAGCTAATCGAACTAAAGGAGCGGCTGGACACCCTGGATACTCCGGTCGCCGCCTTCTGGTTGCAGGACTGGGTCGGGCACAGGCTCACGAGCTTCGGCAGCCAACTCTGGTGGAACTGGGAACTCGACGACGAAGCTTATCCTCGCTGGAGGTGGAACTGGGAGCTGAACGCGGAGAACGGGTACGCCCAAGAGAACACGCTAAGGGAGCAGCTAGAGGAAGAGAACACGAAGCTCATGACCTACGTAAACCCCTATCTGGTCGACGTTTCCGGCAAAGGGAGATACCGCAGGAACATGTTTGGAGAGGCGTCGGAGGCAGGTTATCTGGTAGAGAACCAACTCGGAAGGCCATACGAGATCGAGATCACCGACTTCTCAGCTGCCCCGCTCGACCTGACAAACCCAGGCGCCCGAGATTGGATGAAAGGTATCCTGCGGGGCAAGATCGAACTCTTGGGCATCTCGGGCTGGATGGCGGACTTCGGTGAAGGTCTTCCCCACGATGCGGTCCTCTCCTCCGGCGAGAGCGCGGCAAGCTACCACAACCGCTACGCCGAAGAGTGGGCGCGTCTCAACCGCGAGGCGATCCGTGAAGCCGGGCACGAGGACGACGTGGTCTTTTTCAGCCGCTCCGGGTACACCAGGAGCCCCCGTTACAGTACCTTGTTCTGGATCGGCGACCAACTCGTAAGTTGGGACCGCCACGATGGGATCAAGACGGCGGTTACGGGTCTCCTCTCCAGCGGTATCTCCGGCTACAGCCTCAACCACAGCGACACCGGTGGTTACACGGCGGTAAGCAGCACCATCAAGAACTATCATCGCTCCAAGGAATTGTTGCTGCGCTGGATCGAGCTGAGCGCTTTCAACGTAGTGTTCCGGACCCACGAGGGAAACAAACCCGAGGTCAACCACCAGATCTACACCGACGACGAAACCCTCCGGCACTTCAGCCGCTTCGCCAAAGTCTACAAAGCCTGGAAACCTTACAGGATGGATCTCGTGGAGGAGGCTTCCCGCACCGGCCTTCCGGTCGTACGCCACCCTTTCCTCCACTACTGGGAAGACCCCGAGGCACGCCGCCTGGAGTACCAGTTCATGGTCGGCCCCGAGCTTATGGTCGCCCCCGTCCTGGACCCTGGAGAGAAGAGGGTAAAAGCCTACCTGCCGCGCGGCCGTTGGGTTCACCTGTGGTCGGGCGTGACCCACGGCTCTCCCGAGAGAGGCGTACACCTGAAGGTTGATGCGCCGGTTGGGGAGCCGGCTGTCTTCTACCAGGAAAGCTCAGAGGCCGGCCGCCGTTTTAGGGAAGAGCTAGAAAGACAGGGGATTATCTACTAGCTTCATTCCACCCAATCGAGGCCGGTTTGCCGGGCGAAGCGGCGCAGGAGCGAAGCATTGTGTCCGGGGAAGACGGCCAAATGATGTGGCATCCCGGCGTGGCAGAGTTCCTCGAACCACGCGTACACATCGCGGTCCGGGACTTCCACGAGGCCGTTGGTGCCGGGTAGAGGACGCCGGGGCTGGATGGTCTTTGCGTCGTGGGCCATCAGGTGGTAGCGGCCGTCGCAGCGCCAGAGCCTGAAGATCGTGACGGGCTCGTCAGCCCTCAGGTTGGCGTCGACGACGAGCGGCTTCGGGACGTTGAAGTGCTGTGCGAGACGAGGGCCGTGGTCGCTTCCAATAGGGTCGCACATGGTCAGGGGGGCGTTGCCGGGGTGCCAGAGGGTGAGGGTCTCCCGGTCGTGCTCCAGCCAGTCGGATAGGTAGCCGGGACCGGGACTGAGCAACTCCCCGATCAAGCAAGACAAAGCTCCGTCCACGTCGCCTTCCATCGCGTTTGGGTAACCTTCGGTGGTGAGGCGCACCATCGCGAGATACGCCCACTGCCCGACCACGTTCGGCAACTCGGGCCAACAGCGGATCGCGAAAGCATCCAGGCTCTCTTCTCCGGCGAGCTGCCTCATCGCCAGGTAGTAGCGCGAGTTTACGTTCAGGTCTTCCTCCGCCACGTTCTCGAAGGGGAGCCCCAGTTCCAGCACCTGCTTCACGTCATCCCGAACGGCCTCTTCTGGTATGTCATTGGTGCTGTCTATGAACTCTTGAAGCCCGAAGTGGTGTAGCTGCACGCCGAGCGCCGAGTCGAGGTCGAAGGGGTCCGGGTGCATGTCGATGAAACCGGGAGCATGGTAGCCGACCAGGCCGACCTTGGCGCTCTTCAGACGGCGTGTCGCCACGCAGACCCGGATGGCTTCGTCGAGATCCCTTTGCAACCGCTCGTTATCGGGTGCGCCGTAGACGACCTCGAAGGGACGGTGGAGCTGCCTTAAGGTGGCGGCGAAGACGTGGGTCCCGACCAGTGAGCAGGAGCTGACCGTCTCTCCTTCCTGCCGCTCGAGCGTCGCCCACAAGATGACCGGCCCGTCCCAGAGCTGGGCCATAACCGGGGCCAGGCGACCGTCACCCATCGTCGGCTGGAGTGCTACCAGCGCCTCGCATTTTTCCTCGCGGCATCGCGCCACGGCCTTGCGCAGCGACGCGTCGTCCACCACCGTCTCGGGGATGAAGGTCTCGTAGGTAGAGGCTTTCAAGAAGCCCTGGACGTTTTCCGTGACCTCCCGATTCCACTCCTGGTCGAAGCCGGGCCGCTTGCGCCCGAGGAACACGACACCCAATTTTGTATTATTGTTGTGAATCACTTCGTAGATCTCCTCTCCAGAGCCGTCGTTGCGTTCGGAGGGTACACGGCCAGGTCCTCTCCGACCAGCGGCTCCAGCCACACTCTGAACTCTTCGGGCATCTTGTCGGGTGTACAGATCCATTCTTCGGGTAGCGGCCTCTCGATACCGGCTACCCGGTCCAGGGGAACCTCTTCTATCTCTACTTCGTAATGGGGCTTTCCGGTCCTGTGGAGGGCGAGCATCACGCCGGAGCGTCCGGCGCGCAGGGTTTCAGCGGCCCTGGCTCCGAGCATCCGGGCCTCCCGCCGGTCGCGATCCGAGACGGACAGAGAGTAGCTCCTCTGGCCCATGCCGAGCAACTCGCCGCGGGCGGGCAGCCCGGTTTCCTCTCTCACCCGGTGCGCCAACTCCCGCGAGACACCGCCGAGGACCGGAGACGCGAGCCCTGTCTCGGTCGTCGTAGGAACGAGGCCTTCGCTGACGACGGCGACCGCGTAGCCGTAGGCGCGGTGGGTCTCTCTCACCGAGTCGATAAACTCGTCCGGGTCGAAGGGGCGCTCAGGGATGTAGATCAGGTGCGGCGGATCCTCTGGACGTTCTTTGAGGTAGCCGGCGCTCAGGGTGAGCCAGCCGACGTTGCGGCCCATCGTCTCCAGCACTCGCACCGACTCGAAGTTACGCATGGATTCCAGGTCCTTGCCGATATCCCGTACCATCGTCGCGACGAACCGGGCGGCGCTGGCGAAGCCGGGCGCGTGGTCCGTCCCGGCCAGGTCGTTGTCGACGGTCTTCGGGATACCGACGACCGAGAGCGCGTATCCCATTCGACCGGCGGCCCGTTCGAGCTCGCGACAGGCCCACATGGTCCCGTTTCCACCGATCAGGGCGAGCCCCCGAACGTCTTTTCTCTTGAGGTTGCCGACGTACCGCTCGAAGTCCTCCTCCCGCGACGGCCACCGTCCCGCCCCGAGCCAGGCGCTGGGCATCGTGGCAATGCGCCGGTAGCGTCCGGCCTGGCCTTCGAGGGCTACAAAACGTTCCTGGTCGAGGCCCTGAAGCCCGTTTATGACGCCGTAGACCTTGTGGTCGTGGAGAGCCTCTTCCAGGAAACCGAAGAGGCTCTCGTTCATCACCGCCGTCGGGCCGCCGGCCTGACCGATGGCTATCTTTTCAGTCATCAGTAGCTTTTCCGATGAAAGAGCGCACGGAACGCTATGACTTGCTGACGATGTTCTTTAGCTTTTCCTCCAGCGTGCCCAGCGCCTCTTTTGTCGGTACATTTCCCTTGAGGGCGCTGTTGAACTCCTGCGCCATCTCAAGTGACATGTCCGCGTAGTATGGCGAGCGCGGGCGGGGCTTGGTGCTCTTCAGGACTTCCTTAGCCAGGGCGGCGACCGGCACCTTGTTCAGGATCTCCTTGTCCTGGTAGAGGTTCTGGCGGGTCGGCATCGTCGCGGTCCCGAGGGTGTAGGTCTTTTGCTGTTCGGGGGCGGACATGAACTTGATGAACGTCCAGATATGGTCCAGCTTGCCCTTCGACTGGGCGTTGACCATGAAGTTCCAGCCACCGAGGCAGCTCACGCTGTTCTTGCTCTCATCCGCGACCGGCAGGCGCGCGATGCCTACTTGATCCTGCTTCACCTTGGAGAGTTTTGGATCCGCCAGGAGTCCGTAGACGAAGGTCCAGTTACGCATGAAAATAACGTCGCCGTTGGTAAAGGTTCCCTGGGAGTCTTGCGTAGTGTAGTCAGTGTTCGCCCGTGGGGCGATATTGTCAGTGATCATGCTCCGCCGCAACTTGAGCCCCTCCACGGAACTCGGGCTTTTTACAACCACTTTGTCACCTTGCAGGACGTCGCCACCAGCGTTCCAGATCCACTCCAGGGCGTCCGCGACGCCGCCTTCATCCTGGCTCCCCTGGAAGACGTAGCCGTACTTGGTACCGGAGTCGGACCTTATCTTACGGACCATGCTCTTCATCTCGTCCCAGGTCTTGGGCGGTGAGTCGAAACCGCTTTTTTTGAGGAGGTCCTTACGGTAGTAGAACATCCCGGCGTCGGTGAACCATGGTACACCCCAGGTCTTGCCCTTGTATTCTAGGGACTGCACGGGGCCGCTGAGGAAATCTTTTTTCATGGAGTTGGTAAAACGGTCGGAGAGGTCGAGGATCCAACCCTGCGCCGCGAACTGCGCCGGCCAGATCACATCCCCGGCGATCACGTCTATGTCCGACTGCCCGGACTGCAACTGGGTCTTTACCTGATCGAAGTAGTCGCTGCTGGCGGCCGGCATCTTGCGCCACCGAACTTTTATCTTGCCCTTGTTCTGCTTGTTGAACTTGTCGATGAGCTTCTGCAAGGTCCCCGACTGCTCCGTCGCGTAGGAGAAGATGAGACTCTTGCTCCCTCCCCCACCCTGACTACCGCCGCCACAACCGGAGATCCCGACCAAGCCCGCTCCCGCGAGCCCCGCCCCACCCAACTCCAGGAACCTCCTCCGGCTGATCTTCTTCCCGGCGGAGCTTCCGGCGGAGTCTACTCCCCCTCTATCTTGATCGACCATTGACCTTACTCCTTTCCCTTGCTTTTCCCAAAATCCAACGCTACCGTGCATTCGCGGCCCTACCACGCCACGTCATACTCTCGCGCAAGCATTTCCAACTCTTCCCGGACAGCGGCCGGCAATACCAAGCCCCTCTCCGAGTTCTCCAGGAAAGCCCTGTAACGCCGCTCCCCCGGATACAGAACCTCTGTCTCCCCGGCGGGAGGAACGGCTTTGACCTCCGCGAGTAGTTGGTCCACGTGCTCGTAATAATCTTCTGCCTGCATCCAGCGAGATACGTCCAGGAGTATGAAGTTGTGGCCCACGTTGGCCGCAGATTCGCCATCCGCGTAGATACTGCCCACGTGCGGCCCGAATGCCGCGCCGGAGAGCACCCCGGACATCATCTCCACGGCAAACGCCAGCGCGTAACCCTTCGCCCCGCCGAGCGGGAGCATGGCTCCCTTCAGAGCCGAGGCCGGGTCGGTCGTCTCCTTTCCTTCCTCATCTATAGCCCAGCCTTCGGGGATCTCTACTCCTTCTTTGTTCGCGAGGATGATCTTGCCGCGGGCGACGACGCTGGAGGACATGTCCACGATCACCGGCGGCCCACTCCTGGTCGGGAAGCCGAACGCTATCGGGTTGGTGCCGAAGTATGCCTCCTTCCCACCCCACGGCGCTATCCCCAGCGGCGTGTTCGTCGTGGCGATGAGCGCCATACCCTCCCGGCAGGCCATCTGGCAGTAGTAGGCGGCCGTCCCGAAGTGGTTGCTGTTCCGGGCGCCGATACCCACTATGCCGGTCTCTCTCGCGACCGGCACGGCCTCGTTCAGGGCGCGGCGTGAGACTACCTGGCCCAATCCATTGTCCCCATCCACCCGCAATACGGAGCCCGAACGCTCGACCCGGACCTCCGGACGTGCGGAGATCCTACCTTCCTCCAGCCGCCGGACGTAAATGCCGAGACGGCTGATCCCATGACTGTCAGCCCCTTCCAGGTTGGCCCGGACCAACGAATCCGCCGCGAAAGCGGCGTCTTCCCCCGGCACGCCAAGCCGCGCCAGCACCTCCTCGCAGAAGTTCCTAAGCCTTGCCGGATCTTGGCGTGCGTTGGTCATGCTACTCCTCAACCCACCACGCACAGCGACGGCTCGCCCCGGAGCACTTTCAACACTTCCCGCGCCACCATCACGGAGGTGTTGACCTGAGCTTCTTCCGTGAGCCCGGCGGTGTGCGGGGTCAGGACGACGTTCTCCTGTTCTAGCAGCGGGCTGTCGGCCGGGACCGGCTCCTGCTCCAATACGTCCAGCACCGCCCCGCCGATGAGTCCTTCATCCAGGGCGCGGCACAGGTCCACTTCGTCTATTACACCGCCGCGCGACGTGTTGATCAACCACGCATCCTGCTTCATCTTCCGGAGGGTCGGCAGCGAGAACAGACCGCGAGTACCGGGATTCAAAGGCACGTGCAGGCTCACGAAGTCCGACGCTTCCAACAAGTCGTCGAGATTCATCAATTCTACTCCGGTCTCGATCACAGGATAATCGTAGGGCGCGACGTAAGGATCGTACCCGACGACCCGCATCCCGAAGGCGTCCGCACGCCTGGCGACCCTTTGCGCTATCTCTCCAACCCCGACGAGACCCAGGGTCTTGCCGTGAATTTCCGTGCCGGTGAAGCGCCTCCGGTCCCAGTTGCCAGCCCGCACGTCGTCGTTCGCCTCGCGGAGTGTCCTCGAAAGGTCGAGCATCGCCGCCACTACGTACTCCGCCACCGCCACGGCGTTCGCGTTGCGCGCGAAGACCACCGGTACGCTGCGGGCGCGGGCGGCGTCGAGATCTATGTTGTCGAGACCCACGCCGAGGCGGCCGACCGCCCCGAGAGACTCCCCGCTATGTAGCAGCGCGGCGTCCACGATAGTCTGATTCCGGACGATCAGGGCGTCGGCGGTTTCGACTTTCTTCCGCAGCGCTTCGGGATCACGCCACAGATCGGGGTCGTACTCCACATCGGCGGAGGCTTCGAGTTCCGCCAGACCTTCCGGCCAGATCAACTCTGCGACCACCACCCTCATCCGTCACCCTCCCGGCTCGTCTCTACATTCGGCGGTATCGCCATCTCCACGGACCTCAGATGGGCGAGCATTGCCCAGCGAGCCCCTTCCGGGTTGCGGACCTCTATCTCTCCCAAAACCCGCTCGTGCTCCTCCAGCGAACGCTTCGCGCGACCGGGTATGTGCAGGGTCTCGCGACGGGCCGTCGCAAGAAGGTCGAGGAGCGTGAGCATCACCCTTACCAGGACCAGGTTCCGCGAGGCTTCGGCGATCGCCACGTGGAACCTTGCATCCTTCTCGCTAAGGACCCTCGGATCTTCCGGTTGCGAGTAAGCCTCGTCGAGTATCTTACGCAGTAGTTCCAGGTGATGAGGGCTCCTCCTACGGGCGGCCCACTCCGCGCCTTGCGCTTCCAGGACTCTTCGGATATCGAACAGGTCCTTGAGACCGGCGCCTTGAACGGGTAGTACGTTCGAGAGGGTGTCGAGGTGGCCGATCATGTTCTCTTCGCCGGTCGTAACGAAGATACCCGCGCCCCGCCGAACCTGGAGAACGCCGCGTCCGGCGAGGGTCTTGACGGCATCGCGCACCACGGTGCGGCTGACCCCGAACTGACCGGCCAATTCCCGCTCCGGGGGTAACCGGTCGCCGGGCGCAAGCGCGCCCCCGATTATCGCGTCGGAGATCTGGGAGACGATCTCCTCGCTAAGCGCCCGGTTGTCCGGAATCGGACCGAACATGACCCTGCCCGACATTACGCGCTCTGGTAGAGCTTTGTCATCACGAACTCCCGATGCCCCAGAACCTCGGCCGCCGTCATCCGTCCGTTTACCGTGCGACTCAAATTCTCCATCAGAAGCTCTCCCGCTTCCGGCAACTTCAGCTCCCTCGAAAGCAACCCGCTTACATCCACGTCTATGTGCTCGGCCATCGCCGCCACGGTCTTCGGGTTGGCCGAGAGCTTTATGACCGGCTCTATCGGGTTGCCGACGATGTTGCCCTGTCCGGTCGGGAACAAGTGAACCACCGCCCCACCTGCCGCCATCAGCGTCACGAACTCAGCCGCCGCCGAGGAACTGTCCATAAAGTACAGCCCCGGCCCATCTTCCGGTGCCTCGGCCGGCTCCAGAACCCCGATGACTTCCTTCGTGCCGGTCTTCTCGATATTACCGAGCGCCTTCTCCTCTATGGTGGAGAGGCCGCCCGCGATGTTCCCCTGCGTCGGCTGCGACCCCAGCAGGTCGGACCCGCGGGCCTCTATCGCCGAGACGTATGCTTTATAAGTGTCCATGAACTTCTCTTTCAGCTCCGGCGTCGCCATCCTCTCGGCGATCAGGTGCTCCCCACCGGTTAGCTCAGAGGTCTCCCCGAAAAAGACCGTCGCCCCCTCATCCAGGAGACGGTCCACCACGACCCCGACGGTCGGGCACGAGCCGAGCCCCGTCGTCGTGTCCGACTCACCGCACTTGATGCTGACCGTGAGCTCCGAGAGTTCCACCGGCTCCCGGCGCATCTCGGAAGCGTTTTGTACGAACTCTTTCGCCTTCCACGAGGCGCGACGGACAGTCTCCAGGTCCCCGTATCCCTCGATAGAGAACGCGGCCACGGGCTTGCCGGTCTCGGCTATGCCGTCTGCTATCCTCTTAGTCCAGTTCTCTTCTATCCCGATCACGACGACCGCGGCGACGTTCGGGTTGCGTCCGGTCCCGATCATGGTCCGAAAGTGAAGCTCCAGATCCTCGCCGTACTGCAGCCGCCCGTAGGAATGCGGCAGCGCCAGCGTCCCCTGAATATGAGAAGCGACCGCCTCGCACGCCGCGTTGGAGATGTCATCCACCGGCAGGATTATCACGTGGTTTCGTACTCCGACCCGGCCGTCCTCACGCCTGTATCCGTAGAGATCCACAACTACCACCTAGCACTCTTCAAGTTATGGGTGTGCACATAGTCTCCAATCCCGAAACCCTCCGGCGCCCGGCCGATCACGGTACTGTACTCGATCACCTCTCCTCCACCCCCGCACTCCTCCACCGCGATCTTATGCCCCAGCGGTATGTCACCGTTGGCCGATACATCTACGGTCGAATCGTCATCCATATACACTCCGGTCACCGATTCACCACCCTCGATGTCCGAAGTCGCCACCCCCACATGATCTCCACGCTTGTGGATCAAAAACTTATGCAAAAGCTCCTCTCCTCTCATTTTTGGTAGTACCAAAATACGTACCAAACAATACCACAGCGGTTATTTTCGAGCAAACGCCTTCGCCTAACGGAGTTTTCAGTATTTTATCTTGACAGAGTACATGACATTGGTATAACCTAAATTTCCATCGCCTGGGGGAGATTATGGGACGAGCGCAGGAGGGGAACGAGTGGATAATGTGAAGAAGTCCATTTTCATTGGTGGGGAGTGGCGGGCAGGAGAATCATCGCGGGAGGTAACGAATCCTGCGAGCGGCGAGGTCGTCTTGCGGCAGGCTGAGGCGGGTAGAAGCGAGACCAATGATGCAATCGACGCTGCATCGGAGGCTCTCGGTGGTTGGAGCGGGACCTCCGGGTTCGAGCGGTCGGCGATTCTCGGCCGGGTGGCGGCGCTTCTTTTGGAGCGGGCGGATGAGATAGGCGAGACACTCGCGGTGGAGAGCGGTAAGCTGCTGGCGGAGGCCATCGGTGAGGTGCGTTTCTCGGCTGATTACTTTTCGTGGTTCTCCGGGGAGGCGAGGCGGTTGGAGAAGATCTCGGCGGTAGACGGGAGGACTAACGGGCCGCAGTTGGTGGTCAAGAAGCCGGTCGGCGTGATCGCGAGCCTGACGCCCTGGAACTTTCCGGTCTCGATCCAGGCCCGCAAAATCGCCCCGGCGCTCGCCACCGGATGCACCGTCGTGGCGCGGCCCAGCGAGCAAGCCCCGAACTCCGTCGTCCAACTCTTCGAGTGTCTGGAGGAAGCGGGAGTGCCGGACGGGGTAGCAAACCTGGTAACGGGACCAGCTTCGGAGATTACGGAAGTCCTTCTGGAAGACCCACGGGTGAGGCTCGTCAGCTTCACCGGCTCCACGGGCGTCGGGAAGATGCTCTACGAGAAATCGTCCTCGACGATGAAGAAGCTGGCGTTGGAGCTCGGCGGGTGTGCCCCGTTCATCGTGCTCGAGGACGCGGACCTCGGTGTCGCCCTGGATCAGGCGATGATAGCCAAGTTCCGCAACTGCGGACAATCATGCGTGGCGGCCAACATCTTCTACGTCCACGAAAACCTGTACGAAGACTTCGTGGCGGGCCTGGCGAAACGGGTCGCGGGCCTGAAGCTCGGGGACCCGCTGCACGAAGAGACCACGCTCGGGCCGCTCATCAACGCCGGACACCGGGCCACCATGGAGGAGCTAAAAGAGCAAGCGCTAGCTTCGGGCTTCGAGTCAGTAGCCGCCGCTGCGCCACCCGGAGAGAACGGAGGCCTTTCACCGGAGTGCTTCTTCGCACCGGAGGTGCTCGCGACTTCCTCGTACGAGAAGGCCGACCAGAAGCTCTTGCAGACGGAGATCTTCGGTCCGCTCGTCCTGGTAGCCGGGTTCTCTGACGCGGGACGCCTGGTCCGGGACCTCAACCGCAACCCGCTCGGGCTCGCGGGCTATGTGTTCTCCGGAAGTGCGGCGAAGGCGACGCGGGTGGCGACGAGCCTTGAGGTCGGCATCTGCGGCGTCAACGAGGGCGTCGCGAGCGCCGTGAACGTGCCGATGGGCGGCGTAAAAGACAGCGGCCTCGGCCGCGAGGGAGGACACGCCGGGATTGATGAGTTCCTGGAAGCCCAGTACATCGCCATCAAGGGACCCCCTCTCTCAGCGTGGACAGGCGAGCGAGAGGAGTAACGGTACATGAATGGGAGCCACGAGAACGTTATCGGCATCGTCGGTCTCGGGACGATGGGCATGCCTATCGCCATCCGGCTCATCGAGGGTGGCACGAAAGTGTACGGCTATGACGTTCAGAGAGAGGCGCTGGATTCTTTCGCCGCGGCTGGTGGATCTCCAGTGGAGAGTCCTTCGGAGTTTCCGGCCGAGTGCCGGGTCTTCTTACTGCTGCTGCCCAACCCGGAGATCACGAACACAGCGGTTTTCGGCGAAGGTGGGCTCGAGAACGCACTCAAAGAGGACGACGTGGTAGCCAACCTCGGCACCATCGGGCCGGACGCGGTCATCGGGCTGGAGAGCGCACTGCGGCCCAGGGGAGTCAAGGTCCTGGACACGCCGATGGGCAAAAGCTCCAGGGAAGCGGCCGAAGGAACCTTATCCCTGATGGTCTCCGGTGAGGAGGAAACTTACCACGCGCTGCGGCCGCTGTTCGAACGGATCGCGGGCGACATCACCTTCTGCGGAGAGCTCGGGGTCGCTTCCACTATTAAGGTCGTTAACAACCTCGTCTCCGGGGCGATCCTGGAGGCCGTCGCCGAAGGACTCGTTCTCGGGATGAAAGCGGGGGCTCCGCTCGGGCTCATGGTCGAGGTCCTCTCCAAGACCGGCGCCGACTCGTGGCACTTACGAAATACCTTCGGAAAGCGGGTGGCGAACCGGGACTTCGAGCCGGGGTTCTCGGTGGACCTGGAGAGTAAAGACCTCAAGATCGGGCTGGACATGGCCGCGAACCGCCGGATTCCCCTACCGCTTATCGGCCAGGCTTTCCAGCGCTACGTCGAAGCCCAGGCGGCGGGACTCGGGCCGGAAGACTGGGGAGCGCTCGTCAAGCTCTCGGAGAAAGCCGCCGGGGTTGAGCTAGGCTAGAGTAGCATTCGGCATTATATGGTGGAGCCATGTTTTAGAGCCAGTAGTCCTGGAAGGTACGACCGTAGACGTACCTTCCAGGATATAGTGGTTCTTACTTTACGGAGTTCGGGACGATCGCCTTTCGCTCCAGGCCGAAGAATTATGCTCTCGCTCGCTTCCATCCGCGCCGTTTCTGTTCTCGTTGCGGTTTTCGGAGCTCTAGCGGCTGCGACGGTCGGTCTCGTCGTCTATCTCTATCTCCTCCTTGCGCACGTCTGCCTCGATGATCTCTTCTTCCTCCACCACGTTTTTGCGGATGCGCAACTCCTCTTTGACCACCGGCCGCTTCTCGACGATCACCTCTTCCTCGACGACCGGCATCCTTATTTCATCCTCGCCGATCTCACCCTCGGAGGCTGTTCTCTCGTTCACAGACACCCGGTCCACGCTTACTTCTTCGTGCCTCTTCGGGACCCGCAGCCGTTCGCGATCCGTGCGCACGCGCTTGCGGACGTTGACGCTACCAGCCCTACGCTCGCGGGTACCGGCCCGAAGCTCCTCCTCGCTCCTCTGCACCCGCAACTCGTTCTCGTCTTCGAGGTCCCGGCCTCGCCCGCGCGTGTCTTCTTCATGATCTCGGGAAGCTGTAGGCTCGTAGGAAGCTTCTCTCTCACGCTCAGTGTATTCCGGGGTCGCGCGACGCGCGACGTCGCCGGTATCTCTACGCTCTTCGTAGTCGTAGACTTCCTCTGAACGCTCGCCCGAGCGTTCGCCCGGCTCCAGGTCCACGCGGTCCCGTTCGTATCTTCCTCCGGCGGCGGCTCCGGTCTCGTAGTCTTCGTCCCGGTAGTAGGAACCGTAAGACCCCCTCTCGGTGGAGGTGCCATGGGATTCGAGTCCGTAGTAGTCGCGGATCTCCCGCTCGAAATCCGACGTTATCTCGTCGTCGTTGTCGAACGTCGGCCCTTCCTGGACATGGTCCTTGTCTGAGGCCACTTCCATGAGCTCCCGCTCGTCGTTGACCCTGATGAGGTCCATCGGGATCAGGGTAGTCCTGGTGCCGAGAAAACCCATCTTTACACCCACGTACTCCGGACTATCCGTCTCGTCCACGAAAAGGTCGTCTACCTTGCCGATCTTCTCGTAGTGATGGTCGTAGACCTGATAACCAGTGTACCGGTCCTCGACCTCCGTGAAACGGTCGCCCCGCTGCTCGTGATCCGCCACTCTCGCTCCTTCTCTAGAAGTGCCTACCCAAGAACCAACGCCCTCGGCCCTCCTGCCCACCAAACCGCGCCGGGCTAAGGCCAGACGGCTTATGGCTCATACCTTCGAGGTGAGAGGAAATGTACCCTCCACGACAGCCTCCAAACCAGGAGGAGATTTCGAGCCTCGCAGAATATATAGTCGTCTACGGAAGTTTCGCTCCTTGGAGGTGAGCGCGGTGGGCTACGAGCAACTTCAGCAGATGTATGCCGGAGATGAATACTACTGGGGACGCGAACCGAACGACCTCGCCCGGCGGAGCCTGGAACTCTTGCCTCCGAATGCTAGCGACGGCCTGCGCGCGGTAGACATCGGGGCCGGAGAGGGACGCGACGCGGTGCTCTTCGCGGTACACGGGCTCGAGACGCTGGCTATAGACCTGGCGCCCAACGGACTCCGAAAGGCGGTTCGGCTCGCCCGCGAAAAGGGAGTAGACCTTCGTGTGGATCAGGTAGACGTAAACACGCTCTCCCTGCCTGGAACATTCGACCTCATCTACTCTATAGGTACGATCCAGTACGTCGAGCCCGCAAGCCGCCGGGCCTGGTTCGACCATCTCAAGGAACACACCGCCGCCGGAGGAATAAACGCTCTCTTCGCCTTCGTAGACGACCCGGAACTCTCGTCCGCGCCGGACTGGGGGACGGACGAGTATCTCTACGCCCCCGGAGAACTCCGAGACTACTACGCGGAATGGAGCATCCTATACTCGCGCAGTTTCACCTTCGACGACGATTCCGGGGGAGCCCCCCACCGACACGCGGCCGAAGAGTACGTCTTCGTCAAACCTCCGGCGGAGTAGAAGAGCTACCCGCCTGGCCTGACAGGCCTAAGAGCCGCCGGTCTTTCCGCGGGAGGGTTGCACCGGAGCTACCTGAACCTCCGGGACCACCACCTTTGGGACCTTCACGGGCGCTACGTTCACAACGCCGGGCTGTGCGGAGCCCCCAGCGGAGGGGCTGGAAGGACTAGCTTGTCCGCCCGGCGTGGCAGGCGCAGTTGGCGTAGGCGGCGGTGTCTGCGACTGAGGAGGAGGCGCGACAGTGGTCGTTGGCGGCGTGTTCGGGACCGCAGGCGCGGCCGAAGAGGGGACGGTAGTCGTCTGAGGTTGCGGGGCAGGAGGAGCAGGAGTCGCCGCCGGAGCGGGAGCCTGTTGGGCGGGCTGCGGCGTCGGGACCGGCTGCGGCGCGGGCTGTGTCGTGGGCGTCGGAACAGGAGCTTGGCTTGCAGAGGCCGGGGGCTGCGTTTGTTCGGTGGTGGTCTGCTGTACGGGCTCCGGGGCAGATGGTGCTTGGGCGGATGCCTTTGGTTCTTGCGGCTGCTGTTTGCGCCCGGAGCTTACGGTGACGCCTACGGCCCCGCCTTTCTTTACTTTCTTGCCAGACTCAACGCCCTGTTCGATGACATCGCCTTTCTGAACGGAGTCGCTGTACGCTTCTTTCTTCTCGCCGAGCTTCAGGTTGGCTTCCTTCAATTTCTTCTCGGCTCCGTTCAGAGAGAGACCTTTGAGAGCAGGCACCTCGACCATCAGCGGTCCTTTACCGACGATCAGGGAGACTGCCGAGCCACGCTCGGCTTTCTTTCCTTCTCCCGGTTTTAGAGAAAGAACCCGTCCTTTCTCCTTATCCTTGCTCTCTCTTTCCTCCACTTTCACTTTGAAGCCCATCTCGCGGAGTGCGCTTTCAGCGGCTTCTTTCTTGTCACCGACGACTTTCGGCACGATCAGGGTTGCCTTCGGCTGTTCTTTCGCCAAACCCCCGGAAACTTTATAGAGGTTGTTGAAGCTACCGGACCCGCCGAACGCGGTGATCAGGGAGGCAACCGCCAGCAAGACGAGGGCCACCGGCAAGAGCCACCTGAGCCTCCTTCGCCCCCAGAAGACGGGGCGGTTGTTCTGTCGAGGAGGCGGCGCAATGGATGGAATGGAGAGTACCTTACCCGCGCGTCCCCTCGGAACAGTCGATTTGCTTTTTGGGGGCGACGAGAGGGCGGTCGGAGAGAGGTCCCGGCGCACCCGCCGGAGGTCCTCCGCGAGTTCTCCCGCGTCGGCGTAACGGTCTTCCGGGTCTTTTGCGAGCAGCTTCACCACCACGGCGTCCATGCCTTTTGGCACTTCCGGGTTGGCGTCTCGCGGAGACGCGGGCGGATCGGAGACGTGTTTCAGGGCGACGGCTATGGGGCTCTCCGCTTCGTAGGGTGCGACGCCGGTCAGCATCTCGTAGAGCACGACCCCGAGGGCGTAGAGGTCGCTGGCCGGTCCCGTCGGCTCTCCTTTGGCCTGTTCCGGGGAGAGGTAGTGGGCGGTCCCGAGGATAAAGCTCGTCCCGGTCATGGATGCTTGCGAGACGGCCCGCGCTATCCCGAAGTCGACCACCTTCACCTCTCCCGATTCGGTCAGGAGGATGTTGTGGGGCTTTATGTCCCGGTGGATCACACCACCCGAGTGGGCCGCCTCCAGGGCTTCGGAGACCTGGATACCCACGTCTGCCGCCTCCCGGTAGCCTAGCAGTCCTTCGCCGACGATCCGCTCCTTGAGCGTACCGCCGCTTACGTGCTCCATCGCTATGTAGTAAGTGCCGTCTCCGGCACGCCCCTGATCGTAGACGGAGACGATGTTCGGGTGAGAGAGCGCGGCGACGCTCCGGGCCTCGCGCCTGAAGCGCTCCACGAACTCCTCACTCTCCGCGAGCCTCTCCCACAAAATCTTCAAGGCCACTTCCCGACCCAGGACCTCGTCTTGGGCCAGGTAAACCTGACCCATACCTCCACTGCCGAGCGGGTGCGAGACGTTGTACCGTCCATCTACTATGGTCTGCTGCATGCTACCGTCTATACCCCTTATCGGTGGACGTTGAACCTGCTTCTCTTACCGATACGACGCCCCCCGCAAAACGCCCGGTTACACTTCCCAGATGGCACTCGTGGTGTCACCGTGCGTCTGCCAATCTCTTGATTGTACGATACTCGGATGTTTGGGGATCATCGCCGGGGACAGTATTTACGAGATACGAGAGATATTAGTGGAGATATTTAGCGGCGGATGCTCGGGCCTACGCGCTTCATGGCGGCCCGGAAGTCGTAGAAGGTAACGGAGAGCGCGTCTAGCTGGTGGGAGCTTATCCTGCGTTCGAGGTCTCCGAGGTTCAGGGAGCGGCGCATGCAGACGAGGGCCGCCTCGCGGCAGAGGGCTTCGAGGTCGGCGCCGGAGTAATCGCGGGTCGAGGCGGCGATCTGATCTAGTTCCAGGTTCGAAGCGGTCGGCATGCCTTTAGCGTGGATTTTCAATATGTGCAACCGCGCCTCGGCGTCGGGCAGCCCTATCTCGATCTCGTGGTCGAAGCGGCCGGGCCGCCTCAATGCCGGGTCGAGGGCCGTCGGCCGGTTGGTGGTCGCGATGACGCACACTTTCCCGAGGTCGTTCAAACCGTCCATCAGCGAGAGTAGCTGGGAGACGAGGGTCGCCTCGAAGCTCTCGCTCATCGTGTCGCGCGAGGAGGCGAAGGAGTCTATCTCGTCGAAGAGGATGATGGCCGGCGACTTGGCCCGCGCCTCCGTGAAGAGCCCCCTCAAACGGGCCTCGCTCTGTCCCCAATACTTGTCCAGCACCTCCGGCCCTGAGACTGCTATAAAGTGGGCGCCGCACTCGCGGGCGACGGCCCGCGCGAGAAGCGTCTTTCCGGTTCCAGGCGGACCGTAGAACAGGATTCCCTTGTGAGGGCGGATGCTCAGGCGGTCGAAGATCTCCGGGTGTGTGATCGGCAACTCCACCGCTTCCCTGACGAGCGCTATCGTCTCTCGCATCCCGCCGACGTCCTCGTAGCGGGTCTCCGGAACATTTCGGGTCCCCGTGGTTCCGCCGGTCACCGCCACACCCGCGCTCCCGTTCCGGACGTTCCTCGTCAGACGCTCTATTAGTCCTTCGCGCTTATCCGGGAGTGGTTTCTTCTCGGGGGCGTCGGCGTTTTGGGTCTTGCTCACGGTCCACTCCGCGAGCGGGCCGTTCTCTCTGTAGCGCCAGTTCTCGTCGCGGCCGGGGTCTATCTTCTCCGGGAGACGCGCGACTATCTCGGCGGTCGCGTCGAGGTCCAGGATCGGACACCGCGCGCAAGGCCCGAGGTCCGAGAGTACGCGGTCGGTGATCTCATCTTTGTCCACCCCGAAAACGCCGTCCTCACCCATCCGTCCCGAAGCGTACCAGGAACTTCTGGTGAGATGGTCGTTGTCGTATACCCGGACCTGCCGACAAGGAAAGAGCTGTTTACTCTCCAGCGAACGCGGCGTACACCAATCCCTAGCCGAAGTCCCGGAGCGCTGCTTCCTAAGAAAGCACTTCAAGCCTTCGAACAACTCTTCCGCCGGAACAACCTTCCCCTCCGCCTCGTACTCGGCGGCCCGCTCCCCACGCAACAGCCGGGAGAAATCGTCCAGAGGACGCCAGTCGGTCGGGAGGTCCAGATCAACCGCGACCCTGGACGAACCGTTTCGTCCCTCGACCCGGTAGCTCGGATGGCTGCCCGCTACAGCGGACGCCCGCCCGAGGAGACCGTCGGCGCTTAGAGGAAAACTGACTCGAAGATTCATAGCCGGCAGATTCTAACCCACGCCGCACCCGGCCGTCGCGGCCCGTGAGAAAATTTAGAGGGACTTCGTGTAGAGGGCGTAACGTTCGCCGCTGCGGCTGACACGCTCGCCCGCGTGCTCGTAGCCCAGCCTGTCGAAGAAAGGACCGGCGCCCGCTCCCCCGCAGCGTGTCACGAGTTCCAGGCGGTCGAGGCCGACTTTGCGCGCCCGCTGCTCGTAAGCCTCGAACAAAGCCGCCCCCGTACCGCGCCCGTGGCGGTCGCTACGAACCGCTATATACGTCGGGAAACCAACCTTCTCAGTCTCCTTACTCGGAGTCTTTCTCTTGTAGATCAGGGAACGTAGTATCCCGCGGGCGTAGCGCGCCGAGCGCGTCCGGAGGAACTCCAGGGCGAGCGCCGGACGCCGAAGGACGTGAAGCGCGACCTGCCCGGTCAAGACGAAACCGTAGCGGCGCACGAGGTACGAGTAGTGGGCGCCCGTATCGAAGGTCGCGATAAACACCCCATCCAACTCGCCGGTGTCGGGGTCCGTAACGACGAGCGCCGTAGCGTAAGGGCTCTCCAGGAAAGCCCGGTAGTAACGGGAGAGAAAACCTTCCCCCAGACGGCTCAGGAACTCACGGGGCAACTCCCGCATCTGGAGTAGGGCCGCCTCGCGACACTCATCACGTTCCAGTAGCCTTACTTCGACCGTCGTGCCATCCTCCCTCATCAAAGGGATTCTACCTAACCATGCTTCCACATTCCGGCGCCTGTATTCTCGGACCTTGCGCGACGCCGAGTTCCACGTCGGCGCGCCCGAAACATATACTTCTTATCCATGCCAACTAAAGGAGGAGTTACCAGTGAGCGAGAACAACCCGCCGGTCTCGACCGGCCGCGGCGACGACGGCACCACCACCCTGCTCGGGTCAGGGCGACTGCGGAAGGATGACCCCCGCATAACCATCCTCGGCGACATAGACGAAGCGAGCTCCTTCCTCGGGCTCGCCCGCGCCGAAGCCGGAGCTAACCAGTCCGGCGGAGACCTCGGCGGTTTGTTGATGGAGTTGCAGCGGCTCCTGTACAGAATTATGGGCGACGTGGCGATGCCGAAAGAAGAGAACTTCGTCGGCGCTGAAGACCTGGACTTCATGGACAACACCCTGGAAGAGTGGAAGGAGCGCACGGAGATTCCAAAAGAGTTCGTGATCCCCGGCGAGAGCCGTCTCGGGGCGCTCCTCGACGTCGCCCGCTCCGTCACCCGCCGCGCCGAACGAAGCCTCGTAGCCGCCGGATACGCCGAAGAGCATCCCTACGCCGTCCGGGTGGTCAACCGCCTCTCCGACCTCCTCTTCGTCACCGCCCGCAACGCCGACGGTGGATCCCCCCTTTCGAAAAACTCCTGAACGATGCCCGGAATCACCACACGGCTTCTCTCCACGATGCTCGCCGCTGCGCTAGCTGTCGCGCTGGCTATCTCCCTCACCGGATGCGCCGAAAGCGCGAAGGAGTCGTCCACGGCCACGGCCTCATCCCCGTCTGCGGCGGCAGGCTCCTCTTCCACGGCAACAACTCAGCGCGTCGTACAACGGACGACCGAAACAGCCGGAGGCGCAGGGACGACCGGAAAGTCCGGACGGGAAACGACCGGTGCGGCAGCCCTCCGCAAGCCGGCACCGTCCTACGGCTACACTTACGGTCAGGCTTCGGGAAACCGGGTGGTGGAAGGTGCTGGAGACTTGCCGCGGCGTCCGGTGGATGTCCGGCTGGGAGGCGTTCCAACCTGGATAGTCGGCGTGCCGCTCGGCGAGAGCACCGTCTGGGTCGCCACCCTCGCGGACGGGCGCGTCAAAGCATACAAGCTGGGCGAAAAAGGCCTGGCTCCATATCCCATAACCCCCGACCAACTCCCGCCTGGAGAACCGCCGCTCGTAGAGGCGAGAGGCGACTCCCTGAAACTGGTCACTACCAGCAGCGTACAGACCTCCAAGCTAACCAGTCCGGCACCCGCCTCGCTAGACAAAAAGGATGCCCTCGTCGGTGTGAGGGAAGGTGGCGGGATGTTCGTAAAGGGAGGCTCCGGCAAAGTCGAGAGCTTGCCGGTAGAGGCTCTGCCTGACACGCGCATCGCGCGGAGCGAGAGCGGCGTGTTGGCGGCGCTTTCGGATCCGACCGGCAGTTACCCGCACGGCGCCATAGGAGACGAGTTGGAGGCTCGCGGGATGTCGCTGCTAAAGTCCGATGGAGAGAAATTCGCGGTCTCCGGGCGGGTCTTTCCCGAATCCGGTGGGATCTTCGAGTCGAACGCGCCGCTGTGGTTCGGGATGCCGGGCTTTGCGGAGGATCTACTGGCGATCACCGAGACCTCCCCCGAAAAAGGAGCGCGGGTCTCGGTCTACGAGCCGGATGGAGAGTTAGTCGCGGCGGGGCCGTTTATCGGGGAGAAGTTCAAGTGGCGGCACGTGACGGCCGCGGGTCCCTTCGGGCCGGATGGGGAAACCGAAGTCGTCGCCACCCGCACGCCGCACATCGGCGGCTCGATCGAGTTCTACAGCATGGACAAAGCATCCAAAGAGCTAAAAATCTCCACCTACCTCCCCGGCTACACCTCCCACCGCATCCACACCCGCAATATGGATACCGTCCGGGCCGGAGACCTCGACGGCGACGGACGCTGGGAGCTTCTGGTCCCGAACGAAGACTACACGACACTCGCCGCCATCCGCCACGAGAGAGACGGAGCGCGGGTAGCCTGGACCCTGTCGGCGGGCGGCGAGATCTCGACCAACCTCGCCTCCGCCACCGACCAAAAAGGCCACGCCTCAATAGCCGCCGGACGCTCCGACGGCGTCCTGCGAGTCTGGCCTTGACGATGCTAGTCTTCCTAGAAACCGAACGTTTGACGCTGCGACGGTTCACCGATGATGACGCTGAAAACCTGTTCGAACTCGACAACGACCCGGAAGTCATGCGTTACCTCACCGGCGGCGGGAAGACACCCCGCGACGTGATACGAAACGAAACCCTGCCCCGTTTCCTCCGTTACTACGAGCTTTTCGACGATTTCGGCTTCTGGGCCGCCATCGAGAAGTCAACCGGTGAGTTCTTGGGATGGTTCGAGTTCCGGCCGCCGGAAGACGGTAGCACGGACGAGGTCGAGCTTGGCTACCGGCTAAGGAGGTCCGCCTGGGGCAAAGGCTACGCCACCGAAGGATCACAAGCCCTGATCCACAAAGGCTTCACCGAACTCGGAGTGCGCCGCGTGTTCGCCGAGACGATGGCGGTCAACACCGCCTCCCGTCGCGTGATGGAGAAGTCCGGCATGAAGCTGGTACGCACGTTCCACCAAAGATGGCCGGAGCCCATAGATGGAGCGGAGTACGGAGAAGTCGAATACGCGCTGCATAAGGTAGACTGGGAGCGGTGCGAAGAGTAGACGATAGCATCACGGACACTCTTCGCTTCCGGGAGTATTTCCGGGTCGCCGCTGGTCTTACAGGCTTGGGCCTTTCACTGATCGGAGCGTAAGCACGGTGATTTCCGGGCGGCAGTTCATGCGTACTCTGGGCGACATCATCCCGAGGCCCCG
The DNA here is from genome assembly GCA_965219175.1 of Rubrobacteraceae bacterium. Taxonomy (GTDB): domain Bacteria; phylum Actinomycetota; class Rubrobacteria; order Rubrobacterales; family Rubrobacteraceae; genus JBBPZK01. The sequence continues at coordinate 206,406 of CBDCNI010000001.1, forward strand.
ATTGGTGTACAACCACATGCCGTTTACCTTGTAGACTCCCGCGGGGTACTTCCGGCCCAGTGGCGGCAGCACGGGAGGTCCCAGGAGAGGGATATTGATCTGCCCACCGTGAGAATGGCCCGAGATTTGCAGGTCGAACCTCTCCGTCGCTGAACTCTCGTCGGCGAAATCGGGTTCGTGCGCCAGAAGTAAAGCGGCCCCTGACGCCGGGAGCCGGTCGAGGACGGATCCGATACGGTCTTTGCCTTCCATCACATCGTCTACACCCGAGACGTAAAGGGCGGAGTTCCCGCGTCGCACGGATCTAAAATCGTTGCTCACGTCGGCTATGCCGCTTTCCCGAATTGTCTCCCGGACCAGATCCGGATACGTCCAGTGGTCGTGGTTTCCGAGCACCGCTACGGCGCGGTCACGCAGCTTCAGCGTCCGCAAGACCTTTGCCAACCGTCGGACATCCTCTTTCGAGGAACCGTTGCCAGAGGAGCCGGCGGTTGCGAAATCTCCGGTAATGGCGATCACGTCGGGCCTCTCGGCGTTCGCGAGCCTGCAAGCTTCGGAGAGACGTTCCGATGCCTCCCGGCCATCGGCGTGCACGTCGCCCATTACCAGCACGAGATAACCGTCAAACTCTCGGGCCAGACGTGGAAGCTCCAACTCCATCCGGGTAATGTCGAGCAGATCGGGCTCGACTTCGCGGGCATAGGCCACGCCTCCTACTCCCAAAGAGACGGCGCCGAGTGTAGGCAAAGCCGCCAGTTTCAAGAAATCACGCCTGGATAACTTATGCTCGGATATGACGACACCTAACTTCGGGACCGGAAGCCGCTACCTCTACTAGCCGGGACGCGGGTCCTATAACTCGCGCTTCGTATAGCCTCCAATACAAGTATACAGAAGTATCATGTTCCGGCTGTTTCGTCCTCTGGGACGGCTGAGAAGATCAGGGTGTCCCTCATGCTACCGCCCGGGGCGCATGCATCGTTGCGGAGTTTGCCTTCGAGCGTGAAGCTGCTCTTCTCCGCCACCTTTACGCTGCGGTGGTTTTGGGAGTCGCACCGGATCTCCCGCCGGGCGTCTAAAGCTTCGAAGGCAAAGGCGGATATACTGCGTACCGCCTCCGTGATGTAGCCCTTTCCGGTGAACCGGCTCCTGCACCAGTAGCCGATCTCGAACTTCGGCACCGTCCAGTCCATCCGGTGAAGGCCGCTGGATCCCACGAGCGTACCCGTCTCCTTCAAGAAGAGCAGGAGCATCAGGTCGGACCTCTCCAGAAAGCGTACCCGCGCCCGGCGCACGCTCTCCTCGGAGTCTTGTGTCGTCCGGTGATTCTCGACCCACGGCATCCAGGGCCGCAACTCCTCGATGGACTCGGTTACGGCGGCGTGGAGTTCGGGGCCGTTGCCGGGCAGAGGCGGACGGATGAAGAGCCTCCGCGTCTCGAAAGAGTCCGGGAAGTCTTTGAGGATCGGCGGTTCAGGCGTCTGGCTAACCTGGTCTATCGCCTTCTGAGGAGCAGCCAGATCACCAGCGCCAGCAACCCGGCTCCGGCCGCTACAGGCGCTACCCGCTTGAGGACCGCCCCCTGGCTCGCGGCCCCGAGGTCGAAGGCTTCCGGCTCTTCGGCTCCACGGGCGCTGGATCCACCACCCGACGACTGCTGCCGCGCGGCTGGCTGCTCGGTTTCAGACGGCGTCTCCGCTGCGTCATCCGTGGAAGTTCCACCGGCGATGACGACGCCCTCGACCGAGCCCCCGACAGTAGAAACGGCGCCTGGATCGCTGCTGATTATGTTGCCCAGAGAGCCGGTCCCGCCGATGGGCATCGTGGGCGTCTCCTGCTGCTGTCCTTCGGATGATGACCCGTTTGTCTCAGCCGGGGACGCTTCCTGCCCGGCCGATTCGACTCCCGAGTCGTCGGAGATCTCCCGCTCCAGGCACTCGGCGAACTGGCTGAGCATCTTGGTCGCCACGTCCTGGGCGATGCCGCCGCGCCCGAACTGGGCCGCGCGCCCCGAGAGCTTCATGTCAGTCTCGACGTTGACTTTGGTCTGCCCGCCTTGCTCCTCCATGGTGGAGGTGATCGTCGCCGAAGCATTGCCCTGACCGCCGCCGCCTTTCGCGTGCAAGACCGCCCGCCGGTTCTGCTCGTCCGTCTCCTGAAACTCGACGGTACCCTTATAAGTGGCGGTGATCGGGCCGATCTTGACCTTCATCGTACCCTTGTACTCGTTCCCATCAGCCTCCTGTATGGAAGCCCCCGGCAGACACGGCGCCACCCTTTCGAGATCCAGGATTACATCCCACGCTTTCTCGAGCGGCGCGTTTACCGTAAACTCGTTGTTTATCTTCATCGCCCTCTCCTCCTTTTGGTAAAAACCATCTCCGTACCGCTACCCTTCGCCGTTCCTAGATCTTATACGCGCCCCGCGCCTCGCGCACCTTCTCTTCCAGGAGGCGCAGGTCCTCGATGGTATCCACGTCCACCGGGTTCCCCACGTCCTCGCACGGCACCCCCGTGACTAACTCCTGATGCCGCCACAGGAACGGCCTCGCCCCAACGTCTCCTTCCAACTCCTCCTCCAGGAGATCCCAAACTCCGCGCGAGAAGAGAACCGGGTTACGCATCTCCCCGCCGTAGGTCGCCACCGCAATCTTCGCCCCACCCTCGAAAGCCGCGACTAGACGCCGAACTACCAACGGTCCCACCAGCGGCTGGTCCCCGAGCAGCACGAGCGCCGCCCGCGTCTCCGGCCCGGACGACTCTGCCCCGAGCGCCCCGAGCCCGGCCCGCACCGAGGTGGACTGACCCTGTTCCCGATCCGGGTTCTCGACGATGCGTACACCGTATGGCTCGCACACCTCGCGCAACTCTTCCTCGCCCTCCCCGACCACTACAACCACCCCATCCACCGGCGACGCTTCCAACGCGCCCAGGGTGTGCTCTATAAGAGGCTTACCGCCGAAATGGGCCAACAACTTGCCACCCCCGAAACGGCTCGCGGCCCCCGCCGCCAGCACGACCGCCCGTACACCCGATGAATCGTCTATCATCGGGCCTCCTTTGCGAGCGCCCCGGCTGCGTGGATGGGACCGGAGCGCTCCGACAAACGTCCACCGTCGTGACCTGTATGGAGCGTGATGATCTCCGCCGCGATCGCGACTGCCGTCTCCTCCGGCGTGCGCGCCCCTATATCCAGGCCGATGGGGCTGCTGATTCGCGACAACTGTTCGTCCGTAACGCCCTCTTCCTTCAAACGAGCCGTCCGGTTGTCGTGGGTTCGGCGGCTCCCCATCGCCCCGATGTACCCGGCGGGGGTCGCCAGCGCTGCTTTGAGGACCGGCACGTCGAACTTCGGGTCGTGCGTGAGGACGGCGATGGCGCTGCGCCGGTCCACCTCGGCGGTCGCGAGGAAATCGTCCGGCCACGCGACCACCACCTCGTCGGCGGTCGGGAAACGCTCGCGGGTGGCGAACACGGGACGAGCGTCGCAGACGATGACCCGGTAACCTAGATGTTTGCCGATCCGGGCTACCGCGCTCGCGAAGTCTATGGCCCCGAACACGTACATCTTCGGCGGCGGCGCGAACGACTGTACGAAAACCGTTACGTCCTCCATCCGGCGCTGGCCGCGCGGCCCGAAATGGGTGGTTTCGGTCTTGCCGCCTTCGAGCATCCCGCGCGCCGTCTCGACCACGGCCTTGTCCAACTCCTCGTTGCCGGCGGTGCCGGTGTGGTCTTCGGGTGTAACCAGGACCTTGCCCCCGGTCCCTGGTCCCTGTATCACCGTGGCTACCGCGACCGGCGACTGCTCCGCGAGCGCCGCGTGCCACCGGGAGAGCAAACCTCCCATCAGTAATCCACCCGCTCGACGAAGATGTGGATGATCCCACCGCACGTGAGCCCAACCCCGAACGCCTCGTCATCCGAGATGCCGTAGGTAACCAGCTTCGGCTCACCACTCTCTATCGCCGCCATCGCCTCCTCGTAGACCGCCGGCTCTACGCACCCGCCGCTCACGGACCCAACGACCTGCCCGTCCTCGGAGACGGCCATCGAAGTCCCCGGCCCCAGAGGACCAGAGCGCTCGACCTTCACGACCGTGGCGAGCGCCGCCCTCTTTCCCTCTTCACTCCACTTCGCGACCTTGTCAACCACCGGGTTCATATCGTGCCTCCCGTAACTTTTCTATATTCTAGCGATCCTGCCCCGCAGCGGCTGCGATAGCGTAGGCAAGCTCTTCCAGGCTCTCGAAGTTGTGGCCGGAGAGGAAGACATCCACGAATGGGAGCGCGGCGGCCATTCCACCAGCGAGCGGCTGGTAGCCGGGCGCGGCCTTTAGAGGGTTCACCCAGATCAACCTGTACGACAACCTCTTGATGCGCTGCATCTGCTCGGCGAGCACGTTCAAGTCGCCCCGATCCCAGCCATCGGAGAGCACCACGACTACGGCTCCCCGCGCCATGCCGCGCTGTCCCCAACGGTCCACGAACTCTTTTATTACGTCCCCGAGCCGCGTTCCTCCCGAGAGGTCCCTGACAGCCCCGGCGGTCTGGCGCAGCGCCTGGTCCGGGTCGCGCGTCCCGAGTTCTTTGGTGATACGGGTCAGCCGTGTTCCCATCGAGAAAGCCTCTAACCGAGACCCGGAGACGACCCCGGCGTGCAGGAACCGCAAGAGCGCCCTGCTGTAAGGTCCCATCGACCCCGACACGTCGCACAACAGCACCACCCGCCTCGGCTGCGCCTGCGCCTTGCGGCGGCGATGCTTTACGGCCTCCCCGCCGGTTCGCATGGCGTCCCGAAGCGTGCGGCGCGGGTCGTACCTCCCTCTCGGCGCGGGTTGCAGGCGGCGGCTGCGCCGGGGCGGCCCGGAGAGCCGCAGGTCCGAGAGCAGGCGCTGGAATTCGGCGAACTCTTCGGGTGAGTAGAGGGCGAAGTCCTTCTTGCGCAGCACCTCTACCGGGCTGGAGCGGAGCATCACCGCCTCCCTCCCATCTTCGCCCCTCTCTACCGTCTCCTTCGGCGGCGATACGGAGTCCTCCGGGACCGTTAGGGAGAAACGCGGCCCGAGTCGCGGGGGACTCTTCGCGCCCCCGCCTCGCTCCCAGAACATCTCGAACGCACGATCGTACACTTCTATGTCCTCGGGGCGGGAGAGGAGCGTCGCGCGGCCCGACCAGTACACGTCGTTGCGGCGCCCAATGTCCAACTCTTCGAGAGCGCGGGTAAACTCGACGACCCGGTCGGTCCCGACGCGCAGGCCCGCCCGACGCAGCACCCGCCCGAACGCGACCGCCGCGTCCAGCATCAGAGGTACCGGCGCGGTTGCGGACTCCTTACCGTCAGCCAACGGACCTATCCAATGGGTCTAGCCACCACCGCTTTCGAGGCCGACCACGAGCGCCGTGAGACCGGCGGCGATGACCCGCTGTTGGTCTTCCCGGTACTTGAGCACGGAGCCCAAAGTGGCCGCGACCACGCCGTCGTCGAGTTCTTTCGCGCCGAGGGCGACCAGCGCCTCCGCCCAATCGAGGGTCTCGGCGACGCCGGGCGGCTTGTAGAGATCCATCGCCCGCATCCTCTCCGTGGCGGCGGCGACGCCTCGAGCGAGGGCGTCCTCGGCCTCCGGGACTCTGAGGTGCAGGATCTCCACCTCCCGCTCGAAGCTCGGATGCTCTATGTAGTGATACAAACAGCGGCGCTTGAGCGCGTCGTGTACCTCGCGCGTGCGGTTTGAGGTAAGGATCGCAACCGGCGGACGCTCGGCTACAACCGTCCCAAGCTCCGGGATGGTAACGGCGAAGTCAGAGAGGATCTCCAACAAGAAAGCCTCGAACTCGTCGTCCGATCGGTCCACCTCGTCTATCAACAAGACCGGCGGCATCGGTCCTTCGTGTTCGAGAGCCTGCAACAGCGGACGGCTGACCAGGAACTCGCGGTCATACAGGTCCCGCTCCAGATGCTCCCTCTCCTCAACACCGCCGAGAGCCTCCGTCGTCCGGATGTGCAGGAGTTGGCGGGGATAATCCCACTCGTAGACGGCCTGATACACGTCTATGCCCTCGTAACACTGCAAGCGGATGAGCGGAGTTTCGAGGATGCGCGAGAGGACTTTGGCGACCTCGGTCTTACCGACCCCGGCCTCGCCTTCGAGAAAGAGCGGACGCCCGAGTTTGAGGGCCAGGAAGATCGCCGTGGCGAGCCCCTCGTCGGCCAGATAATCCGACTCCCGCAGCTTCTCCGAAAGGTCTTGAGAATGAGAAACGCCGGAGGGCAATACCCCCCGGCGTCCTTCAGCGGCTCCGCTCAACGCGAGAGCGCCTCCTCCACGGCGCGCTTCGTGAGGACCCGCGCCAGGTGGCGACGGTACTCGGCGGAGGCGGCGATGTCGGAGGAAGGGCTGGTGCCTTCGTCGGCGCTGCGGGTCGCCTCGGCGACGGAGGATGTATCCGCGCCGGAGAGCGCGCTCTCGGCGGCGCTCGCCCTCACGGGCTTGTTGCCCATGTTGGTCAGCCCGATGCGGGCCGATCCGATGGAGCCGTTAGACGGCTCGACCACGGCGGCTGCGCCGACTACGGCCCAGTCTTGCGCACGTCGGTTGAACTTCTTGTACGACCACCCGGCTCCGTTCAGCTTCGGAACCCGGATCTCCGTGAGCACCTCATCCGGGGCGAGGTCGGTCTGGAGGTAGTCCTTGAAGAAGTCGCCCGCCGCGATGGTCCGCTCTCCACCGGAGCCCTTGACGACGAACTGCCCTTCGAGCGCCACGAGCACCGTCGGCAAGTCGGAGGCGGCGTCGCCGTGACTTATGGAGCCGCCGATGGTGCCCCGGTGGCGGACCTGCGGGTCCCCGACGAGCGAGGCCGTGTAGGAGATCAAACCGCAATGCTCCTGCAAGATGGCGTCGTGCTCCACGTCGGTGTGACGGGTCATCGCGCCGATGGCTATGTGCTCGCCCTCGTCCCGAACGTAATTGAGGTCATCGAGGCGTCCGATGTCCACCAGCAAGGTCGGGGCGGCGAGACGGAGCTTCATGATCGGGAGCAGAGAATGCCCACCGGCCAGGAGCTTCGCCTCGTCGCCGTGCTGCCCCAGGAGCTCCAGGGCGTGGTCGACCGATTCGGCGACCTCGTAGTCGAAAGCTACGGGGATCACAGCGACTCACTTCCTTTCTCGTCGACGTTGTCCGTGGCCTGAGACGGACGACCGGAGAGGTCCGCGTCCCGGCTGCCGGGGTCGCTGCCCTCGGCGTCCTGTATGGCCTGCCACACCTTCCACGGCGAGGCCGGCATGTCTATATGCGTCACCCCGAGCGGCGAGAGCGCGTCGAGCACCGAGTTGATAACCGCCGGCGGCGCCCCTATCGTCCCGGCCTCGCCAACACCCTTGACTCCCAATGGATTCGAGGGCGACGGCGTCACGGTACGCTCCAGAGTGTAGTTCGGAAGCTCCGGGGCTCCGGGGATCAGGTAATCGACCATCGAACCCGTCACCAGGTTGCCGTTCTCGTCGTAGACGGCTTCTTCGTAGAGCGCCTGGGCGATGCCCTGGGCGAGCCCTCCGTGGAGCTGTCCGTCGACGATGATCGGGTTGATAACTGGCCCGCAGTCGTCAACCGCGAAGTAGTCCCGGATCTTTGTAAACCCGGTCTCGGTATCTACCTCGGTGACGCAGAGGTGCGCCCCGAACGGGAACGTGAAGTTGGGCGGATCGAAGACCATGTTCTCGCTCAGGCCCGGCTCCATCCCCTCCGGGATATCCGCGCCCAGGAACGCCGTAGCCGCCACGTCCCCTATCGCGACGCTCTGATCCGGGGAGCCCGCGACGCTGAACTTGCCTCCCTCGAACTCCAGGTCGCCCTCCGCCGCCTCCAGCATGTGGGCCGCTATCTTCTTCGCCTTGTCCACGACTTTCTGGGCCGCCAGATGAACGGCTATACCGCCCACCGCCAGGCTGCGAGAGCCGTAGGTGTCGCGGCCCATCGGGGAGATCGCCGTATCGCCGTGCAAGACCACCACGTCGTCCGGGGTCACGCCCAAAGCGTCGGCGGCTATCTGGGACCAGGATGTTTCGTGGCCCTGGCCGTGGGGCGAGGTGCCGGTGGCGACCTCGACCTTGCCCGTCAGGAGCATCCGAACGCTTGCCGCCTCCCAGCCCGCGCCGCCGAGACCCAGCCCCGCGAGAGCCTGAGAAGGCCCGAGGCCGCAAATCTCCGTGTACGTCGAGAATCCGAGTCCCAACTGCATAGGATCGTCATTCTCGCGCCTGCGCCGCTGCTCTTCGCGCAAGCCCTCGTAGTCAGCGAGTTCCACGAGCCGGTCCAGTGCCGCCTGCATATTCATGGAGTCGTACTGCAAACCCGCCGGGGTATCGGTCGGCTCGTCGAACGGCTCGTAGAAGTTCTTGCGCCGCACTTCGGCCGGGTCCATGTCCAGTTCTCGGGCGAGCGAGTCTATGGCCCGCTCGATGGCGTATGCCGCCTCGGGCCGTCCCGCGCCCCGGTAGGCGTCCGTCGGGGTCATGTTGGTAAAGACGCCTTTGATCTCGATCGAGAAAGCGCCGAAGGTGTAGACACCAGGGAACATGCCCGCCCCGCTGACCGAAATGGCCGGGGTCAGGAGTTGTAGGTACGCGCCCAGGTCGTCCAGGAGTTTCACGCGCAGGCCGAGGATGCGGCCCTCATTCGTCGCGGCGAGCTCTATATCCTGGACTTGGCCGCGGCCGTGGATCGTCGCCAGGTAGTTCTCCGAGCGGTCCTCGACCCACTTGATCGGCACGCCGAGCTTCTTGGTCAGCGCGAGCGCGATGATCTCCTCGCGGTAAATATTTAGCTTCGAGCCGAAACCGCCGCCAACGTCGGGAGCGACCACCCGGATCTCATTCTCTGGTATCCCCGTAGCCAGAGACAGCACGATCTTCGCCAGGTGAGGGACCTGGGTGGAAGTGTACACCACGTAACTGTTGTGTCCCGGCTCCTGGGTTGCGACCGTAGCCCGAGGCTCGATGGCGTTCGGGATGAGCCGCTGCTGGATGTAGCGCTCCTCGACAACTACGTCCGCCCCGCCTTCACCGAAGACTTCGTCCACGTTCCCGCCCTCGGCGGCCCAGACGAAGCACTCGTTGGTCTCCAGGTCCTCGTGGACGAGCGAAGCGTCGTCGGCGAGCGCGGCCTCCATGTCCGTCACGACCGGAAGTTCATCGTACTCCACCTCGATCAACTCCAGGGCATCCTTCGCCGTGTAGCGGTCGGAAGCCACGACCACCGCCACCACGTCGCCGAGATACCTGACCTCGTCCGTGACTATGGGTGGATGGAAAGGAGTCTTCTGCCCTTCGGTGACCTGCGCCGCGCAGGGGACGCCTCCCGGCCACTCGGACGCGAGGTCCTCGCCGGTGAACACTTCGAGGACGCCGGGATGCTCTTTGGCGGCCGATACGTCGAGGCTCGTTACCTTTGCGTGGGCGAAGGGGCTCCGGAGCATGGACATGTGAAGCATGCCCGGCAGCTTTATGTTGTCCGTCCAGTTTGCCTTGCCGACCAGTAGTGCCGGGTCCTCCTTGCGGGGGATCCCGTTGCCCATATAGCGTTCCGGTCGTTCTGGTGCTTGAGTCACTCTTATTCCTCCCTAAGACGTCGCCGCGGGGGCGCCCTGCATCTGGCCGGCCGCCTGCTGCACGGCCTTGACGATGTTCTCGTAGCCGGTGCAACGGCACATGTTGCCTTCGAGCCCTTCCCGGATCTCGTCTTCGGTGGGGTTCGGATTCTCTTGGAGAAGGCTGATGGAAGCCATGATCATGCCGGGCGTACAATAGCCGCACTGCAAACCGTGCTGCTCGTGGAAAGCCGTCTGCATCGGGTGCCAGTCGCCGTTCTCGGCGATGCCTTGCACGGTCGTGATCTCCCGCCCGTCCGCCTGAACCGCGAGCACCGTGCAGGACTTGACCGACTCTCCGTCCATCAACACCGTGCAAGCCCCGCAGTTAGAAGTATCGCAACCGACTTGCGACCCTCCGATCCCGAGGTTCTCCCGCAGGTGGTGGATCAGGAGCAGCCTCGGCTCCACCTCCGCGACGTGGCCCCTACCGTCCACCGTCATCTGGATCCTTCGCACGTTCTCTCCTTTCCCACGTCCCGCACACAGCGAGACGAATATGCTACACGTCGCCCAAACAGTAGCGTCCACCTGACCGCCCGTGATCCACAGTTAAAGAGATCACAAACAGCTTTTTCTCACCCTGCGCTATTGTCCGTCGGCGGTTTCCTTTCCATCAGAAGCTTCCGCAGAGTAGCATAACCTTCCCCCATAATCCACGGTTAGCCAAACATAGCCAAACACCTTATGAATACGTGGCGCGTCCCGTCACTATTGTGCTATAAAGCAATTCGGGTTACGGAATGGGGGAGAGGAATTGGGTCCAGAAGGCTGGCCTCAGGGGTCGGAGAAAGGGGCGTGAGAAGCTCACTCGGGGGGACGAGAGTAAGATTATCGTAGCAACTGCGTTGGGGAATGCAGCAATAAAGGAAAGGAGCTTGGTGTATGGATCTCTCAAGGATTCTTGAGTTTCCGGTGAAGGAGTTCTTCAAACAGCCGCGATCACTGCTCGGCGCCGGCGCGTACGAGAACGCCGGACCGGAGGCGGCGGAGATGGGCCTCAAACATGTGTTGTTCGTGACCACGGGCCTCCGGGGCACGGGCATCATAGACGAGTGCAAGACGAACTTCGAGAACGCGGGCGTCTCGGTGACAGTCTACGACAAGGTCGAGACGAACCCGAAAGACTACAATGTCATGGACGCCTACAAAGCGTTCACCGAGGGTGAGTGCGACGGCTTCGTCTCCATCGGCGGCGGCAGCCCGCACGACACGACGAAGGGCGCGCGGGTGGTCGCGGCCCACGACGGACGGAACATCAACGAGTTCCAGGGGCTCAACGCCTCCGAGAAGCTGGAGAACCCGCCGCACATCGCGATCAACACGACCGTCGGGACTGGTTCGGAGACGACGCCGGCAGCCGTTATTACGGACCTATCCAGCGATGAGGCGCCGCACAAATGGGTCGCTTTCGATAGGGCGATGACGACGACGCTCGCCATCAACGACCCGGTTCTGTGCATGACGATGCCACCGGAATACGTGGCCTACACGGGCTTCGACACGCTGGCCCACGGCTCCGAAGCCTACGTCGGGCGCGTGCAGCATCTCTCGTGTACGCCGCAGGCGCTCCACGCCGTTCGGATGGCTACGGAGAACCTGCGCGAGGCGACCTACAACCCGAAGAACTTCAAGGCGATGGAGGGAATGGTCTGGGCACAGTACCTCGCAGCCCAGGCGTTTTCGAGCGCTTTGCTCGGTATTTTGCATTCACTCTCGCACGCGGTCTGCGCCTACTACGACATCCACCACGGGTTGAACAACGGCATCGGCATCGCGCGGGTGTGGACGTACAACCAGCCGGCGGCGGTCGAAAAGTACGCGGACATCGCGGAGGCGATGGGCGAGGACACGAGGGGCATGAACCCGGTCCAGGCGGCCGATCAGGCGATAGACGCGGTTATAAGGCTCGCCAAGGACTGCGGAATCCCGGAGAACTTCTCGCAGGTCGGGGAGTATCCGAAGACCCGGATGGGCCAGGGCTGGTACGAGAACAGGCCGACCAAGATCGAGAGTGACGACGAAGAGTTGCGGAAGATGGCCGAGCACATGATGGGGGACCTCTGCACGCCCGGCAACCCGCGCGACCTGACCGCCGAAGGGGCACAGGAAGTCCTGCGCGACTGCGTCTACGACGGCATGGAGCGGAAGACGAACAACGGCTACCGTCAAAACATCTGGGGAGCCGCCCCGGCAATGGGCCGCAGAACTCAGGGCTACGAAGCGCGCGAAGAGAGCGCGGGCGTCGGCCGCCAGCCAACGTCCAGATAACAGACAGCATTGTTCGAACCCTACCTCTAGAGTCACGGTATACGAGAAACGGGAGCGGGCATCTGGTCCGCTCCCGTTATCGCTAGAAGCGGGCTCCGAGAGCTTCGAGAAGGAGTATTTTGTTCGAGAGCATAGAAGAGGTCGGCGAGAAGCTCGCGGAGCAGAGTTACGTTTCAGACAGGCGGCTGGCGACCGTCGTCTTTCTGGCGACGCGACTGAACAAGCCGATACTGGTCGAAGGCCCGGCGGGGGTCGGCAAGACGGAGCTCGCGAAGTCTCTCGCGGGGGCTGTCGGGCAACCCCTGATCCGGCTTCAGTGCTACGAAGGCTTAGACGAAGCAAAAGCCCTCTACGAATGGGAATACAGCAAGCAGTTGCTGTACACGCAGGTTTTGCGCGAGAAGATCGGGGAGACCCTGGCCTCCACCGAGACGCTGCGCGAAGCGGCCGAAGTTTTGCGTGGGCAGGAAGACATCTTCTTCTCCGAGAACTTCCTGGTAGAGCGTCCGATCCTCCAGGCCGTGCAGGCCGAAGAGACGGCGGTATTGCTGATAGATGAGATCGACCGGGCCGACGAGGAGTTCGAGGCGTTCCTACTGGAGTTCCTCTCCGACTATCAAGTCTCCATCCCGGAAGTGGGGACTATAAAATCAGCCCATCCGCCGGTCGTCGTCCTAACTTCAAACCGGACCCGCGAACTCTCCGAAGCGCTAAAACGCCGCTGCCTGCACCTCCAGCTCGACTACCCGAACGGCGAAGTAGAGCTGGAAATAGTGCGCCTCAAAGCACCCGGCATCAGCGAAGCGCTCTCGGAGGAGTTGGTCCGTACCATCCAGGACCTCCGCACCCTCGACCTCCGCAAAGCCCCGAGCATCGGGGAGACGCTCGACTGGGCGCAGAGCCTGGTGGTGCTCAACGCCCCGAAGTTGTCGAAAGAGTTGATCGAGAGCACCATCAGCGTAATCGCCAAGTACGACCGCGACACGCAGAAGATGCTCGATCACCTCGGCGTGAGCGCAAAAGAGAGCAAGCACATCGGCCAGAAAGAACCGACCGGCGAGAAGCCCGAAGAGGCGATGTACGAGATGCACCGCTCCGTCCACAAGCACGCGCACTAGGACTTAACAATCTATGGTTCAAGACGAGGCGACCCGTACAGAGAACTTCGAGAAACTTCTCGACGATTTCAAGAAGCTTCCAGGCCGCATCGAACGTCCGCAGACCTTCATGGAGATCGCCGGTTACCCTCACTACGAGAATGTCTGCAGCAACATCCTCGCGTTCTTTATGGACCCGGAAGAGTCACACGGACTCGGGACCCTGGTTCTCGATGCTCTCGTAAGTGCTGGCAATATCGCCGCCGCAGACGAAGAAGTAAATAGCAATATCTCTGTGGAGCGTGAGGTTTCTACAAGCGCCGGTAACAGGATCGATATCCTGATCGAGTCTGATACTCAGGCTGTACTCGTGGAGAACAAGATTTACGCGAGTGTAAATAATCCTTTCGACGACTATTCTGCCTATCTCGACCAAATAGCTGACGGCCGTACAAAGCACAAACTCCTTCTCACGCTCGATCCCACCAGTGAGGGTAGCAAGTGGGATTTCGAGAACCTCACTTACGAAGAGTTCGTTGAGCAAATACGCTCATTGCTAGGCCATCACGTCTCTGGTGCGGATACTCGGCATTTGACGATGTTCCTGGATTTTCTGAACACGCTCGAAAACTTGCAAAAGGGGAGTCGCATGGATTCACGGTTCGTTAATCTTCTTGCAGAACAGCACGAAGATGCTGAGAATTTCCTTGTCGAAATAGAAGCTTTTAGAAAAGACCTGCGGAAAAAAGTTCGAGAGCTAAGAAGTTTGATCAACATAGAAAAGTATATAAGTATCAAGCAAAGCTTCGACAGACCTACAACGAGCTTATATGCCGACCTGATCCATGACGTCCCAGTTTCCGAGAGTCTGACAGTTCGCATCGAAACTAGCATTTTTGCACAAGGGTGGGAGATTTGGATCTGGCCTGAAAATGGTAGCTATTCAGACCTGAAGAATCTCTTGCAGAGGTTGGAGATTCCGTTCGAGGAATATAGGGAAGACAATGGTTTTTATCATCAGGACAACTTTGTTCATAAGTACAGCGAAAACCTGGACGGCATCAGAGCTTTACTGCAAGGTCTTATAGACAAGCTCGCTGAGTACCGAGAAGCCTGATGGACACTGTAATAAACGACTTCGTGCAGGTGCTTCGCAGCCACCAACTGCGGGTCTCTCCCGCCGAGAGCATCGACGCCCTGCACGCCCTGAATCATACCGGCCTCGGGGAGCGTGGGGTGGTGAAGGATACTTTGCGGGCTACCCTGATCAAGAACCAGGAGGACGAGGGCACTTTCGACCGGCTCTTCGATCTGTACTTCTCGATGCGCCCGACGGCTGAGAAGCCTCCCGCGAAGCTGAAGATTCCGGGTCACGACCACGATCACGGGCCGCCGCCCGCGAAGCTCGAACTCGGCGAGGAGGCTGGCGGGGAGAAGCCGGATGATGAGGGCCATAGCCACGATACCGACGAGTCTACGGAGATGCGGAAGTTCTTCGAGGAGGACCGGATGCGCCCTTCCAACGATATCCACGGCGACTCCGAGAAGATGCGGCTCTCGATGTTCTCTCAGGAGTTGATCCTGAACCGCAAACCTGGCGCCCTGGAAAGCGCGCTCCAGCGCCTGACCTACAATATGCGAGTCCGCCGCTCGCGCAACATGTTCAACCCCGGCGGCCTCGTGCCGGGAATTGGTGGAGAGGAGATCCCACTAGACGTATCAGCCGTGGACCTCGAAGAACTCGTCGGGCACCTGCACGAGATGGAGGTGGACGAAGCCCTCGTCGCGGAACTGGAAGCCCAGTCCGAAAATATCCTGCGCGGCCTGCCGGACCTCATAAAACAGATGCAGGAGCGCGAGAAGAACTTGAAGAAAGACGCGAAAGACGACTCGGGGGTCCGCCGCCGGGCGTTGAGCAAGATGCTCTCCTTCTCAGCCGCCGAACAGCGCGAGATGGAGGCGGCTGTACGCCGCATCTCCAGGAGGATACAGGGCGCCAGGACCCGACGCCTGAAACAAGATCGAACCGGACGTATCAGCGTTCCCCACACCCTACGCCACAACGTCCGCTACGAAGGCGTCCCGTTCGAGCCGGTGATGCGAAAGAGACGTGAAGGCAAACCACGCGTAGCATTGTTATGCGACGTTAGCCTAAGTACGCGCAATCTGGCGCGTTTCTGGCTTCACATGGTCTACCAGATGCAGAGTCAGTTCTCGAAGGTCAGGACGTTCGTGTTCGTGGCGGAGATGGCGGAGGTAACGAGGGTCTTCGAGGAGTACGACATGAACAGGGCGGTCGAGGAGATCTTCTCCGGGCGCATCATCGACGCTGACGTGAACAGCGACTTCGGCAGGGCGGCGGAGCAGTTCAACGACGAACATCTCTCGACCATCAACCACCGCACGACCGTGGTGATATTGGGCGACGGCCGAAACAACGGCAAGCCGTCCAACGCGGCGGCGCTGGAGGAGATATCGCGTCACGCCCGTCAGGTCGTCTGGATCACACCGGAGCCTCGTTGGGGCTGGAAGCTCGGCTCTTGCGACATGCCGCTCTACGAGCCGATCTGCACCCGCGTCGAAGTAGTTCGTACCGTGGACCAACTCGCCGGCATCGCCGAGGACCTCATAAAGATCCGGGCATAAGATGAAGTTGGAAGACTTCGGACCTACGACGCCGTACCGCTACTGTCCGGTAGACGCGACCCTGCTGGAGAAGTCCGGCGGCTCTCCAACCGGGATGAAGTGTCCGGAGTGCGGACGTTCCTGGTACCGCAACTCCTCCCCCTCCACCGGCTGCGCCATTGTGGACGGCGACCGCGTCCTGGTCACAGTTCGGGCGCGCGAGCCGGAGAAGGGACGCGTGGACGTGCCGGGCGGTTTCCTTGAGGCCGGCGAGCGTCCGGTGGACGCACTCATCCGCGAAGTTCGGGAGGAGTTGGGAGTCGAGATCGGCGACGTAACCGGTCCCCTCATCATGGCCGTCCACAACTACGGGAAGGGCGGTCCTTTCGTTCTGGCGCTCGGGTTCGCGGCCCGGCTTGTAAGAGGCGAGCCGGAGCCGGCGGACGACGTGGCGGAGTTCCGTTGGGTCACGGCCGACAAGCTGGACGGTCTGGACTTCGCCTGGCCTCACGACCGGGAGCTGGTGGAGATCGCCCTGGATCCAAAAAGGCGCACGACTTGACCACGTCCGACATCCGACCAGGAACCTTCACAGTTTTCGAACCTCCTTATAAGACTCTCGCATTGGAGGTTCTTGTGTATTGGTTACGGAACACATCTATCGGGTGAAAGGGACCAACAAAGTAGGTCCTGTGGAAAAGGAGGAAAAAGTTGCCGAAGTACGTGATCGAGCGGGAGATACCGGGAGCCGGGGATCTCTCCAAGGAGGAGTTGCAGGGGATCTCGCAGACGTCCTGCAACGTCTTGAACGACATGGGGCCGCAGATACAGTGGGTCCAGAGCTACGTTACGGACGATAAGATCTACTGCACCTACATAGCACCGGACCAGGAAGCTATCCGCCAGCACGCCGAACAGGGCGGGTTTCCGGCGAATAAGATCTCCGAAGTCCAGGCTACCATAGACCCAACCACGGCCGAGGCGTAAGCATATAGGTCGAGAACCCGCCGGCCTCCAAAGAGAACCGGCGGGTTCCCGAGCATCTTCGAGGAAAGTCCAAACCTTCACCGAACAACAGAATAAGAAAACGCCCTTGCGCGAAGTGTTGGTTTCTGCCAATAATTCGCAGGTAGCATGGAGAAACGTAGCGTGGACATTTTGCAGGAGCGTGGGGTGCGGGTCACGCCGCAGCGGGCGCACATTTGGCGCGTGCTGGTGGGGTCCGGCGGTCATCTCACGGTCGAGGATATATGGGAGCGGGTTAGCGGCGCTCTTCCGGGGCTCGAGGTCTCTACTGTATACCGGGCGTTGGAGGCGTTGGAGGAGGCGGGGCTCGTGGTGGCGAGTCGTCTGCCCGAGGGGCCGAGGGTCTTCGAGGCTCAGGCGGTGGTCCATCCTCATTTGATGTGTGGGGAGTGCGGGGAGATCTTCCACCCCGAGCCGGAGGTTGGGCGGCGTCTGATCGAGGTTCTGGGTTCCGGCTCTGGGGGATTCGAGGTCCACGCGCTTCACGTGGTTGCCGAAGGACTGTGCACGAAGTGCGCCGCGCGAAACGACGAACAGTAAAAACTACGAGCGAGGGGGTGCGGTTTGAGGATCGCGAGTAGCGTGGATAGGTCCCTGAAACCGAAACTCGTCTCGCTGTTCGGGACCGTGGGGATCATGCACCTCGTCGGGTGGGGTCTCCTCCTGCTGATCGTGGCTCCTCGACACCCGAATATGGCCGGGTTGGGCGTGCTTGCCTACACTTTGGGCTTGCGACACGCCTTCGACGCGGACCACATAGCAGCCATAGACAACACCACCAGGAAGTTCTTGCAGGAGGGCAAAAAGCAGCTAGGCGTCGGATTCTTTTTCTCACTGGGACACTCCTCGGTCGTCGCGGTGATGGCCCTGGCGATCGCGGTCGCGACCACGACGGCGAAGCAAGAGTTGCCGGTCCTGCAGGCGATAGGCGGCGTCATAGGCATGAGCGTTTCGGGGATATTTCTTTACCTCATAGGGATACTCAACCTGATCGTACTGATAGACATCTACCGGATCTTCCGGGAAATGAAAGGCGGCAGCTACAACGACAAGGAGTTGGAGGAACGACTCGTCAATCGCGGGTTCATAAACCGCTTCGTCGGAGGGTTGTTCGGCTCGATAAAGAGCAGTTGGCAGATGTATCCGCTCGGCCTGCTCTTCGGGCTCGGCTTTGACACAGCTTCGGAGATAGCGCTACTCGCGATCTCCGCCGGAGCGGCATCGAATGGGATGTCGGTGATGGCGATTATGCTCCTGCCGCTGCTGTTTGCCTCCGGCATGTGCCTGATGGATACGGCGGACGGAGCCTTCATGGCCCAGGCTTATACCTGGGCGTTCTCGAACCCGATCCGAAAGGTCTACTACAACCTCACCGTGACCGGTCTCTCCGTGGCCGTAGCGCTGCTTATAGGGACGGTGGAGCTACTGCAGGTCGCGACCCCGAGCCTGGGTCTCACGGGCGGCCTATGGACCTTCGTGCAGGGATTGGACTTCGGCTATCTAGGATACATAGTGGTCGCCATGTTCGTCGCCGCCTGGGCTGTCTCATACCTGATCTGGAAAACTAGGAAGATAGAAGAACGCTGGGGAAACGCCCTCTCCAGAGCTGAGGAAGAAGGAGCCACCGAAACCGGCGAGTAAGAGACTGCGGACTGTATCCAGGTCGTCTTACCCGGCTCTTACCTCTCGTGTTTACCATAGCCTCGCAGTTGATAGCTTGCGGACGGGCGCGCCAACGGCATGAAGCGCGGATGCGTACCCAGAAGCAGAATAGGGAGGTTGTTTTTGGCGAGGCAAGTCAATCTACAGGCGGTGAAGAGGATACTGCTGCTAGTGGGCGTTCTGATAGTTTCGGTTCTCTTGCTGGCGGCCTGCGGCAACAGTAGCAGTAGTGGCGGCAACACGGGCAGCTCCAAGTCCGGCGGCTCCACGTCAGGGAGTTCCACGTCAGGCGGGTCCACCATGATGGGCGGCGGCTCTACGATGATGGGCGGTGGTTCCACCATGATGAAGGGTGGCAATACCTGAGCCTGAAATTTCTCTTCTCTTTCAGAGAAAAGCTACCGGTCGGTGGATGGTTCCATGCTAACCATCCACCGGCTTTCTGTTTCGTCTTTTCGATGAGAACGGGCCTTTGGGGTTCAACAGAGGGCATCGGGCCTTGTGCTAGCATGACCATTGATGCTAGAAAATTATGGGAAGAGGAACTTCCGGGACGGATCTTTTGTGATGATCCGGCGCTCTGTTGTCGCAATATTGTTGTTACTTCTCATCGCCTCGTCCACGGCCTGCGATCCGGCTCAGAGGTCTCTCGTACAGGAGGGTCCGAAACCGCAGACGAACACTACCTCGAAAGATCCGGGCAGGCCGAGCACGGATGCACATCGAGAGAGTAAGAAAGCTACCAACGACCTCTCCCGGAAGTCCGCGCGCCACGAGCGCTCCGGGTCAAAGTCCAGGGCAGTCTCCAAGCCTGATGCTATCCCAAAGCCACAGCCGGGAGACTGTAACAACCCGCTGACGCTCGTCGACCGCGAGTACGGTCTGTCCCGGAGTTACACGCCAGACGGGCTGGTGAACTTGCGTGCTTTCGGGGTCCCTACGACTTACAGCGATGAGCGCCTGCGGCTGGAGGCCGCTTTACGCCTCCGCCGGTTGATCCTGGCGGCAAAGAGAAGCGGCAAGGAGTTGGTTGCCGGCTCCGCTTACCGCTCATATTGGGACCAGCAATATTCTTACAACCACTGGAGAAAGCGCTACGGTTCGGGGGCGGCCAACGTGAGCGCCTCGCCCGGCCACAGCGAGCACCAGCTCGGCACCGCCGTCGACTTCACCAACAAGGCCGCCAAGTACGAAATCCGGCAGATCTTCGGCTATACGAAAGCGTCGAAATGGCTGGCCGGCAACGCCTACAAATACGGCTTCGTCCTCTCGTACCCGGAGAACAAGAAGAGCGAAACCGGCTATATCTGGGAGCCCTGGCACTACCGCTACATCGGGGATAATAACGCCCGCCGCTTCCACGAGAGCGGCCTCCTACTAAGGTCTTTCCTGATGCGGGAAGGCGTCAGGCCCCGCTGCCGCTAAATGGAGGATAGATCCAAACGCGGTTTGTGAACGTAAGTACAAACAATATAAGGGAGACGACGTTCACGGAAAGGAGCACTGTTAAGCATGAGTGCGACGCAGCTTGATCGGGAATCCGGGGTTGGAAAATGGGTTGGCGCGGGAATAGTCGCGGGGCTACTGGCGGGGCTCGTGTTTATAGTGTTCGAGTTGGTCATGGCCGCTATCCTGACCCCTTCCGTATTTGGGCCGCTGCGCCTGATCAGCGCGATAGTCCTCGGTAAAGGGGCGCTTCCGCCGCCGCCGGTTGCGGGCCTCGGAGTGGTTGTAGTCGTGGGTCTCATAGTTCACTTCGTCCTCTCGGCGCTGTGGGGAGCCATCTTCGGCGCGGCAGCCGGGCTTATCGGAGCCTTGAGCAACAGCCGCGCAGCACTCATCGTGGCGGCGAGCGTCTTCGGACTGGCGCTCTGGCTCGTCAACTTCTACGTTATAGCGCCGATCGTATTCCCCTGGTTCGCGATGGCAAACCCCGTGGTCCAGTTCTTCGCCCACACCTTCTTCTACGGTACCACCCTCGGCCTGATACTCGCCGGCCGGGTGCGAAAAGAGGCGTAGGCGAGCCGGGAAAGAGACGGCTCGCTTTAGAGCCGCTCCAGCGCTTCCTCGATCGGGGTTTCTCCGGCCAGGACCTCGACGGTCTTGCCGGAGGCGTTCTCGGATTCGAGGGCGGCGACGAAGGTGCGGGCGACATCCTCGCGGCTGATCTCCCCATATCGTCCTAGAGACCTCGCGGCGTCTATCTCGCCGGTCCCCGCATCGTCGGTTAGGCGTCCGGGGCGAATGACAGTGTAATCGAGGCCGCTGTTCATCAGGCGCTCGTCCGCCCGAGCCTTCGCCCTGAGATAAGGCCGCATCGCCTCGTCGCGATTCTCCGGGTCGTCGGTCCCCATCGAACTAAGTATCAGGTAGCGCCGGACACCGTGCTTTTCGGCCGCCTCGACGAGCTTCGCCGCACCCCCGTAGTCCATCGTCTCCTTGCGAGCCTCACCGCTTCCCGCCCCGGCTCCAGCGGCAAAGACTATAGCGTCACAACCTTCGACGGCCTCCCCAACGCCACCTTCGACCTCCTCGGTTTCGAGATCACAAATCACCGGCTCGGCACCGTCTGATTCAACATCTTGGGACTGCTCCTCTTTTCGGATGAGCCCGCGTACCCCGTGTCCATTCTCCACCAACATCCGTACCAACTGCCGCGCGGTATTGCCGTGCGCCCCCGCTACCAAAACTCTCATACGTTCATCATCCTCTCGTATCGTCCTATTTTCTCTAAGAGTCCATACCCAGCGTGGGAACGGAACCGGAAGCTTTCTACAATTGTCACACGTCCACGCCAAACCAGCCAACACCACCGGAAGAGCAAAAACGGGCTGCCCGGATGCCGTGTTCCCGAAGGGCCGACGCTATTGCACCTCAACGTTGCTCGGACGAGAATAATGGAATCAATCTTATCTAGAACTAGGATGCTAGAATGCCCGATAGGAAAATCCACTCTATGGGGGGAGGTAGCGAGATCATGAGCAGAGTACGCCGGTTGTGGTTGGGGGCCTTGCCGGGAAGATGGGCCGTCGCGGCGGCGTTGGTCCTGGTGCTCGCCGTTGCGGTAGCCGTCGCCTGGGGAAGCACGGCCTCGGCAAAGACTTCTTCAGCGGCGTTTCTCGCGGAGCAGGGCGTCCCGCCGCCGGGGGCAAACGACCCGAACTGCCGGCCCGACGCCGCCCACCCAGAGCCGATCGTCCTCGTGCCCGGCACGTTCGAGAGCATGGACAGGAACTGGGCCGACCTCTCGCCCCTGTTGGCGGCTAAGGGCTACTGCGTTTACTCCCTGAACTACGGCTTCACCACCGGCGGCGGCTACGCTACGGGTCCCATACAAGACTCGGCGAAGGAGCTGCGCACTTTCGTCAACAACGTGCTCGCCCTTACCGGGGCGAAGAAGGTTTCGATCGTGGGGCATAGTCAGGGCGGGATGATGCCCCGCTACTACATCAAGTTCCTCGGCGGGGCGAAGAAAGTAGACGACCTCGTCGGCCTGGTCCCCTCCAACCACGGCACCAGCACGCCATCGGGGCTGACGAGCCAGAGTTCCGGCGGCGCCTCCACCGGGCCTCTCACGTGCACGGCGTGCGACCAGCAGCAGGCAGGTTCCGCGTTCCTGCGGAAGCTAAACAAGGGAGATGAGACCCCAGGCAAGGTCTCTTACACTGTCGTCACGACCCGCAACGACGAGGTCGTGGTTCCGTACACCTCCGCTTTCCTCGCGGGCCCGGCCCGGCAGGTGACGAACATAACCATCCAGGACTACTATCCGGCAGATCAGGTCGAGCATCAGGGCATAACCTACGACCCGAATGCCTTCACCTTCGTCTTCGAAGCCCTCGCCCACGAGGGACCGGCCAAACCGTAACCTGTCAGAGACAAAAGCTGCGATAGCGGTTGGATCCCAGCCGCTATCGTAAGTGACTTGGTCCCGCGTGCGGCCCACGCTCGCCCCCTTACGAAAACTCAAAACCTCTTCGTCGTCCAGTTCACGAAAACAGGTAGACTTAGCCTACAAACAGCGAACGAGGAGAAACGATTTGGAACGTTCGGCCGCATATTACCGAAGGCAAAGATGAACATTCGCCAGGCCAACGGGCTCGGCAGGGTACACGTGGCGATGCCTGGAATGAAACAGACGTACTGCGGTCGTCCGATAAACGAGGATGACTGGATCACCACCGCCAGAGACGCAAACTGCACGGGATGCGCCCGCGCGGGAGCACCGATGCCGCAAAAGCCGGAAACGGAGGCCGCGCGAGGCTAACGGCCGGGGCGGTGACGTAGCACCGGAAGCTTTATCGACGGGAGCACTCGCGGGGATACCGGGAGCGAGAGTCGTCTTCCAACCGACCACGTGGAGACGTGAACCACGGCCGGAGCGTTGAGCTTGAAAACCTCGCCGATAGGCTAAAAACCTCCCCGGAGCCAGGATGCCACAGGTGGACGTCCCGGTGAGCAGAGCCTCAACAATGCCCTCTTGCCCGGTATTTCGTGGCGGGAGGTATTTTGTTACACTGTATCGAAAGGTGCAGAGGTATCGTCGGGTGGCGGGGGAAGCCTGCGATATGGGGTGTCTAGCGTGGGAGGAGCGGCGTCAAAGACAGGCGGGAACCGCTAGAAGAATCTCAGCGGGGGACGTACGAGATTATCCTGCTCCTCGGCCTGGTCGGCGCTGTAGCGGCGCTCGTGACCAACGAGGTGATCGGCACGATTTCCGGCTTCACACGGTTCATCTTCTACGCGACGATCATTCTGCTCGCCTCCCAGGCCTGGCTCCTGCACAGTGGGAGGGCGGGGATGAAGGTGGTGCGGGAGACGGTCTACATAGGCATAAGCGCGATCCTGGCGAGCGTTTTCTACTACGCCTTGTACGTGCGGCAGCCCGGAACTCTGGAGCAGGTGTCGTTGGTCAGCCTCTACCTGTGGTTCCCGCTCGTCTACCTGTTTATCTCCCTGGCCTACGAGGAACGGGGGGTGCTGGTTCGCTCGGGGCTACTGTACCTGCTCGCGATCTGTGTAACGTTGCCGCACGCCATCTATACCATGGGTTCCACGAACCCGTTCGATGGGTTCCAGTCTCTCGGACAATTCTACATATCCTCGGCTGCGTTCGTCGCGATCCTATACTTTTTCAGCAGGATGAAAGTAAGGCTGCGCGAGACCCAGGCCGTGGCCGAACAGATGTCGGTGCTCGCCCAGACAGACTCTCTGACGAACATCCCGAACCGCCGGGCGCTCGAAGTCCTTCTCGAACAGGAGATAGAACGAGCCTCGCGCTACGGCCTGCCGCTGTCGCTCATTACCTTCGACCTTGACTACTTCAAGCGACTCAACGACACCCTCGGGCATGACGCCGGTGACGAGGTGCTCATCGAGGTGGCACGTCTGGTGGAACCGTGCCTGCGCGCGAGCGACCGGTTTGGCCGCTGGGGCGGCGAGGAGTTCACCATGGTGACAACGGAGACCTCATTCGAGGCCGCGCGCCAACTGGCCGACCGGGTTCGAAAGGCCATAGAGAGCCACGAGTTCGAGCAAGGGTATCGTCTCTCGGCGAGCTTTGGCGTGGCGGCGTATCGTCCCGGAGACAGCGCTATCACCCTCTTCAAGAAGACGGATGTGGCCCTCTACCGGGCCAAGGCGCTCGGCAGGAACCGCGTGGAGGCCGAAGGTTTGGAAGCGGAGGCCGTTTCCGCCGAGCCCACGGGACACGAGCCCGCGAAACAACCTCGTGAATCAAACTCGCCCTGGCGCTAAGGGTGGCTGTCGCGGCTTCCGGTTGCCGGCTGGTTTGTGAAGAGTTAGTCGAAGATGCTCCGGAAGCCTCCCGGTAGGCCGGCAGAGATATCACGAGCCGGCATCGGATGGGCGAAGTAGAAGCCCTGGGCTATCTCGCATCCGAGCTCCTTGAGTTCGTCAAACTGTTGGGCGGTCTCGACGCCTTCCGCGACCACCTCCAAATTCATCGTCCGCGCGAGGCCGAGAATAGCAGACACGATGATTTTGTCCGCCGCGTCGCAACCAAGACCGTCGACAAAAGTATGGTCTATCTTCAGGTAGTCCACAGGCAAGCGTTTGAGGTACGCGAGGGATGAATAACCGGTCCCGAAGTCGTCTATGGCGAGCTTTACGCCGAGGCTCTTGAGTTCCTCGAGCCTCGCGATGTTGCCCGCGACGTTTTCCATAAGGACGCTCTCGGTGATCTCCAGACCGAGGCTCCCGGCGGGCAGGCCGCTCTCGCGGATAACCTCGGCGACCAGTGCCTGAAGTCCCGGCTCGCGGAGCTGGAGCGCCGAAAGGTTCACCCACACCGGACACGGGGCGAAGCCCTGCCGACGCCACTCACTCACCTGCAAGCATACGTCCCGTAAGACCCACTCCCCGATCTCCGCTACAAGGCCCGTCTCCTCGGCGAGCGGGATAAACTCTCCCGGCATGACGAGCCCGCGCTCCGGGCTCTCCCAACGGAGGAGCGCCTCGAGCCCGACGGTAAGGCCGCTCTCAAGCGAGACCTGCGGCTGGTAGCAAACCTGAAGCCTACCCTCTGTCCCGTCTATCGCGCGACGGAGGTCACTATACAAGGCTAGGCGCGCCTCGGCCTTCCGACTCATTGCCCCCTCGTAGATAGCGTGCCGCGCCCGGCCTTGCCTCTTCGCCTCGTACATCGCGAGATCCGCATACTTCAAGAGCTCCCCTGGCCCATCTTCTCCGGACGCCGCCTTGATCTCGGGCGTGTCGACTACAATGCCCACACTCAAGGTCATGGAGACTTCCTGGAGCGGCTCACCGAGCACGAAGGGCGTCTTCAACTTATCCGCCACCCTCTCAGCCACCTGAATCGCCTCCTCCGGACCCGATACCTCTTCCAGCAGGACTGCGAATTCATCACCGCCGAACCGGGAGACGGTATCCGCCGGGCGCAGGATTCCCCGGAGACACTCGGCCAACTCGACCAGTAGCCGGTCACCGACCTCGTGGCCCATGGAGTCGTTGACGTATTTGAAGTTATCCAGGTCCATGAACAGTACCGCAACCTGCCCGTCGAGCCTTCCGCCTGCGCCGCGGGCCAGAGCATGCCCGAGACGGTCTACGAACAGTACCCGGTTCGGCAGGTTCGTCAGCGGATCGTGGAGGGCGCGGTGCGTCAACTGATCTTCGAGCTTCTTGCGCTCGGTAACGTCGTTTACGACCCCGATGTGGTTGACTACCCGTCCCTCTTCGTCGTAGACCGGCGAGACATTGTGCTCGTTCCAAAAAACAGCGCCGTCTTTGCGGTAGTTCCGGAACATCCCAGACCACTCGCGATTCTCCCGGATTGCTTTTTGCAACTCGTCGAGGGAGGGCTGGTCGCGTTCTCCACTCTGCAAGAACCTGGCGTTGTGGCCGACGACCTCCTCCGCCGAGTAACCAGTGATCCGCTCGAACCCACGGTTGACGTAGACTATCGGGTCGTCTCCTGCGAGGGCGTCGGTGACGATGATGCCGTTGTGGGTTGCCGTGATCGCCCGCTCCCTGAGGCGCAACTCCTCCTCGGCTTCTTTACGGGCGGTTATGTCCTCGACGATACCAACGGCGAACAGCGGTCGGCCCGGCGAACCATCCTCCCAGAATCCGGACTCAGACCGCACTAGCGAGACGGTGAGCCGACCCCACATCAGACCGCCGCTCTTTTTTAGGAAACGCTTCTCCATCTGGTAGTACTCGCGCTCCCCGGCGAGAAGTTTCTGGTAGAGGCTCATGTCTACCGTTGCATCCTCGGGGTGGGTAAATTCCGTGAAGACCATTCCGCGAAGCTCGCCCGGCCCGTAACCGAGCATCTCCCTGAGAGCGGGGTTCGTCTCCAACGGGTATCCTTCGAGATCCACGAGCGCCATTCCGACCGCCGCCTTGTCGAACGCTTCCCGAAACGGCTCCGCAATATCTCCGGACGCTGCAGTATCTTCCCGGTGGGACTCTTTCTCGATCCTCATGTTTGCATGCTCCGTCTCCCGTCTGACGTGTAAAGAGTCCTAGGGAGAATCATATGCTAACCTATGCGGATTCGACGATATATCTCACACATTAAGCTGTACGGATGGTGCATAGTATTGTGTGTTTTCCGGTTTGCCTTATAATCTGGGGTAACAACCTCGGACCTTCGATATCGGGTTCGGTGTGCTCTGTAGAGGTATTCCTGTAGAGTACTTATAGAACCCTGAAGATAGGAGATGGAAGATGGCGAATATTGAGACAGGAGGGAAGCTTCCCGGTTTCGAGCTTCCCGATGAGACGGAGAAGTCCTGGGATCTCTCCGAGCACCTGGAGAACGGGCCGGTTATGCTGGTCTTCTACCGGGGCGATTGGTGACCGTACTGCAACGGGCAGCTAGTTAGCTTCGCCAGGCAGTACGAAGAGTTCGAGAAGCGCGGCACGCAGGTCGCGGGGATTAGCGTGGACCCGCCGGAGCACAATACGCCGATGAGGGAGAAGCTACGGCTTCCGTTCCCTCTGTTGAGTGACGCGCGTGGGGATCTCGCAAAGAGTTATGGGATCTGGAACGATAGCGAAGGTGTAGCCGTACCGACGATAATAGTCGTGGACCGGAGTGGTGAGGTCCGCTACCTCTACGCCGGCAACGACTTCGCCGACCGTCCTGGGGACGAGGAGATCTTCTTGGCCCTCGACGAGCTTGGAGACGCGGACGGTTCCTACGACGGCGATACGATAGTACGGGTCTCGGGCGAGGAGGCGAACGAACAGAGCGTCCGTCCCGAGCGCCCGGCGATGACGCTGGAACAGTTGATCCCCTACTACCAGGGCGTCTACTTCACCACCGTAGCCTTCAAGAAGCGTTTCAGCGAGCAGGGCAAAGAAGATGTCGCCGAAGAGGTAGACGCTTACCAAGCCCTAACCTCCGGCTACAGCGAGTCGCTGGCCGAGACCCGAAAGCTGGCAAGCTAACGAGCTAGTCAGCCGGTCAGTACTTCAGCTTTTTGGTGTCTTGCTCTCAGAGGAGCAAGACACCTTTTCTTTGTTGCCGGCTTCGTCGCTAGCTTGGGAGCACGACGTGTTTCCGGGGCGACGTTTGAGCTGAATTATCCTTGCCGATCGGCTGACTAACTGACGTGCTGACCAGCTTAGTTCTCCCTTAGCTCCAGACGCTCCTTTATTATCTGCCGGTAGATGTCCGCGCCGACCGCGCCGGGTATTAGTAGGGCATCGTCCACCACGACCGAGGGGATGCCGTTCACCCCGATGCTTACGGCCTCGGTGTGCTCGGCGAAGACCTCATTCTCGAAATCCTGTCCGTTTTCGGAGATCCTACGCCGGAACTCGGCGGCGTCGATGCCGGCTCGTCCGGCCACGTCGTCCAGGACGTCGGGGTCGGAGATCGTACGATTCTCGTTGAAGTACGCTTCCATGACCTCCAGGTGGAACCTGTGAAACGCTTCTTCCCCGAAGGTGGCGGCTGCCTTGCCCGCGACAAGAGCCGGTACACTGTGGCTGGGCGGCTGGTTCTCCGTGGCCCAGACGGTAAAATTGCCGGACTCCGGTTGTGAAGCGGGCGTCAGCCAACTCTTGGTGTACTCGCGGTGCTCCTCCACGCTGCGAGGGTGCGGCGAGGGGCGCAGCATGAAGCTCTTCCAGACGACCTCGACGGTATCTTCGAACTCGGACGCTATCTTTTCGAGGCGCACGGCCCCGTTAAAGCACCACGGTCAGAGGTAGTCCGAGTAGACGGTGAACCTTACGGGATCTTCTATCATCGTTACTCCTTTTCGTACTTGGGAATTTCCTACGCGACGTAAGACTACTAGATATCCAAAAAACAGAGGGCGAACCTTTTGGTTAGCGGGGGCTCTCTCCGGCGGCATTCTCTTCTTTCTCTTCGCGGAAGAGCATGCAGATGGTCGTGGCGTGGCCGTAGAGCTTGCCGGCCTCGTCCGTCAGGCGGGCTTCGGCGGTCGCGATGCGTCCCCCGACGTGGATTGTTTTTCCCTCGCACCATAGGCGGCCGGTGCTGATGAAGATCGGACGAAGCAGGTTGACCTTTAGTTCCAGGGTTGTGTAGCCGGCCCCGGCGGGCAGGGTGGAGTGGACGGCGCAGCCCATCGCGGAGTCGAAGAGGGTCGCGGCGAGTCCGCCGTGAACAGTGCCGAGCGGGTTATAGTGATACTCGGCCGGTACGCACTCGAAGACGACCCGCCCTTCTTCGACCTCCGAGGCCGAGAAGCCCATGAGGTCGGCCATCGGCGGGGAGGGCAACTCCCCGGAGACCATGCCCCGCAGGTATTCGAGCCCGCTCAGGCTCTTCAGCGCCCCGGCTCCGAGAGCGGGGTTCTTCCAGGTCACCGTGCGGCTGCGGTCGTTTTGCGGGTCCATACTCTCACTCCTTTTCACCGGCCGGACAGTTTGGCACGCTCATCATGATATATTCGCGGGGTAGTTTTGGGCGGGGTAGAAAGGGAGGTCTCTCCGGGATGGTGGACGTAAGCGTCGGACAGAAAGCGCCGGACTTCGAGTTGCCGGACCAGGAGGGGATCCCGTGGAACCTTTCGGGGCAGCTCATTACGAGTCCGGTAGTGTTGATCTTCTACAGGGGGAACTGGGCTCCGTACTGTAACGGGCAGTTGGTCACCTTCGCCAGGGAGTACGAGAAGTTCGAGCGGCGCGGCGTGCAGGTCGCGGCGATAAGCGTAGACTCGCCGGAGGCAAACGCGGAGATGGGCGGCAAGCTGCTGCTTCCTTTTCCGACCCTGAGCGATGCGAGGGGGGATCTCTGCCGGATCCTGGGCTTGTGGGACGAAGAAGAGCGGGTGGCAAGACCTTCCATCGTAATGGTCTCCAAGACGATGGAAGTAGAGTACGTGTATGTCAGCAAAGACTACTCGGACCGCCCGGAGAACGAAACGGTCTTTGCGGCGTTGGACAAACTCCGAAGCCCGGTCGGCGGCCCCGTTGGCGGCGAGCCCGAGGTTCGGCTACAGGCCGGAGAAGCCGCCAGAGAGACCGTGCGTCCGGATCGGGACGCCATATCTCTGGACCAGCTCTTTACCTACTACGAGGGGACCTATTTCGCCACCGTCGCGATCAAAAAGCGTCTCGAGGGTATAGGCTTCGGGAGCGGCAAGGCCATCCGGGAGACCGAACGCTACCAGAAGATGGTCACGAGACACAGCGAGGCTATCCGGCGGACACTAGAGTTGAGGAGTTAGCTTCCGATTGGGCCGACCGCACCGGGAAAACCGGATGTTCCTGATCTTCGCCCCCTCCACCTCTACCCCCGAATACGTCGAGCAACAGCGCGTCGTGGAGAACAACACCACCGGCTTCGAGGACCGCGACCTGATGACGATGAGCCTCCTCGAAACCGGAAGCAACGTCCCGGAAAGAGCGGCGGCTTTGAGAGAAGAGTACGGCATCGAAAATGGACGGTTCATAGTCGTACTCGTCGGTAAAGACGGCGGGGAGAAATTTCGCTCCGGGGAGCCGGTCTCCGCGCGAGACTTATTCGGACGCATCGACGCCATGCCGATGCGCCGCCGGGAGATGCGCGACCGTCGAGAACGCGAGGGTTAAGTCTCCGGCTTTTTTCCACACAGCCTGAGGCCACGAGCCCACCCGGATAGTATATTTGTCTGGTTGCTTTGGCTGGATAGTGAGTGGAGCGAGGGTTCCGGATGGAACTGTTTTTCGAGAGGACCGACGAGGGCCTGCGGGTGCGCGCACCGTGGCGGCTGCTCTTGCAGTGGGCGATTTTCGTGGCGATCTTGCAAGTCGCGTTGGGTTTCCTGGTAGCGGGATGGCTCTTCTTTGGTTCAGGGAAAGTCCCGGCTACCGGCGATGTCGTGAAGGGACCAGCGGCGGCTTTTCTTATCAGCAGCCTCGCTTCCCTGGTAGCGGCGGTTTCAAGCGTATGGGCGGCGGGGCGCTTCCTCGACCGTCGCCCTTTTGCAGGCTTCGGCTTCCACATTAGCGGCGGTTGGTTCATGGACCTGGCATTCGGTCTTGGTCTGGGGGCGCTACTGATGACGGGTGTCTTCTTGACGGAGCTTGGCATGGGATGGACCTCTATCGAGGAAACTTTCCAATCGTTGGAGCCGGGAAGTCCGTTCCTGGTGGGGCTCATGGTACCGATCGTGGGGTTTCTGTGTACGGGTCTTACCGAGGAGTTGGTGTCTCGGGGATACAGGCTTCGGAACCTGGCGGAGGGTTTTAATTTTCCCCTCATCGGACCCAGGAGGGCCATACTTCTGGCCTGGGTACTCTCCTCGCTCTACTTCGGATTGCGCCATGCTCCCAACCCGGATGCCACGGTTGTCAGCACGATCAACATAATGGTGGCGGGGCTTATGCTCGGTACCGGATACATCCTGACGGGAGAACTCGCTATCCCCATAGGATTGCACATAACCTGGAATTTTTTCGAGGGCAACGTTTTTGGTTTTCCAGTAAGCGGCATCGGTCCCTTTGGGGCGACGTTCGTCGCCACGAAGCAAGGCGGCCCGACGCTCTGGACGGGCGGCGGGTTCGGTCCCGAGGCTGGCTTGCTCAGTGTGATCGCGGCGCTCTTAGGCTGTTTCCTGATCACGCTCTGGGTCCGCTTCAGACGCGGCAAGGTCTCCATCCTAGCTTCCATCGCAGAACCTCCAAAGCCGCTCCTCCCGAACGGCAGCGCCCCGGAGCAAACCTCCGGCTAGCTCTCGCGTTTCAGTGGAGTTCGAGGGGGGCGCCCGCCGGTTAAGCTCGATTCATGAGCGCCTTGTAGGTCTGGTGGAGGTGGTCCGAAAGTGTAACGGTCGCGAACACGGCGGCGACCAGACGGGTGACGCGCGGGGCGAGAACGAGGCCGTAGGTGAAGAACGCGGCGACCCATTGCCCGAGGCAGAAGTGACACGTTAACAGCTCTCCCAAAGCGTACTGCAAACCCTCGCCACGTGGCTTCTCGTCCACGTGGGTGGTGCTGTCCTCCTCCTGGAACTCGGTAAATGGCGCGCGCAGGGGGCTGGTGATCGACTCGCGGGCGACGAGCCAACTCAGCTTGTGGGTGGCGACGCCTAGCAGCAAAATGTCGGAAGGCTCCACCCGCTCCGGGATAGGACGATCCGTCCTCCTGGCGAAGAGTAAGAAAGCGGCGAAGATGAGGTTAAAGAACCCCATGAGGGTCGCATGCGAGGCGAGCAGCCGGCCGTCCCTTCCGTAGCCCTCGAAGATTCCTTGTGATTCCTTCTCGTCTCCCATATCTCTGTACCCTGCCTCCTGGTCATGATCTTTAAAACCGTTCGTAGCCTTTCGTGTTATACCAGCCCGTCCCCGGCCTCAAACTCACCCGGCGCGTTTCGGGTGAGCCGGCTGCCAACCAAACCTGGATGCGCTAGGCTAGCCACGTAACCACGTTAGACAGCGTACCCGGCATCTGAGCTTACATTTTAGTAAAGGGCAATCAAACGGCGCCGCTATAGACAAAACGCTTCTCGAAACGTCCGTGGATCTTCGCCCCATGCAGGATGAGCGCCACCCGTACATATGCCTGCGGCGGGGAATGCATGGTTTGCCACAATATCTTTGTACTCGACCCTTGACAAGAAGACTCTCCAGATTACAATACGATCTGTATTGTAATCTAATAAAAGGAGATCTAACGGAGCAGAAGTGGTGGACTCTTTTGGAAGATGAATCATGAAGGCCGCCGTTTTGGAGGAGTTCGGGTCGCCGCTGATCATCGAGACTTTACCTGACCCTCAACCCGGCGCGGGCGAGGTTGTGGTTGATGTGGTCGCCGCGCCGGTTCTGTCCTACACTACCGAGGTCTTCAGCGGAGCCAGAGAGTATCCATTGCTGCTGCCGATGGCCGTAGGGTGCGGGGCTGTCGGGCGCGTGCGGGCTGTGGGGCCGGATGCGACGCGCGTCACCTCTGGAGATTGGGTGCATTGCGATCCCACCGTGCGCTCACGCGACGATGCGGTCTCCCCCGACGTCATGTTGCAGGGTTGGATCGCTCCTACAGAGGGTGCGCAGCGCCTGCAGTCTCACTTCCGCAACGGCCCGTTCGCCGAGCGGATGCTGATACCGATGGAGAATGCGATCCGGCTCGGAGAGATCGACCGGGCGGAGGCGGGTCGCTGGTGCGCGTTGGGCACGTTTCTCATTCCCTACGGCGGCCTGCTAGCGGCCAACCTGCAAGCCGGAGAAACCGTCCTGATCAGCGGCGCAACCGGACATTTCGGCAGCGCAGGAGTCGCTCTCGCCTTGGCGATGGGAGCGGGCTGTGTCGTGGCGCCCGGCCGCAACGAAGCGGTTCTCAAAGATCTGACTCGCCGCTTCGGTCCCCGCGTGAGTACAGTCGTGCTTACCGGCGACGAAGACAAAGACCGGGAAAGCATGAGCCAGGCGACGCCAGGGCTGATCGACAAAGTCCTCGACATCCTGCCTCCGCTGCCGGATGCGGCCCAGGTGCGCGCCGCAGCGATGACAGTGCGGCCCCACGGCACCGTGGTGCTGATGGGCGGCCTCCGCGTGGGGCTGGAGCTGCCGTACAGTCACCTCATGCGCAACGGCATTACCGTGCGCGGCCAGCATATGTACCCGCGAGATGCGCCGGCAAGGCTCGTCGCTCTTATCCGATCAGGGCTTCTTTCCCTGGACGATTTCGAGGTCACGAGCTTCGAACTAGATACAGCCAATGAGGCGGTAGCGCACGCCGCGGAGAATGGCGGCCCGTTCCGGCTCACGGTCATCCAGCCGTGACAGGTCAGACCCCGTCGCCGGGCGCTGCATAGATCGTAAGCCCGCACCCGGTAGACCAGCCGTTTGGAGGGAGTAGTATTGGGGCCTGAAGTTAACTCCCGGCTTGCGTCCCCTCCGAGCCCAGAGTTTCTCACAAGAACACCTTGACTTGGAGTGTGCTCTAAGGTGTAGAAAGGTTGTGTAATGGAAGAAGGGCTAACCGTGAAAGAGACCGCTGTCCACACCGGACTCTCGGCCCACACGCTCCGCTACTATGAGCGGGTGGGCCTCTTGGACTCGGTTGGCCGCGCCGAGAGCGGCCATCGCCGCTACTCTGAGCCGGACTTGGCCCGGATCGGGTTCCTGGGCAAGCTCAGGGCCACGGGCATGCCGATCCGCAAGATGAAACGCTTTGCAGACCTGTGGCGCGCTGGCGACACCACGATACCCCAGAGACGTTCGCTGCTCGAAGGGCACCGGGACGAGGTCCGACGACACCTGGCGGAGCTTGAGAGTAACCTGCGCGCGATCGACGAGAAGGTAGATCTCTACACAGATATGGAAGCTAACATCGACGCAGCCACGAGACCGGACGGTACAGGAGCAGATGCGCCTCGAACGGGAGCCAGCTAAACAGAAGAAGAATCTCTTGAGACAGCGCAATCTGGGAAGCGAAGGCCTCATCGTATCCGAGCTCGGGCTCGGGTGCATGGGGATGAGCTGGGCATACGGCACCAGCAACGATGAGGAGTCCATAGCCACCATCCACCGCGCGATAGAACTCGGCGTTACGTTCCTCGACACGGCGGATAGGTACGGTCCCTACGCCAACGAGCGGCTCGTCGGCAAGGCCATAGCAGATCGGCGGGACGAGGTCGTGCTCGCCACCAAGTTCGGTGCCGTGCCCGCCGAGAACAACACGGGACCTGTTCCAGACGGTCGGCCGGACCACGTCCGTCGGGCCTGCGACGATTCCCTGACACGGCTCGGCGTGGACCACATAGACCTCTACTACCAGCATCGGGTAGATACCGAAACGCCAGTCGAGGAGACCTGGGGCGCGATGAAAGAACTAGTCGAGGCCGGAAAAGTCCGTTACCTGGGCATTTCCGAGGCTGCCCCGGAGACCATCCGAAAGGCGCATTCAGTTCACCCCATAACCGCTCTTCAGACAGAGTACAGCCTGTGGAGCCGGGATGTGGAGGACGAGATCCTGCCGACCGTTCGGGAGCTTGCCATCGGCTTCGTTCCATACTCTCCGCTGGGACGCGGTTTCCTGACCGGTCAGATCCAGAGCCCCGACGACTTCGACGAGGACGACTACCGGCGCAACTCTCCCCGCTTCCAGGGCGAGAACTTCCAGAAGAACCTGGAGTTGGTCGAGAAAGTCCGCCAGATAGCAGAAGAGAAGGGCGTGACACCGGGGCAGCTGGCGCTGGCGTGGCTGCTGGCGCAGGGCGAGGATGTAGTACCAATTCCAGGCACGAAGCGTCGCAAGTATCTCGAAGAGAACGCAGCGGCAGCCGACATCGAGCTGACGGAAGAGGACCGCTCGCGCATAGACGAGGCCGCTCCCGTAGGCGTCGCCTCCGGTGATCGCTACCCGGACATGAGCACCGTTAACAGTTAAGGAGGCACCGATAACGTCTCTCCAGGGCCTTGCCTGGAGAGAGGAGACATACCTTATAGGCTACCGGAATGGGTCATGTCTCGTACCAGCGCGACCCGCGTGCGGAGATTAGAATTAGAATCATGGTGCGAAACAGCGAGGTACAATCTAGGGCCGGACGGCCGAGGAGCACCGAGGCAGACAGAACTATTCTGGAAGCGACCCTCAAGCTGCTCGGTGAGCGAGGATACAACAACATGTCCATCGACCAGGTGTCCGCCGAAGCCGGGGTGAGCCGGGCGACCGTCTACCGCCGCTATCGCGACAAGGCGGATCTGGTAACCCAAGCCGTAGCATCTCGCTACGGTTCCGAGGAAGTCCCAAACACGGGCAGCGCCTACTCCGACATCTTGGAACTCCTGAGTCAGGGGAGAACCAAGCACGAAGGCGAGGCGGGAATGTCTTTGGTGGGCGTGCTCCTGGTGGAGGGGCCGCACTACCCCGAACTCCTCGAGTCGTCCAGGGAGCGGATAATCCTGCCACGGCGCAGACGCTACAGGCTCGTGCTGGAACGTGGCCTGAGGCGTGGAGAGATCAGAGCAAAAGCTGATGTGGAAGCCGTCACCGACGCGCTGAGCGGAGCTTATTATGCTCGGCACCTCTCTGGGTTGCCCCTCGACGAAGGTTGGGCCGAACGGGTGTTGAGAGAGGTCTGGCTGCCGCTGCGCGTCGAGACGGGCGATCAGTAAAGTATGAGTTGAGTGGCTCGCGACACCCTTCTCGACTCACCTCAACCGCAGGCCTGCATTGTGAAGCACGTTTAGCAAAAACGGAAGCTGAGAGAGTAGCCTTATTGGGTATAGTAGTTCAGAAGTACGGTGGAAGCTCGGTCGCGACGGCGGAGCACATAAAAGCAGTGGCCCGGAGAGTCGCCCGCGCCCGCGAGTCAGGGCTCGACCTGGTCGTCGTCGTCTCCGCGATGGGCAAGACCACCGACCGACTTTTGAGGCTCGCCGGAGAGGTGAGCCGGGAGCCTTCGCCACGCGAGATAGACCAACTCTTATCGACCGGCGAGGAGCAGTCGGTGGCGCTGCTGGCGATGGCTTTGAACGACCGGGGCGTCGAGGCCGTCTCGCTCACGGGTCCGCAGGCCGGGATGAGCGTCACGGGGCGTTACGGGTCCGGGGTGATCTCCAGCATAGATCCGGGTCGCATCCACAGTCTCCTGGAGAAGAAACGGGTCGTCATAGTAGCCGGTTTTCAGGGGATGAACTCTTTGGGCGACGTGATGACCCTGGGGCGCGGTGGATCCGACACTACGGCCGTGGCGCTTGCGGCTGCGCTCGGGGCGGAGCGGTGCGAGGTCTATACGGACGTTAGCGGCGTCTACACTGCGGATCCGAGGATAGTAGCGGAAGCGCGGAGGATAGCCAGGATCTCCCCGGCTGAAATGGCGGAGATGGCCTGGCGCGGGGCGAAGGTGATGCACCCGCGGGCAATAGAGCTGGGCGCTTTGTACGGGGTGGAGATCCACGTCAGGAACTCTTTCAACGAAGAGCCGGGCACGACTATAACGGGAGGCAAAGACTTGGAGCACCTCGAAACCAGAGAAACAGTCGCCGGAATCGTCCACGACCTGGACGTATCGAGCGTAACCTTGCTCGGCATCCGCACCGGACCTGGAACATTGAGCAAAGTCTTCACGCCGCTGGCTGACAGCGGCGTCTCGGTGGACGTGATCGTCGAGAGCGGAGCCGGGGAAGGAGCGGCGGACGTTGCCTTTACCGTCAGGCGCGGGGACCTGGCCGAGGCCAAGCGGCTCGCGGGCGAGGTGGCCGAGTCTCTGGGTGGACGGGTCGAGGGCGAGGAGGAGTTGGGCAAGGTCTCGGTGGTCGGGACGGGGATGTTGAATCGTCCGGGGTACGCGGCGAGGATGTTCGCGTCTCTGGGGGAGGCTGGGATACCTATACGGATGGTCTCGACCTCGGAGATACAGGTGACTTGTGTTATACCTGCGGGAAGGGTGGAGGAGGCGGTCAGGCGTCTCCACAAAGACTTCGAGCTGGAGGAGAGAGATGTTTAGCGGAGCGATCACAGCCCTCGTCACACCGTTTCGGAATGGGGAGATAGACCTCGATGCGCTGGAGGGCATGGTCGAGTTCCAGATCCAAAACGGCGTAAGCGGTCTCGTGCCGTGCGGAACTACGGGTGAGACTCCGTCCATGAGCGAGAAGGAAGACCGGCTCGCTATCGAGACCGCCGTGCGGGTGGCCGACGGTCGGGTTCCGGTGATCGCTGGTACGGGCTCCAATAGCACGGACATGGCGATCAAGTACACGAAGATGGCCGAAGACGCCGGGGCCGACGGCTCTCTCCAGGTCGCCCCCTACTACAATAAGCCGACCCAGGAAGGGCTCTACCGCCACTTCGCCGCCATCGCCGAGAGTACTAGCCTTCCCGTACTCCTCTACAATATCCCCGGCCGCACGAGCGTGACGGTCTCGGCCGAGACAACGGCCCGCCTCGCGGAGATCCCGAACATCGTCGGTACCAAAGAGGCGACCCACTCGATGGACATGGCGAGCGACATAAGGAGGCTCTGCGGAGAAGACTTCGACATCCTCTCCGGTGATGATTCCCTCACGCTCCCCTTGATGTCCCTCGGGGGCTCCGGGGTGATCTCCGTCGCCGCCAACATCGCCCCCGCAGCCGTCTCGGAGATGGTCGGGGCGCTGCTGGAAGGCGACTTCGCGCGGGGCCGCGAGCTTCACTACGAGCTTCTGCCCCTCGTCCGGGCGCTGTTCATAGAGACGAACCCGATCCCGGTAAAGACAGCCGCCTCTCTCCTCGGCCTCTGCTCCGACGAGATGCGCCTCCCGATGATCCCGATGGAAGGCGAGCACCTGGAGGAGCTGCGCCGGACGATGGAGCAGACCAACCACCTCCTCCCAACCCCCGAGGAAGTGTGACCGACGCAACGCTCCGCGAAGCGCTCCGCGTAGCGGTAATCGGGGCATCGGGCCGGATGGGACGTGAGATCTGCCGCGCCGCCTTAGGAGACCCGGACTTCGAGCTTGCAGGCGGCACGGTGAGAGCAGAGTCAGCGGACCTGGGTGCGGACCTCGGCGAACTCTGCGGATGGGGCAAAGCCGATATTAGCGCCACCGAGGTTCCGCCGGAAGAGGCGCGAGTCCTGATCGAGTTCACGAGCCCGGAGGCGACCGTCGAGCACCTCGCGTACCGGAAGCCCGTGGTGATCGGGACGACCGGACTCTCCGAAGCCCAACAAGAAGAAATCGAAGAAGCCGCGAATCAAGTCCCAGTCCTGCTAGCTCCGAACACGAGCGTCGGAGTAAACCTGCTCGGAGAAGTAGTAGGCGATCTTGCCGCGAAGCTCGGCAACGGCTATGACATCGAAATCGTCGAAGCCCATCACCGGAACAAGAAAGACGCTCCATCGGGGACGGCCCTCTTCCTCGCCCGCGCCGCCGCCGGGGGACGGGGACAAGACCTGGACGAGGTTGCGACCTACGGCCGGGAGGGCGTCTCGCCGCGCAAGGAGGGAGAGATCGGCATCCACGCCATAAGGGGTGGCGCGGTGGTCGGTGAGCACCGCGTCACTTTCTACTCCGACGGCGAGGAAGTCGAGGTCGTCCACCGCGCCCTCTCCCGTTCCACCTTCGCCACTGGAGCCCTACGGGCCGCGAAGTTCATCGTGGACGCAGAGCCCGGCCTGTACTCGATGCGAGACGCTTTGGAATCCGGTAGCTCCTGACAGCTATAGGGAAATAGGTTGAGCAAAGTTGAGAAACTCGCCCGGCTCGCTCAAGCTGTTGCGGACGAAACGCCCGGTTTCTTTGAGGTGGGCGGCGCAGGTTCCGGGAACCTCAAGACCAACGAGTTCATGCGAAACCTCCGCCTCCGCGTGGAGGATAAACTGGGTCCCGGCTACGACGAGCGGCGGATCTGCGGTTCTGGCAAGCTTGCGGTCGATTTCCACATCCCAGAAGAGTCGACGATAATCGAGGTCGCGCTGAGTTTACGGAACCCGAACACGGAGTTCGAGCGGGATATTCTGAAGGCATTGATGGCTAAAGGAAAAGGGGTTCCCGTCGAAAATCTGCTATTTCTGTCCAAACTCGGGGCGGCGGATAGGCACGAGCAGGCGAGTTCTCGGGCGATGATCGATTGGGTACTCGGTCACGGCATTCATGTGGAGATCCGCGACCTGGTGGATCATCGAAACGCTTGACCTACCGGCTCTCTCGGACCACTGGAGTGTCCGCGCGATAAACTTTGCGGGATGCGTTAGATCCAGAGAGAGAGGCGTCTCGTGGAAAGAGATTACCGGCTGGGATTTTCGGCGCTTGAGCGTGAGGTGGAGATAGAGCGCGTGCCGGTCGAGGGTGAGGTTCCGGGCTGGCTCACCGGCACCCTGATCCGGAACGGTCCCGGAACCTGGGACGCCGGGGAGAAGAAGCTCCGGCACTGGTTCGACGGCCTCGCGATGCTCCACAGGTTCAGCTTCCAGGAAGGTTCCGTCTCCTACTCGAACAGGTTCCTCGACAGTCCGCAGCATCGCTACGTGGAGGAGCGAGGTGAGATCGGCTACTCCGAGTTCGCCACCGACCCGTGCCACTCTATCTTCAAGCGCTTCTCCAGCCTGCTCTCCTCCCCCGAGTTCGGGGCCAACGCGAGCGTGAGCGTCCACAAGCTCGACGACCATTTTATCGCCCTCACCGAGACGCCCCTGCCCGTGGAGTTCGACCCGGAGACGCTCGCGACCGCCGGGGTGGTCCGCTTTGAGGACGACCTCGACGTCATCGGCTCCTCACCCCACCCGCACACAGACCCCGCGACCGGCGATTACATAAACCACGCCACCCACGTCTCGCGCAACCCAGCCTACAACGTCTTCCGGGTGCGGCCCGGCGGGCTAAACCGCGAGGTGCTGGCGAGCATCCCGACCCGAGAACCAGCCTACATGCACAGCTTCGGCCAGAGCGAGCATCACGTTGTCCTCGTCGAGTACCCGCTGGTCGCCAACTTCGTCAAGATGCTCCTGACTGGCAGACCCTACGCGGAGAGCCTCCAGTGGAAGCCCGACCGCCCCACCCGTTTCCACGTCATAGACAAGCAAACCGGCGAGCTTACCGGCACTTACGAAACCGGGGCTTTCTTCTGCTTCCATCACGTCAACTCTTTCGAGCGGGACGGCGACCTTTTCGTGGACCTGCTCGCCTACCCAGACGCCGCCGTGATCGAGGAATTCTACATGGATGTGCTACGCGACCCGGAGAGCGCCGTCGCCGCGACCGCGGTCGCCGAGTTGCGTCGCTACCGGATAGATTTAAACTCGGCGGAAAAGAAAGCGCCTCTGGAGTACGAGATCCTCTCTGAAGAACCTATGGAGATGCCGCGCATCAACGAACGCTGCACCGCCCGGAGCTACCGTTACGCTTATGGTATAGGGGTGAGCCGCGAGGGCCGGGGCGAGTGGCTGAACCAGCTCGTCAAGACCGACGTGACGGAGCATTCCTCTCGCACCTGGTATGCCGGTGACTGCTACCCTGGCGAGCCGATCTTCGTACCCTCTCCGGAAGCGAGGGAGGAAGACGATGGCGTCATTTTATCGGTCGTGCTCGACGCCGCGGTGGGCGACTCTTTCCTGCTCGTGCTGGACGCGGCTTCGTTCGAGGAGATAGCCCGGGCACGGGTGCCGCACCACATCCCGTTCGGGTTCCACGGGGAGCACTTCGGGGAAGCCGGGTAGAGCACGCTCAGAACTCGGCGACGGCGGGGATTATCTCCTGCCCGAATACTTCCAGCGGCTCTATCTCGTGTACGTTGGGCATGTTGAAGACGAGGTGCTCTATTCCCGCCTCCGCCATCTCCCGGCAGGTGTCGATCACCTGGTCCGGCGTCATCCCATCCGGGGCCAGGTTGGCCGTCCCGAGGGCCGTCTTCTCTATCTCGTCGTAGTCGCGTCCGGCGTCTTCGCAATGACCCTTGAGAACGTCGAGCTTGTGGCGGATCGTCTCCGGCCCGCCGTAGGCGAACAGGTTGCAGGCATCAGCGTACTGGGCAACTAGCCGCAGCGTCTTCCTCTCGCCCGAGCCGCCGACCATGATCGGAGGGCGTGGCCGCGACAATGCGGGCGGGTTGTTTAGCGTCTCTGTCAGGTAGTAGTGGTCTCCTTCGTACGCGGCTGTCTCCCCGGACCACATCTGGTGGGAGATCTGGAGCGCCTCTTCCAGCCGCTCGAAGCGCTCGGCGGTGGATGGGAAAGGCACCCCGAGTCCTCTCGACTCGCGCTCGTACCACCCCGCCCCGATGCCGAGATACGCACGTCCACCGGAGAGCACGTCCAGCGTGGTAGCCGTCTTCACCAGTAGACCCGGATGCCTATAGTGAACTCCCGTGACCAGGGTACCTAGCCGCGCCCGGCTCGTCACGCCCGCGAGATAGCTCAAGGCGCTGTAGCCTTCGAGCATCGGCTCCTCAGCCGCGCCGACCATCTCTATCTGGAAAAAGTGGTCCATCACCCAGATGCTCGAAAACCCCATCTCGTCCGCCGTGCGCCCGATCTCCGCAAGCTTCCGGCTGATGGAGTCCGGGGCCTCCGGCCAGGTAAACCTGGGAACCTGCAACCCGATCCGCATAGCTTCTCCTCTCTTCCTACGATGAGGCATAAAGGATACCGCAGTAAACTTCCTCTCGTAACCTGCTCGCGCCAAACTACTCGATTGGTAGCTGACACTCGCATTCGCTGTTGCGAAGCGTAGTGTCCTCACGCATCGCGGATAAGATACTCTCTGAATAGAATGGCGAACAATGGAGGTATCTGGTGGAGAGTAAGATGGGTTTGCAAGAAGAGTTCGGGGAGATCCTCGCCCGGTTGGAGGCGGTTCGTGTCTCCATCGAGTCGTCCGACTCCGACGCGAACTTCGAGAGCGCCCGCTTCAATAACTGCATCACGACGGCCCAATCGGCGATAAAGGCCGCCCAGGCTATCGCACGAGAGGAAAGCGAACGTTCCCGACGGTAGACGCGGACGCTCTGGTTTCGCCGCTCGTTCGGGAATAGAATCGCGGCATGCGTTTTACCAAAATGCACGGTGTCGGGAATGATTTCCTGGTCTTCGACCCTGGGGAGGTCGAGGGGCTAGACCTGGCGGTTCTAGCCCAGCGTGCCTGTGACCGGCACTTCGGTGTCGGCGCGGACGGCATCCTCATTCCGATGCCTTCGGAGATCGCGGACC
Organism: Rubrobacteraceae bacterium; assembly: GCA_965219175.1. Lineage (GTDB taxonomy): Bacteria > Actinomycetota > Rubrobacteria > Rubrobacterales > Rubrobacteraceae > JBBPZK01. Next base: position 248,313 of record CBDCNI010000001.1, read on the forward strand.
TGGAGATGGTCTACCTGAACTCCGACGGCTCACTCTCGGAGATGTGCGGCAACGGCATCCGGTGCCTCGCCCGCTACGCCCGCGACTACGAACTGATAGATGGCGAGTCTCTAACAATCGAGACGGGCGCGGGGACGAAGAAGATCCTGCTGTTCGAAGACGGCTCCTCGCGGGTTGAGATGGGGCCACCGGAGATCAGTCCGGAGGTGGAAGTCAATGGCTTCCGGTTCTCGCGGGTCTCGATGGGCAACCCGCACGCGGTTACTTTCCTCGAAAGTGAGGGAGAAGTCGAGGACCTAGATCTCGAAAAGGTAGGTCCACCGGTCGAGAACGACCCGACCTTCCCGGACAAGACGAACGTGGAATTTATCTGTGTCTTGGGGGATCACGACCTACGCATGAGGATCTGGGAACGGGGAGCGGGCGAGACCTTGGCCTCGGGCTCGGGCTCGTGCGCCGCGGCGGTCGCGGCGATACATCACGGCCTCTCGAAGAGCCCGGTAGACGCGCGTCTCGACGGCGGCACGGTCAGGATAGAGTGGGCCGGAGACGACGAGCCCGTCTATATGACAGGTCCTGCGGAGTACGTCTGCGAGGGAGAACTACTGGAGTTCCTGGACTGACCGGACCGATCTCCGGGTGACGTATTTCTACCTTCTCTCGTTCAACTCTGCTTCCAACTCGTCCACGAACTGGCGGGCGGTGCGCCCGGAGCGGCCGGCGTGCCAGCGGTCCCAGAGCAATGCCCGCTCTTCCAGGTCTTCTCCGGGGAGTTCTAGATCCCGTCTCTTTGCGAGGCCGCGCACTATCTCAAGGTATCGTTTCTGGTTTGGGGTCGGGAAAGTCAGGCGCAGGCCGAAGCGGGCGGAGAGGGAGAGTTTTTCCTGCATCGTATCGCGGGCGTGAACGTCGTCCGAGCCGTCCTCTTCTCGGTCGGAAAAGGTCTCACGGATCAGGTTCCGGCGGTTCGACGTAGCATAAACCCGCACGTTCTCCGGCGGTTCCTCCACACTACCCTCCAGCAGAGCCTTGAGCGATTTGTATTCGACCTCGTGCTCCTCGAAGGAGAGGTCGTCCACGAAGAGGATGAAGCGCGGCCCCCGGCCCCGCAGGACCTCCAGCAGTCGCGGGAGTTCGCCCAGGTCTTCTTTCGCCATCTCGACTAACTTGAGTCCCTCGTCGGCGTACTCGTTCAGGAGCGCCTTCACAGTAGAGGACTTTCCGGTCCCCGGCAGACCATAGAGCAGGGCGTGATGGGCCGGTAGACCCTCCAGCAGCCGCCGGGTGTTGAGCCGGAGGGGCTCCCTCTCCCGCTCGTACCCTATGAGGTCTTTGAGGCCTATCGGGTCCGGTCGCTCGACCGGCGCGAGAGCGCCCCGGCTCCAGCGAAACGCGCGGTGGCGCCCGAAAAGTCCGGCGCCGTGACGGGCGTAATGGTCTTCCAGGAGCCCGGTGACTTTCGACCAGTCCGCAGCCTGCGAGAGCTTGCTTGCAACGGTGCGTCTCGGCGAATCTCCGGCGACGAAGTCGGGGTCGGTCCACGGGGTCCAGAGCCCGGTCAGTTCCGGCGCGGCGCGCTCGACGGCGGAGATCATGGTTTCCGAGTCCAGGTCAAAGAGTGACCGCAAGACGCGCAAGTCTCGCCGGGCCTGCTCCACGACCATAGGGCTCGCTTCTCCGGTCTCAGCGCCGAGGCTAAAGGGGTTCTCATCGTCCAGGATGCGCCCGACGAAGTGCGACTTCCAGGCGTCGGGCAAGAGGAGGTCCGGCTCGCGCGCCAACTCGCTCCACAGACACCCGAAGGTCTCGGAGAGCAGCATTGGGTCCGGGCGTTCCCGTCCGAGGGTTTCGAGAATGGTCAAGAGGCTTCGCGCGCCCGGAGATTCCAGAACGCCGCTCAACACTCCCAGGCCCCGACAGCCGAGCAACGTTTGGTTTATCTCTTCGCGGTTCATGGGGAAGTGGGTTAGCCGCCGAAGAGGCGGGAGAAAAAGCCGCGGCTCTTTTGGGCTTTGAGTTCGGCTTCCAGACGGATACGATCCTCTGCGAGGTTGGATCTCTCCTCGACCAGCTTGATGTGCTCCTGGGTGAGGCGGTCCCGCTCGGCTTCGAGCTTCACCTTCTCTTCTTCGAGGGTTGAGATGGTCTTCTCCTGAAGCTCGCGCTGGAACTCGACCAGGTTAAGGCGCTCTATCTCCGACCAGAGCCGGTCTATCTCGACGCGGGCGGCGTCGCGTTCCTGCCGAACTTCCTCCACCTGCCGGTTCCGCTCCTCCAGGCGCGTCTTGTAGTCCTGGCCCTGTTGCAAAAGACGCTCGTAACGTTCGAAAGGCACGGCCGGAAGACGGGAGCTATCCGCGGGCTCTTCCCCGATCACCTCTCCCTCGAAAACTTCTTCCTCAGCTTCCGCGATGCTCAACTCGCGGGCCAGCGCCTCGACTTCAGACAATCGGAAAGCGTAGCCGCCTTCCGCACCGCGCTCGGCGAGGAGACGTCCTTCCGCGACGTAGCGACGGACAACACCGGCCGGACGACCGAGAATAGCCGCCGCTCCGTTAAGCCCGATCCGCTCTTCACCAGGGTCCATAGCAAGCCATTCTACGCGGCCAACGGGACTAGGACCAGAGGCTTACGGCAGACTTCAGGCTTTAAAGACTTTTCCGCCCTGTATCTTGATCGGTATTCCGGGCAGCGGACGGGGCGCAGGTCCCTGTAGTACCTGGGCGTTTTTCGACGGGTCGAAGACGGAGCCGTGACAGGGACACGCCAGATCCCCTGAACTCTTCTGATACGCCACCGTGCAACCCGCGTGCGTGCAGACCGCCGAGTAAGCGACGAAATCTCCGCTTTTCAGATGAACCAACACGGCCGGCTGCCCATCATTCTGAAACTGAACAGCCGAGTTCGGCGCGACCTGTGATTTTTGCGCTATGACCTGTCCCGTCGGAGCAGCCGCCGTCTTCTTGCTGGAACTACCGCCGGAAGAACCGGAGTTGCCACCGGAGCCGGTACCGGAGTTGCCAGAGCTAGCGCTACCATCGCTCCCGGAGTTGCCGCTATTGCCAGAGCCATTGCTACTGCCGTTGCCGCTGCCGCAGGAGACGATGAGTGATGCGGAAGCGGCTCCTACGCCGAGCGCGCCGCCGAGGCGGATAAAGCTCTTGCGCGAAATTCTCTCTTCCAAGAAGATCTCCTTAAGAGGCCGGATTTCGGGTACCGTATTGTATACGCAGTAGAGCGCGATTCGGTTCTCAGTCCGGGGCGTCGGCCTCGGAAATAAAGCGGTCGTATAGCACGGCGGCCAGGACGCCTCCGACTATAGGCCCCACGATGTAGACCCAGGCGGCCGTGAACTTTCCGGCTACGAGCATCGGTCCCAGGGCGCGAGCCGGATTGACGGCTCCGCCGGTTACAGGCCCGGCGATAAACACGCAGGCGGCCAGCGCGACCCCGACGGCGAGAGGAGCGACCGAGGCCGGAACGCGATCGTCGGTCGCCACGGAGATGATGACGAACACGAGGATGAACGTGATCAGGGCCTCCACGATAAGCGCCCTGAAGTCACCAACCCCCGGCGCCGGGAAAGTGGCGGCGAGGTTCGCGGTGGTACGCGCCGCGTTACCGAAGGAGACCCAGGTTGCGATAGCCCCCAGGACAGCACCCACAAGCTGCGCCCCCACGTAGGCCGGGACGTATCCCCAGGGAAACTTGCCGGTCGCGGCAAGGCTGAGGGTGACAGCCGGGTTTACGTGCGCCCCGGAGACGTGACCCAGGGCGCCGACTATGGCGACCAGTATCAGCCCGAACGCCAGGGCGATCGCCGTCGAGTCATATGGAGCACCGGCGGTCGGGTTTTTCAAGAGAGCGCCAACGGCAACGGCGGTACCGGCATAAACCAGCATGAACGTGCCGATGACCTCCGCCACCGCCGCCCGAGCCATGTTGGTACCCGCTTCACTCCCATATAAACCGCCGCTCGTACCTCCGCTCTTCTTCGAGCTATTTGCGGACGACTCTCCCTCGCGAGGCTCTTCCGTTCTCTCGCTTCTTGTTCTAGAGGACAAGCTCTCCGACAACCAGTCGTCCGTCGCGCGTCCCTCGGAGCCGCTGCGAGATTCGGTAGCTCTTCGCTCGTCTTCTCTACGCAAGTTCTCTTCTCTACGGTCTCTATCGGACATTCGTCTCCTCGTCTTCCGGCCACATTCGACCGGCACGGCTCGTCTCATTGGATGCCGGACTTAAAGATCCGGCCTTAGGGTACTCTTTTGTAGGGTACGCGAGACCCTTGAATAGAGATCAATGCTCTCAGCCTGATGTACCCCCGCCTACCAGAGCTGTCTCGGCTCAGGGGCGGCGCGCGATGAACACCATGACCCGGCTGGTATCGACGAGCGGCCCACGGTTCCAGTCGCCGTACACGCGCTCTACGTTGAAGCCGGAGTCGATCAAGGATCCGGTCATCTCCGCCAGGCTGCGAAAGCGCAGTTCGCTGCTCGCAACCACGACCTCGCCGGTGGCGGTGAAGACATTATGCCCCTCGAAGCGAACCCGGACATTCTCCACGGTATCCAGCTCTATCCAGCCCTCCACCGGTCCGTGCGGTGAGTCGAACCGCTCGTATGTATTCGCGCGGTTCCATCTTTCCCACGCCCGGTCGTTGGGGTTGCGGCTCTCGAAAGCGAGGTAGCCGCCGGGACGCAGGGCGGCATGAATGTCTCGTAGGGTAGTGGACCATGCAGCGTCGTCGAGGAACACCTGGGCTACGTTCCCGGTCATGACTACCAGATCCGCCCCTGGTGTCCCCAGCGCGCCGGAGTCACCTTCGACCCACCGCACCAGATCAGCATCTGGCTGCCTGCGGGCGTATGCCAACATTGCCGGTGCAGGGTCGATGCCGGCAACCTGGCGACCGTCGAGCGCCAACTCTCGGGTCAGCAAGCCTGTTCCGCACCCCAGGTCGAGGATCCGGCGGGCATCGAGTTCCGCCGCGAGACGAACGTAGAAATCGGTGTCGGCGCCGCAGGCGTTTTCGATGTCGTAAAGATCTACCAGTCGTGGGTCTACGTAGTGCAGATCGAGCTTTGCCACGGCGATTCTCGTGTGTGATCCATTGAACGGCACAGTATAGTAAAAAGAGTATGGACATCTCCTGAAACATAGACCAATGAATCCATCTGGTCCGGTGGCGCGTATAACGTGACCGAGAGCGTAGTCCTCGAAAGGAGTTGGATCCCGTGAACGGTATGGCGTGGGTGCGTATCCTGATTGGGGCGGTCTGGATCAACGGGGCGGCCGAGAAGATCCTGAACCCCCAGTTCCCCCAACAATTCGCCCAGAGCATAAAAGCCGGCGGCTACGTCTCGCAGGCTCCGCAATGGTTCCAAGCCTTCATGAAGGCGAACGTCGTGCCGAACGCCGAACTCTTCGCCAACCTGACGCGGGCGGGCGAACTCGTGATGGGCCTGGCACTCCTGCTCGGGCTTCTGACCAACCTCGCGGCCCTCGGGAGCATCGCGTTCAGCCTCATGCTGCTCATCTCCCTGGGCGGCGTAGGCTTCGGCGGAGGGCTCGGCCCCCCGGAGTTCCTGAACATCAACCTGATAGTCGCGCTACTCTCCCTGATCGTCCTGGTCAGCGCCGGCGCGAAAGCCCTCTCCCTGGACGCCGCCATCTCCCGCGATCGCCCGCTAATCTCACCGCTACTCACCAACCGCCGGGCGGACAAAAGGGATGGAAGCAACCAAGTCTAGGATAAGACTCCTCGACTCTCGTCTCCAGGCAGGCTTGCCTCCTTCAGACGACCTCGACGACGTGCCGCATCCACACGTTCGGCTCTTCGTAAGTGCCTAGATCTCTTTCTACATCCATCGAAACGGGCCGCAAAGCACCGGGAACGACGTACTCTCCACTCTCCGGGAAGCATATGTCCGTCCACTCTTCCCACTCCCGGATAGTGCCGGTGACGAGCATGGATCGTGGGGCGACGCGCATATACTCCGCGCCCATCTTCCGGTGTACGCGCAACCAGGGGTCGAAGGGCAACCCGTCGTCCCGCTCCCACCGAACATAGCTCTCCATCTGCGCGAGCGGGTAACGTTCCTTCAGAGTAGACCGTACCGGTGCGATCAAAGCGCCGAGCCCGTGTTCGGCCGCGACGTCTTTCATCGCTTCGAGGACAACCCGGCTGAGACCGCGCCCCTGATGCTCGCGGGAGACGACCGCGAAGAGGGCCGAGACCGCGTTCGGGGAGCGCCCGCGCTCTGGGTCGAGCATCGCTTGCTCCAGCACCGCGTCGAGGCCGGCATCCGGTAGGCTCTCGACGGTCCCGTCCCAGAAAACGGGAGTGCAGTTGCCGGCGGCTACAACCTCGTCTCTCTCGCACACGGCAATCTGGAAGTCCGGGAAGCGCGTGTACAGTTCGTTCCAGTAACGGCCGACCATCGCGTCGTGGGTTATGAACCTCGGGAGCACCGCCAGGTCGAGGGATCTGGCGCGAGACGTTAGGTCCGGCCTCTGCGCCAGGGTGAAGACTTCGAGGCCGCCAGGCGGCGCTGTAGCTTTGCCGTTCTCCTCCACTGGTTTCGGCTTTACAGGAAGGCCGGGATCAACTCGCCTTTTACGAGGTCGGCCTGGTGCTCGCGCTCGCGCACCACGGCCCAGCGGTCGCCGCGCACCAGCACCTCGGCTGGCTTTGGGCGGGAGTTGTAGTTGGAGGCCATCGAGAAGCCGTAGGCTCCGGCGCTCATGACCGCGAGCGTCTCTCCCTCGGCGGCGTCGGGCAGCTCCCGGTCGCGGGCCAGGTAGTCGCCGCTCTCGCAGACCGGGCCGACGAGGTCCGCATTCGCCACGGAGCCGTTCTGTTTAACGGGCCACACGTCGTGGTGGGCGTCGTAGAAGCTGGGGCGCATGAGGTCGTTCATCCCGGCGTCGGCGACTATGAAGCTCCTGGAGCCGCTCTTTTTTCGGTAGATCACGCTGGTCAGGAGGACGCCCGCGTTTCCGGCGATGTAGCGGCCCATCTCGCAGAGGATCTTGCATCCCGTGGCTTCCAACGTCGGCCGTACGGCGTCCACCAACTCCCTCGGGGTCGGGGTCTGCTCGTCTTTGTAGCGGATACCGAGGCCGCCTCCGAGGTTGAAGTAGCTGATGCCGAAGCCGCGGCGGCGCAACTCCTCGACGAGCCCGGCGCTCTTCTCGACCGACTCCGTGTAGGGGGCGAGTTTGGTGATCTGGGACCCTATGTGCTGGTGGACGCCCATCAACTCCAGGCACTTGTACTCGCCCACGTTCTCGGCCAACCGGAGCGCCTCGTCTACCGGAATGCCGAACTTGTCCTTCTCGCGTCCGGTGGAGATATGGTCGTGGGTCCCGGCGTCCACGTCGGGGTTGACGCGCAAAGCTACCCTGGCACGCTTGCCATGACGGGCGGCGAAACGGTCGAGGTGCTCCAGCTCGGAGGCAGACTCGACGTTGAACATCAGGATTCGCTCCCCGAGGCCCGCCATCAACTCATCCTCCGTCTTGCCAACCCCGGCGAAGACTATTTTCTTCGGGTCGAACCCAGCCCGCACCGCCCGGTAGAGTTCTCCGCCGGAGACTATGTCGGCCCCGGCCCCGAACGAAGCGAGCGACCTCAAGACGGCCAGGTTGCTGTTCGCCTTTACCGCGAAACAGACCAGATGGTCCAGGCTGGAGAAAGCCTCGTCAAGCTCCCTGTACGCGCTCTCAAGGGCGGCGTGGCTGTAGACGTAAGCGGGGGTCCCTACCCTCTGGGAGATCTCCGCGAGCGGCACGTCTTCGCAGAGGAGAGAGCCCCCTTCGTAGTGGAATTCGTCCAAAATACCAACTCCTCCTTCCGGCTACAAGAGTGTTATATTTCTGGCTCCTGCAAGCGGAGCTTTTGGTGGAATATACCCCGTGCGAGAACCCGGCGCGACAAGACAGACCGAAGAAACTACCCCACAAGTCGGCGCCCCGCACCCGCTCCTCCTTAACCCGATCCTCGAAAAAGGCGGCGCCTACCCGCTCCTGCGCCTCGACGAACGCCGCCTGGAGCTGAAGGAAAAAGGCGCCGAAATCTTCGACTTCGGGACCGGAGACCCCCGCGAACCAACGGACGAGAGGATAAGGCGGGCGCTCATGGACGGCGTCCCGGAGGTCAGCCAGTATCCGAGCGCCGCAGGCACGACGGAACTGCGCGAAGCTTTTTGCGGCTGGATGGGGCGGCGTCACGGCGTGGTTCTCGACCCGGCGACGGAGGCAATCCCGGCCACTGGCTCAAAGGAGGCCATCTTCCACGCCCCGCTCGCCTTTCTACATCACACTCACGAGCGGCGCGGGGTCGCCTACGGCACGCCGGGTTACCCAGTCTACGAGCGTGGGACGCTCTTCGCCGGCGGAGAGCCGCTACCGGTGCCGCTGAAGGCGGAATACGGGTTCCACTTGCCGGTGGAGAAGGTGGAGCCGGGGCGGACGCGGATACTCTGGATAAACTACCCCCACAACCCAACGGGCGCAACGGCAGGCTACGACTACCTGGAGAACGTCGCGGAGTTATGCCGCGAGCACGACATCCTGCTCTTCTCGGACGAATGCTACAACGACATCTACTCCGGCGAGCCACCGCCCTCCATCCTCGAAGTCACGAAGGAACGTACCCTCGCCTTCTGCTCCCTCTCCAAACGAAGCGGCATGACAGGCTACCGCTCGGCGATGGTGGCCGGAGACCCGGAGCTAATAGCCGCCCTCAAACAGCTCCGACCCTCCATCGGGGTCGCGCCCCCGACCTTCACCCAACACGCTGCCGCAACAGCATGGAACGATGACGAGCACGTGGAAAAGCGGCGACGGATCTTCGGTCAAAAGCGCACCCTCTTCACTGAGTTCTTCCGTCGCGCGGGCCTGGAATACCTGCCAACAGACGCGAGCTTCTACCTCTGGGTCACCGTGCCGGAGGCGTTCTACAGGAACGATGAGGCATACGCCTTGCGTTTGATGGAAGAGGGGATCATCGTGGCGCCCGGAAGCTCATTTGGGGCGGGCGGCGAAGGGTACGTCCGGGTCGCGCTCGTGCCGGGTCTCGAAGAGTGCGAGCGAGCCATTGGGAGGTGGGAGAATCTTGAGCGATCCAAAGGAAACTCTACGCTTCAAAACCCCTAAACGTCATAGTGAACCCAGCGGCGCGAGAAGTGCAGGTGTAGGGCCGTAAAGGTAACCAGGCTCAGGAGCATGAATACCAAGACTAACGAAATGGTACCAGCGTGCAAGACCTAGAAACCTTGCTCGCCTTGAGGTACTGCAAAGACAAGCAAGCCATCCATAAGAGCAACGCCACCATCAACAGAGCATGGATAGCCAAACAACGCGCCCCCTTATCTTGCGTCCACCCTTCGCCGGTTCCGTGCTGTACACGAAGGCAAGGCTAGAGCACCAACCGATTGGTTACGAGGACTTGGACCGCCGACTCCAGGCGAGACCCAGGACGCCGGAGCCGACAAGCAGCACGGCGAGTGGTGCCAGGAGAGCAGGACCACCGGTTTCAGGCAGGTTAGTCGTGCCATTATCAGCGGTTGATTGGTTTGCGGATACGCTGGTATTGTCCTCGGACACCGAGCCACCACCGTCGATGAAGCCAGAGCCGTCCTCGAACTTCGTGCCGCTAGTCACGCTAAACGTGCTTTCGCAGGCTTTGCCGTTGTTGTTGGCGTCCAGACCGCTCGGATCCGAGGGGTCTGCATTGTAGGTTGCCTGGGCCTCGGCCTGAGTGGCGAAGTCTATGCAGTGAAGATTGTTCGCCCCCCGACTCTGCGCTAAGGCTGTGGGTGCCAGCATTAGTAAAGCCATCGTTGCTAGGGCAGCTAAGTAAAGTATTCTCTTCATAAGACTTCCTTTCTTCGTCGCTTTCACGCGTTTCCCCCTCTGAAGAGGCCATGTACGTACATCCAAAGATAAGTAACATCTTATACATCTCACAAGATCCGTGTCAACCAGGGAGCCAATATTGTGCGACATGGCTATCGCCGAAGCAACCGTAGTTTACCTTACCATCTCTGTCTGTATGATGGACTCGCAGCCCACCGTAAACGGCGGCTTGCTAAACTGGCACCCGTGCTGTTTCCAGAAGTTCATAAACTAGAGGGAGTACATCCCGCATGAGAGATATGAGAGAGAAGATTGAAGCCGCGTTCGAGAACCGGAAGATGTTGGAGGACGAAGAATACCGGCAGGCCGTCTTCGACACTATAGCCGCCCTCGACCGGGGCGAGCTGCGGGTGGCGGAGAAGCGGGATGGCGAGTGGGAGTCTAATGCGTGGGTGATGAAGGCGATCTCGCTATACTTCACCGTGGCGGAGATGGAAACTATCCACGCCGGGCCTTTCGAGTACCACGATAAGATCCCAACGAAGAAGAATCTCGCCGAAGCGGGCGTCCGGGTCGTGCCGCCGGGGACGATTCGCTACGGGGCGTTCGTCGAGCCGGGCGTGGTGGTGATGCCGGGCTACGTGAATATCGGGGCTTGGGTGGGGAGCGGGACGATGGTTGATACCTGGGCCACGGTCGGTTCGGGAGCCCAGATCGGGCGGAACGTCCACCTCGCGGGCGGCGCGGGCATCGGTGGCGTGCTCGAACCACCGGGCGCGATGCCGGTCGTTATAGAGGATGGGGCTTTTATCGGATCGCGCGCCGTCGTCACCGAGGGAGTGCGCGTCGAGGAGGGGGCGGTCCTCGGGGCGAGCGTGGTCCTGACGGGCTCAACACGCATCCTGGACGTGACCGGTGAGGAGGAGGTCGTCCACCGGGGACGCGTCCCGGCCCGCTCCGTCGTCGTTCCCGGCACCCGCCTCAGGGAGTTCCCAGCGGGCTCCTACCAGGTCCAGACCGCCCTTATCATCGGCCAGCGCCGCGAATCGACTGACCAGAAGACTTCCCTCAACGACGCCCTCCGCCAGTTCGGGGTGAGCGTATGAACGACCGCCTGCTGGAAGACCTGCTCTTCTTCCTGGAGCGCCCGAGCGTAACCGGGGACGAGAAGGACCTCTGCGACGACCTCGAAGCGCGGGTAGCGAAGACGCCAGGGTGGGAAGTCCAGCGGACCGCCAACAGCCTGGCCGTGCGCCGGACGGAGCGCGACGCATCCCGCGCCACGGTCGTTTTCGCCGGGCATCTCGACACGGTACCGGAACCCGAGAACAGCATCCCGGTGCGCGTGGAGGGGGAGAAAGTCTACGGCCGGGGAGCCTCGGACATGAAGGCCGGAGACGCGCTGATGCTCGCGCTCCTGGAGGAGTTTGACTGGACCCACTCGTGGGCGGAGCCGTCCTTCGTGTTCTACGAGCGGGAGGAAGGAGCGTACCACGGGAACGGCCTCGAAGCCGTCTTCGCGGGGAGCCCCTGGCTCCTCGACTCGGACCTGGCGCTGTGCCTGGAACCGACGGCCGGCGCCCTTGAGGTCGGGTGCGTCGGCACGGCGCAGGTAGAGGTGACTTTCAAGGGACGCCCGGCCCACTCCGCACGTCCGTGGCAAGGGGAGAATGCCCTGACGAAAGCCGGGTCTTTCCTCGCCGCGTTGCACGAGCGTGCGGCGCGGGAGGTCTTGGTCGAGGAGCTGCCGTTCTACGAGGTACTGACGCCGACGCTGGCGCGCGGTGGGCGGGCCAAGAACGTGGTGCCGGACGAGTTCTGGGTCAACGTGAACTACCGTTTCGCGCCCGGCAGGGAGCTCGAAGATGTGAAACTCGTCTTCGATGGGCTGCTCGGTGACGAGGCGTCTTACGAGGTCGTGGACTTCGCCCCGAGCGGCCCGGTGGAGTTGGGGAATCCGTTGCTACAGAAGATCATCGCAGCGGGCGTCGAGGTACAGCCCAAGCAAGCCTGGACGGACGTTGCCCGCTTCGCTGAGCGCGGCGTGGCGGCGGCCAACTTCGGTCCCGGCCTGCCGGCTCAGGCCCATCAGCCCGAAGAATATACGGAGCTTCCGTTGCTGGAGGGGTGTTACCGGCGGCTGGAGTCGTTCCTCAAGGGTGGGTAAAGTCCAGCCCCGCGAGCAACCCGACTCGCTGCGGTACATGCTAGGATAGAAAAAGGGTAGAAAGACGCTGAAGACTGGAGCGGCGCGCAACGTGAGTTCCGCCGAGAGAGAGGTAGAAAAAGCCGGCGCCGAGAGGGCTCCGGTGAATATCGTCGTGATCCCGCACTCCCATTGGGATCGGGAATGGTACGCGACGTTCGAGGAGTTCCGGTTCTATCTGGTCCACTTCATGGACGAGTTGACGGAGTTGCTGGAGGAGGACGAAGGTTTCAGGTCGTTCATGCTCGACGGGCAGGCGTCGTTGCTGGAGGATTACCTGGAGGTTCGGCCGGAGAAGAGAGAGTTGCTCCGCTCCCTGGTCCGGGAGGGTAGGTTGGAGGTTGGGCCGTGGTACGTCCAGCCCGACGAGTTTTTGATCTCCGGGGAGGCCCTGGTCCGGAACCTCATGCTCGGCGACCGGGTAGCCAAAGACTTCGGCCCCGTCATGAAGCAGGGCTACGTCCCAGACACTTTCGGCCACGTAAACCAGCTTCCCCAGATACTCCGCGGTTTCGACATCGGCACCTTCTACTTCATGCGCGGCATAGGCGAGGAAGTTTCGGACCTCGGGGCCGAGTTCTGGTGGGAGGCCCCAGACGGCTCGAAGGTCGCCGCCCACTTCCTTTCGGAGACCTACTCGAACGCCGCCTTGCTCGGGAGCGACCCGTCGAGAATCTCCTTCCGCCACGACCGGCTCGCCGACCCGAGCAGCTACCTCGTCAGCTACGACTCACTCTACGAGCTTAGGGACCGGCTCGCCTCCCGCTCCTCGAACGGCACGATTCTCCTGATGAACGGCAGCGACCACGTTACAGTCCAGCCGGACTTCTCTAAATACGTCTTCGACTTAAACCAGACCATGCAAGATCACGTCTTCAACGGTAAGCTCTCGGACTTCGAGCGGCTGGTCCTGGAAGGAAACCCCGACCTGAAGAACTACTCCGGGGAACTTCGCTCCGCCCGCTACCAGCCGATCCTCAAAGGAACCTACTCCTCCAGGAATTACATAAAGCAGTACAACGAGAGGACCCAGCGGCTACTCGAAGGGAAAGCCGAGAGGGCGGCCGCCGTCGTCTACGCTCTGGGAGGCCGGGACTACTCGCCGTTCTTGAAGTACGCCTGGCGGGAGCTGATAAAAAACCACGCCCACGACTCCATCGGCGGCTGCTCGGCCGACGCGGTCCACCGGCAGATGATAGGTCGCTTCGAGACGGCCACGCGCGTCGGGGAAAAGGTCGTCGAGGAGTGCCTTGACTACCTCTCCACCCGAGTAGCTCCTGCTCCGAGGCCGGATATGATCCCGATAGTAGTCTTCAACCCGTCTCCTTGGGAGCGTGGAGGACGGGTGCAGGTCGAGGTCTCGGTAGACGCGGACGTTCCGCTGGGGCGTAGGATCTTCGACTGGATCGGCCAGAAGAAGCTCGACCTCAAACAGTCCCTCCTGGTGGACCCGAAGGAGAGACCGGTCTCTTTCGCCGCCAAGGGCGAGACGCTCCACATCGAGGACGCCCTCTACCGGCGCAAGGCAGTCCAGCGCGCGACCCTGGAGTTCGAGGCGACAGGCGTGCCGCCGCTAGGTTATAAGGTCTATAGGCTGATCACCTCCGAGGGAGACGAGGAGGGCGAACAAGAAGAAAAGCCGCCCTGGGACGCGGTCCTGGAGAACGAAAATCTAAGGGTGAGCGTCGAGGACGACTTTACCTTGAGGATCGTCGAAAAGAACTCTGGGGAAATTTACTCCGGCCTGAACCTGTTCGTGGATGAAGGCGAAGCAGGCGACGAGTATACGTTCTCCCCGCCGCGGGAGCAGGGGCGGTTCCTCTCCTCGGAGGCGGACTGGAGGATAGAGGCAGGCGAGTACGCAGACACGATGTTGCTGCGCGGTGTGATCCGGCTGCCCAGAAGCCTCTCCCCTGACAGGAACTCCCGCTCCGACGACCTGGTTCGCTGCCCGGTAAAGGTCGTCCTACGCCTCCCGACGGGCTCGCGGCGGGTCGAAGTCCAGACGGAGTTCTACAACCGGGCCAGGGACCACCGCCTCCGGGTGGCGTTCCCGAGCGGCGTCGAAGCCGGAGAATCGGTCGCCGAGACCGCTTTCGGCACGGTCAAGCGCCCGACGAAACCAGCCGACAGCACCGGCTGGCGGGAAGAGGACACAGCGAGCTACGCCCAACAACGCTTCGTCTGCGTGGACGACGGGTCGCGGGGCCTCGCGGTCTTCAACAAGGGCCTGCCGGAGTACGAGGTGGCACCCGACGGCGAGATAAAGCTGACCCTCGTCCGGTCGGTCGGCTGGCTCTCGCGAAACGACCTCGCCACGCGCCGGGGTCACGCCGGGCCGGAACTCGCCACCCCGGAAGCCCAGTGCGCCGGACGACAGGTCTTCGAGTACGCCATCATGCCCTACGAGGGAAATTGGGAGGAGGCCGGGCTGTTCCGAGAGGCGGAAGAATACTGCCTGCCGCTGGAAGCCGGGGCCGCCCAGCAGAGGGAGGAGGAAGCCCAGCCCTCTCCCGAAGGTGCGCCCGGCTTCTTCCTGAAGGTCAGCGGGCGGGGCGTGGTCCTGAGCAGCCTCAAAAAAGCGGCCGACAGGGATGGGTTGGTCCTTAGGGTCTTCAACACCTCCGAGACGGAGACGACGGCCCGGCTCAGGTTCGGCCTGCCGGTCTCCGTCGCGTACAAGACGAACCTCAACGAGGAAATACTAGAAGGGCTCGCCCCGAGGGGAAACAGGCTCGACGTAAGCCTCGGTCCGGCACGGGTAGAGACGATCCTGATAAGATTACACCAGCCTGAAAAGTGGGTGGAAAGGGTGAGAAAAGCCTCTCGCGGCGAATAATTCCTCGTCCGGGTGGCGGAAAAGGAGGAAACATGCCTACAGGCAAGAAATATGTAAGCCGTCGGGATTTTCTTAAGCTCGGCGGGGCCTCTCTGGCGGGCGCTACGCTGCTCGGGGTCGCCGGCTGCGGCGGCGGGGGCGGCCAGTCGAGCGGACCTTCCATCGGGTGGCAGGCAATACCGTCTTACTCCACGGAGCAAAACACCGATCCCGGCCGCGTCGAATACCTCAAGAAAGCAATCTCCAAGTGGGAGGGTTCGAGCAAGTATTCCATCAACGCGCGCGCCTCCTCCTCCGACGTGACGGCGGCGATGGCCCAACTCTTGCAGCAGGCTTCCCAGAAGCGGGCGGCGGACATCTCGCAGGTCGACTCCTACATCTTCCCGCGCTTCTACGAATACGCCCACCCGCTGGACGACTACCTCGGCGACATCTCCCCGGACCAGTATTTCCCGTTCGCCAAAGAAGCCATGACCAACAACGGCAAAGTCATGGGGCTCCAGTTCACCACAGACGTGCGGGTCCTGTACTACCGGAAAGACAAGATCTCCACGCCTCCGGCATCCTGGGACGACCTGATCTCCACCGGCAAGAAGATGAAGAATCAGGGTCTCGCCCCCTACCTCTTCCCGGCCGGCAGAGACGAGGCGACGGTGACGACCTCGCTGTTCCCCTACTTCTGGGCGCAGGGCGGCGAGTTGGTCGACGACTCCGGCAAACCGGCCTTCGGCGAGGGAAAGAACCGCGAGGCGATGCTCAACTCCTTCGACTTCATCGACCAGTGTGTAAAGACAGGCGTCACGCCCAAGCGGGTGACGGAGTTCTCGCAGGAGACCGACATAAACGGCGACGCCGCTTCCGGCAAGACCGCGATGTTCCTCGGCGGCAACTGGCAAGTGAGCCTCCTCAAGAAGATCATGGGCGCAGACAAGTTCTCCAAGCAGTGGGGCGTCGCCCCGATCCCCTCGATGAGCGGCAGCGACCACGCCACGACCTCCGGCGGCTGGGTCTGGGGGATCTTCACCAAAGACAAGAAGAAGCAGAAAGCGGCTGTGGACTTCCTGAAAGCGGTCTTCGTCGGAGACCAGGGGATGGCCCAGTGGTGCAACGTCGGCGGTTACCTGCCGCCCCGAAAGCCCGTCTTCGACGTCTCCGCGTACAAGACCGACGAGTACACCGATACTTTCCGAAAGTACCTCAACGAGTACGCCCGCAACCGTCCGGCCTCGAAGTCCTACCAGGATATCTCGACAGCATTGCAGGTCGCCGTCAACCAGGTCGTTTCTGGAGACAAGGCCCCGAAGCAGGCGCTCGACACCGCCCTGAAAACAGTCTCCGGTTAGGAGAGCAGCGATGACCGTAAAAGCGAAGCCGTCCCGCAGGAGTTGGACCGAGGTCGTTACCGGCTCTCCCCTCTTGTGGCTGCTGCCGCTCGTGGTGATCCTGGTCGCCACCTTCGTCTATCCCATAATCGAGATAATACGCCTCAGCTTCACCGACGCCGGCCTGACGGGCGGCGACTACTCCTATACTCTGGGTTCCTACCGGCGGCTCTTGGGGTCCCCGTACTTCTTCGAAATGTTGAAGGCTACGGTGATCTTCGTCGCCGTGAGCGTCGTCTTCCAAATGTTTTTGGGGTTCCTGATAGCGCTGGTTGTCGACCAGGGCGCCCGGCGCGGGATGCGTGCCTCGGTAGTGACCCGAACCGCCGTCCTCTCGGCGTGGGCCATCCCCGGCGTAATTATCGGCATCATCTGGGGAATCCTCTACCAGGAGTCGGCCGGCGGCGTCCTGAACTATCTCGTCGGCCTCACCGGCTTCGGCTCCATCCCGTTCCTCTCAGATCCTGCCGCAGCCCTCGCCTCCGTGACGTTCGCGAATATCTGGCGCGGGACCGCTTTCTCGATGATCCTGGTCTACGCCGGCATCCAGACCCTCCCGGCCGACGTACTGGAAGCCGCGCGGGTGGACGGCGCGAGCGCGTTCCAACGTCTCACCCGCATAGTGCTGCCGCTGCTCGCCCCGATCCTGCTCATAAACCTGGTAATAGTCTCGATAGACACCTTCAACACCTTCGACATGGTTCTCGCCCTGACCGGCGGCGGTCCCGGCAGGAGCACCGAAGTCGTGGCCCTGAGCATCTATAACCAGATCTTCCAACAGTTCCACCTCGGACAGGGAGCCGCCACAGCCGTCCTGCTCCTCCTCATAAACACCGTCATGACGATTATCTACCTGAGGCTCGACAGAGAGGAAGTGGCCTGAAATGGGACAGGCGAGCGCCGAAAGACTTACCCGCATCGGGCTGTACGCAGCCTACACCGTAATCATCGCGTTCTTCCTGTTCCCACTTTTCTGGGTACTTTCCATGTCGCTCAAATCGGTGCCCCAACTCTTCGAGACGCCGCCGGTGTGGTTCCCGTTCCCACCCCAGTTCTCGAACTACTCCTATGTCCTGACCAATACGCCCATCATCCGCTATCTCTTCAACTCCGCTCTCATAGTGCTACTGACAGTCTTCTTCGCGCTGCTCGTCGCCACACTCGCCGCCTACGGGTTTTCGAGGTTCACGTTCCGCTACAAGAAACCATCTCTCATGGCGGTGCTCGTCTTCCAGATGATCTCGCCGGTCGTCATCTCGATCCCACTCTACCGACTCTTCGCCGGCCTGAACCTCCTGAACAGCTACGCTGGCGTGATCCTGGTGTACGTCGCCGTAGTCCTCCCATTCATCACCTGGTTCCTGAAAGGCTACTTCGACACCATCCCCTACCAGGTGGACGAAGCCGCCATAGTAGACGGCGCGACCCGCTGGCAAGTCCTCGTCAAGATACTCCTGCCCATCTGCGCCCCCGGAATAGCAACGGCGGCGATCCTGGCTTCCGTCCTCTCCTGGTCGCAGTTCGTTATCCCGTTCATCCTCCTCGACAACCGAACCATGTTCCCGGTCTCAGTCGGCCTGGTAAACCTCCAATCCAACTCGGACACTATAACGACCCACTACCTCTCAGCCGCCAGCATTATCGCCATAGCCCCGGTCATAGCCGTCTTCGTCCTGCTCCAACGCTACATAGTCAGCGCCCTCACCAGCGGCGCCATAAAAGGCTGACGCAAAACCCAAAGCCTCTCCAAAACCGTGATATTTTCACGCCCGTAAACGTGAAGAAATTTCTCTCGTCCACAGAATTCAAGCCCTGAGTGAACCAGATCACCAAGACCGTCGCCCCTGATATAGCCCCTCAGTCCATAATAAACTTTCTGTTTTGCAGGTCTTTTGTCTCTTTACTATATGCATTTTGCAGATATTTGCGGAAAGTTCCTAAATTCCTTGCTCCAGGCCCTTTACAAAGTGTGACGAGCGGGTTATTATTCTGTTTGTCGGTTGGTGCGAACCAAATCGGCACAATTAAAGAGACCGGGGCGCTACTCCTCCTTTCCCTTTCCCCACCTATCACCCCTAAGTTTAGCGCTCCGGTCTCTTCCTCTTTTTTCGAGCAGGTCAGCGCTTCAGCGTGCTGCATCCCTCGGCTTCCAGCGCTTCAGCTTCTCATCACGTGTGTCGTGGACCCATGTGGTTTCCGTTGCCGTAAAGCATCGTAAATAGAAAAGCGGCCTCCGGTGAACTGGAAGCCGCAAGCTGACTCGCTGAGATGCTGCTTGGCTGAAGTGCTTTACGAAGCCGTTTCTTTGTCGACCTGAGTCAGGTAGTAGAGGGTGTGCATGAGTTGGGCGGTCGGGTCTATGCGGTGGACGTCTACGTCGTCTGGTTTGTGGAGTAGTACGTCGGTGTAGTTTAGGATGACCCTGATCCCGGCGTCCACGAGTAGGTCGGCTACGTCCTGGGCGGAGGAGGAAGGGGTGGCGATGATGCCGATGATCTCCTCTGCTTCTTTGGCGCTCTTTTTGAGTTCGTCTATGTGCTTGACGACTATGTTGCCGACGGTCCGGCCGATCTTGCTGGAGTCCCTGTCGAAGACGTCGTGGATGACGAAGCCCCTCTTCGGCAGAATGGTGCTGCCGGCGATGGCGCTGCCGAGGTTCCCGGCGCCGATGAGCGCTATGTTGTAGGTCTGGCGGAGGCCCAGAATGGCCCGAACCGCGTCCACGAGGTCGTGGGACTGGTAGCCGACGCCGCGGGTCCCGGAGAAACCGATGGCGTTCAGGTCGCGCCGGACCTGCACGGGGTTGATGCCGGTGTAGTCGCCTAGCTCTTTGCTGGAGACCGCGTCCCGACTCTCCTCTATGAGCTGCGACGTTACCCTGAGATACTTTGTGAGCCTGTTTGTCAGACCCGGCTGCAGTGTTGCTCGCACCTTTTCTTCCACTCCTTTTATCTGACGATCCATATAATGGTGTCCGCATTGTAACAAACTGGTTCAATCTTGCAATAAAGATGCTCTTAACCGCACACAAATCAGTTAGCAAGTTCGATTACACGGACGTATACACGGCTGTGGATGCTGAGGTTCGGGGCGTTTACGCGCTAGAATAGTTCGTGTTGGATAGATAGAGAGGGGATCCATGGAGTACAGGAATTTGGGCAGGAGCGGGGTAAAGGTTAGTGAGGTCTCGCTCGGGAGTTGGCTGACTTACGGTGGGAGCGTCGCGGCGGAGCAGGCGACGAGTTGTATCCACAAGGCTTACGAGCTTGGGGTCAATTTCTTCGACACGGCGAACGTGTACGTGCGGGGAGACGCCGAGGAGATAGTGGGCCGGGCGCTCGCGGGCTTCGAGCGGGACTCGTACTTCCTGGCGACGAAGGTCTACTTCCCGATGGGCGAGGGACCGAACGATCGGGGGCTTTCGCGCAAGCACATCATGGAGCAGTGCCACGCTTCGCTAAAACGGCTCGGGGTCGACTACGTGGACCTGTACCAGTGCCACCGCTACGACGAGAACACGCCGCTGGAAGAGACCTTGAGGGCGCTGGACGACCTGGTGCGGCAGGGCAAGGCGCTCTACGTCGGGGTCTCGGAGTGGAGCGCCGAGCAGATAGAGAGTGCGATGCGCCTGGCGAAAGAGATGAACCTCGATGGGATCGTCTCGAACCAGCCCCGGTACAACATGATCCAACGACAAATAGAGGATAGAGTCATCCCGCTATGCGAGCGCGAAGGAGTAGGCCAGGTCGTCTTCTCGCCGCTGGCCCAGGGCATCCTGACCGGCAAGTACAGCCCCGGCGACGCTCCCGAAGAGGGAACCCGCGCCGCAAACCCGGAGCAGAACCAGTTCATGGAACAGTTGATGAACGAAGAAGTCCTCTCGGCGGTTCAGGGCTTGCGGGGCGTGGCCTCGGAAGCTGGTCTTAACATGAGCCAACTTGCGCTCGCGTGGGTCTTGCGTCAAGAGAACGTGAGCAGCACCATAATCGGGGCGTCGCGGCCGGAGCAGGTCGAGGACAACGTCGGGGCGGCCGGAGTGAAGCTGACGCCGGACGTGATAGAGGAGATAGACGGCATCCTGGGCGAGGTCGTCCAGCGGAGCTAGCGTCGAAGCCAGCAGCTTATCCAGCCGGGCCGAGTATTTGACGGCCCGGTCTTCCATCCGGGGCTGAGATGTTGTAGCATGCGCGGCATGGAGGGATCCAACATAGAGTTTTTCGCAGTTGAATGTTTCCTTACGGGACGTCTCCCTCGACCGTCCCTGCCCCGACCGTCCCTGTAGCAAACAGCTACCGGGGCGCTTCCGGGGCATTAACGCTTCTCACGAATATCTGATCTACGCAGCGATCGGGGGAACCTTGTTGACTTTCGAGATAGAAGAAGAGTTGGAAACCGGCCGGACGGGACGCGATACCGCGGAAGATTCCGGTGTGAGGATAAGACCTCTGACCGGCCTCGACCTGGAGGGCGTCACGGATCTCCGGTCGGTCGTCCGGTGGGCGGCGGACCCGAGGGCATTCGAGCTGCTGCGGGGCTTCAAAGACGCTCGTTGGGCGGTGGCGGGAGTTCCGGACGTCGCTAAAGACGGCTCTCTGGCTGGGATGGTCGGCGCCGTGCCGCTCGGGGAGATCGGGGTTCTCTGCCACCTCGCCGTGCGCCCCGAGCATCGCGGACGCGGCCTCGGAGCATCGCTCACTTCCTGGGCCGTCTCCTATCTAAAGTCTCGCGGAGCCCGCACGATACGGCTCGACTCGACCCGTCAAGCCGAGGACCTCTACCGCTCTTTAGGCTTCCGGCCCGTAGCCCCACGCACCGTATACCGGAGGGAGAGTGCTCGCCACGGTTTGGTGACGTCGGGAGGTTTGTCCGGCTACCGGGTCTCGCCGCTGGTGTCGGAAGACCTGCCGGAGCTTTACGGGCTGGACCATTGGTCATTCGGGGCGGATCGTTCAGCTTTGATCTTCGCGACCCTTCGTCTCCATCCCGGTATGGGTCTCGTCGCCCGTGACACTTCCGGCCGGATAAAAGGCTACCTCATCCGCAGCCACGCCGGAGACGTCGCCCGAATCGGCCCCTTCGTGGCGGAGACTCCGGAACTAGCGAGACTCCTGCTCTCCCGCACCCTCCAGGCGGAAGACGGGGCGACCGTCGAGGTGATCGTCCCGAACAAAGGCCCGGCGCACGGGTTGCTGAAGGAGTTCGGTTTCAAAGGCCGCGTAGACCGACTACGCATGGAATTCGGCAACGGCTCAGAGAGACCGGCCAGCCTAGAACACTACGCCACCACGCCGTACCTGGCGACCTAACCGGTGGAGGTAGATCGTGCCGGTAGACGAAGTTTTCGCTGGAATCTCGTACGAGTTGGCTGAATTGGATCTCTCGTAAACAGACCGAAACGTTACGTAAAGCAATACGTAACTTGATTGCCGTATAATTTCGGGTCGTGTTGCGAGTAAGAGACAGCGGAGACGTGAGGCGACGTACCGTAATAGCGCTGCTCGCGTTGCTCACGCTGTTGCCGGTAGTCCTCTCTACTGGTTGCAGCGGTCAGACTGCGGACGCCGCGCGGCCGATCTCGAATGCTTCCGGCAAGGGCGGTCACGACGGAACGGGCGGCGCGAAAGCTGAGAGCCCGCCTCTCACGACTTCACGGACGACCAGCCGGGAGTCTTCGGGCCTCGCGGGCTCGAAGGCCGCAGCGGAAACCAGCGCGGAATCCAGGGCTGTGACCTCAGGCTCCACCGACACGCGAACCACCGGCATCCAGGCGGGCACTACAACGCAGGCGTCTCCGGCCACTACCCTCCGGACCGACTCTGCCAGGACCACGTCATCGCTCCCGGCGCAGATCTTAAAGACCGAGCGGATCCCCAACCCGTTCGTCGACGACCCGAGTGCGAGAGGCGGCGCGGGGTACGAGGCGAACAGCGTGCTGGGCGTGCGGCACGGCAAGCATACAGGCTACGAGCGGGTAGTCATCGACCTCGGCACCGGTAAGATGCCGGCGGATAAAGTCCCCGAGTGGACCCTGAGCAGCCCACCCGGAGACGGCCTCCTGCGGATAACCTTCCCATCCATCAACGCCACGAAGGTCCCCGACGGCAACCTCGGGGGCTCACTGGTCGAAAGCTTCCACGTTGTCCGGGCGCCCGAGGGCGGCATGTTCGTCGACGTGCTCGCCCGCTCGGCCTTCACCTACCGGGTGCTGGAACTCTCCAATCCGGCACGTCTAGTCGTAGACTTCAAACCCTCCGACGCGAAACTAAAGGTCCCGCTGCCGACGGCGGGCGGCAACACGGTACTCACGCAACCGAGGGCTGGAACAAAGGTGGACGGCATGCTCCTCGTGAGCGGCTACTCCCGCAACCCGGAGGCGATGAACAATATCATCCTGAAAGGCTCGGGCGGCAAGGTCCTGCTCCGGGAGAACGTCCAGAGCAACGACTGGAGCGCGACCTGGGGCTACTTCGAGACAACGCTCGACCCGCCGCCGTTCAAAGGAAAAGCCACGCTACAAGTCGGGGCCGCAAGCCCAAAAGACGGCTCATTCGAGGGTGTGTCGGTGCCGGTTACGGGCGGCTAACGAGGCCTGATCTGTTTCGGTCGCCTCAGGATCGGCGCGCGGTGACTTCACCTTCGCCGAGTTTCAGCTCATCACCCGCTGCGTCAGGCCCAAGTACCTAAAGACGAGCGAGACGAGCGACCGGCGTCGCCGGTGGTCATTTTCCAGCGGTCACGGCTTTCAGCTCCTGAAGTGATTCTTGGACGAGCTGCCCAAAGTCTCGGTGATTGGTTTCATCGATCCAACGCTCGAACGCGACCTTGAAGACAACGATCCCCGCCTCGGCGGCCAGACTCGCGGCTGGGTCCGCGACCCCGCGCCGGCGCAGTGCGTCGGTGATCGCCGACGCTAATGTTGCGAGCTTGTTCAGATCTCGCTCCTGAAGCTCCGCATTCGCGGCGATGACGGCCTGGCGCTGTCGGGAACTTTCGGGATGCTTCTGGAATACGGCGCCGGCGGCCTCGATCGCCGCGGCGACGGCCTCAATCGGCGTTGCGGAATCAGGCGCGACGGCGACGGCGTTCACGATGAGTTCCCGCAATGGGCCCGCGCCCCCGAACAGAACCTCGCGCTTGTCGGCGAAGTGCCGGAAGAACGTTCGCTCCGTGAGCCCCGCCCGCTCGGCGATCTCCGCGACCGTGGTCTGGTCGAAGCCACGCTCGATGTACAGTTCCAGTGCCGCCCGCTCCAGCCGGCCGCGCGAGTTTGGCTCCCATCGACTCATACCCTCAAGTATAGCTGATGACAGCGTCTGACATCCGTGCTATACTGACGGCAGCAACTGACATGCAACTGGGATCGGCTCTGTCCGACTGCAAACGGTGTGGATAGGACAGGGCGGTCAACTGGGGGTTTGACTATGCGCATGTTCGTTACTGGGGCGTCCGGTTGGATCGGCTCCGCCGTCGTGGCCGAGCTGCTCGCTGCCGATCACGAGGTTGTCGGGTTGGCACGCTCGGATGCCTCGGCTGATGCACTCGCCGCCGCCGGGGCCGAGGTTCGCCGCGGCGATATCGGAGATCTTGACGTGCTACGCGCCGCGGCGGCCGAAAGCGACGGCGTCATCCACCTCGCGTTCCGTCACGACATCGCCTTCACCGGCGACTGGGAGACCGCCGTCAGCTCGGATCTGGTGGCGATCGAGGCACTCGGCGAGGCGCTGGCCGGGACCGATCGGCCGTTGACGATCGCCTCGGGCGTCGGCGGCCTGAAGCCGGGCGCGCTCGCTACCGAGCGCGACATGGGCGAACCGTTTCCCGGAGCGGGCGGCCGGTTCCTCAACGAGCGCACGGCGCTTGCGCTCGCCGAGCGCGGGGTGCGTTCGATCAGCGTCCGCTTCGCCCCGACTGTACATGGAGAAGGCGATAAGGGCTTCGTCGCGGGGATCGTCGCGGCTGACCGCGAGGCCGGCGTGGCCGCCTACATCGGCGAGGGCACCAACCGTTGGCCCGCGGTCCATCGCTCCGACGCCGCCCGTCTAGTCCGACTCGGCATCGAGAACGCGCCGGCCGGGTCAGTGCTCCACGCGGTCGGCGAGGAGGGCGTCGCCATCCGCGATATCGCTGAGGCGATCGGGCGGGGACTCAACCTGCCGGTCACCTCGATCACGGCCGAACAGGCCGAGGCCCAATTCGGGTTCCTCGCGAGCTTCCTCCCTCTCGACATGCCGGTCTCCAACACCCTGACCCGCGAGTTGGTGGGCTGGGAGCCCACGCACCCCGGCATCATCGCCGATCTCGACGAGGGTCACTACTTCCAACTGACAACCGACCAATGATGTCGGCCCGCACGAACCCGCCTACCCCAAAGAGGCCATCGTGCGTGTGTCAGTGGGAACTCACAGCTTTTAGGGCAACATCAGCCCCGGAAAGAAAGGATGATCCCGAACGCCGTACAAACCTGGTTCGATGCTCAAAGAAAGAGCGTATCCGCCAAGAAAATTGTCGTCTCTTTGTAAGCTCGCTTACGCGTAGCGTCCGTCGGGATGCTGGGATCCCATCCGGGCGGAGATTTGATCCTGCAACACCAATTCTACCGGAGCGATCTGACGAAGTAGTCCGGGTTTAGAGGTTCGCCGGTTGCGCGCAGAACCGTAGTTTGCCAGTCGTCTCGGGCGCCGGGTCCGAAGAATGATTAGATCAGGTACCGCCCGGCCGCCTCGTCTCTGTAGATTAGAAAGACGATAGTAATATCAGCGAACCTTGTAGGTTACTCACTTAAATGTTAGTAACACGACTGTAAGTCACATGGTGGGTGTCATACGGAGAGGTTCAGAATGAACGAGTTCGTAGAGAGTAGACGCTACATGGACGTTCTCGGTGCGAGGCCATAGAACGCCCGCTCCCCGACGAGCGCTTCGGCGAAGCTCGTTACGTGGGCGGCTACTGGATCAGGACCAACGATGTCGAAGTGGACCTCGTCGGAGCCGGCAAAGAGGCGCGGCCCGAGAGAGTAGATTTCGTCGGCTATATCAAGTGGAGGGAACAGGTAGCCTTCGACAGCCGCGACCTCGGCCACCTGATAGCCCAGAGACCCAAGGTTCCCGGAGTAGACGATTCGACCCTGACCGTCGGAGTATCCCGCACAGGCTTCAACGTCACGGACCTCGACGTAAAGCTAGGTCCCGAGGAGATTCTGGGCGTGTGGGGGTAGTTTGTTAGGAGCACAAGTCGAGAAGGGTAACATGCAGACACTATGAATGACTGGGAGATAAAAGAGTACGCGAAGCTGTTTGCCAGCTTGAATACCGATAAGAGCGCCAGCAGGTGGCCTGACCGCACGAGAAATCGGGCTCCGCAGAAACCTCTACTGTTGCTCTCAGTGTTGGATCTCTTCGAGCTCGGTGAGATAAGCTCCAACCTCATACAAATTACTGAAGATCTTCTGGATCTCTTCGACAAGTATTGGGTGAGAGTTCTTCCATTTATGAAACCGAGTACCCTCGCGATGCCGTTTGTCCGCATGGAGAGCGACGGCTTCTGGAACGTAGCACGGCGTACGGAAGGCGAGTCGCTACTAGGTAGCCCCGAGAGATCCGTCGCGCAGTTACAAGAGCGAGCGTTCGGAGCCCGCCTCGATGAGGCCCTATATCAGCACCTCCAGCTTGAGGAGAACCGCAGACTCATTCGCTCCGTTCTTGTGGGAGACAGGTATTTCTCGAACGAAGCCAGGGAGAATCTCTTACAGCAAGGGTTCGTAAACCACGAAGCCTTTATCTACAGTGAAGAGTTGCTCAAGAATCCCAAGGACCCGAAGGTCAGGGAAGCACTATCGCTGGAAGAGTACACGCCGGTCCGGGATCAGGGTTTCCGGCGAGCAGTTGTTAAAGCCTACGATCACCGCTGCGCCTTGTGCGGCATTCGTGTCCGCACCCTTGATGGACACACCCTCGTGGAAGCAGCGCACATTATTCCCTGGAGCGAGACTAGAGATGATCGACCCGCAAACGGGCTCTCCCTCTGTCGTACATGTCACTGGACGTTCGACGAGCGCTTGTTGAGTGTCTCCCGAGACTACGAAATCGTAACCTCGAATCAGTTGAAAGTGGCGGGCAACCTTTCTGGTTATCTGATGAATCTCGAAGGACGGATGATCTTCGTACCCTCCTACGAGGCATACCGACCTGATGGTGATTCTCTAGAGTGGCACAGGAAACGTTTACTGCTCTGAGATCGTTTCGCTCTTTGGATCGGCCTTCCGGCTTGCAAAGAAAGACCCCAAGAGCGCCACACCCGATATGGATACCGACCGAGTAAAAACAGGATCTGCAGTTCTTACTGGAGCGATTTGACGAAATGTTCGGCGTTCAGCGGCTCTCCCGTAGCCCGAAGCACGGTATCCTGCCATCCTTCGCGGGCGCCGGGGCCGAAGAAGGACTCTAGCATGTAGCGTCCGGCCGCCTCGTTTTCGTAGAATGGCCCGCGCACGATGTTCGTCTCTAAATACTCCCGGAGTTGGGCGGCTATGAGATGTCCGAGGATGTAGTTGTGGTAGTAGACCGGAACTGTCGCGACGTGGATCTTAGCCGCCCAATCGGGCTCGTCGCGGCCCGGCGGCCGGTCCACCATCTGCAAACGCTCCACGAGATCCCACCAGATGCTGTTCAAGTCGTCCCGATCCGGGTCTTCGTAGAGCGCCTGCTCGAAGTGGTACATCACGAGCGCCCAGCGGGTGAAGACCAGGCTGTCGGCGCGGCGACGCGCGGCGAGCGCCGCGTTGTCGCCTTCGAGGTCTTCCCCGGAAGCGCCTGCTACGGAGGAGAGCCAGCCGGGGTCGGCCGCGAGTCTGCCCATCATTAGCGCGATGGCTTCCGTCGTGTTGATGTGCGCGATGGTGCGCAGCAGGTACGGCAGGCTAGGGTTTATGTGCCGGTCGTAGACGGCATGGCCGAACTCGTGGAGCATCGTGTCGGCCCAGTAGGCGTCGGGCCGGACGTTGGCGAGCACCCGCACGTCGTACGGATACTCCCGCCCTACGGAGATGCAGAAGGCGTGTTGGCTCTTGCCGGGACGCTCGTAGAGGTCGCTACGTGAGATCACCCCGCGCACGTCGAGGCCCAAAGCGTCATAGGTCTTGCGGGTCAGGGCTTCGAGGTCCTTACCCTCGAAATACCGGTCCACGTCCAGACTCTCGTCCTCCGGCGGCTCTTGAAAAAACGGGTCCGAGAGATGCCAGGGCATGACTTTCTCGACCCCGAACTTCTCCTTGAGACCGGCGTCTAGCTGCTCTTTCAGTTCCCTGAACGGAGCTTCGGTGGCCGACTCCAGCTCGCCCATGATCCGGGCGAGCTCCCCAGCGTCGACTTCCTGCAAGTCGAGTGAGCGCGCGTAGTGATCTTCGTAACCTTGCTCGCGGGCGAGGCGGTTCCGCAGACGGGCCAACTCCCGCACGCTCTCTTCGACCTCCACCCCGACGGTCTTCGAAGATTCCCAGGCTTCACGGCGCAAGGCTTCGTCATCGGAAGAACGCAGGATCCCCCGGATCTCATTATCTCCGACTTTCTGACCGCCGACCTCGCCCCGATGGTTGCCGTAAGTAGCGCTGGCGCTGGCTTCCAACTCCTCGATCTGTTCGAGAGTCTTTTCGTCACCCTGAGAACCGGCGAACATCCGGTAGAGTACCTCGACCTGACGCCTCAAAACAGGGTCTTCCAGGGCGTCGCGGTCCTCGTGCCAGCCCTTAATTTTCTGGAACTCGTCCCGGTCGGCGAAGAGCCGGTTGTACTCCTTGCCGATTCGGACGGCTTCTTCCTGGGCTTCCGGGGCGCCGGTAGTTTCGAGCTTCCACCAGGCTTCGCCGGAAGCCTTCTCGACGGGAGCGAGCCGCTCCTCGAACTCCAAGAGAAATTTCTCTATATCGGCGGGAGAAGCCAGGGTATCAGCGGCGCTCGCGAGCCATCCGGTCGCGTCGGACTCCGAGGTAGATCCAGACGAGGAACATAACGATGCCGAAGGTCGCGAACTGGACGAGCCCCTCAGGCCCACCACTCCCCCCGACGACGAGCCCCGCTATGAAGACCAGAGCCACGGCCACGTACCCGGCCGCCCGGAAGGCGAAGTAAGAGGTGACGAGCCCGACCAGAAAATATACCAGCGGCATGACCGGCGAGATGACGCTAGTCCAGGCCATGAACCCAGGGTTCTGCCCCGCCGCCCACAACCCGAACTGACCGGCGACGATGAGCGCCACAAACGCGGCGACGAAGCTGGTCGCGCCGCTCGTCCAGGTCACCGGCTCCGGGTCGAAGTCGTGAGGCTCGTACCAGCGGCCCTCACGCTCCACATACTGGCCCCGGCGTCGCTCTCCACCGCTGTTCCGACCGTTGCCGCGTCCGCCCGAGGGTGGCTCTTGCTTCCTGCCGAACCGTCCCCGGAGTCGCTCGCCGAGGCCAGGACCACTGCCGGATTCGCGCTGCCGGCGGCGGGTAGAGAGTTCGTCGTCGAGCGAGTCGAAGTCCAGATTCAGGTCCGAAAGCTGGTCGGCGGCGTAGGCGAGATCCAGGGCCTCGTCGTGCTGGCTGCGCCGGTTCGGGTCCGAGAGTACGGCGTTTGCCTCCTGGAGTAGCGAGAATGCCTCGGCGCTCCCTTTCGGATGGTCCGGGTGACGCTCCTTGGCGAGGCTGCGGTAAGCGTTCTTTATCTCCGACTGCGACACGTTGCGAGGGACGCCGAGCACCTCGTAGTAATTTACCTGGTCTGCCATGATCTCTCTATTCTAACCCACGGAAGCGCCCCGGTCCGCTTCCGACAGCGCGAATTTTATCTCCTCCAGGCACCACTCATCTCCCTCGCTCCCGGCGGCCCGCAGCAGCGCCGCCCGCGCCTCCTCCCCACCGATCTCCCCGAGCGCCCACGCCGCGTGCCCCCGGACGAGCGGAGACAGGTCTTCTTCGAGGCGCCGGACGAGCGCCGGGACAGCCTTCTCAAGCTTTATGTTGCCGGCGGCAACGCAGCAGTTGCGCAGTAAACCGGCCCGTCCGGGGCGGGTTAGCGGGGTTCCCCCGAACCTGCTCTCGAACTCCTCCTCACTCTCTATACCGAGCACCTCTACCACGTCGAGGTATGGTCCCGCGCCGGCCTCTTCACTGAACTCGGGCCAGCGGCTCTTTGTCGCCTTCGTCTTGTTGTACGGGCAGACCTCCTGGCACACGTCGCACCCGAAGGCCCAGTCACCGACCAGCGGGCGCAATTCACGTGGGATCCCCCCACGGTTCTCTATGGTCAGATACGAGATGCACAACCGCGCATCCACCACTCCTGGAGCTTTTATCGCCCCGGTCGGGCAACGGTCCATGCAGCGCGAGCAACGCCCGCAAGTACCCGTCCCGTGCGCGTCCGGCTCAAGGTGCAAATCCACTATGAGGTCCGCGATAAAGAAGAAAGAGCCGATCTCCCCGTTTATGACGCAAGAGTTGCGCCCGAAAAACCCGAGCCCCGCGTGCTGGGCCGCCGAACGCTCCAAAAGCGGCACCGCATCCGTGAACCCGCGAGCCTTTATCCTCACCCCGAGCTCCTCTTCCAACTCTTCCCGCAGCCGGAACAACCGCTCCTTGATGACCACGTGGTAGTCCCGCCCCCACGCGTAACGGGCCACCCTCCCGCCACCGGGATTGTCCGGATGATCCCCCGGATAGTACGAAACACCCAAAGAAACGACGCTTTTAGCGCTCTTCTGCAACCGCTTCGGGTCCGAAAGCAACGCAACCGGCCGCTGCATATACCCCATATCCGCAGCCATTCCGGCCTCCTGCCACTCTCGCAAGCGCTCGCCGCCCTCGCGAAGCGGCTCCGCCGAAGTCACCCCGACAAGATCAAAGCCCGCCGCCCGCGCACGCTCTTCCAACACCCGCCGGACCTCGGCAGGGGACGGCACGTTCTGCTCTCGCTGACCTCCTGTCCGGTGCTCACTCAAAGTCAACCACCAGAATACGAGATAAATTCCAGGAGCGAGCCGTCCGGGTCACGGAAGTAGACGCTCGTACCCGAGCCTCTGGCGCCACGCCGCTCTACTGGACCGAGCTCGACCTCGACACCGTGCCTCGCCAGGTGCTCTTGGGCCTCGCCTATAGGTCCCGGCCACTCGAAGCAGAGGTCGCTGTTACCCGGTTGCACGGGGAGCCGCGCTACCGGCGTGGGATCGACGCCAGGTCCGTGCAGGTTGAGTTGCTGTTCCCCGAACCGGTAAGACCAGCGATCTTCGACAGGTACTACCTCGGCGCCCAGCACCCCTCTGTAGAAGCTATTAGAGCGTTCCCAGTCAGAGACGTGGATCACACAATGGTCTATCTTGACGTTCGGCAAGTGATCCTCTTTTCACAGCTTCTAGGATACAGGTGGATTGTACCCGCCTGATTGAAAGGGAGCCTCGAAGGGAATACGAGGCGGAAGGTGTATATTTCATCTCAGTGGGATGAAAGAAGATCAGAAAAGGAGTATTTATCTTGGCTATATCTACTATCAACCCGGCGACCGGCGAAGAGATCGAGAGCTTCGAGGAGTTGACCGACGAGCAGGTCGAAGAGAAGGTTCAGCTCGCGGCGGAGACATTCCGGGAGTACAGAAAGACCTCCTTCGAGGAGCGCTCGCGGATGCTGATCCGGGCGGCGGAGATCCTGGAAGAGGAAGCCGAAGATCTCGGCCGAATCATGACGACCGAGATGGGCAAGACGCACGCCTCCGCCATCGCCGAGGCGAACAAGTGCGCCCGCGGCTGCCGCTTCTACGCCGAGAACGCCGAGAAATTTATGTCTGACGAGGCGGTTGAGCTGGAGGGCGCCGAGGCGTTTATCCGCTACCAGCCGATCGGTCCGGTGTTGGCGATCATGCCGTGGAATTTCCCGTTCTGGCAGGTCTTCCGGTTCGCGGCCCCTGCGCTGATGGCCGGAAACGTCGGGCTCTTGAAGCACGCCTCGAACGTCCCGCAGTGCGCCCTCGCCATAGAGAGCGTCATCCACCGCGCGGGCTTCCCGGAGGGCGCTTTCCAGACGCTCTTGATCGGCTCTTCCAAGATCGCGGCCCTAGTGGACGACCCGCGCATCCGGGCGGCGACGCTCACCGGCAGCGAACCGGCCGGGCGTGAGGTCGCCGGCAACGCCGGCAAGAACATCAAGAAGACCGTGCTGGAGCTCGGCGGGAGCGACCCGTTTATCGTGATGCCGAGTGCGGACCTGGACGAGGCCATAACCACGGCGGTCACGTCCCGGACGCTCAACAACGGCCAGTCGTGCATCAACGCCAAGAGGATAATCGTCCACGAGGAAATCGCCGACGAATTCGAGCGCCGCTACGTGGAGGGCATGCAGGCCCTAAAGGTCGGAGACCCGATGGATGAAGGCACGGACATGGGACCGCTCGCCACGCCCCAGATCCTCGAAGACGTGGACGGGCAAGTCCGAAAGAGTGTCGAGGCCGGGGCGAAGGTCCTCACCGGCGGCAAACCGGCGGATGGCCCAGGCAACTTCTACCCGCCGACCATCCTCACTGATATCCCCGAGGACTCGCCGGCCTACCAGGAGGAGATCTTCGGTCCCGTTGCCTCGCTCTTCCGCGTCTCCGATATCGACGAGGCGATAGCGCTCGCCAACGACTCCGATTTCGGCCTCAGCTCCTCCGCCTGGACCAACGACGAGGCCGAGCAAGAACGGTTCATCAACGAACTTGAGGCCGGGATGACCTACATCAACAAGATGACCGAGTCGACCCCGGAAGTACCGTTTGGTGGCGCGAAGAACTCGGGCTACGGACGCGAGCTTTCTCACTTCGGCATCCACGAGTTCACGAACCCGAAGACCGTCTGGATCGAGCGTGGCGCCGAAAACGCCGACGGCGCCGTCTCAGAGTAGCCTCTCTGACGCGCGTACCCGTGAAACTTCTTGCTGACGCGGAGGCTTACCGAGGATATATTCGTATCGAATGAGTGCGATAGTCCGTAACAAGCTCTTGGCTCTGGGCGCCCTGTGGGGCGTCTTGCTGGCCGTCGTCCCGGTGATCGTGATGGCGCGAGGGTTTAGCGGTTTCCTGGTCGCGTCGGTGGTATGCGCGATCTTCAGCGGTTGCGTCGGGACCCTCGCCGCCGGGCAGCGTCTCCTGGTGCGCCTCAAAAAGGGCGCGAAGAGCGAAGGTCTGATGTCTTCTCTCGGGATCGGGCTCTTCCAGGGGTTCGCGGGCGGCGGCGTTGCGGCGCTTCTGTTCTGGGGACTGATGGCGGTTACCATCTCCGGGTTCTCGCCGCTCAACCCGGAGGGACTATCCCGGCTGATGAGCCCGCAGGTCTTTCTCGGCAGCTTCTTCGTGGCGCTCACCGTGTTCATGTATGTGGTGGTGGTCGGGATACTGCTCGGCCCCCTTTTCGGTCCCCTGATAAGGCGTAATCTGAAGGTCGAGGAGGTAGTTTCTTGACCTTCTTGAGGCTGCTCGGTATCGGTGCGATCTACGGTCTGGCCTTCGCGCTGGTCAAGTCGTTGTTTCCGGAACCTTTCATACTCCTGGTGTTGCAGGGGAACCAGGGAAGCGAGGGGAACCTTACCGTGATCGCCCTCGTCTACATAGGAGTCGGACTGGTGGCCGGTCTGATCGCCGCGCCCGTCTTCGGCGGTATCCTGCTCGCCAGACGAGCTTCGAGAGACAGAGACGGCGTCCCCGCCACCCTAAGCGCGAGGCTCATCCTCAGCCTCTTGCTCTCGCTGTTCATGGGCCTGATCTCCGGTACCCTCATCCTCCTCATCTACGCGACGGGCCTACTTCCGGGTGGCAACACCCTCGACCCGCTCAAGCTTGTAAACAGCTCCGTCTTCCCGACTGGCGGACCGATGGTGATCGCCTGGTCCATCGCCCGCGACCTGCTGCCGGCTGGCCTAACCGGCCTCTTCCTCTCACCCCTGAGCGGAAGCATGCTACTCCGCCTCTACACCTCCGGAAGAGGAGCCCAGCAAAAAGTCTACGACGAAGATTTCTAGTATGGGTAAGTCTTCGTAAACACCGATTTCTCTCGCCGTCAATCCAACCGCCGGAACTCTACGCCGGGCAAGTCCAGCCGGAAAAGCTCTTCAGAAAGCTCCTCACCAAGGACGATCCCGGTAACCTCGGTGACGTCGAACTCACTCCCGTCAATGCGTGCCGCGAACCGTAAGATCAGCCCGAACTCTACGTCAACGGAGAAAACGTGGTCGTCGGCTCCCAGCACCCAGGGGTACCCCGCCGGCGCATGATCCCAAGTAAAAGTCTTTGCTTCTACCTCAAACGTTTGCCTGCCCACCCTCTCGGATCGCCCGACGATTCGGGGCGAAGTTTCGTCTAACCCAGGCTGGAGCAGCGAGGGTTCCAGAAGATAAGAAAGTGAAGGATAGCCTCTGCCGGCCCCGTAGTTATCCGAAGTGTAGAATGCCAGATCCGGCGGCTCGTAGACCCATCTCCGACCACCTTCGCCGTCTGACACGTCGTAGGAGATCCCCAGACCGTCCACGGGTTCGACCTCTTCGCGCCAGCTATCGGCTTTGCGCCAGATGCGGGCTATCTCTTCCGAGTCCTCGAAGGTCTGATACGGCGGGATGCTGGAAGGCGCGCTATCTTCTCGCGCTACATCTTCCTGCTGGTCTCCTCGTGAATAGAGGTAGAAGATCATCCCATGTTCCAACTCGTAGTCGTGGTAGCGTCTGTGAGCCTCGGTCGCGAGTTCGCCGGCTCTGTTAGTGTGGACCCTGGCTCGGACCGTACCGAATCCTTTTTTCGCCCCCAGTAGCAAATCCAGGAGATCAGAGATCGCGGGGGTTTCACGAGAATCGTCGTTCCGACTGCTCATAGTCGCAAGGTACCGTAACCTTAACCTGTGTGGGCCTGTGAAGTATAAGCTTCGTTGTTGTCCCGGCGGACCTGGGATGGCTAAACCGTAACTGCCGCTCGTAAAGGGAGATGGCTCTGAGAGTATGGCCCCCAGGTTCTTCCGAGGAGATCCTATAGACCGCTAGATCAGGATCTGCGAACCATCGCTACTTAAGGTTGAGCCGGCTCAGGGTTTCTGGAGGAACGGGAAAAAGACGTGCTGGCGGCTGAAGGAGGCGGGACGATGCACTGGATAGGGTTCGACGTGGGCAAGGCGTTCCATTGGATGTGCGTGCTCGATGGTGAGGGCGAAGTCATTCTCTCCCGGCGGGTTGACGCTACCGAGGAGCAACTGGAAGCCGCTCTTTCGGAGATCGCGGAGCTTGGGAACACCGAGGAACGTATGGTCGCCATAGACATCGTGGGAGGGCCGGCCACCCTGCTAGAAGCCCTGCTGTTGGCAAGGGGAGAACGGGTACGCTATCTGCCAGGAACCGCCGTCAACCGGGCTCGCGATGCCTACGTCGGCGGAGAGCGCAAAAGTGATCCACAAGACGCCTACGTGATTGCCGACCAACTGAGGTTGCGGTGGAGGTCACTAACCGAGGTGTGTGCCAGAGACGAGGCCCTGGAGGAGGTCAAAGTTCTCGTAAGCCACCGTGCCGACTTGGTACAAGAGCGGGTCCGGCGTATCTCGCGCCTGAGAGGTCTGCTTGCAGAGGTGTTCCCTGGCATGGAAAGCGCACTGGACTTGAGAAAGCAGGGGCCGTTGCTCGCGGTCACCAGGGTGGCGACGCCGAAGGCTGCCCGCCGACTCGGAGAGGCTCGTCTGGCCCGGTGTCTGAAAGCGAGGGGTGCCCTCAAGTCGAGCTCCCTGGCCGAACGGATAGTAGGTGCCGCCAAGCGGCAGCGCCACGAGACACCAGCCGCCGAGGTGAAGGCGGCCCTCGCCGCCGAGATCGCTGCTGAAATACTAAGGATTGGCCGGCGTTTGGAGGGGCTCGACTCACGCCTCCAAGAACTGGTCGAGGCCGATCCCAGAGGAGCACTTGTGAGAAGTCTTCCGGGAATGGGACTCGTGCTGACGGCGGAGTTCCTGGCAGAGGTGGGCGACCTTACCCGTTTCGGCTCTCCCGATCGACTCGCTGCAGCCGCGGGTGTCGTGCCTGTGCTTAGGGCTTCCGGGAAGGTCTCTTACCAGCGAAGAGCTAGAAAGGGCAACCGTGCCCTGAAGAGGGTCTTCTACCGCTCGGCGTTCTGCGCGCTATCTAGCCACGAACCAAGTCAGGAATACTACCGGCGCAAGCGTGCGGAAGGAAAGGGTTCCCAACAGGCGATCATCGCCCTGGCGAGAAGGAGAGTCAACGTGCTATGGGCGATGCTCAGGGACGGGACGGCCTACAACGATCCGTTACCTGTTACAGCTTGAAAAAAGCGTCAGGATACTCCCAACCAACCGCAACAAGCTCGACTACCCGCCTAGGGAAAGGAGGTTGGTCGGCGAGAAGATGGGTAGAATCAGGTTTTATAGAGATGTTTCGCGTTTTCTCCTACGTTCGAGGGAGGTCTTGGACGATGAAGATGACTGTTTTTGGCGCTACGGGACCGACCGGCAGGCGTCTGGTCGAGAGGGGTCTCGCAGCCGGACACGAGGTTACGGCTTTTGTCCGCAAGGTCTCTTCGATGAACGCCAGCCACGAGCGGCTCACCACTTTGCAGGGTGATGCGTTCGACGCAAGGAGCGTGGAGGAGGCGGTTGCCGGCAGGGATGTGATCTTCAGCGTCCTCGGCGGCGAACCGAGCAACCCACTCCACCCGCGCAGGTCCGGAGACCCCGACGGTCCAGCTTCGGCCGGGGCGAGGCACATAGTCGCGGCGATGAAGGAGCACGGCGTCGGGCGCTTCGTCTGTCAGACGGCCTGGGGCGTGGGCGAGAGCAGGCAGAACCCGGATCTACCCGGTTGGTTCTTCATGAACGTCCTGACGCCGCCCCTGCTCCGGGACGACTACGCGGACAAAGAAGCCGCTGAGGGGATAGTTCGAGAGAGCGGCCTGGACTGGACCATCGTGCGGCCGATGTTGCTAACCAACGGGCCGTGGACCGGTCGCTACAGGGTGGGTGAGGACCTCAACCCCGGACGGAGGTTCTGGATCTCCCGCGCAGATGTGGCCGCCTTCCTACTGGAGCAACTCACTACCGACGAGTTCATCCGCCGCTCGCCGGCCATCGGGTACTGATCCTCCGCGGCTGGTCTTCCGCTCAGGCTTTACTCGTAAGCTTTGCCTGAACGATCAGGCGTTTTGTGTAGTCGGGGAGAGTGCAGGTTTGGAGCGTCAGGATGCTCTTGCCCTTCACGGGTTTGGTTATGGAGAGGTTGCTCGGGCTCACGACGAATTCTTTGAAGACTTTGTAAGTGTACTTCTTTCCGTTGGCGTCTTTCACATAGACTTTGTCGCCGTTCTTGAGCTTGTTGAGGTCGAAAAAGGCGAGCAGGCTCTTCGTCCCCATATAGCCGAGCCTGTGCCCCGCGAGGTACGTGTTGGCACCTTTCTGCCAGGGAAATCCGGTACCCTTTAGGTGGATCGCCACGCTGTTGTTGAGGGTTTCTTCGTTGCTACCTACGGCGTTTGGCACGGAAGCGTCTTTTACCCGGCTCATCGCCGGAATCGTCACCGTCAGAGTCTCGTCTTTAGGCCCGCTCGCGACCGGCGCGCCTTGAGTTTGCCCGCCCCCCGTCTGGCCGACGGTATTGATTTCGGGTACGTTGAAACCCTTGGGGTTCTTATTGTTGGTGGCTGTACTCCCGGCGGTCTGGCCGAAGAAACCGAGGAAAAAGAACACGATGAGCCCGACCCCCGCTCCTATCATGAGCAAGCTTATTAAACTAGGGATGAGCCTTTTGATCGACAACTTCTCCACCTCCTACAGTATCTTCGGTTCTCCGCCTCGTTTGGATCAGAAACTACGTCTTCATTCGTCCCCATGTCCGTACGCGATGACGAACGGAACGCTTTCTATAGCCTGGGAAGGATCACAGCCGGAGCACCTGCAAACGGGATGTGGCGGGCCTTCGTGCGAAACGGAAGGTACCCGGTAAGAAGCTCCCGCCGACCCTACGACACAACTCGACTACCTTTCGGATCGGGCTATTGCTCCGGCGCGTCCGGAGGAACGCTGTCAAGGCGAAGAGGAGCGCGGCAGCGGGCTGCGTGTCCGCGACGGGGCTCTGGCGCAAAACCAGGACCAATATCAAGAGCGTCGCCAGGAACGCTACCCAACGGAACCTCGCGGCAGCGAGAGTCCTCTTTTCGTTATCTAAAAGCATTGATCGAGGAATTATATACCGGCTCGGGTGCAGCGTTAGCAGTTACCGAACTCGCACTCCATAAGGTTCTTCACTCACTCGAACCAACCGATACCGGCTCTTCATACCTGCGGTGAGGGGTGTGAGAGACACGCCTTGAGCGCCACATCGGTCGGGGGGCGCAGGCCGTCCAGCGCAGCCTGCAGGATTGGCTCGAGGTACCCAGGGTCGCCGTGGATCGTGGCGATGGCGACGACCATGTCGAGGACCTGCTCGAGCGTGAGGTCGTCGCGGATTTCGTGAGCGTATTGCGCGGCGACAAGAAGCGGCCGGCCGGCTGCTAGCACCCGGGTGCGGTTATTGTCGAATAAGGGGTTGCTGCTGTCCGTGTGCTCGAGCAGCTCGGAGGCGATGTGGCGCTTGCTGGTGAAGTAGGCAAAGAACCGGTGCAGCCAAGCCATGAACGCCGCTCCGGGCGTCTCGCCGTCGACCGTCCCGGCTGCCTGGCAGAGCGCGTCGACCTCGTCGGTGTAGAGAGCCTCAAGTAGCTCTCGGCGTCCGGGGAAGTTGCGGTAGAGGGTCGCCATGCCGACGCCTGCGCGGCGCGAGATCTCGGCCATCGAGATCTCAGCCTCCGGGTCGGCGAACGCCGTGCGGGCGGCCGCGAGGATCTTGTCGCGGTTGCGCTCGGCGTCAGCACGCCTCGTGGGTGCTGGGGACTGGTCAGTGGGCATTGGCATCTCTAAGTGGACAGGCTCTCCGTTATGGGTTATAGTGTATCGGACAGGCTCTCCGTTTGCTAACGAAGCCGATTATACCACCGGCCGCGACCGGCGCCCGGCCGCACAAGGAAGGAGCTCTTCATGGACTATCGACTTCTCTAGCGCAACAAGGCGGTATTGAACACAGATCAATGGACGGCAATGAACATCAAGGGAGATCATTATGCAGGACAAACTCGTCGCCTTGGTCACCGGGGCTAACAAAGGGATCGGACTTCAAATCGCGAAGGATCTCGCGGCGCACGGCCTCACCGTGCTGGTCGGGTCGCGCAACCTCGAAAGCGGCGAGACGGCAGCGAAGAGCGTTGGGGAGGATGCCCACGCCATCCAACTCGACATCACGAATCAGGCCTCAATCGCCGCCGCGGTAGAGCGCATCCGGAGCGAGTTCGGCCGCCTCGATGTGCTCGTGAACAACGCGGGGATCTCGGATTCGGGAAGGCCGGGCAGGTCGCCCGCGGAACTCGCGGCATCGAACACTCCGAGTCTCGCGCCGATCGTTGATGTGCGCGCGGTCTTCGAGACGAACGTCTTCGGCGTCATGGCTGTCGCGCAGACGATGCTGCCGCTACTTCGTGAGGCGCCGGCCGGACGCATTGTCAACATGGGGAGTTCTTCCGGCTCGCTGACGCTGAACTCAGACCCGAGCTATGAGCATCGCGCGGTATTCGGCGCTGCCTATAGCCCGTCGAAGACGGCCTTGCACGCGATCACGCTAGCCTTCGCCATTGAGCTCGAGCAGACAACCATCAAGGTCAACGCTGCGTGTCCGGGCTTCACGGCGACCGATCTTAATCACTTCCGGGGCACGCGCACCGTCGAACAGGGCGCGCGTGAAGCCGTCCGCCTCGCGCTCATCGGTGCGGAGGGTCCAACCGGCACGCTCTCGGACGAGGACGGCCCGGTCGCCTGGTGATGTCGACTCGAGCGCGTCTTCGAAGGGCATCCGTGCCGCGACCCTCCGAGCCGAAGTTGGCTTCCGGAAGTTCTGTGAGCCTTTAGCGACATCGATAAGCGCACGCCGTGTGCGCCCGCGTCAATCGCCTCTGGTCGGCTAAGAGCAGAGGCGGACCTTAAGAAAAGGAGATCGTTCCATGAGCGAACCGATCAATCAAACCGAAAATCTACCCGTCAGCGCGCCTACCCCTGTCGTCTCCGTAAGTCCGGTGGTGTTGGCAGCTCCGGGTCGCGGCGAGGATCTGCAGGTGCGAGTCTCTGCGCCTACGACCGGGAGCGACCTCCCGATCGTCGTCTTCTCCCACGGGTTCGGCTTCTCGATGGACGGCTACGGCCCGCTGGCCGACTTCTGGGCCGCCCAGGGCTTCGTCGTCGTCCAGCCGACCCACCTCGACTCCGTGACGCTTGGCCTCTCCCCGGACGACCCCCGGACCCCTCGCATCTGGCGTTTGCGGATCGACGACCTCAAGCGCGTCATCGACGAGCTCGATCGTATCGAGGCGTCCGTCCCGGGTCTCGGCGGGAGGCTCGACCGTGGCCGCATTGCCGCCACAGGGCACTCCTACGGTGCCACGACGGCCAGCGCCCTGCTCGGCGCACGCGTCCTCGGCCCCGTGGGCGACGAGGAGGAGGACATGTCCGATCCCCGCGTCACGGCGGGCGTTCTGCTTTGCGTGCCCGGAGAAGGTGGGGACGACCTGACCCCGTTCGCGGCCGAGACCTTCCCGTTCATGCACCCGAGGTTCGACGCGATGACGCCCCCGAGCCTCGTTGTGGCTGGCGACCAGGACCAGTCGCCGCTGTCGGTCCGTGGCCCGGACTGGTTCACCGACGCCTACGCCCTGAGCCCGGGCGGAAAGAGCCTGCTCACCGTCTTCGGGGCCGAGCATGGGTTGGGCGGAGTCCACAAGTCCGTCGGTATGCCCGAGACGCCCGCCGATAACCACGAGCAGGTCGAGCTCGTCCAGCGGGTCACGACGGCGTACCTTCGCGGCGCGCTCGGTCGCGGAGAGGAGGGGTGGTCGCGCGTGCGCGCGGAGTTGGAGGACGACGCCCATCCGCTGGGTCGACTAGAGTCGAAGTGAGCCGACCGACGCTGGCCGGCCCCGTCAGCTTCGGGATCATGACCGCCCCGATGCAGGTCGACTACCACGATGTCCTGCGGGTCTGGCGCGAGGCGGACGCGATCCCACAGATCGAGCACGCGTGGCTGTTCGATCACCTCTTGCCGATCGGCGGCGACCCGAACGGGCCGATCTACGAAGGCTGGACCCTGCTCTCGGCCCTCGCCGCACAAACCGAACGCCTGCGCCTCGGCCTGCTCGTGACCAGCAACCGCTTCCGACCACCCGCGATGCTGGCCAAGATCGCCGCGACCGTCGACATCGTCTCCGGCGGACGCCTCGACTTCGGCATCGGCGCAGGCTCACGACCCAGCTACCCGCTGGCCCGGCGTGAGTACGAGGCACACGGCCTGCCCTTCCACGACTTCGCCCACTCCGTGGGGAGCCTCGCCGAGGCGTGCACCGTCATCCGACGGTTGTGGACCGAGACCGAACCATTCGACTTCTACGGCACGTACCACCACCTAACCGGAGCGTTCTGCAATCCTAAACCCATCCAGCGTCCCCATCCACCGATACTGATCGGCGGACGCTCTGACGCGACGCTGCGCGTGGTAGCCGAGCACGCCGACCTGTGGAACATCCCTGGTGGTGACATAGATGACGCGGTCCGCCGCAGCGCACTGCTGGACCGCTACTGTGCCAAGATCGGTCGCGATCCCACCTCGGTCACACGCTCGATCTTCCTGCCGGTTTCCTACGACCAACCCGGCATCACCCGGGACTCGATCGCTGAAGCGATCGACACCGGCTTCCAGCACATCGTCCTCGGCCTGCCAGCGCCCTACCCCGAAAACGTCGCACGATGGGTCGCCGACGAGGTTATCAACAAGTCGGCCCGGACCAACTTGACGGGCTGATGAGCGGCCCGATCCGGAAGGAGAAGACGGCTGCGTTCGGCCTACCGCCATCCGGATCCAGCCCAGGGCAAGAAGATTATCACCCGCATCATCGAGTCGTTCCCGACCTGCCCAGTCTCCGAGATCACCCGACTCGGCCGCACCCTCAGACAGTGGCGGACGACATTCTTGGCCTACTTCGACGCCAGCCGGTCCAGTAACGGTGGCACCGAGTCCGTCAACGGCCTCATCGAGCTCCACAGCCGAGTCGCCTGCAGGTTCCACAACCGCAACAATTACCGGCTACGGATAACCCTAATTGGCGGCGGGCTCACCACCTCCACCTGAAGAGAGAAGAGCCCCGATACCGTTCTCTTCCTCTAAACATTACTTCGTGGGAGCGTTCGCCGAAACCGGTAGGCTAAATGGAATAGTATGTGGAGATGAGCAAAAGGGCGCGCAATTTTCTGCTATTGGCGGGGGCTTTCTGGGGGTTCGCGTTGGCGGTCGTCTCGTCGGCCGTTGCTTTTGGGGATCCCTTCAGCCTCAGCCCGTTTCTGGTGTCGGGATACGCTTGCGCGGCTTTGAGCAGCGCGGCCGGGGCCTGGGTAGCGGGAGACCTGGCGAGGAGGACCCGGAAACGAGAGACTAGTCTGGGGAGGTTTCTCGCGACCTTGCTGGTGGGGATCGTGCAAGCTCTGGTTGCGGCGCCACTCGCGGCGCTCTGTATCTGGGGAGCGCTGACGGTCAACATCTCCGGGTTTTCGGTCGAGAACTTGGGCGAAGTCTCGAAGGTCTTGAACATATTCCGGGACCCTTTGCTGTTCGCGCAGGGACTCATCGTTGCAGAAGCGGTCCTCGTATACTCACTGATCGTCGGCACCCTCCTCTCGCCCATCGTCGGGGCGACCATAAACCGCCTGATCCACCTGCGCTAAACCTGGAGCTGTTGGATCCTTGGGTCCCGCCAAATCTTCCTAGCCGATGCTCCCGAGCAGAACCTGGGCGGCGACGCCTACAGCGAAGGTAAAGAACAAGGCTATCGTCCAGACGGAGGTGGTCGTCCGGGATAGGGTTGTTGGCTCCTTCGGTCGTTGATACATCGGGACGATGAGCCGCAGGTACACGCCGAGTGACAGAACGCTGTTCAGGATGGCGATCACGGCGAGCCACGTAAACCCTGCGTCTATCGCCGCCCCGAAGAGCAGGAACTTGCCGACGAAGCCCGCCAGCGGCGGTATGCCGACGAGAGAGATGAGGAAGACTACCATCGCAACACCAGCCGCCGGGTTCGTGCGCCCGAACCCCGTGAACGAACGGAGGTCCCGACCCACGGAGAGGACGATGGCGAAAGCTCCCAGGTTCATGGCGGCGTAGGCGGCAGTGAACAGGATAAGTGAGCGGAGAGCGAATTCGCTCTGGTTGACGGCCACGACGCCGAGCAGGAAGTATCCTGACTGGGCGATGGAGGAGTAGGCCAGGAGGCGCACGACGTTATCCTGGACGAGGGCCGCGAGGTTGCCGTAAGTCATCGTAAGGGCGGCGAGTCCGGCGATGACGAGCGGCCAGGCTGTCGCGTCGGCTGGTAGATAGCGCACGACCTGCACGAGGGCGAAGATCGCGCCGACTTTTGGAACTATCGAGAGGAAGGCCGCGACAGAGACCGGGCCGCCGTCGTAGGCGTCCGGAGCCCAGAAGTGGAACGGGACGAACGAGGCCTTGTACCCGAGGCCGACGAGCACCGCGACGAAGCCGAAACCGGCGGCCAGCGGCGCGCTACCGAGCCGCTCCTCCGCCGAGAGGAAGGTGGAGCCCGCGAGACCGAACCAGTACGTGAGGCCGAATATCATGACCGCCCCGGTTACGGAGCCGAAGACGAAGTACTTCATCGCCGCCTCGGTGGCGCGGTCGTCGCGCGGGTAGGCCACGAGCGCGAACGTCGCGAGGCTTGAGAGGAGCACGCCGAGCACGAGGAACATCATGTCGCCCGCCCCCGCGAGCACGAGCGCCCCGACAGTCGCGAAACAGAGGAG
Organism: Rubrobacteraceae bacterium; assembly: GCA_965219175.1. Classification (GTDB taxonomy): domain Bacteria; phylum Actinomycetota; class Rubrobacteria; order Rubrobacterales; family Rubrobacteraceae; genus JBBPZK01. The sequence continues at coordinate 291,518 of CBDCNI010000001.1, forward strand.
GCTGTACACGGTGCCTTCGCGGTCCGTATCGCGGACTTCCACGCGCGCGAGTATGGCGGTGAGAGCCGTGGTTGGGGAGAGCAGTATCACGGCCCACACACTCAAATCGTCTACGAGATAGGTGCCCTCGAAGGCCGTTGCATTCGCGCCGACTAGCTGCGTCGCGAGGAAGGTCGCGACCAGTAGCCCGATCACGGTGAACGGCAGCGAGACTTTCGGCATCCGGAGCATCTCGAAGACCAGCGCGCCTACGGCGGTTAGGAGCACCGCTATCTGGGGCGATATGAGCACAATGCTCTGGAGCATCTGCGACGAGCTTTCGACCAGCGTTCCGTTGAGGACTCCCGGCGTGCTCACAAGCCTATGGCCTCTGTTGTCCGGTGGATGACATCGAGCAGCAAGAACGGGGCGACCCCGATCAGGACGGTAAGCGCCGCCAGCGGAACTATGGATAAAATTTCTCGCCCGCTGAGATCCTTCATCTCTCGCCAACGTTCAGAAGGCTTGCCCAGAAAAGCTATCTGTATCGCGCGCAAATACAGTCCGGCCGTGACAACGATCCCGAGCACCGCGATCACAGCCACCGGGTAGACCTGGAGCGTTCCGAGGAAGATCTGGAACTCCGCCGGGAAGTGGGCGAGTCCCGGCAGGCCCAGCGAAGCGAACGCGGCCAAGATAAAGAGCCAGCCGAGGCCGGGTACGATCCGCAGCAGTCCGCCCATCTCGCCCATCTCGCGGGTGTGGGTCCGGTCCTGGAGCATCCCAACGAGAAGGAAGAGCGCGCCGGTTACGACGCCGTGGCTAACCATCTGCAAGACTGCGCCATCGAGGGCCAGCGCCCGGACGCCTGCGTCCGTCGCGGCGGCGGCCACTGCGACGCCGAGTACGACGTATCCCATGTGGTTCACGCTGGTGTAGGCGATCAGGCGCTTCAGGTCCGTCTGGCCCAGCGCCACGAATGCCCCGTAGAGCGCGGTAAAGACTGCGAGGACCACCACGTAGGGAGCTGCGACGCGGAAGGCGTCCGGCGTCATCTGCAGGGCAAACCGGATCAGGCCGTAGGTCCCGAGTTTGAGCATTACGCCCGCCAGGATCACGCTTCCGGCGGTGGGAGCCTCGACGTGGGCCGCCGGCAGCCACGTATGTACCGGGAAGATGGGGGTCTTGACTGCGAAGGTTATGAACATGGCGATAAAGGCGAGCATCGCCGCCAGGCCCGTGAGCGGCGGCGACTCTATGAACGCCCGCATGTCGAAAGTGCGCGGGTCGCTTCCCAGGTACAGGCCCAGGATCGCCAGCAGGAGCGGCAGGCTGCCGAGCAGCGTGTAGAGAAAGAACGTCAGCGCCGCCCGCTGGCGTCCCTCGTGGCCCCAGTCGGCGATGATGAAGTACATCGCGACCAGCGTCACCTCGAAGAAGACGTAGAAGAGGATCGCATCGAGCGCCACAAAGACACCGAGGCTCGCCGTCTCCAGGAGCAAGAACAGCGCCACGTAGGAGCGCGCCCGTTCCGTAACCTTCACCGAGAAGACGAAAGACACGAAGAAGAGCGCCAGCGTCAGCAGCACGAGCGGTAAGCTTATTCCGTCCACGCCGACCCGGTAGGCGGCCCCGAGAGATGGTATCCAGGAGACCTCCTCCACATGCGTGAACCCCGCCCCGGCTCCGCGCGCCCACATCCCCGCCGCCCCGAGCAAGGTCAGCCCCGAGGCCACCAGACCGACCGCGTGGGCGCCACGGGTCGAGATACCCGGCAGCGCCACGAGTAGCACGGCTCCCAGCAGCGGAAGAAAGAGCGTTACGGATACGAGTGGAAACATTCGGTAGACCTTTCTACGGAACCAGTATGCCGATAGCCAGGAGCGCCAGGATCAAGGCGCCACCGGTGACAGCCAGCAGCAACTCCTTGTGGACGAGACCCGTCTGGAGCCTGCGGGCGCGGCGGCCCAGGTTCCGTGTCCCACGGACCAGAGCGAATATGAAGCCGTCGATCCCCTTTTCGTCCGTGATCCGCGAGGCCTGCGCAACCGCGAGACCCAAACGCCCGACACCGAGCACACCCCTGTGGATGCCGCTGTCGAGGGTATCCGTGGCGCGCGCCACCGCGAGCGCCGGCCGGGCCACGAATTGCTCGAATCCACCTCCGACACGGAATCCCTTTTCGGCTGACGAGCGCAGAGGTCCGAGGAGAGTATCTGCGGAGACGAACCATCCCAGGACCAGGCCACCGAGCGCGACGGCGGTGCCGATTATCACGGTCAGCAAGTCCTTCGGTAGCTCGCCCCCGACGAGCCGGACGAGCGGCTCCAGCGCGAATCCCAGGACGACCGCCAGCGCGACGAGCGTGGACATACCCACGCCCATCCAGGTCATTCCGGCGATCGGCTCGTTCTGTTTCTCGCCTTTCCAGAGGATTCGCAGCGCCCGTGCTACGTAGATCCCGGTGAGCGCGGTCCCCGCTAGGGCGAGCGGGAAGAGAAGCCAGGCGAAAGGTGACTCGAACGTCGCGGCTATGACGGCATCCTTGGACCAGAATCCGGCGAGCGGCGGCACACCGGCGAGAGCCAGGCCCGCGAGGGCGAACCCGACGAACACCAGTGGACGTTCGCGTCCGGCGCCTGCGAGCTTCGAGAAACCCGTGGTGCCTCGGGCGTGCTGGAAGACGCCCGAGCCGAGGAAGAGTGAGCTTTTCATCGCCGCGTGGGCGGTGAGGTGGGCGAGGGCGGCCACGGGAGAGCCCGCGCCCAGGGCCAACAGCATAAATCCGTACTGGCTGGAAGTGGAGGCCGCGAGCAGCCGCTTGAGGTCCCGGTCCGCGACGGCCATGACGCCGGTAACTATTACTGTAACGCCACCCAACGCGCCAACGACGAGCAGCGCTTCCGGCGGGAACAGCGGGAAGGCGCGAATCAGCAGGATCGCCCCGGCGGCCACCAGGGTCGCCGAGTGGAGCAGCGCCGAGACCGGAGTTGGACCGGCCATCGCGTCCTGTAGCCAGCCCTGCAAAGGTGTCTGGGCGGATTTACCCGCCGCCGCGAGGAGCACGAACAGGCTCGCGGCGAAAGCGGCTGCGCCCCCGGTCTCTAACGTGCGGGAGATCTCGCTGGTCCCGGCTTGCGAGACGAGGACGAAGATGCCGACGTAGAGCCCGAGGTCGGCGGTGCGAGTGTAGAGGAAGGCGCGGGTCGCCGCCTCGCCGACGCCTTCTCTCTCGTACCAAAACCCGATCAGCATGTAAGAAGCCAGCCCTATCATCTCCCACGCCGCGAGCAACAAAACCCAATCTCCCGCAAACACCAGCGTCTCCATAGCGGCGACAAAAAAAGACATCTGGGCGAAGAAGCGAACCTTACCCTCTTCCTCCGCCATGTACCCCACGGCGTAGAGCATCACGAACGCGCCCACGACCGCGACGATGGTGGCGATCACCGCCGTCAGGGGGGTAGCGGTGATGCGCAGAGGAAAATCCGGCAGTCCCGACAGCACCGCCGCGTAGCGCGCGCCACCGGCGACGCCGACGAGAGTAACTATTGCGCCGAACAGTGCGACACCGACTCCTAAAAGGGCGAGAGCTGGGGCTGCACGGCGGATCAGCAGCATCGTTGCCATCGCCGCGAGCGGACCGAGTATTGTCAGGGCGACGAAGGTCATCCTTTCAGGTCCCTCGCTTCTTCCATCTCGACCGAGCCTTTGTTGCGGAAGCGGGCGGTGCCGACACCGAAGCCGACGGCCATCTCGAGGGCCATGACGGTCATCACGATCAGGACGAACACCTGTCCGGAGTAGGCGCCAGGGTGAAGGAAGCGCCAGAAGGCGACCAGGTTGATCATGGCCCCGCCGAGCATTAGCTCGACGCCCATCATGATCATGACCAGGTTCGTCTGGGAGAGCGAGCCGTAGAGTCCGACCCCGAAGAGGATCGCACCGACGAGCAGCGCGACGATGAACGTAGCCACTACCCTCGCCTCTCAAGGGCTACGGCGATGGTGGCGATCATGGCCGTCAGAATGGTGATGCCCGCCGTCTCGAAGATGAGCATCGAGCGCCCCATCAACTCTATCCCGAGGTCGTGAACTTGTTCGCCGGGAGGGACGCTGCCCGCGATGGAACCCCAGCCGACCAGGAACACCAGGGCGACGACCACGAGCGCCCCGAGGACGCCGGCTACCTGTGATATCCGCTTCTGGTGCGTCATGTCCATCCCCATGAGGCCGCCGGGGTCCATCATGTACATCACCATGAAAATCGCCATGATGGACATCTCGGTCGCCATCATCATGATCTGCAACACACCGAGAAACTCACTCTGCATCGCGAGAAACATCGCGCCGATGGCGACCTGCGAGAACAGGAGCGCCAGTGCCGAGCGGACCATCGAGGAGGTGGTAAAGACCACGACGCCGAACCAGATAGCCGCTATCCCGAAGAGACCTACGAAGACCGGCTGCAAGATCGTCTGGAGCATCACTTGTCCACCACCAGCAGGACGATGCCGACGTAGAGGATGTTGATCAGGGCGAGCGGGATGCCGAATTTCCAGAACCACTGCAGCATATGCTCCTCGCGTAGACGCGGTACGAATCGTCCGGCGAAGAGCATCACCGACGCGACCACGAGCGACTTGCCTAAAGTCCATGCCCACGGCGGCAGCACCGGGCCGATCCAACCACCCAGATAGAAGACCGTAACCGTCACCGCGAGGGTTACGACCAGCACCATGCGCGCGAGGCGCATGATCGCCAGCCTCGCCCCCGTGTACTCGGCCATGACACCGCCCGCCAACTCACCCGGCGCCGTCGGCAGATCAAAAGGTGGCAGAAAGCAAACCGCCAGCGCCGCCAGAAAGAAGAGGACGAAGCCTAGAGGTTGGAAGACGACATTCCACAGTTCATTCTGGGACTCCACGATCCGGGTTGTAAAGAGAGACTCGGCGCGCATCGCGACCGCCGTCAGTGGCATCACGATCAGCATGGAGTAGCCTACGAGCTGTCCCAGGAAACGCCAGCCGCCGACCATCGCATAAACTCCGTCCGGCCCCCAACCGGCCATCACCAGAGCCACCATCACGAACGCGAGCGCAGCGTTCACGAAGAGCGCGCCGGTCGCCAGGTCCGTGATTATGAGACCCGGCGCCAGGGGCAGCACGGCGGCGGCGAGGAGGGCGGAAATCAAGAGAAGCACCGGCCCGACCTCGAAGAAGATCCTGTCGGAGCTACGGGTAACGACCGACTCCCGCCCCAACAAAGCCACGGCGTCCAGCGCAGGCCCCGCAGGTTGGAAACGTCCGTTCGCCACCCAGCTTTCGAGCACGGCGACGACGTACGCTCCCGCGAGCAAAACCAGTGCGACTATCGCCGTCGTCACCGGGACATTTCCCAGGGAGAGAGGTCCAGCGACCCGACGCCGACCAGTGCGTCAGCTACTTCTTTGCCTACCGTCACGCTCTCGACCAGCCGGACGTTTCGCGTCGAGGGAGCATCTAGCTCCGCAGAGACTATATCTCCATCTTTCAGGGTGACGTGCAGCGTCGACGTACCACGCGACGTTTCCACCGTTGCCATTCCCGTACCGGAAGAAGAGTCACTGATCGGGGAGTCCGTGCTCGTAATAGCATCTGCTCCGAGCACGAGATCCAGGCTCTGCTTTGTCTCCTCCAGCCGGAGTTGGAAACGGGCGAGGGCGTCGTTGCCCTCACGCACTACGGGCGAGAAACCGAGGTTGCGGTACGCTGGATCTTTCGAGCGCGAATCTTCTTCGGACCCGGCGGTCCGCGCCACCGGCCCGGCCGCGTTCCCCGCAACCCCGTCTAAGACCCCTATCCCCCCGAGCTTGCTCCCGAGCAGCGGCGTCCGGAGCGCTCTACGGACAAAGTCTTCTACTTCGCCTTTTATGCGCCTGATCTCGTCGATATCCGCCGCCCGGAGAAGAGCTAGTTGCAACCGCGCCGCCCGCTGGGAGAGCGAGCCGTCGCCGATCAGAAACCCGAAATTCGCCGCCCATCCCAGATGGCTCGCCGCGCGCTCGCGCTCCAGGACGCCCACTCTGGAGAGAGCTTCTTCTTCACCAATCCGTTTTCCAAAAGCGTCCTCGACGGCCCGGCGGGCGAGCAGCCGATAAGCGACCGGCGTGAGCGGGTCTAGCCTCGCGGCGCGTTCGGGGATGCTTACTGCCGGGCCATGAAGTAACACCGCCGGCAGGTGGCCTTCTATTCCAGGCTCCACCTCTGTTTCGGCCACTGTGTCGCCGTCGAGGGTGAAAATTAGGGAGAGGCCACCTGGGAGACCCGGAAACAACGGGCCGTAAGGCGCAGGCACCCACTCCATGATCAGGCCGTCCCCACTCACCGGCATGCCCTCGGTCATCTCGATCATGGACATAAAGTCCTCTAACTGATCCTCGCCGATCTCCTTCTCCCCGGACTCGTCATCTTCTCCGGAGTCAGCCTCCTGGTCTTCCTGCTCGCCCTCGTCTTCTTCCTCTTCGCCTGAGCCGTGGTCGTGGCCGTGGTCCATCTCCCCTTCGCCTTCCTCTTCTTCCTGTACTACCTCGGCCTCGAAATCAGCGGCTTCGGGACTGAAAGCGCCTTCAGCGAAGGCGCGACGGAGGTCTTCTACACCGTTGACGAACGACTCTTGTCCCGGCGCCACCGAGACGTCCGGCTCTGGAAGCGGCGACACCTCTCCGGTTCCAACAGCGAACACGGCCCGAGGACGCATCATCTGCGCGTAGGCGACGGCCGCCGCCTCACGGAGCCCCTCCGGTGGATCCCCAACGATCAACAACACGCTCGCGTGTCGCGGCGTATCTACTATCTGGAGTCCGGCTGCCTCTATGTCGAGGCCAAGCGCCCGCGCAACGTCCGGTCCGGGGACGACGAACGCGGTCAGACGGCGGGCCATCGCCCACGCAACCGTCTTGTGGAACCAGTTCGGCTCCGCCTGGCGCGCACCGGAGATCACTTCTGCCTCCTGAAAGCTCCCTGGCTCCAACCATACAGCAGCCCCAGGTAGAGGATCATCAGAAAGACACCCATATCGAGCAGCGCCTTTAACCCCAGCTCCCGGTAGACCACGGCCCACGGGTACATGTAGGCCATCTCCATATCAAAGGCCAGAAAGAGCAGCGCGTATCCATAGTAACGCGCGTGGTATCGGGCCCATACCGGGTCTCTGGAGAGCTTGCCGGAGGTGGCCGGAACGTCCTTGCCCGGCTCCCGACGCGTCTTGCCGAACGAACGGGCGATGCCGTAGACGCTCAACACGAACCCCACCGTACCGACGACCATCGCCAGAAGCAGCGCGTACTGTTGCAGAGCGCTCACCGTGAAACCCCTGGACCTTCGCTGTTCACAAGACTCCCTCGCCGCAAATTCACGGACACTCCCACCCCAGCATTTCCCTCCACGCCTACCGTCAACCGCTTCTCCAGCCAGTGGACCGACTTATTGTATACCCCCTACCCCTATATTGAGATCCCTGATCTAAAAATGGTTCTTTCTATGTACGACTCTCTGGTGTGCGGTTTTGAAAGGGTAGAAGTTGTTCGGGATCTACCGTTTTTCGAGCCTCATCTTTACTCCTCCTTTGGGCCGAAGGGTGATGGATGGTTGGGGGGTAATGTGTTGTCCGGGGATCAATTCGAGCTTAAAGTTTTGGGCGATGGTCGCGAGCAACAGGGCGGCCTCCATCTTCGCGAAGGGTTGTCCGATGCACAGGCGCGGTCCGCCGCCGAAGGGGAAGTAGGCGTACTTCGGCGGTGCGAGCGTCACGGTAGTCGCCTCTGTGGAGGTCTCTGTGTCAGGCTGCTACGGTGTAGCCGGCTTCTTCGATGGCTCCTTTGATCTGGTCCGTGGAGACCCGGCCTTCGTCGTAGGAGACCTCGACCTGCTTTGAGTCCGGGTCGGCGTTGGCGCTTCCAATCCCGGAGAGTTCGTTTAGTGACTCTTCTATGGCTGCCTTGCAGTGGGCGCAGCTCATATCCGGCACGTTGTATGTGGTTTCGGTCATATCTAGCTCCTTTCCATCTTGGCGAACCGCTCTACGGCGGCCATTAGCTCTTCGATCTTCTCCTCGGTTTTGTCCTGATTCTCTATGGACTCCTTTACGCAGTGGTCAACGTGGTCTCTCAGGACCAGGGCGGCGACCCTCTCGGTGGCGGAGACGAGGCTGGAGATCTGGGTGAGGATGTCTATGCAGTAGGCCTCCTCGTCAACCATCCGCTGCACACCCCGCACCTGCCCCTCTATCCGCTTTAAACGGTTGGCGAGGCTGTCTTTGTGATCCGCTTTTATGTACCCGCGCAAAGGAACCTCCGTGAGACACTCGTCTTCTTCCCGAGCCATTCTACAACCACCTCAACCTATCTTCGCCCGTTTGAGCCTGAGCGAGTTCGAGACCACGGTCACCGACGAGAGGGCCATCGCCGCCGCCGCGAGGATCGGGTTCAGGAAACCGTGCTGTCCGAGGACGGGTGTGAGTGCCTCCGGGACGGTGCCGCCGGAGAAGAACGGGTAGAGGATGCCGGCGGCTACCGGGATCAGGAGTACGTTATACGCGAACGCCCAGAACAGGTTCTGCCGGATGTTTCGGATGGTCGCCCGCGAGAGGCTTATGGCCCGCGCCACGCCGCGCACATCCCCTGAGATGAGCGTCAGGTCCGCCGCCTCCATCGCAACGTCTGCGCCGGTGCCGATCGCTATCCCGACGTCGGCCTGGGCGAGCGCCGGGGCGTCGTTTATGCCGTCCCCCACCATCGCGACCTTCTTGCCCTCACCCTGCAAACGCTTGACCTCGTTCGCCTTGTCCTGGGGCAATACTTCGGCCAGGACTCGGTCTATGCCAAGTTCGCAGGCTATCGCTTCGGCCGTACGGCGGTTGTCGCCGGTGATCATGGCGACCTCCACCCCCATCTCGTGCAACCTCTCTATTGCCTCCTTGGACTCCTCGCGCACCACGTCGGCCACCGCGACAAGCCCTGCCGGCTTCCCGTCCACAGCCACGAACACAGGAGTCTTCCCGGCGGCGCTCAACTCCTCGAAGCGGGGCGCGAGGCCGTCTTCGAGTACGCCAGACTCATCCATCAGCTTTCGGCTACCGACGAGGACTTCCTTCCCCGAGACAGTCGCCCGGACGCCGCGCCCGGTCGGGGCGTCGAAGGCTTCGGGGTCGGCCAGAGCGAGAGAACGTTCCCGTGCGCCGTTCACGATTGCTTCGCCCAAGGGGTGCTCGCTGTTTCGCTCGGCAGCGGCGGCCAGGGAGAGCAGGTCGTCTTCGGGGATACCGTTTGCCGATATTACGTCCGTCAGGCGCGGCTCGCCTCGGGTGAGGGTTCCGGTCTTGTCGAGGACGACGGTGTCGATGGCGTGGGCGCTTTCGAGGGCTTCCCCACCTTTTATAAGGATGCCCCGCTCTGCCCCGCGACCGGTGCCGACCATGATCGAGGTCGGCGTCGCCAGCCCCATCGCGCACGGGCAGGCAATGATGAGCACCGCCACGAAGTTCAAAAGCGCGAACGTGAAAGCCGGGGCCGGTCCGAAGACGAGCCACACGAGGAACGTAACGGCCGCGAGCGCCATGACGACCGGCACGAAAACACCGCTGATCCTATCCGCCAGCCGCTGTATCGGGGCTTTCGTGCTCTGCGCTTCGTCCACCATCTGCATGATCCGGGCGAGCGCTGTATCTTTGCCGACCCTCGTCACCGTAAAGCGGAACGAGCCCGTCTTGTTGACGGTCGCGCCGATTACCTCGTCACCCTCGCGCTTGGTCACCGGGATGGGCTCGCCGGAGATCATAGCCTCGTCAACCGCAGACTCACCGGAGACGACCACGCCGTCAACCGGCACTTTCTCACCCGGCCGGACCACGACCACGTCCCCGGCCACCACACTCTCGACGGGAACATCCAATTCTTCACCTTCCCGGACGACGCGGGCGGTCTTGGCCTGCAATCCGGCGAGCTTCTTTATAGCCTCGTTGGTCCGTCCCCTGGCCCTAGCTTCGAGCAAGCGGCCAAGCAGTATCAGGGTGATGATGAGTGAAGACGTGTCGAAGTACACGTCGGCCCGCCCGGCGAACAGCCCCGGCGCGAAGGTGGCGACCGCGCTGTAGAGGTAGGCGGCGCTCGTCCCGACCACCACGAGCGTGTTCATGTTTGCCTGGCCGTGCTTGAGGGCGCCCCAGGCTCCCTTGTAGAACCGCCACCCGGCCCAGAACTGGACCGGCGTGGCGAGCGCGAGCAGGGCGAAGTTGAGAGCCCGCTCCGGCACGGGCGGCGCGAAGCCGAGCATGTGGGGGATACTCCCGATCAGGACGAGCAAGGTCAGCGCCGCCGCAACGAGGAAGTTGTCGCGGAGCCTCTTGTGATCCTTCTCGCGCGCGTCCCCGGAGCCTGCGGACTCTTCTTCCTCACGAACCACGCCGTACCCGGCGCCCTCGACGATCCTCTCGAAATCATCTATTCCGGACGAGCCCGGCAGATAGTCCACGGTAGCCTTCTCGGCCGCCAGGTTCACGCCGACGTCCACCACCCCTGGAGCCTTGCGGAGCGCCTTCTCCACGCGTCCGACGCAACTGGCGCAACTCATCCCCGTAACCCCGAAGCTAGTCCTTGCGACCTCCGCCCCATAACCGGCGTCCTCCACGACCCCGACCAGGTCTTTCGGTTCGCATACAGCCGGATCGTACTCGACTTTAGCTTTCTCGGCGGCGAGGTTCACGCTCGCCCCGATGACGCCTTCGGTCTTTGTGAGGGCCTTCTCCACTCGGTTCACGCAAGAAGCGCAACTCATCCCCGTGATTGGAAGTGTGATCTCCGCGCCCGCTTGCTTAACACTCATCTCTCAAAACCCTTCCACTGTCTCTCGGAAGCCCATATTAACATACCCCCCTGGCCTATAAAGACAGTTCCGCAAATCGGTTCACACGTGGACTGTTTCGCGGTCAAGGACTTTCCGGGATGGGTGTGATGGACTAACATCCCGGCAGGACGTTTATGATCACCGATAGTACACCCGGACGTTACCGCGGCTCACTTCTCGGGCTGGCGGTCGGGGATGCGCTCGGGGCTCCCGTGGAGGGCTTGCCACCTGGACAGTTTCGGCCGGTAGTGAATATGATCGGGGGCGGCACCCACGGTCTCGAAGCCGGTTACTGGACGGACGACACCTCGATGGCGCTGTGCCTGGCGGAGAGTCTGGTCGAGTGCGGCGGCTTCGAACCTCTGGATCAACTCTCGCGGTATCTGAGGTGGTTCCGGGAAGGGTATCTGAGCAGCACGGGCGAGTGCTTCGGCATGGGCGCTACCACCCGCGAGGCGCTACTTCGTTTCGAGGTATCCGGTGAGCCTTACTGTGGTCTGGAAGAACCGGAGAGATCCGGCAATGGTTCGATCATGCGCCTAGCGCCCGTCCCGCTCTTCTACGCCGGGGACCCGAGAAAAGCGATCGAACTCTCCGCCGATAGCTCGCGGACGACCCACGGGGCGGCGAACGCAGTAGACGCGTGCCGGTACTTTGCAGCCCTGATCCAGGGTGCCGTGGATGGAGCGGATAAAGAAGAGCTACTCTCCGATAGATACTGCCCCGTACCCGGATACTGGGAAGAGCACCCTCTCTCACCGGAGGTAGACGAAGTGGCGGCGGGTTCTTCCAAGCGCCGAGAGCCGCCCGAGATAGAAGGCTCGGGCTACGTCGTCAGGTCGCTGGAGGCTGCGCTGTGGGCTTTCCACAACGGCGACTCGTTCGAGGAGGGTGTGTTGCTCGCGGTCAACCTCGGCGACGACACCGACACGACCGGTGCAGTCTACGGTCAGCTCGCCGGCGCTTTTTACGGCGAAGAGGCCATCCCGAATCGCTGGCGCTCGAAGCTCGCGCACCGGGCCTTGATCGAAGGTTACGCCGAACGGTTATTCCACGAACGACCGGAAGGGTAGGACGATGGAGGTCCGGGACATGAAGAGATCTGACATCGGAGCCGTGCGGATGGTGGCCCGCGAGACGTGGTCTCGCACCTACAGAGACTCTATCCCGGAGAACGTGCAGCGGGAGTTCATGAACCGCGCGTACTCTGACGCCTCGCTCGCGCGGCGGAGGGAGTCTGGCGTCTTCCTGGTAGCGGCGGTGGATACGGACGTGGACACGAAGGTACTCGGGTTCGTGAACCTGAACCGCATCTCGCGGTCGGAGGTGTTTCTCGGGTCTCTCTACGTGCTGCCGGAAGCCCAGGGTCTCGGCATCGGAAGCCGGCTGCTCGCGGCCGGTATCGGCAGGTTCCCCGCGGCGAAGAGGTTCGTCTTGCGGGTCGAGCGAAACAACCTGAAAGCCCGGCGTTTCTACGAGACCCGAGGTTTCCACGAGACCGGAGAGTTCGAGGAGGTCTTATACGGCCACACGGTCCACGAGACGGAGATGCTCCTGGACGCAACCCGCCGGCGCGACGACTAGAATTTTCTCAGGCAAACCGGGAGAAGAGGGTTGAAAGAGCAAACACTGGACGGCAAGGCGGCGCTCGTCACCGGAGCAGGCCGGCGGGAGGGCATCGGCGCAGCCATCTGCCGGGAGCTTGCGGCGCGTGGCGCGAACGTCTTCTTCACTTACTGGGGCGCTTACGACGAGGAGATGCCCTGGGGAGCCGACGGAGACGGCCCGGAAGCCCTCCTCACGGAGCTTCGCGGCGCAGGGGCTCGGGCGGAGAGCCTGGAGTTGGACCTATCCCTCCCGGAATCTCCCGAACGGCTCCTCGACAAGGCAACAGAAAAACTCGGCCAGCTCTCCATACTCGTAAACAACGCCGCCTACTCCACCCGCGACGGCTTCGAAAAGCTGGACGCAGCCACCCTCGACGCCCACTACGCGGTAAACCTGCGGGCGACGGCGTTGCTCTCCGTCGGGTTCGCCCGGCGCTTCACCGGAGGTTCCAACGGGAGAATCATCAACTTCAGTTCCGGACAGTCGCTCGGTCCGATGCCCGGAGAGCTGGCTTATATAGCCACAAAGGGAGCGATAGAGTCGTTCACCCGAACGCTCGCTGCGGAGGTTGGACATAAGGGCATCACCGTCAACGCAGTAAATCCGGGGCCGACGGACACGGGCTGGATGTCCGGGGAAGTAAGGCAAAATCTCCTTGCGAAGTTCCCGACCGGGAGGATCGGAGAGCCCGAGGACGCTGCGCGGCTCGTGGCATTTCTGGCGGGTGAAGAGTCGGCCTGGATCTCCGGCCAGGTCATCCACTCCGAGGGCGGCTTTATCCGTTCTTGAGAGTTCCACGGATGACACCTCACAGTCCACTGGGTTAACATAAACGTCCCATGAAGCCGACCGGAAACCTCCTGAAAGCCTTGCGTCGACCGCCGAGGACGCTCTTCGACGACGGAGACGACGAGTTGGACGCGCCGATTCGTGGGCCGCTCTTCTCCCGCCGTATCCTGTACTTTCTCTTGGCCGTCTTCTTCCTCGCCGCGATGTTGTCGGCGGACTGGTTCGGGCTCCTGCTGCTCAACTCCAGGGGCGTCACCCTCCAGATGGGCATCCTGAACGCCCTCCGGGTAACCGCGGCCCTGATGACGGGCATCGCGATACCTTCGGCCCTGCTCATGGCCCACTACCGCCGCGTCTACTCCTATATCTCCGGAGAGAACGTATTCTTCGCCATCACCTTCTTTATGTCCTTCATGCTCGGCTCACCCTGTCTCCTGGCCGGCATTTTCGGCTGAAACAGAGGGAGACTCTCCAGAAAAGCGGAGTGCAACGCGGGAGGTAGAAAGACAAGCACACCGGCTAGAATTGGGACATGCCGCCGTCCTTCGAGATCGTTGGAGAGATAATTAATCGGGAGGTCATCGCCAGCGGTCGTGGTATACACAAACTATCTGAACTTAAGAAACGATACGGCGATGGCAACTGGCGTAAGTGTAAGGGAGAGGCTACTATTGTGCTGCCCAATGGTAGAATCAGAACAGCGGAGCTTCACTGGTATGAGGCGCACGGTATCGGCAAGCGGCGCATAAAGCGCAAGAGGTACTTGGACTGATGAGAGCGTTAGAAGCAACCAGCAGAGCAACAAATCTAGTCATATGCGTTAGGAACGAGGGATATGAGCTCGATCTTAAGCCGTTGCGAGATTACGAGGTGGTGCCTGATGAAAGCCTCGAAGCGGACGAACTTCGCGTGATAGATGAAACAGGCGAAGACTACATTTATCCTGCTAGCTATTTCGAGTCTGTTAGCGAAATTGAGCGTGGTCGCTCGGTGCTGTAGCGGAAGACAGTTGTGAAGTGAGTGAGTTCAACCCAAAGGCGCGGTAGGTGACAGAGCCAACTTCTGAGCGGCTGCAAGAAATGATGGGCAAGTTCGGGTATACCGAGAAAGAGGCTCGTGTCGCTATCCATCTTGAAGATGCAGAGAGGTTGCTCGTGGAGTTAACGAGAGAAGACGACTCTATGACCTACCTAGGGAATATCATCTGGAGAGAGACACACACGCGCGAGCACTTCAGGGCTTTACATAGGCAGCTTGGCATATTCGTACTGCATCGAGATTATCCTGAAGGGTGGGGATACGTGTCTCCCGAGAACGACGATCAGAACTAACAGGACTCTTCCTCCCGCCGCTTCTTATCTCATCCACCGTGTCCTAGAAGCTTTGCGTTCAGAAGAGTTTATCCGAGCGCCCCGGCGTAGTCCGGCGCGGATGGATATTCTACACTGTGCAACCGGCGCGAGAGGAGAGGTTAGCATGGACTACAGGCCACCTTCTGTAAAAGTAGATAAACCCTGGGGCAGGTTCGAGCAGTACACCCACAACCTCCCCTGCACGGTTAAGATCATCACGGTCGCGCCGGGCGGCGTCCTCTCCCGACAATACCACTACCAGCGCGACGAGCTCTGGGTCGTCCTCGATGCCGGGGCGAAGGTCGAACTCGGGGAGGACGTTTTGTATCCCGAAGTCGGCGAAGAACTCTTTCTACCCCGCGAGACCGTCCACCGCCTCTCGGCCACCGGAAAAGAACCCGTGCGGATACTGGAGATCTCCTTCGGAGAGTTCCACGAAGAGGATATCGTCCGCCTCGAAGACGTCTACGGCCGCGTGGGACCGTGACATTCGGCTCAAAAGAGGCCCGCTAAATGTACCGGAGGAGCGGCTACCGCGAACAGCGCTCCCCGGAGAATTTCCGGGGGATCTTGCGGGAAGTTTGGCTCTCGCCGGGCAGGTTCTTCAAGAGGCTCGACCCGGATGTCGGCTTCGTGCGTCCGACCATCTTCGCCTCCGCGGTCTTCTACCTCAACCTCATCCTCGGTGCCTTGTTGCAGGCGGCCTTGCTCGGGGAGTTCACTTACTCCCTCCTCTACGCGCCGCTGCTCGGGCTCGTAGTCTCGATCGTGCTCGCGCCGCTCCTCCTCGCCGGCACCACAGCACTCGTCCTGACTATCCTCGACGGCACGCCGTCCCGCGAGAAGTTCGGGCCTGTCTTCCGGTCTCTGGGCTATGCCACGGCGATAGGCCTCGTACTTTGGATCCCCTACGCTCCGCTCCTCGCCCTCCCATACGGCGCCTACGTCGCAACCGTCGCCGTCAAAGAGACCTTGAAAGAGAGCTGGCCGAAAGCAGCCGCCGCGACCCTCATCCCACTCGGAGCCATCCTCCTAATAGTCTTCTTCTCCCTAGGAGCCTCCGGGGCCTACGACCTCTTGCTCAACCCTGCCCGAGGGTAGCGATCAACTCTTCCACGAGATGGCGGTGCTGCGGGCGGATGAAATAATTGTCTTTCTCCCAGGGGTAATTGGGATATTCGTAACCGATCGCTTGTCGGAGGAAGTCGTTCTTTTGCATACCGATCTGACCTGAGATCGAGGCAAGTGCATAGCCAATCTTCGAAGGGTCATCGAAGACCTTCTGTGCGACGAATTCTTGCTTCAACTCTTCCCTGGATATGAGAGGCTGCCTCAAGCAAGCCGGGACGAGTACGTCGCGAATCCGTTGCGCGGTCACGAGGTCTTGCGACAGGTAACTGAGGAGTAACTCTCTCAACTGAGCCTCTTCGTACTCGCCGGGCTCGTCGGACATCGGGATGGTGAACTTCTTCGCCTTGACTCTCGCCTCTTCTACTTGCTCGGCGATTACCGCGGTGCGTGTGAGAATCTCGTTCCCCGCACTGGTTCTGAGATACTTCAGGCTAACCGCGTTGATGTTCACTCCATAGCCATTGGACAACCACTCGATCATTCGTTCCAATCGCGGTTCGACCGCAAAACCTACCAGTATGATCCGCTGAGTCTCGTTGATGACGAGTTGTTCAAGATCAGCGTCCGGGAACGTCTCGCTGAGTACGTCTTCCAGTGTCTCACCCGTGTGTTTAGCGCAGATCTCGCCGATCTTGTCGATGCCCCAAGAGGCTACGTCGGAAGCGTAGTCGATGGCTTGCGCCAATGCCTCTCGCGGGAGTTGGTCCCGTTTTAGCTCAATCACCACCAAGTTCCCGGACCTGTCGACGGCGAGCAGGTCGAGCGGCCCAGAGCGGGTCGATACCTGTCGACCGATCACCTTCAACCCAGGACGGATGATCGAGAGGTCGGAAGCAAGCCATTCCTCAAGGTCCAGGGCTTCGGTTCTGCCTTCGCGCGCGAGGCTAGTTTCCAGCGGCTTGAGTCGACCTTGAACGATTTCCCAGGCTCGTATCTCGGTTGCCATCTCTTATCTCGCAGGACCAGCTACGCAGACAAAGATTCCAGGGCGAGAGCGGTGAGCAAAGCCGCGCCTCTCGGCAGTACATCCTCGTCGAAGGCGAACTCCGGCGTGTGGAGCCCCGACACGTCTCCGACCCCGAGCCAGACGTAGGCGCCGGGAATTTCCTCCAGCATGAACGCGAAGTCTTCACCGGCCATCGAGGGATTCTCCGCCTCGACGACGGAGTCCTCTCCGAGGAGCTCTCCGGCAACGTTCAGGGCGAGGCCGGCGGCCTCCGGATCGTTCCGGGTGACCGGGTATGAAAATTTGTAGTTCAGGTCTATATCTCCGCGCATCCCGCGGGCGACGCCGCGCGCGAGCTCCTCGATCCGCTCCGGCATCATCTCCCTGAGGTCCTGGTTCATCGTGCGAACCGTACCGGCGATCCTGGCAGAGCCGGGGATGATGTTGAAAGCCGTACCCGCCCCGATCTCCCCAACCGTCAAAACGGCTGGCTCGACGGGGTCGGCCTCTCTCGAAACGATCGTCTGGAGCGCGGTCACGATCTGGGCGGACATCACGATCGCATCTGCCGTCTGATGCGGCATCGCGCCATGCCCCCCGGTCCCTTTTACCTCCATCTCGAAAGCATCCGCGGCGGCCATGACCGGCCCGCCCTTCGTCGAAGCCGTCCCGAGCGGCAACCCCGGCCACAGGTGAAGCGCGAAGATAGAATCTATGCCTTCCGTGACCCCTTCTTCCACCATAACTTTCCCCCCGCCGCCACCTTCCTCGGCCGGCTGGAAGATGAACTTCACGGTGCCGTGCAGCCTGTCTCTCATCCCCGAGAGCGCGTGCGCCGCCCCGACGAGCATGCTGGTGTGTCCATCGTGGCCGCAGGCGTGCATCTTGCCGTCGGTCTCGGATGCGAACGGCAGCCCCGTCTCTTCGTGGATCGGCAAAGCGTCCATGTCCGCCCTCAAACCAACCGTCGGCCCTTCCCCTTCACCTTCGAGGGTGGCGACGACCCCGTTCCCGGCCACGCCGGTCTGTATCTCGAGCGGCAGGCCGTCGAGGGCCGCGACTACCTTCTGCGCTGTTTTCTCTGTGTCGAACCCCAGCTCGGGCTCCCGGTGAATGTCTCGCCGCAAAGCGACGATTTTCTCTCCGAAACTCTCTCTGATGTCTTCCGTCAGACCATCGAACTTCTGGGCTACGCTCATGCGCCAACTCCTCTTTACGCTCTTACGTTTCCTCTAGTCTGCGATAGAGCGCGCGGGGTTGCAAGCTGCTCGTCTCCGCGTCGGCTGTCGTTCTAGCGGTGGATCCTCTCGAACTCCGCGTCGAAGCGCCCCCACAGCTCGTCTTCGGAGATACCGAGCCCGGCAGCGTCGCGCACGAGCAGGCCCAGCCTCTCGTACAATGCCTCTACCTGTCGCCCTCGCGACATCTCCCCCGCTCCCGCCGCGACGACCGTCCCGACACCCGGACGGCTCTCTATGAAACCTTCCCGCTGCAACTCGCCGTAAGCCTTCACGACCGTGTTCGGCGCGACGCCCAGGTCTCCGGCGAGAGCGCGAACGGTGGGCAGCCGCTCCCCGGCCCCGAGACTGCCCACTTCCACCGCGCGCCGTACCTGATCCACGAGCTGCACGTAGATCGGCACCCCACTCTTCGTATTTACGTCCATCAAGAGAGCCAACGGACCAACCTCCTAGCGCGTATGTTTGTTATGTATCTATGATCCAAACTAACAGCGGTTGTGGAGCCGGTCAAGTCAGGCAGGGCTTTCGGCTGCTCAAGACAGCCAGATCTGCGGTGGTGACTCGTCGGGGAGCGAAGTAAGGACGACTTTCTTGAGGCCGAGGCGCCAGAGTTCGTGGGCCACGGCGGAAGCTTCGGTCATTATGGGGCCGGGCGACACTCCGGTTATGAGGGCGGCGCGGCGGACATCAGTGGGTACTGTGCCGAGCGAGCCCAGGGCCAACGCGCGGGCTATCGCGTCGGTGGTGATGGTGTGACCGGCGCCGATGCCGGTTAGTTCAGAGAAGACTTCGGGGCGATGGACGTGTTCTTCGTCGACCGGCGTGCCGAGCGCCCGAATACTTCCCACGGCGACCACGAGCGTGGAAGAGGCGGGCAGGAGAGGTTCGTGGGAAGCGGTGCCTTTAAGCGGGAGTCTGCGGGACCCGTCGGCTTCTACTAGGACCACGTCTGCGGTAGTTGCGAGGGTTGGGACCCAGGCCGGGTCCACCCCGCCGATACGTTCTTTAGATAGAATGCCACCGCCCGCGACGACGGCTCCCGCTCCCTCGAACGCCTCTTCTATCCGGCGGCGCAACTCTTCCGGGTCTTCGGAAGTTACGAGCGGCCCTACTTTCTCCGTTTCGCCCAGGAACATCTTGGTCGTCGGGGCGACCAGAACCTTCAAGCCTTCTTCCACGAGCCCTGCGGCGACATTGAGTATGGCGCTGGACTTACCGCCCGCGCCCGCGAAGGCCACGATGTCGCCGGAGATGACGCCGAGCGCCGAGTAAAGTTTCAAAAAGCTCCTCCTCTAACTGCAATCCTTCATGAGTCCCATCCCCACGACATCCCACCCCTCAGCGTGAGGGAAGCTCCAGGTTCGTACTACTGATCCCTAACAGCAATCCTATATCAAGGACACGGGTCAGCGTGCTTTATGATATCTTGGATACGAAGAGGTGTAAAACTCGGTACGGAAAAGGTAGATTACAGGCGATGTTACCTGGGTAATTAGTAAGGTGTGTATGACTTTACGGCGTGTAGTCGATAGGAAGGAGTGGCGATGACGCAGCAGCAAGAGCGGGTTGCCGAGTTCACCAGGGACCTACAGCAGGGTCCCGAGACCTCGGATCGGAGCATCAAGGAGATAGTAGACGAACTCCGGCCCCAGTTTCAGGAACTAAGCAACAAGCAGATAGAGCTGGCGAAGTCGGAGTTGACGCCGGTCGCCAAAAAGGCGGGCATCGCGGTCGGCCTGCTAGTAACGGGAGCGGTCTTTATGCTCCTGTTCCTGTGGTGGTTCTTCTTAACGGGGATGTACATAATGAGCGCGGCGGGCTTCCCGATGTGGGCCGCAGCCGGCATAACCACCGTTATACTGCTCATTATCGGTGGGATACTAGCCGGCGCCGGGGCGGCGAGCTTGAGGACTTTGGATCCCAAACCCCGTCACACCATAAATGCTTTGCAGCAGAACTTTAACTGGCTGAAGGGACAGTTGAGCCGATGAGCGAGATACCCGAGCGCATAGAGAGAGAAATGTTCGAGATCCGGAACCGCATGGCCCCGGACGTTTCGGACCTCCGCAACCACGTAGACCCCAAAGTCGTTGGAAACCAGGTGAAGAACAACCTGCAGCTACGCATCCAGGGCTACAGGAACCGGGTCACCTCGAACCTCGAAACCAAGCAGAAGGACTTCACGACCTCCGTCCGCAGCCAGATCGACCTGGCGAGCGAGGCGGGCAAAAAGCGTGACCCCTCTCTTCTCACAGGCGCGGTCAAGAGCGATCCGCGCCCGATGGCCGTACTAGCTGTCGGGCTCGCCGCCGTCCTGCTGGTTGTCCGCAGGATCGGCAAAGACTAGAACCACAGAACCTGAAACACCTCCACTTTCAACCCGTGGGCGGCGCAGCAGGCGACATGACGCTCGCCGCCCTCATCTCAGCCGGCGCTCCCGTGGACTACGTTACGCGGAACCTGGAGAAGCTGGGCGTCCCTTTCGAGCTAGAAGTAACGGCCGTCGAAGTCAGCGCGACACGCGCCCTACAAGTCGAGGTGGTCGCTCCCGAAGAGCACGTCCATCGCACTTTCCGGGACGTCCGCGAGATCGTCGAGAGGGCTAGTCTTCCGGACCGGGCCGCAGACAGAGCTTTAGAGGCTTTCCAATTGCTCGCCGTCGCTGAGGGAGCCGTCCACGGGCTTCCGCCGGATGAAGTCACGTTCCACGAGGTCGGGGCGGCTGACTCGATCGTTGACCTGGTCGGAAGTTGCCTGGCGCTCGAGTCGCTCGGCGTTGACTCGGTGAGTTGCGGCCCGCTTCCGATGGGCAGCGGCTCAGTTCGGAGCGCACATGGACTGCTTCCGGTTCCAGGCCCAGCCGTGCTGGAAGTCCTCAAAGGTTCGCGGGTACGATGGACAGGAGAGCCTCGCGAGATGACGACCCCGACCGGCGCCGCCCTCATGAGCAGCCTGACCGGCGGAGACTTCACCGAGGCCGGCCCGCCGATGACGCTTGGTGAGATCGGCTACGGGGCCGGAAAAGCCCGCTTCGAGAGCGTCCCGAACCTGCTGCGCGCCGTGGTCGGGGAGGTCGAAGGAAGCGTCGGGGAAGTGGAACTCCTTGAGACAAACGTGGACGACGCGCCGGGAGAAATCCTCGGGGCGGCGACCGAGAAGCTGTTGGAGGCGGGCGCTCTCGACGCGTGGCTAGAGCCCATTTTCATGAAGCGCGGACGCGGAGCCTACAAGGTTTGTGTACTCGCGAACAGCGAGGACCGGGATCGTCTCGCCCGCATCTTGATGCGCGAGACGGGCGCTTTGGGCGTCCGGCATCGCGGCGTCGGGCGGACGGTCGCCGAGCGCCGACGCGTAGAGGTAGAGCTTCCCTACGGGACCTGCCTCGTGAAAGTCGGGAGCATCGACGGCGAAGACTTCGTCGCCGCCCCCGAATACGAGGACGTCTCCCGGTTGTCCGGGAAGTCCGGTCTGCCGCTGCCCCGCGTGTATGCGGACGCCAGGGCCGCCTTCTACTCGGGAAAGACCGAATCGAGCAGCGCCTCGCAGTCCTTGTAGACCTCGACGGCGCCGACGTCTCTAAACTCCTCCTCGCTGAACGCCCCGCCGGTCAGGACTGAAACCGTTCGGATGCCAGCTGCTTTAGCCGCTTTGACGTCCCAGATCGTATCGCCCAAGGCTACGGTCTCTTCGGGAGACGCGCCCGCCCTCTCCAGGACCAACTCGAAGGTGTCCGGGGCGGGCTTCGAGTTCTCGACGTCGCTGGAGTTTACGATGCCGGAGATCCTACCTTCAGACTCCAACTGCTCCTGGTGGTTCTTCAACTCGTCAGGCTTGGCGCTCGTGGCGAACCAGACCTCGTAGCCCCTCTCCGAGAGGTCGGCTATAAGCTCTTTGGCGCCGGGGAGCGGATAGCCTTGCTCCTGAACCTCACCGTAAAATTTATCGTGCAGGCCGTTCACCTTCCCGACCAACTCTTTATACTCCACGAACTCACGGATCAACTGCTCCGAGCCACGACCAACTTGTTTGTGAATCTCCGCCATCGGCGCGCAGACCCCGACCTCCGCGAAAGCCCGCGCCCAGGCCGTAACGTGCAGGTAATTCGTGTCCATCAAAGTCCCATCAATGTCGAGCACCACGACTCTTGCCACGGTTCTACCTCCCGATAACGTTTCCTGGCTTACAATAACGGCATGGAATATTTACGCGCCTCACACTCCCAGGAACTCCCCGAAAGCGGCCCCGTCAAGGATACACGCTCTTCCGGCGGCTCAGGTCCGGCCCACCCCGGAGATCCCACCGCCGGGTACAAGGCCCTCAAACAAGGCGCCGCCGTAGTAGACCGCTCCCAAAAGAGGGTCCTACGGCTTACCGGCAAGGACCCAGTCGGGCTGCTGGACGCCGTCCTGACTAACAGGATGCCAAAAGAAGAGCGTCTCGGCGTCTACGCGGCGCTCCTGAACCAGAAAGGCCGCGTTCAGACGGACCTGCGCGTCCTGAAAGACGGCGACGACATCCTAATAGATACCGAACCGGAAGGGGCGGCGGCCGCGAAGGAGATCCTGGGCCGTTACGCTCCTTTCTCGCGGGTAAAAGTAGAAGACCTCGGTGAAGAGGATCCTCCCTGGGAAATCCTCGGCCTCTACGGTCCCCGCGCCGAGGAACTTCTGGAAAACTTGGCGCTGGCGGAGCATGAGACGGCGGAGATAGAAATAGCTGGCACGTCGCTGCTCGCGGCGGGCGTCGCGGTTCCCGTGTCCGGCTACGACCTGATCGGCCCATCGAGCAAGCTGCGCGCCGTTCGTGAAAACCTCATCGCCGGAGGAACGGTTTCGGCTGAACCGGGTGCTTTCGAGACGGCGCGCATAGAAGCAGGAGTCCCGCGCTTCGGCTCCGACATGACCCCAGATAACTTCCCCGGCGAAACCGGCATCCTGGAACGTGCCGTCAGCTTCGCCAAAGGCTGCTACCCCGGTCAGGAGACCGTGGCGAGGATGCACTACCGCGGCCACCCGAACCGCAACCTGCACCGTCTGGCAATAGAAGGCGCAGCGCCGCAACCCGGAGCCCAAATCCTCCAAAGCGACAAACGAGTCGGCGTAATCACTAGCGTCGCCCCATTACCCGTAGACGGAAGAACCCTGGCCCTGGGATATCTCTCCAGAAAAGTGGATTCAGCCGCGCCGCTGAAAGCCGGACAATCTGCTGTATTCTTGGAGGACGTAGCCAGAAGCTAAGTACGTTTGGGGAATAAGGATCATGGCTAGAAGCAAGGACACACTCTCTCCTGGAGAAAGAAAAGAGAGGATGAGTCGTGTCCGAAACAAGGATACGAAGCCAGAGATGAGCGTACGGCGTCTGGTGCATTCTCTAGGTTATCGTTACCGTCTCCACTATGGTGGGCTTCCGGGCCGTCCTGATATTGTTTTCCCGGAGAGGAGAAAAGTCATCTTCGTGCATGGATGTTTCTGGCACCGGCACGAAGGGTGCTCGCGCTGCAGGATGCCCAAATCCAGGCTGGAATTCTGGAGACCAAAGTTAGAGAAAAACCGGTGGCGAGACTTAAAGAACCTTGCCAAGCTCCATGAACTGGGCTGGGATGTGCTCGTGGTGTGGGAATGCGAAACCGAAGAGGCGGCAGGGTTGCCGGGTAGGATCATGACTTTTCTGGAGGACTGTTGAGATCGGTGGAACTGTTCGCGGGAGCGGGGGGTCTGGCGATGGGCATATCCGAGGCCGGGTTTACCCACGAAGCCGTATTGGAGTGGGATCGCTACGCCTGTGACACCATCCGCGAGAATCAACGTCTCGGCGTGGACCCGGTCGCCAGTTGGCCTCTACACGAAGCGGATATTCGTACGTTCGACTACTCTAGCATTGGCGAGAGCCCGGATCTCATCGCCGGCGGGCCTCCTTGCCAGCCGTTCTCCCTGGGTGGCCGTCACGGGGGCTGGAATGACGAGAGGGATATGTTTCCCGAGATGGTGCGCGCAATACGCGAATTGAAGCCCAAAGCCATAATAGTAGAGAACGTCAAAGGGTTACTAAGAAGTAGCTTCGCCAAATATTTCGAGTATATCGTGCTGCAGATCTCCTACCCCGAGCTCACTCCGAGACAAGATGAAGCCTGGAGCGCCCATCTCCGCAGACTCGAACGACACCACGTTCACGGCCAGAGAGAAGGACTATTTTATAGGGTGGTATTTCGGTTGCTAAACGCCGCAGACTATGGCGTCCCGCAGAAACGAGAGCGTGTCATCATAGTTGGTTTTCGTCAGGACCTGGAAAGGGAATGGTCTTTTCCACAGGCAACACATTCTATCGACGCGTTACTCTGGGACCAGTGGGTAACAGGAGAGTATTGGGACCGGCACGAAGTACCCGCCAAAGATCGGCCTTCGCCCTCAGCGAGATCGAAAGGACGGATACTGCGACTCGGCACCCTCTTCCCCCCTTCCAAACTTCCATGGGCAACGGTTCGGGACGCCATCTCGGACCTGCCGGACCCGGAGAAGCAACCTCAATCCTCCGCGATACCCAATCACGGGTTCAATACCGGCGCGAGATCTTACTACGGGCACACCGGAAGCCCGCTCGACTCTCCCGCGAAGACACTCAAAGCCGGAGATCACGGCGTCCCAGGCGGTGAGAACATGCTGGCTCGATACGATGGCAGCGTCCGTTACTTTACGGTTCGGGAAAGCGCCCGTCTACAGACGTTCCCTGAAGACTACGTTTTTCATGGCTCCTGGACTGAGACCATGCGGCAATTGGGCAACGCTGTTCCGGTGCGTCTGGGACGCGTCATAGCGGAGGACGTTGGCCGGAGTCTACTCAACCCGTACTCTCATCTCCTGACGACAAGTTCGTGAGAACCTGATGCCCGAGACACCTTACAACCCTCTGGACAAAAAGAACCTGGGCATAAGCGTGGCCGACGCCATGCTGGCAAGGCCTGTTTCCGAACTCCCACCGGAGGACCGCTTCGTTGGAGCCGGCATCTACGCTATATATTATGTTGGAGATTTCCAGCCCTACGCTCCTATTGCCGGACGCAACCGGGACGGAAGATTCGAGGCTCCGATCTACGTCGGCAAAGCGGTACCCGCCGGAGCACGTAGAGGCGGCGGCATCGGCGTTACCACGGGTCCCGTCCTGTTCAGAAGGCTTGCTGAACACGCTCAATCCATCTCCCAGGTGGGCTACCTGGAGCCTTCAGACTTCTTCTGCCGCTACCTAGTCGTGGACGACATATGGATACCATTGGGAGAATCATTGCTCATAGAGAAGTTCGCCCCTGTCTGGAACTCGACCGTTGAAGGTTTCGGCAACCACGACCCGGGACGTGGAAGGTACAACTCACAGAAGCCGCCCTGGGACGTGGTGCATCCTGGAAGATCATGGGCCGAGCGATTGCAAGACAATAAGAGATCCGCGCAACAAATCCTCGACACTCTATCATCACGCTTGTCAGCAAACGTAGAGGACAACAACACGTGAAGCCACCCGAGAACTGTACGGGGATCGAAGACATCCGCCAAGCGATAGACGCCCTGGACCGTGAGATCGTCGGCCTCATAGGTCGCCGCGCCCGGTACGTCGAGGCGGCTGCAAGGTTCAAGACCGGCGAGTCGAGCGTGCACGCCCTGGAGCGGCGGCAGGCTATGCTGCTAGAGAGAAGGATATGGGCTGAAGAGGAAAACTTGGACCCGGATATGATAAAAAAATGTACCGGGATCTGGTCTCACACTTCGTAAACTGCGAGATGAATCAGTGGCGCAACACCAAGTGAGCCACGAAGCTCACCGGTCCGCTTGTTTGTAGAGATTCACTCTCACTAAACACCCTTTGCAGGCGTCTCCCGGTGTTACAAGCGCCCCATTTGAGGCACGCTTTGACAACCGCTCTCAGGTGGAAGGACATGTGGACACGGGATACGAGAATCACTTTAAGGAAGCGGATTTTGGCGGGTTTCAAGAAGGGTTCTTGATCCAGGTCACGGAATATTGTGAGGGGCACCCCGCTGTGATTAAATAGTCTTGTAGTAGCAAAGTTTTATAGATAGACGGCAGGGGTTCGATGTTAAAGATAGAAAACTTGCGGGCGGAGATCGACGGGCAGGAGATCCTAAAGGGTCTGGACCTGGAGATCGAGAAGGGTGAGATCCACGCGATCATGGGCCCGAACGGCTCCGGTAAGAGTACGCTCTCGAACGTCCTTATGGGCCATCCCCGCTACGACGTTACGGGAGGCTCCATCACCTTCCAGGGTGAGGATGTTATGGAACTGGAGGCCGACGAGCGGGCCAAGATGGGCATGTTCCTCGCGTTCCAGTACCCGAGCGAGGTGCCCGGCGTGAGCGTTGCCAACTTCCTGCGCACCGCCGTCAACTCCGTGCGGGAGAAAGAACTTTCCCCGATGGAGATGTACCGGCTTCTGCAGGAGAAGATGAAGGTCATGCAGATGGATCCGAAGTTCGCCGAGCGGTACCTGAACGAGGGTTTCTCAGGCGGCGAGAAGAAGCGGAATGAGATCCTCCAGATGCTCATGCTCGAGCCGAAGCTCGCCATAATGGACGAGACCGACTCGGGCCTCGACATCGACGCGCTGCAAGTCGTCTCCAGGGGCGTCAACGAGTTGCGCGGGCCAGATTTCTCAGCGGTAATAATCACGCACTACCAGCGGATATTGCGGTACATTGAGCCGGACCACGTACACGTGATGCTTGAAGGCCGGCTCGTCACCTCCGGCGGCAAGGAGTTGGCGGATACGCTGGAAGAAAAGGGCTACGACTGGGTGCGGCAGGAGTTCGGCTCCGCCGCGCAGAGCTAGACAGGCTACAGAGGAGCAGAGAATGCCCGAAGACAAGACAATTCAGCAGCTCGGGTTAGACGAGTACAAATACGGCTTTTCCGACCCAGAGGAGTACTTCTTCAGGACCCCGAGGAAGGGAATCGACCCGGAGATAGTCGCCATGATCTCCAAGCACAAGAACGAGCCCGAGTGGATGCTGGAGTACCGGCTGAAGGCTCTTGAGTCGTTCATGGAGAAACCGACCCCGCAGTGGGGCGGCGACCTCTCGGAGTTGGACTTCGATGAGATCTACTACTACATCCGTCCGATGGAGAACCAGGGTCGTTCCTGGGACGACGTGCCGGACGACATCAAGAACACGTTCGAGAAGCTAGGCATCCCCCAGGCCGAACGCGAGACGCTCGCCGGCGTCGGCGCCCAGTACGAGTCCGAGGTCGTCTACCACTCGCTGAAAGAGGAGTGGGACAAGGCGGGTGTCGTCTTCATGGACATGGACGGCGGCCTGCGCGAGCACGAGGACATCGTGCGGGAGTACTTCGGGACCATCATCCCTTACAACGACAACAAGTTCTCCGCGCTCAACAGCGCGGTCTGGTCGGGCGGATCGTTTGTGTACGTCCCGCCGGGGGTCCACATCGACATCCCGCTGCAGGCGTACTTCCGGATCAACGCGGAGAACATGGGGCAGTTCGAGCGGACGCTCATCATCGCCGACGAGGGATCTTCGGTCCACTACATCGAGGGCTGCACGGCCCCGACGTACACGTCGAACTCGCTCCACTCGGCGGTCGTGGAGCTTATAGCGAAGCCGAACGCGCGCATCCGGTATTCGACGATCCAGAACTGGTCGCACAACACCTACAACCTGGTGACCAAGCGTGCGGTCGCGGAGGAGAACGCCACCGTTGAGTGGGTGGACGGCAACCTGGGCTCCAAGCTGACGATGAAGTACCCGGCGGTCTACCTGACCGGTGAGGGCGCGCGAGGTGAGATCCTCTCCGTCGCCTACGCCGGTGACGGCCAGCACCAGGACGCGGGCGGCAAGGTCGTCCACGCCGCGCCGAACACTTCGAGCCTCATCACCTCCAAGTCCATCTCGAAAGGGACCGGACGCTCGACTTATCGCGGTCTCTTGAAGGTACACGAGGGCGCGGTCAACTCCAAGAGCAGGGTCGAGTGCGACGCGCTGCTGTTGGACGAGCAGGCTCGGACGGATACTTATCCGTACATCGAGATCGAGGAGAAGAAGGTCAACACCGAGCACGAGGCGACAGTCTCGAAGGTCGGGGAAGACCAGCTCTTCTACCTGATGAGCCGCGGGCTTTCGGAGGAAGCGGCCATCGCGATGGTCGTCAACGGCTTTATCGAGCCGATAGCCAAGGAGCTTCCGCTGGAGTACGCGATCGAGCTTAACCGCCTGATCCAACTGGAAATGGAAGGCTCCGTCGGGTAGGGAGCTGGTCGGCCAGTCAGCTTGTCAGCCGGTCAGCGTTTTGGAGGAGCGGCGTCAGGCTGTCGAGGAATAGACAATCTGTTTTAGGGCGGGCTCTCGCGGGAGTCCGCCCTGTTTTCTGAGAGTAGAAAGGTTTTATATATGAGCGCGAACGGCGTGCCGGAGGCATTGAAGAGTAAGGGACTGAGTGAGGAGACGGTAAAGGCTCTCTCCTCTTTCAAAGGTGAGCCGGGCTGGCTCACGGAGAAGCGGCTGCACGCTTTGCAGACGTTCCAGAAGTTGCCGATGCCGACCATGCGCGACGAGGCGTGGCGCTACACGGATATCTCGGACGTGGACATCGAGGACTTCGCCCTCTACACCTCGAGCCCGGACGTGACGAGCGAGTCGGAGCTACCGGAAGCCGTGCAGCAACTAATAAAAGAGGGCGAGGAGAACTCCGCCCTCATAGTCCAGCACAACTCCGAGACTAGCTATACCAGGATGGACGATGAGCTTCGGAAGAAGGGCGTCGTCCTGACCGACCTGCACGCGGCGCTCGAAGAGCACGAGGAGATCGTCAGGGAGCATCTGTTCGGGTTGGTGCCGGAGGATTACGACAAGTTCGCGGCGCTCTCGGCGGCGGTGTTCTCGGGCGGGTCGTTTTTGTACGTGCCGCGCGGGGTGGATGTTGAGGTTCCGATCCAGAGTTACAGGTGGCTCGATGGGGCCGATTCGATCACGCCGCGCACTCTAGTCGTGGTCGAGGAAGGCGCGTCGGTGACGTACATCGACGAGTACGCTTCGGCGGGCGGCGAGGAACCGGTCCTCTCGAACGGCGCGGTCGAGCTATTCGTGGGCGAGGGCGCGAACCTACGCTACATCTCACTCCAGAACTGGGAGCGAAACGTGCTCCACTTCAACACCATCCGAAGTTCCGCCGGTAAGGACGCGACCATCAACAGCCTCGTCGTGGCTCTCGGCTCCGAGTTGTCGCGCACTAATGTCGAAGCGGGGCTGACCGAGTCCGGCAGTGATTCGGAGATGCTGGGGCTTTACTTCGCCGACGAAGAGCAGGTCCTCGACCATCACACGCTCCAGGACCACCTTGCGCCTAACGCCCACTCGGACCTGTTGTACAAGGGCGCTTTGCGGGACGAGTCGCTAGCGGTTTTCTCCGGTCTGATCCGGGTGGAGCCCGGCGCCCAGAAGACCGACGCCTACCAGACCAACCGTAACCTGATCCTCGGCACCGACGACGCCATGGCCGTGAGCCTGCCGCGCCTCGAAATTCAGGCCGACGACGTGAAGTGCTCCCACGGTTCGACGACCGGGCAGGTCGACGAAGTGGAACTCTTCTACCTGATGAGCCGGGGCATCCCGCGCCGCGAGGCCGAGAAGCTGGTTGTGTTCGGGTTCTTCGGCGAGGTCACGAGCCGTATCCCACTCAAGGGCCTCAAGGAGAAGCTCGACCGGGCGATCGAGGGTAAGATCGGGCTAGGTTTCGAGGAACGGGTAGCCTAGCCCGATGCCGGAGTTTCACAAGATAGCCACCACCGAACAAGTTTCCCCTGGCGACGCGAAGCGGTACACAGTCGAAGGACGGCCGGTCGCGTTGTGCAATGTGGATGGGGAGTTTCATGCCTTCGAGGACATCTGCACCCACCAGTTCGCGCATCTTACGGACGGGGAGTTCGACGGGGCGGAGATCACCTGCCCCCTCCATGGCGCGAAGTTCGACGTGAGAAGCGGAGAAGCCCTGACACTCCCGGCCGTAAAACCAGTCCCAAAACACGAGGTAAAAGTCGAAGACGGTAACATCTACGTCGCGCTCAACCCGAAGCAGGTAAAAGTGGGCGGCAGACGCCGGAAGAGGTAAGGTCCCACCTGCTCCTCAATCGGAGCGCTTGCAAACTCCACGCAAGGAGGGTTTTTTCGTGTTGCTCGAAGGATCGTGTCACTGTAAATCCGTGCGCTTCCGGGTGGAGTCGCCGGAGCCGTATCCATATCAGGCGTGTTATTGCTCGATCTGCCGCAAGACGGCGGGCGGTGGGGGATTCGCCATAAACCTCGGCGCACTTTCGGAGACACTGGAGATCGAAGGCGGAGAGAATATCCGCGTCTATAACGCCAGGCTCTACGACCGTGGTGAACGAGATGAGATACCAGCCAGCGAGGCGGAGCGTAACTTCTGCGGGCTGTGCGGCAGCGCGCTGTGGCTCTACGATCCACGCTGGCCAGATCTCGTCCATCCGTTCGCCTCGGCGATAGATACTCCACTCCCGAAGCCGCCGGAGAAAGTCCGCCTCATGCTGAACTACGCGGCGCCGTGGTGTGAGATCCCGGATACCAAAGATGAGCGCCATTTCCCAGAGTACCCGGAAGAATCTCTCGAAGCCTGGCACCGTCGGCACGGCCTATACGATGGGTGAGCATTTCAGCTTGTCAGCCTTTCAGCCCTTCAGCAAAAACGAAGGCTGATCGCCGATAGCTCGTACAGAAGGGCACGTCCTTTTCGGACATTGCCGAGTGAGCTTCTTTTCTCGTGGAGGCTGCTAAAATCTCCGGCACTATGCAAGAGCTTTACAGAGAGATTCTGCTAGACCATTCCCAGCGCCCCCGCAACCGGGGCGAACTAAATAACGCGGATATAGAAGAACATATCCTCAATCCTCTCTGCGGCGACGAGGTCACGGTCTATGCTGTTTTTGACGGAGATGAGGTGACGGACGTGAAGTTCGTCGGGCGGGGGTGCTCCATCTCGCAGGCGTCGGCCTCTATGATGACAGAACGGCTCGTGGGGAAGAGCCGCGAGGAAGCGGTGGCGGAGGTCAAAAGTTTCAAGAGTATGATGACCGGCGATGAAGAGTTTCCCGAGGATGACGAACTCGCGGCGCTCAAGGGCGTCATCCGGTACCCTTCGCGGATCCGGTGCGCAACGCTTGCCTGGACCGCCTTCGAGAAGGGGCTCGCGAAATAGGCTATAAATACGTTTCATCGGAATAGTTTTACGGAAAGGAGTAGCGCGTGCCGAAGCTGGAGGTCGAGGGGGTCGGGGCATTCGATGTCGAGGAGGGAAAGCGGCTGGTTCTTGCGATACAGGACGATGCCGGGGTGGACATCCTGCACCGTTGCGGCGCTTACGCCAAATGTACGACTTGCCGCATCGAGTATTTGGAAGGCGAGCCGGATCAGATGACGCGCGCCGAACTAGAGGTGCTCCAGAGCCGGGACCTTCTCGGTCAGGTTCGTCTCTCGTGCCAGGC
Organism: Rubrobacteraceae bacterium; assembly: GCA_965219175.1. GTDB lineage: Bacteria > Actinomycetota > Rubrobacteria > Rubrobacterales > Rubrobacteraceae > JBBPZK01. The sequence continues at coordinate 322,955 of CBDCNI010000001.1, forward strand.
GGTCTGCGATCACGATATGAAAGTCCGGGCGCTAATGACCGTAAGCTCGATGGAACTCGACGGTCCCGGAGCGCAACCGGAGCCGGAGATCACCCCGGAACCGGAGTGGGTGGAGAAACCAGCCTAACGGAGAGGTAAGTCTAACCTTCTTCTTCGAGCAGCTTCTCGTAGTCGGCGGCGGAGAGTAAGTCTCCCTCACCCGAGGAATTGAGCTTGACGATCCAACCGTCCCCGTATGGGTCTTCGTTGATCTTCTCGGGCGCGTCTTCCAGGGCGCTGTTGACCTCCGACACCTCGCCACCGACGGGCGTATAGAGGTCCGAGACGGCCTTGACCGACTCGACGGTCCCGAAAGAGTCGCCCGCCTCGAAGGTGGTTCCCTGTTCCGGCAGCTCTACAAAAACCACGTCGCCCAACTCGTCCTGGGCGTGCTCCGTGATGCCGAGGGTTGCGACCCCGTCCTCTATGCGGACCCACTCGTGCGACTTCGTGTATTTGAGATCCTCCGGTACGCTCACTTCTTCTCCCCTATCTCTCGCGTTTGTAGAACGGTAGCTTCACGGTTCGTGCAGCGACGGGCCGATCCCGTATCACTACCTCGAAACTATCTTGTACCCCAGGCTCGACCAGCGCAAGCCCGATCGCCTTGTTCAGCGTCGGGGACATGGTCCCGCTCGTCACGACGCCGACCGGCTCCCCGTCCGAAACCACTGCGTATTCGTGCCGGGCGATGCCGCGTCCCTCGACCTCGAAGCCGACTAACTTCTTGCGGAGACCCTTCTCTTTCTCATCGCGCAGCGCCTCTTGACCGATGAACTCTTCCTCTTTATCCAGGTGAACGGCGAAGGAGATGCCCGCTTCGAGCGGCGTGGTCTCGGCGTCGAGTTCGTTGCCGTAGAGGCACATACCGGCCTCAAGCCTCAGAGTGTCGCGCGCTCCGAGGCCGATCGGGGTGGCGCCCGCTCCGGTCAGGAGACGCCAGGCTTCGGGGGCGTCGTCCGGGCGCAGGAAGACCTCGAACCCGTCCTCGCCGGTGTATCCGGTGCGGGAGATGATCACCGGTACGTCAGCATCTCTCCGGTCCAGGAAACGATAATATTTGAGGGACGAGAGATCCGCGTCGGTAAAGTTCTGGAAGATCCCCCGCGCCTCCGGTCCCTGGAGCGCGAGCAGCGCCCACTCGTCGGACTCATCCGCAACCTCGACATCCAGGTCTCCTGTATTCTCCTGGAAGTGGTGCAAATCTTTCTCACGGTTGGAGGCGTTTACGACGACCAGGAAGTCCTCCTCGCGCCGGTAGACGAGCACGTCGTCCACGGTGCCACCTGACGGATAACAAACGGCGGCGTATCCGGCCTGCCCGGTCTCCAGACGGGAAACGTCGCGGGTGACGAGGCGCTGGACGGCCTTCTCCGCGTCCGGGCCGCGAAAGACGACCTCGCCCATGTGCGACACGTCGAAAAGGCCCGCCCGGTTGCGGACGGCCTCGTGCTCTGCGCGTATGCCCTCGTACTGGACGGGCATCTCCCAGCCGGCGAAGTCGACCAGCTTCGCGCCCGCCGCCTTGTGTTCTTCATAGAGAGAGGTTCGCCGGAGTTGCGCGGAAGACGCCACCGTTACCACCGGGCCTTGAGATTGCGGGCCGCCCGCGCCTCGTCGAGACGTTTCATCGGGGCGTTTGTCGGCGCTTCTTCCAACTCCTCCGGCGAAGCCTCCGCCAGCTCCAGCATCGCGCCGATGAAGTCATCTAAAGTCTCTTTTGACTCAGTCTCGGTCGGCTCGATGAGCATGGCGTCCTTGACGATGAGCGGGAAGGCGACCGTCGGCGGGTGGAAGCCGTGGTCTATGAGGCCTTTGGCCACGTCGAGGGCTTTCTTGCCTTTCGGCGGCTGGACGACGACTTCGTGCTTGCAGAGCTCGTCGTAGGGGATGCGGTAGGTCCCCCGGAGGCGTGCGCGGACGTAGTTGGCGTTCAGGACGGCCATGCCGGAGACGTCGCGCAACTCGGGACCGTGCATCTTGATGTAGTTCCAAGCTTTCAGGAGGACGCCGAAGTTGCCGTGGAAGGTCGAGACGCGCCCGATCGTCTTCTCGGGTCGGACGAGGGTGTAGACGTCGTCGCTCTTCTCGACGACCGGGTCCGGGCGGAATGGGGCGAGCGCGTCGGTGCAGGCTATGGCGCCGGAGCCTGGCCCGCCGCCGCCATGGGGGGTCGAGAAAGTCTTGTGGAGGTTGAAGTGCATGATGTCCACGCCTGCCTCGGCGGGGCGCATCCAACCCATGTTGGCGTTCATGTTCGCGCCGTCCATGTACAGGAAGGCGCCAGCTTCGTGCAGAACCTCGGCTATCTCCTTCATATTCCGCTCGTAGACGCCGCAGGTGTTCGGGTTGGTGATCATGAGCGCCGCCGTCGTCTCATCTACCTTCTCCCGCAACTCATCCACGCTCACGCAACCGTGCTCGTCCAGCCCGATCTCCTCGGACTCGAACCCGGCCATTGAGGCGGTCGCCGGGTTGGTGCCGTGGGCCGTGGCGGGTACCAGAACTGTCGTGCGCTTATCTTCCCCGGCGTCCTCGAAGAACTTCTTGACCATCAAGATGCTCGTCAGCTCACCCTGCGCCCCGGCCATCGGCTGCAAAGAGACCGCCGAGAGGCCCGAAACCTCCGAGAGGAAACCCTGTAGCTCGTGCATGACCCGCAGCGCTCCCTGGACCTGTGTCTCGGGCTGGAGCGGATGGAGGTTCGCGAAACCGGGAACGGCGGCGGCCGCTTCGTTGGCGCGAGGATTGTGTTTCATCGTGCAGGAGCCGAGGGGATAGAAGGTCGTGTCTATGCCCCAGTTCTTGCGCGAGAGGTTGGTGTAGTGACGGATGGCGGTCGGTTCATCCACCTCCGCGAGGTCCGGCCTCTCTTCCCGGAGCGCTTTTTTCGGTAGAACATCTTCGAGGTCTGTCTTCTCTACGTCGAGTTTCGGGAGGGTATAGCCCCGGCGGCCGGGGCGCCCTCTGTCACGGATCAGTTCTTCAAGCGTCCGCTCACCGAGCATTTGCAACCACCTCCACAAAGGCATCGAGTTCTTTTTTGGTCCTCTTCTCCGTCACCGCCACGAGCATGGCCCCGTCCCCGAGGTCCAACCCACCGACGATGCCGGCCTCCAACAGCGCCCCATTCACCCGCGCAACATCCCCGGTTTCGCCAAGCTCGACGGCGAATTCCCACAAAAACGGCGCGTCGGGATAGCGCAACCTGAGGCCGGCCTCCTGGAGCTTATCGGCCAGGTAGTGGGCTTTGGAGGCGGAGAGTTCGGCGACCTCACGCAGTCCCTCCGGCCCCATGAGCGCGGTGTAGACGGTCGCGGCGAGGGCGGTCAGGGCCTGATTGGTGCAGATGTTCGAGTTCGCCTTCGCCCGCCGGATGTCCTGCTCGCGGGTTCGGAGGGTCAAGACGTAGGCGAGTCGGCCGTCTCTATCCACCGTCTCGCCACAGATGCGTCCGGGGAGTTGACGAACGAACTTTTCTTTTGTAGCCATGTATCCGGCGTAAGGGCCGCCGTAGAGAAGCGGCATCCCGAGCGGCTGGGCTTCCCCGACCGCGATGTCAGCGCCGAGCTTTCCGGGCGCTTCGAGGACGGAAAGAGAGATCGGGTCGCACACCGCAACCGAAAGCGCCCCAACCGCGTGCGCAGCCTCCGACGCCGCCTCTATGTCCTCGATTATCCCGTAGTGGTTCGGACTCTGGACAAAGACTCCCGATACATCGTCCGGCACGTTTGAGAAGTCGGTGGTCCCACCGTGGAACGGAAGCTCGACTACCTCTACCCTGTAGGTCTCTATGACTTCCCGGTAGCGAGGGTTGAGACCGGGTGAGACGGCGACTTTCGGGTCTCGTTTGGTGAGTCGGGCGGTCATTAGGGCGGCTTCGGCGACTGCGTTCGCACCGTCATAGACGGAGGCGTTGGAGACTTCGAGGCCGGTGAGTTCGGAGACGATGGACTGGAACTCGAAGATGACCTGGAGTCCGCCCTGGCTGACTTCCGGCTGGTAGGGCGTGTAGGCGGTCAGGAACTCGCCGCGAGAGAGCATGGACCCGACCGAAGACGGGATGATCCTATCGTAAGCCCCGGCCCCGAGAAATACCGGCATCCCGGTGGCGTTCTCGGAAGCCAACTCGCCCACATCGGTGAGCGCCTCGTACTCGGAGAGGGCGGACGGTAAGTGTAGAGCCCCTTCGATCTTCGGGGAGACATCGGCGAAGAGGTCCTCGACCGAATCCACCCCGATAGCGTCGAGCATCTCCCGGACATCGTCCTCGGTGTGAGGTGTAAATCGGGCCACGTGACATTACCCCCTTGCGTCGGGTGAGCGTCTGTTTTTCGCCCTGTCCCAGACCTGAGAGTGTTACCCCGTCGGCGCCGGTCCCGTACGGAACCGATCTTTCCAGGAAGCCCTCTTGCTACGGTCCCCTTTGCCTGAGAGATTCGGACCGTCGCGGCTTCCGCAGCGACGAACCTTTCACCTTCGGCGGCCGTCTTGTCTCTAAGACAGCACTCTCCCGTAGCCCTCATAGGGCAAGCTATAAAGCTAACACAGTACAGTTCGAATGTCTCCTATTTACAAGCATTTGATTCGCTGCAGGATCACATGCGACATCCAAATGTGACTCGTTGATCCCAATAGTGCAAAATAGGGGAGGTTGTTGCCCCGAACGGAGGGTCGTGGGCAGGGGGCGAACGGAACGGTGACGCAATCACCTCGTTCCCCCACCAACGTCAACCTCCCAAGACCTCGAAAGGAGGTGAGAGACATGCAGGAAGGGTTCGGGCGTAGCTGGTAGATCAGTGGTTTTGTCGAACGTAGATCTAGCCAAAGAGGGGAGGAGGTGAGAAAGACATGAACGAAGGACTCGGACGCTGCTGGTAAGGCGCAAACTCATCAAACGTTCAGCCCAACCACAATAAAAAGAAGGAGGTGGAAAGAAGATGTATGAGGGACTCGGGCGTTGCTGGTAATTATAAAGACTTTACTGGATAGAACACTAACCGAACACAGTATAATGGGAGGTGAGAAAGACATGAACGAAGGACTCGGACGCTGCTGGTAATCGCGTAAAACATAACTCTATACAGGCCAGACGACAGGAGCATTGAAAAAGCTTTCTGTCTCTATACAAAGGTTTTGCCATGCTCTAAAATCTATCCACATAGTTTAGGAGAAAGTGAGTGAAACAGCCCGTTGCGCATCAAGGTCGCCAACGTGTACGTCTATGGTTTGGCAGCATCGGCGATGCTTGCCCTGGTGGGATGGCTGTACTTCTTCGGTCTGGACTTCGATTGGGCTAGTGTAAGCGTAACTGCGACCCTGACTTTGATGTGCGGCGCCTCCCGACGCTTCCCGCTGGAGTTCGGCAAGGCCAGGGTCGAGATAGCCGATATAGCTATGTTGGCTGCACTTGTTTCAGTGGGACCACTCTGGACTTTGGCGGTCGCTGTTCCGGCAATGCTCTACAAGGACCGTTTACGAACGCTCTTCGTGGCGGCTGGAGATATCGTAAAGATTCTAGCCGCAGGATATGTCTTTCAGATGTTCGCCACGCCGGTGGTATCTGTTGTTCGTCCCGAGGCGTCGCTGATATATGGAGGAGTGGCTGCCGGTGTTACTTTTTATACCTTGGACGCTCTTACCAATTCCGGGCTAATGCGTTTGAAGTACGGAGTTCCATTGTCGGAAACTCTTAAGGAATCTTTTCTGCCCCTTGTTCCCTCGGATGTAGTGGCTGTATTGGCTGCCCTGGGGACCGCGTACACGCTGGTCTTGTTCGGTCCGGCGGCGGGATTGGTGTTGTTCGTGGGCGCTGCCGGAGCTTTGATCTCCCTCCACCTCATCCACGGCCGGCAGAAGGAGAACGATACGCTCAAGGCCGCGAACAAGAGTCTGCTCTCCTCCAACGTCGTTTTCGCCGGCCGGCTGATCGAAAGTCTGGGCGCGAAGGACGGCTACACAGACCGCCACGCCACCGCCTCAGCAGTCTACACAGAGGATATTGCGAAGGAGTTCGGGCTGGAGCCGGAGAGGATAGAGAAGCTCAAAGTAGCGGCCCTGTTGCAGAACGTGGGGATGATAGGCGTAGCGGACGAGGTGCTTCTGACCCCGCCGGCGAAGCTCAACTCCGTTGGGCGGGTGAACCTAGAGAGCCATTCGGTCCAGGGCGAGCGTATCCTGTCCAGCGTCCCGGAGTTCGGGGAGGCCGCCAAGTGGGTGCGATGGCATCACGAGCGGCCGGACGGCACCGGCTACCCGGATCGGCTCAGGGACAAGTGGATACCGCTGGAAGCGAAGATGCTCGCGGTCTCCGAAACTTATGCCTCCCTGGTTTTGGACAGCCCCCACAGCCCCGGCCTCTCCCTCCAGGATGCCCGTCGCCAGCTTGTCAGTATGTCAGGAGAGAGGCTTGATCGGGAGGTGACGCGGACTTTCCTGCGTATCCTGGACTCGAGAGACTCAAACTACGCCGCCGCCATCGACGACAGGTTCTCCTTTCCAACTTCTATCGAAAAGAAGTTTGCTTCCCGATAGAGTGGGTATAGAACTCTTGTAACAATCTTCAGGAAAGGAGCAAGAGATGGCCGGGGTAGAGAAAAAGGTAAAAGGAGCCGTAGAGAAGGCCGCAAAGGGTAAAGGATCCGGCGGCAAAAAAGGCGGCGGTGGCGGTGCCAAAAAGGTCAAAGACGCTGCCAAGAAACTCTCGAAGTAACCAGAAATGGCGAACTCTCAAAGAAGCCTTTCGGGAGCGGAACAAAGAGTTCCGCTCCTTTCTATGCGCCGACGGTCTTGTTTCCTCACTGAAGGCCGGGAAGACGTTCGGCACCATCCTCCGGGGGTTTAAGGATCTGGACTTCAAATACCTATAAGCGTTTTGACGCCGACTAATATGAGCATCGCGGCGAGGAGTAGCCGGAGAGGACGACCCGGAACCAGCTTGGTCAGGCGGCTGCCGATCAGGGCGCCTGGAACGCCGCCTAAGAGGAGGGTTCCCGCGATGCTGAAATCTACGTTGCCGGAGATCGCGTGTACGAGCCCCACGACGAACGAGAGGACCAGGGCGTGGGCTACATCTGTACCGACGATCATGGCCGGGCTCAAGGGATAGAGCAGTAGCAGGACGATGGCGATCATGGTCCCCGAGCCGATAGAGGTGAGCCCTACGAGATATCCTCCCACGACTCCCAAAGAAACCGTGAGCATCCTCCGCCTCGCGCTCATCGGGGACTTGCCGTCCCACCCGTCGCGCACTTGCTTCTCCGAGCGCTGCGGTAGAAAGTCGCGGACGGCCAACGATACCCCGGCCAGGACTACGACGGCCCCTATAGCGGTGGTCATGATCGCCGTCACGCTGTCCGGGTTGTAGGCTCCCTTGATCCAGTTTACCGTCACCACCCCCAGCAGACCGGCCGGCACGCTCCCGAGCGCCAGGAAACCAACCACCTGCAAGTTGACCGAACGCTGCCGATAATGCTGCACCGAACCAAACAGCTTGGTGATCGTCGCGTATACGAGATCCGTCCCAACCGCCGTCGGAGCCGGCAACCCTATAGCCAGCAAGAAAGGACTCATCAAAGACCCGCCGCCCACTCCCGTAAGCCCTACGAGAAAACCAACCAAAAGCCCGAACAGAACCTCACCCAACATACCCTACCTCCATCTTATGTCCACTTTGTCTACTTATTCAGTAGGAAAACTTGGGTACTCTAACCTGGTCTGGGCGCGCAGGTCAAGAGAAAGGGGGATGAATTTCGCGAAGAACAAGAAAATCTTTTGGGAGGTTCTGGCGTTCGGGGATTCCGGTGGCTTGCCGGGAGTTTAGCCGGCTCCTTCGATGTTGATCCCCCCACCGAATTCCGTTTTGGCGCTAAGAGGGAGGTTTTCGTCTCCGTGGAAGTGGTCCTGTATATATTTCTCGCCTTCATCGCAGAGAAGAGTCACGATGGTTTTCAGGTCGGGGTAGGACTCGCGGACTTTTTTGGCGGCGATCAGGTTTGCTCCGCTGCTCGGGCCGACGAAGAGACCGTGCTTTCGGGCCAGGCGGCGCATCTCCTCGACAGCCTCTTTGGATTCGACCGTGAGCGCGTCGTCCACCAGTTGACCGTGACGGGAGAAGATACCTGGGACGAAGCCGTCAGAGATGCCTTCGATCAGGTGCTCCCCAACCTCGCCGCACAGGATAGTCGAGGACTCGTCCGGCTCCATCGCGAACAGCTTCACGTCCGGGTTCGCCTCTCGAAAAGCCTGTCCCACCCCGACGAGCGTTCCACCCGTCCCGACACCCATCACCAGTGCGTCGGGGACTTCTCCTTCGGGGAGTTGTGAGAGTATCTCCGGCCCCAGCCAGGTGCGGTTCTCCTCCACGTTCCACTCGTTCTCGAACTGGGCCGGGCAGAAGTAGCCTGGTCTTTCGCCGAGTTCTTTCGCTTTTTCGAGCGCCGCGTCTACGTGAAAGTGGCCCACGTGCAGGACTTCCGCCCCGAAGGCGCGGCTGATAGCTACCCGTTCGGAGCTCAGTCCTTCCGGCATCACGACGAGCATCTCGTACCCTTTGACCGCCGCGACCATCGAGAGGGCGTTGCCGGTGTTGCCGGAGGTAGCCTCGACAATGGTGTCGCCGGGTTTCAGCAATCCCTCGTCCTCTGCCCGTTCGATCATGTACTTCGCTATCCGCGCTTTTATGGAGCCGGAAGGATTAAGATACTCCAGCTTGCAGTAGATGCCCTCGACCTCGATCATGGGCGTGTCTCCGACGGCGTCGAGGATATTTTTGGATAGTCCGTGTGTCACCTGTTCTCCTCCTATTCGGGTGTAACGTACGCGCCCGAGAGGCCCCCGTCAACCAGGAAGTTCGTGGCGGTTATGTACGAGGACTCGTCGGAAGCGAGGAAGAGCGCGGCGTTGGCGATCTCCGCTGCCTCGGCGAACCGTCCCATCGGCAAATGTACGAGCCTGCGCGCCGCCTTCTCCGGGTCTTTTGCGAACAACTCCTGCAACAGCGGCGTGTTGACGGGACCGGGGCTCAAGGCGTTTACCCTCACTCCCTCGCGGGCGAACTGCACCCCGAGCTCGCGGCTCATGGAAAGAACGCCGCCCTTTGAGGCGGTGTAGGAAATCTGGGAGGTCGCCGCCCCCATCGTGGCGACGAACGAGGCAGTGTTTATGACCGAGCCGCCGCTCCGCTCCAGCAGGTGAGGGATCCCGTACTTGCAGCAGAGGTAGACGGATTTGAGGTTCACGTCCTGCACCCGCTGCCACACGTCGAAATCCGTATCCAGGACGGAGGCGTCGTCCGGCGGCGAGATGCCGGCATTATTGAAGAGTACGTCTACGCCGCCGAACCTGTCTGCCGCTTCCCGGTACATCTCCTGCACGCTCTCCGGGTCGGTTACGTCAACGTAGATGTAGAAGCCACCGACCTCCCCGGCTGCCCGCTTTCCTTCTTCGGCGGCGAGGTCCGCGACGCACACGTTTGCGCCTTCTTCGGCGAAACGCCGGGCGCACGCGCGACCGATGCCGCTGGCGGCCCCGGTGATGACCGCGACTTTTCCTTCGAGTCTCCCCGGCATACTTATCCCTCCGTCGCCATGTAGACGCTCTTGAGTTCAGTGTAGTAGTCGAGGGCGTGCGGTCCCAACTCACGTCCGACCCCCGACTGTTTGAAGCCTCCGAAGGGTGTCGCGACCCGGACGGATGTGTTGGAGTTTATGGAGAGGACGCCGGTTTCGATGCTGCGGGCGACTCGCATGGCGCGGGCTCCGTTTTGGGTCCAGATCGAGCCGGAGAGACCGTAGATGGTCTCGTTGGCGAGCCGAATGGCTTCCTCCTCGCCGTCGAAGGGGATCACGACGACCACGGGACCGAAGATCTCCTCCTCCGACACCCGGTCGTCGTTCGATACTGGGGCGAGAACCGTCGGCGGAAACCAGTAGCCCTTTCCATCCGGAGCTTCGCCCTGGATCGCCACCGGCGCGTCCTTGGGCACATAGGAGACGACTTTCTCTTTCTGATCGGCGGAGATCAAGGGTCCCATCTCCGTCTTTTCGTCGAGCGGGTCTCCCACCCGCAAACCTTTTACCGCAGGCTCCATGAGAGAGAGGAACTCGTCGAAGACGCTCTTCTCTACCAGGATGCGTGAGCGGGCGCAGCAGTCCTGTCCGGCGTTGTCGAAGACGCCGTCGGGGGCGGAGGCGGCGGCCTTTTCCAGATCTGCGTCGGCGAAGATCACGTTGGCGGACTTGCCGCCGAGCTCCAGCGTCACCCGCTTTATGGTCCCGGCGGCTCCTGCCATGACCCTTTTCCCAACCGCCGTCGATCCGGTAAAAGCCACCTTCGCCACATCGGGGTGCTCGACTATACGCTGGCCGACCTCGCTTCCCGGCCCCACGACAATGTTCACGACGCCCTCCGGGATTCCGGCCTCCAAAGCGATGCGCTCGAACTCAAGCGCCGTAAGCGGCGTCAGTTCGGCGGGCTTTAGGACGATGGTGTTCCCGGCGGCGAGAGCCGGGGCCATCTTCCAACTCGCGATGGTGAGCGGGAAGTTCCAGGGGACGATGAGCCCGACGACGCCCAGCGGCTCCCGGAAGGTCATGTTCACGCCGCCAGAGACCGGGATGGTATCGCCGAGCAGCCGTTCGGGGGCTCCGGCGTAGTAGCGGAACGTGTCCACGACCATACCCATCTCGCCACGAGAACTCGCGATAGGTTTGCCGACGTTTTTGGACTCTAGCTGCGCCAGATGCTCTTTCTCCGACTCGAGCGCATCGGCGAGCCGATACAGCAGACGGGCGCGGTCGGCGGGCTCTATCGCCTTCCATTTGGGGAAAGCGGCTTTCGCGCGGGCCACCGCCGCGTCCGCGTCGCTCGCGGTCGCCGGCTCTAGCCTTTCCAGAACCTCTTCGGTGGCCGGATTTATTACTTCGAGCATTTACTCGCTACCTCCGAAACTAAAACTTTTATGATGCGGCTCTTCTCGTCCTCCTCGGGGTGCCAGAGCACCCCGAGCACGAACGAGTGCGCCGGGTCTTCTATCGCCTCTACAGTTTCGTCCTTCGTCGCCCGGCCCGTGGCTACCAGGCCATCGCCGACCTCCCTTATGCCCTGATGGTGGTGAGACTTGACCTCTGCTACCTCCGAGCCGGCGGTGCGGGCGGCGAGAGAGTCCGGCTCCAGGCGTACCTCATGATCCGCGAAGACGCCACGCGTGGGACGGTGCGCCTCGTGACCCACCACGTCGGGCAGGTGCTGCTCGACGCTTCCGCCATAGGCTACGTTGAGGACCTGCATACCCCGGCAAATTCCAAGGGTCGGGACTCCGCGTTTGATAGCGGCGCGCGCCAGGGAGAGCTCGTAGGCGTCGCGCTCTTTTTGGATCGGGCCGGTCTCCGGGTGCGGCTCCTGCCCGTAGAGCGCCGGGTCTATGTCCCCTGCGCCGCCGGTAAGGATGATGGCGTCTACCAGATCCAGGACTTCCGAGGGGTCTTCAGCGTCCTCTTCGTCGGGGACCAGGATCACCGACCGTCCCCCGGCACGCCTGACGGCCCGGACGTAGCTCACCGGGCTCATGACGGCTCGAACTTCTTGCCAGGAACCGTAGTTGACCGTTTCTGTAGCCGCCGTGATACCTACCGTCGGCCTCACAGGCGCTCGAAGTTCCTGTACCGCTCCCAGTCGGTAACGGCAGACTCGAAGGCGTCGATCTCGACCTGCGCCATGTTCGTGTAGTGGTCCACGACCTCGTCCCCGAACGCCTCGCGGGCCACCTCGCTGTTCTTGAACAGGTCCCGAGCCTCGTACATGTTGGAGGGCAACTGAGGTTTGTCCGCTTCGTAAGCGCTGCCGACGACCTCGTCTTCGAGGGACGTCTCGTTGTCTATACCGTGGATGCCGGCGGCGATCATAGCCGCGATGGCGAGGTACGGGTTCACGTCCCCGCCCGGCGCCCGGTTCTCGACCCGCAAAGCCTTCCCGTGCCCGACGATGCGAAGTGAACAGGTCCGGTTGTCCCGGCCCCAGGCGACCGCCGTCGGAGCGAAACTTCCTTTTGCGTAGCGCTTATACGAGTTGATGTTCGGCGCGAAAAAGAGCGTCATCTCCCGCATGCAGGCGAGTTGCCCGGCGAGGAAGTGCTCGAAGGTCTCGGAGAATCCGTGGCCGTTGGCGAAGATCGTTTCTCCGTCCCGGCTCCGGAGACTCAGGTGGACGTGGCAGGAGTTTCCTTCGAGCTCGTTGAACTTGGGCATGAAAGTCAGGGCGTAGCCCATCTGGCTGGAGATCTCCTTGGCCCCGTTCTTGTAGATGGAATGGCCGTCGGCGGAAGCGAGCGCACTGTCGAACTGGATGTTGATCTCATGCTGCCCGTGGTTGCACTCGCCCTTGGCATCCTCGACCTTGAGCCCGGCCCCCATCATGCTGTTGCGGATTCGGCGCAGCAATGGCTCGATGCGGGCGGTTCCCAATAGCGAATAGTCCACGTTGTAGTAGTTGGCGGGCTCGATGTCCCGGTAAGCCTTGCGCCACGCCTCCTCGTAGCTATCACGGAAGACGATGAACTCCAGCTCCGTGCCCGCGAAGGCGGCAAGCCCGCGCTCTGCCAGCCGTTCCAACTGGCGTTTTAAGACCTGACGCGGCGAGGCCACGACCGGAGAGCCATCCTCCCAGACCAGGTCGCACGTGACGAGCGCGGTCCCTTCCAGCCAGGGGACAATGCGCAAAGTGTCCATGTCCGGTTTGAAGACGAAGTCCCCGTAGCCGCCGGACCAGGAGGACATCGAGTATCCCTCGACGGTGTTCATGTCCACGTCCACGGCGAGCAAATAGTTGCAGCCTTCGGCGTCCTCCTCGACCACTTCTTCGAGGAAGTGGTGGGCGGTCAGCCGCTTGCCCTGGAGGCGTCCCTGCATGTCGGTCATCGCCAGGAGGACGGTGTCTATCCTCCCGGCTTCCACCTCGGCCCTTAAAGTGTCCAGGTCGAGACGGCCTTCGGCTCTGGCTGTATCCATCTATCTCCTCCTCTAGCTTCCGGCCAACTCTGCCTCGGCCTTCTCTATGGTCTCGAATTCCTCCTCCGGCGCCTGGGCGACGAGGTGATGGCGACTGTAGAACCAGAAGTATGCGAGAAAGAGGACGTAGACGCCGAGGGTGATGAGCGCCGCCACCGGGTCCACGATGAACGTCGCGATGACCGCGAGTACGGCCAGTACGAGCGCCACGCCCGAGGTCGCAACACCGCCCGGTGTGCGGTAGGGTCGATCCAGGTCCGGCTCGTTGCGGCGCAGGACTATGTGCGAGAGCATCATCAGGACATATGAGATTGTGGCGCCGAAGACGGCTATGTTTATGAGGACCGCGCCGTTGCCCGTGAGCGCCATCAGGAACCCGATGACGCCGGGGACCACGAGCGCCACGTACGGCGTCCTCCGGCTACCCGTCACCGAGAGGACCCTGGGCAGGTAGCCAGCCCTCGACAGCGCGAAGGTCTGACGCGAGTACGCGAAGATGATTGAAAAGAAACTTGCGATCAGGCCGGCCAGCCCGGCGATGTTGATAAACGAACTCAGGAAGTTGGATCCTCCGTAGGCGGCCGATACGGCCTCGACCAGAGGGTTATCCGAGCCCTTGATAGCTTCGGATCCCGAAGCTCCCGGTCCCACGATTAGGATGAGTGCGGCGAAAACGAGAAGCACCGACATCCCCCCGATGAGCCCTTTCGGCATGGCGCGAGCCGGGTCGCGGGCCTCCTCGGCGGCGAGCGGCACGCCTTCTATGGCGAGGAAGAACCAGATCCCATACGGCAGCGCCGCCCAGATGCCGACCAGCCCGAAAGGCAGGAAAGAACTGGCTCCGGCCGCTCCCGTCGGCTGGATGTCGAAGAGGTTTGCCGGGTCGAAGAGAGGGACCATGCCGATCACGAAAGCCGCGAGCGCCACAGTGGCTATTATCGTTATCCCGAACATCACCTTGAGCGCCTCACCGACGCCGTAGAGATGTATCCCGACGAATATCAGGTAGAAGATAAGGTAAACGACAGGTCCGCCGAACCCGATCAAGGACTCCACGTACCCCCCGATGAAAGTAGCTATTGCCGCCGGCGCGATGGCGTACTCTATGAGGATCGCCGTCCCGGTCGCGAAGCCGCCCAACGGCCCCATCGCCCGCCGCGCAAACCCGTATCCTCCGCCGGCAGTCGGTATCGTGGAAGAAAGTTCCGCCAGGCCGAAGACCATCGCCGTATACATCGTCGCCATGAGGATGGTGGCGATCATAAGCCCACCCCAACCTCCCTGCGCCAGCCCGAAATTCCATCCCGCGAAGTCCCCGGAGATGACGTAGGCGACCCCGAGCCCCGCCAGCAGAACCCAACCGGCGGCCCCACCCTGAAGCTGCCGCTTCTCCATGTAGTCTTTCTCTACGTTCTCGTACTCGATCCCACGGCCCCGTCGCTTCTCCGAATCGCTCAACCCGATCGCCTCCTAGAGCCTATGGTTACAATGAAGAGCAGGGTAGCAGAGACTAATTCATCATGCAATAGTACAAATATGTGTGTTGTCGTCAGAGATACGACATTTCCGGGGTGGATCAGGATATACAATCCTTGCGATGGATGAGGCGTATTTGGGGATCAGGCAGGTAGATCTGGAACCGCTCGATAAGGACTTGCTCTACGTGCAGGTCGAGCGGAGTATGGAGGACCTGCTGGTTCGGGGGCGCTACAAATCCGGGGACCGAATCCCGCCGGAGGTCGAGTTGGTCGAGAGTTTGGGCGTATCGCGCTCCACGGTTCGGTCGGGTCTTGCGCGGCTCGTGGATCGAGGAGTGCTCGAACGGCGTCAGGGGAGCGGTACTTTCCTCCTTCGGCCGCCGGAGGGGGCGAAGCTGCGCAACGGTCTGGAGCGGCTTGAGACTTACACGGTCCACGCCGGGCGGTTGGGTCTGGAGTTGGATAGCGGATACCTCAGGATAGAGGCGGTTGGCGCGGACCCGGAAGAGGCCGCCGCGTTGGAAGTTCCCCGTGGTAAGAGCCTGGTGAAAGTCTCGCGCACCCTGCTCGTGGATGGAGAGACGGCCGCGTGGATGGTGGACGTGACTCCGGAGGAGGTCATCTCGGCGGAGTCCGTCAGGAAACTCTTCCGCCCGGACGCCATGTTGCTGGACTTGCTGGTTTCGCAGGACGTCCCGATAAGCTTTAGCAAGCTGTGCATAGACGCAGAGTTGGTCGGTCCCGGCGACGATATCGGAAGGACGTTGGGGTTGGATGCTCCTTCCGCGGCGCTCTCACTGACGGAGACCATGTACCTGACCGACGGAAGGCCTGCCCAGTGGTCACGTAACGTGTTCCTGCCGGGCAACCTGGACCTTCACGTCGTCCGCGAACTCTTCGAGGTCCGCAAATTCTCCTGAAGTTCACGTAGAAAGAGGAAACCATGTCCGAGATAACTTGGGAAGACTTCGAGAAGGTGGATGTAAGGGTCGGCCGGGTCGTCGAGGCCGAGCCCTTCCCGGAGGCCCGCAAACCAGCCATAAAGCTAACGGTGGACTTCGGGGAGGAGATCGGACGGAAGAAGACGAGCGCCCAACTCACGGTTCACTACGAGCCGGATGGTCTGGTCGGTCGCCAGGTACTCGCGGTGGTGAACTTCCCTCCGAAGCGGATAGCCGGTTTCAAGAGCGAGGTGCTGGTGCTCGGTGCGCCGGATGCGAACGGAGAAGTCGTGCTTCTGGCTCCGGATCAAGAAGTTCCGGTCGGCGGACGTATGTTCTAGGCCGGGCCGACGGCGACTCATGATAGAATTTTCGTAGTTAGAGTAGAGACTCCTGGCGGTTCCACGATGGTTGTAGAAGCGTGTCCTGTATACGATTCAAGAGAGTGGCGGTTTCTCGCGTGAGCCCGTGCGCCCGCTGCGAGACGTTGCCCGCCCCTGTATCCGAGGGCGGGTTGCTATACGTGGCGCCCCCGCTCGCCCACACGCAGGCGAGCCTGCGCCGTGCGTTGATGCGGGGTGGCATCTCGTTCGAGGAGGTGCCTGATGGCATACTGGCCGTCGAGCTAAACTCGGAGACCCTGCGACATTTGGGCGCGGAGATCGGCGGATTTTTGAGCGAGACGGAGTTGGATGACTCACGGGCGCTGGTGGTCGGCGAAGGTGTAGACCCATCTATAAAAGAGCTCGCCAGGATGCAATCTCTTGGCAGAGTCCTGGCCGCCGTCCGGGGAGAGTGGCTCGTGGAGATGATGCGCGAGGGACGCCTGACCTCCCACTTCCAGCCCATAGTAGAGGCCGGGGACCCGGACAGCGTATTCGCCTACGAGTGCTTGTTGCGCGGGCTGGACCCCGATGGCGGCCTGGTCGGACCGGCGGACATGTTCGAGGTGGCCGAGAGAGCGGGGCTGCTATTCAACCTCGACCGAGACGCCCGCGCCACGGCAATCCGTCAGGCGGCGGAGCACGGCATCCAGAGCAATATCTTTATAAACTTCAACCCGACCTCGATCTACGATCCCGTTTACTGCCTGCGGAGCACGATGAAGGCCTTCGAAGAGACTGACCTGCAGCCCGAGCAGGTAGTCTTCGAGATAACGGAGGGACACCGGGTAAAAGACCCTCGGCACCTGACCAACATCATCGACTACTACCGCGACGCCGGTTTCCGGATCGCACTGGACGACCTCGGGGCCGGCTACAGCTCGCTGAACCTACTGAGCCAGCTCAAGCCCGACTTCGTCAAACTGGACATAGAGCTGGTCCGGGATGTCGGCGTGGACCCGTATAAGACGCAGGTCGCGGCCAAGATCCTGGAACTAGCGAACGGCCTGGGCATCGGCGTCGTGGCCGAGGGCGTGGAAACGGAAGGAGAGTGGCGCTGGCTAGACGAACACGGGGCCGACTACCTCCAGGGCTACCTCTTCGCCCGGCCCGCCTCTTCCCCTCCCCTACCGGCCAGACTCCGCATTTGAACTGTTAGATCAGGTCCGTCGCCCGGACGGCCAGATAGAGCTGGGCCGCGTCCTGGAACTTCGTCACGTCGAGCCCGGTCAACTCGTTCACCCGGCGCAGCCTGTAGCGGACGGTGTGCTTGTGGACGTGAAGAAGCTCGGCGGCCTCCGGGATGTCGCCGTCGCAGTTCATATATGTCCTCAGGGTCTTTACGAGATCCGTCCCGTGTTGTTCGTCGTATAGAGCCACGGCCCCTATAGAGTTCTCCTCGAAGTCCCGAAGGGCCTCCGAGCTTTTCTGACTCAAGGTAAACAACAACCTCTGAATACCGAGGGCTGAAAAGGCGTGTATCCTACCGTCTATCTCTCCGGTAGTCCGTAGGTTTTGCCCGAGCCGGAGGGCCGACTCAGCCTCCCGGTACGAGTGGACTACGCCTTCGGGGGTCTCACGTTCTTTCCCTAGTCCCGCGTGTACCGGTAGGTTCTTGAGGCGTTCCCGGCACCGCAGAAGGACCTGTTTCGCCAGGGCCTCGCGACTTTCCAGAGGCTCTCCGAGCAGCAGAAGGATACTCTCGGCGCGCGGTATGCAGAGGTAGTTCGGGTGGACCTCGCGCACCGCGTTGTCGATGGTCTCATAGAGTAGGGTCTTCAGGTGACCTATCTGTAACTCGCCGAGCTTCCGTTTGCGGGCGAACTCATCAAAGCCGGGCTGTGTAAAGATCAGCACCGCGCCGCCGCCCGAGAGGTCGCACCCGAGTAGGGCAGCACGGCGCAGGACCTCCTCCCCGGAGACGTGGCTGGAGAGAAGCTCGTCGAAGAAACCGCCCCGCAGGCGCATCTCGGTCTCGACCCTTATGCGTTCGGTCTGCTCGACTAGAAGGTGCCGGTAGAAGCTCTCCAAAACTCGTGGCCAGAGGACGTTATTCGGCAACTCGGCCACCGGAAAAGACTCACGGTCCGCGAGCTCCAGGACACTCCGGGGTATCATGCCGAGGAACCTCTCTGGTTTGATCAGCATGCCCGCCACCCCGCCGTCGGAGAGGCCCTTTACATAGTCGCCGAGCCGGTTGGGTTCGACAGCGAAGAGCGTACTGCAGATCAACTCTCCCCCGAAAACCCAGTCGGGCAGGTCGGGCTCTTCGCCCACCGTGATCCAACGCACCTCGTTGTCGAGGCCGTCTTCCCCGGCCACCACCCGCGCCCGGCCCAGGCACTCCATCCGTAGCACGTCCCTGAAGATGATCGGCATGCGCCCTTTCCCGTACTCCGATCCCACGAAGCAGCCTTTACAGCGGCATCATAGACGAGATTACCGCCGGTGAATACGGAGAGCTTTCGGAGACGAAGAAGGGTTGTAGCCTGACGTAAGGGCCGCAAGGATTAGCTCATGCGCGGTCGAATACTATGTCCTGCGCACCTTCCCACAAGGTCATCTCTCCGAGAGGCCGGAGATACTCGTGGCCTTCGGTGATGGTCAGGAAGTGGTTGCCGGCGAGCGTTCCAAGCTTGCTCTTGAAGTGCGTGCCGTAGTAAGGGAACAGGATCTCGGTCTCCGAGTAGCCGCCGGGATAGAACAGAATTTCCCCGGCCTGCGGGTAGCTGGTCGCATCCTCGAAACCAACCCCGAGGTCGTAGTCGCCGAGTGGGATCCAGCAAGACTCACCACTCCACCTGACGTGGATGATCTTCTGCCGGTAAGGCAGCAGCTTCTCGAACGCCTCGCAGGTTTTGGGAGATTTCTCACGTTCCCATCGCGCCACGAACTCGTAGGGTCCAGCGGTTATCTTTACGTCGCTCATCTGAACTCACCCTCCTTTTCGTACTCTGTTGTTGGATCGCCGATCCGGCCTGACAAATTTTCCGACCGGCCCCGAGACGATCCTCCCCTCATTGAAAACAGTCGTCCCACGCACCACGGTGCGGACTACCTTTCCGGTAAAGGTCCGTCCAACATACGGGCTCGTCTTGTGCCGGTACAGTAGGTCCTCGCCCCGCAACGTAAAAGTGTCGTCCAGGTCTACTAGCGTGAGATCCGCGTCCGCCATGTCTTCTCCGGCCTTCATGTCCGGCGGACAGGGCGAGTGGTCCGAGGTGATGAACGCGACATCGCCCTTGTGGACGTTACTCCAGAGGTCTTCCAGATCCTCCTGTGGACGTAGCGGCGGGGCGCACTTGGCGACCGCTCCGAGCACCTCCGCGTCCTCTTCGGTGAACGTCAGGTAATGCGCGCAGGTCTCACAAGTTACATCCACGCCTCGTTCACGGGCAGCAGCGACGAGGGCGACGCCTCGGCCGGTGCTCACGTGGACGACGTGCAGCGAGCAGCCAGTCTCCTCGGCGAAGATTATGGCGCGCTCGGTGGCTTCGAGTTCAGCAATCACAAGGCGAGAGTCGAGATAGTCGCGCATCGTGGTGCGGAGCGTTTCAATCCGCCGACTGGCGAGCGTGTCCGTGATCTCCTTGTTCTCCGCATGGACGAGAACGGGAAGCCCGAGCTCCGCCGCCTTCTCCATCCCCTCGTAGAGCGTGAGGTCGTCGGCGGACTGGAAATCAAGGGTGCCGGTCGTGGACACGAAAGCCTTGAACCCAGACACGCCCCTGTCGGCGAGTTCCTCCAGGTTCTCCAGGTTGCCGGGGACGAGCCCACCGTAGAGCGCGAAGTCAACCGCCGAAGAGGCCTGCGCCAGAGATACCTTCTCGTCGAAGCTCTCTGCGTCGTTTGTCGGTGGGTAGGCGTTTAGCGGCATCTCTATAAAGCTCGTCGCGCCTCCGGCTGCTAGAGCCCGCGAACCGGTGGCGAAGCCTTCCCATCCCTCGCGTCCGGGCTCGTTGAAATGGACGTGGGCGTCTATGGCGCCGGGGAGGACATGAAGGCCGTGGGCGTCTATTTCTTCGGTAGCTGTGCCTTCCAGCTCGGGTTCGATGGTGGCTATCTTACCGTCCGAGACACCAATATCGGCCTCTCCAATGCCGACGAGAGTGCCGCCCCGGAGGATCCGATCGTATCCACTCACGAGGTCTCTCCCGTTGCTTCGGATGGGATCGCGCCGGTTTCTCCGGCGAGGATGTTCAGAAAGCGGCCCATCACTTCTATCGACGTCGCGACATCTTCCTCCCTCACGGACTCCGCCGGGTTGTGGCTGACACCTCTTTTGCAGCGCACGAAGAGCATGGTGACGGAGGTGACGGCCGCCATCTGGGCCGCGTCGTGTCCCGCGCCGCTGGGCAGCCGGTGTACGGTGGTCCCCGATTCCTGGACGGCTTCTCCCAGCAGCCCGCTGAGACGGTGGTCCATCCGCACCGCCGGGGTCTCCTGGCGAACCTGCCAGCTATAGTCGCATCCACGCGAGGCGGCTATCTGTCCGGTTCTCTGTTCTAGATGGTCGCGCAGGCGTCCGCGTGTGGCGTCGTCCGGGTGGCGGAGGTCAAGGCTCAGTTGGGCCTCGCCGGGGATGACGTTGCTCGCGCCGGGTGAGATGGAGATCTCCCCCACCGTCGCCACGGCTCCTGGCTCCTTCTTGCAGACGCTCTCGGCCCCCAGCACGAACTCTGCAGCGGCGCACAGGGCGTCCTTTCTCCGCTCTATCGGCACGGTCCCGGCGTGTCCCGCTTCGCCGGTGAACGTCACCTGGATACGGCTCTGGCCGTTGATCGCCGTGACTACACCCACCGGGAGATCCAACGCCTCCAGCACAGGCCCCTGCTCTATATGGACCTCGCAGTAGCCGAGCAGGTCGCCTCCCCCGCGCCCTCCTTCCTCCAGAGTATCCGGGTCCCCGCCGGAGTCCCGCACCGCATCCCGGAGGGTGACGCCGTCCGGGTCTTCGAGCTCCAGGCGTTTACCGTCGAAAGCCCCAGCGTACACGGAACTGCCCAGGTACGTGGTGCCGAAGCGCAGGCCTTCCTCGTCAGCGAAGGCGACGACCTCGATGGCGAATGGGAGCCGCTCGCCCCGATCGTGGAGCCGCTGAACGCTTGCCAGGGCAACGAGTACCCCGAGCTGGCCGTCGTACCTGCCGGCGTCGCGCACGGTGTCGAGGTGGGAACCGAGAATCAGGGTTTCCTCTCCCCCTCCTTCGTAGCGGCCGACTAGATTACCTATGGCGTCCCGGCGGACGGCCATGCCCGCCTCACGCATCCAGCCGGTGACGACCTTCTCGACCTCCCGCATCGCCGTAGAGCCGAAGGGACGGGTGAGTGCGCCGTCATCCTCGCTGATATCGCCGAGCAGGTCGCACCGCTCCATCACGGTCTTCGCGGCGGCGTCCATCAGCTCCCCCTGTAGGTGCTGTAGGACCAGGGAGAGGCGAGCAGCGGCACGTGGTAGTGGGAGTCAGGGTCGGCGACGCCGAAGCGGACCGGGACCTCGCCGAGGAAGGGTGGGTCTCCTGCTTCCTCGAAGTATTCGCCGACGTGGAAGACGATCTCGTAGACACCGCGCCCGAACTCGCTCTCATCGAGCAGAGGTTTTTCGGTGCGACCGTCGGGGCTGGTGCGGACGGTCTTGAGCGTCGTCCGGTCTCCGTCTTCGAGGCTGGATAGTTCCAGCCGCATGCCGGCCGCCGGTTTCCCGTTGGCGGTGTCCAGGACGTGGGTGGTGAGGGAGCCGCCCATCAGGCCCGCTCCACTGTACCTTCGATCAGGCCGTAGGGTTCGGCGGAGGCATGAAAGACTTCGTTGTCGTTCTCCATCCCGAACCGTTTGAGATTGTAGAGCAACTGATGCCGATTTGGCAGGGAAAAGTGGATCCACCCTATCTCCGGGAACCGCTCCAGCACCGCGCTCCCCATCCGGTAGAGAGTATTCTGCGCCGATGGGCTGTAATGGTCGGTGAACGTGGCGAGCACCGTCTCCCTGACCCCGCGCCACGTCTCCCCGAAGCTCACGTCGGTGGTGTTGTACGCCCAGTTCGCCGTAACGACGGTGGAGAGTATCCGGTCGTTCGTCTCCGGCAGGGTAGTGTACTGCTCCCGATGAAACCCCTCCCACCCGGAGTTAGTGGTTTTGAGGACGAGCAGGTCGTCTATGCCGGCCTCCACCCGCCTCGCGCCGCTCTCGTCGCCGGAGACCGTCGCGAGTCGCTGCCCGGCGGCCCGGACGAAAGAGTGATCGTGCTCCCTCCCATCAGCCACGATGCGGTCCCAGAGGTACTCCGTGAAACGTATCCGCACCCCGGTAACTTTCGGCCCGGCCTCCAGGAAATGGTCCACCAGCTTCAGACCGAACTCCTCGACGTCGCCGGTGAGGTGGTCTTTCGCCAGCACGTAGACAGTGTTCCGCATGGTGTCGGTCGCAAGGAGGCCGGTGTTGTCTCCTTTTACGTGCGCCACCTCGAAATCACCTTCGAGGTCCACGTCCACCCGGGCCTCGGTAAGCTCGTGCCGGTCGGCGTCACGGTTGACCTTGACCAGCCGCACGTCGGACTTGCCGTAGTTACTCCGGCCCATCACTATCTTCGTTCCTATCGCTCCGGTCATCGTTCGTCTCCTTTCTCGAAGATCTCCCCTAGACGGTAACGCGCTATCTTGGAGATTTCCGCAAGCGCCGTATCTATCTCTTTTTCAGTTGAGTTCTCAAGCCGGGCTCCGGCGTTTTCGAGGATTGTGTCTTTGTTATGCTCTCTTGCGTAGATCACCAACGGGAACCCGAACTTCTCCCGGTAAGCGCGGTTCGCCCCGGTAAACGCATCGTACTCCTCGGGCGAGAGCCGGTCGAGGCCCGCCGAGGATTGCTCGCGCTCTGATTCCCGTGTCAGTTCGCCGGCCATCGCAGTCTTTCCGGCCAGGTCCGGGTGCGCCCGGATGAGGTCTAGTTGTTTCTCACGTGTCGCCCGGTACATCGCGTCCTCGAACGTCCGGTGCATCTCCTCTGTATCGTCGAAAGGTCGTTCGGTTGACGCCGCTTCGGCGACCCAGGGCGAGTGTTCGTAGAGGGGTCCGAACTTCTGCACGAACGCCTCGTGGTCCATGCGGTTGACCTCTTCTATGGTGAGCTTGTCCGGCACTAGGCTTCCCTGGCAGCCGGGACGTGGGCGGCGGTTTCGGCGGTGGGGCTAACGTCATCCGGTTCGGTGCCGATTACGTTGAAAACTATGTTTAGCAGGATGGCGGCGACGCTGGCCGCGGTGATGCCGCTCTCAAAAACGAGACGTATAGCCTGGGGGAACTTGTCGTAGAACTCCGGGATAGTCGCGGGGATTATGCTGAAGGCGACGCTGACGGCGACGATGATCAGGTTCCGCGTCTGGGTGAGATCCACCCTGGAGAGTGTCTGGACGCCGGCTGCTGCAACCGGCCCGAACAGCACGAGACCCGCGCCGCCGAGGACCGGCAGCGGTATGGCGGCTACCAGGGCGGCCAGCTTGGGGAGCAGCCCGAGCAAAACCAGTATCCCGCCCCCGACCGCCACCACGAAGCGGCTCTTGACGTTGGAGAAACGAACGAGCCCGACGTTCTGGGCGAAGGCGGTAAAGGGGAAAGCGTTGAAGACCCCGGCGAGCGCCGTAGAGAGGCCGTCCGCCCGCAGGCCCCGCGCCACGTCTTCAGAGCCGACCTTCTTCTCCGTGACCTCTCCGATGGCGAGGATGTCGGCGGTAGTCTCGACCATCACTATGAGCATGACGAGCGTCATTGAGACTATCGGGACGACGGCGAAGACCGGCAGCCCGAAGTTAAAGGGCGTGCTGACGCCGAGCCAGGCGGCGTCTCCCACCTGCGTGAAGTCGGCGAAGCCGATGATGGCGGCGAAAGCCGTACCGAGGATGAGGCCGAGCAGGATGGCGATGCGGCCTATGAAGCCGCCGAAGATTCGGGTGATGGCGAGGATCAGGACGAGCACCCCGAAGGCCAGGGCAACGTTCCCGACGTTGCCGAAATCTTTGGACGCCGGGTCGCCGCCGCCGGCCCAGCGTATAGCAACCGGCATCAGCGAAAGCCCGATCACGGTTATAACGGACCCCGCTACGACCGGCGGGAAGAACCTGAGCAGTTTGCTGAAATACGGAGCCGCGAGCACCGTGAGGAGACCGGCCACGATGACCGAACCGTAAATACCTTGCAGCCCGTAAGCCTTCCCGATCAGGATCATCGGCGTCACCGAGGCGAAGGTCGTCCCCTGCACTATCGGCAGCCGCACCCCAAACTTCCAGAACCCAAGCGTCTGGATCAGGGTAGCCACCCCGCACATCAGGAAGCTCGCGTTGATGACGTACACGATCTGCTGCTGCGGCAAGCCTATCGCCGTCGCAAGAATTAGGGGGACCGCGATCACCCCCGCGTACATCGCCAGTACGTGCTGCAACCCGTAAGCCGCCATCCGACCCGGCGACAACACTTCATCCACGGGATGCATAACCCTCCTGTTTCCAGTCTCCTCCGACATGACTCTCCTTCCCCAGACGCCAGGCCCGACCTTTGCACCTATACCGGATATCCTATTTACGCTGGAGTCGGTTCGTCTATGTACCCGTGGTTAAAGTTTCGCCGCCGTGTTTGTGTATCTGTACAACCCGGCGCCTCAGCCTATTGAATCAGCCCCCACCAGCACCCTCGAACCTATCAGCCTCAGCCTCAGCCTCCACCTTCACTTCTACGGCTTTGGCCCCGGCATCGAGCGCCGCCTCTATGACCTTCATCATCGCTTCGAGCACCTCCTTGCGCTCTCCAGCGAGCATGGTAGTTTCGGGTCCGGCTTCGCGAGCCAGACCCGACTCGCCCGCCGCGCTTTTCGCCGCCTCTATTTGGGCCCGTGGCGGCTTTTCGGCTCGCTCCGACGCTACGACCTTTAGCTCGGCGCTGAGTTGCGCCCGCTCGTATCCGGGCATCAGGGTTCGCTCCTCTCAGCCACGCTATCCGGGGCTTCCGGTCCTCGGCTTCCGGGTTGCGAGGGAAGATCAGGAGGTTTCCTGGAGATACCCGCGAGTTGCTCGGGTTTTACCGGTATGCGCGTAAGATCGCGTCCCGTAGCGTCGCGCAGGGCCGCAACGATTGCCGGGGTCGAGGCTATCGTCGGGGGCTCGCCGACACCCTTGAGACCGTAGGGAGCCTCGGAGTCGGCCAATTCTAATATTTCCATCTTCACCGGTGGCATGTCGAGAATGGTTGGGATCAGGTAGTCCGTGAAAGAGGCGTTTAAGACCTCGCCGTTCTGGACTTGAATCTCCTCCATCAAGGCGAGACCGAGGCCCTGGGCGATGCCGCCCTCGATCTGACCCTCCAGCGCCTGCGGGTTCATGATCTTCCCCACGTCCTGCGCCGTGGCGATCTCCACCACCCGCACCAGCCCCAACTCTACATCCACCTCAACCACCGCCCGGTGCGCCGCGAAAGCGAATTGCAAATGGGTATCTCCCTGGCCGTCCTCATCCAATGGATAAGTCTCCTTATGGTGGAACTCGGCGGTCTCCTCGTAGACCTCCTCACCAAGAAGCTCCACCAACGAGACAACGACCCGGCCATCGGAGACGACGTTGCCGCCGTCGAGAGCGAGGTCGTCCGGGTCTTCTCCGAACTCTTCGCCTACGCGCTCGAAGACCTTCTCACGGACCGCTTTGCAAGCTTTCTTTATCGCGCCGCCGGTCATGTACGTCTGGCGCGAGGCCGAGGTGGAACCGGCGGAGCCGACGGTGGTATCAGTGGGGAGAACTGCCACTTTCTCGACCCCAAGTTCGGTGCGTGAGATCTGGGCTTCCACCATCACGAGGCCCTGCCCCACTTCCGCCGCAGCAGTGTGGACCTCCACCAATGGCTCCCCGCCGGAGACCGAAAGCCGGACTCTGGCGGTGGAGTAGTCGTCGAAGCCAGCCGAGAAACCGATGTTCTTGAAGCCCACGGCATACCCGACCCCGCGCACGACACCCTCGCCGTGCGTGACGTTCGAGACGCCGCCGGGAAGTTCACGCAGGTCGCGGCCCATGACTTCCCTCTCGTCAGGTAGAGGCATGGCCTTCACGCGCTCCAGGATCTCCGAGACCGGGGCAGGATAAGGGACTTCCTGCCCGAACGCGAACTTCATCCCAGGCTCGATGGCGTTCTTGATGCGAAGCTCGACCGGTTCCATCCCCAGCTCCTGGGCCAGCTTGTCCATCTGCGACTCGTGGGCGAAGCACGCCTGCACGGCGCCGAAGCCGCGCATCGCGCCGCACGGCGGGTTGTTGGTGTAGAGCATGTGGCTCTCTATGAGCGCGTTCGGCACGTCGTAGGGGCCGCAGGCGAAGGTCGCCGCGTTGAGGCACACGGCGTTGGAGCTCGAAGCGTAGGCGCCGCCGTCGAACAATAGGAGGGCCTTTACGTAGACGAGCTTCCCATCCTTTGTGGCGCCGTGCTCGTATTCCATTTTCGCCGGGTGGCGGTGGACGTGGCCGTAGAAGGACTCCTCGCGGTTGTAGACCATCTTCACGGGACGGCCCGTGTGGAGGGCGAGCATGCAGGCGTGGATCTGCATGGACAGGTCCTCCCGTCCGCCGAACGCACCGCCCACGCCGGAGAGGGTCAGCCGGACCTGATCCGGACTCAAACCGAGGCTCTCCGCCACCTGATCCCGGTCGATGTGCAGCCACTGGGTCGAGATGTACAGGTCAACTCCGCCCCGGTCGTCCGGCACCGCGAGCCCGGACTCCGGCCCGAGAAAAGCCTGATCCTGCATCCCGATCTCATACTCCCCCGCAACGACCACATCGGCCTCAGCCGCCGCGCTCTCTACGTCACCGTGACGAACCACCACCTGCCTCAGCACGTTGCCGGAAGGGTGTAGCTCGGGCGCGTCCTCGCGCATCGCCGCTTCAGCGTCGGCGAGGGGCTCCAGCACCTCGTAGTCCACTTTTATCTTGTCCATCGCGCGGCGGGCGGTCTCGGGGTGGTCTGCGGCGACGATGGCTATTGCCTCGCCCTGGTAGCGGACGTGCTCCCAGGCGAGGACGGGCTGGTCGGGGATCTCCATCCCGTACACCTTGCGCCCCGGCACATCCTCGTAGGTAAGAACTGCGCGCACGCCCGGCATCCTCTCAGCCTCCGAGGTGTCTATTGACCGGATGTTAGCGTGCGGGTGCGGGCTCCTGAGCGTCGCTCCCCACAGCATCCCATCCATCCAGAGGTCCGACGAGTAGGTGAACTCGCCCGTGACCTTCGGCACGCCGTCGGGCCGCCCAACGCTCTCACCGATACCGCCGGGCGTCGAGACAGCGGGCCGTTCGCGGGTCGGTGTGGTCTGGGCGCTCATGTCGGGTTCATCTTTCTAGCCGCCAGGTGGACGGCGTCCAGGATCTTCTCGTAGCCGGTGCAACGACACAGGTTTCCCGCCAGCGCCTCCCGGACCTCCGCGTCCGAAGGCGTCGGGGTGCGCCCCAGAAGCTCGTGGGTCGCCACAACCAGGCCCGGCGTGCAGAACCCGCACTGCACACCTCCTGCCTCCAGGAAGGCCGCCTGCACAGGATGGAGATGCTCACCGTCAGAGATGCCCTCTACCGTAACGACTTCTTTTTCCTCGGCCTGCCCCGCGAGCACCAGACACGCGCAGACTAGAGTATCGTCCAGGTAAACCGAGCACGAGCCACACTCGCCCTGCTCGCAGGCGTTTTTGGAGCCGGGTAGGGCGAGCCGCTCGCGCAGCACGTACAGCAGGCTCTCCCCCTCCCACACGCCGTCCACCTCGCGCGCCTCGCCGTTCACACCGAGCCTGAGCCGCACCTACGCCACTCCCCGGTACTCGTCCCACGCCCACCGGAGCGTCCGGCGGGCCAGCACGCCGACCGCGTGCCGCCGGTACTCCGCGCTTCCCCGAACGTCGTCTATGGGCCGGGCCGCTTCCGCCACCAGCTCCCCGAAACGCCCGAGCGCCGCCTCGCCCAACGCGCCGGGCGATTCCCAGAGCCCCTCTTCCTCAATAAGACCACCGATGAAATCCTCCGCCTCGCGTGCCCGGATAGGTGTCGGTCCCGCAGAACCGATACAGGCGCAGACTTTCCTCTGCTCCGGGTGGATGGCGAGGCCGAGGGAGCAAACGGCTATGACCATGGCGTTGCGCGTCCCGATCTTGGCGTACTGTTGCGGCCCGTCGGCCTCCGGGACGTGGAAGGCGGAGATCAGTTCGCCCGGCCTCAAGGCGGTCCTCTTAGGCGCCTTGACGAACTCCCCAACCGGCACACGCCGCGTGCCTTCAACGGAGGCGAGCTCTACCTCGGTGTCGGAGACGTAGAGCGGCGGCAGGGCGTCGCCGGCTGGAGAGGCGGTGCCCAGGTTGCCACCGACGGTCCCTCTGTTCCGGATCTGGGGCGAGCCGACTGTCCGGGAGGCGATGGCGAGTCCCGGCAGCCGGCCTCCAAGCTCCGTGATGATCCGGGAGTACGTGACCCCCGCTCCCACCCGCAGGCGACCGTTCTCAATACCCCACTCCCCCAACTCCGGCACACGCGTCAGGTCCATCACCACATC
This sequence comes from Rubrobacteraceae bacterium, assembly GCA_965219175.1. Taxonomy (GTDB): domain Bacteria; phylum Actinomycetota; class Rubrobacteria; order Rubrobacterales; family Rubrobacteraceae; genus JBBPZK01. The sequence goes on from CBDCNI010000001.1 coordinate 351,356, forward strand.
GGGACGTCCGCGATCGAAGTTCAGGTCCACCATGACATCGGTGCCGCCGGAGATGGGCAGGGCGTCGGGGTGCGCGGCTTTCGCCTCCAGCGCTTCTTGCCAGGTTGTAGGTTGCAGGAACTCTATTCTCTCCCCTTTCACGTGAAACGGCGCTGCATTGGGGGGGTCGAGGCTAGGTGGTTCATCCGTGGACGCGTCTTGCCACTCTCTCCCTATTTCCGGGCGTCGTCGTACCCTCTTGCCCGGCAATACTATCCACACAAAGGTACGACGGTCAATGTGTGCCCGGATAAAGTCCCGGCCTCCACATTTGTACAAGAGTACGAACGCCCCTCGAGCCTACCCGACCACGACGTTGACGAGCCTTCCGGGTACATAGATAGCCTTGCGGATCTCTTTGTCCTCCACATGAGGCCGGACTTTCTCGCTCGAAAGGGCCAGCTCCTTCGCGGCCTCTTCGGAGATGTCCGCCGGAGCTTCGATGCGGTCCCGAAGCTTTCCGTTGACTTGGACGATAAGCGTGATCTCCTCGGTCTTTATGAGGCTCTCGTCGTAGCCGGGCCACTCCTGCTCGTGTACGGAGTAAGGTTCCCCCATCGCCGCCCACATCTCCTCGGCGTGATGCGGCGCGAACGGCGCGAGCGCGAGCGCGAACTTCCGCAACGCCTCAGTCCACTTCTCCTCCTCTACCCGACCCCTGATCGCCAGCAGGTAGTTCGTCTGCTCCATGAGCGCTGCGAGGCCGGTATTGAACCGGAACGCTTCGAGGTCTTCCGTTATCTTCTTTACTGTCTGGTTCGTCCGGCGGTCCAGCTCGCCAGGGTCGGCCTCGGCTCCCGTGGCGTCTCCTTCTGCCACGAGCGAGAGAGCCCGCCGCAGAAATCGTGAGACGCCCTCGATGCCTCGCCCGTCCCACGGTCCACCCTGGTTCCACGGCCCTATGAACATCAAAAAGCAGCGCAGGGCGTCCGAGCCGTAGCGGTCCACGAACTCCTGCGGGTTGACGACGTTGCCCCGACTCTTGCTCATCTTCTCTGCGTCCTCGCCCAGGATAATGCCCTGATTGAAGAGCTTCTTCATCGGCTCGTCGAAGTCCACCAGGCCCATGTCGCGCATGACCTTCGTGAAGAAACGGGTGTAGAGCAGGTGCATGACGGCGTGCTCTATACCGCCGGTGTACTGGTCCACCGGGAGCCATTTCTCGCCTTCGGCGGGATCGAAAGGCCCCTCATCGTAGTGCGGCGAGAGGTAACGGTACTGGTACCACGATGAGTCCATGAAAGTATCCATCGTATCCGTCTCTCTGGTAGCGGGACCACCGCACTGCGGACACTCGGTGTTGTAGAAATCCGGGTCGAGCTTGAGCGGGGACTCGCCGGTCGGGGTGAACTCAGCTTCTTCGGGGAGCAGGACCGGCAGGTCTTTTTCGGGGACGGGGACTGTTCCGCAGTCGTCGCAGTAGACGATTGGAATCGGGGTTCCCCAGTACCTTTGACGGCTAATGAGCCAGTCGTGCAAGCGGTAGGCGGTCGCCGACGTACCCTTGTCTCGCCCTTCGAGATACTCGACCATGCGCTCTTTGGCCTCTTCGATCCCCAGGCCGTCGAGAAACTCGCTGTTGATCGCCGGTCCTTCGCCGACGTAAGCCTCACCCTCGAAGCCCTCCGGTGGCTGGACGGTACGGAGTATGGGGAGGTCGTATTTGGCGGCGAAGTCCCAGTCGCGCTGGTCCTGGCCGGGGACCGCCATTATGGCACCGGTCCCGTAACCCATGAGCACGTAGTCGGCGATGTAAACTGGTATCTCCTGCCCGTTCGCCGGGTTGACCGCGTAGGCGCCGGTGAACGCGCCGGTCTTCTCGCGGGTTACGTCGGTGCGGTCGATCTCGCTCATCCGGCTCGCCTTCTCGACGTAGGCCCGGACCTCATCGGCCTGCTCGGGGGTCGTTATCTTCTCGACCGCCGGATGCTCGGGCGACATGACGAAGAAGGTCGCCCCGAAGAGTGTGTCGGGACGAGTGGTGAAGACTTCTATCGGGCCGTAGCCTTCGATGTCGAACTCTATCTCCGCGCCCTCGGAGCGGCCGATCCAGTTGCGTTGCAGCGTCTCTACCCGCTCGGGCCAATCAATCTTCGAGAAGTCAAGAAGTTCTTCTGCGTAGTCCGTGATCCTGAACAGCCATTGCGCCAGGTTCTTCTTTATAACCGGCGTCCCGCACCGCTCACACCGGCGATCCGGCCCGATCACCTGCTCCCGAGCGAGCGTCGTGTTGTCCTTGGGACACCAGTCAACCGGCGCGTAGTCCCGGTAGGCGATCCCCTTCTCGAAGAACTTCACGAAAAACCACTGGTTCCAGCGATAGTACTCGGGCAGGCAGGAGACGATCTCCGCGTCAAAGTCGAACATCGCCCCCATCTGACGGAGCTGGCCGCGCATGTTCTCGATGTTGGACATCGTCCACTTGTACGGGTGGATGCCCCGTTTTATGGCTGCGTTCTCGGCCGGCAGCCCGAAAGCGTCGAAGCCTATCGGGAAGAAGACCCGAAAGCCGTTCATCCGCATAAAGCGGGCCCGCGTGTCGGACGGCGTCATCGCGTACCAGTGGCCGACGTGCAGGTCGCCGCTCGGGTACGGGAGCATGGTGAGCGCGTAGTGTTTTGGCTTGTTCGGGTCTTCGTCCGTCTCGTAGAGACCGCTCTCGACCCATCGTTTCTGCCAACGATGTTCGAGGGATGTGGGATCGTAAGTTTTTCCAGGCGTTGTCTCGCTCACGGGAGACTCCTTTTAGAATAAGGTTTAGTGTGGTTCAAAAATCCCGAAGGGCGCGCAGGAGCTTATAGTCGAGGGTCTGCGTTCCAGACTTTGTGCTCCCTAGCGTACATGAACTTAATATAGCATCGCGGGCGCGATTTATGAAGGTGCAGGCTACCGGGCTCCGACGCCTATGTTGTCTCGTTTAGAGGAGGAGCGCCAAGACCGCAGCCACAAAGGTGCAGGATACGTTGGTCAGTTCGTTGCCGGCTCTCGGTGCGAGTGCTCCTATCAGGCTGTCCGCGATAGTTCCCGCAAACGCGGCGAGCGCTACGAGCAGCAACGGGCCCTGTCCTTCGAGTAACCCCAGGCTCAACCCCAGAGCCGCGGTGAGACCGGCGGCGGCGAGACCGGCCAGTGTGCCGGGAAACGAGACGGCGCCGTCGGTACCGGGCGGGACCTTTCGCAGGTCGGTGATCCGTCGCGGAGTGCGGGCGAAAAGCTGTCCGACCTCGGACTCAGCCGTATCAGCGAAAGCAGCTCCGAGAGAAGCGACGAAAGCGGCCGCGAATGCTATCGGATATGGCGTGAGGGCTGCCAGCAGGGCGCACAATACCGCGACGCCCCCGTTTGCCAGGGCGTTCCTCGCTCCACGCCTCCCTCCCCCGCCTTCGGCCGTACCGGAACGCTCTTTTCGTTCGTATCCGAGCCGGGTGAGGACAGAGCCACCGACCACGAAGAGGGCGAGCACCGTGAAGCCTTGCCATCCCAGGGACAAGTAGATCAAGGCCGCCACGATGTAGCCGCCGATGGCCCCGCCCCGGCTGACCGTGCCGAACAGGTAAGCTAGTACGGCGAATACAGCCGGTACCAGGAGCGCGGCGATAACCTGCGGCACCCTCTCGCTACGATTCCCGTAGGCGCTGCTGGAGCCGTTGCAGGAGTCGTCCGGCGTAAGACTCACACTCCTGGGGCAAGGCGTGTAGAAGCGCGGGCTCTATAGACCCAACCTTCACACCGTCATCCGTAAGCCGTCCAACGCCCTGGTAGAGCAGCGAACCCGCCAGCGGACTCGGTCGATCCGGGACCGCCACCACGACCCCATAGATAGAAGATCGGACAGACTCCCCATCATCCCGCTCCGCCCCGATGGAACCTATGGCCTCCGGGCGATCCTGGCCGACGACGAAGATATGGATCACCGGGATTCCTTCGTGACCAGCAGCTTCGTGTCCTTCTCCGAGGCTCTCCCAGAGCGCGGTGATCCTCGCGTACCCCGCTCCGAGCGCCGCCCGCGAAAGCCCGGACCAGATATCTCCCGCCACCTTACGCGCCAACGGGCTCTCGTAATCAACGAAGATTTCTACTCTGGGTTCGGGCATGACCGGGATGTTAGCAAAAGCCGGCCCCGAGCATCCTTACTCCCCGGCTAACTCTCTCCGGCCCGCCTCTTCTCCAGTCGACGGCTGAAGACGTCTATCTCTTTTACGGTCTGGAGGTCTCCGTTGTTCTGCGCTACTTCGCGCCCCTTCTCGAAGACCAGTCGCGCCTCGTCATCCTCGTGAAGCTCGTACAGTGAGCGCCCGAGCATCCTGTAGGCTACCGAGTAATCCGGTTTGATCTCCACCGCCCGCCTCAGATGGTCCCGCGCCTCCCGATACTCTTCTTCTTTGAACAACTCGATACCGAGAGAACAACGGACCATCGGGTTCTCCGGGTCTCTCTTCAGCAAGTTCCGAAAAGTCTCGACTCGCGTATCCGCCATCTTCCCGCGCACCCCCTATTGAGATTCGTACAGTCCTCTAACCGCTCTTTTTGGAGTTACGCGCTTCGATCCGGGTGTAGGGCCTTGTCTTGTTGTCTTTGGCTAATTGCCGGTAGCCTTCGGCCACGCCGAGCACCTCCCGCACGTACCAATCGGCGTGGTTGTAGGTGTAGAGGGCCGCGTACCAGTCCTTCGGAGCGCCGCCTTCTTTCAAGTACGCCGCAGCGGCTGGGATAGCATCTCGTGGATCCATTATGTTCGCGACCCCGTCTCCGTTACCGTCCACCCCGGCGGTTTTCCAGGTCGATGGGAGGAACTGCATCGGCCCCAACGCACCAGCGCTCGACGGCCCCATATTCCGACCGTCTTTGGACTCTACCCATCCGACCGCCGCGAGCACGTACCAATCCTTGGCAAATCCGTATTTCTTCGCCGCCTTCTTGTAAAGCCGCTCATACCTCTTCTTCGAGATAGGCTTGACCCGGTGCGCCACAATATCCCGGCTCGCTATCTTCCGCTCCCTAACCAACGACACCCCGTAAGTCCCGGTGGCCGGCCTCTCCCTGAGGATTCTGGCCTTCTCACTCGCCTTGAGTTGGAGGATCCTACCTTTAGCCTGAGACCTGTCCGACTTTATACTGGCGATGGATGATTCGAGATCCTTTTTATGGCGATCCAACTCTTCGCTCTGGACTTTCCTTTTCTTGACAGCCGCAGCATAGTCAGCCTCTTGTTGGTGCAGTTGGCGAACCGAGTTGTTCAGGTAGCCCTGCTCATTCTGGTAATTCTCGACGCTCTGTTGCCCGTTAAAAAGCGCCCTTGCCGCCTGCTCCACCGAGTGGTTCCCAGACTTCGCCCCGGACCCTAGCAAGCTGCCCAAAAGGGACGTGACGTTCCTGATACCGTCGCCCTTGTAGGCAGCGCGCGCCATCTCCTCGTATTTCGCCTTTGCGCCGGCGACGGTGTGCCGCTGTTGTGAGATCTCCAGCTCCGCCTTCTTCCTCTTCGACCCGAGATCCTTCACCCGCGCCTCGGCCGCACTCACCTGATACTGCGCCCGATCCAGCTTCGAGCCCACGCTAGATATCTCCCCGACCTTCCGATCGAGCGATTTCCCCTGCTTCTTCACGTGGGACTTCAGCGACGCTACCTTGCCACCCGGCGAACCAGAATACTGGTCGGCCTGGTTAGTCTCCGCCCAAGCTACCCCGGAGCAGGACAATAAAGAAACCACCCCCGCACATAAAATCGTACCTCTCAGACCTCTTTTCATTTCCCCCGGTTCCAATCTCAGAAGTTTTTACACTTCTATCTATGTTGTGTTTTTGTTATCAAGTCTATTCCTTCGACGCCAGGAGGTTCATGATCTCTTCTAGTTGGCTCTCTTCACGGAACCGGATCTCCACTTTTCCTCCACGTCTCAGAGACCGTACTTTTACCGGCAGAGAGAGCGCTTCTTGTAGCATTCCCGCCGCTTTATCGAAGTCAGTAGGTTCTTCTTTGTCTCGCTGCTCTGTCGCCTGCGGACTATCCTCCGCCGGATTGACGAGCATTTGGCGAACCAGTTCTTCCGTTTTTCGCACGGAGAGTTTCTCTTCCTGGACTCGTTCGGAGATCCGGAGCATCTGCTGTTCGTTTTCGAGGCTCAACAGCGTCCTGGCGTGTCCCTCCGACAGCTTCCCATCGCGCAGCAACTCCTGGACGGAGACCGGCAACTGGGCCAGTCGTAGCGTGTTCGTAACTGCGGCCCGGCTCTTTCCCATCCGAAGCGCGAGCTGCTCTCTACTGAGCCCGAAACCGTCTATTAGCGCCTGGTAAGCGGTCGCGGTTTCGAGCGGGTTGAGGTCTTCTCTCTGCAGGTTCTCGACCAACGCCAGCTCCATCGACTCGCTCTCAGCAGCCTGGCGGATCAAAACAGGCACCATTTCGAGCCCGGCTTCTTTTGCCGCCCTCAGCCTGCGCTCCCCGGCAATAATCTCGAAACCGCTCTCCGTAGAGCGAACGACGAGCGGTTGCAAGATGCCCACTCCGCGTATGGAAGCCGAGAGCTCCTTGATCCCAGCTTCCGAGAAGCTGCGCCGCGGCTGGTTCACGTTCGGACGTATCGCCGAAACGGGTATCTCCTCGAACTTCAGCCCCGCAACACTCTCGCCCGTGGCTATCAAAGCGGACAGCCCACGGCCGAGTCCTCTCCTACCCACGGCTCATGACTTCCTCGGCGACAGCCGCATACGCCTCCGCACCGGTACTCTTTGGCGCATACAATGCTACCGGCATCCCGTAGCTCGGCGCCTCGCTGAGACGCACGTTCCTCGGTATTATGGTGTGAAAGACGCGGTCGCCGAAGAAAGATCTCACCTCTTGGGCAACCTGATGCGCGAGGTTGGTCCTCGGATCGAACATGGTTAGTAGAACCCCTCCTATCTCGAGGTTCGGGTTCAACTCTTCCCGGATCATCCTGATGCTCCGCATCAACTGTGTTAGACCTTCCAGCGCGTAATATTCACACTGTATCGGTATTAAAACCTCATCGGCAGCCGTCAAAGCGTTGAGCGTGAGCAGATCCAAAGATGGCGGACAATCGAGCAGTACACGACTGTAAGACCCTGCGGGAAGACCCTGAAGCGCCTTCTTGAGCTTGAACTCCCGCGCGAGAGCAGAAGCCAACTCCACCTCCGCCCCGGCCAGGTTGATAGTGGAAGGCACGATGTCCAGGTCTTCTATTTCCGTCTTTGCCACTACATCTTGTATCGGCGCTCCTTCCAGGAGCACATCGTAGATACATCCCCTATCGAAGTTCTCGACTCCGAGCCCGCTAGTGGCGTTCCCCTGAGGGTCCATATCTATGACCAGAGTTCTCTGGCCCCCACTCGCTAGATAGGCGGCGAGGTTTATGGCGGTAGTGCTCTTTCCCACCCCGCCCTTCTGATTCACGATGGCTACAACCCTGTTCACGGCAGGAATCTTAGCACGATTCATGACGTTCTCCCTATTTCTTTCGACCCAAAGGGCGTTTTTTAGGTACTCCAGCTCGTCGCGGGTACTTAGTCGGAGTCTCGGAGTTCTTCCTCAATATGACCAGATGCCGCTCTACAGACCTCACGTCTCTTTCAAAGGACACGGTGATTACCCTCTCGATCTCCCCTCCGAGCACTTCTACAGCATCTTCTCCATCCTTCATCTCTTCTTCCGAAAGCCGACCTTTCATTGCGACTACGTGGCCTCCCACCCTTACAAAGGGAAGACAGTATTCCGCAAGGACAGCCAAAGGCGCCAGAGCACGTGCCGTAGCTACCTCATAATGCCCACGAAATCCCTCCTCGCGGCCCAAATCCTCCGCCCTGGCGTTCAGTATCCTACTAGACTCCAATCCCAACTCATCGACTACGTACTCCAGAAAATTTACTTTCTTCCCGTTCGACTCGATCAGAGCTACAGGAACCACAGGAAGCGCAATCGACAAAGCCAAACCAGGCAATCCACCTCCGGAACCCACATCAACCAGACTCTCAGCAGTCTTCATAGGCTCGAACAATGAACAACCCAGAGAATCCAACACATGCTCCACCAGAATCTCAGATACTTCCCGTGTACCGATCACGTTAGCCCTGTCATATGCGCTCAACATGCCCGCGTAACGCGTCAGTAAGTCCATCTGGCCGCTATCGAGCTGAAGCCCCCACACTTCAGCTTGTCTCCTTAGGCGTTCCGCGTCAGCGTTCATGCGTGTTTCACGTGAAACAGATGCAAAATAAACAGCCCATAAGCCGTAGCGCGCCAAAAGTATGTATTTGCAAACTCTTGGCGCGTATGGTGTTTCACGTGAAACGAATTGCGGGTGGAGTGGCTAAACTGGAGATACCCGGACTTTGCGGGTGTCTCCTCTGCCTTCACTAGAAGTTATGACACGGTCTTCGTCTTGCAGGTATTGGTGGACTACCCTGCGTTCGGAAGGGCTCATGGGAGGGAGTTCTATCGGGCGTTTCTCACGGATTGCCCGGCGTGCCGAGCGGTGTGCGATGCCCTGTATCGCCTCTATGCGGCGTTGTCGGTAGCCTTCGGAGTCGAGTACGATCCTTTTCGAGAATTCCCGGTCTCTGTATACGGCCACGTTTAGTAGGTATTGGAGAGCGTCGATGGTCTCCCCTTTTTGACCTATGAACAAACCAGCTTGCTCGGTGGCGACATCCACAGCGACGAACTCACCAGCATCGTACGATTCGACGCGCGCATCAAGGTCTATAAGGCCCGTAACGTGGGAGACATACTCCCTGGCTTCAACGATCAAATCTTCCGGTACAGGAACTTGTTCGGTAGCTTCTTGTGGTTCTTCGTTTTCGGGAGCAGGTTCCCGCGAAACCTCTTGAGACTCTTCGGAAGGCTCGGTCGCTTCAGGTTCGGCGGTTGCGGTCTGTTCCGATAGGTATTCCGGCTCCTCGGCTTCAGGCTCCTCGGCTTCAGGCTCCGGGACGCTCGTGATCGTCACGGATATGCGGGCGTCTCTGGCGCCGATCCCCATAAACCCGGAGCTTCCGGTGTCGAGGACTTCGTAAGAGATATCTCCAGGAGTCACACCAAGGTTGGCGCACGCTCTTTTGACGGCTTCGTCTACGGTTGCGGCGTTAAACTCGGTAGTCCTTGTTTCTTCTGTCATTTCTTCTTCTTTCTACGCTTACGTTTGGCGGCCTTCGCGGCTTGGGCGGCCTCATCCGTGGGTCCTGCGGAGGAGCCCTGTTGGTGTCCATTTCCATTTGTCTGCGGTGGATCCTGCGACCGGAAGCGCTCAAGGATACTGCCCAATTGACCACCGCCTCCATTGGATTCTTTGTTAGAGGCGCCGTTTGCGGTCGTGGCCGGCGTTTTCCTGCCGGGACCGTAGTTGTATATCGCGTAGTTTTGGAGGAAAGTGAAGACGTTGTTGGTGATCCAGTACATAAACAAGCCCGCCGGAAACGTCCATAGGAAGACTGTGATCCCGATCGGCATGAGCCTCATGAGCCAGCGCTGCTGAGGTTCCATGCTCTTATTGGTGATCTCCATGGAAAGCAGCATGGTCACAGCGGAGAGGATGGGAAGGATGTATAGAGGGTCGGCGTTAGAAAGGTCCTGGAACCAAAGGATACCGCCGGTGTGAAAGTCCGGCTGCGTCGGCGGGGTGCCGTGGAATCCGCCGAACCGGCGGATAACGTAGAAAACGCCTATAAACACCGGCATCTGCACCAGGACCGGAAGACATCCGCCGAGTGGGTTGATCCCTCGCTCCTGATAAAGCTTCATCTGTTCTTCTTGCTGCTTTTGCCGGTTGCCGGGGTACTTGGTCTTTATTTTGTCCAGGTCCGGCTTGAGGTCCTGCATGGAACGCATACTGCGGACTTGCTTCACCGTTAGGGGGAAAAGCACGGTTCGGACGAGCGCCGTAAGGAAGACGATGGACAACCACCATGGCGCCCCGAGTGTGTTGTGGAAGTACAGGAGCACCATGCCCATAACGTTGATTACGGGGTCGAATATATTCTGGAAAAAGTTAATAATTCCGTTCATCGTCTAGGATCGATCACTTGACCGGATCCACTCCTCCTTTGTTGAATGGATTGCATCGCAGTACCCGCCAGGCTCCCATGGCTCCACCCTTTATGGCACCGTACTTCTTTATAGCGTCCAGCGTATAGCGTGAGCAGTTCGGAGTAAACCTGCAAGAAGGAGGAAACAGAGGCGATACGAAATACTGATACAGCCTGATCGCCCCGATGAGAAACTTAGCGATCAAAAGACGATCATCCGAACCTACGCTCTCGAAGCGCGTTCAGCGGTGCGCCCCTTGTTGTCCAGCCTGTGCAAAGCACGAGCAAACTCCTCGTTGAGTTCTTCGAAAGTCGCATCCGCCGAAGCAGGCCGGGCAGACACTACGAGATCCAAATCGTCGGAGATACCCGGCAGCGTCGCGTGGAAAATTTCCTTGAGACGCCGCCGAACCTTGTTGCGTACCACCGCATTTCCGACCTTCTTCGATACCGATAGCCCCAGCCTGGGAGTCCCGAGATCGTTGGGGTAAGCGTGTACGGAGAAAATCCTGCTTCTGTACGCCGAACCTTGCTTGTAGACCAACTCGAACTCCGGAGAGTCGGTTAGCCGTGTTCTTCCGGATCTAGGCAAGGACTCAGACAGCCAACTTCTTGCGCCCGCGCCGCCGCCGGGCAGCTATTACCCTCCGGCCGCCGACCGTGCTCATGCGCTTGCGAAACCCGTGAGTCTTTGCTCTCTTGCGGCGATTCGGCTGGTAGGTACGCTTCATACTGCTCTCCCGATCTAGAAAATGACAAAAGATTCGTAAAGAGTATATCCGAAGCACCCAGCTCTATCCAACCAAATATCGACAGGGTTAAAATCTCAACTGCCCCTCTAGGAACCCGGTCTTAGTTAAGGAAAATCCTGCAAAATAACGTTTCTTCAGCAGGTAATGTGTTTGCTTGCCTGTCACTTTGGCGTCCATAGGGTGATTTTGGGGGAGATTACGCCGAGTCTTCGCAATATAATCCGACACTTATCCACAGGTTGTGGAAAACTTTGTGGATAACTACGTTAACATCTTGCAAAAGTGCATTTTATGTTCTTCAGCTATAGCGTTGTGGCGAGGGGTGCGATAGATTTTCCATCGGGGATGATGTACTCAGAGAGAACAAACCGGGAGCCCGAAGGGGCTGGAATCAGCATCAGGATCGCGGTGTACGCCGAGGATGGGCGGCCCGAGGTGATTGAGGCTGCAGCGGCGAGCCCTGGGGCGGCCACGACGAAGTTTTCGAAATTGGTTATGGAGCGCGTAGAAGAGAAAGTGCCGGAGGAAGCCGTGCGGGAGGTGGTCGAGAATCTCGTTCACGCCGGCTACAGAGGAGTGGTTATTTCGATCCTGAACAATGGAAGCGTGGTGAGGGTCTCGGATAAGGGACCGGGCATCGAGTCGAAGGGCCAAGCGATGGAGTTCGGTTTCTCGGGCGCCACGCTGGAGGCGCTGCGTGGGATCCGGGGCGTTGGCGCGGGTCTCGGGATCGCCAGAGCAGCCGCCGAGAAGGTGGGGGGGACCGTTACTATCGAGGACAATATCGGGGGCGGTACCGTTGCAACCATCTCGGCGCCGGCGGAGGGCGAAGTTTTAGAACCGGAACTTCCCGCCGAGAAGTCGCCGCCCAAGAGAAGGTATCCGGACGCTGTTCCGAAGATGAATATCTCAGAGCGACAGCAGAAGGTGCTCATGACGGTGATGGAGGGTGGCGAGGTCGGGCCTTCGACGGTTGCAGATCAGTTGGAGATCAGCGTAAGCACGGCGTACCGCGACCTCTCGGTTCTGGAGGAGCATGGGTTGGCTTCCACGGCCGAGTCCGGCAAGCGGGAGATATCGCCGCTCGGGCGGGACCTCGCGGAAGCCATCGTCGATGGCTGGGTCAAGTAACCCGTGGCCCGCAACAGGAGCGCAGAGGAAGTATGGACTGAGGTCCTGGATCAGGTATCGGAGCATATAAACGCCCCGTCTCTGAAAGTATGGTTCGAAGGCACGAGGCCGGTGGAACTCTACGAGGATCGGCTGGAGATCTCCGTACCAAACTCTTTCGCGAAGGAATACATAGAGAGCCGCTTCAGGACGCTTCTCGAAGAAGCGCTCGACTCCGTTCTCGGACAGAGCGATACGACGCTCGCGGTCAGCATCGGCGGCAACGGCGCGGACAGTATGGTGGGGGGAAACGGTGCGGAGCCAGTCCTTAAAAACGTCCGAAAGCCGCGGCCGTTCAAGTCGAAGTTTACTTTCGACACGTTCGTGATCGGGGCCGGCAACAGGTTCGCCCACGCCGCTGCGATGGCCGTGGCGGAAACACCGGGTATCGTCTACAACCCGCTGTTTATCTACGGTGGAGTGGGGCTCGGTAAGACTCACTTGCTGCACGCCGTCGGGCAGTACGTCGAAGAGCAAGAACCAAGCCTGCGGGTCCGTTACGTCACCTGCGAGCAGTTCACAAACGACTTCATAAACTCGATAGGTTCAAACGATCCGCTCGGCTTCCAGAAACGTTACCGGGAGAATGACGTCCTCCTCATAGACGACATACAGTTCCTGGAGAATAAGGTGGAGACCCAAGAAGCGTTCTTCCACACCTTCAACGCGCTGTATGAGGAGAACAGGCAGATCGTCATAACCTCCGACCGTCACCCGAAGTACATCCAGACGCTGGAAGCAAGGCTCGTGAGCCGGTTCGAGTGGGGACTCGTCACGGACATCCAGCCACCGGACCTCGAAACCAGGATCGCGATACTCCGAAAGAAAGCCGCGATGGACCGCCTGGAAGTAGACGACGACGTTCTTACGTTCATCGCCTCTCAGGTCTCGACGAACATCCGGGAACTGGAAGGAGCGCTGGTCCGCATCCTGGCCTACTCATCTCTCTACGGGCAAGAATTGAGCGTCCCACTTGCCGAAGAAGTCTTGAAGGACATACTGCCGGATTCAGCTTATCGGGAGATACCCGTGGAGCTCATTCAGCACGAAGTCTGCCGTTACTTCGGGATCTCGAAAGCGGACTTGATCGGGGCGAACCGCTCCAAAGTTTTCTCCTACCCGCGTCAGGTCGCCATGTACCTCTGCCGCGAAGTCACCGACGAATCGCTACCCAAAATAGGGAAGGCATTTGGGGGCCGCGACCACTCCACCGTCATGCACGCGACCAGCAAGATATCGAAGCTGATCAACAACGACCGCGATACTTTCAACCAGATCCACGAACTCACCTACCACATAAAAAGCAAACGCTGAAACCATAATTCCCCCAAAAACCCCTTTTCTCCCTCCCCTGCAGGGTAGTAATATTGTAACGAATGTAAAGCATGAGATGCTCGACTTATCCACACTCTGTCCACAGGCTCCGAAAACCCTGTGGATAACCACCCCTACTTGTCCACAGAAACAAAAAGTTGTCCACAGCTGTTGTGGATAAGTCCTCCAAAATGTGGATAACTGTATCTTGAAGCCCGTATATGTAGGCAATAAACTCATTTAATAACTTATGACCTGTGGATAAACCTGTGGATAAGAGGGGTAAAAGCTGTGGATAACTTTGTGGATAACTTTGTGGATAACTTTTACCTGTGGATAAGTCGGGAGTTATCCACAATCCGTCCACAGCTTTTGGGGAGTTATCCACATTTTTGTCCACAGGGTGGTGGGGGGGTTTGCAGCTTAGGTAAAAGGGATTTTCGAGTTATCCACACTATCCACAGGCCTTATTATTATTATTAAGATAATACATTAATGGTTTACTACTAATAATAAGGGAGAGGAGGACGATATATGAGGGCTGTTTGTAACACTGATGCTTTTAGTAGAAAGTTGGCTCTGGCTACTCGTGGGGTGTCGGCTCGCTCGGCGATTCAGGTGCTTGGTGGGATCCTGCTGGAGGCCGGCGACGGGAAGATGAAATTGTCGGCGACAGACATGGAGTTGTCGATCCAGACTTCTTCGCCGGCGGAGGTCGAGGAGGAGGGGCGGGTGGTTATACCGGCTCGAATCTTCAACGACATCGTCAGGTCTCTGCCGTCGGGGCAGCTCACCTTGGAGCACGACCAGGCCGGCGGGACCGTGAAGCTCACTGCCGGGAGCAACGAGTACAGCATCCGGGCGTACGCGGCGGAGGACTTTCCGCAGTTGCCTCAGTTCGATGACGATAACTCCTTTACGATGTCCGGGGAGCTGTTGGTGGATACCGTTGAGAAGGTGTCGAAGTCGTACTCGCGGGACGAGACGCGGCCGGTGTTGACGGGCATCTTGATCAGCTTCGAGGAGTCGCGGGTCAGGATGGTGACGACCGACTCGTACCGATTGAGCATCAAGGAGACGGAGCTTGCGACAACCTTCGACGGGTCGCGGGAGGCGATCATACCGGCGAGGGCGATGCAGGAAGTTTCCCGGATATCGTCCGCGTCTGAGGAGGAGCAGGTCGAGGTCTCGCTCTCTGAGAACCAGGCGCTGTTCAGAGTGGGGGACGTTCTCTTCGGCACCCGGCTCATAGACGGCAACTTCCCGGAATACCGCAGGTTGCTTCCGAATGCTTTCGAGCGGGAGATCTCGGTTTCGAGGGAGGATCTGATGGGGACGCTCCGTCGGGTCAACCTCTTCGCCCAGCGTCAGACGCCGCCGGTACCGGTGAGCCTTTCGTTCTCGGACGGAGCGGTCGAGGTGATCGTGCGGAGCCAGGAGATCGGGGAAGCCCACGAGAAGCTCGCGGCCACCAGCGACGACGACTTCCACATCTCGTTCAACCCCGGATACTTGTTGGACGGCGTCGCGGCCATAGACACCGAGAAAGTTCTCTTCAAGCTCAACGAGTCGCTCAAACCCGGTTTGATCGTTCCGGGCTCGGAGAATGGTGACTCCGGGGAAGAGCCAGACTTCCTGTACCTGATCATGCCGATGCGCGATCCCTCCCAGAACTAGGATCCTCACCCGCCGCGTGGAATTACCTCCCGGCATGACCCTCGGCCAGGCCCTGAAAGCCGCCGCCATCGCCGGTACGGGCGGTGAGGCGAAGGTCCTCATCCAGACCGGAGAGGTCACTGTGAACGGCGAGGTCGAGACTCGCCGCGGTCGCCGGCTGGTCTCTGGTGACGTGGTCGAGGTAGAGGGCGAAGTCGAACGGCTGGAGATTCTTTGAGCGCCTACCTGCGGGCTCTGCGGATCGTCAACTTCCGCAACTACGCCGACGACACGCTTTTCCTGGCTCCGGGCCTGAACATCATCGTCGGGGAGAACGCCCAGGGAAAGACGAACTTGCTGGAGGCGATCTCCTTCGCAACGACCGGCTCCACTCCCCGGACCCCCAACGACTCCGAGACGGTTCGGTGGGGAGCCGACTTTACCCGTGCCGAGGCCCGAGTCGTCCTGAACGGCGAGCGCAATGGCGGAAGCCCCGGGGAGCAACGGGACGAGCGGAGCGTCGCGGTCGGGTACGCGCCGAAGCAAAAGAAGCGTCTGAGCATCGACGGCGCGCAGGCTACCTCTTTGGCGGGCTACGCCTCCGGGGGCGCCGGGGTGCGGGCGATCCACTTCTTCCCGGACGACATCAGGATCGTCAAAGGAGCGCCCGCAGACCGCCGAGAGTTCCTCGACGGCTTGCTCTCGACGCTCCGCCCATCCTACGCTCGCGCCGTCTCCGAGTACGCGAAAGCCGTCCAGCAACGCAACCAACTCCTCCGACGCATCAGGGACGGCTTCTCATCCGAACGAACCCTCGGGACTTGGGACAGAAAGGTCGTGGAGCTTGGCTCGATCGTACTCCAGGGACGCGAGGACGCTATCCCACCCCTGAACTCGTTCTTCGGAGACTCTGTAAAGGTCCTGTACGGCCCCGAGAAGGCTTCGATACGCTATTCCTATACAGCACCGTTAGAAGGCTATCCAGAGGCTCTTAGAGAGGCTCACAGCTCGGACATCGAACGTGGCACGACTTCGGTGGGGCCGCACCGGGACAACTTCGAGGTGTTGCTCGGCGGTGTTGACCTGACGGTTTACGGGTCACAGGGGCAGCAGCGGTTGGCGACTTTGGCTTTGAAGTTCGCGGCTAGGGACTACTTGAGGGAGGCGACGGGGGAGGATCCCATCCTGCTCTTCGACGACGTGATGAGCGAGCTGGACGAGCGTCGGCGGGAGTATCTGGCGGAGTATTTTCTGGAGAGCACGCAGGCGGTAATCTCCACGACAAATCTCGAATACTTCGGCCGCGAGGTACTGGAACGGGCACGGATCATCCACGTTTCAGAGGGTGAGCTCTTACACAGCGTCACAGGCGATAACGAGGCTCGTGACACTCCGGAAAAAAGGCTTAAACAAGCGGAGAAATGATAGAAACGGCCGATTGGAAAACTTACAGAGTGTGTTACAATCTCATAGTGAAAAGTTACTTTGAGAATAACTATCCTGTCGGCCACGCCGATTACGAGATGAGGAGGGTCCTTCTCTTTGGGGGCTAAATCCGCTAACACGCATATAGAGAACGCCTACGATGCAAACTCCATCCAGGTATTGGAAGGGCTCGAAGCCGTCAAGCGGCGTCCGGGGATGTACATTGGTTCCACGGGGCCGCGGGGGCTTCATCACCTGGTTTGGGAGATCGTCGACAACTCGATAGACGAGGCCCTTGCGGGCTATTGTGATGAGGTTTTCATAACCATTCATCCTGATAACTCCGTTTCGGTGACCGACGACGGGCGCGGGATGCCGGTCGGGAAGATGGCGAAGTACGGCAAGTCGGCTGCCGAGGTCATCATGACGACGCTCCACGCCGGCGGAAAATTCGACGGGCAGGGCTACAAGGTCTCCGGCGGGCTTCACGGGGTCGGGGCTTCCGTGGTGAATGCGCTTTCGGAGTGGCTGGTTATGGAGATCCGCCGCGAAGGTCATCTATGGACCCAGCGCTACGAGCGCGGCTTCCCGCAGGGTGAGATGGAGCAGGACCGCAAGCTCAAGAAGGGCGAGGGGACTGGCACCACCATCCGCTTTATGCCCGACGCGGAGATCTTTACGGAAACGCGGGACTTCTCCTTCGACACGCTCTCGCGTCGTTTCCGGGAGTCGGCTTTCCTGAACAAGGGGTTGAAGATCGGGCTCGTGGACGAGCGGGAGGAAGACCGGGAAGTCACGTACCAGTACGAGGGCGGCATCCGGGACTTCGTGGAGCACATAAACGAGTCGAAAGACCCGGTACACAAGACTATCTTCTACCTGGAGCGAGAAGAAGAAGCCGGCGAGGTCGAGGTCGCGATGCAGTGGAACAACGGCTTTCAGGACTCGGTCTTCACCTTCGCCAACAACATCAATACGCACGAAGGCGGGGCTCATCTCTCTGGTTTCAGGGGGGCTCTGACCCGCACGATCAACGATTACGCCCGCCAGAAGAACCTCATCAAGGAGAAAGAGGAGAACCTGACCGGGGACGACATCCGGGAAGGGCTGGCGGCGGTGATCTCCGTGAAGCTCAGGGAGCCGCAGTTCGAGGGACAGACAAAGACAAAGCTCGGCAATACCGAGGTCAAGGGTCTCGTCGAGAGCAGCACCAACCGCTTTCTGGCCGAGTTTTTGGAGGAACGGCCCGCTGAGGCGAAGGCGATCATCAACAAGGTGCTTCAGGCGGCGAGGGCGCGGCAGGCGGCCCGCAAGGTGCGCGACACCATCCGCAAGGGCTACCTGGAGAGTTCCACGTTGCCCGGCAAACTGGCCGACTGTTCTTCGAAGGACCCTGAGCGCAGTGAGATCTACATCGTCGAGGGAGACTCGGCGGGTGGGTCGGCAAAGCAGGGGAGAGATCGAAACTTCCAGGCAATTTTGCCGTTGCGGGGGAAGATCCTGAACGTCGAGAAGGCGAACATGAACAAGGTCCTCTCAAACGTGGAGATACAGGCTATGATCTCCGCTATAGGGGCCGGTGTGGGGGAGACGTTCGACCTCTCCCAGACCCGCTACAACAAGGTCGTGCTCATGACCGACGCGGACGTGGACGGCAGTCACATCCGGACGCTGGTTTTGACGTTCCTGTACCGGAACATGAAGGAGCTTATAGAGGCCGGCTACGTGTACATCGCCCAGCCGCCGCTCTACAAGGTCACCCACCAGCGCAAGGACCACTACGTCTACAACGAGCCCCAACTCAGGGAGCTTATGACGCGACTGAACGCAAACGGCAACGCGAATATCGGGCGCTTCAAGGGACTAGGGGAGATGAACCCCATCCAGCTCTGGGAGACGACGATGGACCCGCAGAACCGGACGTTCTTGCAGGTCACGGTCGATTCGGCCGCAGTCGCCGACGAGTTGTTCACAGCTCTAATGGGCGATAAAGTCGAGCCGCGAAAGCGGTTTATAGAAGAGAACGCCCGCGAGGTCAAGAACCTGGATGCTTAAGTCCAGAGGAGGCTAGAGATCTTATGCCTGTAGGCCCGATCGAGCTAATTTTACTCCTACTTTTTTTGGCAGTAGCAGCGGCGGTAATCTTCTTCATAAGCCGTTTGCTCCAGGGACCCGGCGATACGAGAATGAACGGTGGAAACAACGGCCCAACAGCGCTTGAGATACTCGACCAACGCTACGCGAGAGGGGAGACAACACGGGAGGAGTATCTCGCCGCGCGGGACGACATAACGAGGAGCAGAGATGCTTGAGCGCGGGGGCCTTGGTTTATGGGCGGCTTAGTGGGGATAGTTTTGTACTTACTCTTTTTCGCCGTAATTTTCGTGGCTTTGCGTTGGGCGATAAGCGGCGGCATCCGCGATGCGAGGGTTAGTGAAACTCCCGACAAGCGGGACAGAGGCTCCGAAGCTACATCCGCCAGGGAAGTCCTCGATATGCGTTACGCGGAAGGGGAATTGAGTCAGGAAGAGTATTTGACCATACGAGGCGACATGACGAGGGACAGAGATGCTTGATACTTTTTCGGGGAATATACAGCCCCATTCGATAGAGGATGAGATAAAAGAATCCTTCCTCTCCTACGCGATGAGCGTGATCGTCTCTCGCGCCCTGCCGGACGTGCGCGACGGCCTCAAACCGGTTCACCGGCGCGTCTTGTACGCGATGCACGACCTCGGCCTCCAGCCGAACCGGCCGTACCGAAAGAGCGCGACGGTCGTCGGCGAGGTCATAGGTAAGTACCACCCGCACGGCGACTCGGCGGTCTACGACACGCTGGTCAGGCTCGCGCAGCAGTTCTCGATGCGACACCAGCTCGTGGACGGGCAGGGGAACTTCGGGAGCGTGGACGGCGACCCGGCGGCGGCGATGCGCTACTGCGTCACGGGCGATACGCTCGTGAGGACCACGAAGGGGACCCGCAGGATCTCCGACCTTGCGACGGTGGAACCAAACAGCGAAGCGAATCTCGACATAGAAGTTTTGAATCGGGACGGAGACCCGATTCCGGCATCCAAGTTGTTCCACAGCGGGGCCCATCCTACGCTTCGGTTGCGCACCCGGCAGGGGTACGAACTAACCGGAACCGAGAACCACCCTGTCTTGTGTCTCAGGGATGTGGCCGGGGTGCCGATGTTGCTCTGGGCGCTGCTCGAGGAAGTCGAGCCGGGCGATCACGTCGTACTCAGCCGGACTGCAAATGAGGAAGACGCTTCCGAAGACGCTTCGCAAGATAGGAAGCTCGGGTTGCTAACGGGAGCGTTCGCGGCAGAAGGCTGGGCTTCGGAGAAGCGCGCCGGATTCAATAACGTGGACGGCGCGTACTTCGAAGAAGTGCTCGGAGCTTACGATGAGCTAGTTGGCGGACGGCGTTACGTCTATCAGCGCGAACTGAAATCCGGCAAGACCATCCACGAATTGGACGTGCAGGACATGACGGCGTTCCGCGCAAGTCCGCTCTCAGAGACCATCGGGTTCAGGAGCGCGAAAAAGCGGGTACCGGACTTTGTCTGGGCTGGAACGCCCGCTCTAAAGAAGGCGTTCTTGCAGAGCGCTTTCGAGGGAGACGGCTCTGTGTCGCTCGCTCCTCGGAACTCGGTACAGCTCGTCTACTCGACCCGTAGTCCGGAGTTGGCTCGGGACTTGCAGACGCTACTTCTGGAGTTCGGAGTCGTGGCGAAGCAGGCGCGGTACGAGAGCGGTGAGATCAAGCTATACATCGCCAACCATCGTGACGCCGGCCTGTTTGCAACCAGGGTCGGATTCCTGGGCGCGAAGCAGGAAAGGCTGCTAGCGGCAATGGCTGCTCTCCCTGAGAAGAGCAGAGGAATGTCCTCCGACCTCATTCCATTCCTCGCTTCTTACGTCCGCTCGGACGGCGCACTCGGAGACACGAACCGGCGCTGGCTGGTGCGCAACAACATAGACCGGGTGGATCGCTGGGAGAGCGGCGGCACGATGATAATGGACAGGATCGAGTCCGGCGAGGTCAGATCCGTCGTGGACCCGCTAGTCTCCGCAGGCTACTACTATGCCGAGGTCGAGTCGGTGAAGGATGCCGGTGTGCGACCCGTGTACTCCATCAGGGTCGAGTCCGAGGACCACTCGTTCATCACCAACGGCTTCGTCAGCCACAACACCGAAGCGCGTCTCACCCGCATGGCGACGGAGATGTTGCGGGACATAAGCTCCGACACGGTTGATTTTGCGCCGAACTTCGACGAGAGCCAGCGGGAGCCGGTGGTGCTGCCGGCTCGTTACCCGAACCTGCTGGTCAACGGGTCTGACGGGATCGCGGTCGGGATGGCTACCAAGATACCACCGCACAACCTGGGCGAGGTTATCGACGCCACGGTCGCCATGATCGACGACCCCGAGATGGATGACGAAGCGCTGGCGAAGCACATCAAGGGTCCTGACTTCCCGACCGGCGGCATCATCGTCGGGCTGCGCGGCGTGCGGGACGCCATTACTACCGGACGCGGTTCCGTGAGGGTGCAGGCGAAGGCCCACACGGAGCAGATAAAGGGGAACCGCACCCAGATCGTGGTGACGGAGATTCCCTACCAGGTCAACAAGAGTTACCTCCTGCAGAAGATCGCCGAACTGGTCAAGGAGCGAAAGCTCGACGGTATTTCCGACCTGCGCGACGAATCCGACCGAAACGGCATGCGCGTGGTGATCGAACTGAAGCGCGAGGCCATCCCGAAGGTGGTCCTGAACAACCTCTACAAGCACACCCAGCTCCAGCAGAGCTTCGGCGTCAACTTCGTCGCCCTGGTGGATGGTGTGCCGCGCACGCTCTCCTACAAGGAAGCCCTCAAATACTACGTCGCCCACCAGCTCGAAGTCGTCACGCGCAGGACGCGCCACGAGTTGGAGCGGGCGCAGGCCAGGGCGCACATCCTGGAAGGCTTGCTGATAGCGCTCTCGAACCTGGATGAGGTCGTGGCGACCATCCGACGCTCGCGCAGCGTCGAGACGGCCCGCAACAACCTGATGAAAGGTTTCCGGCTCTCGGAGCGGCAGGCGCAGGCGATACTCGACCTGAGGTTGCAGCGCCTGACGGCGATGGAGCGCCAGAAGCTTGAGCGGGACCACCGGGACCTCGTAGAGAAGATCGAGTACCTCGAAGGCCTCCTGGCCGACGAGGGCAAGGTCTACAAGATCATCAAAGAGGAACTCGCGGAGGTGAAGGCCGCCTACGCCGACGACCGGAGGACGCAGGTCACGGCCGAGGAGGGCGTCGACTTCGAGATAGAGGACCTGATCGCCGAAGAGGAGATGGTCATCTCCATCTCGAACGGCGGCTACCTCAAGAGCGTCCCCGTCAACACCTTCAGAAAGCAGGGACGCGGCGGCGTCGGGGTCAACGGGATGGAACTAAAAGAGGGCGACTTTATAGAGCACCTCTTCATCACGACGACCCACCACTACATGCTCTTCTTCACCAACAAGGGCAAGGTCTACCGACTGAAAGTCCATCAGCTCCCCCGGATGAGCCGCACAGCGAGAGGCCGTCACATAGCCAACCTCCTGCCGCTCTCCCAAGACGAGCGAGTAGCGACGGTGATCGCCACGAAAGACTTCGGGGAGGCCGAGTACCTGCTCTTCGCGACCCGCAAAGGCGTAGTAAAAAAGAGCGCCTTCCTCGACTACAACACGCCCCTCAAAAACGACGGCATCATCGCCATAAACCTGGCGGACGACGACGAACTCGTCACGGTTCGCCAAGCCGAAGAGGGCGACGAGGTAGTGCTCATCTCTAGGAACGGCAAGGGTTTGAGGTTCCCGCAAAGCGAGGCGCGTCCGATGGGCCGGGCGACCGGCGGGGTCAAGGGGATAACGCTCAAAGGCGGCGACGGCCTGCTCTCGATGGACGTGGTCTCCGACGATACCGCCGACTTGTTTATGATCACCGAATGCGGTTTCGGCAAGCGAACCGCCCTCTCGCAGTTTCGGGCTCAGGGGCGCGGAGGACAGGGAGTTATCGCCATGAAGACCGATGGAGAGCGGGGCAGGCTCGCCGGGGTGCGGGTCGTCCGGCCGGGGCTCCACGAACTGATGATCGTCTCGAACTTCGGGACCACCATCCGGATGGACGCCGACTCGGTCTCTCGCCAGGGCCGCGCCGCCCAGGGCGTCCGGGTGATGAACCTGCGCTCCGGTGACTCAGTCAGCGCCATAGCGATGGTCGTCTCCTCCAAGAGCGCCGACGCCGACGGCGCAACCGACGAACTCTCCCTGGAGGAAATAACCGGCGAAGAGCTCATAAACGAATCGGCGGCCGGGCTCCCAGAAGAACCCCCGGAACCGGGCGATACGAACGGTGAGGTGACGGGTGGATAACAGTTGCGAGGGCGTCGTGGAGTGTACGGCGCTGGTGTTGGCCGAGAGTTTCGTCGAGCTCGACGGACGGCTCACCCTGTTCGGGATACTCGACGAGTTGCGGCCGCAGGAAGGCGGCGAGGTCTCCTTCGTCGTCTACACCAAGTTCGAGGGGTGCGAGCACGCCGGCGAGAGAGAGCGGGCCGCGCAAGTCCTCATCTCAAACGAAGAAGGAGAAGTTCTGGCCGAGTCCCCGGAGTACCCCGTCTGGCTCGACGGGACCGAGGAGCCTGTCACCGTGATCTCCGCTTTCGAGCTGCCCGAAGACCTGGAAGACCGCGACCGCATCCTCTGGATAGAGGCCGTCCTCGACGGGGAAGTCCTCTCCCAGACCGCAGTGCGGCTGCGCGAACGTTTCAATGTATAACAATGTGTAGGCAACCAGAGGGGTTCCCGAAGAACGGCTCCCCTCTCCGAGTAAGGGAAACCAATGCCTGAAGACCTGGCAATCTTTATCGACTGGGAGAACATCTACATCTCCACGGTCACCGAGTACCATTCCAAACCAAATGTATCGGCTATCCTGGAGAAGGCCCGCGAACACGGGCGCATCATCTCCGCGACGGCCTACGCCGACTGGACCGACGGCGACTTCCGTCAGGCCCCGCCGACGCTCTACTCCAACGGCATCTCGCCACGCTACATCTCGGCCCGCTACTTTCCGGGAGGGAAGTCATCCAAGCGCCGGACGAACTCCATAGACGTGATGCTCGCGGTGGAGTGTTCGGACTTTATGCACAATCACCCGCAGGTCGGCACCTACGTGCTGGTGACCGGGGACGGGGACTTTATCCCGCTGGTGAGTTTGCTTCGGAGCCAGGGGAAGAACGTCGTCGTGATCGGGGTGTCGGAGGCGACCTCTTACCACCTGATCGAATCAGCCGACCACTTTATCTCCTACGCCTCGCTCCTGGAAGAAGACCGGGCCGCCCGCGACCGCGACCGCGAACCGAAAAAGAAAAAGGTGGACCCGTACCAGGAGCTCGTCCGGGCGGTCGAGGTCTTGAAAAAGGGCGGCAACACCCGCGTCCTCGGGCAGGTCAAGCAGCAGATGATCGTGCAGATGGGCTCCTTCGACGAGCGCAACGAGGGCTTCAAGAAGTTCAAGGACTTCGTCGTGGAGGCCGAGCGCCGGAACCTGGTGAACACTGTGGATCAGGATCTGGAACTGCAAGTCTATCTGCCGGATGAAGAGGTCCCCCGCCAGTCGGAGTCGGACCTGGCCGCCGAGGAACCGACCGAAGTTTCCGGTGGAGCCCGGTCCAACAATCGCTCCAACGGCAAGCCGGAAGGAAGCGCGTCCAACGTCCAGGCGAACGGGAGCGGCCGCAGGGAAGACGGCGACGACTCCGGTGACGACGTACCCGAGGAAGACTCGGGCATGGGAGACGACTTCGACCTTCTGGAAGACCTGACGTCCTACGAGTTCAGGACGGTCTGCCAGAGCGTCGCCAAGCTGCGCCGGCCGGCGTCTCTCGTCGAGATCTTCGGCAGCATCCGCGAGCTGGACGAGACGGGAGAGTTGGAGTTATCTCGCGAGGAGATCGGGGACGTCGTAAAAGCCATGCTGGAAGCCGACTTCCTAAAGACCGACCGCGCCAAGCCATACGAGGAGGCGCGCGCCGACATGACCTTCTACGCCCTGAACCAGGACAAACAAGCAGTGCAGAACGCCCTGAACGGCGCCTGATCTCTTCAGGGTTTCTTGGTTCCCGAACGCCTCCCCGCCCCCGCTCATTCGATAGCCCGACGTGAGACGCAGGAACTCGCGGATCGTGGCGCAAAAGCCGTCGTTGTCGTCGGCAGCTTCGCCCGTGGTGAGGCAGGATCAGAGTCGGATCTGGACCTGCTCGCCGTCGGCGTTGAATCCTACCTGCCGAGACTGAGCCTTCGCGACGGACTGGTCGTATCGACGAGCATGCAGCCGTTCGAGGTCCATCAGGAGTCTTTCGGACAACCGGGGCTGATGTGTACGGCCGTACCCGGATGGCGGGCCGCTTTGGTACTCTACGACCCCGAAGGCCTCGCTGCGGATCTGATCCTCGAAGCGCAAGGTTGGAGTTGGACTCCTCATGAGCGAAGCTGCGATAGGTGGGTGGCGGGTCAGATCGCCGGGTATGCCGAAGAAATATTCAAGCTCGTCGCCGCGCTCAAGAACGACCGTTATTCTACGGCCGCCGTTCAGCGCTCCTGCATCTAGCTCCAGTTCTCGCCGTACACTACCGCATTCTTTATGGCTCCGAAGATCTCCTCTGGGACCTTGTATCGGGCACGATGGGCGAACAGTGGGGGCGAGATCAGTACGCTGCGTTTGGAGTAAATGGGGAGACTCTCGAAACATCTTGCAAGGCGGCGCTGAATTTGTACGAGGTGGCGGCGAACACCGTTTACAGCTTACTCGACGACCGCCAGAAAGCTGTTGTGACTCATGCACAAAAGAGTCTTCGGCAACTTCAGTCCGCCAGCCTATAAACAGTAAAGACGGCGAGCGCGAGCGCTACGGCGACCTGGATCAGGGAGATACTTATGATGCCCAGTACCTGGGCCGTCGTGGCGCTCCGCAGCAAGAGATGTAGGCCGATCACCAGTCCGAAACCGAGGACGAACCACAAGCCCGCCTTGACTTTGTAAGCCTTTCCACGCTCTCTCAAGGTCGCCGTTCCTAACAAAGCCGGAACGTAGAAAACCATGATCAAAGGTATCAACCGCAGCAGATGCGCCCCGACGTTAATAAGCTGTTCCATAACCCGCAGTCTACACCAGAGGTTACGGAATACTGGAAATCTTATTACCGATTATGTAAGCTAAGACACTTAGACATTGGAGGCGGGGGAGAGGGGCGTTTTGTGGGAATAAATCAGAGGGTCTCGCTCAGGAAGTTCGCGGACGACATAAGGAAGTGGGTGGAGGACGGGAAGAGCGACGTTTGGATCGCCAGCGCGCTCGGGACCAGCCCGTCTTCCGTACAATCTTTCCGCTCCCGCAACGCCATTTACCGCAGAGACTTTGGCTCCGTGCTGCACCACCCGAAAGAATACAGCGCCTACGAAGGAGTCCTGGAGACCACGCGGCCCGGCGTCTGGTTCGACCCTGCCGTGGATGACGACCAATGCTGGAAAGAGCGCTGGAGCCGGACGGATCGGGTGGAGTTGCGCCTGACCCCGACCAGGATCGTACTTATAAGAACCGGAAAAACGCTGGCGAAAAGCTGACCCTGGACTGGGTTATACTCACCTCGGGCTTTTTCGGGCCGTCCGACCCGTCGCTGCATTAGGGTAAACCCCGGTGTAGAGAAAAGTCCGGACTCGTGGTAGAGGCCGCTCGGGCCAACAACCCGAGGGACGGGGAAAGTCCTAGCCGAGGCTAGGCGGCGTAAGCCCCCCGCCACGTCAAGTGCAACAGAGAGTAGACCAGCCGATGGTCGGGAGCCACGCTTCCGTCACAGGTGATGGGTGAAAGGGTGGGGTAAGAGCCCACCGGCGGTATCCCGAGGCAGCCGGTCGAGGCCGGCTCGCCGGAGGGACCGGCCAGGTAAACTACCGGTGCGAGCAAGCCAAAACGTTCTGGGGCGCGAGTCCCGGACTGGTAGGCGCAGCCTCCGAGAGGAGGCCCGGGAGAAGTACGACTGATCCCGGAGATGGATGGCGGGATAAAGCAGAATCCGGCTTACTGGACGGCCCGAGCCTATTGCTGCTACATACGTCGCTGAATCTCGTGACATCTATATGCTACCCAGAACAAATTCACAGCCCGGCCTACATCCATGCTCTATACTCCGCGTCTTGAAGGGTTTTGGCACGAGGTTTTGAGAGAGGGAGAATTAGCTTGGCAAGTGTAGCAGCCGCTTGGAAGAGATTACCCTGGTGGATAGAACCCATGACCGTGGTATTCGTGCTGACCGCGTTCGGCATATATTCGTTTACCATCGTCCTGCTCTACCCTGGGCATTACGAAAACTACCTCTCGCCTTTCTACTCGCCGCCGGTCGGACGTCCGGGTTGGCTGCCTAGTTTCGTAACAGCGCCTCTATTCGTCTTGTGGATACCGCTCGGGTTCCGGGCGACTTGTTACTATTATCGTAAGGCTTATTATCGGGCCTTTTTCTGGGACCCGCCGGCCTGCGCCAGCAAGCCTCAGCAGCGGGACCGTCCCTGGGCCAGGAGCGCCGACACTTACAAGGGTGAGCGGGGGCTCTTCCTCTGGAACAACGTCCATCGTTACTTCCTTTACGCTTCTTTCGTGGTCATTGCTTTTCTTTGGTACGACGCGGTGTTGGCCTTCTTGCCCGGCGGGACGTTCGGGATCAAGGTTGGTTCTCTGATCTGGCTGGTCAACGTGATACTGCTCACGACTTACACTACTTCTTGTCACTCTTTGCGGCACTTGATCGGGGGCAAAATGGACTGCTACTCGTGCGTGAGGGGCGGCAACGCTCGACGCAAGGCGTACAATTGGGTTAGCGTACTAAACGGTCGGCACGCAATGTGGGCTTGGGTAAGCCTGACCTTCCTGCTGATCACAGACGTTTACATGAGGCTCATAGCGGCAGGCGTTATACCCGACCTGACGATCCTAGGATAGGTAGGTGTAGGTTATGCAGAGAGACGGACACGAGAACGGAAACGGTCGAAACGGCAACCACCGGAACGGTGGCCGCGAGGACTACGAGGTGCGCGAGCACGACATCCTGATAATCGGGGCCGGTGGCGCTGGTATGCGGGCGGCGGTGTCAGCCACCCAACGCGGGCTCTCGGTCGGCATCGTCAGCAAGTCGCTGCTCGGCAAGGCCCACACGGTCATGGCCGAGGGTGGCATCGCCGCATCCGTGGGCAACGTGGACCCCGACGACTCCTGGCGCCAGCACTTTGCCGACACGATGAAGAGCGGAAAGTTCCTGAACAACTGGCAGATGGTTGAGTTGTTCACCAAGGAAGCGCCGGACAGGGTCTACGAGTTGGAGCAGTGGGGAGCTCTTTTCAACCGTACCCCGGACGGTAAAATATCCCAGCGTCCGTTCGGCGGGCACACGTATCGCCGTTTGTGCCACGTCGGTGACCGGACGGGTCTTGAGTTGATCCGGACGATGCAAGAGAAGGTCCTCGCCACCGACGCGAAGGTCTACATGGAGACGACCGTCACCAAGCTCTTCAAGAAGGACGGTCGGGTAACGGGGGCGCTCGCCTACACCCGCGAGAACGGCAAGTTCATCCACTTTAAGGCGAAGGCGGTCGTGATGGCGACCGGCGGTTGGGGCCGTATCTTCAAGGTCACGTCCAACTCCTGGGAAGGCACGGGGGACGGCGTGATCCTCTCCTACGACGCTGGCGCGGAACTGGTCGACATGGAGATGATGCAGTTCCACCCGACGGGGATGGTCTGGCCTCCGGGCGTGCGCGGCCTGCTCGTTACCGAGGGTGTGCGCGGCGAGGGCGGCTTGCTCCGCAACTCCGAGGGAAACCGCTACATGGAGAACTACGACCCCGAGAAGATGGAACTCTCGACCCGCGACGTGGTGGCGCGCGCCAACTACACCGAGGTCCAGGAAGGACGCGGCAGCGAGCACGGCGGGGTGTATCTCGACATCACGCACCTCGGCTACGAGGGAATCATGAAGAAGCTCCCGACGATGCACGAGCAGTTTCTAAAGCTCGCCGACATAGACATCGCCAAGGAGCCGATGGAGGTCTTCCCGACCGTCCACTACACGATGGGCGGCGTAAAAGTGATACCGGAGACCTGCGAGTCCACGGTGCCGGGCTTGTTCGCGGCGGGCGAGGTCTGCGGCGGGCTGCACGGCGCGAACCGACTCGGTGGCAACTCGCTCTCGGACCTGCTGGTCTTCGGCCGGCGGGCCGGTGAGGGCGCTTCCGACTACGTCGAGCAGAGCGTCCATTCGGCGGACGCCGAGGAGGCAGAGGTGCAGGAGGAGATCCGGCGCGTCCTGGAGCCGCTGGAGAGGAAAGAGGGCGGCGAGAGTCCTTACCTGATGCAGCAGGAGCTTCAGGAGGCGATGATGGAGCACGCCAACCTGATGCGCGACGGTGACTCACTCAAGGAAGGGCTCGGGAAGATACTCGCGCTCAAGGATCGGCTGCCGGCCATAAGCGTACCGGGTTCGCGGCTCTTCAATCCAGGGTGGCACACGGCACAGGACATCCGGTATCTGGTCCAGATCTCCGAGATCATCCTCAGGACCGCGATGGAGCGGACGGAGCGGCGCGGCGCCCAGTGGAGGCTCGACTACGACGGGCCGGACGAGGAACTCGGCAAGCTCAACTTCATTGTCAACAAAGACGGGCAGGGCGAGGTCGGCATCGAGAAGCGGGAGATACCGCCGATGCCCGAGCACCTGGCCTCGCTACTAGAGCAGGAGAAAGCAAAGGCATGAGCGAAGGACAGAATCCGGGGGGCGTAACCTCCAAGGCTCACGCCCCCGTGAGCAACGAGGAACTGGGCCGCAACGGCGAGACGGCTACCCTCAGGATCTTCCGGGGAGACTCGGAGGGCGGGCAGGAGGTCGAGTATTCAGTCCCGCTGGTAGAGGGCATGGTCGTTCTCGACGCGGTGCTCGCTATCCAGGCCGAGCAGGCGCAGGACCTTGCCGTCCGCTGGAACTGCAAGGCGGCGCATTGTGGATCTTGCAGCGCGGAGATCAACGGCAAACCGAAGCTGATGTGCAAGTCTCGTGTAGAGGAGTTCGAGGGCGCGGAAATCCGGGTTCATCCCATGCGGGCGTTCCCGGTCATAAAGGACCTCGTCTCGGACGTGTCGTGGAACTACGAGGTGTCGAAGGGCATAAAGCCGTTCCACAGCGAGGAGAAGGCGCCGTTCACGATGTACGAGGAGGACGTGGAGCGCCTCTACGAGCCGAAGAAGTGCATCGAGTGCTTTATGTGTCAGGACGTGTGCCACGTCTTGCGAACCCACAACAAGCACGAGGAATTCGCCGGGCCTCGCTTCTTCGTCCGGAACCAGTGGCTCGAAATGCACCCGATGGACGACCAAGACCGCCTCGAAGACCTCAAAGAAGACAACGGCATCGGTTACTGCAACATCACCAAATGCTGCACCGAGATGTGTCCGGTGGGCATCAAGATCACCGACAACTCCATCATCCCGCTAAAGGAGCGCGTCGCCGACGAATACTACGATCCGGCCAAGTGGCTGATGCGTAAGATCCGGGGCCGCGGGTAGCCGATCAGCTTGCCAGCATGCCACCTTCGGCTGGCTTGTCAGCTAGTCAGTAAAAGAAAGCTGACCGGTTGAAATGATAATCGCTGATCAGCTTGCGGAGAGAGCGGACGACGGGCTTCGAACCCGCGACCTCCAGCTTGGGAAGCTGGCGCTCTACCAACTGAGCTACGTCCGCGTGAGATGGGATTTTAGCACGCCGGACGTGGCTCTTTCGCTACTGTGAACCCGCCTGAATACAACTTCTGTCCCCGCTGTGGCGAACGGCTCCGTCGACGGGTCATCAAGAGCGGCGAACCGGAGCGGCTGGTCTGCGATAACTGCGGGTTCGTTTTCTATCAGGGGCCGAAGTTGGTGGCGGGCGCTCTCTTCGAGGTGGATGGTGGGATCTTATTGGTCCAGAGGGACATCGAGCCGGGGTATGGAAAGTGGACTTTTCCGGGTGGTTTCGTGGAGCAGGGCGAGGTGGCGGAGGCTGCTGCGGCGCGCGAGGTTTACGAGGAGTGCGGCGTGGAGATTGAGGTTTCGGGTATCGTCGGACTGTATTCCTATGGGGGCCAGGTTCCGGCCATCGCAGTGTTCGGGGCTCGGGTGGTTGGTGGTGAGCCGGAGCCGCTCGACGAGACGATGAGCGTGAGGAGCTTTCCGCGGGAGGAGTTGCCGTGGGAAGAGTTGGCGTTCCCGAGCACGGAGCATGCTCTGAAGGACTATTTGAGGGACTGGTAGGAGGCTACAGTAGTTCCGGTCTCTTCCACTCCTTGCCGCGAGAGTAGTGGTCGATGAAGTTGAGGACGGTCTGGTACCAGATCTTTATGTTGTTTGGTTTCATGATCCAGTGGTTCTCGTCGGGGAAGTAGAGGAACTTGGCCTCGACGCTGTTTCGTTTGAGGTCGGTCCAGAGCCGTAGCCCCTCGCCGATGGCGACCCGGTAGTCCAGCTCGCCGTGGATGACGAGCATGGGCGTCTTTATGTTGGTGACGTGCCGGCGGGGGCTGTTTTCGCGGTATCGGGAACCGTCCCGGTATGGGTCGCCGAACTCTCGCTCCCACCACCACCCAAGGTCTGTCTCGCCGTGGAAGGAGTCGAGGTCCCAGACGCTGGCGTGCGTGACTATGGCGTCGAAGCGGTCGGTGTGGCCGGAGATCCAATTGGACATGTAGCCGCCGAAGGAACCGCCCATCGCGACGGTATGCTCCGCGTCTACGTCTTCCCGATCCACCACCTCGTCCACGACCCGCATCAGGTCGTCGTAGACTACCTCTCCCCACTTCCCCCAGCCGCGCCGGATGGTCTCCATCCCGTAGCCGGTACTGAGCGCCGGGTCGGGCAGCAGCACCGCCCATCCCTCTTCGATAAAGACGTGGGGATTCCAACGCCAATGCCAGCCGGACCAGGTAGAGAGCGGGCCTCCGTGGATAAAAGTCGCCAGCGGCGCCGGCTCTTCGGATGACGCGCCGGGAGGGAGGACCAGCCACGAGCGTATATGGGATCCATCCACCGCCGTGGTCGTAAGGCGCTCTACCTGGGCGTCCAACTCCAGGTCGGCCAGTTCAGTAAAGTTCCGCAGACGACGCGGCTCCGCCTCAACGCTGCCCGCATCCAGCTCGACGGGATGGGGCGGCTCCGCCACGGTGGAGCGCAGGGCGTAGAGTGTGTGGCCGTCGTGAGAGAGGCAGAGGTCGCTGTAGACGCCTTCCGAGGTGAGGCGGGTCACGGCCCTTGTTTCCAGGTCCACCCGGAAGACCGGTGCGTGGCCGTCTTCGTCGGCGGTAAAGAATATGGCTTCGGAATCGTGGCCCCAGAGCGGGCCTCCGGGCCAGCGGTCGAAGCCTGCTAGCAGATCTCTCCCCTCTCCGGTTTCGAGGTCCACGAGCCACAGCGTCATGTCCGCTGGGTCGTCGGGCGCCGATAGTCCCCAGCGGACCGCGACGGCGTGGCGTCCGTCTGGACTGCACGCGGGGCTGGAGTACGAAGCTTCGCCACCGGCCAGCACGCGAGTCTCGCCGGAAGCAGTGTCTACGGAGATCAACTCCTCGAACCGCTCCCGCTTCTCTTTCTCTTCCCGCAGGCGGGTGGCGACCACCGTCGAGCCGTCAGGGGTGATGTCGAAGGATGAGAAATCCAGGGAGCGGCCCGGCGAGGGCGTCAGGTCTTCTCCGGCTCCTGCGGGAGAGTCGTCTCCGGGAATTTGTACGAGGCTCAGGTGGCGCTCGCGCGGCCCGAGGTAGTGGTCCCAGAAGCGAAACGGGTACTCTTCGAAGAGCTGTGCCCCGACTCCCGCGTCCTTCCTGGCCTTCTCGCGCCCGGCGTCCTGTTCTTCGGTCTCCGAATCCGGATACGAGCCCGCCCCGATAACTATAGCCCCCGAGTCGCGGGCAACGGCGAAGCTGTCCACGCCGCCGGGCAGAGAGACGAGGGGCTGTGCCTCGCCCGCTCCCGCAGGCAATCGCCAGAGGGCAGTCTTGCCGTTGTTGTCGGAGTCCGGTTCGGCCGATGGATCCGGGCGTGAGGAGAGGAAGAGGAGCGAGCCGTCGGGGGCGAAGGCGGCACCGGATTCACTTGATGCGGAGCGGGTCAGGCGGTGGGGAGGCTCGCCACCCGTCGGATCCAACTCGTGGAGGGTGGAGACTAGATTCTTGCCCTTTCCGTCAGGGCGGGCGGCTGAGACGATCAGCCGTGTTCCATCCGGCGAGAGAGCCAGGCTGGAGAGACGGGGTAGACGGAGCAAGTCATCTACTGTGAAGGTTCTTTTTTTAGTCATGGGAGCATCTTAGACTACGCAGATTGCGGATGCTTTTGATCTAGGAGAGGGCTTCCGAGACCGCCGCCAGAATATCCTTCTCGTCGGCGAGCCGCCCGACTCCCGGAGCTTCCTCCGTGGAGGCCATGCGGCCCTCCGCAGGCTCTATAAAGTGGTGTCCCCAACTCTTCAAAGTCTCGACGTTGCGCCTGGTGGCCGGGCTCGACCACATCTCCGGGTTCATGGCTGGCGCCCAGAGTACCTTTTTCGCGCCTGCCAGGATGACGGCCGAGAGCAAGTCGTCGCCGAGGCCGATAGCGACGCGCGCTATCGTATCTGCTGTCGCGGGGGCGACCAGTACAAGGTCCGTCCATCTGGCGAGGTTTACGTGTTCTATACGCCCGGACTCTTCCCACCAGGTTTTTTCGGTGTGGATGCGCCCTCCAGCGGCGACGGCCAGGGTCTCCTCCGGGACGAAGCGGAAGGCCGCGTCGGTCGCTATTATCGCTACCTCGTGGTTCGCCTCTCTGAGGCGCCGGATCACTCCGGGCGCCTTATAGGCTGCGATTCCGCCAGTCACCCCGACGACTATCTTTCCTGAAAGCGTCACGCCGGTAGTATATCCGAGGCCCTAAGAGAGATCCGGATCGGCGCATAGGAGGGGGAAGAAGGTAACGCGCCGACCCGGTCTGAACTACTAATACGAGGAGATCGGCCCCCGGTTTCACGAATTGGAGAAATTTCCGGAATTCGGCGCGATCACCCTGGAACTATCAGCCGGGTTGGTCTAGTGTACGTCCGGGCCGAAGACGGGCGTGAAAAAAACGTACACGAGGAGAGAGCAAATCTTGAGCATATGGCAGGCGTTCTGGTTGGCGTTGTTGCAGGGAGCCACCGAGATACTACCGGTATCGAGTTTGGGGCATGGGGTGATCCTCCCGAAGCTCCTCGGATGGGACATTAACCAGGATAGCCCAACCTTCCTTCCGTTTTTCGTCGTCTTGCACCTCGGCACGGCCGCCGCCCTCTTTATCTTCTTCCGGCGGGAGTGGGTAGGGGTGATAGGCGGCTTCTTCCGCTCCTTGAGGACCAGAAACGTCAGGGACGACCCGGACGGCAGGCTGGCCTGGCTTTTGATAGCGGGAACCATACCTGCCGGCATCGTCGGCCTGATCTTCCAAAAGGAACTCTCGGCCAACTTCGCCCGTCCGCTGGTAGCCGCATCTTTCCTAGTCTTCAACGGCGTCTTTTTGCTATTGGGGGAGCGGTTGAGGCGTCGGAGGAGGAAGCAGGGGGAGGATCAACTCTCCTTCTTGCAGGCGATACTGGTCGGGACCTCGCAGGTATTGGCCCTTATACCTGGTATCTCGCGTTCGGGGATCACGGTGGTCGGTGGGATGGCTTCCGGGCTCAGTGCTGAGATGGCCGGCCGGTTCGCGTTTCTATTGGCAACGCCTATCATCCTGGCTGCCGGAGTGTTGGAAGTGCCGAAGCTGATCCACTACGGGACCGCCCACACGCTCGGCATAGCAGTCTTCGGCGGGGTCATCGCCGGGATAGCAGCCTACATCTCGACCTCGCTGCTGATGCTGCTGTTCCGGAGGCGCGAGATAGAGACCCTGGGACCATTTGGCTACTACTGCATAGGCGCCGGGGTCGTTTCTATAATTCTGTTGTTGTTCGTGCGATGAAAAGCTTCCGGCGGCTCCGCTAGAGGCGGGTTTTAGTCTCGACAAAGCCGTCGATCAGGGCTCGCGCGATACTCAACTTCGGGGGGAGATCTGGCAGAGCTTCTACGTGAAACCATCCGGCGTCTTCTATTTCTTCGGGCTCGAAGCGGAGTTCTCCACCCGCATATTCGGCGGTGAATCCTATCATCAGGGAGTCAGGGAACGGCCAGGGCTGGCTACCGAAGTATTTGGTGTTCCGGACCTCCAACCCGACTTCTTCCTCCACCTCCCGAGCCACGGTCTGCTCCACGGATTCGCCCGGCTCGACGAAGCCGGCGAGGGTACTGTACATCCCCGGCGGGAAGTGCGGAGAGCGGGCCAGCAATACTTCGTCCCCTCGCGTTACCAGCATGATCGCCGCCGGGCTCAACCTGGGATAGAAGACCATGCCGCAGTTCGGGCATTGCTTCGACAACTCCGTCGGTCCCGGCCCGGTCTTAGTCCCGCAGCGTCCGCAGAACTGGTGGTTTCGGTTCCAACCGACGATCTGCTTCGCCCTACCGGCCACCGCGAAAAGCTCTTCGCCGATGTCCCCGAGCATGCCCCGCAAGTCCCGAAAAGCCATTTCCTCCGGCGCTTCCGCCTCCCGCCCGACATCCGCCGCGAAACATCGGCTGCCGTTTAACTCGCCGATCTCCATGACGAACGAAGCTGTGAGCCCGAGCGCTTCCGGCTTCTCGGTTGGTGGGTCTATGCCGCTGTCGCCCTCGTTTCTCACCAGCATCCGGTCGCCGCTGAAGACTAACCATAGATCTATTTTATCCAAACGTACCTCCTGAGAAGAGTATAGTCGGCGCCCCCCATCCTTGTGTTGCGGGAAGCTCACATAAGGTGTTAGATGGGGTCATATAGAGAAAGCTATTTTGGGGAGTCGTTTTGGAGTATAGGCAGTTTGGACGGACGGGTGTAAAGGTCAGCGAACTGTGCCTGGGGTGCATGATGTTCGGCGGGCGCACGGAGGAGGAAGACTCTTTCGAGATCATCGACCGGGCCATCGACGCGGGAATCAACTTCCTCGATACGGCCAACGTCTACAGTCGCGGGGCGAGCGAAGAGGTGGTCGGCCGGGCGCTCAAGCGAAACGGTCGGCGGGACCAGATCGTGCTCGCCACCAAGGTCCACGGCACGATGAACGACGAGGACCCGAACGCGGGCGGCAACCACCGCCGGCACATAATCGAGCAGTGCGAAGCCTCCCTCATGCGCCTCCAGACCGACTACATTGACCTGTACCAGATCCACCGCCCCGACTCCCAGATACCTGTAGACGAAACCCTCGGCGCCCTGGACGATCTGGTCCGGGCCGGCAAGGTCCGCTACACCGGAACGAGCACCTACGCCGCCTGGCAGCTCGTGGAATCACTCTGGGCCGCAAAGGAACTTCGGCTAAACCGCTTCGTCAGCGAACAGCCGCCCTACCATCTGCTGGACAGACGCATCGAGAGGGAGCTTGTCCCGTTCGCCCAGACATACGGCACGGCCCTCATCCCCTGGTCTCCTCTCGCCGGAGGCTTCCTGACCGGCAAGTACAGCCGCGGTGAAAATTCCCCCGAAGACTCGCGCTACGGCATCGAACCGCGCAGGCTCGGCCGCAACCACTTCACCGACGAGGCTTTCGACGTACTCGAAACGGTCGAGGAGCTGGCGAAGGAGAAGGACTGCACGCCGGGGCAGCTAGCACTCGCGTGGTGCAAGGACCGCCCCGCAGTCACGAGCCCCATCATCGGGCCGCGCACTATGGAGCAGCTAGAGGATAACCTCGCGGCGACGGAAGTCTCCTTCAGCGAGCAAGACCACGAGAGGCTGGACCGGGTAGCCCTGCCCGGACGGGCCACGGTCCCCTACTACGAGGCGGACTTCGGGCCGCACCGCTTCCGCTGGTAGCCTTTGCCGGTAGACGACGCTTTAGAGGGACAGTTCCCAGTTCTGCCCGACCAGGTCTCTACCGAAGCTGTAGTGTTCTTCTTGGGGCGATAAGAGCATAAGTGCCTCTAAAAGAGGATTTCCGCTCCACACGGATCTTGTAGGCCGTTAAGATAAGGGTCATGGAAAAGACGCTGAAAGACAAGGTCGCCATCGTAACCGGCGCTTCGAGCGGCATCGGGGAGGCGACGGCGAGGGAGCTTGCCGCCCGCGGCGCGGCGATGGCGCTCGTCGCCCGCTCGAAGGAGAAGCTCGCGGTGCTTGAGCGGGCTATCTCCGCCTCTGGTGGAAGGGCTATCTCCGTTCCGGCCGACGTTTCGGATGAGGAAGCCGTTCGGGAGATGGTGGGGCGTGTGGTTGGAGAGTTTGGGGTTCTGGATGTTCTGGTAAACAACGCCGGGCTCGGGCTCTCCGGGCGGGTGGCGGAGCTGCGGGCGGAGGACTTGCGGTATCTCTTCGAGGTCAACCTGATCGGCCCTCTCAACTGCATCCAGGCCGCGTTGCCGCACATGAAAGCCGGCGGGCGGATCATCAACGTCTCCTCCGTCGTCGGCAAACGGGCCATCCCGAAAGTCGGCGGCTACTGCGCCACCAAATCAGCCCTCAACGCCCTCTCCGACTCCTTGAGGGTCGAGATCTCCGGCAGAGGCATCACCGTCACGAGCGTGTACCCCGGCACGACCCGGACTCCGTTCCGTGAGAACTCCCGCCGCACGAAAGACGAGAAGCGCGGCTGGCGACCCGGCGGCGTGACGCCCGAGAAAGTAGCTGCAAAAATCGCCAGCGCCGCTGAGAAGGGTGGCCGCGACGTGTACGTGACCACCTCCGACAGGCTCTTCGTCGCGGGAACCGCGCTCCTTCCGGGTCTCACCGACCGCGTTCTCTCATTTTGGGCGAATGACTAGCCGGCGCTTGGCTTTCAGGGAAAGCGCCCTGACGAGGCTCCGGCGCTACCGAAAAGAGGCTGATCGCTCGCTCGCTCTCGTCCAGGAGGCGGAGGATGCTACCCGAAAATTCGCCGGTCGCCTCTTCTCCGGGCTCGAATATACTGCGGCGCTCGGGCGCGAAGCGGGATTCGAGATCGAAGCGGAGAATACGGACGAGATACTCACCCTTCGGGCTGTCGCCGGTCCCGGCGCTGAGTCGTGGGTGTCTCTCGGGGTCGTGCCGGGCGCCGCGGCGGAGACCGATGAGGACCTGATGCACGAGGGCTTGAGTAGCTACGACCTCGACCCGTCCGGCTACTCGGGACGCATCATCGGCTTCTCGGATGCCGCCGGGGAAGAAGCTTGCCAGACCTTCGCCGTCTACCGGGACGGAGTATGGAAGACGAAAGGGCTCTTCGTCGCCCGAGCGCGCGGGAAGGTGGAGGATCCCGACGAGGTCGTAAACGGCTTCTGTCTCAGGATACTCGGACGTCTAATAGACCTCGCCGCGACCACCGGCGGCGCAGGAAAGCGCTGGTCCGGAGACCTTTACACGCTACAAGACCTCACTGAGAAGCGTCCTTTTCCAACGGAGAGACGCTTCCCTCGTTAGCCGCCGCCGGCTCTGAATTCTTCCACCGGGTTGACCGCGTAGCCGCGAGGAGTAGGGGAGAGGAGATTGTGGCTGACGAGGTCTCTCAGGGTGGCGGCTATCTCGGCGTCTGGAGAGGTCTTCAGGGCATCCCGGAGGTCGTGGTGGTTGATCTCCCCGCGTCTCAGGCAGGAGCAGAGGGTCGTGTATAGGACGCGAGCGGCGGGGGAGAGAGGGAGCGACCAGATCTCCGGTTCGTACCAGAACTCGCCTATGCCGACGGCGTTCTCCGGGCGGGAAGGGCGTGCGTCGCGCAGAGGGATCACCTCCGGCAGTTCGTCCGTCACTAGAGTACGGTGCGTACCGTCTCCCCGACGGACGGGGTGTGTAGCTTGTGGTTCGGGGCGAGCTGGTAGGCAAGGTCGCTGATCCTACGCTTGGAGCCGTGGATCAGGATGATCTGACGCGGCGTGAGCTTGCCGGCTATGTCGAGCAGGTCTCCCTGGGTGCAGTGGGCGGCGAAGCTCACCCGCTCGACCCGCCACTCTTCCTCTTCTCCTTCGACCCGGTTGGTGCTGTATGAAGCGGCTGCGTTGGACGGGAGGATCACGGCGTTCTTCTCGCTCTTCTCTAGCCGCTTGCGGTAGAAAGCCGACGCTCCGCCCTGCATCGTGACCGGTGAGGCGATTATGGCGCACGGGCTCGTCAGTATCCGCTCTCGGGCGCTGTCGTCGTTGGCGACCGCCCGGATGTTACCGGAGGAGAAAAGCTCCTTCGGGTCGGTCTGCTGGAGGTAGGGCTTCATGTAGCTTAGCTGCTCGGCGTAGAGCCTCTCGGAGGTCGTTACGACCGAGCCGTCCACGTAGATGAATACGTCCCGGTCGAGGCCGTACTCTTTACCGAAATGCTTTAGTCCGAGGATGATCTCCTGGGCCTGGCCGAGGGCGTAGGTCGGTATCAGGACCGTCCCGCCCCGCGTGAGCGTGGTGTCGTTTATGGCTTCTACCATCGTCCGGATAGACTCCGAAAAGGGCTGGGGCTTCTGGTCGGCGAGCGTGGCTTCCATGATCAGGAGGTCTATGTCGCTGACGCTCGGCAATTGCGCCGATGGGATCGAGAAGTGGTCCTCCATGCAGATGTCCCCGGTATGAAAGACCGTCGCCGGCCCGCTTTCGAGCAGTACGCTCGCCGCCCCGAGGATGTGGCCGCTCTCTGTAAACGTGACCTTCGCGTCCCCGATCTTAAAAGGCTTGCCGAACGGCACCGGGACGAGCCTCTTACCGACCTCGTGGATCGGCGCTCCTCCGGGCAGGCCGCCGCCCATCGCCGAGTGGTCGTTGAGCGCACTGATAATGAGCCTCGCCGACGGCGGCGTGCAGTAGATCGGCAACCCCGGCCGGTCACGCACCAGCAGCGGCAGCGCTCCACAATGGTCCAGGTGCGCGTGCGTCACGACCGCGCCGTCCAGCGCGTCGAGCGACTTGAAATCCGGCGCTAGAGGTCCCCTTCCGTCCGGTTTTATCCCGGCGTCAACGAGCACCCGGCTTCTACCAAAATCCAGCAGGTGGCTGCTGCCGCCCACCGCGCCGGCCCCACCGAGAGCCCGAAATGAGAGCGTAGGACGGGACTTGGGCTTCACCTCCGGTTTCAGGCCATTTGCCAGATCCACTGTTAGGTCCGCCGTCAGGCTCGCGGGCCGCCCTGCACTTCGTCCGGCTCCGGAAGGGTCCGACTCTTCGGCGTCGTCTTTCTCTGTCCGGGTCCTCGAACGAGAACGGTGTGCGCGAGTCTCGCCGCGAGCATCGCCACGGGCATTATTTAGAGAGCTGCTCTGTGGCTCGCGCAGGTCGTTGTGGGCCTGGAGCACTTTGCCCATGAACTCCAGGAGTTGGGCGGTCCTCGGGCCTGAGTCGAGGGAGTTTGGCAGGCTGCCGACCTCGTTCTTTACGGCTCGCATAAGCAGTTCCCCGAAGCCTGTGTCGGTAAACCGGGCGCTCTCCAGGGCGGCCCTAATTCGATCCCGCTCCTCGCTGACGCGCTCTAGCTCCTGGTGCATCTCCTCGACTCGCTCCGCTGCTTTGGCGTAGGCTGCGCGTTCGCTCTCCAGCGCTTTTTCCAGGTGGTCGCTACGCCGCTCCATATCGGAGGCCCGGCTGTTTAACTGCGCGCGCAGGTCCAGGGCGATCTGCGCATTCTCCTCCGCCTTCTTCGCCAGGGTCGAGGCTCTCTCGCGCTCCCCGCGCAAAACCTCTATCTCCTCGCCAAGCGCTGCGGACTGCTCGCCCGCCACCCGTGAGGAGAACGAGAGACGCTCGTTCTCCCGCTTGAGTTCCTCCAGGCGCTCTTCCAACTCCCTGGTGTGGGCGTCCTCCGAGGCGCGCTTCTGGGCCTTCTGGTTCTCCTCCCGCCACTGCTCCAGGAGCACGGCTACGGTATCCGGGTCCGCCTCTTGTTCGCCGACCAGGGCGGCCAGCAAAAGACCTTCCGTGGTGTGCGTTTCTGTGAGAGCGCCCAGCTTATCTTTCGAAAAGTCTTGCAGCGCTTCGTAAGTCTCTGGTGGGATCTGCTCGGCGACCGCGGTACGGAAAGCTCCCCAGGCCGCCTCATACTGCAAAATTCTGCGCGAAAGTCCCCGCAACATCTGGGCGCTGCCACCGGATTTGCGGGTGAGGGCGTCCGCCTGAATGCCACGGGGCAATAAGACTTCATCCAGGCCCGGTACGATCTTGCAGAGGTTCGCCAGGGTCCGGCGGGTGTCTAGCCTCTCAAGCTTCCGCCGGACCAATTCCTCCGGCAGGTCTTCAGGCGGCAACCGGTGCGCGTTTTGCCCGACTCCTTCGTCATCCGGCGTCCCTGTCTCAATTTCTCCATCTCTGGGTATGGGATCTGACACGGTACTTCCTTCCGTGGATGCGAGTGTTTAGTAGCACTTTCATACTCCATAAATTTTATCATGACGGTTTATATGATCCCCTTCTTCCAAACATCGCGGCGCTGGTATAAACTCCGCGCATGGATAGAGAGCCTTCGATAGAGAGCGTGAAGATCAGGGGAAACTCGCCCGGCCGCTACCCGATACTGGTGGTCGAATTGCCAGATGGACAACTCAAAACACTCTACTACGAGACCGGATACGACCTCGACCGCTCGAAAGCCGTGGAAGAAAGCTGGTTCCGGGAGAACGCCATCGGCCGGCATAGTTTCGTCGAAGTGGACCCCCCGCGAGAAGTCGCGGTCTCCGAACTCGGTGACTTCGCCCGCCGGGAACTACTCGAAGCCCCTTAAAGAACCAGGCTAGGCCGGGCTCCCCGGAAACTTAATTCTTATTCTTCCCGATTGCCTTGTCTATATTGTCCTGGACTTTTTTCTGGATCTTATCGTTCAAGTTACCTTGCTTCTTGTCGCCGGCATTCTGCTTTGGCGTCTTGTTGTTGCTCCCCTGGTTCTGGCCCGCCCCCGGCGTCTGATTGTCGGGCTGAGGTTGCGGCGTTGGCTGTTGTAGCGCCGGTGCCGGCTGAGGTTGCGGAGTTGGTTGTGGCGTTGGTTGGGGAGGCCCCGAGCTGTAGGAGAGCTTCACGTAAGTGCCGGGGTCTACGTTGGTGCCGGAGCCCGGAGCTGTCGAGACGACCGTGCCGGCCGCCTGGTCGCTCTGGACCTGAACGGCGTTGTAGCCGAGTCCTGCGTTCAATATGGTCTGCTTCGCCGCTTCGACATTCTGTCCTACCACGTCAGGGACGGAGATCTGCTGCGGCCCGGAACTGAGCGTGATGTCCACGGCGGTTCCGGGGTCGACCTGGGTTCCTGGGACGGGGCTCTGGTCTATGACGCCGCCCTTGGCGACCGAGCTGCTCGGCGCCTCGCTCTGGTTGCCGAGCTTCAAGCCCGCGCCTTCCAGTTGGCTCTCCGCTTCGGAGGCGGTCGCGCCGTAAGGTAGGTCCGGGACCGCGACCGTGTTAGGTCCCTTGCCGACCGTGATCTTCACCTCCGAGCCGACGCCAGCCTTCTCGCCAACTCCCGGACTCTGGCCCGTCACCAGCCCTTCCTGGCTCTGGTCGCTCGTCTGCTCTTCCACCTTGACCTTGAATCCGGCGTCTTTCAGCGTGCTCTCGGCCTGGTCCCTCGTAGACCCCTGAACGTCCGGCACGCCGGCAACCTGCTTCCCGCTAACCGTTACGGAAATATCCGACCCCTTCGCCGCCTTACCGCTGTCAGGCTTCTGGCTCAGGATAGTGTCTACCGGCTTCTCGCTATCCTTCCTGTCCGCCACTTTGACGTTGAAGTCTTTCCCGACCTTTTTGCGGGCCTCGTTCAGGGTCATGCCTGAAAGGTCCGGGACGCTGATCCTGGGCGTATTGCCTCCGGAACCGTTGGCTGATGAACTCCCCTGCTGGTTCTGCAAGAGGTTGTATCCCGCCCAGCCAAGCGGTATCAGGAGCGCGAGGATCACCAGGGCGATGATCCACGGCAGTATCCCTCTCTTCCGGCTACTTCCACTCGTCCTCGCGCTCGCTGCGCGCGTGGGCGTGACGCGGGTGTTGCGGCGGGTGCTCTGCATCGGGGGCGTGACCTGGTTCATAAGTTTGGTGGTTGCCCCGCTTACCGGGCTCAGGCCCTCGCTCGCCCGGTCGAGGTCTTTCGCCAGCTCCGCGGCGCTCGCGTAGCGGTCCTTCGGGTCTTTCGCGAGCAGCCGGCACGTTATGGCGTTTATACTCTCCGGGATGGATGGGTCCACCTCTATCGGCGGTTTCAGTTGCCCGTTTACGTGTTTCATCGCGATCCCGATGGGCGTTTCGGCGTCGTAGGGCAACTCTCCGGTTAGCATCTCGTAGAGTACGACGCCCAAAGAGTACAGATCGCTCGGGGGACCGACGGATTCGCCCATCGCCTGCTCCGGAGAGATGTAGTGGGCGGTTCCCATTATGGAGCCGGTTCTGGTCATCGTGGAGGAGGAGGCCGCCCGCGCTATCCCGAAGTCTGTGACTTTGATGTCCCCGGAGTCGGTTATGAGTATGTTGTGGGGTTTTATGTCCCGATGGATGACGCCTTTCCGGTGCGCCACCTGCAACGCCTCGGCGATCTGGGCCGCCACCGCCGCCGCCGTGCGGGCCGGAAGCGGGCCGCGTTTTAGGATGCGGTCCTTCAAAGTCCCCCCGGAAAGGTACTCCATCGCTATGTAGTAAGTCCCGGTCTCGGACTCGCCCCGGTCGTAAATGGGAACTATGTTCGGGTGCGAGAGGGCTGCGGCGTGCTGGGCTTCGCGCCTGAAACGCTCCACGAATTCGTCGTCGTGGGCGTAGCGGCCGTTCATCACCTTGAGTGCCACGTCCCTGCCGAGCACGTCGTCGTGGGCTAGGTAGACCTCGGCCATGCCGCCATTGCCGAGCGGCTTCTCTATCCGGTAGCGGTTGTCTACTAGCTGTTCCACGTTCAGGGCATTATACCGTTGCTCGGAATCACTTCTTGTTGCCCTTCAGGTACTCTTCCATGATCTTCTTCGTAGCCGGGAGCGCTGCTTTCTCGCCGTCGCCACCGTTCTCTATAAGGGTGGCTATGGCTATCTTCGGGTTTTTCTCGGGCGCGAAGGCGATGTACCAGGAGTTCGGGGCGCCGCCCGGAACCTCGGCGGTCCCCGTCTTGGCCGCCACCTCGACCCCTTTTATCGCACCGGCCGGGGCCGTTCCCTTATCCGTCACGACCATGTGCATCATCTTGGTCAGGGTTTTGGCCGTACCTTCGTCGATCACCTGCTTACGTTCGCTCGACGCGGGCCGGTCCAGGATCACACCGTCCGAAGACCTTACTTCCTTGATGAGTTGCGGCTCCATCATAACGCCGTTGTTTGCTATGGCGGCGGTCATCATCGCCATCTCGAAGGTGTTGGTCTGTACCTGAGCCTGCCCGAAGGAGGCGGCGGCCAGGTAGTTGCCGTCCCACTCCGAGGGAGGCGGACCCATGCTGGACGGCGTAACCGGCAGCGGGAAGTCTTTGTAGGAGTCGCCGAAGCCGAACTGTTGGGCCATGTCGTAGAGCGCCTGCGCGTGGACTTTTTCGGTTGCTATCTTGGCGAAGATGACGTTTATCGACTTGGCGTAAGCCTCGTCGAACGGGAGTTGTCCGTAGCGGTAGCCGCCGTAGTTGGTGATCCTGTAACCGCCCGGCGCCGCCTGGTAGCTGCCCGAGTCGAAGAACTTGTCCGAGGGCTTGACCCCTTTTTTCAGGGCGGCCGCGGCCGTGATGGTCTTCATCACCGAGCCTGGGGCGTAGAGGCCTTGAGTGGCCCGGTTGAGGAGCGGTTGGTTGGGGTCGTTCCGGATCTGCTTGAAGCGCTCGTCTATGTTGTTCGGGTCGTAGGATGGATAGGAGACGAGCGCGAGGATACGGCCGGTCTGCGGGTCGAGCGCCACGACCGAGCCACGGCCGGTCTTGCTCTGGGAGATCTGGTCTCGGGCGACTTTCTGGAGCTTCGGATCCAGGGTGAGCGTGATGTTGTTGCCGGGCTGCGGCCCGCCGGTGAACTGGTTTATGAGCTGGTCCAGGGTCTCGGGCTGCTTGGTCGCCGAGAGG
The DNA here is from genome assembly GCA_965219175.1 of Rubrobacteraceae bacterium. Lineage (GTDB taxonomy): Bacteria > Actinomycetota > Rubrobacteria > Rubrobacterales > Rubrobacteraceae > JBBPZK01. The sequence goes on from CBDCNI010000001.1 coordinate 395,863, forward strand.
TTCGAGTTCTCCCCGATCTCGACACCCGTCGCCCCATATTTCTGGCTCCAGTAACCGACCACATCCGCGTACAACGACCCCCCCGGATAGACGCGCTTGTAGGAGCCGTCTTTCTGCTTCTCGCTCTTCGCCAGCACGGTATTGCCGTCGCCCGCCACGATGACGCCGCGCGGCGACTGCACGTTTCTCTTGGTCTGCAATCCGTTGTGAGGGTTGTCCGCGAGGGCTTTCTGAGCGTAGACCTGCCAGTAGGCGAGCACCCCGACGAGCGCCGCGAACCCGAGCACGAAGAGGTAGAAAGAGCGCCTTACCTGCGTGTTCATCCGGCCCCGGCTTTCCCGGAGACCCTGACCAGCTTCTTGCCCGCCTTCTCGGAGATGACTAGGAGTAGGCCGGTCAGGATAAAGCTGCCCACCACCGAGGAGCCGCCGTAGGAGACGAAGGGGAGTGTTATGCCGGTCAGCGGGATGGCTTTGGTTACGCCGCCGACGATGATGATGGTCTGGATGGCGAGCGTGGAGGCGAGCCCGAAGGCAAGGAGCTTAGAGGCAGGGTCTTCGGTGAGCATCGCTATCTTGATCCCCCGGTAGACGAAGGCGAGGAAGGCGAGCAGGACCGCCGTCGCGCCGATCAAACCTAGTTCGCTGGCTATGGCGGAGAAGATGAAGTCCGTCTGTACCTCCGGGATAGTCTGGGAGTATCCCGCGCCGAGGCCGGTCCCGGTGATGCCGCCGTCGGCTATGTTAAAGAGGCTCTGAAGGATCTGAAAACCTATGCCGTCGGCGTATTTCCAGGGGTCGAGCCAGGTCTCCACCCGGACTTGCACGCGGCCGACCAGCAGGTAGGCCGCGAAAGAGCCGACAGCGAAGAGGGCGCCGCCGATCATGAGGTAGGCCGACCGTCCCGTGGCGACGTACAGCATCAAGAGGGGCACGGCGAAGAAGAGCAGGCTGCTCCCGAGGTCTTTTTCGAGGACGAGCAGCCCGACCGAGGCTGCCCACACCAGCGCGACGGGGCCGAAGTATTTGAGTGGGGGGAGTTGGACGCCGAGGAAAGAGCGGCTCGTGGCCGCCATTACGTCCCGTTTCTCTGCGAGGTAGCCGGCGAAGAAGATCACGAGCGCTATCCGGGCGAACTCCGAGGGCTGGAAGTTGACCGGCCCGAACCTGACCCACAGCCGCGCCCCGTTGACCTCGTAACCGAAGGGCGTGAAGGTCAGGGCGATGAGCGCGAAGGCCGCGAACGCGAAGAGGTACTTGTAGTCGAAGAGGCGCTCGTAGTTACGGAAGAAGAAGATCATGAACAAGAGCGCGGCGCTACCGACCAGGATCCAGATCGCCTGTGTGATCGTCAGTCTCTGCGCGCCGAACAAATCGTAGGTGAGACGGAAGATCATAACGAGCCCTATGCCGGTCAGAAAAGTAACTATCGGCAAGAGCAGCGTGTCGGCGTGCGGTAGCCACAACCTCACCACCACGTAGACGGCGAATAGGGTCCCCGCGTAATAGGCGCCGTAGATCAAGGGCGGGCTCGTAGTCTCCTGCGCGAAGATGAGCGTGGCGAACCCCAGAGTCGTCACCAGCAGCGCCAGGACCATCGGCAGCGTCGTCCGTCGGGCCACGGCTAGCGGCTCCTCAAGCTGCCCAGGACCTTGTCTACGTCTTTCTTGGTATAGAGTTTGTGGTCCCGTATCTGGGCCTGGTAAGGTTCGGCGACCTGCTTCTCCTTGAGGCTAGTCCGCTTGTACTCGACGTTTAGCCGGAGCTTCTGGATGTTGTACGGCAACCCCTGATAGGCGACGACGGTGCTGTTGTCGTAGCCGAGGAAGTAGCGGGTGCTGGCCCAGAAATAGACGGGCGAGAGCAGGGCGGCGACCACCACGAGCGCCGCGATCGTCCGCATCAGCCACGCGAGCGAACGCAAGTCGCGCCTGCGCCTGCGCTTGCGGATAGGTTCCCTCTCCGGCTCCCATTCCTCGACACGCCCGGAACGATTTTCCCTGGAGGGATCCGTCGTGTTCCAAGGGTCCCGCCTCTCCCCGCCTCTACGACCTCCCTGGTCTCCTACCTGCGGGGCGACTCTTTCCGGGGAGGCGACCCGAAACTCCTGGGTGTCGCCTGAGACCTCTTCGATGGGCGACTCTCCGTCGTGACCCTCCGGCGCTTCGTGCTCTTTTACGTCGGCGACGACGGCTGTCACGTTGTCGGAGCCTCCGGCGTCCAGCGCGGCCGAGAGGAGCCTGCGGGCCGCAGTCTCCGGGTCTCCGGAGGGTTCGGCCAGTATCCTCTGGATGCGGTCTTCCGGGACCATGTCCGAGAGCCCATCGGAGCAGAGCAGCAGCCTGTCCCCGGCTTCGACGTCCAGCGTTGCGGTATCTACCTGTATCTCCTCGGCTGCGCCCAAAGCGCGGGTGATGAGGTTCTTCTGCGGATGCCCGGCTGCTTCGGCGCGGGTCAGTTCGCCGCTACGGATCAACTCCGAGACGAGCGAGTGGTCCTCCGTCAGATACCTGAGCTCCTCGCCGCGCAGCAGGTACGCCCGCGAGTCCCCGACGTGGGCGACCTCCGCCTCCGATCCTCCCGGCTCCTCGGTAAACCGGACGGCGACTATAGTCGTCCCCATCCCGGAGAGCTTTTCGTCGTCGCGGGCGGCGGCGAGTATCCGGCGGTTCGCCTCCTGAATAGCCTCCTCGAACGACTCGTCCGGCTCGAGCGTCTTCAGGACTTCTACGGTGATGGAGCTCGCCACCTCTCCCGCCTCGAACCCGCCGATGCCGTCGGCGACCACCAGGAGCGTCGGGTCGCGACCGTCTCCTACGAGCAGGGCGTCCTCGTTGTTCTGACGGACCTTGCCCGCGTCGGTTACGCCGAAATGTTCCAGGGAAAGCATCTTTAGCGGACTACTCCACGTACCGGAAGGTCGTGGAACCTATCCGAACCGTGTCTCCGGCTCTGAGGGGTGTTGCGCCCACGGTCTTGCGGTCGTTGACGAAAGTGCCGTTGGTCGAGCCGAGGTCTTCGACGTACAGGAGGCCGCCGTGACGGCTAAGTTGCGCGTGACGCCCGGAGACGAAGTCGTCCTTGCCGAGCACCACGTCGCTCGCCGGTGAACGTCCGAGGCTCGTCGTCTCGCTCTTGACCCGGAACCGCGTCTCCGGCGCGAGGATGTCTGAGTCTTCGACCAGCAACTCCGAAGCCCCGACGAGGTTCTTTTTGTACGAGGTCTTTCCGTTGCGAGCCGCTCCTCCGCCCGGTTGGAGAGGTTTGTCGTCCGGGATGGCTCGGAGGTCTCCGACGCCCCGGCGCATGACGGAGTAGACAAAGGCGAAGAGCAGCAGGAGGAGCAGCGCCTTCGCCGCCAGGAGCGGGACCTGGAGGTCGAGCACGCGCTTACCTGTTTCTGTTTCCTGGACGCCTGCCGCGCGGGGAGACCGCTTCTCCGGAATCGTCCGGAGCGCCGCTCCGGCGGACAAAGCGGGCCTCCGACTGGCCGAAGGTAAGCTCGTCGCCGCTCTCTATCCGCTCGCGGTCTATCGGGGCGCCGTCCAGGAGGGTGCCGTTAGTCGAGCCGAGGTCTTCCACGACGAAGCCGTTCTCCGCGCGGATCAACCTCGCGTGCTTCCGGGAGATGTTCGGGTCGGAGATGACTACCTCGTTGTCGTCGGAGCGCCCGACGGACCAGGGTCCACGCCCTTCCAGCGGGTGGGACTTTCCGTCGATGATAAGCTCGGCCGTCTCTCTCGCCAGACCTTGCCTGCGGGCCTCCTCGACGGAGATAGCCGATGTGCCGCCGACTTCGCCCTCCTCCACCTCTGTCTCCGCGTTTTCGGTTCGGAAGATTCGCGTCTGGCCCGAGGTGTCCTGGGGCGCGCCTCTCTCGCGGGAGCCGTCGGATGGACCGGTGAGCTTCGCGGTGATCCCGAACTCCCCGTAGCGCAGCGAGTCGTCGAGCTCGAACCGGACCCTCGGCAGGCTCATCAGGTGGTAGTCCTTGTTCTCGGCGTGGGTGGAGGCGTACTGGATCAACTCGTCCCGGAGCGCGCTCTGGTAGGCCTGTATCGACTCTGTATCGTCCTCGGAGAGGTGTATCGTGAAGTCGTTCGGGGCGTAGGTACGCGAGACGCTGACCATCCGGCCCTCGTCCATCTGCTTCGCGAGTCCTTTGGCGATCTCGACCGGATGGACCTGACGCCGGAACGCGCGACCAAACACGCCCTCCACTATGGAGCCCATCCGATTCTCTATCTGCTTTAGAAATCCCAAAGGCTTACCTTCTCACCCGAGACCAGAAATACCTGAACAACCCGTATATTATAGCCGCCAGCCCGAGCGAAGTCATCGCCCCCACCAGTGCCGCCGGGGCGCCGGTGTTCTGCGAAGAGACGCTCTGCGAGGAAACGACGAGCGCGTCGACCAGGGCGTACCCGAGGGTCCCGCCTATGACGGTTAAGATCAGCCCGGCGACCCAGCGGCCGAACCGCTCGGCCACGGAGAGCACCGCCGCCATCGAGGCCCACAGCAGCGGCAGCAAGATTATCAGGGGGAAGGACTGCCAGATCCTGCCGATCCAATCCAGCAGCGGGATGACGCCAAGCGTCGCGGGCATCCTCATGAATTGAACCCCGAAAAAGGGCATGAAGCCGTCGCCGCGCGCGATCACGTACCCGACCAGGATGAACGCGCCCATCGCCGCCGACAAAGCCGCCGAAAGGGGACGCATCAACGCCCCGAGAAGGAGCGGCAGCCCGGCTGCGAGTCCCGCCGCCGTGACCGGCACGAGGGCGAGCGGCACGGTAACGAGGGGGGCGAGCGGCGCTCGCCTCATGCTTCCGTTGCTGACGGCCACCCAGATCAGACCGATCGCCGGCAGCAGCACCGAGAACCCGAGTCCGACCCCGCTCTGAAGGAGCGCGGCCGCCAGCGCCACTATGACCGCCGCCGCCCCGACCCGCGGCAGCACGTACCCGAGTACCCCGAATCCGGCCGCCAGGCTCAACTCCCCGCTCAACGCTCCGGCGTCGTTGCCGAGCAGGAGTCCGGCCCCGAGGTAGCCGAGCCATCCCGCGAGCAGGCCGTTGGTGAGGCGCAAGGCCCCTTCCGCGTAGCCCGCCGGGATAACGCGCGCTTTGGTGGCGACGCTCCTCGTCGGGAGGTTCTTGCGGCCGGTCAGGAGTTTCAGGGCCTCCCAGGCGCTCTGGGGGCGGTGGGACGGGTTCGGCGAGGTGGCCCGGTCTATGAACTCTCTAAGGCGCGGCGGGGCCTCCTCCGGCTGGTGGGAGAGGAGGGCCTGGGCCGTGGCGCCGACGGCGTAGATGTCGGTCAGGACGCTCGGGTCGGAGCCGGAGAGGATCTCCGGGGCGATGTAGCCTAGAGTGCCGACGGCGAAGCCGATCTGGGTCAGGCGCGTGTCACCCGCCCGGTAGGCGACCCCGAAGTCCGTCAGCTTTACCGCGCCGCGACGGCCTACGAGGGCGTTCTGGGGTTTGATGTCCCGGTGGATGATTCCCTGTCCGTGGGCGTAGATGAGGGCTTCGAGGATCTGGGCGAGGGCGTCTATGGTCTCGCCCATGTCGTAGTCCTCGACCACCTCGTTCAGGGAAGGACCCGGAACGAACTCCGTCACCAGGTACACCTCGTGACCGCCGGGGATGACTTCGAGCGTCTCGACGATGTTCGGGTGGTTCAGGTCCTCGGCGATCTGACCCTCGCGCAGCGCACGCGAGCGTTCGTCGTTACTGTAGACCGGTATCACCTTGATCGCCACGTCCGCGCCGCGCCCTTCGGGCCTGGCTCGCCAGACGGTAGCGAAGCCGCCGCGCCCGACTACTTCCTCCAAGACGTAGCGCCGTTGGCCCTCGATGTAGCGAGTTTCAGTCATGATAGAGGGATATTGTATAGTCATTGCCGGGGATTTGGTATCCCTCCGCTGGTCCCGGAGGCTCCGACTTGATACAATCCCGGAGGTTTCGAGAGATCCAGACGGGCGAGTGGCGGAATTGGTAGACGCGCTAGGTTCAGGGTCTAGTGTCCGAGAGGACGTGGGGGTTCGAGTCCCCCCTCGCCCACATTTTTAGAGAGTACGGCCTTTGGGCCGCGGGGAGGTGGCGCTATGGTAACCGCCGTTGTGCTGGTAACGACCGAGCGCGAGCGGGTCGAGGAGGCGGCCCAGGCCATGCTCGCCATAGAGGGCGTAACCGAGGCCTACTCCGTCACAGGGCCATACGATCTGGTGGTGATGGTCCGCATCCCGGACTTCGAGAGGCTCGCGGAGATCGTGCCGGCGAAGCTCGCCCAGGTCCCCGGCGTCGCCCGAACCGAGACGATGGTCGCCTTCCGCTGCTACTCAAACTACGACCTCGACCGCGTGTGGAGCATGGGCTTCGAGGAAAGATAGCCTGGCAGCCGATCAGCAGTTCAGCAGTTCAGCTATAAGGTTGGCATGAGTCGTTAGGGCGAGGATCGTTGGAGGAACAGCGATGGGGTCTGGTGCCCGGCGGCTTGTCGTTGTCCGGCTAGGGCGAATCGACATATAGGTTAACATCTGCTTCACTCACGTGTAGGCAAGCGCAAGTGAGGTGCAGATATGCCTAAGCGATACGAACTCACGGAAGCTCAGTGGCAAAAGATCAAGGATCTGCTTCCCGGCAAAGCGGGAGATCGAGGCCGCACAGCCCGAGATAACCGGAATTTCGTCAATGGAGTGTTGTGGGTGTTGCGCAGCGGAGCGTACTGGTGTCATATGCCAGAGCGTTACGGTAACTGGAAGAGCAACCATAAGCGCTTCACTCGCTGGGCGAGGTTTGGAGTGTGGGAAGAGATATTTGATGTTCTCACAAGTGACGCGGACAATGAGTACCTGATGATCGACACTTCAATCGTAAGGGCTCATCAGCAAGCGACTACAGGAAAAGGGGGGACAAAAAGATGACATGTAGAGGACAGTAGGGCGAAGCCCCCTCAGCTCAAACGCGGGTGATGAGATCATACCCCGTGTTGTGTAAATAACGGAGCTTGAGGAGGCCCCACCACATGGACATTGTAGGCGGACTCGACGTGCATAGAAAGCAGATCACCTTCGACTACGTACAGACAGACACTGGAGAGAGTCACCGGGGCGAGATTCGCCCGGCTGACCGCGAGTACCTTCGCTCTTGGCTGGAGGAGTTCACCGAGCGGTTTGGTGATCAGGAGACCGCCTTCGCCGTGGAGGCCACCACCGGCTGGCGCTACGTTGTCGAGGAGCTCCAGAGGGCGGGCATTGAAGCACATCTGGCGGAGCCCGCCGACACCAAAGCTTTGCAGGGGCGTAAGAAGCGGGCCAAGACCGACCGCATCGACGCGAAGCACCTCAGGGATTTGCTCGTGATCGAGCGGTTGCCGGAGTCGTGGGTTCCACCGGAGCATGTCCAGGAGATCAGGACGCTCATGCGGATGCGCCACGGCATGGTTGAGGAACGCAGCGCTCACCTCCAACGAATCCATGCCCAACTCTTCCACAACGGATGCCCCAAGCAGGAAAAGAATCTCCTCTCGGCGGAGGGGCGCGAGCGGTTGGAGAACCTGGATTTGCCGGCAGCGGCTCGCAAGGTAGTGGAGGTGTGCTTGAAGATGATCGAGCACATAAACGAGGAGCTCTCTCCCATCGAGACGGAGTTGAAGGCCTACGCCCGTACTCAAGCCGGCTGCCGGGCGCTGATGGAGCACTACGGCGTGGGAGAGCTTACCAGCGTGGCGCTGTTCTCCGAACTCGGAGACACCCGCCGGTTTTCGAGCTCGAAGAAGGCGGTACGCTTCGCGGGGTTGGATGTCACCGTCCACAGCTCCGACGAGAAGAGGGCCGCGGGCAAGCTCTCCAGGCAAGGCTCGCCGGTGTTGAGATGGGCGGCTTACGAGGCGGCGAAGGGGGCTTACAGGAAAAGCTCCCCCGATCACGAGTACTACCTATACACCAGAGAGCGGATAGGGACAAACCGGGCGGCTCTCTCCATTGCACGCAAGTTGATCCGCCGGGCGCATCACACCTTACGAGAGCTCGGAGAGGAGGCCATGAGCGAGCCACTCGCCGTCAGTAGTAGTGCCTGAGATGGGCGTTTTCGGAGGAAGAAGGCTTTAGGAAGGCATTCGTGCGCTTCTCAATAGCGGAGCCCGAAACACACGATGAGGTAGAGAGACTACCAGGGAGCGGCCGGCTCCTGGGACCCCCCTGCTGCCACCAAGAGAAGTGCTTCTCTTTGAGCTGGACAGCCTCAAAAGAACGAGCGGCCGCATCCGTGTTTGAGGGAAGAGCACCCCATCGATCATCATGTAGCCGGCACGCCCGTAAGGAGCGTAGACCGAGCACCGAGATAAGGCAGGGCGTCCACCTTCAACCGAGAGTGTGCGAATCGTCGCTAGCTTTCTTCCCGCAACCAGCACTCGTCGGCGACCGTGATCCACCTGCGGGACGGATGGAGAACTACAAACCACACTTGCGTTTGACACGTGGGTCCTTTACAGATAAGGGGGGCGAAAACGAGGCTTTGGGGCGTTCTCGAGGAGGTTTGAGCACGAAGATCCACATGACAACCGATGCTCTGGGCCGTCCCGTGCGATTCTTGCTCACAGCGGGTCAGACCAACGACGCGAAAGAGGCCGAGAGGCTACTTGAAGGAGTACAAACCGGGTACGTGATCGCCGACAAGGGCTACGATACAGAGAGGGTTCTCCAAAAGGTCAAGGAACTTGGGGCGGTTGCCGTTATCCCACCGAGATCCAATCGGAAGGTAAAAAGAGAGTACGACCGAGAGCTATACAAAGAGCGAAACCTCATTGAGAGAGCCTTCAACAAGCTAAAGCGCTTCCGGCGCATAGCCACTCGCTACGATAGGAAGGCCTTCTACTTCAAGTCTTTCCTCTATCTGGCCGCTTCTCTCATGTGGATCTGATCCAATTGTCGATTCGCCCTAGCTCGGCTCCTCGGCCAGGGCGGGGCGGGTGCCTTCTATCAGGAAGGCGACCACGTCCAGGAAGTCTCCGTCCTGTTCGTAAATTTCGCGCTGGTGGTTGCTGCCGGTGCCGTCTGCTACGAGTTCCAGCACGTCGAGGAGTTCGTTTTCGCAGCCGAGATCCTGGGCGCGGGGTTTTAGCTCTTCCACGAGGGCGCGGGCCATGTCTTTGGCCGGGAAGGAGACCCTCTCGGTGGCGTCGTAGAAGGTTGCGTCCATGCCGTGACGGGCGGCGCGCCACTTGTTCTCCTCGGCTATGTCCCGGTCGTAGGGGTCGTTTGAGACGTTGTCTTCCAGCGAGCGGGCGACTATGCACTGGGTCAGGGCGGTTAGGGCGGAGACTGCTTTCAGGCTGGTCTGGGAGTCGAGGATGCGGAGTTCTATGGTGCCGAACTTCGGGTGCGGGCGGACGTCCCACCAGCAGAAGGTGTAATCGTCCATCGCCCCGGCCTCGACCATGTTGTCTATGTAGTTCTCGAAGGCGGCGTAGTCCGGGAAGGCGGGCGGGAGGCCGGCGCGTGGGAAGGTCTCGAAGATCTTGACCCGTGTGGACTCGAAGCCGGTGTCCATCCCCTGCCAGTATGGTGAGTTGGCCGAGAGCGCCAGCAGCAGGGGCGCGTACTCGGAGAGGCGATTGTGGGCCTGGATGGCTTCCTCGGGGCCGGGTACGCCGACGTGGACGTGCTGGCCGAAGATGACCTCCCGTTCGGCGATCCAACGGAGCGTCTCTATGACGTAGCGGTAGCGCTCCTGGTCGGTTATCTTCTGGTCTTTGTAGCGGGAGAAAGGGTGTGTTCCGGCCGAGGCGAGGGAAGCGCCGCAGGAGGCGGCCCACGAGCCGACCCGGCTGCGCAACTCGCGCAGGTGACGCTCGGCTTCGGCGACCGTGGAGCACGGCGGGGTCTTTGTTTCGAGGACCGACTGGAACAACTCGTAGGAGACGAACTCGGCGAGGTCTTCGGGGAGACGCGCCATGATCTCCTCTATCTTCGGCACCAACTCTCCGGTGGCGGCGTCGACGATGTGCAGCTCCTCCTCGACCCCCAAGGTGTAGCTGCCGCTCGCGTTGAACTCTATGGGCATGCGTTCTCCTCTATTCGTTTCTAGCCGGGACCTTAGCCGACAGCATTAGCCGAGGGCCTTCTGGATCCAGCCTTCCAACACGCCCGCCGGGGTCTCACCCGAGTTGGAGGCGACTATCTTGTCGTTCTTGTCCAGGACGTAGATGGTCGGGGTGCCGCTTACTTTGTACTTACGCCCGACCGCCGGGTCGTAGGCGGCGGGGCCTTTTATGTCGTACGTGTTCACGAACTTACGCACGTTCTGAGGGTCATCGCCCTGTTCCCAGCCGGCGTTTTTATCCGGGATGCTCACCATCATCACCCGCAGGTCCGGGTATTTCTTTTCGAGCGAGCTGATCGTCGGCGCTTCCGCCTGGCAATGCGGACACCAACTCGCGAACAGTACGAGCAACGTAGCGGACTTGTTCTTACCACCGAGCGAAGCGTTGCCGCCGTCTATGGTCTTGACGGTAAAGTTTGGGGCTTTCGAGCCGATGGGGAGGAGACCCTGGCGGCTTGGGGTGAAGTTCTGGTCGTTCTGGGCGCTTTGTCCGGTATTGATGGTGCTGAAGATGGCGACTGCGGCTACCACCAGGATCAGGAGCGCCGTGAACCCGGCCAGAGCGAGCATTAGCCCCCTGTTTTCGGATGGCGGCTTCTTATTGCCGGCCTTGCCGGAACCTCTTCCGCTAGTAGTGTTTCGAGCCATGGAGAACTCCTCCGACGCCGTTAACAATTCCCTTTAGTGTGGAGTAGTATAGTAACCGCTTTGTCGAAGAAAGGCCAAGACGGTTTCGCTGGAGCGCGCGGTTTTCTGACGGGCGGCTTCGTCTCGCTCGCGGCCCGGCTGGTCCTGGGCGGCGTGTTCCTGGTTGCGGGGGTGCTCAAGGCTCTCGACCCCGGTGGGCTTGCCTCTTCCATTCGCTCCTACGAGCTTGGCCTGCCGGAGTGGTTCGTTACCCTCTCGGCGCACGGGCTGCCGTACCTGGAGATACTGCTCGGCCTGTACCTGACCGCCGGGCTCTTCACGAAGGTCTCGGCCTGGGTTTCGAGTGGTCTTGTGGTGCTCTTTATCTTTGCGCTCTTGCAGGGAGCCTTGCGGGGGCTGGAGATCGACTGCGGCTGCTTCGGCCCGAGCGCGGATACCTCTAACCTCTGGCTCGACGCCCTCCGCGACATCGGCCTACTTGCGCTGGGACTCCTGATAGCCTTTGCTCCGACCGGCCGCTTCAGCGTCGACGCACTGATCAGGAAAGACCGCTCCTAAAGAATCTCGCCGGTTGGACGTTTCGGATGATCTCGAAGAATGCGGCGGTCGTAATAGTCGGTATAAGAAGAACCGACTACGACCGACACACGAAGGAGTACCCCGTGAAGATCCCGCACGTCGCGCCCAACCAACTAGAGAATGCCGTAATGCGGTGGCTCGTGAGCTACAGCATCCCGATACTCCGAATTAGCCTGGGCGGAGTCTTCCTACTGTTCGGGGCCTTGAAGTTCTTCCCGGACGTCAGCCCGATAGAAGACCTGGCGTCGCGCACGGTCGGGGTTCTCACCTTCGGGTTGGTCCCTGCGGGCGTGAGCATGATACTGCTGGCGGCCCTTGAGTGCGTCATCGGGATCGGCTTGATCACCGGCCTGTACCCGCGTTTGACGCTGGTGTTGCTCGGCTTGCAAATGCTCGGCGCCATCTCGCCGCTAGTCATCTTCCCCGGTGAGATCTTCGCCGGAGCTTTCCACGCCCCGACTCTAGTAGGCCAGTACATCATCAAGGACGTGGTCCTTATAAGCGCGGGCCTCGTGCTCGGCGCAACCCTGCACGGCGGCCGGATCGTCACCGAACGCGTCCGCCGGGCCGAAGACTTCCGGAGCTACCCGGAACAGAGACTCCAGAAACTCGGGACACAAGAATCAGCGGAGGCGAAGCGTACAAAGAAGACCTGAGACTCTACCTAGTGACGGTCGAGCTTTCGGGCGACCTCGTTCAGCCCGATCCGGTAGCAGATGGAGCGGCCGTGGGGACATGTCGCCGGCAGGCGGCTGGTGAGCCAGCTCTTTATAAGGGCTTCCATCTCCGGCTGAGACATCCTGTCGCCCATTTTCACAGCTGAGTGGCAAGCTATGGTAGCCAGGATGCGGTCCTCGCGCCTGTGGCCCGGCTCGGTGCCCGAGACCGCCGCGAGCGCGTCCTTGAAAGCGCCGGCGATATCCTCGCTTCGCGCGGCGAGCGTCGAGATGACCGAGACTACCCGGAAGGAGCGTGGACCAAAAGGCTCCGCCTCGAAGCCGTAGACGGCCAGCTCCTCCAGGCTCCCGGAGGCTGTCTCGGCTTCGCCGGGGGAGAGCTCGACCACTTCGGGGATAAGGAGACTCTGGACCGTCGCCGGACTCTCGGAGCCGTTGAGACGGTCGAGGATCGCCCGCTCGTGGGCGACGTGCTGGTCCACTATCCACATCGCCCCCGGCTCTCCCGGCTCCTCGACGAGTATGTAGCCCGCGCCTAACTGCCCGATCACATGAAGCTCATCCAACGACGCCCGCGGTAACCCGCCCCGCTCCGGCAACTCAACGAGCGTCTCCGTGGATGTCTCGGTAGATATCTCTGTCGGAGTTTTCGACGCCTCAGAGATTCGTTCCCGCGCCTCCTGTAAGTTACGGGGCGGCTGCGCCGGGTATATGGGGCGGCTCTCGGCGGCGTAGGAAGAGTAGCCCCGGCCCGGCTGCGGTGTGGGGAACCGTTCCTGGGTGAAGGCGGGCTGCGAACTCCTCGGCGTGGCGGCGGGAGCGGTTGGGCGCCACTCTATAGCCCGCCGGATGGCCGCCGCGACCGCTTCCCGCACCGCACGTTCCTCGGAGAAGCGCACGATCTGCTTTGTGGGATGCACGTTTACGTCCACTCGCCTCGGGTCTACCTCTATACGGAGTGCGACCGGCGGGTAGCGCCCCGATGGGACCGTCGCCCGGTAGGCGTCGTCGAGTCCCCGGTAGAGGTTTTCTCCCCTTACCCAACGGCCGTTCACCGAGACCGTCTGGCGCGAGCGGCTGCTCTCCGTCACGCTCGGGAGCGCCGCGTAGCCGCCTATCTTGAAAGCACCCGACTCGTAAGCGACCTCCCGCAGGGCACGTGCTTTCGCGACGCCGTGGATCCGGGCCAGCCTCTCCAGCAACCCGCCCGCCGCCGGCAGGGAGAGATAGTCTCTCCCCGCTTCCGTCAGCCGGAAGGCGACCTCCGGGTGGGCCGTGGCGACGTGCGTCAACACCTCGACGATGGCCGCCCGCTCGGCCCGCGAACCCCTCAAGAACGCCCGGCGGGCCGGGACGTTGTAGAACAGCCGGTCAACCAGGATGGTCGTACCTTTCGGGTGGGACGCGGCGGAGACCACGGCTTCACCGCCGCCTTCCACGCTCACCTTCGTCCCCGCGCCTTCGCCAGTCGAGGTGGTCAGGGAGAAGGACGAGACGCTCGCGATGGAGGGGAGGGCTTCGCCCCGGAAACCAAGGGTGGTGACGGACTCGATGTCCTTGACGGCGCTGATCTTGCTCGTCGCGTGACGCAGGACCGAGAGCCCGGCGTCCTCCGGCGTCATCCCGGAGCCGTCGTCCCGGACTAGCAGGTGAGAGGTCCCGCCGTCGCCGAGCTCGACCTCTATCCTGGAGGCTCCGGCATCCAGGGAGTTCTCGACCAGTTCCTTCACGACGGAGGAGGGACGGTCGACGACTTCGCCCGCAGCGATCTGCTGGGCCACTCTCGGGTCGAGTAACCGGATGCTCAAGAAGCGACCTTCAAGAAGTAACCTCCATCGTGGGAAACTCCCGGCATTGTACAACCGGAGGCAGGTTTTCCAACGGTCGGGTGTGTAGAATCTGGTCCTATGTGTAAAAAGAAGACAAGACCATGAGCGAGCCCGAACGTCCCGACGAACAGCGGCAGGAGTTGCCCCTGGAGGAAGTAGAGCGGCTCGTCGAGATCCTGCAGACGAGCGGCGTCGGGGAGATCAACATTCGACAAGGCACACTCAGGATCACCGTGAAGTCAATGCCGCGAGCCTCCGGAACAACGGCCCCCGTCCCGGAGATGGAAATTCTCAGGGAGGATGCCGGCTTCGAGGATGGCGCCGCGACCTCGAACAGCGGAGTTCCGAGTGGGCTGCACGCGATCCGCTCTCCCGTGGTGGGGACTTTCTACCGGGCGCCCGCGCCGGGTGAGGAAACTTACGTCGAGGTCGGGGATAAGGTCAAGGCCGGGCAGACCTTATGTATTATCGAGGCGATGAAGCTGATGAACGAGATCCCGACGGACGTTTCGGGCGAGGTCGTCGAGGTCCTGGCCGAGAACACCGGGGCCGTCGAGTACGATCAGCCGCTTTTCTATCTCCGGCCGGAAGGCTAGACCTCCGTGATAGGCAAGGTCCTGGTCGCCAACCGGGGCGAGGTCGCGCTGCGGGTCATCCGGGCCTGCCGGGAGCTCGGCATAAGGAGCGTGGCCGTCTACTCGACTGCAGACTCCGACTCGCTGCACCGGATGCTCGCCGATGAGGCCGTCTGCATCGGGCCTCCGCCCGCGACCGGCAGCTACTTGAATGTACCGGCGATCATCTCCGCCGCCGAGCTTACGGGCGCGGACGCCATCCACCCCGGTTACGGTTTTTTGGCCGAGAACGCCCGCTTCGCGGAGATCTGCGAACGCTGCAACATAAGGTTTATCGGGCCGTCATCGAGGATCATCGCCCAGATGGGCGACAAGGCAACCGCCCGGAATATCGCCGCCGCCGCCGGTGTCCCCGTGACCCCTGGCAGCGACGGGCTCTGCGAGAGCGTCTCCGAGGTAAAACGCGTTGGGGCGGAGGTCGGCTACCCGCTGGTCATAAAAGCGAGCGCGGGCGGCGGCGGCAAGGGGATGCGCGTTGTCCGGGCCGAGAAGGACGTGAAAGAAGCGTTCCTGGAGGCGAGCCGGGAGGCCGGGGCGAGCTTCGGCGACGGCTCGGTCTACGTCGAGCGCTACCTCGAAAGCCTGCGCCACGTCGAAGTTCAGGTCCTTGCCGACTCCTCGGGCGGGTTGAGCGTCTTCCCGGAGAGAGATTGCTCCGTCCAGCGCCGCTACCAGAAACTCATAGAGGAATCGCCCGCTCCGCACCTGCCCGCAGAGGTCCGCGAAGGGATGATGGGCGCCACCTCCTCGCTCGTCGGGTCGATGGGCTACGAGGGAGCCGGGACGGTCGAGTTCGTCTACTCGGAGGGTGAGTTCTACTTTATAGAGATGAACACGCGCTTACAGGTCGAGCATCCGGTAACGGAGATGGTGACCGGCGTGGACCTGGTAGCGGAGCAGATCCGGATAGCGGACGGAGATAGCATCGAAGGGAACGAGGCTCATACGCGGGCTGTTGGGCACGCGATGGAGTTCAGGATCAACGCCGAAGACCCTCGCCGCGGTTTCCTGCCTCAGACAGGACCCGTGGAGTTCTACAACCCGCCCGGTGGCCCCGGCGTCCGGGTAGACTCCCACCTCTACCCCGGATACAGGGTCCCCCCGAACTACGATTCGCTGCTCGCCAAGCTCATCGTCCACGCCGACGACCGGGACGCCGCCCTCCGGCGTGGCACGCGCGCCCTGGACGAGTTCGCCCTCGTGGGCCTCGAAACGACGTTGCCGCTCCACCTCGCCATAATCGAGGACGAAGAGTTCCAGCGAGGCGGGGTCTCGACCAGCTTCCTCTCCATGCGCGAGCTGAAGAACGAGAAGGGACTCCCACGGCTCGCCCTCATCGGAGCCTAGTTACCCCCAGGTGGCGGCCGGGCGTCATTTTGCGACAGCGGGTGCGTGTAGAAATCTATACTCGTCTCCGACGTGCTAACCTTTTACTCTCCGGCGGCGTATAAAGCGTACGCCGTTGCCGGAGGTGTCCTACCAGAGGAGAGTTTTGGCGCGAGAAGGCGCTCCGGAAGTGGATAAGAAAGAGCGGTTGAGCTTCGGTGGCATGGCGCGCCTCGATGGCCTGGACCTCTTCGGCCCGAATTACATGAGCGTCGCCTACCGCACCAAGAAGGGTGAGATCAAGGTCAAAGTCGAACCCTCGAATATCTGGAGGCCCACCAATCCGACCCTGAGACGCGTCCTGCGCTGGCCGATACTACGCTCGTTCTTCTTCTGGGGACGGCTGCTCTTGCAGGCTGTCGGTTCGGTCTGGACCCTCGTCTTCTTCGCCGTAACGATGGGCGTGCTCTGGCTCGTCGTCCGGCTGCTGGAGATCGGCAGTGGAGGACCCGGTGTTCTCGGCGGCGTCTCCGGCTTTTTCGCCAGCTTTCCTATACTCCCGATCCTGGCAGTCTTCCTGCTCGCGATGAAATTTACCTCCATCGGCCGATACCACGGGGCCGAACACAAGGTAGTCGCCGCCTACGAAACTTACGGGGAGGTTACGTTCGAGGGCGCTCGCAAGAGCAACCGACTACATCCCCGCTGTGGGACGAACATCCTGCTCTACATAATTCTGGCCTCGCTCCTCGCCCCACTGATAAGCTGGCCGGGGTACTCCGCGGCGCAGTTCATCCTCATCTCTGAAGCGTGGTACGTCTTCGGGCAGAGCCGACCCTCCATCGCCATAGGCAACTTCCTCCAACGCTACTTCACCACAACCGAACCCACGCGCAAGGAGTTGGAAGTAGCCGTCGAGTCAATGGGCCAGCTCCTGAAACGTGAAGAGAAACGGACGGTTAGATAGAGTCGCCTTTTGTGCTGACCGGCTGAGAAGCTTTCTCTATACCTGTTCGGTCGGCATGATCAGGAGTTCGTTGACGTTGACCCGCTGGGGCTGGGTCACGGCGTATGCGACGGCGTTGGCGATGTCCTCGGACTCCAAAATCTCGATGCTCGTGATGGCGCTGACACCTTCCTGGGCTTCCTCGTCGGTTATGTGGTTCGTTAGTTCGGTCGCTACGGCTCCCGGTTCGACGACCGTCACCCGGATGCCATCACCGGCTACCTCACCCCTCAGCGCCTCGGAGATGGCGTTGACGGCGAACTTCGTCCCGGAGTAGACGCCGCTCGTCGGGCGGCTCCTGCGTCCGGCGACGCTTGAGATGTTGACTATGTGCCCCGAACCCTGACGCTTCATCGTCTCCACGGCTGCATCGGTGGTGTACAGAAGACCTAGCACGTTCACGTCGAACATCTGGCGCCACTCGCCGGAGAGGCTCTTCTCTATCTTTGAGAGGAGCATGACGCCCGCGTTGTTGACCAGTATATCGACCCGGCCGAACTCCTCTTCGGCTTTGCGGATCAGGCCGTGTGCCTGCTCCTCCTCGGTTACATCGCACTGCACCGTCAGCACGCGGGTCCCGCCGCTCTCCATCCTCTGCTTCAAGTCCGAGAGACGCTCCTCACGCCTGGCGGCAATCACCACGTGCGCGCCCTCGGCCGCCAGCGCCTCCGCCGTCGCCTCCCCGATACCGCTGGACGCTCCTGTTACGACCGCTACCTTACCGTCGAGCTTTGCCATGAGAAACCTTCCTATCAGACGTTTTTGCCGGAGCACATTCTACACACGTCCGGTATCAGGAAGACGAGGTTCCGGCTGGGCTACCATCGGCTCCTCCAGAGGGGTCGGGGTCGCTGCCGGGTGTGGGGTCTCCGGCCAACACGGCTTCGGGTGGGTTCGTCAGGCGTAGGTAGGCGAGTGTCCAGTAACTGGAGTTGAAGGTGCCGATGATCGCCGAGAGGACGCAGAAAACAACCAGAAGGATAATGCCGCCCACGACGCCGACAGCTATCGCCGCGGCGGTGTAGTCCGCCCGAAAAAGCAGGATAGCCGGTCCGACCAGTAAGAGACCGAGAACTATTGTCGTTACGAACAGCGCGATGCCGATCCCGAGCCTCAGCCCGAGCTGTATCAGCCAGACCAACAGACTCCTCCCGATGTTGCGCCGGAAGAGACTGTGGCCGGTTCCTATCGACTCGCCGATTCGGTCCTGGTCTACGACCAGCCGCCGGAGCGACCACTGCGCGATTATAGCGAGCGGGATGAAGACCAAGACAAACAGTGCAATGCCCGCTAGCGCCGCGATGACGACGACTATGATCCGCACCGCCGTTGATTGTGTAATGAAGAAGACTCCGACTGCGGGCAGTCCTACGATCAGCGCTAGGGCCAACAACAATCCGAGGGAGATCAGCACGAACAAGACCTTCTGTCCCAGTAAGCGCCAGAAGTTGGCGGTTCCGGCTCTCCAGGTGGAACCGAAGCGGCGTTCCTCGCCACTATCGAGGGCGGCCACACTCTCCGCGAGGGCGCCCTGCGAGATCACAGCCAATACTATCCCGACCACTACGAGCAACACTACCAGCGTAATAGCTACTGCCAGGAAGAGAAAGAAGTTGGCCTGGATCCAGGCCGCAATATTCTTCAACGGCGCTGGGAAACCACCGGACGGAAATCTGCCCGATCCACCACCCGAGAAGTTAAAAGTGTACGAGCCCCCGGCGCCCGCGAAGAATCCGAAGAACCACAAAAATTTGTTCCGCCAAGTCAGGCGGACGGCGCTTGATATTACCTCGCCGTAGTTTATCCTTCGGCCTCTCTCAACACCCAGGTGTCTTTCATCTTGCCGCCGCTTGAGATGTTGACTACGTGTTTGCCGGGAGCGGCCACGCGGCTCAGGCAACCAGGGATCATCTCGACCACACTAAGGTCCTCGGGGTCGGGGGCGAGGACGAGCATCCGGTAGTCGGCGTAGGAGTCGCGCAGGA
Source organism: Rubrobacteraceae bacterium (assembly GCA_965219175.1). Taxonomy (GTDB): domain Bacteria; phylum Actinomycetota; class Rubrobacteria; order Rubrobacterales; family Rubrobacteraceae; genus JBBPZK01. The sequence goes on from CBDCNI010000001.1 coordinate 414,653, forward strand.
TGAAACCGTCCGTCCCGTTGGTCTCGCAGAGGACGTGGGTGGAGAAGTCGATCATCTCCTGGGCTATGTACTCGACCGGGTTTTTCTCGACGGTCTTCCGGAACTTATCTACGGACTCCTTTGTCTCCTCCGGCCCGATCATCACCTCCTTGCCGCCGTAACCGCCCCGGCTCTTGACGACCAACTCCCCGAAGTGTTCCATCACGTACTCGCGTTCCTCCTCGACTGCAAGCGACCAGGTCGGGGCGTTCTGTATCAGGGGCTCTTCCCCGAGGTAGGTCCGAACCATCTCCGGCACGAAAGCTCCGACCCCCTTGTCGTCTATGACCTCGGAGTTCGGGGCGAAGAGGACGTGGACCTTTCCCTCTACGTGGCACTCCAGGAGTCCCGGTACTTCGGCGTAGAGCTTATCCTCGTCCACGCGTTCGTAGATCACATCTATCCGGCGGCCCGTCGGCTTGTGCAGCAAATAGCCGTCCCCGTCGATTCCGAGCTCTCCGGTCTCGGCCAGGACGGCGTTCATCTCTTCGGCGTAGATGTGATGGTCGAGGTAGAACTGGTCGGAGGGACCGCTCGAAACTACTGCGAGCGTCGCGTCTTTGCCTTTCGGGGAGGCGGCGCGCAGAGAGTCGCCGAGGCGGGCGAGCCAGCCGTCGAGGCTTCGTACGGGAAGTTCCGGGTAGGAGTTTGGGAAGAAGACTTCGCGGCTCATTTTGCGGCGGCGGGTCATGGCGGCAAGGCCGACGGGCATCTTTGCGTTCTCTTCTATGACGAGGTAGTCCCAGCCGCCAGTCTCTCCCGCTCTGCGGCTCTCGGTGGCTACCACGTCGAAGGCTATTTGCCGGACCGGCACCGGGCCGAAGCGGTTGGGGGTCGCGGTGTCGTAGAGGATGCTCGATTCGATCACGCTTCGCGGGACGACTTCTTCCTTGCCGGCTTCTAGGCGGCTCAAGAAGACGTTGATGGCCTGCATCCGCTGGACGAGGCCTCGCTCCAGTCGCTCCCAATCGGAGGCGGGGACTAGGCGGGGGATCCAATCAGTCGGGTGCGTCTTGTCTCCTTCGTGTATCCCGAAAGCGTGTTGCTCGTCTAGGAGAAGGCCGTGCGCCCGGCGCTGTTTCTCGTCCCAGTTCTCCGGTCCCGTGCGTTCCAGTTCTTTCAGAATTGGCCTGTAGATCCGGCGCGGGCTGTCGTCTGGGAGAAAAACTTCGTTGGTTCCTGGGAGTTTGCGCTCTAGTCTCATGTGATCGGAATTATACTGATGTAATGCGGGTAAGTGTTTAGATGAGAACCAGGGAACGTTATGTACAAGAGGAGCGGCCGTGAGCGATAACTTGGACCCGAGGAGAACCGACCCGAGGACCGGGCAGGATAGGCAGGGACCGGGAGAGCGTATAAAGAACGAGACCGGGGTGATGTTGCTCGCGGGCAGGATCACCGCCGCGCTCGGCCTGCTCCTCGCCATCGGCGGCATCGGCGGCGCTTTTCTCGGCCTCAGCGCGGGCGTTTCGCCCGGAGCGCTCGGTATAGTGCTCGGCATAATAGGTTACTTTCTCGGCGCCAGGAAGTTCGGGCTGGCAGTGATAATTCTTTCCACGGGCGCGCTGTTCTTCGGGCTCGCCGCGAGCCAGGGCCTCATCCCCGGCATCAACCAGTACGATCGCGAACTGCCGCCGAACGCCCCCGGCGCCGGAGGCAGCGGCTAACCGTTCCGGAGTTCCCTGCGCCCAGACTCAGGAAGAGCCGAGAGTGTGAATAGGCGCCAAAGAAGCGGCAGCCTACGTCGGCATCGCTTACCCCAAATTCACCAGCCTCACTACCGAAGGGCGCGTACCCCGGACACTGGTGCCGGGCACAAAGAGAACTTATCGATACAACCGCCGCGTGCTAGACGAATGAATGCTGAGACACCAGGAAGGTTAGCGTGGGCTTTCACCTACGGACAAAGCTACGAAATACCTCTTGTATTCGACAACCCTGAACCTATAATTAAGACTCGAAACGGTTAAGGAGAAGCCGATGAGCGGTACGCACGAGTTCAACCCGGAGAATTTGACCTACGGTTCCGAGAACGAACAGTCCAACAAACGCTTGCGCGAGTTGATGCTGTTCGTCGCGGACCGCTGCCAGGACGACCCCAAGTTTGGTATCACCAAACTCAACAAGATTCTCTACTATTGTGACTCTATCGCTTTCGCTAAGTACGGACGCTCGATCACCGGCATCTCCTACAACAAGCTCTCGTTCGGCCCCGTGCCGACAGGTGCTGAGAACACAAGGCGGCGGATGGAGCGGGACGAGGACGTGGTTATGTCTTCGCCGGGTCACAGCTTCCGGCCCAGGCGGATGATCCCCCTAAGAGAGGCTGACCTGACCTTATTTACCGGCCCGGAGATCGCACTGGTGGATAGCATTATAGAGGAGTTTTCGGAGGCAACCGGCTCCCAGCTGCGGGACTACTCTCACGGCAGGGCATGGAGGGCAGTAGACGACTTCGAGCGCATCCCCTACGAGGCCGCCCTTGTGAGCGATCTCCCGCTCGCAGAGCGTGATATTGAGGCGGGGCACGCAATGGCGGACGAATACGAGTGCTTCATGCGAACCAAAGAGGCCTAACCTCTTCTACCGCACGCTGGTAGAAGAGGAGCTGTTCGCAAGACAACGCGACCACCTCTTAAGCAGCTACCCGTTCGCGTTGTCCGCCCTTGACGGCCTCGTCTTCATCATAAGCCGCAACCCGGAAGACTTCGATGAGTTGCCCGGCAGGGAACCCTACAGGATTGCGGTCAGCGACAGAACGTCCAGCGTGGCGCTCTTCATTCCCAGGATACGTATAATCTTTCAAATCCTAGATGAAAATCGTGTGCTGTTGTGCGCTATATCGGCCGACGAGGAGTAGCTAGCCCTCTGGTAGTTTCCCTTGGACCTCAAGGTTCATCAGGTTAGCTATCATCTGTAACGAGATTCTTTGTTCATCCTCTGGTCAGCCCCAAATAATTAGGATCATTGGATATCTTCGGACCTCTCGGCGTGATTTTGGGAATAGTCGGGACGGTTAAAGGCTCTCGCAGGCTCGGCGTAACAGCAATCGTTGTCGGCGTCCTGGGCTTCGTGCTCGGCATCGTACTCAGCGCTATCATCCTCTCGTTCGTAAACCAGCGGTAGAGAGTCGCGCCCTCGGCCGGTATACTGCGGGGCAGGATGGAGAGAATCAGGCTTACACCGCCCGGTGAGAAGCGGACGCGCGGGGAGCGCGCCCGGCTGTACGTCCGCTGGATGCCGCACCTCGGCTCGGAAGCCGTGGCCCTCTACGAACTGCTCAGGGTTCTCCCGGATATCGGGCTCGACAGCGCCGAACCCGAAGAGTTGGCCGAACTCCTCCGCTCCACCCCGCAGAGCGTCGAGGAATCGCTCGGGAAGCTGAAAGAGACGGGTTTTCTGCTGGAGCGGGAAGGCTGGTTCGAGGTCGCGGAGCACCCGCCCATCGCCGCCCGGAAAGATACCGCGAAGACGGAGAAGGTCGAGGATGTTCCTGCCGAGACTTACGATATAGAGATCGTGCGGGCGGAGCCGGAGGGTGTTACGCCGGACGACTACTTCAAGTTCATGGGAAGTTTGCCGGCGCCGCACATCCTGGAGTTCTTGAACGGTTACTGCGGTCGGGACGGGGTTTCGCCGGAGGTCGTAAGGGAGGCTTTGCGGATCGCCAGCGAGCGGGACGCCCGGAGGGTCGGTTACGTGCGGAGCATCCTAGAGCGATGGGTCGAGCGGGGCGTCAAATCCGTCGAGGACGTGGAGAGGTTCGAGCAGGACCGAAAGCTCCGGCTGGTCGAGGAGAGCGGTGCTGTAAGGGGAGGAGCTTTGAGGATCGGAGAGGGGGTGAGAGGTGGAACGGATAGACAATCTGCTGCCAGACGCCGGGAGGATTACAAGTGGTTCTTCGGCGAGTAGGAAACGGGACGGCTCCGCCGACGCCCTGAGGCTGGACGACAAGGTCTGTCCCCACTGTGGGCGGGAGTTGCAGGCCGAGTGGGTCGAGTTTCCACCGGCGCTCCAGAGCAAGTACGGCAAGCCGGGCGAGTGGGACTATCTGCCCTGCACCCCTGAGTGCGAGAAGAAGAACGAGCAGCGCGAGTGGGAGCTCATGCGCCGCGATACTCGGGTCCAGACGCTCAGGGACCGCAGCGGACTCTCAAAACGTTTCAAGAGCTATACCTTCGCCAGCTTCAAGCCCTATGTCAGTCCTGGTGCGGCAAGGGCGGTCGAGAAGGTCGAGAAGTATCTGGGCGGGTGGGAGGAGAACCGCGAATCGGGCAAGGGGCTCTACCTCTGCGGCGGGGTCGGAACGGGGAAGACGCATCTGGCGGTGGCGGTGATGAATGAGTTGATCCGCCGCAGGCGGGTACCGTCTCTCTTCGTGACCGTGCCGGAGCTGCTGGACAACCTGCGCGGGGCGTACAACGACCCCGGCCGAAACCTCGACGAGTGGATGCACGCCGTAAAGAACGCGGATTTGCTGTTGCTGGACGACCTCGGCAGCGAGAAGGCGACGGCCTGGGTGCAGGAGCGGCTGTTCGTGATCGTCAACCACCGCTACCGGGAGGCGCTGCCGACTATATTCACCTCCAACATCGGCCCCGAGAACCTGCCGGCCCAGCTCGGAGAGAGGACGGCGAGCCGCATAATCGCCATGTGCGAGGGAATAGAGCTGAGTGGATCCGACTACCGTGAGACAGCCCGGAACGGGGGAGCATAGTACGTGAGAGACGAGTTCATGATCACCCGCCAGGGCAAACAATACGTCTTGTTCGCCGGCCTGCTGGACGAAGCCCACAACCGCGGCCTGCGCGGCATAGACACGGAGCTCATACAGGTCCCCGACGAAGCGAACGGGAACGTCGCCGTCATAAAAGCGACGGTCCAGATGGAAGACGGGCGCATCTTCTCGGGGATAGGGGATGCCAGCCCTAGCAATGTAGGAAGGGCCATCGCGCCGCATTTGATCCGCATGGCCGAAACCCGCGCCAAAGCCCGCGCCCTGCGCGACGCCGTAAACGTCGGCGCGACAGCCCTCGAAGAACTCTCCGACGGCGACGAAGGCGGCCCGCCCGCCGGCTACACCTCACCCCGGCCGGATCGGTCGGATCGCGCCAGAACACGGAGCCAGCCCTCTCCACCATCTTCCGACTCGCCCGTCCGGGCGGTCCCGCCGGCGCAAGAAGACACGCAGAAGACCGGAGACGCGCAGCGTTCCAGAAACTCCGGGCAGAGCGGGGAAGAGACAAACGGCCAGGCGCGACAGACGGGAGACGCTGCCGGGAGCGCGGCTTCGGGACGCGGCTCCGGCAGAGCTTCGTCGGCGAAGGCCCGCAAGAGCCAGGTTGACCTGCTCAAGACGCTGGCCGTCGAGTGGCGGGGTGAAAAAGGAGTCGAGCGCCTCGAAGGCAGCATCGGCAAACCGCTCGCGGGCCTGACCCGCACCGAAGCCGACGAGTGGATAGACCGCCTAACCCCCGAAGACCGCGAGTAAAAAGAGCCATCCACCGACGCTTACAGGCACGACGACAGAGGGCATCTTTCCTGTTTTCCCGTTCCTGAATTAGGCTCCCAACGGGATGGAGGTTGATAGTGTCATCCTTCGACGATCATCTGGAAGAGGCGGGTGGTCTCTTCTTCGGCGGCTCTGTCGCGATAACCGGGCTCGGCGGTTCCTCCGGTATGAGCGGTAGTGTTTTTGCGCGGGTGGAGTCTCGGGGGACGGTCTGGTGTCTGCGCGGCTGGTCGCCCGACCTGTCGCCGGAGCGTCTACGCTTTGTGCATCGGATACTGTTGCAAAGTCGGGCAGAGGGATTTCACGGTGTCCCCGCCCTCGCGGAAACCTGCGACGGTGACACCGTCGCGGAGATTGATGGTCGACTCTTCGACGCCCAGGAGTGGCTCTCCGGAGAACCACTCTCCGGTAGAAGAGCCTGGGGAATTCCCGCGCCCAACGTAGCGCTGAAAGTGGAGCCCGCAAAGCTGTCCGTCCTCGCCCGCGCTACGGCCGCTTTCCACCAGAGCACCGAAGCCCTGCGACCGGACCATCAATCCGAGACGCTGACTTTGCGAGAACGCCTCCAAACGCACGCCGCCCGAGCCGTTACGGGGGTTGGCCCTCTATACGAGGTGGTGCGAGCGGCCTCGGACGGAGAGGAGCGCGTTATCTCTTCGAGCTGGCTGCAACTACTCCCCGAGGCTATCAAGTCGGCCGAAGATAATTTGAAACGGTATCCTTCCGGCGCGCTCGCAACGTCGACCCTGTGCCACGGCGACTTGTGGGCGCCGCACGTCAACTTCTCCGGGCCGGACTTCGTGGGCTGGACCGACTTCGAGAGCCTGCACTTCGGAACCGCCGCCACCGATCTGGCGCAACTGATCCTCCATTTCAACGGGTGGGGTTCGCGCGAGACTGTCCTGCGCGCTTACAGGGAGGTCCGTGCGCTGGCCCCGGAAGAAGAGGCGGACCTGCTGGCCGCAGCCGTCGCGGATCTGGCGTTTGAGGGGGTCTGGGCGCTGGAACGCCTCTATGGTGAAGGTCAGGCTCTATCGACGGATGAGAAAACAGCGCACCGTACCAACCTCCGCGTGCTTCTGGAGTCTCTTGAGATGATCTTGGAAGACCCGGCTAAAGCTTCCGCTAATTTGTGACAACAACAATTCCAGTAAGCGGTGGAAGCGAGGAAGTTTAAGACGAGTGGGTGGCTGTAGAGTTCCAGGTCAGCGCGGGGCTTTGTTGGTATTGCTCTGCGCACTATTATTCACTGCGGTTTCTTGCGGGGTCGTTCCGAATGCTTACTCTGGGGCGAAGCCTCCGCCTTCCGGCTCGCTCTCCGTTAGCTTTATAGATGTTGGTCAGGGTGACTCCGTTCTGGTTCAGGCCGGCGGCACGAATCACCTCATAGACGCCGGACGGCCCGAGGAGGGACCCGGCGTGGTCGACTTCCTTCACAGTCGGGGTGTGGAGAAGCTCGATGGCATCGTTTCGACCAACCCGGACGCGGACCATGTCGGCGGGCTGTCAGACGTGATCGAAGCCTTCCCGGTCGAGAACATCTACCTTACGGGGGAGAGTAGGGGCTCTCTGACCTTCAACAACTTCCTGCGCGCCGTGCGCGACAAAGGAGTCAAGACCACGAAGGTTCGGGCCGGTTATCAGATGGACTGGGGAGGAGTGGAGGCGGATGTCTTGGGGCCACCGACAGAGGCCGACGGCGGTCTGGTCTCCAACTCGAATGACAACTCCGTCGCCCTGCTCCTCACCTATGGTCCGGCCCGCGTCTTGCTTGCAGGAGACGCCGAGAAGAACGAAGAAGAGTACATGGCGAGCAGCTCCCACACCGGACCAGTAACCATTATGAAGGTGGATCATCACGGCTCCAATACCTCTTCGACGCCCGGTTTCCTGAACGCCTTCCCGCCTAAGATAGCGGTGATACAGGTCGGTGCGGACAACTCCTACGGTCACCCGACCCCCGAGACGCTCGCCAGGCTCCGCAGGGTGGGAGCCAGAGTGTTCCGGAACGACGAGAACGGCGACGTCATAGTAACCATCAAGGGCGGGGAGGCGAGCGTGGCAGTCACGAAACCATAGAAAAGCGAGAGTTTAGTGGTACTTGAGAAGCGGTGGCGTTGCTGTAGACTGGCCCTGACAGGGCAGAGAGCAGGAGGAGAGAAGAATGGTTAGTTTCAACCGGGTAATACTCGCCGGGAACCTCACGCGGGACCCGGAGTTGAGGTTCACCAACGACGGCATTCCGGTATGTGGTTTCGGGCTCGCCGTCAATCGGGTCCGCTCCAAGAGTGAAGAGGTGGATTTCTTCGACGTTTCGGCCTGGCGGGAGTTGGGAGAGACCATCGCCAACTACAAGAAAAAGGGCGACCCGATCCTGGTCGAGGGACGGCTACAGTTCCGCTCGTGGGAGGCTCAGGATGGATCCAAGCGCAACAAAGTCGACGTCGTCGCCGATAACGTCCAGTTCCTCGGAGGCCGCAGCGACGGCGAAGGTGGCGGAGGATCTGGCTCATCCGGGGGCGGCCAGCGGAACCAGGGAGGAAGAGGCGGCCAGAAAGGCCGCGACGATGTGGAGATAAGCGAAGAAGACTTCGACGACATACCGTTTTAGATAGCTATTCAGCCTGTCAGCACTTCAGCTTGTCAGGTAGATAAAGGGTTGATCTCCGGCGGCTCTTTGGAGATTTAGTCGGCTGCTTCTCAGGCCTGGCGCGGCTGGTAAGCTCCGGCGGTATACTGGCGGAAGCTCGTAAAAACTCGGAGAGAAGGAGAGTCATGGAGCTAGGGATATACGGCCTCGGTCGGATGGGGGCGAATATGGTGCGCCGGCTCGCCGAGAGCGGTGAGCACCGCGTGGTCGCCGGAAACCGTTCGTCCGGCAAGGTAGACGACGCGACGGAGTACGGGGCGGAAGGCGCATATTCGGTGGAGGAGTTCGTCCAGAAGCTCGAAGCGCCGCGCGTGATGTGGTCGATGTTGCCGGCCGGCGACGTGACGGAGGAGATGCTCCACCAGTTCGCGGACCTCGCCGATGAGGGAGACATAATCGTGGACGGCGCAAACTCTTACTTCCGGGACTCCGTCCGGCGGGCGAAGGACATAGAAGAGAAGGGCCTCCGGTACCTCGACGCCGGCATCAGCGGCGGCATCTGGGGCTACGATATCGGCTACTGCACGATGATCGGCGGCGACAGCAGCGCCTTCGAGCACGTCGAGCCGGCCTTCAAGACCCTCGCCCCGCCGGACGGTTACTCTTACATCGGTCCCGCCGGGGCCGGACACTTCACGAAGATGGTCCACAACGGCATTGAGTACGCGATGCTCCAGGCTTACGGCGAGGGGTTCGAGATCCTCCAGAAGTCCCAGTACGACGTGGATCTGCGGGCGATATCCCACCTCTGGAACCAGGGCAGCGTGATACGAAGCTGGCTGCTGGAACTGGCCGAGTCTGCCTTCGAGAACGACGCGAACCTGGACAACATAGCGGGCTACGTCGAGGACTCGGGGGAGGGGCGCTGGACGGTCATGGAAGCCATCCACGAGGACGTGCCGGCGGCGACCATCGCGGGCTCGCTCTTCGCGCGGTTCGCCTCGCGGCAAGACGAGTCGTTCTCGGCGAAAGTCATAAGCGCTTTGCGCAACGAGTTCGGCGGACACGCCGTGCGCGAGGCGAGTTCGCAAGGCCACGAAGAGCAGGAGTAGGCCGAGATAGTGGCTGGTACGCGGGTATCACAGGACTTGCTCCGGGACGACTCAAGGCTGCCTCGGGTCCCGGAGCCTGGGGTCATGGTCATCTTCGGGGCCTCCGGAGATCTAACGGCCCGAAAGCTAGTTCCGGCGCTCTACGACCTTGCCGCCCAGCGGCTGCTGCCCATGGAGTTCGCCGTCGTCGGCATCTCCCGGACGGAGATGAGCCACGAAGATTTCCGGGGGAAGCTGCGCGAGGCGCTCGAAGAGCACCGGGCGGACGAGTTCAGCGAGGACGTGTGGGAGTCGTTCTCCAAAGGTCTCTACTACCTTCCCGGCGACTCGAAGAAATCCGAGACCTACGACGAGCTGAAAGACTTTCTGAAGAAGCTGGATGAGGATCACGGGACGGCCGGCAACCGTATCTTCTACCTTTCATCGTCATCGTCACTATTCCCGACCATCGTCGAACATCTTGGGGAGGCCGGGATGAACGAGGACGCCGGGGGAGAAGAGGACGGCGGCTACTCGCGGCTCGTGGTCGAGAAGCCTTTCGGGCGGGACCTGGCGAGCGCCGAGGAGTTGAACGTGGACATCCAGCGGTACTTCGACGAGACCCAGATCTACCGGATAGACCACTACCTCGGCAAGGAGACCGTCCAGAACATAATCGCGTTGCGGTTCTCGAACACTATCTTCGAACCGATGTGGAACCAGCACTACATAGACCACGTCCAGATCACGGTCGCCGAGAGCGACGGCATCGGCACTCGCGGCGCGTTCTACGAGGAGACCGGCGCCCTGCGCGACATCGTCCAGAACCACGTCATGCAAGTCCTGTGCCTGACGGCCATGGAGCCGCCGGTTGCCTTCGACCCCGACTCCCTGCGCGAGGAGAAGGTCAAGGTCTTGAAAGCGGTCCGCCACATCCCGGAGGATGACGTGGAGAGCTTCGCCGTGCGGGGCCAGTACGACGCGGGCTGGGTCTTCGGGGAGGAGGCCGCAGGCTACCGTGAGGAAGAGGACGTCGCTTCCGACTCACAGACGGATACCTACGTGGCGCTCAAGCTTCTGGTGGACAACTGGCGGTGGGCCGGGGTGCCGTTCTACATCCGGGCGGGCAAGAGGATGCCGAAAAAAGCGACGGAGATAGCGATCCAGTTCCACAAGACGCCCCACACTCTCTTCTCCGGGAGCGAGACGCGGGGGCTCGAGCCCAACTTGATGGTCATCAGGATACAGCCGGAGGAAGGCGTGTCGCTCAAGATCGGGGCGAAAGTCCCCGGCTCCGGCTTCGAGGTCCGCTCTGTGAACATGGACCTCCTCTACGGGACGGCGTTCCTCGAACAAGCTCCCGACGCCTACCAGCGGCTCCTCCTCGACCTGATGCTCGGCGACCCGACGCTCTTTATCCGGGCGGACGAGGCAGAGGGAGCGTGGAGGATACTGGACCCTCTAATGAAGTCCTGGTCTGACGGCAGGAGGAAGGTCGCCCATTACGAGGCCGGGACCTGGGGGCCGAAGGAGGCCGACGAGTTGTTGGCGGACGACGGCCGGGAGTGGAGGCGACCGTGATCGGGGAGTCGCGCTCTTCACCTGACTCGGGCGTGATGACGGTCGAGCAGATAGAGCACCAGTTCGCCAAGCTGCGGGATAACGAAGACGGCAGCCCCGGCCTGCGGGCGAGCGTCGTAAACCTGGTCGTGGTTACAGACGAAGAGGCGGCTGACAAAGTCACGGAGATCGTCTCCGGCCTCGCCGGTAACTTCCCTTCGAGGGCGATAGTTCTCATCTCCGACCCGGATGAGGAGCGGGCAAACCTCGACTTCAGGGTCTCGGCGTTCTGTAGCATCCGGGGCAGCGGCCAAGTCTGCGCCGAACAGGTGACCATCCACGCCGAGGGGCCGCCCGCCCACCATCTGGAGAGCCTTGCGGGACCGCTGCTGCTGCCGGATTTGCCCGTTTTTCTCTGGTATCCGGGAGACTTCGTCGCTAATTCGCCGGAGTTCGAAGGTATGATCTCACTGGCCGACCGGCTCGTCGTCGACCCGGCGTCATCCCAGGATCAGGGAGCCTGCCTGCGCGAGCTGGCCGGGTTGTTGGACAGGGACGATCCCCCGGACCTCGGGGACCTTCAGTGGGTTTCTCTATCTCCCTGGCGCGGCCTCGTGGCGGAACTTTTCCATCCCCCCGAACGGGCGGAGAAGCTCGGGGAGATCGAACGCGTCGAGATCCTCCACGCCCCGAGAGGAGAGGCCCGAGCCCTACTGCTGGCCGGTTGGCTCGCCTCCACCCTGGGTTGGATCCCCGAATCCGTGAGCCGCGAAGGTGAAGACCGCGAGGTCTCTTTTTCCGGCCCCTCCGGCCAGGTGACCGTAGAGATGTCCGCCGGCTCCCCGGACTCGGCGTTGCAACACATACAGCTCCACGCCGGCGACATGAGCTTCCAGGTCTCGCGCCACCGCCAGAGCTCCGAGGCCAGGAGCACCGTGATGCAAGATGAAGAAGTCGTCGCCGAGAGGACGGTTCGGCTGGGTTCTTTCGAGCCGGATTCAATCCTGGGCGAAGAGCTTCATTACCGGGGCCGCGACGACGTTTACAGGGCCGCCCTGAAGATGGCCGTGGAGATAATGGACCTTTGAGCGTCCTGGTTCACGAGAACAAAGAAGCCCTCGCGCAAGCCGCCGCCGAAGATTTCGTTCGGAGGGCGGGAGAAGCCATCGAGGAATCCGGTCGCTTCACTGTTGCGCTCGCCGGAGGTTCCACCCCGAAGGCGGCTTACGAGCTTCTCGCCCGCGACCACGACGACCGGCTCGACTGGAGCAAGGTACACATCTTTTTCGGGGACGAGCGAACCGTCCCGCCGGATCACGAGGACTCTAACTACCGGATGGCGAAAGAAGCGCTCCTCGACCACGTCCGGGTGGGCAGCGAACACCGGATGCGCGGCGAACTGCTGCCGGCCGAAGCCGCGACAGCCTACGAGGAGGACCTGCGGAGCTTCTTCGGCGAACTCCCACGCCTCGACCTCGTCATGCTAGGTATAGGGGAGGACGGCCACACTGCGAGCCTCTTTCCCCACACCCCGGCTCTCGACGTGCGAAACCGCTGGGCCATCGAGAACCCGGTAGAGAAGCTAGAGACCATCCGCCTCACCCTGACCGTGCCAGTCATAAACGCGGCACGGGCTGTCGTGTTCTTGGTATCCGGAGAAGGAAAGGCAGAAGCCCTCGGGCAAGTCCTCGAAAGCGACGACGACCCTCACGAGTACCCGGCAAAGTTCGTAAGACCGGAGGCCGGGGAGCCTGTCTGGATGGTGGACGAGGCCGCCGCCGGACTTCTCGACCGCAGCTAAAGAAGTCCCTTCGCCTTCGCTGACAAGCTGAAGCGTTAACCCGCTGACGAGTTCTAAAAGAACCGTTTGAGTAGGCCGACAGCGCCCTGCTTCCAGGGAACCCTGTGAGAGACGCCCGAAGACTTCTCGAATTTCCGCCGGTTGTCCAGATACCAGCGCCAGTTGCGGAGCAGCGCGTCCTTATTCGAGAATTTCGGAGCGTATCCTAGATTCCTCTGTGCTTTTTCTATGGAGACGAAGGAGTCTTTTGAGGCCGTCTCGTAAACCCATCTGTAGAGCGGTGAGACGCCGAGCCTGTCTAGGATGCGTAGGCCCCAAATCGCCGGTGCCGCCGGGAAGCCGACGACCTTCTTGCCGTGTCCGGCGGCGTCGAGGACGACCTGATAATCCTCCTTCATCGTCGTGTACTCTTTGGCGCCGATGTTAAAGGTCTCGTTGACCTTCTCCTCCGGGAGCGAGAGCGTCAGCAGAAGGGCGTCGCAGAGGTCCGCGACGTCGAGGAGCTGGTACTGGTTGTTGCCGGAGCCGATCATGGGGAAGTTGTGACCGGTGTAGGCCCAGTCGTAGAGGAGTGCGAAGACCCCTAGTCTCTCCGGCCCGACGAAGGACTTGGGACGGATGATGGGAACGGTGAGGTCCTTCGCCCGGTACTCCAGGCAGATCATCTCCGCCTGTATCTTCGCCTGCCCATAAGGCCCGACGCCTTCCAGCTTGTCCGTCTCGTAGAGTGGATGATGGTCCGGTATCCCGTATACGGCCGTCGAAGAGACGTGTACAACTCGCTCGACACCGTGCCGCAGGGCCGCGTCTAGTATGTTGCGCGTGCCTTCCACGTCGGTCGTATAGATATCCTCCGGGCTGTAGAGCGGCAGGGCGGCGGCGGTATGGACCACGAAGTCCGCGCCTTCCATCGCACGGTCCACTAGCGCCTTATCGCGGGTGTCGCCGGTGATGATTTCTACCCGGTCTCTCTCCGGATAGTCGAACTCCGCCAGGTCGAGGGAAGCGGGCGCGTAGCCGTTATCCAGGAGGTGACGGATCAGGTTGATCCCCAAGAACCCGGCGCCGCCCGTTACGAGAACCCGCTTTTTGTCTGTAGAATCCATATAAGATCTCCTCTAGCCAAGAGCGCGAGACTGGATGTACCCGCGCGAACGGAAATAGTAACAGTTTGACACTGCACCCGTCTTCCCGAATGGCGCCCGGTGGAGTGAGAGAGGATAATAGCCCTGATACGGGAAGGAGAACGTATGGCGATAGAGGATGGGAGAGCCGTGGGAAGCCATAAGAACAGAGACTACATCTTCGAGCAGTTCCGGGTCCCGCGCGGCTGCCTCGGCTACCTTATAGCCGACCCGGAGACTAGGCTCGCGGCGCTCGTAGACCCCGAGTTGGAGATGGCCGAGCCGATGCTCGACGCTATCTTCAAACATGGTCTGCGGCCCGCCTACATCGTGGATACTCACACCCACGCCGACCACGTCTCGGGCGCCAGGCTGCTAAAGGCCAGGACGGTCGCCAAGGTGGTTATGCACGAGAAGGCCCCAGCCAGTTGCGTGGACGTAAGGGTCGAGGACGGCGACCGTCTGTACCTCGGGGGATTGGCGCTCAAGTTCCTGCACACGCCGGGACACGCCAAAGACCTGGTCTCTGTGGTGTTGGGCGACCGGCTGCTGACGGCTGATGCGCTCCTGATCGGCTCTTGCGGACGCACCGATCTGCCAAACGGAAACTCGACCCAGCAGTACCACACCCTCTACCATACCTTCAAGAGCCTGCCCGACGAACTGCTCGTCTACCCAGGACACGACTACAAGGACCGCGAGCGCTCGACGCTTGGCGAAGAGAAAGAAAGAAACCCGAAGATGCTCTTCGACTCCGAAGAGGGATTCGTAGAGTTCATGAACCTGGAGAACCACAAACATCTCTCTCCCGTCTACGGGCTCGCGGAAGCTCTCAAGACGAATATGGAGTAAGAGTCATCCACCACACCCGCCGCCGGCGTATACCCTAAATAGAGAAAATTCATTGTGGGAGACCTTCAGAAGGAGAAATCTGCTGTCCAGGAAAAATAGTACAGGCGCTAGAGGTCTGTGGACGCTAGTGATGGTGCTCGGTCTCGTCTCGACGCTGGTCCTGATAACGGCGGGATGCTCCGGCTCGGGCAAATCTTCATCGTCCTCCGGGCAGAAGGAAGCCCCACAAACCACCGCCGGGAAAAGCCAGACTCAGGGGACGACCGCCGCGAAGAGTGAGACTACTGCCGCGAAGAGCGGGGCGTCTTCCGCCGGGCGGCTCGGGCATCCGGTGCTGGGAGACAAAAACGCCCCGGTCACCATGATCGAGTACGGAGATTATCAGTGACCGTTCTGCGGTAAGTTCGCCCGTGAGGTCGAACCAGCGCTAGTGAAGAAGTACGTGAAGGACGGAACGCTCAAGCTGGAGTGGAGGGACTTCCCATACCTGGGGCAGGAGTCGGTCAACGCCGCGATAGCCGCGAGGGCCGCCCAGGCGCAGGGCAAATTCTGGGAGTACCACGACCTGCTGTACAAAAACCAGTCCCCGACCAACAGCGGCGGCTTCTCCGACGAGAAGCTCGTAGGGTTCGCGAAGAAAGCGGAGCTCGACGTAAAGAAGTTCGAGGTGGATCTCAAGAGCGGCAAATACGAATCGTTAGTTCAGAAGGACTTCAAAGAGGGACAGAACCGGGGTATCTCGGCCACGCCGACGTTCATCATAAACGGTAAGACTCTTGCCGGACTCCAGCCGCTGGAGGTCTACGAGAAGGAGATAGAGGCGGCCCGGAAAGCCAAAGGTGGCTGAGGCATCGTATTTGGCGGCGTTTTTCGGGGGGGTGCTCTCGCTGCTCTCCCCGTGCAGCGCCCTGCTGCTGCCGGCTTTCTTCGCCTACGCCTTCCAGTCGGGGGGACGCATCCTCTTCAGGACGGTAGTTTTCTACGTGGGGCTCGCGGTGACGCTGGTGCCGCTCGGGATGGGCATCTCGGCCGTGAGCGGCCTTTTCTACGGACACAGGGCCGCCCTGATCCTCATCTCCGGGTTCGTCCTGATCGCTCTTGGCGTCTTACAGCTAGCCGGAAAAGGATTCAGCGTCGGTCCCGTGGCGAGGTTGCAGAGCAGGATAAAGGGTGATTCGGTCCTCGCGACCTTCGCCCTCGGCGCGGTCTACGGCTTCGCGGGGTTCTGCTCCGGGCCGATCCTCGGCGCCGTTCTTACAGTCGCCGCGTCATCCGGGCAGGCCGTCCACGGCGCCGCCCTTCTCGCCGTCTACGCCGCCGGTATGGCGGCGCCGCTCTTCTTCATGGCGCTCCTCTGGACCCGGTTCGACCTCGGACACCGCCGCTGGCTCCGGGGAAGAGAGGTGAGCCTCGGTCCGCTCCGCCTCCACACGACCAACCTGATCTCCGGGGTAATGTTTATCTTGCTCGGGCTCGCCTTCATCGTCTACCAGGGTACCTCCGCACTCTCAGGCCTCTACGAGTCAAACGGCGCCGTAGACTTCGCCTTCTCCGCCCAACAGTGGGCGAACGATCTCGCCCGGAACATCCCCGGCTACACCATTCTCATAGCCCTGGCGGCGTTGCTGGCGGGACTGCTCTTCAGCCGTTTGAAGCGCGGAGAGCCCGGAAAAAGGAAGACTTCCGCGCAGAAAAAAGAAGAGCGGACTAAAAGCCGCCGCTAAACTAGCTTATATCTTCTCGCCGGCGCGAAAGAGCTTGGAGGCTTCGGTGCGGTTGTTCACGCCGAGGGATTTGTAAGCGGCGCGCAGGTGTTGCTTGACGGTGGATTCGGAGAGGAAGAGGCGCTTCGCTATCTGGGCGTTGCTAGAGCCGTCGGCCACATACGAGAGAATCTCCTGCTGGCGAGAGGTCAAAGCGCCCAGGTGTACAGGGTCTTCCTGCAGCATGTGCGCTAGCAACTCTCTCGGGGCAACCAACTCTCCCTTCGACGCTATCGTGACGGCGCGGACGATCTGTTCCGGGGTCATCCCGGCGTGTATAAAGCCCCTGGCCCCGAGCTGAAGCGCTGTCTGGGCTAGATCCAGGTCAAGTTGCATCCCGAAAACCAGCACTGGAATGTCCGTGTACGTCTCCCGGATGCGTTTTATGCCGGGCGAAAGGTCGTCCGGGCCGCTCGTGCAGTGGATTACGGAGGAGGGCTTATCTTCGGGTGCGCTATTCCCGGTATGCACCCGCATACGACCCTCCAGGGCTTGCGTAAGCCCTAGAACTACCACGGGATAAGGTCCGTTGATCCAAACTAGCTCGGAGGTTTCGGATTGAGCTTTTACACTTCTCAACATCTCAAGTTTTGTTCCTTCTGCTTTGTTGATAAAACAGCCTTTTCTTCAAGTTTCGTTCTGGCTTACGCGAGAACGTTTGTGATAGATCACACCGTACTCTCACTAGCACCAAGTGCTAACCCTTAGTGTTGCTCGTAACATCGCATTGTATTGTGTATGGATAGTTGACGCAAGTGGCGTTACCGTCCAGAGGCAGTGCTTCAGGTGGCTTGTCTACTTCTAGCTATACGTATAATCTGACGGGTAATATCCTGCGGAGGCGTCGACGTTGTTCATAACCGTACCCAGGATGTTTGCTCCCACGTTCTCAAGACTCCGCACAGTCTGGCGCAGCCCGGACTTTCGGGTCTTCTGTGCGTCGAGGACTACTAGAACGCCGTCCGCCTGCGTGGCGAGGATGGCTGCGTCGGAGACGAGTTGGACAGGGGGCGCGTCCATTAACACGTATTCGAACTCCCGGCGTGCAAGGCTCATGAAATCGGCGAATCGTCTAGAGCTCAAAAGCTCTGCAGGGTTTGGTGGGATGGGACCTACGGTAAGCACCCTCAAGCTCTTCAAAAGGGTCTCCTGCAGAGCGTCTTGCAAGCTTCTCCCACCCGCTAGGACATCTACTACTCCCTGGAAATTACGCAGCCCGAAAGTCTTGTGCATAGTCGGCTTCCGGAGATCACAATCCACTATTAGAGTTCTCTTCTCCGCCTGGGCCAGCACCACGCCCAGGTTGGCGCAGGTGGTGCTCTTTCCCTCCGTAGTACCCGGACTGGTAACCAGGATCACCTTCGGCGGAGTGTCTATTCGCGCGTACATCAGGTTGGTGCGCAGGGTTCTGTAAGCCTCCGAAGCGCTGCTGGAAGAATCCGAGAGGGTTATAAGACGCCCGCCAAAGCCTGCGCCGGACGGGTCTTTGCGCGTCTGTTTGCTCAACCTTTTGCGGGGCATCTTCTAGCTTTTCCCTTTGCTCTTGGGTATCTTGAAACCGGGGATGACGCCGAAGGTGGGTACGCCGGAGATTTGCTCCACTTCCTCCGGAGATCTCCAGCTATCGTCCAGGTATTCCAGCAGAAACGCCAGAAATATTCCGAGAATTGCTCCCAGGATCAGGGCCAACGCCCCGTAGAGCAGCGGCTTGGGACTGGAGGGGCTCTGCGGCGGGACGGCACTCTCCCACATCTTGGCGGTTATGCCCGTGCCGGTGCTTACTTGCGAAACCTTCTTCGAGAACTGTTCCCCGACGCTGTTGGCGATCTGCGCGGCTCTCTGTGGATCGGGATCGGTATAGGTGACGTCCACGAATTGCGTAGTGGCGCTCTGCGCGGCCGTCAGGTTTTTGAGAAGGTCCCCCGGAGACATCGATAGTTTTTGCTGCTGGATCACACCGTCAGCCACCGACCGCGTGCCGACCGCTTCCGCCATGGTCGCCGTCACGTCCTGAAGCCCCTGAACGTTGGCCCCGAGGTTGGAGCCTCCCGCATCGCCCCCCTGCTTCTGGCCGATCAATATCTTTATGGACGCCTTGTATTCCGGAGTTTGGAAGAAGAGAGTGTATCCTAAGGCCAGGCCTGTAAGTACGAGAGCCGACAGCAGGATCACCCACAGCCGTCGTCTCATAACATCCAACAGGTCTCTTAGAGAGAGAACGTACTCGCCCTCATGGGCTTCTTGAGTAGTGTTTATCAGAGGGCTTTCGTTGTTCACGGTGACTGGTGTTCTCCTTGCTCCAGTTGGTCAGCCTGCGTCGCGCTCGCGGGACAAGATCTCAGCGCTGCACACAATACTCTCTGCAAGCCAGCGGTAATTTTATCAGTCTGTTCGTCTTGTTTGTCCGGGCACAAGGTACTTTCGGGGTACTATTTTCGGTTGCCCGCCAAATTCTTTACACTCACCTCTCGTACCGTATATCATCGGGCCGGTGTAGGGAAAAGTTTCCGTTTGGAGGTTCGTCTCTCTACCGCAGTGGACTTCCGAGCGCCACGCTGTATTGAGAGCGCCAAAAACAGATCTTCGGCCCGCGGCCCAGAGGGGTATTCGTTGAAGGATATGAAAATCAGTTACCTTGAGCGTACCGGTCGGCTTCCCGCGACCCTATCGCTTGCAGCAGTTGGCCTGATCGCCACCTGGATGGGCTTCGCGAGCGGCGGATACTTCACCGGTGACTGGTCGTTGGCGGCTCTTGTGCTCGCCCTCCTCATCCTCGTGAACTACGCTACCGGCGCTTTTAGGGGAGCGAGGCTGCGTTACGGAACCGTTGCGCTCGCCCTGTTCGGACTCTACGTCGCCTGGACGTTCGCTTCGATGTTGTGGTCGCCGAATCAGGGAAACGCATGGCTCGGCGCGGGTCAGACGCTACTGTATTTTCTGGCGATGTCGGTTGCCTGCTCGCTACTAGTAGTGGGGGCTTCGAGGCGTTGGGTGCTCGCCGCGATGACTCTCGGGCCGGCGGTCGTCGCCGTCTTCACCCTTTTGTCCGTACTGTCCGATCCCAGCCGGTTCTTCGTGAACGGGCGTTTGAACGGGACCGTCGGATATTACAATGCGGAGGCCGCTTTCCTCCTCGTACCCTTCTGGACGGCTGTTTATCTGGCCGGCTCCAGGCGCATCAACCCAGTTCTCAGGGGCCTCGTGCTGGCTGGGGCCGTCGTAAGCGCTGAGGTCGCCGTCCTCTCCCAGTCACGCGGTGCGCTGGTGGCAATGGCGTTCTCCCTGTTGGTTTTCTTCCTACTCTCCGGTCAAAGGCTGCGCGGTTTGATCTCTCTCCTGCCGGTCGTCGTCGCCCTGGTTCTTACCTTTCCCGGCCTCAACGAAGTCTACCTGACGTCCTTGAAGGGTGGCGACCTCACAGCGGCGCTCGGGCAGGTCGTCCCGACGGTGTTGCTGGTCTCGGCCGGCGCCGGTCTCTACGCTGTTGTATGGGGACTTATCGACCGGTGGTGGAGGCCGTCGGAGTTTGCGACGCGGGTCTCGGGTATAGTCGCGCTGGCGGCCGTTGTCGTCGTGGTCGCGGCTGGTATGTTCATCGTGACGGAGCGTGTCGGGAACCCCGTGGATCTCGCGCAGCAGAAATGGGAAGCTTTCAAAACAAACGATACGACCGGCCAGCAGCAGAGCCGCTACCTGAGCGCCTCCGGACAGGGGCGTTACTCACTCTGGAAGATAGCGTGGAAGGACTTTGCGTCCCATCCCGTTCTCGGCGTTGGGACCCAGAACTATGAAGCCACCTACTACCAAAAGCGCGAGCAGACGAGTACTGGATCCGTCCGCCAGCCGCACATGCTTTCGCTGGAGGTACTAGGCGAGCGCGGTGTGGTCGGTGGCATCTTGTTCTTCGGGTTTTTGGGTGTCAGCCTGGCCGCCGGGTTGCGGGAAAGGTTCGGACGCCTCTCGTCGGAGGGGAAGGCTCAGGCGGGTGCTTTGATAGCTGCGATCTCCTACTGGTTCGTCCACTCCAGCGCCGACTGGTTCTGGCAGTTGCCGGCCGTGACGCTACCCGCGATGGTCTATCTCGGTATGCTCGTCACTCCCTGGCGCCGCAGCGAGACCTCCCCGCTCGGGTGGCCGCTCCGCTCCGCCGGTATAGTCGTCGCGGTGCTCGCCCTGGTCGTCGTCGCCCCGCTCTACATAGCCAACCGCTACCTGATTCAGACCTACGAGACCACCAACGCCGGCGAAGGTCTAGCTGCCATAAAGCGAGCCGAAATGTTCAATCCTCTGGATCCGCTGCTACGTCAGCGAGAGGCCGAGTTGGCGATTTTACTCAAAGATCCCAGACTCACCGAAAAAGCCTACCGTCAGTCCATAAAGCTGAACCCCGCACACTACGCTCCCTACACTCTCCTTGCCGTGTTCTATGAGCAGCAAAAGCAGTTCAGTAATGCTCTGTACTATTACCAGAAAGCCCTATCGCTCAACCCGCTCTCCCCCGAGTTGAACCGGCAGGAGATCGGGATTCTGGATCAGGTTCCGGGTAAGGACGTTACGGTCCGCTTTCTGGACGGAGTGAAAGCGAAGGGGAGCCTCGACCTCAAAATAGCGGACGCTCCGGGAGGCGGCGGAGATAGTCCCATACAAGCAGCCTCCACAACCTCTGGTAAGGACGGGGTACTCTACGCCTGGCCTGCCGACGTGAGGTCGCCGTTCTCAGCGCCCGGCGGTTCGGCCCCCGCCAAAGACATAGCTTTCCTCAACGGCAACGGTGAGATACTCGCTGTCAAGAGGCTTTCTGGTGCCGAACCCGTTCAGCCGTCAGGCTCCTACCGGCTTGCGATAGAAGCCAAGAGCGGCTTCTTCGAGAAAAACGGTATTGGTCCCGCGAGCCGGGTGGTTTTCGCAGCAAAAAGCCCCGGAGACTAAATCCCCGGGGCTCTGCCTTTCCCTTTCCCGTTGTCTAGTTGCTGTTGGTCCGGCGGAGCAGAAGCAGGCCGGTACCTACCAGCGCCGTACCTAGCAGTACAACTACGAAGAGAGATCCGCCCGTATCGGGGAGAAGGCCTATCACCGCACTCGTGCCGGAACTTGCGGCATCCGGCACCGCAGTGTCAGCCGAACTGCCGGATGCCGCGCCATCGGCCGAGTTGCCGGCTACTGCAGTGTCTGCAGAGCTACCGGATACCGCAACGCCCGCAGATCCACTAGAGCCGGAAGACCCACCATCCGTCATCGTGCTTACGGGCGCCGTCGGGGATCCGTACTGAGTGTCGAAAGGACTCGCCGCGTGTGCCGCAGTCATCCAACCAAGCGTGAGTGTCAACGCAAAGACGGTAGCGACGATAATTCTATAACCGCGAATTCTGAAAGATGCGCTCACAATTTCTCTCCCGCTTCCTGAGTATCTTGTCATCAACAGAAATATACTCGCTCCAGAACCCCGAAACGAGCCATTTGGAGCAACCAGGATGCAAGAAGACACTTAAAAGGACCTTAAGTACACTAAGGTACTAGACTACAAATGCACCAAAGTATTTGTCGAGTGTAGTGTGATTTAGTTAACCCGGTGTGTATGGGCCAGGCTTTATGGATCTCCGAGTCGGTCCAGGAGGGCTTCCACGTAGCCGAACAGCAGCCGGACGGAGGCACGGTAGGCGACGAGGGCGCTGCCGTATGGATCTGGGACATCCGTGTCCTTTGAGGCGTTGGTCGCATACTCGGGGAGGGTTTGGATCTTGTACGCTTCATCCCCGTAGGCTTGGTGGAGCCTCTCAACGTGCCACGGGCTCATAGCTAGTATGAGATCATGCTCCCTTACCATCCTCTCATTCACTTGCCGGGCACGATGGGCGGCGGGGTAGATCCCGACCTCCTCCAGAGCTTCGATAGCATTCGGAGCCATCTGCTCTCCCTTGAGCGCCACCACCCCCGCGCTCTCCGCTCTCAGCGGAAGACTCCTGTCAGCGGCGAGAGCAACAAATATCTCTTGCGCCATCGGGCTGCGGCAGATATTCGCGGTGCAGACGAAAAGGATTCTCTTCACGCGCCCATTATATTATCGGCAGACGAAAGCTTCCCATCCAGCCTGTGCCGCTAGACCGCATCTACCATGCTCGTTCGGCAAGTGAATCTAATAACCTCTGCTTCTCAAATGGGCGACCTCGTTGCTATAAGAATTTCTGTAGTTTCCTCCTCCAGTTCCAGATCCCCGGTACGAGTCAAAGTACTGGTGCGCCGTGTACATGTGATGTCTGGCGGGATCGCGTATCCACCTGCTCGGGTGTGTGCGAGAGACTTTGCCCATACCGCTGTACATCGGCACCATGATTAGCTTTCTGTCACCGTTTCGGCGGATCCCGGTCAGGCATCTCTGTGTGTACGCTTCCCAAGCCTTCGCGCTAGAGCTGTGTCCTGCTGCTGGAATACCACCATCGTTGAAGGGCTCGTTCATTAGGTCATAGGCCAGAACCGTGGGATTGGCTTTGAAATGGTTGGATAGCCGGCCCCACAGGTTGAAGAGTTTGCCTGCCGGAAGACTGGAGGAGCCGAGGGCCAACCGGACAGGGCCTCTGCCTCGATCCACGCGATACCCGGCGTAGTTGTGGAGGTCTAGGATAACCTTGAGTCCGGCCGTGCGAGCCCGGCCAACGGCCGCTTTAAGTTGACGAAGCTCCCTGCTTCTAAGCTGGCCGCCCGGCACCGACTGTATGCGCTCCCAACGAAAAGGAAGCCGTATTACCTTTACTCCCCGCCCCGCTAGATAGTTCATGCTCTGCTGTGAAGCGTACCAGTAGTCTTCGTTGTACACGCCGGGACGCCTGTTGGAGAAGACGCTTCTGTCTATAGCCTCCGCGCCAGAGACATTTATTCCCCTACGATAGTATCTAGTACTATGATGCCGCTCGAATACTGGTGCTTGGGCCATCGAGCGGCTCAGGGTACGTGAGCCATCGCCTTTGGACACATAGTTGGTGAGCCAGAATCCTCCCCACCTCTGACGCTCATCAACACACCACGCCGTAACCCACAACTTTGAAGAGTCGGCCCATCTATACCACTTTTCGCCCAGGGAGTTCCACTGTGCTGTGTCGCCAAAGTTGCGTTGGTTATCGTTGGGCCAGTTCACCTCGCCAACATAGCCCCTCGCCCGCTCACGTCTTAACCAACCCGTGAAATCTCTCAGGTCGTCGTAGGTTTTGTGCTCCAGAGGGTTCAATCTGGTATTGCCGTGAGCATATGCTTCCTGGCTGGGAAGTATCAGTCCTCCGCCGACCGCCACGCCCGCTGCTGCGACACCTTTCAAGAAATCCCGGCGGCTCAATCCTCTTCCGGTTTGTGCAACTTGCGCGTCTTCGATTCTACTTTTCAACATATTTTCCCTTTCAGCAACCGGCTACCTCGCATCCGAGGTCCTGGCTTTGCGTCCCCACCTCACGATGGGTTTGCTTTTTTCAGAGTCATGAAGGTTGTCGGACCAAGCCTGGGAAACCTTTAGCGTCGGGACGACCTATGTTATCTTGCGTTTGTCCGCCGGACTTTACTGTATCGTTTCTGCGCCAGCCTCGGGTGCTCTTAAAGTTAAATCGATGTAAAATACCTGCAGATCCGCGATATTGGGAACGGGAAACGTTGACTGCCAGTCCACTAACAAGCAGTGAGAAGATAGAGAACGTGGCTAGGGCGATCCTCCCGACAGGAGAAGATGTTCTGGAACTCGGCGTCCGGGGTGTACCGCGTCGGTTTGACCAGAGAGCGCCGCGGTGGTTTGTACCCATGGGAAACTGGCGGGTGCGTCGCACCGGGTCCGAGATATACCCTGCTTTTCGCCGTGGAGCCCGCGCTTACAGGGCGGCGCTGCGTGCCTGGACTGTTGTCGGCGGGGCGAAGTTTACTCATCGTGTAGAGGAGCCTCGTGGGGGCGGTTGGTCGCTGGGCGAGTTGCTCTCTTCCGATATGCCGACACTCTCGACCGCGGCCGTATCTATTGGCATTCCAGGACCGGCTCAGAAGATAACCGTGCAGTTGATGGACGGACGAGGAGGCCTCCTCGGGTTCGCCAAGTACGCGGACAATCCCTACTCCCAGACGCTTATAGCGAACGAGGCCCGGATACTCGGTAAGCTGCCGGAGAACGTCGGACCGCGTTTGCTGAAATTCGCTCCGTTTCTGGATGGGGATCTGATGGTTCAAACCGCCTTACCGGGCCGTCCGCTGCCGCCCCGTTCGAATCTCAAGAGGGCGCAGATCGATTTCTTCGAGCGTCTGGTGAGGGAAGATGGGTATTTCACGGCGTCCAAGCATCCTTTCGTAAAGAGTCTGTACGAGGACGCCGGCGGGCGGAGAGAGATGTTCGGACCCATCCTGGAAGGTTTCGGAGGCAGTGAGTGGCCGGTAGCCTGGATGCACGGCGACATGGCGCCCTGGAACTTGCATCTCTGGCGTGGCCGCTGCATGGCTTTCGATTGGGAGCATGGGCGTGAAATAGGGTTCGCTTACTTAGATGCCGCAGCGACCCTTATACAGGTAGCGAGCATAATCCGGCGAGGCGACCCCGGAAAGGCCAAGCGCTCAGTCTCCAGGGGGCTACGAGATTGCTTTCCGGTTGGGTATGGTAAATTCGCTCCGGCTGTGGCTTCTCTCTCCGCTCTCAACATGCTCGTATCCTGGTATCCGCCGAGGACTCCCGATGCTTATGAGGAGTGGCTGGGAGCTTTTATCCGAACGCCTGTATAGAGCACACGACCTTTGGCATTCCCTACGATGGTCGGTAATGTGGATGGGCGCTCCACTGCCAGAGTTCTCTAGCGCCTGATGGAGAATCTCCAGACTTTCACCGACCTGTTGCCCGCAGCATCCCTGGCTACTACACGGATCGCGTGACGACCGAGAGATAGCTGCTTGACGGTCCTTAGTAAATCCTGTTCCCTATAGTAGCTGAACCCAGTGGACCTGGTGTCTACGAAAAGTCTTATGTCGGACTGGGTAAGGTCTGTCCTGTTGTCCCGGACGATGGCGCTTATAAGGGGGGTGCGGTCGCGCGTCGTGGAGTTCGGCCTGGGCGATCTGATCCCTATGACTGGCGCACGGGTGTCGACGATCCAGGCGCGAGATACTGTACTAGATCTGTTGCCCGAGGCGTCAGTTGCCCGCACGAAGAACACGTGCCTGCCGTCTCCGAGCCCCGTGTAGCTCTTGAGTGAGGAGCATCCGGCAAAGACGCCACCGTCTAGCCTGCACTCGAACTTCACGCTCGACTCGGAGGCGTGGAAACCGAAGGCGGCGGATCGACTCCTGATAGTGCCTGCTGGGCCGGAGTCGATAGTGACCGTCGGAGCTATCGTATCCGGCGCGGGTCTACGGGCGCTGTCGGTGGCGGGCTTGGATCCGTTGCCGCTCTTGTCCACAGCTGTAACGCGATAGTAAGAGTACTGGCCCGCCGGTGCTGCTGTATCGTTGTATTGCGATGTCGTCAACAAGGCGCCATTTAGTTTGGTGAAGACGCCACCGGCCACGTTACTACGGTAGACGTCATATCCGGCGAGGTCTTGCTCGGTATTGTTGGTCCAATCGAGCGCGATGCCGCTCTGGGAAGACATCGCCGTGAGGCCCGTCGGCGTCGCCGGTGCGATGGTATCTGCGGGAGGTGGAGGAGGACTCGTGGTCCTGAGGTCCATGGTGTTGTGGAGGTAGTAGCCGGTGGAGTCGTCGGAGGCCATTACCAGAAGACCGGTGGTGCTGTTGAGGTCTTGCTTGGTCGAGGTTGCGTTGTTGATCCTCGGGTCCGTCGAGCTCTGGATAAACGGCGTTCCGCGTCCGGGCGAAAACGAGATATTCGAGAGCGACGTTTCCTTGTAGTAGATAGTGCCGCCGGTTACGGGGGCGGTCGCGAACATGTAAAGGTTGCGGTGCTCACGGTCTATGAGCACTATCGGTCGCGTGTGATCGTCCGCTACCGTACCGAAAGTGTGACTAGTCCAGTTGCCGTACTGGTCGCGAACCAGAAGCAGAGTCAAAGGTGTATCCGGGGCGGGGTTGATGCCGTCGTTGCGTGAAGTCTTTACGGCGGCGAAGACCTGGCCGCTTGGATCCGCCTGTAAGGACTTCAGGTTGATGTGGTCGTCGGCGTACAGGGGTCCTTTGATGGCGGCCTGAACTTGCCAGGAGCCGTCGGAGGCGCCGTCGGCGTGGGTGGCGAAGTACATGGCTCCGTCATTCTGGTTGCTCCACATTACTCCGATCTTGGAGTCGAAGGAGATGACCGCTGATATGTCGTCGTAGGTTAGGTTGCTCGCCCCGATGACCGGAAGAACGAACGGTGTTTCCCAACTGCCGCCCGTCGCGTCGAGCGAGTGGTTTACGTAGACCTTGCTGTGTTGAGTGTAGGTGATCCAGAACCGCCCCGTAGTGTCCCTCTCGACCACTATGGCTTCCATGCCGCCACTGCTGACGACCACCGGGAAGCCCTGATCTAGGGAGTATCTCTTCGTCACCGGATCGTAGCTGTAACGTAGGAACCGCCCGCTATCCGCAGCGCTCGCAGCGCTCGATCCGGCGCTCGCTATGTAGAGCTTGCCGACATTGCCATCCCACAGGGCATCGGGGTTGGCGTTGTTCCGTTCATCTACGACAGTGCCGGTGTCACCCCAGGTGTGGGCAGCCCAGTCGTAGCGGTAGATGTGGTACTCCTCGGCGGATTTGTCGAAGAGGACGCCCCACCAGGAGCCGTCGTTGAACCAGAGCTTGCTCTGTGGTTTCTGGCCGGTTGGGGCGCTTACCCCGGAGGCGGCGTAGGAGAAGTCCCGGCTCCCGAAGTCGGTAGAAGCTTGCGCGCTGGAAGTAGTCTTTCCGGGGGCGCCGATCATCAACGCGACGGCGATGGCACAGAGCAAAACTAGGCGGAGGCTTGCCGCGTACCGGCGGTGGATGCGGATGTCTGTATCTACGCTGTTCATTTCCTCTCTCACCTTTTCCCGACTCCCGCGTCGCGCTTCAGTAAGCCCCTCCGCTGGAAAGCGTGATCTTGACGGTGCGGGCGAGGAGAACGATGTCCAGCCACACCGACCAGTCGCGCACGTAGTGGGCATCCATCCTTACTCTCTCCTCGAAGGAGGTCTGGCTGCGTCCGGCTACTTGCCACGGGCCCGTGATACCCGGTGGAACTCTCAGGATCTCACCCTGTGTATCTCCCACGTCTTCGGATTCGCGCAGCAGGTACGGTCTGGGGCCCACCAGGCTCATCTCCCCGCGCAGGACGTTCCAGAGTTGCGGCAACTCGTCCAGGCTCGTCTTGCGCAGGAACCTTCCGATGCGCGTAACTCGCGGGTCGTCGCGCAATTTGTGGTACTTCATGTACTCGTCGCGCATATCGACGTCTTCTTCGAGGAGCTGTTGCAGGATATCCTCCGCACCTGGCACCATCGTGCGGAATTTCAGGCAGGAGAACCGCTTGCCGTCTTTGCCGGCTCGCCAGTCCGCGTAGAAAACAGGACCGCCGGACTCTAGCCTCACGAGCAGGTAGAGCACCAGGATGAGTGGGAGGATAAAGAGGCCTCCCAGGACGGTCGCGCCGAGATCCAGCACCCGCTTTGCCCGTAGAGACCAGGGGTTCAGGAGATTATATTTGATCTCTACGCTGAACACTCCCGAGAGGTCCCTGGCTACCACTGCGGAGTTCGTGACCCCGCTAAGATTCGGTATGAGCATGACGTGACGAAACTTGTCGCTGGCCCAGTGAACGTACCGGGCTATCTGTTCCCGCCGGGTGTGAGGCATGGCGAAGATAACCGTGTCGGCGTGCAGGTTCCAGTCCGAGAACATTGCGTCGCTTATGGTTCCACCATATGGAACACCTTCGAGATATCCATCCACCGGGGCTTGGCTGTTGTCGAAGACGGCAACGGGCTTGTAGCCCAGGTGCCACTCATCTTGAAAGAGCCTCACGACCTGGGCGCCGGGTTCTCCGGCACCCATGATCACGACCGGCTTGCCCCACAGCCCGACCTTGCGCAGCTTTCCTTTGACCAGTCGGCGAACCAACGGAGATAGAACGAGCAGGCCGAGGAAGCTCAACAGGATCAACAAACGGGATATTAAGTCTCCGAAGTGAAAAGCAAGGCCGAAAATCGCGGTCACGGCCAGGGTAGCCGAGGCAGCATACGTCTGACGGCGGAGTTCTTCCACCGGATCCAACCCGTAGCCAGGGTACAGTCCCATCAGAGTCCGCAACCCTATCCATACCGCTGCGATAGGCACGATGCTCGCGACCGTCGTGTCCGCAAGCGGCCCGTGGCCCCAGATGCCTTGCAGCACGAGCGCGCCTTCCCAAACCAGAAAAGCCAGGAGGATATCAGAGCAGATCAGTGAGAACGCGGTTAGCTGCTGCTTGCGGCCCTTCGCAACCTGATTCTTCTGCCTTTTGGCAGAGACCGCTTTTGTGATCAATTGCTCCAAGAACCGCTCTCCTCAAAACCTGCCCGATAATGCCAAGGAAGTTAACAATCTTTTAACCTTCCTAAAAAGATGATCGCTGCTGGCCGGTTTTCCCACAAGGGGTTCGGGCGCGAATATGGTGCAAAGTGTACTTAAAGCAACGTTAGGGACAGTGCGGTACTAACCTGCGGCGTATACCAAAGTGCTACACGCTAGCGTCCCGGTGGATCACTGGCAGCTGACGGCGACATCTCCCCGGTCCGCCAGGCAGGAATTTCTGCCGCTTCCACCGTACAGAACATCGTTGCGGCCCACGTTATCTTTGCCGTTTATGCGGTCAGAGCCCGATCCGCCGAGCATCGTGTCTCTGCCTGCTCCTCCGACGAGGACATCACGCCCACCGTCTCCTTTGAGCACGTCGTTTCCGGGGCCGCCTCTCAGGATGTCGTTACCGCCGAGGCCGAGGATCGTGTCGTTGCCGCCGAGACCGCAGATCACATCTCTGCCCGATGTGCCGCGCAGGACATTGTTGTGAGAGTCTCCCTTTATCGTGCAGGCCACCGAACCGGACGGTGCGGTTTTGGACTCTGGAGCCGTACTCCAGTCGGGCCCCACGCCACTGGTGGAAAGCCTCGTCTTGCCGGATCCATCAGAGTTCATCGTGTAAATACCGGCCCCGCCGCGTGAGAAAGCGATCTTCTTGCCGTCCGGTGACCAACCCGGTAGGTTACCCTGGTCCGTATTGCCGGGGGTGAGGTTAGTCTGGTTGGAGCCATCCGCATTCGCCACATAGATGTCTTCCTGATAACCGAGGTCGCTCTCGTAAACTATCTTTTTCCCATCCGGTGACCAGTCCGGGAAGGTATCGTATCCCTTTCCGCTGACAACCTCCTTCAGGCCGGAGCCGTCAGGGTTGACCATGTAGATGGTTCCGTTTCTCTCGAAGAGTATCTTCTTGCCACCTGGCGACCAAGAGGGATAACCGTCGCTCGAGAACTTGCCGCCGTTGGTGATGTTCTTGAGGCCGGTACCGTTGAGGTTCATCGTGTAGATACCGTTTCGTCCAGCAAACGCGAGCCTCCTGCCGTCCGGGGACCAGGTGGGAGAGTCGCCTATACTGTTGGAGAGGCGGGCCTGGTTGGAGCCATCGGCGTTCATGGTATAGATGTGAGCCGGGCATTCACTGTACGGGCAGGTGTTGGGCCGGTCACTTGCGAAAGCTATCTTCTTGCCATCGGGAGACCAGGCGGCCTCGAAGTCTCCAGCCGCGTTGTTGGTGAGCCTGGCGCGATCCGAACCGTCGGAATTCATCGTATAGATCTCCGCGTTGCCGCCTTGCCCACCCGTGAACGCTATCTTCCCATTCGTACCCGGAAGAGCCGCCAGCGCCGTCCCGCTATACAGCAACGTCGCACTTACCAAAAGTATTAGAAAAACCGCTCTTCTGTACATTTGTCCGTTCCCTCTCGCTACGCTTGAAACTTTTGTAAGCCGGATAGTGTCATACAGAGGGCGGATAAATACGCTTCATAAGCACAAAAGGTTAAAAAAGGTACATCAACGGGAGCAAGGTACTGAACGGTGCTTAGTGCTGTTACGCACTAATGTGCTAGCCTGATGTATTCAGAGTTCTCAACGTATGGGAATTTGGGGCGTCGTAGTGTGTCACCAGTGTCCGTAAGAGAGGTTGGCTGTGGAGGGCAATAGGTCCTTAAATAGAAAGAGGTGGCTCGGGATCGCTATCCTCGCGGCAGGTGTGGTCCTCGCTCTCATGATACTCACCACTCTGATGGATATCGCTGTCCCGAGGCAGGCAGCCGGGACACAAACAACGTACCCGGTTCTCGTCGGGGCGGGAGACATATCCACCTGCGACAATGCAGGTGACGGCGCTACGGCGCGTCTGTTGCGCGAGGTTATCAGCAACAACAGGAAGGTCACTGTGTTTACCGCCGGGGACAACGCTTACGATGCCGGGACGAGTACACAGTTCGCCAGGTGCTACGATCCCACCTGGGGACGTTACAAGGCTCGTACCAAACCTGCGCCCGGCAACCACGAGTACTACACGTCGGGAGCATCCGGCTACTATAGGTACTTCGGCTCGGCTGCGGGTTCGCGCGGCAATGGCTACTACAGTTACAACCGTGGTGGGTGGCACATTGTTTCTCTAAATAGTTCGTGCGAAAAGATAGGCGGTTGCGGTAGCTCATCGCCCCAGGTCCGCTGGCTCAAGGCGGATCTCGCCTCCAACCCGAGGTCCTGTACCCTGGCCTACTTCCACGAGCCGCTCTTCAGTTCAGGCGAGCACGGCAATTCTCCCAAAGTCAAACCACTCTGGGAAACCCTCTACGCCAAACGTGCAGATGTAATCATCTCCGGACACGACCACGACTACGAGCGTTTCGCGCCGCAGACGCCGGACGGCAAATTGTCTTACGGTAGGGGCATCCGCGAGTTCGTGGCGGGGACCGGGGGCAAGGAACTGCGCCGCTTTGGGAAGGTCCGGACAAACAGCCAGGTACGTAACTCGCGGACCTTCGGCGTCTTGAAGCTGGTGCTCCGTCCAGGGAGCTACGGCTGGAAATTCATCCCGGCTGGGGGAAAGAAGTTCACTGATTCGGGCAACACTCGGTGCCACTAGAGAGACAGTAGACCGCCTGGTAATTATCCAGTCCACAAGCTATGATACGCTTTCCTAGAGGGTGAAGCAACTCATGTTACAAGGCTGGCGGTGAAGATGAAACTCGGATTTGCCTGTGTCTGGGAAAGAGTGCCTGAGAGGAGTTGGTCCGGGACACCATGGGGTCTTCGCGCCGCCCTGGAAGGACGAGCCGGGGTAGTAGATCTGGGGGTGCGCTACTCAGCCTCAAGGAAGCTCTGGAAGTATGCTTATGTCCGCCGACGTCACGGTCGCTGGGCGACCACTTATCAGTGGTCGCCGACATGGGATAGGATGGTCCAGAGAGAGCTAGAGGGATCTCTAAGGCGGGCTTCTGTAGACGCTGTGCTGGAGATAGGAGATCTCGCGCAGCTTGACGCACCCTTTTACATTTACCAGGATCTCAGCTTCGACGTTCTGGCACGCTACTACGATTCATCGGTTGGCGTGCCGGGGCTCGAAGGGGTCGACCGGGGTACCATCGAGCGCCGCCGGGAACGCCAACACAGGATATACGAAGCGGCGGCACGCATATTTGCCATGAGTGAGTGGTTCGCTGATACGTTGGTGGAGTGGAGCGGCATTCCGCGAGAGAAAGTTACCGTCATTCCCGCAGGGTTGAACTCTGTCGATCTAGAAGCCAATCCAGTTCCGGATTCTGGAACTACAGCAGAGGCTCAGGGAGTAGTGAAGCTGCTGTTCGTCGGGCGTGACTTTTTTCGTAAAGGCGGCGATGCCGTCGTAGAAGCCCTGGTACATCTTCGCCGTGAGTACTCACCGAACGTTCGGTTGACTGTGGCAGGACCAGAGAAATGGCCGCTGCCAGGTAAGGTCCCCGAAGGTGTTTCCTTCCTTGGGGAGTGTACCTCGTCCAGGGTAGCCCAACTCTACAGGGAGCACGACCTGTTCGTAATGCCGTCCCATTTCGAAGCCTACGGGATAGTTTTCAGGGAGGCTTTGGCGAGTGGCGTGCCGATCATCGGCCGGGACGCCTTCGCGATGCCCGAGGTGGTAGAGCCCGGAAAAAATGGTGCGCTGGTGAAGAGCGAAGATCCGAAGGATCTGGCCTCGACGATAGTTCAGGTTCTGGAGAACTCCGACATAAGACAGCATACGTTCCGGACCGCGAAAGCCATGAGAGGGCGATTCTCCTGGGACGCTGCGGCGAAGAAAATGCTGAGGGCCATGAAGGAGGGGTAGAGTCCGGTGTAGAGATTACGCGGCGGGTTTCTTTGGAACCGTCCTGCGGCGGAATGCCTGGTAGAAGGTGCCGAGAAGTTGTTGGTCACTTACGCTAAGGCCGAATGCGAAGAGGAGCGTCAGGTAACTTACGAGGAAGAGTGGAGTGAGCACTAGAACCGTCGGGATGCCCTGTGAAGTGGGAAGCCAGAGCTTTACCGCATAGGCTACGGAGATCGCGAGGGCTCCGCCGACGATTGGCTTGAGATAGAGGCGACTGTAGGGCCATAGGCCGAGCAGGCGCCTTACTGACAGAAGTGTGACGGCGTTGTCCAGGATCACGGCGGCGGCCATGGCCGTCGCCGCGCCCATGATTCCGTAAGCCGGGACCAGCGCAATAGTAACGACGACGCCCGCTAGCGACGAGATCGTCGCCGCCAGCACCACCATCCTCTGGTGTCCGGTCATTGCCAGGGCGCGGCCCGTGAGTCCCACAGAGGAGCTGAACAGCTGCGCCGCAGCGATCACGACTAGGGCTGGCCAGCCGGGTACGAAATCCGGTCCGAACACGGCCATGATGTCTTTCGCGAGAAGCAAGGTGAGCAAGAAAATTGCCAGGCTCCCGGTGAACGCCCAGCGCGAGACGTCTCCGAACAGGCGCCCCAGGTGATCCATAAGCCCGTTTTTGTGCAAGCTGGACACCATTGGGGAGAATATTCCGGAAAAAGCGAACAATATGAGCGCGGAGAGTGTTCCCGTGCGAGCAGCGGCGTTGTAGATGCCGACCTGTCCGGTAGTGCCAAAGATACCTAGCACCGTGATCGCCGCCCATGTACTCAGATACGGCATTACGTTGACGATAACCATTGGCCCGGAAGCTACAAATAGCGCGCGGGGCTCGTACTTGGGTGGTGTTCCTCGATCTAAGAGCTTCGGGAAAACCCGGTTCAGATAGTACAGTGCTGCGACGGTTCCGAGGCCCATCGAGATAGCGTAGGCGAACCCGGTGCCGAGCACCCTGCCTCCTAAAAGGTAGGAGACTACTATGAGCAAGAGGTTCATACCAGGCTGTAGGATCTGCTGGACGATGGCTCCGTATCGGTGAGCGCCGTTCTCGGTCTGAAACCCGCCGAGGGCGAAAGAGGCCGTGTTCATGAGGGTGAAAAGGGGCAAGGCGACGGAGAAGACCCTCAGCACACTTTCCATAAAAGGCTTGTCATATATATGGGTGGCGAGGAATCCCGCTCCAAAAAAGAGTATGCAGGAGATTACCAGGCTCGCCACAAAGGCGCTCGCGAGCGACAGTAGGATTGTACCCCGCACTCGCCCGGCGTCTTCCTCTGCCCGGTAGCGGGCGACGTAGCGTACCACCCCGTTGTCCAGGCCGAACTGCGCCGCGACGTTGGCGAGCCAAACCACCGTAACACCTAGTACGTAGAAGCCCGCCCCTGTCGGTCCATACAAACGCGCCAGAGCGACCTGGGTACCGTAGTTGAGCACACGCCCTATCGCCTGACTAAAGGTGCTTATCCCGGCTCCACGCGCTACTTGGCCCACGTAAGAGTCGTACTGCCGCTTTTCGGGTTCGTCTTTCACGCTGGCCGGGCTAGGAAGGCAAATATCATGGCCCTTGATGATAGTACCCTGCGGGAACCTCTTCAATTCGACGTTCTGGTAGACTCGGAAACATGCGATTTTCGCTTATCTTGGGGACTGTGGAGAGGACGGAAGACCTGGAGCAGTGTCTCGCTTCGCTCGACGCCCAGACCCACAAAGACTTCGAGTTAATAGTAGTGGACCAGAACCTAGACGAGCGGCTGGCCTCGATACTGGCCCCTTACTCCGAGCGGTTCGAAGTGCTGCACTTGCGTTCTGAGAAGGGGTTATCGAGGGCTAAGAATTTGGGGTTGGAGCGCGCCTCCGGAGCAGTGATCGGCTTTCCGGACGACAACTGCCAATATCCGCCTGAACTGCTCGCGCAGGCGGCGGACTTTTTTACCAAGCACCCCGAGATCACCGGTTTGTGTGGCCGCTCGGCTGACGAGACCGGCAAGGACAGCAACCTCACCTTTGACACCCGGCGCGGCTTTATCGATCGGTTCAACGTTTGGCGGCGCTGCATGGCCTACAACATATTCCTGCGGGCGGACGATGTACGAGGCGTACGCTTCGACGAGGAGTTGGGACCCGGAGCGGGTACGCCGTGGTGGGCCGCAGACGAAGTGGACTACCTGCTCAGGATACTGGAGCGTGGCGCGGCACTCTACTACGATCCCAACCTCGTCGCCATACACCCCCGTACCGTCTCACAATTCGACCAAAATACTCGACGTAGAGCCTATCACTACGGCAGCGGGATGGGACGCGTACTTAGAAAGCATCACTTCCCGATCTCATTTGCGGCCAGGATGCTCTATCATCCGGGAAGACGATTGGTGATTTCACTGGCGAACGGGGACCTCAAGAAAGCTAGATATCTCTGGAGCATCTGCGCAGGCAGGTTGGGTGGCCTGATCTCTTAAGGACCCGGTCTCGTCCTGGGCGAGGCTGGTCCGAGAACACGACCGTCTTCTATATGTCAAAGGTGCTAGCACTTTAAGCTAGCCGGCCGGAGTAGCTAAAAATGGTTCTTTCAGTCGTGGTAACAAACTGCGTGACACGTATATGATGTCTTGGATACAAAGTCTGTCCAGACGACGAGAAGGCCTTCGGGCCCTCGAAAAACGATAGGAAAGATAGCATATGGGCGACACCCGGGCGGCGAGATATCGGGGGCGTGGAAAGAATTCCTCACGGAACGGGTTTTCGATCTGCTTGGCAACCATCTTTTTCGCTGTTTTCGTCGGGATTTCGATTCTCCTGATCTCGAACTCTGGTGTGGCGGGCGCCGCCAGCCTGCCGTCGGGCTTCCAGGATAAGGTGGTCATCGACGGTCTGACCAACCCCACAGCCGTGCAGTTTTCCAAGGACGGCCGGGTCTTCGTGGCCGAGAAGAGCGGTGTGATCAAGGTCTTCGACAGCCTCTCGGACCCGACGCCGACGACCTTCGCCGACCTGCGCACGAAGGTGCACAATTTCTGGGACCGGGGCCTGCTGGGGTTGGCCCTGGATCCGGGCTTCCCGCAGAAGCCTTACGTGTACGCGCTCTACACTTACGACGCGGCGCTCGGCGGCACAGCGCCGCGCTGGGGTTCGGCTGGCGCAACCTCTGATACGTGCCCGACCCCACCTGGGGCGACAGCGGATGGGTGCGTGGTCAGCGGGCATCTCTCGCGCCTCACGGCTTCGGGCGACACGATGGTCTCCGGCTCCGAGAAGGTGCTGATCGAGGACTGGTGCCAGCAGTATCCGAGCCACTCGGTTGGGACGCTTGCCTTCGGCCCAGATGGCTCACTTTATGCCGGTGGCGGCGACGGCGCGAGCTTCCTCTTCAGCGACTACGGTCAGGCCGGAAACCCAACCAACCCGTGCGGTGACCCACCCGTTGGAGTCGGGGGCGCACAGAAGCCGCCGACCGCCGAGGGAGGTTCGCTCCGTAGCCAGGACCTGCGCACCTCCGGCGACCCGGTCGGGCTCGACGGTACGATCGTACGCGTGGACCCGGCGACCGGCGCTGCTTTGCCGGACAACCCGCTCTCGGGCAACCCCGACCCGAACGCCCGGCGCGTGGTTGCCTACGGGCTGCGTAACCCTTTCCGGTTCACGATCAGGCCGGGTACCAACGAGGTTTGGCTCGGGGACGTAGGCTCGGGGAAATTCGAGGAGATCGACCGCCTCGCCAACCCCACCGACAACACCGCTGATAACTTCGGCTGGCCGTGCTACGAAGGAGCAGCTCGCAACCCCGGCTTTGACAACACGAACCTCAACGTCTGCGAGGGTCTGTACAACACGCCAAACGCCGTAACTGCGCCTTTCTACTCCTACGACCACAACGAGTCCGTGGTCGCTGGGGACTCGTGCGGGACCGGCAGTTCCTCCGTCTCCGGCCTTGCTTTCTACGGTGGCGGGGCTTACCCGGCCAGGTACGACGGCGCCCTCTTCTTCGCCGACTACTCCCGCAAGTGCATCTGGACGATGTTCAAGGGAGACAACGGTCTGCCCGACCCGGCTACCCGGACGACCCTCGTAACTGATGCGGGCGGGGCGCGTGGCGGCCCGGTCTCTTTGCAAACCGGACCCGGCGGCGATCTCTTCTACGTGGACCTCGGGGGCGGGGCGATCCACCGCGTGAGCTATTACAGCGCCAACCAGCCGCCGACGGCGGTCGCCAAAGCAACCCCAACGAGTGGTCCAACCCCCCTGACGGTCAACTTCGATGGCACGGGCTCCCGTGACCCGAACGGCGACGCGCTCACCTACGCCTGGGACCTCGACGGTGACGGGGCTTACGACGACTCAACCGCGCCGAACCCAACTTATACCTACAGTACAGCGGGCAGCTACAAAATCGGTCTCAAGGTGACGGACGGTAGCGGCGCCTCGGACACGCTGGACCAACCGTTGACGATCAGCCCTGGCAACAGCGCGCCGCAGGTGTCATTAGAAAAGCCGCTCTCCACCCTCAAGTGGAAGTTCGGCCAGAGAATAGCGTTCTCCGGGTCGGCAACTGATGCGCAGGACGGAACGCTGCCGGCTTCGGCCCTCTCCTGGTCGTTGATCCTAAATCACTGCTCCTCACCAGGCGTGTGCCACGAGCACCCCGTGCAAGACTTCCCGAACACTGCTGTCGGCTCGTTCGTAGCGCCGGACCACGAGTATCCTTCGTACCTCGTGCTCCGACTAACAGCCACCGACTCGGGAGGATTGCAAAGCTCCAAGAGCGTCAGGATCAACCCTCAACTGGTTAGGCTAACCTTCCGTTCGAATCCCACGGGACTCAGGCTGGTAGCCGGCGACAACATCCAGGCGACACCCTTCGCCCGCACCGCAATAGTCGGCTCCAGAAACTCCATCAGCGCACCATCGCCGCAAGCCCTGGCGGGCTCTTCCTACGGGTTCCTCTCCTGGTCCGATGGACAGGCCCGGAGCCACGACATCGTCGCCCCGGCGACTGCCAAGACCTACACAGCCACCTACAGGAAGAGGGCGGTTCCACGACCTTCGATCACGCTCATAAGCCCTTTCCCTAACACG
Source organism: Rubrobacteraceae bacterium (assembly GCA_965219175.1). Taxonomy (GTDB): domain Bacteria; phylum Actinomycetota; class Rubrobacteria; order Rubrobacterales; family Rubrobacteraceae; genus JBBPZK01. Next base: position 452,394 of record CBDCNI010000001.1, read on the forward strand.
CGGGTCAAAGACCGCACCCCGATCGTGCGGGCCACCGTGCGTGATGCGCGGACGGACCTGACGGCGGCGAACATCAGGCTATACTTGGACGGGCGGCGTAAGGCTTTTATCTACTATCGAACCGTGGACCGCCTGAAGTACACGCCGCAGCGCAACTTGGCCGTGGGTCGGCACATAGTCAGGGTGGTCGCACGCAACGCGTCGGGTGGCGTCACTCTTAGAAGGTGGGGCTTCAGGATAATCCAGTAACTGGAGAAGCCTGGAATGGACTACCAACAGTCAGATATGATAGCACTTTAGTGTGCGGGTTTGATACGCCTCAAGCGTACTTTGAGGCAGAGAAAGTATATTAAGATGTCCATCGGACGGAATTTTACTTACATTTAACGATCTCAGGATTACAGTAACATGGTAGTTGTCGTTGCGTTTAGATGTGGGGGGCATCGGGAGAGGACTGGCTTGGCGAATATAGTGGTAACCGGTGGTTTGGGCTTTATTGGCTCTCACGTTGTGGACGCGTACCTTTCTTCGGGCGAATCCGTGACTATCATCGACTCTGCCGTATCGGCGGCGGTGGAGGGTAGCGAGTACGAGGAGCATCCTCGCTGCACCGTCTTGCGGAAGTCCATAGAGGAGTTCTTCGAGGAGGGTGGGTCTTTCGATGACGCCGACCGGGTGGTTCACGCGGCCGCCCACGTCGGGCCGGCTGGCATCCTGCAATACTCGGGCAGGCTGGGGGCCGACATAGTTCGGAGCACGGAGTACGTGATCGAAGCCTGCATGGAGTCTGGCGTGCCGCTGTGCGTTTTCAGTTCCGCTGAAGTCTACGGGCGCAGCGGGTTGCTCGGCGAGAAGGACGATATCAGGGTACCAACCGGCTACAACGCGCGCATAGAGTACGCGATCGCCAAGACGCTCACCGAGGCCATGACGATCAACAGCCTCCACCGTGGGCTGCGGGCTATCGTGATCCGCCCGTTCAACGTAGTCGGGCCGCGCCAGTCGCGGGCGGGCGGCTTCGTGATGCCCACCTTCGTCCAGCAAGCTCTAGCCGGAAAGCCTATCTCCGTCTTCGAGACGGGAGAGCAGGTGCGGGCGTTCACCTCGGCCACGGACCTAAGCCGCTTTTTGACTGACTTCTGGGATGCGGCGCTCGAAGGTGAAGAGCGCATCTTCAACATCGGCAACCCGCAGAACCGCACGACCGTTTTGGGGCTCGCCGAAAGTATGAAGTCTCTGCTGAACAGCGACTCGGAGATCTTTCACACCGACGGCAAAGAGGTCTACGGGCCGATGTACATGGAGGCGGAGTCCTTCGAGAAAGTCCCGGTCCTTGAGGCGGCGTCGAACCTGGGCTGGGAGCCGCTGGTGAGCCTGGACGACTTGATTCTGGAGACGGCCTCCTACTATAGGACCCACGAAGACTACCGGCAGGAGCGCGAGAGCGCGCATGCTGCTGTCTGAAGGCCTGGAGCGGGTCCTCGTCGTTTCGCCCCACGCCGACGACGAGGCAATGGGGTGTGCAGGCCTGCTCGCCGGGCTAGCAGAGCGCGGGTGCGAGGTACATATCCTGTACATGGCGGTGGACGGGTTCCACCACTATGGTCTCGACCACCGTACCTCCTACGAGGAGCGTGTCGAGGAAATAGATTCCGTAACGGAGTTGCTAGGTTGTAGCTACGAGATCTCCTACGGCGACCGGGACATGATCGAGAAACTCGACACCCTGCCCAAGAGGGAACTGGTCGACCTCTTCGAGAAGAAGATCAACGAACATCGGCCCGACCTGTTGATGCTCCCCTACGGCGAGGACTACGATCAGGACCACGTGGCAAGCTTCCGGGCGGCTTTCGCCGCCGCACGGCCCATCGCGGAAGTATTCGGCAAGTGGCTGGTGCCGCACGTCCTCACCTACGAGATGGTGAAGATCAACTGGGCCGCCGACCAGTTACCCCGACCGGTAGCCTACCACGACATCTCCGCCCACCTCGGTACCAAGATCGAGGCGATCAAACGCTACGCGACGCAACTCCGGCCGAGCCCACACATCCGCAGCCCGGAGTCGGTCAACGCCCTGGCGCGTATCCGGGGTGCGGAGATCGGGGTCGAGTACGCGGAAGCCTTCGGCGTCTTGCGGACCGTGATCTGAGGTGACAGGGCCTCTCTCTGATACAGGCGTCGAGCGGGTCGGGATCGTGGGCCTCGGGTACGTGGGACTTCCCCTTGCTGTCGCTTTCTGCGAGGCTGGGCTTTCGGTGATCGGGGTGGACCGGGACCCGAAAAAGATAGCGGAGATCGACTCCGGCTCCTCTTACGTGGAGGACGTAGTTTCCGAACGCCTTCAAACGCACGTTGCCACCGGGAAACTCCGGGCCGCCACGGATTTCGGGGCTCTCATCAACGCCGACGCTGTCCTGATCTGCCTCCCTACTCCTTTGGACGAGCACAGATCCCCTGATCTCTCAGCCGTGGTTGCGGGTGTCGAGGCGGTAGCAGCGCATCTCAAGCCCGGAGCCCTGGTCGTTCTGGAGAGCACGACCTACCCTGGTACGACCCGCGAGGTCTTGCTACCCATCCTGGAGCGCGGGGGACGCCAGGTGGGGAAAGATTTCTTCCTCGCCTTCAGCCCGGAGCGAATTGACCCCGGCAACCCGGACCACGATATAGAGAACGTGCCAAAGGTAGTCGGCGGCGTCACCCCGGAGTGCGCCCGGCGGGCCGAGGCGCTCTACGGGCGCGTTGTCCGGGAGGTTCATTTGGTCGCCAGCCCGGAGAGCGCCGAGATGAGCAAGCTGCTTGAGAACGTCTTCAGGGGGGTGAACATCGCTCTGGTCAACGAGCTTTCGATCCTCTGTGACCGTATGGGAATAGATGTTTGGGAAGTCATCGACGCCGCGGGTACCAAGCCCTTCGGCTTTATGCCATTCTATCCGGGGCCGGGTCTCGGGGGCCACTGCATCCCCATAGACCCTTCCTACCTCTCGTGGCGGGCCCGCTCCTTCGATACCACGACGGAGTTCATCGAACTCGCCGGCCGGATAAACGTGAACATGCCCTACTACGCCGCCGACCGTGTAGTCCGCGCCCTCAACGACGAGGGAAAGGCCGTAAAAGGGAGCAGGGTCCTGCTCCTGGGCGTCAGCTACAAACCAGACGTCGGCGATCTGCGCGAGAGCCCCTCCCTCAAGCTACTGGGACTCTTGCGGAGGGCCTCGGCGGACGTCGCCTACCACGACCCGCACGTCGCGTACCTGCCCGAATGGAAGCTCTCATCTGTCGGGCTCGACGAAGAAGAGCTGCGCGGCACAGACTGCGTGATAATCGCCACAGACCATGCGGCGGTCGACCTGCGCCCGGTCGTGAGCTACGCCCCGAAGATACTTGACCTCCGCAACGCCGTACGCCGGCGGCTCGGGGGATGCTTCAAGGAATCGTTGCCCCCAAACGTGGATGTTCTCTAGCCCGCGTCCGCAATCGGAGAGTAGTCGGCCGGGAGTTTCTCCACCAGGTTCATGTAGCCCTCTGCAACCGCGTCCCACTGGTAGCGGGACCTCACCCGTTTCCGCAGCGCCTCCGACCCGTCTGGATGGTCCAGGACCTGCCGGAAAGTTTCCACCATGTCTTCCAGCCGGAAGAAGTAGCCTGTCTCTCCGAGCATCTCCCGGCTGAACGGCACGTCGATCGCGAGTACCCTGGGACACGTCGCCATCGCCTCCAGGAGCGCCGGGTTGGTTCCCCCGACAGAGTTGCCGTGGATGTAGGAGAAGCAGTTCTCCCGCAGGGTGACGACCACCTCGGGGTCGTAGACGGCGCGGGCCATGCGGATACCATCCCGGCCGGACATTGCCTCTATCTGCTGTGCATAAGGAGTATCTCGCTGGTAGCCGACCAGCAGAAGCTCAAACCCTTCTTTCGCTAGCCCGCCCGCACGGAATGCCACCGCGCTCTCCAGTGGCAGGTTGTCCGGCTCGAAGCGTGTGATCTGCAAGAAGTAACGTCCGGCTTCGAGACCGTATTCCTCCAATATCTCTTTCTGCCGTTCCGGGGAGACCATCCGCTGCTCTGGGATGCCGTATGGCACGAGTTCCGTCCGCTTGCCGAAGGTGTCCTTGTAGAACGCTTGCATGGCTTTCGAGTCGGAGATCACGCTCTCGCACAGCCGCGCCACCAGGAAAGAGGCGAGGAAGTAATAAGCTTTGAACGGAAGGCTCCATTTCGCGCGGCGCCACTCCATGCCGTCGGTGTTGACCGATGTGGGAATGCGTGCCAGGAGCGTCAGCAAGATACCCGGCAGGTTGGCGTTGTTGAACCAGAAAGCGTGATCGTACTGCTTGCGGTGGCGCAATAGATGCCACCCAGTCTGGAAGGAGGATACGAAGGTGTCCAGCTTCGCTGAAGTGCTCCCTTCCACGTAGACCAGTTTGCGTCCCTCGTGTCGTTCCGGTGCCTCTCCACCGGAGGACTTCCGGCAGACGACAGTGCAGTCGTAACCGTTACTTACAAAGCGGTGGCTGATCTCATCTACCGCCGTCTCGAAACCGCCGTATTCGGCGGGTACCCCACGCGTGCCGCAGAAGACTATCCTCTTGCCGATCATGGTTTCCGATCTTCCAAGGCGGACTCGTAACAGCCGGTCGTCATGGCCCCGATCCGGCCCCAGTCGTTGTTCTCCCGCACGTAGGAGAGAGCACGCTCCCCGACGAGACGGAGCCCATCCGGGTCGGAGAGGACCTTGTCGAGCTTGCCGGCCAGCGCTTCAGCGTCGCCATCCGGGAATACGTATCCGTTGTCGCCGTCCGAGACGACTTCGGTCATCCCTTCGATATCCGAGACAATGACCGCCCTGGCGTAGCTCATCGCCATCAGGAGGACGCCGCTCTGGTAGATCCTGCGGTACGGCAACACGACCACGTCCGCCGCCGCGTAGTAGTTCGCCACCTCGGAGTCCGGGATGTAGCGGATGTGGAGGAGACAGTTTTCCGCTATCCCCGAGTTCTCGATCTGCGTCTGGTAGCGCCCGAAGTCGTCCTTCCAGACCTTGCCCGCGACCAGGAGGACCGTCTCCGGGTGTCTCTCGACGAGCCGGGGCATCGCCCGGAGGAGTACGTCCAGTCCTTTTACCTCCTTGATCTGACCGAAGAACAACAACACCCTGCTACCCTCCGGAACTCCTAGTCTGGCGCGCGCCTCCGACCGCGAAGGTACCTCACCGATAAAACCCAGGTAATTGCCGTGAGGGATGGTATCTACTTTTTCTTCCGGCACGTCCAGCACCGTCTGTAACTCCCTCCTGCTCACCTCGCTCTGGGCGATGATACGGTCCGCGGCCCTATAAGCTCTTTTCGCCATCCACGGGACCGAGAGCCGCTCCACGAAAGACTGCACGTCGTGGGCGGTAACTACCACCTTAAAGCCCAGCAGTTTCGCTAGCAGCACGTTGAACAGCTCCAGAGGCCCCACATGGAAGAAGTGGAAGTGCGCTGTCCGGGCTTTGTCGAGCTTCGCGCTAAAAAGAGCCCGAAAGCTTCCAACAATGTATCGCAACCCGCGTTGCCAGGCTGGAGCTTCTCCATAAATCCCACGGTAAGAGAGCCGTACTTCGTATGTCGTCGAATCCTTCGGGGTGGTCTCGTCGCAGGTGTAGAGCGTGACGCGTACTCCGGCGTCAGAGAGTCCTTCACAGAGCCCAAAGTCGTAGTAGTCCATGCCGCCATGACCACCGACAGGTTCGACTATGGCGACTTTCAGGCAAAAGCGGTTACTTTCTTGCACGTTGCGCTCTCTAAAAAGAGCGCAAGATATCTTATGCCTCACTGAGGCGCTTTCTGGAAGACAAAAACAGGCTCATTTCAACTCGTCGACAAATGGTTTTCTGAACTCCAGGGCAAACTCTAGCAATCCCGAAAGAGTTGCCTGAACCGCATCCCACCGTCTGGCAAACACGAACTGTACACACTTCAGAGTCAAATACATAGGAAAGAACAGTACGAACCGGAGGGCATTTGTCCCACGAGCATGAATGACCATATTCAGCAGACGGTTTTTTGTTCGGTGGAGCACGTAGTAAGGAAGACGAGTGTTCTTCAGAGAATCCATACCTACGAAAGCAGCTTCTTTTCCACGAGTGCTTCCTTGACATTTGTGCAGTACTAGTGACTCCGGCACGTAGCGTATGGTCCATCCTGACTCTTGTATACGCAGGCACAACTCTAAATCTTCTTCGTACATAAAGAACCGTGGATCAAACCCGCCAACTTCCTCCAGAACAGTCCTGCGCACCAACATTGCACACCCGCTGGCAAAGCCAACGTCTTTTGCTACGAGAGCATGGTCAGCATTTGCTGAACCCATGTATCCTGGGACCCTGGCGACTCCTTTCCGCCAGTCGATCTCACCGCTGCCGTACCAGAGGAGGTTAGGCTCGTCGGCGACCACAATGCGCGCGGCGGAAACCCCGGCCCTCTCGTGTTGAACTAAAGCTCTTTCTAGGTCCTTGATAGTAGAGGGCTCCACCATAGCGTCATTGTTCAAGAGAAAGAAATATTCGCAGTCAGTATGAGAAAGCGCCCACCGGATACCAAGGTTGTTACCTCGCCCAAACCCGATGTTGTTGGGAGCGTAGAGTAGTTCGGCACCCGCATAGTCGACGATGGCTTCTTCCAATCCATCTGTGTTCTCTGAGCCGTTGTCAACTAAAACGAGCGTGGGCGACGGTACCGACTTTGCTAGAGACTCGACGCATCGTCTAGTATCTTCCGCTCCGTTGTAGTTGACGACGATCGCTGCCGTACGGGTCATCCTCTGTGCCTTTCAGTCAACTCTAACTCCAAACCAGCTTGTGGATCGTCAGCAGCAAAGGACGCTATACGTTTAGGTGGCTGTCTGTGTGTTCCATTGGACAACCCGTATCTGTGCGCCATTAGCAAGCCCCAGGAAAGAGCTGCTATTGGTACGCCCTCCGAGTATATAAACCTGGCTTGCAACGGAGAAGCGACGAGGAATGTCAGGTACACAATGAAGAGCGCCCATAAAAACGAGCTCTCTTTTAGAGGCAACTTGCCGGCGTAGAACCAGAGCAACTTAAGCAGAGCAGCACAGAGCCACACGACGAGCACGACGTATAAAACGAGACCCACTAGTCCGAACTGGAAGGCTACACCCAGCAAACCTATGTCGGATTGGTAGAAGTGTATGCCGTACAGATCTTGAAAAGATATCGACTTCAAACTATCTTGCCCTGCTCCGAAAAGGGGATGCTGCAAGAAATAGCTCCATGCCGTTTCTACTTCCATACGCCTCACTTCGTAGGACAAGTCTTGACTAAACGACTGAGCGACGAAGCTACCTAAAGTGGGCGTCACGATACCCGTTGCTAGGACGATCAACGGGAATAAGATAGCAAGCACATTGGGTTGGCCCGGACGAGACAAGAAAATAGCATACAAGATGAGAGCAACTAGAAACGAAGCTAGCAGACCACGAGGCAGACCGAACATAAACAGCGCAGCGGACAGTACGGTAATCGCGAGTCGAAACAGAAAAGAGAGCAATCCTCTGGATTGTGAAAGCCCTCTTCCGAAATATAGCGTCAAGAAAAGCGCGCTCGAGTGCAAGAGCCGAAATATAGCGACCTGCGCAGGGTCGTAGTTGTCTTCTAACCGCGAGTTCAAAATATTCCCAGGGAGTAGTACGGATGAGGGAGAGAGAAAGATATCATACGCAGCCGCCGATACAACGGTTAATAGCAGCGCCGAGACAAAATCCTGCTGAAAGTCTTTAAGCACCCAGCCGCGAATGTAGAGCGCATAAACTATCGGTCCGAGCAAGAAGAAGATGTCGTAGCGCTGGGCGAGGATACTGGGTAGTAAAGGTGTATCCTCTCTGATAGTAAAAACATACGCGTACAAAACCACGAAGAACGCTAGACCAACGGCGGGGAGGAAGATCCTCACAACCCACTTGGAGTCCATTCTGGTGGAGATTGCAATCCAGAGAAACAACGTGAAGACGCAGCCTTCCCCAATCTCTGCGACGTATAGAACTGGATAGTAGGCTAGGAACCCGAAGGCACCGAGAAAGCCTACGAAGAGGAGAAGATGGGCCAATATCGGCTTCTTCAGCCTCACTAACTGTGACCTAAAAAGACAAAAACAACCCCGCTACAAAAGAGTCGAGGAATAGAAAAGAAACTGATTGGAGAAGCCGATCCAGCAGTTATACCGAGCGTGTAAGATCTTATACTGCTGATGGAAACGACCATAGGAACACTATAGATGTTACCACGTTCGGAAGTAAAGGAGCGCATGTTGGGGGTGTGAATCTAGCGACCCGGAACTTCTTGCATTTTGTTCGGGGTTTTTGCGGCCCACTACTCAAACCTTCAAAGCTTAGAAGCCTTCTCGCTTATAGTAGGCATTCTCCTGATTGTAAGAGAGATCGTAGCGTCCACCGCCCGTTCCGGGGCGATAATAGTGGTCAAAATACTGGTGAACAGTATAGAGAACCTCTTCATTGTCTTCGATCCAGGGTCCGTTCGGGTGTGAGCTTTTTACGGTGCTTATTCCAGCGTACACGGGGACCGATATTGCCGTCTTGTCTCCTCGGCTTCGTATAGCGTCCACGACGCCTTGTGTCAACCCTTCCCAGGTTTGCGCTTCCGTCTTGTCTGCGGCGGCTACTATACCGCCATCGTTGAACGGTTCATTCATTAAATCATAAGCTACGACAGCCCGGTTATCTTCGAACCGCTCCGAGAGTCTGAACCACAGATCCTTGAAGTGCTCCGCTGTAAGCCCCGTACTGTTGAGGGGCTGACGACCCTCGGCGAAATAGTAGCCACCGTAATTGTGTACGTCCAATACCACCTGTAACCTAGCTCGCCCCGCAGCATCCACGGATTTCTCGTAACGACTTATCTCCATAGTGTCGAGCGGGTGGCCAGGTGAGGGTTGTATGCGTTCCCACCGGAGTCCGAGACGTACCAATCTGATACCTCTCTCGAAGAGGTATTCAAAAGAGTTTTGTCCAGTGGTCGAATCACGGTCTATTCCAGGGTACCAGTAATATGGTTTCCCCCTTGTGGGACCATCCGTAGGGGAAAAATTGCCGGGATCTTCATTGGAAAATGTGGGCTTGTCTATCATCTCACCGCCGGAAAAATTTACGCCTCGACCAACACGATGAAAGCCTGGGTAAGCTTCTACTAGAGATGACTGAAAGAGAGCTTCACTAATGGCCCGCTCGTGCTTTCCTTTAGAATCCTTCGCCTTCCTCGAACTGTAGAGTGATAGATAGTATCCGCCATATAATTGTTTCTCTGAGACATCGTGCGCAGTGGCCCACATGGATGTCTCGTCTGCGTATTTGTACCAGACTTCGCCCAGTGCTCTCCACTGATTCTGATCCGGAAAGAACTGCGTGCGTCCCTCCGCATTCGATGGGAAACCGACTTCACCGATGTAGCCTCTGGCTTCCTTGAGCCAAGACGTGAACTCTCCGAAGTCGCTGATTGATTTACAAGTGATAGCGTCTTGATATCCGCTGCAACGCTGGTTGTAAGCGGGGTCCCCACCGTGGCGAGAAAGGGCTCGTGTAACCAACAGTCCAGATCCGATTGCTAGCGTTCCAAGTGCCAGGCTTCCTCTAATAAACTTCTCGCGGGAGATTTCCTCAGACAGCTCTTTCGCTCCTCTATCTCAACGTGATGTTCGCTGCTCATACTACGTTTCAGTAAATCAATTCTACACTTCTACAAGTAAGAGAAATGGATCGGTAAAACACCGGACGTGCTGATGCACCTAGGTGGAGCACTTGTACAACATAATAAGCCTCCTATCTCCTCGCAAGAAGCAAGAGGAGTCGACAAGTGGATGCGATCGGCTCAACCCTTGAACTCAGTCCACGGGACGTCTAGCAATAAGCATCGTTCTAGCAATTCTACATCTGTTTCGAAAACCCTCTTTAGGGAGTCTCTATCCTCAAGGGAGGGCCCCTGGTCTTTGACCGGCTTGATGTCGAATTGCTCGAACCAGAATCTGGCTGCTTGTATGTTACTTTCTGACCTCAGCACTTTCTTGCCCAAGCTTTTCAGCATCTCTTGCTGCATAATCCATTTACCTAGTCTAGGAAATCTCTTGATCCCGCCTACGTGGTATTCGCGGCCGAGGTTATCTGGTTCGTAGCTATCGTCGACGCCCAGGAAAGAAAATAACCTTGCCACAGATTCACGGGGATTAGAGTCCAAGTCCTCCTGGAAGAGAATCAGGATTTGCTCTCTTTCGAAATACTTTAGGTACCGATCCAGCGTCTTACCGTACAGGCTGAAGCTGAGCACGAACGGCGAATCATCTTGCCCCGTAGATTTTGTTTCCGGTGCTACGATGCCTTCGTTCTTCTGTGCTTCGATTACTTCACGAAAAGGTCTGGTTTCCGTTCCCCGACGTACCGCCATACGATAGTGTGAGTATGCTCTGTCTACAGGATTTCTCAGGATGGCTATCAACTTTATCTCCGGAAACTCAGCATGTATGCGCGCTGGAGCTGATCTGTAGCCCATGTATGCCGGACACACTTCTCCCCGGAGCTTGCGCTCGTCGACATCGGAGAAATGAACGTCGAGGTACCAATCTACTCCTTTGGAATACACAGCATCGTTGACGAAGAACTCCACTTCTTTTTGGGGTGGCAGGTAGAGGGAAGAGTGATGCTGTATGTATTTGAAGAGAGAGGTCGTGCCGCTTTTTTGAGCCCCTATAACCAGAAAGTCTATGAGTTCTTTCGCCATGATAGTCAACCGCCCGACCTTTGGAACCGCCTACCTACATACTCAAGTCTACTATTCGAACCCGCTGAATACGACCGATTTTGACTAGGGGTGCTTGTAGTATCGAGCGAATCTGAACCGCGTGCTTTTTGTTCGTTGGAGGCACGATTGAAGAACAAAGAGAATGAGTTTATGATCTTGCTTCATGATACCTGCGGTCAGTGCCTCTCCTTGAACATCTCTCCCGAACAAGAGAAGTATGGATCTTATGTAGGACGTGTGGCCCGTGGTGCGGGTATAGGATCCATCGGCCAGGTAGCAGGGAGAGCTTTCGGCTACGCTACACAGGTTACGCTGGCCCGGATGTACGGACCGGCGCTGTTGGGTTTCTACGTGCTCGGAACCACGATGATCTCTGTCGCCAACGTTCTCGCCCAGTTTGGGATGGACAACGGCGTGGTTCGCTACGTGGCCCACCATAGGGCGGATAAGAACATCGCCAAGACACGGGGAGTCATACTGTTGGCGCTCGGCGCGACGTTTGCGTTGAGCCTGGTGATCGCCGGAGTGCTCTTCTTCGGTGTGGGTTTCCTCGCCAACGTGGTCTTCGACAAACCCTCCCTGGCACCCGTGTTGAGGGTCTTCTCGCTCTCGCTGCCTTTCTTGACGGTGATGAGCATAGGGCTATGGTCTATACAGGGCTTTCAAACAGTGAAGTATCCGACTTACGTACGTCAGGTCCTGCAACCCCTGGCAAACCTTATCTTCGTGGTGGCATTCTACTTGCTGGGAGCGCAGATTCTCGGTGCCGTCGCCGCCTATGTCCTCTCAATGGTCGTGGGAGCCGGTTTCTCCTTGTACTATCTAAAACGCACGTTTCCCGAGTTGCTCGACCGCGCAATTCCGGCGGAATACGAGCCCAGAGCATTGTTTGCCGCCTCGGGGCCGATGATAATCGCTAACTTTACGCCACAGATAGGGTCCTGGACGACAGTGGCCGTACTCGGAGTGTTTGCTAGTGGGAGCGCCGTGGGCATCTACAACGTGGCGTTCCGTATGGCGGCGCTTTCCTCGGTGTTGCTCGTGGCTTTTATGGGCATCTTTTCTCCGATTGTGTCGGACCTGTATAGAAGAGGTTCGCGAGAGCACCTTGGAGACTTGTATAAAGACGTCTCCCGCTGGACTTTTATTGGAAGTCTGGCTATTTTCCTGCTCACGGCATTCCTGGCTAAGGACCTACTGGCGGTATTTGGGAAAGCGTTCATACCAGGGTGGACGGCGATGATCCTGATGTCAGCGGCCGAGTTGTTCAACTCTTCCATAGGCCTCGCTGGCCGGATGCTAGCCATGACCGGACATCAGAAGATACTGATGCTGTACACAGTAGGAGCCACCATCGTCGGCATAGCTGTGAACTTCGCACTGGTGCCTTCCTTCGGTTTTATGGGTGCCGCCGTCGCCACAGCAACGGCGACGATTCTCATGAATGCTTTCGCACTCCTGTCGGTTCGTAGGCTGCTCGGGTTCTGGCCTTACAGCCGCCAGTACATGAAGCCCATCGTCGCCGGAGCCCTAGCCATTGCCGGAGCATACCTGTTTAAGCTAGTGTTACCCCTTCAGGCTGGCATAACGACGTTGGTGGTGATCGCACCATTGTTTGTGGTCTTATTTGCGATTCTACTGTTCGCCCTGGGCCTGGGCGACAGCGACCGACAGCTCCTGCTGTCCTTTTGGACAGCAGTCCGACGCAAAGTTCGGCGCGAGAGCTGAAGAAGATCAGATCGGGAACATAGACGACTTTATGGGTTGGTTCTTCGCGCGGTGCGGGCTTCCATATAGCCGAGGATGATCCTCTCGACCTCCTCTGCCGCTTCGTCCAACGGCCTCGACGTGTCGACCACGTGTCCGTTCGGGAGGGCCTGCACGAGGTCCAGGAAAGCCTCACGTTGTCGGGTCGCTTCTTCGAGCGGAAGCTCTTGCTTGCGGGCGAGGAGCACTTCCGGCGGCGCGTCGAGGAGGATGACGAGGTGGGGTTGAGGAATAAATCGTCCCACGAGATGCGCTAGTCGCATCGGACCCCCGTAATGGTAACGTTTCGGGTCGACTAGCAGATCCTGATAGTAGCGGTCGAACATCAGCAGAGACGGACGGGTCAGCTTCGGGTAGATCTCCAGAACGTACCCCAGCAACACGAAGTCCGCCCACCAGAACCCGAGCTTCATTAGAGAGTACAAAGGTCTTCTCGGCGGCAGAGCGTGGGGATTGAAGCCGAGCGAGACCTCGCCCTCACGCTTGCCTGAGCGCGGAGGCCGCAGACCGTATCTTTTGACCCACCTGAAAGGCGAGGAGAGAGGACGTTTGTGGTACTGCTTTTTATCCCAGAAAGCGGCCCCGAGGTCCTTCTCGACGCGGGCCATGATCGTACTCTTCCCGGAGCCGTCGGTGCCCAGAAAGGCGATCATGAGCCCCGGCGGCCGGATAATACGCTTTACTCTTCTCCGGATAGCCTCCGTCCAGTAGCGCAGCGCCCCTAGCGGTTGCTCTCGATCTAGCTTTCTTAGCAGCACGCGACGCAAGTCCTTGATATGGATACGCACGGGTTCCCAGTCTCCGCTTCGCGCCGCCTCGGAGATGAACGTGACTTCCGCTTCCGGTAAGAACCCGTTCAGCCGCCGGACCGCTCCCTCCGGATCCTCTCCATACAGCCCGCTCAGCCGACACGCCTGCACGCCACTCAACGAGCCCTGCGCCAACCTCCTGAAGAGATACGAGGCAAACTCTAGCTCGGCGGAGGGTATCCTGAAGAACTTGAATGGCCGGGAGGTTTTCAAGAACTCTTCACCCCGGAAAAACAGTCTCCCCCGATAACCGTAATTCTCCACGACATCGAGGTTTATAAAGACAGGCTTGCCAGCTTCCCAGCGACAAAGATGATAGGTGGTCGTCTCGTGCTCGAAGATCCGGACGACGGTCGCCGTGTTGTCCAGGGATATAGTGTGAGGAATCTGCGGTGGCTGGGCGACTACTATGTCTATATCTTCCCCGATGTGCTCCGGATAGTCTCTGTAGCCGCGTATTACACAGGTTCCGTTCCCGGTCCGCTCCAGGGAAGCCACCACCTGCCGGAAAAACTCACCTTTATGCGTATCCAACGCTGGATGTCCCTCGTCGCTCATACTCGCGGCAGCGACTCAGAAAACACTGTGGTTGAGTTTCTCTAATTGAACTGCCTCGACACAGGCCGGCATAATGTTCGCTTACCGCTTGCGGGTGTCGTTTAGGATGTCGAAGACCTCGTCAATTAGCGCTTCGCGTTTGTCGGGCGGCAGGTCGCGAGGATGGATGGTCTGCTTGTCCGACTGTAAGTTGCGACTGACGGCTTCTTCCGCGAGGTACTGATCTATGAGACGGACGACTGCATCTACCTTCTCACGGGGAAGTCCGTCGCCGCCACGGGTCAGCCTGCTCCACATGCTTGTAATACCCCTTGTTCGAACAACCTATCCTTGCTGATTATACCCGCTATGGAGGAAGTTCAGGCGGAGCGAGGGGCGGTTCTGCGGGGAAAGACATGCTCCCCGGAGGGGACGAAGCCGTCGTGGCCCCGCCAGGAGTAGGTCGTTATCTTGAGGTCGCTCTCGCCGGTCTCTACCAGGTTGAAGGTCGAGGCGCGTCCGGGACGCAGGCGGTTCGAGATCGTCCCGGCTGTCGAGACGACGAGGCTGGAGGAGAACTTCTCGACTGTATGAAGGGCTTCCTGATGGTCGTGACCGCAGAGGACCAGCTCGGCCCCAAGGGCGGCGAAGGCCCGCAGCGCACTATCCGAGTTGGCGAGCCCGTGGCGGCCCGAGGCGGCGCCCTCTATCGGGTTGTGGTGGATCATGACGATCCGGGCGGCGTCCGGGGCGGCCTTCTCGAAAGCATTCCTGACGCTCTCGATGTCGCGTTGCCTGACGTGGCCTATGACGCCGAGGTCCTTGAAACGTCGGGTGAGTGAACCCCGGCTTATGCCGTGGGCCGTGTTCAGCCCGGCTATGACCGCCCCCGGCACCTCCAGCGAGGGACTCAGGTCTTCGGAGATGTACCTCTTGTACCTCGAATACTTGAACTCATGGACCTTGTCCCGGACCATGCCGGGGAACCCGAGGTTCCGGGCCACGGCGCCGAGCCAGCGGATATCGTGGTTGCCCGGAACAACTACATAGGGCGCTATCTTACGCAAGGAGTCCAGATACTCACGAGCCTGGATAAACTCCCCCCTGGTGCAGCGCTGCGTCAAGTCGCCGGAGATAGCCACCGCGTCCGGCGCGAGGGTGGAGACTATGGCTCTCAACGACTCGAGCCGCTCCGCAGCAGCCGGACGGCCGAAATGGAGGTCGGAGATGTGCAGGACCTTCGCCACGGGACCTGATTCTATCCGAGCGGAGCGCCGTGGGAAAGATGTATTTATCGCGCTAAATCTCTTCCAAGAAGTCTCGCAGGGCGGCGCCGAACTCTTCCGGGGCTTCCAGGTTCGAGAGATGGCCGACGCCTGGTACGACGACGTGCCGAGAATCCGGTATCTTCCGGGCCATCTCTTCCATGACGTCCGGGGAAGAGATGGAATCTTCCTCGCCACCGATAACTAGGGTGGGGATCTTTATATCCGGGAGCATCTGGGTCACGTCCGGGCGGTCGCGCATGGCTCCGAGGGCTCCGACTACGCCGTCGGGGGAGCTCTCGCGGATCATGGCCCGCACCTCCTCGACTACGGCTTCGTTGTTCTCGATGGTCCGGGGAGCTAGGAGACGTTCCATTTGCAGTTCTATAAGGACTTCGACTCCTCTTTCGGCGACGCGTCGGGCGGTCTGCGTGCGGGTCTCGCGGGCTTCTTCGGTGTCCGCGTCTGCGCGAGTATCCGCCAGGAGGAGGCCGGAGATCCTCTCTGGAAAGAGCCCGAGACACTGGAAGGCGACGTAGCCGCCCATCGAGATGCCGCCCAGTACGAAGCTCTCCAGGCCGAGATTCTCGACGAGCCGTTGGACGCACCCGGCGTAGTAGCGGACATCCGGCTGGGCGGGCGCGCGGGACGAGCGGCCGAAGCCCGGATAGTCCGGCGTCACGACGCGATGGTTTCCCTGGAGGAATTCAATCTGCGGCTCCCACATCCGGCCGTTTAAGGGAAAGGCGTGTAGCAGCACGATAGCCGGTCCCTCCCCGCTCTCGCTGTAGGATAAAAGGCCGTCGGTAACCCTGTGCTCCGCCATTTCTCACTCCTTCTCGAAGATCACGCCAGGTCGGGCGCGTACACACTACCATCTCCTTTAGAATGGGTCCTTATGAGGCTCTTCTACACGCTGCTGCTCGTCGGGGTCACGGCCGTCTGGGGCTGGACGTTCGTCATCGTCCAGGACGCCATCGCCATATACGGGGTGCTCGGCTTTTTGGCGCTCCGGTTCTTGTTGGCCGCCGCTGCTCTCGCGCCGGGCCTCTCGCGCAAGATGACGCGCCGGACGCTCTTCGTCGGCGGCGGCATCGGGCTGGTCTTGGCTGCCGGATATCTCTTCCAGACGCTCGGCCTCTTGTACACGACCCCGACCAACTCGGGGCTCATCACCGGCCTGTTCGTGGTTTTTGGTCCTTTGACGGCCCTCTTTTTCTTCAGGGAACGCATACCAAACCAGGCTGTCCTGGCTATCGTTATGAGCCTCGCGGGCATGGCGCTCCTTGCCGGGCAGAGCCCTTCCGGGGTGAGGGTGGGGGACGGCCTTACCGTGGTGTGCGCCGCCGCCCTCGGGGCGCACATAGCGCTCCTCTCCCGCTACGCCAAAGAGCACGACGCCGGCGCCCTGGCGCTCGCCCAGATGGCCTCGATGGCTGTCGTGTTCACCATCCTCTGGCCCATCTTCGGGACGGTTGCGGCGCCTCCGCGGGCGGTGATACTTCCGCTGCTCCTGACGGGGCTCGTCGCGTCCGCGGGGGCGTTCTACGTGCAGACGACCGTCCAGCAGCGTATCCCGGCCGCCAGGGCGGCGGTCATCCTGACCATGGAGCCGCTCTTCGCCGCTTTCTTCGGCTACTGGCTCGCCGGAGACCGTCTGAACCCCATCCAGCTAGCCGGGGCGGCACTCATCCTCTCGGCGCTTTTTGTCGGGGAGGTCGCGCCGCTCCTCCGACGGAAGTAGAGAGGAGTTCAGGCTCCCTCCGACTTTTTCAGGATGGCGCGGAGAGTTTCGAGTTCGCGTTCGTCGAGCGTGACGCCGGTTTGCGGTTGTCTTTCAGGCTGTTCGGTTCGTTCCTGTTTCCGGTCGGCTTCGACCAGGACGGATGCTATCGCGCCGATAAAGTACGAGAAGACGCCGATGGCGTAGAGCATCAGCAGGAAGGCCACGATGCGTCCGCCGGTCGTGACTGGTTCGAGGGAGCTCCCGACCGTGGTGACGAGGGCGGCGGCCCACCACAGGGCGTCGCCGAAGCTGCCAATTCGGCTGCCGGGCGCTTTCGCCTCCAGGAGGAACCCGGACGCCGCCCCTATGAGTACGACCATCGCCGAGACGACGGCGAGTTGCCCGAGGCGGCGGCGCTTTAGGAGCGTCAGCGTCGACTCCGAGCCGCGGCCGCCGAAGATAAGGAGCCGCAAGACCGGCAGCGCTCGCGTCGCCCGCAAGACCCGCGCAAGCCTCAAGAACTTGAGGAACGGCAGCAGAACGACCAGCACGTCCAGCCAGTGACGCCGGAGGTAGCGGCGCTTGACGGGCGCGAGGACGAACTTGGCGACGAACTCAAGGAAGAACAGTCCCCACAAGGCCCAGCTCAAGACCTCGACCCTACCGCGCCAGGGTTCGCGCAGTTCTCCGCTCAGTTGAATGATGATGAGCAGCACCACCACGACCGAGGCGAGGGCGAGTGGCAGGTCCAGGTAGCGGTCCAGCTTCTCGCGTAACTCCTCGCGGGTCGAAGGGTCGTCCCGGAGCCGCTTCGGTTTCTCTCTTTGATCTCCCAAGATGTCACTATTGTATCGGCTCCGCCGGAGGGTAGACTTACCGTGAGTGGAGGTAGAGAGGAAAGGCAGGCCCGCATGTCCCGCACCGTCGAGGTCCCGGAATACGATATTCAACATCGGGTCCGCGTGGACCCGGCCCGCACGGCGCTCGTCGTAGTGGACATGCAGAACGACTTCGTAAAAGAAGGCGGCTCGCTCGTCGTCCCGGACGCTGAAGCTACGATCCCGACGATAAAAAACCTCCTCGACCTCGCCCGCGACTCAGGCATGAAGGTCGTGTACTCGCAAGACACCCATACCGACGGCGACCCGGAGTGGGAGATCTGGCCGGAGCACGTCCGGGAGGGAAGTTGGGGCTGGGAGATAGTAGAGGAACTCGCCCCGCGCGAGGATGAGTTGGTAATAAGGAAAGTCCGCTACGACGCTTTCTACGGGACCCACCTGGACCATTTCTTGCGGCTCTGGAAAATAGACACCCTGATAATCTGCGGGACGGTCGCCAACATCTGCGTCCACTACACCGCCGCGAGCGCCGCCCTGCGCTGGTACAAGGTCATCGTGCCCCGCGACGCGACCTCCGCCCTTGACCCGTTCGACCTCGAATCTTCCTTGAGACAGACGGCCTTTCTATTCGCCGGTACGATCACCGAGAGCGAGGCGATAGAGGTGGAGAAGACCAAAACCGGCAGCATCTACAAGAGTAAGATCGAGGAAGCCGCCGCATTCTCCAGAGACGAGTAAAGGACATCGTCCTACTCCGTAGCGAAACCTCGTTCTTTGCTGCTATCCTTGTTGCTCGATAGACTCTAGGAGGAATAGATGTCCATAGTGCGGCGGCAGGCGGAAGTAGAGTGGGAAGGGAGCCTGGATCAGGGCAAGGGCAGCTTCGCGGTCGGGAGTTGGTCGGTTGGAGAGATCCCCGTTAGCTGGGAGTCGCGTACCGGAGACTCGCAAGGAAACACCAGCCCCGAGGAGCTCATGGCCGCCGCTCACGCCTCCTGTTACGCGATGGCGCTATCGAAAGTGCTGGACGAGTGGGAAGCGCCGCCGGAGAAGCTGTACGTGGGCGCGGTCTGTGCCCTCGACGAGGTGGAAGGAAAACCAAAGCTAACCACCATGGACCTGGAGGTCGTGGGCGTGATCCCGAGCCTCGACGCGGAAGGCTTCAGGAGCGCGGCCGAGCAGGCGGATGATATCTGCCCGGTAACGAACGCCCTGCGGGGCAACGTCGAAATTCGCCTGAGCGCCACGCTGAGGGAGGCTTGATCTAAAGTACCCGCGCCATCGAATAAGCATCCACGTACCGACCGTCCCTAAAAACGAACCGTCGGTGTGTCCCCTCCACCTCGAACCCTAACTTCTCGTAAAGCGCGATACCGGCCTCATTATCAGTGTAGACGCGCAGCTCCAGCCTCGTCAGCCCGAGCCAGTTGTCCGCCAGACCCAGCACGGACCTCATCAAAGCCGTCCCGATACCCTCGCCCCGCCGGTCGTCCCGCACGGCCATCCCGATGCCGGCCGTGTGCCTAAGACGCGGGTTTTCGTGCGTCCACAGGGAGAGTTCCCCGACCACCTCGCCGCCCACGCAGGCTACCAGCGAATACTCGCCTTTTCGCAATTCCGAGAGCCGCTTGCGCCACATCTCCGCCGACGGTAGCGGCAATTGCAAGGTCCCCGCGACGGCCCGCGGCCCGCTGAAAATGCGGTGCAACGCCTCGTAATCTTCCGGCTCTGCGTGGCGGATTTCTACTCCCATCTCCGACTCTTCCATCATCTCCGTCACCCTCCACGGTTGCTCATACACCGGCATGATACACGTGCCCGACGACGGCAAAAGGCTCACTTGCCGCGTGTCGGGAGTTTGTAGACCGGTTCACATATTTGTCCCGGAGTATGTAAAATACGGGACAGACCACCGGGAAAGTGGACAGTTCGTAGAGCGTGAGAGGAGGATGTCTGGGTTACTCGCGCCATCAATCTGTTTTGAAAAATAACTGGGAAAGGAGAAAGTTTTGAGCGAGTCTAATATACGAAGAGAAGACGAAGATCGCACGACGCAGGATCAAACGCAGGGAGGGGGCGAGGGGACCCAGGAACCAGGCATAGCGGACCCTGCTCCTCTCGGGCTGGCTGCTTTCGCCCTGACCACGTTTATGTTGAGCCTCTTTAATGCGGGTCTCCTGAGCGGGGATGGAGAGCCGGTCGTGTTCTCTCTCGCGCTCTTTTACGGGGGACTCGCGCAGTTCGCGGCTGGGATGTGGGAGTTCAAGAATAAGAATACTTTCGGCGCGACGGCTTTTACCTCTTATGGGGGATTCTGGCTCGCATTCTGGGGTTTGCAGCAGTTCTACGCCAGCAAGATCCCGGAGGCCCAGGCCGGGGCGGCCGTCGGGTGGTTCCTTATAGCCTGGGGTATCTTCACGGCCTACATGTTCATCGGCTCGTTGCGGGTTAGCGGCGCGGTGAGCGTTGTGTTCGGACTGCTCACCCTGACGTTCTTCCTGCTCGGCATAGGAGAAGCGACCGGCGCAGGCGCGATAGCCACGATCGGCGGTTACGTCGGGATCGCCACGGCCATCGCCGCTTGGTACGCTTCGGCGGCCGGCGTCATCAACGCCAACTTCGAGCGGACGGTGCTGCCGGTGGGACCCCGCTAACAGCGACGATAAGCTCGCCCGCTACGACGAAGAAGAGCCCCCGGAAACAGGGGCTCTTCTCTTGCTCTATGAAAAAACGTAGTAATTTTCGCTACGCGCGGGCCTCCTCCGTCCGGGAGGCGCGGGGCTCTCTCCTGCTCCTCGGGGGACGGATGATGAGCGGCACGAGGGTACTCAGGACCATTATGCCCGCGATAATGTACAGGGCGCCTGCGTAGCTGCCCGTAGCTTCGCGGATGTTGGCGATCAGGATCGGTCCGAGGACACCGCCGGCCGACCAGGCGGTGATCATGAGCCCGTAGATCGTACCGACGTTCTTCGAGCCGAAGTAGTCCGCGTTGAAAGCCGGCATCGTCCCGAAACCTCCTCCGTAGCAGGTCAGCACGACCATAACCAGGACCGCGAACAGGAAGAAGGCGCTGACGAGCGGCAGTATGAAGAAGATCGCCGCTTGCAGCAGGAACATCGTCAGAAAGACCCACTTCCGGCCGATGAGGTCCGAGAACCAGGCCCAGAGGAACCTTCCGGCTCCGTTGGCGATGGAGATGAGGGCCACGAGACCGGAGGCGACGGCTGCGTTGACGCCGGTAACTTCCTGCGCCATCGGCGCGGCCTGGGAGATAATGGCGATCCCGGCGACCACGTTCAGGGTCAGGATGGCCCAGAGCGCGTACCACTGCCACCTCTTGAGCGCGTCTCCGAGCTCGAAGTCGATGCCCGAGCTGCCCCGCTGCACGCTGGTGTCCGGCTCCCATCCTTCCGGCTTCCAGCCATCCGGCGGGTTGACCATGAACAGGGCCGCCCCGCCTACCATGATGATGTAGGCGATCCCGAGTATCGCGAACGTCCCCAAGACACCAAACCCTGGTATGAGCAGGTTGGTTGCTATGGGCCCGGTCAGGAGCGCGCCCGCCCCGAAGCCCGCCACGGCGATGCCGGTTATGAAACCGCGCCTGTCGGGGAACCACTTCACGAGCGTCGCTATCGGGATGATGTACCCGAGCCCGAGCCCTATACCGCTGATGACACCGTAAGACAGGTAGAGCCACCAGAGCCTGTCGGCCGAGAAGCTCGCCAGAAAGACACCTCCACCGTACAGCAAAGCCGCCGCCAGCCCGACCGTCCTCGGTCCTATCCGGTTCATCAAAAGCCCGGATGAAAAGGCGGCGAATCCTACGAGAGCGATGGTGATCGAGAACGTCAGCGTTACCTGGGAGATATCCCACCCGAAAGATTCCATAAGCGGGTCTCTAAAGACGCTCCAGGCGTATACCGCCCCGAGCGCCAACTGCATTACCACCCCGGCAACGGCGATCACCCACCTGTTTGGTACGTTTGAACTTGCGGATCTACTCGACAAGTAATCTTCTCCTTTCCGAAAAAATAGACACACCGAACCCACGCATTACACTAAAACGATAGATTCCCCCTCCACTGTTGCTCCGTGGCAGCGCCAAATATGCCAATCCCTATCTCTGGCTTAGGCGCGTATCCTATCCGCTCCATTGTATACGTTAAACCGGTTTTTTCGCAAGAACCCGACGAGGGTCACGTTGAATTGGCGGGCCACGTCGACGGCCAGGCTGCTTGGCGCCGAGACCGCGCAGACGATGGGAGCGCCGGCCGTGACGCTTTTCTGGAGGATCTCGAAGCTGCTCCGCCCGCTGACCATGACGACGTGGTCGTGCAGCGGCAGCCGTCCTTCGAGCATCGCCCACCCGATGAGCTTGTCCGTGGCGTTGTGGCGGCCCACGTCTTCTCTGAGGGCTATGAGGTCTCCGTCCGCGCTGAAAAGGGCGGCGGCGTGCAGGCCGCCCGTCGCGTCGAAGAGGCCCTGGGATTCTCGAAGCTTATCCGGGAGGGAGATTATCGTCTGCGGGGATACTTGCGGGCCTGGTGGAACGACGGGGCAACCCCGGATCTCTAGTTGTTCCAGGCTCGCCTTGCCGCACACGCCACAGGCGCTCGTGGTGTAGAAATGGCGCTCCAGAGTTCGCAGGTCGTACTCTTTGTTTCCCCGGAGGGTGACGTTCACGATGTTGTACTGCTGCTCGGCGTCCACCTCCGGGTCGACGCAGTAGCTGATCTTCATTATGTCGTCGCGGGAGCCGACGATTCCCTCGCCGTAGAGAAAGCCGGCGGCCAGCTCGAAATCCGACCCCGGCGTGCGCATGGTGACGGCGACGGTCTGGGTCTTCTCTCCGGTAACGAGCCGGATCTCCATCGGCTCCTCGGTCGCCAGCACGTCGGAGCGCGCCTTCACCCGTCCGTCCTCGAAGGTTCGTATCCGTGCGCGGGTCTTGCTCCCGCGGCGCGTCGTCTTGCTCTTCAAGTCCATCTAAGCCCTCGTCCGATCCCGGTCGTTGGTCCTTACGGAAGTATTGTAGTCTGCGGGAGAGATCATGCTAGCATGGACGGTATGAGGCTAACGGGACTCCCGAACGCGAAGCGCTACCCGGAAGCGACCGTGACGAGGGAAGAGGAACACATTCAACTCCTGTTCAGCGGCCCGGATGGCGAGCAGAGCATGAACGTCCCCCTGAAGTACGTCGCCGCCGACGCCGAAGAAGCAGAGCTAATGCTCCTCGCCCAACTCCAGCAGATGGGTTACAACGTCCGGCGCGGTCCCTAGCCGGAAGAGTCGGTGCGCTCCTGCGCCCACCCACGCACCTTCCCAAGCCACGCGGTGCGTTTCGTCGACTTGCTCTCTTCGATGAACCCGGACAGGACGGTGGTCGTGAGGTGGGGGAGGGAGTCGCTCTCCGCGCTCTCGACGTATCCTTCGCCTTGGCGGCGCAGGATCTTCAGCTTCTCTCCGTCGTAACGCCAGACTTCGGGGACGCCCATCCGGGCGTAGATGGGAAGCTTGTCGAGCGAGGGACTGATTATGTTTATCTCTATCACCAGATCCGGCGGCGGGTCAACGGTCAGGTCTATCCTGGACTTGCCTCGCACCGACTCCTCGTTCTGGATGTAGAAGCAGGAGTCGGGCTCGAACCCGCGTTCCAGGTCCTCACGACGGAAGGTTGTGGAGCCGAAGTCCTCGGCTTCGAGGCCCATCTCCTCGGCAATTGCGAGCACGAGTTGAGCGATTCGACGATTGGTAACCTCGTGTTCGGGATTCGGACTCATGATCTCCAACTCCCCCCGATCGTAGGTGAAGCGCGGCGCACTGCTGTCCGTATGGTCGGCGAGCAGGCTCTCGTAAGTCTCCCAACTGACGTTGTGGAGAATCACACCCTGTCCCATCGGTCTCCGTACCGTGTCCATGTAGAGATTATAGCTCTCGATCTGCCCGTTCGGACAACTAGCCGGATCGAATTCTTGGCCCCATGTAGGGAGGGATTTGCTGTAAGATACGGTGGCTGGAGTCGGTAGGCTTTTGTTTTTCGGGGGTGATTTCGTGAAGCTGATACACGTACTGGCCTTTATCCCGTTTCTGGGGGTACTGGGTGGAATTTTCGTCGCTAATCGGGTGGAGCCTTATGTTATTGGGCTGCCGTTCATACTGTTCTGGATCGTGGCCTGGGTCGTCTTGACCTCGGTCCTGATGACCGTTATCTACATGCTCGACCCCGCCAACAGAAAGGAGTCTCGATGAACGCCGCGCTTCCCATACTGTTTGTCTTTTTGGCGGTGGCGATCTACCTCGGCATCCGGTCGCGGCGCGGTAAGGATATGGACCTCGAACAGTGGACCGTCGGGGCGCGGGGCTTCGGCTCCATCTTCGTGTTCCTGCTGCTGGCCGGTGAGATCTACACGACTTTTACCTTTCTCGGCGGGAGTGGCTGGGCTTACGGCAAGGGCGGCCCGGCCTTCTACATCCTGAGCTACGGGTGCCTGGCGTACATAATCTCCTACTGGTTGCTACCGGTGATCTGGCGTTACGCCAAGGAGAACAGCCTTGTCTCCCAGTCGGACTTCTTCGTGAGCAAGTACCAGAGCCCGTACCTCGGCGTGCTCGTCGCCGTGGTCGGCGTCGTTGCGATGATCCCCTACCTGGTCCTCCAGCTCAAAGGTCTCGGCCTGATCGTCTCCACCGCTTCCTACGGGGCCATACCGGAGTGGGTCGCGGTGGTTATAGGGGTGGCGGCACTCGTCGTCTACGTGACGATTTCCGGTATCCACGGCTCTGCCTGGACGGCGGTCGCCAAGGACATCACGGTCCTCTCAGTCGTCGTCTTTTTGGGGATCTACCTGCCCCTCCACTACTACGGCGGCTTCGAGAACATGTTCCAGCAGATAGAGCAGGCCAAGCCCGGCTTCCTGACGCTTCCAAAGGAGATCTACAGTCCCTGGTGGTTTGTCTCGACCGTCCTCCTCACGGCTCTGGGCTTCTACATGTGGCCCCACACCTTCGGCTCGACGTACTCGGCCGAGAACGAGCAAGTCTTCCGGCGCAACGCCATCTTCCTGCCGCTCTACCAACTGGTGCTCTTGTTCGTCTTTTTCGTCGGTTTCGCGGCGGTATTGCAGGTCCCCGGCCTCTCGGGTTCCAAGGTGGACCTCTCGCTCCTGAAGGTGTCTACACAATCGTTCGACCCCTGGGTCGTCGGGATCATCGGGGGGACCGGACTTCTGACGGCCATGGTGCCGGGTTCGATGCTCCTGATCGCCTCCTCCACCTTGCTGGTCAAGAACGTGTACCGGGTCTTCTCCCCGTCCACCAGCGATGAGCAAGTCGGACGGCTGGTCAAGATCATGGTGCCGGTGGTCGCGCTCGTCGCCATGTACTTCACCCTTAGCGGGAGCAGCACCATAGTTACCCTTCTCCTACTCGGATACAGCTTCGTGACGCAGTTGTTCCCGGCCCTCATCTTCAGCCTGCTGCCGAACAACTTCGTCAACAAGTACGGGGCCGCAGCGGGCATCGTCGCCGGGGTGGCGACCGTCGCCTACCTGACCCTCACCGGGACAACCATAGGCACGCTACTCCCCTCGCTCCCCCAGGGCGCAAAAGACCTGAACGTCGGCATAATAGCCATGTTCGTCAACGTGGCTCTACTACTGGCCGTAAGCCTCATCACCCGCAGTCAGACATCCGAAGAAGGTGTCCGCGAAGAAGCTCTCGAAAGTTAAACTCGTCGAGAGCGACGAAACGGTCTTTGCAACCGACTTCGCCGGGAGACCGTGGGTACGAGTTCCGTCCCACGGTCTCCTGTACTTCTTAGAAGCTACGTGTCAGCCGAACCGCTCTTGCTGACACGCTGAAATGCTGACCAGCTTTCCTATCAGGCGTTGATGTAGCCGTTCGGGTTTAGGACGAACTTCTGCGCGGCGCCCTTGTCGAAGTCCTTGTAGCCTTGAGGGGCTTCGTCTAGTGAGATCACCGTGGCGTTGACGGCTTTGGCGATCTGGGCCTTGTCGTGCAGGATGCTCATCATCAACTCGCGGTTGTAGGACATGACCGGGCACTGACCGGTGTAGAAGGCGTGGCTCTTGGCCCAGCCGAGGCCGAACCGGATCTTGAGCGTACCTTCCTGGGCGTCCGGGTCTTCGGCGCCTGGGTCGCCCGTCACGTACAGGCCGGGAATACCCAACGCGCCGCCCGCCCGCGTGATGGTCTGGACGGTGTTCAGGACCACGGCCGGGGCTGCTTCTCCGCCGTGTCCGGAAGCCTCAAAGCCTACCGCGTCAACGGCGCAGTCAACCTCCGGCTCGCCGAGGATGTTAGCGATCTGCTCTTCTATAGGCGTGTCTTCTCCGACGTTTACCGTCTCGCATCCGAAGCTCCGGGCCTGCTCCAGTCGCTGCTCGTTGAGGTCGCCGACGATGACGACCGACGCCCCGAGAAGCTGCGCGGAGTGTGCCGCCGCAAGTCCAACCGGACCCGCGCCTGCCACGTAGACCGTCGAGCCGGTCCTGGTGCCCGCCATGTACGCGCCGTGGTAGCCGGTCGGGAAGATGTCCGAGAGCATGGTGAGGTCCAGGATCTTCTCCAGCGCCTGGTCCCTATCCGGGAACTTCAAGAGGTTGAAGTCCGCGAACGGAACCATCACGTACTCGGCCTGGCCGCCCTTCCAGCCGCCCATGTCCACGTAGCCGTAGGCGCTGCCGGCCCGAGCCGGGTTGACGTTCAGGCAAACGCCGGTCTTGCGCTCCTTGCAGTTGCGGCAGCGGCCGCAGGCGATGTTGAACGGCACCGAGCAGATGTCGCCCTCGTCGATGAACTGTACGTCGTTGCCCTTCTCGACTACCTCGCCCGTGATCTCATGCCCAAGAGTTTGTCCCACGGGAGCCGTCGTCCGGCCCCGCACCATGTGCTGGTCCGAACCGCAGATGTTGGTCGAGACGATCTTCAAAATTACCGCGTGCGGCGCCGCCACACTCATCCCCATCGCATCGGCTACGTCTTGCGGTACTTCGAGCTTCGGGTACTCCGTGTCCTCGACCTCGACCTCTCCCGGTCCCTTGTAGACGACTATCCTGTTGTCCGCCACGAATACCTCCTAGGTGAATATCCCTGTAAGAATGTTCTTGCTTGGCCGCGCCGCAGAGCAAACACCCGGCGCGCGACCGATAGTAACGCTACTCCGAACTCACCTCCTTTTCCTTTCCCCATAAATGACCTTACGTGAAGGATTACGTTATCAGAGGCGCCAGCTACGCACAATGGATTTCCAGGTTAAGATTTCGTTAACGTTTTGCCGTATATATTAAACAGGTCTTGTTAAGGTAAGATGTGGGTAGAATACGGTGGGGAAAACGAGTGGGATATAGCCGGTGTTTTTAGAAGGGAGAGGGGATGTTCCTAAAGGTCTCTGACGGAGATGGGCTGTGGAGCAAGCTCAGGAACCACGTCGGCGTTACGGTGAAGCACCCCGTAAGCCGGGCGACGCGTGAGATCCGGGCGCGTACTTCGGATCCGGGCGTTCAGAAGACGGAGAGTGTCTGCCCGTACTGCGCGGTCGGCTGCTCGACGCTCGTCTACCACCGGGACGGCCGCGTCCTGGACGTAGAGGGGAACCCCGACAGCCCGATCAACGGCGGCACCCTCTGCCCCAAGGGCTCGGCCATCTTCGGGATGGTCTCGAACCCCTACCGCTGGACCAAAGTCCGCTACCGCAGGCCCTATTCTACGGGATGGGAGGACCTTACGCTCGAAGAGGCGATGGATATGATCGCCGAGAGGACGAAGAAGACCCGCGACGAGAACTGGGAAGAAGAGAATGAAGAGGGAAAGAAGCTAAGCCGCTCGCAGGCCGTCGCCTCTATCGGCGGGGCCACGATAGACAACGAGGAGAACTACCTCATCACCAAGCTCCTGCATACGATGGGCTTTACCAGGATCACCAACCAGGCCAGGATATGACACAGTTCCACGGTGCCCGGTCTGGGCATCACGTACGGTAGGGGAGGGGCCACCTCCAACCTGATGGACCTACAGAACTCCGACTGCATCGTCATCGAGGGTTCGAACATGGCCGAGGCCCATCCGGTAGGGTTCCGTCATCCCATGATCGCTAAAGAAAAGGGCGCGAAGCTGATCCACATCGACCCGCGCTTTACGCGCACCAGTGCTATGTGCGACATCTACGCCCCGATCCGGCCCGGCACGGACATAGCTTTCCTGGGCGGTCTCATAAACTACGTCATAGAGAACGAGCAATACTTCGATGAGTACGTCACCGAGTTCACCAACGCCGCCACCCTCATAACCGAAGACTTCGAGGACGCCGACGCAGCGGGACTGTTCTCCGGCTGGGATGCGGAGGCCCGTAGTTATGACCCGACGAGTTGGCGCTACGAGGGGCAGCCCATAGACTACGCCTCCGTTGGGGGGAGCCGGAACGTCGACGCCGACGAGGCCGGTGAGGGCGGTAACCAGGACATGCACGCCGGACGCCAGCGGCCCAACGATAAGACGCTCCAGCACCCGCGCAGCGTGTTCCAGATCCTCAAACGTCACTTCGCCAAGTACACGCCGGAGATGGTCGAGCGGGTGAGCGGCTGTCCCAAGGAGGCGTTCCTGGAGGTCGCGAAGACCATCTGTGAGAACTCCGGGCGCGAGAAGACCACCTCGTTCTGCTACGCGGTCGGGTGGACGCATCATTCCAAAGGCGTCCAGATCATCCGGGCCGCCGCCATCCTCCAGCTCTTGCTCGGCAACGTCGGGCGTCCCGGTGGCGGCATCATGGCTCTGCGCGGACACGCTACCATCCAGGGCTCGACCGACATCGCCACCCTCTACAACATCCTGCCCGGCTACCTGACGATGCCGACCGTACACAAGAACCACGACACCTGGCGCGACTACGTGGAGAACGAGACGGCCGAGACCGGCTGGTGGTCGAACTTCCCCAAGTACATAACCAGCATAATGAAGGCCTGGTACGGTGAGGAGTTCGAAGCGGAGAACGGCGAGCTTTTCGACCACTTCCCGCGCCTCTCGGGTGACCATTCCTACTACCCGACCCTCTTCGAGATGAAGGACCGCAACGTGAAGGGCTGCTTCGTCTACGGGCAGAATTTCGCGGTTGGAGGGCCGCACGCCAAGCTGGCGCGTGACGCCATCCGGAGCCTCGACTGGCTCGTGATCCTCGACGCCTTCGGAGTCGAGACGGCTACCGCCTGGAAGATGGACGGCGTAGACCCCGAAGAGTGCGGCACCGAGGTCTTCTTCATGCCCTGCGCGCTTATCTCGGAGAAAGAAGGCTCCTTCACCCAGACCCAGCGCCTCTTGCAATGGCACGACAAGGCCGTGGAAGCGCCCGGCGACGCGCGGAGCGACGCTTGGTTCACCTTCCACCTCGGCCGCAAGCTCAAGGAACTCTATAAGGATTCGGAGGAGCCGCGTGACGCGCTCATAAAGGCGATGACCTGGGACTATCCGACCGAAGGCGAGCGCGAAGAGCCGGACATAGAGAGCATCCTCAAGGAGGTCAACGGCTACACCGTGGCCGACGGCAAGCCCGTCTCCGGTTTCGCGGAGTTGAAAGATGACGGCTCCACGGCTTGTGGTGGTTGGATCTACTCTGGCGCCTACGCCGACGGTGTGAACCAGGCCCGTCGCCGCAAGCCCGCCTCCGAGCAGTCGCTCGTCGCCCCCGAGTGGGGCTGGGCATGGCCGGCCAACCGGCGCATCCTCTACAACCGCGCTTCGGCCGACCCCGAGGGCAAGCCCTGGTCCGAGCGGAAGAAGTACATCTGGTGGGACGAGGAACAGGAGAAGTGGACCGGCGAGGACGTGCCGGACTTCCAGGCGACAAAGCCGCCCTCCTACCGTCCGGACGAGGACTCCAAAGGGGTGGACGCGCTGCCGGGCGACGGGCCGTTCATCATGAACGGCGATGGACGGGGCTGGCTGTTCGCACCCGTCGGCCTCAACGACGGGCCGCTGCCGGTCCACTACGAGCCCCTGGAGTCGCCGGTCCCGAACCTGCTCTACGAACAGGGCAGCTCCGACCCGGCCGTCAAGACCTTCGACCGTCCGGACAACCCGTACAACCCGCCGGAGGACCCGAGGTACCCGTACGTGGTAACCAGCTACCGCCTGACCGAGCATCACACGACCGGGGCGATGAGCCGCTGGACCCCGTGGCTCAACGAGTTGCAGCCCGAGATGTTCTGTGAGATCAGCCCGGAGTTGGCCGCCGAGAAGGGCGTCGAGAACACCGGGTGGGTGACGATCTCCACGGCTCGCGGCAAGATCCACACCAAAGCACTCGTCTCTGACCGCATCCCGGTCTACGACTTCGAGGGCAAGAAGCTCCACACCATCGGCCTCCCCTACCACTGGGGACCGAACGGTCTAGTAACGGGCGCCGTGGTAAACGACCTGCTGCCGGTCTCGCTGGAGCCGAACGTCTCCATCCACGAAGCGAAAGCCTTTACCGCCAACCTGGAGAAGGGGCGTCTGTGAGCTCCGCGTTCCGGCAAGACCGGGAGATAATGGAGCAGGACCTTCTGGACCTCGGGGCGTGGCTCTCCGAGCACCCGGAGGCGGCTAACAAGAACCTCAAGCCAATAAGGACCTCGAAGCCCATAGAGCCCGGCGTCTACTACAACAGGGGTACGGGGATGGTGGACAGGGTCTACACTCCCCAGCACGTCGCCCTCGGGCAGAGGATGTTCCGTATCAGCAGCGATCCAGCCGCCCCGGTAGGGGAGATACAGCGCAGGGTCATGGAAGGGAGGGGCTAGATAGTGGCGACAGGATTCCTGACCGACACAACGGTCTGTATCGGGTGCAAGGCGTGCGAGGTTGCCTGCAAGCAGTGGAACCAGCTCCCCGCCGACGGCTACGAGCTAACCGGCGACTCCTACGACAACACCAAGCAGCTCTCCGGCTCCACCTGGCGGCACGTCTCTTTTGTCGAGAACCCGAAGAAGAAACGCCTGACCGGAGACGTGGACCTGGTGGCGCTCGCCGAGGACGTGCGGGAGCAACTGCCGGGTGGCGCTGAACTCGATGCGCTAGGGCGCTGGACGTTCATGAGCGACGTGTGCAAGCACTGCGTCGAGGCGCCTTGTCAGCAGGCGTGTCCGACGGGTGCGATCATCCGGAACGAGTTCGACAACGTCTTCATTCAGCCGGACGTGTGCAACGGCTGCGGTTACTGCATCCCGGCCTGCCCCTACGGCGTCATCACCCGCGTCCCCGAAGACGGGCGGGTCTTCAAATGCACCCTCTGCTACGATCGGCAGAAAGAGAATATGGAGCCGGCCTGCGCCAAGGCGTGTCCGACAAACTCCATCATGTTCGGCGAGGTCGAGGAGTTAGAGAAGATCGCCGAGGAGCGGATCCAAACGCTCCATGGCAAGGGCTACACCAACGCCTACGTCTACGGCACGCTGGAAGTCGGGGGGACCGGCGGCATAAAAGGAAACCACTCCAAGTTCATCCTCATGGACGAGCCGGAGACCTACAACCTGCCGCGCCACCCGTTCCTGCCGCAGGACAAGCTAAATCAGGCCAGCCTCGCCAGCATCGCCGCCGCCGGGGCACTCGGGGCGATCGTGGCCTGGGCGTTCAGGAATTAAGGGTGTTCGTATAGGTTATGGATCATCTGCACAGACCAAGCCAGGTGCCATCCACTGAGGAATATATAAGTGGGTTGTCTGCTGTGGAGCCACGTTTAAGCGAAGCCCAGCGACGGCTGCTTGTAGAGCAATATCAAGCGCCTTACCGAAGTGTTACCGCACCACAGCTAGCACAGCTAGCAGGAGTTCAGCCGTGGAAGTACGTTAACCTTCTCTACGGTCGCTCAGGGCATATGTTTTCAGAGGAAACGGGTTTGTTCCCAACTAGAGGAGCAAATGGCAAATACTGGTGGTGGTCCGCGTGGTCGGATGGAGATGCGACTCCGCAAGGCTTCGTCTGGACTATGCGGGTTCAAGTAGCTGAAGCGTTGGAAAAACTTGGCTGGGTAACTCCCGGAGAGACTCAGATTCCCGAAGAGATCCTGTATGAGGACCATTTAGTGGAGGGTACAACCTGGCGGATCACGGTCAACGCCTACGAGCGTAATCGGGAAGCCAGAAGGAAGTGCTTAGAATATTATGGATCGAGTTGCGTCGTGTGCGAGCTTGATCTTGGATCAGTGTACGGTCCTGTTGCGCAAGGCTTTATTCACGTGCATCATCTGAAACCTTTGGCTGAGATCGGCAGGGAGTACGAGGTTGATCCCATTGCCGACCTTCGGCCGATATGCCCAAACTGCCATGCCATCATCCATATAGGCAGGCGAACTCGCAGTATCAAAGAAGTCAAAGAGTCAATGGAAAATAGTTTACTAGGAGAGATGGAGAGAGCATGACGGACACGACACAGGGGGCTCCGCCGTCGCGCAACGGCCACGCTGAGACCTCCCACCACCCGAACACGGACCCGGAACGCGGGGACCAGGACTACTACGGTATACCCCCGATCAAGGAACATACCTGGACGTGGGAGATACCGGTCTACTTCTGGCTCGGCGGGCTCGGGGCTGGGGCGCACGTCGTCACCACGATAGCCAGGTTGTTCGGCAATGAGGATAAGGCGTTCTTGCGGGCGGGACGGTACACGACGCTGGTCGCCATGATCTTTAGCCCCATACTCTTGATCTCCGACCTCGGGCGTCCCGAACGTTTCTACAACATGCTCCGCGTCGTCAAGTGGCGCTCGCCGATGAGCATGGGGACCTGGGGCCTCTCGGTCTTCGCCACCCTTACCAGCCTTACCGGGGCGATACAGGCCGCCCGCGACGGGCTCGTCTTCGGCCACGAGAACTTCCTGGCCCGCTTCTTGAGCGCGCTGCCGGACCGGCTGATCTCCGTGCTTGCGACACCTTTCGGGCTCTTCGTCGGGGCTTATACGGGAGTCCTGATCGCGCTGACCTCGGTCCCAATCTGGGCGCGAAACGCGGTGCTAATGGGACCTTTGTTCATAACCTCGGCTCTCTCCAACGGTTCCTCTGCCATCTCGTTCATCCTGCACCTGGGCGGGTGGGGAGAGAAGAAGACCCTCGAAGCCCTGCGCCGGATGGAACTGCTTGCGTTGTGCCTCGAAGGAATTCTCGTCGCGGCGTCCCTGATCCAGATGGGACGTTGGGGCAAGCCGCTTCGCTCCGGCAAGCTCGGGGCGCTCTTCCTCGGCGGGGCGGTCGGCGGCGGCATCCTGACGCCCCTGGCGCTCCTCTACGGCCGCGAGAGTCGCCCGCGGGGTTTGGTCGCCTCCCTGCTCGTCGTGATCGGCGGATACATCCTGCGCCGCTCCATAGTGGACGCCGGCACGCTCTCCGCCCGCGACCCGCAGGCCACCTTCACCTTCGCCAGGAAAGAGAACCTTCCGCTTCAGGACGAGAACGTCCAGGGGTAAGAAACAGAACTTTTACGAGCCTGGAGAGAGGTCCAGGCTCATCTCTAACTGGTTGAGAGGCTCTCTCTTCCAACCGAGTTCCGCGAGAAATTCGTGCGCCAGGCTCTCCGGCACGATGGCTGGGATTGTCCAATCATGCGCCGGGAACGCCGCGTACAGCGCGCGCAAGAGTCGCGTTCCCCAGCCCTGGCGCCGGTCTTTTCGTGAGACGACCATGGCTCGCAGGGTTATCGTCTCCGCCTCCGGGTCGCCGATCAGCGCGTAAGCGTGGTGGCCCAGGTGATACGCCCGCGCGGGTGTGGCAGCCGACGAAAGAGTCTCTGCCGTTAGCATCCACGGTAGGTCCGGTTCCCCTTCTTTCGCGACCACGCGGGCGAAGTCCAACGGGTCGAGTTCGGAGAGAGTGTCCGAAGTCCGGGGCGGGGTCCTGGCCTTGCGACTATAGCCGTAGAGCCTGCGTCGGACACTAAATCCGAGCCCGGCGTAGAGCCTGACCGCCGTCACATTCTGCTCGAATGTTTCCAGCAAGATGGATTTGTCACCGCGTTCTTTCGCATCCCGGATCGCTCCCTGCAGGATCCATTGTCCCAGGCCCTCGCCGCGCATAGCCGGCATGGGAGTCGTGCCGGCTATGCGGCTGGTCCAGCCCCTCCGGGTGACGAGCAGGATACCGGCCAACTCACCGCTTCGGAGGTACACGCGGCTGGCGAACGGGTCGAGGTCTTCGGCCCGAAACCGGCTCTCGTAGGCTCCCGCGCTTATGTTGACGCGACCGAGGAGATATCCTTCAAAAGACCTCGTAAGGGCGTACGCAACCTGCGCGGCGGTACATTCTGCAACTGGTCGACCGTAGATATCGTCATTTATCGCTCTCACAGTCTTATTCTAGCCGGGTGCTTTGGAGAGATTTTGCCGATGGTTTGCATCCAGTAATAGATATTTCTGCCAGGTTCTTGTCGGACTCTTAAGATCCGGGCTTAGTATCCGGATAACCGGGGCGAGACGGCCCCTCAGACCAGGAGGTAGAGCGTGAGCAAGGCTAGTGGTGCGATGCGGGGGTTGACCTGGACTGGGATATTGTTGATCCTGATCGTCGGGGCGATTCACGCGATAGAGAGCCCGGATTACTTTAGCGAGGCTACCTATATAGGGTGGCTGTTTGTCGCCAACGCCGTCGGCGCCGTGGTGGCGGCTTTCGGGATCTACCGGGGAGAGGGATGGGGCTGGGGGCTCGGTTTCCTGATCTCCGCCGGCGCGTTCGTCGCGTATATCGTGAGCCGCACCGTCGGTCTGCCGGGCGCGATGGGGCTCTCCCAGGAGAGCTTCTTCGAGACGTCCGGCTTGATCTCCTTGATAATCGAAGCGCTTTTCGTGATCGCCTTTATCGTCTGGACTTCCCAGCGGGCGAACTCCTAAGCTCCGGCGGTCAGTCGCCGGCGTACTCTTCGTCGGAGACGGGCTCCAGCCATTCGGCGCCTCCGTCGCTCTCCAGCGCCGGGTTGATGGCGATGTGGATCATGTAGGAGCCGGGAGCGGCGCCGTGCCAGTGCTTCTCACCTGGGGCGAAAAAGACCAGACCACCGGCTTCTATATCGACGGGCGGCTCTCCCTCTTTGCCGGCCCGGCAGGTCCCGGTGACTATGTGTAAGAGTTGGCCTTCGGGATGGGTGTGCCAGTTCGAGCGGGCCTCCGGCTCGAAGAGAACGCGGAAGAAGCCCGCGTCCGGCGAGGGGCCGGCGGCCGAGCTGTCCATCCAGACCGTGCCGGTAAACCACTCTTCCGGGCCGCGGCGGGTATTCATGTCTCTCGCGGATACTATTCGCATAGGCGTTTGCTCCTCGTTTTCGTGGTTATTTTTGATCTCTTTGGGAGAGGTCGTGGGTGAAGATCTTCCGCAGGGTCATGGTCTTTGGGGATTCGTCGTCTTTCCAGACGGCTTTCTCTATCTCCAGGGTATTCCTGGGGCCGTCGAGGGTTAGGAACGCGACGTGATTCTCGAACCAGGGCGCGCCGTGGGCGAGACGCCAGCTCGCTTTCGCGCTGTCTACCCCTGCGGCGCGGGCGAGCAGGCGCGGGACGAACGTCCCTTCTCTGGTCCAGGCCCAGCGGAAGAGGTCCCGGAGGACCCTGGGCATTGACTTGCGTAGAGGAGAGCAGGTCGCCTGGTAGACGCCACTGCCGGAGTTCGGGGCGGGCAGGTTTATCTCGGCGAGGTAGGTGTGATGCACGTCGCCGGATAGAACGGTTATCGAGCTTGGGGCGGGGCCTCGCTCTCCCGCGCTGACCGAGCGCAGGAGCTCGATGAAGTCATCGAAGGACTCGCGGAAGGCGGGCCACTGTTCGAGGTCGACGGCCTGACGGAGCCGCTCTCCGATTCTGGAGGCCGTCTTGCCCCAGGCTCCGGCGCAGATCGCCTCGTTCCAGGACTCCAGGTGGTGGAGGGCGGGAGCCAGGATCAGGGGTAGGGAGGTGCCGATCAGGAGGTGGTCGAAGCCGCCGGTGGCGTGATCCCGAACCCATTCCCACTCCTTCTCGTCGACCATCCTGCGGTCTCCTTCTTTCAAGACTCTCCCCGCCCGCGAGTCAACGACGACGAGGCGAGTGCCGCCGAAGTCCCGGTAGAAGCTCCAACGGACGCTTCTCGGTTCCCGGTCGGCTTTGTAGGCGAAATCTCGCAGCAGCGGACCGGCGTCGTCGGCCTCTCTTATCCGCTGGAACAACTCGTCCTCTCCTAATTCCTCCGGCGAGAGGTTGCCGATGTGCTGGTAGATCCAGTAGGACACAAAGCCGCCGATGATCCGCTCTTTCCACCAGGGGTTGGCGCGCATCTGCTCGACCCACGCCTCGGAAGTGTTCCAGTCGTCGTTCACGTCGTGGTCGTCGAAGATCATGGCGCTCGGCACGGTCGATAAGAGCCACCGGATCACCGGGTCCCTCCAAGAGTCCCAGTACAGACGCGTGTACTCCTCGAAGTTGGCGACTTCCTTGCCCGGCGGCTCGTTCGTATCGCGGTGGGCGCGGATGTACTCCAACGTACCGGGCGAGACCTCGTCTGCATATATTTGATCCCCCAGAAGCAGCAGCGTATCCGGCCAGTACCCCAACGGCTCGTCGAGCATCCGGGCCGTGAGCGCGTCGAGCGCGTCTATGTCCCCCTCATCCCTCTTGCCGAACATCGTAGTCTCCGGCGGACCCGCCGCCCGACAGGAGCCGAAAGCGAGCTTGAACGGTGTCTCCCCGTCGAGGGTGCGGATGATGCTCGGTGGAAACCTGGAATCCGGCTCGGGCCAAACTTTCTCGCCATCCAGCAAGACTTCGTACTCGTAAGTCCGACCGGGCGCGAGCCCCTCCACGCACACGATAGCGTAGTGGTGACCGTAGACATGAAAAGTCCTCGACCGGTGCGCGTCCCCATCTACCCGCACCTCGACCTCGCAGGCATCTTCCGTCTCGACCCAGACAGAGGCGTCTGTCTCCCCGGCATAGCGCAACAGGGGACCGAGGATAAGTTTATGTTCCATGCGCGGATTATCCTCCAAACTCGATCCGAGGTCCAATTAATAGCACTTCAGCTTGTCAGCAATAACAAAGCGTTGGTAGCTCGCGGCTTGATCCATGAAAGCGCATTTCGTGAATCTAGCGTCGGACGTTGCGCGAGGTCGTAAATTAACTTACTTTTGCCTTATCCTCTCCGGCGGCTGAGAACATCTTTCGAGCCTTCAGGACTTGGAAAGGGAGAACATGAAACTCCCGCGGCCCGCGCTACTCTTGCTCCTTTGTGTCGCGCTCTCCGTCGCCTGCGCTGGAAATCCCGTCGCTGGGGACAGCAAGGTCTCAAAAACCGGACTCGCCGCACGACCGGACAATGCCTCGCGGGCTTGCTGCCGATGACTGCGCTGGGTGGCGGGAAGCTCGTGGTAGATGGAAGAGGGTGCTTTCGCATGCGGTCTCCCGGTCAAAAACTGGGGTTGCTACTCATCTGGCCCGCGCACTTCCGACTGGAGACTGGGGGAGGTGGGATCCGCATCTTGAACGGCAAGGGTCGTGTAGTAGCGAAACCCGGAGACGAGTTGAGGGTGGGCGGCGGAGTGATGAGCGGCCCCGGTTCCGGCATGACGAGCGACGTGGCTTTCGACCGGGAGCGCGACGTCCCAAAGAAATGCCGCCGGGGCGCCCACTGGATCCTCGGCCAGTGGCAAAGTCCGCGCCTGAGTAAATGAATCGCCCCTGCAGAAAATGCTGACAAGCTGAGGTGCTGACAGGCTGACTAGCTTTAGCTACGTGGTCTGCGCTGTAGTGCGGAGCGGATGCGTCGCGCTTCCTCGTAGTCGCGGACGGCGTCCCAGAGCTTGCCTTCGGGGACCGTCTTGTGCCAGCGGTCGGCCCGGTAACCGTAGCGTACCTTCAGTTCCCTGACCGAGTCGCTCGTATACCGCAAGGCGTAGGTCAGGCGGCGAGTCTCGTCCGCCCGGCGCGGCAGGAGCCCGGTCTGGCTCTCCGTCCACCAGGAGATCTCCGGCATCGGCTCCCCGGATTTGAGGATGAGGTTCGTCTCCCACTCGACCCGCAGCGTGTTTATCTCGAAGGTGCGCGGCAGCGCCCAGAGCGGCCCCGTGGCGAAAGAGTCTTCCCTGCTGAACCCGAAGGTCCGCCCGAACCTCTCTCTCAGCTTCGTGTCTCCGAGCCGCTCGTAGCGGGAGCGTAGCGCGAGTAGCTGTTCGTCGGAGTATGCCCGCAGGCCGCCGACGGTCGGGCGTTTCGGGTCCAACCCGCCGCGCCGCAACATCTCCGAAAACGACCTGTAGGTGCGCAAGCTCCTCACGAGCCACACTAGATAACCGCCGAGCGCCAGCGCGAAACTCGAAGCGAGCGTCGCGTAGAAAGCCACGTGCGGGACAGCCACTCCCGCGCCTTCTATGGCGCGTTCCCCGAAGACGTTGTAGAGGAGCACGACCAGCGTCATCATCGTTATAAAGGCGGTGAAGCCGACCAACATGAAAGCCCCGAGCCGCCGGAGAGGAGGAGAACAAGCTTGGGCCAGGCCCTCCCAGGCTACCCGCTCTTCCTCGACGCTGAATGTCGCTGCCTCTACCTTCTCCATACCCTGATTATTATAACCGGAACCCGGCGTTCCCGGATGGGTTTGCTATCACGGAAACGGCTCTCTTCACGCTCGGCGAGAGAGGTCTAAGGGGCTGGTTCCAGGCTGACCTTCAGGCCTTCTTTCTGGAGGTTCTCCTGGTAGAGTTCGGCTAGTTCCTTGTGGCAACTTTTTACTATGGCCCGGCCCTTGGTGTGGGCTTCCAGCATGATCCGCAGGGCGCGTTTGACGGTCATGCCGGGGATCACCTTCTTCAACACCACGACTACGTGCGGCATCGAGTTGTCCCAGTCGTTGTGCAGCACGATGTTCCAGGGCGGCTCTGTACTCGCCCGGCTACGGCTCTGCTCGCGCGGCAAGCTGCGCTGCGAATGTTTGGTCTCCACGCCTGGCATCGCAAGTGTATTCTGCCACCCTGGAGGGAACCGGTAAATGGTCTTTTCGAGAAGCGGAGCGAGAAGCTGGGGTTCCGGTCTCAGGCTACCAGGCTATTCTCCGGCGTGAGGCTGCCGCGCAGCGCTTTGAGGGTCTTGCTCAGGATCTGGGAGATTCGGCCTTCGGTGAGGTCGAGCGTCTTGCCGATCTCCTTGAGCGTCAGGCCCTCGTGGAAATAGAGGGTGACGATCAGGCGCTCGCGCTCTCCCAGCTCCCCAATAGCTCCGGCGAGTTGTTCCTGGAGGTCGCCGGTGTCTGCTTCGGACTGAGGGTCCAGGGCTCCGGCGTCGGCGAGGCGGTCCTGAAACTCCGTCCCGGTCCGGCTCTCCCCGCCGAGCTTCGCCTCAAGCGAGGAGACCTGCGAACGCGAGTATTGTCCCAGGAACCTCCTGTACTCTCCGATGGTCATTCCCACCTCGAAGGCCACCTCTCCCTCCGAAGGCGTCCGTCCAAACTCTTGCGAGAGCCGGGCCTTCGTTTTCTCGACCTCTTGCGCCCGCGCCCGCGTGCGGCGAGGAACCCAGTCCTGGCTCCGGTACTCGTCCAGGATCGACCAGCGTATCCGCGAGATGGCGTAAGACTCGAACTTCGCCCCGCGAGACGGGTCAAAAGTCTCGACCGCCTTGAGCAGCCCGATCACACCCCACGACAATACGTCCTCGTGGTCCACGACGCCGCGCATCCTGGAAGGCAAGAGCCCCGCCACGTACTTGACCAGCGGCGAGTAATTCACGATGACCCTATCGCGGAGCCTGACAGCCCTCCGACCCGCCTCGTAATGCTCCCAGCTACCCTCGGCGTAATCCTCCATCTCGGCCCGCGCCTCTAAATATTGGCGCCAGAGCCGTCCGAGAGAATGGTCGCTCCTTCTTTGAACCCTCTGCTTCAAAACCCCTCCGGGGAACAAGCGTCAAAACGTCGCCCCCCGACGCCCCAACCATTTTCTGTCTCGTTATCTCGGTACAAGTGCTAATACGTCACGTGGTTAGTAATGGATCAAAGTATCACACAATTTATTTATACGAGTAGTATCCAGGTTTCTTTACATCTCCCGAACGCGCCAGCCGCTCTCGCTTACGGTGTACTCTCCCAAGCCTTTCCCCAGGAAACATCGCATCCGTCGAAGGGCTTACGCTTGCCCGCCATCGTATATCTCCACGTCCATACCAGTTACCCCATAACTGTCTTACAGATAGATGCCTGCGAGAGAAGTAGCAACGCGGTCCACGGGAAGAAGCCCAACTGCGTGGCCTCCGGAGAGTCTTTCTACAGGATTCCACTAGCGTTCTCGTACCCGCAAGAAAGAGGCGCCCCCAAAGGAGCGCCTCTGAATACTATTATGAATCTAGGTTACTGTGCGGCAGCGCCTTGTGTAACCTTGCCTGTATTGGTGTCGAAACTAAACGTCGTGCCGCTCTGAGAATTAGCTTGGGCTACCCA
Organism: Rubrobacteraceae bacterium; assembly: GCA_965219175.1. Lineage (GTDB taxonomy): Bacteria > Actinomycetota > Rubrobacteria > Rubrobacterales > Rubrobacteraceae > JBBPZK01. The sequence continues at coordinate 492,573 of CBDCNI010000001.1, forward strand.
CCGGTTGGCAGTAGGGGTGACGGTAGGAGTGCCAACACCATCACTATGTTTCCAGGCGTACTTGCTGTTGAGGTTGTCCAGGTCGCAGATATTGCCAGCTTTGTTATAAACGCCGTTGTTATCAGCGGAACATGCGGTCGCTGCTGCGGCACCGTTCCTGAGATCGCTCTTCGCTGCTGCATCCTGCGCGCCTGATCGCTGGCTGAGGAATGTCGGGATGGCGATGGCGGCGAGGATGCCGATGATGATCACCACGACCAGCAGTTCGATCAGGGTGAAGCCTCTTTCGTTCCTCTTCACCTCCTGGACGTGACGCAATCTCTTACCGAACCAATGAAGCATACGATTCTCCTATCGTTGTTGTTTTCAAGCTTCTAATATTGTTAAGCCCGTTTCTCCGGGTTTTAGACACTTTCCAACGGAATTTCTCGAAAATTTCCGAAAACCCGTAGTCGCTGCCCGAGAAACGCTTGAATCCCGGTGTGTAATACCGTTCCGAGCTATTGATGTCACAACGCATTGACGGTCTCTACCCACCAGGAGTAACCGGTGAGCCGTTTGAGGAGGGCGGGGTCTTCCCAGTAAGGCATGAGCGTCTGAGTGAGCGCCTCTTGTATGAGAGCGACACTCTCGAACGTCCTGTTTGAGAGCTTGCGCCTGAACTCCTGAAACCATCTCTCCGCCGGGTCGAGCTCCGGGGAGTAGGGTGGGAGCATGAGGAGGCTTGTGTTCTCGGGATGGGTGATCTGCTCGGAGCGGTGGCTTGGGGCTCCGTCCAGCACGATGAGCAGATGATGGTCGGGATAGGCTTTTGAGAGTTGATCGAGAAATATCTCCAGAGATCCATCGTCCATCCCCGGCAGGTACATGCAGAAGCTCTCTCCGGTTGCGGGCTCCACCGCCGCGTACAGATACGTCCACTTGTAGGAGCGCCTCACGATGTAGGGTGGACGGAACCCTTTGGGACAGTAGCGTCTCTAGCTTCGCTAGCCAGTTGATGAGCCCGAAGCGTGCCTCATCAAAAGCCAAAACCTTCAGTGGTTTGCCGGAGTTTCGGTGGCGCTGGCGAACTCGCCTTACCTTACCGGCGGAGTTTTTTTGAAAGCCTCCTGCTCTTTTGGGTCGGCTTTCTCGTGCCGAGGCCTTCCCGTCTTGAGCTTCACCTTGTGCCGCCTCAAGAGCTGACCGACGCCGTCGGGATGAGCATACTCGATGCCGTGCCGCTCTCGCAGAAACTCGTCGGCCTGAGAGATCGTGGCGATCTCCCCACGCTTCATCGCCTCCTCCAGATCCTCGAAGGCCTCGGGCGTGACCAACTCCTGACGGCCACGCTCGCTCACCATGCTCTTGAGCAACTCCTCAAGCCCACCCTCCCTGTAGCTGGCGAACCACCTCTGACACTGGCGCCAACTGTAGCCCAACACCTCGGCAGCTTCCCCCAAGTTACTGCACTCCCCGGACTTTAGGAGCCCGAGCATCCTCACCCGCTGGAACACGTGAGTGTAACGATGGCGCTTTTCGAGTTCCTTTAGCTCCCGCGGATCTTCTTTAATCACCTGTGGGTAGAGTATCTTTGGCATCACCTCATTATGCCATCAACAAAGCGGAACGGTATAAGGGGGTCTGGAGAAGCGGCTTCCCGGTGGAATACAGGGCCGCGATCCAAAAGGACTGCGACCCTGACGGAAAGAAGACCCCGAATTGGTTAGCTCCCGGTGTGGGGCAAGCGGTCAGAGATCGGGCCGTTTCCGTTGAGAGTATTCTCGGCACGGCTTTGTAATAACTTTAACTCTCGGCCCGTTCCCCCGAAAACTTCCTCCACGCGGCCTCGCGAGGCACGTCCTTCTACCTATAAAGAGAGCCGGTTTGCGTGTAGGATGTTTCGCCGTGACGATGAGAGACCATAGAGCCGGAAGGAGATCCGGGTCGCGGGCCGAGCGTCGGGCGGAGCGGCAAGCCGAACGACGGGACGAGCGGTGGATCAAACGCGAAGCCGAGTCCGGCGCCGAGCCGGAGACCGACCGCGAGACCGGGCGGCAGTCCGGGCGGCAAGCGGAGCGTCGGGACGAACGTCGGGACGAACGTCGGGACGAGCAGCAAGCCAGGCGGCGGTTCAAGAGCAGGAAGATTCGTTGGAAGTACAGGTTCCGGCGGCTGGCGGTGTTGTTGGTGGTATTGCCGGTCTTGCTGTTGTTCCTGTATATGTTCGTTCCGTGGACGCAGCGGGTCGTGTTGCTCGGGAGCGACCAGCGGGCCACCGAGGCTTCGCGATCCGACACGATCATGATCGCCGCTGAAGGCGACGCCTCGGGGGTGCTCTCGGTGCCTCGGGACTCAAGGGTGAAGATCCCCGGCCACGGCGAGGACAAGATCAACTCAGCCTACGCTTACGGCGGCCCGGACCTGACGGTAAAGACCCTCGAAGACTTCACCGGCCTCCACATAAACAACTACATCGTCATAAAGTTCCACGCGGTCGAGGACATAGTGAACGCCCTCGGAGGCGTCACCATAGACGTGAAAGAGCCGGTAAAGCTCGGCCTGGAAGACGGACGTGTCTTCAACATTAAGCCCGGCCGGCAAGTCCTGAACGGGGGACAGGCGATCGCCTTCGTCCGCTTCAGGGGCGATCCTCGGGCGGACATCGGACGCATCGGTCGCCAGCAGCAGTTCATGGCCGCGCTCCGGCACGAAGCCCTCTCACCCGGCAACCTGCCCCGGCTCCCGGCGGTTATCCGGGCCGTCCTAAAGAACACAGACACGAACATGAACCCGCTGGAGGTCGCCCGCTTCGTGATGTGGATGGAAATTTCCGGCAAGAGCGAGGTCAAGACTTATCCAGGTGTTGGGAAGTACATAGAAGGTGTTTCTTATTGGCTTCCCGACAAAAAAGCGGGCGAGAAAATGATCGAAGAGACCATAAAGTAACGGCTCTGGAGGGCTCTACCAGCGAGCGTACATTCTTTAGATCTTCGATGCCACCAGGATGTCCTGGTAGTCCGCACCGCCTCTTCTTCCGCTCCAGGAACCGTAGCGCACGGGTTCTTCGATCCTCAAATCGTATCGTTTATAGAGGCTGTATACATAGGGCTCGTCGTAGGCTACAGCGTTCTCGGGCGTATCCTTGTCTTTGATCCGGTACGAACCGAGGTTGTGGTCGAAGCTGATGGTATTTTGTTCTTCTCCGATCAGGCGCAGAGATTCATCGTTGAGTAGAAAGAAGGTGACGAAGCACCTTCCGCCGGGTTTCAAGACACGTCTTATCTCGCTGAGATAGTTGTTGACTTCCTCGGGAAGCAGGTGGGTGAAAACGGAGGTGAGTATCACGAAATCGAATGAGGCATCTTCGTATGGGAATTCGTACTCCGAAGCGTCAACCTTGCCCCAAGGATTGTATTCTTTGTTTTGAATGTCGGCCACCTGGAAACGGAAATTCGGGAACCGCGGGGCGATGTTACGCTTGCACCACTCTATCTCCTTCGGGACTATATCGAAGCCTTCGTAAGAACCGTCCGGGCTCAGGTAACGGGTCAACGGCGCAGCCATCCGCCCGACCCCGCAACCGACGTCGAGTACCCGATCATCAGGCCGAAGACCGCCGAACTTAACGAAGTGGGCCAGCGACCTCTCGCCGATCTTCCTGAAGTCTCCGCCGCCGACGTGGGCGATACCCCTGGGAGGGACGAGAGGGTCGCGCCGACCCCGAAAGTAGTCCAGAACATCGGCGGGGAAATAGTAAACCCTACGTCCCGCCGGCTGAAGACGCTTCGGCACCAGTCTTTTCAGTGTTTCTCTCACGATGCACCTAAACTAGCTCTATTAGAGTTCGGGGTCAAGGTGATGAGTTCGGGAGATGCTAACCTCCGGGATGGGTGCGTGGGCCGACGTTGCCCTCGCCTTGCAGATACTTTCGTCTGTCGACGGCGTCCATCACCCCGCCGGAGAGCGCAATATAAAGGTATATAACCCCTGAAACCCCCAACCACAAGGCTAGCGTCGCGCCTACCGCCAAGCCCGCCACCAGGCGCGCAGCGGAAGTAGGGCCGGGAAACAAGTTTGGCGCGAAAGAGAGGATGATCGGCCCCAGAATCAGCGGCCACACTCTGGGAGCGGCGAACTTCAACACCTCTATCATCGCCCACCACGCCGCCTCGCGATGACTCAAGAAGCGGCGTGGGGCGCCCGCTTCGTTGGTCTTATAGATCCACTGTTGCATCTCACCTCACATGCTAACCCGGTTGGTTCTTTCGCGTCTTCTCATGCTGACGGCTGGAGCGTATGCTTCCCGAACGGGGTGGATCAGGATCAGGCGGCTTGCTCTCGCGCCAGTTCGCTCTGGCGGGAGATGAGGCGGTTTAGCCAGGCGAGGGCGTCGCCGGATTCGTCTAGCGTCCGCTCTGCGTTGACGTACCAGTTTAGCGCCTCGCGGCTGTTGCCCAGGCGGCGGTTTAGCTCCCCAACTAGGTAGGCGGTCACCGAAAGCTCACGGCCGTAGAGGCCGTCTTCCTGTAGAGAGCGCATGAAGTGGCGGACGGCCCGGAGCTGGAAGGTGCTCTCGAAGGGTTGCTCGTGCTCCTTGCGGCACACCCACGAGGCGCGCAGGCACAGGTCCCCGAGGTCGCGCGCCCGGAGGCCTCGTTCTTTGCCACAGAGTACGGCGGCGTGGAAGGCGAGCCACGGCGGCGGGTTCTCCCGGAAGACTTTCAACAGGCCGTCTTCGCGCAGGCGCTCTTCTATATCCGAACGTTCATCGGAGGTCAGGTCGAGGTTGTCGAACTCTTCAGCGGCGGCGAAAGAGCACGCCGGACACATCGTTACGCCGTGCCGGATGCGGCGCGAGCCGTCGGAGGCTCGTCCGGGGAACTTGGGACAGAGGTCCGGCTCCCGTCCGACCGTCACGTAAGTCCCGATAGTGGGAATCTGGAACACGTAAGCGCAGATCGGACACCGCGCGTAAGACTTTCTAGGCTTCCCCACGCGCAGCTCCCGCCTCTCGTGGAGATAAAAACCGTGCGCTCTCGATGCTCAAAGTAGCTTGGATTCTACCATAGCGCTCCCACCCATCGGTATAATATTCTCCATGAACCTTTCGAGCGAACCGCACAAGAGCGAGGCCGAGGTCGCCCTGGATCTAATGCGTCTCGTCCTAGATCAGGCCGGGAGCCGCCGCCTCTCACCGACCCGGACCCTCGCCCTCTACCACCTCTGCAAGGAAGCCGTAGCCTACTCCCCCGAAGGCTCCGTCACCGCCGACTACCTCGAAGACGGACTCAAAAAGCTCCTCCAGTAGATCTTTTGATCCCGGAAAGCTTTGCGTAACAGGCCGTTACTCTATATGATCCGGGGTTAGTAGAATCGGCCTGCGCAAGAGAGGGCCGAGCGTAGTCGTTGCATGCGGTTATTACCCCGGTAGGGAGAGCATATATATGAGAGTTTCGAGGCTGTATGGTGCGTTTACGGCGGCGCTACTCGTGGCGCTGGTCCTGGTCATCTCCGGTTGCGGCGGTTCCGGTGGCGGTGGAGGCCAGGGCGGAGGTTCCGGCGGGTCGGGTAGCAAGAGTAACGTGAAGCCCGCGCTGGTGCTGGACGTTGGCGGCTTGGGCGACCAGAGCTTCAACGACTCCGCCTACGAGGGCCTCCAGAAGGCGAAGAAAGACTTCAACCTGGGCAAGAACGATACGCAGACCCTCGAATCAAGCTCCCCGACTGACTATCAGGACAACCTCACCCAGCTCTCGGACGCCGGCTACTCGCCGGTCTTCGCCATCGGCTTCCTGATGACCGACGCGGTCAACAAGGTTGCCCAGCAGTACCCGGACACGAACTTCGCCATCGTCGACTCGGTTGCCAAGGGCAAGAACGTGGCGAGCCTGGTCTTCCGGGAGCAGGAGGGCAGCTATCTTGCGGGCGTGGTCGCCGGGATGATGACCCAGCAGAAGACGAAGTACACCGATCCTTCCAATAAGGTCGTCGGGTTCCTCGGCGGGCAGCAGTCCGATCTTATCGGCAAGTTCCAGGCCGGATACCAGGCGGGTGTAAAGAGCGTCTGTTCGGACTGCAAGGTGCTGGTCCAGTATGCGGGCTCCACCCCGGATGCTTTCAACGATCCGGCGAAGGGCAAGGAGATAGCGCTCCAGATGCACGACCAGGGCGCGGACATCATCTACCACGCTGCGGGTGCGACCGGCGCGGGCCTCTTCGAGGCGGCGACCGAGCAGAACTTCTTCGCAATCGGCGTGGATCAGGACCAGTCGAAGACAAACCCGAAAGCGCCGATCCTGACCTCCGTGGTCAAGCGGGTGGATAACGCCGTCTACGACGCCATCAAGAAGTCTCGCAACGGCAACTTCCCCGGCGGACAGGTCGTGGACAGCGGCTTGAAGGAGAACGGCATCTCGCTCGCCCCCTATGGCAAGTTCGACAGCGTGGTCCCCCAGAAGGTCAAGGATCAGGTGGACGAGGCCAAAAAGGGAATCATAAGCGGCAAGATCAAAGTCCCCTCCAAGACGAAGTAGGGAGAACCCAGGCTTGACCGAGAAGGAGACCGGCGGCGGGGCGACCGGGACGGAACCGGCCCCGGTCGTCCTGGAGATGCGGAGCGTGACCAAGACCTTCGGGCCGGTGGTCGCCAACGACGCCATCTCCCTGTCGCTCCACCGGGGCGAGGTCCTGGGTCTGCTCGGCGAGAACGGGGCCGGCAAGTCCACGCTGATGAAGATCCTCTACGGTCTGTACTCGCCGGACGAGGGAGAGATCTTTATAGACGGCGAGCGGGTCGAAATTCGGGACCCGAAGGACGCCGTCAGGCGGGGTGTCGGCATGGTCCACCAGCACTTCACCCTGATACCGCCTCTCACCGTGGCCGAGAATATCGTGCTCGGGGCCGAGCCGCGCCGGGGTGTCTCACTCGACCTGAACCGGGCGGCGCGGGCGACGGAGGAGCTTTCGGAACGCTACGGGCTGCGCGTCAACCCTCGCGCCCGCGTCGCCGATCTCTCGGTAGGTGAGCAGCAACGGGTGGAGATCCTCAAAGCCCTCTACCGCGAGGCCCGTATCCTGGTCCTCGACGAGCCGACCGCCGTCCTGACGCCGCAAGAAGCAGAAGACCTCTTCGGCGTCTTGAAGGAACTGGTCGCCGACGGGCTCTCCATCATCTTCATCACCCACAAGCTCGGCGAGCTTCTGGGCGTCTCGGACAATATCACCGTGATCCGGGACGGCAAGGTCGTGGACACCGTGCGAACAGCCACCACGGACGAGGGCGCGCTGGCCCGCCTGATGGTCGGGCGCGAAGTGCTGCTCCAGGCCGAGAGAGATGCCCACGCCGGGAAAACCTCCGGGGAGCCTCGCCTGGCGGCGGAGGACCTGGTCGTGCGCTCCGGGACCGGGGCGGTGGCTGTCGGGGGCGTTTCGCTCGCGGTTCGGGCGGGTGAGATACTCGCGGTCGCCGGGGTGGACGGCAACGGCCAGACGGAGCTTGCCGAGGCGTTGGCTGGTGTCCGCAAGGCCGAAGGCGGCCGGGTCTCCCTCGACGGCGAGGACGTTACAGGGCTCGGGGCTGAGGATCGCAGGCGGCGGGGGCTCGCCTACGTACCGGAAGATCGGGCGAGCAAGGGGCTCGTTCAGGACTTCACCCTCGCCGAGAACAACGCTCTAAAGACCTACGAGGAGCCGCCGTTCTCATCTCGCTGGGGTTGGATCCACCCTAAAGCCATGCGTAAGAAAGCGGCCGAGAACCTGAGAGCCTTCGACGTGCGCCCGGCCAACCCCGACGCCCGCGCCGCCTCTCTCTCCGGCGGCAACCAGCAGAAGGCGATACTGGCCCGCGAGCTCTCCGGGGACCCCGGTGTGATCGTCGCCTCCCAGCCGACCCGAGGAGTAGACGTCGGGGCGATAGAGTTCATCCACCGCCAACTCCTCGAACAGCGCTCCGAGGGCAAAGCCATCTTGCTCATCTCGCTGGAGCTGGAGGAGGTCCGCTCGCTGGCCGACCGCATAATCGTGCTCCACGCGGGCGAGATAGCCGGCGAGGTAACCCCCGAGGCAACCGACGAAGAACTCGGCCTGCTAATGGCTGGGGGCAAGGCCGGAGGAAGCTCGTGAACCCGCGCCGGATGCTCGTAGACGCGGTCGGGGCGCTCCTCTTCCCGATCATCGCCATCCTCATCGCTTTTATCATCGGGGCGGTTATCGTGCTGGCGACCGGCAACAACCCGCTCGTCGCCTACGCCGCCCTGCTGGACGGCGCTTTCGGTTCCAAGCTCGCCCTCGGACGCACCCTGCTCAATACCACCCCCCTGATCTTCACCGGCCTCGCCGTCGCCTTCGCCTTCCGGGCGGGTCTCTTCAACATTGGCGGCGAGGGCCAGCTCTTTATCGGGGCCATAACAGCGGCCGGTCTAGGCGCCGCCCTCGGCGGGCTCGGACCCCTGACGATACTCCTGGCGCTCGCCGCCTGCGCTCTGACCGGCTTCCTCTGGGGCGCGCTCCCCGGATACCTGAAAGCCCGCTTCGGGGCGCACGAGGTCATCACCACCATCATGCTCAACTTCATCGCCATCAACCTGGCGACCTACCTCGCCCTGAACCCGTTGCGCGGCAAGGGAATAGTCCCCGGCACGGGCGACATAGCCCCCTCATCCCTCATCCCGCCGGTCGGGCTGGGGTTCGGGCAGGCCAACTACGGCATCCTGCTAGCGCTCTTCGCCGCGGTCGTAGCCTACCTGCTGCTGTGGCGTACGAAGCTCGGTTTCAGGATACGGGCCGTCGGACTCTCGCCGGGGGCAGCCGGTTACGCCGGCATGCGGATCGGCGCGAACACGGTGCTTGCCCTCGCTATCGGGGGCGCTTTCGCCGCCCTGGGCGGCGGGGTCGAGGTGCTCGGAGTCTACGGAAAGATGACCATCCCGTTCGTCTCCAACCTGGGCTTCAACGGCATCGGTGTCGCGCTGCTCGGGAGGAACCACCCGTTTGGGGTCGTGCTCGGGGCGCTCCTCTTCGGCGGGCTCGCCTCCGGCGCCCAGCAGATGCAGTTCGCCACGGACGTGCCGCTAGACCTGGCGGATGTGCTGCTCGCGGTGATCCTGCTGTTCGTCACCGCCACCAAGCTCGTCGAGCTCATAGTCGGCAAGCGGGCGCGCGCCCTGGCCGGTGACACGCGCCTGGAGAAAGGACTCGGCTCCTGATGAACGATTTGCTGGCTACGATAGGCCCGATACTCGCCTCCACGATCCGGAACGCCACGCCCCTGATCTTCGCGGCCCTCGGCGGGATGTTCAGTGAGCGCTCGGGCGTCGTCAACATCGGGCTCGAAGGGCTCATGCTCATCTCCGCCTTCGCCGGGGTCGTCGGCTCCCACGCGACCGGGAGCGCCTGGGTCGGGCTCGGGACCGGCCTCGCCGCCGGGCTCGCCTTCGCCCTCATCCACGCCCTGATGTGCGTCACCTTCGAGGCCGACCAGATCATCTCCGGCACCGCCATCAACCTCCTGGCCCTCGGCGGCACCGGCTTCCTGATGGTCGAGGTCTTCGGTACCGGCGGCACCTCCCCGCGCGTTTCGGGCTTCGGAACCGTGCCGATCCCGCTTCTCTCCGGAATCCCCCTGATTGGGGAAGCCTTTTTCGACCAGAGCCTCCTCGTCTACCTGATGTACGCCCTCATACCGATCACCTTCTTCGTCGTCTTCCGGACCCCGTTCGGGCTCCGTCTCCGGGCGACCGGCGAGGTCCCGGAAGCGGTAGACACCGCAGGAATAAGCGTCGCCCGGATGCGCTATTACGGAGTCGCTCTCTCTGGTCTCCTGGCCGCCCTCGGCGGCGTGTACCTCTCGATGAGCCTGCTCTCCGCGTTCACCGAGAACATGACCAGCGGACGCGGTTTCATCGCTCTCGCCGCCCTCATCTTCGGCCGCTGGAACCCGTTCGGCGCGGCCGGGGCAGCCCTTCTCTTCGGCTTCGCCCAGGCCCTGACCTTCCGGGGCGGCCAGCAAGCCATCCCCCCCGAGTTCATCCAGATGCTCCCCTACATACTCACCATCGTCGTCCTTGCAGGCTTCGGCGGCCGCGCAGTCGCACCCGCCGCCATCGGCAGACCTTACAGAAAAGAGTAATCCAGACTCCGAGAAAGCCGCCGGAGCAAAAGGCAAGCGCCTGTTCAGCCCGTCGTTAGATCACCGGTTACCTGGCGATGCGGCGGATCAGGAACCCCGAGGCGAGCAACGCCGCTCCCGCTACCGCGAGTCCGGACAACGGAAGCCCACCAGTGTTCGGGAGAACGCTTACTCCTCCGCTGGAGCTACTACCAGAACCACCGGCGGAGCCATCATTGGAGGAGACGCTAGAGCCAGCGCCGGAGGTGTCGCCGGGGTTGTTTTTACCACTATTGGATCCACCGTTGCCACCTCCGCTAACGGGGCCGCCGGGCTCGACGCTCGTGGAGCCGCCGTTGTCAGGAGGAGTTGCCGTCGGAACCACGCGACTAACGTCTATTAGGGCGGGTCCACCCTCCAACTCTCCCGCTTTCATCGCAAGCGTCCCGTAGACCGTTACTTCTCCGCCGACGTAGCTGTCGAGGTTCACCTTGCTGCTCTTCAACGCGTACCCGGTCCCCGAGCCGGTATCCTTGATGAAGTGGGTCCCGTACTGGTAAGACGTTATTCCTTGCTCCTGGAGTACACCGGTCACCGTCACGGTTTCACCGTTCCCGTACTGGTCGGCGGTCGTCTGCGCCAACGCGGGAGCCGCCGCCAATATTCCGAATATCATCGCCGACAATACTGCCAACTTCCTCATCCGCGCCTCCCAATGGGCCTGTTTCCAACCTTCAAGACACTACCATAGCTTGATGTGTCACGACGGGTCGAGATAGACGGTCAGGTTCTGTTCTCCCGTGCCGGATCTCTACGCACCTCTGGAGCGGCCCGTCGCGTAGGCGGCGCCTGATAGGAGAAGGCCCGCAATCACGGCGGCAAGGGCCAGGAATCCTAGAGAAACTCCACCGCTTCCGGGCAGGGCGGATCCATCCGCGGTAGCGCTGTCCTGGGTGGGTATCGCCACGTTCGAGACGTTGAACGGCAGTTTGGGGTCCCCGCTCTCACGGACGTCGAACTGCGAGTTTACGACGAGCAGGCGGCCGTCGTAGGCCGCGATCGTGGTCGGGTGCATGAAAGAGTCGTCTGTAAAGGCCCTGCCGGCGGCGCCGCTTGTGTAGTCGGCCGAGAGTTGCACCGGCACGATCCGCTCTTCTTCATTCCTGACTACGTATAGGGTTTGGCCGTCGAGCAGGATGCCGTCGCCGTTCGTGAGATCCGCCCCGCCGGTGTCTATCTTCGTGACCTCCGCGTTGGCCGTGTCTATACGGTACAGGTTCCCCGTGTTCGACTGAACGGTTATTAGATACCTGCCGTCCGGGGTGGAGGTTATGCCGTTCAGGTTGAAGCCTTCTTTGTAGCGGAGAACGGTGTCCTCGAAGTTCACGAAAGGCTCGAACTTATAGCCGCCGTCCGCCGTGGGGGTGGCCCTGTAGAGCTGAGGGTTCATCGAGTCGGTGAAGTACGCCGAGCCGTCCGGCGTCACGGTAACGTCGTTTACGAAAGTCTTCTTCTCTCCGTTCGAAGAACTGTCGATCAGACGCCCATCGGATGTATCGTAGACGAAGAATTTCCCGGTGTCCCCGCCGGAGATAAAGAGCCGCCCTTGAGAGTCCAACGCCATCCCGACGGCGGTGCCGCGGCCGTCGGTCTCGGGAGCCAGAAACACCTCGGTGGCGTCCGAGGCGACGTTGCCCCGGTAGATGGCGCCGTCGGTCGTGCTGGAGACGAAAAAGTCGCCGGTAGACTCCTGATAGGCGATCCCTTCGGGAAAGACTTTCTCACCCGGAAGAGGATAGGTAATGGCCGAACTATCGGCGCCCTGGGCGTGGGCTGCCTGGGCTCCAACGAACCAGGAAACCACAACTAGTGCTACGAGCGAAACTAGAGATACGCCAACCCTGGATGCAACCCCGACCATATTCTTCCCCGATCAAACATAGTTAACAACGATGCTTACCAAATAGATACTATCACGGTTCTCATGCATTAGCACGGGGCTATTCCCCCGAACCGTCCGTCAAGCACCTCTCGTAGCTACCTGTATGAGCCGGAAACCGGATGGATCTTCCCGGTTGCGTAGAGCCTGCGTCCGGGGCTCGTGACTCGTCCGCGGGTCGTGCTAGAAGCCGACCTTTCGGTCCTTCGCGCTCTCCTCGGATGGCTCTCCAGCCTGACGCTCCGGCTGCTCATCAAGATACTCGACGCCGCCGAGCAGCAGTCGCGGTTCGACCCCGAGACCGGCCGCCAGCTTCCGGATCGTGGTCGGGTACGCGCCGCGCTGACCCGTCTCCAATTTGGAGATAGTGTCTCGCGCTACTCCGCTCTTCCGCGCCAGTTCCTCCTGACTCAAAATCGCCCTCTGCCGGAAAGCCCGCAAACCCCGGAGATCCAAACTCGCCTCCTCCAAACACTACAATTTACTTGCAAAAACACTGCAACAATGTTACTCTGATAGAGTATAGCGTGTTGGCAGACGAGCAGGAGGTTTAGAAGATGGAGTACGACCCTCGCATGGTTATCCCTTATGTGACGGAGCAGAGTCCGCGTGGGGAGCGGACGATGGACATTTATTCGCGGTTGTTGGCGGATAGGATCATCTTCCTCGGCTCGCCGGTGGACGATCAGATAGCGAACGTGATCATGGCGCAGCTCCTCCACCTCGATTCCGAGGACCCGGAGCAGGACATCAACCTGTACATAAACTCTCCGGGCGGCAGCGTGTACGCTGGGATGGCGATCTACGACACGATGCAGTTTATCTCCGCCGACGTGGCGACGACGGCACTCGGGATGGCGGCGAGCATGGGCTCGTTCCTGCTCACGGCTGGGGCGAAGGGCAAGCGGAGCGCGCTGCCGAATACGCGGATACTCTTGCACCAGCCGAGCATCGGCGGCGGCCTCGGCGGTCAGGTCTCGGACGTGGAGATACACGCGAGAGAACTGGTACGGACCAAGCGCCGGATGAACGAGCTGTACTCGGAGATGACCGGACAAGACTACGAGAAGGTGGAGCGCGACACCGACCGCGACTACATGCTCAGCGCCGAGCAGGCCGTCGAGTACGGCGTCATAGACCGGGTCATCGACCGACCGGCGGAGTAGCAAAGGTCCCTACTGATAGGGTGCGGTAGATAAAACTCCTCACCCTATCAGGCTTGAGATGAGCCTCACGCACGACTACATCCACCAGCGGCGAGGATATAGGATCGGGTGCGGATGTTGTCGCGTCCGGATCTACCGCGGCGAGCAGGATGCCGCGCCGGTCGTCCTTTGCACCGAGTTACCCGAGGGGGGAGCGTTGGAGTTGGCGGAACTTGCCGGCTCTCTGGCGGCCGAGGTTGTAAGGGAGCATTTCCCTGACGGCCTGCCAAACTTGGCGCGACCCCTACTCTGGATCGAGGTGCGCAGCACCCGCCGCAGCGACCGTAAACGCTACGCCCTCCTCACATTTCCCTCATACGAGCCCCGGATAGCCGGGGCGGGCTTCGTCCGGCGCGTGACGCTCGGTGCCCCGACCCGCGAACCACTCACACCCGCGGAAGTCGCTTCGCTTACCTCGGGAGAATAGACACCTCGCGGCCCTCCGTAAGCGTGAAATTGTCTCTCGCCGCGACAGCGCAGAGCAGACTTCGAGGTCGCGGCAAGAGGGTACAACGTGTCTCAGAACACAAGTCAAGCCCGGCTTCACCCACAGAGTGCTTGACTTTTGTCGGTAATGACCGACAATACAAATGTTGCCGTACATTCGGAATAAACCGACTAGAAGAGAAGGAGAAAGCATGTTTCACGGGGTGGATCCGCAGCACATGTTGGAAGCCGTATTGAGAGAGCATGAGGAAGCCAGGAACCGGGCGCGGCGAGACGCCGAGGGGCGTCGGATGTCGCTGCTGGCGTGGAGAAGGGATGAGGCGTTTTTCAAGGGCTGGGGTGGGAAGCGCGAGACCTGAGATGATTGAGAGGTAGGTGGGGCGCGGATGGGTGAGCGGCGCGGGAAGCCGGACTACGAGGCCGAGGAGCTGTTGGAGGTCAGAGACCCGGAGCAGTTCCGGGCGGTTGGCGACCCGACGCGACACAGGATCATCAGCCTGCTCTCCGAAAGGGCGGCGACCACCAGCCAGCTCGCCGAGGCGCTGGGCCAACCTCGGGGGAGCATAGGCCATCACCTGAAGGTACTCGAAACCGCTGGTCTGATCCGGGTCGTAAGGACGCGGCAGGTGCGGTCGATGACCGAGAAATACTATGGACGGACGGCGCGGCTCTTCGAGTTCCATGACCCGGAGGGCGGTACGCCGAAGGACGAACTCGCGGACTTCTTTCGGCAGGCAATGGACGAGTACGAAAAGCCGGAGCCGGACGGTGAGTTCTCGGATGCGTTCACCATCCGCCACGCGCGTATACCGGCTTCGAAGGCGCAGGAGTACCGGCGGCGGGTCCTGGAGTTGGCCGAAGAGTTCGCCGATCTCGATAAAGTCGCGGGGGAGAGGGTGTACGGGCTCCTGGTCCAACTCTACCTGACCGATCTTCCCGAGTTACCGGAGGAAGAAGGGTAGAGCGTGGCTTCAGGGGGCGGGATGGGAGGCGACTTCCGGCGGTTCTGGGTGGGGCAGACCATCTCGAACCTCGGAGGCGCTTTCACGATCTTTGCGCTGCCGCTGCTCGTCTTCAAGCTCACCGACTCGGCGCTCAACCTGGGGCTCATAATGGCGTTCGAGTTTCTGCCTTATCTGCTATTCGGGCTCCTGATCGGGGCTTGGGTAGATCGGGTAGACCGCAAACGCATGATGATCTTCACGGATGTCGCGCGGGCCGTGATTATAGGCACGATCCCCCTTCTGTCCGTCTTCGGTCTCCTGACGGTGTGGTGGATCTACGCCGTCGGGTTCGTCAGTTCCACGCTCAAGATAGCCTTCGACGCCGGGGAGTTCGCCGCCATCCCGAGCCTCGTCGGCACCGACGACCTGATAAAAGCGAACGGACGGGTGCAGGCGAGCTATTCGACCGCCTTCTTTCTAGGGCCGCTGCTGGCCGGGGCGCTGGTCGCGGTGATGCCAGTCCAGGACGTGCTGGTTTTTGATGCGCTCTCTTTCCTGGTTTCGGCGTTCGCGCTGGCTCTGGTCCGTCGGAGCTTCAACGCCGATGAGGATGGAGAGAAGACCGTCGCAGGCATACGCCGGGACGTGGTGGAGGGTTTGAGGTATGTGCTCGGGCATCCGGTGCTGCGGAATATCTCGATCATGATGGCCCTCATAAACCTCGTGATCGTCACGACCCAGGCACAGCTGGTTCTCTTCGCCAAAGAGCGTCTGGATGCCGCCGACTCTCAGGTTGGTATCCTCTATTCCGCCGGGGCTCTCGGGATAGTCTTCTTGTCGTTGGCGGCGGGGCCGATCCGGGAGCGCGTCTCCTTTAGCAAGGCCGCGCTCGGAGCTTTGATGCTCGACGGGTTGCTTATCATAGGTTTCGCGTCCATAGGCAGTTACTGGATCGCGGTGCCGGTTTGGGCTCTGGTGATGGGGGTTGGGATCTTCTTCAACATCAACACCTCCAGCTTGCGGCAGCAGATAGTGCCGAACCACATGCTCGGTCGCGTACAGAGCATCGCCGCCGTGCTCGCCTGGTCGGCCATTCCCGTCGGCTCGCTGCTCGGCGGCCTGGCGATAGAGAGAACCGGCAACGTGGCGTTGGTCTACGGAGGGATCGGGGTACTCGTCTTCCTGATCGCCCTCTCCTTCTGCTTCACGGCCCTCGGACACGCCGAAAGCTACCTTCCGGAAGCAAAATCTTCGGGAGAGCCCGAGCGGGTGGCTGGTGAGCAGTGGTGATCGAGACCAGGTACCTCCGCGAAGCGGACCACGGCGAGATAGTGACCGTAGTGGACGACTGGTGGGGGCACCGCGTCTCCGAGAAGCTGCCCAGGCTCTTTTTCAGGTACTTTCGGGACACGAGCTTCGTCCTGGAGGATGATAGCCGGATCTTCGCTTTCCTGATCGGGCTGATCCCCGAAAATCAGAAAGAATCGTACATCCACTTCGCCGGTGTACATCCGGAGCACCGAAAGAACGGGCTCGCGAAGCGCCTCTACGAGAAGTTCTTCGACGAAGCGAGGAGAAAAGGTTGCGACAGGGTTCGTTGCATAACCAGTCCGGTCAACAAAGCTTCGATCTCTTTTCACGCCAACATCGGCTTCGAGATAGAGAGTGGAGACGGCGTGGCCGACGGTGTTCCCGTCCACACGGACTACGACGGCGACGGGAAAGACAAGGTCGTGCTCATGAAGACTCTTTCGGGGCAGAGAAGCTAGATTTCAGGCTCGTGCGAACCTGCGTCCCGGAGCTTCTACGGATGGGCTGGGGGATCCATCCCGCGCCACTTGACAGCACCCCTCAACTTGGCGCAGTATACGCGCATCGCTCGTGCAGCGTATGGGAAAGGGTAGGAGAAAATTAGCCGTGAAAATCGGAAAAGCTGAACTCGGAGTTGCCCGGTCGCCTTAGAAGCCGGAGGTGGGCGCTTGTAGGCTGGATGCTTTTTTAGACATGTAGGGTGTCGGCCCGGAATAGAGTCGTGGGGACTCTGGCGGGCATGGCTTATGGAGATAGGGGGACTTTTGGCTGCGTATAGTGCGGATGTGAACAGGCAGACCCAGGTTAGGAGGGCTGCTTTCGCGAGCGTTATCGGGACTACCATAGAGTGGTACGACTTCTTCCTGTACGGTACTACTGCTGCGCTCGTCTTCGGCGCCGCGTTCTTCCCGGAGTCTTCCAGCGCCACGGCGGGTACCTTGAAAGCGTTCGCGACGTTCTTCGTCGGGTTCGCCGCCCGGCCGTTCGGGGCCGCCATCTTCGGTCACTACGGCGACCGCATCGGCCGGAAAGCGACGCTCATTATTACGTTGTTGCTGATGGGGGCCGCGACGTTCCTCATAGGGCTCACGCCGACCTACGGAAGCATAGGGATATGGGCTCCCGTGCTCCTGGTGCTCCTGCGGGTCCTGCAGGGCCTGGCGGTCGGGGGCGAGTGGGGCGGCTCGGTGCTGCTCGCGATGGAGTGGGGACCACAGAATAGACGCGGCCTGATGGGAAGCTGGGCGCAGTTGGGCGTACCGCTCGGGTTGCTGATCTCCACGCTCGTGTTCGGTGCGGCGCTCGCCATCACGGGAGACAGCTTCGATAACTGGGGATGGCGCATACCGTTCCTGTTCAGCATCTTGCTGGTGGGCGTCGGGTTGTTCATCAGGCTCAGGATCGTCGAGACGCCGGCCTTCTCGCGCATCCTGGACGAGAGGAGCGCCTCGCGGCAGCCGGTGGTCGAGGTCATCAAGAATAATCCCAGGGAGATCCTCTTGTCAGCCGTTATACGGATGGCGGAGCAGGCCCCCTTCTACATCTTCGTCTCTTTCGTGCTGGCCTACGGCACGGAGCAGTTGGGGTTGAGCCGGCAGTTCCTCGTGAACTCCGTAACGCTGGCAGCCTTCATATCCTGCTTTACGGTGCCGCTCTACGGACACATATCGGACAGGATCGGGCGCAAGCGGATGTACATGATCGGGGCCTTCGCTACCCTGATCTACGCTTTTATCTACTTTGGTCTGCTGAACACCGCCGTACCCGTGCTGGTGGTGCTAGCCATAGTGCTCTCCATCCAGCCTCACGACATGCTTTACGGGCCGCAGGCCGCTTTTATAGCCGAGAGCTTCTCGACCAAGCTGCGATACAGTGGGGCCTCTCTGGGCTACCAGCTTGCTTCCGTTATAGCCGGAGGACCGGCACCGCTGATAGCCGGCGCCCTGCTGGCGATCACCGGCAGCGGTTACGCGATTGCCGCCTACATCGCGTTCAACGCCGTATGCACCATCATCGCCACGGCCATGATGAAGGACCGTACCCACGATGACATCGAAGCCGAAGAAGGGGCACCGGCAACAGCCCGGCCTAGAGTAAGGTAAAGGTTCTCAACGAGGCCCGGCGCGAGAACGTAGATTCCGCGCCGGGCTTTTCTCTGCGAGGTTTAAGCGGTTGGTCCGGCGTCGGGCGGGATGATGCCGATGCCGGGACCTTCCGACGTATCGACCACGTTCAGGGTGCTTCCGTCGAGCGCTTCGCTCACGGAGTTGTCGATGTGCAGAAGGCTCTCGCCTTCGTGCTCGATCACCTGGTCGTCGCCTTTCGGCTCACCGGCGGAGATGCCGACTCCGGTTTCGCCGGTACCCTCGTCCAGCATCGGGTCCAGGCGCAGCACGGTACCTTCCGGGTGCTCGACCTGCTGGAAGAGACCCTTCGCGTCGGTGGTTATCGAGATCATGCTTCCTCCTTCTCTCGCCCGCTTCTCTATCGTATCCACGACCAGAGGAAACAGCGGAGTTGGGAGAGTACAGTAACCACCTGACACTACCACACTCCAGGCTGGAGCCAAACTCGCTGTCGTTGAAGGCGGGCCGGGTGTGGGTAGACTGGGGTTTGAAAGGTGTGTTGGAGGCCGGGAGGTGGCTTGAGCGAGGAAGATGGTCGGACGGAGTACGCTATCAAGGAAGTAGACGGGCGTTTCTATCCGGTGATAATGGACCGTGAAGCGGGCGGTCACTACGAGATCAAAAACCCGATGACCGGCGGCGCCCTTAGCTACAACAACGCCGAAGCCGCCGAAGACTACCTCCGGCGCGCTCGTGAGAAGGAAGAGTAGGCGGCGGGTAATTTTCGTGGGGCTACTTCGAAGCTTTATATTGCCGGCTCTGATCCTGTAAGCTTCCAGGGACGCAGACGGTAACAGACTCCGGCGAGGCGGCGCCCGACTGTGAGGGCGGGAGCCAGGGAGCTACAAGGGGAGGACGCGAGCCTTTGGACGCACGGGTGGATCCAACATCGAACCATCGGAGGGAGAGAACGCCCGGCGTGGCGCTCCGGGCCGGGCTGGTAGTACTACTCATAGTATTGGTGGTGGGCTGTAGCTCCTCATCCAATCAATCGGACCAATCCAGCAATAAGAACAACAAGCCGAACAAGGGCTCGCAGTCGGCCGCCAAGGGTGGTTCCGCGAAGGGCGGCCAGACCATAGGGTCCAGCACCGGCACCACCATGAAGGCGACTACGGCTCCCGGTACAACCGCTGGTACAACCGCCGGCGCCACGATGGGCTCCAGCACGGGGATGCAGGGCCAGACTATGGAGACTACCGGAGGCGGCAGTGGCGGGGGTGGCGACGTCGGGAAGTCGAGTAATTCGGGGAAGCCTTACGCGGCCATTCCGCCGCCGCCGGGCGCGAAGCCATTAAAAGAGAAAGCGAGCGCGGCCGAGGCCAAGAATATGCCGGCGTTTGAGGCGCAGGCGTATGGCGACCCGCCCGGCGTCAAATCTTCCCGGAGCGTGCCGCTCGGGCAGACGCTCATGGCGGGTGAGAACGACACCTCCAACGGGCCGCTCAAGGGGAACCGGCTCGTAGCCTACTATGGCACGCCGCTCTCCAGCCAGATGGGCGTCCTCGGCGAGTACGGCAAGCAGGAGATGATGCAGAAACTCAAGGCTCAGACCAGAGCGTACTCGGCGGCTGACCCGGCCCATCCGGCGATCCCTACCATAGAGTTCATCGCCTCGACCGCGCAGCGGGACCCCGGCGCCGACGGCCTCTACATTGGGCGCACCTCGCCGAAGGTTATAGAAGAGTACGCCAAGCTCGCGGAGCAGAACCACGCGCTCCTGATGCTCGACGTGCAGCTTGGGCGCGACTCGGTGATGAACGAGGTGAAAGCCCTCGAACCTTTCTTGAAGCGTCCCTACGTTCACCTGGCGATAGATACCGAGTACCACGTGGGGCCGGGGCAGGTGCCGGGCGTGGACCTGGGGCACGTAGACGGCTCGGAGATAGAGCCGGCGATCCAGTACCTGGACAACCTGGTAAAGCAGAACAACCTGCCGGACAAGATACTCCTGGTCCACCAGTTCCAGTCCGGGATCGTCACCAACAAACAGCTCATAAGACCGACCAACAACGTCCAGGTGGTGCTGAACGCCGACGGGTTCGGGAAAACTGTTGACAAGTACGCTAAGTACCGCATCCTGGTCCGGGACGAGCCGCTCCAGTACGGCGGGTTCAAGCTGTTCTACACCCAGGACACCCCGCTTCTCTCGCCGGAGCAGGTCGTGAAACTGGACCCCGCTCCGGCGGTGATCGAGTACCAGTAGGGTGGTCAGCTTGTCAGTCAATCAGCAGACCAGCCCTTCAGCTTCTTGCGCTTGTGGGCGGAAGGTGGTCTTTTCAACCAATCTTGTCGCTTGGCCGGAGTTTACGAAGCCCGTCCCGTGGTCCACGGTCGCGTTTTCGAGGCAAGGTGTCGGCCAACCCGCCTTTGCTGACTAGCTGATCGCTCTATACGAGTAACTCCTCGAAGCCTGCCTCGTCCAGGATCGGGACCCCGATCTCCCGCGCCCGGTCCAGCTTCGAGCCTGCTTCTTCCCCAGCCAGCACGTAGTCCGTGTTCTTGCTGACGGAGGAGGTGAAAGTGCCGCCGGCTTCCTCCAGCCGCCCGACGAAGTAGCTTCTCGGGCGGCTTAGAGTACCGGTTACAACAATTTTCTTTCCGGCGAGCGGCCCTTCTACGGCGCCGGTCTCCACGGAGCCGAAGTCGAGGCCGAGAGCCATCAGGCGCTCTATGAGGGCCTGGTTGTCTTCGAGGGCGAAGTATTCGATGACGGCCCGCGCCACGACCTCGCCGACGCCGTCTATCTCCGTGAGGTTTTCGGTCTCGACGCCGGACATCAGGTCCTCTCCGCTGAAGCGTCCGGCGATGAGTTGGGCCGTTACGGCTCCTACGTGCCGGATGCCCAAAGAGTAGAGGACGCGGTCGAAGGGTTGTTCCTGGCTCCGCTTTATAGCCCGGATCAGGTTTTCCGCGCTCTTCTCTCCGAAGCCTTCGAGCGGGACGAGTTGCTCCGCTTTTAGCGTGTAGATGTCGGCGGCGTCTTTTATGAGGCCGAGATCGAAGAGCCTGGTGACGAGCTTCTCGCCGAGACCGTCTATGTCCATCGCGGACTTGCTGCACCAGTGGATCAGGTGCTCCACCGCCTGGGCCGGGCAGCGGGCGTTGACGCAGCGGGTGACGGCCTCGCCCTCCGGCCGCGAAAC
This sequence comes from Rubrobacteraceae bacterium, assembly GCA_965219175.1. Classification (GTDB taxonomy): domain Bacteria; phylum Actinomycetota; class Rubrobacteria; order Rubrobacterales; family Rubrobacteraceae; genus JBBPZK01. The sequence continues at coordinate 513,778 of CBDCNI010000001.1, forward strand.
AGGCTCCCCGCAGACGGGACAATCGGCCGGCATCTCGAACTCGCGCTCGTCACCGTTGCGTTCTTCGGCAACTGGCCGGACGACTTGTGGGATCACATCTCCCGCCCGCTCTATCACGACGGTGTCGCCAACTAAAATGCCTTTTTCTTTTATGTAGTCCTCGTTGTGGAGCGTGGCGCGCGAGATGGTCACCCCGCCGACGTTGACCGGCGCGAGCACCGCCTGGGGCGTCAGCGCGCCCGTGCGCCCGACGTGAACGAATATGCTTTCGAGCTTCGTGCGGCCCGCGAGCGGCTCGAACTTGTACGCGATGGCCCACCGGGGCGCTTTCTGGACCGAGCCGAGTGTCTCCTGCTGCTCTCTGGCGTCGACCTTCACGACCACGCCGTCCACCTGGTAGCCGACCTCGTCTCGCTTCTCGGTCCAACGCCGGCACTCCTCGACTACGGAGTCTATTGAGTCGTGCAGTCTGTGCGGGTTCACGCGCAGGCCGTAGCTTGCGAGGGCGGCCAGGGCTTCGCTGTGGCTCTCGTAGTTTTCGTAGCCTTCACCGACGCCGTAGAGAAAGACGGTGAGGGGTCTGCGGGCGGTGATCCCGGAGTCTAGCTGGCGGATGGAACCGGCGGCGGCGTTGCGCGGGTTTGCGAACGGAGGCTTCCCTTCCTCTTCCTGCCTCCTGTTCAGCTTCTCGAACTCTTCGAGCGACATGTAAACTTCGCCGCGAGGTTCGAGGACTTCCGGCGCCCCGTCCGAGAGTTTCTCCGGGATGGATCGTAGGGTTCGGAGGTTCGCCGTCACGTCTTCGCCGACGGTCCCGTTGCCCCGCGTAGCTCCTCTCGCGAGCCGTCCGTTCTCGTAGCGAAGAGAGATCGCCAACCCGTCTATCTTCAGCTCGGTGACGTAGCGCGGGGTCTCGCCCTCGCCGAGCAGCCTGCGGACGCGGGCGTCCCACTCGTGGAGGTCTTCCGGTTTGCGGGCGTTTGAGAGCGAGAGCATAGGTATCGCGTGGCGGACCTTCTCGAACCCTTCGAGGGGCTCCGCGCCGACGCGTTGGGTCGGCGAGTCCGGGGTTACGAGTTCCGGGTTCTCCGATTCGAGGGTTTCGAGTTCCTTGTAGAGGGCGTCGTACTCGGCGTCGGGGATCTCCGGGAAATCCTCTATGTGGTAGCGGCGGTTGTGGTAGCGGACCTGCTCTCGGAGGTCTTCGATCCGGCTTCTCACGTCTTCTCTCGTAGCCATGAGAGGGATTATACGTGCGGAAGCGTCCGCTCCCAAGAGCCTCGACGACCGCGCCCTGGCATCGCCCTGGCGTATACTGGACCTCGTATGGGAGAGAGCCGCAGGAAAAAGGAGCTTCAGTCCGTCGAGGATTTTCGGAGGTCGCTCGAAGAGGAGATCTCGGTATCTTCAGAGTTCGACCTGCCCCTCTGCGTGCTGGTCCTGATAGTCGAAAACGAGTGGGAACCCGAAGACGCGCGTAGCGTGCGCGGCACTTTGCGTACCGCTGACCTCATTGCTCAGATAGGAGCCTCGGAGCTGGCCGTGGGGCTCCCCAACACCATCTACTCCGACGCCGAGAAAGTCGGGCAGCGCATATCAAACGCCGCCCCGGAGTCGGGTATCGGGATCTCCGCTTACGATGAGGGAGATTCGGTCGAGACCTTGTTGGATCGCGCGAGGCAAGCCGCAAGAAGCCCCGAGAATACCTGATGATCCTACGTTCGTTGACAACCGCGCAACTTATAGGCGGAGGCAGGATCAGCAAGAACGCCTTTGCAAGGTAAAAAGCTGGGAGGCCTTCAAGGAGACCTCAGCCATTTTAGCTCTGCAGGACGTGCTGTTCCCTCATCAGGTTACCGGAGAAACAGCAGATGGCAGATGGCAGATGCGCGGTTTCCGAGAAGAGGCCCGAGTCGGAAACTGAAGATCATCCCAGGCTGTTCAAGTTCCGAGGAGATCGTTCTGTCAGGAGGCTGCTAGCTAGTCGCAGCCAGCAGTGAACGCAGTCCATAGCTGAGTGGCGATCTCATGGTCGCGAGACCGCCACTCTATGAGGAGACATCTACGGGCATCGCGATACCTTATCCTTAGAATCAGTCGAGCAAACATCCCTATCGGCGCCACCGTCGGCGAGGTCACCGCCCCTTCCATCACGGACGTTCAACACGTCGCTACCGACGTCGCCATAGATACGATCTAGGCCGGTGCCGCCGTTCATCACGTCCTTGCCGGCTCCACCAATGATGCGGTCGTTTCCCGAGCCTCCGTTCAAGACGTCGTTGCCGCCATCACCGTATATGGTGTCATTACCACCGCCGCCGCTGATAATATCGTTGCCCCCCAACCCGCAGATGACGTCGGAACGAGCAGTACCGTGCAGTATATCGGCGCCTCTGGTTCCCTTGGTGGTGCAGTGGCGTGGCTTGGGAGTAGCGCTTCCAACGGTCGCCAGGGCGTCTATGCGACCGTAACCGTAGTAGGGGTCCTTGCCCTTCTTACCGAGGTCGACGGCGCTTGACTCTATCCTGTTCGTTATCTCCTTGTTGGTCAACCCCTCACTGGCGAGAAGACCGGCAACCCCCGTGACGTGCGGAACCGCGAAGCTCGTACCGTAATTGTAGTCGTAGAAGCCAAAGCTGTTGGTCGAGAGAATATCTATTCCGGGAGCGGTGATGTCTATATAGGAGCCATGGTTTGCAGAGGGATCTCTCTTGTCGTTCCTGTCCGTGGCGCTTACGGCCATGACCCGCTTGTAGGCCGCCGGCCAGTCGTCTTGCTTGCCATAGTGCCCCACAGGGTATCCTTCGTAGACAGCCGCCGCGAGGAACACGCCCCGGCTCCACGCGCGGTTTACCATAGCCTCTTCCTGGGGTGAGTTTGGTCCGACATAACCGTAGGAGAGGTTGAGGATCTTCGCCCCATGGTTGATCGCGAAGTCCATCGCCTTTAGAGATTCGGCGATGGTGCCGCCTTTCGGACCGATGAACTTGCCGACGACGAGTTTGCAGTCAGGACATATGCCCGCTATACCTCGCCCGTTGTTGGTGTCGGCGGCGGCTATCCCCGACACTAGCGTACCGTGCCCCACGGAGTCCTCGGCCTTGCCATCCTCGGTCGTACCGTCCCCGCTATAGAAGTCTCTTTGGGCGACTACCTTGCCGGCGAGGTCGGGGTGGTTGGCCTGGATGCCGGTGTCTATTATGCCGATCCGCACACCTTTCCCGAGCGTCGAGTTCCACGCCTGAGGCGCCTGGATCTTCCGTGGAGCGTACTGTCGGCTGTAGAGCTTGTCGTTGGGCGCGAACCGAGGGTAGACCACGTAGTTGTAGCCGACGTCTTTCACCAGCGGGTCTTTCTCCAGCTTCTCTTTGACCTTCCTTAGAGACCGCTCCTGTCGCCACCCGCTGCTCTCTGCCTTTATATTCGGAAGCTTGACCAGTACGATGCCCAGATTCGGCACTACTGGCTGCGTATCGGCCCCGACTTTCTTGCTGAGTCCAGAGACAGCTTTGTCAGATACTTTATCTCGGAGGGTAACCAGTAGCTCGCCTGTTACGTAGCGGGTGCCGCCGGTCGCGTTCGTTGAGACACGGCTCCCTTGCGGACTCTCTTGAGCCTCCGAGGTCCCTGATAAAAGAGTGAAAGCCAATATTGCTGCTAAAAAAGCAACCAAGATGATGAGAAAAACTAGTGAATATTGTGCTCGGCTCACTTTTGCACCTTTAGAGAGGAAGATTTGCTATGCACTCTATAAATCTACACGCCGCAACTTTAAGGCTCCGAAAAATAGTACAAGCAGTAAAGTTGCACCTATGACCAAGAAAGACACGTACCAGGGCATGGCGATAAAATAGGGAGGATTGCTGAAGTGGATCACGTAGGTAAGCTGGTATACAGGGTCTAGCTTTCCAATTCCCTCGCGGGAAACGAGTGGTGCCAGGAGCGAGGTTCCCGCCAGTGTCCACAGGAATCCCATAACAAGTGGCGTGACGTGACGAGGATAAAGCGTAGAGACCGTAAGCACCACCGCTCCCACAGCCCACAGAGCGAGCGCGGTGTACAGCGCCACCAGTAGCAAGAATAGAGGCGGCGGCAATGTCCCGGCGCCAGGATAGATGGCTTTGTTGCTGTCCCAAGAGATCAAGGCCGCCTGACTCCACTGGAAAGAGACGGGAAGCTTTGCCGCACCCGCCGCGAGCGCCGAGAGGAATGCCAGGATGGAGTAGACAAGCGACTGCGGCGCGAGGGCCAAAACCTTCGCTGCCCACCAGCCCGGTCTGGAGCGTGAGCGGAGCATCGTCATGGCCGCCGCCCCAGAAGAACGGTCTCTCACGTAGAGGTCTCCGGTGACGAGTACGAACCCGAACACGAAGGCGAAGGCAACGGTGTTGGGATCGGTCATCATCGTGAGTGGGGCGTCCCAGAAGTTGGATTGGCGGAGTCGGTCGGTAGTAAAGTCGTACTGCGCGTTTTCGGCACTTAGCCACCCGGCTACGAAAAAGACTGGCGCCACCGCCAACCACCGCAAGCTCCCCAAGGCGCGCAGGGTATCGTAAAGGGTGAGCCTGATCAGCTTCACTATCAGCTTCTTTCTCCCACAAGCTCCATGAACTCCCGCTCCAGCGAACGGCGGGCCTTCACGATCTCCTCGATGCCCACCCTGGCCTCGACCAGCTCGCGTACAACCTCCGGGGTCGGACTCTCTGTGACGATCTCTACGGTGAGTGGAGATCCCGCCATGGATTCGGCCTGTGCCTCAACTCTGTGCGACCACTCGGAGACGAGTTCCAGGTCCGCCTCCGAGGAGACAGTCAGCCTCAAGGCCGCTCTTCCCACCTGCTTCTGGTCCAGCTCCTTTCTCACACGTCCCTCGCGGACCAGCAAGACCCGGTCGCAGACTTGCTCTACTTCGGTGAGGAGGTGACTAGCTAAGAAGATGGCGACGCCGCTTTCGGCGAGGTTGCGGATCAGGGCTCTCAGTTCCATGATCCCCTGCGGATCCAGTCCGTTGGTCGGCTCGTCGAGGAGCAACAACCTCGGCTTCTCCATCAAAGCCTGGGCGAGCCCGAGCCTCTGGCGCATACCCAACGAGTAAGAGCGCACTGGTCGGCGGTCGGTCGGGTCGAGGCCGACGACCCGCAGCGTCTCCTCTATGTCCGCTTCGGTAGCCACCCGCCTTATGTCAGCCAGAAGCTTCAGGTTCTTTTTGCCGGAGAGGTAGGAGATGAAGCTCGGGGTCTCCTGAACTAGGCTCACGCCTTCAGGTGTCAAGGCTCTCTTTGAGAGGTCGCGGCCGAGAACCTCGATCTCCCCCTCGGAAGCCCGGCTCAACCCGCACAACAGCTTGATGAGCGTAGTCTTGCCAGCCCCGTTGGGTCCGATGAACCCTATGACCTCGCCCGGATGGAACGTTAAATCCACCCCGGAGAGCGCCCGCCTCTTCCCGTAGCTCTTGCCCACGCCCCCCAGCCTGACGACCGGCGTTCCTTCTCTCTCCAAGTCTCTCCGCGCCCCGTTTCCAGTGTCCATTGACAGTCCTTTCTCATACGTCTATGCGCCTCACCCACAATGCTCCCACCGCGAAGGATATAAACAATGTCCCGCCGAGCACCGCACACGCCCATATCCAGGGCTCCGCAGAGAACTCGCCCCTTGCGTCGAAGGTGGTCACGTATGTCGCATGGTAGACGGGGTTTAGTAGATGTCCTTTGCCGAAAGTTATTGGCTCTCTGAGCTGCGCGCCGATGTATACCCACGCGAGCCCTGCAACCAGCGGCACGACGAGGCGAGGGTAGAGGGCAGAGACGGCCAGAACCACCGAACCAAGAGCCCACAAAGCGAATGCGGTGTAGAGTACGACTGTCAGGAAGAACAGCGGTATCGGCATCCACTCTAAGCGCGGGTACAGTCCAGATCCACCACTCCAGGGTATCTCCGCCGCCCGGCTGGTTCTTAGAGCGACGGGCAGAAGCAAGGCGCTACCGGCAAGCGCGGAGAGGTAGGCGAGAGCTGAGTAGAGTAGAGCAAGCGGGGCGATGGACAGGACCTTGCTCGCCCACCAGTCCATCCTGGAGCGCGAGCGGAGCAGGGTGAGGGACGCGGTGCCTTCCTGGAGGTCGCGCACGTACAGGTCGCCCGTGACGAGCACGAAGCCTAGTACGAACCCGAAGATAAGAGCGTACTTGTTAGTCGGGAGTACGAGCGCACCGTCCCAGAAGTTGGACGTTCCGGGCGAGTGTTTGAGCACCCTGGTGACGAACTGCGTGTGGTCCGCCCCTGACCAGCCGCCGATTACGAAGACCGGCAGGACGACCAACCACCTCCATGTACTGAGGGCGCGGATGGCGTCGAAAGAGGCGAGACGCCAAACTCTGCGCGAGGCTCCGCGAGACACTGACTCTACGGAGGTCAGATCTCCTCCTTCTTGACGAAGACCGCCGCCGCAACCGCCACGCACACTAAGATGAAAATCGCCCAGTACACAGGAGCAGTGAAGGACCACGCCCACTTCGGCAAATAATAAGTGTAGCCCTGGAGGAGATCCAACTGTGTATATGGCCCCAGGAACGACAGCGGCCCTTGCAGCAAAAACAAGCCGCCAAAGACGAGTACAAAGGGTATAGCCGCAGCAACATATTCGTTGGCGACCACCGCTCCGAATACCAGCCCGCTCAAGGTCAGCGCAGCCGCCCCGAGGGAGAGCAGCAACATTAAGACTAAGTCGTTGGCGAATGGGTGGCTCGCTAGCAGTTCGGGGTAGGGTCCTCTCGAACCCCTGCCCGTTGCTGGTCCCCACGGCAAGAATAGAGCAGATCCCAGAAAAGCAAGCACAAAAGAGAGAAAGGTCCCGGAGCCCGCGACGAGTGCCATGGCCGCCGCTTTGACGATCAGGTAGCGCACGCGGGAGATGCCGCGCACGAGCACGAGAGAAGGATAACGGCGTCTCCGGTCGGCGGCCAACGAGCCCGCGACGACTACTCCGACGAATACGGGGATCAAGATTGCCAAGTTGTCCCGGACAGCGAGATAGCTGAAGGCCCCGAAGAGCTTCCGTCCTATAGGAACGCCTTGAAAACCTTGCACCATGCTCGACCAGGATACGACAGCCAGCACCAGGACTCCAAACCACAAAGACCATCGTCTCGCCATTCTTTCTACTTCTATACGAAAGAGACGTATGGTCACCTCTTCGCCCATCCTTTGTCCCGAACTTGATACCTACGGATGGATAGATCTCCCGCCAAGCTACGTACCATTGCTGAGATTTGTAGATTCGTCACTGTCGCACATTTCTCTCCATCCGACTTCCACCTGACAAGGCTCACTATAGTCCGCTTGTGTCATGAAATGATCGCGAAATTGTCGCAGATTTGTCGCACAAACAGAATTTCGCACAACCGACAGCGACCGCACTCCGACCCGCATAGTCCGCCACGTACCGTCCTACTTTACTAAGAGCTTGCGCGGATAGGGGCGCAATGCCTCCGCGCTGAAGGCGGGCGCGGGATGCTCCATCATCCGGGGAGTTCTCGACGCTTCCCGACGAAAGAGGATCCGTGCCCGCGCTCCCACCATACATCATCGAGCCCATCTTCCAACAGTTCTCCGCCCTGCTCCCGGAGAGGGAGACGAGCCACCCTTTGGGCTGCCACCGTCCCCGTATCCCCGACAGGGTCGTCTTCGAGAAGCTCGTTCAGATTTTGGTGTTCGGGTGCGCCTACGAGAAGATCGCCGACGGGTCCTGCTCGGCGACCACGCTTAGGGATCGTCGCGACGAGTGGATCGAGCTGACAAGGCTCACTATAGTCCGCTTGTGTCATGAAATGATCGCGCCAAAATTGTCGCAGATTTGTCGCACAAACAGAATTTCGCACAACCGACAGCGACCAGCACTCCGACCCGCATAGTCCGCCATCGTACCGTCCTACTTTACTAAGTGCGAAAAGATGGACTTTCAGCACAAGGAGAAAGGGTAAAGATAGACTCTCTCCTCGTGCTGAAGCCGTGTAAGTGTTAACTATTTACTAACGCCGATAGTATCCGTCGGCTTGTACTTGCCGATAAGCTGGGGAGGAAGCCTTGATGAACACGAGTTGGCGAGCCCCAGTGTTGTTATACCAAAGGATCTTGGTCTGGCGAGGACGCAGATACCTTGTGTTTCCACGTGCTTGGCCGCTACCCGAATCGTACGCTTGGAAGTCTACTCTCTTGCCACCCGAGTAGTTGAGTTGGACTTTTAGGTAGCGTCCTCGACCCACATAGACCGTAGGACCGCATGTTCTACCGCCTAAGGTTGGTACAGTGCATCTGAAATGCGTGGCGTACCGTACATTAATGACCTGTGCGTTGGCAGTCGATTTCTGGGAAGGTATCTGCATGATCGTTACCATTACAAGCAAGGCTAGGATCACCCCCACAGCCAAAATCCATAATCTTGATCTCAACGCCATTTTCTTCCCCTTTCCTTAAACACCAGTATCAAACTCGTGCTGAAGCGTACGTCCAACTCTAAGTTCTGTCTACGAAAACGTGGACAAGAAAGTTATCCAGACAAAAATTTTGTCCGTTCTTGCAGTGCCTCTGCGGGATTCTAGTAATGTGGGGGAGTAGTGAGCCCGAGTTCGATTGACCGATGCACCGCTTCTCTCCGACTTCCGACTCCGAGTTTGCAGAGAATATGTCGCACTTCCAACTTGACGGTGCCCAAGCTATAGGCTAATTCTTTTGATATCTGCTGGTTCTTCTGCCCACCTGCGATTCTGCGTAGGATCTCCATCTCACGAGATGTAAGCGAGTCAGGGACGATTTGTTTGAGCTTCCGAACTGTAATATCCTCGGCCACGCAGATGAGGAAGTTTGGATCACCCGAGACTTGGCACACGAGAGAGACAGAGAGGTTGACCCATATCCGTGAGCCATCTTTCCTAATGTAGCGTCTCTCCACGGAGTAGGGACCGAGACCTCCCCCCAGCACCCGGCGGAAGCGGTCGATACTGTCCTGCCGATCCCCGGAGGATGTCATGTCCAAGAAGCTAATCCCGACTAACTCCTCGTGGGAGTATCCGGAGATCTCGCAGAGCTTATCGTTCACTCTCAGCCATCTTCCGTCGGGGGTAACGTGAGCCATGCCCACTCCCGCTGACTCGAAGGTCCTCCTGAAGAGTTCCTCACTCCTGCTCAGCTCCTCCTCCACCCGCTTACGTTCAGTGATGTCGAGCAAGATCCCCTGCCAGACCACTCCAGCTCCACCTTCTACCTCTACCCGCGCTGCTTTGTCGTGTACCCACATCTCGCGACCGTCGCGGGAGACGAGCCGGTACTCTATATCGAAGAGCTCACCGGTGATTCGTGCGTGATTCGCCTCGGCCAGGGCACGCTCGCGGTCTTCGGGGTGGAGCAGCTTCACCCACAGATCAGGGTCGGCCAACCACTCCTCCTGAGTGTAGCCGAGCATCTCTTCTACCTGCGGGCTCATGTACAGGGCGGAGCTCGCCTCGTCGTCAGCGTCCACGTAGATGACCGCCGGAATCTGCTCCACGAGTGCCTCATACATCGCACTGGTTTCTCGGAACTTCCAATGGAGGGCTCCGTCTTGCAGCCCGGCGCTCGACTGATTCAACTCTTTTGCACCTCCTTGACAGCCCGGCTACCTCTCCGTAAAAAGAGGCCCGTGGTTTTGCGTTCACCCGCCTCACGACGGGGTTGCCTTTATCGAGGTGCCTTTGAGAGTCTAATGTCCCGATTCCCAACGGAACCTCCGTGTCTCACGCAGCATGATAAATGCGTAGCAAAACCGAGTCAAATACGACGAAGAAGCGCAGGAGGAGAACAAATTTGATTTCCGAGAATAGTAGGTGTCGGCAGCCTGGAGAAGGCTTTCCAGAACAGGAGGTCAGCTCTCGTCGGAGGATTGCTTCTCGGCCGCATCACCGTCGCTGCCGGCGAGCGAGACACTCCAACGCTCCTCGAATCGTCCCACTCTCCACACCAGGTATGAGAGGGTCCATGCACAAACGAACATCCCGACGACCAGGTAACCCAGGTAGCCAAAGTCAAGGTTCCGCATGAAACCAAGCACGCCTCCTCCAAGATCCAGGCTAGAAGTAGAGACCTGAAAGAGCTCGACGGTTCCAATGAAAAGGGCCACCGCCACGGAGATGCCCGTCACGGTGAGGTTGTAGTAGACCTTTCGGATGGGGTTCGAGAAGGCCCAGTCGTAAGCCTGGGCCATGAAAGCTCCGTCGGCCGTGTCCATCAGGCACATCCCGGAAGCAAACAGGAGTGGCAGCACCATGATACCAACCACCGGCACCCCGCTCGAGGCGGCCCCGGCGGACACGGCGAGCAATGCTATCTCCGACGCGGTGTCGAAGCCGAGTCCGAAAAGCAGCCCCAGCGGGTACATCTGCCAACTGCTCTTGATGGAGGTGAACAACCGGCCGAAGAACCTGTTGGCGAAGCCGCGGCTCATGAGCTGTTCCTCCAGCTTCTCGGCGTCGTGGTTACCGCGCCGCATCTCCCTGAAGATACGGTAAATGCCGACCAGGACGACGAGGTTCAGGATGCCGATCAAGTACAAAAATAGCCCCGAGACCATGGTGCTAATGACGCCCCCTATACTCTGCAAAACTGGTAGCTCCTCCTTGCGGGCCGCGCTCGTGGCGAACGCCAGGATCAGCGCCATCAGCGCGACAATCGTGGAGTGGCCCAAGGAGAAAAAGAACCCGACGCCCACGCGTTTTTGGCCCTCCTGGAGGAGCTTCCTGGTGGTGTTGTCTATGGCGGCGATGTGGTCCGCGTCGAAGGCGTGCCGCAAGCCCAAGGTGTAGGCCAGTAGGCCCAGCCCCAGCATCCTGGGATGCTCTGGAGCCACGAAGAGAAGGAGGAGACCCCACCCGAAAAGGTGCATGAGGCTCACCACCCCGAACATGGAGGCGAGCCTGATCCTCGATGAACCTCCACCGCTGCCCGCGATCCTCGCCATCAAGCCATCGCCCGTGAGCAAGAGAAGGGAATGGCCTCCGAGCGGTGCCTGTCCGCGCGTCCGGCTTCGCGTCCAGCTGGATGTATGGCGGCTGCTTCCATCACGATACCTCCTCGGGATCCTCGTCCCGGTTGGGTTCTCTCATGGACGACAGGCCAGTATCCTGGCTTCCGGATCTTCGCGAAGCTCCCCTTGGGCCTTCCCATCCCAGCGGATAGTGGCCTTCAAGCTCTCTTGGGGTTCGCTCCCCGGTTACAGTGGCGGGACCGCGCCGGACTCTAACCGGCTTCCTGGGACCCCGTCGTCCTCATCTCGTGTCCGGTAGCATAGTAGACCGGGCTTTGGTCAACTCCTCCCGGTTCACTCGGGTGGCTCCGTGATTCCAGGAGAAGCTCGTACTACAATGAACTACTTCTACGTGCTGATGATTTCGTGAGGAGCAGCTCTTGAAGAACAGCCCTTTGAGGTCTCCGAGGATGTTGCTGGTCTTGATCGTGGCGGCCTCCATCGTCGTGGCAGCCCTTCTCGTGGTGTTGAGCCAGCTCGGCGGCGGGACCAGAGGCTCAAGCTCCGGAGGAGACGTCGGCGAACTCTACTCCGGTATCCCCCAGAGCGGCGCCACCCTCGGTAAGAGCGGTGCTCCCGTGACGGTCTACCTCTACGAGGACTTTCAGTGCCCTTATTGCGGGCAGTTCAGCCGCCAGACGTTCCCGAAGCTCGTGAAAAACCAAGTGAGGAGCGGCAAAGTGAAGATGGTCTCAGAACCCCTGGCGTTCCTCGGCCCCGACTCCCAAAAAGCCGCCACGGCGGCACTCGCGGCCGGCAAGCAGAATCACTACTGGCCCTACTATTCCCTGCTCTTTGAGAACCAGGAGCAAGAGAACTCCGGCTACGTAACCGACGACTTCCTAAAGGGTCTTGCCCAGAAAACCCCGGGGCTCGACGTAAACAAGTGGGATGACGAGCGTACGGGCGGCTCGTTTGACTCCGAGCTACAAGCGGCCCAATCCAAGGCCGTCTCCAGCAAGGTCGACTCCACGCCCACCCTCGTCGTCATCGGCCCCAAGGGCGAAAAGAAGCTCGTGGGGCTTAGAAGCTACGGTCAGATATCCTCCGCCATAGAGCAGGTAAATGGCTCTTAAGGCACACAACAATACGTTCACCCCCTTCGTGCGGGTGGTGCTCGGGGTGCTCTCGGGGGTTGGACTGCTCATCAGCGCCTACCTTACCTGGGTCCACTTCGCCGGGTTGGCACCGGTCTGCGCCGGGGGCAGCCACGGGTGCGAAACGGTACAGTCCAGCCGCTACGCCGCGGTCTTGGGAGTGCCGGTGGCGGTGCTGGGGCTCGTGGGCTACGCGGGCCTGCTCCTGTGCGCCACGGCGCCGCGAGGAGAAAGCGGCGTCTACCTCGGGTTCATGATCTCCCTCATTGGAACGCTCTTCAGTGCCTACCTGACATACCTGGAAGTGTTCGTCATCCACGCCCTCTGCCAATGGTGTCTGGCGAGCGCGGTCGTCATGGTGGCGGCTCTCATCTGCACGACCCTCGGAGTCTTGAGTTTGGTGAACAAGGAGCCATAACGCCCCGTCCGGCTCCAACCGTCCCGGTCGCTATTGGATATCCACCTCTGATGCCGCCGATGGCACGGCCACGAGTTGCCAGGCTTTCCGGTACCAAGTTGTTCAAGGCCGCAGAGACAGGTTTCCGAGAACGAAAGTTTGCGGTAATCCAGTTTTCTGCATGGATATGGGGATCTCGGAGGAATAACAAAAGCGCAACAGAGTTCCCGGAACCTTTTTCGGGTATTTCCAGAGCGCAGAAGAGCCCGAAATAGAGCTTGTCGTTACCTGGCTTTGTGCCTGCTTGGAACTCTGGCTGTATAATTACTCACTCATGGTGAATGTTTTGGCGCTATGGCAGAGCGTATGATTGCCGGGCTGGTTCCCGCCTGTTCTGGCTCGTTTTACGTTCCGCTCCCTCTTAGACCGGCCGAACCGGGGCCCGCTCCTTCCGGCTCCTTTTGAAAACCGCCGTCGTCTTGTTGTAGACTCCCGACCTTATGCAGCGTCAGGTCTACAAGACAACAATTCTTATCGTGCTAGGTGTCTTCGTGCTCGCCGGATGCTCCTCGAGGTCTAACGGAGCAGCCACTAACGCCGGTGGCAACGAGGGTGGCGCCCAGACTCAGAAGACGACCTCCGGCGCGAAGTCAGTTGCCGGGACCGCCACGGGCACTACCGCCGGCAATACGATGGGGAGTTCCACGGAGAAGGCCCAGGGCCAAACCGGGTTCCCGAAGGTGGCTGCTGGTACGGAGCCTGTTTCTGCGTTCACCGGGTTGTCGAAAGCCGGCCCGGCCGCCAAAGGTTGGGAGAAAGACGCGAAGCTCTACGCCATAGCCAGCGTCGTCCCGAAAGTAGACGCAGAGGGCCGTGGACCAGCCTGGCTCTACACTTATATCTCGGCTTCGGCGGGTGCTGTTAAAAGCATCATGGTGGATGGAGGAAAGGTGAAATCTCTGCCGGACCAGAGCGTGCCGCAGCAGAGTGTGGACCTCCTCGAACGGAAAGCGCTTCCGTCGTCCGGCAAGCTAATAGACAGTCCGGAAGCGATGAAGAAATCAAACAGGGTAAGGAAATTCCTGAAAAAGAACCCTGGGGCCAAGTCCTCCGCCGGGCTAGACTCGACCTCCACGCCGAAACCTGTTTGGATCCTCGCAACCGTCAAAGGTGACCAGCGGATAGAAGAGAGGATTCCCGCCACCTCCGGCGGCTCTTAAAACTTCCGGCCTCTACAACCCGTAATGCTCACGAAGCCCCTCGTCGAACTCCGCTGAATAGTCCTCCATCTTCGGCGCTGACTCTATAGTCTCCCTGTCGTAAGGAACGGAGACGCTGTCCTCCTCGGCGTCCACCTTCATTCCATCGGCAGGAACCGTCCGGCCGCCGACCACCAGATACTTCAGGATGTCACTCGGCGCGTCGTAGACCGTACTCTCTATCTCCCCGACCTCCTCGCGGGAAACGTCGTAGAGCTTGTAGCCTTCCAGCTCAGTGTAGGGATTGTTTGGCTCTTCCATGACTCGACCTCCGGTAATGAGAGTGCCTCGATATCTACATCATATTCCGTCGCTTACAGAAGGACCAGCCGCTGCAGTGACCTTCACCAAAGCGCCCGTTGAAACTTCGGTCGGAGGGCGCACGTACCGATGTTATAATTAGAAGCTGTGATTCCGAGGTGTTCAACGTTTGGGAGTGCGACTTAGATGGGCAGGTTTACCAGGGCGATCAGGGGTTTTTTCGGACGGTTTCTGTCGGGGGTAGAGCAGCGCAACCCCGAGATCCTGTTGGAGAACGCGGTTCAGGACGAGTTGGACAACTTGAAGAAGCTCCAGGTCGCGGCGGCCCGCACGATGGCTTACGAGAAGATGCTCGCCAATGACGCGACCACCAAGCAGAAGCTCGTCTCCGCCAGGGAGCGCCAGGCTAAAGAACTCGCCTCTCGCGGCCAGCGGGAGACGGCCGTCCAGCTTATCCAGCAGAAGCAGGAGGCTCAAGAGAGCTTGACGGAGATAGAGGGCAGGCTGGAGGAAGCCCGGCAGAATTCCCAGGAGATGGAGCGTGCTTTCCGAGATCAGGAACGCCGTTACAACGAGATAGTGCGAGAGCGGGCGTCTCTTATGGAGGAGAGCCAGCGGGCACGGGCGCTCCGCACCGCCAACGACGCCCGCGCCAACATCTCCCTGAGCGACTCTTCCCGCGACCTCGACAAAGCCCGTCAGGCCATCCGGCAGGCATCCTACGAAGCGCAGGCCGTCGGAGAGCTGGGTGTTAGCGACACCGAACGAGAGATAGCCGCCGCCGAGGTCGACCTAAAACGTCTCGACGCCGAGCGGGAGCTCGAAGAGATGGAAGTGCAGATGGGCCTGGGCTCCGGCGGGCAGATCGAAGGTTCCGACGGAGAGGGCTCCGGTGCCGGGAACCTGGAAGAGGAGATCGACCAACTGAACGAGAGCGAAGAAGAGCCGCGTGGGTAGCCTCGCCACCAGGAACGGACAGCGGCGGGATTTGAAGGGTTCTTTGGTGCGCCTGGTCCCTTTCGGTTCTCTAGCGGGTCTCGGAGCGCTGGCGGCGGTGGGCCATGAATATTTCTTGGCGGCTGCGCTCGGTGGCGGGGCCGTATGGACGGGGCGTAGGATCTTCGATCGGCGCGGGAACGAGCGCCGGGAGTTGTCGCGTCGGGCGCGGGAGAACGTGAAGGCGCTCTCTAGGGTGGCCCGCGAGGACCGGACGGCGGGGTCGCAGATGAAGCGGCTGGCCGCGCTCCAGAATGGTCTCATAGAGAGTTGGGAGCTCTTGCCGGAGGAGTACCGGCCGCTCATAACCGAGGACATGTTTACCATCCTGAACGAAGTAGAGGGGACCATATTCCTGGCGAAGCGGAGGGCGGCGCTCCGGCGTCACGTTCAGAGCCTCAACCGGCGGGAGGTATCTCGCCGCATAAAGGGGCTCGTGAAGGACCTGGCCGGGCTGGAGGCGGGCTCTCCGCTTCGGGCGCCGTTTGAGAGCGCTCTGGCCGGGAGGCGCGAGGAGTTAGCCGGGTTCGACGAGATACTCGCCGGGATCAGCGTTATAAACGCCCAGCTCGAAAGCGCCGAGAGCATGCTGGGGAGCCTGCGCGGCGAGCTACTAGGGTTGGATACGAGCCTCGCGCCTCGGGCGCTCGATTCCGGGCTCACGCGGCTCAAGGAGAAAGTGGGATACTTCCGGCGGAGCATGGACGAAGTGACCAGGAACATGGATACCACGGTGGAGGAGTTGTCCGCGCGATGAGCGAAGAAAACGACAGGAAAAAAGGTATATTCTCGTGGGTCTTCGACAAGAACGAAGACGGCGAGCGGACGGAGATCTACTCTCCAGAGGAGGTAGATATGAGCGAGTTCGAAGAGCCGGGAGAACGCTCTTCCCACGCATTTACCGTGGAGCGGGCCGCCGGGGTCATAAAGGACTTGCCGTCGGACGTGCCGCGGGTCAGCGCGGTCCGGATAGTCCGCCAGACCATGACCGCCGCGGGCGTGGACATGGAGGACTTGAAGCGCTCGTCCGAGAAGCGCGAGGCGAAGCTGGAGTCGGAGATAGACCTGAGCCAGCGGCGCATGGGCGAGCTAAAGGAGAAGACGCAGGAGTACGTCTCTTCTCTGGAGGAGAAGGTTCGCAAAGCGAAGCAGGACAGAGACTCCGGTGTCGCGAAGGAAGAGCAGAAGATCTCCCGGGCGCGCACCGGGCTCGAAGACGTGGACCTCGTCATGGAGTTCTTCGAGCTGCCGAGAGAAGAGGAGGCGGTCGAAGAGCGACGGAGCCGGGAAAAGAGCCCGGAGGCCTGGAAACGCCCAAACGCCCAGCCCGAAGGCTCCCCGGACGAAACTCCGGCGGCGGGTCTCTCAAGAGGAGACGACGACACGCAGATGATCCGGCGAACCGGTCCTCTCTCGCGGGACTCGGAGTCTGGCCGCGACGGCAATAGTAATAGAAATCGGGGGAACCGGGACCGGTGAGTTTTCCGCGCCGCCTGGGGCGAATGGCCCGGGGCTTCGTGCTGGGCATCCAGGACGACGAGCGCTTCCAGGAGACCATCCGCGCCGGGCGGGAGCGCGGCGAGACCTTGAAGGAGACTTTCGGCGACGCTCTCGGCGCAGCCTGGAGGGGAGCGGCCGAGGAATGGCGAACCGCCGAAGAAGACCGGGAGGAAGAAGAGCCTTCACGGAGCCGTCCGGGAGGACGCTCCGGCGAGTGGCGCGAGCGGGCGTCAGGCTTTATTCCGAGAAAATATTCGATGGAGGTGCTTGGCGCTTATAACAGGCTCGGCCTCGACCCAGGCGCTCCTGCGGATGAAGTACATAGAAAGCGGCGGGACCTGATCAAGCGCGTTCACCCCGACCGCTTCTCGGACCCGGACAAGCGGGCGCGGGCCGAGCGGATCTCAGCGGAGATCAACGCCGCCCACGACACCATCGTGCGCCACATGCCGAAGGGCTGAACGGTGAAAGAGAGCCCATCCGGTAGCACGGAGAACCTGAGGGTGGACGACCTGATCCGCGAGTTCACCGCCGTTCTCGCAGACGACCCGAACACCAGCCCGCGCACGACCGAGTTCTACGAGGCAGACCTGAAGGAGTTCGCCCGTTTCCTGGCCGAACGTGACGTTACCGAGGTCGAAGGCGTCGGAGTAGGAAGCGTGATGGGTTTCCGGAACCACCTGCTGGAGGAGAACCGCAAACGCTTCACCGTCTACCGCAAAGACGCCGCCGTGCGTCGTTTTCTGGACTGGGTCAGGACGAGCACCGAAGCCGGGCTAGACTTCGACCCGATAGAGCCGATGCACCAGCCGCTCGACCAGCAGATAACCTTCCTGGAAGAGGAAGAAGCCGAACAGCTTCTCTCTTTCCCGACAAACGTCCTGGACGGAGCCCGCGACGCCGCCGTGATCCGGCTGATGCTCGATACCGGCGTCACGGTAGGGGAGATCCGGGGTCTTCTAAAGAGAGACCTGGACCTCGGGACCGCCCAGATCCAACTCGGCGGCCCCGGCTCCCACCTCGCTCCCCGCGCCCGCCGTCTCTCGCCGGAGACGGTCGAGCATCTCCGTCATTACCTGGAAATGCGCCGGGACGAGACGCCGGAACTCTTCGTCGGCCGCGCCGCCCGTCCCATCGTCACCTCGAAAGCTCTCCAGAACGCCATCTGGAAACGCTGTGACCAGGTAGGAATGTGGCGGGTCTCCCCTATGGTACTCCGGCACACCTTCGCCATAAAGCTGCTGCGCCGGGGAGCCACTCTGGGCGAGCTAAAAGACGCCCTCGGTGTGCGCGACACGACGAACATCGGCGTCTACAAGAAGTTTGTTTAATCCTTACGTTTGCCGAGTATAACGCGACACGATACAACCATTGGACAAAGTGAGAGATGCGGATCTTAGGGGGGTACCGTGGCAAAGCAGACGCAGGGTAGAGAGGCCCTAAGCGTCGTGGGCCAGTGGCTGGGTAGCCTGTCTTTCACCTGCAGAAGTACGAAACTATAGGCATAGAGGTAGCCAAGACCCGTGAAGACGGACGCGCGGGTCGCGTTATCCTCATCCCGTGGGGAGCCGTACTCCCGCTCCGGAGGACTACGGAGCAGGAAAGAGATATCAACGATAAATAGGTCTCCCAAAGAAGCCGAACAACTTCTATCCTTCACTACTAACACGCTCGATGCAGTCCGCAACGCGGTCGTCGTGCGAATCGTGCTCGCTACCGTGTCGGATTCAGCCTGGCGACGCAAGAGGTTTACGGTCTTCAAGGATGTGGAACATATAGCGCATATGCTTTGATCTTTTAGTGGCCTGCGAGAGTAGGGCACCTGACAAGCGAAGGGGAAAGCGGAAATGGCAGCCGACAGTTCAGGTGCGCAACAGCAGGCCACCGATCAAGAATCCCAGGAACCAGAATCAAACGAACAGCAATCCAACGGTCAGGGTCAGCAGCAGACGCAGGACCAGAATCGAGATCAGGCCATGGAAGAAGTGCAGGACGATAATACTCCGGTGCGGAAAGAGGACCCTCGCACCTCGGTCCAGAAGAACGAAGAGTATCGCTTCGCGGCAAACATACCCCGGGATCAAACCATACCGGAAAAAGAATACGCCGATTACACGCTTCATTACGACGAGGACGACGCGACATCCGGCAAGATACCGGACGTGTTGCTCGACGTGCCGGTGGTGAAGGTAGATGAGATCAACATTGAGGTGAATGACCTGCGGGCGAAAGTTTCCCTCTTTGCGAAGGTGCTCGACTTGGTGGAACTCTCCGTAGGTGTGGATGCCTACCTCGGCAGGCTCAAAGTCGTCATAACGGGCGTGGAAGCGCAGGCGCTCTTGAAGGTGCGCCTCGACAACGTCACCGCCATCCTCGACCGGGTCCTCACCACCATAGACCGAAACCCGCAGATCATCGAGAAGCTGGTCGAGAGCGTGGGCTCCGCGGTAGAGGACGTAGGCGAGGGTGCCGGCCAACTGGTCGGAGAGGGCGCCAACGAGGCGGTCGCTGAGGTTGGCTCCGGTGCAGGCTCCGCAGTAGAAGACGTTGGAGAAGGCGCGGGAGAGGCCGTTGAAGATGTCGGTGAAGGTGCCGGCGAGGCCGTTGAGGATATTGGTGAAGGCGCTGGGTCTGCGGTAGAAGACGTAGGAGAAGGAGCCGGAGAGGCTGTAGAGGATGTCGGTGAAGGCGCCGGTTCTGCCGTGGAGGATGTAGGAGAAGGTGCGGGAGAGGCTGTCGAAAGCACCGGCGAGGCTGTTGAAGATGTCGGCGAGGGCGCCGGCTCCGCGGTAGAAGATGTTGGTGAGGGCGCCGGTGAAGCAGTCGAGAGCACTGGTGAAGCCGTAGAGGACGTAGGCGAAGGAGCCGGCGAGGCTGTCGAGAGTACCGGTGAAGCGGTAGAAGACGTAGGCGAAGGAGCCGGCGAGGCTGCACAGCAGGTCGGCGAGGGCGCGGGCCAGGCCGCCCAGGATGTTGGTGAAGGCGCTGGGCAAGCCGCCGAGCAGGCCGGAGAAGCAGCCCAAGAGGTCGGCGAAGGCGCCGGAGAAGCGGCGCAGGAGGCGGGCGACGCTGCGGGGCAGGCGGCCGAAAGCGTAAGCGATACCGCCCAGCAGGCCACCGAGCAGGTAGGCGAAGTCGCGGAGGAAACGACGGACGCCGCCGGGCAAGTCACCGGGCAGGCTACCGATACCGCGCAACAAGCGACCGAGCAAGCCACCGACACTGCCCAGGAGACGACCCAACAGGCAACCGACACTGCTCAGGAGGCTGCGGGGCAGGCCACTGATGCAGCCGGGGATGCTGCAGAGCAGACGCAGGAGACCGCCCAGCAGGCGACGCAGCAGGCCCAAGGCACAGCGGGCCAAGCGGCCGGACAAGCCACGGAAGCTGCCGGACAGGCCACAGACCAGGCCGGCCAGGCTACGGATCAGGCTGGACAGGCGGCGGATCAGTCAGCCGAAATGGCCCAGCAAGCTGGCGAAGCCGCACAGGAAAAGACGAACCAGGCGACCGAGCAAGCAACCGAGACCGCGGGCCAGGCCACGGATCAAGCCGGGCAGACGGCGCAGGGCGCCCAAGAGACTGCCGGGCAGGCGGCGGGTCAGGCAACCGAAGAGGGCGGCCAGCAGGCCACCGAACAGACTACGGAGGGTGTCCAGCAAGCCGCGGATGGCGCGCAAGAAGCTGCCGGACAGGCTGAAGAACAGAACACTTCGCGGCACACGGTCAACGAGGACGGCATCATCCTCGTGACCACGTTGAACGAGAACGGGGAGGTAATCGGTGAAGACCTCGTCGGCAACGTCGAGGACCTACCGGTGCAGGAGGAGTACATAGACGATCAGGGACATGTGGTTAGCCGGGTGCAGGACGGGGCCGGAAACATCTACGAGCAGGTACTCGATGACGTAGGAAACATGATCGAGGTGCGAAGCGCCTGAAGAAAGTCGGGCCGGACGCAACGAACCAGAAGAGAGGTAGCAGTGGCTGAAGTACAGGGGAACGAAGCGCTTAGAAAGCTGGAGCAGGGCATCCAGGAGTCGAGGCAGATGGTCCAACACAGGTCGATGGAACTGGCTCAGGAGTATTTCAAGGATTCAGTCGACGAACTCAAGCTGAAGATAGAGGAGAGCCGTTCGACGTTGGAGGAGTTGCCGGAGCAGATACCGGGTGCTGACGAGGGACCTTTCCGAACGCTATTCCTGGAGCTAATGAACAACTATACAGCTATCGAGGAGTCGCTCGACAGAGCCGAAAATAACGTCGCTAATTTGAGCACGGAAGAGATCACCGAACAGGGAGAGCTCGACGCGACGGACGCGGCCCGCCTGGAGGCTAGCAAACTGGGCGTGGACCTCATCGAGGTAGAAGGGACCGGTACCGACGGCCGCATCATCATTAGCGACGTGATGGAGGCCGCCCAGGAGAACGCGAAGAACAGAGCTGAGGAGTTAGGCGTGGACCTCGAAGAAGTGGAAGGCTCAGGCTTCAACGGACTCGTCACCGCCGACGACGTAACCCGGTTCGCCGAATCAATGGGGATCGACACTGCGCAAGCAGTGGCGGATGACGAGGCTGCGCAGGCAGTGTTTGCCGAACCGATGGAAGCCGAGACCGAGCTAATTGTAGAAGAGGTCGAGATCGTGGAAGTAGAAGAGGCCTGGCCGACGATGGAGGCTGAAGCCGTACAGGTCGCGGAGGAGGAAGAAGCCCTACGGGCGGTAGAAGCCGAGGTCGCGCGGGTGGCGGAGGCTGAGGCCCTGAGGTTGGCGGCGGAAGCCGAGGCCCTGCGAGTGGCGACGGAGGCTGAAGCCGCGCAAGCGGCGGCGGACGCCGAGGCGGCGCGAGAAGCGGAAGAGGCCGAGGCTCTGCGGATAGTGGAGGAAGAGGAGGCTGCACGAGCAGCAGCAGAAGCTGAAGCTGCGCGGATGGCGGAAGAGCAAGAGGCCGCGCGAGTAGCGGAAGAGCAAGAGACTCTAAGAGCGGCGGAAGAAGCTGAAGCCGCGCAAGCGGCGGCGGACGCCGAGGCGGCGCGAGCAACGGAAGAGGCCGAGACCGCACGAGCGGCGGCGGAGGCTGAGATCGCACGAGCGGCGGATGCCGAGGCCGTACGGGCGGCTGCGGAGGAAGAAGCCGTGCAAGCGGCGGTAGAAGCTGAGGCTGCGCAGGCGGTGTTTACCGAGCCGGCGATAGAGGTTGAAGCCGAGCAGCTAGCGGAAGAGGAAGAAGCCGAACAAATACTGGAGGTTGAGGCCGAACCGGTGGAGGAGGAAGAGGCTGTGCAGGCGACGGTTGTCGGGCGGACAGGAGGCGAAACCGCGCAAGAAGCGGCGGAGGAGGCCGCGCGAAAAGCAGAGGAGGCCGCGCGGGCGGCGGAAGAGGCCGCGCGGATGGCGGAAGAAGCCGCGCGAGTAGCGGGAGAGGAAGAGGCCGTCCGAGAGGCGGGAGAGGCTGAAGTCGCGCAAGCTGAGATAGAAGCTGAGATAGGGCAAGTAGAGGAGGAAGAGGCCGCTCAAGCGACGGCTGCAGAGCCGGTGGAGGGAGCCACGGAACCTGGTAGCGAAGAAGAGGAGGGTGGACAGGCCCCCAGGGCCACCAATGCCGCCCTGCGTAAGGCCAAAGAGCTCGATGTGGACCTGAACGAGATACGGGGCACCGGGGCCAACGGCCTGATCACCGTCAAAGACATAGTGAAGGCGTAGGGGTTTGTGAATAGGTCTCCGAGAGAGCGGCCTCCGGATATTTCCCTAACCGCCGGGGTGAAAGTCCGGAGGTTGCGCTTCGATAAGGTGCCGGATACAGAGACGCGGTTCCGGGGTCAGCAGGAGCGGAAAACCGAGAGCGGAACCGTGCGCGAAAACTTGCCGGAGGAGGTCGAGAGGGGTGTCGTCTACCACGATGCCCGCATCCGACTAAAGACCGTCGCGGAGGTCACCGGCCCGGATAATGCACGGACGGAGCGTGGATCGGGAAGATCGAGCTAGTCAGGCGGATGGTAGACGGGCGGCAACGGACAAACCACAGACAAACGTGTGGAAAAGGAGCAAGAAGTGAGCGAACAAATACAGAATCTGACGCAGCAGATCCAACAGCAGGCCCTCGACAGCGCGAAGGGTTTCTACGGTGACGCGTTAGGCCAGGTCAAAGGCCAGCTAGAAAGTAGTCGCACGGAACTGGAAAACCTGCTGGAGCAACTCCCCGAGGGAGAGGAAGCCGCGAACGAGGTCCAGGAGCTGGTGGATTCCTACGACTCCATTCTGGGAGCCCTCGACGAGGCCGCCGAGACCCAGGGCGTGGAAGATATGGTAAACGGCGCAGCAGAGCAAGCCGAGGATACGGCGGAAGAAGCGGCGGGGGAGGCTCAGGAGACAGCGGAGGGCGCGGTCGAGGAAGTCCAGGATGCCGCCGAGGGGGCTGCTCAAGCGGCTGAGAACCTGGCGCCGGGTACCCAGCTACTGAGCGAAGCCACCGACGAGGAGGGGCAGGTCGTGCAGCGGGCCGTGGACGAGTCAGGGGACATCATCGAGACTACCCTGGACGAGGCCGGCGAACTACTCAGCGAGGACATTACCGGTAAGATCATGGACCTCGAAGCCGAAGGAGAAGAGGAGCAGGACGAAGAGGGAAACACGATCCGCAAGGTAAGAGACGAGTCCGGTAGCCTTCTCAGCCTGACTCTCGGCGAGGACGGCAACCTCCTGGACCTTGGTATCCTCGAAAGCTCCGAGGAGGAGACGGAAGAGGAAGAGGAGGGGCCGGACGCCACGGAGGCCGCCAAGCAGAAGGCCGAAGAGTTGGGCGTGGACCTTTCCCAGCTAGAGGGCACGGGGGCCGACGGCCGGATTACCGTCAAGGACGTTATGGGGGCCGCGCAGCAATAGAGAACCGGAAGCCCTTCGTCCAGAGCAAAGGGGATTGAATGGACCGCCGCGACCCGAAGAGTACAGAAGCCATGATGCAGGAACAGAAGCGGCAACTCGTGAAAGCCGCCCGGATGTATGCCATGTGCCAGAAGGCCGAGGTGGACAAGCCTCTGGAGACCACGGGCCTGGCCGTGGCGGCCTTCGAGGATATGCCGCTCAAACAAGCCCTCGTGTTTATGCGCTCCAACGAGCAGAACATCAAGGACCTGGCCTGGGCTTTCAAGAACTCGAGCACGGCGGAAGAGTTCGAGCAGCGGGTCAAGGAAATAAAAGAACTGCCGAACGGTGGGCCCAGCATCCAGGGGAGGTAGTATGAGCGTCCGGGAGCAAGAACGGCGACAGCGGCAGGCCGAGCGCAGGATGGACACGGCCATGCGTGAAGCGGACAAACACGTCCGGGGTCGCATTGAAGCGCGGCAGAACGAGGCCATGAAGAGGTCAGAGGAAGATATCAGGAGGATCGAAGCCGGCGACGTTCAGCCCCGGCCACTGCCCGGTATAAGGGAAGATTCTTTGGAATCCATGGGCTCGATGGAGTCTATGGGCTCGATGGAGTCGATGGAATCCATAGAGTCGGCCGAGACGGTGAGCGGGGTGACCGGAGAGGCCGAGCCCGACGACATGCAGGAGAACATGCCTCTTCAAGAAGAGATGCCCTACGACGCCCAGGGCGCGCACGACGACCTGGCGCAGAGGGTAACCGAAGATACGGATTCCGATGGAGATCCGCACGAGCACGCCGAAGCCAAGTCGGGCGAGATGGCCCGGCAGATGACCGACGATACGGACGCCGAAGGGGACATGGCCGAACACGCCAACCAGAAAGTGGAGCAGATGGAAGACCAGTTGTTCGAGGAGTAGGGCTGTCCCTGACTCCCGGCGGTACGAGAGGCCACGAATTTGCCGGGTGGTATGTGTTCGCTGTGGTGCTGGACCCCAAGGTGTTGTGTTTGCCCGATGTTTGTGTTTACGGCGGTCGGGTTGCTGGAATAGAATGCCCGAAAAATCGGGGAGGTTGCACGGTGGCAGGATCCAGGGGCGTAGGACGACCCGCATTTTCTGAGGACAAGCGCATGTGGCGGCAGCTACTGGCGTGCCTGCACCCTGACGCCGGTGGTGACCCAGAGCTATTTTTGTTCGCCTGCACGGTCAAGGACCAGGTATGCGAGCCGCGGTGTCCCGGCGGTGGATCCACTCATCGCGGGAGGACGGCGACTGGCCCGTTTCTTCGTTCCTGGCAGGACACTATGGGCTCCTGGGCAGCGGATAACCGGGACTCGCTGAAGGTGCCCAGGAATAGCGGTCCTTACGACTGGTAAGAAACAGAGGATCAACCCTGCCGTTGCTGTTGTTGCCTCTTCGCCTCTCGCTACACCAGGTCTCCCGAGTTTCGTAGCATCTGAATAGCTTTCCCCTGCTACCCTGCTTTGGGCGGGAAAGTAGACAGGGTTCATCTTGTCAAGAAGTTTACTTTAGGGACTGGGGGGGCACGAAAGGACCACGGGAACCACGAATGAGAGAGGTGTCGGTGCCACCCGAAGAGTCCAACACGCAAGAAAGCCAGCACTATACCGAAGAGACGGAGGAGAGCGGGGCCCCCGGTCAAGGAGCCGAAGGTCGCGACCTGGAACGGTGGACGCCGCCCGCGGACGATGTCCCCGACATTACGCTCGACGTACCAACGCTCAAACTGGAGGAAGCGCACCTCCACGTCGAAAACCTTCGCACCAGGATCTCCTTGCAGTCGGAGTTGGCCGATGTGGTGAAGATAAACGTGGGGGTCGACGTCTTTCTCGAAGAGGCGGAGTTGGATCTCAAAGGCCTGGAAGCCCAGGCGCTACTGAAGGCGAACCTGGACAACGTCCGGGAGATTCTAGGCCGGACCCTGGAATCTCTGGACAACAACCCCGACCTTATCGAGTACCTGGTGGGTGGTTCCGACAGCACGCTGGAAGGGGTCGCCGGAGATATCGTTGGCGAAGGGTCACGGGAACCCGACGAAGAAAGCGCCGGAGAGATAAAAGCAACCGACGCCGCCCGGAGCAAAGCAGAGAACCTGGGTGTGGATCTAGCCCAGGTCGAGGGTACGGGCTCCGGAGGACGCATCATCGCCCGAGACGTGCGGCGGGCCGCAGGGTCTGGGCGGTAGACCGTTGTCGTGATCCACTACGCAGACTCGGTCGCCGGCATCATCCCCGACAACCTCCACGGCTTTTTCGTCGGTTGGCCGAACCCGCCTTCCGCCGCCACACACCTCGAACTACTGGAGGACAGCGACTATCTTGTACTCGCCGTCGAGGATGAGACCGGTACCGTTGTCGGCTTCGTGACCGCCACGAGCGACGGTGTGTTGAGCGCCCACGTTTCATTCCTCGAAGTGCTACCGGCCTACCAGGGACGCGGCATCGGCACGGAGCTATTCCGCCGGATGCTCGAAAGATCGCGCGGTCTTTACGGCGTGAGCCTGACCTGCGACCTAGAGCTACAGCCGTTCTACGAGCGCTTTGGGATGCGTCCGGCCAATGCCATGATACTCCGCAACTACGACAGGCAGTCTGGCGGGTAGGGTTTAGAAGTGAACGAAGGCGACTTTGCTCTCCGAGGTCCGGCAGAGATTAAAATAGGCTGGTAAGCTAGAGGAGGTAGTAAACATGGCGGGCGGCAAGGACTTCAAGCGAGGATCGGCGAAGGTCATCTCTGACATCCTCTCTGAGGAGAAAGTGAAGCGCGGCCTGGATTACCTGAAGGGCGAGGAGTTCAAGGCCGACCGCGAGCGACTGCGCCAGGAGGCGACGGGACGCCTGAAGGACCTCCGTGAGCGCTACCGGCAGAGAAAGCGAACCCCCGAGGAAGCGGCGCGAGAGAAGGAACTCACCCTGCGCTTGGCCGAAGTCGGGACCGAAGCCGCCGAGCTACGGCTTCGCCTCTCCGAGCTACTGGAAGAAGAGGAGAAGCTCCGGACCGAACTGGATCAACTGTAGCACCCCGGAGAACAGGAAGACGGCTTCCGGCGTTGCGGAGCCTGGGAAGGCAAGTTACAGAAGCCTTCACTAATGCTAGTCACGCAATGGTTTGTTCTCCCTTGTAGTATCGGGACGTTTCGTGTAAAAAGGAAGCTGTTATTCCTACCCTGTAACCCAAGGAGGCAATCCGTTGACCCTCAAACCCGGCCTTTACGACCCCGCTTTCGAGCACGATGCCTGCGGGCTTGGGTTTGTGGCGCGCGTAGACGGGCGGCGGACTCGGGAGACGGTGGAGGAGGGGTTGGAGATCCTGTGCAACCTGGAGCACCGGGGGGCGAGCGGGAGCGACCCGGACACCGGGGACGGCGCGGGGATACTCTTGCAGGTCCCGGACGCTTTCTTGCGGCGGGAGTGTGCGGAGGTCGGGATAGAGCTTCCGCCGGAGGGCTACTACGGTGTAGGCGTGCTCTTCGAGAGTGGCGAGGGGGTCGCTTGCGAGCGGCATCTGGCCCGCATCTGCGCCGAGGAAGGACAGAGTTTGCTCGGCTTCCGGGATGTGCCGGTCGTGCCGGAGGTGGCCGGACGTCTGGCGCGGAGCGTCATGCCGACCATCCGGCAGTTCTTTATAGAGCGGCATACCAAGGACGAGGCCGCCTTCGAGCGGAAGTTGTACGTCATCCGGCGCCGGCTGCATAAAGCCGTTGGAGGTTCCCAGAGTTGCTACGTGGTTAGTTTGTCGGCCCGGACCATTGTGTACAAGGGGCTTTTAAAGGGAGAGCAGCTCGCGAGGTTCTATCCGGATCTCGTGGACCCGGCGATGAGCAGCGCCATCGCGCTGGTCCACGAGCGTTTCTCGACCAACACTCTAGGGAGTTGGGAGCTCGCCCATCCGTACCGGTACGTGGCCCACAACGGTGAGATCAACACCCTGAGGGGCAATATAAACTGGATGCGCGCCCGCGAGAGCCGGTTCGAGTCGCCGCTCTTCGGGGAGGACCTGGAGAAGATCTCCCCGGTCCTCGCCCCGGATCAGAGCGACTCAGCTTCCTTCGACAACGC
Source organism: Rubrobacteraceae bacterium (assembly GCA_965219175.1). GTDB lineage: Bacteria > Actinomycetota > Rubrobacteria > Rubrobacterales > Rubrobacteraceae > JBBPZK01. Next base: position 541,283 of record CBDCNI010000001.1, read on the forward strand.
GCTCGAGTTGCTCCACTTGGCCGGGCGGAGCCTGCCGCACGCGATGACCATGATGATCCCGGAAGCCTGGGAGAACGACGCTCTGATGGACGACGATCGCAAAGCCTTCTACGCTTACCACAGCGCGCTCATGGAGCCGTGGGATGGACCTGCGGCGGTCGCTTTCACCGACGGTCGGATCGTCGGGGCGACCCTCGACCGGAACGGCCTGAGGCCGGCCCGCTACTCCGTCACCCGCGACGGACGGGTCGTCATGGCTTCCGAGGACGGGGCTTTGAGGTTACCGGCCGAGGATGTGGTGGAGAGGTGGCGGTTGCAGCCGGGCAAGATGCTCGTCGTGGATACCGAGCGGCACGAGCTATTGCACGACGAGGACGTCAAGAAGCCTCTCTTCGGTCGTCAGCCGTACCGCGAGTGGTTGGATGAAGGTGAGATCCACCTGGACGACCTCCCCGACGCCTCGCCGGACCCGCGTCCGGAACCCGCCTCTTCCTTCGAGCGGAAGCGGGCTTTCGGGTACACGATGGAAGACCTCGGGATACTCCTGGCCCCGATGGCGAAGGGCGGCAAGGAGCCCGACGGTTCGATGGGGACCGATACGCCGCTGGCGGTACTCTCGGAACGGCCGCAACTCCTGTTCTCTTACTTCAAGCAGCACTTCGCGCAGGTGACGAACCCGCCGATAGACCCGCTGCGCGAGGAGTTGGTGATGTCGCTCAATATGTCTCTCGGCCCGGAGAGCAACCTCTTCGACGAGACGCCGCGCCACTGCGAGCGGGTACTCCTGGATCACCCAATACTGAGTGCCGCCGGGCTCGAGAAGATCCGGCAACTCGGCTCAAAGCAGTCCTCGACTACTCTCTCGATGCTCTTCCCGTCCTCGGTCGGGGAGGGAGCGCTCGAAAAAGCGCTCGACTCGTTGTGCGAGAAGGCCGAGAGCGCCGTGAAGGGCGGCTCGACGGTCCTGGTGTTGAGTGATAGAGGCGTGAACCGGCAGCAGGCTCCGATCCCGAGCCTGCTCGCCACCGCCGCCGTCCACCATCACCTGGTCCGGCGCGGCATCCGGACCCGCACCACGCTGGTCGTCGAGACCGCCGAGGCGCGCGAGGTGCATCACTTCGCTCTGCTCGTCGGCTACGGAGCTGCGGCCATAAACCCGTACCTCGCCTTCGAGACCATAGAAGACATGGCAGGCTCGGACCTTTTGGAAGGCGTCAGTCCGGAAGAGGCGGCGGAGAACTACGTCAAGGCCATAAAGAAGGGGCTCCTCAAGGTCATCTCCAAGATGGGGATCTCGACGCTTTTCTCCTACAGCGGGGCCCAGATCTTCGAAGCCGTCGGGTTGGACCGAGGGCTCATCGCCCGCCACTTTACCGGCACTGCCTCCCGCGTCGGGGGTGTCGGGCTCCGGGAGATTGCGCGTGAGGCGTTGGAGCGACACCGGCGAGCATTCCAGGCTGTCGAGGATGGGGCCGGAGAGCTTGAGATCGGGGGCGAATACCAGCTAAGGATGCAGGGCGAGTACCACCAGTGGAACACGGAGAGCATTGTCCCGTTGCAGCGGGCCGTCAAAACCGACAGCTTCGAGACCTTCAAGCAATATACAGACCACTTCGACTCGGAGAGCAGGCGTCTGTCCACGCTGCGGAGCCTCTTCGACTTCGAGCGCGACCCTATCCCGATCGAGGAGGTCGAGCCCGTCCGGGAGATCGTCAAACGCTTCTCCACGGGCGCGATGTCGCTCGGGTCTATCTCCAAAGAAGCCCACGAGACGCTCGCCATCGCGATGAACCGCATCGGGGGTAAGTCGAACACGGGCGAGGGTGGCGAGGACCCGGCCCGCTTTACGCCCGACCCGAACGGCGACAACCGCCGCAGCGCCATAAAGCAGGTGGCGAGCGGGCGGTTCGGGGTTACGGCCGAATACCTCGTCAACGCCGAGGTATTGCAGATCAAGATGGCCCAGGGCTCGAAACCCGGCGAGGGTGGGCAGTTGCCGGGACACAAGATCAGCGAGTACATCGCGAAGATCCGTTACTCTACCCCAGGCGTCGGCCTCGTCTCCCCGCCGCCCCACCACGACATCTACTCCATCGAGGACCTCGCCCAGCTCATCCACGACCTGAAAAACGCCAATCCAGAGGCGCTCATCAGCGTGAAACTGGTCGCAGAGGTCGGGGTTGGGACTATCGCCGCCGGGGTGGCGAAGGCGAAGGCGGACCTCATAACCATCTCCGGCCACGACGGTGGCACGGGCGCCTCGCCGCTCTCTTCCATAAAACACGCCGGGTTGCCGTGGGAACTCGGTATCGCCGAGACCCAACAGGTGCTCGTGGGGAATGGCTTGCGCGGGCGGGTCTTTCTCCAGACCGACGGCCAATTGAAGACCGGGCGCGACATCGTGGTGGCGGCTCTTCTCGGGGCGGAGGACTTCGCGCTCTCGACGGCTCCGTTGGTCGCCGCCGGCTGCATCATGATGCGGGTCTGCCACCTGGGGACGTGTCCGGTCGGTATCGCGACACAAGACCCGGAGTTGAGGAAAAAGTTCACCGGCACGCCGGAGCACGTGATCAACTTCTTCTTCTTTTTGGCGGAGGAGATCCGGGCATACATGGCCGAACTCGGCTTCCGCACCTTCGAGGAGATGGTCGGACGCACCGACCGCCTGAAGATGCGCGACGCTATAGAGCACTGGAAGGCCAGGGGTGTGGACCTCTCCGAACTTCTGTACCAGCCGGAAGCCGACGGCGCGGCGACCCACAAGGTCGAGGATCAGGACCACGGGCTGGAGAAGGACCTGGACGTGGAGTTGATCGAACGCTGCAAACCCGCCCTCGAACGGAAAGAACCTGTCCGCTTTTCCCGGCCAATCTTCAACACGCACCGCACGGTCGGCGGGAGGCTCTCGGGAGAGATCGCGCGGCGCTACGGGGCCGACGGCCTGCCGGACGGCACTATCCGGATGGACTTTGAAGGCGTTGCCGGGCAGTCCTTCGGGGCGTGGCTGGCCCGCGGCGTCACGCTCACGTTGGAGGGTACGACCAACGACTACGTCGGCAAGGGACTCTCGGGCGGGCGGCTGGCCGTCTTCCCATCGCGGGTCGCCGCCTACGACCCGGAGAAGAGCGTCGCGGTCGGGAACGTCGCCCTTTACGGCGCTACGGCTGGCGAGGCGTACTTCCGGGGATTCGCCGGGGAGCGCTTCGCGGTCCGCAACTCAGGGGCTCATACGGTCGTCGAGGGTGTTGGGGACCACGGCTGCGAGTACATGACGGGCGGCGTGGTGGCGGTCCTCGGCGAGACGGGGCGCAACTTCGGCGCCGGGATGAGCGGCGGTGTCGCGTTCGTGCTGGATGAGGAAGAGCGTTTCGAGAAGCTGTGCAACATGGAGATGGTCGGCCTCGAAGCCATCGAATCCGAGGATGACGTGGCGTTGCTGAAGGGTTTGATCGAGCACCATCAAGAGTGGACCGGGAGCGAGAAAGCGAAGCGCATCCTGGAGAATTGGGAGGAAGTATTGCCGAAGTTCGTCAAGGTGATGCCGACGGACCTCAAGCGCGTGCTCGAAGAACAGCAAGAAGCCGAGTTGGAGGTCGCGAGATAGTGGGAGACCCGAGAGGATTCCTCAAAATAGGGCGCAAGCCGACGCCGAAGCGGACCATAGAGGAGCGGGTCCAGGACTACCGCTACGTCTACGAGCCGATGCCGGGCGAAGAGCTGAAAGAGCAGGCGTCGCGCTGCATGGACTGCGGGGTGCCGTTCTGCAATACGGGTTGTCCGCTTGGAAATCTGATCCCCGACTGGAACGACCTCGTCTATCGGGAGCATTGGAGCCAGGCCATAGACCGGCTGCACGCCACCAACAACTTCCCGGAGTTCACCGGGATGCTCTGTCCCGCTCCATGCGAATCGGCGTGCGTACTCGCCATAAACGACGACCCCGTGACCATCAAAGAGATAGAGCTCTCGATCATCAATCGGGCCTTCGAGGAGGGCTGGGTCGTCCCGAAGCCCCCCGCTCCGGAGAAGAGGACCGGCAAGAAGGTCGCGGTCGTCGGGAGCGGACCGGCGGGGCTGGCAGCCGCCCAACAGCTAAACCGGGCGGGGCATTCCGTGGTCGTGTTCGAGAAGGACGATAAGATCGGCGGTCTCCTCCGCTACGGCATCCCGGACTACAAGATCGAGAAATGGGTCGTGGACCGGCGCGTCGACCAGATGGAAGAAGAGGGCGTCGAGTTCCGTACCAACGCCCACGTCGGCGAGGACCCGACGACGGAGGAGCTAAAGCACGAGTTCGACGCGGTGGTCCTGGCTGTGGGTGCTCTTCAGGGCCGTGACCTGGGCGTTCCGGGTCGCGAGTTGGGCGGCATCCACCTGGCGATGGATTACCTGGCGCAGCAGAACCGGCGCGTCGCGGGGTTGCCGACGAACGCGGAGGTGGAGATCTCCGCCGAGGGAAAAAATGTCGTCATCCTGGGCGGCGGCGACACGAGCGCCGACTGCTTGGGGAACTCCCACCGCGAGGGCTGCGCTTCGGTAAAGGTTCTGACCCACGGCCCCAAGCCGCCGGAGAACCCGGATCAACTCACCTGGCCCGACTGGCCGCTCATCCTCCACACTTACCCGTCCCACGAGGAGGGCGGGGAGCGGGGCTTCTCAGTCGCCGTGACCGGCTTCTCCGGGAGCGACGGCCACGTGGAGAGGATGCACGCCGCCGAGACTGAGCGGAAAGACGGCAAGACTGTTCCAAAAGAAGGCACGGAGTTCGAGATCGAGACGGACCTGGTGCTGCTCGCCATCGGATTCACCGGCCCGGTGCTGGACCGCTTTCAAGAGGACCTCGGGCTCGGCTACACCGAGCGCGGTGCGATCCACTCCGAGAACGGCTTCGGCACCCGCGAGCCCGGTTTCTTCGTAGCCGGCGACGCCAAGCGGGGCGCTTCACTCATAGTCTGGGCTATCGCCGAGGGCCGAAAGGCCGCGAGACAAGCCGACGAGTACCTCATGGGCCGGAGCTTCCTGCCCGGATGATCTGCTCTCCGGTTACCGCCGGAAGCTAGAAGCGCTTGCCGGCGGTTCCTACTCTGTTTGACCTCTCGTTGTCTCCGAGCATCGAGGCGACCTGCTCCTCCAGCCGGTCGCACGACTCGCGCACGAGACGAAGGCCGTTTTCCCCGGCGATGAATCCCTCGGTGGCCGGAAACTCCCGGAGGACTTTCTCCTCCGTTGTTTGGTAGGAGCCGACAGTAGATTTGAGCGTTTCGAGATAAGCAGCCGTTTCTATATACGGCGCTGCGAACTCCCATATGGAGTCGAGGTATGAGACGACTGCCGGGTCTTTCACACCTCCGGTGGCCGCCGCGTGGAAGAGGTATTTGCTCAAATACTCGAAGCCCGGTACGAGCAGCCGGTCTTCCGCTACCGTGAATATTCCAGTCTCCGGGTCCGGCGTGACGGAGAGCTTCTCGTCTCTTACCCTCTCGGCTGTGGCATGGATGAGGGCGGCGACGGCAAGGGTGATGTCCGGGTAGTTGCTGTCCAGGCTTCGTAGCTCGACTGTTCCCTGGCCGTTGATGCGGACCGGACCCCAGCAGGACTTGAATAGGTCGCCCCCGGTCTCGGTAAAGAGATTTTCCTCCATACCCGCTCGGGACATGGCCTCGAGCCAGGCCCGGTGACCGGTGAGACGGTGCTCGACGAGTTCGGGAACGCTCGTCGCGTAGGGAGTGAGGCCGCCGACCCGCGGCAGATGCGTGTAGAGACCCTCCCACCCGAAGGTTTCGCTCCCCCGGTAGTGGGCCGTACGAACCGCAAGACCCGTCCTGCGTCCCTCGTAGAACGGGCTGGATCTGGTGAGGGCTATAAGCGCCGGGTCTAGGGCGATGGCGAGGTTGTAGAGGTCGAGCAACTCCTTGCGGGCGTCCGGAGAAGCGTCTTTGGAGACTACCGTCTCCGGGTCAAGCGTTCCGGCGGGTAGCTCCAGGTGCAGGTGCGTTCCGGTGCAGCGCCCGGCGTGCAGGAACCTCTCCCGGCCAAGTGTTTGGCACTGCACCTCGTAGCTGGGGTCGTCGCGGAGCGGTGGTCTTTGCGGCAGGGGATAGGCTGACAGTGGATAGAGCCTGACCCCGATCTCCTGCCCGGCGCGCAGGGCCGAGGCGAGCCTCGTGAGGTACTCATCCGCCAGGTCTCCGATCCGCCCCACCGGAGGAGTGCCGACTTCGAACATTCCGTGCGAGCACTCCGGGGCGAAGCTTTCCTCCGAGGGATCCACCCCCGCGCAACACGTGAGAAATTCATCAGCCCGGTCCGAAAGCTCTCCTGTCTCTTCCACTAAAAAGAACTCTTGTTCGAGCCCTATGCGCCGCGCCGCTGCGTCCAAGATAAAACCCCCTTCGACTTGGACACCTATTATGACTGCTGGCGGCGCCTCGCGTAACCGGCCCGGTGGATAAAACTCCCACGCTCCCGGCTGCAGCGTTTCCTACACGATGGCGACGAGTGAGTAGCCGCCAACCGCTTTCACCCCTTGGACAAACACCCCGGCGCTTTTACCGCCCAATTATGGACGGCGGGCCGAAGACGCCACCCACGAACCGTCTTTAGAGTTAAGGCCGTCGCTAGGGTTCCGCCCCGGCTAAAGTCGGTGGGTCAGTGACCGAGAGCGACGAGCGGTCGGGAGACATCCGGCCGCCACACGGCGGGATAAAAGCCCGGGAGGCAGTAAGAGCTTCCCGGACTTTCGCATTTCGGGAAGCGGAACAGCTACCGGAAGGAGCGAATCTTGGGAGGAAATCACCACAATCACGAGCATCGGAGGGTCGGGCCGCCTGACCCGGAGGCCCTGAAACGACTCAAAGGCTACGAGGCCCGCGAGCGGGAAGCGTCTCTGGGGAGCGCCCGGTGGGACGCGGAGGTGGAAAGGTCGCTTGAGATAGGGCTTCCGGGTTCTGATTCGATAGACGACAAGACTATCTCTACTTTCTCCCGGATCGAGCTTCCGCACTTCGCGGGGATCAACACGTTCATGAGCTTCCCGTACCTCGAAGACGTGCGCGAGGTAGGGAACTACGACGTGGCGGTTATCGGGGCGCCGTTCGACATGGGGACGACGTATCGTTCGGGGACGCGGTTCGGGCCGCAGGCGATACGAGTCCGCCGGGCCTCCTACTCCACAGTCGCGAGGCGGCCCTTGACTCCATAGATCGCTTGAACCTTATCTACAGAGAGCCGGGAGCTCATGTAATTCCCGGCCACGACCCGGAAGTCTGGAACGACCTACCCGAAGTGTTTGCGTAATCTGTCAGGAGCCGAGAAAAGTTCGCGTACAGACTTGGATGGAACTATGGGCGAGAGAACGGAGGAGCGTGCAAGATCGATTTTGCTATATTCGTGCCGGACCAGCGAGGTTCTCTAGTGGCTGATCTGCCAGGGGCGACCGCCAACTCTCCGGGGTTTCCGGGGTTTCGAAGTTGGAGACGCCTCTCCGGTCTGTGGACTTTTGGCTACTCCGGGCATGGAGCCCTGTTCGTCGAGGAGACGTGCTTTCTTGCCGGTCCTGGAGGTTACGTTGAAGTCGGGCATGGAGTAGACGCGTCTGGCGACGACCTTGCAGGACGGGCAGGGCATCGGGTCTCCCGACTGCCGGTGGTCGCGCTGCTGCTCGAACGGGCCGCAGGTTTCGCAGAAGAATTCGTATGTGGGCATCTGACCTTCCCGTTGACAGCCTGCATCGTACTGTGCAATTCTACATATGATCAGGTGCTTTAAGAAGAGCACCCCGGAAGAGGAGGAGCGAATGGCCGAGAATGTCTTTCCCCTTGACCAGAGCAAGAGCATGTTCGAACAGGAGGTCCCCGGACACAACCGCTGGCACCCGGAGATCCCAGCGGTGGCGACGGTTGACCCCGGTGACGATTTCCGGATGGACTGTCGCGAGTGGACCGACGGGCAGGTCAAGAACACCGACGATGCCAACGACATCCGCGACATGGAGCTTTCCTTCAACCACGTCCTCTCTGGCCCTGTCGCGATCAACGGCGCCGAACCGGGTGATATCCTGGTGGTCGACGTCCTGGACATGGGTCCGCACCTCCCGAACTCCGTACCGGACGACCTGGCCGGCGCCGGCTGGGGCTACACGGGTATCTTCTCGAAGGAGAACGGCGGCGGGTTCCTGACCGACTACTTCCCGGACGCCCACAAGGCGATCTGGGACTTCCACGGCATCTTCGCGACTTCCCGGCACATCCCCGGTGTCCGCTTCGCGGGTATAGGACATCCAGGGCTATTCGGCTGCGCGCCCTCGCAAGACCTGCTCGCCGAATGGAACCGCCGGGAGCAAGCCCTCATAGACACCGACCCGGAGAGGGTGCCGCCACTCGCGTTGCCACCGGAGCCCCAAAACGCGCTCCTAGGTACTTTGGCCGAGTCGGAGCAGGAGAGGGTGGAGCGGGAAGCGTGCCGGACGGTGCCGCCTCGGGACCACGGCGGGAACATGGACATAAAGAACCTATCGCGGGGGGCCAGGATCTACTTCCCGGTATACGTCGAGGGGGCGAACTTCTCGGTCGGGGATCTGCATTTCTCTCAGGGGGATGGGGAGATCTCCTTCTGCGGGGCGATAGAGATGGGTGGTTGGATCGAGTTCGGCGTTGACCTGATAAAGGGCGGCATGGCGAAGTACGGGATGAGCACCCCGCTCTTCAAGCCGGGGCGCACCGAACCCCAGTACTCGGAGTTCCTCGTCTTCACCGGCATCTCCGTCGAGGACGGCGAGCAGCACTATATGGACGCTACTGTCGCCTACCGGCGGGCGTGCATGAACGCTATCGAGTATCTGCAGAAGTTCGGCTACTCCGGCGAGCAGGCGTACCTGCTGTTGAGCGCGGCCCCGATCGAAGCGCGTCTGAGCGCCATCGTGGACATCCCGAACGCCTGCGCCACGCTCTACCTCCCGACGGAGATCTTCGACTTCGACATCTACCCGTCGGACGACGACCTCGTCACCAGAGACCTCGGCGAAGCGGCCCGGACCACATGACAGGCTGAATCGACGGGGCGAAATTGGAGGCTGTTAGTGGATAGAACTTGAACGTACTCTACGTCGCCCTGGGCGGGGCCATCGGGGCCGCCTTCCGCTACCTGGTGAGCGGCTGGTTAGGCGCCTGGTTGGGACCGGACTTTCCCTGGGGCACTTTCTTCGCGAACATATCGGGGTCCTTCTTGATAGGTATCGTCCTGGCACTAGTGGATGTGGGAACGCTCCCTGCGGGGGCGCGTCTCTTCTTGGCTGTCGGCGTCCTCGGCGGGTACACGACCTTCTCATCCTTTTCCTACGAGTCGCTCGGGCTCATAACGGGCGGCGACGTGCTCCTGTCGCTCCTCAACGTGTTTGGGCAGCTCGCCGCGGGTTTGGTATTCGTCTACCTGGGCGTGGTCCTCGGACGGGTGATCGGAGGTATGTAATGGAGCCGGTCGACGCGACGAGGCTGATGGTCTACACGGGCGACCATTTCCGGTACGGCGGAAAAGCCCTCTACCGGGCCATAGTCGAGACGCTCCACGAGGAGGGAATCGCCGGCGCCACCGTACTGCACGGAATAGAGGGATACGGCTCGGACAAGCGTGTACACATCGCGAGCGTCCTGGACCTCTCGGCCGACTTGCCCGTGATCATAATAGCGGTGGACCGGACGGAGAAGATAGAAGCCGTGCTCCCCAAGCTCGACTCGATGATGGAAAAAGGACTGATTACGACCGAGCCGGTGCAAGTGATCTCCTCGCGCCCCGCGAGCATATAGTTTCCGGCGCGGAGGCAACCGAAGAGTAGCATCGATGAACTTCCAGACGTACTCGCTTACTAAGGAATGAGCGCTCCAAACTCTCTCGCCACCAGGCTCGCCGGGCCGTACCTGCAACTCGTTATGCTCACCCGCCTTGCGCTCGATCTTCGCGGGCACGAACTATATCTCTGATCTCGTGACACACTGCCGAATCACCTACGGAGAGAGCCCAACTACCTACCTTGAGTATTTTAGGTCTCCGAGACCCAAGCTCGGATAGGCATCCAAAGTAGTAGAGGCTTGACAGTGTACGATACAGACGCTATCGTAGTACTCATCTGACATCAGATGAGTACATCTGATGAAAGGTAGGGAAAATTGGCGAGGAAAGCGCTGGCAGATAGGGTGGTGGGGAAATTGATAGACGATGTCGCGAGTGGGAGGTTCCCACCGGGCTCGATGCTTCCCTCGGAAGCTGAGTTGGCTGAACAGGAACAGGTTAGCAGGCTTACTATCCGTGAGGCTATAGCTGTTTTACGGACAAAGCGGGTTTTGGAGGTAAAGCACGGTCGCGGGACCACTGTGAACCCGGTCTCCGAATGGTCTCCTTTTGATCCGGCCTTGCTCGCGGCGAGGTCCGAGGACTTGATAGGGGCGAGTGCGCTTCCCAGAAAGCTTATCGAGGCTCGTAGGTTGGTCGAGGTCGGTGTCGCCGAGTTGGCCGCCGCCCGCAGATCCGAGAATGACCTGAAGGCTCTTCGAGCCGCGCACGCACGCATGAAGGAGGCGGAGGACAACGTAGAAGCTATAGTCGACGCCGACGTAGCTTTCCATCAGGCGGTGATGTCTTCCGTTGGGAATGCGTTCATCGCAGCTTTGTTCGACCCTATCAAGCAGTTAGTTTGGGACGCGCGACGCCAGACCAAAGAGTACCCGGATATAAGGGTCCATGCGATCGCCGCTCACGGGCGTATCCTGAGGGCGATACAGGATAGGGATCCAGAAGCCGCGAGATGGGCTATGCACGAGCATCTAATACAGACGGAGAAGGATCTGGACGAGCATTTTCATAGAGATGTGGATGGGGATGAAGAGTAAAAAGCCGATGATGGGGGTGTAGGGATGACTAAAAAAGTGGCTATGCTTCACACGAGTTTTGTCTTCGTGAACGTGGAGCCCACGGTGACGGACCTGTTCGAGGAAATCCTACCGGATGCGGAGGTCGTTCATTTTGTAGATAGCGGCGTCCTGGCTACCGTGATGGAGGAAGGTAGCATCAGCGAAGCGAGCACGAAACGTATGGTTTATATGGCCCAGGCCGCGGAAGAAGCCGGCGCTGACGTTATTTTCTCCGCGTGTTCTTCTTTGGGGCCTACTATGGATGTCGCCGGCGAGGTAGTAAACGTGCCCATAGTAAAGATCGACGACGGCATGTCTCGTCAGGCGGCGGAGCGGGCAACGCGCATAGGCGTGCTGGCGACCGTCGCCACAACCCTGGAGCCTACCGTGAACCTCATAGAAGAGAAAGCGGCCGCGCTAGGCAAAGAGGTCACCATAACGCGCATGTTGACCGAAGGGGCCTTCGAGACTCTGATGGGCGGCGAGAAGGAGTTGCACGATCAGATGGTCTCGGAGAGCGCTCAGGAACTCGCCGGTGAAGTCGAAATCATAGTTCTGGCCCAGGCTTCCATGGCCCGGCTCGCGCCGCGGCTCGCCGAGGAAACCGGCCTGGAGGTTATGACCAGCCCACGATTGGGAGTCGAGTATGTCAAGCAGACCCTGAGCGCGGTACGGAGTTAGGCGAAGAGGTCGTGCGCGGCGTGTTCGAGCCAACCGAGTCTAGAGATGCACAAAGTTTTCTGGCTGCGCAACCACCCGTGCGCAGAGAACAAAACGCGCTGGAGAAGATCCGGAGTCGGATAGCCGACAGTGGTCGAAAGCTGGTCGTGCTGGATGATGATCCTACCGGCACCCAGAGCGTTCACGGCGTACCGGTACTCACTACCTGGGCAGACGAAGATCTGGTCTGGGGAATGCAGCAAGCCGCCACGACCTTCTTTATCCTCACCAATTCGCGCAGCTTCTCGGAAGAGGAAGCAAAGGCGTTGAACCGCGAGATCGTCGCCGGACTAGCGGCGGCTGCGGCGCGCACCGGTACTGATTTCGTGGTTGCAAGCCGGAGCGACTCGACACTCCGCGGCCATTACCCCGGTGAGATCGATGCTTTGCGCGAAGCGTTCGAGAGTGTGGGCAAGCAAGAGATAGACGGTGTGATCTTGTGTCCGTGCTTTCTGGAAGCCGGGCGTCTGACGGTCGACGATGTTCACTGGGTTCGAAAAGGCGAGGACCTCGTGCCGACGGGACAGACCGAGTTCGCCTCCGATGCCAACTTCGGCTACTCATCCTCCAACCTTGCGGGTTGGATCCAGGAGAAGACCGATGGCCGCGTCTCCGCCGCCGACGTACTACGAGTTAGCCTGGCGGATATAAGGGAAGGTGGGCCAGACCGTGTAGCCCAGATCCTCGAAGAAGCCACCGGTGGACAACCGATAGTAGTCAATGCGGCGGATTACGCTGACCTCGACGTATTTGTTCTCGGGCTACTCGAAGCCGAGGCGGCGGGAAAGTCTTTTCTCTACCGGGTGGGGCCGTCCTTCGTCCGCTCGCGTGGCGGGATAGACGCAGCACCCCCCGTGAGGCCGGAAGACCTCTACGCAGGCCGCGGAGATCACGGGCATGGTCTGGTGGTCGTCGGTTCGCACGTCGAGATGACGACCCGGCAGCTGGAAAAAGCTATAGCGCTCGGCGGTTGGAGCACTGTCGAGTTGCCGGTCTCCCGGTTGTTGAATTCCTCCGCACGCGAAGAAGAGTTGGATCGTGTGTCGGAACAAATCAATCGAGCCCTCTCTGTATCCGATGTCATGGTGTACACGAGCCGCGAGGTTGTTACGGCCAGTGAAAATGAAAAGGGTTTGGAGATCAGCCGCTCGATATCCGGGGCGCTCGTAGATCTGGTTCGGCGTCTGGACAAGAGTCTATCCCTGCGGTTCGTGGTTGCGAAGGGCGGCATTACATCCAGCGATATTGGTACGCGGGGCTTGGGGGTGCGGCGGGCGGAGGTGGCCGGCACCATGCTCCCAGGCTTGATCCCGGTCTGGATACTTCCGGAAGACAGCGCTTTCCCGGACGTTCCTTACGTGATCTTCCCCGGCAACGTGGGGGAACCGGACACCCTCGCGGAGGTTATCGAGATACTTCGCGAGTAGCCGCACCAGGAAATACGTTTCTTCTGCAGTAAAGCAAGATGAAGGGAGGCGAGGCCGATAGCAGATTCTCAGGGCGAGCACGACGACGTTAGCACTAGGTGGGGCTAGCTACTGATGTTGGATGGAGTACAGGCCAAGTGGACAGGAGGAAGAATGAATGCTTTTGGGGAAAAGCAACAAAAAAGTACCGAGAAAAGACTGACGCGCGCCGACTTCCTGAAGATGGGTGGAGTCGGGGTCGCCGGGACCGTGCTGCTGGGGGTTACCGGCTGCAGCGGGGCGAGTTCTTCCAGCTCAGGCACCAAAGGAGGCAACGGACCGTACATTTTCCTGCCGAAGTCGCTCAACAATCCGTATTGGGTCGACGCGCGAAAAGGTATGAACGCAGAGGCTAAGAAGCTTGGCGTCAAGGCAAAGTTCATCGGGCCGGATACGCCTGATCCAGGAAAGCAAGTACAGCTTTTCGAGAACGCCCTCGCCCAGAACCCGGCGGGAATCGCCATATCACCCAACGACCCGAGCACGGTCAAATCGGCTATCGACCGCGCCAGGTCGCAAGGCATCCCGGTGATCGCGTGGGACTCTCCGGTACCGGACAGTAAGGCTATCGCCTATATAGGAACCGACAATGTGGCCGCTGGGAAGAAACTCGCAGAGGCTTTAGCCGAGACTATTGGCAAGAAAGGCAAAGTCGCCATACTCGTCGGGAGCCTGAGTGCTGTCAACGCCCAGCAGCGCATCGAGGGTTTGAAAAAGGGACTGAAGCAATATTCGGGCATCAGTATCGTCGCGACGGAGACCACTAACGAGTCCGTAGCAGGAGCCACGTCGCAGGCTGAAAATATACTGCAGGCTCATCAAGATCTGGCGGCCCTGGTTGGGATCACCGGATCCGACGCAACCGGTGGGGGAACGGCGGTGAAATCGGCCAACAAGTGCGGCAAGGTCAAGGTGGTTGGGTTCGACGTCGTTCCTCAGGTCGTAGATCTGATGAACGCGGGGTGTATCCAGATATTGATCTCGCAGAAACCTTACGGGATGTCCGCCCTTACACTCGACAAGCTTTACAAGCTACACAAAGGCGAACTCAAGCCCTCCGACGTCAAGGATATAGATACCGGGACGATCCTGGTTACTCCAAAGAACGTCAAAGAGTTTATGAAGAAGCCACACTAAGTTCGTCGTGCGCGAAGGCAGTAGTGCGTTCCGCGGTTCGCGCCACTGCTTTCGCGCACAGACAAGTCGTTGCGTTCAGAAAATAGGGGATTGCGTAGGATGCAAAATACACCGATACTCGAGATGCGGGGCATAAGCAAAGCTTTCTCCGGTGTTCAGGCCCTCGATAACGTGGATCTCGATCTGCGATCCGGCGAGGTTTTGGCGCTGGTGGGAGAAAACGGGGCCGGAAAATCAACGCTGGTGAAAACTCTAGCCGGTGTGGAAGCTCCTGACAGCGGTGAAATCTTGCTCAACGGCGAGACCGTGCAGATCAACGATCCTGGGCGGGCGCAAGCTTCGGGGATTGCGATAATACACCAGGAGTTGAATCTCGCCGGGCATTTGAGCGTTGCAGAGAATATCTTTGTTGGTCGGGAATTCCGTACGAGGCTCGGGTTTATAAACTTCAAGAAGATGAACAGTGAAGCGCGCTCGCTGCTCGAAGACTCGCTGCACAATACCAGCATAGATCCGCGAGACCTGCTGGGGGAGTTGAGCCTGGCGCGGCAGCAGATGGTCGAGATCGTGAAAGCGCTCTCTCTCGACGCGAGGATCATCGTTATGGATGAGCCTACTTCTTCTCTCGCCGGTAATGACGTCGAGGCGCTCCTGGAACTGGTGATGAGGCTGCGCGAGCGCGGCGTGAGCATAATCTACATTTCTCATCGCCTGGAGGAAATTTTCCGTATTAGCGACCGTATAACGGTGCTCCGTGACGGCAAGCTCGTAGGTGTTCGGGAGACGTCAGGCACCGACCACGACGAGCTCGTGACGATGATGGTCGGCCGGAAGCTGGAAGATATATACGGAGAGGCCGGAGGAGCCGAGCCGGGGGACGTGGCTCTGGAGGTGCGGGGTCTGAACCAGGCCGGCAAGTTACACGACATCGACTTTTGCGTGCGGGAAGGTGAAATCGTGGGCCTGGCCGGTCTGATCGGCGCCGGCCGCACCGAGTTCGCACGGGCTCTGTTCGGCGTGGATAGCTTCGGTGACGGAGAGATTCTGATCAAAGGTCGGCAAGTGCGTATCGACTCCCCACAAAAAGCTATCGAGGCGGGTCTTGGTTACGTGCCGGAGGACCGCAAGAGTCAAGGTCTCTTCTTGAACATGTCCGTACGCGAGAACATCTCCGCCGCTACCACCAACAACATAAGCAGGAACGGGTTTATCCTGGCTCGAAAGGATAGAGACCTGGCGGAAAAATCGGTTGAACAACTAAAGATCCGGGCCGCTTCGATGGAGCAAAAGGTCAAGAACCTTAGCGGAGGCAACCAGCAAAAAATAGTCTTCGCGAAATGGCTGAACGTTCGCCCGAAGATCTTGATACTAGATGAGCCGACCAGAGGGGTCGATGTAGGGGCGAAGGTAGATATTTACGCCTTGATCCGGGAAATGGCTCAACAAGACGTAGCGATAGTAGTTATCTGCTCTGAACTGCCCGAAGCCCTGGGGTTGAGTGACCGGATCGTGGTGATGCACGAGGGGCGGATAGCGGGAGAGTTGAACCGCGCCCAGGCTGATGAGGAGAAGATCATGGCGTTGGCTACGGGCACTGGAAAGGAGGATGCGAATGTCTGACGAGCGAACGAAGACGAGAGAAAAACCCTCCAGAGCGCAGGAGGGAGTGGGTACGGGACAACGACTCAAGCGAGTGATTCAGGCTCGTGAGGCGGGGCTCGTTGTTGTAATAATAATCATCTGCTTGGTGCTTTCGTTGCTTACTTCCAGTTTCTTGACGCCGGGCAACATCTTTATCTTGCTGCGTCAGATCAGCCTGGCGGCCATCATCGCCGTTGGTATGACGTTCGTCATCTTGACCGGTGGGATAGATCTTTCGGTTGGATCCACCGTAGCGCTTACTTCCGTCGTCACGGGTTATCTGTTGCTCGGCCTGAAGCTGCCGCTCGTAGTTGGTATTTTGGGCGGCGTAGCCGTAGGCGTGATCGTAGGCTTGTTGAATGGTTTTCTAGTCGTCAAGACGCACGTTCATTCTTTCGTAATCACTCTGGGCATGCTCGGCATAGCTAGAGGCGTGGCGCTCGGGTTCTCTGGAGGTAACACAGCCAGCGGCTTCGACCCTGCCTTCTTGGCTATAGGACAAGGCTCGTTTTTCGGGTTACCGTCACCGTTTATTGTTGCGATCGTTCTAGCTTTGGTTGCTCATATAGTGCTGAGTCGTACCGCTATTGGTCGTCACGTCTACTTCGTGGGCAGCAACACGGAGGCGGCTTCGCTGTCGGCGATCAAGGTCAACCGGATCCTACTCATGGTCTTCGCCATATCCGGGGCGCTGGCAGCCGTCGAAAGCGTGATCGAAACCTCTTATCTGGCGACGGCGCAGCCTTCCGCCGGCGTGGGATACGAGTTGAGCGCCATAGGAGCGGTCGTCATAGGTGGCGCCAGCCTGTTCGGGGGCGTCGGTACCGTGCTTGGAACCATGCTGGGAGCGACGCTGCTAGGTTTGATCGCCAATGGATTGGTGCAGCTTGGGGTTTCGGCGTACTGGCAACAAGCGGCGACTGGCGTGGTAATCATCATAGCCGTTGCGCTGAACACGTATAGACAACGTCAAGGGAAATAGTGAGAGGACAAATATAGTGGATATGCAAGGGAAGACCGTAGTCATCACCGGGGCCGGACGGGGCATCGGCGCGGCAACTGCTGATCTGTGCGCCCGCAACGGCGCGAAGGTAGTGGTTGCCGACATAAAGAAAGAGTGGGGCGAGCAAGTCGCGGAGAGAATTAGCGGAAACGGCGGCGAGGCGCTCTTCCACGAGGTAGACGTGACAGACGAGGACTCGGTCGCCGGGATGATCCAGGTCGCGGTAGATAGGTTTGGGAAACTCGACTCGATCGTCAACAATGCTGCGACTATCGTGGTCAAGAAAGCGGCGGATATCACCGCCGAGGAGTGGGAAAGGGTCATAAGAGTAAACTTGACCGGCGTCTTCTACGGTTGTAAGCACGCCATTCGTCAATTCCAGACGCAGGGCGGTGGCGGCTCCATCGTGAACCTCGGCTCTATCTCCGCCATGGTAGGTTTGCCCGAGCAGGCTGTCTACTGCGCTTCGAAGGGTGGAGTTTTCCAGCTTACACGCCAGATAGCTATAGATTACGCAGAAGAGAACATTCGCTGCAACACTGTTGGGCCGGGATCTGTGGACGGGGAGTTCTTGCAGATCTACCTGGATGGACAGGAAGACCCCGAGCAGGCAGAGAAAGAGGTCCTCGCCAACCACCCGATCGGCAGACTGGCCGCCCCTTCGGAGATCGCGGAAGCCATAATGTTTCTCGCTTCCGACCGATCTTCTTTCGTTACGGGTGCAAACCTTCAGGCGGATGGTGGCTACTCGGCAATCTAAACTGACGCTGCCCCAGCAAAGCTAGCAGTAGAGGATAGACCTGTGGCCGAACAGAACAAATTCGCTTACGTGCTCGGGCAGGCTCTGGGTTCGGGCCGGGCGGTCGGAGCCTTTACTTGCTATAACTTCGAGGGAATTCAGGCTGTCATGGTGGCTGCGGAGGCTCGACGGGCACCGGCCATAGTGCTGATAAGCTCATCTTCCTTCGAAAGTCGTTATGGTGAACGACTCGTGAGAGGGTTTCGGGCAATGGTGGAGGATTCAACCGTGGAAATACTGCTCCAACTGGATCACGTGTCGGATCCGCGGCTTATCGAGCGTGCTTTTGAGTGCGGCATAGACGCCGTAATGGCTGACGGCTCCAAGCTGCCCTACAAAGAGAACCTTGCTTTTACTCGCTCGATTGTGTCGATGGCAAAGGCAAGAGGTGTTGGTGTGGAGGCGGAGTTGGGCAGAATAGAGGGAGGAGAGGACGAAGCCAGAGAAGTCGCGGCAAGCTCGATGACAGACCCCGAAGAAGAACAGAGATTCAGAGAAGATAGCGATGTGGACTGCCTGGCGATTGCCGTTGGAAACGTCCACGGTCACTACTCCGGCACGCCCGAGCTCGACTGGCGCCGGCTCGAAGAGATACGGGCGAGGGATCCCCTACCTCTGTCTCTGCATGGCGCCTCCGGGCTTGCGGAAATGGATCTGCGGAGAGCGGTTTCCATGGGAATCGCAAAGCTCAATGTCAACACCGAACTGAGGGCTGCGTACTTTGGCTGTCTGGAACGTGAGATCGAATCCTCGTCGGCCACGTTAAACCTGAAACATCTCGGCGACCAGCTCACGGAAGCCGTATCCAAAGTAGTCGATGAAAAACTTGCCGCTTTTGGGTGGCCGGAGAAGGGAGCGTCGTGAAGCGACTCGGGTTTGTTGGGCTCGGAGCTATGGGTACGCCCATGGCCCGAGCACTGCTGGACTCAGGGTTCCAGCTCAAAGCATTCGACGTACTTGCGGAAAGGTCCGAAGCTTTGGCTGAATCAGGAGCCGTAGTCGCCGACTCCATCCAGGATGTTGGCGACGATGTCGATACGTTGATACTGATGCTCGTAAACGCCGATCAGGTCGAGGATGTTCTATTTGGAGAGCAAGGGGCTGCCCGGTCTCTGAGGGAAGGAGCCACTGTAGTAGTAACGGGAACCATAGGTCCACAAGAGGTACGTGGGGTCGCCCGTCGGCTAGAGGACTTCGGGATACACGCTCTGGATGCTCCAGTGAGCGGAGGACCTGCTCGCGCCGAGAAAGGAGACTTGCTCGTAATGGCCGGCGGTGAGCGCGGCGTATTCGACGAACACAGCGGGGTCCTCGAAGCTATGGGGTCCAACGTGGTTTTCTGCGGCAACTCGCCGGGTGACGGACAATCCGTAAAGCTCGTCAATCAATTGTTGTGCGGGGTTCATATTGCCGTGGCGGGCGAAGCGCTTGCCTATGCTGTTGCGCTTGGCCTGGATCCAACCTCAGTCTTCGAGACTATTCGCCACGGCGCGGCCAACTCATTCATGCTGGAAGATCGCGGTAAACGTATGCTCGCAAACGACTTCGCCGAATCCAAGAGCGCGCTCGATATATTCGTCAAAGACCTGGGGCTGGTACTCGAAGAAGCCGAGGAGAATGGCTTTGAAGCTCCTGTATCGTCAGCGGCCCAGAAGGTTTTCGAAAAAGGCGCATCGCTGGGATTCGGAACCGAGGATGATTCCGGAGTTGTGCGGGTCTTTGGGTGGTAGAGCAAAACGTCGTCCAAGCAGCAAATTTCAGGCACGGTTAACAGACACTGGCGAAGCCTTCGCCGTCGTGTCACCAGTATTGCACCAAGGATGTCATAGTAGCGGCCGCTTACGTCCTACAAAGTCGGCGATGCGGGCCCGAGCAGGAGCAACTCACCGAAGGTTAGCGCATACGCGGTCGCGACTCACTACCGGTTTGGGAGTACGAGTAGCAACCGCGCAGGATCCTACGCTAATGGTGCATCCGCTAAGTTCGGTACAATGGAGCAGTTGCTACGAGGAGGTACTTCCAATGCATCCATATACCCGCATCCGTCCACTCAGCCGCGAAGAGTACGAGGAGCTAAAGCGTATGGAGCGCCGGCGCCGGCTGGCTGCCGGCAAGGTACAGCGCGCCAAGATCATCCTCCACTCCAACCAGGGCTACCTGTCCAAAGAAATCGCAGAGAAGCTCGGTTGTCATGAGAGAACGGCGAGGCGCTGGGTGGGACGTTTCAACAAATTCGGCATGGCCGGTCTCGAAGAGGGACCCCGCGACGGACGACCTCCCACGTACGGTCCGGAGGACGTGGGAGCGGTCATCCAGGCGGCGCTCACCCCACCCGACGAGTTAGGGCTTCCCTTTGGCTCGTGGACGCTGGACCGGCTGGTTGCGTACCTCTCCGAAGAGAAAGGCGTGAGCATGAAGCGCACGAGGGTGGCCGAGGTTCTTACCCGAGAGGGATTGAGGTGGCGAAAACAGGAAGGATGGTTCGGTGAGCGGGTGGATCCGGAGTTCGCCAAAAAAAGGGGGCAATTGAGCGGCTATACACATCCCCTCCTGCCAACTCCGTAGTGATCTGCATCGACGAGATGGGTCCCATGAGTGCCCGTTCGCACGCTGGCAGAAAGATTGTCTACACTCGTGCCGAGGGCACACCTAGCAAACCGGCGGGTAGAGCTACCCAAGAGCTCGACTACGGCAGGACAGAGAAACAAGGCTATGTCTTTGGAGCCTTTCGGCCCGATACCGGCGAGGCGCTGACCACAACTCATCAGAGACGCTCCATCTCAAACTTCATCGAGTTCCTGGAGGAGATCGAAGCGTGGGTTCCTTCAGACGTCGAGAGGCTCTACGTAATCTTGGATAACCTCAATACTCATAAGGCTTACGACGTCCTGTTTTTCAGTCTCACACATCCAAGATGGGAGTTCGTATTCCAGCCCAAGTACGCCGCCTACCTAAACCTCATAGAACCTTGGTGGAAGACACTCAAGTCATTAGCGCTCAAGGGCCGTAGGTTCGAGACCTGGGAAGAGATCGAAGCCGCCATAGCGAAAGCTACGACTTAGAGCTTGCGCGGATAGGGGCGCAATGCCTCCGCGCTGAAGGCGGGCGCGGGATGCTCCATCATCCGGGGAGTTCTCGACGCTTCCCGACGAAAGAGGATACCCGTGCCCGCGCTCCCACCATACATCATCGAGCCCATCTTCCAACAGTTCTCCGCCCTGCTCCCGGAGAGGGAGACGAGCCACCCTTTGGGCTGCCACCGTCCCCGTATCCCCGACAGGGTCGTCTTCGAGAAGCTCGTTCAGATTTTGGTGTTCGGGTGCGCCTACGAGAAGATCGCCGACGGGTCCTGCTCGGCGACCACGCTTAGGGATCGTCGCGACGAGTGGATCGAGCTTGGGGTGATCGAGCGGCTGCGCGAGATGTCGCTCGAAGCCTACGATCGGGCCATTGGCCTGGAGCTCTCGGAGTTGGCGGTGGATTGCTGCATCACGAAAGCGCCCTGCGGGGGCGAGAAGGCGGGCAAAAGCCCGGTGGACCGCGGCAAGCGGGGCCTCAAGCGTTCGGTGGTCGTGGATGGGCGAGGCATCCCCATAGGGTCGGTGACCGCGCCCGCCAACCGCCACGACTCGCCGCTTTTGGTTCCCACCCTCGACGCCGCCAGGGCGCTGGGGATGGTGCTGGAGGGCGCGACCGTCCACCTGGACCGCGGCTACGATTCGAAGCCCACCCGGCTGCGCCTGCTGGAGTTCGGTCTCGTCGCGGAGATTTCTCGGAAGGGCATACCCGCGCCCCTGAACGCGACCAGGCGCTGGGTCATAGAGCGCACCAACTCTTGGAACAACGCCCACAAAAAGCTCCTCTGGTGCACGGAGCGGCGAGGGCGGGTGGTGGACTTCTGGATGGCCCTCTCGGAGGTGGTCGTCATCGTGAGGAGACTCGTGAGGGAGGGCTGGACGCGTTACCGATGGGACGCTCGTCCTTCTCGACAGCCATGACCTATCCGCGCAGGCTCTTACTGGAACAAGCATCGTCACCCCTACATCTGGGGTCGGCGTAGGAGGCACCGCCCTGCCAAGAGGTTGGGCGTAGCGAGGATGCCGAGGGTGGCATCGGTTGGCTAACAGAGAGTACAAAACTTAGCGGATGCACCACTAAGGTGAGCAAGCAACCTAGGGCGACTATCCTAAGCAGCCCGTTTTTCAGAGAGATGCTCGCCCAGGAATCGCCTGATATGCCCGGCGATCACCTCGCCGTCTTCCTCGAGCGCGAAGTGGCCAGTGTCCAACAAGTGTAGCTCGGCGTCGGGCAGGTCGCGCTTGTAGGCCTCGGCCCCGGCGACTCCGAAGACCTCGTCGTTCTTGCCCCACGTGATGAGGGTCGGCGGCCGGTGGGTCCGGAAGTACTCCTGGAAGGCCGGGTACTTGGGGATGTTGAACTGGTAGCCGTAAAAGAGGTCGAGCTGGACCTCCTTGTTGCCGGGACGGTCGAGAAACAACTGATCCATGTTCCAGTTGTCCGGGCTGATCGCCTCGGCGTCCTTCGCGCCGTGGGTGTACTGCCAGCGCTGGCCGTCGATCTCGAGTGCCTCGCGCAGGGCCGCCTCGTTCTCCGGCGTCCGCTCCTCAGCGTAGGCGAATATCGGCTCCCAGAAAGGCATGACGAAGCCCTCCTCATAGGCGTTGCCGTTCTGGACGATCAGGGCCTCCACCCGCTCGGGGCTTGCCGTGGCGATCCTCAGTCCTATAGGGGCGCCGTAGTCCTGGATGTACACGCTGAATTTCTCCAGGCCCAGGGCGTCGATGAACCCCTCAACCACCTCGGCGAGGTGATCGAAGGTGTAATCGAACTCTTCTCGGGGTGGGAAGTCGCTGTTGCCGAAGCCCGGGTAGTCGGGGGCGACTAGGTGAAACTCGTCGGCGAGCGCTGGAATGAGGTTGCGGAACATGTGCGACGAGGTAGGAAACCCGTGCAGCAATAGCAGCGTCGGGTTGGCCGGGTCGCCGGCTTCACGATAGAACACGCCGGTCCCATCTATATCTACGGTACGGTGCTCGGTACGGTACTCAACCATCTCGGTAATCTCCTTTTCTTGTTTCTTTTTTGTCAAAATCACTTTCGGTTCACGATCTGACTCGGTGCCATTTGTCCAGACGCTCCCTCCTTTCAGCTACTCCCACAAACTCACCCGGCTTTAGAAGATTTAGAAGAAGCCGCAGGTGGGTGAATCCCCGTGCGGCGCCTCACGCCCCTCGACACCGGTCGGACTGTAGATCTCAAGCCTTATGCCGTCTGGATCCTCGAAGAAGATCCCGCCGGAATCCGCACCCTCCCCATGCGACACAATCCTATCGTGAATGAGCCTGACGCCCTCCTCTACGAGCCTTTTCTCGTACTGGCCGACCTCTTCAACCGAAGACACCTCGAAAGAGAGGTGATGAAGCCCAGGCCGACCAACCTCGAAACGGCCCGCGCCCTGCGCTTGCGCCCACAACGTCAAGACCAACCTCCCCCCGTCGCCGAGGAACACGAACCTCCGACTAACTTCTTCCGACTTCAGCACTACCTCGAAACCGAACACCTGCCGGTAGAAGCGCTCCGACTCCTCCAGGTCGCTTACGTTCAGACCCACATGCCCCGTCTTCAGAACACCGCCCGTCTTCTGCTCCACTCGTTCGGTTGTCAACAAAACCTCCTCCGTTACACTTAGCGGCCAGCCTACTTACTAACCACCAAAATTCGTAATTGTATAATAGACATGTTTTTCTAACCTGTCAAATATATTTTTAAAGGTTAGAATGATATTGTTCGGTAATGATAAGGCATTAGGAGGCGCTGATTTGGCTAACATAGGCAGTGAAGACCAGAAGATGGGGGCCAGGGCCACTACGGAGCCTGCGAATCCAGGCGTTGAGTTCCAAGAGAACACTGGCTTCGAGTTCGTTAGCGAGTATTTGTGGCTGGACTTCGTAAACACCGAGCTAGTCGAGAAAGATAGGGTCGTTGACCTACTTGGGAATACGGGAGATCTCGTGTATTGGCTCCGGGAATCAGGCGTGGTCAGTTCAGAGGAGTCGAGAGCAGCATTAGAGAGATTGCGTAGTACCGCTGAAGGGGAGCGCTTTGAAGGGGAGCGCTTGCTGGAGCGGGCTAAAGGGTTTCGGAAGACTTTGAGAGAAACGTCAGAACAACTTAACGAGGACGGATCGGTCGCCCCGGCACTGATCGAAGAGGTAAACGAGCTTTTAGCCCAAAGCCCCGGACACCAGGTACTGGAGCCCACTGCCGAAGGATTTGAGTTACATTTCCACGCGCTGCCAGATGGCCCGGAGACGCTACTCGCACCGGTTGCCGAATCGGTGGCACGGTTCTTGGCCGATGCAGACCCGTCGCTGGTAAAAAACTGCGAGAATCCAGGTTGCATACTCTTCTTCTACGACACCAGTAAGAACCACACCCGCCGCTGGTGCTCTATGTCCACCTGTGGCAACCGGATGAAGGCTCGGATGCACTACGAGCGCGCCCGTGAGAATCGAAAGAAGAGCAATGACTAGCCAGAGGTCAAACCGGGGTTACTCATCGAGTTCCAATTGGATCTGGTTGCAAGATGAAGAGGTTGTAGGCATCAAGCTAGACCTAGAAAACGAGCTCATACACTACTATCGACATGTCGGTAGCCTTTGTGGCGATGATGGCAGCTTCGCGGAGCACACAATCGAGGCTTATCTACAACAGGGCGCGCTCTCGGTCCTGGGAGACAAAGCCGCTGTTTATGCGGGTTACAAAGGCCAGAATCCGGGAGGGTTTAGTTGGTACAGGGAAACGGTCGGAGAAGGGTGGCGATCTACTGTCGGGTCTCGACCTCCGACCAGGACAACGATCGGCAGGAACGTGACCTGCTTGAGTATGCCGAGCGGGCAGACTTCGAGGTGGTGGAGATCTTCAAGGAGACGCTCTCTGGCATCCGGAAGTCTAAGAGCAAGCAGCCGGTGGAGCGCAAGAGGGTTATGGAACTGGCACAGCGGCGAGAGATCGACGCGGTGCTGGTCACGGAGATGACCCGCTGGGGCCGCTCGACGCAGGATCTCATGGACACGTTGGGAGAGCTCGCCTCTTGGGACGTGTCGCTGATCGCAACGACGGGTCTTACGTTCGATCTCTCGACACCACAGGGTAAGCTCGTTGCCAACTTGATGGCTAGTCTCGCCGAGTTCGAGCACGATCTACTTCGGGAGCGGGTGAGGAGCGGCGTCGCGGCGGCCAAGGCCAGGGGACAGGTTTTCGGACGTCGGC
Source organism: Rubrobacteraceae bacterium (assembly GCA_965219175.1). Classification (GTDB taxonomy): domain Bacteria; phylum Actinomycetota; class Rubrobacteria; order Rubrobacterales; family Rubrobacteraceae; genus JBBPZK01. The sequence continues at coordinate 566,243 of CBDCNI010000001.1, forward strand.
GAGGGTATCGGCCTTCGGATAAGCATGCTGCCGAGGTTATGAGGCTTATTGAGGAAGGCTACTCCCAGCGGCGGGTGGCCGAACGACTGGGTATCTCCAAGACCACCGTCAATGAGATCGTGAAGCGGAGTAAGCAGGAGGCTGGCTCAACATCACCCGGAGCTTAGCGTAGGATTCTGCGCGGTTGCTACTCGCACTCCGCTTGTGTCGGAGATACGCAGATCTGACTCCGCGTGCGGCAGAGCGATGTTGACGATGGAGGCGTCGAGCACGACCATCAGTGTCGCTACGACGATGACGGTCAGGTCCAGCCACCGGCGTGGATCTAACCCTCCCGAGTTGATGTCAGGGCGACCGATGTTGGTGCTTATCGTGAAACTCCCTACTGTTCGAGTAGAAACGGTTCTTGTCGAACAGATAGGTAATCACTGTGTGAGGCGCTTGAGTGCCAGAATGTTATCTTTTGTGGTAGCCGTCTGTCTATTTGGACCGTCGGCCTGCCGTTCCGGGGAGCCCACGAATTCACTGTGCCACCGAGAAGGTTTCAGGTCAAGCGCGGCCAGCGACTCCTCTGGGGTTGGGAAAGATGTGTCAGGATCGGCCCAGGACCAGGGTGCTACCGAGGCATGCTCGACGATCAGCAGCAGACCACCAGGGGACACGGCCCGCGCCGCAGCCTGCAAAACGTGCGTACGCGGGAACTCGACCGGTGAATGCAGAAATAGGGCGGAAACCAGATCGTATTGGCCGTCTGGAAAGGTGCTCGCCAGATCGTGCCGTTGGAATTCGATGAGATCCGAGACACCCGCAGTCTCCGCTTGTTTCGCGCGGGCGAGGACTGTGCCGGATACGTCGACGGCGACCACTCGCCAACTGCGCTGTGCCAGCCAGATAGCATCGTCTCCCTAAGCGCAGCCCAGATCTAACGCCACTCCCTTAGAGAGCGATCCGGCAAACCTGACGAGGGCGCTGCTCGGTCTTCCATTCGAGGGCTTTGTGGAGGCTTTATAGTGCGCCTCCCAGAACTGCTCGGACGGTCTGCTGCCTTCGTCGTGAAGCTCACTGTTCGTCGTTGGCCTTCCTTTCCCAGGTTCTTTGCTCACTCGTCCACCGTTAGAGACAAAAGATCCCAGTGTGCGGCGACGGCGTGTCGCGTGTCCTCGGCGACAAGGTCGGCGTTGATTGCCGCCCCGGCCATCGCGCCGGCACTGGCGCCGCCTACGACCTGCGCGATGAGATCGGCGACGTTGCCTGCTACCCACACACCAGGTACGGCGGTGAGCCCGGTCGCGTCAGCGTCGATGTGCTCGCCTGCGTCCGCGCCCATGGGATGGGCGGTCGCGTCGAGGCCGAGGCCGGTGAGGATGCTGCTCTGGGAGACGAAGCGTGGCGTGACCGTCATGGCCCGACGCGTAACAAACTCGCCGGAGCCCATACGGACACCCACGAGGCGATCCTCGCGGACTTCGAGCCAGGCGACCTCCCCTTCCACGACCGTGATGCCGCGTGCGGTCAACCGTTCGGTCTCTTCATCGGTCGGCTCGGGTACCGTGTGCAGGAGTAGCGTCAGGTCATTCGTCCACTGCCGCCACAGAAGCGCCTGATGCACGGCAAAGGGTCCGGAACCCAGGACGCCAACCGGTTGATCCCGTACCTCCCACCCATGACAGTAGGGGCAATGCAACAAGTTGCGCCCCAGAGCTCTCGGACTCCCGGAACGTCCGGCAACTCGTCGACGAGGCCCGTGGTTACCAGCAGCCGCCGGGCGCGGACTCGGGCGCCATCCTCCAACTCCACGGTGAAGCCCTCATCGAAAGATTCGGATGAGGTGGCCGAGATTACCCGTCCGGCTTGTATCTGGGTGCCGTATCCGCGTACCTCTTGCCGGCCCGCTTCCAACAACGCGGTCGGGTTCATGCCATCTCGGGTAAGGAACCCGTGTACCCCGTCTGCAGGCGCATTGCGCGGCTCGCCCGCGTCGATGACCAGCTCTCACTCAAGGAAGTGGCGCGGGCGGTGGGCCTTACGCCGGTTCATCTCACTACGGTCGTCAGGCGCAAGCCAGGGAGGACTGTCTTTGAGTGGATCTCCGAGCGCCGCATGACGGAAGCGCGCAAGTTGCTCGCCCAGACCGACCTTACTATAGAGGAGGTAGGTCAACGGGTAGGCTACGTTGACTCGGGGTACTTCATAAAGCATTTCAGACGTGCCCAGGTACGACCCCGCTCGGCTGGCGTAGCGCCGGTCGAGCGTGAGAGAACTGCTCACAGCCGGCTATCCGAGCTCGGTGGTTGGTGCCTCAATACGAGGGTGCCGCTCATGTCCTGGACTCAGAGATCTCGGGAGCCTCTCCGCAGGGTAATCAGACGACCACTTGCGGTCGTTGCGAGAAGGACTACGAGGCCCCGGACATCAAGACTCCTGCAAGAAGCCGCTGGAGGTCGGTAGAAAGCCCGGTGTCGAGACGGCTGGATCCAACATCCGTTAGAGCCGCCCGCAGCTCGCGGTTTAGTCGACCGGGGTCGTCCGCAGAGCTTTTCCATCCATTAGCTGCGCGCCGCGGCGGAGGACGAGCGCCACTGCTCCGAGGACTTCGGCGCGTTCGCCCAGGGTCCCTTCGACCACCTCGACGTCCTCGGCCGCCGAGCGGATGGCGCCGAGGCGCAGGGACTCGCGCAGGGGTTCCAGCAGTAGTTCTCCAGCCGCGCCCAGGTCGCCGCCGACGACGATGCGCTGGGGGTTGAACAGATTGCACAACGTCGCCACGGAGGCGCCTATCGTCCTGCCGGCGTCCGAGATGGCTCGTTGGCATCCGAGGTCTCCGTCGAGGGCGCGTGTGATCGCCTCGTTGAGCGTGAGGTCTTCGCCGTAGGTCTCGCGAAGGGCCGCGAGTATCGCCGGGGCGGCGGCCAGGGTCTCCAGGCACCCGCGGTTGCCGCACCGGCAGATCGGCCCGCTCGGGTCCACGACGGTGTGGCCGATCTCACCCGCCGTGCCGCCCGCGCCCACGTATGGACGCCCGTTGATAATGAACCCCGCTCCTATCCCGGTAGCCGCCTTTAGATAAGCCATGTGGTCCACACCGTTGCTGGCGCCCCACATCCACTCCCCCAAAGCGCCGAGGTTCGTGTCGTTCTCTACCTCGACGGGCAGGTCGTCGGGCAGGCCCAACGCTTCGCTCATCGCCTGCGCCGCCCTCACTCCAACCCATCCAGGCAAGATGGTCGAATCGCCAAGTTCCCCGGATGGACGGTGTACGGGACCCGGCAGGCCCATCCCGACCCCGACGACTTCTCCACGCTCCGCGCCGGCCTCATCCAGGACTTCGTCGGTGAGGCTCACGGCGAGGGCGATAGCCTCGGCGGCGGGTAGATCCGCGTCGAGCGCCCGGTGGCGCTCGGCCAGCAGTTCGTGCGAGAGGTCGGAGAGAGCCACGCGCAGATGCCGCTTGCCGAAATCGACTCCGAGCGCCACGCCCGCCCTCCTGTGCAGGGCGACGAGCACCGGCGGACGGCCGAGCGCGGCGCGGGCCTTCTGCCTTACCGGCGTCGCCGGCTCGACCACCAACCCCTCCGCCTGCAACTCGCCCACGACCGCCGATACGGTAGACGGTGCGAGCGCCGTGCGACGCGCCAACTCAGCCCGCGATACGGCCCCGGATCCGGTCAAAACACTCCAAATGCGGGCGCGAGCATCGGGGCGGAACTGACTCGACATCCTCGGCTCTCCTCCAGTATCGGTTCTCGTCGGAAACCTATATATCATCTAGCTCTGTATATAGTAAAGTATCTCAACGCCTTTTATACAAAAAAAGAAGAAAAAGGCTTGACAAAACAAGTAATAAGCTGGGATACTGCGAAATCGCATAAAGTAAGGGAAAAGTGGCCTGGCCGGCGTGTTGATAATCGTCGGGGTAGGTCTCCAAGAGGAGCAAGGTGGGAACCGGGTGATGCGACGGAGTCAAGTCGTCTTTGGAGCTTCGCCGGAGATCCTAACTGCTCGGTAGAGAAGGGAAAGGAAAGAGTATGAGGAAGATGAGGGTGCTCACCGTCGCGGTAGCGTTGAGCTTCATTGTGGTGTTAGCGGCTGCTTGTGGTGGCGGCGGTAACGGCGGCGGAGGCAACGGCAGTAGTAGTCAGGGTGGAAAGGGCGGCAAGGGCGGTAAGATCGCGCTGCTTCTGCCGGAGTCCAAGACTACCCGCTACGAGCAGCAGGACCGGCCGATCTTCGAGGCGGCGGTAAAGAAGCAGTGCTCGAATTGCCAGATCCTTTATTCCAACGCCGATCAGGACGCTTCCAAACAGCAGCAGCAGGCCGAGGCGGCGATCACCAACGGCGCCCAGGTTCTCGTGCTCGACCCCGTGGACGCGGAGTCTGCGTCGGTTATCGCGCAGCGAGCCAGCCAGAGCAAAATCCCGGTACTCAGCTACGATCGGCTCGTGCAGAAAGCCGACCTTGCCGGCTACATCTCCTTCGACAACGAGAAAGTCGGCAAGCTTCAGGGGCAGTGGCTCGTGGATCACGTCAAAAAGGGCGGCACCATCGTCATGATAAACGGTTCTCCCACCGACCCGAACGCGGCCTTGTTCAAGAAGGGGGCGCACAGCGTCATAGATTCGAGTGGTCTCAAGGTCGGGGCCGAGTACGATACGCCAGACTGGAGCCCGGATGAGGCCCAGCGCGAGATGGATCAGGCGCTGACCAAGCTCGGGCAGAATAAGATCGACGGCGTATACGCGGCCAACGACGGCACGGCGGGCGGCGCGATCGCCGCGATGCAGACTGCCGGCATGAAGACCACCCCGCCGACGACGGGGCAGGACGCCGAGTTGGCCGCCGTGCAGCGCATACTCGCTGGCAGGCAGGGCATGACCATCTATAAGTCAATTCGCGAAGAGGCGACAAAGGCTGCCAAGATGTCCGTCTCGCTTCTCAACGACGGCAAGTTGCCCAAAGACCTCAAGACCACCGGAGTAGATAACGGCAAGGCGAAGATCTCCTCGGTGATCCTGAAACCGGTCGTGCTGACGACGAAGAACATCAAGGACACCGTAATCGCGGACAAGTTCTACAAGGCAAGCCAGATCTGCACTCCCAAACTCAAAGACGCCTGCCGCAAGGCCGGGCTCAAGTAGTAGAGATGGCGACCAGCACGAAGAACGAAGCCGAGGCTCCACTGCTCGAATTGCGGGGCATAAACAAGAGCTTCGGCCCCGTGCAGGCGCTCACCGGCGTGGACTTCGAGGTCCGCGCCGGTGAGGTCGTGGCGCTCGTCGGCGATAACGGAGCCGGCAAGTCAACGCTCGTAAAAACCATAGCCGGCAGCCACGGCGCGGATGAGGGGGAGATCTTCTTCGAGGGCGAGAAGGTCTCGATAAACAGCCCGCAGGACTCGACAGCCCTCGGTATAGCCACCGTCTATCAGGACCTCGCCCTCTGCGACAACCTCGACGTGGTCGCCAATCTCTTTCTCGGGCAGGAGAACCTCATGGGCGGCGTTGGGGGAACGGCGCGCTGGATAGACGAGCCCCCTATGGAACAGCGTTCCCTGGAGCTTCTGGATTCGCTCTCGGTGACGACCATCGGCAGCGTCCGCACCCCCGTCGCCTCGCTCTCCGGCGGCCAGCGGCAGTCGGTCGCGATAGCGCGCTCGCTCCTCGGGGAGCCGAAAGTGGTGCTGCTGGATGAGCCTACCGCCGCCCTCGGCGTCGCCCAGACGCGGCAGGTCCTCGACCTCATCCTGCGCCTGAAAGACCGGGGGCTCGGGGTCGTGGTCATCAGCCACAACCTCGCCGACGTCTTCGAAGTGACCGACCGGATTATCGTGCTGAGGCTCGGCCGGCGCGTAAGAGATTTCGACGTGAAGAACGCCACCCAGGAAGAGGTGGTCGGGGCCATTACCGGCGCTGAGTTCGGCCGGGCGAATGGCGCTTCGAACAGTAACGGCCCGGAAAACGAAAGCACAGGGGAGGGGGCGAGATGACCGCGACGGAGCGTGGCGCGGAGCAAAGCTCCACGCAGGAAAGCAAGGGGCGTGAGGGTTTCTTCGTCAGGGCATTCGGGCGTCTGGGACCGGGCGGGCTCGGTCCTCTGCCGGTGCTCATCGGGCTGGCGGCGATCTGGGCCGCCTTCACCTTCGCCAACCCGCGCTTCCTCTCGGCGGTCAACCTGACGAACATGATGCTCCAGATCGCCGCGGTCGGCACCATCTCCGTGGGTATCGTGCTGGTCTTGCTGCTCGGCGAAATAGACCTCTCGGTCGGCTCGGTGAGCGGGTTCGCGGGTGGCGTCATGGCCGTACTGAGCGTCAAGAGCCAGTTGCCCGCCATACCCGCTCTTTTGATAGGAATCCTCGCGGGCGTCGCTATCGGGGCGTTCAACGGGTTTATCGTGACCCGCTTCAGGGTCCACTCGCTGGTCGTGACGCTGGCGGGACTTCTCGCTTTCCAGGGGGCGTTGCTGTACGTTCTGGGCTCCACGGGAACCGTGAACCTGCAAGACCCGATCATTACGGGGCTCGCGGGTACCTTCTTCCCGCCGTTCATAGGATGGGCGGTGGCGGTGGCGGTGATCGCCGCGTATGCGGCCTCCCTGCTCTTCGGCAGACGCCGGAGGTTGGCGACCGGGCTCGAAAGACCGCTGGCTCCCATCGTGTTGCGGATCGTCGCGGTCGGCGTGGTCGTCGTGGCCGGTGTCCTCGTCTTCAACTCGGACCGGGGTCTTCCCCTGGCCGTGGTGATCTTTCTAGGCTTCGTCCTGTTCTTCGACCTGCTCACGACCAAGACCCGCTTCGGACGCTACCTGTTCGCCATCGGAGGAAACGCCGAGGCCGCCCGCCGCGCCGGCATAAAGGTGGAGCGGGTGAGGATCGCCGCCTTTACCCTCTGCTCGGCGCTGGCGGCTGCCGGCGGTCTTTTGGCGGCCTCGCGTCTTCTGGCCGTCAACCAGGCATCGGGGAGCGGAGACATCCTGCTCAACGCCATCGCCGGGCCGGTGATCGCCGGTACCAGCCTGATGGGTGGCCGGGGCTCGGTCTGGTCCGCCTTGCTCGGTGCGCTGGTTATCGGGTCCATCTCGAACGGCATGGACCTGCTGGCGTTTGACTCATCCATAAAGTTCATGGTCACAGGAGCGGTCCTGCTCATAGCGGCGACCATAGACGCCGTGAGCAGCCGTCGCCGCCGCGCATCTTAGCTTCCAATTTCGTTAAACAGATCTCCTCGAAGGAGCGTCGGCGGGTTGGGGGATAGCATCGGTGCCGAATACCGGACCCAGATAGGCGAGCAGCAACGCCTTGATCTCGGCGACCACCCGCTCTCTCCTCTCTTCCCCACCGAAGGTCGCGAGCGGGAACAGCCCCCTCACGACGTCGTTGACGATCTCAGCGTACAGTCTACGTTGCTCCGCCTCTAGATCCGGCGCCCGCTTCTCGAATATGGTCTCAAGGCGTCCGACGACCTCCGAGCGAAGATCCTCCGCGGCCGAGGCCAACTTCTCCGATGTCCCGGAACCGTAGAAGATCGTCCAGAAGGCCGGGTTTTCGGCCTTGAGCCTGGCGAGGAAGCCTATGACCCGATCTAGCACCTCCCGCAGGGGTATCCCGGCCGCGTGGGCGGAGAGTTCCTCGTCGTAGAGTGACCTCAGCCGCTCCAGGTAGCGGTCCGCCACCGCATCCAGGATCGCCTCCTTATTCGGGAAGAACTGGTAGAGCGAGCCGATCGACGTTCTCGCGCGCCCGGCAATCTCGGTGTTGGTGGCCGCATCGTAACCAACCTCTGCGAACACCTCCTCCGCCGCGTCGAGGATCAAAGCCACCCGGCGCCTGCCCCGCTCCTGACTCGGAACCCGCCGTCCACTCCCACCAATCGCGGAACTCCTCTCTTCCACCAAAACACCTCCAATACTCGACGATCCTCGAAAACGGTCCTCGAAGACCTTGACAAACATGAGGACAACCTCGTATACTATGAAACGTGAGGAAATCCTCACTAATGATAGCACGGAGGCGCTTGACACGGCGCCCCGAGGTTCGAGAGGAGCAAGACGATGAATGGGTTTGTTTACGAGGGGAAGACGGCTCTGGTCACGGGTGCCTCGTCGGGCATGGGCAAGGTCTTTGCCCGGGAGTTGGCCGGACGGGGCACGGATGTGGTGCTTGTCGCGCGTTCGGAAGGGAAGCTTCGGGCTTTGGCGGAGGATCTCCACCGGGAATATGGAGTCCGCTGTGAGGTTATCGTGGCGGACCTCTCGGAGGAGGGGGTTGGGGCCGAGATCGGGGACGAGGTCGAACGACGCGGTCTGACGGTGGACATACTCATAAACAACGCCGGGTTCGCAACCCACGGCTACTTCGAGGAGTTGGATCCCGCACGTGAAAGAGAGCAAGTGGCGGTGGACGTGGCTGCGGTTACGGACATGGCCCACGCCTTCTTGCCGGGCATGGTGTCGAGGGGTGACGGGGCGGTGGTCAATCTCGCCTCGGTGGGTAGTTTCCAGCCCGCTCCCTACATGGCCGTCTACGCCGCGAGCAAGGCGTTCGTGCTCTCCTTCTCGGTGGCCCTCTCCGAAGAGTACCGGGGCCGGGGCGTGAGGGTCGTGGCGCTCGCACCGGGTCCGACGGAGACGCCTTTCTTCGACGTGGCGGGTGAGGAGGCGGCGACGGGACGCAAGCGAACGCCAGAGCAAGCAGTGGCGACCGCGTTCCGGGCGCTGGAGCGGGGCCGGAGCATCGCGGTGGACGGACGGATCAACGCCCTGCTCGCGCACGTGCTCCAGCGCTTGCCACAGGCGATGGCGGCCAGGATCGCCGGAGGATCTCTCCAGCCCCAGCATACCCAATCGCCCGAAAAGGTCGGGGCGAAAGCGGGCTGATCGCTCCAACTGCCGTACCTAGGCGTTCGTCAACGGCGTGGCGATCCGCTCCCGACGGTGACGTGTCGTCATGCGCCATGCGTCGAGCCCACCCCCGCCGAACCGGGCAACCTCGACTACTACGTGCACTATGTCTTGGACGACCCTGCGACCATCGTGATCTACGAGGGATGGACGGGCCAGGAAGCCCTTGACAAACTTCGAGCCCCCGCATCTCCGCACCTTGTTCGCTGCGGTCGACAGCATCGCGTCCGTGCGAGGTCCCGGCGTCGAGCCCTTCGTCGGCGAATTCCTCACGATGATCACGGACACCGACGGCCGATCTCGAATCGCGAAATGCTGCCCCCGAGCAGGCAAAGTCGTGCCTTCACCATCACGAACCCGGTCAAAACGGCTGTGCACTTCCGTCCAGCGGCGTGGATGAGCGAGAAGAGTCGAGTGTCGTGTCATACATTTGTATAAAGAATGACGCTTTCTAGGCCGCTCCATTTAGACGTTCGGCCGGAGACCGGGCGGTTCGCAGGGCATAAGATGCTCGGGTGTCGTCTTCTTGGCGCCGCTGGAAAGATACCGGAGGAAGATTTTGAAGCTCTCACCCGCGGAGCAAGACAAGTTGATGATCTTCACCGCAGCGGAGGTCGCCCGCAGGAGACGCGAACGCGGCCTGAAGCTGAACTACCCCGAGGCCGTGGCTCTGATCTCCGCCGAGCTTCTCGAAGGCGCCCGTGACGGCCGGAGCGTCGCCGACCTGATGAGCTTCGGCGCCGCCATTCTCTCCCGCGAGGACGTTATGGAAGGCGTCCCCGAGATGGTGGACGAGGTGGCTATCGAGGCGACCTTTCCGGACGGCGCCAAGCTCGTCACCGTCCACGACCCTATCGTCTGAGAAAGATTTAGGAGGCGACCATGACCCGCGAAGAAGTGACGCAGCAGATCCTCGAAGCCAGGAAGAAAAAAGGCCTCGCCTGGACGACGATAGCCAACAAGGTGGGCCGGGACAAGGTGTGGACCACGGCGGCGCTTATGGGCCAGACCCAGATGGACAAGGACGAGGCAAAGGCAGTCGTGGATCTTCTTGACCTCGACCCCGAGGCTGCCCAGGTATTGCAGGAGTGTCCGATGCGTGGAGCGCTGGACCCGCTCGTCCCGACGGACCCTCTTATCTATCGTTTCTACGAGATCATGCAGGTCTACGGCGCACCGATGAAGGAGTTGATCCACGAGGAGTTCGGCGACGGCATCATGAGCGCTATAGACTTCGAGGCTTACGTCGAACGCGAGGAAGACCCCGCCGGCGACCGCGTGAAGATCACCTACTCCGGCAAATTCTTGCCGTACAAGAAATGGTAGGGATGATCCCCGGTGAACTGATCCCGGCGGAAGGGACGATAGAGCTAAACGCCGGCCGCGAGACGCGCACTCTAACCGTCTCCAACACCGGCGATCGCCCGATCCAGGTCGGCAGCCACTTCCATTTCTTCGAGGTCAATAAGGCCCTCCGCTTCGACCGCGAGGCGGCCTACGGGATGCGGCTCTCGATCCCCGCCGGCACCAGCGTTCGCTTCGAGCCGGGCGACGAACGCGAGGTGGATCTCGTCGCCATCGGCGGGCGCAGGATCCTTCGCGGCTTGAATGGCCTCACACAAGGCGCCCTGGACGATCCGGAAACCAGAGAAGCCGCGTTCGGGCGGGCTAGGGAACAAGGGTTTATGGAGGGCCCGTGAGCGAGTTTTCGCGGCGGCGCTACGGTGGGATGTTCGGACCCACGACCGGCGACCGGGTGCGTCTCGCGGACACGTCGCTCGTTGTGGAGGTCGAGCGCGACCTGACGCTCGCGGGTGAGGAAGCGACTTTCGGGGGCGGCAAGTCCATCCGGGAGGGGATGGCTCAAGGTGTCGCGACGCGCGAGGAAGGCGCGATGGATCTCGTCATCACGAACGCCCTGATCCTGGACCACTGGGGGATCGTGAAGGCGGATATCGGAGTCCGGGACGGGCGCATCGCCGCCATCGGCAAGGCTGGCAACCCGGACACGATGGACGGCGTGACGATGGAGATCGGGGCTTCCACCGAGATCATCGCCGGCGAGGGCAAGCTCCTTACCGCCGGCGGCATCGACTCCCACATCCACTTCATCTCTCCTCAGCAGACGACGCACGCCATAGCGTCGGGCATCACCACCATGATCGGGGGCGGCACCGGCCCGGCGACCGGCACGAACGCAACGACCTGCACGCCAGGAGCCTGGAATATCGCCCGGATGCTACAGGCGATAGACGGCCTGCCGCTGAACTTCGGCTTTCTCGGCAAGGGCAACTCCTCGAACCCGGAGTCGCTGCGCGAGCAGGTCGCAGCCGGGGTCGCCGGTCTCAAGCTGCACGAGGACTGGGGAACGACCCCGCAGGCTATCCGCACTTGCCTTACTGTGGCCGACGAGATGGATGTGGCGGTGGCTATACACACCGACACATTGAACGAGTCCGGCTTTGTTGAGGACACGACGGCGGCGTTCGAGGGACGTGCGATCCACACTTACCACACCGAGGGAGCGGGTGGTGGACACGCCCCGGATATCATCAAGCTCTGCGGCGAGCCGAACGTGCTGCCGTCCAGCACCAACCCGACCCGTCCCTACACCGTCAACACTATAGACGAGCACCTCGACATGCTCATGGTCTGTCATCACCTGAGCCGCGAAGTGCCGGAGGACGTGTCGTTCGCGGAGAGCCGCATTCGGGCCGAGACGATAGCGGCGGAGGACGTGCTGCACGACCTCGGCGCCCTAAGCATGATGGCCTCTGACTCGCAGGCGATGGGGCGGGTGGGGGAGGTCTGGATGCGCAACTGGCAGACTGCGAGCAAGATGAAATCCCAGCGCGGCCCTCTGCCAGAGGACTCCGAACGTCACGACAACCACCGCGTAAAACGTTACCTGGCGAAATGCACGATAAATCCGGCGATCACGCACGGCGTGGCGGATCACGTCGGGTCGGTAGAGACTGGCAAGCTCGCGGACCTCGTCCTCTGGAGCCCGGCGTTCTTCGGCGTGAAGCCGGAGATCGTTCTGAAAGGCGGCTTTATAGCCTACGCCCAGATGGGCGACCCGAACGCCTCGATCCCGACCCCCGGACCCGTCTTCCAGCGCCCGATGTTCGGCGCGTTCGGCTCCGCGATGAGCGATACCTGCCTGACTTTCGTCTCCGGCGAGGCCGCCGGTAACGGCCTGGCGGAGAGCCTCGGGCTCCGCAAGCAGCTCGCCCCGGTGCGGAATACGCGGTCGTTGGGCAAGAAAGACCTGATCCACAACGACCTCCTTCCGGATATCGAAGTGGACCCGGAGACTTACGAAGTCCGGATAGACGGACAACTCATCACGTCCGAGCCCGCCGCCGAGTTGCCCCTCGCCCAGCGCTACTTCCTGTTCTGATGCGCGGCGAAGCTCTGCTGAGGCTGCTCCAGGTCTCCGATACGGCGTTCCCGACCGGCTCCTTCGCCCACTCGATGTCGCTGGAGTCATTTGAGGAGGCCGGAGAGTTGCGGAGCGCCGGAGACCTCGGAGACCTCGTGGTGCTACACTTGTCCGCCCTGGCGACCTCGGACTGCGTGGCGCTCCGGGCGGCGTTCGGGGCGGGACTAGAAGAGTTGTACCGGATAGACTTACTCCTCACAGCCACGAAGCTGACCCGCGAACTTCGCGCGGCCGGCTCTTCGACGGGCAGGAGGTTCCTGTTGAGCGTCGCCGCCCTGGGTGTCGAAGATAATGTGCTCGGCGCGTTCACGGAAGCAGCGCGGAATGGCGATTCTCCGGGTAATCTGGCGGTCGGGTACGGAGTTGCGGCTCCGGCTCTGGGGCTCCATGTGGATGAGGCGTTGCGGGCGTATCTCTACTCGACTGTGGCTTCGCTCGTTGCGGCGGGACAGAAGCTCATCCCGCTCGGGGGGAGTGCGGCGCAGCGGGTACTGTACGATCTCGGGGGTGAGATCGAGCTTGCGGCGAAGACCAGCGAAGATATGGAGGTAGAGGATATGTATGCGTTTGCGCCGACCATAGATGCGCGCTCGATACAACACGAGCGGCAGCGGACGAGGCTGTACATCTCGTGAGCGCGGGAGAGCGGGCGCTCAGGCTCGGGGTCGGCGGGCCGGTCGGTTCCGGCAAGACAGCGCTGGTGGCGGAGCTTTGCCGGCGTATGGGCGGACGGTACGAGATCGCCGCCGTCACAAACGACATCTACACCCGCGAGGACGCCGAGTTCCTGCAGCGGGCATCCGTGCTGCCGGAGGGTCGGGTCGTGGGCGTCGAGACGGGAGGCTGTCCTCACACCGCCATCCGGGACGACGTTTCGATGAACCTGGAGGCCGTCGAGGCGCTGGAGCGGGAGTTCTCGCCGGGCTTAATCCTGGTAGAGAGTGGCGGAGATAACCTCGCCGCGTCCTTCTCCCCGGAACTGGTAGACGCTTCCATCTATGTCATAGACGTAGCAGGCGGAGACAAGGTTCCCCGCAAGGGCGGCCCCGGCGTAACCCGCTCGGAGCTTCTGATCGTAAACAAAATAGACCTGGCTCCGCTAGTCGGTGCGGACCTCTCTGTCATGGAACGCGATGCTGGTGCTCTACGTGGCGAAGCCCCGACGCTCTTCGTCTCGGTCCTGCACGGCGACGGTATGGAAGCCGTCCTCGAATGGGTAAGAGAAGCCGTGGACCATCGACGGTGGGTACCGGCGACTTCGACCGCCAGAAGAGACCACCATCACGAGCATCCCCACACCCACTAGGGGATGATCTCAACGTCCACCCCTGAGCGGAACGAGGAGGTCCGAAACTTGTTGGAGCTTGTCCCGACCTGGGCGGAGACGTGTCCGGACGTAGTGGCGGCCGGTCTCGCTGATTCTTGGGCGAGGAGCGAAGCCCGCATAAACTCGGACGTGGACCTCGTGATCCTCACCCACGAGCCACGGGGATATATCCAAGGTGAGACCTGGATCCAAACCTTAGGCGGCCTGCGTATCGTCAGGACTCAAGCCTGGGGACCGATGACCGAACGTCGGTTCGTTCTTCCTTCTGGACTGGAAGTAGAGGCCGGCATCGTCCCGCCTTCGTGGGCCGCGACGGACCCCGTAGACCCCGAACTGCCGCCTATTATCCGGGACGGTTTCCGCATACTGTACGATCCGGAGCAGAGGCTGGCGCGGCTCTTGGAAGCTTGCCTTTGATGCTTGGGGATACCGTCTCGGCACGACCGCTCTCCAGGCAGCGCGGCAAGTTGCGGCTCTCGTTCGGGGTGCGACCCGGCAGGACGGTGCTCGAAGAGCGTTACACCTCGGCTCCTTTCGGGGCGGTGCGGGCAAACTACCCAGACGGCTCGGGGACGCCGGAAGTCCAGATCACGAATCCTTCCGGCGGCATCCTCGGCGGCGACCACCTGGAACTAGAGGTGAGCCTCGCCCCCGGCTCGTCCGCCACCCTGCTCACCCAGGCCGCGAACAAGGCGTACCGCGGCCCGGAGTCCGGCCAGGAGGCCGCGTTTCACGTAGAAGAAGGGGCTTTCCTGGAGTACGTTCCGCACCACTTGATCCCCTACGCAGCCTCCAACTACCGTCAGCGGACTACCTTCCACCTGGCGCCGGATGCCACCCTCTTCACCTGGGACGCCTTCTCAGCCGGACGACTGGCGCGCGGCGAGCGCTTTGCTTTCGACCGTCTTTGGAGCAGGGTCGAGGTCTGGAGAAACGACGCGCCGGAAGTCGTGGACGGCTTCGACCTCTCCGGTGGAGTCCGTGAACATTTCGGGGGATACTCATATCTCGCGGCTGCTTACGTCTGCGCACCAACCGACCTCGGGCCGCTGGCGGATACGTTGCACGATGCACTCTCCGGCGTCTTGGGCGCTCTCGCCTCCGCGAGCGTTCCCTCGTCCGGTCTCTGCGTCGTCCGGGTCCTGGCGGATAGCGCCCCCGCTATGTACAGAGCCCTGAACGTCGGCAGAGGACTCTCTCGAAAGTTCCTCGGGCTGCCCGTTCCGGCGCGGGCGGTGCTGTAGAATACTCGGGGTGGAAGTCAGGGTAACATCGCGCGGGGAGAGACATCCGGCGCCCGCCGTGGCGTGGGCCGTGGCGTTCGTTGTTTGCATCATCGGGGACGCTTTGCTGGGCCGATGGGTGCTGTTGCCGGTCTTCGTCGCGGCTTTCTACGGCGGCATGATCGTCATAGACCTGGTCACTTATCCTATTCTCTCCTTCTGGCGGGGTTGGTTGAGGCGACGGGGGATCTGGGCCTGGTATCTGGTCGAGGTCGTCGGGCTCTGGGGCGTGACGACGCTCATCCTGTTCCTGCTCGCGCCCTGGTGGTTGGGCTGGAGCTGGACCGGGACGCTGCTCTTGCAGGTCATCGGGGGAGCTCTGGTCGTCGCGTCGGTGGCCGTCGGGACGTGGGCGGTCGGGAAGATGGGCTGGGCGCGGCTGCTCTTCGCCGGGGCGTTATTTCCGCCGGGCGCCGGGGCCGAAGAGAACGACGTCCCCCAACGCCTCGTCCTCGAAGGCCCGTACCGCTACGTCAGGAACCCGCTCTATGATACGGACTTCTGCCTGATACTGGGTACGGCGCTCCTCACGAGGAACTGGCTGCTACTAGTCCTCGCGGCGCTCTACCTGGCCCAACTCGCTCTCCAACTCCCCCTCGAAGAACGAGAGTTGCGCGAGAGGTTCGGAGACCCCTACCGCCGCTACTGCCAACTCGTGCCGCGCTTCGTACCGAGGTCCCGACCCGTCCGCCAACGGGACCTAGATTCAAACGCTCCCTCGTGACCGGCTGGACCAGAGACATCGCCACACGCTTCAAAGAGCACTACGAGACCCTGCGGGGAGTCGTCCGCCAGACGCTCGTGGACCGGCAGTTGGCCGAACATCTCGTAGGACCACCGGCCCGCATCTGCGATGTGGGCGGCGGCGCGGGCCATCAGACGCTACCGCTGGCTCGCCGGGGCTACGAAGTAACGATACTCGACCAATCAGAAGAGATGTTGCAGACAGCCCGGAGAGCCCTCGACTCTGAAGACGAGAAGGTGCGGAGACGCGTCCGGCTCGTCCGCGGGTCCGGCGAGGAAGCATCGTCTATCCTCGGACGCGAGTCGTTCGACGCGGTTCTCTGTCACGGCGTGCTGATGTACCTCGAAGAGACCGCACCGCTCGTCGGGGCGCTCGCCGGCATCGCCCGGCCCGGAGCCGTAGTTTCCATCCTGACCAAGAACGCTGACTCTCTGGTGATGCGGCCCGCCCTCGAAGGTCGCTACCGGGATGCGCTCGCCGCGTTCGACTCCGACCGGGATACGGGACGCCTCGGGGTCGAGAACAGGGCTTACACCGTCGCCGGGATCTCGGAAATGTTGGAGGAGCACGGCGTCAATGTAGAGCGGTGGTACGGGGTCCGGGTTTTCACCGACCATTTAGGGGATCAGGAACCAGGACCGGACCTGCCGGAGGTACTGGAAGCGGAGTGGGAGGCCGGCCGGAGAGACCCGTACCGGAGCATGGCTCGCCTAATTCACGTCCTGGGGCGGAAGAAGCCTGTCGGGTAGGGAACGCTCCGCATGAGCCTTGATCCGCGATCCTATGTCGCGTCTCCCGAGGGAGCCTGGTCTTTGCGGGCGAGGAGGATCAGGTGCTCACTCTCTGCGGAGAACTTTTCTCCCTCGAAACCTCCATAGACAGCCTCAACTTCGAAGCCGGATAGCCGGAGCATCAACTCTAGTTCACCGTGACCCACGATCCGGATGGTCAGGTCGTGCGCCCGCCGGTTCTCCAGCTCTCCGGAGACGTTGAATAATTCGTAGAACAGGCGCATTTCGAGCAGTTGCGAGGCCGGATCGTAGCGCGAAACGGAAAAACGGTCTAGCGTACCTTCCGGCAGCGCACGGGTGTAGTCGTGGCGTAATTCCGGACCGCCGGGCGGGTCTGAAAGCTCCTCCGGTGAGAACGCCGAGACTTCTATCCCGAGCAACCCACCGGTCTCAAGGTGCTCCGCCGCATTGCCCAGGAAAGCGAGCGCATCATCCACCGACAGCAGACACAGGAACGAGTTGAAGGCGCAGATGGCGAGGCCGTAGCGCTTTTCGAGGTTCGTGCCGCGCATGTCACCGCCGACCCAGTTTACGGCGCGGCCCTTTTTGCGTCCCTTCTCGACCATCTTCTCCGAGACCTCGACGGCTGTGACTTCGTGGCCCGCGGCCGCGAGCGGGAGGGCGAGGCGTCCCGTTCCAGCGCCCCACTCGACGACCGGACCGGATTCTCGCTCCGCCAGCGCCAGCCAGAAAGGGGCGTCGTAGTCGTGGTCGTACTCGATGTCGTAGAGGTCTGCGAGATGGTCGTATTCGGACAAAGCTTCTCCTCTCCGGGTAGGTTGGGCTGCTGCCGCCCGGACTCTATCTTGTATGTGATCTCCCGTTGTACCGGGCCGTTTCGCAGCTGGTTTACGCTCCGGATAAAAGCGTATCGTCCATCAAGCTGATAAGCTCTACATAGTAAGGATAGTAGGCGACGATGGCCGTGGCTGACGAGATGGTTTTCTGATCCAGGGAATATAATCGCTACGGGGGCGGTTTCCGTGGTTGGTCGCAGAGCCCTGGTTGGTCGCGGGTCGAGACGATAAGGATGGTAGTGGTGGAGCGTACGCTGGAGCTTCTATTCGGATATCTGAACCGTCTACTCGTGTCCGGCGCCCTCGGGATACTTGGTAGGCCGGCTCTGGCGGTCACTCTGTACGCACTGGCCGTTATCGGGGTCTTTCAGTCCACGGGCAGAGTGTCTTCCACTTCCCGGTACATACCTCCCCGGGAGGAAGGTGCGTCTCCGGTACGGGAGAACCCTTCGGCTCTCGTCCTCGCGCGGGTGGAAGCAGCGAGGTTGCGGGCCGTGGAGCGCGTATATTCACCGGGGGAGTTGATCTACTCTCCCGGTGACGGCGCGGAGCAGTTCTATTTCTTGCGTTCCGGCACCGTGAGGGCTTACAGGCTCTACGGAGAGTACAAGGAGGCGACCACTGGCGTCTTGAAAGACGGCGGCCTGTTCGGTCGTCCGGACCTCGAAGAGAGCGGCACCCAGGACGACTTCGCCGAGGCGATGACCGAGTGCCGGGTGGTCGGGGTTCGCAAGTCTGTCCTGATGTGGCTCGTGCGGCACGACCCGGAAGTGTCGCTGGCGCTCTTTTCGGCGCTCTCGGAGAGGATGAAGCTCGCCGAAGAGTTCGCGGGCGTCCTCTTGCCGAGAGAAGTGTCGAGCCGTCTGGCTATGCTGCTGGTGAACCTGGTCGAGAACTTCGGCGTGGAGGAAGAAGGAGGCGTAATGATCGACTTGCGCCTCCCGCACCGAACGCTCGCCGGCATGATCGCCTCGACCCGTGAGGCCGTCTCGAAGGCAATGGGAGACTACCAACGCGAGGGCCTCATAGAACCTCGCGGCAAAGGCTCCATAGTAGTCCTCGATCGTTGGAGCCTGCGCGACCGAGCCGAGAACTGAAGCCGAAGTACCTTAGCGCCACGTGATCTAAGGTCTCGACCACGTCCAACTCGCGATGCCCTGCGGAGGTGAACGAGAAGCCGGAGAATACTTCGCGGAAACGCTCGGGCTGACGGAGCTTGAGAAACCCGCGTCGCTCGCTGGGAGAGGAGGCGCGTGGTTCGCGCTACCGGACGGGCGTGAGCTTCATCTCGGGTTCGAAGAGACTTTCCGAGCAGCTGAGAAAGCGCATCCGGCCTTCTCTTGTTCCTCACTCGACGAGTTGGCGAGGCTCATGATGGAGAAAGGATACCCGGGCGATTGGGATGAGGAGTTGGCCCCGAGACGGAGGTTCTACGGAGAAGATCCGTTCGGCAATCGTGTCTAGTTTATCGAGCCGTCGCCCTGACCGCGCAGTTTCCTTCTGTAGAGTTCTCCGGTGAGGATATAATCAAGGGACGAAGTGCCTGGTTTGGTTTGATCTTGGAGGTTTGTAAGTGGGTACCGTCCTTATAATCGTGATAATAGTCGTCTTGATCCTCATAGTGGTCTACGCTGTCGCTACCTACAACGGGCTCGTGCGGCGGCGCAACGACGTGGAGGAGGCTTACCGGCAGATAGACGTGCAGCTAAAGCGCCGGTACGACCTGATCCCAAACCTACTCGAAGGCGTGAAGCGGTACTTCCGCCAGGAGCAGGACGTTCTCGGCGAAATAACGCGCGCCCGTTCTCAGGCTATGCAGCCCCAGTCGCCGGGCCAGCAGGCCCAGTCGGAGAGTCGGCTCTCCGGAGCCATCGGTAACCTGTTCGCCGTGGCCGAGAACTACCCGGACCTCAAATCGAACACGGTCATGCTCGACTTTCAGGAGGAGCTCTCTTCTACGGAGAATAAGATCTCCTTCGCGAGGCAGCACTACAACGACTCGGTCGGTGGCTACAACACGAAAGTCCAGAGCTTCCCGGCGGTAATCTTCGCCCGGCCGATGGGTTTTACCGAGCGGGAATACTTCGAGGCCGCAGGCCCCGAGCGCGAGTCCGTAACCGTCTCCTACGACTAGAGGACTCCAAGAGGCTCTCCACATGGACCAGGGTACTTTCAAGGACCGCATCGCCAAGAACAGGCGCGACAGCCTGTTCCTGATCGCCATCTTCCTGGCGTTCGTCATGGTCTTCGGGTACGTGATCGCCTACGCCTGGGTCGGGGACCCTATCGGAGCTCTCTTCGGGCTGGCGCTAGCCGTCATCGTTGGGACCATCTCCGGCCTCGTGAGCTACTACGGAGGGGCGGGGATCATGCTCGCCGCCTCTCGCGCCCGCGAGATAAAGCACGAAGACGCACCGGTCCTCTTCAACGTCACGGAGGAGATGGCGATAGCCGCCGGGCTGCCGATGCCGAAGGTCTACATAATCGACGACACTGCCACGAACGCCTTCGCCACCGGCCGCGACCCCGAGCACGCCTCGGTCACGGTAACGAGCGGCCTCCTCGAAAAGCTGGACCGGGACGAGTTGCAGGGTGTCGTCGCGCACGAGATGTCCCACGTCGGCAACCTGGACATCCGCTACGCGATGCTCGTCGGCATCCTCGTCGGCACCACGGTCCTCATCTCAGATTTCTTCCTCCGCAGTCTGTGGTGGGGTGGCGGCAGGCGGCGCATGGGCAACGACCGAAATGGGGGCGGCCAGATACAGCTAATAATGATGGTCGTCGCCATCGTGTTCGCCATCCTCGCCCCGATCTTCGCCAGGCTCCTCCAGCTCTCCATCTCCCGCCAGCGCGAGTATCTGGCCGACGCGACGGCCATAAAATTTACCCGCAATCCGAAAGGATTGGCTGATGCCTTACAGAAGATCTCCGGTGACCAGGAGGTGCTCGAAGTCGCCAACCGGGCGACTGCCCACCTCTACATCACTAACCCCGTTAAGAAGTTCGAGAAGCGTTCCAAAGGGCTCTTCTCAACCCACCCGCCGATAGAAGAGCGGATACAGATCCTACGTTCCATGGAAACAGGCGGCATCCCCGAAACCGTCGGCCCGTAGACTCGACGAAAGGCCCGCGAGACGTTACAATACTCCGCGCTACATTGCCGGATGGTGTAACGGCAGCACGAGTGACTCTGAATCACTTAGTCCAGGTTCGAATCCTGGTCCGGCAGCTCCTCAAAAGCCCCTTTTTGTGGGGATTTTTCTATTCGGTATCGAACTTGGACCCGCGTGGACCCGGCTCGACCCGCACCGGGTTATGGTCGCGGTTATAGTCAAAACTATGGTCAGATCTCGTCCAACCACCTACCCTGTGTTCCGTGAGCTTCCGTCTCGCGCATACTCAAGCTACTCCCAATGTCTTCGAAGGCAACACGCATGTTGCCGATCACCGCACTCCTCATCGGTTTCGATAATTGAGCTTGACCAGAGGTGTACTGACATTGCTTTGTCATCGAAGGGGGCGAAGCATGAACCTATCCGGGATGCTAGCTTAGAGGAACGAACGTTCGGAACCCAGGGTAGTGCAAACGCTTGAGTGCGACGTGGGCGAGTTTGTAGTCCAGAAGTACACTGTTGCGCATGCCGCGCAACCCGACCGATTCAGACAACGAAACTACTGTCCGAGAGCCCGCCGTCCCGCTAACTGCGGAACCGAGGTCTTGTTCAAGCATGCCAAAAGCTGGCCGATGCCGGACGCGTTCCTTTGGCTCTGAGCTCCCGATGGAATGTAAGGCACCTTCTTTGACGGGAGGAACCGGGTGAGTGAGGGGACAGGCGGGAGCCGAACCGGAAAGCCGTTGTCATCTCCCGAGCCTGAGGCCTACGCCTACACCGACGGAGCATCCACGGGAGTCCGAGGTCCCGGAGGATACGGGGTAGTTGTAGCCTGGGATGGCAAAGTCGAGGCACTCAGCGGCGGCGAGCCGGACACCACGAACCAGCGGATGGAGGTGACCGCCGCGTGCGTCGCCCTGGAGACTATAGAAGAGGGACACATCGTGACCATCTACTCCGACTCCTCCTACCTCGTCAACTGCATGAGAAGGGGCTGGTACGAGACGTGGCGGAATAACGGGTGGCTCAATAACCTCAAAGAGCCCGTAGCGAACAGAGATCTATGGGAGAGACTCCTGAGAGCGTTGCGGCGCCACAGAGAGGTGCGGTGGAAGAAAGTCAAAGGACATCAAAAGAGTAAAGGTCCGCACAAGGCCGGCAACGATCGGGCCGACGCGCTTGCCGTGTCGGCGAAAAAGGCCGCTGGTCTCCCCCATACTCGCCAGTAAGCGCGTTCGGCGGATGCCACGCTGCGGCGTTCTTTAGTTTCCATAACCATAAGTTGAGCCTTGCTAAGAGGTCCGGGCAATTGGCAGGCAGTAAGGTACACTAGACGGTTGGTGCGGATGATTATAGGGAGACGCGAGAATCGCTCCTGCGTTGCGGTCACGGACTCGATGCTCTTGCAGGCAATGTAGCGGCGCCAATATGGAAAAACCCCGAATCGGCTCTTGACGTATATGTCACAAAGCGGTTAAACTAGGTAGTATGACGGCTGAGACCATTATACGCAACACGAGAGTCGGAGACATAGTCTCGCCGTTTGCGGGTCTTTCGAGCGTATTTCGCCGTCAGCATTGCCGCTCCACCAGCCTCTTCGGTAGCAGGAGATTGGCGCTTTGCGAGCTTTTCGGGTCCTCGCGGCTCGTACCACGTCTGATCGCCGAATCGGACGACTTCAGGCCCCGGCATCGGTTATGGTGGTGGTCCTTTGGGGCTTTCGACGAGAAAGGTCAACTAGAAGGCAACCAATATCTGGCCGGCCGCCGCGCGCCGCCGCTCCTGCATCAGTAACCGCTAGAGCCACACGCCAAAGCTACTTCTTATGCAGGAGGTAACATTATGTCGACCCGGCCCAACGTCGTGGTCATCGTCTCGGACACCTTCCGTCGCGATCACTTAGGAGCCTACGGGAACCCCTATATTCATACGCCGAACCTGGACGCTTTCGCGCGTTCGTCGGTCACTTTCGACCGGCACACGATCTCTTCTTTCCCGACCATGCCGGCCCGCGCCGACATGCTTACGGGGAACTTCTCCTACACTTTCATGGGCTGGGAGCCCCTTCCGGGGAGCCTCCATACGCTTCCGGGGCTGCTATCCCAGGCGGGCTATCTCACGATGGGCATCGTGGACACGCCTTACTTTATCCGCAACCGGTTCGGGTACGATCGGGGCTTCGACGACTTTATCTGGGTGCGGGGACAGGGGGACGACACGAGACCCCACGAGCGCTCGGATTTCCGGTCGACGTGGAAGTCCGAGTCCGACCGGCTCGTGGCCCGCACCATGACCGAGGCCGAGGAGTGGCTGGAGCGGCACTACGAAGAAGAGTTCTTTCTGTACGTGGACACCTGGGACCCTCACGAGCCCTGGGACGCGCCGGATTACTACACGAAGACCTACAGGCCCGGCTATGACGGACGCCAGATCTACCCGGCTTACGGGAAGTGGCGGGACGCCGGTCTCTCCTGGGAAGACGTGGAGACGGCCCACGCGACATATTGTGGTGAGGTGACCATGGTCGATCGTTGGATCGGACGCCTGCTCTCCAAGCTCGACGTCTTGGGCTTGAGGGAAAACACGGTGATCTGCTTCGTTTCGGACCACGGGTTCTATTTCGGGGAGCACGAATACTTCGGCAAGGCCGAGTGGATCAACGACCAGACGGCCACCGCCGGCGCTGGCGCGGACATGCCCTCCTGGCTCTCCGAGTCCTGGCTGCTGACCGTCGACCGATCTCCCCTGTACCAGGAGCTAATCCGTGTGCCTCTAATGGTCTCAGCTCCCGGCGTGAAGCCAGGGCGCCGATCCGCGATCACGACGGCCCCGGACCTCGCGCCGACGATCCTCGACTTGACCGGAGTCGGCGCACCTACGGGGGCGATGCAGGGAGAATCGTTCCGCGAGATCCTCACCGGGGAGAAGGAAGAGCACAGGGACTTCGTCGTAAGCTCCTGGCCGCTGTACTTCGCGGAGGGAGAGATCACGACCGCCGTGGACTCCCGGCCCCGGCGAGTAGCGAGCTACATGCCGATCACCACCAGCACGCCGGAGAGGTCCCTGATCCTGGGTGGACCGGGAGATAAGCCAGAACTCTACGACCTGACGAACGATCCTGGGGAGCAGACGGACATCTGGGAGAGCAACACCGGTGAAGGCATAGCTCTTATAGAGAAGACGATCTCTTTCCTAGAACAGCAGGGAACTCCGGAGCATCACATACAGCCCCGCCGGGCGGTCCTCGCGGAGCAGTTGCGCGCAAGCTCCGTGCAGAGTATCGGGATGCGACAGGACCTCGAAGTAGATGCGGTGGAAGCGGTATGAGAGAAAGAAACGTCTACGACTACCTGGTCCTCGGGGGCGGCACGGCGGGCGCGGTGATCGCCGCCCGCCTCGCCGAGGAGCCGGAAGTCAGCGTGTGTCTGGTGGAGGCCGGGCCGTCCGACGAGAACGACTGGCGGATACTCGAACTCTGGAACTGGGTCAACCTGCTCGGGACGGAGCTCGACTACGATTACGTGATAGAGCCGCAGCCGCGCGGGAACGGTTTGATCCGTCACAGCCGCGGCAAGATGCTCGGCGGCTGCAGCTCGCACAACTCGGCCATTGCCTTCCGAACCCCCGACGCGGACCTGAAGACCTGGGAGAGAGCCGGCGCAACCGGGTGGGGACCGGAAGGAGCCCGTCCCTACTTCGAGCGAGTTTTCGACCGCGTCAACGTCGAGACGGTCCTGCCGGGCAACACTTGCACCGAAGCCTTCGTTGAGGCGGCCCATCAGGCGGGCTTCCCGTCCGTACATTTTAACGACGAAGAGCTTCGCGAAGGCGTGGGCTGGCTCCAGCTCAACGCGCGCGGGGCCATACGAGATTCCAGTTCCGTAGCTTACCTTCATCCCATTGCGGCGCTGCCACCGAACCTTACGCTCATGACCGACACGAAGGTGCGGCGCATCCTGTTCGACGATCACGGCGACGCAGTAGGTGCGGACACCGACCAGGGTAGGATCTCCGCGCGCAGTGAGGTGATCGTCTGCTGCGGCGCTTTCGATACGCCGAAACTTCTCATGCTCTCCGGCGTCGGCCCGGCCGACCATCTTCGTGAGGTCGGCGTTCCGGTCGTGGCCGATGTACCCGGCGTTGGTGAGCATCTCTTGGATCACCCGGAAGGCGTGGTAATGTGGGAGGCGTCGCGGCCGGTTCCGGCGATGTCGCGGCAGGGCTGGGAAGCGGGGCTCTTCGCCCGCACCGAACCATCAGCCGGAGAGCCGGACGTAATGTTCCACTTCGGCACCAGCGCCTTCGACCTCAACACCGCGCAGCTCGGATATCCGACCGCCGAGCAAGCGTTCTGCCTCACGCCGAACGTGATGCGCGCGAAGAGCGAGGGCGTCGTGCGGCTGCGTTCCTCGGACCCGGCGGCTCCGCCCTTGATCGACTTCCGCTACTTCACGGACCCGGATGGATACGACGATCGGGTAATAACCGAAGGCGTAAAGCTCGCGCGCATTATCGCCGAGCAGCCCGCCCTGAAACCCTGGATAGAGCGCGAACTAGCCCCCGGTCCCAACGTCCAGAGCGACGAGCAGATCTCCGAGTACGCCCGCCACACCGCCAACACCGTCTACCATCCTGCCGGGACCTGCCGCATGGGAGACGCCGGCGACTCCGGCGCGGTAGTGGACCCGCAACTACGAGTCCGGGGGGTGGGCAGGCTCCGCGTTGCCGACGCCTCCATCTTCCCGACCATGATAGGCGTCAACCCGTGCATGACGTGCATGATGATCGGAGAGAAGTGTGCGGACCTGATAAGCGGGACGAGCGAGATGTCCCCGGCAGCGCTGGCGCAAGGAGAACTCGCATGGTAAGCGGCGCCGTGGATTACTCTATGTACGTGGCGGGCGCGTGGACCGACTCCGAATCGGGCGCTCGCACGGACGCGACAAGCCCCGCGACCGGAGAGAAGATCGGGAGTCTCCCCGAAGGCACCCGCGAAGACGTAAAGCGCGCGATAGCCGCCGCTAACGAAGCCTCCCGTGCCTGGGCCGCGTTCTCGGCCTTCGAACGGGCCGCCGCCATGAAGCGGGTTGCGCTCGTCATAGAAGAGCGTCGCGATGATCTCGCCAGAACCCTCACCCTGGATCAGGGAAAGCCACTCCACGCCGAAGCCTACGGTGAAGTAGACGAGCTTATCGAGTACTTCGAGATGGCGAGCGCCGACGCGACACGCCTGGATGGGTCAATGCCGCCTTCGGTGGACGCTGACAAGCGCGTTTTGCTTTACAGGGTCCCGCACGGGGTGGTCGGTGTGATCTCACCGTGGAACTGGCCCTATACGATGCCGGCGGAGTTGATCGCCCCGGCTCTCGCCTGCGGCAACGCGGTCGTCTGGACGCCAGCCCCTTCCACATCCGTCTGCGCCGTAAAGCTCGCCGAATGTATCGTGGACGCCGGCCTGCCGTCCGGAGTCTTCAACATGGTCACCGGCCCCGGTCCCGTCGTCGGGGACGAGGTGGCGACGAATCCCGGTACTCAGGCTATTGGTTTTATCGGGTCCATCGAGACTGGGCAGAAGGTGGCGGCGCGGGCCGCCGGGAAGGCGTTGCTCTTGGAGATGGGTGGCAACGGGCCGATGGTGATCCTGGACGACGCAGACCTCGACGCCGCAGCGGAAGCGAGCCTAACTTCCGCGTTCCTCGGCGCGGGCCAGAGTTGCACGGCCGGGGAGAGGTTCCTGGTTCACGAGAGTATCTACGAGGAGTATCTCGAAAAGCTTTGTGTGGAAATCGGGCGTGAGATCAAACTAGGAGATCCCTCAGACAAGCTCACCACGCTCGGCCCCCTGAATAACGAACCAACGGCGAGCAAGATGGATCAGCACATCCATGACGCCCTCGAACGCGGCGCCGACCTGATCTCCGGCGGTTCGCGCGCAGAAGGCTTCCCCACGGACCTCTACTACCGTCCCACCGTGCTCGGCAACGTCACCTGCGAGATGCGCGTCTCCAAAGAAGAGACCTTCGGCCCCATAGTTCCGGCCACCATCATCCGTGACGAGGAAGAGGCGATCCGGGCCGTCAACTCCTCGCCTTACGGCCTGCTCTCCGCCGTCTTTACGCGGGACCTGATGCGGGGACTGCGCTTCGCCGAGGCGGTGCGAACCGGATGGGTCAACATAAACGCCTCGACGAACCACTGGGAGAGTCACCTGCCATTCGGCGGGCGCGCAGGCTCTCTCTCGGGCCTCGGTCGGGTCGGCGGCCGCTACCCGATGGAGAACTTCACCGAGCCAAAGACCGTAATAATGAACCTGGCATAAAAAGAATAGTCTGTCCTATTCCGCGGCATCTCAGAAAGGAGCGATCATAACCATCGACCGTACCGACCTGTTCTGACAGAGGATTAAGCCAGCGAGGAGACCTACCTTCACACGCGGGCGCCGGTAGGCCTGGCCGTTGTCCTCATCCCCGACGCTTATACTCGTGCGAGTTCCACGAGATGGAGCGGGAGAAGGTCTTCGCGTCCAGTTGGGTCGAGGTCGGTTTCGCTTCCAAAGTGGGTAAGCCGGGGGATGTGATCTTCGCCGGGCGTTCGATCATATCCCCGCGACAAGCACGACGGGCGCAACGCCTTCCACAACGTCCGCAGCAACAGGATACGCTTCCCCTATCACGGTTGGACCTACGAACTTGGAGGCGCGTGCCTCGGTACTCCGCTCAAGAACGTGGTGACCAGGAAAAGAAATTGCCGGGACGACCGGACGGGGACGAGGAGCCGACCGGAAAAGAGGTGCGATATTTGCAACTAGTTGCACCATACGATACAGTTTTGAACCGTGTTGCGTAGTCTGATACCTTGACTATAGGCCAAAGAGGGGAAGGAGAAAAGTAGCGATGTTACGAAATTACCTGAGGGAGCATACCAACCCACCGGTTTTTCTCATCTCCGGTGCGGTGGTTTTAATCTTGCTCGCGCTTGGTGTGATCTTTCCTGTCGAGTTCGGTAGCGCGGCGGGTGGTTTGTTGGCTTGGATCACCACCTATTTCGGATGGTTCTACATACTCTCCGTAAGCTTTTTCCTGATCTTCGTGGTCTGGCTGATGTTCACGCGCTGGGGCAATATTCGGCTCGGGCCGGATGATAGCCAGCCCGAGTACGGCACCATGTCGTGGTTCGCGATGCTCTTCACCGCCGGGATGGGCATCGGGCTCGTGTACTACGGCGTGGCCGAGCCGATATATCATTTCAGCAACCCGCCGACCGGCAAGGGCGGGACCGAGGTGGCCGCCACTCACGCCATGAACTACACCTTCTACCATTGGGGTCTCCACCCCTGGGCTGTGTACATAGTGCTGGGGCTCTCGATGGCCTATTTTCACTTTCGCAAGGGGCTGCCGATAAAGCCCGCTTCGGCCTTCTACCCTCTGATAGGCGATAGGATCTACGGTCCCATCGGGCACGCCATCGACATCCTTGCGGTGTTCGGTACCATCTTCGGGCTGGCGACCTCGATAGGCCTCGGAGCGAAGCAGATCGGGGCCGGCCTCAACACCCTCTTCGCCGTCCCGGACAGCACCCTGGTCCAGGTCATTATCATCGGCGTGGTCGAGTTGGTCGCCATAGCCTCCATCATGCTCGGCATCGACGCAGGCATCCGACGCCTGGCGAACATCAACATGTGGCTGGCGGTGGTATTGTGCGCGTTCGTGTTTCTCGTAGGCCCGACGCTATTCTTGCTCCAGTCGCTGGTCGGGAACATCGGCTACTACGCGCAGAACCTGATCGGGACCAGCTTCACCATATTCAGCGGAGGTAAAGCCGCTGACTGGCAGGCAACCTGGACGCTGTTCTACTGGGGCTGGTGGATCTCCTGGTCGCCGTTTGTGGGGATGTTTATAGCCCGCATCTCTTATGGCCGGACCATCCGGCAGTTCATAGCCGGAGCGCTCCTTGCCCCGACGGGCGCCTCCTTCGTGTGGTTTGTGGTCTTCGGTGATACCGCGCTCCACAGGATGCTCACCGGCGGCGACAAGGCGCTGGCGAACGCCGACTCGAGCAACGCCCTGTTCGTGCTCTTGCAGCAGTTGCCCGTCGCCGGGATAATCACCGTGATCGCCTCCGTACTCGGGATCATCGTGGTCACGCTGTTCTTCGCCACTTCCTCGGACTCGGGGTCTCTGGTGGTAGACATGCTCACCAACGGCGGTGACCCGAACCCGATCTGGCAACAGCGCCTGTTCTGGGCCGTTATGGAGGGCCTGGTGGCGGCAGTTCTCCTGATCGCTGGAGCCGCCGTCGGCGGTGACCCCCTGAGCGCGCTTCAGGCAGCCTCGGTCTCGGCTGGTCTGCCTTTCTGCTTCGTGCTGCTGGTAATGTGCTTCTCTCTGGTCAAGGCCCTGCGGCAAGAGAATGTTCCGAGTATAGTGCCGGAGCCGAGACCCGCTCCCGAGCCGGACAGGGCGATGTCCCGGCCGCGGGGTGCCACCGCTCCCCAGCGGGCGAGCGCGGAGAATCCCCAGGATCGCAGACGATTCCGCGACTAGAAGAGGTCGTGGAGCCAGAGTAGGTCTCAGGGGAATCTTGTCGTGGAACAAATTCATGAGGAGGGAGCGTGGGTAGAGTGCGGAGGAATCCGTTTCGGGGGCTGGTGGACCACATAAGCGAGATGAATCGGTTGCAGGAACGCTGGATGGCCGGTTCAGAAACCGGGCGGGAGGACCAGCGTAGAACCCACATTACCGCCTGGGTCCCGACCACCGACATCTTTGCGAAAGATGAGGACCTCGTGATCCGGATCGAGGTCGCCGGTGTGGACCGGGAGGACGTGGACGTGACAGTCTCCAACGGTATGCTGACCGTCTCTGGAGAGCGCAGGAGCGAGCTGGACGACGAAGAGGTGAGTTACTATGTCCGGGAGCGCTTCTATGGCGTTTTTAGACGCAGCATTACCCTGCCCGAAGGGATAGACGGGAGTAAGATCGACGCTGGTTTCAACAACGGCATGTTGGAGATTACAGTCCAGGGCGGTGCGGTGGCGGCGCAACCCAGACACGTCCAGATCACAGACGAATCTGGCTGAGGGAATAGAGATCCGTAAGGAGAGATGAATTTTGGACGCGAGACCCTTCCTGCGGCAAGAACAGCATCTAACCGGACAGCATGTTGACACTCCCCGTATCGAACGAGCCGTCCGGGAGATACTCGCCGCCATAGGTGAAGACCCCGATCGCGAAGGCTTGAAGGGTACTCCGGAACGCTTCGCCCGGACCTACGAATTTCTCTTCGCAGGGCTTGGCGTGGACCCTGCTTTGTTCCTGAGCACGGGTTTTCAGGAGGACCACCACGAGATGGTACTAGTGCGGGACATACCGTTCTACTCGATGTGCGAGCATCATCTGTTGCCCTTCGTCGGAAAGGCGCACGTGGGCTACATCCCGGACGGGAAGGTCGTGGGTCTCTCCAAGCTGGCCCGATTGGTAGAGGGATACTCCCGCCGGCCTCAGCTCCAGGAGCGCCTGACGGCCCAGGTCGCGGAAGCTCTGCACGGAGAGCTGGGGTCTCAGGGCTGCATAGTCGTCGTGGAGGCGGATCATCTCTGCATGACTATGCGCGGCGTGCAGAAGCCCGGTAGCGTGACGGTCACCAGCGCCGTCCGCGGTATCTACGCCAAAGACGAACGTACCCGCCACGAGGCGATGAGCCTGATCACCGGCCATCGCTAACCTGCGCCGTGCGCCTCACGTCCTTTTGTAGTTGGGCAGACCGCATGTGGATATCCTGAACCCGTGTCCGTAACAGAGCTGCAGGAAGCCAAGCGTCGCCTGAGAGCGGCTGTTCTCGGACGGCGGGACGCCATGAGCGCGGGACATCGGGAGTCCTCGAGCGCAGCCATCTTGCAGGAGATCATCGCTCTTCCCGATTACCGGCGAGCCGACGCGGTAATGGCCTATGCGGGTTTCGGCAGCGAGCTTCAGACAGAGGAGTTCCTTCGTCATGCTTTGAAGGACGGGAAGGTCCTGCTTCTCCCCAGAGTAAACCGCGAGAAAAAGCTGCTGGAGGTGTACGAGGTGCAGGATACAACCCGCGACCTGGTGGCGGGGACGTGGGGGATACGCGAGCCCGCACCGGACCTCTGCCCACTGGCGGACCTCGGCGCCGTCGACTTCGTACTCGTCCCAGGCGTGGCCTTCGATTCCGCCGGCGGACGCCTGGGCTACGGGGCAGGCTTCTACGACGGGCTGCTCTCCGGCACTCTATCTTCCAACGCGCGTCTGGTCGCTGGGGCTTTCGAAACTCAGATGGTCGAGAAGGTCCCCCGCGAAGAGCACGACGTGCCGGTTCATCTGGTGATTACCGAGGCTCGACACTACTTGCCGGAACCGTTTGAGAGATAAATCGCCTCCGGGTCAGCGTTGCCGAGAGCCTCTCGGCGCGAGAAACGTTCCTCTCAAACCCCCGAACGAGCCTATGGTCCTCAAGAGCTCCAGGGTTGCCTCGATCAGACGCGAGAGGTAGCAAGGCCCCGAATGCACGAACTGATCATCACGCCCCCTTGACTCACCCGATAACGTATGCTACTAGTTCCTCATAGTAAAATGAATTTCTTAATACGCAACAGCTACGGGCTTGAGATCGCAGGCCGCTTACATGAGGCGGAGGCTAGGTGCGGCGCTGTGGGGGCGGTTCGGACACGTTCGGTAGTGGGCTTATCGGGCGTTGGGCTCTCGCTTGCGGGACACGGACGGAGGACTAGCGATGGAAGATAGGGCGAGAGTCGTGATCGTTGGGGCGGGCATCGTTGGTTGCAGCGCGGCCGAGCATCTTACGGGGCTAGGTTGGCGGGACGTGGTGGTCCTGGATCAGGGACCGCTCTTCGAGGCTGGGGGATCCACGTCCCACGCGCCGGGGCTCGTCTTCCAGACCAACCCGTCGAAGACGATGACGAAGCTTGCCAGCTACGGCGTAAAGCGATACTCGGAGCTGGAGCTAGACGGAGATCCTTGCTTCTATCAGGTGGGGAGCGTCGAGGTGGCGGCAACCCCCGAGCGATGGAAGGATCTGCGGAGGAAACACGGTATCGCTACTGCTTGGGGGGTAGAGTCGGAGCTTCTCTCACCGGAGGAATGCGTCGAGAAGAGCCCCCTCCTGGACGAGGGCAGAATCTGGGGCGGTTTCTTCGTTCCCTCGGATGGCATCGCCAAAGGCGTCCGGGTTGCGGAGGCGATGGCGCGACGGGCGATGGAACGCGGCGCGAGCTTCCACGGCGAAACCGAGGTCGTCGGCGTTGAGGTAAAGGACGGGCGCGTCAGGGCTGTCGAGACCTCGCAGGGCCGCATCGAAACGGAGATTGTCTTGAGTTGCGCCGGGATGTGGGGGCCGCGCATCGGGCGGATGGCCGGAGCATTCGTACCGCTTTTGACGCCGATGCAGCATCAGTATGCGTGGACCACCCCGGTGCCGGGGCTCGAAGGAGCAGTCGGGGAGTCGGACCACGTGATCCTACGCCACCAAGACCACTCGATGTACTTCCGGCAGGAGGGTGAGCGGTACGGAATAGGATCCTACAGGCACCGCTCCATGCCACTCTCACCCGATGAGATCGGCGGCTACAAGCCCGGCGAGACGATGCCTTCCATAAAGGAATTCACTCCCGAGGACTTCGAGGGACCGTGGGAGGAGTCGCGGAGGCTGCTGCCCGCGCTGCGGCAAACAGAGATAGAGCGGGGCATAAACGGACTCTTCTCGTTCACGCCGGACGGTGGCTCATTGCTCGGTGAGTCCAAGGAGGTTCAGGGCTTCTGGATGGCGGAAGCCATCTGGGTCACGCACGCCGCGGGCGCGGGACGCATGATCGCGGAGTGGATGGTCGAAGGCGCCCCGAGCATCGACCCGAGCGGTCTCGACGTCCACCGCTTCGACGACTACCAGAAGAGCCCCGCCTACGTGTTGGCCCGCAGCTCCCAGTCGTTCCAGGAAGTCTACGATGTGATCCACCCGCTGCAGCCGATGGATGAGCCGCGACCCTTGCGTACCAGTCCCTTCTACGCGCGCCAGTGGGAGCTCGGGGCGTACTTCCTTGAGGCGTCGGGATGGGAGCGTCCGCAGTGGTACGCGGCCAACGAGTCGCTGCTCGCGGGGGTCGAGGTTCCGGAGCGCGACGAGTGGTCCGGCCGCTACTGGTCTCCCATAGTCGGGGCCGAACACGTCACAACCCGAGAGCGGGGCGCCATATTCGACATGGCCTCGCTAAAGAAAGTCGAGGTCACCGGCCGGGGTGCTCTCGAATTCCTCCAGGGATTGAACACGAACCAGCTCGACAAGCCGGTCGGCAGCGTCACCTACACGCTCATGCTCGACGAGAAAGCGGGCGTGAGGAGCGACATAACCGTCGCGCGCCTCGCCGAAGAACACTTCCAACTCGGCCTCAACGGACCCAGGGACATCGAATGGATGGAGCGTCACCTGCCGGAGGACAGCCCGGTGCAGGTTCGGGACATCTCGGGCAGTACTTGCTGTTTGGGAGTGTGGGGGCCGGCGGCGAGGGATCTCGTGCAGTCCTTGAGCCTCGACGACCTCTCCAACGACGCTTTCGGGTTCTTCAAGGCGAAGAGGATCCACATCGGTGAGGTGCCGGTCACCGCGCTGCGGGTCTCCTATGTCGGAGAGCTCGGGTGGGAACTCTACGCCCCGGCGGACATGGGCATCAGACTCTGGGACCTCCTCCAGAGTGCCGGACAGCCTCTCGGCGTCATCGCGGGCGGCCGCGGGGCTTTCAGTGGGCTCAGGCTCGAAAAGGGCTACCGGCTGTGGGGAACGGACGTGACCACCGAGCACGACCCCTACGAGGCGGGTCTCGGCTTCGCCGTGAAGCTCGACAAGGACGACTTCGTTGGCAAGGAGGCGCTACTGAGGCGCAAGGAGGAGGGACCGCGCCGCAAGCTCTCTTGCCTACTCCTCGAAGATCCCAAGGTCATCGTCATGGGCGGCGAGCCGGTATACGCGGAAGGCCGCACTGTAGGCTACGTCACCAGCGCGGCGTACGGATATTCGATAGGCCAGAGCATCGCCTACGCCTGGCTGCCGCCCTCGCTTTCGGCGGAGGGTCGGAAGGTCGAAGTTGGTTACTTTGGGGAGCGTCACGGCGCGACGGTCGCCGAGGAGCCGCTCTTCGATCCGGCGATGAAGCGGATGCGCGGTTGAACGGGGAGGCGTCTTGATCGGAACTCGTCAAACAGGCCAGAACCGAAAGTACATAAATGAGCATTTCCGAAACACGAGGGAGGGAGAGATGCGACGAAAGAGCTGAACATCCGGGAGTGAGCGACGCTGATGGTTCAAACGGCCTACGCTCAAGGGCCGCGTACAACGAAGAGAGGAGATACCTTAGATGGCGGAAGTAAATCCAAACCCCGGTATCCTGCAGTACACGAGGATATTCAAGTCACCGTACTTCTACGGCTCGCGCCGGCACGGAGTCCAGAAGTACAGCGTCTACAATCACCACTATCACCCACGCTACTACCGGGACCCGGTGGAGGAGTACTATCAACTCCTGAACGGCGTTACGATGTGGGATGTCGGCGGCGCGGAGCGGCAAGTAGAGA
Organism: Rubrobacteraceae bacterium; assembly: GCA_965219175.1. Classification (GTDB taxonomy): domain Bacteria; phylum Actinomycetota; class Rubrobacteria; order Rubrobacterales; family Rubrobacteraceae; genus JBBPZK01. The sequence goes on from CBDCNI010000001.1 coordinate 600,246, forward strand.
TCACCGGCCCTGACGCTTTCGAGTTCACCAACATGCTCACCCCACGCGACCTGAACAAGTGCGCCGTCGGGCAGTGCAAGTATGCGTTTATCACGAACGCCGAGGGCGGCATCATCAACGACCCGGTGCTCTTGCGCCTGGATGAGAACCACTTCTGGCTCTCGTTGGCCGATAGCGACGGTCTGCTCTGGGCCCAGGGTCTCGCTTACAACTCGGGGCTGAACGTGGAGATCAAAGAGCCCGACGTAGGCCCGATGCAGGTCCAGGGTCCGAAGTCCAAGGAAGTGATGACCGACCTGTTCGGTGAGGGCATCCTCGACGTACCCTACTACTACATGGAGCACCATGAGCTCGACGGGATGGAGCTCGTCATCTCCCGCACCGGTTACTCCGGGGAGCTGGGGTATGAGCTATACCTGAAAAACGCCAGCCGCGACGGTTTGAAGCTCTGGGACCGCGTTTTGCAGGCCGGCGAGCCGCATGGGATCTCCCCGATCGGGCCGTGCCACATCCGCAGGATCGAGGGCGGAATCCTCGCGCTGGGCTGCGACATGTGGTACGACACCAACCCCTACGAGGTCGGCTACGGCTACAAGTGGATGGTCGAGCTCGAGCAAGACCAGGACTTCGTCGGCAAGGACGCCTTGAGGAAGGTCAGCGAGGAAGGCGTCAGCCGCAAGTTGGTCGGAGTGGAGATCGGGGGCGGGGGTCTCGGATCGTACAATGATGGTTCCATGATCGACTACTTCCCGGTTCACAAGAACGGCGAGAAGATCGGCAAAGTCACCTCCGCCTGCTACTCGCCGCGCCTGGAGAAGAACATCGGGTTCGCCATGGTCCCGGTCGAGTACAGCGAGATCGGCACCGAACTCGAGGTGGAGCGCCCGGAGGAGACGGTCTCGGCCACGGTGGCCGACAGGGTCTTCTTCAAGCCGGAGCACGCCGAGCAGACGTTGAACGCCACCAGCTCCAGCAAGGGAGCCTAGACGGGAGCAGCACGCAGCAGAAGCTAGAGCCGCCGCGCCGGACACGTCCCGGCGCGGCCCATTGCCCCCTGAGGGACAAGAAGGGGACCGTTTGATGCAGGACAGCAGGAGCGCGCTGGTCGAGGCGTTGCGGAGGCCGCGATACGAGGTCATTCCGCTTCCGGGTATCGAGGAGCAGGTAGTCGAGCACGTGCCGAAGCACATCAAGCTCACGGTGACGGCTTCGCCGACGAAGGGGATATATTCCACCCTGGAGTTGGCCGAGCGGCTCTCGGATGGGGGCTTTCGGGTCGCGCCGCACCTCTCGGCGCGTCTCGTCCGGGACAAGGCGCAGCTAGCCGAGATCCTCGCGCGGTTGCGGGATGCGGACATCCGGGACGTCTTCGTTGTGGCGGGCGACGCGCCGGAGCCCGCCGGTGAGTTCGACGGCTCCGGCGCGCTGCTGAAAGCGATGGGCGAGATCGGTCACGGCCTCGAAGAGGTCGGCATCACCGGTTACCCCGAGAGCCACCCTCTCATAAGCGATGAGGTAACCATACAGGCGATGTTTCAGAAAGAGCCCTACGCGACCTACATCGCCAGCCAGATCTGCTTCGACACCGAAGTTATCAACGACTGGGTCCTGCGGGTGCGGCGGCGGGGCGTGAAGTTGCCGATCTACGTCGGTATGCCCGGCGCGGTGAACATGATAAAGCTCCTGCGGATCTCCTCGAACATAGGTCTCGGAGAGTCGGCGCGCTTCCTCAAGAAGTACGGCAACTGGTTCTGGCGGATGTTCATGCCCGGCGGCTACAGCCCGGACGCCCTGATCGAGGGCGTATCGACCTCTGTCGGGGACCCGGAACGCAAGGTGCGCGGCTTTCACATCTACACCTTCAACGAAGTGGAGAAGACCGAAGCGTGGCGGCGCGAAGCGCTGGAGCGGCTCGGGGCGACGCTAATCGAGGAGAGACACAAGGAGTCTACCGTATGACATTCCCGACAGAGAAGTTCCCGAGCGATCTCGAGATCGCCCGCCGGGCGAAGCTGAAGCCACTGACCGAGATAGCCGGGGGCATCGGCATCGGTAAGCACCTCCTTGAGCCCTACGGCGACTCCGTGGCGAAGATAAAGCTCGAAGCCATCGAGGAGCTTTCGGACCGGCCAAAGGCGAAGTACGTGGTGGTATCCGCGATCACACCGACGCCTCTAGGCGAGGGAAAGACCACGACCACGGTGGGCCTGGGCCAGGCATTCTCCCACATCGGGAAGACGGCGACGGTCGCGGTGCGCCAGCCGGCTATGGGTCCGACGTTCGGTATCAAGGGCGGCGCGGCGGGCGGCGGCTACAGTCAGGTAGTGCCGATGGAGATGCTCAACCTCCACCTCACCGGCGACACGCACGCCGTTACCTCGGCCCACAATCTGCTCGCTGCCATGCTGGATAACCACATCCACCAGAACGACGACTTCTTCCACGTGGATCGCCACAGCGTCACTTGGCGGCGGGTCCTGGACGTGAACGACCGGGCCTTGAGGAACATTATCGTGGGGCTCGGTCCCCGCGCCGACGGCATTCCCCGCGAGACCGGATTCGACATCACCGCCGCCTCGGAGGTAATGGCGATCCTGGCGCTCTCGACCTCTCTAAAGGACCTGAGAGAGAGGCTGGGCCGAATCGTGATCGGGAGCACCGTGGAAGGCGAGCCCATAACCGCCGAAGACCTGAAGGCCGCCGGCGCCATGGCGGTGATGCTGCGCGAGGCGATAAAGCCGAACCTGATGCAGACCCTTGAGAACACGCCGGTCCTGGTGCACGCCGGACCATTCGGCAACATCGCAACCGGAAACTCCTCCATCATGGCGGACCAGATCGGCATTCGTGGCGGAGATTATCTGATCACCGAAGCTGGCTTCGGGGCGGACATGGGCGCCGAACGTTTCTTCAACATCAAGTGCCGCTACTCCGGCTTAAAGGCCGACGCCGCCGTTCTAGTGGCGACCGTGCGCGCGCTCAAGGCGCATTCGGGCAGGTTCAATATTGTCGCCGGACGCCCGCTGCCGCCCGAGCTACTGGAGGAGAACCCCGAGGACGTACTCGCCGGGGCGGACAACCTGCGTAAGCAGATCGAGAACATAAGAGTGCACGGCGTCTCGCCGGTGGTGGCTATAAACGCCTTCCCAACCGACCACGACTCCGAACACGACGCTATCCGAGAGATCGCCGAGGAGATGGGGGTGCGGGTCGCCATCTGCAACCATTTCTCCGAGGGTGGCGCGGGCGCCACCGAGCTGGCCGAGGCGGTCGCCGAAGCCGCGGAAGAGGAGACCGAATTCCGCTTTCTCTACCCGGAGGAGGCGAGCCTCAGAGAGAAGATAGAGGCCATCGCCACGAAGGTGTACGGGGCGGACGGCGTGGCCTACGACATGAGGGCCTCCCAACAACTCGACTCCTACGAGAAGAATGGTTTCGGTAGGCTGCCGGTGTGTATGGCGAAGACGCACCTTTCGATCTCCTCGGATCCAACACTACTGGGGGCCCCGAAGGGCTGGACGCTCCCGGTGCGCGAGGTGCGTGCCTCCGTGGGAGCGGGCTTCATCTACCCTCTGTGCGGCGAGATGAGGACGATGCCGGGCCTGAGCGCCTCACCGGCGGCCACGCACATAGACATAGACGACAACGGTGAGATCGTGGGTCTCTCATGAGCGAAAACAGTGAGCCAAACTACCCGGAGTAGACATCAGGCCGCTTCCTGGATACGGTTGGCTCCAACGGCGGGTCCGTACCCGATAGCGCCTGACTTGTACAGGAAGATACAATAATGGACGTTGACCTTGCGTCTCGGGAAAGGAGTTTTTGATGACGGAGAGAAGGACCCCGCTCTACGATTACCACCTGCGCGCGGCGCGGGGGCTCGTGAAGGGCGGCGGGGAGTTTATGTTCCCGTCCTCCTACGTTTCACCAGTGGAGGAGCACCTCAACGTTCGTAGGAACGTGGGGATGCAGGACCTTTCGACGATGGGCGAGGTGGATATAAAGGGGCCGGGGGCGGAGAGGCTCGTGAGACGGCTGCTCGTCAACGAAGTCCAGGACATGGAGCCTGGGCAGCTTCGGTACTCGACGATGTGCAACGAGGAAGGCGGTATCGTAGACGACGTTACGGTCTACAAGTTCGACGACGAACACTACATGGTCGTCGCTAGTTCCGGGCCTCGGCTGAAGAGTTATCGTTGGATCTCCGAGCACGCCGAAGGGTCCAGCGCTTACGTCACGGACATGACGGCGGCCATCGCCCTGCTCACAGTACAGGGACCTCTCTCCCGCAAGTATCTCAAGACGGTAGCCGAGGACGTGGACCTCGACGCCCTGAGGTTCTTCCGCTTCGCGCCGTGCAAAATCGGCGGGGTGGAGCTCCTGGCCTCTCGTTCCGGATATACCGGAGAGCTTGGCTACGAGTTGTACGTGCCGGCGGATCAAGCCGGGATGCTGTGGGAGCACATCCTGAAGACCGGCAAGCAGTTCGAGCTCCGGCCCTACGGCGTCGAGGCGATGCAGAGTCTAAGGATCGAGAAGGCTTTGCCACTCTACGGCCCCGACATAAGTGAGGAGTACACTCCATTCCACCTGGGATTGGACCGTTGGATCCGTTTTAACAAGCGGGACTTCGTCGGACGCGAAGCTCTCCTGCGCGTGCAGGAACGAGGTCTGGAGAAGCGTTGGGTAGGCTTGATCCTGGACAGCGAGACCCCAGCTTCCGGGGGAAATAAGGTCTACGCTATCGGGGACGTGGCTACCTTCAGAGAGGTTGTGGAGACTGGGGCGGAGACCGGAGAGCACGAGGACGAACAGTTGCCGGGAGACAGGCAGGTCGGCGTCGTCACTTCAAGCGCCCGTGGGCCTTCTGTAGATAAGACCCTGGCTCTGGCCTACGTAGACACCGCCCACGCCTGGCCGGGCGGCAACCTGCTGGTTGAGGTAAACGGCCGTCCCGTACCCGCACGGGTGGCGCAGACTCCGTTCTTCGATCCCGAGATGGCCCGCGCCCGCTCCAGGCCGCAGGACGACGAATTGAGCCGACCTCAACCCTCCGCACTACCGCCGGTCAACTCCCAAACAAGCACCCTGGCAGGATACTCCGGCAACGGAAAGTCCTAATGCCCGGCGTAGACTATTCCGGCCACTACGACGCCATCGTCCTCGGCGTGGGCGCTATGGGCAGCGCCACCGCCTACCAGTTGGCGAAGCGCGGCAAGCGGGTACTGGCCCTTGAACAGTTCGGCATCCCGCACAATATGGGATCATCGCACGGTCACACGCGCATCATCCGTATGGCCTATTACGAGCATCCCTCCTACGTCCATCTGCTCAGGCGCGCCTACGAGTTGTGGCGCGAGATACAACGCGAGGCGGACGAGAAGCTCCTCTACACCACCGGCTCCATAGACTCAGGACCCGAGGACTCCTGGGTCTTCAAGGGATCTTGGGAGTCTTGTAAACAGCACGATATCCCTCACGAAGTCCTGACCGGGGCGGAACTCAGGCGCCGCCATCCCGGATACAACCTCCCGCAAGATCACCTCGCTCTCTTGCAGCCCGACGGAGGATTCCTAGCACCGGAGCGGTGCATTGTCTCATACGTAATGGCCGCGCAGTCCCACGGAGCCGAGATCCACGCCCACGAAAAGGTCCTCGATTGGGAACCTCTCGAAGGTGGAGTGCGGGTGCATACCAATCGCGGAACCTACGAGGCCGACAAGCTCGTCGTTACCGCCGGAGCCTGGGAGGCAGATCTCCTCGATGTACTTGACGGACTAGCCGTACCAGAGAGACAAGTCCTTGCCTGGCTCCAGCCCACCCGTCCCGAACGCTTCCGGCCAGAGAACTTCCCGGTCTTCAACCTGCTGGTAGACGAAGGGCGCTTTTACGGCTTCCCTGTATTTGGAGTGCCAGGCTTCAAGTTCGGCAAGTACTTCCACCTGGAAGAGACGGGCCCGGCAGATGAGATCGACCGTGAGCCCCATGGGTACGACGAGCGGATCCTACGCCAGTTCGCCGAACGCTACTTCCCGGACGGCTGCGGACCCACAATGAGCCTCGCTACCTGCATGTTCACCAACACCCCCGACCACCACTTCATCATCGACGTTCACCCGAGGTACGAGCAGGTGTCCTTCGCCTCACCTTGTTCGGGACACGGGTTCAAGTTTGCGAGCGTGGTAGGGGAGATCATGGCGGATCTGGCCGAGAAAGGCATGACCCGCCACGACATTAGCCTCTTCCGCCTCGACCGCTTTGGACAGTATTCCAGGCGGCAGTTCGCCGCTCCAGCTCGCTCTGTGGGTGGTGTCTCTAGTCCAACAGGCGTCGCCAGGTCCACCATTCGGAAGGAGCAGGAGACGTTCGACACGACCAGCGAGCGGAACGGGCGGGTCCACCATTTTCCCCGCGTTCCGGATGTCAGGCCCTTCTGGTGAGTGCAGGCAACGCCCCGAGTCGGGCGCCCGCCATTCAGGTTCTCTCAGGCGCACTCGAAGATGGACGTCGGCGCGAGTCAGTCTACGCCGGTGATTTGCTAATCTTCAAGGACGTCGAGTCGATGTTGGGTCTCTGTACTCTTACGGCCGATCTCGCCCGGAACGCGCTGGGCGTATCTGACCCGCCGAAGGCGCAGTTCGAGCTGGAGCGGGAGGACTACCTCGGTAGGATCGACGCTCTACAGAAGGAGTATCGCAAGCACCCGGAAGCTAGGAAGCTGCTGTTGGCGGCTTTTGAGGAGGTCGGTGTCGATTTGCGCTGGTGCTGCTGGGACTGGCTGCACCTGCGGGTACTCCCGCACGGCGAAGGCGAAGCGGACCGGCGGGTCGGGAGGCTGAAGGTTCACCGAGATACCTGGGCCTCCAACGTCTACGCACAGACCAACTGGTGGGCCCCGATCTACCCGATAACCCCTGGACGCACCATAGCTTTTTATCCGAGCTACTGGTCGCAGCCTGTCCGGAACACCAGCGGCGACTGGGACCTGGAAGAGATCCGGGCCGAGCGGCGCGGCGAGTCTCGCACCAAGACCCCCCTGGTACCCGAGCCGACCGAGCCCGTAGACTCCGCTTCGGAACTGAGGGTGACCGTTGAGCCTGGAGACATGCTGTGCTTTTCCGGCGCGCACCTGCACGCCGGGACGCCGAATACTACAGGCGTCGCGAGGTTCAGCATAGAGGCCCGGACGGTAGACGCCCGCGACGTTGCGGATAATCGCGGAGCACCTAATGTTGACGGCGCCGCTCCTCACGTGGCCGCGGACTGGTTTCGTCACGTGGCGGACAATACACCTCTGTCGGCGTTTTCGGTCAAGGAAGGAGGATGAGAGACGGGCGCCGGAACTTCCAAGACCCGAGCGAGCCGGGTTTGGAGGAGATGGGCGGTGTAGAATATCCTCTCATGGAGACTACAAAACGTAGGAACAATTTTGTCCAGTCGGTCGACCGGGCCATCACCGTAATGGAGTTCTTATCGCGCCGGGGATGGTCTGGCGTGACGGAAGTAGCGGAGGAGTTGGACATACATAAGTCCACCGCCTACCGGCTGCTCGCGACGCTCAGAGACCGGGGGATGGCCGAGCAGGACGCCGCGACCGAGAAGTATCGTTTGGGGTTCGGGTTGGTCATGCTCGCCAGCTCCGTCACGGCCGATTTGGATATCGCGCGGTGCTCCAGACTGGTCTGCGACCGGCTGGCCGAGCAGACGCGGGAGACGGCAACCGTCGCTGTCCTGGAGGGCGACGATGCCATCATCATCCAGCAGAGCACCTCGGACTTCTCCGCCCTGAGCGTGGACTGGTCCGGTCGGCACACGCCGCTGCACGCTACCGCGGCGGGCAAAGTCTTCCTTTATCATATGCCCGAAGATCAACGAAGCCGCATCCTGGAAAAACCTCTACAGGGCTATACTGACAGCACCATCGTCGACTCGAAAATTCTTCTGGATCAGGTACAGGCCAGCCAACGCAACGGCTACTGGTATACCGAAGAGGAGCTGGAGGTTGGGCTGAACGCCGTGGCGACACCGATCCGGGACGCCGACGGCGTGGTCGTGGCGGCAGCGAGCGTTTCCGGCCCCGCTTTCAGGCTTCCGGAAGGATCCTTCGAGGAGGTGGGTGGGCTAATCAGCGAGGCTGCTGCGGAGATCTCGCGGTGCCTCGGCTTTCGCGGCTAGCCTGGATCCCTCATCCCCTCGTACTCCGGACACGGCTTCAAGTTCGCAAGCGTCGTTGGTGATATTGTGGGGAGCCTCGCCACCGACAGCGAGACATCCCACGACACGTCTACGCTTTGTATAGACTGCTTCGCCCGTAGCTAAAACCCGTCTCCGCTCCAGATAGTGCAAACCGAGATCAGCCGCGCCCCATGTCATTCAAACTCCGCAACGAGCTCTTGTCGTCGGCGAGTAGACATTCGGAGCGGGCAGCCTTTTCCAGGTTGCCATATCAGTCAGCGTGACAAAAAGCATTATAGGCCACAAGATGCGGCTATTGTGAAAAGCTTGGGAAGGATCGTGGCTGTTGACAGTCACCGCGATCGTTATAACAATTACGTCGACAGGTGGAAGAGTTCTACACGTGAAGCTGATGGGCCGGACCGCGTAGAGGTCCTTCGGGATAGGCGTCTTTGGAGGCGCGGTTACAGGACGCGCACTTCGAACCGCTCTCTGGGGCTCGGGAGATGTGTAGAGAGACTTTGGAGGTGCGTATAGTGGGGGATCTTTCGGGCAAGAAGGCGCTTGTAACGGGTGCCGGGATGGGTATCGGGCAGGGCATCGCCGTCGAGCTTGCCAGAGGCGGTGCGGACGTGGTCGTCCACTACGCCCACAATGAAGAGAGCGCCGAAGATACTGTAAGCAGGATAGAGAAACTCGGAGGAGACCACGGAAAGCCCGCGAGTATTCAAGCCGACCTCAGAGAGGCGGACGAGTGTGAAAGGGTCGTGGAAGAAGCGGCAGACGCCCTGGGCGGGCTCGATGTTTTGGTAAACAACGCCGGAGTAACGCGGGCGCTGGATTTCCTCGACACGACCGAAGAAGTCTACGACGAGGTCTTTGACCTGAACATAAAAGGATACTTCTTTTGCGCCAGGGCGGCGGTGCCGTTTATGTTGGAGGCGGGTGGAGGCGCCATCGTCAACATCAGCTCCATCCACGGTTACGGTGGGTTCCCGCGCCACGCCGCCTACGCCGCCACCAAGGGAGCCATTAACGCCTTTACCCGCGAGCTCGCCATAGAGCTGGCCGAGAAGAAGGTCCGGGTGAACGCCGTCGGTCCCGGCATCATCGAAGTGCCCCGCTACTTCGACATGCCCAACTACGACACGGAATTCGGCCACACGCTCGTCCCGCTAGGCCGCGTCGGACGTCCCGAGGACATCGGGCCGGTGGTGGCATTCCTCGCCTCCGACGCCGCCGGCTTCGTGACCGGCCAGGTCCTCTACGCCGATGGAGGGACGACTGCCAGGATGGGCTTGTGGTGGGACCAGGGAGACCAGCCACAGTAGCAGGCACCGGGGCAGGATGCCGAGATGCTTGACAGGCAGGGTAGCTGGTACGACAATGCCAAAAGGGAAACGACGTTCTGGTGATGGATAAAGAACAGAGGTAAACATATGGAAAGTGGTGGGGTAGAGGGACGTAAGCTGGGACGCCGGGCGTTCCTAACAGCGGGTGCGGCGGCTGGAACGGGGCTGTTTCTGGCCGGGTGCAGATCTCAGAACTCGCAGGGGAGTCAGCAAGGTGGAGGCTCCGGGGGTGGAGCCGGGGACTTCCCGAAGACGCCGAACTACAACTTCGTGTTCGTAAACCACGTGACCACGAACTCTTTCTTCACCGCCACCCAGTACGGCATCCAGGACGCCAGCGCGCTGCTCGGAACTAAATATCAGTGGACCGGTTCGGAGAACTCCGTTGTTTCGGAGATGGTCAACGCGATGAATACGGCCATAAACGGCGGCGCGGATGGGATCGCGGTGGCTATCGTGGACCCGAAAGCTTTTAACGACCCGATCAACAAAGCGCTGGACCAGGGTATCCCGGTGGTGGCCTACAACGCCGACGGAGCGCCGGGCAAGCCGAACCCCGCGCTCGCCTACATCGGCCAGGACCTCTACCAGTCGGGGGTCGAGATGGGCAAGCGGATAGCGAAGCTGGTGGGAAGCGGCAAGGTCGCGCTGTTCATCGCCACGCCGGGGCAGCTCAACATCCAGCCGCGCATAGACGGGGCCAAGGACGGCATCAAGCAGTCCGGGGCGAACATCCAGGTCAGCGAGGTCGAGACCGGCGCGCAGATGAACGACGAGTTGAACAGGATCGACTCCTACTACCAGGGCCACAAGGACGTGAAGGGCATGTTCGCTGTGGACGCGGGTTCTACCCAGGGTGTGGCGCAGGTGATGAAGAAGTACGGTCTGCACGACAAAGGGGTGAAGGGCGGCGGCTACGACCTCTTGCCGAAGACCCTCCAACTCCTCAAGGAGGGACACATAGACTTCACCATAGACCAGCAGGCGTACCTGCAGGGCTTCTTTCCGGTAATGGAACTCTACCTGTTCAAGATCTCCGGGGGGCTCACGGGTATGGCGGAGGCAAACACGGGCTTGAAGTTCGTCACTAAAGAGACCGTGGACCCGTACCTGAGCACCCAGACGCGCTACGAGGGTAGCACCAAGAAGCAGAAGCTCCTCGAAGCGCCCTCCAAGATACAAGCTCCCTCCGCATAGGCGGGGATAGAGGACGATAGATATGGCTGAAAACGCATCCGCGCGAGAGAAAGGCGGGACCGCAGGCGGGGCCTCGGGAGGCGGGTTTCTCCGGTCGGTCGTGAGCCTGCTGAAAAAGCAGGAGATCGGCATATTCGTCGTCGCCGTCATTTTGTTCTTCTACTTCTGGTTCGCCAACGGAGCGTTCGCCTCGCACGACAACCTGGTAACCATCTCGCAGACGCTGGCGCCGGTGGCGATCATGGCGCTCGGGCTGGTAATGGTGATGATACTCGGGGAGATCGACCTGTCGGTCGGCTCCACTTTCGGGTTCGCGCCCGCGATCATGTGGATAGCCTACGACGACTGGCGTCTGATCTTGCCGCTGGCGGTGGTCGTGGCGCTGGTAATCACAGCCATGGTGGGCCTCATCAACGGGGCGGTGAGGGTCTACTTCGGGGTTCCTTCTTTCGTGGTCACGCTGGGGACGTTCTTCCTGCTGGCCGGGGTCAACGTCATACTCCTGAACGGCTTCCCCGTGAGCGCTCCGTCAGGGATGACAAGGACCGTCCTGGGCAACTACCTCTACTCGGAGATTATTTGGGCGGTCGTAATATTGCTCGTGATGCACTTGTTGCTCAAGAACACGCGCTGGGGGCTTCACACCTTCGCCACCGGCGGCAACTTCATCGGCTCAAAGGAGTCGGGTATCAAGGTGAACAGGATAAGGATCGTCAACTTCGTGATCTGCGCCGTGCTAGCCGGGTTCGCCGGTATCCTTGAGGCGATGCGCATAGGTTCCATAGACCCGCTGGCCGGCGGGGCGCAGACCATGTTCTTCGCCATCGCCGCGGCGGTTATCGGCGGCACACCGCTGGCGGGAGGCGTGGGGACTATGATCGGGGCTTTCTTCGGCGCGATAGTCTATGCGGAACTCAAGCAGGGCTTTACGCTGCTCGGGATCAACGCCAACACGTTCAACGTCATCCTCGGCGCGGCCATAATGGTGTTGATGATCTTCAACATCTACCTCGGCACTTTGCGCAGGGGCGGCGGGTTGGGCTGGCTGCGCCGATCCGGAAAGAGAGGCGCCTCGTGAGCGCCCCGGACGCCCTGCTCGCGCAGAACATCGAGAAGAGCTTCGGCTCCGTTACCGCCCTCGAGGACGTGACCCTGCGCCTCGGCAAAGGAGAAGTGCTCGGGCTTATAGGGGACAACGGGGCGGGTAAGTCTACCCTGATCAAGACGATCACAGGCTTCCACAAACCGGACTCCGGCAAGATCTTCGTAGACGGTGAGGAGGTCGAGCTGAAGTCCGTCTCCCACGCCCAGTCCCTCGGGATCAAGACCGTCTACCAGGACCTGGCGCTGGCCGACGAGCTCTCCGTCTACCACAACATGTTCCTGAACGATGAGATCACGCACAAGCCTCTCCCGTTCTTGAACAACCGCAAGATGAAGCAACGGACCGCCGAATACCTGGAGGACATGGGCGTCAACATCCCTTCCATAGACACCACGGTGGCCCAGCTCTCGGGCGGCCAGCGGCAGGCTATAGCGGTGGCCCGCGCGGTTTACTCGAAAGCCAAAATCCTTCTTCTTGACGAACCTACGGCTGCCATGGGAGCAAAGGAAGGGGCGATGATACTGGACCTGGTACAGAGCCTCAAGGAGGGCGGCGAGGTCTCGGTCATCATAATCGCCCACAACTACGCCCACGTCTTCGAGGTGTGCGACCGGGTCAACGTCTTGCAGCACGGGGAGATCACCTACGACAAACCGACCTCCGAGACCTCCGTGGAAGAGATGACCGAGCTGATGGTCTCCGAGTACCGCAAGGCCCGCACGGAAAACTCTAAAGGATGAGCGAAAGGGGCACAGACTCGTCCTTGCCAACGGGTCAGCAGTTCGAGATACGTTCGGGAGACCAGGCCGCCGTTGTTACCGAGGTCGGGGCGACGCTCAGGAGTTATCGGGTTGGAGGGCGTGAGTTCCTGGATACTTTCGGCCCGGAGGCGATGAGCGACCATTCCCGCGGACAGGTGCTCTCGCCGTGGCCGAACCGCATAGAGGGAGGAAGGTACGAGTTCGAGGGAGAAGAATACCAACTCCCGATAAACGAGGTGGATAAGGACGCCGCCCTGCACGGCCTCGTGTGCTGGTCGAACTGGAATTGCCTGGAGCACGAGGAGGATCGGCTGCTAATGGGGCTCGTTTCGCACGCCCAAAAAGGCTACCCTCACGTGCTCTCGCTGGAGATAGAGTACGCGCTATCCGAAGCGGGTCTCGGCGTCCGGACGACGGCGACTAACATCGGGGGGACGAGCCTGCCGTTCGGGACCTCTAACCACCCTTACTTCACCGTCGGGACGGCGAAGGTGGACACGTGCAGGCTTCGCGTTCCGGCCGGGACGTACTTCCAGACGGACGAGAACCTCATCCCGACGGGGCAGATGGGCGTCGAGGGAACAGAGTACGATTTCCGGGAGGGAAGGGAGATCGGGGACCTGCAACTTGATACGTGCTTTACGGACGTGGCTCTCGACGCCGACGGCCTGACGCGCGTCGTATTTACGCACCCCGAGGGCGACCCGGAGATCACGCTTTGGATGGACTCCGAGAACGGCTTTATCCAGGTCTTCACCGGCGACACCCTCCCGGAAGAAGACAAACGGCGCAGCGTCGCCATCGAGGCGATGACCTGCGCCCCAAACGCCTTCAATACCGGCGTCGGCCTGCGCGTCTTGCAGCCCGGAGAATCTCTCGCTACAGCCTGGGGCGTCGGTATTTCGTGAGGATCACGGCTACTGCCTGTTGCAGCGTGTCGCCTGGGTACCCTTACACTATGCGGCCCGTTCGAGTTCGCGGCGTAGTTTCCTCTTGAGGAGGTCGAGCAGCGCCCGTTCTCCCTCGTTCAGGTCGGCTTGTTCGGCCAGGATCACGTCTTCCATCCGATCGGCGCTGCGGGAGATCACCGACCCTTCCAGATAGTGTTCGATGACCCGCGGGCTCACGTATGATTCCCGCGCTATAGCCCTGGTGTTGCCGAGCCTCTCGGCGACCGCGTCTATCGCCTGGAGCACGTTCTTGTTCGCTTTCTTCTGGTCCGTCTCCGCGCCGAGCGTCGCGAGCCTGACGGCGGCCACGAGCGTCCCGGCCCAAGTGCGGAAGTCTTTCGCGGTAAATTCTCGCCCCATCACTTCCTTGACGTAGGCGTTCACGTCGCGGCTCTTTACGTCCTTGACCTCGCCGTTCTCCTCGTACTTGAAGACCTCGTAACCCGGAAGCGCCACGCACTCCTGGACTACCTCCCGCAACTTCCCGTCCGTGACCGCCTTGCGCTGCTGCTGGCCCCATTTGCCCTGGTATTCGAAGACCATCGTGTCCCCCTCGATGGTCAGGTGCTTTCTGCGGAGCGTGGCGATACCGTAGGTCTTGTTGGATTTCGCGTAGCGTTCGTCGCCAACCCGGAAATACGCCGAGTTCATAAGGCGGACCATGCACGCGAGGACCTTCTCACGGTCCAGCGCTTTGTGTCGCAGGTGGTCGCTGGTAGTTTTGCGCATCTCCGGCAGCGCGTCGGCGAACCGCAGGATGCGCTCGAACTTCTCGCGTTCTTTCTTCTCCCTATACCTGGGGTTGTAGAGGTACTGCAACCTGCCCGCCGAGTCGTAGCCCACCGCCTGCACCTTCGCCGAAGGACCGCGGGCTACGCGAGTATCGGACCAGGCGGGCGGCACCTTGAGGCTCTCGATGCGGCCCAGGACGCGCTCCTCGCGTACCGTCTCGTCCGTGTCGGGGTAGCGGTAGAAAAAGCCCTTCTCTTTCGAGCCGAGCCGCCGGATGCCCGTCCGAAACAATACGTGGTTACTCGTGCTCACTCTAAAACCCTCCGTCTCCGGCCGCTTTCTATTGGTCCCGGCTCGTCTTACTCCACATTTGAATACCACAAGCCTTTATTCTACGGAGTGAGCGATACAACACCACCAGCCTTTTGTTAGCGGCATCTGCGGGACCGTATCGTCCAAAGATGCCCACCAGTATAATCCAGCCAGGGCTTACGACGAACGAGGAGGCGTAGCGATGGGTTGTAGAGTGAGAGGGTTTACACACGTCAGCGTCCACGCGCGCGACCTCGACGAGTCGGCGCGCTTCTACAGAGAGATGTTCGGGATGGAGGAGATTTCTTCACCTGATTTCCCATTCCCGGTTAGGTGGCTGCGCGTGGGCGACCTCCAACTGCACCTGTTCCAGAGCGATGCGCCCGCGCCTCAGGGACACCACTTCGGTCTTGATGTGGACGACTTCGAGGCGGCGTACAAAAAGGCGAACGACCTCAGTGTCGGGATCGGGGAAGGTTACTTCTCGAAGGTTTACGAGTTGCCGGACGGGGCGGTGCAACTCTACACTCGCGACCCGGCGGGGAACATGGTGGAGATCAACTGGCCCGACGTGACGACGCTCGACCGTTCGGTCGTTCCGGATATACAGAAGATCGACGGCGGCCCGGACACCGTCTTGTACATTCCTACATAGAAAGAAACGCTGAGCAACCTGCGGCTGGCCGAAGCTAAAGCGGACATCATCGAATTCGATGTGCGATCACTCGATGATACCCTAGAAGATCGTGTCTGACTGAGTCCATTGTCTCCGGGACATGGAGTACGATCTGCTGAAGACTGCCCCCACTAGTCTTTCTTACCCTTGACGCTGCCTCATACGTTCGCAACGCTAATATATTTCTGTGGACGGTGACTTTATAGGTTGGTAGAACTTACTTCTTCGGCACGTAACTCGTATCTGCCATACTGTTGAAGGTCAAATCCTGAGTATGCAAAATACAAAGACCACTTATCATAAGGAAATCTCGGTTTCGAGAATACTGTACAATTACAAAGGAGCGGCGGTAGTTGCTGGCGGTGCCCGGATCTGATAATATTTCACTTAAGCCTCAGCTTTAACTTTGGAAGGTTAGCGGGGTTTTGTATCGGGACCGGCGTTGGCGCGTCGGTCTCATTTTCGCTTAACTACTCATTGACCTCCTCTGTAACATCATCTCCTGCAAAATTTCTCGCTACATCCTCCTCGAAAGACCAAGCCTCAGACTTTCGGTAGATATTGGGCTCTGATCCAAGACCTTTTCTAACTCGCTTTACAGATCCGCGCTTCACCAACCGCGCTAGTGTGTTGGAAACAGATGGCGCGCGCACATCAGCATTGGGGTATTTGCCTCTAACCCTTTGCGTGATGCTCTGTTGCGTGAATCTTCCCTCAGTCTCATGTACAGCTTCCCTGACCTCTTGTGCCAAGTTTATCTTTTCCGAACGATCATTTGTAGAGAGTGACTTGCCACCCTCATACACAGGATTAAGAGAAACAGTACCTGACGCTTGCGGATGAGGCTGTTCGGAGAACGATGATTCTTGGCCTTGCGCCTTATTGTCCTCATTAAGGAGCTTCCAGACAATATCCAAAGCTTCTATCTTCTTGGAAGCATCGTCTTCGATCTTATGCCGGAGCTCAAAATAGGTCTTCTTATCCATTGGCAAATAAGATACCACATGATGAGAGGGTAATGCAAGCGGTGAGTGAAAGAAAAGTAATCTGTTCCCTTTTTGCAAGAAAAGCGCCTTCACGCGCCTTCTCAAAAGTCAACTGTGTGAGTGTATGAGTCAAGCAAATTCTCAAGCCTGGTGAATTTCGGACGCACAGCCAAAGCCGGTAGCTTTTACATAGAAACCCCGAGTAACCCTCGCGTGAACTGGAAGCCGGTGTTGCCCTGGGCGAAGAGCTTCGGGACGTACCGTCGGGAGGCGACGTCGAGGGTCTTTTCCAGCAGCGCATCTATCCAGGAAGAGGGGTCGCCGGTTAGGAGTATGTCCAGGTCTTCTGAATAGTCTCTTATGGTAGCTGGGTCGGATGCGGCCTGGATTAGTGGGATCATGCGATGAGACTGGAGCGGCTTCCCGGTGACGTGCGCGAGCATCACCTCGACGCCCGTCGCGCCCAAACCCGTCGCTGTCTCGACCCAATGATCCGTCGGCGACTCCATGACGTGAAAACCCGGCTCCACAACTCTCTGCCCGTAGGCGAGCGTGTTGTGAGCCGGCTGTGTGCCCAGGACGTCTTCCAGGTAAGCCGGTGAAGACAGCATGGTTGCCCTCTCCGGCGCGACGACCGTACCTCCCGCGCCGACTATGGCGAGCGTAAGCCGCGCCAGACTCCGGGCGGCTCCGTCTGAGAGTGGACCGGGGGTGTGGAGCCCGAGTTTCAGGTGTTCGAGGCCCGCCGGTTTCGGGGTGAGATCTTCTAGGTCTCTAAGGGATTCGGCGAACCAGTCTTCGACTTTTTCGACCACGGCGTCTATGCCGCCGTCGAGTTGGACGCTGGCCCAGCCGAAGCGTTCGGGGTCGAGGCCTTGCTCGGTGAGGCGGTTACGGAAGTAGTCGTTGTGGGTTTTCTCGCAGCCGTGCTCCAGCAGAAGCCCGACCCTCACCAGCGGATGGACCAGATAGCCGAGTACGGTGCGCGCGTACAGGGTCTCAGCGGAGCCGGCGGAGACGCCGCAGCCCTCGGTATGGGGGAGGGCGACGAAGCGCGAGAGCTTTCCGACTCCGGCGTCGCGCTCGTTCAGGCGGTCGGCTACTCGCAACGAGATCTGGCCGGAGCACAAGCTCGTCGGCATGATGAGCCCGACCTGATCCGCCGCGCATCCACCCTCCGTACCGACCGCCTCGAAGCCCAGGCCAGGGCGCGTGGAGGAAGCCCTGACCGTCAAGGGCTTTCCGTCAGGCTCGGGGGTACTCAGGAGTCTTTCGAGAGCCGCCCCGTCCGTCTGCTTCCAGTCGCGCCAGATGGAGACCTGGGAGTGCCCGGCTCGCTCCCCGACGGTCTTTTCCCCTGACGCGGTTTCGACGGCGTACCCGAAAACCTCTCTACCGAGATCCTCCATCGGGGTTCCGTCGAGGTAGGCTCCGGCGTTCACGTCCATGTCTTCGGAGAGCAGCTCGTAGCGGCCCGTGGTGGTGACGAACTTTACCGTCGGGACGAACGGGAAGTTCGTAATAGAGCCGTTTCCGGTGGTGAAGAAGATCATGTTCGCCCCGGACGCCACCTGACCCGCCACGCTTTCTAGGTCGTTGCCGGGGCTGTCCATGAAATAGAAGCCAGGCTCGCCCATCCTCTCGGCGTACCGGATCACATGGTCAAGTCTCACTTCCGGGTTGCGCTTCATCGCCGCCCCCAGAGACTTGATGGAGATGTTGTAGAGTCCCCGGAAGTTGTTCCCGCCGGAGGGGTTGTCCTCCGCCGTGTGCCCGTGCCAGCCTACCCTTTCTTTGAACCGTTCGACCGTGTCGAGGAAGCGACGGGCGGTGTCGAGGCCGCGGACGTTTTCGAGGACGTAATGCTCGGCCCCGATCAACTCATCCGTCTCGGCCAGGTTTGCCCCGCCGCCGTTCCGGATGATCTCCTTCGCCACCCATCCGGCAAGCGGGTTGGCCGACACCCCCGAAAAAGCGTCCGACCCGCCGCACTGGAGCGCGACCCTCAAGTTCGAGACCGGCTCCTCCGTCCGCTGTTCCTCATTCGCCGCCTCCGCCAACCCCCGAACCAACTCCTCTCCCGCCCTCAGGCTAGCCTCGAAACTCCCGTTCAGGCTCATGAAGCGGTGCGGCACGTCCGAGAGCGGGTAGCCGTGCTCCCTCATGTAGTCGCGGAGCATCGCGCCGGTCACCGCTCCACCACCCTCATCCACGACGAGCACGGCGCCCACGTTCGGGTTGACCGCGAAACCGCCCAGCGTCCTGAGCAACAGCTCCAGGTTGTTCGGGGTCCGGTCCTCGCCGCCCTCGGTGTGGGCCACCGCGACCACGCCGCTCACGTTCTCGTAACCGTCCGAGAAGCCGGCGAGTCGAGCTTCGAGCGCCTTCGCGTACCCGGAGACGCGGGAGGTGACGCTCAGTACCACCACGTAGTTTCTCGTCCCCACACCCCGGTTTACACCGCGCCTGTATCCCATAAATGTACGAGGCTCATCGTAGAGTGAAACTTGCTCTCCGGGCCGAAAAGTTTCCTCGTCGAGCACGTAGGGTCGGAGTTCCGCGTCGTGGAAGTTAGGCGCGGCGGGAAGCTCGAAGTCTACGTGGCGCCCGGAGAGGGCTTCGAGGATCTTCGGGTTGCACACGTAGTCGCCGGGTGCGATGCTCCGCACAGCCTGTCCGAAACGGAGCCCCCAGGAGAGCAAGTCCTCACCCTCGGGGATATCCCGGACGGCGAAGCGGTGCCCCTCCAGAACCGTATACCCGACCGTGAATTCCCGGCCTTCGTAAGAGACGCGTGTCCCGGTCTCTAGCCTGCGGGCGGCGATGGCTACGTTGTCGCCCGGCGCGGGAAGCCTCCCTGCATCCTCGAAATTCAGGGTATGATCGCGTCCATCGTTCATGAGTTCGCCTCCCGACCTATCGTGCCGGCGCCCCGCCGTTCGGGACCAGTGTACCGTAGACTCGCCCCGATCAGTACGGCCCAGTTTCTTCTCCGGTAAAGCTGCGTATTGGTGTACCGCCGTCACGGACGAGCCGGTGGAGCTAACTTCCAAATGCCAATGCCATACCCAACACCAGCAATGTGACGAGAGCTCCCAACAAAAGTCCCAGGATAACTCGCATCGCCGTGGCCGCTCTCTGCTGTGTCTTGTGCATGGGGATCTCCTTTTCCCGCTTTCCTTAACAGCTTGAATCTACACGGAAGACCTTGCGAATCCCTTGCCGGAGCCTTACGAGAGGCTTAACAGTATTGTTACGGAACTATGATACGTTAAGCGCGGCGGAGGGTGAAACGGAAGCACGAGCCCTGGCCGGGTTGGCTTTCGACGCTGATGACGCCGCCGTGCGCTTCGATCAGGCCGCGGGCTATGGCGAGTCCCAGCCCGGCTCCGGAGGCTCCGTCGATTAGGGGACGGGTTCTGGACTGCTCGCCCCGGAACGAGCGTTCGAAAACGCGCGGCAAGTCTTCGGGTGGGATGCCCCGGCCCGTGTCCTCTACCTCTACCCGCACTACCTTACCGCTGGGCTCCGCCCGCAGGGCTATGGTGCCGTCCGTGGGGGTGTGGTGGAGCGCGTTGCTGATGAGGTTGTGGAACACGCGCTGGAGTTTCGGGGGGTTCATCAGGACCGGGTCAACGTCGTTGGAAACTTCTCCCACGAGTCGCACGCCTTGCTCTCGAGCCTGACCCTGAAAGCTGGAGAGGGTGTCTGAGATCAGGTCGTGGAGCGAAGCCTTTTCCAGGGTTAATTGCAGTACACCGGCGTCGATCCGGGCGAGCTCGAAGAGGTCCTCGACGAGTTGGCTCAGGTGGGAGATCTCACCCTGAGCCGAGCGGAGGTATCGAGCCTGAAGCTCGGGGTCGGACGCGACGCCGTCGGTGACGGCTTCGATCAGCGCCCGCGTGGAAGCGAGAGGCGTCCGCAGGTCGTGCGCGACGGCTGCTATGAGGTCTCTCCTGGCCTCTTCCATATCCTTCTCGCGTGACTTCGCCTCCTGGAGCGACAGGGACATCCGGTTGAAATCCTCCGCGAGACCGGCTATCTCGTCGTGGCCTTCAACTGAAACTTCCGCGTCTAGTTCACCGTCCGCGAGTCGCGCCGTCCCCGCCCGAACCCGTTCGATGCGCCTGCCCATGAGCGCGGCGCCGTACATGCTGACGCCGACTACAAGGAGCGCCGCGAAAAGAAGCATCGTCAACAGGAGCGAAAGGTCGTGTCCGGAAAGGAACATCGCCCGCGCCCCGGCGACTACCATGCCGACGAGCAAGAAGCTGCCGATCAGACCGGCGCCGACGATCTGGCCGCGCACGCCTCCAAAATGACCGAGCATCATCGTACGGACCAAAAGTATCGCCAACACGCCGACCACGCTCCCAATGATAAGGAGCAATTTTCCTATGACGGGGATGTCGGCAGTTGGTATGGCGGGTAATAGATAGGCGAACCCCAGCGTTGCTCCCAGGGCTCCAGCGAGGACGAGCAGAGAGATAAAGACGGTCTTTACGAGGGTCTTCATCTCTCACCCACGAACCTGTAGCCTACTCCCCAAACAGTCTGCAGGTAGGTTGGATGGGATGGATCGGCTTCTATCTTCTCCCGCAGCCGGCGGATGTGAACGGTCACCGTGCTGGTCTCTACCGAGAAGGCGTAACCCCAGATCACCTCCATCAGTTGGTCTCTGGTAAATACGCGCCGGGGATGAGAGGCCAGATGGTAGAGAAGGTCGAACTCGCGCGCCGTGAGCGTCATCGGCTCGTCGCGAAGCGTAACCTCGCGTGTGTTGGGATCCACTCGCAACTCTCCCGACACGAGCGCCTCTACATCAGAGTTCGTTTCGGCTTCGCGTGCCTCGGTTACCCTTCGGAGGACCGCCCCAACCCTCGCGGCCAGCTCACGAGGCGAGAATGGTTTGACCACGTAATCATCCGCGCCGAGGCTGAGACCGACGATACGGTCCTCCTCCTCGCTCCTGGAGGTCAGCATGATCAGGGGAATTCTCCCCTCGGCCTGGATGCGCCGGCAGACTTCCAGCCCACCCATCTTCGGCAGCATCAGGTCGAGCACTACCAGGTCGGGCCGGACCTCCCGAAAGAGCCTCAGCGCCTCTTCTCCGTCGGCGGCCGAGATGACAGAGTGACCGTCACGCCTGAGATAAAGGCCGACAACCTCCCGGATGCTGGGCTCGTCGTCGACCACCAATATCTTCGCCACCCGATCCTTCTTCCCGCGCTCCTCCGACATCATATCATCGAGCATAATAGTGAACCTTCCATCACAATATCCTTCTCTTGATCCGGTAGAGGCGTTTCTGTGGCGCAACGCGACAGGCCCGACGGCGAGCAGGTCAGGCTCCTCGCGTCGCTCTCTCCTCTCTCGTTACGCTTTGACGCTGGCGGGTACCTTGTGGTATCCGCTCGACCCGTCGGGGTTTATGCCGGTCTCATTCGCTATCTGGAGCTTGCCGTCGCCATCGGTTGCCCGCACGACCAGCATTTGGTTGCCGGACTTCTCGGGACGCCAGTCGTAGCTCCAGAACACCCACGAGAGTTGCGAGGACTTGTAAGTGAGCTTCGCTTTTTGCCAACTCCGGCCGCCGTCGGTGCTGACTTCGACCTTGTCGACGCCCCGGTCGGCGGCGAAGGCTATACCCTTGAGCGTCGTCTTTTTGCCTACCTTCGCCGGCAACATCGGGTTGAACCTTTTATCGTCGAAGCGCGACATGGTAGAAACGTGTTTCGCCCTCCAGCCCTGTTTGTGGTAGTAACGGTCTTCTACTTGATGGTCGAACAGCTCCAAGCGGGTCACCCACTTGGCGCTTCCCTCACCGTAGTAGCCGGGTACCAACAATCGCGCGGGGTAGCCGTTGCGGTTGGGAAGCGGCTCGCCGTTCATCTCGTAGGCCAGGAGCGTCGTATCTTCCATCGCCTTTTCGAACGTGACGCTGAAGGTATAGCCGTCGGCGGCGTGCGCCAGGATGTCCACGGCGCCCTGCTTCGGCCCGGCGGCTTCGATCAGCTTCTTCAGCGGAACACCTTTCCAGACGGCGTTGCTGATCAAGCCGCCCCCGACCCCGTTGCTGATACATTCGAGGGTCGTTTCTTGCTCGACAGACGGGAGGGAAGATATGTCACCGAAGTTGTAGGTGCGCGGCTTGTCCACCGCCCCGTCCACCCGGAGCCGCCAGGCGGCCTTCCGGACGTTCGGGTCGATGATGTTCTTGGTAACGCTGTAGAACTTGTCGTTGGGCGTAATGGGCTTGACTTTGGCGCCGGTGTATCCAGTACCGTCGTAGGAGAGGGTCGAGGCGTCGTAGCCGCGGCGGATCAAACCACCCGAGCCGAGTGCCAGGACCACACCCGCGCCGGAGGCCAAAAAGGCCCGGCGCCCGAGCGGCTGGCCGACCGGAGCTGACTGCCGAAGTGGCTGACGGCTGGTTACCGCACGGTAGACTAGTACGAGGGCCACGCCGTAGCTGGCGTACGAGACGAAGAAACCGGCTGCGGTCGCCACCGACGCGAGCCCCGGCGTCAGGCCGATGTTGCTGGCGCCTAGCACGGGCCACAGCACCGTCAGGGTAACAACCCACAGCACCACGATTGTGAGGGCCGCGAACAGAACGCCGCTCAGGCTGATACCGAAACGCCTCTCTCGCTCGGGGTTTCTGCCCCGCGCCCACTCGACGATGATCGCGTAGACCGAACCGGCCAAAGCTCCGGCGGCGAGCATCCCCGCGAAGCCGGAAAGGAGCGCCGTTCTCTTGGCCGCCAGCGGTCCTCCGGTTTGAAAGAGGATCACGAGGAACTTGCCGACGCTGAGGTTCGGCAGGAACCTGTCGCCGCCTAACTCGGCAAGGAGCGGAACGCCCAGGTACAGGCGCAACAACACCATTACGATCGTCATCACGAAAGCGGCGAGCACACCGGCCAGAAGTCCCATCCCCAGTACCTTGATCCATCGTCCTCTATCCATGATTTTGTTCTCCTTCCGAGTGAGAGGCAGCCCGCGGTTCCGGCGACTGGTTGCTTCTTTCGTCATGGCCCGCCGTCTCTCGATCTCCATCGTGGTTTTCCGTTTCCCGACTTTGCGTTGTCCCCGCCATCCATGCGAGCAGTAGCCCCAGTATCGTGCCGAAGAAGAACGCGTGGGCGAGGAACTGCACTATAGGGTTCGCCATCGTGAACCACGGGAACGCGAAGGGGGCTATTACGTAGAAGTTGACCAGCCAGAGCAAGACCCCGAACGCCGTCGCGGACGCGACTAGAGCGACGCGGCTACGGGAGAGCGGCCGGAGGAGCCAGGTTGCAACCCCGAACGTCCCGCCGTAGAACGCCGAGAGTAGAAGGTGCATCAAGACACCTACTCCCGCCACGGACAGGGGATTCCCCAACCTGAGCAAGAGACCCTTTCCAAACTCGGGTAGGGGAGACGAAACCTCTTGTAGCGCTCCCTGCCCGAGTAGTATCGCCCCTATCATCTTGAGTGGTCCCAGAGAATCGAGAGGACCGGCTCCCATGACCGTTGCCACGGCTACCTCGAAGACAATAAAGACGAGGCCCGCGACGAACCCCAACAGCATCGCTTTTCCTATCCAGGCATCCGCTACGGAGCCGCCTCCACGACGAGTTTCAGACATCAGTTATCTCCTTTCTTTTGGATCCGTACTACGTGCAAAGATACGGCGCTTGCCGCTCGCCGCCGATCTATGATCTGCAACCCGGCTGCTTCCGCTTCGATTCCAT
This sequence comes from Rubrobacteraceae bacterium, assembly GCA_965219175.1. Lineage (GTDB taxonomy): Bacteria > Actinomycetota > Rubrobacteria > Rubrobacterales > Rubrobacteraceae > JBBPZK01. The sequence goes on from CBDCNI010000001.1 coordinate 624,231, forward strand.
TCACCCCTTTCCCGTTCGGCGATACATTCTTTCCATCGCCCCTGTGCAGGTCGCTTGCCGTCCATCCTCTAGGTTCGATATCCTGAAGGGTGGCTCGGTGGACAAAGCCCTCTCAATCCGGGTAGGCGACCTTTTTATCCACAATCGGCTATTCTTTGTTGGAGGTGGCCGACGCACTTCTTTCTGTTCAATGTCTTGCCTCTACTTCCCTCTTTACTGTCTTGTTTACCGTGTGTAACATACGTTATTTTACATAACGAAACTTACGAACCTCTTGTGAATTTCTTACGAAATGCTTAACAATAAGATGCGTCGCGGTAGAGTGGTGAGCGTACCCTCGGTGTTTTGTCGGCACAATTGATCGGCCGACTTGCAACTTTCCACCCGTGCGGCTTGCGGAGGAGGCCTGGGCTCCGGCGAGGAGTCTAATGGCCGGAGCCCAAGGCGCGGTCGAGGTTGAATGCGGCGCTGATGAGGGTTAGGTGTGTGAAGGCCTGGGGGAAGTTGCCCAGCGCCTCGCCGCCGGGTCCGATCTCCTCGGCGTACAGACCCAGGTGGTTGGAGTAGCCGAGCATCTGCTCGAAGATGAGCCGGGCTTCATCGACTCTGCCGGCCCGCGTCAGCGCTTCGACGAGCCAGAACGTACACAGGCTGAACGTTCCTTCTTCTCCCGCGAGGCCGTCTGCCCGCTCATCCACGTCGTAGCGATATACGAGGCCGCCCGTGACCAGGCCGCCCTCTTTAGGAGATCTGTAGATAGCGTCCAGCGTGCCGAGCATCCGGGGATCGTTCGGGGAAAGGAAGAACACAAGCGGCATGATCAGGCTGGAGGCGTCCAGCGTGTCTTCGCCGTAGGCTTGTACGAAGGCTTCTTGTTCGGCATTCCAACCCTTGTCCATGATCTCCTCGTAGATTTCGTCCCGCACCGTCAGCCACAGCTCGCGGTCGGCGGGGAACGAACGTTTGGCGGCCAGCCTGAGGCCCCGGTCTACCGCGACCCAGCACATGAGCTTCGAGAACACGAAGTGTTGCTGTCCGCCGCGGGTTTCCCATATACCTTCGTCTTTGCGCCGCCAGTTGTCGCAGACCCAGTTGATGAGCACCCGCAGATGGGTCCACAGGTCGTAGGAGATAGAGTCTCCATATTTGTTGTACAGGTAGACGGCGTCCATCAATTCACCGTAGATGTCGAGCTGCAACTGGTCGTGGGCGCCGTTTCCGATCCGGACGGGTTTTGAACCGCGGTAGCCATCCAGATGGTCCAACGTCTCCTCGGTCAGGTCGCTGCTTCCGTCCAATCCGTACATTAGATGGAGCGCGCCGTCCTGCCCGGAGGCTTTGCAGCGGTTTTCGATCCACTCCATGAACCGGGCCGCTTCCTCGGTAAACCCGATGCGCAGCAGGCCGTAAAGGGTGAAGGCCGCGTCGCGTAGCCAGGTGTAACGATAATCCCAGTTACGTTCACCGCCCAGGCTCTCCGGCAGGCTGCACGTCGGGGCCGCGACTATCGCGCCGGTGGGCTCGAAGGTCAGCAGCTTCAGCGCCAACGCCGAACGGCGGACCATCTCACGCCAACGCCCGGTGTAGGTGCATTTCGAGAGCCAGTGACGCCAGTAATTTATGGTATCTCTAAAAAGCTCCTCTTCCTCGGACTCTGAGAACGAGGCTCCGCAGGTTGCGCCTTCGACTTCCCGGAGGACGAATACAGTTGTTTCCTCTTCTTGCAAGGTGAAATCGGCGAGAACACCAGCGCCGTTCGTTTCTAGAGGGAGCTGCGTGGATAGACCCAGGTTGAGTTGTGGGGCGCGGAAGCAGGCGCCTTCGGCGGTGATCTCGGTTTTGTGTTCGGCGCGGGCATAATCGAAAGCCGGCGTACACTCCACCCGGAAGGTCATCTCTCCGCGGACTACTCTGACACGCCGGATCAACTGGTGGTAGCCGTGACCGTTTTCGGGGACGCCGACCGGCATGTAGTCCGTGATCTCACCGACTCCGTTCGGCGTGAAGAAACGCGTAACGAGGACGTTGGTATCCGGCCAATAGAGTTGCTTGCGGTTTTCTCCACCTTCCACAGGAGAGATTTTGAAACATCCGCCTATCTCATCGTCCAGGATAGCCGCGAAGACGCTCGGGGAGTCGAAGTGGGGGAAGCAGAACCAGTCTATCGACCCGTCCGTACCGATCAGGGCCACGCTGTGCATGTCACCGATGATTCCGTAGTTCTCTATGGGCTGGTAAGTCATGAGTCGTCGGACACCTCCTCGTTTGCCAGCCAGTCGAGCGCGACGGCTGCGGTCCATGATTGCTGGTCGGAGCCTAGAGGCTCGCCGGTAAAGGGTTCGTAGTATTCTCCGAAGCTCCCGTCGGCGAGCTGCGCGAGGCCGCATTCTCTGAGCCGGGCGGCCCTTGCACGCTCGCCGGAACGTTGCAGAGACCACCACAGCAGCCAGTTCATAACCGGCCACACAGGACCGCGCCAGTAGCTCCGCGGGTGGAACTCCGGCTCACCCGGGCTGGTGCTCGGGGGCAACGGCCAGCGCAGGTCCGGGTGGCCCGCGGACACAGCCGAGTCGAGGGTTTGGAGAAGGGAGTCTCGCCGTTTGGGGTTTTCAGTGCCGGCTATGAGGGTGGCGAATCCGGCGATGGTGTGAGCCTTGAGCGGTGACGCGTCGCGCAGGTCGTAGTCGAGGCAGAGGTTGAGGTCATCGTCCCAGCGTTCCTCCAATCCCCGGCGTCCACGTTCTATCCAGTGCAGGAGCGTGGCGCGGTCCTCGTTGGGGGCTCCGATCAAGCCCCCTATCTCAAGCAGCGCCTCGTTGGCCCGGACCAGGATGGCGCTCATCAGCACGTCCTTGACCAGAAAAGGATTGGTGTCGTAGATAAGGCCATCGTCACAGCCGGCCTGCTTTATGAGCTCCACGAGCCATATGAAGCGGTCGTAGATATCCTGGGCCGGCCTCTCTGACGAGTCCGCGATATGGTGGAGATCCAGGCGTTCATACTCGGGCATGTCCCCGACCTCGACCCGCAGGAGGGCGGCGCGCCAGCGCGGAGAGTTGTCCGTTCCACTCTCCCAGGGGTGGTAGATGGTCACGAGCCCGGACTCTTCGGGGTCCCGGTAAGTAGCCAGGTAGCGGTGCCAGGCAAAGAGCTTCGGATAGACCTCGCGGAGAAACTTTCGCGTTTCGGCCGTGTCCTTACCTGATTTTTCCGCGACCTCCAGAATGCGGCGGACGGCGATGGCGTGGACCGGCGGCTGACAGAGGCCGCTGGTAAGAGCTGGTTTGGGCGGAGCGTTGGGAGCGTTCGCGGCGGCGCTGGCCCAGTGTTCGGGACCGGGAAAGTAGCTCTCCGGCGGAGCGTCTGGATTAAAGACGATGTGAGGAACCTTTCCGTTTTTCCAATGGTGGTCGAGGAGGCTCTGAATTTCTTGCGCGGCGCGGTGAACGTCGTAGTGGGCGATGCCGATGGCTATGAAAGCCGAGTCCCAACTCCACTGGTGCGGATAGAGGTTCGGCGCGGCCTTTGTCCAGTCTCCCATATCGTTGCCGCTCAGGACCTTCTCCGCTTGTCTGGCTAACTGTTCGGGTTTTAGATGGGCTTCTTCCGAGGGCGGTGTGGTTTTCATCCGGTGTCAGGCTCCTTTTCACGTCGTTTGAGATACCAGGAAATCGTTCTGCTCGTCGCGAGATACGCACCACTTTACTTGTCTGGTTTGGGCTGTGGGCTTACCAGCGGGATGTTGTTTTACTCCTCTCCTCATGCGAGGCTGGGTATCAGGGAGACCATGACCAAGAACAACGCCGCTATTCACGACTTCTGTCCCAACACGTCTTCTCCCGGTCCACTCGTTCACCCCAGGATAACCGGCAGCATCACGCCCAATCCCAGCACGAAGAGCCACAGGGCGGGAGCGGCAGTGCCTACGGGACGCTTCCGGCGGTTCTCACGCTCGGCGAGGTGTGGGTCCAGCCTCAACCAGTCGTTGTGACGGCGTTCGAGTAACAAGAAAGCGCCGGCGGTCGCGGCACCATAGATCAGGTGTCCGATCAGGAACGGCAGGAGGGCGCCTGCTGCTTGGGCCGTCCAGACGAACGAGTCGCCGAGCAGTATCGGCATCAGGGTCAACGGGCCGATAAACCACCAGGCCAGCCCGTACAGTAAGCCCCACGCGATGCCCGAGCCGGCGTCGGGAGCTTCATCACGGAACAACAAGCCGTAGCTCATTCCGATCAAGGTGCTGATCCCCATGTGCACGACGAAGCCGAGCACCACCGACGAGCTTCCCATCATCCCGGCGACGTTGGGCAGCACGCCGGTGGCGAGTAGTATCAAACTGAACAGAAGGCCGCCTGCCAGGCTGGCCGCCGCTCCCCAGCCTAAAGAGTGGAGCGTGCGGACGCCGGGTCCTTCGGATTTGCGGTTGATGGGATCCGAGTCGTAAAAGAAGCCAACCCACAGGCGGTCCAGCGCCGCGTAGACCAGACCTACCAGCAGACCGTAGATCACATGTCCCACCAGCGAGCCGAACAGCTCGCTACCGTGCTCGAAAGACCAGTCCGGCGTAGAGCCTCCCAAGACTGGCAAAAGCGTAAGAGGCCCGAGAAACCACCAGAAGATACCGTAGCCCAGACCCCAGCCCAGGCTGGATCCTAGCCCGCGCACATCGCGCTGGAACAATACACCGAAGCTTGCGCCGATAGAGACAGCGATCGCGAAGTGCAGCCCGATACCTACCATAGGAGAGTCGGAGTTGACGAGACCCGCGATGAGCGGGAAGAACCCAACCTGCGCCATCCACTGTCCGAAAGCCCATCCACCAACCACGCCCGCCGCCCCGCCGACCACCAACGCCCGCGTCAGGCTGAAAGGCGTTCGTCCAGGTTGCGTGCGCCAGCCACTAACAATTCCAAGCGTCAGTCCCAATGGCAGACCAAAGAAGAGCAGGTACGCTACCAATTCAGGGAACTGGGCGCGGGCCGTTTCGAGCATGCCCATCGCCGGGGCGCCCTCTATCAACGGGAACAACCCCGCCGGTCCGGCCAGCCACAGCAGCAGCGCGTAGCCCAGGCCCCAGAGCAACCCCGCCCCAGGTCCGGTAGCACGATGCGAGACCAGCAGCGCGAACAGCAGACCATACAGTCCGCCGAGCGCCACGCCGGTCACGGGCGAGCCCATTCCCGTCGCCCAGATCGCGGTCCCGCCCAGAACGCCGATGACGAGGCCGGAGACTATCGCCGTGGTACGCGAAGAGTCCATTTCAGTCGACCTCTATCGTCTGCACTATATCGCGGGGGAAGAATAGCTCGATGTTCCAGTCGACGAACACACGCACTTTACGCTCTAGACCCGGTAGCTTGGACAGGTAGACGGCGCGCCACAGCATCCAGGCGAGAAGGCCGGAGAATCGCACCCCTTTTATCTCCGCGCACGCCGTATGGTGGCCCACGACGCACAGAGTCCCCAGCCCATCGAAGTGGAAAGGCTTGGGCCGCTTTCCTGTCACGCCGGCATGTATGTTGTACGCCAGCGCATAGGCCTCGCGCAGCGCGAACTGGGCCGTCGGTGGGCATTGTTCGCCGGTTTTGGCGTCTGTCACGGCGGCGCAGTCGCCCACGGCCCACAGCCCTTCGTGGTCCGGCACGGACAGGTTCTCGTCCACCACCACCGCGCCGCGCTTGTCGCGCTCGACCGGCAGGTCTCCGAGCAACGGGTTCGGCTGCGTCCCGGCCGTCCAGACCAGCGTCTCGGTGGGGATCTCCTCTTCGGAATCGAGCGTGACCACGCCCGGCCGGGCATCCGCGACGCGGGTTTCCAGCTTGAAGGTTACGCCCCGCGCCTTCATGCGTTCGAGTGCGTAGTCGGCCAGAGCTTCGCCAAGCTCCGGCAGGATGCGGTCTCGTGAATGGAGCACCATCACCCGTACTTCCTCTTCCGGCACGTTTGGGTACTCGGCCAGCATGCCGTGAACAAAGTCGTTTAGTCCACCGGCCAGCTCCGCGCCCGCGAAGCCGCCGCCGGCCACCACGAAGGTCAGGAGAGGACGCCGGATCTCCGGATCCGGTTCGCGGTCGGCGCGCTCGAATATGTCAATTACGTGGTTGCGAATGCGGATCGCATCCGTTAGCGTTTTGAAGTCAAACGCCTCCTTCTTCAAGCGTTCCTGGCCGTGGTAGTTAGAGACAGCACCCAAAGCCAGCACGAGATGGTCATACGTTAGTTCTTCGCCTCCGGACGAACCGGCATGCGGCTCTAACAGCACTTTGCGTCGCTCGACGTCGATCCCGGTCACCCGACCGCGCAACACGTCGGTACGGTGCAGGCTCGTGCGCAGCGGGCTGCTGATGTGCGTGGGCTCCAGGCTACTCGCGGCCACTTCCGGTAGCATTGGCGTAAAAAGTAGCGCGTTGGTCTCGCTCACCAGCGTGATCTCCACCGATGGATCGGCGCCGAACTTCTTCTCCAGGCGCTCGGCGGTCGCCATACCCGCGAAGCCGCCGCCCAGTATCACGACGCGCGTCTTTATGTCGCGCTCGTGTAGAGGTGGCGCAGGCTCCGGTCCCAACCACAGAATGGCTAGATCCTCTAGTGCCTGCACCAAAAGTCCGAGGGCCGCGCCATAGAGGACCCAGCCAACCAACGCCGGAAACAGCGCCAGCATTCCATCGGCCGTCCACTGCGGCTGCCGGCCCGCCAAAAGCGGCAGTCCGATCACGCTGATCCCCGTCCAGAGCGGCACACCCAGCGCCGCGGCGGTCATGATGTTGTCGAGATACGCTCGTGGCGCCGGACGAAAAGACAGCGCGTAGCAGGCGCCCACCACGATACCCAGGAATAGCCCCTGGAGACCGTCGCCCTGCGTCGCCGTAAGCACCACGCTGCCCACCCCTCCGGCCAACATCCCGATCGCCCCACGTCGCACGTACTTGTTCACGACAGCCCATCCTTCCTGGATACCAAGGGCACGCATGCTCTAGTATGGTTCCCACACATTACGGAAAACTTACACGCTGCTTACGGAACTCTTACGATCCGCTGCCTCCTGAATTCATACTCATACCTGGGGTGGGAGATGTATATCTTCCAGGTAGAATCTTCTATAGAAGGTTATCGTTTGGAGAGAGGTGAGAAGTATGTGTGGCAGGTACACGCTCGCGACCCCCGTCGAGAGGTTGGCGGAGGCGTTCGGTGTTTGGGGAGATTTGCCGGAGCTTTCGTTGGGCTACAACATCGCGCCGACCCAGGAAGTTGCGGCGGTGTTAGTGGATAGCGGGGAGCGCCGGTTGGAGAGGTTGAGGTGGGGTTTGATCCCTTCCTGGGCCAAAGACCCAGGAGTTGGCGCCCGCATGATCAACGCCCGCAGCGAGACCGTTCCCGAAAAGCCATCCTTCCGGAGCGCCTTCCGCAAGCGCCGCTGCCTGATACCCGCCGACGGCTTCTACGAGTGGCAGAAGACAAACAACGGAAAGCAGCCCTTCTACACCAGGATGTGCAACGGCGCCCCCTTCGCCTTCGCCGGGCTCTGGGAGAGCTGGCGCGAGAACGACGAGCCAGAAGTCCGCACCTGCACCATCCTGACCACCGAACCGAACGAACTCCTCGCCCCGGTGCACAACCGGATGCCCGTCATCCTCCATCCCGACTCCTACGACACGTGGCTCACCCCCGATGCCGGAGAAGACACCCTGACGGAACTATTCGAGCCGTATCCGAGCGAAGCGATGGAAACGTACCCCGTCAGCCGCTTAGTCAACAGCCCCTCAAACGACGACGAACGCTGCATAGAACCCGCCGCGTAGTAGCTCGATCCAAAAAACTCACCGCCCATCCCAACCTCTTTGTGGAAAGGGGGCTTTCAGTTCCCTATCTAACGGGAGTGGGTCTGCAACGTGATACTGACGGACCCGGCTCTCACTTATCACTGCTCTTTCAGTTCCCTATCTAACGGGAGTGGGTCTGCAACGTCTGGAAACCAGCCTTGCTAATTGCCCAGGTGTGTTCCTTTCAGTTCCCTATCTAACGGGAGTGGGTCTGCAACAGTCTTTCTATTGGTTTTGAGGGTAGCAATACCCTCTCTTTCAGTTCCCTATCTAACGGGAGTGGGTCTGCAACCAGCCGACCAGCTTCGGGTCATGGAAGCCGAGAGGCCTTTCAGTTCCCTATCTAACGGGAGTGGGTCTGCAACGAGGTTTTCTTTTCTTGGATGAATTGCAAAGTCGTGTCTTTCAGTTCCCTATCTAACGGGAGTGGGTCTGCAACTTGCATTCTCGGAGAGGAGGGCCACAGCACTACAGACTTTCAGTTCCCTATCTAACGGGAGTGGGTCTGCAACCTTGATAATCACTGGTATACTGCCCCCTAAGTCGGCCTTTCAGTTCCCTATCTAACGGGAGTGGGTCTGCAACGTTTGCTTTCTTTTTCTCTGAAATCGCTATTTAGCTTTCAGTTCCCTATCTAACGGGAGTGGGTCTGCAACCATGCGGACTCCAGGAGGGAAGATTCAGAGACTATGACTTTCAGTTCCCTATCTAACGGGAGTGGGTCTGCAACGTCAAGATCGTCGCGCCATATCAAGACGGCTACTTTCTTTCAGTTCCCTATCTAACGGGAGTGGGTCTGCAACCTGGCGAGTTTCCTCCTGACTTTCAGTTCCCTATCTAACGGGAGTGGGTCTGCAACCCGACCTTGTGTGAGCTTGTTCTTTGTATTTTGCGCCGGTGAGTCGGCGGTTTTCAAGGTTCAGACGCCCTGTCTCCAGGAGTTGATGGTTCACTGTCATGCTAACATGGACCTTGTTTTTGGGTGACGCTTCGCAAGCGGGCATCTTGCACGTTTTTCCTGCGGGTTTGCGAAGGATAGATTTGTTGGAGTTTGCGGGGAGATCTTGGTCCCGGTTGTGCTGAGGCTTAGGTCCGTCGGGATATTTGCAACTCTTTGATACGCGGGTTTGCGAAAAAGGAGCGGATGATGGGGGATAGGACGGAGGCTGTTCGGGGAGTTTTGATACTCCTGAAAACACTCTCCGTGAGGCCTTCTTCGGAGGCCCAATTGATGGAAGCTCTGATAGATGGTGAGATACGGCGCGACGGGCGGACTTTGCGGCGTTGGATCTCCGCCCTCCGCGAAGAGGGATTCGACGTCCAACGCAAGCACGGCAGATACGAACTCCTCCGGTCTCCCGTCCGCCTGGACTTCGACGGCTACGAAGCCCTGGCCGCCCTAAGCGCCCTGGAATCCCTGGCCGCTAGAGAACCAGTCTACGGTGAACACTTCGCCTCCGCCGCCACCAAACTCCGCGACGCCCTGCCGCAAAAGTCCCTGAAGTTCGCCGACGCCGGACGTCTGGAGTTCGACCTGGATTTCGCCAGCGACCCTCCCGAGAGCCCGGAGGTCATGGAAACCCTACGACGCGCCACTCACCGCCACCAACGCCTGGATATCCTCTACTACAGCCTCAACTCGGACTCCCTACGACACCGAACCGTCGAACCTATACGTGTCTCTTACGTCCAACGCGCCCACCGTCTCTTTGCCTATGAACCCGAGGAGAACAGTATCCGGGAGTTTCGTGTCAATCGGATCAAATCGGCGAAAATCCTCCCAGATAAGTTCGCCCCCGAGACCCACATCCAATCCTTGGAGACCGTCGAGATACGACTGAACAGAAACGCCTTCGTTGCTTATGGCAACTCCCTTGTGCCTGACGCCCGGATCGAACCAACTCCCGAAGGCGGAGCGGTGCTTGCCGGAACCACGCCATCCACCTTCTGGACGGTTCGGGACCTCGCCTCCCTCGGCCCCGATGTCGAAGTTCTCGGCGGCCCAACCCTCAAAAACGAATATCTCACCTTCTTCGAAGATTCTCTGAAAAAATACCGCTAAACTCCCGGATTTCTTGTAAAAGACACTGAGTGTCCAAAGCGTCTGGAACAATTCCTCTCACGTACAGGCCACGAGAGTGATGAGTGGAGTTATGGGCGAGGTGTTTGTCGAGGGTTTTGGAGTATCGGTCGGGAAGAAGAGTGAGCGGCTGGTGGTAAAGAGGAAGGGCGAGGTTATCTTCGAGCGGCCGTTTTTCGAGGTGGATCGAGTGACGGTCGCCACCGAGGGAGCCACGGTCTCGGCCTCCGCCGTGCATGAGTGTGTGAAGAACGGCATCCCCATCGAGTTCATCAGTTATTCTGGGGCTCCTTATGCGAGCCTGGTTTCGCCGCATCTCGGTGGGACGGTCAAGACGCGGCGGGCTCAGATCCTGGCTTACACCGACGGTCGGGGGCTCTTTCTCGCGCAGGCGTTCGCCGCCGGGAAGTTGAAGAGTTCGGCGAACAACCTCAAGTATTTCGCCAAGTACCGAAAGAGTGCGGACAGGAGCGTCTACGATTATCTCTACTCGCGGGTGGATCGCATCGAGGCGTTGGCGAAGCAGGTGGGGGAGATCGAGGGCGATTGCGTGGATGAAGCTCGCGGCGCTCTGCTGAACGTCGAGGGACGCGGGGCGGCGATGTACTGGGAAGGAGTTAGAAAGGTCGCGCCTGAGTTTCTGGGGCGTGAGGGGCGGGGGGCTACGGACCTCGTCAACTCGCTGCTCAATTATGGGTATGGGATCCTTTACAATCGCGTCCTTTCGGCTGCTACGCGGGCCGGGCTCGACCCGTTCGCCGGGTTTGTTCATACGGATCGGCCCGGCAAGCCTTCGCTGGTCCTAGACCTGATCGAGGAGTTCCGCGCTCCAATAGTGGACCGGGCAATAGTCGGCGCTCTCGGTACGGGCTTCAAGGTCGGGATGGACGACGAACGCCTCGACGAGAAGACCCGCAAGCTCGTTGCCGAACGGGTGCGCGACCGGCTCTCTACTAGGGTGACGCACCGGGGCCGCAAGCAGACCCTGGAGAACATTATGCACGCCCAGGCCCGTTCCGTCGCCAGCTTCGTGCGTGACGGCATACTCTACAAACCGTTCGTCGGGACCTGGTAGCCGCGTCATGGGATACGTCATCCTCATCTACGATATCCCGGACGACAAGGTGCGGCACAGAGTCTCCGAGCGGTGTAAGGACTACGGGCTAGACCGGGTCCAGTATTCGGCGTTCGCCGGGGATATAGATCGGAACCGGCGTGAGGAGCTGATGCTGCGCCTGAAGAAGACCCTCGGGAAGAAAGCCGGAAACATCCGGTTGCAGCCGGTATGTGCGAGGGACGTAATTCTGGCGCGGGAGATCTCCGTTGAGTCGGCCTGATCTCACGGTGACAGACGTCCGCCAGCATGTCTATTGCCCGCGCATCCCCTACTACCAGTACACCATGCCACTCGAACGCCCGACCACCGCCAAAATGGACATCGGCAAGGAAGAGCACGACACCACCTCCGCCAAAGAAGCCCGCCGCACTCTCAAAGCCTACGGTATGACGGGTGGCGAACGTCGTTTCAGCGTGGACCTATTCTCGTCGGAACTCGGTCTGCGCGGCAAGATAGACATGATGATCCTAACCCCCGAAGAGGCCATCCCAGTCGAGTACAAGATGGCCTCCGCCGTCGGCCTGCACCACAAGTACCAGCTAACCGCCTACGCCATCCTCGCCGAACACGCCCTCGAACGACCCGTAACCCGAGCCTTCGTCTACCTGACCCCCGCAAAGAAAGCACTCGAAATTCCCATCACGGCGGCCATGAGGGACCACGTCCACAAAACCCTCGCCGCCCTACGAGACTCCATCGACCACGAACGTCTCCCGCGCCCGACCCCACACCGCAAACGCTGCGTCGCCTGCGAGTACCGGCGTTTCTGCGGCGACGTGCTGACAGGAGCCCCGTAGTGTTCATCCCGACCGCCGAAGAGCGAAAGCGTCTGTTGCGCGGCACCATCCCCCAGGCTCGAAAACTCGGGGTGGATGAGTCCCTGCGCGGCTGGAACTGGTCCGCGCCGCCGCTACTCGCCCCATACGAAGTCCCTCTCGGACTCACCGAAGTAGCCAACGCCTACTGCGCTACCGGTCGGGACGTATACGCCCGGCGGGTGCTAGGCGTTGTCCCGGAGCCGAACGAGCCCATGATCCAGGGTTCCATCCTCCACCAAACACTCCGCGACTGGACCATCCACGCCAAAAAGACCCTCTACACCCACGGCCCGAAATCCCCCGAAGCCGCCATGCAAGAGATACGCGCCTACCCGCCCCCGGACCTCCCCGAAGCCCGCACCCTAACGGACTACGAGACCGGCGCGTTAGAGTTCCGGCTCCGCGAAGCCATGAGCCAGTTCCCTCGCATCGGCACCGACGCCCTGGTCGTCCAGGTACTCCCGATCACCCTCGGGGCCATGCTCGACGGCGCGTTCCTCGGCCTCAGTCGCTGCCTCTCCACCGACCTCCTGAACCTCGGCGAGCCTTGCATCCTCGACGTGATCTTCAACGACACCCGCCGCGACTTCCACCAGCGCACCCTCGCCGGATACGCCCTGGTCCTCGAAGCCGTCCACGAATTCCCCGTAGACGTAGGCGTAACCATCTACGCCACCATAAAAGAAGGACACCTCCGCATAGAGCGAGACTTCACCACCATCGGCGACGAACTAAGAATGGACTTCATAGAGACCCGCGACGAAAAACAACGCCTGGTAGCCGAAGATCAAGACCCCGGCCCCTGCGAAGGCTGCGAACAATGGTGCGCCAAAGGGGAAGTATAATGACCACAAACGATATACGAAAGGCATCACTATGGCTAGATTTGTGGTTACGATACCGGAGGATTTCCTGGAAGAAGTCGATGAGCGGGCGAAATCTGAGCATCGTAGCAGGAGTGAGTTGGTCCGGGAAGCGCTTCGGAGCTATCTGCGTTCGGGAGGACGCAAGGGGGACATCTCTGACCGGCCCGAGGTCAAGAGAGCCTTGCGGGTACAAGAGGAGACCCGTCGCACCCTGGAAGGTTCCGGGTACAGTGGGTCGGAAGCTGTACGCAAGATGCGGGATAGGATCTATTGAGCTATCTGTTCCGGGACGCTCTCCTCGACACCTCCGTCGCGGTCAAGTGGTTTGTCACCGAAGAGGATTCGGAAAGGGCTGCGGATCTCCAACAAGCGCATCTACGAGACGATCTCCAGCTCCATGCACCGGACATCTTGCTGATGGAATCGGCAAACGCCCTGCGCTATGCGGGGCTCTCCGAAGAGAGGATACTGCAAGACCTGGAGACGTTCTCCGCACTCGGCATCGAGATCATCCCCTTCAGCATCGACATATTGAACTCTGCGGTAAACCTCAGCCTGGAGCACGATCTAGCCGTCTACGACGCCTACTTCCTCGCCTTGGCCCAGACCATGGAGATCCCCCTAATCACCGCCGACCGCAAAATGCTTTTCCGCCTCACCCCCGAGGACGGAGCCCTGAGCCTCGAAGATCTCTAACCCTATCTGGCAAACGCCTTTATAATGCAGGCGTCCCGTTAGATAGGGAACTGAAAGACAGATGTCGCGGAACGGCGTATCTCGGTCCAATCCCGTTATATAGGGAACAACACACGGGACTGAAAGAGTCAGCCAAAGCCGTCATTGCGGATGCTCGCTCCACCCAAAACTTGACGATGTACACCTCCTGCTATATTCTTCCTATAGATGTCGCAGAACAAGAGGAGAGCGGGATTATGGTCCAGAATGATGAGAGTACGAACAGCATTCGGAAGCTTACTGACTTCGTTGTTTGCGACTCGGTGTTTGAAGCAGAAGCTGTGGCGGAAGAGTCTGATCTTCCCGCTGAGGCTTTCGACCGTCGCATGGTTCGCGACTGCTCTCAGAGCGACAAGGAGCGCATCTTGATATTCGCTTGTCCTGGGTGTGTGGAAGAAGCAAGTAAAGTTATACATGGTAGGCGTCCTGCGTGGATTCTGTTCTTGGCAAAGCTGCGACCTTTTTTGCGTAGAACAAGGAAGCGGTAGGTGATTTGGGTGAGTCTGGACGAATTGAAGTGCGCATTTCACAAGACACTCAAAGACAAGATAACTTACGATTACCAATTACATTTTGGGCATCAGGTGCTGCGACACAAGAACGCTATTCTCTCGGCTGGAACTGGCAGCGGCAAGACCGAGGCGGCTCTGGTTCCAGCTCTGCTTACAGGTAAGCGTGTGTTCCTGCTGTATCCGACCAAAGCTCTGTTGCAGGATCAACTCTCTCGCGTCGAGGATATTGCCAAAGCCGTCTTGGGAAAGAAACCTCGGATCGTGGTGGACACAGGCGATGACGATGACGCGACGGGGTACTCGGCGGACATCGTGCTCACTAACCTAGATAAGTTCGTCTATCGTTTGTTCGGGTACGGCAAGAAGCGTTACGGATATGCTTATCCGTTCCGGCTCACTAGAGACCCTGGCCGCAAGTCTTTGCTGATCTTCGATGAGGCTCACGCCTACGACGAGATGATCTTCTCGCACTTCTGGTTCGTGCTCAACAAGATGACTTACGAGAACAATATACAGACGCTTCTCCTATCAGCAACCCTGCCGGAGAAGTTTGCCAAGATCCTTCAAGATCGCGAATACTTGGCTTTCCCTCGGCCCGAGAACGAACATAATTTCTTTGAGCTTGTGGAGGATAGTGAGCGGCGGAGCGGCAAGCAATTCTACGCTGGTGAAGTCTCACAAGATGAAGCTATCGAAAAAGCTGCGAAACTCTTTTCGCAAGGGCGGAGAGTCGCGATCATCTTCCGAAAAGTCCGAGGTTCGGGAGGTCTCCAGTCTGCCTGGAGGAAACTTCAACCCGAGTTGGGCGCAGAGATGGCCCGAGTCGAAGATGGGGAAGTGGTCGGTTCCATACTCGCTTACCACGGAGGGCAGTTACCCAAGCATCGCAAGCGTACCTTGAATCGACTCCAGGAGCTGGATCAGGCAAGAAAACCTTACCTCTTGTTGGCGACGCACGCTATGGAGGTAGGAGTGGATATTTCCACCGAGTACATGTTCTGCGGGGCTGGTGGAGATGGATTCGGTCTCGAACCGGACGGCTTCGTGCAGCAGATCGGACGCTGCGCGAGAAGGATGGGACGAGATGGCGAGGAAGATGAGACAGGCGAGGTCTATCTGATGCTGGATGACTCCGGTGAAGTACCACCTTTCGCTGAGAAGCTGGAACAAGGGGCGGAGATATCAGCAGAAATCAAACGGGACATCAACGCCATGAACGAGCCTCCAAGCGTCGAGAGAGCCGAGGGGAGCGTGGAGTACCTTCACGACGAAGCTTTATATCGCTACGTCCATGATCACGTTCCAGAGAACAAGGAGCTTTGGGAACGAGGTGTTCTCGTTACCCGCGACTGGGAACCGAATATCGAACTTGTATTCTCCGAAGAGCGCGACGGCGAAACGTATATCGGCGGCCTCTCGCAACAGCGATTTTGGAGAGGCGGAGAAGTCAAGCAAAGTATCTCTCTGAACATGAAGCAAGCTGCATGGCTCGCGCCACGTTGCGCCTGGATATTTACGGGTCGGGACGAAGAGAACGACTGTACCGTCCGGCTCGCATTGGGCGGCGAGAAGCAACGCACGCTTGAGGAGGTTCGAGGACGACTGGGATACCCGAATATGAGGGACGCACGGCAAGTACCGCTTATGCTGCTAGCACCGGATGAGGTTTGGGACGATATCTTCGAGGACCAGAACCTCGGCTTGAACGTCGAACCAGCGGGAAAGGTTAATCTGACAAACTTCAGGCACCCAAAGATACTCCGTTATGAAACGACTCTGGAGAAAACGACACCTTCGACGAAGCTGAAGCTTCAGTGGGAAGAGCCGAAGGCGGAAGAGGAATAGTGGTTGCGCCGAAGATCCCATTGCCCGGCAAGATCGTAGGCATTGTTGAGGGGAAGACTCTCAAGAAGATCGCCTTTATCTCCGTCGAAGAACACGTGAGCAACTGTGCGACCTTCTTCGAGTTCGTTTCTCCCAAAAAGGAAGAAGTTCTGAGAGACGCGCTGCTCTTCCACGACATTGGTAAGAAGCTGTTTCGGATTGGGAGCATTTACAGAGACACCACCTTGAAGAAGTGGGCTTACGACACATCATTTGGCGGCGGCGAGGATAGGCTTGCTTTGCTCAAGAGAGATTACACGGCGACGATGCGCCCGGACCTCGCCGATCCCATAGACGAGAGCGCGAGTTTCCCGGAAGTTGCGGCTGCCTATCTCGGTTACGTGGGTCTCGCGGAAAAGCAAGGAAAGAAGGTCGCACAAGGTATCACGGCATATCCGGTTCGCAGAGATCCCACAGACCCCAAAAGTGAAGTCGTAGCGGCGAACTACCGACGAGACCGCCCCTTCGGTAACCATGCTGCGCCTATTAAGGAGCACCATCTACCGGAAGCTTTGAAGGAAAAGCGGCTACTGGCGGCGCTTATCCGGCAGCACCACAGCTTCCAGGTCGCAAACATCATTCCAGAAGTCGAGCAACGCGAAGACTTCGACCGGCTACTCTACGACCTGATGACAATGGATCACCTCGGTAGCGAATGGGCCGAGCGTCTGATCCTCTCCGAAGAAGGTGGCTCAAAACAGGATTTCCCGCCGGGAGTGGACTTTGGAGAGGTAGAGTCGAGGCTAGAAGGGGAGGCGATTATCTCGGAGAACTCGGACGGAACGAAAACCGCAAGCGCGAAACTGAGCCTGAATGCCTACGGGAGAGAAGAAATGATCATCGCCTTCTCCGTAACCTATTTCGTGGAGGAGGTAGACTATG
This sequence comes from Rubrobacteraceae bacterium, assembly GCA_965219175.1. Classification (GTDB taxonomy): domain Bacteria; phylum Actinomycetota; class Rubrobacteria; order Rubrobacterales; family Rubrobacteraceae; genus JBBPZK01. The sequence continues at coordinate 640,945 of CBDCNI010000001.1, forward strand.
TTGACCCAAGCCTCCGATAAAACGAAAAGCGACGCTTACGCTGAAACCATTTATCAGTTGCTGTCCGGTGTGAACGATCCTGTCGTTGCGGTAAGACGCGCACGAGCGTCATGGAGCGGCTCTAGCTCTGAACTACGTTCGATACTGCGTGCCGCTGGAGCATTTACCCGCAACAACGACGGATATTTCCTACGCTACGACGAGGGAGAGGCTGAGCTTGAGCAGCCGCTACGGTTGCCACAAACGACTCACATGCTCGTGCTTCCAGTGCCAGTGGAACCCCGGATGCGCGTCGCTTACTCTTACATGCAGGGACTACTACTGAAGTATCTCTATACCAAATATGGTGCCATACCCCAAGAAGTGCATCAGGGGTTGGCGCAATTATTTGCCAGTGAACCCTTGCCGGAAGCCGACGAGCTTTGGACCGAGTTTTTGAACAGCGGCGTTGCCGAGAGTGCCATCGCATCTTCGGCGAGCAACTGGACTGCGGACTCTAATATAGGAAAGCAGGCCGTGGATGATGCGTTTATCTCCGATTCTTACTTGTTGGGATTAGCGAAAGCCATTGCCAACCGACCATCCGCGTTTCAATGGCAGGGGGGAGATCAGGTCCCCGCTTTCCGGAAAGACGACCTCGGAGAATTGGACGACCGGGATGCCTTGATGACTCGTGATGACCCTGAAGCATCTGAGTTTCGCAAGGCCAACCGATACAAAGAATGGTCCACGCTTGAAGTGTACGAATGGCTAGAAAAAGAGTCTCGCAAAACAAAAGAGTTCGAGGAACTGGTAGAGATATCGATCAAGGCGCTGCAAGACGACGAGATACAAGAAGTCTCCTTGCAAGCCGCGTCCGATAAGCTGGAAGAAGCTTTCAGGGCCGAGTTCGTACCTCGTTCCAGTCGCCCGGATTGGACTGCGCTGGCCGTTCCGAAGATCACGGTCTACTTGCTTCTGTGGGCTCTGGTTGATCGCTTCTCTCCATCCGAAGAAGGAGCGTATTCTTTTCTCGGGTGGAATCTCTCATACTTGAAATCCTTGCGTGAGAGCTTCGAGTCTCCCAGGCTCCGTGGCTCGCTGAAGTTCATGGAGAAGAACGATCCGAAGAGGGGAACCAAGACCTTATTCAAGCTCACCGGATTCGACAAGCTGAAAGTCGAAGTACGGCTGGTCAAGGAGGAGGCCGATTCTCTGAGTGCGGCACCGTTTGATCTGTCGGGGTTCGGAGATATACGGAGAACCGAGTTCGGCACTGATTCGGGAGGCAAAGTTTGCATGGTGTGCGGGAAAAGGGGCGATCTTTCTACCGCGAGCATCTTACCGGAGAGCAAAAAGCGCCACTACGATAGTCCGCAGACTAACAATCCCGCCGACGTGTGCGCTAGATGCGTGCAAGTATGGAGTCTCTCTCCAATATCCACAGCCGATGATAGCTACTCTATCGTTGAGGTGCCGGTTGAAAATTTCCTGGAACTTTTCGCGCTCTACGAGAGCCTTGAGGGGATCAATCGCCTAGAGACCTTGAAGACGTTGAACAAGGTCTCTAGCTTGGCGGTCTTCCCGAATAAGTACCTCTTGCTTAGCCGGAGTTCGGGTAAAGGGAAGATGCCGCAGGTCGCGCAATATTATCTGCAACTCGCCCGGCAGCCGCATTTCTTGAAGCGTCTCAAGAAGAACGCGGTTCTGGAGGTGATCGCAGCACAAGACCGGGCAAAGATGGCTCGGGAAGTATCTCTAGTCCTCTCTACGTTACGGCGCATACCGCCTTACTATGTGACGAGTAGCGACGACAAAGTGCCTGCCATGTCCATCATCAATGCTCTCGACCGGGGACGACCATACGCGGCTCTCTACGTGGCAGCGGCTCAGGCTCAAGAGGCAGGTAGAAGAGAGACGCAGACTATCTTCGATGGAGTCGCAGGTTATGACGGTATGGTCAGCGACTTCCAAGAATTTTTCATTCGTAGACAGAAAGGGGAAGGCATGAATAAGGAGATATTTCGCGACGTGCGAGAATTCTCAGACTACATCTACAGAATTTTAAGACCCATAGTGTTCAGAGAGGCAAAAGAAAGTAAGTCTAGTGTTTCAGGGATAGCTAGGAAATACACGGAGAATATTACCAAGAGTTTCGTTCGTGTTAATACAGCGGATTTTCTCTATCGCATCTCTTCCTTTGTGGAGAGTCGCGAGCGTCAGGATTTAGGTAGAGGGTCGCAAGATGGTGGAAAAATGAAAGGAGCCACTAAAAATCGCATATACGGGACAAAATCTGAGAACAACGAGTCGCAGGAGAACGAGTCTGAATTGAAGCTAGAGCAAGAATTGGAACGCTACTACGAGCAGTATTCTGAGAATGCGCGTGATTGGAAGACGTTCTTGGAAGAAGTGGAGGCGCGTACTCTTGCTCTCTTGCTACTCAATGTGCGGAATCAAAGAGGACAAGGCTAAAGGAGATCCTAGTGTTCAAGAGCGGTATCAGTAGAGAGTTCGAGAGCGAGACGAAGACCGTTGTCGTGTCCGCGGTTCTGGAGACAACCGGCCACGTTCGTTTTGGTGACGGCACGGATATCAACATCACCATAACCGAGAAGGATGTGGTTGCGGACGGAGTCGAGAAGGCGGTCTTCGCGGGTACAAAGCGTCGGGGGGTGGATCGCCGGACCATGCACGAGTTTAGGAACAGGTGGTGGGACGAAAAGTGCTTTATACCTACGCTGTGCGGGATGTGTCCGACCTGTTTGCTGCTGGGTTTCACCGGGACGACGAGCGAGGTCAAGAAGATCAAAGACCTGGGCGTCAACTGCAAGTCGCGCATCCTTTACACGACCGCCTATTCCGTCCAGCCCACCGGAGACGCCGTTACAACCCATACCAGGAATCAGGTCAATGAACGATCTCAGACGACCGCTGGGTCCGCTGGTATTCACACAGAGGAGGTCATAGTCGCCGGCACGGACTTCCCGACTTACACGACACTCCATCACGTCCTAGACTGGGAGATAGGGACTTTCGCCCACGCATTCTTGGAGAACGTGAACCAGGGACGCTACACAGCCGCGTCCAGAGCACAGGGCGGGATGCGTTTCGCGGAGACTGGTGGAGAACCCATGATCGTGGTGGATGTTTCGGAACCTGGTATCTTCCCCGTCTCGGCTCCTAGAGTGCCATCTCACTTGGATGAGCTTTCGGACGTGGAGAGTGTTTTTAGAGAAGGTGGTGATGAGTCCAAGCTGCAAGAGCGGCTGGAAAAGGTCGGTTTCTCGATGGAGGAGAGCGATGGTGTCTACGCATGGAAGCGCGGAGATGCGAAGATCGGGGAGCGTCGCTCCGGAGATTCCGCTCTTGCATACTTGAGGGACCGTCAAGGAGACTTTTTGGACTTCATGGCCTCCATGCAGAACGGCGGAGGCAAAGCCTTCCGGGAAGGCGCGGAGAACTACTTCAAACAGGTCAGTAAGAAGAAGGATGCGGGCGAGTAGTGGAGAGAACCCTTTCCCTACTCACCATCTCCACCGAGCCGTGGGGCGGTTTTCAACTTCGCAACGTCCACAAGACTAACGTCGGGTGGTCATCGTACCCGTTTCTGCCTCCAACTACGGCGGACGGTCTGCTTGCGAGCGTCGTAGAAGGTGAGCGGTGGACAGAGGGAAACTTTCATCCCCCGCGTTCCCTCCGTTCGCTGCCGGATTTCTCCGGTCTCACGGTTCTAGGAGGCTATCCTGCTGTTGGCCGACATACCAGGGCTCACTTCCGGGCGCACGTCGGTACGCTAATGAGCTACGAGGGACCACTTTGGGTTCCACCGGAGAAAGAGCAATCCGCCGGAAAGAAGCCCGCTATAGTCGAAGACTACTTCTGTGAAGAGCTTCCATTCATTGTGGTAGGGGAGAGTAGTGACCTTGAGAGACTTTGGGAGCGCATTGTAGGTCGTGTCGCGCCGTTTGCTAAAAAGAGCACTCTTTACTTCCGCTATGAAGACACGCCCAACCTGACGAATCTCTCAGTCGGAACAGCTTCGACTAACACAGAATCTCTAGCAGCTTTGCCGATGATGGAGCTTGGTTCCATGCCGAAAAAGGCACACCCATATCTAATGCCTGTTAGGAGCACGTCAGAGAGAAAACGCTCGGGAGTCCACGAAGTGACTTGGTCTCACGTCAACTGTGTTTGGGAATCGGGGTTGATGGTGCGCGAAGGCACGCCGGTACTTCTTACGGAAGACGGTACGGGTATCTCTCGTAGTCTGCTGGAACAAATCTCGGAAAACAACTAGGCTTACGAACGTGACGAGTGAGCTTCCCCATACTAAAGCCCTAATCCTGGTTACTTCGAGGCCGGAGTCCGTGGAGGTGGCGGTTGAGACTTCGCGGCCGGAGGTTCTTGCTTTGATCTTCTCTCAAGATGTCCTCCTTGCGGTGGCGGCGAAGTGTTCGGAGCTTTCGGACTCGGGAGTCTCGTTCCGGCACCGGATGGTTGATCGGCCTATGGAGATCGAGGACGCTTTCGATAAGTTCGCCCTGGCCCTCTCGGACCTGGAAGAGATGGGATTCTCCCCCGAGGAGGTGCTGCTGGACGTTACGGGCGGGACGACGCCGATGCGGGTCGGGACGGCGCTTGCGGCGATGACCCGTGGGATCGGGATGGTTCACCAACGGGTGCCTCAACGTTACGTGGACGGCAACTGGTCACGGGATATGTCGCATGGGATCGAGGTGGTCCCCATGCAAAATCCTCTCCTCGCCACGGGCCTCTTGCGTGAAGGTCAGGCGGTGGAACTTTTCAACCGGCGGGATTACGGGGCGGCGGCGCTGGTCTTCGAGGACGTGGCCCGGAAAGTGAGCGGCGTGGAGCGCCGCCACTATTATCGGGGGCTGCTGTTACTGTCGGAGGGGTATGCTGCCTGGGATGTCACGGATTATTCGATGGCTCTGGATAAGCTGCGCGAGGCTCGGGGGGAGCTTGGGGTCGAGTTTTCGGAGGGGGAGCTTGCGGAGCGGGCCGCCGGTATCTCCTCGCGCATCTCGGCGCATATGCCTTTTCTCGGGAAGGTCCGCAAACTCTCGCTGGAGAGCGTCGTGGATATGCTCGAGAACGCCCGACGCAGGATAGGGGATCAAGGCCGCCACGACGACGGCGTCGCCCGACTCTACCGAACCATCGAGATGTTCCACCAATGGCGACTCTCCCAACGCTCCATCGACACCGCCAATGTCGACTGGAGCAAGGTGGATGAGGCGAGTAAAGAACTGTTCCTCGGTCAGACAGAGCTTGCAGAGCTACCGTCGTACCTCGATCTCCTCCGGGCGCGAACGCTCGACCGCATCCTGCACGAGGAGTCGGCGGAGGAGGAGCCTGTACTCTGGGATCTCCTGCGCCAGCGTAACCATTCCATCCTGGCCCACGGCCTGAACCCTATCGGCGAGAAGTCCGCCCGGCGCTTTTTGGAGTACGTGGACGGCCTGATCGAGGCTTCCGAGGCGCGTGCCGGGGCCGAGCATCTCACCTTGCGAGGTCTGTAGGGTGGCGCTTGAGTTGCATTGCCACGAGGTGACGGTTCGGTTTTTGGAGAAGGCCGTGGTGCCGCCGTATGAAGGGTCCATGATCCGGGGCGCCTTCGGTCGCGCTTTCAAGGATAGCTGCTGCCCCTTTCCTCACAGAAATGGAGAAGGTTGCCCGCTCGGACAGAAGTGCCCCTACGCCTACGTCTTCGAGACCTCACCGCCAGAGGATGCTCGCGACTTCGCCAAAAACAGGGAGGTACCCCGGCCCTACATATTCGAGCCACCGGAAGAGACGAAGATGGAGTACGCTCCCGGCGAGAGGATGCGCTTCGGATTCAACGTCGTCGGTCGGGCAGCGGACTACATGCCGTATTTCATCTACGCTTTCTCGAAGATGGGAGACGTGGGTGTCGGCCGCCTGAGGGCGACGTATGAACTGGAACAGGTGGTGGCGAAGAACCCGCTGGCCGGAGTCGAGGAGGAAGTCTACAACGGCGAATCGGTCAGGAACCGCCGGCTTCCCGTGCGCTGGAGCGCCGCGGAGGTCGCGGCGAAGAAGCTGAACGGAGAGCGGTTACGGGTCGAGTTCCTGACGCCGGCGTTCGTGAAGTACAAAGGAAAAGTCTCTCCCGAGGCGCCGCCTTTCGCCGCGCTGGTACAGGCGCTCCTCATCCGTATCCCGATGCTCTCGGCTATGCACTGTGCGGAGATCTGGCACGCGGACTTCCGGGACATGGTGCGCAGGGCAGAGGAGGTGGATACGGTGATGGACGATACTACTTGGGTCTCTTTCCGGCGACACTCCTCGTTCAAGGGACGCACGGAGACGCTGGAGGGCCTCGTAGGGAGCGCTGCTTACGAGGGATCGGTCGAAGAGTTCCTACCGCTACTGTGCATGGGCCAACTCACCCACGTCGGCAAGCGGGCGGTCTTCGGGTTGGGACGCTACCGACTATGCGGTATCTGAAACTCGCCTGAATCGCGCTTACGGTCACAATTACGACGTCGTAGTATCCTCCCCATTAACGAGAAGGAGGTCCGTAGTGATCAGGAACAACAGGTTTGGATCCGTCGTTGCAAGTATCCTCGTTCTTTTGTTGCTGCTCGTCGTCACCGCCTGCAATGGTACTCCTTCTGATAAAGCCCAAACCGGCAAGACTTCGGAGTCCGGGAAGAGTTCGGTGTCCGGGACTACGACCGCATCTTCGGGGACGACTCAGACGGTGAAGGCCGTCGAGAAGAAGTCCGGCGGGAGTACGCTGACGCCCGCCGAGGCGACCGTCGGGCCGCGCGAGGAGTCGGCGATGCCGGCCAGCGGGATAAAAAAGGCCCGGTCTCACCCGCCGACCAAAACCCCTCCGAAGGGCGTGAGGACTTTTCCGGCGACCAGCAACAAGAACGTCAGCGGCAAGATAGATTATCCGAGAGAGCCCCCGACCAATGGGGATCACGCGCCGATCTGGCAGAACTGCGGGTTCTATAAAGAGCCCGTCAAGAACGAGACGGCGGTCCATAGCCTGGACCACGGGGCGGTTTGGATCTCCTACCGCCCAAACCTTCCCACCTCCCAGCTCGACGTCCTCCGAAAGCTCGCCAAAGAGAGGTACGTCCTGGTCAGTCTCTATCCGGGGCAGCCGGCGCCCGTGATCGTCACCGCCTGGAGAAACCAGATCCGCTTGCAGAACGCGAACGACCCGCGCCTAAAGCAGTTCGTGAAACAGTTCCGTCTTAGTGACACGGCTCCTCGCGCCGGCAACGGTTGCGTCTTCGGTGTCGGCAAGCCGGGCTCGTAGCCGCCGGTGCGCCGGATGGTAAGATGGACTTCTTGCGAGTTTCAGGTGAGGGATCTACAAAGGAATAAAGGAGAGAGCGGGATGGATAAGAGCCGTAGAGAAGAGGGCATTCTTTCCGAGGAGATGAAGGACAAGCGCGAGGAGATCGTCGAGCTTCTCAAAACAGCGTACTTCATGGAGCTGGAGACGGTGGTCAACTACGTCACGAGTTCGACCAACCCGGACGGGGTTCGGGCGCAGCAGATCAAGGAATCTCTTGAGGCGGATATCCAGGAGGAGTTGATGCACGCCCAACAGTTCGCGGCCCGCATCAAGGAACTCTACGGCGTCGTCCCCGGTTCGTCAGATTTCAAGGCTGTGCAGGAGTTCTTGCAGCCGCCGGAGGACCAGATAGATGTGGTCTCCGTGATCCGCGGCGTGATCGAAGCCGAAAGAGGAGCCATCGAACACTACACCCGGATCGTCGAAGAGACCGCCGACGCGGACCTCGTAACCCAGGACATGGTAATAGCCGTCCTGCACGACGAGCAAGGCCACATGCGCCTCTTCGAAGGCTTCCTCCGCGAATACGAGGTCGAAGGCAAAGCCTAGAGTCCTCCAGCCGGACTTTTAGAAACCAGGAAGCGGTATCTCGTCGAATTCCCGTCGATCCGCGCCGCACTCCGGGCAGTTCTCGGGCAGGGCTCCCTCCACCCGGTAGCCGCACACGGTGCAGCCCCAGTTGAGAGAGACTGCCTCACCCCGTTCTTTATCGGGGCCGTCTCCGGGGTATTCGGGTCCTCTATCCGCCAAGATGCCCTCCAGGTAGTTTCGTGAGCGAGGAAATTATGCCACGGGAGGGCGTGGTGGATCCTCCGGCAAGATCCAGGATGCGCGGCTCCCGGCTTCCCCGATGGTAGACTTGCCCGCGCCGTCGCGTGGGCGGTTGTCGTGTGAACGTTGCGGACGGAAAGGTTTGCGGGATGTGGAAGAGGGGACGGTTTTACGCCGGCGGGTTGCGCGACGCTGCTGGGTCCGTCCCGCCGACCGGGTTCGTGGTCCTCTCCATCTTCTCCGTCCAGCTCGGCGCCGCCGTCGCAAAGAGCCTCTTCGACTCTTTGGGTCCGGGCGGCACGGTCTTTCTCCGCATCGCTTTCGCGGCACTCGCGCTGCTCGTCCTGTGGCGTCCCCGGCTCTCGGGATACGCCCGCGGAGACTACCTGATCGCCTGTGCTTTCGGCCTGACGCTCGTGGGGATGAACTTCTCCATCTACCAGGCTTTCGACCGCATCCCACTCGGCGTGGCGGTGACGATTGAGTTCGTAGGCCCACTCAGCGTCGCCATCTTGGGCTCCCGCCGCCTGCTGGACCTCCTCTGGGCTTCTCTCGCCGCCGCCGGAATACTACTGCTCGCCCCTCTCGGGATACTCGGCAGCGTGAACCTTGATCCTCTCGGCGTGGCTTTCGCCCTGTTGGCGGGATGTTTCTGGGCTGCTTACATACTCCTCAGCGCCCGCACGGGACAACGTTTCCCCGGCAACACGGGCCTCGTCTTCGCCCTCTGCGTCGGGACCGTCGTCCTGTTGCCGGTCGGGATCTCCGGCGCCGGCTACGCTCTCCTGAACCCGTGGCTCCTCCTCGCCGGCTTCGGGGTCGCCATGCTTTCCTCAGCAATCCCCTACTCGCTGGAGCTGGAAGCCCTCCGCAAGATCCCGGCCCGCGTCTTCGGCGTCCTGATGAGCCTTGAGCCGGCCGTCGCCGCCCTCGTCGGCTTCATCGTCCTCGGAGAGCAACTCGGCCCGCGCGCCGTAGCCGCCATCCTCCTGGTAACCGTCGCCGCAGCCGGCGCCTCACGTTTCGGTGTACGTGAACACAATCCGGCTGGCTAGGGTAGTTTGGTCACCCTTTGTGAAGATATAGTTTACGCGCTGGAGAAAGGTGTTACAGAGAAGCACAATGACATCGGCCCATACATACCTCCCAGGCAGGTGTGAGCAGTAGAATATGGGCTCTCTAGCAAAAATGTTCCGCTCCAGTAGTTTCGCAGGGTCAACTACATACACTGAAAGTTGCTGAAGGGAGACTTTCGAAAGCTGAGAACGATTGGACAAGATTACTCGTTTTGCGGAACTTCGTTCAAGAGCATCTCTTCCCAGACCGAGTGTCCATTGAGGTCAAGTATATCCGCTCCATTGTTCTCGGCTGCGCGAAGCCCTTCCAGCAGCGATGTATCGAGTTCGTATGGATTTAAGGGAACGCTAAGCTCGCTAGCTAACTCTTCTAAAGACTCGATTACCGGATCGTTCTTACTTGAAGTAGCGTAGTAGCGCCGTGCTCTTAATCCACTTAACACCTTTGCTATCTCGGATACTTCTATAGACTCCATGCCTTGTGACACTGCTATCCTCTCCGTATCTCCTTTTCTGCCCGTTTCTTTTATCGAGTCTCGTGCAGGGAGTTTGGATGGCGAAGTAGTTGAACTACCTCCCTGAGGAGGTGAAGGAGGTACCTCGTTGTTTGAAACGTTCTTTTTTCTAGCGACCGGACTGTATCCTCTTCTCTGGGGCGGTCTATATCCACCAGTTTTCTTCTGTGACATGTTTACTTACTCCTCTTGGTAGAGTTCTATGAAGTAGCATTCCTCTATACTTATGATAGCACCTAATGTTCCTTCCACTTTTTCACGGAACTGGTGCGTTTCCTGGTCTACACGCCAGACCTCCTCAACGTATACTTGCTGTCTGTGTGGGTGCGACGAAGCTACGGATTCCGTTCCAAAGTAGCCTCCGATCACGGGCTTGTCCTCTTCCTTGAAATGAAAGAGAATCCAACAAGGTTTTTGTTTTCTAAAGAACCCGTCCCAGCCGGTTGGGGAAGGGTCCAAAAGTGTGTTGCGGAGAAAGTTCCAGTCGAGAAACTTACGGAATCCAATCGCTAATCCGATTGGTGAAAGAATCACTACAATCAAGATCAAGAGGTAACTCAACCATGGATGCTTGATCGGAAACGCACTTACATCAACTAGTAGCAGCAGCCATGACCATAGAAGCAGATTCAAAAGGCTGAAGCTCACAACCTCTATAAGAGAGTTGCCGAAGTTACCGCGTTCGGTAGCCACAGTGAGATCATAAATCTTCATGGCTAGAAAGCCGGGAACTACAAAGAAAACAGCAAGGATAAGGACTTTGGGTTCTAGGATCCCAGATAATTTAACGTTCTGAAGTCCTTCAAGCGTTGTCATCGTCCAAGCAGTCCTCTCCACCGAAGACGCTGTACATCCGTTCGAGGCTTGATTTCTACTTCTTCCATTCCCGCGAAACCGCCACCTCCACCTCTACGGGCACTTTCTTTAATAACACTTCCCCGGCACGGACCATGGCAGACTTCATGCGCTCTCCCACCTCGGAAGCCAGGTTCTCGGGGCATTCGACCACCAACTCGTCGTGTACGCAGTTGATGAGCCGGGCATCCGTTCCTTCCAACTCGTCGCGCACGTAGACCAGTGCCAGCTTGGCGATGTCGGCACTCGACCCTTGAATTGGATAGTTCATCGCCTCGCGCCTCATGCCCCCACGGTCGTCGCCGACCGTATCCCCGAACTTCCTCACCCTTCCCGAGAGCGTGCGGAGCGTACGATCCCTGGTTGCCTTATTCGCCGTACTCTGCAAGAAACGCTGCACTTTCGGGTAGTTGGCGAAATACTCGTCTATGAGCTGACGGCCCCGCGCCTCGTCGGTGCCGAGTTGGGCCGAGAGGCTCTTCGCCCCGCGCCCGTACATCAGTCCGAAGTTGATCCTCTTTGCCGCCGAACGCTGCTCCTTGTCGACTTCTTCCAGCTCGACTCCGTACATCGTCGCCGCAGTAACCCGGTGCAGGTCGTCCCCGTTCCTGAATGCCTCGACGAAAGCAGGGTCCCCCGAGACCTCCGCCAATATCCGCAACTCTATCTGGGAGTAGTCGGCGATCACTAATGCGTTGCCTTGTTCTGCTACAAAGCACTCACGGAACTCGTCCTCGTGGGGTATCTGTTGGATATTCGGGTTCGTGCATGCCAAACGTCCCGTTGGGACGCGGCACTGGAGGAAGTTGGCGTGGATGCGGCCGGTCTTCGGGTGGACGAAGTTGGCGTAGGTTTCGAGGTAGGTGCCGAGCTTTTTCTGGAGTTCGCGGTAATCTAGGAGGGCCTTCGCCGCCGGATGGTCCACCTTGAGGAGAGTCCACACCTTCGTGTCGGAGAGTTCTATCCCCAGCAAACGAAAGGCGTCGGTGATCTGCTTCGGGCTGTTGAGGTTTAGACGGGGTCCGAGTCCTTCCAGCGGCAGGACGCCTTCCGGTTCCGGGAAGAAAGACTCCAGATGAACGGCCGCCTCGTCCCGGCGTTTGCGCACCTTCTTCTCCAGTTTCTTCCACTTCTCCACGTCTAGCTTTATGCCCGCGAGCTCCATCTCCGAGAGCGCCGCCACCGTTCGGAACTCTATCTTGGAGACCGTCCCGAGCTTCTCCTCGGCCAGCTTCTCGGCGAGCCTTTCGCGCAGCGGCAGCAGGACGGCGGCGTCCCTGGCGGCGTACTCTAGTTGCCGCCCCGAAAGCTCCCCGGACCAGTCTTCTCGTTGGGCCGACTTGTCCAGGCTCTCGTCCAGGTAACGTTCGGAGATCGCCTCCAGCGCGTAGGACGCCCCCTGCTCACCGCCGTCCAGTAGCTGGGCCGCGAGCATTGTGTCGAAGATGGGGGAGAGGGAAATGCCGTGCGCGTCTTTGAGGAAAGCGTAGTCGAACTTCGCGTTCTGGAGGATTTTTACCGGACCGTCCTCCAGCATCTCCTTGAGCGCCGAGAGGTCCCGCGCCCCGAACACGTCCACGATGAAGGTCTGTTCCGGGGTGGAGAGTTGGAGCAGGCGCGTCCGGCCGTCACGAGGGCTGAGGCTCGTCGTTTCGAGGTCCACCCCGATCTCCGCGGCGCTTCTCAAGGCTTCCGTGACGCCTGGAAGCTCGTCCGCGTCGCTGATAAGCCGGTAGTTTAAGGTGCGTTCCTCCACGCTTCGATTCTAGCAGGATAACGTTATTACACGCGCTTGGGCGGGGTGGGTTAAACTCTTCTTGTATGGGAAACTCTTTCAAAGTAGGCCGAGTTTTCGGCATAGACGTGAAGATCCACTGGACCTTCTTCCTGCTGCTTCTTTTCTTCGGTTACATCGGATATACGGGCGCGAACGGCGGCGTGAGCACGGCGCTTATTACCATCGGTGTGATCCTGGCGCTCTTCTTCTGCGTGCTCTTGCACGAGCTGGGACACTCGCTCGTCGCCCAGCGGCTCGGGATAGAGGTGCCGGATATAACGCTCTTGCCTATCGGTGGGCTTGCGAGGCTCAAGGCCCTGCCGGAGAAACCCATAGATGAGGTGAAGATAGCTGTAGCCGGTCCCCTGGTGAACGTGGTGCTCGCCCCTATCTTCTTCGCCGTTGCGTACCTGATTGGGGCTGATTTCACGAGCTATCCGAACGTGTTCAACGGCGTTGACTCTGCCGGCCAGTTCTTTTTCTACCTCGGCTTTATAAACATCGTCCTCGCCCTCTTCAACCTCATCCCGGCCTTTCCGCTGGACGGCGGACGCGTCCTGCGGGGATTGCTCGCGACCCGGTTTGGTCCTGTTAAGGCGACGGACATCTCGTCCACCATCGGCCAGGTCCTCTCCGCCGGTCTCTTCCTCGTCGGGCTCCTTACCGGCAATTTCTTCCTCGTCCTTATAGCTGTATTCGTCTTCTTCGGGGCGACCGGGGAGGTCCAGATGGTTCGCCAGAAGGAGCAGACGCGCGGCCTTACGGTCGCTGATGTGATGGGGACCAAGCGCCGGACCGAGACCGTAACGCCTTACCACAACTTCGGGCAGGTCCTGGACGCCGTTATCCACGGCTACCAGGCGGACTTCCCGGTCGTGGATGAGGAGGGCAAGCTCGTCGGCATGATAACGCGCGGGGAGATCTTCGCCGCCACCCGCTCCCCGGATAAGTACCGGGACGTGAGAGACCTTATGCGGACCGAGTTCCCGACTATATCCCCGGAAGCGGACCTCTTCGCGGACGGCAACCGTATCCTGGAGGAGAGCGGCCTCCGGGCCGTCCCGGTCGTGAGAGGCGACGAGCTGGTTGGCATGCTCACAGTCGACGACATCGGCCAGGCCAACCTGTTGCGAGACCTCCGCGGCAAGCAAAGCTAAGGCTCGACCTTGCGCGTAGCCTCCCTGCTGCCGAGCGCCACCGAGATCCTCCACTTCACCGGCGCCGCCGATACCCTCGCCGGCGTCACCCACGAGTGCGACTACCCGAGGGGCGTCGAAATCCTGCCGAAACTGACCGCGTCAAGGATACAGTCCGGCATGACCAGCGCCGAGATAGACGCCGCCGTCGGCGAGATGTCTGATCAAGGTGGCATCTACACCCTCGACACGGAGACGCTCGCGGAGATCTCCCCGGATCTCATCTTGACCCAGGGACTCTGCGACGTGTGCGCCGTGTCCATGAACGTGGTCGAGCGGGCCGCCTCGACCCTCGACCCGAAACCAGAGATAATCTCCATGAATCCGACCTCACTCGGCGACGTCCTAGATTGCGTCGCCGCCGTCGGAAAAGCCGTTGACCGGGAGGACGAAACCCGCGAGAAACTTGCGGCGCTCCGGGAGAGATTGGACAGAGTAGAGCGCGCTGTAGAGGGACTACCCAAACCCCGCGTTGGGTGCATCGAGTGGCTCGACCCGCCCTTCTCCGCCGGACACTGGGTTCCCGAGATGGTCCGTCTGGCGGGTGGAGAAGAGCTGTTCGCCGTTGAAGGCGAGCCCTCTGGGCGGCTTCTTTGGGAGGACGTTTTCGAGGCGGAGCCCGAAGTTCTCGTGCTCATGCCGTGCGGCTTCGACGCCGGGCGTACCGTGAAGGAGGCCCGTGCTCTCGAGAACCTCCCTGGATGGGAAGACGTGCCGGCGGTGAAGTCCGGTCGCGTGTGGGCCGTGGATGCGAACTCCTACTTCAGCCGTCCGGGGCCGCGTCTGGTGGACGGCGTGGAGATACTGGCCCGCATCCTCCACCCGGATGCTTTCGACGGAAAGCTGGAGCGTGAAAAAGCGACGCCCCTGAGCTACGCGTTCCGCTAACCGAAGGACTCCGCCGCTACAAGAATTACACCATTCATGCTTATGCTGGCGGCTACGGGTTAAGAGTCTTCCTCGCACTCCTGGTTTGCGTAACCGGACCTGAAAGGCGTAACCGCTCCCGTGCTTGGTTCGTAAGAGTGGCGCCAGACGCAGCCGGTGTCGTTGGCGAGCAGGTGTATGGAGACCGAGGCGACCTCCGAGGTCGTCCTGACGGCGTGGATGTCGTCCTTCGGGGGCAAGAGAGGATAGAACTCTCCCTGGCGAATGGCACGCCTCGTTACCGGCCTGAGATTTTCTGATGCTTCCTCCGGAGGCTCGAAGACGGTCTCCTCCTGCTCTCCGGCGTAGAGTCCCACAAGTCCCCAGGCGAGATGGTCGTGGACCGGGGTCGAGGCGCCGGGCGGTACCACGAGCGAGAAGAGGCTCAGGTCCCTCGCCCCTGAACGGAACAGGAGCCACTGGCCGATCCCACCGCCCATCCCGCTCTCCGGAGCCTCCGAGCGGTACTCCGGCGGCAGCCAGTCTTCATCCGCGAGGAGTCCGGCGAAGCGCCCCTGGAGCCTCCGCACGGCCTCCTCCGGGCTCCCGGTGCGAGAGACAACCGCCCGGACATCCCGGATAAACTCCCGTACAACCGGCGTGTCGAGTAAGTATTCGTCGCTGCCGGCTATCTCCTGCATCATCTCTCCCTGTGCTCGAACAAGACCGTGGTCATCCTGTATTCTAGCCTGGAGGCCGGTCGTAGAGGTTGCGGCGGACCACCATGGCCGAGCAGCGGGCGTAGCGCAGAACGGTCTCGGAGACGCTGCCCATGAGGAACCGGCGCACCCGGCCGAACCTCCCGCCGAGCCCCTGGTTGCCCACAACTATGAGCCCGGCCATTATCTCCTCGCTGACGTGGAGGATCTCTTCCACCGGTGAGCCGAGCTTTACGTGCGCTTCGACGGCTGCCCCTCCGGCCTCTGCTACGAGGCTCACCTGATTTGAGAACCTTTCTGGCTTCCTTCTCGCGCTCCCGTTAGGTGCTGCTGGCAGCAGAGGGCTTCCGGTCGGAGACGGGTAGGTCTGTAACGGCGCGATGTGGACCACGTGCAACTCGGTTCCTGTCTCGGCGACTAGGTCACGACCGCCCTGGCGGCGAGCGCAGCGTCTTCGGATCCGTCGGTCGCCACCAGGATCTTTGTCGAGAATATGCTCATCCCTCGCTTCTCGTTCACAATCCCCGCAAGAGCCGTATCGGCTGCTCGTCAGCCACATGATAGACACGCCTACGGTGCTGTGCTAATGTGGCGCGCGGGAACGAGGGGTACGCAAAGACGAGCTTTGCGTCGTCTAAGAGAGAGGGGTCTGGGGTGAGTGAGGCAAGCGGCAACACCGTAGAGAGTCACGTACCGGCCAGGATAGACCGGCTGCCGTTCAGCCGCTGGCATTGGTTGGTGATCGCTGGGCTCGGCATCACCTGGATTTTGGACGGGCTGGAGATCACCATCGTCGGCTCGATAGGTTCTGTAATCGACACACCAGTCTCGGGCCTGAACCTCTCCGCCTCCGAGGTCGGGCTGGCCGGCAGCATTTACATACTGGGAGCGGTAGTAGGTTCGTTATTCTTTTCCTACTTGACCGACAGGTACGGTCGCAGGAACTTGTTCATGATCACGCTGGCTGTCTACCTGACCTTCTCCGTGTTTACCGGCTTTTCGTGGAACTTCTGGAGCTTCGCCGTATTCAGGTTCCTCACGGGCGCCGGCATCGGGGGCGAGTACTCGGCGATCTACTCCGCCATAGACGAGTTCATGCCCGCCCGGTTCCGCGGCCAGGTAGCTCTCGCCATCAGCGGCAGCTACTGGATCGGCGGGGCGGCGGGGGCCGCTCTGAGCCTCGTAGTGCTGAACCCGGCTATCATCGACCAGTTCTGGGGTTGGAGGATCTCCTTCTTCCTCGGGGCGATACTTGGCCTTGCCGTCCTGTACATCCGCCGCTACATCCCGGAGAGCCCGCGCTGGCTCATGACCCACGGCAGGACCGAGGAGGCGGAGCGGATAATGGGTGAGATAGAAGACGACGTGCGGGAGTCCACGGGCCGGGAGGAGCTACCCGAGCCGGAAGAGGAGCCGATCACCATCGAAGAGCGGGGGAGCATAGGCTTCGGCCTGATACTAAGGGCCATGTTCATAATGTACCCCAAGCGTACGGTCCTGGGCCTGACCCTTATGGGCACGCAGGCATTTCTCTACAACGCCATCTTCTTTACCTACGCGCTGGTGCTGAAAACCTTCTTCAACGTACCCTCCTCCAGCGTAGGCTACTATCTCATCGCCTTTGCTTTCGGGAACCTGCTCGGTCCCCTGACCCTCGGGCGGCTCTTTGACAGGATAGGCCGCCGGCCGATGATCGCGGGTTGCTACTTTCTCTCGGGAGCTCTGTTGCTCGTAAGCGGCATACTCTTTACCCAGGGGCTCCTGACGGCGCTCACCCAGACCATCGCCTGGGTAATAATCTTCTTCTTCGCCTCCTCAGCCGCGAGCGCCGGTTACCTGACCGTGAGCGAAGTATTCCCGATGGAGATACGGGCGATGGCGATAGCGGTCTTCTACTCTATCGGGACCGGAGTCGGCGGTATCACGGGTCCCGCGCTGTACGGTAGGCTTGTCGATACAGGCACCCCCTCGGCCCTCTTTATCGGCTACGTTATCGCTGCGGTACTGATGATCGTGGCGGCCGTCGTCGAACTGATACTGGGCATAAAGGCCGAGGGAAGATCTCTTGAGAGCGTCGCGGCGCCGCTAACGGCGATTCAAAAGGAGACCGGCGCCACCGCATAGAGAACGTGGCGGGCCGGACGTTAGATTCCGGGGGGCGTATCCGCTAGACTCTCTCCCGGTGAGCTTGCTGACGGAGGAGATCGAAGGTATCGTCGCCCGTGCCGGGACGCACCCGGTCTGGGGCCACGAGCACTGCCTGCGCGTCTACGCCCTGGCTTGCCGGATCGCCGAGATGGAGGGCTTCGATTACGACGAGGAGATCCTGAAACTCTCCGCTCTCCTCCACGATATCGGGCTGTATAGAGCCTATGCGCGCGGGGAGGGCAAAGACCACAACCGCCGCTCCGCCGTCGCCGCCCGCCGCCTCTTGCGTGACAGAGACTTCCCCGAGAAGAGGGCCGTGACCGTCCTCGAAGCCATAGAGCGCCACCCGCCGGGCGTAAATGCCGGCCGCTCGGTCGAGGGAGCCTTGCTCAAGGACGCCGTCGCCCTCGATTACCTCGGGGCGGTCGGCCTTTCGCGCGTGTTCGCTATGGTCGGACTCGAAGAAGACGTCCCGGACCTACCCTCGGCGCTCCGCCACGCCGAGAGCCTGCGCCGACAACTTCCGGGCGTACTGCTTCTCGAAAGCAGCCGGGAGATCTCCGAGGTCCGCTGCCTCCAGATGGACAGCTTTTTCGAGGACCTCGAAGGTTCGGAGACCAATACAAAGTCTCTGTAGCCGCGCCCGAGCAGCTAACCGAAGTACGACCACAGCACGTAGACGCCGAAGACCGAGGCCACGACCCCGATAACAGTCATCCGGAGCCCCGCCACGACGTGTAGGCCCCTCTCCGAGAACGGCCCTATACCGCCCCCGCGATGTTCCCGTCCGCCGCGGAGCAGAGCATAGACGCCGAAGGCGAGCGCCGCGAGCCCGACGACGACGAAAAATATGCCTATCGCCAGAGTCGGCGGCAAGTGACCCTCAGGCTTCTCCGGTGGGACCTTGCAAGCCCATCCGGGCGAGTAGGGCCTGGAACCTGGGATGGACGAGCAGGGGACCGAATTCAGCGGCGCTCCTGAAATACTCGGTGTCTTCTTCTCCTGCCTCCACGGCCCGTTCGAGGTAGTCGAGGGAGGCTGTGTAGTCGCCGTTGCGCGCCCGGATGCCGGCGAGCGCCGAGAGGGCCGGGGCGTAGGCTTCGTCCGCCGCGACGGCCCGTGTCAGCAACTCTTCGGCCATTACCAGATCGTCCGTCCCGTAGTAGATGCTCGCGTAGGAGTAGAGAGCGCGCGGGTTGGCCGGATCTTGCTTTAGCGACTCTATGAAGTGTTCTTCGGCTTCGGGGATCTCCTGTCGCTGCTCGTGGAGCAGCCCCAACTCCAGATGGGCGCCGGGGTCTTCCGGGTCGATCTCCAGCACCGTCTCGTAGGCCTTGGCCGCCCCTTCTTCGTCCTTCAGCGCGAGCCGCGCCTCCCCTAGGGTGAGCAGGTGCCGCACCTCGTCGCGGCCCAGGGCCACCGCCTCTTCGGCCAGCGCCAACGCCTCTTTCGGGTCCTTTCGCTCGGAGAGCAAGTGTGCTGCCAATTCGTCCCGTATTTCCGGGGAGCCGGGGCAGTCCCGAAGTCCCCGGCGGAGAGCCGCTTCCGCCTCTTCCGGGTGCTCGTTGCGGGCGTGGCAGATGCCCAGGTTCGCGTGGGCCTCCCACCAGTCGGGTGTCTCGGCTATGACCTCCTCGTAGGCGGCGACGGCCTCCGGGTAGCGGCCGAGCATATCTAGAGTGTTAGCCCGGAACGTGCGCGCCCCGCTCTTTTGCTGGGCTTCCGTGGCCGCCTCCATCGCCAGGTCGAAGAACTCCAGCGCCTGGGCGTAGTCGGCGGCGTCGAAGGCCGTGAGACCGGCGTTGATAAGCATGTCGGCGTCTTCTGGGTGGCTCCCCGTCCAGCGCTCGAAGGTCGCCCTTGCCAGCGCCGGTTCTCCCAACAGGCCGTAGTAGCGGCCGAGTTCCACGTAAGCTTCGCCGAACTCCGGGTCCGCCTCGATGGCCCGCTCCAGGTGATGAACGACCTTAAACGGTTGTTCGCGACGCATCGCCAGGATCGCCAACCCCATCCGAGGACCCACCCACTCCGGGTCTAGTTCCAGGGCGTCGGTGAAGCTCGCCTCCGCCTCCTCAAGCCGCCCGAGGTCCAGAAGCGCCCGACCGACGGCCTCTATGACCTCCGGGTTCTCGGGGGCGGTTTCGAGCGCCTGCTCGAAGCGCGAGAGGGCTTCCTCGATCAGGCCCTCCTCGGCCAACGCCTCGCCCTGCTCCAGAAGCTCCTCGTAATTCTCCATCACCCTAGATTAAACCAGATGGCAGGCTGAACGGTGGGCGGGATAGTGAACCAGACGACCCGCCGCCCGAGGCGTAATGTACAATCTGCTGCCGGAAGTTCCCGACGCTGGAAGAGGTGCTACTTGAAGAACCCTCCCGTAATAGAACGGCTCGCGGTCCGCTACCAGGACCTCGACCCTTACGGACACGTCAACAACGCCATACACCTGGGCTTCTTCGAGTCCGCACGGACAGCCTACTGGCGGGAGCTGGCGCGACAGCTGGGTATCGGGGAGCTAAAAGCAGGAGATTTTCCAGGTGTGAGGTACGTCATCGCCGAGGCGAACGTCCTGTACAAAGCCCCGATCTTCCTGGACGATATCGTTCACGCCGCCGCGCGCATCCGGAGCGTCTCGAACCGCTCTTACACGATGGACTTCGAGCTTCGCACCGGGGAGAGCTTCGAAGGAGGCGCCCTGGCCGCCGAAGGTTCCGCAGCCCACGTCTTCTACGACCCCGAAGCCGGCGAAGTGCGTCCCCGCCCCGAATGGTTCCTGGCCGCCGTCGCCGAGTTGGAAGGCCGACCCGAAGAAGACTTCACTCCGGAGAAACGCTAAAAACGGAGTGGCTCACCTTCCGGCGCGGACGATCAAAACTCCATCCAGGGGCTCGATACTCCGTAGGGCGGCCTCGAAAGGAAGCTCGCCGACATCCAGCGTAACGCCGCCGGTTGGTAGCGCCCCGCCGATTAGGGAAGAGGGAAGCCTGGCCCCTCTCACCAATATGTCACCGAAGCTCACGGCAACGCTACGTTTCCCGGCCACCCGTAGGCCGAGCTCGACGTTGGCGGGAAACCCGAAAAGGGCGTTCGGGCTCCAGTAGAAGACTTCACGACCGTGTATCCTGACTTCCCCATTTCGCGCCCCGACACCTTTGCGTTCGATGTATCGGCTGAGTGACTCTTGGGAGATCTCCGCGCTCAAGGAGACGCTCCGAATATCCGGCTCCACCTTCCTTCGGAGTATGCTCGACAGCGAGACCTTCACGCTTTCGAGGTCCACCCGGACGTTTTGTGTTTCGACGCCCTCGTGGTTCATTCGGTCGATGCGAGCTTGGATCCGGCCGATTCGTCCGAAAAGCAACGCTGGTGGAAAATCGGGAGCGACGTCGACTTCCGGCCTCTGCTCCACGTCATACTCATCCCGCAGTTTTCCGGCGAGGATGTAGGAGATCAAAGCGGGAAGCGCCAGGTAGGAGAAAAGGCTCCCTCCGACCACAAGAACAGCAACCCCCGCCACAAGAAAACCTGTCAAGCGCACGCCTTTCCAGCATACGTTGTCGCAAGGGCTAGATACCCTCGCTCGACCTCAACTCCGCGCCAAGTATAGTCTCTGCTGATGTAGGCGTGGGGCCGATCCGACGACCGAGTGGATGGCTGGTCTCGCGCTCGGGCAGGAGCGCTTCGGATTGCTGGAAGAGGGGCTCGATGGTGTATGCTGGGAGCGCGGGCACGGAGTGTACTCCTCTTGTTCGAGAAGCGTAAGGACCTCCCCGGATGATGGAGTATCCATACCCGCTTTACACTCAGAAGCTCCTCCTAAGTGCGAGAATATCTTCCGTGGTACTTGTGTTTGGTCTGTCATCTACCGAACGACACGACGGGCCGCGAGACCACCAGCCACGAGCAGGGCTCCGGCACCGAGCGCGAGCGGAGAAGCGCCGCCCGTATCGGGTAGCTTGTCCACAACGTTAGCGTTCGGTGTCGGCCTTGGACTGGCGGACGCTTCCGGTTTCGTTGGCGCCGGCTGCTGGCTCGGGGTCGGCTGGTCGCTGACGTACTGATCTTCCCCAGCCGGAGAGTCGGTCCCTTCCGAGGGCAAGAATCCGAGTTTCTTGCACCTGTCCAGCACGTTCTGTTTCTGCTCCGGGGTGAGCCTTTGAAAGTATCCGTCCTCGACCGATATAGCGAAAGACCTGCAATTAGTCCCTATGTCGCCGTCGATGGTGACCTGGCCGTCATCACTCACTACCACACTCGCCGGAGATGGTGCCTGTAACGGGCCGGCTTTGTCAATTTGCGGTGTCGGGGTATTCGGCGCCGGCAACGGGGCGACTTTGTCGATGAAGATCACGCTGCCGTCTTCGTAGGAGATTTGTCCGGCTGACTCGGTGAACTCACACGGTATACCGTCACCATCGGCGTCCAGTACGGTGGGACCGGAAGGATCCTGGTTCAAGAGGACCCGCGCCTGCTGCTGCGCCTGCTCACCGCTGTCCCCTAGCTCCGAACAAGCCAAGTTCTGGCTCCTCGCTTCGCTCTGCGATGGGCTCGCGGCCGCCAACACCATCGCCAGAACCACCGCCAACACTGCCAGCTTCTTCACCGTAGTTCCCCTTTCTTCCTTATCCCGCTTCTGCGGAAAACTTAAAACGACTTAACAAAGCTTCGCATCATGGCCTCCAATCCGCACTACCCATACGGAGGAGTTTGCCCGACCGAAGGTACAACCTCATCCGACCGAAGGTGCGATCCTGGTCCCGGCAGGGTTGTGAGGTCTGGTAGGTTTTGCGATGATTAGATCAAAAGAAGGTCCTGGGAAGGGCCTGCCGGCGTTGGGACGCGGGTTAGAGAGGAGGCAAGGTTCGTGAGGGCCTCGGCGAGCACGACCGGAAAGTCATGGATGGAAGGGCCGTGGTGGCGTATCCTGTTGGCCGGCGTGGGCGCGGGTGTCCTGACCTTACTGCTTCAACGTCTCACCATCTTCGGATACGTTTACGGTCATCTCTTCTTCACCGGAGAGGTGCCCGTAGGCGAGCGGCTCGACCTTTTCGCATACCTGGCGGCTCACTGGGTCACACTCGCGCTGCACATCTTGCTCACGTTGCTCGCGGCCTTCTGGGTGGCGCGTGGCGCGAGGAGGGCGCCGATACTATACGGGATCTCAGTTGGCGCGGTCTCCGCTGTGTCCAACCAGCTGATCATCCTTGTCCTCTTCCCGCCTTTGCTGCCCGCCGAGATGGCAGAGTATCTGGTACTCGGTATGATCTCCGGCGCGCTGGGCGGCCACCTCGCGCGCAGTGTGGTGGCCGGGCGGAAGTCTTTGTATCGGACGAGCCGAGCCATCGGTTCGGCCCAGGATCCGGACGGTGTCGCGGCAGCCATCGGAGAACACCTGACTTCCTCGGAGACGCGAGAGGTCGGCTTGTGGGGCGTCTCTTCTCAAAGCGACCTGGGAGGTCATGCCACGGCGTTTGTTTTGCTCGGTTCTTGGCGACCGGAAAGGTCTCGCAAGGAAACGCTCGGGGCCACCCTCGATTCGATACGCGTGCCGCAACTCAAGGGGTTGCGTGCGGGGTCGGCCATGACCGTGCGTCTCAGGGATTTGCCCGCCCCAGAGTATTCAGCTTGGGCGAAGGCGGGCGTCGGCTCGGTCCTCTTCGTGCCGCTCGTCGTCCCCGGCGAGAGGTTGGTGGGGCTTCTCTCGGTGGCTTCGCGGAGTAGGTCCGGTCCGTCCAGGGTCGTCACACGCTCTTACTTGACCGTCGGAGCCCAAGCCGCTCTCGCGCTGGAGAACTCGCGGTTGACGGAAGAAGGGCGCCGCATGGGCCGGCAGGCGGGTGTCATGAGGGAGCGCCAGCGGCTGGCGCACGAGATCCACGACACCCTGGCCCAGGGCTTCATTAGCGTGGTAACGAACGCGCGCGCCGCCGAGGCCGCATTGCCCGAGGATCTCGAGTCCGTGCGTCTTCATCACGGCCACATCGTCCGCGCGGCCAGCGAAGGTCTCTCCGAAGCACGGCGCATGGTCCAGACCCTCAGACCTGAACCTCTGGAGGATGCTTCGCTCCCCGAGGCGCTCGCCGCCCTAGCGAAGCGATGGTCTGACGAGAGTCACGTTCCCGTCACCGCCAACGTCGTTGGTATCCCTCACCCCCTTACCTCTGAAACCGAGACGACGTTGCTGCGGGTGGTCCAGGAGACGCTCTCCAACGTCCGCAAGCACGCCCGCGCTAATCGGGTCGCCCTGACACTTTCCTACATGACCGACCATGTCTCGCTCGACGCCCGAGACGACGGGGTCGGCTTTGATCACGTCGCGATGCCTTCGCCCGGAGGTTCTCTCGATGGGGGTGGCTTCGGCCTCAGTACGATGCGCGAGCGGATGACGCTCTTGGGCGGCACGCTCGTGGCGGAGAGCGCACCCGGAGAGGGTACCAACATCACGGCGGAGCTCCCTACAGCCTCCAACGTGGAGACGAGCATCGCAAGGAAGCGCAACGGCTCAGAAGCCGGTGAGCAGACCCGGTGAGCGGCCGGCTACGGCTCTTGATCTGCGACGATCATCCGGTCGTCAGGGCTGGTTTGAGGGGCATGCTCTCCAGGCAGCCGGACCTCGAAGTGGTCGGAGAAGCCGAGAACGGTGTCGCCGCCGTGGATCTCGCGGCGAGCTTGCACCCCGACGTTGTGCTCATGGACTTGAGGATGCCCGTGATGGATGGGGTGGCCGCCACAGGACGCATAAGGTCCGAGCTTCCGGGGACGCGCGTCCTCGTACTCACCACCTACGAGAGCGACGCCGACGTCCTCAAAGCCCTTCAAGCCGGGGCCACGGGCTACCTGCTAAAAGATGCCCCTAGCGAGGACCTCTTCTCGGCCATCCGCTCAGCGGCGGGTGGAGAGTCAGCCCTCTCGCCCGCCGTTGCCTCCCGGCTCGTCCGCAGGACCCTGACCTCCCCGGAAGAAACCCTCGGCTCTCGGGAATTGGAAGTGTTGGAGCTCGTCGCGCGAGGAGTGAGCAACAAGGAGATCGCCAAACGACTTTGGATCGGTGAGACTACCGTCAAGAGCCACTTGACGCAGGTCTACCAAAAGCTCGGTGTTCCCGACCGAGCGGCCGCTGTAGCCGAGGCCATGAGACGTGGCATCCTGAGCCTGGATCCCTGAGAAGATAAAAGCATATCCCACCCCGCAAGCGACCTCTACCGCCGGAAAGGCACTCTCCCAACCACTGCCCCGCAGGCGACCAACGCCAGGCCTGCTATAAGCGCGGGCGACGGGCCACCAGTGTCGGGCAGCCGGGTGATGCTGGGCTCTCGGGCGAGCTTCGTGCTCCCGACACCCCTTTTGAAAGCCCTTACTCCCTCCTTGGCGCCATCGGATGCGTCTCGCACGGCGCGGTCAGCCGCGTTCGACATCGCCGGGGACTCCGTGTACAGTCCGTCGTTACGAATCTCACCGTACTGATAGCCGGTGACCCCGGAAACATGTGGGCCGCAGTATTGGTCCGCGGCGCAAGAGGCTCCGACATCCGCCTCCTGCGCCGCTGCCGGATACGCGACGAATAAGGTCGTTAGCATGGCGCACAATGCTAGCGGCGGGAACAACTTCCGCATCGATGCCTCCTTCCGAACAGCGCTGTCTCGCGCCACTCCGTAGACTCATTTGTTTCATATTGTCTCACCGATGGGCCGCGTGTACCACTCCGGCTCGGTATTACGACGAAACAGGTCGAGGTCGTGGAAGTGAACACGGAGTGGTTTGCGGAGATCCAACCCGAAGAGCTTTTGCCCAAAGCTTACTTCTGCTTTATCTTAAGATGCAGGCATGGAACTTAGAGACCTCGAATCCTACGGTGAACCTGGCGCGCTAATCTACCTGGCTGATTGCGTTGATCTGATGCGGCTAATGCCCGCTGAAAGCGTCGACGTGGTCTTTGCGGACCCACCATACCGACTCTCGACCGGCGGTGTTACCGTCAAGAGTGGACGAATAGCACCCGTAGACAAGGGCTCCTGGGACCGTTCGGGAGGGTTGCGGGCGGACCACGAGTTCAATCTGCGTTGGCTCGAGGAAGCCCGGCGCGTTCTCAAGCCGGAGGGGACTTTGTGGGTGACGGGGACGCACCACATCATCTATAGTTTGGGATTCGCGTTACAGCAGTTGCGGTACAGGATCATAAACGACGTGATCTGGGAGAAACCAAACGCCACCCCGAACGCCCTCCACACCACCTTCACGCATTCTCACGAAACTCTCCTCTGGGCCAGCAAGGGCAAAAGCGCCCGACACACCTTCAACTACGACCTCATAAACAGCCCCGACCCCACGGGGCAGGTGTCTTCCGTGTGGAAGATACGAACGGTCCCGAAGCGCGAGAAGCAGCATGGCTACCACCCGACCCAGAAACCGCTGCGCCTCGTCCGCCGGGCGCTGCTTGCCTCCACCCGCGAGAACGACCTCGTCTTCGACCCGTTCGCCGGCTCCGGGACCACGGCGGTCGCCGCCAAAGAGCTAGGGCGCTTCTTCGTCGGGGCGGAGCTAGAAAGAGACTTCGCGGATCTCGCGTCGCGCAGGATAGCGGCGACCGAGCGCGGCGGCGTGCTGCGTGAAATCCTCGACGGGCATGAGAGTCGGTGATGTCGCTTCTCGTCGCCGTCATCGCCGACACACACATTCCCCGCCGTGCGAAGGCTCTGCCGGAAGACTTGCTGAGACACCTGGAACGCGCAGACTTGCTCCTCCACGCCGGGGACTTGATGGACCCAACGCTTCTCGATACGCTCCGCGCTTACGCCCCAACTCGGGCTGTAAGTGGAAACCTCGACCCTTCAG
The DNA here is from genome assembly GCA_965219175.1 of Rubrobacteraceae bacterium. GTDB lineage: Bacteria > Actinomycetota > Rubrobacteria > Rubrobacterales > Rubrobacteraceae > JBBPZK01. The sequence goes on from CBDCNI010000001.1 coordinate 667,040, forward strand.
ATGCCGGCCTGCCGGAGACGCTTGAGTTCGGCTTTGGCGATGTTCGTATAGCTATGGTCCATGACTCCGGCCGCAAGCAGGGTCGCCGCAACCGCATGAAGCGCCGCTTCCCCGAGGCCCGCGTCGTGGTCTTTGGACATTCCCACATCCCGTGGCTGGAAGACGAGGACGGTCTGCTGCTCTTGAACCCCGGCAGCCCGACGGACAAGAGGCGCCAGCCAGAATATACCTTCGCGCTGCTACGGGTAGAAGACGGCGACGCGCAGGCGGAGATCCTACCCCTATAGACCATGTGCGCACTGCTCCAAATCGTTCGTGCCTGATATCTTTATGTAGACGTGGGAATAGCCGGAGACATCGCGCTCATACTGGTAGCCGCCTTCGCGGGCGGGGTGATCGCCCGCTGGCTCGGGCTGCCTTTGATCCTGGGCTACATCCTCGCCGGGGTGCTGGTGGGGCCGAACACGGGCGGTCCAACGGTCGGGGGGACCCACGATATAGAGCTGCTCGCGGAGATCGGGGTGGCCCTGCTCCTTTTCGCCGTCGGGATCCACTTCCCTCTTAGAGAACTCGCCCCGGTAAAGCGCATAGCGCTCATCGGAACGCCCGTCCAGATGGGACTCACGATAGCTTTTGGATACGGCGTCGGGCATCTCATACTCGGGTTGGGATGGGTCGAGGCGGTGTGGTTCGGAGCCCTGATCTCGCTGTCGAGCACGGCCGTGGTGCTCAAGACCCTCTCCGAACAAGGGGTACTAGGCACGCTCTCGGGCCGCGTAATAATCGGTATGCTGATCGTCCAGGATATAGCGGTCATACCGCTTCTAGTCTTACTGCCGAAGCTCAAAAACCTTGGGGAAGGCGTCTCCCAACTCGGGGTGGCGGCCCTCGAAGCGGTCGCCTTCGTCGCGGTCATGGCCCTGCTCGGCACGAGGGTCCTGCCGTGGCTAATGGCCCGCGTGGTGAGCTGGGGATCGCGGGAGCTTTTCCTGATCTCCGTGGTCGCCGTCGGGCTCGGGGTCGGCTACGGGACCTACCTCTTCGGCCTCTCTTTTGCCTTCGGAGCCTTTGTCGCCGGGATGGTCCTCTCCCAATCCGAGTACAGCCACCAAGCCCTGGCGGATATAGAGCCACTGCGCGACGTGTTCGCCATGCTGTTCTTCGTCTCGGTAGGGATGCTCATAGACCCGGCTTTCTTGTGGAAAAACGCGGCGACGGTACTCACGGTCGTCGTGCTCGTCTTCTTGTTCAAAGGCGCGCTCTTCGCCGGTGTCACGCGGGCTTTCGGTTACGTGAACATAGCGCCGTTTGCGGTCGGGCTCGGGCTGTTTCAGGTGGGCGAGTTCTCGTTCGTCATAGCTCGCGTCGGTATCGGCGAGGGAGCTATCTCCGAGGGACTGTACGCGATCGTACTGACCACCGCCGTCGTCACCATGGCGCTCACCCCGTTCGCCACCCGCTTTGCTCCCGTCCTGTACGATCGCTGGCGCGAGAGGTTCCCAGGCGGCGAGCCGCTCAAGGCGTTCAACCTGCCGGAGGTGGGTCTGGAGGACCACGTTGTCATAGCCGGTCACGGGCGGGTCGGGCATTTTGTCTCCCAGCTTCTCTTCAAGCTCGACCAGCCTTTCGTGGTAGTCGACCTGGATCACGGGAAGATAGAAGAGGCGAGGGAGTCGGGGTTCCCAACCGTTTATGGGGATGCGGCGGCGGAGCCTGTGCTGGAGGCGGCGGGACTCGGGAGGGCGCGGTTGATGATCCTCACGATCCCGGACCCGGCGGGGGCGCGGCTCGTCGTGGATCAGGTGAAGCACACTTACGGAGACGACGTACACATCGTCGCCCGCTCGACCACGGTGGAGCAACTAGAGGACCTCAGGCGGATCGGGGTGTACGAGGCGGTCCAACCGGAGTTCGAGGCGGGGCTGGAGCTCGGCAGGCAGGCGCTCATCCACCTCGGCATCGGGGCGGGTGACGTGCAGCGTTTCTCCGACGGCGTGCGGCGCGAACTCTACGCTCCGATGTCTGAAACGGACGGCGGAGGCGACAGAGGTACGCTCGCGCAGTTGAGGCGCGCCTCGCGCATGATCGAGACCGACTGGACGGAGCTATCCCCGGAAAGCTCCCTGGCGGACCGTACGATCGGCGAGTTGCGTGTACGGGAGGAGACGGGCGCTTCTCTCGTGGCCGTCGTGCGCGGCAAAGAGGTCTTCACCAACCCCGGCCCGGACCTGGTCCTGCGCGCCGGTGATACCGTGAGCGTGCTCGGTACCGCCGACCAGCGGGCGGCTTTCCTGAAACTTGCGGGAGGCTGAACGGGGGAACGAGGATACCGCGCGGGAAAGCGTCGCTTCTCTATATAATCCTTGCGTGAGCGAGAGGAGACCATCATACAGCCGACGCGCGGGCGAGACGGTCGAAGCCTACGGGCAGAGTCAGGTCTTCAGGCGCGTCTTGCGGGTGGTCCTCGCGCTCGTCGGCATCGTGGCCGCCGGGGCGCTCGGGTACATGGTCATCGAAGGCTGGAGTTTTTTGGATGCCCTGTACATGACCGTGATCACGTTGAGTACCGTCGGCTACACGGAGGTGCATCCTCTGAGCAGGGCCGGAGAGTTGTGGACCATAACGTTCATAGTCGGGGGTCTGGTAACCTTCGGTTTCGTGTCGGCTCCCCTGGTGGAGCTGGTGTTCGAGGGCGCTGTCCGGGGTCAATTCAGAAGGAGGCGGATGAAGAGGGAGATCGGGAAGCTGGACGGACACCAGATCCTGTGCGGCTACGGCCGGGTCGGAAGGCAGGTCGCGCGGGAGTTCATAAGGGACGGGGTGCCGTTCGTCATAGTCGAACAAGACCCGAATGTGGCAGAGGAGTGCCTGGCGGAAGGCTACCTGACGGTCCTCGGTGAAGCTTCCGAAGATCAGGTCCTCGAAGAGGCCGGGGTTCGGCAGGCGAAGGGTCTGGTCGCCGCCGTTGACTCCGACGCGGACAACGTCTTCGTCACCCTCTCGGCCCGCAAGCTGAACCCGAAGCTGCACATCGTCGCCCGCGCCGGTAGCGACGAGTCTGCCGCGAAGCTCGGCATGGCCGGGGCGGACCGAACGCTCTCGCCCTACGCCGTCGGCGGAAGGAGGCTCGCCTCTCTCGCGACCCAGCCGCTAGTCGTAGACTTCCTGGACGTAGTCACCCGCGGCGAAGGCGGCATCGAGTTCCGGCTGGAAGAGTTCGACGTTCCCGAAGACTCCTCCCTCGCCGACCATACCATCGGGGAATTGAAGATCGGTGAGAAGACAGGCGCAAAGATCCTCGCTACCAGGACCAGGGACGGCAAATTCGACACCACCCCGACCGCGCAAGACCGGATCAGCGCCGGAGACACCCTCATAGTGCTCGGCAGCCGCGAACAGGTCGAACGTCTGGAGCAACTCATGCGCGCCGGAAAAATAGGTGAGGTGTAGTAGAACTCCCAGAACTACCCGCCGGCCTTATGGTCGCACTCTTCGATCGAGAGACGCGATATCACAGGGTGTTTTAGTACTTCAGTACGGTTTTGTTGGCTGCTTTCAGGGCTTGCGGGTCGGGTTGCGTGCCGGCGTTCTTCGGGAAAGCGACGGTCTTTGGGTCTCCGTCGCTGACGAACCTCTCTTTTGGATGCGCCTCGAAGTACCGGAACATCTCCTGGCTCTGGGCTGGAAGGGGGCCGGTCTGTATCCTGGGTACCCGGTAGGGATCGAAGCGCCGGTCCCACGGCGGGTAGCTCGCGCCACCAGATACTTCGGCGGCACCTTCGAGCGCGTAGGTTTTTCCTTTCCAACTGCCGGAACGGAGCAGGCTCTCGTCTTGTGGATATTCACCGAACGGCACCGAGAGGCTGACCACCTTATAGTCCGGCAAGCGCTTCCGGATCTCCACGAGGGAGAGCGCGAGTTGCTCCTGCACCAGCGCGGGAGTAGAAATAGCGAGGTTGGCGTGATAGAGCGTATGCGTGCCAACCTCCATACTGTTATCCACCAGATAATTCAACTTCTTACGCGAGAGTTTTGGCTGTCCGAAGAGGTTGTTCGGGGGGTCGGCGGCGGGCAGTACGAAGAATGTCCCCTTCATAGGCCAGTCCTTGTGTTGGCGGTGGAAGTCCGTGAGAACGCCTACCGCGCCCGTTGGGTCCGGGACCCACTTTCCGTTCTTCTTGACCATCGTAAACTGGGTGTCGCTCGAGTCGTCGAACGTCAGGACGACGGGGGTCTTGCCGGCCGGTACGTTCAGGTTGCTTTCCAACAAGTCCCGGAAGTTCACCGGATAGTAGTCGTTCTTGTACAGATACTCCAGCTCCGCGCGGAACTCTTCCGTCGAGATGGTCCACTCCGGGGCGAAGTTCGGGTCTCCGCCAACCCGGTGATACTCCAGGACCATCGTGAGACCGGCCTCGTTGGCCCCGATCTCTTTCGGCGACCGGGTCTCTTTCTTCTCGTTTCCTCCGGCCGAAGTAGACTTCTTCGAGCTTGCCGAAGCCTCTTTTTTCTTTCCGTCGTTCTGGGCGTCCGCGTTTTTTGTCGAGCATCCGGTTAGTAGAGCGGCTGCGAGGACCGGGATCAGCAGAAGCGAGAGGTGAAGTGGTAAGCGTCGTGTCCGCAAGTCTCTTGCCTTTCCCTGGAGGTCTATTGTTTCTCTTTTTGCAGGACGCCGGTGGTGTATTTCGTGGCGGCGTTCCAGAGGAGCCAACCTTCTAGGTCCGAGTCGTAGGTGGCTTTCATCTGGGCTTCGACGTCCGCGGGGCCGTAGTTTGAGACGTAGTCGAAGTCCTGGAGCCACGGCCGGATCTCTATTTTCGGGTTGGCTTCCTTCGCTTTCTTCTTGAAGTCTTCCATCGCGAAGTTCACTATCTCGTACGGATAGGCGTCCGGGTTGTCGTAGCCGTAGGAGCCGGCCGGGTAGTGAGACGGATAAACCATCGGACACAGCACGTCGAGGTGCGGGGCCATCTTGGAGATGACCTGTCCTATGCCGACCTCGTCGTTCACGCCCACGAGCCCAAAGACGTCCGCCGATACTTTCGCGCCGGTTGGCTTCAGTTTGACTTGGGCGTACCTTAGAAAGCCCGCTATGGCGTCTTCCTGCGTCGGGAAGGTCTCCTCGCCGTAGTAGAGGTCGGCCATCGGGCCGTCGGATGGAAAGCGCACGTAGTCGAACTGTATCTCGTCGAACCCGGCTTCGGCGGCTTCTTTTGCTATGGCGACGTTGTATTGCCACACTTCCTCGCGGTAGGCGTTCGTCCACGCCCCGCCCTGGAACGTAAGCCACGGCCCGCCGGTCGCGGCGCTTTTGACCGCTAGGTCCGGGCGCTTATTAGCCAGGACGTTGTCTTGAAAAACCGCGATCCTGGCGATTGCGTAGACATCGTGCTCGTGCATCCTGTCCACGAGACCCTTCAAGTCCGGTATGTAATCGGTGGTCGCCCCGATCTCCCTAGCCAGCGGGACTTTTGACCGGTAGGTCGTTACGCCCGCCTCCTTCGCGTCTACCACGAGGGCATTGATCTCGGTTCTGTCCGAGATTCGCAACAGACTGTCCAGCTTTTTCTCAACCTCGTACCCCGGCACGTAAAGACCCCTAACAGCCGCCGGAGTCCGCGAACCTTTGTCTGCCTGGATCTTCCCCTTACTATCTCTCTTGGCTCCCGAAGCCTGGGCCGTCCCGGATCGCCCGCCGCCTGAGACGGATTTTGTGTTTGCCTTGCTTTGAGACGCTTTCCTTTCCGGCTTTTCCTGTTCGGCGGTAGAGCCGTTTCCACAACCGGATATCAAGGCCATCAATACCAACATCACCGGTAGCGAAACGAATAGCGAGCGGTACCGACCACGCCCTGGTAGTTCCCGTGTGGATCCTCTCAAGCGCCTCTCTCTCCATCGGAGTCGCGAACCTCTATTATACCGTTCCGGGCTATTGATGTCACAACGCCTCCACAGCATCCACCCACCAGGAGTAGCCAGTAAGTCGTTTGAGGAGGGCGAGGTCTTCCCAGTAAGGTTTAAGCGTTTGGCTGAGTGCTTCTTGCATGAGAGCTACACTCTCGAAGGTTCTGTTTGACAGCTTTCGCCGGAACTCCTGAAACCATCGCTCCGCCGGGTCGAGTTCCGGGGAGTAAGGTGGGAGCATGAGGAGGCTGATGTTCTCGGGATGGGTGATCTGCTCGGAGCGGTGGCTTGGGGCTCCGTCCAGCACGATGAGCAGGTGGTGATCTGGGTAGGCTCTTGAGAGTTTGTTGAGGAATATCTCCAGACATCCATCATCCATCCCCGGCAGGTACAGACGGAAGCTCTCTCCGGTTGCGGGCTCCACCGCCGCGTACAGATACGTCCACTTGTAGGAGCGCCTCACGATGTAGGGTGGACGGAACCCTTTGGGACAATAGCGTCTCTAGCTTCGCTAGCCAGTTGATGAGCCCGAAGCGTGCCTCATCAAAAGCCAAAACCTTCAGTGGTTTGCCGGAGTTTCGGTGGCGCTGGCGAACTCGCCTTACCTTACCGGCGGAGTTTTTTTGAAAGCCTCCTGCTCTTTTGGGTCGGCTTTCTCGTGCCGAGGCCTTCCCGTCTTGAGCTTCACCTTGTGCCGCCTCAAGAGCTGACCGACGCCGTCGGGATGAGCATACTCGATGCCGTGCCGCTCTCGCAGAAACTCGTCGGCCTGAGAGATCGTGGCGATCTCCCCACGCTTCATCGCCTCCTCCAGATCCTCGAAGGCCTCGGGCGTGACCAACTCCTGACGGCCACGCTCGCTTACCATGCTCTTGAGCAACTCCTCAAGCCCACCCTCCCTGTAGCTGGCGAACCACCTCTGACACTGGCGCCAACTGTAGCCCAACACCTCGGCAGCTTCCCCCAAGTTACTGCACTCCCCGGACTTTAGGAGCCCGAGCATCCTCACCCGCTGGAACACGTGAGTGTAACGATGGCGCTTTTCGAGTTCCTTTAGCTCCCGCGGATCTTCTTTAATCACCTGTGGGTAGAGTATCTTTGGCATCACCTCATTATGCCATCAACAAAGCGGAACGGTAGTATTCATGATCGGCGACGGCGTCGAGGCTAACTACTTAGCTCCCTACTTAGCGGAGCACGGCCTTACTAGGCAATTGGCGGGGACGGTGATCACCATCTACGGGGCCGCCGTCGCGATCGGCTCGTGGTTCGCCGGGACGCTCTCGACGATCTGGGGTCCGCGCCGGGTCATGTGGCTTGGCGCGGCGGTATGGGTCGTGTTCCAGGTGCTATTTTTGGCCGTGGCTCTTCCCTCGAACAGCTTCTTCCTCGTGGCGATCTTCTACGGGCTGCGCGGTTTCGGGTACCCATTGTTCGCCTACGGGTTCTTGACCTGGATCCTGACCGTCACCGAGACCCGGTTGCAGTCGAGGGCCGTTGGATGGTTCTGGTTCGCGTTCACCGCCGGGCTGCCGACCGTGGGCGCTCTCGTAGCCACCCTCTTCATCGGACCCCTCAGCGAGTACGCTACCTTCTGGGTCGGGCTCGTGATAGTAACCAGCGGCGGCCTCATCGGTTCCTTCGCCGTGTGGGAGGCCCAGGGCATGCGCCCGATCGTGGACGAGAGCAACCCGGAAGCCGTCGAGAACCCCACGAGCTACCGTAGGCTGTTCGAAGGCATAGACATACTCCGGCGCGACTACAGGATCGCCATCAACGGCCTAGTGATCCGCACCATCAACACCGCGTCGGAGTTCGGCTTTTTCGTGTTTTTCCCGTTCGTGTTCACCCAGCAGGTCGGGCTTAGCCAGGGCCAGTACCTCCTTCTCATCACCATCGTCTTCGCGACCAACATCTTAGGGAACCTTTTCTTCGGATTCTTCGGAGACTGGTTTGGGTGGCGGCGCACCTGCGCGCTCTTCGGCGGGCTTGGGCTCGCGATCGCTACGCTCTTGTTCTACTTCGTGCCGGTGGCCGTGGGACCCATCTACTGGGTCTCGATCGCGGTCGGCATGCTGTATGGTTTTATGCTCGCCGGTTACATTCCGCTCCCGGCGGCCATGACGTCCCAGGTCGACCAGAAAGACACGGGCAACGCCATGGCCATCTACGGCCTCGGCGCCGGCCTGGCCGTCTTCGTCGGCCCGGCGATCTACACTATCCTAAACCCCTTTATCGGTGCCGCGGGCGTCGTAATCGTCTACGCTGTGCTGTACCTGATAAATGCTGTCCTGGCCTGGGTGTTCGTCAGGACCGAGGACGACCCCGCCGAACAGAGGAAGAAGGCGAGGGAGGAAGCCAGGGCGAACAGCGCGTGAAGGAGCGTAAGTGATCGCCGCCGCGGTTGAGTCTGTGCCTCACGATCTTGCCCGAGGAGGCTTCGATGGGCTAGACTCCGCAGAGGCTGGACAGAACGGGATCGCGTAATGGCTCTTTGCGAGAGGGGCGCGTATGTTAGCGCGAGTGGTTGAAGATTTCCTGGACCAACATCTTGCATCGCTTCCGGTAGCTCCTGATCCGCCATTTTCGAAGATGGTATTTGGCAGCCGGGAAATTTTGGGGAGGTGGATCGCATGAGGAGAAGAGTGCTCCTGGCCGGTCTCGTTCACCAGACAAACACATTCGTCTCGGGTCGCACGAGCCTGGAGGACTTTGATATCTCTCGCGGTGGAGAGATGCTACGGGTATTGGAAACTGCTTCACCGCTTCCGGATGTTGTGGTGGCTGCGGAGGAAAACGGCTGGGAAGCGCTACCCGCTCTGGATATGCGGGCCGCTTCGGGCACCACGGTTGCGGACTCCGTGGTGGATCTCTTCTGGGCCGAGTTTCGGGCGGTGGTAGATAGGGAAAAGGGTGACATAGATGGCATCTTCCTGGTGTTGCACGGTGCGATGGTGAGTGAGTCGCTGCCCGACGTGGAGGGTGAGATCCTACGGCGCATTCGCGGACTGGAGCACCTTTCGAATGCGCCGATTTGCGGGGTCATGGACCTGCATGCCAACTTCACGGAAGCGATGGCGCGCCAGTCCGACGGCCTCATAGCCTACCGGGACAACCCCCCAAGGGATACGAAAGATGCGGCGATCCTGGCCTCTACCATACTAGAACCCATCTCATAAACACTTTCTGAGCAGAATAACGATGCACCCAAGTTGCGCCATGCCCAGGAAGTTCTCATCCTTGTACTCGTAGCGAACTACCAACCTCCTGAAGTTCTGTAGCCAGGCAAAGAGCCGCTCTATGTTCCACCGCCTCTTGTAGCGTCTGAGCTTGCGCCCATCCTGACTCTTTTTCTTCTTGCGGTTCTTTCTGTGCGGGGCGATCATCTCGATGCCTTGCTCTTTTAGAGTCTCATCGAGAGGATCTGAGTCGTATGCCTTGTCTCCTATAAGATGCTTTGGCTGATCCTTGAGGAAGGCGCTCGCCAGAGTCGGCCCAACAAGGGTGACCTCATGCGGCGAAGCACTCTCTGTGTAGAGGGCGAGAGGAACAGAAGAGCCGTCTGAAAACGCCATGATCTTCGTACCTTTGCCCCGCTTGGTCTTTCCAATTTTTGTCCCCCCTTTTTGGCTACGACGAACGTGCCGTCTATGTAGCACTCCGAGAGGTCTATCTCCCCGCGCTCCTCCAAGTCTTCTGCCAGAGCTTCAAGCACAGTACCCAAAACACCCTCTTCGATCCACTTCTGGAAGCGACGGTGGCAGGTTTGGTAGGGTGGATAGCGTTCTGGAAGGTCTTTCCAGGGTGCTCCGGTACGAAGTATCCACAGGATGCCGTTTAGGACATCTCGGGGGTCTTTCCAGGGTCTGCCTCGACCATCTCCCCTGCGAGGTGGATCTGGGATAAGAGGTCCCAACACTTCCCACTGCTCGTCGGTGAGGTCCATGCTCTGCTTCTCCTGCTGCTTTCTATGCACGTCGAGTCCGCCTACAATAGGATGCACGACAGAGCCACTATATCCTCACTTCCACATTTATGAGATAGCCTCTAGACAGGCTGATGCAGACAGAAAACCGACCGGCGACCGTATGGGAACATCCGCCCATCATGTGGCCGCTCTCCGGCACAGCGACCGACCAGGAACCCATGCTCGTTCTCGAAGAGCGTGCCCGGGAGATCGAGACGGAGGTACCAGACGTACTAGCCGTCAACGTACTCGCCGGCTTCCCGTACGCTGACGTACCCGAGACGGAGGTGAGCGTCTCAGCCGTGACGACGGGCGATCTGGAGCTGGCTTACGGCGCTTTGAGGGAGTTGAACGTGGTCGCTTCCTCTCTACGCGAGGCCGGCATTCCTTCCTTGATGCTTCTCGAGGAGACGGTGACACGACTGGAGTATGAGAGCGAAGGCCCAATACTCCTTGTCGAGCCCTCCGACAATGTGGGAGCCGGTGCAGCGGGGGACGCGACACACGTCCTACGGGCGCTTGTGGAACATAGCATCCCGGACGCTGGGGTCGTGATCAATGACCCGGCGACCGTGGCTACTCTGGGAAATGCAAACTCCGGCGATATCCGAATTTTGGAGATCGGAGGCAAGAGCGGGGATGTAGGGTCGGAGCCGCTAACGCTGGAGGTCGAGGTAGTCTCCAGTAGCGACGGACGATTTGTTCCCGAAAATCCCTCCAACTTCCTTACGGACGGATACGTGGATATGGGAGCCTGCGTCGTGGTGCGCCATGAGGGTGTCACCATACTGCTGACCAGCCATCGCACCGTGCCGTTCGACCTCGGCCAGTGGCGTAGTCAGGGCGTGGAGCCGGAGGATCTGTTTGCCATCGGAGTAAAGACAGCCACTGAGCACCAAGACGCTTACGGATCCATATCCTCGGCCAGTTACACCCTAGACCTTCCGGGACCCTGTGCCGAGAACCTCAAGCGTCTACCTTTCGAGAACGTGTCCCGCCCGATCTACCCGCTGGATGACATGTAAGCCGACGAGAACCTTCGACTCCTTTACGGGATCACTACGACGAGGCCGGATATTGCATACCGTTAGACTAAACTGTATCCACCCGCCGTAGGTCGTCAAGTGCCGACACCTTTAGATGTCCGCTCGAGCTCGCCGAACATCTCCGCCAACGTTTTATCCAAAGCCCTCGCTATCCGGTCCGCTGTCTGTATCGTGACGTTACGCTCCCCGCGCTCCACCGAGCTGACGTAGGTCTGGTGCAGGCCCACCCGGAACGAGAACTCCTCCTGCGAATATCCCTTCTCCTGGCGCAGCCTTCGCGCCAGTTCTCCGAACCTCCCCGCAAGCATGTCCTCGGCCATGTAGCCAAGCGTAGTGAGTAGCCTGCGAATAGTTTATAGACTAAATATAATAAGAACCGCAAAATAACGATTTTTAGTTTCTCTCCACGCGACCTTTCCGGGGACTTCTTTCGGTTGAAAGTCCCCGGAAAGCCTCGGAAGGAGTGGAAAACGTGGGTCAGTATCACTTGGTGGTCTCACTATCCAGGAGGGAGTTCGTGTATCCGCACGCTTTGGGCGACGGACTGAAGCTCGTCGAGCAGGCCGGCAGCGGTCCTGGAGGGGTCGGTTCCGCTTTGGTCCTACTGTTAGCCGCCTCGAGCGGCTACGGAGGTGGAGATTTCGACGCGGAGGATGAGAGCGGTGTGATCGGTCGCTGGGCCGGAGATCGGATCGCTATAGTGGGTGATTACGCAGAGCCCGAGGATCTTGCACCCGAGCATGAAGCGGAGCTCATCTACGACCTCTGCGGCACGCGTGCCGATGTGTCGAGACGAGCGGCGCATCTGGTCGACTACGCGCGAAAGAGTGTCCAGGAAGAGTATGCCGAAAGGGCAAACCGTCTGAAGCAGCACGAACCCTATGTGGACATCACACCACAGGTGCGCGACTACCTGAAGAGAGAAGGGATCGCAACGTACGGTGATGGCGAGGGCCCTACTCCCGCTCGCTACCCCACTAACCGTTGAGGAGAGGAGAACCTATGACCAACCCCGAACCCGGCTTCGAGATAGAGGTCGCAAGCGTCGAGGAGTTCCTGAACCTACTGAAAGAGCGGGAGGACGAGAGCGGAGAGCAAGAAGGGACCGGCGCCACTAGAAAGGCCGTGTTCGTATCCCAGATGATGGACCAGAGACCCTCGAACTACGGCTTCCCCTTGATAAGACGCTACGTGGTAGCCGCCTTCGTCTACGGAAGGGACCGGATCTCTTACACCAGGACAACCTCCAACGCGGTGGAACTGCCCGAGACGGTGACAAAGACCGAAGACCGACAGCAAGAAGCCTACGCGGAGATGCGACAGGAGATCGAACGCGGACTGGAAGAGCTAGACCTTCACATACCCATACACGAAGGTTTCCTGCGTCACCCCGCAGATAACGGAACACAGAGTTAAGGAGGGCGGAATGGGATACATGACCTTCTACACCCTCGTCGTTGGTGACGAGGGACAAGCGATTTCCGACAGTCGTCGCGAAGAGGTACTCGCGTGGCTGGAGCATGATGAGAGCTTTCGCAGCGAGCTCGAAGACTTCCACGAGAGCGGTATGAACGGCTACACAAAGTGGTACGAGCACGACGGGGACATGCTCCGTCTCTCGCGGACGTTTCCAGAGGCACTCTTCGTCCTGTGGGGAGAGGGTGAGGAGCCCGAAGATTTGTGGAAAAGCTACTACCTCGGCGGCCGGGTGCAGGAGGCTCCGGCCCGCGTCGAGTACCCGCCTTTCGATCCCAATGAACTCGTGAACCCGGAAACAGCGAAGAAACTGTGAGCCCGTTTCCTATAGTAAGTAGGATCAGCGTTCTAACCAAATGAGCCGCTGTGTTACCGAGTTGTTCGGTGTAAACTCTATCTATTGCTACCGTCATTCTCGGTAAACGGTCTTTGAGAGGAGAGAAGATAACTGATAGAAGGCGTGCGAAGGGGGAGGGTACGGGAGCGTCCGGACGGGCTGTGGGAGGCTCGTGAGCCTCCCGAGGGCGTGCCGTTCGGAGAGAAGCCACGCAGCTTCTATGGCAAGAGCAAGAGTGAGGCGGTCCGCAAGCTCCGCGCGTCCCTGCGTGACCGAGAACAGGGATTGTCGACCTCGGTCGACAAACTTACCATCGGCCAGTATCTCGAACGCTGGGTCGAAGGTCCGTTGCGAGAGTCTGTTTCGGCGAAGACCCGCGACGACTACGCCTGGATCTGCCGCAAGCACCTCGTCCCCGCCATCGGACGTATGAAGTTGAAGAAGCTGACGGCCGAGCACCTGGACGATCTCTATGCCCAAAAAGTGCGCGAGGGCCTGAGCCCTCGGACGGTTGGATACATCCACGCCACGATCCGGGTTGCGCTCCAGAGGGCTGTCAAGAAGCGTCTGATCCCCTTCAACGTGGCCCGTGACGCCGATCCGCCAACGAGGTCGCAGGATGACGAAGACGAGAAGCTGACGCTCTCCTCCGCAGAGCTCGCCGCCTTTTTCAAGGCTGCCGCGGATGCCGAGAACCGCTTTGAGGCGCTCTTTATCGTCGGCGCCCTGGCCGGTCCCCGGCCACAGGAACTCCTCGGCCTGAAGTGGCCCGACCTCACGTTGCCCGACGCCCTCGGCACCCCTGGCGAGATGCGTCTGGTCCGTAAGGTCTCCATGTCGAGTGAGGGACTCAAGATCGTCGAAGGACTCAAAGGCAGCAGGGGCAAGAAAAAGAAGCGTCGCACCGTCTACCTATTGCCCGAGGCCGTCGCCGCCCTGAAGGCCCACCGTCGCCGATACCTGGAAGAGCGGATACGCCGCGCGGAGAAGTGGGAGGAGACCTGGGCGAAAGAACCAAAAGCCCGCGATCTCGTCTTCCCGTCTGAGACAGGCGGACCGATGAACCGTGACAACCTGCTAAAGCGGGACTTCAAACCCCTCGCCCGGACGGCGGGACTGCCAGGAGAAGCCATTCTCTATACTCTGCGGCACACCTTCGCCACCCTGTGGTTGGAGAGCGGCGAGAATCCGAAAGTCCTACAGGAGATACTCGGACACTCCAGAATCGACGTGACCCTGAACGTCTACTCTCACGTTCTGCCGCACATACAGCAGGACGCGATGGATCGCTTCGGACAACGTTTCTTCGGTCCTTCTAGTTTACCCTGACGACCGTTTCTAACTTTCTAACGGGCGTGGCTCCGTTCTGTCTTGGCCTGTGTCTTCGGATCTGCGATTCATACCCAGGGGACTTCCACTGTTCCGACACCCCTTACGCGGCAACTGGAAACTAAACGGACCTCCTTGTTTCGAACCGGATTTTGCGGCTTCGACGGACAACGAATGTCTATTCGCACGGAGCTTTATCGCAACGTTTCCAGAAATATAAGTGGTAAATAAGTGGTAGTAGCCCGTCAACCACTTGAATCGGCGTGCATTCGGAAAAAGAAAAGTCCCACTTTGCGGGACTTTTAGGGGCGCGCTCGGCAGGACTCGAACCTGCGACCTTCTGATTCGTAGTCAGACGCTCTATCCAACTGAGCTACGAGCGCGAGTTGGGTAATGATACCGCTAAGGAGAGGTTTGCTCAAGGTGGTGGTTATTTGGTGATGCTTTTGCGGTTATACTTCGGAGGCTTGGAGTGTAGAGAAGTGTATAGGGTAGGCTTGATCTTTTGAGTGCGGCTGTTTTACTGGTTATAGGGGATGATGAGGAGCGGTTGCGGCTTCGGCGGGCGCTTACGGGTGAGGGCTGGATGGTGGTCCCGGCCGGGACGGGTGCGCAGGCGCGGCAGATGGCTAGCAGTCAGGACTTCGAGGTGGCGGTGGTAGATAACCGGCTGCCGGATGAGCGGGGGTTTCAGGTGATCTCCTCCGTCCAGAAACCCGGTGTTTCGACGGTGGCGCTGCTGCGGGACGAGGATACGATGGACCGGATCGTCGGTATAGAACTCGGGGCGGACTATTACATGCGCGCGCCGGTCAATCCTAGAGAATTGGTGGCGCGTCTGAAGCAGATCTTCAGGAAGAGAGACCTCGGGGGCGACGGAGGTCCGGGTAGGATACAGGCCGGAGATCTGGAGATCGACCCGGATCAGGTAGAGGTCCGTAAGGGTGACAGGAAGATTCTTCTCTCCCCGCGCGAGTTCAAACTACTCTACACCCTGGCACAGAGCCCCGGACGGGTCTTCCCTCGCGAATCTCTCCTGCGGCAGGTCTGGGGCGAGGACGAGTATATAGACGAACGTACCGTCAACGTCTACGTCCAGCGCCTGCGCACCAAACTCGGCGATAGCTCGACGTCCCCGAAGCTGATAGAAACCGTTAGGGGATTTGGTTACCGCTTCGTAAAACCAACCTGAGAGTAGCCGCCGGTTGGACTACCTTTCTAAGCGCCTGAGACCCGACGGATCAGGGCTCCTCCCCGAATGGTCTCGCCGGCCCGGACGTCGTAGCCGTGACCGACGATGCAGTCTTCCAGATAAGCTTCGTCTCCCACGCTCGCGCCGGGCAGCAGGATGCTCCGCTTGATAGTGGCGTTCGGGCGGATCCAACAATCACTCCCAACCGTAACGTCCCCCGCGAGCACCACATCCCGCCCAACCACCGCGTCCCTTCCAACCACCACGTAACCATCTATCGTGGCTGAAGGGTGGATCTGGGCGTCCTCCCCGACCCACAGGCTCTCTCCCCGCTTCTCACCCGGAATCTTCACCTTAACTTTGCCCGAGAGCACGTCGTACTGGGCCTGACGGTACGCTTGCAAAGTCCCGATATCCGACCAGTAAAAATTCCCCTGATAGCCCACGAAACTCTCTCCGTTTTCGAGGAGCTTCGGGAAAACGTCCTGGGCGAAGTCGAAGAAAGTATCCTCGGGGGCGTAATCAAGGGCGCGCGGCTCGAAGACGTAGATGCCGGTATTGGCGAGCGTGCTGATCGCCTCCTTCGGGTCCGGCTTCTCTTGAAACCCCTTGATGTTACCCTTCTCGTCCACCACGACCACCCCGAACTCCGAGGTGTCGTAAACTCTCCTCAACGCTATCGTGGCGAGGGCTCCCCGCTCCTTGTGGAAGGCGACCATCTCCCCGATATCCACGTCGGTCAGGGCGTCGCCGGAGACGACCACGAAGGTATCATCGAACCTATCGGCCAAACGTTTCACACCCCCGGCCGTGCCGAGGAGCTTGTCTTCCCGGCTCAGGTTGACCGACATACCGTTGACCCTGGAATCCTCGCCGTAGGCCTTCAGCAGGGCGTCGGCCAGGTAGTGGACGTTTACGTGGACCTCATCGACGCCGTGGGTAGCCAGCAGGCGGAAGATGTGCTCGATTATGGGAGTGTCAACGATCGGAGCCATCGGTTTCGGGACCTCTCCTGTCAGCGGGAAAAGCCTCGTTCCCTTGCCCGCCGCAAGCGCCATCGCCTTCATCTCACACCTGCCATTCTCTATCCTCGTCGAGTTCGGCCTTTAGGTGCCGTACCTGTCGCTGAAGTTTGTCCATGGTCACCGCGCTCTCCCGATCCCGCCTGCAAAACCAACTCCCGTACTCTATATTCTCCTCATGCAAAGGGAAACTCTACACCGGCTTTTCCCCTCGGCCAAGTTCGACGAGCCTCTCAAACGTTACACAGCCTGGAAGATCGGCGGCCCCGCCGATGCCCTGATAGAGCCCCGAGACACTTCTACCCTAATAGAAGCCGTCAAAACAGCCAGGGAACACGGCATCCCCCTTACGGTTCTCGGCGGTGGCACGAACGTGCTGGTCCGGGACGGCGGCGTCAGGGGCCTCGTCATTCGCCTCGCCAAAGCACTCACGAACGTGGAAGTAGAGGGGGAGCGCGTGGTGGCCGACGCGGGGGTCCTCTACCCGGTCCTCGCCAACACCACCGCCGGCCGCGGGCTCGCCGGGCTTGAGTTCGCCACCGGCATCCCCGGAACCGTCGGAGGCGCCGTGTACATGAACGCCGGGGCCTACGGCAGCGAGACGCGGGAAGTCCTCAACTGGGCCGAAATCTACCGCGACGGCGAAGTGGTCCGAATGGAGAACGCCGACCTCGACCTCTCCTACCGGCACAGCATTCTGCACGAACACCCGGATTGGTTCGTCCTTCGGGCGGCCTACACACTTACGCCAGGCGACGCTGACGAGCTGAAGGCCCGTATAAAAGAGTTCCGGGCGCAGCGCATGGGCGGCTCCCCCAACAAGCCTAGTTGCGGCTCCACCTTCAAACGTCCCGAGAACGACTTTCCCGGCCGTGTCATAGAGGCGGCGGGTTTGAAAGGGACCAGGGTCGGTATGATCGAGGTCTCGCCCGTCCACGCCAACTACCTCGTCAACCTCGGCGGAGGCACGGCCAAAGACGCCCTGGAGTTAATACAGCTCGTCCGCGAGAAAGTCTACGAGAGGCTCGGCATAGAGCTAGAGGCCGAAGTCAGGGTGATCGGGGAAGCTTGAAGCTGGTCAACTCTTCGGCTAGTCAGCCCGCGGCAGGTTTTCGGGGCGGTGAAAGTCCTTTCGTGTCTAGCATCGCGGCGGCGAGGTCTTTGGGAGGCTGCGGACATCCGCTCTTCTCCTGTAAGGATAGCTGCCACCATCCCACGTCGTGCCAAGCTCCAAGCTTATAGCCTACTTCCTGGTAGGTTCCAACCGGCCGAAATCCGACTGATTCGTGCAGCCGTATGCTGGACGTGTTCGGCAGCGTAATGCCGGCGTATGCGTTGTAAAAACCCTGGCTCGTGAGTATCTCCAAGAGTGCCGTGTAAAGTGTCTTGCCGACTCCGATCCCGCGATACGATTCTTCCACATAGGCTGAGACGTCCACCGACCACGCATAGGCGGCGCGTGAGCGGTGTGTGGAGGCGTAAGCGTAACCCGAGATCTTCCCGTCATTTTCCAAAACGAGCCACGGTAGCCGCGCGGTCGTCTCCTCGATACGCTGTTCCATCTCTCCGGTGGTTGGAGGATCCACCTCAAATGAGATAGCGCTGTACCTTACTATGGGAGCGTAGATCCGGGCGATTTGATCGGCGTCTTCCGTAGTCGCCAATCGAAGCCTTGATTCCACGGCTTTCTCTAGCCGACCTGCTGCCGCGACGAGACCCGGAACAGGTCTGGAATGTCGGAGAGGTCAGTGTGGAGGTCGCAGACGTCGAGGAGGGCCTGGGAGGTACATTGGCCGGCGCTTATGACCTCGACGCGGATTCCCTTTTCGCTCTGGAGGTACTCGACGGCTTCGACGTAGTCGCCGTCGCCTGAGACCAGGACGTAGGTATCGGTGCGGTCCGCGAGGCGCATCATGTCCACGATGATCCCGATATCCCAGTCACCCTTGTGATGGATGCTCCGCTCGCCTTCCGGGCTGAAAGTCTCGTGGACGAGGAGAGGCTTCGAGCGGACCTTGTAGCCGAACTTGTTCAGGTTGTAGACGAAAGAACGGGACGAAGAAGACCCTGAGTCGTCGGCTTCTTGCTTCTCGACTATGTAGAAAGTCGCGCGCAGCAGCTTGCGGCTATCGGTGGCGGCGGAGAGCAGCACCCCGTAGTCGAGGACTCCCTTGAAGTAGTTCTTGATGGAGTGGTAAAGGTTCGCGCCGTCTACGAAAACAGCTACGCGCTCCGCTTTGCCACTCGTCTCCATGGCCCGATGTTACCAGAAAAAACCAAACCGCCGCCTAGCGTAGCCGATATAATGCCCGCTGTAGTTGATCCTAGGAATGTCTGAAAGCGAGACCGTACAGAGTATGAACTTCGCGGCGAATGTGGACGAGAGTACCGGCTCCTACGCCGTGGTATCGGTGCGTGGGGAGATCGACCTTCACACTGCTCCGCAGGTCCAGGATGCTATAGATGAGTCCGTACAGAACGGTATCGGGACCGTGATCGTGGACATGAGCGAGATAGAGTTCATGGACTCGACCGCCCTCTCGACCTTCATGAGGGCCAGGGATTCCCTCGAAGAGCGTGGAGTCTCGCTCCGGCTCGCCACCCCCTCGCACGCTGTCGAACGCATCTTCTCCGTAACCGGTTTCGGCGACTACTTCGACATCTTCCCTTCCCGCGAAGCCGCGACGCCTTCCTGACTCCCGACCCGCCGCATACTAGAATCTAGGCGGCTATGATGACGGAGATCAAAAATGTTCAGGTTCCACACGCCCTGGGACGGCTGGGCGAAGCGTTCCGGGAAGCAGAGCATGAACTGTACCTGGTCGGCGGGTTCGTGCGCGACGCTCTGCTCGGCGGGGCGGGTACGGACGTGGACGCGACGACCGGGGCGCGTCCGGCGGAGATCAAGAAACTGCTCAGGGGAACCGCTGGTCATCTGTGGACCGTCGGGGAACGCTTCGGGACTATCGGGGCCGAAGTAGGCGGCTACTCGGTCGAGGTGACGACTTACCGGAGCGATCTCTACACCGAAGGGAGCCGCCACCCGGAGGTGACTTTCGGGGAGAGCCTCGCCGACGACCTGGCCCGGCGGGATTTCACGATCAACGCCATAGCGGCGGATGCGCTATCCGGGGAGATCCTGGACCCCACGGCCGGCCGGGGAGACCTGGAGAACGGTGTCATCCGTCCCGTCGGCGACCCTCTTGACAGGATGCGCGACGATCCCTTGCGCATGCTCCGGGCCGTCCGTTTCCAGACCACGCTCTCTAAGCCGGAGAAGCCGTTCGCGATGACGGCGGACCTCGAAAAGTCCATCCTGGAGAACGCCCACTGGCTGGAGAGCATCTCCGCCGAACGCATCCGGGGAGAGTTCGAGAAGATACTCATCTCCGAGAACGTTGCGGCTGGTCTACGGGCGCTGGTGCGGCTTGGCCTGATGCGCTACATCGTACCGGAGTTCCTTGAGACCCTGGCCGTCGAGCAGGAGGCCGAATTCCATCACAAGGACGTCTTCGAGCACACCCTGATGGTGGTCGAGAACGTCGACCCGGATCCGATCCTCCGCAAGGCCGCTTTTTTCCACGATATCGGCAAGCCGCGCACCCTGATCTACGAGTACCGCTGCACTTACTGCGGGACCAAGAGTACCCAAAAAAGCGCCGGTGAGGGCGAGTGCGAACGCTGCGGCGGGAGGACCTTGCCGAAGAGGATCCACTTTTACGGCCACGAGAACGTCGGGGCCGCGATAGCCCGCAAGGCGATGAAGCGTCTCGCTTATCCGAAGGACGACATAGACGCCGTCGCCCACCTCGTCGTCAACCACATGCGCCCGATGGGCTACGCGGTCGGGCGCGACCCGTGGAGTGACTCGGCGGTGAGGCGCTTTATCCGGGACACGCACCTGGCGCGCGGGGAGAAGGAGCTTTCGAACGTGGACCTGCTCCTCCGGCTCGCGCGGGCCGATATAACCGGGAGCGCGCCACGCAACCGCCGCATCGCTGAGGAATCCTGGAGGAGCTTAAAGGGACGGGTGGACGAAGTCCGGGCCGAGGACGATATCGAGAAGCTCGAAAGTCCTTTGGATGGGAACGAGTTGATGGAGCGGTTCGAGCGGGGACCGGGACGTTGGATCCAGCCGATCAAAACCTACCTCGAAGGCGAAGTCATAGAAGGTCGTCTCGCCCAGAACGACAAAGACCGCGCCTGGCAACTGGCCCAAACCTACGCCCGAGAGAACGGAATACTGGAGGAGTAACATGCCCGATACTTTCGACCCGCTCGCGACGACGGAATGGCTCGCCGGACACCTCGACGACCCGGACCTGCGAGTAGTAGACATCCGGGGCTACGTCAAGAAGACCGACCTCGGCGGCGGCCGGCAAAAGGCCGAGTACCTCGCCGCCCGCGACGAGTACGACGAGGCGCACGTCCCCGGAGCCGTATACGTGGACTGGACCAGCGACATCACCGACCCGGACGACCCCGTACCAGCCCAACTCGCCCCGCCGGAGCGCTTCGCCTCCCTGATGGGCTCCCTCGGTGTCGGAGACGAGACCCACGTCATTATCTACGATCACGCGGGCGGCCAGTTCGCCACGCGGCTGTGGTGGGCGCTGACCTACTACGGCCACGACAAAGTCTCCATCCTCGACGGCGGCTGGAACAAGTGGACTTCCGAAGGCCTGCCCACAACCAACGAGACCCCGAGCCCGCAACCCGCGACGTTCACCCCGCGTCCCCGCGCCGGATGGAGGGTTGAGGCGGAAGAGGTGCTTTCCGCGAGCGAAAACGGAAACGCCTTGCTCCTCGACGCCCGCGACCTGGGACAGTACAGTGACGAGATCAGGCGAGGTCCCCGCGGCGGCCACATCCCCGGTGCGAACCACCTCCACGCCGACAGTCTCTTCGCTGAAGATGGAACCTTCCGGTCTGAAGAGGAGCTGGCGCGCAGGCTGGGCGAAGCGGATGTCCCGGAAGACAAAGACGCTCCCATCGTCGCCTACTGCAACGGCGGGGTCGCGGCGACGGTTCCGCTCTTCGCGCTCCACCGGCTCGGTTACAGGAACCTCGCCAACTACGACGGCTCCTGGAACGAGTGGGGCCACAGAGAAGACCTGCCGGCCGAGAGCTAGGCAGCGCGCCCTACGCTACCCGTTTATCCCGCGCTGTTACAATGAGAACCAGAAGGCTCGTTCTCGGGCTCTACCGGGCCGAAGAGCCTGGTCCGGCAGCCTGGGAACCTCAGGAGGTCGAAGCCGGTTGCGGGCTAGAAACATAATTTCATGGGTCATCAGTCTGGTCATGATAGGGGCTGGGGTGGCTCTCATAGCCTCTTTCTTCTTGAACCAGGGTTCGGGCGGCAGCACGGCTACCAACGCCGCGAACCCGAGCGGCTTCAACGTCCCGGAGCTTGGGACGACGCAGAAAACCGTCGATTCCGGTCCAAAAGACAAGACGCTCGAGTTGACGATCCCCGCAATGAAACGTGTGGAAGACGCCAAGATACCCAGCGCTACGGGTGACGACCGAAAGACGCTCGACTCCAGCACGGCGATCCACCTGAAAGGAACTGGTTTCCCCTGGCAGAAGGTGGCGAACGTCTACATAGCGGGCCACCGGCTCGGCTACCCGAACACCGACAGCTTCCTCGCCTTCTACGACCTCGACGGCCTCAACAATGGGGACGAAGTCCTCCTAAAGGACGCAAGTGGCGAGAAATACACCTACAAAGTGTACAAAAAGATGATCGTAGGTCCCACGGACCTCCACGTTACGGAGCCGGTAGCGGGCAAGAACGTCGTAACGCTCCAGTCCTGCACCCTCCCTGACTACTCCAAACGCCTCATCGTCCAGGCCGAGTTGGTGGATAAAGCGTAGAAGGAAGGAAGATCTCCGTGAGTAACGGTGATCCGTTGGAAGAGCAGATGTCCTACTACCGCTCACGCGCCGAGGAGTACGATGAGTGGTTTCTGCGCCAAGGACGCCACGACCGAGGCCCCGAGCAGAACCGCCTCTGGCGCTCGGAAGTGGAGGAAGTACGAGAAGAGCTGAGACGTTTCGACCCCGCCGGAGACGTGCTGGAGCTTGCGTGCGGCACCGGCTGGTGGACGGAGGAATTGGCGCGGCACGCGGACCACATCACCGCCGTCGACGCTTCCCCGGAAGTTCTTGAGATCAACCGCGAAAAGCTCGCGGACAAGAAGGTAAACTACCTCCAGGCAGATCTCTTTACGTGGCGTCCCGATACTCTGTACGATACGGTGTTCTTCAGTTTCTGGCTCTCGCACGTGCCGCCGGAGAAGTTTTCGGAGTTTTGGAGCGTCGCGCGCGATTCGCTCCGTCCCGGCGGTCAGGTCTTCTTTATAGACTCGCTGCGGCCCGAAAAGCCCATCGTAAAAGAGCGTCCGCCGGGAGACCCGACCACCGTGCGGCAACTCAACGACGGCCGGGAGTTTCGGATCTTCAAGACCTTCTACGATCCCGATGGTCTCTCCACCCGGCTCGGGGATCTAGGCTGGGACTTCACAATACGAGCCACGGAGAACTATCTGCTCTACGGGTCCGGCGCGCCCCGATAAACCCCCCGCTCCCTTACGCGCCCTGGAACTCCTGGGCTTTGAAGCGTTCGCCGGTTACGCCTTTCGATTCATCGGAGGCGAGGTAGAGGAAGACGGCCGTGTTTTCTTCCGGGGTGATCTTCGTCTCCGGGTCTTCGTCGGGGTAGGCGGCGGCGCGCATATCCGTGCGCATCCCGCCGGGGTCCACGGCGTTTACGCGGACGCCGCTCTCTTGTAGCTCGGCCGCCAGGATCTGGGTGAGCCCCTCGATACCGAACTTGCTTACCGAGTACGCTCCCCATTCGGCCCGGCCTTCGACACTAACGCCGCTCACGACGTTGATAATGGAACCGCCCTCCGGGACGTGCGGTATCGTCGCCCTCGCTACCAGGTAAGGCCCCGTGAGGTTTACGTCCAGCACCTGCCGCCACTCGTCTTCGGGGTAGTCAGCTATCGCCACCCGCGGCCCCAAAAGACCGGCGTTGTTGACGAGTACGTCGATCCTGTCGAACCGCTCCACCGCCGCATCAACCAATCTTTTGACATCTTCAGCATCCGACACATCCGCCGCGACGGCCAGGACATCCGCCCCGAGTTTCTCCGCCTCTTCGGCGACGGGTCTTACGGAATCCTCGCTCCGGGCGTTTACGACGAGCGAAGCGCCTTCTTTGGCGTAGGCGAGCGCGAGCGCGCGGCCTAGACCCTGGCTCGCGCCGGTGACCACTACTACCTTGTCTTCGAGCATCGTCGGCTCCTTCCTCTAAACTTCCATCGTCTGCGACAGTTTACAGTGACGTTGCCGCGATGCTTTTACTGGAGACTGGCCTCTCGATTGTAAGAATATCTTCTGCAGAAAGCCTTCGCTTGGCGTATAAAGGGTGTATGAATCTGTGGCGGATGGATCCGGGAGACGCTTTTGTACGGTGAGAACGCGCCGCCGTCTTGGGCGCGGCTGCCGGGAGCCCGTTGTCGGGCCGTCGAGCACCTGACCAAGCTGGAGGGCTTGCAGGAGTTCGAGATCCTCTACGGGCTCGACGAGGGGTTCTTTCAGGCCCTCGCCATCGCCGCCGCTGTGCTTGAGATCGGGGCTGGTACGTCCATCTACCGGGAGGGCGAACCTTCCGGGGCCGTCTACTTCATGCGCGAGGGACGGGCGAAGCTCTACCGCTCCTCCGGCGGGCCTAAGGCGCGGGATCAGATCTTCGGCGTGGTAGGCGACGGCTCGGTGTTGGGCCTCGCCTCCGCCCTGGAAGGCCGTCCCCAGAGTCAGGGTGCAACCGCCCTCACAGACTGCGTGCTCTATGCCGTCTTCCGGGACGATTTGCTCGAGATAGTAAGCCGGTTCCCCGAAGGCTCCATCCGGCTCGCCCGGGCCCTCGCCGCCCGCAGCCGCGAACTCGAAGACCTGACCGGAGACCTGGTCTTCCACAGCGCCCCCCAGCGCGTGGCCCGAATGCTCCTCAACCTCGCCACCGAGGAAGGAAGGGTGACGAGGCGGGGCGTAGTCTTCGAGCCCTCGCTCTCGCGACAGGAGATGGCCGAGGCGACCGGGATCTCCCGCGAAGCACTCTCCCGCGCCCTCTCTCGGCTCGCCAGGGAAGGCATTCTCGACCTCGAAAGCAAGACCATAACCATCCTGGAGCCGGCCGAACTCCGCGCCCGTACCTGAGACCGATTCGCAGTAGAGGCAGGGCGCGCGCTTTGTTTGATCCAGGTCACATCGGACTATGATCTCCGTCATGTTCCCGGATGATAGCTGTCAACGAGGGGTAGTTAGGCTTTTCTCCGGTTGGTATAAAGCATCCAGATATACAGAGATTTGGTTTCGAGAGGAGAGAAGATGACCTACGTTATAACGGAGCCGTGCATCGGCACCAAAGACCAGAGTTGCGTCGAGGTCTGCCCGGTCGATTGCATCTACGATGGCGGCGACCACTTCATGATCAACCCGGAGGAGTGCATCGACTGCGGCGCCTGCGAGCCGGAGTGTCCGGTCGAGGCGATCTACCCTGAGGATGAAGTCCCCGACGAGATGGAGAAGTACATCACCCAGGCTGCCGACCACTTCGAGTAAACGAGGTCTATAAAGAGTGAATAGGGGAGGGCTCCGGCTCCTCCCCTTCGCTTTCTCCAGCCCCAAAACCTCTAACGGGCCAGGTCAAAGATGCGCTGCATCTCTTCTTCTTCCAACTCGAAATCGAAGATTTCCAGGTTGCTCTTGAGATGCTCTTCGCCCGCTGCTTTCGGGATGGCGACGACTTTCTCCTGTTGCACCAGCCACCGTAGCGCTACCTGAGCCGGGCTCTTGCCGTGGGCTTCCCCGATCTCCCGCAGCGTTTTGTCTTTCGTGACGGCTCCCTTTGCGACCGGGCTGTAAGCCGTTAGCAGGTAGTCCTTCTCTTCAGACTGTTCCAGCAACGCCTCTTGAGATCTGTACGGATGGTACTCGACCTGGTTGCAGAAGATCTCCGCGTGCCCCATCGCCTCCTCGACCAGTGAGGGTGAGAAGTTGCTGACCCCGATGTGCCTTACCGCGCCTTCTTCTTGCAATTCTCTCATCGCCCCGAGCGTCTCTCCGAGCGGGACGCTCCGGCTGGGCCAGTGCATGAGGAGGAGGTCCACGTAATCCGTGCCGAGCTTCTCGATGCTCTCGCGGGACGAGCGGAAGGCGTCGTCGCGAGCGAAGTTTCCGGGGCTGATCTTGGTGACCAGGAACACCTCCTCCCGGTCCACGCTCGATTCCTCGATGCCGCGCCCGACTTCCCTCTCGTTGCCGTACATCTGGGCGGTGTCCAGGTGCCGGTAGCCGGAAGAAAGGGCGCGCCCGACGGCCGTTTTGCACTCCTCACCGCCTAGCCTCCAGGTGCCGAGGCCGAGGGACGGCACTTTCTCGCCTTTGATCTCCTTGTATTCCATCCAGGCTTCCTTTCGCCACGAGAACCCGCTAACAGAAAGTCTTTACCCCATCTCCCAGAGACACAAGCATCGTCCGAATGTGGTTTCTCGGAGACGAATGATAGAGTACAGTACTCAAAGAGTGGATGACCGGGGAGCCGCGAGGCTGAGAGGGTGTGGGTTCGATACCACGCCGACCCGATGAACCGGATCCGGGTAATTCCGGCGCAGGGAGTCGAGTCGCCTCGCATGTTCCGGAGCTTCATACCAGGAGGACGTGCGATGGAAGACGTGAGAGCGCAGGACCTAATAGATCGGCACCGGGAAGCCTGGCAGTCCGCCACCAACCATCCTTTCCTGGACGGCGCGCGCGAAGGCTCCCTCTCACAGAACGCTTTTGCAACCTGGCTGGTACAAGACTATCTCTTCGTCACCGACGGCCTGGCGTTTCAGTCCCACATTGTTGCCCGGGCCCCACGGCGGGATCAAGGACTGCTCATAAACGGATTAGCCGCACTCGAAGCCGAGCTAGGCTGGTTCGAGGATCAGTCCAGGAGATGGAACTTGAAGCTGGATGCTCCACGACATCCAACGACCGGAGCCTACCGCGATTTCCTGAACAGCCTGGAGAACGAGTCCTACGCCGCTAAGATAACCGCTCTCTGGGCGCTGGAACGCGCCTACCTCGAATCCTGGAGAAACGCCTCTCCCGGTCATCCAGACTACCGCCCTTTCGTCGAGCACTGGACCACCCCGGAGTTTGCCGGCTACGTGACCGGGTTGGAAGGAGCAACCGACGCCGCCTTAGAAGCCGTTGATGAGAGCGAGCGGGAACGGGCCGAAGCGGCGTTCGTGGAAGTCATCAGTCTGGAACGAGAGTTCTGGGAGATGGCGTTCGGGGGAGACGTAGGATGAACCTGGCGCGCTCTCTCTGGGAGGAGAATCGGGACCTCGCCCGTGCCGCCCTGGAGCACCGCTTCGTGCGCGGCCTTGCCGACGGCTCCCTGCCACTCGAAAGCTTCAAGTTCTACGTCGCCCAGGACGCTTTCTTCCTAGAGTCCTTCGCCCGCGCCTACGCGCTCGCGCTGGCCCACGCCCCCGACCGCGAAGGGATGGAGATCTTCGCCGGGCTCGTCGCCGGCGTCCTCGAAGAGCTTCGGTTGCACGAAGGCTACGCCGCCCGCTGGAACGTCTCCCTGAGAGGTGTTGTCCCAGGAGACGCGACGCTCGCATACACGGATTTCCTGCTCTCTACCGCCGCTCTGAAGGGAGTCGGTGAGACCTGCGCCGCCATGGTCCCCTGCATGAGGCTCTACTCCTTCCTCGGCAGGTCCCTCGTGGATGAAGGCGTTGCGGAAGAGAACCCGTACCGGGAATGGGCCGAGACCTACGCCGGCCCAGAGTTCGACGACCTCGCCGACAGGCTCGAAACGCTACTGGACCGTTACGCCTCGGACGCGACTGCGGCGCGAGAAGCCTACCGCCGGGCGATGCGGCTGGAGCTTGCTTTCTTCGAGGCCGCTGTGGAGGAAATCTAATGTCCGCCCCGAAGCTCGTCGCCAGAGGGGTTAGCGTTACGAAGGGGAACGTTCACATCCTCGATGAGATAGACCTGGAGGTAGAGCAAGGAATCTTTTTAGCCCTGATCGGACCTTCAGGAGCCGGGAAGTCAACCCTGCTCGGGCTACTCGCCGGACTCGAACCCCCGGACGCTGGCGCGGTCGAGAAAGATGGCTCCCTGCTCGAACGCCCCGGTCTCGTCTCCTACATGCCCCAGAGCGACCTCCTCCTCCCTTGGCGGAGCGTCCTCGCCAACGTCTCTCTAGGGCTAGAAGCGACCGGCGTCTCCAAGAAGGACGCCCGCGCGAAAGCGATGAAAGCGCTCCAGAGGTTTAGCCTGGAGGAGTTCGCAAAGGTCTACCCGGCGGCGCTCTCGGGTGGCATGCGCTCGCGGGTCGCGCTCCTCAGGACCGCCCTGCTGGAGCGGGATGTGTTGCTCCTGGACGAGCCCTTCGGCGCCCTAGATGCGCTCACCCGACGTTCGCTGCAAAGTTGGCTCCTCGATGTTCGGGATACCCTCGCCGCGACCATCGTCCTCGTCACCCACGATGTGGACGAGGCGCTGCTCCTCGCCGACAGGGTGGTAGTCCTGACCGAGAGACCGGCCCGCGTCGCGCTCGACGTTCCCGTGGGCCTCGCGCGCCCGAGGAGCATGGAGGTCGAGACCACCGACGAGTTCACCCGGCTCAAGAGGAAGCTACTCGGTTCTCTCGGGGTGGCGGAATGAGACGCGCCGTCCCGGCGATCCTGCTCGCCCTAATAGTCCTGCTCGTTTGGGAGTCGATCGTTCGTCTCTTCAATATCCCGTCGTTCCTGTTGCCCGGTCCAGTGGCGATAGTGCAGGCGTTTTGGGGATCGCGCGGTATGTTGTTGCAACAGTCGGTGCCGACGGCGAGTGAGGCGCTCATCGGCTTTCTCGGCGCCGCTGCCGCCGGAACTATCTCCGGGCTGCTCATAAACCGCTCGTCGCTGGCGGAGCGTTCACTCTATCCCTGGCTCGTCGCTTCCCAGACGTTGCCGGTCATCGCCATAGCCCCGGTGCTCGTTACGTGGTTCGGATACGGACCGCTGCCGAAGGTGCTGGTCGTAATCTTGTTCTGTTTCTTCCCGATCACGGTTTCGACCGTTGATGGGTTGCGGGCGACCGACCCGGATTTGATCCGCCTGATGCGCTCCTTCGGGGCCGGCAGGTGGCGCACGTTCTTCATGGTCGAAGTTCCGGGGGCGCTGCCGTTCCTCTTCGGCGGGGTGCGCCTGGCGGTCACTTACAGCGTCGTCGGGGCGATCATCGGGGAGTGGGTGGGGTCCAGCAAGGGGCTCGGGTTCCTCATGATCCAGGACAAAAACCAGTTCGAGATACCGCGCCTGTTCGCCGAGATAGCCCTCTTATCACTCATGGGTATCACGCTCTTTTTGCTGGTGGCTTTGGCGCAGCGCCTGATCGCCCCCTGGACCCTCAAGCAGGATAAACAGGGTAAATGAAACTCCTGGTATACTCCGACCCAACTGAAAACACGGCGGAGCTTCCCGTAGCACAGGCCAACGGGCGGCTGAGAGTCGGCGAGAGCCGAGACGCTTCGAACCTGACGTGGGTAATCCCACCGGAAGGGAGTGAACTTGAGGATATCTCCTCTAAACCCAGGCAAACTTAGTACCCGTTACCTTGCCCCGATCTTCTTGCTGGCCGTTCTGGTCTTCGCGCTCGCGGGCTGCGGCGGGGCCTCGGGTAGCACTGGCTCGGCCGGTCCCCGGAACGTGACGCTCACGCTCGACTGGTACCCGAACGCAGACCACGCCGGCATTTACGCGGCCCAGCAACAGGGATACTTCAAGAAAGCGGGCCTGAAGGTCAACATCCAACAGCCTTCGGATCCGGCGTCCGTACTGCAACTCGTCGCCGCCGGTCGCAGCGAGTTCGGGGTCTCCTACGAGAACGAGATGACCAGCGCCGGGACGAAGGATATTCCCGTGAAGTCGGTCATGGCGATCATGCAGGAGCCGCTCAACTCTATTATCAGCCTCAAGAAATCTCACATCACTTCGCCGAAGGATTTGGTTGGCAAGAAGGTCGGCTATGCCGGGCAGAACTTCGGGACGGCGGTGATCGACACCGTCCTGAGCAAGGCCGGCAAGGACCCATCCTCCGTCCAGAAGATAAACGTCGGCTACGACCTCCGCTCCGCCCTCATCTCCGGTAAGGTGGACGCCGTCGTGGACGCTTACTGGAACATCGAAGCCGTGGAATTGGCCCAGAAAGGGTTCGAGACGAACGTGATCCGTCTGCCAAAAGTCGGCGTCCCGAACTACAACGAACTAGTCGTCGCCACGGGCGACTCCTACGCCAAAGAACACCCGGACGTCGTCCGTCGCTTCGTCGGCGCGCTGGTAAAGGGCCACGAATACGCCAAAAAACACCCCGAGTCGGCCCGCGACGCCCTCCTGAAAGCGAACAAACAACTCAACCCGAAAGTGGTTGATAAAACCCTGAAACTGACCGTTCCTATCTTCGAGGCGAAAAGTAAACCCGTCGGCTACCAGGAACCTGGGGAGTGGCGCACTTTCGTTGACTGGGAGGCTAAGAACGGTGTGATCCCGAAGAAAGTAGACGTGGGCAGGATCATGACTAACGAGTACCTGCCGAAGAAGTAGGGGAGAGGAGAGCCCTGTGAAGACGGTCATGAGCATCGCCACGAGCGACTCTGGGGGCGGGGCCGGCATCCAGGCCGACCTGAAAGCCTTCGCGCGCTGCGGCGTTCACGGGACCACGGCTATCGTCGCGACCACGGCCCAGAACACCGTCGGGGTGAACGGTATCTTCGCCTTCCCGCCGCGAGTCGTCGTGGACCAGATAGGAGCCGTCGTCTCGGACATCGGCGCCGACGCCGTAAAGACCGGGATGCTCTTCAACGCGGAGATCATCTCCGCCGTAGCTGACGCGGTCCGACGCCTAGAATTGCCGAACCTGGTCGTGGACCCCGTGATGGTCGCCGAGAGCGGGGCGACGCTGTTGGAACCGGAGGCGGTGGAAGTCTACAAAAATGAGCTGTTCCCGCTCGCGACCGTCGTCACACCGAATATGAACGAAGCGTTCGCCCTGGCGAAGCCCGGTGAGAAGGTCGACGAGAAGAGTGTCCGGGAGTGCGCCCGCGCCCTGTACGCCCTCGGCCCGGAGGCGGTCATTATTACCGGCGGCCACGCCTCTACTGGCGCCGACCTGCTCTACGACGGCGAGAGCTTTATAGAGATAGACGGTCCCCGCTACGAGACGGGTGCGGCCCACGGCTCGGGCTGCACCCACTCCTCGTCGCTGGCGAGTTCTCTGGCGCTCGGTTACGGTCTCGAAGAGTCGGCGCGCCGGGCTCGGGAGGTCGCCGCCGAGGCCGTGGAGTATGGCCTTACCGGGATCGGCGCGGGGGCGGGTCCGGTGAACGTGCTTGGAAAAGTCTTGAAAGGAGTTGCGTTTTGAGAGCGGAACAAACACTGCGGAAGATCGGTGAAGAGAAGCCCCTGATCCACCACCTGACCAACTACGTGACGGTCAACCTGGTGGCGAACGTGACCCTCTGTACAGGGGCGCTCCCGGTGATGGCCCACGCTGTCGAGGAGGTTGAACAGATGGTCACCGCCGCCGGTGCGCTCGTCATCAATATGGGAACCCTGGACCCGCTGTGGATAGAAGCCATGATAAAAGCCGGCAAGGAGGCCAACCGGCGCGACATCCCGGTAATATTCGACCCGGTCGGCGCCGGAGCGACCGAGTTTCGGAGCCGGATGCCGGAGAAGCTGATGGGTGAGATAGATTTCGCCGCCGTCTGCGGCAACGCCGGCGAGATAGCCACCCTCGCCGGCCTCGAAGCCGAGGTGCGAGGCGTTGAGAGCCTGGCCGGTGACGCGCGAGAAGCCGTCGTCGAGGCGGCCCGCGCCCTCGGTACGACGGTGGCCGCAACCGGCCCGGTAGACTACGTGAGCGACGGGGAGAGCGTGCTCGCGGTCGAGAACGGACACCCGTTGCTCGGCCGCATCGTTGGGAGTGGATGCTCTTCCACGGCGGTGATCGGCTGTTTCGCAGCCGCCGCCGGGGGAGACCCGGAGACGGTCGCTGCCGCCCTCTCCTACTTCGGTCGCGCCGGAGAATTAGCCGCAGAGAAAGCAGCCGGCCCCGGTACCTTCGAGCCGCTGCTCCTGGATGCGCTCGCCGCTATTTCCGCCGACCCCGACCTTCTCCAGGATAAGCTCCAGGTGAAAGAGGCGTCCCTTGGCTAGCGGGGACGCCCGCGGCCTGGCGAGAACCAGTACCCGCAAGCTCGTGCTCGCCGCGCTCTTCGCGGCGCTCGGTGTCCTGCTCTCTTCCTTCGCCATCCCCGTCGGCGCGGCGCGCGTGTTTCCGTTTCAGCACGTCCTCAACGCGGTGGCGGGAGTCATGCTCGGCCCGTGGTGGGCGGCCGGGTCGGCGCTGGTCACGGCGATCCTCAGGGTTTCTCTCGGAACGGGTAGCCTCTTCGCCTTTCCGGGGAGCCCGTTCGGGGCGATTGCGGTCGGGCTCGCGTACCGGGTCCTGCGCCGGGACGAAGCCGCGTTGTTCGAGCCAGTCGGGACCGTGCTGGTCGGGGCGCCGCTCGGCGCGTTCCTGGTCTCCCCGTTTCTCGGGGAGTCCGCCGGTGGTCTCGTCGCGCTCATGATCGCCTTCGCCCTCTCCTGCATTCCCGGTTCGATCATTGGCTACGCGCTCCTCAAAGCCCTCGCGAAGACCCTGCCTTCCCGGTGAAAGTTTCCGCCGGAAGATCCGGTTCAGGTTAGGATAAAGAGGACAATGGCTTCCACTCCCGACAAAACCTCTCCTCTCGACAGCACCGCCCACCGACCGTACCCGATTCCCAACGGCCCGTGGGTGCTCTCGATGAGCTGGCGCGACCTGCTTTTCATGCACTGGCCCGTACCCGAGGAAGCGCTCCGGCCCCTGATACCAAGCTCCCTGCAACTCGATACCTTCGACGGCAGCGCGTGGCTGGGTGTCGTCCCGTTCCGGATGACGGGCGTCAGGCCGCGCTTTCTGCCGGGCGTGCCCTGGCTCTCGAACTTCCCAGAGCTCAACCTCCGGACCTACGTCACGGCCGGGGGCAAGCCGGGTATCTGGTTCTTCAGCCTCGACGCCCACAACCCGGTGGCCGTCCGCATCGCCCGCGCCACCTTCAAGCTCCCGTACTTCGACGCGAAGATGTCCTGCGAAACCTCCGAAGAGACGATCCGCTACGAGAGCACCCGCACCCACCGGGGCGCACCGGAAGCGAGCTTCTTGGGGAGCTACCGGCCGACCGGAGAGACCTTCGACAGTCAGCCCGACACGCTCGAAAGTTTCCTGACCGAACGCTACTGCCTGTACGCGGGTGACGAAGACCAAGTTTCGCGCGGCGACATCCACCACTCGATGTGGCCGCTTCAGCGGGCCGAAGTAGAGGTAGAGAAGCTCGTCATGACGGAGCAGATCGGCCTGAAGCAGCCAGATTCCGAACCTCTTCTCCACTACGCCAGCCGCCTCGACGTGGTCGCCTGGCCGCCGCACCGGATAGACCGATGAACGCTCGCGAGACGCTGCGAGGCTCGCGCCTGATCCTGGTGACCGACCCCCGCCCGGATCTCGCTGACAGAGTCGCCGCGAGCATCCGTGGTGGCGTGGACATCGTACAACTCCGGGACAAACACACCCTTGCGGAAGACCTGATCCCACTAGCCGAAGAACTAAGAGAGATCTGTGACAGCGGGGGCGCCTTGTTCACGATCAACGACTACCCCACGCTTGCCCGTCTCTCGACCGCGGGCGGCATCCACCTCGGCCAGAAAGATGGTCCCATCTCAGAGGCCAGAGAAGCTCTGGGGCCGGACGTAGTAGTCGGACGCTCCGTGGGGACCGTGGATGAAGCCCTGGAAGCCGTCCGAGAAGGCGCGGATTACCTTGGAGCCGGGGCCGTCTACGGGACCCCGACCAAGCCCGAAGGCGAGGTGGCGGGCCTGGATCTCATAAAGAGACTGGCGCAGGCGGAGCTTACGGTCCCCTGGTTCGCCATCGGCGGCGTCACGCTCGAAACCGCCGGAGAAGTCGCCGCAGTTGGCGCGCCTGGTTTCGCCGTCGTCCGGGCGGTCCTCGACGCCGAAGACCCGGAGGCCGCCGCCCGCAAGCTTCGCTCTTACCTTCCGGACGCCCCGGCGTGACCATCTCAGCGGACCTTGTCTCCGGCATCCTCCCCGTTCGTCCGGACGGCCGCTTCTTACTCCTCCAGCGTGCAACGACCGGCACCTGGGAACCACCGGCCGGACGCCTGGTTCCGAGCGAGAGCTTCGAGACCGGAGCCGTCCGGGAACTCTACGAGGAGACCGGCCTCCTCGTCACCCCCGCGAGCATCCTCGCCACCTGGGTCGGGGAGCGTCCCGGTGGCGGGCCGCTGGCGAGCGTCGCCTACCTCGGCAGGACTCAAGACAGCGAAGTACGACTCTCCGACGAGCACCTCGATTACCAATGGGCCACCATCGAAGAGTGGTTGGATCTCCCGAGCTGGTGGAGTCGCGAGAACATAGAACGCGCCGCCGCTCCGCTCTCCTCACTCTTTACGGACCCTCTGCCCCAACCTCCGCTCCCGACGCCCAACCCCAACGCGTGCAGCGTCGTCCGGGCCAACCTGGGAGCCGGAACCGTCGTCGCGGACCTCGAAGGCGACGAGCCTCGCGCCCTCCTGCTGAGACGCCGCAAATCTCCGGCCGGCCTCTGGGAGAACCCCGGCGGCATGCTGGAGCCCGGCGAGGACTTCCTGACCTGCGCCCACCGGGAGACCCTGGAGGAGACCGGCCTCAAAACAAACCCCGAGACCGCCTGGTGGGCGAGAGTAGAGCCCTGGAAGAGCCCGGAAGACCCCGAACTCTACGCCGGAGTCGGCTTTCTGGCCCGCCACCCCGGCGGCGAAGTCAGCCTCGAAGAGAGCGCACACGACACCTTCACGTGGGCGACCGAGGCCGAGTGGAAGGCGCTGCAAACCTGGTACACGGAAGAAGAATCGG
Source organism: Rubrobacteraceae bacterium (assembly GCA_965219175.1). Taxonomy (GTDB): domain Bacteria; phylum Actinomycetota; class Rubrobacteria; order Rubrobacterales; family Rubrobacteraceae; genus JBBPZK01. The sequence continues at coordinate 701,372 of CBDCNI010000001.1, forward strand.
ACACCCTGTGGAACGCTATACGAGGCTTGGACAGTTGAGTGCATCAAACCAAAACTATGCCACATTGAGCCAAAGCGTCGATCCCATTTGAACGAGTTCGACGTGATACGGGAGATTTCCGGCAGGCTCGGCGATCAGCCCAGAGAGGTCGTGCTGCCTATCGGGGACGATTGCGCCGTGTTGCGCCTGGGGAACAAAGAGTGGGTGGCCGCCGCGGATATGCTCGTCTCCGGTCATCACTTTGGGGGTTGGGCCTCGCCCGAGGATGTCGGTTACAAGGCGGTGGCGGTCAACGTCTCGGACGTGGCGGCGATGGGGGGGACGCCACGTTTCGTCCTCGTCTCCGGCGGCGCCGGGGAGCCGGAGACGACATTGCGGTGTATGGAGGGTGTGCTCGAGGCCTGTGAAGAGTTCGGCGTCTACCCGCTCGGGGGCGATACCACTCGGGCCGACTCCCTGACGGTCAACGTGACTATAATGGGAGAGCTTGCAGGGAGGGCTGTCTTGCGTTCGGGGGCGCGATCTGGGGACCTGTTGGCGGTGACGGGAGAGCTCGGTGCGTCGGCGGCCGGGTTCCTAGTCCTCGAAAGTGGTGGGGATGCTCCGGGGCGTTTGATCCGCAAACACCTCCGGCCGGAGCCGCGCGTAGAGGCTGGACGAGTCGCGTCAGAGGTCGGCGCCCACGCCATGATAGACCTCTCCGACGGGCTCGCCTCCGACGTGTGCCACATCTGCGAGCAGAGCGGCGTCGGCTGCCGGATAGACCTCGGGATGTTGCCCATCACACGGGACACGCGGGAGGCGGCAAGGTCCTTCAGCCGGGACGCGGAAATCCTTGCAGCGACCGGAGGAGAGGACTACGAGCTACTAATCGCCGCCCCCGAGCGGGTGCTGGAGGACCTTGCCCGGCGGGTAAAAGTGCCGCTCGCCGTGATCGGGGAGGTGACGGAGGGAGAAATCCTCTTCGTGCGGGGCGGTGAGACCGTGGAAGGTCTGTCCGGCTGGGACCACTTCGCGGCGGGATAAAGTTTTATGGTGCGGGCTCCAGCTTCTTGTTCTCGAACGCTTTTTGCATGATGTAGTAGCTCTGTTTCTTTCGTTCGTGGGATTTCGGGTCGTTCCAGCCTTTCCAGGTGTAGTCGAGTGGTTTGATCTCCGTGTTTCCGGTCTTCAGGGCCGGGTACACTCGCAGACCGGAGCTTTTGACCGGTTGGATCCTGCCCGCTTTGTACAGGTTGTCCCAGACTTTCGGCTCGCTCGGGTCGGTGTAGCCGAGCATCGTCCAGGGAATACGAACCTCCAGCACGTCGCCCTCTGCATACCAGTCGGCGAGGCTGTCGTAATTCGGGTTCGAAGGATCTGTTATGCCGGGCTTCATCTTGCCAACGTCGAACTCCTCGAAGGGAATTTCGCGTCCGCTCTCTGGAAGCGTCAGGGGGCGGCTCAACGCCAGCTTCCAGAGCAGGAACTTGCCCGCCTTCACGTTCCGACCTTCCGGTACGGTCGGTATCATGTTCAACTGCGAGCCATAGGTCCAGGTGTGGTAATCGTAGGCGCTGTTGATGAACATCTTAGAGTTGCTCCGGCCATTTATCTTCAGCAGGGTCTGTATACCGTCCTTCGAAAAAGTGAGGCCTGGCGCCGCGTCCGCCTTCTCGCTCCCTCCGGACTTCGTACCGAAGCCAACGTTCAACTCGTCTTTCGGGAAGTTCCAGCTACCGGCCTTTTTCTTCGCAAGCAGGTAGAAGTATGCTTCGTCGTGGGTGACGGAAAGGTCCACGCCAGGGTAGCTCTTTTCCGACACGTTCGGGTGGTTCTTCCAGTCGGCTGTCTTGCCGTCCAGCAGGATCCGGTCTTTCATTTTGCCGGCGCTCTCAGCGAGCACGCCGAAGTTCTGCTCGTTGGTCAGGCGGTTTAGCCACATCGGTCTCCGGTCCGGCGGGATGTCTATCTCGGCGGTGTTCCAGGTGAACTTGAACCATTCATCTTGCCAGGCGAACAGGAAGCCTCCATCGTAGCCTTCCTGCCGCATGTCCTTGAGTAATGTCGCCTCGATCCTGCCCTGCTCTTTCTCGGTGTGGTAGCCCTGATCTCGCCCGAGCGGACCATAATGGGCCATACCCCGCGAGCTCGGCACCCCGAACTCCGCGACCACCAGCGGTATGCCCTTGACGTAGCTGCGCAGGTCGTTCAGGTATCCAGAGTATGGGTCTATCCTGCCGTCAGGGGTCTTATAGTCCTGGTATTTCTTCTCGAAGCGGAGGAAGTCCGGGTAGTAAGGGTAGACGTGAAAAGCTGCGTAGTAGCCTGCTTTCCACGCCAAGGTCGGCCCCAGGTGCGTCGGGTCTACGGAGACCAGGTCCTCCTGAGGAAATGCCTCTTCTGGGTGATGGAGGGGATCGGTGGTCAGCCAGTTGGTGAAGGAGGCCGGGTGCTGCCAGCCGTATTTCATCTCTTCTTTCGCCATCACGTCCAGCATGGAAGCGAGCCAACTCTCGAAAGCGGTAGCGCTTTTCTTGGCCCGGAAGTATTTGCCGGAGTACGGTTTTTGGTTCGGGTGGGCATCGTCGGTGACTTTTATCGCGTAAGGGTACCACTCAGTGCCGAGCATCCAACCGAGCATGTACTGCGAGACGTCCGCGTCGAAGTGGCCGCTGGCGTGGCCGCGGCGCGGTGGTATGTCTGCGTTCCCGTGAACGGCCCGGACCGCGTCCTTGATCTCACCCTCGAAGTCCCCGGTTATCTTCGGGTCGTAGGCGTCTCGTCCTTTTTCGTCTTTCCCGATCAACTCTTCTTCGGGCGACCAGACGCCCTGCACGAGCCAGAGCGGGTCTTTGCGGCCGGCGTTGAACTGGTTGAGCGCCTCGTAGAATTGTGGCGAGAGGATCGTATAAACCCTCAACACGTCCACGTTCATCGCCTTCATCTCCGGGAACCATCGGAGGTAGTCTTCCTTGGTCGGCGCGAGCTCCCCCGGCGCGTGCCCGGCCAGCGTGGCGCCCATGTTTATACCGTTCCAGAACTGCGGCTTCCACTTCTTGCCGTCGTAGGTAACGAGGTTGTCGCCCTCGACGCCGGAAACGCGCTTGACGCCGTCCGCCGTCGAGACCGGCCTACCGGGCGCGCGGGTGACGAAGATCAAGACCGCAGCCAGGGCCGCCACTACCAAGAGCGCCACCAGCAGCAGGACGTACCTGCCGCGTCTGCGGGTCCCTACCGTTCTGACTTCATAGAACTCGTACAATGTTCATCCCGTTGGGTTTTGGATGCCGCTGTCTACGATCCGTGTTTCTCAGGTGCTTCGTTTCTTGCTCTTCGTGTCGAAGGTGGAAGCCTCATCGAAGCCCCGGCGTTCCATCGCGCCCCACTCGTTGTTGTTGCGGAGGTAGGACACTATCGCCAGTACACGCCAGAAGGTCGTCAGTTGCCGGTAGCCGAAGTTCTCGAAGACGCCGTAGAGCGTGAGCTTCACCAGATCCTTGAAGTTGGGGTATCGCCGGAGACGTAGTTCCTCCATAAAGACCGCCGCCACCGAGAGGAGCGATCCAAGGCCGACCGCCACCAGGAAGAAAATTAGCGCGAACTGGGCATTCAGGATTCCCAGGAGCAGGCCGACGAAGAAGGCGACGTATCCCAGAGACTCTATCACGGGGCCGAGCAGTTCGAAGAACAAGTAGTAGGGCATGCCGAGCATCCCGACCGCGCCGTAGCGGGGGTTGAAGAGCATCTTGCGGTGTCGTACCAGGGTGTCGAGCAGTCCCCGGTGCCAGCGGTCGCGTTGACGACGGAGGACTCGCAAAGTAGATGGGACTTCCGTCCAGGCTACCGGGTCCGGGACGAACGAGATGCGGTATTTGCGGTTGTTCTCGCGCAGGACGCGGTGGATGCGGACTATCAGTTCCATGTCCTCGCCGACCGTATCGGTGGCGTAGCCGCCCGAGAGGATCAAGTCGCGCCGCCGGAACATCCCGAACGCCCCCGAGACTATAAGGAGCGCATTCAGCTTGCTCCAGCCCGTCCTGCCGGCCAGGAAAGCCCGCAGGTACTCTACTATCTGGAGGTTCGGGAGCGCCCTCGCCGGGGTTTTGATCTCCGTCACGCGCCCGGACTCTACCTCGCAGCCGTTGGCAACCCGCACGATGCCGCCGACCGCCGCCACGTCACCGAACTCTATCATCGGCCGCGCCGCCCGCAGAAGGGCGTCTTCCTCCAAAATTATGTCCGCGTCCAGGCAGCAGACGAGCGGGTACTGCGCGGCGCAGATGCCGGCGTTCAAAGCGTCGGACTTTCCACCGTTCTCTTTGTCCACAACGATCAGGCTTTCCCCGGTGGAGGCATAAACGTCCCGTATGTAGGCCGTCTCTATCTGCCGGCGCACCGGCTGGTCCGACTCCCACAGGTCGAACTCGCGCTTGAGCACGTCCAGAGTTCCGTCTTTGGATCCGTCGTTCACCACGATGACTTCGTGGATCGGGTAGTGTAGAGAGAGGAACGAACGGACGCTCGCGGCGATGGTCGCCTCCTCGTTGTAGGCCGGGACGATCACCGAGACCGGCGGCGCGTAGTTCGAGGCCGAGAGTTCCGAGAACCCCGAGAAAACCTCTCGCTTAGTATAGTCCGCTATCTCGAAAAAAGAGATCACGTACAGGACCGCGTAGACGCCGTTGATGAGCAGGAAGTACACGAGCACGACGTAGTTCGCCGCCAGTATGAAGTCGCTCGCGCTCACCCGTTCCCGCCACCCGTCTCAGCTACAGACGTATCCGTCTCCGTCACGCTGGTCTCCACGCTCTCCGCTTGCTTCCTGGCGGTGTTCGCCAGGACGGGCTCTTTTTCCGCGTCCGGGGTCGCGAATTGCATGAGCATCCGCCGCAGGGTGTTTTGTTCTTCGCCTTCCGGCATCGTTTGGAGTATACGTCGGAGGTGTTTGGTCGAGCCGGCCTTGATGAGCGCCCGGATCGCGCGCCGGGAACGCTCTCCGATATCTCCGGTCGCCGCGAGTTCTTCAACGAGTCGCTGGGTTATGCCCTGGGCTTCGAGGGTGGCGGCCGCCCGGTGGCGGGCGAAGCGGTCTTCGCCTTCCAGAACGTCGACCAGAGCGTACTCGCCGACTGTTCCGAGGTTGACGAGGGCGCGGGCGGCGTTCAGGCGCACCCACCACTCGCGGTCGGTCGCCAGTTCTTTCAAGGTCGGGATGGCCGAAACGTCGCCTATCATGCGCAGCGCGTTCGCCGCCTGCGCCCGGACGGGCCAGTCCTCGTCTCCGGCGGCGTCTAGGAGCGTCGGGACGTAGTCTGGGTCGCCGATCTTGCCCAGCGACAGGGTGGCCTGCGCCCTGAGGTCGGTTTCACGGTCTCCGCGTACTATCTCTTCCAGCGCCGGCCCGCCCTCGGAGGTACGCAGGTTGCCGAGGACCCTGGCCGCGAGGATGGGAGAGCGGCGGTCTTCACCCGAGAGAGTTTCCACCAGCGGCCCGACGGCCGCGACCCCGACGCGCTCCAGGTTTTCGGCCACCCGGAGGCGGGTGAGCTCCGAAGGGTCCCGTAGGGTCCCGGCGAGTGCTTGCGCCGCCTCCGGCGTCCCGATGCGGGCTAGCGCACGCGCCCCGACCGCCCGAACCGTCTCGTCTTCGTCGGAGAGAAGTTCCGAGAGGGGGCCGGCGGCGGGTGGACCTCCGAGAAAGCCGAGGTATTCGCCGGCCCTTGCCCGGTCCCAACGCCGGCTGGAGCGGAGCATGGAAATATACCTCTCCACCAGGCCGACCCCTGCGGCCAACCGCAAGATACGCTCCTGCTCGGAGCCGCGCAGAACTTTCAGATACTCGACTATGGCGGTTGCGAGAGCATCCATCTCCCGAGGGCGCAGCCGCCGGAGACGACGCCTCACCTGTCCCGTCGCCAGGAACTCGTCCAGGATGGCGTAGACTCTTTGCGACCGCGCCTCCATGCGGCGCTGTTTGACCGAGCGGGCGGTCCTGTTCCCTATCGTCAGGAGTACGGCGAGCACGTTGAGGCCAAGCATGACTGCGAATGCGATCTCTACTAATTCGAGGCTCTTCATATCTTCTTTATATTGTAGTCCGGCTTACAGTAGAGCTTTAACCTGGCTGCAGATTGGGTTTATCCTCTATAGAATAAGGCAGGAGGAGGCGTGTACGAAGATGTGCGGAGGTACCTGGTGGGCGCGAAGGGCGTCGCGACAATACTCATAGCTGACGACGACCGGATCATCCGGCGCATAGTCTCCGTGAAACTCTCGGGGCTCGGTTACACGGTCTCCGAGGCTGCCGACGGCCAGGAAGCTATCGACCAAATCGGGGAGACGCTCCCGGACCTCGTGATAACGGACAGCCAGATGCCAAAGGTGGGCGGCATACAGTTGATCCGGGCGCTCCGGGGGAGCGCCAACCCGGAGTTGGCCTCCTTGCCGATCATCATGCTCACCTCCCGGAGCGGCGAGCGTGACGTGATCGAAGGTCTCGAAGCGGGCCTCGACGACTACGTGATAAAACCCTTTTCCCCGGACGAGCTTGCCGCCAGGGTCCGCACTGTCCTCTGGCGAGTGAAGAGAAACAACTAAGGCCGTAGATAAACTACTCTACAGAGAATCGCTTTGGACTCGTATCCGGTTCCGCCCGGATTCTTTGGCTCTATATAGGGCCGTATCTGCCTCTTTGAGAAGCTCATCCTCGGACTTGGGCTCCGTCGGCGTGAGTTCCGCGACACCGGCGCTGATGGTTACTACTTCCGCCCCGTCCCGAGCTTCGTGCGGTATGGCGAGTCCCTCTATGGCGCGTCGCATGCGCTCCGCCGCGTGGGTGGAGTCTTCCAGAGACTGCTCCGGTAGTATGACGAGGAACTCTTCTCCACCGTAGCGGTAGGCTGTGTCGCCGCTGCGGAGATGCCCGGAGATGGTGTTCGCGACCCGACGGAGGATTTCGTCTCCGGCCAGGTGTCCGTAGTGGTCGTTGTAGCGCTTGAAGAAGTCCACGTCATAGAGCACGGCGCCGTAGGAGTGTCCGTAGCGCTCTACGCGTCCACTCAAGTTCTGCAAGTCTTCGTGCAGCCGGAGCCGGTTGCCAAGGCCGGTCAACGGGTCCTGGCGAGCCTGCTCGAAGAGGCGCAAGTTCATCTCCCCGAGCGCGGCGTTCTGGTCCGTGAGACGCTGGTGGAGCGAGGTCACGCGAGAGGCCGATACCAGGCGCACCTGCAACTCGTCCCGGTCCAGCGGTTTCGACAAGTAGTCGTCCGCCCCGGCTTCGAGGCCCTCCAGCAGGTGGTCCCGGTCCCCGAGGGCTGTTAGGAAGATGAAGTACGTGTAATTTTCCCGATCATCTTCCCGGATGTGGCGGCAGAGCTGGACGCCGTCCATGCCCGGCATCATCCAGTCGCTGATGACGAGGTCCAGGTCCGGTAATGTCTGGTATATCTCCCACGCCTCCCAACCGTCGGTTGCGACCAGACACTCGTGTCCGAACTTCTCTACGGCGCGCCGTAGGATCAGCCGAGAGACGGCGTCGTCTTCCGCGATCAACACTTTCACGTCAGCACCTTCACGATTTCACGTCCTCGCTGATAGCTTCCAGCAGGGCGGGACGGACTCTCTCGAACTCTTCTTCCAACCGCCCGAGTAGGTTCGCCGCCCCGGAGATATCCCCGGAAACTCCGGCTTCTTGGAGGTCCGACGAGGTCTGTTGCATTCTCTTGACGCCCATATTGCCGCAGCTTCCCTTCAAGGAGTGGGCGGCCCGTTCGATCTCCTCAGCGTCACCTATTTGTATGGCGTCCCGGAGTACGTCCAGGCGCGCGGAAGCGTCCTCTAAGAACATCCCGACCAATTCCGCGAGGAGGTCTGTCTCTCCTTCTTCCTGAAGCTCTCGCAGACCTTCCAGCACAGCGAGGTCCAGCGAGTCATCGTCAGTAACGCTACTGGCAATGCCGCCACCAGCGCTGCCGTTGACGGGGGCTTCGGAGGCTCGCGGGTCCTGGACGGAGACCCAACTATCCAGGACACTGCTAAGGTCTTCGGGCTTGACGGGCTTTGAGAGGTAATCGTCCATGCCTGCTTCGAGCGCCTTCTCTCTATCTCCCTGCAGGGCATTGGCGGTCATCGCTATAATCGGGATGTGTCGCGTTCCCCCGGACTCTCGCTCGCCGCGACGGACTTCGGTCGTCGCTTCGTAACCGTCCAGCTCTGGCATCTGGCAGTCCATCAGCACGGCGTCGTATGATGCTTCACCGAGGGCGCGCACGGCCTCGACCCCATTCGAGACGACGTCTACCCTGTAGCCGAGGTTCTGTAGCATCCGGGTGGCGACTTTCTGGTTTACGGGGTTGTCTTCGGCGACGAGTATCCGGTGACTTCTTCCGTTAGCGGAGACCGTATCCTCGGAAGGGGTCCCTATTTCGACGATAGATGTTCCTTCCGCGTCGGAGTAGCCCATCATCGCCGTGAGGGCGTTGTGGAGGTTCGACTGGCGCACGGGTTTTGTCAGGTGCGTCTCTATCCCGGCTTCCAGAGCTTCTTTGCGGATGTTCTGGTGGATCAGGGAAGTCAGGAGCATGAGACGGGTTCCTGCCAGGTCCGGGTCGGATTTGATCTTCTCGGCCAGCTCCAGCCCGTCCATGTCCGGCATCTGCATGTCGAGGATCGCCAGGTCGTAGGGTTCCCCCTCTGAGGCGGCTTCCCGCATCATTTCGAGGGCGCGGGGACCGTCCTCCGCGCTGTCGTTGCGGCTGCCCCAGGCAGAGACCTGGTGGCGTAGGATCCTCCGGTTGGTCTTGTTGTCATCCACGATCAGGAGCCGCACGTCGCGCAAGTCCTCACGAGGCGACGGGGCGGCGGGTGTTACTCCCGTTTGCTCCTCCAACGGCGCCGTGAACCAGAAGGTGCTCCCCTCGCCCGGTGTGCTCTCGACCCCGATCTCACCGCCCATCAACCCGACGATGCGTTGGCAGATCGCCAGCCCGAGCCCGGTGCCGCCGTAGCGGCGGGTGGTCGAAGCGTCGGCCTGGGAGAACGCCTGGAACAGCCGCTCCCGCTGCTCGGGAGTTACGCCGATTCCGGTATCCCTGACCTCGAAACGCATCCTCAACGTGTCCCCGCTCTCCTCCACGCGCCGGGCGTGCAGGATCACCTCGCCGCTCTCGGTAAACTTGATCGCGTTGTTGACGAGGTTCGTGAAGACTTGCCGGAGCCTGAATGGGTCCCCGCGCAGTGCCGTCGGCACGTCCCCCTCGATAAAGCTGGCGAGTTCCAGACCTTTGCCGTGGGCCACGTTTGCGAACAGACCCGCGACCTGTTCGATCGTCTCTCGCAGGTCGAAGTCCATGATCTCCAACTGCACCCTTCCCGCCTCGATCTTCGAGAAGTCGAGAATGTCGTTTATGATCCTGAGTAGGGCGTCGCCGGATTCGCCGACCGTCTCGGCGTAATCTCGTTGATCGGGCGTGAGGTCGGTGTCTAGCAGTAGCTCCGTCATCCCGATAACTCCGTTCATCGGGGTGCGGATCTCGTGGCTCATGTTCGCCAGGAACTCGCTCTTGGCCCGGTTCGCGTCCTCCGCCGCCTCCTTGGCCGCTTTTAGTTCCTCCTCGGCCAGGTGGGCTTCGAGAGAGCGGCCGATGCTCTGCGCGATCAACTCCACTATATCCCGCTCTTGCTCCGTGAAAGGCCGGCGGGGCTTCACGGAACTGAAGTGAAGGGTGCCGTAGATCTCATCCCCGACCCAGATCGGCGTGCTTACAAAAGACTCCAGTTTGAAGTCGCGGTACGCCGGGCGGCAACTCAGCCTCTCGTCGGAGCCGACGTTGCTGCTGTACGAGGTCCGCAGCGTGCTGATTACATCGTCGCAGTACGTGTCTCTCAGGTCGAAAACCATTCCTGCTTCGAGTCCAACGTCCGCCGCGGCCGCTAGGATCGTGAAGTTCTCGCCTTCTATGTGGCTGATGATCCCAACGTCGAGGTCGAGGATGTCACGCCCCGTGTGCAGGTAGTCCGAGAACAACTCTTCCAGATCTTCGTAGTCGGTGGTACTTATGCGGTGGAGTTGTTTGAGGTTTGACGAGAATCCTGAGATGGCGCTCGACTTGTCCAGTATCTCTTCTTCGGCCCGCTTACGCTCCGCCACACGGCCGATCTGCACCCCGATTTGCGCCATGATCTCCAACAGTCGCTCGTCCGCCTCCACGACCTCCGTGGAGAAGAACTCCAGCACGGCCATGACATCGCCGCCCTCCAGCACCGGGAACGCGAACCCGGCCCTGACACCCAAATCGTCCACCTTCTTTACCCTCGGGCAGTCTGTATCTTTGCTTATGTCTCGCGCCCAGGCAGGCTCCTTGCTGCGCCACACGCGGCCCGGCAGCCCTTCTCCCTCGGCGAAGGTGGTCTCCGCGGTGATCTTCTTGAAAGTGTCGAAGCACTCCGGGTCCTCCAAATGCCAGATGTCCGTGGAGACGAGTTCCCCGGAGCTTTCGTCGACCAGGTAGACGTGTCCCACCGGCCATCCAGTGTACGACCAGAGCAGCTCCAGGCAGACGCGCGTCGCCTCCTCCATGTCGGTGACCTCGTTGGCCGTAGTCGAAACCATCTGTAGTAACTGGACGAGGTTGCTGTTGATCTTGACTTCCTCTTCGGCCTGTTTCTGTTCGGTGATGTCCTGCACGGTCCCGAACATCTGCAGCGGCTTCTTATCTTCGTCGAAGGAGATCTTCGCCCGACGGGAGACTATGCGCGTAGAGCCGTCCGGTAGGACTATCCGATGGCTAAAGTTGTATGGTTCGCCTTCGTAGAGCGCCTTCCTTACGGATTCCTCGATCAGCCCTCTGTCGTCGGGGTGGATTATCTCCATGAACTTTTCGTAGGTTGGCTCTACACCTCCAGGCTGGTAGCCGTAGATGCGATATACCTCCTCGGACCACGACAGCTTCCCGGTCGTTATGTCCCACTCCCAGTTGCCCACGTGCGCTATCCGCTGTGCCTCTGCGAGGTTATCCGTGCTCTTGCGCCGTTCCTCTTCAGCCTGCTTTCGTTCGGTGATATCGCGGATGATCCCGGTAAACGACCGATCCTCCCCCTCGTCCATCTCACCGAGGGAGAGTTCCAGTGGGAACTCCTCACCATCTTTGCGCAGTCCGGCCAATTCCACCGTACCTCGGCCTATCACGTGCGCGTCGCCGGTCTCGAGGTAACGGTGGAAGCCCGCCTCGTGCGCCCCCCGGAACCGCTCCGGCATGATCTTCTTGAGCGGCCGGCCGATAACCTCGTCGGGTGTGTAGCCGAAGATGCGCTCGGCCCCCTGGTTGAAGGAGCGGATGACGCCGTCGGTCGTCATGGTCAGGATCGCGTCTGAAGCCGTATCCACGACGGCGCGGTGACGGGCCTCACTCTGTTTTAATTCCCTCTCGGACCGTTTGCGCTCTGTGATGTCGCGCAACGCCGTTACCCGGACGGATCGCCCCCTGTAGTGGGACATCTTTCCCTGGACCTCAGCCTCCAAGGTCGTCCCGTCTTTTCTGAGCAACAGTACCTCGTAAGGCTTTTCGTAGCCGGAGGAGATGTTCCGACGTACCAGCTCTTGCCACTCCGGCGTGACCACTTCCGTCGCGTTCATCCCAACGGTCTCTCCGGGTTCGTACCCGAGTAGGTCGGCGAAGGCCCAGTTTACCTCCAGTATCTCTCCCTGCGCGGTAATGGCAATGCCCTCGAAGGCGGCTTCGGAGAGGCTTCGGAACCGCTCTTCGCTCTCTTGCGCCTGCTCCTCGGCCTGCTGGCGGATCTCGACCATCCGGTTGAAAGAGGTAGCGACCTCCCCTAGCTCGTCGTTCGTATCTAGTTGGATCCTATGGTCCAATTCGCCCCGACGGACCCTGTCCGCCCCCTCTTTAAGCTCGTGTACGCTGCCGACGATCCTGCGCCCGATCAGGAACGCAGTGACGCCGCCGACGACCAGCCCGAGAACGAGTACGCCGAAGATAGCCTCGTAGACTCGTGTCAGAGAGTTCCCGGCGTTTTCTTGCGCGGCGTCTAACTGCTGGTTCGTCTGCTTCTGCACCCCTCCGTCGAGCGTGTCGTTGAGGTCCGCCTGCAGCTTCGAGAACTTCTCTATGTCCTGCTGGGGTACGTTGCCGCTTGATTTCTTGTTCATCAGCGACTCGCCGGCCGCCGTGTATTCCCTATACAGTGAGTCGATCTTTTTAGCCTGGGCCTTTTCGCCGGGGGTGTCGACCAGGTTCTCGTAGCGGCTCTTGTACTTCTCGAAGTCCGCTTCGTCTTGCTTCACCCGATCCCGGTACTTCTGGTCGCCAAGTTCGAGGTACGTCCTGACGTCACGTCCGATCTCGCCCATGTTTATTTCCATCTCGTAGGAGGCGGCGCGGGCTGGTTCCTGGACGTTTCTTATGTTCCCGAGATCCCTCTGTATGGACATGACGCTACTGACGATGAGCAGGCAGGCCAGAGCCAGGATCAAGAGCAGGACACCGAAGCCGATCCACAACCTGCGCGCGATCGTCATGCTTGCTCTCGTCTTGCCTGTTGGCTCCCGAATCTATCTTCCATCAACCGCTACCGGACCTCGCCTCTACCTGTGACATGCCTGCGAGATGGTTATCGGAACAAACAGCTTCTCACTTTAGGCTCTCGCTCGGGGGAGAGATTTCTTCCAAGCTCTCCTAGAAACGGGGCAGGCGTACGGTGAAAGTCGAGCCTTCGCCGGGCGTGCTCTCCACCGAGACCCGGCCGCCGTGGTTCGCGGCGACGTGTCGGACGATGGAGAGTCCGAGACCCGTGCCGCCGGTCTCTTTCGAGCGGGCCTTGTCCACCCGGTAGAAGCGCTCGAAGATCCGGGCGAGCTTCCCTTCCGGGATGCCGATGCCTGTATCCGAGATGCTGATTACCAACTCCGTCTCCTCCGTGCGGCCGATCACCTCGACCCTGCCACCCGGCGGCGTGTACTTGACCGCGTTGTCAACCAGGTTGCTGAACATCGAGGCCAGTTGCGTCTCGTCCCCGAGTATTTCGTACCGGCCGGCCTCGCCGAACCGCTTCCACCGGAGGGTGATGTCCTTGTAGCGGGCGACTTGCTTCGAGCGCGAGAGGACCGTCATCAGTACACCGCGCACGTCTACCGGCTGGGGGCTTGCGACCTCCCTCTCGCTCTCCAGACGCGCTAGGTCAAGGAGGTCCGTTATGAGGCGGCCGAGGCGCTCGGTCTCGTCCCTGAGTTGGCCGGCGAAGACCCGCGCCTGCTCCGGGTCGTCGTCTATAGCTTCGATCAGGCTCTCGGCGAGCAGCCTCAGGCTCGTCGCCGGTGTCTTTAGCTCGTGCGAGACGTTGGCGACGAAATCTCGCCGGATCTTATTGACCCGCTGCAAGTCCACGGGATCTCCGCGTCCTCCACTATTTTCTCTACTCTCCAGCACCGCGGATTACTTCTTCTCTCGCGCGGCGAGCGACCGCTCTTTGAGGCCGGAGTCCTCCGAACCGCCTTTCTCCGAGGACGCTTCCCGCGGCGTATCGAAGCGGTAGCCGAGGCCGCGGGCGGTTTGGATATATTCGTAAGACGACTTCTCGGAGAGGGCCGCCCGGATGCGCCGGATATGGACGTCTATGGTTCGCGAGGAGCCGACGCCCGCGTGTCCCCAGACCTCTTTCGCCAGCTCCTCCCGGCTCCTAAGCTCTCCCGGCCTGGACGCGAGCGCCGCCAGAAGCTCGAATTCTTTTAGTCTTAGGCCGAGCGGCTCCCCCTTTACCCGCGCCACGAAATTCTTCGTGTCCAGCTCGAGGTCGCCGGCTTCGAGCACCTTGCCCCGGCCGCCGGGCTTGGCGTTGCTCCTCTTGAGGTTCGCGCCTATCCGAGCCAGAAGCTCCTTCATGCCGAAAGGCTTGGTCACGTAGTCGTCCGCCCCGGCCTCGAAGCCGCGGACCTTATCCTCCTCGGCGTCCTTTGCGGTGATCATGACGATGACCACCTCCTCGTCGTGCTCCCGGACACGCTCGCACACCTGTATACCGCTCTCGCCGGGGAGCATTATGTCCAGCAGAATAAGGTCGGGACGCATCTTGCGGGCGAGCTTCAATGCCTCCGCGCCGGTAGTCGTGCGGCTAACGCCGAAACCCTGCTTTGAGAGGTTGTAGGAGAGGGTTTCGAGGATCGCCACGTCGTCTTCTACTATCAGGATCTCTGCTTTGTTCTCGGCCACCGCAATCTCTCCTACATCGCCTGTTAGGAACATGACAAGTATAAACGCTGCTCTCCGCTACTTCACTTCCCATGCCAACCGCCGGTACAATGCGGCAGACTTCGAGAACGGCGTTTGGAGAGCGAGAGGAGCGAGAGTATTGGAACTAGAGGCAAAGATCGTGACGGTTCACCCGAAGCGCACCTTCACCATAACCCGAAGCTCGTCGGACGAGTTTCGCCAGGTAATCCTGGAGATCACAACCTCCGGACTCACTGGCCGCGGAGAAGCCGCCCCGACCTCCTACTACGGCCAGAACGCCGACGACACCCTCGAAGCCTTACAGAGCATAGAGATAAAAGACCCCTGGGACATAGAGGGAACTTTGCGGGACAACTCCGGCCTCCCACCGAGCGCCCTATCCGCACTCGACGCCGCGCTGCACGACCTCGCCGCTAAGAGGCTCGGCATTCCCATCTGGCGGATGCTCGGCCTCGCCCGCCCGGAGCCCGTCACTTGTTACACACTGGGTATCGCCGACCGCGAGACGACCCTGGAGGACGCCCGCCGTCTCTCACAGTTTCCGGTCTTCAAGATGAAAGTAGGGAGTTGGGAAGATATCGAGACCGTTCGGGCTGTGGCGGAGGTTTCTGATGCGGAGCTTTGGGTGGACGCGAATGAAGCCTTCGCCCCGGACGATGCACTGGAAGTTGTGAGGGAATTGAAAGGGATCGGGGTGGCGATGATAGAACAACCGGTTCCCGCTTCCGAGGGACCGGAGGCCCTGCGACGGGCGACGGAGGCGGCCCATCCGGTGCCGGTGATCGCCGACGAGAGCGCCGTAAACGCCCACGACGTGCCGGTGTTCGCCGGGTGCGTGGCGGGCGTGAACGTCAAGCTCGCCAAGTGCGGCGGCATCCGGCGGGCGCTGGAGCAAGTCCACACCGCCCGTGCCCTCGGTATGAAGGTGATGCTCGGTTGCATGGTCGAGACCTCGCTCGGCATCGCTGCCGCGGCCCAGATCTCCGGCCTCTTCGACTTCGTAGACCTCGACGGCGCGATGCTCCTCGCCGATGACCCATACTCTGGACCGGAGTACGAAGACGGACGCATCCTGCTGCCGGAAACAACCCCCGGCCTCGGCGTGGAGCCGCGATGATGCCGGACCTCCGCCGGGACGGGACACCGGAGCGCCGCTATGCCGTCTTCGCCGAGGGCTGGTTTACGAACCGCCACGCCAAGACGGCACACGGCTTTATCCGCTACGGCCGGGACGAGGTCGTGTGCGTCGTCGACTCAGCGCTGGCCGGAAAGCGCGTGCTCGAAGTGATGCCGAACTTGAGGCGCGACGCCCCGATAGTCGGGACGATAGAGGAGGCGCTCTCCTACGATCCGACCAGCATCCTCGTCGGCCTCGCCCCGGCCGGTGGACGGCTGCCCCAGGAGTGGCTCTCGGCCCTCGGCGAGGCTGCGGAAGCCGGTATGGAAGTAGTGAGCGGCCTACACCAGCGGCTCGCGCCCGAGTTCCCCGGAAAGAAGGTGTGGGATGTACGCGAGCCTCCCAAAGACCTGCCGCCTTTCTCTGGAGAAGGATTCGGTGTCGAGCCGAAAGTGGCGCTGGCCGTCGGGACCGACGCGGCCGTCGGCAAGATGACCGCCGTGCTGGAGGCGGCACGGGCCGCCGGTGAGGCCGGCGTCTCTACCGAGTTCGCCGCCACGGGCCAGACGGGGATTGTTATCTCCGGTTGGGGCATCTGCGTAGACGCCGTCGTCTCTGACTTCATCGCCGGGGCAGCCGAGCAGCTCGTTCTGGAGGCCGCGAAGTCTTTACCGGACCTCATTCTGGTAGAAGGCCAGGGCTCTCTCGGGCATCCGGCTTACTCCGGCGTCACGCTCGGCCTGCTGCACGGCTCCTGCCCAGACGCCCTGATCCTGTGCGCCGACGCCCGTGGACCTGACGAAGAGGTCTTCGCAGGCGTCCCGCGTCCCGACCCGGCCCGCATCGCCCGTCTCTACGAAGAGGTTGCCTCACTCGTAAAACCGGCTCCGGTGGTCGCCGTGAGCGTCAACACCAGCGGCCTCGGAGACGACGAAGCCAAAGAAGCGCTCACCGCCATAACCGACGAGACCGGCCTGCCCGCAGTGGACCCGCTCCGCGCCTCCGCCGCGCCCATACTGGAGGCTGTACTCCGCGCACCGAAAACGTGCGCTGTTGGAGGATCGTAGAGAAGTTCGGTTTTCTCTCGGTGTAACAGAGGTTTTACGCTTCAAGCATCCGGTTATGCTAGAATCCAGACGTGGCACGCTGCTTGACGTTGAATGCCAGCTACGAGCCCGTGGCCTTGGTGCCGATCAAACGGGCTGTCATCCTTGTCGTCTCGGAAAAGGCGGAGATCGTCGAGGCGAACCTGGACCGCAGGTTCCGTTCGGAGAAAGCCGAGTACCCGTATCCGTTGGTGATCCGCCTGGTCAAGTTCGTCCAGATCCCTAAACGTCTCAGGCGCCACGTCACTAACACTATCCTCTTCGCCCGCGACAACTACAAGTGCCAGTATTGCGGCAGGCACCGGAGCGAACTAGGTCGCCGCGAATGCCTGACCCGAGATCACGTAAAGCCCATCTCCCGCGACGGAAAGAATACCTGGGATAACGTGGTTGCGGCCTGCACCAAGTGCAACGCTCGCAAGGGCAACAAGTTGCCGATGGAGTGTGGCATGTATCCGAAAACGACCCCGAAAGAGCCGCGCTACGTGGTGATGGTCTGGTACTCGCGGGGCCTGAACGAAGTGCAGCGCCGCTACGTGGAGCAGTTCTACGGCGAGAACTCACTAGCCGACCCCGGCTTCTAAGACCACGAGTTAACAGAATAGGATTTCGACGAACAATGGAGCATCGAAAAGCCCCCGGAGAGAGTCCGAGGGCGAGTTTCTTGTCGTAGTTTAGGCAGAGATCAGGAACGGGCGGCTTCGAAGCGCCGGTTGGCCTCCTGCCAGTTAACCACGTTCCACCAGTTCTCGATGTATTCCGGGCGGCGGTTCTGGTACTTGAGGTAGTAGGCGTGCTCCCAGCAGTCGAGCCCTATAACCGGCAGCTTGCCTTCCATCAGCGGCGAGTCCTGGTTCGGGGTGCTCTCGATGGTCAGTGAGCCGTCGGGCGCGGCGATCAGCCAGCACCAGCCACTGCCGAATACCGCTCCAGGAGCCGCCGCCGCCGCGAACTGCTCTTTGAATTGGTCGAAGGAACCGAAGGAAGCGTCTATGGCGGTCGCGAGATCGCCCGCCGGCTCGCCGCCACCTTCGCCGCTAGGCCCCATTATCTGCCAGAACATGGTGTGGTTGGAGTGGCCGCCGCCGTTGTTCCGAACGGCCCGGCGGATGTCCTCGGGAACGCTGTTTATATTCGCCAGCAACTCCTCGACGTTGCCGGGGTCGGCCTCGGGGTGCTTTTCGAGGGCGGCGTTGAGGTTGGTGACGTAGGTGTTGTGGTGCTTTTCGTGGTGGAGGTGCATCGTCTCTTCATCTATCGAGGGCTCCAACGCACTGTAATCGTACGGGAGCTTCGGGAGATCATAGGCCATCTTTCTTTACCTCCTATACTAGCTTTCTCTATCACTTTAACATACCCTGAAACGCGGTTCCTATAACATTCCGGCTGTAGATGGATGTGTAGAATGCCAGGTATGGAGCGTACGTTTCCAGGGGTTCACAGCGCGGATAGGCGGTCTGACCGGATCGGCTCGCAGTCCTTGCTCGGACGCGCCGTGGAAGCGAGCGGCGTGGGCGTCGTCGTCACGGATCCAAACCTTCCGGATAACCCGATCGTCTACGTCAACCCGGCTTTCGAGAGAATGACCGGATATCCGGCTAACGAGGTGCTGGGCCGCAACTGCCGCTTTTTACAGAGACCGGGAGAGAACCGGGATCAACTCTCCGAGTTGCGAGAGGCCCTCCGGGAAGAACGCGAGTGCCGGGTAGTGCTCCGGAACCATCGCAAGGACGGCGCTCCGTTCTGGAACGACCTCTCGATCTCGCCGGTGCGGGACGAGCAAGGACTTCTAACCAACTTTATTGGCATACAGCGGGACGTTACCCGGAGCAAACAGGTGGAAGAAGAGCGGGACTCGTCTCGGGAGCGCGAGAAGGCGGCGCGAGAGGAGGCGGAGGCTTCCCGCGCCCGCCTCGCTCTTCTCGCCGATTCAGGACGGGTACTCTCATCTTCCCTGGACTATTCGTCTATTCTAAAGCAGATTCCTCCCCTCTTCGTCCCAGAATCGGCCTCCCGGTGTTTTCTAGATGTGGCGGAGGAAGATGGGAGCGTAAGCCGGGTCGCCGAAGCTACCGCGCCTAAAATCGAGGCGAATTCGCCGGACAGTTTCCGGGATCTTGGGCTTGAAGCCGCGGCGGAAGACGCCGGGAAGGTCTTGGCGGGAGGCCGATCCGTGCTCGCCCCGGAGGAGGCGGGGCCTAAGGGAGAAGGTGAGTCATATTCGTACATGTGCCTGCCCCTGATCGCACGCGGCCGGACCCTCGGCGTTGTCACCCTCATCTCCACTACAAAAGAACGCCGATACGATCCGGAAGACCTGGACTTCGCGGAGGATCTCGCCTACCGTTGCGCGCTGGCGATGGACAACGCCCGGCTTTACGGCGAGCGAAGCTACATCTCCCACACGCTCCAGCAAAGCCTCATGCCTCATCTGACGGAGATACCGGGTATGGAGGTCGGGAGCGTGTATCGTCCGGTTGGAGAGGCTAACGAGGTCGGCGGCGATTTCTACGACCTACTGCCCCCGAACGGCGAGAGGGAAGGCTGGATCGCCGTGATGGGAGACGTCTGCGGCAGCGGGGCGGGCGCGGCGGCGATCACGGCGCTCGTCCGCTACACGATACGGGCGGTTGCCTTGCTTGAAGACAGCCCCTCGGGCATACTCTCCGGCCTCAACGAAGCGATGCTCCGGCAACTCCAAAGCCACCAGTTCTGCACCGCCGTCTGCATCCGGCTCGAACCGGAAGAAGGAGGCGCTGGCATCTCCTTAGCGTGCGGCGGCCACCCGGAGCCTCTCCTCCTGCGCGCCGACGGCTCCGTAGAAGAGTTGAATCACCAGGGCAAAGCCCTCGGTGTATTCGAGGATGCCGAACTCAGCGACCAGACGGCGAGCCTCGGGGCTGGAGACGCCATAGTCCTCTACACCGACGGCGTTACCGAGGCCCGCTCCCCGGACGGCTCCTTCTTCGGGGAAGAGAGGCTCCACTCCCTCCTGCATTCTTGCGTCGGTCTTACCGCCTCCGTCATAGCGCGGAAGATCAAAGAGGCGGTCTCGTATTTCCAGGACGGACATCCACATGATGACCTTGCCATACTGGTCCTGAGGGTGCCGTCATAGGTGTAAAGATCACCTGCGGGACAACCTACTTCTCCGATCCTCCTCTCTTGAAGTGCAAAAACACGAGCCCCGTGGCCGCGAGTGCTGCGGCGGCGAGCTGGATGGCCCAGATAGCTTGCGGCAACTGGGCCTGCAACAGGAACCCAGCTACTATCGGGCTCGTGCCGTAGGCTGCCCCGAAGCAGGCGCCGAAGAGGGCAAGGTAGGTGCCGCGCAGCCGAACCGGCGCTAGGTCGGCGGCAAGGGTGGCCCCGGCAACTTCGAGAACCATCTCCGCCAGGGTGAAAAATCCGGCGAAGGCGACCAGAATACCTGCGAAAGAGTGGGTGAGGAGGAGTGTGACGGATGAGGCGGCGAACAGACCGCTCCCGATCAGGAGCGCCCCGACTTTCGAGCCTCGGTCTATAAGGTAGGAGATCGGGAGTTGCAGGGCTATCACCATCAAGCCGTTGGCCCCGAGGAAAAGCCCTATCTTCGCATCCGGCACGTCGACGAAGTTTTTGGCGTAGATCGGGAGCGCCTGCCAGTCTTGCGTAAACACGTAGTACAAAAGCACCCCGGCACCCAGCAGGACCACAAAAGAACGGTCTCCGAGGGCTGTCCGCACCCCACCTCCTCTCACGCTGACAGGTTGATCTTCCCGCACCGGCAGAGATTCCTTTACCGCCAGAGTCACGGCCAGAACGACCAGCGCTGTGAGGATGGCGGTCGCCGTGAAAAGAGTCTGGTATATTCCGCCGGATCCTCCGGCCGATGCGGCGATGAGGCCCGCCGACATCGGCCCCAGCGCCCACCCGACGTTTCCCCCGACCCTCACCAGACCGTAGGCACGCGACCGCATGCCCGAAGGAGTTACGTCGGC
This sequence comes from Rubrobacteraceae bacterium, assembly GCA_965219175.1. GTDB lineage: Bacteria > Actinomycetota > Rubrobacteria > Rubrobacterales > Rubrobacteraceae > JBBPZK01. The sequence goes on from CBDCNI010000001.1 coordinate 721,800, forward strand.
GACCATCGCGTTGCGGGCGGCGTCGAACATCGAGGAACCCGCAAGCCCCATGCCCACCGAGACCGCTAGGTACCCGCCGAAGCTACCGACGTGGGCGAACCCGAAAAAAGCAGCCGCGCTGCCGGAGAGGGCTACGAGCATCAGTGGTTTCCGTCCGTAGCGGTCGGCCAGCGGCCCCGACACGATGCCCGATAGCACGCTCGCGGCAGCGAGAGCCCCGAGTCCGGCCCCGACAAGGGTAAGCGGTATGCCGACGACGTTGTGGAAGTAGATCGTGGAAAACGGATAGTAAAGTCCCTGACCGAACCGGAAGACAAGCATAGCTCCCAAGAGCAGCCACACCCGACGGTCGAATCCGTACAGAACCATTCGAACTCGAACGAGTCCAGTGCTCTTCTCATCTCTCACACTCTTTTTCACGGCCAGATACTAACCGGGTTCGGCCCCAGCGGATGTCAACCCGTAATCTGTAGGCTGGAGTTTCGGTTCTTCGATGTTCGAGTCAGGAGGTGCGTTCATCCTACTTTCGTCGTTCGGATGGGACCGAACCCGGCAATAAGGGCGCTCCGATCGGGGCGCCCTCGAAAGTACCTTCTACCGTTTCCCAGCTAATCTAGGGCCGTCATGACGTGCTTTATGCGGGTGTAATCTTCTAGGCCGTACATGGAGAGGTCTTTGCCGTGGCCGGAGTGCTTGAAGCCGCCATGGGGCATCTCGGCGGCGAGCGGGATGTGCGTGTTGATCCAAACGCACCCGAAGTCCAACCTGCGGCTGACCCGCATCGCCCGGCCGTGATCCTTAGTGAACACGCTCGAAGCGAGCCCGTATTTCACACCGTTTGCCCAGCGGACCGCCTCATCCTCATCCGAGAAAGGCTGGACGGTGATAACGGGACCGAAGATCTCGTTCTGCGAAGCCTCGTCTTCCTGACGCAACCCGCTGACGACGGTGGGGGAGTAGAAGAAGCCGGAGCCGTTACCCGCCTTCTGTCCGCCGGCGAGGACTTCGGCGTGGCCGGGGAGCCGCTCGACCATGCCGGAGACGTGCTCCAACTGAGTAGGGTTGTTGAGTGGACCGTAGAGTACGTCTTCGTCGTCGGGGGCGCCGGTTTTGGTTGCCTTTGCCTGCTCGGTGAGGGCGGCGACGAAGTCGTCGTAGGCTCCGGGGGCGGCGAGCACGCGGGTGGCGGCGGTGCAGTCCTGGCCGGCGTTGAAGTAGCCGGCGGTCGCTATGGCCTCGGCGGCCGCTTCTATGTCGGCGTCGTCGAAGACTATGACCGGGGCCTTGCCGCCCAACTCCAGATGGGTCCGCTTCAGGTCGGCGGCTGCCGCTTCGGCGACCTGCATGCCGGCCCGGATGGAGCCGGTTATGGAGACCATCTGGGGGGTTGGGTGCTCGACGAGGAGCCTGCCGGTGTCGCGGTCTCCGCAGACTACGTTGAAGACGCCTTCGGGGAGGAACTCGGCGGCGAGTTCCGCGAGCATCACGGTCGTGACCGGCGTCGTGTCGGAAGGTTTGAGGACGACGGTGTTGCCGGCGGCGATGGCCGGGGCGAACTTCCAGACGGCCATCATCATCGGGTAGTTCCAGGGTGTTATCTGGGCGCAGACGCCAATAGGCTCGCGTCGGATGAAGGAGGTGAAGCCTTCCAGGTATTCTCCGGCGGATTTTCCTTCGAGGCACCGGGCGGCGCCGGCGAAAAAGCGGATTTGATCCACAGCCATCGGGATCTCTTCTTCCATCGTCAACCCGATCGGCTTGCCGGTGTTCTCCGACTCAGCCCGCACCATCTCCTCCGCCCGCTCTTCTATGGCGTCGGCGATCCTGAACAGCGCGAGCTGCCTCTCGCTGGGCGTCGTGTAGCGCCAGGTCTCGAACGCTTTCTCAGCCGCCTCGAACGCCTTGTCCAGATCGGCTTTGCGCGAGGCCGGGGCTGTCGCGAACTTCTCCCCAGTGGACGGGTTTATGAGGTCGTAACTTTCTCCGTCAGCGGTGTCCATGTACTCCCCGCCGATAAAGTTCCTGACCCGTTTCGTCTCTGTCTCCATGCTCTTCTCCCTTCTCGCCGCGCCGGATGTGTTCCACCCGGCGCGAGTGTACTTATCTCGCTTAGACCTTCTACTCCGCTACGCTGCTTTTCTCACGCCTCGGGATGGCGTCGCCTGCTGGGACGGTCCCGCGCTCCGCCATCCGGCCGATCGCCAGATAAACCAACCCTACGACGAGCACGATGCCGGTGCCGAGCAGGACGCTGTAGTTGACGTACCAGGGTGTACCCGGCGTCCTCGGGTATGCGAGGTTGATAGCTCCCGCTACACCGTAGACGAACGCGGCGACGTTCACTACCAGGCCCCAGCGGCCGAGCGTCCACTTGCCGGCGGGAATCCAGCCGCGCAGCCGGGCAACCAGTGCGGCGAACACGACCAGTTGGAAGGCGACGTAGATCGCCAGCACCGCGAAAGAGACGATGTAGGTAAGGGCGTTCGGAGAGAAGCCAAACGCGAGGACGACCAGGACCGGGATGACCACCGCGGCGACCGTCGCGCCCGGTGGGATGTGCAGGCGCTCGGAGAAGTTCCCGAGGAAGTTGCTCCCGGCGATCATTCGGTCGCGGGCGTAGGAGTAGATCATGCGGCTCGCCGCCGCCTGCAAACTCAACGTACACGAGAGGAAGGCGATCAGGGCTATGACCAACACTATCTTGGAGCCGACAACGCCGAAGGTCCCGTTCAGGATCGTGCTGATCGGGTCCGCGACTTTACCGGAGACAACGGCGGCCATGTTCGGCACCGCCAGCGTAAACCCGACCAAACTCAATATAGCCATCGAACCGCCGACGAGGATAGTGAGTTGCATCGCCCGAGGCACGTCGCGGCTGGCGTTCGGGACTTCCTCAGCCAAATCGCCGCAGGCCTCGAACCCGAAGAACAAGAAGAGCGCCCCGAGTCCCGCCGCCAAAAACGGCCCGAGGTAGCCGCCGTTCCCTTGCGTCCCGAAGGTGTCGAACAGGACGCCGAAAGAGTTGTGGCGGGCGAAGAGGATCAGGTACAGCCCGACGCCCGCAACCCCGATGATCTCCGCCGCGAACCCGGCCGTTACCGCGCGCGAGAGGTTCCTGGTGCCGCTAAAGTTGATCCCACCGGCGATCGCCAGAAGCACCAGTGCGACCCCGATGTCCCAGATGGGGCTCGCCTCCACCCCAAAGAGCGCGGCGGCGAACTGGCCGGCCCCATACGCCACCCCGGCAATGGTTACGAGCAGCGCCCACGCATACACCCATCCTGTCACCCACGCATAACGCCTGCCCCACAGCCGCATCGCCCACGGATAGGGACCACCGGCGATGGGATACTGGGAGACGACCTCTGCCAGGACTAGCGCCACCATTAGTTGCCCTGCCATGGCGATCAGGTACGTCCACACCGCCGCAGGCCCGCCCGTGGCGAGCACGAAAGCATAGAGCGTGTAAACGCCAACGAGCGGCGAGAGGTAGGTGAACCCGAGCGAGAAGTTCGCGCTCAAGCTCATCGTGCGCGAGAAGAGAGACTTGTACCCGAGCGCCTCTAACTGGCGGGCGTCCTCATCCACCTCCGACCCGCCGGAGACCTCGTACCCGCCGTCAGGGTCACCACCCCGCTGAGACGCATCACTCATACGACCCCCCTCCTTCCGGTTCCTCGGATCTTTACAGTTTCCTTTCACCCATACAGTAACCGGCATGCTAGCCGGGTCGGTCTCCCGCGTCAAGCGCTTTTGGGGCGTGGCTAATACCGGCACCTGTCTACCACCTCGCGCAGCCTCTCTTTTGCGCCTGTCCGCAGGGCGCCGCCGTGGGCGAAGAGAGCGGTCGAAAAGTTTTCTCCGAGCAGCTTCTCGGCAGAGCGTTTCGCCAGCGTCGGGTCCGAGCAGAACGCCTTCATTACTCCGACTTTCATGCGAAAGCCTGGAAACTGACCGAAGGCGTCCGCAGTAAACAGGAGTCCGTCCTCGTCCCGCAGGAGGGAGACGTGTCCGAGGGTGTGACCGGGAGTGGAGATCACCCGAAACCCCGACACGTAGTCTCCCTCGTTCAGGATCCTCCCAACCGGCGCCCCCGGCACTTCCGCGTTTCGGGCCATGTACCGCAGGAGCGGGTTGCTCTGCGGGTCCGGCCCGCGCACGCCGGAGACAGCTTCCGCCTCACGTCCCGACGCCCCGACTTCCACCTGAGGCGCCCACTCCAACACGCCCCGCAGTCCCCCGATGTGGTCGCTGTGATGGTGAGTTATAAAAATGCGTCTCAGGTCTTCCGGTCCCGAGCCGAGGGACGAGAGGGCGTCCCGGATGCGTCCGGCGCTGCTCGCTACGCCGGTGTCTACGAGCGTCCAGCCGTCGTCGTTTTCGAGGAGCAGGACGTTGATCGCATTCGGGATACCGATGCCGTCTACGCGGTAGACGCCGGTCGATATCTTTTCCGGTGAATCAGCCATGCTTTACCTCACTCGCCGTAGATATATATACACTTTCTCCATCAACTCTCCTCCTTCTTGATGAAGAGCCGACCGCCGCCGAAGATAAAGATTACGGTCGCCACCAGGATCACGGTGGAGAGCGCGTTGATGACCGGGCTGACGCCGAACTTTATCATTGAGTAGATCTTCAACGGCAGAGTGCTCGACCCCACACCCGCCACGAAGAACGTAATTACGAAGTCGTCGAACGATAACGTGAACGCCAACAGCGCCCCGGCCATTACACCGGGCAGTATGAGCGGCAGAGTAACCCGAAAGAAGGTATTGACCGGGTTTGCACCGAGGTCCTGGGCCGCTTCTTCGATGGATCTATCCATCCCGGAGAGCCGCGCCCGGACGACGATGGTGACGAACGAGATGTTGAAGGCTACGTGGGCGATGATTATGGTGGTGATGCCGAGCGGTATGCTCGCGGCCACGAAGAAGACGAGCAGGCTCACCCCGACGACTATCTCCGGCATGACCGTCGCCGCGTAGACGATTGAGTCGGTAAAGCCCTTGCCCCGGAAACCGTAGCGGACTAGGGCGAGCGCGGTGAACGTGCCGATCGCCGTGGCGATGATCGTGGAGCTTACACCCACTATGAGCGAGGTGTAGAAAGCCTTCAGTACGGACTGATCTTGTAAGAGGGCTCCGTACCACTTGAATGAAAACCCGGTCCAGGTCTGGGTGTTGCGGGACGAGTTGAAAGAGAAGAACACGAGCACGAAGATAGGGGCGTAGAGGAACAGGTAGACGAAGCCCGAGAACAGGAGCAGCGCCCGGTCCGAGAGGTTGCCGAGTCCCTTTGCGAGGGGACCGCCTTTAGAGTCTCCCATGGTCTATCCTCCTTCCAGTTGGTCGGTGCCGACGCGCCGGACGTAGTACATGATCGCCCCGATCAGGAGGACCGCCAGGATGATGGAGAGTGCGCTCCCGAAGGCCCAATCGCGGGCGTTCAGGAACTGTTGCTGGATCAGGTTTCCGACCATCACCGTCCGTGACCCACCGAGCAAATCCGGGATGACGAACTCCCCGGCCGACGGTATGAAAACCAGGATGCTCCCCGCTATGACCCCCGGCATGCTGATCGGGAAAGTTACCCGCCAGAACGTGTGCCACCGACTCGCCCCGAGATCCTGGGCCGCTTCCTTGAGGCGGGTGTCGAACCTTTCGAGGGCGGCGTAGAGCGGTAGGATCATGAACGGCAAATACGAGTAGACCAGCCCCATCGTCACCGCCTGGGGCGTGAAGATGAGGTTGAGCGGTTTGTCCGTAAGATGGAGAAACTGCAAGGCTTTGTTGGCGAGCCCGTTGCCACCGAGGATGACCACCCAGGCGTAGGCCCGCACGAGCAGGCTGGTCCAGAATGGGATCATGACCATCAGTATGAGGACGTTGCGATACTTGCGGCCCTTGAAGGCTATGAAGTACGCCAGAGGGTAGCCCAGGGCCAGACAAAGCAGCGTGTTGAGCGTCGCTATGAGGAGCGTGCGGCCCACGATCTGCAAGTACAGCGGATCGAAGACCTTTAAGTAGTTGCCGGGGTTGAAGCCGAGCGTTATTCCTCCGTACACGCCGCTCGTCCCGAACGAGTAGGCCAGGATGAACAGCAGCGGTATAACGAAGAAGATACCGAGCCAGAACGCCGCCGGCGAGAGCAGGCCCGCGAGCCCCAAAGTCCAGCCGCGCCCATCTTTCCCGCCCACGCTAGGAACTCTTTACTTCGGTGAAGATCCGCTCGTACTGGCGGGTCGTCTTGCCGACGTCCTGGATAACCTCCAGTCGATCGAAAACCTTCTTCGGCGGGGAGTAGGTGGGGAGGCTGGTCAGGTCCTTGTCTATGTCCGGGAGCGCGGCCTCGTTCGGGGTTCCATAGTAAGTGTAGTTGGAGAGCGCCGCCCCGGCTTTGGCGCTCAGGATGTAGTTTATGAATTTGTAGGCGAGATCCGCGTGCGGCGCGCCCTTCGGAATCGCCATGTTGTCCGTCCAACGCGTCGCCGCCGGTTTGGGGATGATGTAGTCGAGGTCCTTGTTGTCGAGGACCGCCGTGAGCCCGTCTCCGCTGAAGACGTGGCCGAGTAGGATATCCCCGTTCACCACGAGCGGCCGTACCTGAGTCGAATCGAAATACCCCCGGAGCAAAGGCTTCTGCTTTTTCAGCTCTTTCTCCGCTTCTTTGAGCTTCGAGTCTTCGGTGGCGTTCACGGAGTATCCTTTTCTGTAGAGCGCCGCCCCGAGCGTCTCCCGAACGTCGTCTATCATGGCGATTTTGCCCTTGTACTTCGGATCCCACATCGGGTCCCAGGTCTCTATCTTGCCTACTTTTTTCTTGTTGTAGAGGATGCCCGTGGTTCCCCACTGGTAGGGCACGCTGTACTCGTTCTTCGGGTCGTAAGGGGGTTTCTTGAATTCTTGGCCGACGTTCTTGAAGTTCGGGATCTTCGACATATCGAGCTTCTGAATGACCCCGCTCTTCACCATAATACCGACCATGTAGTCGCTCGGCACTATGACGTCGTAGCCGACGCCCCCGGCCTGGAGCTTCGCCAACAGCTCCTCGTTTGAGGAGAAGAAGTCCTGGGTGACGTTCACTTTGTACTTCTTCTCGAAGTTCGGGATGGTGCTCTTCGCAACGTAGTCGGACCAGTTGTACAGGTTGAGCTGCTTGGAGTTGCCGCCGCTGCCGCCGCCCCCACCGTTGCCGCCGCTGCTCTGGGCGCTCGTGTTCGGCTGGCAGGCCGCCAACACCGAGAGCGTCGAGCCCGCTAAAGCGCCCCCGCCCACAACTTTCAGGAACTTGCTCCTCGTGAGCTTCTTTCCCCTATCCATCGTTAACCTCCCAGTACCAAACAGTTTGCAGCATCCCAGGTCACCTGGACTTCTTCGCCCACTCCCGAGCCGGTCGCGTCGTGGGCGTTTTGCTGGTAGAGCACCAGCTTCCCGCCATCGGGCAGCTTCGTTATGTACTGCGTGCTCGACCCCAGATAGACGACCTGCTCCACCTCCGCGGTACACGTGTTGTCGCCGCCGCTGCCGAGCCGGAGCTTCTCGGGCCTGACGGCTGCGTGCGCCTCGGACCCGATCTCCACGCTCTCTCCCTCCTGCGTCACGGCCTCGACTTTCATCCCGCCTGCGGTCTTTAGCGCTACCTTCTCACCACTCACCGACTCCACGGCGCCGGAGAAAATGTTCGTCTGGCCGATAAAGTCCGCGACGAAGCGGTTGCGGGGGCGCTCGTAGAGGGTCGGCGGGTCGGCGACCTGCTGTACCTTGCCGGCGTTCATCACGGCTATGCGGTCGCTCATCGTCAGCGCCTCTTCCTGGTCGTGGGTGACGTAGATGAACGTGATCCCAACCTCGTGCTGCAAGTTCCTCAGCTCGATCTGCAACTCTTTTCTAAGCTTCATGTCCAGAGCCCCCAGAGGCTCGTCCAGCAGCAACACTTTCGGGCGGTTGATGAGCGCCCTCGCGAGCGCCACCCGCTGTTGCTGGCCGCCGGAGAGCATGGCCGGCTTTCGTTTCTCGAAGCCCTCTAGCTGGACCATCTCGCACGCCTCGCCCACCCGCTTACGGACTTCGTCCTTGGAAACCTTCGCCCGCCGCAACCCGAATGCGACGTTGTCGAAGACGTTGAGGTGGGGGAAGATGGCGTAGGACTGGAAGACTGTGTTCACGGGTCTACGGTAGGGAGGGACTTTCTGCATCGGCTCTCCGGCGACGGAGATACTACCCTCCGTCACCCGCTCGAAACCGGCGATCATACGGAGCGTGGTCGTCTTGCCGCACCCGGAAGGCCCCAAAAGCGAGAAGAACTCGCCCTCGTGGATGTCCAGCGTCAGGTCGTCCACCGCCACGAATTCCCCGAAGCGCTTGGTCACATCCGCCAACTCGACGGCTACGCTCGCGGTCGCCGTCTTTTCCGCCGGCGGCCGCTCCGTTACGTGTCTCTCTTCCACCGCGTTCCTCCTATGCTTGAGAACCCTGGGTAACTTGGGTAATACTCTCCGCCCCGTGTCTTTGTCTCGCTCTCGACCTTTCGAGCACTTCTCTCGCCGCCCTCTCTCCCGAGCTTACGGCGCCGTCCATGTAGCCGGTCCACTCGGACGCCGTCTCCGCTCCCGCCCAGTGGATGCGCCCGACGGGCTCTCGCAACGCCGGACCATGGTCCAACAAGGCGCCGGGTACCGTGAGCCCGGCGTAACCGCCGCGAGAGTAAACTTCCTCCGACCAGTCCAACTCCGTGTAGTCTCTCGCATTCAGCGCCTCCGCGCCGAAGTAGCGGGCGAAGCATTCGAGGACGGCCTGCCTTCGCTCCCCGGCGGGGCGACGGCCCCACTCGCGGGCGTCGGCCCCGAGGATAAAGCCAGTCAGGACGCCCGTTCCGCCTTCCGGGGGTGAGTTGTCCGTGGTGATCCTACAGGGACCGGCGTCGCTCTCCGCCCTGCCGTTCAGACCCGCCTCGTGCCAGAACGGAGCCTCGTAGACGGCGTGGCATTTTATGACCGCTCCCATCGGCATCTTCTGTGAGAGACCGTCGTGCATCGCCGAGAGCGCCGGCTGGTACTCGATGCGCCCCCGCAAAGCCGTCGGCACCGTGACTATCACCGTCTCCGCCTCGACACTCACCCGGTCCGACTCCACTGAGACGCCGCGCCCATCCTGAAAGATTCGGCGCACCGGAGATTCCAGGACCACGCGCTCCCCTAATTCTTCGGCCAGACGGACCGAGACTTCCTGCGCGCCGCCCAGGAAGCGGGACTCTTCGGCGGAGGCTTCTATCTCGAAGAGGCCGTCCGAGCTACCAGAGGAAGCAATATCCGCGAGCACACTGAGGAGCGAGAGGTCGCGAGGCTCGCAGGCGTAGAGCGATTCCACCGCGAGGTCGAAGTAGAACCGCGCGCCTGTACTTTTCATGTTCCGCAGCTTCCACGTCTCAAGTGTTTGCCCGTCCCACTCTGCGGCCCGCTCTGCCTTCCACGGCTCTTCCGAGACGCCAACCGCCAGCTCGCCCAATTCCCGAAATGCTCCCTCGATCTCCGAAAGCGCTTCAGGTTCCGCCAGCGGCGCGTCGTCTTCCTCCTCGTACTCGGAGCGGTTGCCGCCCTCCCAGAAGACGGTCCGCCCGGCGACGTGGGTCGGGAACGTCTCGACGCCGAGTGATTTGGCGAGATTGCTTATCCGGCGCTGCTTCGGGCCGATCCACTGCCCGCCCATCTCCACGCAGACGCCTCCGACATACCTGCTGTACGTCCTGCCGCCGACACGGTCGCGGGCTTCGAGCACCAAAACTTCGATTCCGGCACGGTCCAACTCGCGCGCCGCCGTCAGGCCGGCCAGCCCCGCGCCGACCACCACCACGTTCGCCTTAGCTTCCCGCGCCGCCTTCATATCTTCGTCCTGGCCCGCGTAGCCTCCAAAGACTCGGCTACCGCCCGTCCGGCCCGCAGCCCGGACTTGACGGCACTGTTCATGAAGCTCGGGGCCGCCGCGAAACCTTCCGCCCCGGCGAGGTGAGCGTTGCCGAAAGAGCCGCCCATTTCCTTCCCGAATTCTCCCGCGTTGCCTGGAGCCATGATCATGTAGCTGCCGCGGGTCCAATGCTCGTTGGGCCAGACTTTCTCGACTACCGCCACCGGCTCGGGTACGTCGTACAGCTTTCTTAGTAGCTCCACCGCCCGACGTTTGCGGACTTCCTCCGGGAACCCCAGCTCCGGTAGCAGCGGAGCGCCCCCCGCGAAGGAGATGATGCCTCGGGGACCGTTCCGGGAACCGTTGTCCTGGGCCGCGCTACAGTATCCGAGCGGCGTGTCGGTGACGGTGAAGTCTGCGGCGTCCACCCTGGTGTCGAAGATAAACGCCATCTTCCGTACTACGCCGTAGACAGAGTTGGAGATCATGCGTCCGAAGACCGGCGGCGGCTCGGGATCGAATTTTATGCCGCGATAGCAGGTGAAAGGAACCGCCAGGACCACCCGCCTAGCCCGTGCCGAACGAGGACCATCTCCGCTCATCCAACTTACTTCGACGCCACTACCGCTCTGCCGGACCTCCGTAACCGGCGAAGAGTAGGAAACCCGGTCTTCCAACCCGGCGGCGAGCGCCAGCGCAACGCTCCCTGCTCCTCCCTCGACCCGGTACTCGTTTCCCTTGCCGGGACCGCCTCGCGTGGCGACCTTGACGGCGTAGGAGTAGAACGACATCCACGCCAGCGGCACGGTCGAACCGCAACTCGAAGTGAGCGTCTCGACGACATGAATGCCATCCTCGCTCATGCCTTCGCCACGGAGCCAGTCCTCGATGCTGACGTCATCCTTAGGCGCATCCCGCCAGTACGTCTCCGGGTTCGTGGTGGAGGCGGTTTCGACCAGAGCCTCGTTCATCCGTTCGTAGACTTTAGCGTCGTTGCCGGAGAAAGGCATCTCGTCCGTGGACTTTCCGCCGATGTGCCAGCGGGCGTTCTCCTTGCGGCGCTCGAAGGGGTAGAGTTTCAGGCCAAGGTCTCCGATGAGGTCCCGGATCTCCGCGTGCGCCTCGTCCACCCACTCGCCGCCGAGGTCCACGGTTACGCCCTCTACATCCGCGACCTGCGTGCGGCCGCCGGGACGGTCGCGGGCTTCGAGGACCAGCGCTTCGAGCCCCGCGCGGTCCAATTCGCGCGCCGCCGTCAAGCCGGAGAGCCCCGCCCCGATGACGATCACATCATGGACGATGCCGGAAATGCCGGGCTCCTCCACCCTTAGCTCCGGTAGCCAAGCTCACGTTCGAGTTCCGAGACGGCGTCGTCGGTTATGTCGGCGATCTTCGAGATAAGTTCCTTGTCCGCCACGAGCGCCGGGGAATACTGGATCACCGGCTCGTCCTTGTCGTCGAAGCGGCAGATGAGCCCGCCTTCGAGCAACTTGCGGGAGAGTACACCCTTGAAATACTTCCTGTATTCCTCCCCGTCCAGCGGCGTGCCGTCGGGACGCTCCGGCTTCAACTCGACCGCCCAGAAAAAGCCCATCCCCCGCACTTCCTTCACGATGGGATGCTCCTCGGCCATCCTCTTTAACTCCCCCCCGAAATGTCCCTCCAAAGAGTGGACGTTCTCCAGGAGACCTTCCCGCTCGATGATGTTTATATTCTCCAGGGCAACCGCGCTTGAGACCGGATGTCCCCCGAAGGTCGAGCCGTGGGAGAACATCGGCGCGTTGTGGCGCAGGGTCTGCTGAATTTTCTCTCCCACCATAACCCCGCCCATCGGTGAGTAGCCGCTGGTGACGCCCTTTGCGAACGTGCTCATGTCTGGGACCACGTCGAAACGCTCTATCCCGAACCATTCGCCCAACCGCCCGAAGGCGCAAATCACCGCATCCGAGACGAGCAACACTCCGTGCCTGTCGCAGATCTCGCGCACCCGCCTCCAGTAGTCCGGCGGCGGCACCAGACACCCTCCGGCGTTCTGGACCGGCTCGAGGATGACGGCCGCTACCTGATCCGCACCCTCAGCCTCTATCATCTCCTCGATAGCGTCGGCTGCCCCCTCCGGGTCCTGCTGAGTATTCCTGACGTGGAAAAACCCACCCGGCAACGGCTCGAAAGGAGCCTTGAAAGAGGGAAGCCCCGTAACTGAGAGGGCGCCCATTGTGGTGCCGTGATAGGCGACGTCCCTGGAGATGATCTTGTACCGCCCAGGCTCCCCGTTCGCCTTGTGATACTGCCTGGCAAGCTTGATAACCGTCTCTACGGCCTCAGACCCAGAAGACACGAAGAAAGAAGCGTTCAGATCCCCCGGCGCTATCTCGGCGAGCTTCGCCGCCAACTCCAAACTCCTCGGGTGCTGAAAGCTCCAATTAGGGAAGAACCCGAGCTCCTTCATCTGCTTGGCCGCGACCTCCGCAAGCTCGCTCCGCCCATGCCCGACCTGCGTAGTAAAGAGACCGCCAAGACCGTCTATGTAGCTGTTGCCGTCGTCGTCAGTGACGTAACAACCTTCGCCGGAGACTATAACCGGCAGCTTCGACCAGTCTTCGTCAAAAGGCGTGAAGTGGAGCAGAAGGTTATCTATGCCCCTGCGGTTGGCGCTCTCTCCACGTTCTCCGAGACCCCTCATAACGTCCATGTTGTCTCCTTCTCCGGCGGGCGCCGGCATTTTCCCTTGCTTTCACGAATCCTACACAGTTACTGTAAGGGGGTCAAGGTAGGCGAGAGTATACGGAGTTCGTGTTCCGTTGGAGATGTCCCGGCGGCCAAAGATCACCCCTCGGTCGTTATCCGGTTGGATAGTCCTGGTCTTCTACGATCCCATCATTGACTTCTCGAAGAAGTCGGCGAGGCGCGGGTAGAGGACTTTGAGGTTCTCCGGGCGGGCGATGCCGTGGCCTTCATCTTCGAAGGTGAGCAGTTCGTATGGGATATCGTGGCGGCCCAGCTCTTCGACTACGGTGTCTACGTTGCCGGGGGTGACGTTCGGGTCTTTGAGGCCCTGGATGATTAGGAGTTTTCCCCGGATATCCTGGACGTGGTGGATCGGGGACCGCTCCCGGTAGTGTTCCGGGACTTCTTTGGGGGAGCCGCCCATCATCTCCTCGCTGTAAGGGCGCAGGTCCGGGCGGGTCTCATCGTAGTCCACGACCAGGTCGGTCATGCCGCAGATCGGGGCTGCTGCCGCCACGGTTTCGGGCGGGAAGTGGGTGATGGCCCACCACGCCGAGTAGCCGCCATAGGAGGTGCCGGTGACTCCCACGCGTCCCGTCTTCGCTATGCCATTCTGTATGAGCGCTTCGATGCTGGCCCGGATGTCTTCCTGCTCGCGGCCGCCCCAGCCGTCTTCTTTGATGCTCTCCTGGAACGCGAGCCCGAAGCCAGTGCTGCCCCGGTAGTTGGGGGAAAGGACGTTGAAACCCCGCGAGACGAAGTACTGGACCTCAGCGTTGAAGCTGTCCTCGCTGTGGCTCGTCGGGCCGCCGTGGACGAGGACTATAGTACCGGCGTCTCCGCTTTCCGCCCGGTAGAGCCAGCCGCGGACCTCCAGCCCGTCCGCCGATTCCCAGACGAATTCTTCCGCCGGTGCGAGGTCATCCGTACCGATAGGCATTCTTTCCTGGAGCTTTGTGAGACTAGTGGAGGTTTCAGGGTTCGCCGGGGTGAACTTCACCAGGTCTGCGGGATGACGGGCGTCGTAGCGAAGCCCGATCCACGCTCCCTCGTCCGCCGGAGCCAGCGGCACGAGGTTGCCTGGGATTTCCGGCAGCCGGTCTTCTACGCCGCCGTCTGGATGCAGGAGCGTCGCCCGGACCCGCGCCCGCTCCGTCTCGACGGCGACCACCGGCCCGCCGGCCCCGAAAGGCGGGGCGAAAGCGTACTCGACGTTCCGAGCCGGGTCGTCCAGGAGCCAGACGACGGATTCATCTTCCAGGTTCCACACCCCGAGCCTGCGGTGAGAGTCTCCCTCAGCCACGAAGATGATACGGCGCCCATCCGGGAGCCAGGAAGCCGAGACCTTCGCCCGCTCCCCGAAGTTTAGGATCTCCCGGTCTCCATCGCCTCCTATCCCAACCAGCCACGCCTGGACACCGGAGGGATGCTTTTCTTTTCGGTGGTAGAGCACGAAGTCGCCCAGGGAGTTTAGCTGGGGCTGCGGGTAGGGGCCGCCTTTCTCCGGGCGTGCCAGCACCTTGCGTTCGCCGGTTGTCAGGTCGTGGCGAAGGATCCAGGTGGGCTCTATCTCCTCGTCCGACTCGGGGTCCAGGTTGGCCCCGTAGACCAGCCAGATACCGTCTTTATGGACCTGTCCGCCACGGATGTAGTAGTTCGGAGATGGTTCTGTCAGCGGCTCCATCACTCCCGGATTCGACAGACGCACCAGGGAGAGCTGTACTCGCTCGTCGCCGTCGTGGTCCTGCTCGACGACGACCGCCTCGCCGTCCGGCGTCCATGAGACGACGAAGGTGTCGTCGGGCGTGTCGGTCAGGCGCACCGGCTCGCCCTCTCCGTCCGTCCGGGTGGCGAACACGTCGGCGGCCGGTCCTATACGGGACCAACTCCAGGCGACGTGCCGTCCGTCCGGGGAGACAAGCGGGGCCGAGAGGACTGGCGTGGAGAGCAGGGCTTCGAGGCGTTTTTCGTCGTTTATCAAGGGGCTCGTCTCCTAGAAAGTTGGCGGTGTGTTGACGTAGACGGCTTCGACGGGCTCATCTCCGGCCCACCAGCGGTGGGGAGTCGTTGACGGGAAATAGAGGGTGTCGCCTGGGACGAGTTTGAAAGAGCCCTGGTCTTTCAGCTCGACGTTCAGGGTCCCGGAGATCACGAACACGAACTCCTCGCCGTTGTGGGAATAAAACCCTTCGCTTCCGGCGCCGGGCGGGACGTGGATGTAGGAAGGGTCCATGACTTTCTCCCCCGAGGCCATCTCCTCGAAGCGCACGCCGTTGTCCCACTGCATAACGGGACGGGCCGCGCCTCGCACCAGCGGAGAGTTCTGCCGCAAGTCCGCGCCGAAAAGTTCCCGCATGCCGACTCCGTAAGCATCGGCCAGGAGCCGCAGCGAGGCGATGGACGCCCCGGAGCCGCCCCGCTCCAGCGCCGAGATAAAAGAGATGGAGAGGCCCGTTGCCTCCGAGACCTCCCGGAGTGTCTTGTGAGCTTTAGAACGCAGCCGCCGGAGTTGCTCGCCGGGACCAGTTTGAGGAGCTGTCACCGGAGCGCCGTTCTCACCGGGGGGATCCAAGGTCGGACCGAGTTGCTTCCTTATGGCGGCGAAGTTTAGCCCCTCGACCTTCCTGAGCTGTTTGATCTCCCGAAGCCGATCCACGTCTCGCTCCGTGTAGACGCGGTACCCCCGCTCGGTGCGCCGCGGCCGCACCAGACGCTCCCGCTCCCACAAACGCAGTGTCTGGGAAGCCAGCCCGATAGACTGCGAAACCTCGCCTATAGAGAAACCAACTCCACCACTAACAGCCAACTCGCCTCCCACTCCAAAGGTAGTGTCTCCAAACCGCAGTATACTTTGAAACCTCAGCCTACCGTAACGCCAGGCTATTATCATCCAGTATCGTTGTACGTTTACAGTAATCTTGTTGTAAGGTACGTGTAGGGAAACGCGAGGGAAAGGAGCGGGTATGGCAACCGTAGTCGGTGTTCCGTCGGAGATAAAGGACAACGAGCGGCGGGTCTCCATGCAGCCCGACGGCGTCGCGGAGTTGGTTCACCACGGACACGAGGTGGTCCTACAGACCGGGGCGGGCGTTGGGGCCGGGTTTACCGACGAAGAGTACGAGACGGCCGGGGCGCGGGTAGTTGGGGGGGCGGACGAGGTCTTCGAGGCGGCTGGTTTGATCGTCAAGGTCAAGGAGCCGGTCCCGGAGGAGTACGACCGCTTCCGCGAGGGTCAGCAGCTCTTCACCTATTTGCACCTGGCCGCCGACAGGGAGCTTACCGAGTTCTTGATGGAGCGAAAGGTCGACTCGATAGCCTACGAGACGGTCGAGCTACCCGACGGCAGGTTGCCGCTATTGACACCGATGAGCGAGGTGGCCGGGAGGATGGCGGTGCAGGCTGCGGCCCATCACCTGGAGAGCCCGAACGGCGGGGCGGGGTTGTTGCTCGGCGGGGTGCCGGGGACCCCGGCGGCGAAGGTCACTATTATCGGTGGAGGAATCGTCGGCACGGAGGCGGCCAAGATCGCCATAGGGATGAGGGCCATAGTGAGGGTGCTGGACGTGAACCCGACGCGTCTCGCCTACCTATCGGACATCTTCGAGGGTAGGGTGGACCTCGTTGTCCCGAACCGCTCGCGCACCGCCGCCTACGTGCGAGAGTCCGACGTGGTGATCGGGGCGGTGCTGGTGGCCGGGGCGAAGGCTCCGAAGCTCGTGAGCCGGGAGATGATAGCGAGCATGAGACCTGGGAGCGTCGCGGTGGACGTCGCCATAGACCAGGGCGGTTGCCTCGAAACCAGCCGGCCGACCACCCACTCGGACCCGACCTATGTAGAAGAGGGCGTCGTTCATTACTGCGTGGCAAACATCCCAGGCGCTGTCGCCCGCACCGCTACGCTTGCTCTCACCAGCGCGACGTTGCCGTACCTGGTGAAGATCTCGGACAGCGGGATAGAGGGAGCCGCGCACGACGACCCGGTGCTCGCCAGGGGCCTCACCACTCTAGGCGGCAGCCTCGTCTCCGGACCGGTAGCCGAGGCGCACGACCTGCCCCACGAAGCCCCGGAGAAGCTTCTCGGGTAGCCGGTCTCTTTTCGCGAGGTCCCGCAGGTGCGTCTTGCGGCTGAGTGTGCGCAGGGTGTAATCTCCGCACGAGCAACTTCGTGCGATAAAGGGGGCTGGCGTGGCGGAGCAGAGCGTGGAGCGGGGCGCGGGCGAGCAAGGTGGGCTGCGTCCGGGATTAAAGAGGCGTCACATGACCATGATCTCGCTCGGCGGGGTCATCGGGGCCGGGCTCTTTGTCGGGAGCGGAGCCATCCTGAACGCGGCGGGGCCGGCTGCTTTTCTGACCTACGCGATGACCGGCCTGGTGGTCGTCCTGGTCATGCGGATGCTCGGTGAGATGGCTGTGGCCCATCCTTCGGTCGGGTCGTTCTCGGACTACTCTCGGATGGCTTTGGGCAACTGGGCAGGGTTCTCCATCGGGTGGCTGTACTGGTACTTCTGGGTGATCGTGGTGGGAGTCGAGGCGGTTGCCGGGGCGGGCATCTTGAGGCAGTTCATACCGGGCGTCCCGCTCTGGGCGCTGGCGCTCGCCGTGATCGTGGTTCTCACCCTGACCAACCTCTACTCCGTAAAGTCTTACGGCGAGTTCGAGTTCTGGTTCGCCTCGATAAAGGTCGTGGCGATCATTATCTTCATCGTTCTCGGCACCCTGTACGTCATCGGCTTGTGGCCCGGAACCACGACCGGCTTCTCCGGTCTGTACGCCAATGGCGGCTTCACGCCGAACGGAGGATTGGCGGTGTTCTCGGGGATCACGACCACCATCTTCGCTTTCGTGGGCGCGGAGGTCGTGACCATCGCCGCCGCCGAGTCCGAAGAACCCGAGAGGGGTGTTGCGCGGGCGACGAATCAGGTGGTCTACCGGGTGCTCTTGTTCTATGTCCTCTCGACTTTTCTGGTCGCGGCGATAGTGAAGTGGAACAGCAGCTTCACCACCGGGAGCATCACGAGCCCGTTCGCCGAGGCGCTCGGCAAGATGGGGATACCGGGGGCGGCCACGATCATGAACCTGGTCGTCCTGACCGCCGTGCTCTCCGTCCTCAACTCAAGCCTGTACATAACCTCCCGGATGCTCTTCGCCCTGACGAGGCACAACGACGCGCCGGGCTTTTTCACCAACACCACCAGGAACGGAGTGCCGCTCTGGGCGATCCTCGCCGGTACGGGCATGGGCTACGTCTCCGTTCTGATCTCCTACTTCTTCCCGGATCAAGTCTTCAAGTTCCTGCTCAACTCTTCTGGGGTGATAGCGCTTTTCGTGTACCTCTTGATCGCCATCTCCGAGCTGGTGATGCGCCGCCGTCTGGAACGCGAGGCGCCCGAACGGCTCCAGGTCAAGATGTGGCTCTTCCCGTACCTGACGATATTCTCGATCCTCGCCATTGTGGCGGTACTCGTCTCCATGTACTTCACCCAAGACGGACGCCCGCAGCTCTTCGCTACCCTGGCAAGCATCGCCGTTATCGTAGCGGCATACTTCGTCCGTCGGGCTGTCGGCTCACCGGAAACACCACCCGACGAGGTGATAAAGAGATAGCCGCTTCCAGTTTGCAATGTGGAACTTCGGAATTCTTTGCCATCGGGTAAGGATCAAATCCTAAAGGTTTCTTCGCTCTGTTCGACAAACCTAGAGACGGAAACTAGAGAATTGCGCCGGTTCAAGAGCTTGGAGAGAAGAAGTGGAACAGCAGCCGCAACTATCCGTGGAAGAGCGCGGTGCTCTGCTTGACGGAGAGATAGCCGGGTACGCACAAAGAGGCTACGTGATCGCCTCCCGAACGCCCACGACGGCACAATTGGTCCGGCGCAAAAAGTGGAGCCTCTTTTGGTCTGTGGTATGGTTCCTTTTCTTCGTCATACCTTTTTTCCTCTATCTCTTCTATTACCTGGCAAAAAGGGATCAGTCGGTCTACCTGATAGTGGATACTCTAGGAAACATCAAAGCCAACCGCTACGCTCCGTTTCTACTTGGGCGCTTCCTGGTCGCCTCGCTGGTGGTGTTGGCCGTACCGGTGATCGCGATAGTCCTGTTGGCGAATCTTGGGACCATTCGGAACACCGCTGGTGGAAAGGCGGCGACCCCGCAGCTCCCACCTCCGACACAAACAGGATCTTCCCGAACGGGTACGATATCGCAAGAGGCTGTGGCTTCCTCGCCTTCGGGTGATACGACTGCGGCAATGGTGCCCGGATACGTGATAGAACGAAGCTGTGTCCACAGGGACTACGGTGGCAATGGTTTCTACTATTCACCGACGAAACCAAAGGATTTCTTCTGCGTCCATCCTGCTGGTTCATCGCCGGTCCCCATACCCGGCGGCGGCACGCAAATTCCTCCCACTTGTTCCGTCACGCCGGACCAGGCGATCTACTGCATAGAGACTGGAGACCTCACGGCGGCGGATCTCAAACAACCTTACGAGCAAGGTTATCTACCAACCCCAGTACCGCAGCCGGAGAAGTATGGCAAAGGAAAATCCGTGGGACGAGAAGCGAAGCTCAAACAGGCGGTGCAGGATTACTATCGGGCCGTGGACCGCGATGACTGGACCTATACATACGACCATCTCGACGACCAAACTCGGCAACTCTTTACAAAAGAAGAGTGGAAGCGGAAAAATCAGTGGATCGCTGACAACGGTCATCAAGGATTGAGCTCGCTGAACGTAAACGCGAATCTCCCTTCTATCGGCAACACGGCAAATGTAACCGTAGACAGGAACTTCAAGGACGGTTTCTCCTCGACCCTGAGTACCTATTTCGTGTATGAGAATGGCTCCTGGAAACACCGATTCTCCGAAGAGGAAATTAATTCCTTCGTGCCCGGTACTCCGTTCAAAGATTTCGTCTCGACCAGGCAAGGAGGTTCTTAAACGGCTCCTGAACTTTTGCACGAAAGAACAACCGTACCGGATAAGAGTAGAGTTCGCGGACGGGACACTAGTATACTGGAGAAAGTAAGGTTTACAGGAAGGGGTGTCGAGAGTGCTTGAGTCGAAGAGGATCAAGACGGATGTTCCGGGTCCGAAGAGCCGGGCTTTGATGGACCGGCGAAAGGGAGCGGTTTCGTCGGGGGTCGGGATCGCCACACCCATATTCGCCCAGGAGGCGAGCGGAGCGCTCCTGACCGACATCGACGGCAACACGTTTATAGATTTCGGCGGCGGCATCGGTGTTTTGAACGTCGGTCATGCCCATCCGCGGGT
Organism: Rubrobacteraceae bacterium; assembly: GCA_965219175.1. Lineage (GTDB taxonomy): Bacteria > Actinomycetota > Rubrobacteria > Rubrobacterales > Rubrobacteraceae > JBBPZK01. The sequence goes on from CBDCNI010000001.1 coordinate 741,702, forward strand.
CGTCGAGGCGGTCAAGGAGCAGGCGGAGCGTTTCCTTCACACTTGTTTCTACGTCACGGAGTACGAGTCTTACGTGGAGTTGGCCGAGAAGCTAAACGCGCTCGTACCGGGAGACTTCGAGAAGCGGTCTTTCTTCGTAAATTCGGGTGCGGAGGCTGTCGAGAACGCGGTCAAGATCGCCCGCTCCTACACGGGTCGACCGGGAATCATCGCCTTCGAGAACGCTTTCCACGGCCGTACTTATATGGGCATGAGCCTGACGAGTAAGACCGATCCGTATAAGAAGAGCTTCGCGCCGTTCGTCCCGGAAGTCTACCGGGTGCCGGCGCCGTACCCGTACCGCTGCCCGGTGAGCAAGGACTGCTCCGGCGGTTGCCAGGGCGATTGCTTCGGCGCGTTGGAGAAGGCTTTCGTCAGCTACGTCCACCCGGAGAGCGTCGCGGCGATCATCGTAGAGCCGGTCTCGGGCGAGGGTGGCTTTATACCGTTCCCGGACTTCTACTTGCGGAAACTGAGAGAGCTTTGCGACGAGCACGGCATCGTCCTGATCGTGGACGAGGTACAGACTGGCTTCGGCAGGACGGGCAAGATGTTCGCCATCGAGCACTCGGGGGTTGTGCCGGACCTCGTGACGACGGCAAAGAGCCTCGGTGGGGGGATGCCCATAGCGGGAATCACGGGTAAGGCGGAGATCATGGACTCCGTCCACGTCGGCGGCCTCGGCACCACCTTCGGAGGCAACCCGCTGGCCTGCGCCGCAGCACTTGCTGTTATAGAAACGTTGGAAGAGGAAGACTTGCTGGCGCGGGCTGATGTTATCGGGGAGCGTATCATGGGCGTCATGCGCGAGATTCAGGAGAAGCACCCGGACTTCGTCGGCGACGTGCGGGGCCGGGGACCGATGGCTGCGATGGAGCTGGTCAAGGACGCCGCGAGCAAGGAACCGGACAAGGGTCGAACCGGCGGAATAGTCGAGGCCGCCTTGCAGGAAGGTTTGCTCCTCCTCACCGCCGGCCAGTATTCCAACGTCATCCGCACCCTGGCGCCCCTCTCCATCTCCGACGACGAGTTGGAGGAAGGGCTGGAGATAATGCGCCACGCCGTGGACAGCGTGGCCTGAAGCTTCACCGGTTTCGGGGAAAGGGTGAAAAGTTCCCTTTCCCCGATTAGATAGGGCTCGTGCAAGGCGCTCTCTAGTTGCGCTCGGTAGGTTTCGGTCGCATCCTGGTCACAGTGAGTCAGGCCCTATAAGTCGTCTTCGACACATGGCCGAATACGGGTCGCCGGAACCCCGGAGGATCTTGTTCCGGTGTCCGACGATTATTCGTCGTCGTAAAGTTGACGCGATAAAGGCCAACTAGCTGCGCGAGAATAGATTCTGGACGGAGAGCAGACCATACGACCGCGTCAAGATGGGCAATGTCCGCTTCGGAGTGATGAGCTTCGCGGTGGCGTTCTACGGCTTCTTTTTCATCATCACCGTTCTCAGCTTGCTCGGCGTAGTCGGTTGAGCGTATGATGAAACGATTAGGTCTCCGGGTGATGCTGGCGCTCACTATCTGGGCCGTTCTGCCGGCGGTAGCGGTCCTACTCGACTTTCTCTGAGAACCCGGAGTTGCTCGACGCCCTCCCGGACCAGACCATGTCTCCAGGTTGCCTGGAAACTCAGGAGTTTGTAGGATGTGAGTCAGGGTACATAGCTGCGAGCACACCGCGGAACTCAAAAGAGGAGGGAATTGTGCCTGGCAGTGGGGTAGAGAACAGTTCGATGCGGCTCTTGGGGGCTTTCTACGACATATCCGGTGGGAAGCTCAACGAGTCCGTACCCGCCGGAGGTCCGGATACGGACGAAGACGGCGCGGCCGAGAAAGCGGGCTTTAGCACCGACCCGACAGAGCGCGACGTTGCGGTCAGATATCTGGTGGACAAAGACTACATTCGTGCCTCCGATGACGGGTCCGGCTACACTCTGACCGTCTCAGGTATTGACCAGGTCAAGGAAACGAGAAGTCCAGCGAAACCGGAATCAGATGAGGGGAATAGGATGAGTGATAAGACACAGAGACGGCTTTTGACGGTCTTCTCGACGGTCATAGCCCTCGTGGTGAGCAAACCGCTAACGGACTACATAGGGGAGCAGATCCCCGAGCGCCGGGGTATAAAAGACGACGCGCTGGAAGCCGCCCTTCAAGGGTTGGTGCGAGCTGTATCCATTTTCCTCGCTTCCCTGGCCGTGCGCCAACTGGTCGGTAGGCGCTAGTCCATCGGGTAGAGCCGCATTTTCAGGCTCTTGAGGTGGCGATAGCCGGGGCTGCGGCGACCGCGACGAAGGCGGCGAGCGCCGCTTTGATCAGGTCGAACGCTACGAAGGGCAACACTCCTTGCGCCACCGCCACGGAGAGGGGCAGTCCCGCGACGATAGAGAGCCACGCCGCGCCCAAAATGTAGATCACTACAAGCCCCCCCGTGCCAGCCGCAAAGCTCGTCCACAACGCCCGGCTCCTCTTCGCTCTAGCAGCGGCGGTTGCGGCCAGACCGGCGATCGCCGCCGCAGCCGGGTAAGAGATGAGATATCCGCCCGTGGGACCGACGAGATGCCCGAGCCCACCGGTAAAACCGAAGAAGACCGGAACTCCCACGGCTCCGAGTAGTAAGTAGACACCCTGTGCCAGGGCGCCGTAGCGAGGTCCCAGCAGCAGCCCGGAGAGCAAGACCGCGAATACTTGCAGAGTAAAGGGAACCAGTGGCAGCGGAACGGTGATCTGGGCCGCAACCGCCGTCACGGCCGCCATCAGCGCCGTCCGGGTCATCATGGATGTCTTCAACTCCACCTCACTCCGATAATTTGTTAGAAGCTCCAACCCTCTTTTAACATGTACCGGCCCCGGTTTCCGGCAGGATAACTCAGGAAAGAAGCCGTTTGTTTGCTTTGTATCCGGATGGGCATAATAATAAGAACAAAGTACCCGAGTGGAAAGGGGCAATCGTGGGTAGCGAAAAGGGCAAGAGCAGCGCCCAAGACAAGACAGAAGGCGCTGCGGACAAGGCAAAAGGTCGCCTTAAGGAAGCCGCCGGAGCCTTGGGCGGCGACAAAGACAAGAAATCCGAAGGCAAAGCCGGTCAGCGCAGCGGCACCATGAAAGAGAAGAAAGGCCATCTAAAAGACCTTCTCAAGTAGCGCTAAACCCAGACAGACGAAAGGGCCGGGATTTGCTCCCGGCCCTTTCTCTTTGCTCTAGCTCTGTCGCTGTTTAGGAAGCGGCGGGCTTGAGCTTACGGTCGAGTTGCTCGATCAGGGTCTCGCGGTTCTTGTTCCGCTTCTCGTAGGCCTTGATCTCCCGTAGCTGCTCGGCGGTAAGCGCGTCGAACTTGGCGGAGATATCCCCGATGCTCAACTCATCGTAGTTCGGGACCGAACCAACGCTGTTGTTCACGTCTTCCACGAGCCGCAGCCCTTCCTTGTAGTAAGAAAAGGGGGCGTAGAGGAAGTCCATGTAGGAGTTCAAAGACTCCTCGGCCAAAGTCTGGAAAGCCTCGCGCTGCTTCTCGGCCCGCTCGACGATCTCGTGGGTGAGAGCCCGGTTGCTCTCGGCCTGGGAACGAAGCCCCTTGATGGAACCGTCGACGATGTCCTGGGCGAAACGAACGTTGCGCTCCTGCAGCGCCACACCGTGATCTATGACGACCTTCAACGAGTCGCCAGTCTCCCGCGCTACCCTCTCGGATACCCTATTGGCCTTCTCTACGTTCATCAACTTTCTCTACCTCCTGTTGTTTTCGTACTGTATGTGCATTTTACACATATATTCTAGTGTGTCAAGTAGACTGCAGGCTTTGCACCAAAAATCGGTTGTGAACTAAAAAGCGGGAAGTTGAACCAAAATTACAAGCGGTTACTTAATTTACTTGCGCCGGCCGGCCGGGAGTGTAAGATACTAACATGGTGACGCCGTTGAGGGTGCCGGGGCAGTATGAGAGTGGCTTCGCCGCGATCCGCGATCTAAGCGATGAATCCTCTCAAGGCTTGCTGGCGGCACTTCAAAATATTCCTCTCAACTATAACGAAGAATCACTGTCTTTAGCGGTTGCTGAGATGGTAGACACTATCGCAGCGAGTGACGTAAGAGAGATAGTGAGAGCCCTGCTCTCACTGTACTCCTATCTAAGCTATTCGCAATCAACTATATCGGATGCCGCGGAAGGTATCGCTCAGACAATGGAAGAAAGTAGATCTGAGCAACTAAAATTGTCCTCAGAAGAACGGCCCCACTTTGAAGAGCGTTTAGCTGAACTTCTTAGTATAGATACACTCAACGTTATCATTCGAGCAGGCAGATTGTCAGTAGAGAATAAACACCCCATGCAGGATGTTCGGATTGTTAGCGACATCCGCCCAGTTTTTGAACCCGACGCTGCTGAGACCGCTCCTGAGGGTGCAATAATTCTCCATCAATTGAGACTCACTTACTGGACGGAAAACGGCAGCGGGACTGAAGATTTTTTTGTAACGCTTGATGCCAACGATGTGCGCAAGTTATTGAATCAGTTAGAGCGGGCAAACTTGAAATCGGAGAGTCTCAAAGCGATTCTTAAAGCGGCCCAAGTACCTTACATAGACTCGGAGTAAGATAGGGGACGGTATGAAGACAGCATATTTAAATGAGACGGCGTATTTAGGTGAGATGTCGAGCGAGAGCGAAGAGCGAGTTGCTCCATTAGAGGCTGCGCTAGAGTCCCAAAAAGCGATGCTTCGCTACTATTGGCAGGGGCTTGGAGTAATGCAACGCTCGCGCCAGAGTTTCCGCATTACTCCCGAGCCAGTAGACGAATATTCTTTCGTCTTAGATATTGTGGATGGACATATAGAAGAGTTACGCGAATTGTATGAAATTACAGACAACGCTGCTGTAGAGAGATACTTCGCGCAATACCCTTCTGTAGTAGATGTGCTCTACACGGCGCACACAAAGATAAGAGAGTATTTTGGACCAAATGAGCGACTAGCCCTAAAGGTGGTTGGGGAACCAGAAGCAAAAGACGCTAGCCGCCTATTTGTTCTTATTTATACTACGATACCTCCTAGAGAAGCTATTACTTTACTAGATGAGTTAGACCGTGAGTGGTGGCTGGATGCACATTCAGAAGCCGGAGGTAATTTGAGCATCGACCTAGAATACGGTTAGTGCTCAATTGGTTGGACCACTTCGCTTTAGCACAAGAACTCCTTGAGCGTGAAGGAGAGGTCTACAAGCGCACTGCGGTAAGCAAGGCGTATTACGCTATGTTCTACAATACACGTAATAGGCTGAAGTCGTGGTGGGAATGGGACCCAGAAGAGGATGAGTCAGATCATCAATATTGTTGGAACGCCTTCTTTGACAAGCAAGATCACGATAGCAAGCGGATAGGAGAAGATGGTCACCGCCTGAGAAGGCTGAGAAACGAGGTTGACTATGAAGAAGAAGTGGATGGCCTTCCAGAAAAAGTCGATCTTGCCATGATAAGAGCCGAACGCCTCAAGGAGAGGTTGGCAAACTTGTGATTCGATTTCACCTTGCCATGCCTGACCGCTCACGGTAGTATTACTGTATGAGCGAAGAGAAAGATCCAGCAGCCGTAGAGCTAGGCCGACGTGGTGGCAAAAAAGGCGGCAAAGCTCGTGCTGCCAAAATGACTCCTGAAGAAAGGTCCGAATCGGCCCGTAAAGCTGCTAAGGCCCGGTGGGCCAAGAAGCGTCAACAGGAAGAATCCTAGCAACAGAACTCCCCATAGATAAGCCAAATTCCTCTTGTTATGCGTGAGCGGTCACGTATAATTACAGAATGATAGAAGCGCACAAAACCCGCTCTTGGACTGACTACAACGCCGCTCAGGTAGAGGAAAAGGTACGCTTTGCCAAGTTACTATCGGACCTCTGTAGCGGCGTCCCCCAACCGGAGCAAACCAAAGGCAGGCCGCGTCTACCACTTTCGGATATGGTGTTTGCGAGTGCCTACAAGGTTTACGTGGGCTTCTCTGCCAGACGGTTTACTTCCGATCTCAGGGAAGCTTACGCCGATGGGCTGATAGACAGCACGCCGCACTTCAACTCTGTGAATCGGTATCTGGCTAATCCCGATCTGACCAATGTACTGAAAGAGCTAGTATCCATTAGTAGCTTGCCGTTGAAGTCCGTAGAGACAGACTTTGCCGTAGATGCTTCGGGTTTCTCTACTAGCACCTTTGCCCGCTGGAAAGAAACGAAGTACGGCAAGCAGTACGGTAAGAAAGAAAAGACGCGGGAGTGGTTCAAGGCGCATCTTATCTGTGGTGTCAGAACGAACATAGTCACCGGCATGGACATCTCAGGACGGTCACACCACGATTCGTATTTCTTCAAGCCGCTAGTAAAGCAGACGGCAGAGAACTTCCAGCTTAGGGAAGTCTCAGCAGACAAAGCCTACTTGGGTAGACAGAATATGGAGCTTGTAGAGGGTTTCGGGGCTACGCCGTTTATCCCGTTCAAGTCCAGCACGGTAGTTCCGAAAGACGATTCAGTTTGGGCGAAGATGTACCATCTGTTCATGTTCAACCGGAAGAGCTTCATGGATCACTACCACAAGCGGTCTAACGTAGAGAGCGCCTTTTCCATGATAAAGCGCAAGTTCGGCTCATCGGTACGGGGTAAGAGTGACGTAGCTCAGGTGAACGAAGTACTAGCCAAAGTCCTCTGTCACAACATCTGTGTTCTGATCCTGGCTACCCGCGAGCTAGGATCAGAAGCGGCTTTTGGTTCAAAACGAATTTTTGGTTCAGGATCGCAACTTGAACCAAAACTATTTGTCTAAGAGGACTTTTGGTGCAAAGCCTAGACTGCAGGGCTTTGCAACGAAAACCCTTCCACGATACAACCAGCTGAGGTAGAGGTGGTCAAAACCACGGCGACTTGTGCCTTCGCCAGAGGTTTGTGCAAAGCCGGAAATACTGATCCAGAACCAAAGGCAGGTTTATCTACATAGAGTCGATAGATCTATGGATATAATTATGGTGTCCTCCAGCGGGGCATAGAAAAGCGAGGAGAGTAACATGGGCGAGGAGAGTAACATGGCTAGTAGGCATGAGATCAATCGGATCTTCGAAGGGATTGATTTCACCATGAAATACCGTCATACGGATTCCGGATGGTGGATAGCTTACTGTGAGGAAGTACCGGAAGCCCGAACTCAAGGTGAAACTAAAGAAGAAGTCAAAGAGAACCTGAGAGATGCGGTTGCGTTTATCTTGGAAGATTACTCAACCAAAGAGTTGGAAGAACTGCGCGACGAATTAGCATCAGAAAAGAGTGAACTTCTGGCTCTGTGAAACGTAACCAACTCGTCAAGCACCTCAAGAATTGTGACTGCGAGTTCTACGACGAAGGCCCAAGACACTCTAAAGTTAGGAACAAAGCAACTGGTAAGAAAAGCACTATTCCCCGTCATACTGAGATAGACAACGATCTGGCTAGAGAAATCTGCAAGCAGTTGGGTATTCCGAGGCCATAGCTTACCGACTCTACTTCACAAAGAATAATTCAGAACTTACTTTTGGTGCAAGGATCTGGAAACACTGGCTTCGCTCCTTGTCAGGGGCAATGTCACCGTATCATTGGATAGAGTTTCGGTTGTGGAGCGGCTCGCAATGCGAAGCCGAAGCTACTTGAAACTTTCTGGGCTGTGGTTTGGTTGTTTGCGGGGCTGTCGCTTAAACTTTGTTGGTTTGGCTCGCGTGTTAGGAGGAGTCTCTGTGTTCGAGCATCTGGAGGATGGTTACGCTCTGTTGGGGCGTATGGAGGCCGGGGTGCCGGGGTATTTGTCCTATGGGGCCGAGGAGGGGGAGGTTCTGTGCGTTTTCAGGAGTGTCGCGGAGGCCGAGGAATTCTACGGGTTTTGGATGGAGCGGATACCTGGTGAGGGATGGGGTGCGGTAAGCCTGGAGCCGGGGGAGTTGGCGGGCGTGGTCGAGAACTTCGACCTCGTATCTGTCGGTCCGCAGCCGGTTCCAGGCACTACTGAGTATCTGACTTCGTCGGATGACTTTATCCAATCCTTGAGGGAATCCGGGTGAGTTTTCCGTTGAGAGAGTCATCCGGTGGGCGGTAAGAATCGTAGTGTTTATTTGATCTTCTCGTAACCGAACTGTTATTTTCTAGTGGTAACGTACCTACTGGCAATATCGTTTCGGGAGGTAAGTGGTTGACTGAGATAGAGAGAGGGGCATGAAATGCGCGTAAAGAAGCTTATCCTGATACTGGCGGCGCTCGCGATGGTATTCACCATTGCCGCTTGCAGTTCTTCCGGGAGTTCCTCCAACCAGGGCTCCAAGAAGAAAGACCAAAGCGCCCAGTCCCAGGGCAAAGCGGGTAAGGACTCGAAGACGATGTCGAAAAAGGCCAAGTCCGAGCCGGTAGCGCCCAAGAAGGGCGCCGGGAACAAGGGCAAGACGGAGGCGAACATCGCCCCCGCGCCAAAAGACAAGACCTTCAAGCTGACGGTTCCCGAGATGTCGCGGGTCCAGAATGTCGATATCCCGACCGCCCTGGGTAGCGACTCGGTCCAACTGAAAGCCTACGCCGGCATACACTTGCAGGGGACCGGTTTTCCCTGGGAGAAGGGATCCAACACCTACGTGGCGGGCCATCGCCTCGGATACCCGAACACGGGTAGCTACCTGGCCTTCTATGACCTGAACGCCGTGAAGGAAGGCGACAAGCTGTACGTGACCGACGCCAACGGACACAAGTACACCTACAAAGTTTTCAAGGAGTACGTCGTCGCCCCGACTGACGTTTACGTGACCGAGCCGGTGAAGGGAAAGACCGTGCTGACGTTGCAGTCCTGCACCCTTCCCGACTACACGAAGCGTTTGATCATCCAGGCTGAGTTGGTGAAGTCTTAGGCTGAACCTCAGCTATATACTGTTCGGCGAGAGGCCGGGATCTCATTTGAGGTCCCGGCTTTTCTTCTTCTGTCGGGGCTAATTACTGATCCCGGCGCGCTTTCTCTTGGAAACAGGCGAAGCGGGCAATTGTGAGCGGAAACGCACGGCTTTGCGGCGCGGCTTGATACACTGCTATTGCAAGACGTAGAAAGGTGAACGACTTGGGATACGAAGGACATATTCAGGTTTGACTGTAGAGGCTCGCACAGGTGTCCCGCTCTACTCGCCCGTGATGTCGGAAGCCTGGTGGGAGTTGGCCGGTAAGGTCAGCCGTGTGCTATCCGGGGCGGCGCAGCCGGTGTCTGAAACGGGGCAGCGGGTTGTGCGGATCGCGGTTTCCGTAGAAGAAACGGACCCTCTCTCCTGGTTGCGGGACCAGACGCTCTATCCGAGAACTTATTGGCTCGGCCGAGAAGGGGCGGAGATCTCGGCGGTCGGTGTGGCGGACTCGCTCGCGGGTGAACCGTTGGAAGGTCCGGCTTCACTCCAGAAGCGCCTCGGGCTCCTCGACGGTTCAGAGGACCCAGAGGTCCGTTACTATGGCGGCCTCCGTTTCGACCCTTCCGTAGAGCCCGACGAAACTTGGCGGTCGTTCGGAGCTTACCGTTTCGTGCTGCCGCGCTTCGAACTGCACCGAAACGGCGACGCTTCCGAGCTCGTCTGCAACTTGGTGCTCCCGCGAGACGCCGAGCGCAGCGCGGAGATTCTGGCACGGATCGAAGACCTCTCAACTCCCCGAGACACTGGCGAAGGTCGTTACTCGCTGCCGAGCCCGGTCTCCAGAACGGACAGCCCCGGCTGGAGCGGTTGGAAGGCGAACGTCGAGAGGTCTTTGGAAGACTTCTCGGAGGGACGGCTGGGCAAGGTGGTCCTCGCGCGCCGGGCCGACTTCGGTTTTGACGGAGATCTCGACGCCACCCGCATCATGGAAGGGTTGAGGGGCGCGACGCCGGGTTGTTTCCGTTTCTGTGTCGAGCCGGAAGAAGGGATCTCTTTTGTCGGGGCTTCCCCGGAGCGTCTGTTCCGACGCGAGGGGCGTACCATCGTGAGCGAAGCCGTCGCCGGCACCCGACCGCGCGGAGCATCGGAAGCCGATGACGAGGCTTTGCGCGAGGAGCTTCTAGGCAGTGAGAAGGACCGCGCGGAGCACTCCTACGTGCTTCGGAGCATCCGCCAGACGCTCGGGCCGCTCTGCGAGGAGCTCGCGTTTGATGAGGGCCTCTCGGAGATGAAGCTGACGCGAGGACGGCATCTGGTCTCGAAAATTCGCGGGACGCTCCGCGAGGGCGTGACCGACGCGGAGATACTGGAGGCTCTGCATCCCACTCCGGCCGTCGGCGGCCAGCCAAAGGACGCGGCGCTGGGCCGGATCCGGGAAATGGAGCCGTTCGACCGCGGCTGGTACGCCGGTCCTGTCGGTTGGATCGGGGCCAAAGGAGCCGAGTTCGCCGTCGGCATCCGCTCCGGGCTCGTGCGGGGGAGCACTCTCCAACTGTTCTCCGGGGCCGGCATAGTCGCCGGTTCCGTACCAGAGCGTGAGTGGGCGGAGATCGAACAAAAAATCGGCGACTTCACCAGGATGTTCGGGTTTGCCTCCGGAAACCGCCCGCGCTAACCGCCTCTGGGCCAACCTTCTCGTCGAGGAACTGGTCCGAAGCGGTGTAGACTTCTTCTGCGTCGCCCCCGGCTCCCGCTCGACCCCGCTGGTCGCCGCCCTCGCATCCAACCGGAAAGCCCATTCTCTCGTCCACTTCGATGAACGCGGAACCGCCTTCGCAGCCCTGGGTTACGCGCGGGCAACCGGACGCCCGGCCGCCTGGATCACCACTTCCGGAACCGCTGTAGCGAACGGTCTACCCGCCGTCGTGGAAGCCGCCACCGACGGTGTCCCGATGCTTCTCCTCACCGCCGACCGCCCCCCGGAACTCCGCCAGACCGGCGCGAACCAGACTATCGACCAACCAGACATCTTCGGCGGCTACGCCCGCTGGCGCTTCGACCTGCCCGCCCCGGACCTCGAAATAGACCCGGCGGTGGTCCTGACCACCGTGGATCAAGCCGTATACCGCGCCCAACGCTCCCCAAAAGGCCCGGTCCACCTCAACCTGATGTTCCGCGAACCTTTCCTACCTAACCCTGAGAACGAGGGTGAGCCTGATTCAGGTCCCGTTTCCTGGCTTGGGAGCGGCGAGCCTTACACTCGCTACGCGCCTACGAAGCCAACCGTGAACGAAGGGGAGATCGAACACCTGTGGGAAGCGCTCCGCCCGGTCAAGCGCGGGTTGGTCGTAGCGGGGCGACTCGAATCTCGGGCTCAGGGAGAGGCCGTGGCACGATTTGCCGAAACTCTAGGGTGGCCGCTCCTGCCGGATATAAGCTCCCAAATGCGGCTCGGTGGCGACTCCGAAATCGCGGCGCCTTACTACGACGCGCTCCTGGCGGATGAAGGTTTTAAGGAGAGGTACGAGCCGGAGGCGGTCGTTCACTTCGGCGGTCGGGCGCTCTCTAAGAGGCTGGAGCAGTACCTTGCAAGTGCTCGGCCTTCTCCCTACGTCGTGGTGCGCGAGAACCCGTTTCGACTGGACCCCGGCCACCAGGTAACCCGAAGCGTAGAGACGGATATCGTAGGTTTCTGCGACACGTTCGCGGGAGTCGCCGCCGAGCATACCGCCGACGAAGCCGGACCCTGGCTCGCGACCTGGCGCGAAGCTTCCAGGAAAGTAGGCGAATATCTGGATGACGTCTCCGGGGAGGCGGAGGAATTGCGAGAGCCGTTGGTGGCACGCTTGATCTCTCGCCACATCCCCGCCGGAAATGGGCTCGTCCTGGCGAGCAGCATGCCGATCCGTGATGCTGACACCTTCGCCGCGCATGATGGTCCGGCCGTCTCCGTCATCGCCAACCGGGGCGCCAGCGGCATAGACGGCACCGTCGCGACCGCTGCCGGGGTTGCGCGAGGACTCGGGGTGTCCGTTACGCTCCTGATCGGGGACCTGGCGCTCCTGCACGACCTCAACTCCCTCGCCATGCTCCGTGACCTGAAGGTGGTCGTAGTGGTCATAAACAACGACGGCGGCGGCATCTTCTCCTTCCTGCCCATCGCCGGCCAAAGTAAGTTCTTCGAGCCGTACTTCGGCACGCCGCAGGGAGTTTCCTTCGAGCCCGCCGCCTCTATGTTTGGCCTCGACTACGAGCTTCCGGAAACACTCCCGGATTTCGTGGACGCTTACCGGGCTGCCTGCTCCCGTGACACGTCCACCGTTATAGAAATCAGGACCGACCGGAGAGAGAACGTCTCGCTGCACCAGGAATTGCTGGAAGGAATGCCGGACCCAAGTTAGCTGAAACTCGAACGCATGCCCGTGTTATCGTTGCTTATGTCGGACTTTCTAGTAGAGGAGAACACTATGGACGTAAAGAGGCTGGATCACATAGCCCTATACGTGAATGATAGGGATAAGGTTGCCGAATTCTTGACTTCCCACCTGGGATTTCACGTAGTGGACCATACCGAGCGTTACACGTTGGTCGGGGCCGGGGGCAGGCTCGGGAAGCTCACCCTTTTCGACGCGCCGGAAGGCACGGAGCCTCGTCCTGGGGAGATCGAACGAATAAACATCCGCGTCGCAGACCCCGAGGCAGCCGCCTCCAACTTACCGGAGGATGCCGGTGTCGAGGAAGAGAGCGGAGCGTACGTCTTTGCGGGGCCGGAAAGACTACCGTTCGCGCTGGTTCCGGGAGAGGGAGATTTTACCGACTACGACCTGGAGGGATTTTCCTTACGCTCCAGCGACCCGGAGTCCTCGGCGCGCAACTTCGTAGAGATGGGTTTCGCGACGGGAGACGACGACACGACCGTCAGGGCGGGAGAGTACCGGGTGCGTCTCGTCGCATCGTCGTCGGACACGGACACGAATGGGCAGAGCATGCTCTTCCACGTCGGATGCCTGGTAGATTCCGCCCAGGAGCACCGAGAGGAGGCGGAGGAGAAGGGGTTCGAGGTTCAGAACTTCGTCGAGGGACCGAATACCCTGGCGGTCTTCGTCCGCGGCCCGGAGGGCGTGAGCGTGGAGTATGTCGAGCACAAACCCGGCTTCTCCCTGACCTAGAGGGGGAGAAGGCCTTGCGCATCCTCGTAGCTGGTGGCGGGCTCGCAGGCCTGACCGTCGCCCGGAAAGCCGTCGAGCTCGGGGCGCGGGTTACGCTCCTCGAAAAAGGCGACCGACCTGGTGGCTCCTTCCTCTACTCCAGTGGATACATCTGGTCCTATAACGATCTTCAGACCTACCGGCGGGAGGCTCCAGACGGCGACCCTGTGTTACAAGGGCTCGTCCTGGAACGGCTCGCGGGGAGCCTCGACCAGCTGGAGGAGATAGGGGGCGTCATCCTCACGCGAGAGACTGGGAACCCGCTCACCTTCGGCGCCCGCTTCGAGCCGGGACGGACGGTGGCCGCTCTCGTCGAGAGCATCGTCGCTTCTGAGGGTAAGGTTTTACCGCGCACGGCCCTGGGCGGTCTGGTTAGAGACTCCGAAGGGCGTGTGATCGGGGCCAGAGTCTCGTCGGGCGAGGGAGAACGAACAGAGGCGGCGGACGCCGTGGTGCTCGCCTCCGGTGGTTTTGCAGCCAACCCGGAACTTGTCGGGCGTTACATAGTCCAGGGACCTGGAGAGATGCGGATCCGGGCTCATCCGCAGAGTACCGGGGACGGTTTCCTGGCGGCGCGAGAAGCGGGAGCGCGGGCGAGCGCCGGCCTGGATGAGTTCTACGGCCGTAACCTGCCCGCCACCCCAGCGAAGTTCTCTCCAGATGAGTTCGTCGAGGTCTCCCAACTCTACGGTCGGTACGCCGTGGCGATCAACGAAAACGGAGAGCGTTACACCGACGAAGCGGCCGACTGGTCCGAGACGGCGCTCACCCGCTCCACCGCCCGCCAACCAAGCCTCCACGCCTGGTACATCCTGGACTCGAACGCCCTCCAGAGGAAAGTCCGGGAACGCACCGTGGAGGAGATGGTCGAAACGGCCCGCCGCGCCGGAGGTACCGTCCTAGAAGCCGGGAGCCTCGAAGTGTTGGCGAACCGACTCGCGGAGCGGGGCGTACCGCACAAAAACGTCCTCCACACCCTGGATGCTTATAATGCCGCCGTCTCTAAAAGAGAAGCCGGAGAGCCTTCACCTCCTAGAAGCGACCCCGCCATTTCAGTAGAGGTCCCGCCTTTCGTGGCGGTCGAGGTCGCGCCGACCATAACCCACACCGTAGGCGGCCTCGCGGTCGACGGCGGTTGCCGGGTGCTGCGCGAGACGGATGGGCTGCCTCTCCCCGGACTGTACGCCGCCGGTGTCGAGGTCGGCGGGCTTTCGACGGGTGGTTACACGAGCGGCCTCGCCTCTGCCCTCGTCTTCGGTGAGGTGGCGGCGGAGTCGGCGGTAGAAGATGTTTCAGGCGGTCGGGGCGGTAGCCGGGGCGGTCGTGGCGACGAGGTACCGGGCGACGTCTTCTAACGAGCCACTCTTCTCGAAGACCGAGCGTTGTCTCTCGGCGCCGGTCCCTCCTTCCAGGACCTCCAACACCCCTTCTAGTTCCGCTTCGCAGCCGAGGTCCTGAGAGATCGGTCTTAGCCTCTCGACCGATTCGCGGGCCAGTTCACGGGCCGCTACGCTCCGGCCGGTCGCGAAGTCGTAGAAGGTGGCGTCTAGGCCGTGGCGGGTGGCGCGCCACTTGTTCTCAACCGTGAATAGCGGGTTTCCCGGAGGGTGCTCCTCATCGGCCGCTACCAGGCACTGAGCGAGGGCGGCCAGGGAGACGGTGCGGGACGCTTCGGTCTGGACGTCCGGGGAACGGAGCTCCACGGTCCCGAGCTTCGGGTGCGGGCGGGCGTCCCACCAGCACAGGGAGTAGTCCGGGATGCTGCCGGATTTGATGAGGGTGTTCACGTGACGCTCGAAGTCTTCCCAGCCGTGAAAGACGGGCGGCAGGCCCGAACGCGGGACGAGTTCGAAGACCTTGATGCGCGTCGAGGAGAGGCGAGTGTCGGAGCCGTTCCAGAACGGAGAGTTGGCCGAGAGCGCGATAAAGAGCGGCACGTGCCGTGCGAGCGTCGAGACCGCCCGGATAGCGTACTCCTCGTCCGGGACGGCGACGTGGACGTGGAGCCCGTAGATAGCTTGCATCCGGGCCGTCCAACCCATCTCTTCCTCCACTTTGCGGTAGCGTTCTTCGGCTGTGATCTCCTGAGCCGTGGAATCGCTAAAAGGGTGCGTTCCGGCCGCCGCGAGCCGCACCCTGGAGGTCTCGGCGAGGTTCCGGGCCTTTCGCCGCAGGACCGGAAGGTCTTCGGCCAACTCCGCCACCGTTTCGTAGACCGGAGAGCGTATCTCCAGGCACGAGGCGGAAAGTTCGGAAGCGACGGTTTCGGTAGAGAGCCCTGCGGCTTCGCGGGCTGCTAGAACGGCGTCGATGGCCGGTGTGAGGGCGAGAGAGGCGGGGTCGAGGAGCTGAAACTCCTCCTCCACCCCAACGGTGTACGGCGCCGAAGCCCCAAAGTTGGTCTCCATGCGCCTACCTTAGCAGCTTGACGGCTGGTTTTCGGGCCGCGGGACGGGCTGGAGCCGGGCTATACTGGCCGCGTCTGACACTTACCAAATCACTTGCCAAAGAAGAGGAGCCGCGTGCCGGAGCTTTATTGGATCGGGAAACAGTCCATCGTGGATTACGCCCACAAAGTTCCTGCTGGATCCCTGCGGCGCGTTCCGGAGGTTTCCGTGGGCGAAGGCTCTAGCAATAAAATCATCCACGGTGACAACCTCCGGGCGCTGAAAACCTTATTGTCCGACTACAGCGGGCGCGTGAAGCTGGTCTTCATAGACCCACCGTACAACGCCGACGGCGAAGTCTGGACCTACGGGGATCACATCGAAGCGCCTGACGTCGAACATTGGCCCGGCAAAGTCGAGGTGGACGATCCGCTCCGCCGGGACAAGTGGCTCTCCATGATGTACCCGCGCCTCATGCTCCTGCGAGAGTTGCTGAGGCCGGACGGAACCATCTTCATCACCATCGGCGACAACGAAGTCCATCATCTGCGGCCGCTTTTGGACGAAATCTTCGGCGCCCGGAACTTTCTGGGCTGCGCAGTCTGGCGGAAAGGGCCGTCAGATGGTGGTGAGAAACCTATCCCCAGCGTCCACAACTACGTCGTGATCTACGCCCGTGACAAGAACCTATCAGCCCTCGAAGGCTCCGGCGTCACGACGTGGTGGACGGCGGAGGTGTTCGGCGATAGCCTGGAAGCGAGACACGAGCTAGAAGCAATATTCCCGGAGGCGGAAGACCTCTTCGCCATCCCCAAACCGACGCGTCTGATCCGGCGCATCCTGGAGATCGCGACGGTTCCACCAAACGGTGACATCGTGCTGGACTGCTTCGCCGGTTCGGGAACCACGGCCCAAGCAGTCCTGGATCAGAACGCCTCGGATAGCGGAGACCGACGCTTCATCCTGATCGAAGCAGAAAACTTCGCCGAAACCCTGACCGCCGAACGGGTGCGGCGTGTGATCCCGAAAAAAGACGGTCCGCATCCCACATCTGGCTTCGACTACTACGAACTGGACGGATAGCAAAAATGCTGACCTACGCGACCTCCGGCGACGCCCGACGCCCGACAATCCTCTTCCTGCACGGCTTCATGGGATCATCGACGGACTGGACCGAGACGATGTCGGCGCTAGAGAGTCGCTTCCACTGCATAGCCCCCGACCTGCCGGGACACGGCGGCTCACTCAGGTTGCCGTACCCCGATTCATACACCATCGAAGGCACTTCAAAAGAGTTGATAGATCTCCTCGACGAGCTGAACATCTCGAAAGCCGTAGTTGTCGGCTACTCGATGGGCGGGCGGCTCGCGCTCTACCTAGCACTGCGCCATCCGGAACGCTGCGCGGCGTTATTCCTCGAATCCACCTCGCCGGGCCTGGAGACAGAGCCTGAACGAGAAGCGCGGCGCGAGACGGACGAGAAGCGGGCGTTGCGTCTCGAAACAAAGAGTTTTGAGCAGTTCCTGGAGGACTGGTACCGTCAACCGCTCTTCGCGTCGCTGGCACGGGACGAGGCGTTGTTGCGTCGGACCATCGAGGCGCGTCGCCGGAACGATCCGGCAGAGCTCGCGAAATCACTGCGCGGCCTTGGAACGGGCAGCCAGCCTTCATTGTGGGGGGAGCTTGTCGGACTCGAGGTCCCGGTGCTCGCTATGGCCGGAGAGCTGGACGAGAAGTACGCTGAGATAGCTCGCTTGATGGAGTCTCTGGCTCCCCGGATACGCATCGCCACGATCCCGGACGCGGGCCACAACCCACACGCCGAGAATCCGAAGGCTTATACTAGATCCCTGAAAGATTTTCTGGATGGGAGCGTTGCATGAGCGGTGAATACACTGGCCGGTATCTACGGCTCGACGAGACGGCGGAGTCCAACAATCCCGAGTTGCCCGCTTTCCTGGCGCGTCCCGAGGAGGCGCCGGTCTACCACGGCTTTGATCTGGTCGAGGAAACCAGGACCGACGGCTGGTGCTTCGGGGCCATCACCGAGTTCGAAGACCCGGACGGCTGCGAAGACGGAGATGGGTTCGTCGTGGCCCCCGACGGCTCGCGAGCCGGCATTGTATGGGAAGTCGGCGATCAAGAGATAGAGGAGATATCGCCACCGGAACAGGATCGCTGGGGCGTATACGCAGTGTGGTTCCCGCGCCCGGTGCGAACCGTCGAAGACCTCGTGTTCGGATTCCGTAGCGTGTTGCCGGGACTGCGGCGCAAATACGAGGAAATCAGAAACACTCGGCGGGCGACCGAATAGAGCAAAAAAGGTACTAGAAGGCAGGGGGAATCGTCAGGATCACTATAGACTGCCCCGAGGTCTGAAACGCCTTTCGTCCTTTGACGGTAAGCGACGTAGAGCACATTCCTTCCTGACACAGAATCCTCATAGAGCATGATAATATGATTTTATGATGCGTATTGACTGGGAGGTGGATCTTGCACGAGAATCGTTCCGTCACGGAGGTCAATCGGCACTTTGCCGATTACATCAACCGGGTAGCTTATCGGGGGGAGCGCTTCACGCTCGTGCGCGGCAACAAGCCCGTCGCCGAGCTTGGCCCTTTGCCGGTAGGGAAGCGATTGGCGGAGTTGCCGGATCTCCTGGCCTCTTTGCCGAAGCTATCGGAAGTGGAGGCGGAAGAGTTTGCGGAAGACCTCGCCTCCGGGAGATCCGGGCTCTCTGGAAAGGGGGTTCGGGATCCGTGGGCGTCCTGATCGACGCTAGTGTCCTGATCGGTTACGAGCGTGGCCGGATTACTCTGGAACCTTATCTCGCGGGCCGGGAGCAGGAGGAGTTCTTCCTGTCGGTCATAACCGCGAGCGAGCTGCTCCACAGCGTGTACCGGGCCACGGACGCAGGGACTCGCGCCCGTCGTTCGGCGTTTGTCGAAGGAGTGTTGGAGCGTTTCCCGCTGCTCCCCGTGGACCTAACCGTGGCCCGCGCGCACGCGCAACTCTGGGCCGAACAGATGGCCGAGGGTAGGCTCATCGGTCCGCATGACCTGTGGCTCGCGGCCACGTGCCTGGCGCACGGCCTCACGATGGCAACGGGCAACGTAGGCGAGTTCGGGCGGGTACCCGGTCTCTCCGTGGAGGCGTGGGGCGAGGAACAGTGAAGCGCGTCCGAGGTGGCGTAATTACATCACGGTCAGGCTCCGACCCCTTATAATCTCTGCCATGACTAACATCGCATGGGAATCGGCTGGAGAGTTCGAAGATATAAGGTACGAGAAGGCGGAGGGGATCGCCAAGATCACCATAAACCGCCCCGAGGTGCGTAACGCCTTTCGTCCTCTAACGGTAAGGGAGATGCAACGCGCCTTAGAAGATGCTCGCGAAGACCCTGAAACGGGCGTCATCATTCTCACAGGTGAGGGGCCGGATGCTTTCTGTTCGGGAGGGGACCAGAGGGTGCGGGGAGACGCCGGATACCTCGAAGACCCGGACGACCCGCGACGAACTCCCGGCGGCGCTTCGGTCGGGCGCTTCGACGTTACGGACCTGCACGTCCAAATTCGGCGCTGCCCGAAGCCTGTTGTGGCGATGGTCGCCGGATACGCCGTCGGTGGGGGACACGTCCTGCACGTGGTCTGCGACCTGACCATCGCGGCGGATAACGCGAAGTTCGGGCAGGTCGGGCCGAAGGTTGGGAGCTTCGATGGGGGATTTGGTGCGTCGGTCCTGACGCAACTCGTTGGGCCGAAAAAAGCTAAAGAGATCTGGTTTCTCTGCCGGATGTACTCCGCCGAGGAGGCGCTACGAATGGGGCTCGTCAACACGGTTGTGCCGCTCGCGGACCTCGAATCCGAGACCGTCGGGTGGTGTCGGGAGATGCTGGACCGCTCTCCGTTCGCGCTGCGGCTCTTGAAGGCGAGCTTCCACGCCCACGAGGACGGGTTCGCCGGCATACAGCAACTCGCCCACGACGCGAACCTCCTGTTCTACGGGAGCGAAGAGGCCCAGGAGGGCCGCGACGCCTACAAGGAGAAGCGCAAGCCGGACTTCTCGAAGTTCCCCCGCCGCTCGTAGGGGTCTGGAGAAACGTGTCCACCGCAACGCAGTCGCGCATCAGGATATGGGCACTGGCCGCCCGCCCGAAGACGTTGTGGGCCGCCGTCGTGCCGGTCGTCGTCGGGACCGCGATGGCTGTCGAGGCGGGCGGTTTTCATGCGCTTTCGGCGTTCTTCGCGCTGCTCGGGGCGCTCTTGATCCAGGTTGGCACCAACTACATAAACGACTACTACGATTTCTTGAAGGGCGCGGATACCGTCTCCCGCAAGGGGCCGGTTCGTGCCTTGCAGTCCGGTCTCGTGAGCGCCGAGACGACGCGCCGGGCGGCGGCGCTCGTGTTCGCGCTCGCGGTGGTGGACGGTCTCTACCTCGTCTTGCGCGGCGGGTGGCCGGTCTTGCTGATCGGGCTGCTCTCCATCGCGGCGGGAGTTCTCTACACCGCCGGTCGCTACTCGCTCGCTTACCTCGGGCTCGCCGACGTGTTCGTGGTCCTGTTCTTCGGTCCCGTCGCCGTCGGCGGCACTTACTACGTTCAGACGCTCGGTATAAACCCCGTCGTGCTGTTCGCCGCGCTCGGGCCTGGCTTGCTCTCGGCCGCAATCCTGCTCGTCAACAATGTCCGCGACATCGACGAGGATCGCCGGGCGAACAAGAAGACGCTCGTGGTCCGCCTGGGACGCAAGACCGGCGTCGCACTCTACACTCTCTGCGCCGGAGTAGCAGCCCTCGTGCCGGTGATCCTTTACGTCGCGACCGGAGAGCACCCGTGGGCCATCGCGGCGCTGGTCATATTGCCGCTCGCGGTGCCGGTCGTCAGGGCGCTCGCTACCTCCAAAGACCCGGCCGCGCTCAACCCGATGCTCGGGGCGACTTCGCGGCTGCTCCTGATCTACGGTCTGCTCTTCTCCGTCGGATGGCTCCTTTGACCCGTCTACCCGTCTTCTGAGATGAGGATCACCGGCCTCCACCTCTACAGTTACACGCTGCCCCTCGACCCACCACCCGAGATAAAAGGAAAACCTCTCCACAACCGCGAAGGCATACTGCTCCGGCTGACCGGCGACGGCGTCGAAGGATGGGGAGAAGCTTCTCCACTCCCCGGTTTCAGCCGCGAGAGCCTGGAGGAAGCTACCCGGCAAATGTGGAGCTTGAAGCTTGCGCTGATGAATTTCGACCTCACGGACTGGCCGGACGACAGCCTGCAAAGCGTCTTGAATACCTTCGACCTGGCGCCTTCTGTACGCTTTGGTGTGGAACTCGCCACAGCGAACCTGCACGCGGCGGCGCGGAAAAAGACGCTGCCGGAGGTGCTCGGGAGACCGGGAAGGGAGGTGAGCCTGAACGGCCTGCTCTCCGGTCCCAGAGACGATGTCTTGAAAGAGGCACGCAAGATGAGCCGGGCGGGATACCGGGCGATCAAGCTGAAGGTCGGACGCGGATCCATCGAGGAAGACGCCGCGATGGTCCGGGATATCGCCGGGACGCTCGACTACGGCGTTAGTCTCCGGCTGGACGCGAACCGCGTCTGGACCTTCGAAGAAGCCCTGGAGTTCACCCACGCCACGGAAGGTTGCCTCTACGAGTACATAGAGGAGCCGCTCGCCGACCCTACTCAACTCGCCCATTTCGTGAATGTCACCGGCTTGCCCGTTGCGCTAGACGAGTCGCTGGCCGGGATGAACCCCGATATCCTTGGAGAGCATCGCTACGCGCGGGCCGTCGTGCTCAAACCGATGTTGCTCGGCGGCATCACGAAAACCTTCCGTCTCGCGGAGCAGGCGCAAAGTCTCGGCATGACGCCAGTCGTAAGCTCGGCTTTCGAGACGGGTGTCGGTACCCTGGGCCTCGTCGCGCTCGCCGCCTGCATCGGTGGCGGTGATGTTCCGGCCGGCCTAGATACCTATCGTCGCTTCACCCGCGACGTTCTCGAACCGCGCCTGGATCCACAACCCAGCGTCAGAGTTTCCGAGGTGACGAACGCCCGGCGCGCCGTCGACCGGAGCCTGCTAAGAGAGATACGGGATCCCGACCAAGTAGTAGAGAGCCGCTATGGATGAGAAAAAGATGGAAGTCCCTTGTCCGCTGCGTGAAGCCGCGCTTGCTTCGCCGGACGCCCCGGCGATCATCGGGGCGAAAGGAACCTTGTCCTACGGAGAACTCGACCGTCGCGTTTCGGCGGTTGCGCGACGGTTAGAAGGATTGGGTCTCGGGTCGGGGACGCGTGTCGCGCTCTATTTGCCGAAAGACGAACGCTACGTGGCCCTGGTGCTCGCCCTGATCCGGACCGGCAACGCGGCGTGTCCCCTGAGCACCCGCCTCCCCCCGTCGAGCATCGAACCACTTCTCAGCCGCGCCAACTGCCGGGCCCTCATCTCTGACGACGAAGAGATACCCGGCGCCGGGGATGGAAGCATCGAGAAACTCTATCCCGAAGACCTGCTCGCAGGGGACGGGACGCGGGAAGAACGCGCCGGACTGCACCTGGGTCTCGACTCGCCCGCCACCGTCGTCTTCACCTCCGGCAGCACCGGAACCCCGAAAGGAGCGGTCCACACCTTCGGCAATCACTACTACAGCGCCCTTGGCTCCAACGAAAATATACCCCTCGGGCCGGGAAACAGGTGGCTCCTATCGCTCCCGCTCTACCACGTCGGCGGGCTCTCCATAATCTTCCGATGCCTTCTCGGCAGGGCGATGATGATCCTACCCGAACCCGGCGAAGACCCCGGAGAGTCCATAGCGAAGTACGGCGTAACGCACGTCTCGCTCGTCTCGACCCAACTCCGGCGGATGCTCGCCGACGAGGACAAAAGCGCGCCACAGAGCCTGAAGGCCGTCTTGCTCGGGGCGAGCGGCATCCCCGTTTCCCTGCTGGAGGAGGCCGCGAATCGCAACTTGCCCGTCTACACGAGCTACGGCCTGACCGAGATGGCCTCCCAGGTGACGACCACCTCCGGCGCGTCACGGGATGAGCTTGAGACTTCCGGGAAAGTATTGCCTTACCGGGAAGTCTCGATCTCCGTTGAAGGTGAGGTCCTGGTGCGCGGGAAAACCTTGTTTGCCGGCTACGTCAAGGGAGACGAAGTAGAGCGCCCGCTGGACGGAGAAGGTTGGTTCCATACCAAAGACCTCGGAGAATTGGACGAGAATGGCTATCTATACGTCTTGGGACGGCGGGACAACCTCTTTATCTCCGGAGGAGAGAACATCCAGCCGGAGGAGGTCGAGGAGGCGCTGCTGCGCCTGAAAGGGATCGTCCAGGCCGCCGTGGCCCCCGTCCCGGACCCGGAGTTCGGCTCTCGCCCGGTTGCCTTCGTGAGAGTCTCAGGCGGAGACCTCGACCCGGAGAGTTTACGGGCATCCCTGGGGGAGACGTTGCCCCGCTTCAAGGTCCCCGTAGCGTTCCACGAATGGCCCGCGGAGGCGAGTACGGAGAGCGCGAAGATCGACCGGGCGCTCTTCAAGAAGCTCGCCTCGGAAAGCGTTGAGAATTAGTCCCCGCGCCTGTTATAGACTGGCTTCTCGGCCGTTAAACAGCTTTGAGAGGAGTAGGGCTTATGCAGAAGACTTTCGATGTTCGGGCCGTAAGGGAGCAGTTCCCGGCGCTCGGTCGCGAGCACGGCGGGCGGAAAGCCGTTTACTTCGACGGGCCGGGAGGTTCGCAGGTGGCGCGTCCCGCCATGGACGCCATGAGGCGCTACATGGAACGCGGCGGGGCGAACCTCCACGGCGCTTTCCCGAGCAGTATCGAGACGGAGGAGATCATCCACAACACGAGGGCCGCGATGGCCGTCTTCCTCGGCGCCGACCCGGACGAGGTCGCCTTCGGCGCGAACATGACCACGCTTACGCTCGCCGTCTCGCAGGCGCTGGCGCGCACGTGGGACGAAGGCTCCGAGGTCGTCGTTACCGAGCTAGACCATCGCGCCAACGTGGACCCCTGGCTCTCCGCCGCCGGTGCGAGGGGCGCGAAGGTGCGCTGGCTGCGCGTGGACCCCGAAACCTTGACTCTCGACCTCTCCGACCTGGAAGAGAAGGTAAACGAATGCACCCGACTCGTCGCCGTCGGCCTCGCCTCAAACGCCGTCGGTACGGTAAACGAGGTGGCGAAGATAGCGGAGCGGGCGCGCGAGGTCGGGGCGGTGGTTGCGGTCGACGCGGTCCACGGGGCGCCTCATGTTTCCGTGGACCGGGACGATTTGGGGGCGGACATAATTACGTGCTCGGCCTACAAGTTCTTCGGGCCGCACGTCGGCATCACGGCCATAAGGCGGGACCTCTTCGAGACCCTGAACGTCCGGAAGCTCGAACCTGCCCCGGAATACGTCCCCGACAAGCTGGAGACCGGCACCCAGAATCACGAGGGAATCGCCGGGGTGGGCGGAGCCGTAGACTTCATCGCCTCACTCGGCAGCGGAAGCTCCCTGCGAGAAAAGCTCACGAGCGCCATGCAGACCATCGAAGAGCACGAGGCGGACCTGGCGGGCAAGTTTCGGGCCGCACTCCAGGACCTTCCGGGCGTAACCCTCTACGCCGCCCCGGACGGCGTCCGAAAGACCCCGACGGTAGCCTTCCGGCTCGAAAGCCACGCCCAGGAAGAGGTCTGCGAGTACATGGCCGGGCGGGGCTTCTTCGTGGCGAACGGTGATTTCTACGCCTCGACGCTTGCCGAAAAGCTCGATATTCGGAATAGCGGCGGCTGGGTCCGGGCCGGTCTCGCCCCGTACAACACCGGAGAAGAGGTAGAAAGCTTTGTTCAGGAGCTGGAGAAGTTCACGCAGACTGCGAAGAGATAAATATATTGACTGGATATTGCGTTGTCTATATACATCCGCGCGGTCTCTGTTATACTTGTCCGCGTAACGAAAGGTGGGTCTTACCGTAGATGGAGCGCCGCCCGCGATAAATAGGGGCGGTTTTTTCATTCTATGGGACCCGAGAACAGAAAGGTGGGCTCCAGTAAATGGCCCAAGGAACGGTTAAGTGGTTCAGTGATGAGAAGGGCTACGGCTTTATCTCCCCCGACGATGGAGGCGAGGATCTCTTCGTACACCACACGGGAATAGAAGGCACAGGGTTCAAGTCTCTCGAAGAGGGCGCCAAGGTGACCTACGAGGCGACCCGCGGCAAGAAGGGGATGCAGGCAGAGAACGTTTCCCCATCGTAGAGCTTAAATAGCAGTCGCAAGCAACCAGAACGCGTAGAGGCCGGGGGGCGATCCCCCGGCCTTTCGCATACAACCAAAGGGTTTTAGGAAAAAGGAAGTGCGCGGTTCGAACCTGCGCACCAAGAGGAGGTTATGTGGAATATGTAATTGCGGTGCTCGTGGGGCTCGCGCTGTCGCAGGTGGCTGGTTTTATTACCACCGTGTACCTGCACCGCACCTTGTCTCACAAGTCCATCCGGCTGAGTCCGACCATGACGATGATCATGCGTATCGGGACCTGGATGTTCACCATCGTCTCGCCTCGCGAGTGGGTGGCCGTACACCGCAAGCACCACAACTTCAGCGACGTCGAGGGAGACCCTCACAG
Source organism: Rubrobacteraceae bacterium (assembly GCA_965219175.1). Taxonomy (GTDB): domain Bacteria; phylum Actinomycetota; class Rubrobacteria; order Rubrobacterales; family Rubrobacteraceae; genus JBBPZK01. Next base: position 766,797 of record CBDCNI010000001.1, read on the forward strand.
CCCGCACATCGAGGGATACTGGCAGATCATGCTCGCGAACGTCTATTACTACAAGCGTGAGGCGAACAACGACAATACGCTCGAAAAATACGCCGCCGACCTCCCGTACGATCGCCTGGACAAATTCCTCTTCAGATATCCGTCCATAGGGTTCTTCCTCACGGGGGCGATAGTGGTCGCCATCATGGGCGTCGGCCCGGGCCTCGTGGCTTACGCCGTACACACTGTTTCTTACGTGCTGTTGAACGCGGCGGTAAACGGCGCGGGCCACACTTTCGGGCGCAAGAACTTCGTCAACGATGCGACCAACCTGCGTATCCTGGCGCTTCTCACCTTCGGGGAAGGGCTGCACAACAACCATCACGCCCGGCCCGCCGCGCCAAAGCTCTCCGCTTTTAAGGGCGAGTTCGACCCGGCGTGGCCGGTGATCCGCTTGCTCGAGAAGATGAGGCTTGTGAAGGTCCTATCCAAAGTGGATGAGGGCTGGGAGAATCACCGCCGCCGCATCCAGAAGCCGGCCACCGTCGGAGCCACCGCTACTACCACGGAAGACTAGCCCGAAAGATAAATCAGGTAGTTTTCAGGCCCGCCGGACCGAGTAAATGTCCGGCGGGCCTAAGTATTGCCTCGAAACTCGGGCCGCCGGGCCGAAGACTCCGCAGATGGACGACAGCTAATATCCATCGGGTAAGCGAGAGAAACCCGATCGGGAGGTTGTTTTGGAGACATCGGCAAAAGAAGGCGGAAGGCTCATATATAAAGAGCATGACCGTATCTCTATCCCGCAAGACATACCGGAACTCGGGGTCGAGAAAGGCGCCGAGGGGGTTGTGAAGTCGCTCGACTACGCTGACAACAACGTCCGCGCCTCCGTGGTCGTCACTTACTCGACCAATCAGCCGCGCGGGTTGGTGAACGTGCAACTCACCCCGGAAGAGAAAGTCTCCTCCTACACCCTCGTGTAGATGCTAACCCGGCAACAGGTACGAGAGCGCTTTCCATGCGTGCGGCAGCAGAGAAGATTGCACAATTGGCAAGAGAGACACAATCGCCCCCGCGAAGCAGAGAAGGGAGAGGCTATAGAACCGCGAGACGTTCTTTTCCCACCTCTGTCTCCACCTGAGATCCTGGCGGGAGTGGATCTCCTGGTTGGAACGTCTCTTGAGCCAAATTGCACCATCCTTTTCTAACCAGGCTGCTATCGCGGCCAGAGTCATAAGCACCGGAGTTTGCCACGGAAAAGTAGACTCGTAATGAGAAACAAGAACAGCGGCGGTTATTGCCGCCAGGGACGTAAACAGCGCGGCTCTCATTACCGCTGTTTCCGTCAAAGCCAGGACGGGATCCTCTTTATCGTGTCCGCTTAGTTTATCTGACAAAGGTAAACCTCCCAATACTCGACTTCCGATTCCTAGAATTGTACGGGGACCAGTCTTAAATCCATCACCCATTTGGGCTGCTAGAAAGGTCTGGTTGGAGAGACTAGCATCTATGTAAAGACATTGTCAGGAGGCCGAGCATGGAAGCCTGTTACATAATCGACGAGTCCGGCAAGCGCCGGAGTGTAATCCTGAGTATCGAAGAATACGAAAAGCTGCTCGAAAGCCTTCGAAGACCTGGAGGACTTGCGGGCCGCGGACGAGGCGCTGTGCGAAATAGAGCGTGGCGAGGACGAGTTGGTCCCGTGGGAGCAGGTCAAGGGTGAGATCGGTTCGGAGCATGAGGAGCGCAAAGGTTCTTGAATTGCCGTATCGTCTATCATGTAGACGATGAGGGTTCCTTACGTGGCGCCGGGAGACCATGAGGTTCAGCGAGCACTTCGAAGAAGATCGCAGGGACCAGCCGGACCGGAAGCGAATTTCGCTTTCGATGTGCGAGCAAGCTGTAAGGAACCCGGTGGTCTCGGGGCCTGATCGGGAAGGCCGGTTTGCTTACTGAGGATACGTGGAGAGCGAGGATCGTTACTTGAAGGTTATAGTGGGGGCAGACGAAGGAGGAAATAGTCACCGCATACTTCGACCGGGGTTTCAGGCGGAAGATGAAGGGTTATCGATGAAGATTATATGCAGAAGAGAGAGCGATACCATGCGGGTTACGCTTAAGCCGGACGCTCGCTACGCGGAGTCGGAGGAGATAGCCTCCGGCGTGGTCGTAGACTTCGACGAGGCGGGCAACGCCATTTCACTGGAAGTCTATGATGCGGCCGGCGAGAAGGTGGACCTCTCGAAGCTGGAAGTCGAAGGCTTGCTGGAGTACCCGAAGGCCCAGGCTTCATCTTAGATCTTAGGGATGGAACTGGATAAGATGGTTGAGAATCTGTTTGTGGACGGGAAGGAGACCGCGTGATGACGGATGCGTTCTCGCGGCTGCAGGAACTGCTGCGCGAGCTTTTCCAGTTCGACAATAAGGACCTGGACTTCGGAATCTACCGCATCATGAACCATAAGCGCGGCGCGGTAGAGGAATTTATCCAGGACGGTCTCGCCAAAGCGGTGGACGATGCGCTGCGAGGCGGTGCGGTGGACCGGCAGGCGGATCAAGCCGAAGAGCTGCGCCGCAAGACCGATCAGGTGAAGGAGAACCTCGGCGAGTACGCCGTAGATTCTAAAGGCGAGTTGGACGAGCGTTACCACGATACCCGTATCGGCAAGGAGTACCTGGAGGCACGCTCCGGCGCGGGGGATCCCGTAGACCTGGAGGAGTTGAAGGCTACGATCTTCAACCACGTCTACACATTTTTCTCCCGCTACTACGATAACGGCGACTTCCTCTCTAAACGGCGCTACTCCTGGCGGCAGAAGTACGCCATCCCGTACAACGGCGAGGAGGTCCACTTGCACTGGGCGAACGCCGACCAGTACTACATAAAGACAGGCGAGCACTTCACCGACTACAGCTACAAAGCCCCGGACGGCGTTACCGTCGACTTCGAGCTTACGAGCGCCGACACCGAGCAGAACAACGTGAAGGGCGACAAACGCTTTTTCGTCCCCCGCCCGAAGGAGGCGTCCTATGACGAAGAGGGCCGCACCCTGACAATTCCCTTCGAGTACCGGCCACTGGTCGCGAAAGAGGAGAAAGCCTACGGCGCGCGCAACCAGCAGGAGAAGGTGATCTCGGAGGCCACGGAGCGGTTGCCCGCCCGGTTCGGGAAGCAGCCGGACGCCCTGGCTGCCCTGATCTCCGAGAAGCGCCGGAACGCGAAGGGCGAGCCGGTGAGCCTGCTGGAGCATCACCTGCGCCGCTACACCCGGCGCAACACCTCGGACTTCTTCGTCCACAAGGACCTGAAGGGTTTCCTGGATGGGGAGCTCGACTTCTACCTCAAGAACGAGGTGCTCGACGTAGACGACCTGGAGAGGTGGGGGCCGGATCGCTCCGAGAGCTGGTTCGAGGTGATGCGGGCCGTCAAAGGCGTGGGACGGAGCATCATCGCGTTCCTGGCCCAGATCGAAGACTTCCAGAAGAAGCTCTTCGAGAAGAAGAAATTGGTCGTCGCCGCCGGATACTGCCTCACCCTGGACCGCGTGCCCGAGGAGCTGTACGAAGAGGTCACCACCAGCGACGCCCAGCGCGAGGAGTGGGTGCGCCTCTTCGCCATAGACGAAATAGAGGAGAACATCACCACGCCCGGCTACACCAAGCCGCTGACGCTCGACTTCCTGAAAGTAAACCCGCATCTGGTACTCGACACGAAGCACTTCGGCGAGGACTTCAAAGACCGGCTGCTGGCAAGCATCGAGGACCTGGATGGACAGCTCGACGGGCTCCTGGTCGAGAGCGAGAACTTCCAGGCGCTAAACCTGCTGCAAGAGCGCTACCGGGAACAGGTCAAGTGCATCTACATAGATCCGCCGTACAACACTGGCGGCGGCGACTTCATCTACAAGGATAGCTACCAGCATTCAAGTTGGATGAGCATGATGGAGAACCGGCTACGTTTGGGGTGCGAGATGCTAGGCGCTAAAGGTGTCGCCTTTGTAAGTATCAACGACAATGAACAAGCGAATCTGAAGCAATTAATGGACCTTGTATTCGGAGGAGATAATTTCCTAGCAAGTGCGGCGTGGCAGAAAGTGTATAGCCCAAGAATGGATGCGAAAGGTTTTAGTGAGGATCACGATCATATTCTTGTTTACGGTCCATCAGTTTCACACATTCCTTTTAGTCAGAATACGAAACAGTTCAATCGTGTCGATTCAGCAACGAGGCGAGCTTATCGTCGAAGGTCGTTACGGAAAGAAGGTTCAAACTCCCGTAGGGAGGATCGTCCTAACCTTTTCTACGCTATCTTGGCTCCCGACAAATCTTTTCTCTACCCTATACGTCCCGACGGAGTAGAAGGATGTTGGAGAGTAAACGAAAAACGATATGAAGATATGTTGCAGGACGATCTAATTGAATGGGTTGAGACAGAGCGTGGCTGGCAAGTATATGTAAAGCAATTCCTTTCAGAATCTGCGACTCGGCCTCCGAGCACTATCTGGTTACATGAAGAGGCGGGACACAATCACGAAGCAACGGAGATTCTCAAAGACCTTCTCGGTAGTAAAGCCTTTAGTAATCCTAAGCCCACGGCACTGATAAAGTACATACAAGCAATTTCTGGTGTTGCTGGCGATGGTGTGACGCTAGACTTCTTCGCCGGCTCCGGCACTACCGGGCATGCGTTGATCGAACTGAACCGCGAGGACGGCGGCGACCGGCGGTACGTGCTGGTGGAGATGGGGGAGTATTTCGAGTCGGTACTCAAGCCGCGCATACTGAAGGTGATCTACTCGAAGGACTGGAAGGACGGAAAGCCCGTCTCCCGCGAGGGCGCGAGCCACGCCCTCAAGTACATAAACTTGAGTCCTACGAGGACACCCTGGACAACATCGCCTTCACCCACGAGAAAGAGGGCCAGGAGGCGCTGGAGCTGTACGGCGACGACTACCTCCTCCGCTACATGCTCGACTTCGAGACGCGGGACAGCGCCTCGCTCCTGAACGTCGAGAAGCTCGCGGCGCCCTTCCGCTACGGGCTGCGCCTGCAGGCCCCAGGCGGCGAGAAGCGCCCGACTCCCGTGGACCTGCCGGAGACCTTCGCGTACCTGCTCGGGATGCGCGTCCGCACCCGCAAGGCGCACCACGACGGCGACCGGCGCTACCTCCTCTACCGGGGCGAAACGCCGGAGCGGGGCGAGGTCGTCGTCATCTGGCGCGATACCGAGGGCTGGACCGAGGCCGACTACGAGCGCGACGAGCAATTCGTCCGGGAACAGGGACTAGCCAACGGCGCGGACGAAGTCTTCGTCAACGGCGACTCCTTCATCCCGGAGGCCCGCCCGCTGGAAGCCGTCTTCAAAGAGCGGATGCTCTCGGAGTAGGACTGACGTAGCCGTCGCTTGATTTGTCATATTGCTCATGACATAATACGACAGTGATAAAGAGCTTCAAAGACAAAGAGACTCAGAAGCTCTTTATGGGACGCGGATCCAGGGCGGTTTCGGGGGAGGCGGTGCGTCGAGCCCGGATCAAGCTGGCGCTGTTGGATCAGGTCGAGGACGTCGAGGAGTTGAAGGCGCCGCCGGGAAACAGGCTTCACAAGTTGAGCGGGAACCGGGAAGGACAGTGGGCGATAAGCATCAATGACCAGTACCGCATATGCTTCCGCTTCGATAGCGAAGCTGGAGACGCTTACGACGTGGAGGCCACGGACTATCACCAGTAGAGGAGAACCCATGGGCGACTGGACAGAAGAGATAATGAGCGAGGAGAGGGTACACCCCCCCGTACATCCCGGTGAGGTGCTGCGCGAGGAGTGGCTTGTGCCGCTCGGCATGAACGCGAACCAGCTTGCCGGGGCCCTGGGCGTAGACCGCCAAAAAGTCTACGATATTGTGAACGGCAAGCGTGGAGTTTCCGCGGAGATGGCCCTAAGGCTCGCGCGTTGGTCCGGGATGAGTCCCCGCTTCTGGCTGGGGCTCCAGGAGCACTACGACCTGGAGGTAGCCAGAGATCGGGTTGGGTACGAGATCGAACGCCAAGTACACCCACTCTCCAAGGCGTAGCGGGTTGGCGAGGAAAGACCTCAACCTGGAGAAACGGCTCGTCCTGCACGCCTGGATGAACGACCTCTTCGGCTACGGGAGCACGCGCGAGTTGCTGGACGACCTGAAATGGTCTGACGAGAGCTTCGACGGCGAGGGGCGCAGCGGCGTCCTCTACCGTCTCCGCTCCCGGAGCGACAAGCTGAAGATAACGCTCGACGATCTGGAGCGCTACGACTCAAACGTCCGGCAACGTCTGGACACCATAAACCGCCACCGCGCCGAACCTATCACCCTGCGCTACTTCCAGCACCTCGCCGCCCTCTACACCGAAGTTTTCCTGGACCGGCGCTTCTCCGACCCCGGCGCGCTGCTCGCCGACCTGAACAGCTTCGCCGGAAGGTTGGAGGAGCCGTTGGCCTTCGCGGAAGATGACCTGGACAAGCTGGCGTTCTGGATGGCGACGGGGAGCGGCAAGACGCTTCTTATGCACCTCAACTACCTCCAGTTCCTGCACTATAACCGGGAGCCGCTGGACAACGTGCTGCTCATTACGCCAAACGAAGGGCTAACCGGGCAACACCTGGAGGAGCTGCGGCGCTCCGGCATCCCGTGCGAGCGATTCTCAGCCGGGGAGAGCGGTCTCGGGTTCGCGTCGAACGACGTGGTGAGGATCGTCGAGATCACCAAGCTCAAGGAAGAGAAGAAGGGCGAGGGCGTCTCCGTGGATGTGAGCGCCTTCGAGGGGCGGAACCTGATCCTGGTGGACGAGGGACACAAGGGCGCGGCGGGCGGCGACGACGCTAAAGCCGCCAGAGCCTGGCGTCCTCTACGAAACCGGCTCGCCGAGGAGGGCTTTACCTTCGAGTACAGCGCCACTTTTGGGCAGGCCGTGCAGGCGTCCAAGAGCGAGGAGCTGGCTACGGAATATGGTAAGGCCATCCTCTTCGATTACTCCTACCGGCACTTTTACGAGGATGGCTACGGCAAGGACTTCCGCGTCCTCAACCTCAAACGGCAGACAGACGAGTATACGGACCTTCTGCTTCTGGGAAACCTCCTCTCTTTCTACCAGCAGAGCCGCTACTACGGCGAGCGCCGCCAAGACCTCGCGCCCTACAACCTGGAGCCGCCGCTCTGGGTCTTCGTGGGCTCAAGTGTTACCAAGGAACGCGGCGACGTGTACACCGTTACCCGCTTTCTACAGCGGTTCCTAAAGGACGAGGGTGGCTGGTCGGTGGACACCATAGAGAAGCTCCTGAACGATAGTACCCCGCTGCGGGACGGCGACGACCGTGACGCTTTCGCCGGACGTTTCGACTACCTGAAAGAGAAAAAAGAGAAGGGGTGGGAGATCTTCGAGGGCGTGTTGCGCGAAGTCTTCCACGCCGGAGCGGGTGGCGCGCTGCACGTCGCGGATATCAAAGGCTCCGACGGTGAGTTGGGGCTCAAGGTCGCCGGCGCGGAGCGGTACTTCGGGCTCATCTTTATCGGGGACACGAGCAGGTTCAAGAAAGCTCTCGGTGAGGAGATCCCCGGCGCGGTCGTGGAGGACGACACTTTCACCGGAAGCCTGTTCGGGGACATAGAAAGAGAAGACTCGCGGGTAAACGTACTCATCGGGGCGAGGAAATTCATCGAGGGATGGTCGAGTTGGCGGGTGTCCAACATGGGTTTGCTCAACATCGGCAAGAGCGAGGGGTCCCAGATCATCCAGCTCTTCGGGCGCGGAGTGCGGCTCAAGGGCCGGGATTTCTCGCTCAAGCGCAGCTCCGCTTCGGTCACCACGGAGAAACCTCCGGAGCACCTGGATCTTCTGGAGACGCTCAACATCTTCGCGGTGCAGGCCAATTACATGGCCGAGTTCAAGAAATACCTGGAGCGCGAGGGCGTGGACCCCGAAGGATACGAAGAGATACCTTTCCCCATCCGCCGCGAGGAAGCCTTTCTGGACGAGGGTCTCCTGTACCCTACGGTGCCGGAAGAACTGGAGTTCCCGAAGAAAGTCCGCTTTTCGCTGCACGAGCACGAGGACGTAAAAGTCAGCCTGGACCTCTCGACGAAAGTAGAGAGCACGCGGATGGCGAACGGCGGCGTCTCCACCGCCACCGCAAAGGCCGGGGAGGAGCGGAGGATCGACGAACGCCATCTCTCGATGCTCGACTGGGCCGGCATCCACCAGGACCTGCTGGAGTACAAAAAGAGCAAAGGCTACGGCAACCTCCTAATTCCACCGGACGCTCCCCGGCGCATCCTGAAGAAACAGGACCCCGCGCCCGTCTACAGCCTGATGGCGGACGAGTCGCTGGTCGAGCCGCGGAGCTTCGCCGGGCTCGGAGAACTCCGGGACGCGGTGCAGTCCATCCTCCAGAAGTACGTGGACAGGTTCTACATCGCCCACCAGAAGCGCTGGGATACGGAGAACATGGTCCTACGGGAGATGATCGGCGGACATTCCAATTTCTCCGACTATACCGTGAAGGTAAGAGGCTCGGAGAAAAGGCTCATAGAAGAGGTCAAGGAACTGGCGAGCCGGATGGACGGCGACGCCGGCAGCCTGCCGAACGTCTTCTTCGACCGCCACCTCTACCAGCCGCTACTAAAAGATCTCGGCGACGAGGTAAAAGTCTCGCCCGCCGGGCTGGAGCCAAGTGAGGAGAAGTTCATCGCGGCCCTAAAGCGCCACTCCAGCGGGATGGATGGTGATGAAAAAGTTTTCTTGCTGCGTAACCTGAGCCGGGGTAAGGGTGTCGGTTTCTTCGACACTGCGGGTTTCTATCCGGACTTCATCCTGTGGGTAAAGTACGCAGACGGTTCTCAAAAAGCGGTCTTCGTGGAGCCGCACGGCATGCGAAACGACAACCCACCGCCCAAGAACGACAAAGTAGAGTTGTACCTGGCTCTAAGAGACCTCTCCGACCGCATCAGCGGAAGAGAGGACCAGGATATCTTCCTCGACTCCTACATAGTCTCCGCCACACCCTACAAAGAACTGAACGAGAAGTGGGGTGGGGGCTGGGCGCGGGAGGATTTCGCCAGAAAGCACGTCTTCTTCGAAGATGAACTGGACGATAGGATCCCCGCGCTTCTAGCCCCGAGAGATGGGTTGGAGAGTCGCATCTCCGCCTCCTACCCATACCCTTTAGCCCACGGCTTCCGGGCGTTGATCGAGCAAGGCCGTCCTGCGGAGCTTTACCACGAGCAGCTACGCTTCGCCGAGAACCTGCTGGCGTACCTCGCATCGGTGTCTCTGGCGCTGTTAAAAGAAGAGGATCGCGAAAAGGCGAACCTGGAACTCAAGAAAAAGTGGTCCGGTGGGATCTCACCCGGCGACTGGAAAGACATAGTCCAGCGGTGCTCGAAAGTCTTCGCCGGCTACCGGGACATTCCGCTCGCCACAGCCATCTACAAGCTGAAGATCGGCTCCGAGAAAAAGGGATTCGGCAGGGATGTGATCGAACTGATCCGGGAAAAGAACGACTATAAGCACGACCGAGGCCCGAAGGAGCCTGGGATGATAACAAATGCCTCCAACGAAACGCGGGAGAAGCTCCGGCGATGCCTGGAGGCCCTGTCTTTTCTGGCCGACTATCCACCCACGGCTCCAGACAACCGGCCGCCCGGAGATGACCCACTGTATCCGTTCGTGGTGTCCTCGACTTGTCCCCGGTGCGAGGCTGTGGAAACCTACTTCGTCGATGCCTGGGACCGGAGAAGGAACGTGGCCCGGATGAAGAGCTTCGAGAAAGGTCACACCTTCGACAGCGAAGATGTCTCGGAGACCCTGGCGGCGTGGACCGCCGACGAAGCCTAGCCCAACAGCAGGTAGAGCAGAGCCTTCTGGGCGTGCAATCGGTTCTCGGCCTGATCGAAGACCCGGCTCGCCGGGCCGTCTATGACACCCGCCGTCACTTCTTCGCCACGATGGGCCGGTAGACAGTGAAGGAATATGGCGTCGTCGGCCGCACGGTCCATCAAGCCCTCGTTCACCTGGTAAGGGGAGAACTTCCCCTTTCGTTCCGCGGCTTCGGCTTCCTGTCCCATGCTGGCCCACACGTCCGTGTAGACGACCCGCGCGCCGGAAACGGCTCTTTCCGGGTCTTGTGTCAGGGTCGGGGCTGCTCCGACGTTCGCTGCGAGGTCCAGGATTCTTTTGTCGGGGGCGTGGCCTTCGGGGTGGGCGATGGTCAGCTCGGCGCCGGTCAGGGCGCAGGCGAGCGCCAGCGAATGGGCTACGTTGTTGCCGTCACCGACGTAGGTTATCTTTATACCTTCGAGAGAGCCGAACTCTTCCCGGACGGTGAGTAGGTCGGCCAGCGCCTGGCAGGGGTGGTGGGAGTCGGAGAGGCCGTTTATGACCGGAACGTCGGCCGCCGAGGCAAGTTCTTCCAGCTCTCCGTGGTCGAAGGTGCGGACCATTATGGCGTCTATGTAGCGGGCCAGGACGCGGCCGGTATCCGAGGGTGTCTCTCTTTTCCCCAATTGGATCTCATCGGGGTTCAAATACAAAGCGTGGCCGCCTAGCTGGTACATCCCGACTTCGAAGGAGACGCGGGTGCGGTTAGAGGGTTTCTGGAAGACCATCGCCAGCGTCCGGCCCCGCAGCGGCTGGAACGAGACGCGGGCCTTGCGATACGTCTTTATCTTCGCCGCCTCGTCCAGGATGAGGCCAACGTCCTCCGGTGCGAACTCGGCCAGGGTGAGACAGTCCCGGCCGGAGAGGTGGGAAGGAGAAGGCGGGGTCGCGTCGAGCTGCGGGATCACGGGTCTCAGGCCACGGCCTGGGCTATAGCTACCCGCTCTGATAAAGCGTCTACCGGCTCGTCTACAAGTTCGTCAACCGCGCCTCGAAAGGTATCGAGGGCGTAGCGTACCTCCGTCCTCGTAACGGTCAGGGGCGGGGCGAGCCTGATAGTGGTCCCGCCACCCACCAGGTTGACGAGCACCCCATTATCCAGGCAGTGCTCGAAGACTTTCGGGGCAAGCTCCGGCCCGAGGTCCAGACCGAGCAGGAGACCTTCACCGCGCACTTCCGCGCCCGGTACCCGCTCCGCAAGCGCCTCCAGCGCGTTCTTGAGTACCGCCCCCTTGAACCGGACTTCTTCCAGGAAGCCAGCCTCGTTCACAACCCCGAGGACCGCTTTTACGGCCGCCATCGCGAGCGGGTTGCCGCCGAAGGTCGAGCCGTGGCTGCCGGGTCCGAGCGAGGCGTACTCCTCTTTCGCCAGCACCGCCCCGACCGGCACTCCGCCGCCGAGTCCCTTTGCGCTCGTCAGAACGTCCGGGACGACGCCTAAGCCCTGGTAGGCGTAAAGGTGGCCGGTGCGGCCCGCGCCTGTCTGGACCTCGTCGAAGATTAGCAGCGCGTCGTGTTCGTCACACAGCTCCCGAAGCCCCGCGAGAAACCCTTCCGGGGCCGGGTTTATCCCGCCCTCGCCCTGTATCGGTTCTACAAGGATCGCCGCCGTCTGCGGCCCGACCATCTCGCTCGCCGCTTCCAGGTCTCCGAACGGCGCGTAGACGAAGCCCGCCGGCATGGGGCCGAACCCTTCCTGTAGCGCGGGCTGGGCGGTCGCGGTGAGGCCGCCGTATGTCCGGCCGTGGAACGATCTGGAGAAAGTGAGCACCTCGTGTTTGTGAGGGCCGTGCTCTCCGTAGGCGTGCTTCCGGGCGAGCTTTATGGCCGCCTCGACGCTCTCGGCGCCGGAGTTGCAGAAAAAGACCCGGTCGAAGTCCGTGGCGTCGGTGAGCATCTCCGCCACCTCGGCCTGGAGTGGTATCTCGTATAGGTTGGAGCAGTGGATGAGGTTCTCGGCCTGCTCCTGAATGGCTTTTACGAGCGCCGGGTGTCCGTGGCCTAGAGAGTTTGTCGCGATGCCGGCGATGAAGTCCAGGTAGCGGTTGCCCGCCTCGTCGAAGAGCCAACTTCCTCGGCCGCCCGTGGGCGCTATCCCGAGCCTCTTGTAAGTCTCCATTACTGCTTTCATGCGGTTACTCCTTCCGATATCACAGTTCCAACCTTCTCTCCGTCCAGGGACTTTGCGATGATGCCCCTTTTGTTTCCGTTGATAATGCGGGCCTCGACGCCGCCACGCGCCGCCTCGGCGGCCGCCCGGAGCTTCGGTATCATCCCGCCGTCGGCGATTCCATCCGCGACGTACCCTTCGCACTCCTCTGGAGTCAGAGCCGTAACAGCCTCACCGTCCCTGAGCAACCCGTCCACGTCGGTCAGGAGAAAGAGATGACCCGCCTCCAGTTCCAAGGCGAGCGCGGCGGCGGCGGCGTCGGCGTTCACGTTGTACGCCCCATCCGGCCCGAGCCCGAGTGGCGCCATGACCGGCGTGAACCCACCTTCCCACAGGCTCTTCACGAGGCCAGGCTCTACCTTACTAACGCTCCCGACCCGCCCGAGCCCCGGTATCGGCTCGACGTGTAGCATCCGGCCGTCGGTCCCGGAGATGCCGGCCGCGGGCACCCCGAGGACACCGAGTTCACGGGCCAGTGACTTGTTGACGCTCCCGGCGAAGATCATCTCCGCGACCTCCAGGGTCCGCTCGTCCGTTACCCGCAGCCCCTCGTGAAAACGGGTCGGTACCTCCAGGGCGTCGAGCATCCGGGTGAGCTGCGCTCCCCCGCCGTGTACCAGGACCACGGGCGCCCCTGACTCGATGATCCCCGGCAGATCCTCCAATGCCCCACCGCCTACCGCGCCACCCCCGACTTTTATAACTATCGGCTTCACGTCCGGTAACTCCGGTTGATCTCGACGTACTTGTAGGTGAGGTCGCAACCCCAGGCTGTGGCTGACGCCTCACCCCCCTCCAAACGTACGAGTACCCGAACCACCTCGTCTGCCAGAGCTTCACTTGCCTCTACTTCAGAATAAGCTTTAGGCTCGCCGCTGCCGAAGACCTTCACCGGACCGAAGTAGATCTCCACGGTTTCCGGGTCGAAGTTCGCTCCTGAATAGCCCATTGCCACCAGCACCCGTCCCCAGTTCGCGTCCTCCCCGAACATGGCTGCTTTTACCAGGCTGCTCCCGACTACCGCCTTCGCCAACACCACCGCAGACGCCTCGTCCCGAGCTCCCTCCACGACCGCCTCGACCAGCTTGGTCGCCCCCTCGCCGTCGCGTGCGATCTCCTTTGCCAGAGCGAGAGCCACTCCTTCGACCGCCGCTTCGAATGCCGGACAATCTGTTGAGTCAGCCCTCAGAAATCCGTTCCCTGCCGCGCCGTTCGCCAGCAGGAGCGCCATGTCGCTGGGGGAGGTGTCGCCGTCCACGGTGACGCGGTTGAAAGTCCTCTCCGTGACGTGGTTCAGGGTCTCTTGCAGGCAATCCTTCTCGACGGCGGCGTCGGTCGTCAAGAAGGCGAGCATGGTCCCCATGTTCGGGTGGATCATACCGCTACCCTTCGCCGTTCCACCCACTGTAACGACCTTACCCTCTACTTCAACTTCAACTGCTGCCATTTTTACACGAGTGTCGGTGGTCAGGATGGCGGCGGCGAAACCAGAATCTTCCTGGTCCAGGTTCTCCGCCGCCTTTGTGATTCCCTCGGCGATGCGGTCCATTGGCAGCTGTTCCCCGACTACCCCCGTAGATGCCACCGCTACCTCGGAGGCTGTCAGCCCTAGTGACTCTGCCGCCACTCTTTGAGTTTCGTAAGCGTCCCTGATCCCCTGCTCTCCGGTCGCGGCATTCGCGTTGCCGCTGTTGACGACGATCGCCCGGACGCCTCTGGCCTCTACGGCTTCTCGCGTGACGGTCAGCGGAGCGCCCTTGACCACGTTGCGCGTAAAAACCGCCGCCGCCGTACACTCCCTCTCGGATAACAGGATCCCCAGATCCCGCCTTCCAATACGACGTACCCCACAAGCCACACCGCCCGCGATAAATCCACCGGGCGCCGTCGCCCCTCCAGGGACGAGCTTTATTCTTTTTTCTGTATCTTTATTCAACATTGGCCCGTATTCTCGCACCCACGAACCGGACGGTCAACCGTTTTATTCAGAAACTTGAATAATTATCCGATACTCTTATAATGCGGTGCATGGGACTGAAAGTTGGTATTTACGGCGGAAGCGGGTACGCGGGCGCGGAGTTGGTGCGGCTGTTGGAGGCTCACCCGGAGGTCGGTGGGCTGGAGGTCGCTTCTCGCGGCTACGCGGGCCGGGCCGTGGACGAGGTGTATCCACACCTCTCGTTCGGGGAGAAGTTCGTTAATCCGGATGAGATAGATGCTTCTGGGCTCGACGTGGCGTTCGTGGCGTACGGGCATATGGAGAGCGCCGTGACGGTGAGGAAGCTGCTCGACGCGGGGGCCGGGTTGGTCGTGGACCTGTCGGCCGATTTCCGGTTGCCGGACGCGGGCGTGTACGGTGAGTGGTACGGGGAGCATCCCGCGCCGGAGCTTCTGGGGGAGGCTCACTATGGTTTGCCGGAGGTGTTCGGAGCGGCGGAGGGGAAGCTCGTTGCCAACCCCGGATGTTATCCGACGGCGGCCATACTGGCGCTCGCGCCGGTGGTGCGGCGGGTGCCGGTGCGTTCGGTGACGATAAACGCGCTCTCGGGGGTGAGCGGGGCGGGGGCGAGGCCCTCCGTGGGGACCCATTTCGTGAGCGCCAACGAGAACGCCAACGCCTACGGCGTCCCCGGACACCGCCATACGCCCGAGATAGAGATGATGCTCCGGCGCGTCGGGGAGACGCCGGACGTGACCTTCGTGCCGCACCTCGTACCCTTGAGCCGTGGAGAGCTGGAGACTATCGTCGTTGAGCCCGCGAGCCCCGAGCTTCTGCCGGAGACGGAAGAAGTCCTCGACTGGTACAGGGAGGATTATGCGGGATGGAAGTTCGTCGGGGCGAGGGAGGAGTATCCGCAGGTCTTGCACGTCGCGAACACTAACCGTTGCAGGCTCTCGGCCGCGGTGGACCGGAGGTCTGGGAAGTTGCTGTTGTTCTCCGCGCTCGACAACTTGCTCAAGGGGGCATCAGGGGCGGCTGTACAGAACATGAACCTGGCGTTCGGGTACCCGGAGGACCTCGGGCTGGAGTACCTGAAGTAGAGGAGGAGAGGTCACGATGGAGGCTACAAGATCGTCGGTAGACAAGGAAACGAGGCAAAACTTGATCCTCAGGCTGATCTCCGAACGAGAGCTCGGGACGCAGCAGGACGTGGTAGCGGCGCTCGCCGACGAAGGAGTGGAGGTCGCCCAGGCCACTGTCAGCCGGGACCTCGCGGAACTCGGCGTCCTGAAGGTCGGTAGCCGCTATCTGGCTCTACCGCACGCACCGGGGGCCGCCGGCATCGAGGTGCTGCCGAGCTTTATACTAGGCGTCGCGCCCGCCCAAAACATGATCGTCATAGACACCCGCGACGGGACCGCCGGGGCGGTCGCCAACGTGCTCGACCGGGTAAAGGGTCTCAAGATACTCGGTACTATAGCCGGGCTCGACACCGTAATGGCCGTCTCGCCGGACGCTGCGGCGGCGGAAGAAGTGTCCGCCCTGATCGCCGACATCTGCCGCGCCAAGACGAGGCCCGCCGGAAACGTCGAGTGAACCAACGGAACCAGCGTATGGAGATACGCCTCATACGACACGCGACGCTCGTACTTCACCTGGACGGCGCCCGCATACTCGTGGACCCGATGCTCAACCCGGCCGACGCCGCTGAAGCCGTACCTGGGACACCCAACCAGCAACGGAATCCTTTAGTGGATCTACCGTTCGGAGAAGACGAGCTCTACCGCATTCTGGAAGGTATAGATGCGGTGCTCGTAACCCACACTCACCAGGACCACTGGGATGAGCGGGCGACTGAGTTACTACCGAAGGACCTCCAGGTACTGTGCCAGCCGGAAGACGAAGATCTCATACGGTCCGCGGGTTTCTCCAAAGTTACGCCCGTCGATACGGAGGTCGAATGGGGCAGCATCCTCTTTACCCGAACCGAAGGTCGACACGGCACAGGAGAGATCGGCGAAAAGATGGCCCCGGTCTCCGGCTTCGTGTTGAGGTCGACGGAAGCCCCGACCCTGTACATCGCAGGGGACACGGTATGGTGCCCAGAAGTAGAAGAAGCTCTGAACTCTCATCATCCCGACATAATAGTCCTCAACGCAGGAGCGGCGCAGTTTACATCTGGCGACCCTATCACCATGACCGCCGGGGACGTGGCGCGGGTCTGCCGAGTTCTGCCCGAGTCGCGGGTGCTCGCCGTTCACATGGAGTCTATAAACCACTGCCTGCTCACCAGAGACGAGTTGAACGAGATGCTGGAACAAGAAGGTTTAGCCGGTCGGGTGGAAGTTCCCGCCGATGGCGAATCCGTCGAAATAGAAACCTGAAAAGTAACAGATATGGAGAAAAAATTGCTGGACGGAAAGAAAGTTGTGCTCGCCTACTCGGGAGGGCTCGACACCTCGGTGTGTCTGAAGTGGTTTGAGGAGCAAGGGGCCATCCCGTACGCTTTGTACCTGGATCTCGGACAGGGTGAACCTGAAGTAGACGTTAAAGAAAAAGCACTCAAGATAGGCGCCGCCGACGCTTTTGTGGAGGACGCGAGAGCGGAGTTCGTGGACGAGTATGTGGCCCCGGCTATAAAGGCGAATGCGCTGTATGGCGGGAAGTACCCGCTGTTCACGGCGCTCGGGCGTCCGCTCATAGCGAAGAAGCTGGTCGAGGCCGCGCGAAGGGTTGGAGCCTCTCACATAGCCCACGGCTCTACTGGAAAAGGCAACGATCAGGTCCGCTTCGACGTAACGACCGCTTCCGTAGCACCCGACCTGACAGTGGTCGCCCCGGTGCGAGACCTGGATATGAGCCGTCCTCAAGAGATGGAGTATGCCGCCGCCCGAGGTATCCCGGTACCGGTCTCCAAAAAGTCTCCCTACAGCGTGGATGCGAACCTCTGGGGACGCTCCATCGAGGCGGGGCCGCTCGAAGACCCAAATTATGAACCTACACCTGACGTTTATACTCTGACCTCGGAGCCGGAGGATGCTCCAGAGGAGGCACGGTACGTGGAGATCGGGTTCGAGGAGGGGCTTCCGGTGAGCCTGGATGGCGAGGAGTTGCCGTTAGTGGATCTGGTGGT
Source organism: Rubrobacteraceae bacterium (assembly GCA_965219175.1). Lineage (GTDB taxonomy): Bacteria > Actinomycetota > Rubrobacteria > Rubrobacterales > Rubrobacteraceae > JBBPZK01. Next base: position 783,929 of record CBDCNI010000001.1, read on the forward strand.
GGGGTTGAACGAGGTTGCGGGTGAGCATGGGGTCGGGCGGCTGGACATGATCGAAGACCGCCTGGTCGGAATCAAGAGCCGGGAGATCTACGAAGCTCCAGCCGCGATGACTATCATTCAGGCCCACAAAGAACTCGAAACTATGACCCTGACCAAAGACGTTCTCCGCTTCAAGGCGCAAGTGGAACAACGCTACGCCGAATTGACCTACGACGGCCTCTGGTTCACACCCCTGAAAGCAGCCCTCGACTCGTTTGTCGCGGAGACTCAGCAGGCCGTAACCGGTACTGTCCGGCTCAAGCTGTACAAAGGTTCCAGCACCGTGGTCGGGAGAACCGCACCGAAAGCGCTCTACAGCAAGGAACTCGCAACCTACGACCCGAACAGCACCTTCGACGAGTCGGCAGCCGCAGGGTTCATCGCGCTCTGGGGCCTCCCGGCCCGCCAGTGGGCCGGTGTAAATAACGGGGCAATGGGCTCTGATAGAATTTCTCAGTCTGGTAGAGGTGGTGGTTGAGGGAAGGCTAGGCTAAGTTTTTGGGATGACGAAGAACTACTACACGCAGAAAGAGATAGCTAAACTAATTCCCGGATTTTACCCGACAATCGAGGGTATGCTGAACAGTGGGGAGTTGAGCGAACAATACGTCGATGGAGAACGAGTCGTCCCTGCGGAGACAATCAACGATTTTATTCTTGGCCGTCCGATTGGACAGGCTTTGCATACACAAGAGCCTTTACGTGAAGCAGATGTGGATAGGGAACTGTGGTCAAAGGATTTGTCACTTTATCCCTGGCAGCGGGAAGCTCTCGAATGGTGGAGGAAGCGACGTTATCGGGGCGTTATTGAGGCAGTTACTGGAGCTGGCAAGACCAGGGGAGCTCTCGCGGCGGTGGAGCATCATCTTCGCCATGGTGGTGACCGCGTAGTAGTCATAGTTCCGACCAAAGAACTACTCTATCAATGGAAGCGTGAGACAGAGAAGATGTTGGTGGAAGCTTGCGGCATGAGAGTTTCTATAGGCCTTCTCGGAGACGGCCACAAAAATATGATGCGAAGTGCAACAATACTGCTCGCCACAGTGCAAACTGCGCGCAATCATCGTCTCCTTCCGGTTGCGCAGATTTGGCAATTGTGTTGGCAAGCAGTCGGTCCCGGCGCCAGATGGTGCAGCGTATGGGCCGAGTAATAAGGAAAAAAGTGGACGGGCGTCTTGCAAGACTAGCCGTTCTTTATGTAAAAGATACTTCTGAGGATCCCAACTTGGCAGACGAAGACTTCCTCTACCTAGTCACAGGTGTCGCACGGGACATCAGATATTTTTCTTCAACTGCCTCAGCATCTGAAGTCTGCAAGTACCTTAACGAGTGGACGCCTTATTAAGGTGGCTACCGGCTTTGTATGGGACGAGCGGTACGCGTGGCACGATACCGGGCACGCGGCCGGTTCGATGCCCGCGGGCGGGTTCGTGGAGCCGGAGGAACACGTAGAGAGCCCAGAGAGCAAACGTCGCTTCCGCAGCCTGCTAGAGGTGAGCGGCCTGCTGGACGAGCTTGTCAGGGTTCGACCGAGGCCCGCGACTGTCGAGGAGCTTTGCCGCTTTCATGACGTCGGGTACGTCCGGAAGATAGAGGCGTTGAGCGAGGCCGGGGGAGGTATGGTGGGGATCCAGACCCCGCTCGGGCCTGGTGGCTACGAGATAGCGCGGCTCGCGGCCGGTGGCTGTATAGAGGCCGTCGACGCCGTGCTCGACGGGAGGGTGAACAACGCTTATGCGCTCGTCCGGCCGCCGGGGCACCACGCCGAGCGCGCGGAGGCTCGAGGTTTCTGTATCTTCGGCAGCACCGCCCTTGCGGCCATGCACGCCCGTGAAGCTCGCGGTCTGGACCGTGTAGCGATCGTGGATTGGGACGTCCACCACGGCAACGGCACGGAGCAGGCTTTCTACGCGGATCCAAACGTGCTGACCATTTCGCTGCACCAGGCCCGGAACTTCCCGCTTGACTCGGGAGACGCTGAGTATACGGGCTCAGGCGATGGAAGGGGCTACAACATTAACGTGCCCCTGCCGCCCGGTTCCGGGGAAGGTGCTTACTTGGCGGCTTTCGAACGAGTTGTCGTCCCGGCGCTCCGGGCCTACCGTCCAGCCTTGATCCTGGTCGCTTCCGGCCTCGACGCGAGTGTGGTCGACCCCCTGGGCCGGATGATGCTTCATAGCAGGGCCTACCGTAGAATGACCCGCCTCCTGATGGAAGTCGCCGATGAGGTCTGCGAGGGAAAGGTCGTCATGTGCCACGAGGGAGGCTACTCCACCTCCTACGTCCCGTTCTGCGGACTCGCCGTAATAGAAGAGCTTTCGGGCACAAGAACAGAGGTTGGAGACCCGTTCCTGCGCGAGTTCGAGCTGCGAGGATACCAGGACCTCCAACCTCACCAAGAGAGCGTCATCCAAACCGCCGCCGACCAAGTCCCCCTCATTAAGTCGGTATAAGCTCCAGTCTCGTCAACGCATCAAGATTGATTGGTGTATAGTCACATCAAGTTATTTCGATGTGTGTTGGGTGAGGCGAGGAGTCGTGTGGTGGATAGAGGTTTGCGGGATAAAGTTGGGGAGCGGTATGCGGGAGTTGCGCGGGCTGTGCGGGATGGGAACGATGGTGAGGCTTGTTGCGGTGGAGATGGGCCTGGCGGCCTGGACTTTGCTTCCGGCAGCTATACGGAGGGAGAGAGGGGGCAACTCCCGCGGATGGCTTCGGAGGCTTCGCTCGGGTGCGGCAACCCGGTCGTGTTGGCGTATCTCTGGGCGGGAGAGATAGTCCTGGACCTGGGGAGTGGAGGTGGGATCGACGTGTTGCTCTCCGCCCGGCGGGTGGCTCCCGGCGGAAAAGCGTATGGGTTGGACATGACGGATGAGATGTTGGCCCTGTCGCGTGAGAACCAGAAGAAAGCCGGGATCGAGAACGTGGAGTTCCTGAAAGGGGAGATCGAGGATATTCCGCTGCCGGATGGACACGTAGACGTAGTTATAAGCAACTGCGTGATCAACCTGTCCACCGACAAGCAACGCGCGCTCGGCGAGGCGTTCCGGGTGCTCCGTCCCGGCGGGCGGTTGGCGGTCTCCGATATGGTGTTCCTGGGTGAGAAGAACAAGCTACCAGATGAGATGGTCCGCAATATCGAGCTGTGGGCCGGATGCGTCTCGGGCGCGCTCGAAAAGCCGGAGTACGAGAAGCTCCTCAAGACCGCCGGATTCTCCGACGTCTCTATAGAAGTCACCTACGCTTACGGGCAGGAAGTTATCGAAGGTTCCGGTTGCTGTGGGGAAAGAGTGGAATTCCCCGAAGGTGTCTCGTTAGCCGGCGCTTCTGTACGGGCGTGCAAGCCGGAGCAGAGTGAGGAGGTTCCGGGGTGCTGAAAGAGGCAGGACGGGAGGAGCGGGTAGAGCAACTCGTGGCTTTGGGGAAAGCGCTCTCGGACCCGATCCGGGTGCGGATGCTCGGGATGTTGGCTTCCGGCCGTTGCGGGTTGCCGGACCTCGGGACGCCCGCGGACGGTGGGGAGAGTCCTGGTATCTGCGTTTGCGAGTTCATGGAACACTACGGGATGGCTCAGTCCAAGGTCTCATACCATCTTGGCAAGCTCAAAGAGTCCGGGTTGGCGCGGGAAGAGAAGCGCGGGAAGTGGAGCTTCTACTCCCTGGATCGCGGGGCGGCGGCACATCTCCTGGAGGATGCTTCCCGCTGGCTCCTCGTCGCCGGAGGAAAAGATGTCTGAGGAAAGCGTCCATCGCCGTCGGGTGCTCTTCTTGTGCACCCATAACTCGGCCCGCTCTCAGATGGCGGAAGGTCTCCTGCGGCACTTCGGCGGAGACGACTTTGAGGCGTACAGCGCCGGGACAGAGGCAACGCGAGTCAGGCCGGAAGCCATCGCAGTGATGACGGAGATCGGGTCAAATATCTCGTGTGCGGAGTCCAAGACCCTGGAGCGCTACCTTGGAGAAGGTTTCGAGTACGTGATCACGGTCTGCGACGCCGCCAATGAATCGTGTCCGGTCTTTCCCGGGGCGAAGAGGCGTCTGCACTGGTCGTTTGAAGACCCCTCGCAGGCGACCGGGAATAGGGAAGAGCGTCTCGCGGTCTACCGGCGGGTGCGGGACGAAATCAGGAGTCGCATCGAAGAGGAGCTTCTCGACACGAACGTCGGTTCCAGGCGCTAACGACGGATACAGCGGTCGGTCTTACACTCCGCAGAGGTCGAACGCAGGCCTACCTGCGGCCTGGACCGTGGAACCAAAGTCCTCAAAACCTGTTTGCTGGCGGAAGACGTTTGTGTGTCCGAAAACGTAGATCTCCCGGTCTCTGCCAAAAGAGTTTGCTCGGCTACCGTCAGCGCGCCGATTTGCATATGTCCGGATCAAAGTCCTTTCAGAAACCTGAAAGGATAATTTCAGGGCGTCTCGTACTGCCCTCCTGCTATTATCGGCGGTGTGAGCGGTCAGCAGAGATCGGAGCAAGAAACGTCCCGCCCGGCAACCCGACCTTGGGACCAGCGGATGATGCGCCGCGCTCTACAGGCCGCCCGAGAAGCGGCCGGCAGGGGAGAAGTCCCCGTCGGAGCCGTCTTGGCAAGGGACGACGAGATATTGGCAGTAGCCGCCAACGAGCGGGAAGCGTCTCAGGACCCGACAGCCCACGCCGAGCTTCTAGCTCTCAGGCGCGCGGCGGATAAAGTGGGGAGTTGGCGCCTGACCGGCTGCACCCTGTACTCAACGCTCGAACCCTGCCCCATGTGCGCCGGCGCCGCCCACGCCGCCCGCATCTCACGCCTGGTCTACGCCGCCCCGGACCCGAAAGCCGGATACGCCGGCACACTCCACAATACCCCAACCGACTCCCGTCTCAACCACACGTTCCCCGTAGAGAGTAACGTCCTCGGAGAAGAAGCCGCGCATCTCCTGCGCAACTTCTTCAAAGTGCGCCGCAAAGCCACCAAAATGCCCCATCAAAGGTATCCGTAGCCCACCAGAGCAGAGCCATAACCTTAAACTTTATGGTTAGATACATCGGAATCAGCATACATCACTTAGACTGAAGTGAGAGTTCAACGCAATCTCTCTACCTGCACGTCAAGGTAGCTGTTTTGCTGGATTTTCCCTCGTTTCGGACTGTTGTGAAAAATCTTTCGAAAATATTTTCGGAGAGTGAATGACAGACGAACTCCGCTAGGGAATAGGCTTCCGGGCTTTCGGTACCTATATGTACCTCATTCTGAGGGTTACTTTCGTGCTATTGCTATTCACAAATATAGTGTGCTAGGTTTTCACGGTACTAGATGTAGTATTGAGGCAGGGGGTAGGCGAGGTGCAGTGTCCGTACTGTGATTTCGAGGACACCAAGGTCATAGATTCGCGGTTGTCGGAGACGAAAGACGCGGTTCGTCGGCGTCGGGAGTGTCTCTCGTGCGAGAAGCGGTTCACTACCTACGAGCGCCGGGAGCCTTTGAGGTTGGTGGTTCTAAAGCGCGGCGGAGAGCGGGAGCCTTTTGATAGGGAGAAGTTGCGAGCCGGGCTTTCGAAGGCGTGCGCCAAGCAGCGGGTTTCCGAGGAGCAGGTCGAGGTCGTGGTCGAGGGTATCGAGGCGGACCTCAGGGAGCGGCGGCGGCACGAGGTTACTTCCCGGCGGTTGGGGGATATGGTTTTGATCCGCCTCCGGCAACTGGATATGGTCGCCTACATGCGGTTCGCCTCTGTATACCGGCAGTACACGGACGTGGACCAGTTCCGCTCCGAGTTGGTGCGGATATCCGGGTCGGGTATGGGAAACGGCAGGTAGGTTCGCCGGGAGACGGGAGTTCCCGGCAGTCTTTTATCTCGAAGTAGATAGTGGAACAAGTAGTGACAAGCGGTAAAATCAGGAGGATGGATATGGATGTAGATCGCAATAAGCTTACGGAGGTCGAACTCTCGGAGAACGCTATAGCCGTTCTAAAGAAGCGCTACCTCAAGAAGAACGAGAAGGGCGAGGCGATAGAGGAGCCGATCGAGATGTTCCGGCGCGTGGCGTCGAACATCGCCGAGGGCGAGCATAAGTTTACCGAGGGCGAGAACGCCGACAGGCTCTATGAAGAGTCCAAAGAGAAGTTCTTGCAGATGATGCTCAGTAAGAAGTTCATGCCCAACTCGCCGACTTTGATGAACGCCGGGCGCGAGATGCAGCAGCTCTCGGCGTGCTTCGTGCTGCCGGTGGAAGACTCCATAGACGGCATCTACGACACGTTGAAGCACCAGGCGATCATCCACAAGAGCGGTGGTGGAACTGGTTTCGGTTTCTCGCGGCTACGTCCAAAGAACGACCTCGTGAAGAGCACGATGGGCGTTTCGAGCGGGCCGGTCTCTTTCATGGCGATCTACGACGCTTCGACGGATAAGATCAAGCAGGGCGGCACCCGTCGCGGGGCGAACATGGGTATTTTGAGGGTGGATCACCCGGATGTCGAAGACTTCATCACTTGCAAGAAAGAGAACGACCAGATCAACAACTTCAACATCTCGGTCGCAATCACCGACGAGTTCATGGACGCCGTCGGCAACGACGCGGACTTCGACCTGACCAACCCCCGTAGCGGCGAGGTTGTGAGGACCGTCCGGGCGCGGGAGTTGTTCCGCCAGATCATCGAAGGCGCGTGGCTTAACGGCGAGCCGGGCGTGGTCTTTATAGATCGGATCAACGGCGACAACCCCACACCCCAGTTCCCGATAGAGAGCACCAACCCGTGCAGCGAGGCCCATTTGCCGCCGTACGACTCATGCAACCTCGGCTCCATAAACCTGGAGCGCTTTTTCGTGGAGGGTGCGAAACCCGGCGAGGGGAGTGTCGACTGGGACGAGTTGCGCGAGACGATCCACACGGCGGTCCGCTTCCTAGACAACGTCATAGAGATGAACAACTACCCGCTACCCGCGATCGACGAGATGAGCCGGGGGAACCGCCGGATCGGGCTCGGGGTGATGGGCTTCGCCGACCTCCTGATAAAGCTCGGCATTACTTACGACTCCGATGAGGGCCTCGCCTTCGCCGAGAAGATGATGAAGTTCGTCGATGATGAGGCTTGGGAGGAGAGCCGGGCGCTCGCCGAGGAACGCGGCGTCATGCCACACTTCGAAGGCTCGCGCCACGAGGCCCGCGGTGACCGGGTACGCAACGCCACGGTAACCACCATAGCTCCCACCGGCACCATCTCGATGATCGCCGGTTGCTCGGGCGGTATCGAGCCGCTGTTCGCCGTCGCCTTCATGCGCCGCCAGGCCGACATGGAGATGCCCGACGTCAATCCCGAGTTCGTGCGGCTCGCCAAAAGCCGGGGCTTCTACTCCGAAGAGTTGATGAAAAAGGTCGCCGAGCACGGCAGCGTGCGCGACATCCCCGAGGTACCCGAAGACGTGAGGAATGCGTGGGTCACTTCCCACGATATCTCTTCCGAGTGGCACGTGCAGATGCAGGCTTCATTCCAGAAGCACACCTCGATGGGGATCTCCAAGACCATAAACCTGCCGAACGAGGCCACCCTCGAAGATGTCGCAGACGCTTACCGGCTCGCCTACGAGACCGGCTGCAAAGGCATCGCCGTCTACCGTGACGGCTCGCGCGACGCCCAGGTCCTCTCCACGGGCAAGACGAAGGCCGGCGCGGAGCCCGCGGCAGCCGTGGAGACCGAGAAAGAATACATCTCCCTGGCCGAAGCCCGAAACGGCCGGCCGCGTACCCTCTCCGGGGTGACGAAGAAGATACAGACCGGCCACGGCCCGCTCTACGTGAACATGAACGACGACGAGTTCGGCCCGCGCGAGTGCTTTATCGTGATCGGCAAACCCGGCGGGACGGCGGCCGCCTTCTCCGACGCGCTCGGGAGGATGGTCTCACTCGCCGAGAAGCACGGCGCAACCCCGGCCGAGATCGTCCACCAACTCCGCGGCATCCAGGACGGACACCCCGCAGGCTTCGGCCCGAGCGCCGTCCTCTCCGTCCCCGACGGCGTAGCGAAAGCGATGGCCGAGCACTACCTGGTCGAAGAGAGCGCCGAGGAAGCCAGGAGCCTGCCCGTCATAGGAGCCTGCCCTGAGTGCTCCGGTGGTCTCACCAAGCAGGAAGGCTGCGTCGTCTGCCACTCCTGCGGTTACTCTAAGTGTAGCTAACCTTGAAGCATAAGGTTAAAGAAAGGCGGGCCGAGAGGTCCGCCTTTTCGTGTTTTCGTACATAAATAGCTGCAAAACTAATCAATTACGTAGGATCTATGTGGAGTAAGATGACTAGCGGTTCACACTAAAGCTAAAGTAGAGGGTTTTAAAAGCAGTTTGAACAGGATCTCACCGGCCTAGAGTTGCGGTGGTGATGACGGGCCGGCGTTGATACGTTAAACTCTGGGGTGGAGAGGTGGCAGAGTGGACTAATGCGACGGTCTCGAAAACCGTAGCGTCGGTAACCCCGGCGCCGGGGGTTCAAATCCCCCCCTCTCCGCGGCAAGAAGCCCGTGTGAAGTGGCCCGGCCTCAATCTTTACGTATTGTACCGTCGTAGATAAAAACAGCCTAAAGTGCGTGTGTGAATAGTACCTGTATCCACAGGAGTCGTTCTGGTGGTGGGATATGATCCTTTTACTTTGAGCGACACAGGTGTTGGCGGAAGTTTTATGAGGGTTTTGCAGGGCGATTTGGGCCTGTTCTCGACCGGAGTTGTGCATCGTATGCTGCGTCGATTCTTTAGGGACGACGGTCGCGGTCGAGCTAGGGGTAGGCTCGAGAAACGGTTACGCACGGTGATCGAGCAATCTCCACTCGGTATACACGTCTTTTCTCCGGATGGGCGTTCTCTTCTGGCAAACGAGACCTGGAATGAGATCTGGGAAGTTGAAAAAGGCGAAGAGCCGGAAGGGACGAACATCTTCGGCGACGCGCAGCTGCGCGCGGCCGGGCTGATACCTTACGTAGAGCGGGGTATTGCTGGAGAGACAGTGGACACGCCGGCGCTCTTGCACGACCCGGCCCGCACCGGGCGTCAGGGACGCAGGCGTTGGCTACGAGCCCTTATATACCCCGTTAGAGATGGCTCCGGTAGTGTCTCCGAGGTAACGTTGATTTTGGAGGATGTTACGGAGCGCAGGGTACTCGAAGAACGTCTCTCCTACCTGGCTTTTCACGACGATCTTACGGGACTCCCGAACAGGACCTTGTTCGTAGACCGTCTGGAGCACGTCTTCGCCCGAGCCGGACGCCGGGAAGGGAAAGCAGTAATGCTGTTCATGGACCTCGACAACTTCAAGCACGTCAATGACTCGTTGGGGCATGGGGCGGGGGACCGGCTGCTTGTCGAGGTTGCCGGGCGCCTCCGCGAGGTCCTGCGTCAGGAAGATACCGTTGCGCGTTTTGGCGGTGACGAGTTTATGGTGCTTCTGGATGAGGCTGGTAGTTCGGAAAATGCGACCGAGGTTGCCGGGCGGATAGCGGAAGGTCTGCGCGCCCCATTCGACCTGGGCGAACAAGAAGTATTCGTCACGGCCAGCATAGGCATAGTTTTGGGAGACCCAGGAGAGAAGAGCGTCGAGGATCTCTTGAGGGAAGTGGACATAGCGATGTACGCTGGCAAAGAAGGCGGCAAAGACCGCTATGAGATCTTCAAACCTGAGATGAAGGAGAGAGTCCGCGACCGCCTGGGTCTTGAGAGTAGTCTCCGGCGGGCCGTAGAGCGGGAAGAGTTCGTAGTCTACTACCAGCCCAAGGTTCAGTTAGGCACCGGAAATATAGATGGGATGGAGGCTCTGGTCAGGTGGCGCCATCCCGAGAGGGGATTAGTACAGCCTCTGGAGTTTATCCCGCTGGCGGAGGAAACCGGCCTAATAGTGCCGATCGGAATGTGGGTTCTGAGGGAAGCCTGTCGCCAGATGAAAGAGTGGCTAGAGCGCTACCCGGATACGGCGCCACGCGTTGTTTGCGTAAACCTCTCGCCACGACAGTTCCGTACCCTGGATCTAGCCGGAAAAATATCCAATATTCTCGAAGAAGTAGCTTTGGAGCCCCGTAATCTCGAATTAGAGGTAACAGAAAGCGTTTTGATGGAAGGGGCGGGATCCGCTGGTGGCCTACTCCGGGAGCTCAAGGATCTGGGCGTGCAACTCACGATAGACGACTTCGGCACCGGATATTCTTCTCTTTCTAGGTTGAAGCATTTGCCGGTTGACAGCCTGAAAGTAGACCGCTCGTTCGTCGCCGGCCTCGGCAAGGACCCTGGCGACGAAGTGCTCGTTTCCGGAATCGTGGATCTGGCGAACGGCCTGGGACTGGACGTGGTGGCCGAGGGAGTGGAGACGGCCGAGCAACTAGAGTGGCTCCTCAAGACAAAGTGCGACTCGGCCCAAGGCTACTATTTCGCGAGGCCGCTCGACGGCGAGTCTGCCCTGGAGTTGATCCGGGCGCAACCGCTACAGAAGTAAACGCTGACTCTCGTGGCATAATACTTTCTATATTCTCTACCACGGAAAGGTGAAGCGTATGGGGTCTACGATCAGCCGGCGCATCGTCGAGTCTTTGCCACTTCTCGATGAGATCGCCGAATACGTTCAGCCGAAGGTGCAAGTCGCCGCGAATGCGGGCGGCAAGACGGTGCGGAACATTCTCGACGGCACTCCTCTGGAACTGCCGGTGCATCCGGCGATCACGGACGTGCCAATGGGCTCCTGGACCGCCACTTTCGTCTTCGACGCGCTGGATGTAGTCAGTGGATCCAAGCCAATGCGAAACGCCGCCGACGCGACGCTCGCCCTCGGTATCCTCGGTGGGTTCGCCGCTGCGGCCACAGGGCTCTCGGACTGGCGTTACCTGAGCGGCGGGGCGCGCAAAATGGGAGTAGCCCACGGCCTCTTGAACGTCGCCGGCCTTACGCTGAGTACCGCTTCGCTCGCTTTGAGGGCGGGTGGAAACAGGAACGCGGGGCGTCTGGCTTTCTTGGTGGGATTTTCGCTTACCGGCACGGCTGCCCATCTGGGCGGGGAGCTCTCCTACGAGTACGGGTTGCGGGTAAACAGGAACGCTTTCGAGCACGGCGGCCCCGACGAGTTCACGAGTGTCATGCCCGAAGACGAGTTGAACGGGGGTGAGATGCGCCGGGTGGACTTCGACGGGGTCGGGGTCTTGGTCAGCCGTTCGCAGAATGGCGGTGTCTGCGCCATCTCCGCGTCCTGCAACCATTTCTCCGGGCCGTTGGATCAGGGGAGCCGCGAAGGTGATACCGTCGTCTGTCCCTGGCACGGCTCGCGTTTCAACCTCTGCACCGGCGCTGCCCTGGACGGCCCGGCCATCTTCCCCCAATCGACCTACGAGACTCGTGTACGCGACGGGAATATAGAGATACGGGCCGTCGAGCAGAACATCCAGAAACAGGTCCGTTGAACAACATTCGTACAGCTCAACGGTGATTGTCCAGGGATGGGAGCGACACGGTGTCCGAGCAGGACAAGAACGAAGACTTGACACCAGATGAAGCGGCAAAGAAGGAGCGTCGCCGGAAGCTGCTGGATCGACTCAACTCCTACGACCAGGGAGCCAACGAAAGCGAGCGCAGAGGAGAGAGGAAGTCAGAGAGCGAGCGTGAGTTGGAGCGCCAGAAAGCCCTGGAGACGGGGAGGCGTGGCTTGGGAGGCGCGGGAGGCTTTATAGGCGGTGGAGGCGGCTGACCCTAAACTTTCTCCAGGGTTTCGAGGGCTTGCTCGGCTGCGCGGCGCAGGGTCCGGCTTGAGTCCGTCTGGAAAACTTTTTGCAGGTCTCCACGAGCCTGGGCCGTCTGGCCGAGGGCTGCGCGGGCGGAGGCCCGGTTGTAGTAGGCGATGCCGAGCTTCGGGTCCATCTTTACCGCCTTCTCGGTTGCTTCGAGCGCTCCGTAAGGATCGCCGTTAGCATCCAGGCTCGCCCCGAGCGCCGAGTAGTAGCGGGGTAGAGACCGGTACTCGACGAGCGCTTCGTAGATGTCCACCGCCTTCTCGTATTCCTCTTTCCTGAAAGCGGTGCCCGCGCGCCGTTCTTCGGGGTCCACGGCGCGGGCCATAAGGACGGTGAGTATCGCAGCGCCGCTGAGGTAGACGAGTAGGACGGGTGCGTAATTATCCACGGTCGCCTGCGCCATGACGAAGGGTAGACCGGCCACGAATACGCCGGTGGAGAGTGATGGGAGCATGCGCCACAGGAACTCCCGGTACGCCCGTACCCGCAACAGGTCACGGCTCTGACGCCCGACGATAAAAGTAAAGACCGCAAGGATAACCAGCGCCCCGAGCGTCGGGTACAACAGCTTCAAGTAATCTCCTCCAGGAGACCCTTCGCCTGGCTTTTGAGGCGGCGGGGCAGGTCGGTTTCTAGTGAGCGCCTGAGGTCTTTTACGCTCCGGCTCTTGCGGCCCATCCGTCTTAGGACCAGCGCCCGGTTGTAGTAGGCGATGCCGTACTCCGGGTCGAGCTTCACGGCCCGTCCCGAGACTTTGAGGGATTCTTCGTTCTCGCCCTGGGCTCCGAGCGCCGCCGCCAGGAAAGCCTGGTGGCGGGCCAGGGGGCTCTCTTCGGCCAGCCCACGGTACTCGTCTACCGCCTTTTTGTAGTCGCCTTTTCGGAAAGCCCTATTCGCCCGGCGCTCGGACATGGTCATGGAGAAGATATTGGCGAGGAAAACCGCGATCACGGAGCCGATAGCCCAGACCGTGCGCGCCCACTCCTGCTGGACGCTTAATATCGGCAGTAAGGTCAGCGCCATGAGGGTAAGGGCGGCGAATGGGAGGGAACGACGGATCAACTCTCCCCAAGCTTTGGCCCGGATGAGGTCCCGATTGTAACCCAAGACCATCCGCCAACTGATAAACAGAAGCAGGAAGAGCAATACTATGGGTATGGCCGCCGCGCCCAAAATCGGGCCTCCTCTCTTTCTAGGAGCTTACCGGAGCTGGTTCGAGCCGCTCCAGCACCCCGAGCGCTGGTGAGATGAGCTTATCGAAAGCACTATCGTCTAGCACCGGATACGCCCCTTCGGTCGAGACGCTCTCTTCTAGTTGGATCCAGCTTTTACACCCACCGTAACTCTCACGATACGGAAACTCTACCGCGTCGGGTAGCAGGTAGGCGCGCAATACCAGCACCGTCAGCGGCTTCTTCGGACGCCACTTGAAGCGGCTCTCGGCGTACTCGGGAGTCCAGATGTGGTGCGGGTCGAGGGCGTCGAGTTGCTCCGGCTCGGAGACTTCGTAAGCCCCGTGTACCTCGGCGAAAGACGTGAAGCGCAGCGGCCCATCGTCCTTCAGGTCCGGGATGTCGTCCATCAGGTGGCGATGTTCGGGCTTTAAGAGGTCCGGGCGTTGGTGCTCGTAGCCGGGGAGGAGCAGGAACCGCTCGGTCGGCACGGCGAAAGCCTTCTCCCGGATGCCGCCTTTTCTGACCACCAACGACGTAATGCCCCGCTCCAGCGCCCGAACTGCAACCGCCCATTCCTTCAAAGCGTTCCGCAAAGGTGTGTTCTGCAAGGAATCCAAAAGTCCACCTCTCATATAATCTCATCCTATAAAGTAAGTGCAAGGCTGATTATATGACGCGACAGGACCAGCTTCGATAGAGGAGACGATCATGACCCAGCACGAGACGCCACACCGCGTAGAACGCGACTCGATGGGGGAGGTGGAAGTCCCCCGCGACGCGCTCTTCGGTGCCCAGACCAGAAGGGCGCTCGACAACTTCCCGATAAGCGACCTGCGTTTTCAGAGGCGGTTTGTAGAAGCCCTCGGCGCGATAAAGCTTGAGGCGGCCGTGGTCAACAACGAGCTCGGTCTGCTCGACGGCGAGATCAAGGACTCTATCGTTCGGGCGGCCGAGGAGGTTGTGGACGGCTCTTTAGACAACCAGTTCGTGCTTGACATATTCCAGACGGGGAGCGGTACCTCCACCAACATGAACGCCAACGAGGTCATCTCCAACCGGGCGATACAGCTCGTGGGTGGTGAATTGGGCTCGAAAAGTCCCGTGCATCCAAACGACCACGTAAACAAGGGGCAATCCTCCAACGATGTGATCCCGACGGCCATACACCTGGCCGCCCTGATCTCCATAGAGCGAGACTTGATCCCCGGCCTAAAGAAACTCCAGGACGCCTTGAGAGACAAGTCCCGCGAGTTCGACGGCGTCGTAAAGACCGGCAGGACGCACCTCCAGGACGCCACCCCGATCCGTCTCGGCCAGGAGTTCGAAGGCCACGCCGGACAGATAGAACGCGGCCTACAGAGGCTCGGTAAGGCCCAAGAAGACCTCGCCGAAGTAGCTTTAGGCGGCACTGCGGTCGGCACCGGCGTCAACACCCACCCCGAGTTCGCGAGCAAGGTGTGCGCGAAGCTCTACGACCGCTTCGGCGTCGAGGTGCGCGAGACGGAGAACCACTTCCAGGCCCAGAGTGCGATGGACGCGGCCGTCTTCGCCAGCGGTGCACTCAAGACCGTCGCCGTCAGCCTCATGAAGATCTCAAACGACATCCGCTGGCTTGGCGCGGGGCCGCGCGCAAGCCTCGCCGAGATAGCGCTGCCCGAGGTGCAGCCCGGCTCCTCCATCATGCCCGGCAAAGTCAACCCGGTCATCGCCGAGAGCGTCACAATGGTGGCGGCTCAAGTCATCGGCAACGACGCCACCGTAGCCATAGCCGGACAGAGCGGCAACTTCGAGCTGAACGTTATGCTCCCGGTCCTGGCCTACAACCTGTTGCAGAGCATCGAGATACTGGGAAGTGCTTCCGCCAATCTCGCCGACCAGTGCGTGAGCGGCATAGAAGCCACCGACCGCGGCCCGGCGCTAGTCGAGCAGGGTCTCATGCTCGCGACGGCGCTCGCCCCCGAGGTCGGCTACGACAAAGCCGCCGAGATCGCCAAACAGGCCTATAAAGAAGACCGCACCATCCGTGAACTAGCCCGCGAGCAGACCGACCTCTCCGAAGAAGACCTCGACAAACTGCTCGACGCTAGGAAGATGACGGAGGCGTAGAAAACAAGAATATCTGGTGACAAAAATCAATTATCTGGAGAGATCAGAGACTCCGCCAGTAAGTCATGCTCTTCAGGAGGGCTGAACCTAAAACCGTGCCAGCCAGCAAGTTCAGGGAGTGCGCTAGATGGAACGCGACACGTTAGCCCGATACATGCTCAACCACTCGGCGTCCAGGCTGCTTCTTATCGCCCGATCCCTCTTCGCGCTCTCCCTCACCCAAGCCATCGTCACGGGGAATAGCGTCAGCATCTGCGCCCAGTTCAGGGCGAGCGGGTTCATGCCGAAGACCACTCCGGTCTTTAACAGGTTCCCGGAGACGGCTATCGTGTGGCCCAGCATCAGCATGGAGGTCAGCTTCGCCTTCGCGAGTTCCGGCCTGTCCCCGCTTTCGTAGCTCCGGCACAGCCACCACCCGCGCACGATCATCTCGACGGAGGCGGGCACTATCCCCATCGTGGCGAAGTGCCTCAAGTCATAGCCGTGAGCGTACATGTACCGTGCCACGTCCGTCCACGATACCCTCTGCCCGGACGGACCTAGGACGAACGGCGACTTCGCCTTGACGAGCTGCATCAGGGTGAAAAACGGCGGCTGGATACCCGCGCTCGTAGCCACGTCTGAGAGCAGATGAAGGAAGACCTTCAGAAAAGCGACTACTAGCCCCTCCGGGCTCATCGAGGTTCCGAGCCGGATCAGGTCTCCGTTCTTGTCTATGTACGTCCCCGTCCCTTTCATGATGTCGATGATCCCGAAGATGAACCCCAGTACGGGATCGTGGCCGAGGCTCATCAACCTGTGGACCTTGGGCCTCAACCCGTCCACGGCGTCTCCCACCGATTGATCGTAGGGGACCTTCGCCACCTTTTCGAAACGTTGGAGATAATCCTTGTGGATAGCCTCGGAGTTTTCCCGGAGCCACTTCGTGAGGTGAGACCCTTTCTGCATCTTCCCCAAGAAAGCACTGTCCGTCGGTATCCTGACCAGAGAGATATCGAGCAGGGTTGCGACGAAGCCGGCGAAGATCACGACTAGGTAGTCGGACTCGTCCCAGCCCACGTTTCCGAACTCCTCTTTGTAGCCCTTCTCGATCTCGGAGATCTCCGCCGAGCCCAGCACCTGGAGCAGAGGGTCACTGTTAGGGTCTAGCCCCTCCTCCACCAGGTAGGCATCCGCCTGCCTCGCCAGATCCTGGAAGTCGATGGATCGTCCGGTTGCGGTATCCCGGCGCGTTTGAGAGCTTGGGGAGATAGGGCGACCGGTCTCCGGCTCGGGTGAACCTGGCTCAGACAAGTCCGCACCTAGCGAGAGCAAAGTCTCCCTGATCCCGCTGAACTCTCTGTCCAGGGAACCAATCTTCTCTGAGATGCCCCGCTCGACGCCCAGGAAGTGTTCCAGGTTCAGGTCAACTTCCTCGTAGAGGCCCCGGATCTCACGGAGTTGGAGTCTCTGGTAGGCTGCGAGCTCTGCGAAAGGCTCAGACCACATGCTGCCTGCTCTGGACCTTTAGGCTATCTCTCTCTTGTTGCAGCTCCGCGAGGGCGGCGTTGAACATCTGCAGGTCGCCCTTCAAGCGTTCCAGCCGCGCCTCGTTCTGGTCGGAGCGGGAGACATACTCCGCCAGCTTCAGGCCGATGCCGGATACATCCTCAGTCAGGTCCTCTATCGCTCCCTGGTGACGTTTGATGACCTCCTGGATCATGTTCTCTCGCTGTTTCGCAAGCTCCCTCTCCTTGCCGCCGAGCAGCCACCGCGCCCCTGTGTACGCTGCTACTCCCAAGACAACTACGGTGCCGATGCCGGTAACCATAGCGCTCAACCCCAGAAGGCCGCCGAGCCCCAGCGCCGCCAGACCAGACGTGATGCCCGCCGCGCTCATACCAACTACGCTGCCGCTGAAAAACAGTGCCGTTATCGGCACTCCCGCTGCCGTAGCGACCGCTGCAATTTCCTTGCCGTGCCTCTCAAGTTCGCTCACGTCTACGTTGCCCTTGATCAGGGCTTCCTCGTATTTCACGGTCTTCTCCGCGAGATTGACAACCTGTTCAGCCCGTTCCCCGAACCGCGCCTCCGCGACCGCCATTATGCTTTCCTTCTCTAGAGGCAGCATGGCCCCGTCCGCCCGCGAGACCTGCGTCATGTCCTTGACGATGGAGGCCGAGATCTGTTCTTCGTTGTCCGGGACTTTGGCAATGACTTCATTGACCATACGCATCAAGTCCTCGGATTCAATCTCTCTCACGTCTAGTGAGCGTCTGACCTCCTCACGCGAGCCTGAGCCGAGGCCGATACGGGACATAAACACGTAAAGATACTCCACCTCTCGCGGGTCCAGTCTTTTGTCAACGAGGCATTGCGCGGCTAGGATTCGTGCATAAAGCACCTTTACTTCCTCCGGCCTCGCCTCCAGGGCAACGGTTTCGGTCGGATCCTGATGCTTTTCATCTTTGATCGATGATCGTGCTTTGCTCCAGAGTTCTTTTAGTTCCGACTCGGCCTCTTCCGCCACCTCTGTTGCCTTCCTGTCCCACTCTTCAAAGATTCGATCCACGGTGTTCCTCCTTGGTTTCAGGTCGCGGGCAACATCCCAACTTTGACGGGTGACACAATGTCGCTACCGTGCGAAAAGCGAAAACCTATATCGTAATTATGCCATCTATTTCAAATTAGTGCCGCAGAGGACGGTGTTGCTTGCCCTAGCAGTTGAACACGCGAGGACACCGAGATCGCCAAACAAGCCTACAAAGAAGATCGTACCATCCGCGAACTCGCCCGCGAGCAGACCAACCTCTCGGACGAAGAGCTAGACGAGTTGCTCGATGCTCGGAAGATGACGGAGAGGTAGAATTCTCTGTGTTTTCGCAAGAGCGTTGGTTGTTTGATCTCCGGCTTGCTCCATGTTATACATCACTTGTATACATCGGAGGTTGGTATGGAGCGTACACAGATCTACTTGACTGAAGAGGAGCGTCAGGCGCTGGCTGCCATAGCGGGCCGGAGCGGGCGCTCCAAGAGCGAGTTGATCCGTGAGGCCGTGGACGGGTTTATAGGACGTTACCAGGAGGAGAACCGGAGAGAGCTTCTTCGCGTTGCGCGGGGCATGTGGAAGGGTCGTACGGATCTGCCCGACTTCGAGGCGCTGCGTAGGGAGTTCGATGAACGAGGCGAAGAGATAGCTAAGCGGTAACCTGTGGCTGGTCTACTCATGGATACCGACGTGCTGATCGAGTACCTGCGAGGTCGGGAGAAGGCTATAGAGTACCTTGAAGGTCTCGTCTCGGAGCTGAATATCTCCGTGATATCTGTCGCCGAGCTGTTTGCTGGAGTCAGGGGAAGCGAAGAAGAGGGCAGCTTGAAGCATTTTCTCCTGGCGTTCACCGTACTTCCCGTCACCGAGAAGGTGGCGAGGACGGGCGGCCTATACCGACGAGAATACAGACAGAGCCACGGTACCGGTCTGGCGGATGCTCTGATCGCCGCCACAGCCGACGAACTTGGCTTGAACCTAGTGACCTTTAACCACCGCCATTTCCCGATGGTGTCCAGGGTCTTGGCGCCCTACGATCGCTAGTCGGCTATCCGCTCCGGATAGCCAAAGCACGAAAATGGAGCAAACGCTTGGTCAAGTGTCGGAATGTTAGCGTACGGTTGCTTCGTAAGCGCCAGTTTTGCGACGGACCATTTCGGGTATCCTAACTTAGGTTGTAGTTACTACAGACGAAGGAGTTGGAGTATTTTGAGTTCAGTACCGGACATTACGTTGAACGATGGCAATACCATCCCGCAGCTTGGGTTCGGGGTGTTCCAGATCGAGCCGGGGGATACCGCGAAGGCGGTTAGCCAAGCCCTCGAAATCGGCTACCGTCACATCGACACTGCGGAGATGTACGGCAACGAGAAAGAGGTCGGCGAGGGTATCCGCAACGCCGGGTTCGATCGGGGTGACGTCTTCATAACCAGCAAGCTCAACAACAGCTTCCACGAGCCCGATGACGCACGCCAGGCGTTCGAGACTACGCTCTCGGACCTCGGGTTCGACTACGTGGACCTTTTCCTGATCCACTGGCCGTTGCCAACTCTCTATGATGGTGACTTCGTATCCACCTGGAAGGTAATGGAAGAGTTCCATAACGACGGACGCGCCCGTTCGATCGGCGTGTCGAACTTCCAGCCCGACCATCTGGAGAAGCTCGCTTCGGAGACCGACACGATTCCGGCTGTAAACCAGATCGAGGTTCACCCATACTTCACCAACGATGAGGTGCGCCGCTACGGCCAGGAGCACGGTATCATCACCGAGGCGTGGTCGCCGATCGCGCAGGGCGGGGTGCTCGAAGATTCCACTATCACTCAAATAGCCGAGAAGTTCGGTAAGTCGTCGGCGCAGGTCGTCCTGCGGTGGCACATCCAACGCGGTGACATTGTGTTCCCGAAATCGGTGACGCCGTCGCGCATCCAGGAGAACTTCGAGTTGTTCGACTTCGAGTTGGAGCAGGGGGACATGGAGGAGATCTCCGCTCTCGACCAGGGCGAAGACGGCCGCACCGGCCCGCACCCGGACACGTTCGCCCACGTCCCGAGCTAACCAACCTCCGAACAGATTCGCAAAAAGTTACGGACCCGGATCTTCTCAAGATCCGGGTCCGTTTTTGATTCTCGCCAGAGAGACTATGCTTTGAGACGGTAGCCTGTTTTGAAGATCCACCAGATCGTCGCCAGGCATATTGTGAGGAAGACGAGCGTCATGACCAGGCTCACCCAGACGCTTACGTCGGAGATACTATAGAAGCTCCACCGGAAGCCGCTGATGAGGTAGACGACTGGGTTGAAGAGCGTGACCGTCTGCCAGAACGGCGGCAACATCTTTATGGAGTAGAAACTGCCGCCGAGGAAGATCAAGGGCGTGACGATGAGGAACGGCACGAGCTGTAGCTTCTCGAAACCGTCCGCCCAGATGCCGAGCACGAAACCAAAGAGGCTGAACGTCAGGGCCGTTAGCACCAGGAACATAAACATCCACAGCGGATGCTGTATCTCCAGCGGCACGAACAGGCCTGCTGTTGCGAGGATGATCAGACCGAGGATAATAGACTTGGTCGCGGCGGCCCCGACGTAGCCGAGGATGACCTCTATGTAGGAGATGGGCGCCGACAGTAACTCGTAGATCGTCCCCGTGAACTTCGGAAAGAAGATGCCGAAAGCCGCGTTTGT
Source organism: Rubrobacteraceae bacterium (assembly GCA_965219175.1). GTDB lineage: Bacteria > Actinomycetota > Rubrobacteria > Rubrobacterales > Rubrobacteraceae > JBBPZK01. The sequence continues at coordinate 804,185 of CBDCNI010000001.1, forward strand.
GATGCTCTGCGTCAACAGCGAGAGCATTATGAGACCAGGTACGATAAAAGCACCGTAGCTGACCCCGTCGATCTCCGTCATGCGCGAGCCGATGGCCGCCCCGAAGACCACGAAATATAGGGACGTGGAGATGACGGGTGAGACGATGCTCTGCAAAACCGTGCGCAGGGTACGGGCCATCTCGAACTTGTAGATCGCACGAATCGCGTAAAAGTTCATTTTCCTTCTTTCACGAGGCTGACGAAGATCTCCTCCAGCGAGTTCTGACTGGTCTGGAGGTCCCGGAACTTGACGCCCGCCCGGTTCAGATCCGCGAGTAGGGCGGCGATGTCCGTGCGCCCGTTCTGCGTGTCGTAGGTGTAGACCAACTCGTTACCATCTGCCGAGAGCTCCAATTGATAGTCGGCGAGTTCGTCTGGAATCCTGCTTATCGGGTCGTGCAGTTGCAGGGTCAACTGCTTCTTGCCGAGCTTACGCATGAGTTCGGCTTTGTCTTCGACCAGGATGATCTCACCGTTGTCTATGACTCCTATCCGGTCGGCCATCTCCTCGGCCTCGTTGATGTAGTGGGTCGTCAGGATGATGGTCACGCCATTTTCGCGCAGGCCGCGCACCGTATTCCACATCTCCCGCCGCAGCTCGACGTCCACGCCGGCCGTTGGTTCGTCCAGAAAGAGTATTCGGGGCTCGTGGGAGAGTGCTTTGGCGATCATCACCCGCCGCTTCATGCCCCCGGAGAGCGTGACGATCTTACTGTCTTTCTTGTCCCATAGAGACAGGTCCCTGAGGACTTTTTCGACGTAACCGGGATCGGACGGCTTGCCGAACAGCCCTCTGCTGAAGTTCACGGTGGCCCAGACGGTCTCGAACGAATCAGTTGTGAGTTCCTGCGGGACCAGCCCGATCATTGACCGTGCCGCCCGAAACTCGGAGATGATGTCGTGACCGTCGGCGAGGACGGTCCCCTGGCTGGGGTTGACGAGGCCGCAGATGACGCTGATCAGGGTAGTCTTCCCAGCTCCGTTCGGACCCAGCAGGGCGAAGATCTCACCGCGCCGGATCTCCAAATTGATGCCTTTGAGCGCCTGGAAACCCGAGTCGTAGGTCTTGGAGAGCTTCGATACGGATACTATGGGTTCCAAGATCAGGCAGGCAATCCGGCGAAGACCCGCGCAACAGTGGGATCGGTGCGCCATTCGAGATCATTCACCAAACCGCTACACGAAGAACGGACACTTTCGCCCGAGCGTGGCGGACGAGGCGCAACGCGCCCTCCGACATCGCCGGTCATCCCGATAACCAGAATCACTCTCTTCGTCTCCTCTCGCTTGTTATGAGGCTTACGAGGCAACGCCCCGAAACGACGCTTCGGAGCCAAAAAGCCCACCTACATTCTATGCGCGACGTTCTACTAACCCAAGCGTCTTTTTTCCGCCAAGCTTCGACAATAATGCTTGCTGAGGAGTCAGACGACCTGTTCGTGGGTGTTGGATGTGCTTTACTATGGCGATCGTGACGAAAGTTCACCGTGTCCGCCGTGCGATACGCGTAACGCGACAGAGAAGGGAACATATCCGTGACTGATGCTAGACCACCCGAGGACGTGGCACCCGAGCAGCAAGACGAGCAGCCTAGCACCCGCATCAACCCCGTTGTCTTCTTCGGCTCCTCGGCTTGTGTTATCGCGCTCGCGTTGTGGGCGATCATCAGCCCGCAGGGTGCCAGCGACACTATCGGGGTAGTGGTCGGCTGGATCTCGAACTGGTTCGGCTGGTTCTACATCCTGATAGCGACGGTCTTCCTCGCTTTCGTGGTCTTCCTCGCACTCTCCCGCTACGGAAACATTAAGCTCGGACCGGCCCACTCAAAGCCCGATTTCAGCACTTTCTCCTGGGCCTCGATGTTGTTCGCCGCCGGCATCGGCACGGACGTTATGTTCTTCTCGGTCGCTGAGCCCGTCACCCAGTATCTCTCCCCGCCAACCGGCAAGGGCCAGACGCTTGAGGCGGCGAGAGAAGGGACCGTGTGGACTCTCTTCCATTACGGCATAACAGGCTGGTCGATGTACGCGCTGATGGGGATATCGTTGGCTTACTTCGCCTACCGGATGAACCTGCCTTTGAGTATCCGGTCGGCGTTGTATCCCATCTTCGGCAAGCGCATCTTCGGCCCGCTCGGACACGGCGTGGACCTCGCCGCCGTTCTCGGCACGATCTTCGGCATCGCCACCTCGCTCGGGATCGGGGTGGTCTTCCTCAACTACGGGCTGAAGCTCCTTTTCGGCATACCCGAAGGACTGACGGCGCAGATCGGGCTGGTGCTGCTCGCCATCGTGGTCGCGACGATCTCGGCGGTCAGCGGCGTGGATAGGGGCATCCGGCGCCTCTCGGAGCTCAACGTGTGGCTCACGCTCGGACTGGCCGCTTTTATCCTCGTCACCGGCAGCACCGTCTTCCTGCTGAACGCGATGGTGCTCAACGTCGGCGACTACATTAGCAACTTCGCGAGCCTCACGATGCAGACGTTCGCATTCGACCGGCCTACGAGCTGGCTGGATAGCTGGACGCTCTTTTTCTGGGCGTGGTGGATAGCTTGGGCTTCTTTCGTCGGGTTGTTCCTGGCCCGGATCTCACGCGGGCGCACGATCCGGCAGTTCGTCGCAGGTACCCTCATCATCCCGTTCCTGTACATCCTGATGTGGGTCTCTATCTTCGGCAACAGCGCCATCGAGCTCGTGAGGAACGGCAACGCCCAGTTCGGCCAGACCGCAATGAACCAGCCCGAGCAAGGCTTCTATATCCTGCTCCAGCAGTATCCCGCCTTCCCGGTCATCGCCTCAATCGCCATCTTCGCCGGGCTGCTGTTCTACGTAACCTCCGCCGACTCCGGGGCGTTGGTAATGGCGAACCTCACCTCGTACCGAAAGACGCCGCGGGACGACGCCGCCAACTGGGTACGGATCTTCTGGGCCGCCACCACAGGCCTGCTCACCCTGGCAATGCTCGTAGTCGGCGGGATAACGACGATGCAGAGCGCCACGATCATCATGGGCCTGCCGTTCGGGTTCGTTATGGTCCTGCTGATGTTCGGACTGTACAAAGCCCTGCGCGTCGAAAGCTTCCGCGAGGACAGCATCCGCCATAGCCTGCCCGCGCGCCTCTCCGGCCGCAGCACCAACCCCGACGGCGACCGCGGAGTCGCAAGGACCTGGCAGCAACGACTAAGACGCAGCATGAGCTTCCCGGACTATAAAAAAGCCTCGCAGTTCCTCTCCGAAGTCGCGCTCCCGGCCCTCAAAGAAGTCGCCGAAGAGCTTCGCGAACACGGCATCGAAGCAGAAGTACACGACGGCACAGGCAGCTCAAACAGCACGAACGGCTCAAGTAGTACAAATGGATCAAACGGCGCGAATGGTGCGAGTAGCACGAACGGCGCGGATAACCCGGACGGCCTGGGACAATCCTACGTCGAGCTCGTGGCGGAGCTCGGGGAAGGAGAGCCGTTCCAGTACCGGCTGGCTCCGCAGGAGGCCTGGATGCCGGTGTACGGAGACCAGTCTCTGCGCGAGGGAGACGTCTACTACCGGCTCGACGTGCATCTGCGCGAGGGCGGCCAGGGCTACGACGTGATGGGCTACACCCACAGTCAGCTCATCGACGACATCCTCGACCAGTACGAGCAACACGTAGAGTTCATGCGCCTCAATGCCGAAGCCCTGCGGTGAGCAAGGCCGGAACCCATCCTGGACGTAGATAACCTCGACTGCCATCTCGCGTGGTCCGGGGTGTTTGGTCCTAGACAGATAGCAGTCGGGGGAAGCAGGTAGCGAGCGGTACAAGACTCGGCTAGACTGATCTCATGGACGGGTAAGACGGCGAGGAACGGACGGAACGAGCCAGAGGATGTCTGGGCAGCGAATCGTGTATAGTGTCGTATTGTGATACTATGAAGCTCGGTAGAAAGCACCGCAAAACGCTCGGGGCAATCTTCGAAGATCCGGTACGCTCGAACGTAGCCTGGAGCGATGTGGAGAAGCTGTTGGTAGCGTTGGGAGTTGAGGTTGGTGAGGGAAGAGGTTCGCGGGTTCGTGTCTATCTGAACGGCGTGCGGGCCGTGTTCCATCGTCCTCATCCGCAGAAAGAGACTGACAAGGGAGCGCTCAAGTCGGTACGGAGGTTCCTGGTAGGGGCTGGGATTGAGCCGGAGGAGTAGAAAGATGTTGAAGTACAGAGGATATACAGGGCACGCCGAGTTCGATGATGAGGTGGGACTGTTTCACGGCGAAGTGCTCGACTTGCGAGATGTGATCACCTTCCAGGGCACGAGCGTCGAAGAGTTGGAGAGAGAGTTTCGCGACTCGGTAGACGACTACCTGGAGTTCTGTGAAGAGCGCGGTGAAGAGCCGGACAGACCGTTTTCGGGACGGCTGATGCTTCGACTGTCGCCGAACGTCCACCGAGACATGTACGTGCGCGCCCGGCAGGAGGGCAAGAGTCTCAACCAGTGGATCGCGGAGAAGCTAGAGCAAGCGAGCTGAGACTCAAGTAACCGTGTTCAAGTCTAGTATTAGAGAACGTTCAGCTTATGGTAGTGTGATCGCATGATCCCTCTGGTCGAAGACAAAAAAACGGAGATTGCTGCGGTTTGCCAGCGCTACGGCGTCGAGCGACTAGACCTCTTCGGATCTGCGAGTGGAGAGGGGTTCGATCCCGGCCGCAGCGACCTGGACTTCGTCGTGACCTTCGAGCGGACAAACTCACTGAACCTCTTCGACCGCTATTTCTGTTTGAAAGAAGACCTGGAAAGTCTCTTCAGGCGAGAGGTGGACCTGGTGATGGAGGGAGCGCTCCGCAAGGATCAACGCTTCGCCGATGGCGTAGCCGAAACACGTGTTGCTCTGTATGCGGCCTGAGCGAACCCCACGGACCCTTGAACAAATAAAAGATTCCGTTTCCTTCGTCATGACCGCGACGGAAGGAAAGACGCTGGAAGATTACTCCGATGACCGTCTCTTGCGTCAGGCGGTAGAGCGGAACCTGGAGATCGTGGGAGAAGCTGTAGGACGCTTGAGTCGGGACGACCCGGATACAGCCACTCGCCTTAGCGAGCACGAGAGGATAGTGGCTTTCCGCAACGTCCTCATTCACGGCTACGACCTCGTGGATGACGAGTTGGTATGGGATACCATTGAGACAAAGCTCCCCATTTTGCTTGCGGAGGTCGAGAATCTCCTGTGGGAGAAATGATCATACGCAATGATGACGGTGCGACTCGGTAGACGACTACCTGGAGTTCTGCGAGGAGCGTGGCGAAGAGCCGGACGGACTTCCCGGAGCCTAGAAGATTACGCAGCCGTAGCCGGGACGGTATTATTAGAGAAATACCTTCTCAGCGAGGTAGTGAAATGGCACAGATCGACCCGAACAATGAGGCAATGAAGCAGGCTCTGAAAGAAGCGCTAACCGAAACCTTGCACGAGCAACGGGAACTACTGCACGAGGTTTTCGCCGAGGTGCTGGAAGACTTCGCGCTCGCTGAAGCGATAAGGGAAGGTCGCCAGACCGAGCGTGCGGAGCGTAACGAGGTTTTCGACGTTCTGGTAGGCAAGGCGTAGAGACGGTAGAAAATGAATTTCGAGCGTATTACAACAGATCCCCAAGTCTTCGGCGGCAAACCGTGTATTCGGGGACTGCGTTTCCCGGTGTCGCGGCTACTGGGACTGCTGGCTGCTGGGCAAACGCCGGTGGAGATTCTGTCTTCTTACCCTACCTGGAGGGCGAGGACATACAGGCTGCTATCCAGTACGCGGCTTTTCTGGCAGATGAGCAGGTGGTCGAGTTTGCCTCGTGAGAGCGCTCCACGTCTACCATGTTGATGCAAGATCCCGAAAAGCGCCGACAACTCATTGCAGAGTATGGTCAGTTACGCGAATTACCTGTCGATAAGGCTTCTGCTCGCGGTCAACGATTCAATTACTTTTTGGCGGAACTCCTACAAAGCTGGGGTATCAAAGCTTCTTCGTCTATCAGAGCTTCAGGAGAGATAGATGTTGGTTTCGAGCTAGAGGGACAGCGCTTCGTTGTTGAGGCAAAGTGGGAGCAGAAACGAACCGATACAGGGCCAATAGCGAAGCTTCAAAAGCGCCTTCGCCAGCGATTAGGAGGCACCATCGGTCTGTTTATCTCCATGTCTGGATACACAGAAGACGCCCTCAATGACTTGAAAGAAGGAGAGCAACTTGCTGTACTATGTCTCTCACGGGAGCATTTTGAGGCGATGCTTTCCGGCTTCGTTCCACCGAATGAGTTGTTGAGTGAGTTGGTAACCGGCTTCGTTCCACCGAATGAGTTGTTGAGTGAGTTGGTAACGAGGGCTTCTCTAAGAGGAGAAGCTTATGTTTCTTTGACCTCGCTATTCGATGCTCCGTTTGTGGACCAGCATAGATTCTCTTTTGAATCTCCCTCTGAATTGGAAGAACTGCTGGAAGATTCGATTCCTGGCTTCAAAGCAGAAGTAGCAGTTTCTTCATTGCCGTTTGGTCAGAGCGGCGTAGCTATCTTAGCTCCCAGTCAAATTCTGCTTACCCTATCTCAAGGGATTTTTGAAGTCGATTTAGAGAAACAGAGCTTCCGCCTGTGGTTACCGATCCCACAATGCTCTAGGAATGTGCTAATCACGCAAAACGGGTCAGCTTATGTGGTTAGAAAAGAAGGCGTAGCTCGGTATCTGGATGGGGAACTAACCTTTGTAGGAGGTGGTCTTATTGGCAACGTGTCTCTGTCCGAAGGCGTTGATGGAGCCGTATGGGCCTTTAGCAATGGAGATCCTGATGGAGCGCCCGCTATGCTGTTGCGTCTTGGTGAGTATCTCGGCGACCAAGAATGCTTCGTGCTCGATTATGCTCCAGCAAGCGGAGTCAATGCTGCACAGATAAATTCAGATAGTTTTCTTACTGTTGGCAGTGCCGGTATTGGGATCGCACAGTTGAACTCAGCAACGGAAGTAATTACGCGGGACCTTACTAATGCTATGGGATTGGCGAGACTTTCTTCGGGTCTGTTTATCGTAGCCTCAGACTGCGCGAAGCCTGTAACCCCAACTCGTGCCAAGAGCATGGTTTGTCTATCTGAGGTCAATACTGCTGACAAAACGGTTACTCGTATAGCTGAACTAAACCTGACGGGGGCTGTGTCCGAACTTGCTACAGATTCTGAGAACAGTGGTTACCTTTGCTCACATCTCTCTGGGAAAGGCGTCGTTGTCAGGTTTAGTTTTTAGAGTCTCGTATAGAGGAGCGGGAAATTTACTTACGCATACTCGGATTTAGCACCTTCTTTCGCAGGCGGATGGACTCTGGGGTGATCTCGACTAGCTCGTCGTCGCCGATGTATTCGAGGGCGTCTTCGAGGAAAAGCTTGCGGGGTGGGGTGAGGTTCAGGGCGTCGTCGGCTCCGGTGGAGTGGACGTTGGTTAGCTTCTTATTCTTGCACGGCTTCATGGAAAGACCCGGAAGACCAATGGTAGACTTCCTGAGGAAGGCGTCGAAAGAAAGAGGCTGTCGTGACGCAGGTGGCGGAGCGTATAACGGTGGATCCGGAGCAATGCGGTGGCCGGCCTTGTGTCCGGGGCATGCGCATTCGGGTGATCGACATTCTGGATCTTCTGGCTAACGGACTTTCTCCCGAGCAAATCATCGGAGAGATGCCGGACCTTGAGCTGGAAGACGTTTACGCGAGCCTGCGGTTTGCGAGTCGTAGGTTGGACCACCCCGTCGTAGCTGCTTGATCCTCTGGCTTGACGCACAGCTTTCACCCTACATGGCGCGATGGATCTCCGAAGAATTAGGCATAGAATCGTACCCGGTTCGGGAACTCGGCCTACGTGATGCTAAAGACCGGGAGATCTCTTTAGCTGCTCGGGAGACGGGTGCCGCCGTATTGGCTAAAGACAGCGACTTTGTTCTTCTACTCGAACAACTTGGTCCTCCACTACAAATCCTGTGGCTCACGATCGGCAACACATCCAACGCGCATCTCAGGGAAGTCATGACAAAGAGCTTCGCTCCAGCCTGGGAACTCGTTCAACGGGGTGAGTCTCTGGTCGAGATCACGGGGCCGCATGAGCGTTAAGCTGACGGGTGTGATCTTCGTTGTGGCCGGGGCGCTTCATTTCCTCGCGCCCGACGCCTATGAGCGGATCATGCCGCCCTACCTGCCGCTCCACCGCGAGTTGGTCTATCTAAGCGGCGCATTGGAGATCTTGGGTGGGATGGGGCTGTTTACCGAACGGGCCAGATCTTTCGCGGGGATCGGGCTCGTTCTGCTACTCCTCGCGGTGTGGCCGGCGAACTTGCAGATGTTGCTGGATGCGCGTGCCGCCGGGAAACCTTCGTGGTGGGTGGCGCTTCTGTGGGTGCGGTTGCCGTTGCAGCTCTTGCTTATCGCGTGGGTCTGGCGCGTCTCGCGCTCTCGTTCCGGAGCCTAGCGTCCGGGCGGTACGTCAGCGGATGAAGAATAGATAGTAGGCGAGGTACAGGAAGGCGGCGCTGCAGGCCAGGCCTGCAGCGTAGATCAGGGCTTTACCAAGAGGGGAAGATCTGCTCCAGAGCGCGCTGAACCGGCGGGTGAGCTTCCTGAGCCTCACCTCGGCCCAGTCGAGGAAGCGGGCGGCGACCTTCACCTCGCCGGCGAGTATCATCAGCCCGATAAACACGGTTCCCCAGCCGGGGCCGGGCAAGGGGGCGAGCACGAGGCTCCCGACCGCGATAATGACGCCGAGGATCACGATGAAGACCCTCAGGAGCAGGTGACGGCGTCCGGTCTCCTGGCGACGGCGATAGCGGTCTTTGAAGCGGCTACCGGGCTCGCTCTCCGTGAACTGCTTCCAGTTTTGTTTCGCTTCTTTGAGCATGATCCTCGACTAAGTCTTCCTACCACCATATCTAACCACAAGGAGCCGCTCCTGTGTTTTTGTACCGTGCAGCGGGTTGGCCGATGCGGTATACCAGAAGTGTACAGTTTTCACGAACGGAGATGACGCGCATGACTACGGATAATCTTTCGAACGGCAATTCCAACACCGAGACCGCTACGCTCGGGGGCGGCTGTTTTTGGTGCCTGGAAGCGGTCTACGAGGAGTTGCAGGGTGTTGAGAAGGTCGAGTCGGGGTACTCGGGTGGACACGTGCCGAACCCGACTTACCGGCAGGTCTGTTCCGAGACGACCGGACACGCGGAGGTCGTGCAGGTCACGTTCGACCCGGAGGTGGTGTCATTCGAGGAGATACTTGAGGTCTTTTTCACGATCCACGACCCGACGACGCTCAACCGCCAGGGCGCGGACGTTGGCGAGTCGTACCGTTCGGCGATCTTCTACCACGACGAAGAGCAGAAGCGGACGGCGGAAACAGTGATCTCCAACCTCGAATCGGAGGGCATCTGGAGCAACCCCATAGTCACGGAAGTAACTCCCTTCTCGGAGTTCTACATCGCCGAGGACTACCACCAGGAATACTACCGGAACAACGGCTACCAGCCCTACTGCCAGGTCGTCATAACGCCGAAGGTCACCAAGTTCCGCAAACAGCACCTGGAGCGCCTGAAGGCGTAGGCTTAACTGACCCTTCGCCGGCCTGAACAGCACCTCACACAGTTCACGGACGGCTCAGTTGAGGTCCGGCTTCCCAAGGTCGAAGAGGTTGTCCTCCCGCCGTTCCTGCCGGAGCGCTTCTATTAGCTCGTCGAGCCCGCCCATCCTCACCTTCATCCCGCCGAATTCCGTTGCTGGCGGCGGGTTGAGGGCGACGTAGCCTACGGTATCCCGGTACGACTCCAGAGTGGATATGAGATCCGCCGTCGAGACCGCTACCGGCTCCCACGCCGGGCCGAAGCCGGTGGAGGAGAGGAAAGACCTAGCTTTCATCCTGGAATCGAAGAGCGGGAGGGCGCTCTTGTCGTCCACGGAGACGGCGAGCGGTTCGGCGCGCCGGGTTCCTCCTTCGAAGAGGAGTATGTAGGGTGGTCGGGGTAGCTCGTTGGAGGCCAATTTCAGGAAGGTCTCGGGGCCATCGTGACGAGCAGGATGAGGTTCTCCTGGGTTTCGTTGCGGACGCCGTGGAGGTCACCGGCGTGCGCGATCACCGCGTGCCCCGCGCCGAGGTCTTGCTCCTCCTCGCCGATGGTAAAGCTCGCCGTACCTTCCAGGACGTAGTAGACCTTGTCCGAGCCTTCGTGGGCGTGGACTTTCTGGCTCTGGCCGGGCAGGAGACAATAGGTGTCGTAGAACAGGTGCGGCGAGTCAAAGAGGCTGTTCTTCTGCATCTTCTCCTCGGAGAAAGCTACGTGCTCGGATATTTGTCTGCTCTCCAAAAGCGGTTCCTTCCGGCGTCTTTTAAGACTCTCAATTTAACACCCCGCAGAGTGGGTGTCCGGCTCTGGTATGATGCGATGCCTGTGAGAGGAGATAGTTAATGGTGTTTCCACGAGTAGTATTTGAGCTCCCCGGATGGGTCGGGGAGTTGCTTTCCGAAGAGAGGACCTATCCGGACGAGGCGGATCGGATGCGGCTGGCGGTGGAGCTTGCACGCCGGAACGTCCGTCACGGGACGGGCGGGCCTTTCGGGGCGGCGGTCTTCGAGCGCGAGTCGGGGCGACTGGTCGCGCCGGGCGTGAACATGGTGGTGAACTCCGGCTGCTCCGTCGCACACGCGGAGATGGTGGCGATCATGGTAGCCCAACAACGCATCGGAAGCTTCGACCTCGGCGGCGAGGGACAACCCGCCCACGAGTTGGTCACGAGCACCGAACCTTGCGCCATGTGCCTCGGCGCGACCCCGTGGTCAGGCGTCGTCGGTCTCGTGTGCGGCGCCCGAGACGAGGACGCCGCGCGGGTCGGCTTCGACGAAGGCGCAAAACCGCAGGACTGGGTTCGCTTGCTGGAGGAGCGCGGCATCTCCGTGACGCGGGACGTACTCCGCGACGAGGCGGCGGCGGTGCTCCGGGAGTATGGTGAAAAGGGCGGGGAGATCTACAACTCCCGCCAGGGCGGGGCCTGAGCGGCTAGAGTCGGAACTCCTTCGGAAACTCCGTCAGGTTGCGACAGCCGTCCTCCGTGACTACAACCAGGTCTTCTATCCTTATGCCGCCTACGTCGGCGTAGTAGAGGCCGGGCTCGACGCTTACCACGTCGCCGGATATGAGTTCCTCGTCGGAGATGGAGATGCGGGGGCCTTCGTGGATCTCCAACCCCACCCCGTGGCCGGTGCCGTGGATGAAGCCTTCCTGTAGAGGCTCTCCTTCTTTCTGGTCGTGGACGAGTGTCTTGTAGCCTTTCTCGTGCAGGACTTCGGAGACTTTGCGGTGAACGTCCCGGCCGTTGACGCCCGCCCGGATCATGGCGAGCGCCGCCTCCTGGCTTTCCAGAACCGCGTCGTACATCTCCTGCAATCCTTCGTTCGGCTCACCCTTGACGAAGGTGCGTGTCATGTCGGCGTAGTAGCGGCTCGTCTGGTCCCTCGGGAAGATGTCGAGGATTATTGACTCGCCCGCCCGAAGCGGACCGTGGCCTCTATCGTGCGGGTCCGCCGCCTGCGTACCACCGGCGGTTATGGTCCCCTCTGCGTCACAGCCGCGCCGCAACAACTCTCCGTCTATCACGTAGCGGAGCCTCTCGCTCGTCAAGGTCTCGCCGTCCCAGAGGAGTGTGCCGTCCTCGGCCACCTCGGAGTTGCGGAGGATCTCCACCGCCTGGGCGCAGGCGGCTTCGACGTCTCTTTGGGTCTTCTCGATGTGGGAGACTTCTTCCTCGGTCTTGGAGCGCCGGAGGTCGGCGAAGAGCTTCGCCTCCGGTGAGACCTGGAGGCTGCGGGCGCGAAGCTCGTCGGCGTAGATGACGCCCAGGGTGGGGGGGACCGCTATCGAGTCGGCCCCGAGCTTTTCGAGGAGGCCGGCGGCTGCGGCTGCCATCCCCCTGCCGCCGCTTTTTAGCTCGCGGGAGAGTTTTTGTACGCCGAGCTCGTCGAAGGAGAGGACTTCGTCGGCGTGGGATTGTTTTTTGGCGCGTCCGTACTCCATCGAGGAGACGGCGAGGTACTGTTTGCCGCCCACTTCCAGACAGATCACCGGGTCCGGCGCCAGGAACCCCGAGAGGTGGTAGGCGGCCGCGTCGTGCTCTGACGCCCCGATAACGAGCAAAGCTTTAGTCTCTGTGGCAGCCATTAAATCCTTCTCCCTGGTCGTGTACTCTCGAAGGTGTACATTCTACTATCGAGCATAGGTCCGTAGGCCGTCCTATATAATCGGGGGAGATGATCGAGAACAAAGACATGAGGAGCCGTATCGAGGAGGCGCTGAACAAGGTGCGTCCCGCCATGCAGGCCGACGGTGGGGACGCAAGGGTCGTCGATTGTGACGAGGAAGAGGGCTCGGTCGGCATAGAGATGCTCGGGGCCTGCAAGGGATGCCCGCTCTCGCAGCTAGACTTCGCCTACGCTATAGAGAGTTTGATCCGTCGTGAAGTACCCGAAGTCCGGGAGATAAAGGCGGTCTAACGACCGTATCGAGTTTACTGCTGCTCTTGACGGGTGGCGCGCAAAGCGCCCGGCGGCATAGCTTCTCTCGTCGCCGAGAGGGCCTCCATTGCTCTCTTCTTCGACTGGCGGAGCTTGAACCGCTGGAGGGCGGGGGCGTTGTTTAGCTGCTGGTTGGTGAGGTTGGTCAGCGTGATCATGTCGTTCGCGCACGCCCGATACCCCAAGGCGCACATCTCGACCTGTACATCCGAAGGCGTCTCCTTGAGTGTCCGCCGGATCTCCACGGTCCTCTCGATGATTGAGCGGGAGAGACTCTCCGGAGAATCTTCCACAGTGACCCGTTGCCGGTAGCCGGTGATCCTCTCCGGCGAGAGGCGGCGCAACCCGCGTGAAGGTCCGTCCAGCCGTCGCCGGATGACCAGGAAAACGGCCAGTGTCAGCGGCACGGCCAGGAAAGAGAGCAGTATCGGCGCGTCGTGTATGACGAACGTCAGCACGGTGAGAGCAACGACCTCTACTATTAGAGCCAGTACCAAGTACAACCTGAACATCTTCTCAGTCCCTCTCCACTACTCCACCTTGCCCGTGAAGTTTATGTTTCAGTGGCCGATTTCGCAAGAGCTTTCTGCCGGATCTGTATAATCTTACTCATGGACCATTCCAAAGCCCCTGGGTTCGATACCAGCAAGCCCTTGCAGAGCGGCCTGGCGGTGACCCGGACCATACTTCTTTCCCCGAAGAGCTTCTTTGCAAACTTCTCAGCCCCCGGTCCGTTAAAAGAGCCGGCGCTCTTCGTTGTCTTCGTGAGCGCGGTGAGTGCTATTTTGAGGCTGGCGCTCGTCTTTATCTTCTCGACCGGTAGCTTTGGGGAAGCCCTGATCTCGGTCCTCGAAGCCGTCGCATTCGTCGTGCTCTCCCCTGTCATCGTCGCCGCGTTGGCGGGCGTTTATCTACTCTCTTTACGAGCCTTTGTCCAGAAGACGGCTACCTTTCAGGAGGCTTTCCGGCTACTCGCCTACGCTTACGCGGCGATGATCCTGTTTTGGATCCCGGTGGTCCAGGCTTTCGCTTTTACCTACGCTTTTCTGGTCCTCGCGGTGCTAGGAATTCAGGGCGTCTACAAGACTTCCGCGACCACGGCCCTGGTAACGGCTTTCGTCGGCTACGTCCCCGCCGGGATACTGTTCGTCGCCCTACAGCTCATCGTCACCGGGCTCGCCTTCGGTCCGTCGGCCTAGTCCGTCGGCCTAGAATCGGCGGGAGGGGCCGGCGCCAGCTTCTCCGTTATGGCCGCGTGCTCGCGGAGGTCGCGGGCTACACGCTTGCGGAGGTCGTCCGGCACTAGGTCTGCCTTTCTCAAGGGGTCGCGACCGTAGCGTTTCACGAGCAGGTTGCGTGAGATCTCCAGATACGTGCTCCGGACGGCCAACTCCACCGGCACGGTAAGCTCCCTCGGGAAGACGCGGTACGCCAGATCCTCTTTCAGGCTCACCGCCGGCGGCTTTCTACCGTGTTGGACGCAAGAGGAGATCCTGGTTTCCCAACGCCCGCGCAGGAGCCTCATCTCTTTCGTATCCGGCGCGACGTTGAGCGGGCCGGTCTCGAAGCCATCCTCCGGTGTAAACCCAAACGACTCCTCGAAGATGCGGGAGGTCTTGGTCGCGCCGCGCAACCTCAGGAACTCGTACTCGGAGCGGAGCAGTATGAGGTGCGGGTCGTAGTAGAGGCCGAGACCGTCCCGCGCCGGTCGCGAAGGGTCCAACCCACGTTCCAAGAGCGCCCGACGGATCGGGGCGACGCGACGCCTGACCTTGGCCCGTTCCCACCCGAACAACCCACCTCCCGCCAGCAACCCGACCGCCAGCGGGATGGCCGGCGCGAAGTACCCCGCCCACTGCGTCCCGAACAAGGGTGCGGACAGCAGGACCAGCGACCCGGTCACCAGCGTCAGCGTAAAACCGAGCCTCGCCGCCCGTCCCGCGTAGCCGCCGCCACCCGAGTACACCCGTCCCAACTCGTACCACAACTCCAGCGTCTCCCTGTCCGCTGGGGTCCTGTCGGATGTAGAGGCCGGTCGCACATGTTAGATTTTACTCGTTATGTCATCCGAGAAGACCCTCGCCCGCGCCCTGACCAACGCGCTAAACCCCTTCTTCATCTTCACCGCGCTCTATGCTGCCGTCGCCCTAACCAGGAGTGATTTCCCCAAAGCCGTACTCTACGTGGCCCTGGAAGCGCTCGCGGCGGCCCTCGTGGCGGGTTACGTGCTCCTCATGCGCCGGAGGAAGCGAGTCTCGGACTTCTGGATCCCCACCCGCGCTGAACGCCTCATCCCGGCCATAATCCTCCTCCTCTCCTTCGCCGGACTACTCGCTACCCTCTCCCTTCTCGACGCCCCCGAAAGTCTCTTCCTGACGACCCTCTCGATGGGACTCGCGGCTGGCGTCGTCGCGGCCGTCACGTTGTTCTGGAAGGCGAGCGCCCACTCAGCAGTCGCCGGACACGTCGCAGCCGCCGGAGTCCTGCTCCTCGGCCCGGCAGGAGCCATATTCATTCTTCTATTGCCGCTCGTAATCTGGTCCAGGGTAACGCTCGGGGCGCACACCCTCGCGCAGACGCTTGTCGGGTCGGGTGTTGGGTTGGCTTTCGCCCTGCTCTTTTTGACATGAGATTGACTCCGCAATTGGGTTAGTGCAAGCTGATAAAAGATCCTGATTTTGGAAGAGTGAGCGAGGAGAAGTAATGTTTTACTTCGATGATATTGAAGACTACCACCGGTTTATGCGAGAGCAAGAATATCTTTTTGGTGAAGGTACATATAACCAGGCGGGCAAGCACTCGGATAACGTAGTTTTGGTGCTTCCGGACGAAGAAACTTATAATTTGGCTCGGCAAGGATCAAACTCCAACGTTTTCGACCGTAACGCTGATTACCACAAACAGAAGCAGGCCGAAAGGCTAAACGAATTACTGACAACGGTGGGTCAGCCGCCCGAAGGCGTGTCAATAGAAGCAGGGACCGACTCGTTTGGCAAAGGCGCTGAAGGCTTACCTCAGCAGTTTATTGAGTTCTTGACCTACTCGGGCGGTGTCTACGGAGGTGTTCGGGCTTTCTACGATATAGGGAAGTACCTTATTGCAGCCATGAAACAAATGCATGGAAGCTCCTTAGAAGCGCCCCTGCTCAACAAGGCAGGTGTAGTGGCCGTGTGTGCAGTAGATCTAGTGGATCATCAGGGCGTAGAAGATTACATACTTTTATCCGCATTGGAAGCTCAAGAGGGACACAGATGGGACCCTATACTCGATCCACGAGATGTGTACTACGTGACTTTCATGGACAAAGAAGAACGAAATCACTTGTACATAGTGAATGCGAAAGGGACTGTACTGCACTACTTCCGCTTGCCGGTAGGAAGTTCGGACGCAAGTCCATCGTTCTTAAGAGAAGATAAGGAAGCTCCTCGATCAGGATCTGAATAGAATCCTTTAGTTCTCTAGACGAACGAAAGGCCCGAGAAACGAGCCTTTCTAAAAGTGACCCCACCGGGGTTCGAACCCGGGTTTTCGCCGTGAGAGGGCGATGTCCTTGGCCTCTAGACGATGGGGCCTTGTTTTTTCAGCCCGCGTTGCCGTTGCGAGCAGGTACAAAGTTTAGACGATGGAACGCGTTTCGTCAAAGCGTCCCTGCCGGACGCTAGGCGGGTAGTTGCTCCATCTCTTTTATAGCTTTCTCGACCCTTAGCAGGGAGCGTTCGCGGCCGAGGAGTTTCATGGTTTCGAAGAGGCCGGCGCTGACGGTACGGCCGGTGGTGGCGAACCTGAGAGGGTGGATCAGGTGCCGCGCACCCTTCTCTTTCTCCGCCGCGAGCCCACGAACGGTCTCCTCTATACCCTCTTCCGTCCACTCCGGCAGGTCCGCGAGACGGAACTTTAGCTCCGGTAGGTTCTCCCGCGCGAACTCTTTGCCGAACTGCTTCTGGAACTCTTCCGGGTCGTAGTCGAGCGTGTCGCCGTAGAAATAGCCGACTGCGTCCGGGATGTCCGTGGTGCGACTTATGCGCTCCTTTAACAGGTCCATGATCTGCGTGAGGCGCGGCATGTCCTGCTCAAGCTCTTCGGCACTCGCTTCTCCCGATTCGACGAGCATCGGCGCTGCCATCATTGCCAGCTCCTCCGGGCTCTTGCGACGGATGTAGACCTGGTTTATGGAGAGGAGCTTCTGCTCGTCGAAGACCGCCGGGTTGCCGCTGACCCGCTCTATGCGGAACCTCGAAGCAAGTTCTTCGGGACTGAAGATCTCCTCGTCCGCCGCGTACCCGGCCCCGAGCAGCGCCAGGTAGTTGAAGAGCGCCTCCGGGAGTATTCCTTGCGCCGCGAATTCCTCGACGCTTGCAGCGCCATGACGTTTGCTGAGTTTCTTTTTGTCCGGGCCGAGCACCTGAGGGACGTGGGCGAAGGCCGGCAGATCGTGACCCAGGGCTTTGTAGATCAGGACCTGTCGGGGCGTGTTGGAGAGGTGGTCGTCACCCCTTATGACGTGGGACATCTCCATCAGCGCGTCGTCCACGACGGCGGCGAAGTTGTAGGTCGGGGTGCCGGTCGACTTCATCAGGACGAAGTCTTCGAGGTTCGCGTTCTCGAAGGTGACTGGACCGCGGATCACGTCTTCCACCACTGTCTGCCCGTCGCGCGGCGTCTTGAACCGCACGGTATACGGCTCTCCGGATTCTATCTTGCCGCGCGCTTCTTCCGGGTCCATCTCCCGGTACTCGCCGCCGGTGTAGATCGGCTGACGTTTTTCGGCCCGCGCCTTTTCCCGAAGCTCCGCAAGCTCTTCCGATGTGGCGAAGTCATAGTAGGCCGCGTCGGAGTCGAGGAGCTCTTGCGCCGCTTCGCGGTATAGCTCCAGACGCTCGGTCTGGCGGTAGGGAGAGTGGGGACCTCCGATCTCCGGTCCCTCGTCCCACTCCAGCCCGATCCAACGTAGAGACCGCTTTAGCTGCTCGACAGACTCCTCCGTCGAGCGCGCGAGGTCCGTATCTTCTATCCGAAGGACGAACACCCCGCCGTTCTTGCGCGCGAACAGCCAATTGAAGAGCGCCGTCCTTACTCCGCCGACGTGTAGCATGCCCGTCGGGCTCGGCGCGTACCGTACCCTGATCCGTGAACTATCCATCACCTAAACCTAGCACACGAACGCGGCCCGGAAAAGCTACTCCGTCTACGAGACTTGCGAGAGCCCGACTTCGGGGAGGAGCCTCGCCACATCGTCGGGCCGCACGACGCCCGAGGTTGGGGTGAGGACGTTCGCAGCGGCGCAAGCAGTGCCGTATGCCGCAGCCTCTGGGACAGAGGAACCTTCGAGGAGCGAGTGGAGGAGCCCCGCCGCCAGCGAGTCGCCGGAGCCGATGGGGTTCACGGCTTCCAACTCCGGTGGAACGACGCGCCACACTCCACCGGACGAGTCGCCGAGCATCGAGCCGCCCGCGCCCATCGAGACCAGCGCCCATCTCGCACCCCTTTCCAGGAGAGCCCCGACTGCGGCCCGGACATCTTTCTCCTCGTCGCCGGATGGGGAGAGTCCGAGGGTCGTGGCCGCTTCTTCCAGGTTCGGTTTTACGAGGAAGGGGTCGGCGGCGAGTGCCTGCCGGAGCGGTTCTCCCTGCGTGTCTACCAGGGCTGGAATGCCTGCTTCGTTCGCGGATCTCGTGAGACGGGCGTAAAGGTCTTCGGGGACGCCGGGAGGGAGGGAACCTATGAGGCACAGCGCTTCCGCTTCCGGGAGGCGCCGACGGACTATGTCTTCCAGCTCTGCGGCGTCTTCCGCTAAAACGGGTTGAGCTTCTTCTACGAGTTCGGTGATCCGGCCATCGTCCGGGATGAGGGTGGAGCAGGTGCGTGTCGGGGAGTTTTTAGGCCAGACGGCTTCGTGACGCACACCCTCCGTATCCAGCTCTCCGGCTACGAAGCGGCCCGAGTCTCCTCCCAGTAAGGTCGCAAGTAGCACCTGGCTCCCGAGGGTGGCGGCGACCCGCGCGGCGTTCGTTACCTTGCCGGAGGCCGTGACCTTTACTTCGTAGGCCCGGTTGACCTCGCCCGGAACGAGTCGCTCGAAAAAGAGCGTGCGCTGCATGGCGGGGGTCGCACCGGCGCAGAGGATCATGCGCCTATCCTACCATCGGCCATATTCGTTTACGGGAACGAACAAGACGAGCAAGTGGAGCCGCTCCGTCCCGTACCTGGATCAGCTCGTGCCACCGAAGAAGGTCTCCCAAGGCATGTCCAGCGGCTCGTCCAGGGCTACCACAGCGTACAGGTGGCGCATCAGGGGGAAGGCTTCTTCCGACACGACCCCACGTTCCGCCAGCTTCGGCAGGGCACCGCCGATCACCCTGATGGCCGCAACGCCTTCGAGGGTTACGCCTTTCATCTTATCGTTCTGGACCTCTGAGAATGGCACGCCCGCCCCGGCGAACCGTCCCGCCTTCACGTTGCGGCCGCCCATGCTGGTGACGAACATGTCCCCAACTCCGGGCAAACCGTAGGGCGTTTCCTGGTTCCCGCCGAGCAGCTCCATCCACTGCCCCAGCTCGCGCGTCGCCTGCCCGAAGAGCGCCGCCCCGTAGTTGTAGTTGCGGTATTTGTCTTCGGAGAGACCCTCGCGGTCCAGTATGCCGTCCATGAACCCAGCACCGAAGGCGTAGCAGTTCTTAATGGCCGCGCACACCTCGACACCTACGAAGTCGTGGCTCCGCCAGACGTGGTAGTAGTCGGTTCGGAAGAGCGCGGTCAGTTCTTCAAGGACACTTGCATCGAGGCTCGTGAAGACCACGCAGCTTTCTCTGCGCACGGCGACCTCACCGGCGATAGACGGGCCGGCTATGGCCGACCACGTCACCTGATCCCTTAATTCCTCCGGCACTTCCTCCGCCAGTACTTCCGGCAGAATTCTCAGGTCTCCGTCCTCGGAGGCTTCCATGCCCTTGGCGATTGAGATGACGTGCATCCCCGGTTTCAGTAGGGAGGCTAGTTGCTCGCCCGCCCAGCGCACCCCGAAGGAGTTGACCCCGCTCATCACCACGTCCGCGTCCGCGAAGGCCTCCTCCGCCTCTTCCAAATGGTAAGCCCGAACGGTTTCGGGGAGTTCGAGTTCGAGGCCGGGATGGACGCCGTTCTCCTTGATGCTGTCTATGATGTCGCTGTCGAGGTGGGTGCCGACCAACCGTACCTCGTGGCCGTTATCCGAAAGAGGGAAAGAGAGCGCCGTAGCCATTATCCCCGATCCCAAAACGCTTATCGTGGTCATCGTTTCGCCTCCTGTGAGCCTGGTTGGATATTGTTAGTCATCTTGAAGTTTCAAGGCGTTCTCCATCGCCGGGAAGAGGGGAGCCAGCCGCGGGTAGAGTTCGCTATAGACGTCGGTGTAGATCCGATCGTACAGAGCGGTCCTCTTTTCGTCGGGCTCGAACGTATCGCCCGCGCCGGACATCCCGGAAGCCGCCTCGCGGATGTCGTCGTAGAAACCGGCGGCCGCAGCCGCGAACATCGCAGCACCCAGGCACGTCGTCTCGACTTCCCGGCAGACGGTCACGGGACGTTTGGTGATGTCCGCGACTACCTGGCAGAAAAGCGGGCTGCGCGAGCCGCCGCCCATCGCCAGGAAACGCTCGACTTTCTGTCCGGTCCCTTCCTCCAGGCCGCTGGTCCCGAGACGCTGCTCGAACGCCAGCCCTTCGAGGACCGCCCGGTAGACGTGCGCCTTCTTGTGACGACCCCGGAAGCCGAACATAACGCCGCTCGCCTGCGAGTCCCAATAAGGGGTCGAGGCCGTGTTCCAGTAAGGGAGCAGCAGCAGACCTTCCGAGCCGGGAGGGACCTGGCGCGCCGCGGTTTCCATGATCTCCTCTTCCGTAAGGTCCAGGCCAAGCTCGTCGGCTTTGATCCCCCCGAAGTTCTCCACGAACCAACTTATGGTATAAGTCCCGCCCCGCAGCAGCGTCTCAAGCGTGTAAGTCCCAGGAACGGGACCGGCGAGCGTTCGGAACGCCCGTTCCCAGACGTAATCCTCGCTGTAAGTGCCGGAAACAACCGCCGTCCCGAGGTTCAGATAGGCCAGGCCGGGCTCCGTAACGTTAGCGCCAAGCCCCGCCGCCTGTCCGTCGCCCGCGCCCGCCACCACCGGAAGCCCTGCCGGGAGGCCGGTCTCCTTCGCCACCTCTTTCGTCAGCTTGCCGACGACGGCGCCCGGAGGACAAAGCTCCGGTAGCTGCTCCCGGCTTATACCGACTCCGTCCAGGACTTCGTCGGACCAGTCGAAGCTCTTCATGTCCAGGAGGCCCATCGGGTCGGCGCAGGCCCAACTCGTGAGCCACTCTCCAGTCAGATGGTGGACCAGGAAAGCGTGCACGTCGGAGACCCTGGCCGTGCGCTCGAAAAGGTCCGGCTCGTTATCCCGCAGCCAGTGGAGCTTGTACAGCGCGGGCGTGGTGCTAGGCGGCTTGCCGGTGATCTCATGTATCCGCTCCGAACCGTATTTCTCCACTTCCTCGCCTGCCCGCGAGTCGAGCCACAGGATGGCGGCCCTGAGCGGTCGGTCGTCTTCGCCGAGACAGACGAAGCTCTCCCTCTGGTGCGTAAGGCCGATGGCCCGCACCCGGCTCGGGTCCACCTTGGAGGCAACTTCCCGCAGCGCGTCCCTGGTAGATCTCCACCAGTCTTCCGCGTTCTGCTCGTGCCAGCCGGGACGCGGCATCGCGAGCGGGAAAGTCGCCCGTCCTTCTGCCACCGAGTTCCCCTCCAGGTCCCAGACGACCGCCTTCGTCGCGGTAGTGGATGAGTCAACGCCTATTACGTAGTCTGTCGAGGCCACCTCGTCCACGCTCCTCTCTCGCGTAACACTCTGTCCTACAGCAGCTTACAGTGTACGCACGCCTCCGGCACGCCCCGGAAAAGAAGACTACTTGACCGCCCCGGAGGTAAGTCCCCGGACCAGTTGCTTCTGGGTCAGCCAGCCGACGATTACAGGCACGATTATCGCCAGAGAGGTGAACGCCGATAGCTGCGCCCAGAATTGTCCGCGCGAAGTCTGTTGCGCCGCCACGGCCACCGAGAGCGGCTGCCAATCGACGGACGTGAACGAGACGCTAAAAA
Source organism: Rubrobacteraceae bacterium (assembly GCA_965219175.1). Lineage (GTDB taxonomy): Bacteria > Actinomycetota > Rubrobacteria > Rubrobacterales > Rubrobacteraceae > JBBPZK01. Next base: position 825,866 of record CBDCNI010000001.1, read on the forward strand.
GGAACTCGTTCCAGGCGAAGATCACGCAGAGCATGGCTGTCGAGGCGATCCCGGCTCGGGTCAGCGGTATGACTATCCGCAGCAGCATCTGCGAGAGGCTAACCCCGTCTACCTGCGCCGCCTCCAGAATACCCCTCGGGATATCCTTCATGAACTGGTACATCATCCAGACCACTATCGGCGTGTTCATGCCGACGAAGACGATTATCAGCACCCAGACCGTATCGAGCAGTTGCAGCGTCCTGAAGATTATGAACAAGGGTACGAGAACCGCGACCTGCGGCAGCGCCTTCGTGGTAATAAACCAGAACACGATGCCCTCGTTTCGCCGGCTCGCGTAGAAGCTGAGAGCGAACGCCGCCGGTACACCGAGCAGCAAACTAATAACCGTCGAGGCTCCCACTATTATCACGGAGTTGAAGAACGGCGACCAGAAACTCTGTAGCGCCGACGTGTACTGCTCCAGGGTCGGTGAGAAAAGTATCTGCGGCGGCAGCGCGTATGCCGCCGCGTTAGTCTTGAAGCTGGTGACGATCAGCCAGAAGATAGGCCCGAAGATCACCACGACCGCCACCCAGAGCAGGATGTTCTGCAGGTAGTGTCCCCAGCGGATAGGCTTCTTCTGCTTCGTCGAAGACGATGCGCTGCTCATTCTAGGTCTCCTTTACTACGGCGTTGGCGGTTCTAAGCAGGGCGGTGAGGACCAGGAGCGTAATGACGAGCGTCGCAACCCCTATAGCGGAAGCTATGCCGACCTGCGTCCCGACGAGCCCTTCCTGGTACGTCAGGTACTGCAAGTTCATCGAACTCGTCCCCGGCCCGCCGGCGGTGCCGACGTAGATCTCACCGAAGACCTGGAACATGAAGATCGTCGCCAGCAGTACGACCATCCGGTAGTACGGATACAGGTACGGCAACTCGATGTAGCGGAAGATCATGAACCTGCTGCAACCGTCCAGTGTCGCCGCCTCGCGTTCTTCCTCCGGGATGGCCTGGAGCCCGGCCAGCAACACCAGCATAAACAGCGGCTCCCACTCCCACGCGACCATCGTCGCGATCATGATGAGAGGTTGATTTGCCATCGGATTGAAACCAGTGATCCCGATGACCCCCGCGAACCAAGTGAGGATGCCGAAGTTGGGGCTGAAGAGCTCGTTCTTCCAGATAAGCCCCGTAACCACCGGCATGATAAAGAACGGCGTTACCAGCAGGGTTTGTATCAGTCCCTTGCCGAAAAAGTTCCTGTTCAAGAGCAGCGCCAGAACGAGCCCGACAATGCCGCACAATACGAGTGCTATCGCCGAGATACCCAGCGTCTGTACCAGGATACCGCCGAAACCCGACGAGAAGACCTGATCGACGTAGTTGCCGATCCCGTTGAAAGTCCTGCCGAGGTCGGGACGGGTCAGGTTCCAGGACAGCAAACTCAGGTAAATGGTGTAGAGAAACGGTATCTGGGTGATGATTATTACCATGAACAGCCCCGGATACAGCAGGGTGCGCCGCTGCCTCTTTGGCGAGGCAGCGGACCTACTGCGAGACTTGGCTGGTCTTTCTACTGACTGGTTGGTAGCCACTTGTTTACCTCACGCTCTTTGGCCCGCAAAAACGGTTCCGTTTCTCCCTCACGCCGCCTCAGCCCTTCAGGTACTTGCCTTGTTTGGCGACGTCGAGCGCCTGCTTCTGGGCCTGCTTCTGCATATCCTCCGGCTTTGTCTTGCCGGTGATAACGCTGGACAGAATGCGGCCCACCGAGTCGCCGAGCTGCTGCCATTCGGGGATCACGATGTACTGGATGCCCGTATAAGGTACCGGCTGTTTAGTGGGCTTGTTTGGATTGGCGGTCTCGATGGAGTTGAGTTCTATGTCCGTCCAGGGCTTCTTGCCGTAGGGCGTTTCTTTGTACGTGGAGCGGCGGGTACCCGGAGGGACTCGTCCGTAGCCCAGTTTCTTACCCACCAGATTCATGTAGTCTTTGTTGGTGGACCACTTGATGAACTCGAAGGCGGCGTCCTTGTTCTTGCTGGCGGTCTCTATACCGAGCGACCATGCGTACAGCCAGTGCGCCCCGTTCTTTACTTCGGCGGTAGGCCCGTAGGCGAAGCCGACCTTGTCGGCGACCTTCGAGCTACTCTTGTCCGTCACCAGGCCGCCGGCCACCGTCGCGTCGTACCACATCGCGGCTTTACCGGATGAGAAGAGAGTCAAGCACTCGGGGAAGTTGTCCGAGGTGATACCGGACTGCGCGTAGTTGCGCGCCAGGTTCGAGTACGAGTCGATCGCCGCTTTGACCTCGGGAGTGTCGAGCTGCGGCTCCCAGTTCTCGTTGTACCAGCGCCCGCCGTAGGTGTTGATGAACGTGTCGAAGGGAGCCATATTCGCGCCCCAGCCCGGCAGGCCGCGCAAGGTTATGCCGTTGACGCCGTTGTTGGGGTCGTGAAGTTTCTTGGCGAAACCAGTCACTTCGTCCCAGGTAGGACGCTCGGGCATCTGAATGCCGGCCTTCTCGAAGAGGTCTTTGCGGTAGAACAGCGAAGAACTCTCGCCGTAGAAAGGTATGGAATAGAGTTGGTCCTTGTAAGAGAGAGACGTCCTCCAGGTTTGCAAGATGTCGTTGAGGTCGTAGGAATTCTGCTCTTTCTTGCTCAACTTGTCGAAGAACGGGTTTAGCGGCTCAAGCCACTGGCTCTTCGCCCAGATCGGCGTTTCGTAGCTGCTGATCATCACAACGTCGAAGTTGCCGGCGTTCAGGGAAACGTCCTGGGTCACCTTCTGGCGCAGGTCGTTCTCCGGCAGGAACTGGAACTTGACGTTGATACCGGTCTTCTTCTTGAAGTCACTGACCAGGTTCTTCATGTCTTCCATCTGAGGGTTGTTGACCGCTGCCACGGTCAAACTAGTCCCGGACAGATCCTTCTTGCCGCCGGAAGAGTTGTTGCCGCCGCAAGCCGAGAGCAGCGGAGCAGCCGTCGAACCAACGGCGACCATGCCTCCGAGCTTCAACAGCTGACCGCGCGTAAGCTTCCTGGCTCCCAATCCGCCCCCAGTGGCCGATCTCACATCTTTACTAGACATTACCGTCCTCCTTTCCTTGGACGCCGTCAAGCCTACCAGCTTCACGGTATTTCTGTCAAGTGAGAAGTTTTTGCACAAATGTGCAAGAGGGCTCCACATATTCTTTTCTGTATGAAGTAGAATCTATTCTGTCATCATGGTTGTAGACATGGTGCTAGAGTGACGCCCGGATCGTATAGAGGTTCGGAGTGGACGTACTTGAGGCTGGATAGCGTGGACACGTTCTCTGGTTTCGGGACATAGTTGCAGGCTGGAGGTTATGGAGTTGGAGCAGCGTCGGCGGTTTGATCTATCGGAAGACGGGCTACTGGTGCTGGCTGAAGCTGCGCAACTCTACTACGTCGAGGATTTTACGCAGGAGCAGATCGCGCGGCGGGTGGGAACGTCGAGGTCCAACGTATCGCGGATGTTGAAGGAGGCGCGGGAGCAGGGGCTGGTCGAGATCCAGGTCCACTCTCCGCTTACGACGGTCTCCGGCTTGCAGGAGGAGCTTGTCTCCCGGTTGGGTTTGCGCGAGTGTCTCGTGCTCGCAGCCCCGCGTCGGGATGAGCGGGTCTCCGGGTCTACCGACAACTCCGGCAAGGTGGCGGCGCTTGCCGCGCGTTACTTGCAAGAGAGAGTCTCCAAAGGCGACACCGTGGGTCTCGGATGGGGCAGGAGTACCTATCGCGTCGTTCACAGCCGGTTTCTGCGGGACAAGGAAGACGTGGAAGTCGCCCAGATGATGGGCAGTATAGGCGGCTCTATCCCGGACCTCGACGGTGTATCCATGACCGCGCGCCTGGCGGACGTGCTGGGGGCGAGCGCTCACTACCTGCACGCGCCAATGCTCGTTATGGACGCGGCCGTTCGGAACGGTCTGCTGCGCGACCCACACATACGCAAGACCCTGGAGGTCGCCCGGCGGGCGGACATAATGGTGGCTGGAGTCGGTGCGATCAGCCGGGATTTCGGGCAATACCGCACCGGATACCTGAACGACGCCGACCTCGAATACATCCGGGGGCATGGTGTGGTGGGAGAGGTCTGCGGCTCCTACTTCTCACTCGATGGAGAGTTGCACTGGCTCGAAATGAACGACCGCATGATAGCGCTGGAAGCCGGTAGCATAAAGCAAATTCCTCTGCGGGTCGGCGTAAGCTGGAGTTCGGAAAAAGCACTGGCGAATATCGGCGCGGCCCGCTCGGGGTTGCTGAACACCCTGATCACGGACGAAGAAGCCGCCAGACAGATGTTGTCCTTATTAAAGAGCGAAGACGCTGCGGCGACCCGTACAGACGCCGGAGCGTAACCTCGTACTAATCTTTTACGGTCCTACCCCGGTGAGGAGGTGGCCCAGCACGCCGATGACGCCAGCGGTTCCGACCACGATGAGCATCATCGCCACCGCCCGGTCCTTAGCCAGAGAGACGACCCCCAGCAGCACGACGCCCGAAGAGGAAATTATAGCTCCCACTTCCCACACCCGGAGAGCAGCGCCACGACGAGCCCGGTCGGGATGATCAGGGCCGCCGTCCAGCGCATCACGTCCAGCGCATCAGGCTCGCGCGATGACGGCGTAACCGATAAAGGCTATGCCCAGGAAGACCAGTCCGAAAGCTACCAGCAGGTATACCGGGGCGGAGGACGTGAACTCGCCCCGTGCGATGGCGGACCTGTACCGGACGAACCTGACGGCCGCCGCCAACTCTACCAGGGCGCCGAACAATACCAGGCTCAACCCGAAGAGCGAGAAATCGGCCGGGCTGGAGGCCGAGTTTCCCCGGAGCAAGCCGAGTGGACCGGCGACGACGTGCAGGAGTATGCCGGCGCCGATCATGTGAACTCCGGTCCTCACCCACGAGAGCAAGGTGCGCTCGTTGGCGAGTTGCTCCCGCCACAGGGTCTCTTCTTCCGGTATCTGGTGTCGGTCCACGCGCTTCTCTTCTAGCTCCAGAAGACAACGTAGACGATAAAGGCGAGAGCGAGTAGTAGGCTGCCGCCCACGATGACCATGTAAGGGGCCGAGCGGGCGACGAACTCGCCTTCCCGGATCATGCGCCGGTTGCCGAAGAACTCCACGGAACCCATGAGCAGCGTCAAACAACCCAGCGCGACCAAGGCGAGGCCGAAGGCTTCGGAGACTAGCGTCGCGCTCCCGCCCCCGGAGCTTCCGGCTGCGAGAGCACCGGCCCTCTCGACCACGAACCCGACCGAGATCAAACCTACACCCGTCCTAACCCACGCGAGCAGCGTCCGCTCGTTCGCAAGATGTTCTCGCGTCTCGGTCTGACTCGACTTACTCTCAGCGGGCTCTCCGGGTTGTTTTTTGCGCTCCTTGCTCACCTCATGCTTACCTCCACCTTGTGCCAGGAGTTGTTGGCGTACCCTTTGAAGTTCCACAACTCAGCCGCCGTGGGCGGCTGCATGGACGCCGCTGAGTCGACTGCCCGGACGGAGATCACATGCCGACCCGATCCGAGGTCCAGAGTAGTCTCCCACAAACTCCACGCCCAGGGCTCGTCTTTTCCTTCCGTCAAGTCTGCCTGAGTCCAGGACTTCCCGCCGTCGGCGGATATATCAACCCTCTCGACGCTGCGGCCTCCGCCGGCCGTCGCGTAGCCCCGGAACACGGTAGGACCGGACGGCGGCGACTCTCCGCCGGCCGGTTCGCAGATCACTGCGTTCACCTGCATCTCGCCGAGTGGAAAGCTACTGGAAGAGTCAGCCGTCTCACCTGTGACGTTTGGCGCGAAGAGCCTGTACTCGCTGGCCTGGTAGTAGTTGTCCGACGGCTCCCGCCGCAACTCTATCCCCGACACCCACTTGACGCTGCGCGCCCCGATGTAACCTGGCACCACCACCCGTAAAGGAGCGCCGTGCTCGGGGGAAAGCGGCTCACCGTTCATCTCGTATGCCAGCATCACCTCCGGGCTCATGGCTTTCTCTATCGGGATGGAACCACCGTAATCGAACCAGCCATCTTCCCCTTCTACCAGATCCAAGCCGGTAAAGGCTACGTGCCGGGCTTCCTCCCCAACTCCCGACGCCAGCAACACTTCCCGCAACGGCGTACCGGCCCAGCGCGCGTTGCCTACCGCCCCGGCCCTCCAGGGCGTCTCACCCGGTATATCCGTGACTTCCATCAGCTCGTCCCGCCGGTTGCCGGCGCACTGCAAGACCGCCGTGACCTCACTTTTATCGAAACTACGCAAGTCGTCCAACGAGAGATCCAGGGGCTCTCCGACCAGTCCCGAAACCGCGAGCCGGTAGCTTTCCGGATCCACCTCGGGTACGACGGGAGCATGGTTGCGAGAGTAGAAGAGATCCCCCGGCGTCAGGAAATCCTGCCTCAATAACCCCAGAGGCGGCTCCGAGTTGAAGGGCTCATCCTCGTGAACGATAGTAGCCGTGTGTTTGTCGAAGAGCTTCACGCTCCGCCTCCCTCGCGTTATCTACTCAATAATACGTTTCCGAATGCCAACAAGAAAGTAGTCGATAGTCGGATATAAATCAAATAGCATTTCAGAATAAATGATATAAATTTTGGTAATATAACTTGGTGCGTTTGGATCCCGACCAGTTGATCACGTTTTCCAGGGTGGCTGAAGTGGGAAGTTTCAGTCTGGCGGCTGCTGCCATGAACCTTACTCAGCCGGCCGTGAGCAATCAGATGCGGCGGCTGTCCGTCGCGGTGGGCGAGCCTCTGTTCGTGCGTCGGAGGACGGGGATGGATCTAACACCGGCGGGGGAAGAGTTGCTGCCGCACGCCCGCGCCGTGGTTAGGGCGTGTGAAGGGGCGCAGGAGTTGGCGGCTGGGTTGCGAGGACTAGAGACCGGTTCCGTGCGGGTCGCGGCCAGCACGACCATCGCATCCTATCTGCTGCCCGGTGTACTGGCGCGTTACAGAAGGGCTCACGCCGGGCTGGGTGTGGAGCAGTTCGTTGGCAATACCGCCGAGGTGTTGGAGCGACTCGGAAGTGGTGGGGCCGACGTAGCGCTGGTGGAAGGGCCGGTGGATCGTCTGCCGTTAGGCATAGAGCGGGAGGTCGTCCGTCACGACGAAGTCTGCCTCATTACCTTGCCGGATCACCCACTGGCCGGTGAACGCTGCGAGCCAAAAGCACTCGACGGACTAGCGGTGGTCTGGCGCGAGCCCGGTAGCGGCACCCGCGAAGTCACCGAACGTGCCCTCGAGGGCCTCCGCCTCGTCAGCGTACTGGAGTTGGTGGGCAGCGAGGCGGTCAAGGAAGCCGTCGCTGAGGGCCTCGGCGCCGCTTTCCTCTCACGGCTCGTAGTCGAGAGGGAAGTCCGCGCCGGTTTCCTGGCCGCGACCACCATAAACACGCCCGGCCTGACCCGCCCACTCTCCCTGCTGCGTCCTCCGAGGGAGTTGATGTCTCGTGCGGCACGCGCCTTCCTCGAAGTCTTCGCAGAGATAACCTAGGCCGTGACGGGATGTAAACGCGACCGGGATCGTTGCCTTCTTCGAGCTTTGCTGTTAAATTCTTCTGCAGTTGATCCCCATGACCACTCCCTCTCATAAATCAGAGCATGATCCGGGCGCCGCGCTCTCGACAAAGGCTCGCGGCACACTGCGATTCGTCGTCTCGCGGCCGATAGTGTTGTTGTCTTCCATGGCCTTCATCATACTTCTCCTGGGGGACGTTTCGGCCTCCGCCCGAACTGCGTCTTCCGGCATCTGGCATCCTGCGCCCGGCACCAGTTGGCAGTGGCAGCTCTCGGGAAACCGGATAAACACCTCTTTCAACGTTGACGCCTACGACATAGACGGGTTCGAAAGCAACGCGCGCACCGTGAGGACTCTGCACGCCAAGGGCAGCAAGGCCGTCTGCTACGTGGACGTGGGCAGTTGGGAGAGCTGGAGGCCGGACGCGAACAAGTTTCCGAAGTGGGTGATCGGCGACAAGTACGGAGGCTGGAAAGGTGAACGGTGGCTGGACATCCGCCGGATAAAAGTCCTCGCCCCGATAATGCGTGCCCGGCTGGATATGTGCAAACGAAAGGGTTTCGATGCCGTGGAACCGGACAACGTCGAGGGTTACACCAACAAAACAGGCTTCAGGCTGACGTACAAAGATCAACTCCGGTACAACAAATGGCTCGCCAGAGAAGCCCACGCCCGCAGCCTCTCCATCGGCCTGAAAAACGACCCGGATCAGGTGAGAGCCCTCTTACCCTACTACGATTGGGCATTGACCGAGGACTGCTTCGCGCAAGGATGGTGCCCGCAGATGCGGCCTTTTGTAAGGCAAGAAGGCGGTACTCGCCGCCGAGTACACCGATACCGGCATGACGCGCCGGAAATTCTGCGCCAGGGCCGACAGTCTAAAGTTCGACGCTATTCTTAAAAAGCGCGACCTGGGCGTCTGGCGACGCAGCTGTTAAGAGACCGCCCAGCTTACCAAAGCTCTGTCCTATCTCCTGGTGGGAACTCCGTGTACGACTTCCCGGATAGAGGAAGAGATGCGCGCCGGATCATCCGCCTGCCAGATGTTTCGTCCATAGACTATTCCCTTTGCTCCGGCGTCCATCGCTTCGCGGGTCATCTGTATTAGCTCGTCTTCCGAGTCGCCTTTCGGTCCTCCTAAAGTCAGGACCGGTACTCCGCAGCCTTCTATTACCGGCTTCATCGTCTCCGGGTCTCCCGTGTACTCGGTCTTTATGGCATCCGCTCCCAGCTCGGCGGCCATCCTGCACCCGAAGGCGAGCATGTCCGGGTCGCGCCGGTCGGTTATCCTGGAGCCCCACAACACTGTCTCGACGATCAGGGGCAGCCCGAGACGGTGGGCCTCTCCGGCGGCGTTTGCGATAGCCCTCGCATTGTCGGCGAACATCTGGCCGGTTTCGACCCCGAGGATCAGGAACATCACTATTCCACCGGCTCCGAGGGTTGCCGCGTCGGTCGGTGAGCACAGAACGCGGTGTTGTTCGCCGAGGTCCTTGACGCGTTCGTCGTTGAGGATGATGTCCGCCCGCAACAGTGGAATTGGCGCTCCCCGGAAGGCGAACAGGTGGGAGGTACGGTTCAGGGTGCCGGGGGAGATCAAGACGCCGTCAGGCTCACAGGAGGAGACTATCCTCTCGACTATCTGTAGGGGAGTACCCGACTCCGGTGGTACCTTCGTGGTCAGGCCGTGGTCGAAGGCGGCGACAAACGAGCGACCGCTCTCTTTGTCGAACAACCTTCCCAACCTCATCTCCGCTCCGCTCAAAGCTCTCTCCTCTCATCCACAGTAACAAACACCAGCATTCTCGCAGATAGTAGGAATCGGCGCGGCGTGACTTTCCAGATGCTCCGGCGGGGGCGACGAACAGTAAATAATTCTTAATCCGGGGCTTGCCAAATCCTAACAAAGGCTTGCACGGCGACAAAATTCTCCCGACAGAATGATTTGTGGAATCAATGGTTTTGACTGGAAGATGTGGCTACGAGCCGAAATAGCGTGGCTCTCCATATTTGGAGGCTCGGAGTGCGGAGAACGCCGTAGTGCAAGAGCCGGCTCGCTCCGAATTTCTTTCGCGAGTCGAGGTGGTATCTCCGGTCGCCGGTGGAGTTTCGAAAACAGTAGTAGCTAGAGGGGAGATGCGATGAGCGAACGGATGGACCTTCTCGCGCACGGTGTGGAAAAAGCGGTGAATCGGGCTTTCTCTCTACTCGAAGACCATCGAAGACCCGACTCCTCGTGGGTCGGGGAGATGTCGTCTTCAGCCCTGGCTACGGCGATCTCCTGTCTCGCGCTCCGCTTGCATACGGGGTCTGATCCCGGCTCCGGGATTGATGCCGGTCTCGCCTGGTTGGCTACAGACCAGCACGAGGACGGCGGCTGGGGCGACGGCGTTATAGACCCGAGTAACATGAACGCCACGAGCCTGACTGCCGCGGCGCTCCAGTACTGCGCCCCCGAAACCTACCGGCGCGAGATAGATCTCTCCCTGCGGTGGGTCGAGACGGCCGGTGGTTTCGAGGCGATAAACGACCCGCGCCGGGTTAGCTTGAGCGGCCCGTGCCGCTCGCTCTTCGCCCTGGTCGGTTTCGTGGATTGGGGCGAGGTGCGAAAGCTGCCGACCGAGATGATCCTGCTGCCCCGAAAGGTTCGCCGCACGGTCTCGACCACTTTTCCGGCCTTCCTGAGCCTCTCCATGATGCACGAGCGTTTCTCCCCCGTCGGAGCCTTGAGGCGTCCCTTCCGGCGGCGGGCCGTGAGAGAGGCGCTCGCCTGGCTCCGCGAGGCACAGGGTCCGAACGGCTCCTACGAAGAGTCGGCGTTTTTGACCTCCCTGATCGTGGTCGCCCTTACGACCGCCAAAGTCGGGGCGGACGACGTTATAGGGAAAGCCCTGCCGTTTATACGGGAGAGCCAGCGGCAAGATGGTTCCTGGCCCATAGACCGGGACCTGGAGAACTTCGACTCGACCCAGGCCGTCTTCGTCCACCGCGAGGCCGGGCGAACCGTCTCACACAAGGAGCGTTTGCGGGAATGGTTTTTGGACGGTCAATTTCGGGAGTCTTTTTTCCCGACCTCCGCCCCGGCGGGCGGTTGGGCGTGGGCGCTGCCCGCCGGGTGGCCGGATGTGGACGACACGTCCTACACGCTGCGGGCTCTGCGGCTGTTGGATGTCCCGCCGGACCACGAGGCTGTGCGGCTCGGGGTCGACTGGCTCTACGAGATGCAGAACCCGGACGGTTCTTGGCCGACTTTCGTGCGGGGTTCGAAGATGCCCTTCGACCATGACTGCCCGTACATTACCGCCCACGTTCTCTCGGCCCTGGCCCTCATGGGTCCCGAGGTGCGTGGGGGCGAGCCAGTCCGGAAGGCGCTCTCCTACTACAGGAAGAACCAGAACCGGGACGGAAGCTTCGACTCGCTGTGGTTCAGGATGCATACCAGCGGAACGGCGGCGGTAGTCGAAGCCCTGGCGGACCTGGACCTCGCGGAAGACCCGATGGCAGAGCGGGCGGTGCGGTGGCTGGTGGAGCACCGGAACGAGGACGGAGGCTGGGGCGATGGTCACGGCGCTGCCTCTACCGCCGAGGAGACAGCCTGGGCCGCCGCCGCCCTCATGCGCCTGGAAGCAGGAGTCTACGACGAGGAGATAGAGGGTGGCGTCCGGTGGCTGGTGGAGCATCAGCGGGAGGACGGGGGCTGGGACCCGGATGTGATCGGGCTGTACTACGCCTCTCTCTCGTACTCCAACACGTTCTACGCCCTGAGCTATCCGCTCATAGCTTTAGCCCGCTACGGTAAGGGAGGATCGCCATCGTGAAGTTGAAGACGAAGATCGTGGCGCACATAGAGATGATGCGACCCTACACGCTCTTTTACTCGGGCATGCTCGGCTTCGCCTCGGCGCTCTTTATCTCGGAAGGCTCGGCGCCGACCTGGCGGCTCGCGCTCGCTTTCCTGGTCCCGACGCTGGGATGGCTGGCCGGCCTGTACGCCGGCGACTACTACGACCGCGACCTCGACGCCATCAGCAAACCGCACCGACCGGTACCCTCGGGGAGAGTGAGCCCGCGGGAGGCGTTCGGTTTCATGGTCGGCTACATAACCTTCGGGTACGCGCTGGCGCTGATACTGAGTCCCTGGGCGCTGGTCGTGGCGGTGTTGACGACGGTCTTCGGCATCGCGTACTCGAAGACCTTCAAACGACACGCCCTGCTGGGGAACCTCGACAGGGGCCTTCTCGCGTGTTTTACCGTGACGTTCGCGGCGGCTGCGACGCATAGTTTGAAAGTCGGTGGGCTATTCCTGGTCTTGTGCGGCATATTCTTCTTCCACGACAGTTCGTCCAATTTGATCGGGGCGATCCGGGACCTCGAAGGCGACCGGGAGGCGGGATACGGGACGGTGCCGGTAGTGTATGGCATCAAGCGTTCCATCCAGATCTCCGGTTTTCTCTCGCTCTCCTGGATGGTCTTCGCGGTGCCGATGTTCTTCCACTACCACGACCGGTGGCTGGCTGTCGGGTTGTTCGTCGCATCCCTCGTGCTGACCGCGGTGATCTACAGTGTGCTCTTCGGTTACGGGGAGAACATGACACGCAAGCAGGCTCTGGCGGCGCACAAAGTAATGGTCATCGAACGACTCATCCTCGCCGCTGCCGTGGCGGCGATCTACGGCTCCGCCCTCATGGTGCTGCTCCCGCTGCTCTTCGCGGCGACCGCCACCCAAGTCGCCCAGATAGTGTTACGCAACCGCTACGAGTTCGCCCCTTCGGACGCCTACGAAGAAGATCCCCGCGGACAGAAAGACCACTGTGGGTCCGGCAGCGCGTCGTAAGACATCGCCTGCCGCCCCCGCGCGGCTTTCCCTTTCCGGAACCCTGATATGAAAATCTGCCTAGTATCTCCCTACTCCTGGTCCTTTCCCGGCGGCGTGATGGAGCACATAGACTCGCTCGCCGGACACCTGGAGGGGCGAGGACACGAAGTGAAGGTCATCGCGCCGAACGACCCTTTGGATCTCCGCACCCGGATGCTGCACCCGAAGCTCGGGAGACACGGGCAGCTCCCGAGTCGCGTCATACCCGCCGGGAGATCCATCCCGTTGCCCTCCAACGGTTCCCTGGCGAACGTCGCCTTTTCCCCTTCGGTCTTCCGTTACGCGCGCCGGGCGTTCCAAGAGCATCGCCCCGACGTGGTCCACGTCCACGAACCCCTGATCCCCTTGGCCTCCTGGGCCGCCATGAAGGCCGCCGGGAGCATGGGTATACCACTCGTGGGTACCTTCCACGCCAACTACCCAGAAGGGTGCGCACACTACAAAATCTTCCAGCCGCTTTTGGCCTCTTATCTGCGGTCCTTCGCGGCGAAGATAGCAGTCTCGCCGACGGCTGCGGCGACGGTAGCGCAATACTTTCCAGGCGAGTACAGGATCATCCCGAACGGCCTCGACGTGGGCCGGTTCGGACCGACGGACGCGCCCCGAAAACCCGACCGGATACTCTTCGTCGGACGCCCGGATGCCCGCAAGGGTCTGCCGGTCCTCATCGCGGCCCTGGACCGGGTGCTGGAAGAGGTGCCGGCTGCCCGGCTGATCGTCGTCGGCAGCCGCAAAGAGTACGTGAGGCTTCCAAAGAGACTTCTATCCAGCGTAGAGATCCTGGGACCGGTGGACGAGGGAGGGCTCGTCGAGTGCATGCGCTCCTCCACCCTGCTGTGCGCGCCATCCACCGGCGGCGAGTCTTTCGGGATGGTCCTCGTGGAGGCTATGGCCGCCGGCCTGCCGGTGGTAGCCAGCGACATACCAGGCTACGAATCGGTCGTCTCTTCCGGGACGAACGGGGTTCTCGTACCGCCCGGAGACCCGGCTTCCCTTGCCTCCGCCCTCATTGTTCTCTTACGCGATCCAATCCGCCGCGAAGAGCTATCGCTCGCCGGTCTGGGCGCAGCCGCGCGCTACGACTGGTCGCGGGTCGCCGTCGAGCTGGAAGATATCTACCTTAGCCTCTCGCGACGTGACGGCTCCGGAAAGACCGGGGAGGATAGCTTACACCCCGAGAAAGGGCGAGCGATCAGGAGCACGATGGAGAGCCCGGAAGCTCGAAACCTTATCCGGCCGGCTCGAACGTGGCCGCTATGATCGGGGGTAGCGGTGGGAACGGGAGGTGGTTCAGGCCGCCCGCGAGCGTCCCCACGACGCAGGAAGCTCCGGGGCCGTCCGGGACTTCCATTTCGATTGAGACTGCAGCGATCTTGGCGTCCTCGTTCCATCTGACGAAACCTTCTCCGAAAGAGCCGCTGAGGGTCTCCCGGTAGTGGAGCCCCTTGCCCGCGACCATCCACCAGCGACCGCCGACGACGGAGCATTCCGTGCCGGGCTTGAAGAAGATGGGGGTGTAGTAGACCCAGCCGATCAGGACGACCGGAATTCTACCTCGCTCCAGGCCCACGAAAGTCGCCCCGTATCGGGTTGTCCGGCTGAAAGGCGTCCCGATGCCCGGAAAAACCTCGCGTCCGTGGAATTTGCGGGCGCGCGCCACAAGCGTGGATGACTCGCCTTGGGACGAGTTTCTCTGGAGCAGCCGTGACAGCAAGGTCGTGATCACGAGCAGCCAGATCAAACCGAAGCACACGCTTTTCCCAGAGAACACCCTCATATTGCGCGCGTATCCGTCGCGGGACGCCGGGCTTCCGGTGTTGGTAGGATGAGGGGCGTCCGTGCGGGATCGCTACTTTTAGGAGGGAGACGTAGACGATGTTCGAGACGCTGACGGCCGCCGCGGCCGGGTACCTCATAGGGTCCGTGCCGCTCGGGTTGATCGTCTCGAAGGCCGTGGCCGGAGTAGACATCCGCCGCCACGGGACCGGCAACATGGGCGCCGCCAATGTAAGAGAGAATGCCGGGGTCTTCGCCGGCCTCCTGGTGGCCCTCGGGGTCTTCTTGCAGGGGTTGGCGCCCGCCCTTGCCTTGCGCCTGGCCGGGGGAGCGGAGACGGCCGTGGCGGGGGTCGCCGTCGGGGCCGTGGTCGGCTACGGTTGGCCGGTCTTTCTCGGGTTCAAGGGTGGACGGGCCGTCGGGACTGGTACGGGAGCGGCGACAGCCCTCTACTCGTTGGGGTTCTTTCCGCTGGTGCTGACGTACGCGCTCGGGGCGCTGGTCGGGCGGACTTCGCTCGGGCTCCTGCTCGGTTTCGTCGTGTACTCCGGTTTCGTCTTCTACGCCGCCGACTCCGCAGCTTATCGGGTTGCATCCATCCTCATACTGCTCGTCATAGCGGCCCGCAGGCTCGAAGGCGTGATCGAGGAAACGAAAAAAGGACCACCCGTGAAGGTTTTCCTGAACCTGTTGCTCTTCCAGAAGCGGCCGTAGTGGCCCCGACAGAGAGACTACGGGCGCGGTCGGCGTCATTCGTTGTGGCGGCGATGTTCCGCTGCTTCTCGCCAGAGGTACATGCCGACGAAGAAAGCCCCTACTATGACCGGCAGGTAGTGGGTCAGGCCGGCGTAGATGATGACGCCGCTTGAGAGGAAGTTCCCCGAGACGTGCGAGGAGATGAGGGCGGCGAAGCCGAGTTCCGCGGCGCCGCTGCCGCCCGGAGTCGGGGCGACCGGGAGTACGAAAGAGATCAGCAGTAGCTGGGCTACTACTATGGGGATCCAGTTGCCCGAGTATCCACCAGCCATCAGCGCGAGGGGGCCGAAGGAGAGCCGCACGCCCCAATAGAGGAGCATGAGGAGGCCGCTGAAGACGAGGACCGTCCGGTTCTCCGCCCGCCAGAGCATCACGAAGCTCTGGCGCATATCCGCGAAGAAGGTGACGACCATCTCTCGAATCTTCTCCTGCCATCTGCGGTGGCTTCCGTGATGCTCGTGCGTGCCGGAAGCCCTGCGTCTCCTGTGGCGGATCAGGGCGGTTATCAAGGCCCAAGCTATGGCGATGCCGAGGCCGGCCGCAAGGAGCTTCCAGCTTCCTATGGACGGCAGCTTGGGAGAGAAGATCAAGACTCCCGCCGTCGCCAGGATTATGACGGCGATGTTGAGCAAGCCTCTCGTGATTATTACCGTGCTTCCTTCTCCTGCCGAGAGCCCGATCTTCTTTAGCAGGTAAATTTCGTAGGGGATCTCCAACCCTCTTACTGGAGATAGCCCGCCCACGAAAGCACCTGCGAGATAGATGTAGACCATGTCGCGCACGCGGAGGCTCTTGAGGTTCGGGAAGGCGAGCAGCGCGGAGATCAACCCTATTAGCATCCAGGCCAGTAACGACGCCCCAACGCCCAACGCGAGCGGCCAGACCTTCGCCACCCTGGGCATCTGGTCCGTCTGGGAGACGACCAAAAAGACCGCGCCTACCGTCAATATTATCCCGAGCGCCGCCCCGAGCGCGTAACCTCGCTTTCTCACGCGACGCTCCTTTCTCCGCTCATACTCTCCAGGAACCGCCTGTACTGGTCCCCGATCACGAGGGGTCCGTGAAGTCTCGCGGCCCGCTCCTCGGCCGCCGCGCCCATCTTTTTGCGCAACGCTTCATCCTCCAGCAGACGACCCAGCGCCAACCGCACCCCTTCCACGGACGAACCATCCACGAGACAGCCCGTCACCCCGTCTTCCACAGCCTCTTCCGCCCCCCCGGACCTGCCGACCACCATCGGTAAACCGGCCGCCGCCGCCTCGACGAACACGACCCCGAAACCTTCCTCTTCCAGGCCCAACCAACGACTCCTCACCGGCATCGCGAAAATGTCCGCCGCCGCGTAATAGGCGGGCAGGATCTCGTCCGGAACCTTCCCCGCGAAGACGACCTCTCCCTCAACCCCGCGCTCTCCGGCCCTGCGGCGGAGACGCTTCTCCAGCGGACCGCCGCCGACCAGGAGGAGCCGCGCCCCGAATTGCCTCCCGAGCGCCGGCAGGGCGTCTATGAGCCGGTCCTGACCTTTCCTGGGCGTCAGGCGGCTTACGCAAAGTATTACGGGTCGCTTTCCAAACCCGTGCCGGGCGCGTACCTTGTCGCGGGCGCTCTCTGATGGGCTGAACCTCTCCAGTTCGGCGACGGGCCGCAGCACGGTGCAGCGGGCGCGTCCGGCCGTGAGGCGCTTGACGGCGGCGGCGGTGTGGTCGCTGACGGAGAGGATACCCGCCGCCCTCTGCAGGGAGCCCCACATCAGCAGCCGGGAGGCGCCCGGAAGGCGTAGCGGCATGAGCACCTCCGCGCCGTGGACGAAGACCGCGTAGGGGCGCCCCGTCCGGCGCAGCATCTGTGGGGCCATGACCCAACTCTGCAACACGAACCCGAACTGAACCACGCTCACCCCGGCGGCGAGGGACTGTATCCTCCTCAGCAACCGCCGTCCCGGATACAGCAGGGTGGGCCACCGGGTTACTTCGTACGGAAGGCCCGCATCGAACTCTTCGGCCCCCGGATAAGCTGGGGCCAACACCCGCACTTCCGCAGGATCCAGGGTGGACAAGAGCCCGTAGAGGTAGCTCTGTATACCGCCGACTTTGGGCGGGAAGTCGTTCGTGACGAGCAGAGTCTTCAAGGCCCGATGGCCGCCTTTCTCAGTTTACTACCGATCCGTACTTCGCTTCCAAGAGTACAAACAACGAAATTCTATCTAAATAGCCGCGGTAGTTTAGCGTTCGTTTGTAAATAATCGGTAAAGGTTTCGACGTACTGGAAGCATTGGGGGGCGTTTGCCGGTTGTGGAGGGTGTTGCTCTACCAGCGACCGTGTAACATGGATGGATGCCGGATTTTAGTAGGAACAGCATCTGTGGTCGCGTCCACGCGAAGTCAAGAACGGGAGGATGGTGAAGGTCGCCGTGATCGGGGCGGGGGCGGTCGGTGGGCTGGTCGGCGGTCTCCTGGCCGAGGCGGGCGAGGACGTTGCTTTGATCGGCCGTGCCGCCCAAGTCGAGGCGATCCGGGAGCGGGGCCTTCGTTTGAGCGGGATGGGTGGGGAGCGGGTCATGCGCGTCGATGCCCGAGAGGCGCTGGAAGAACGGCCGGACCTGGCTATCTTCGCGATGAAGACTCAAGACCTCGCGGCGGCCTGTAGCGAGGTGGCGCCGGTCGTCGGTGGGGCTCCCGTGGTGACGATGCAGAACGGGCTGCAATGCGACGACATAGCGAGTCGCTACTTCGCCCCCGAGCAAGTCGTGGGCTGCGTGGTCTACTCAATGGCGACGTTCCTGGAGCCAGGTGAGATCGAATGCGGGGTCAGCGGCTGGCTCACCATCGGAGACCCTTTCTCCCAGCGGCCTTCCAGGCTCCGGGAGATCAAAAGGACGCTCGAAAAAGCGCTTCCTACCCGAATCTCACGAGATATCGCAGCTTCTCGTCGCACGAAGCTGGTCACCAACCTGAACAACGCGCTGCCCGCCGTTACGGGTCGTCCTCTGCAGGAGATCTACTTCTCCGAGCAAGCCTCGAACCTTCCTCTGCGCCTGATGCGCGAGGGTCTCCAGACGCTCTCGGCGGCGGGTCTCGGCTTGGATCCCTCCGCGCAGGCACAGGCGATGCGGCTGCTCTCCCGTCTCCCGGAGTCGGTTCCGGCCACCCTTTTCCGGGCCGTTTCGAAGACCCGACTCGGGAGGATACCGATGTTCGGCTCGACCTGGCAGAGCGTGATGCGTGGCTCCCCAACCGAGGTCGATTACTTAAACGGCGAGATCGTGGCGCTCGGCGAGCGTACCGGACGCCCGGCCCCGTACAACGCGCGGGTCGTCGAACTCGTCCACGAAGTAGAGAGGTCCGGAAGTTTCTTGCCCCTGGAAGAGTTGTGGCCGGTATGAACGGGACGAAACGGGTCGCGGTGGTCACTGAGAGCATAGCCTGTCTCCCGAAAGAAACGGTCGACGCTTTGGGGATCACGGTGGTCCCGATCCCTTTCGAGTACGCGGGACGCAGTTACCTCGACGGGGAAGATATAACCTCTAGGGAGTTCAACCGGATGCTCCGATCAGACCTCCCGCCCGCCGTAACCTCGGCCCCCGCGCCTGGAACATACGCGAAAGAGTTCGTCCGGCTTCAAGAAGAAGGGTACGAGGTGCTCTGCATCTCGCCCTCCCCGTCGGTAACCAGGATGTACGAGGCGGCGGAGCAAGGCCGCATTCTGGCGCGGGAAGACGGGGCGAAAGGGAGAGTCGAGTTGCTCGACTCGGGCGTGGCCGCGATGGCACAGGGTTTTCCGGCGCTGGAAGCGGCCCGGTTGGCCCGCGAAGGTGTGGGGATGGAGGTTGTCCTGGAGCGGGCGCGCGCCCTCTCGGAAGCCGTCTCGCTGTTGGTCACGCTCGACACCCTGGACTACCTGGCGAAGACCTCCCGGATACCAGCTATCGGCGCCCTCTTCGGAAAGGTCTTGCAGATAAAGCCGATAATCCTCTTTGCCGGGGGAGAGGTGAAGCCTCTGGAGCGCCCGCGGTCGCGCAGACGCTCCATGAAGCGCCTGCTGGAGTTGGTGGAGGCGCGAGTCGGTGGAGAGAGTCCATTGCACGTCGCAGTTCAGCACGCCGCTGCCGAAGAGGAGGCAGAGGCCCTGCGGGAGTCGGTGATGGAGCGCCTCGACCCGGTGGAGGTCCTGATAACCGAGTTTTCGCCGGTCATGAGCAGCTACACCGGCCCCGGCCTACTCGGACTCGCCTTCTACGAAGAGCCTGTGGAAGAGGCATGAGTGACAAAAACGACAAGAACACCCTTCTCGGGGCGGCGGTTTTCCTCGCCGGGTCTTACGCTTACGGGTCTCTGCCTTTCGTCCGGTCTCTGGGGTTGTGGCGTGGCGTGGACTTGCGAAAAGCCGGCAGCGGTACGGTTGGTGGGAGCAACCTGTGGCAGCAGGCAGGTCCGGCTGCCGGGGCGATTGGGTGGTTTTTGGACGCTTCCAAAGGGGCGTTGCCGCCGGTCGTCGGTCGTCGGCTGGGTCTGTCGAAGGCTGTGCGCGCCCTCGGGGCGACGGCTGGGGTGGCTGGGCAGTGCTGGCCGATATTCTCTGGTTTCGACGGCGGGCGGGGCGTGAGCCCCATACTCGGGTCCGGGGCTGCGCTGGTCCCGAGGGAGTTGGCGTTTATACTCCCCCCGATGGTGGCTGGTTGCTCCTTGCGCGTCCTGTCGTTGGTGGAGGATTCGGAGAGTAGGCGGGGTGGGGGTTGGGCCAGGCTCCGGGGCGGGCGGAGCAGGGCGGTGCCGCTCTCGGTAGGCCTCGGTATCCTCGGTATACCGCTACTGTCGGCGTTGCGCGGGCGCCCTTCGGAGGCGGTGCTCGCCACCGCCGCGAACGCCGCCCTGCTCTTCTTCCGCCGCGCCACCGCCGGGGAACGAGAGCAAGGGCTAATTTTAATCTACAGGCTCCTGTACGATCGCGACACCGCCAGGTGATCTCGGCCAGGTGATCCCGGCCAGGTGATCCCGGAACGACCCGGAAGCTAGGATTGTTTCTGTGGGGAGGCGTGGGTGACACGGCGATTGAGGTTTTCGCGCACCCGGCGCAAGAGCTTCGTCGCCCTCCGCCGGTATAATTTGAGTCTCAGCCGGCGGAAGGTACCGGATCTCGGGAGGTCTTCCTCTATCAGGCGAACCAGGGTTACCGTATCGTCGACGCATGCCTTGTAGCCCAGGGCGCACATTTCGACTTCGATCCCTGAGGGTGAGCTCTGCAAGGCGGTTTGTATCCTTCTCAGGCGCTCTCCAATAAGTCGAAAAAGCGTCTCGGCGTCGACGGGCGCCCTTTCCCTTCCTTCGTGCGAGACGATCTTCTCGGGAGAGAGGTTGCGTCCCGGATGACGTCGGGACGTTGCTAAAAACAACCCTAGTGCGATGAACGCAATGCTTATCAAGCAAAGGTCGATGATCCAACCGACGCCGGAAGGGTGCAGCATTCTCGCGGGGTAGTCAATCGGCTTCCCTCCGGGAGTCCAGGGGGCCGCTCGCGGGACGAAGAGCGGGCTCAGGCCGCCCAGGGCTTTCGCGCCCGCGGGGTCGAGGATTCCGGGAAGGCGGCGTCTATGTTCAGGCCACCGCGTCGTTCGGGACCTTCCTGCGAATCCCGTATTTGAGCCTCCTCTCAGCCTCGTGCTGGAGTTGGCGGACGCGCTCTTTGGTGACCCCGAGTTCTCCCCCGATCTCCGCGAGGGTCGCCGGGTCCCGGCCGTCGAGACCGTAGCGCCTGATGATGACTTGATGGCAGCGTTCGGGCAGCGTCTCCACGACTGCTTTCAAGTGCGAGATCTCCAACTCTCTCACGACTGCCTCCGTAGCCTCCGAGGAAATCTCATCCACCACGAAGTCACTGACTAACGCCGTTCCATCCCCGGCCGAGAGTGGCCGGTCGAGGCTCGTTGCGTCCGCTGTGGAAGTCATCGTGAGGTGAACCTCTTCGGGAGTCCATCCGAGTAGTTTGGCTATCTCGTCCTCCGTCGGCTCCCGGCCCAGGGTCGCGAGTAGGTCATTGCGGACGCCCCGAGCCTCACGGATCTTCTCCCCCCGGTGAACCGGCACCCGGATGATCCTACCCTTGTTCGCGACCGCCCGTCCGACGGCCTGCCGAACCCAATGCGTAGCATAGGTCGAGAAACGATATCCCCTCTCGGGATCGAACTTGTCCACCGCTTTGATGAGCCCCAGGTTGCCCTCTTGGACGAGGTCTTCCAGGGAAAGACCCGGCGAAGCTCCCCTGTATTTCTTAGCCACCGAGACCACGAGCCTGAGGTTCTTCTCGATCAGCTTTCGGCGGGCGCCTTCGTCGCCGGAGCGGGCGCGTCTCGCGAGGGCCAATTCTTCCGCCCGGCCTAGAAGCGCGTGACGCCCGGCGCGCGACAGGTACTGGCTCATGACCTCCGGCGCTCCGGAAGAAGACTTCTCGCTTTTGGGGTTCTTTACCGCAACAGCAACGCTCATGGACAACCTTTCTCCGACTCTACCGGTCGAGTGGGACGCTGGCGCGTCCGGCGTTCGTTCCTGTACTGTTCTCTCGCAAATCCCGGTTGGATCCAGCCACCTTGGAACCTCTTCCTAATATCGTGAGTTCCTAACCTACCCAGATACTCCCATGAGCCTGTTGGCTTACGGTAAGCTACTGTAAGTAATTAGTAAGGTGAGGGTTAAGAAGCGTTGCCTTTCGGCCTTCGCTCTCGCAGGGAACACCGGTAAAGCGCGCATCCTCTGCCGCAAGCTACGCGCCGGTAGCGCCGAGCCTCGCTACATCCAGACCGTGCGGGACGCCGGTTACGGGTTCACAGCGAGCTAAACTCTTTCCGGAACGTTCTACGGGTCTCAGCCGGTCTTGTCGGCCCGAGAATCGTGTCCATATTCCGGGAAAGGCGGGCCTTCGTGACGCGCCGGCGCGACTGGCTCCAGGAATTCGAGTAGTCGGCGTTGGTAGTCGGGATGGGTGTAGGCTGCGATGTGTCCCCGGCCTTCGACTTTCCAGAACGAGGCGGTTGGATGCGCCGCCGTCAGGAGCCGGGCGTGTTCGAAGGGGACTACCCTGTCATCGGGGGAGTGGATGATGAACAGCGGCACGTGTTCTTTGTAGAGACGGGTGGCCTCTTTCTCCGGCCTTAGCGCCCAGGGGTCGAAGTCCACGTCGAAGAGTTTCGATACCTGGAAGGCGAGGTGGGCCAGCAAGTTCGAAGGCCCACGCCCTCCGGGTATCATGTTGCAGAGCAAGAGAGGCATGTCGGCGTAGCCCGCCTCCTCCACGACCGCGCCCACCCCGGTTCCAGGGGCGGCCCTTATAACGGTGGCAGCCCCCGTGGACCAGCCGTGGAGCACGGTATCCTCCGGTTTTATCCCACGGTCTTCCAGCCAGCGGAGCGCCCCCCGAACGTCGTGGACTTCCTGGTAGCCGGCGGTGGGTCGATGCCCCTCGGAGTCGCCTTGCGCGCGCAGGTCCAGGGCCAGCACATTGAACCCGGCCTGGTTGTAGACCCTGGCGGTTGCGTCCACGTAGGGTCTCCTCTTGTCCTCTCCCCAGGCGTGTACCAGGACGGCGGTTCTGGGGGAACCACCGGGGACCCACCAGGCGTCCAACGACAGACCGTCCGTGCTACGGACCGTTACCGGTTGGTGATGCAGGCCGTATCCGGGTACGGTCTCCGGTTCATCCGGGCCGCTCGAGGTTTCGGGGAGTTTCTTGACGTAGTGCAAGGCGAGATGCCCAGCCGCGAGGACCGGCGCGACGAGTGAGAGCCGCCACAGCAGCGCGACCCCCACGGTTTTCCCGCATTTGCGTCGCCGCAAAGGTATTTTCCGGTGTCGGGTGGAGGGAGGTCGAGTCACCCGTTTTACTTCGGTTCGGGGGCTTCGTGGAAGGCGACGCCCAGGAGGCCCGGCCCGGTCTGACTGCCCATTATCAGGGAGAACTCGTTGACTGAGATGTGCTCCGGCTCGAACCGCGCGGCTATCTCGTTGCGCAGGTCATCCGCTTCTTCCGGGACGCCGGCGTGCTGGACCGAGACGCGCAGCGGCGCCCCGCCCCGCAGGTTTTCATCCATGAGGTTGAGGAGGCGGTCTTTGGCTTTCCGGCGGGTGCGGGCTCTCTTTATCTTCTTCACCTTTCCGTGCTCGAACAGGACCACGGGCTTTATCGGCAACGCCTGGACGAAGAGGGAGCCGGGGCGTGGGATCCGGGCTACCTTGACGGCGTACTCCAGCGTATCGAGGGTGAGCAGCAGCGGGACGTGTCCGGAGAGGGTTTTTACCTTCTCGACGACCTCGTCCATCCCTGCGCCCGCCCGCGCCAGGCGCGCGGCTTCCAGCGCCAGTAGTCCCTGGGACATCCCGGCCGAGCCGGAGTCGAGGACCTTCACCCTTCCCTTCAGGCCATCCTCGCGGGCCAACTGTTCGCCCATCCTCGCCGCCTCGTGGTGGCGGGTGATCTCACGGGCGGAGGTGACGCACAGAACTTCGTATCCTTCTCCCCACAATTCCTCGAATACTTCCATGTAAGCGCCCGGAGAGGGGGCCGAGGTTGCGGCCAGAGGGAGGGCGGGGTCCATCTTCCCGTAGAACTCCTCGGGAGTCGGGTATACGCCGTCCAGGTAGTTTTTACCGGCGTAGCTGAAAGGGATCGGCACCACCTTTATCTCCCACGCTTCGGCCTCCTCCCTCGAAAGTGAGGCTATGCTCTCCGTGACTACCGCAACCGTTTTCTTACCGCTCAAACCTTCTCCATCATATCCGGGGTTATACCTGCGAGGCCGGGCTTTATTGTCCACGCTCTTTCTCTCCGTCGTTTCGGTCGTCTCCGGCGAGGTCTCGCGCCGGGCGGCGGTCGAAGACCAGTCGGCCCGCGACCACCGACGGGAGCGGAGCCCGTCCGAGGTCTTCGCCTATTCCCGACAGCCGCCGGAGCAAGAATAGTATCAGGAGCAGGATGGCACCCACCTTCGTGGCCGTCGGTTCGGCGAAGTGTAGGGTCCAGCCCGTGTAAACGACGAAGCCGAGCAGGTTGGTCAGTCCCATCTGCTTCAGCGCCCAGCCAAGCACGTACCCGAAGAGCACGAGCAGCGCGAAGCCACCTGGAAAGATGGCCGCCGCAGCCCCGGTCGAGAGGCCCACGCCCCTCCTCTCCTTCGAACCGAAACTCGCGTACACCGGCCAGCCGTAGCCGACCACCGCGCCGAGCGCGGCTGCGACTACCACCGTCTCGTTCGACCCGGACCAGCGCGCGACCAGCGGGGGCAACAGACCTTGCAAGAAGATGCCGAGCGCCACCACGATGGCCGCCGGCAGCCCGACGCTGCGCCGGACGTTCGAGGCGCCGATGCCGCCGGTGCCGTGGCGGCGGACGTCGATGCCGGCGAAGGCTCTCCCGACCAAGAGCCCGAGCGGCACGGAGCCGACCGCGTACGCGGCGACAAAAGCGAACGCCGCGAGCAAAGCCGCTATTTCTTACCTTCCGAGTCCGGCGGGGCCAGGTCCATAATTCACGCCGGCTATTATTCCACAAAGAACGGGACCGGCCGGAGCTTCCGTCGAAGTTTCTGTACTCCGGGTTTACGAGGGGGTATAAAAGAAGTGTGAGAAAATTTCTCGTGGTAGCTCGATGGAATGTCCCGACATATTCAGGTTAGGCTGGCTTCTATGGTAGGAAACAGGATGGTGGGCAAAGATCGCGACCTGAGCGAAGTCGTGGAAGCCCGCGAGAAGGCTTTTCGTTTTCTCGATGGGCGACGCAGGCCGGACTCGTGGGTTGGAGAGCTTTCCTCCTCGGCCCTCTCGACGGCCATGTCCTCTTTTGCGCTGTACCTGCGGCCGGACCTTGCGCTCCGCTCCTCCTGGGAGTCCGGGCTGGAGTGGCTCGCGGCCACGCAGCACGAAGACGGGGGCTGGGGCGACGCCGTCACGGACCAGAGCAATATGAACGCCACCAGCCTGACCTCTGCCGTGCTCCACTACTGCGCGGCTGAGAGGTATGGGGGTCCGGTCCGCGCGGGCAGGCGATGGGTCGAGAAGGCGGGCGGCTTCCCTGTCTTGAATAATCCCAGAGCCACCAGCATGAGCGGGCCGGGTAGGACGATGTACGCTCTCGCCGGGTTCTACGACTGGGCCAAAATCCGAAAGCTGCCGCCGGAGGTGGTCCTACTGCCGGGCAGGGTGCGGAGATCTCTCTCCATCACCTTCTCCTCCATCCTCAGCCTCGCCGTCCTGCACGACCATTTCGCGCCGGTCTCCCGCTGGCGACGGCTCTTGCGCCGCCGGGCCGTAAGGGCGTCCGTGGAGTGGCTCCGGCGAGCACAAGGGATCGATGGGGCGTATGGAGGCTCGGCGCTGCTGGCGGCGATCACGGCGATGAGTCTTACCTTCGCGGACGCGGGCGGCGAGGACATCATCGAGAAGGCGCTGGGGTTTATCCGCGACAGTCAGCGGGAGGACGGGTCCTGGCCCATAGCCCGCGACCTCGAAAACTTCGACACCACCCAGATCGTCTACGCCCACCACGAGGCCGGCCAACCGATTCCCGACGTGGAGCGGGTTCAGAACTGGCTGCTCGACAACCAGTTCCAGGAGCCTTGCTTCCACACTTCATGCCCGCCCGGCGGTTGGGCCTGGGCGCAGCCCGCCGGATGGCCGGACATGGACGACACCGCCTGCACCCTGCGCTCTCTCCGTCTCCTGGATTTTCCGGCCGAGAAGCACGAGGTTCGGGCCGGTCTCGGATGGCTCTATGGGATGCAGAATTCCGACGGCTCCTGGCCGACCTTCGTGCGTAACTCGCGGGTCCCGTTCGACCTCGGCTGCCCCTACATCACCTCTCAGGCGCTCTCCGCGCTCGCCGTGACGGAGCCCGACGAGCGAAGGGACAAAGCCGTCCAGGCCGCGCTCGCTTACCTGCGCAAGAACCAGGAGCCTGACGGTAGTTTCGACTCGCTGTGGTTCCGCGCCTACACCCGCGGCACGGCGGCGGTCATAGAAGCGTTCACGGACCTGGGGCTCGCCGGAGACCCGGTCGTGGACCGGGCGGGAGAATGGTTGCGGACCCACCAGAACCCGGACGGCGGGTGGGGCGACGGTCGGGGAGCGGGCTCGACCGCTGAGGAAACGGGTTGGGCCTCGGCCGCCTTGCTGAGGCTCGACGGAAGCGGTCAGCGAGAGGCGGACCTGGGCGTCCGGTGGCTGGTGGAGCATCAGCGGGACGACGGGGGCTGGGAGCCGGGCGTCGTCGGGGTGTACTTTAGTTCCGTGTTCTACTCGAACCTCTCCTACGCTGTCGGCTACCCGCTCATAGCGATCTCCCGGTACCTGGCGGGCGAGCGTGAAACGCGAGCGAGCGCCGGCCGCCTGGTTGAAGAGTAGCTTCGTATCGCCCGGACTACGGGGTTAACTTTCCCCCGAGCCAAACTCCCTTTTGGCGACTTTTATGTTCTCCGGCAGGTTTCGTCCGGCTATAAAGCTGCCTATTACCTGTTCCGAGTAGTGGTTTAGTATGCGCCAGATTATGACGCCTCCCAGGAGGGCGCCGTGAGGCACATAGGCGCCCATAAGCGCCACGAAGGCCAGTTCCGCCGCTCCGCTGTTGCCTGGGGTTGGGGCCAGAGGGATAACCAGGAAAAGAACGAACTGCGCCAGGTAGATGTGGATCCAACCACTACCGTCCCACCCCGCCGCCCTCAAAGCTAGGGTCCCGAGTAAAGGGTATATCAGCCAGTAGATAACCATCAACCCGAAGCAACCTATGACGACCTTTGGCTCCTGGTGCCATATCTGGAGCAGGCTCTCCTTCATGTGCCGGAAGTAGTTCTTGAGTCGGTCGACGTACCCCGAGACCTTCGCAAACCAGCGGGATCCATCCTCGGAATCTCTCTCCGCCCTTCTCTTTTGCCTTTTGTAGAGTCCCACGACGACGAGTGCCGCTATCGCTACAGCCGCGACTATGGCGGCCCCCCAAACGACCTCTTGGGTCGTGATGTGGATCTTCCCCAGGAACGGCACCTTGTGGACGAAGAACACCGCCACGGCGGTCCCGGATATCAGGACTACGCCGTTCATTATCGACCTTATGGTTATGACCGCTCCCGCGTCCTCGGCGGAGAGTCCCTGCCGGTCCAACTCCAGGAGCTGGTAGGCTATCTCACCGCCGGCGAAGGGGGTGATCGCCCCGGCCGCCTGGGTCGCGAGATAGACGCGGGTCATGGCGAAGGGCTGGAACTTCTTGAGCCCCGGCAAAGACAACAAGGCTATGATGGAGCCCTGTAGAAACCAGGCCATGAACGTCGCCAGCACGGCCAGTAGGATAGGCCACATCTCTACTATCCTGGGCGGCTGGTTTATTTGGGTAGCGGCTATGAAGAACCCGATGGCGCTCAACCCAAGCCCCGCCACCACGCTTAATATCGCCCGTCTCATCCCGAACCTCCCTCACAGATGCCGGCGTACCGTGGCCCCCAAACACCGTTGCGTATTGTCGACTTTGCTATTTATACTCGGCCAACGGCCCGAAGCTCCGAGTTTATAGCTGCTTAACAGAAGCCTTACCCTATCTTAACTTGCGCGGATTTCGGCGGTGGGAATAACGGCGAGGTACAACCGTACTCTTACACTACTGTGCTTTCGTAGAAACGCGGAGAGAGAAAGGGCTTCGTTGTCATTCCGCTCCACTGAGGACGGAACCCCGGTTGCCCGTGGCCCGTCCTGGACTTAGGATGGATGTCTGGTCTTCACGAACGGGAAAGGTAAACGCAGTGGCTGAAGGTCCGTATTTGATGGGCATAGACGGCGGGACGGAGAGCGTGCGGGTCGGTATTTTCGACCGGGAGGGATCTCCCGTTTCGTTCGCGAGTAAGGGTTACGCTCTCAAACATCCCCGCGCAGGCTGGGCGGAGCAAGACCCGGATGAGTGGTGGTCGTGCCTGGTTGGGGCGGTGAGGGAAGCGGTTGAGAAAAGCGGCGTGGCGCCGGAAGAGGTAGTCGGGATCTCGCTCGACTGCACGACTTGTACGGTCGTGGCGCTGGACGGACGGGGGCGGGTCCTGCGGCCGGCGCTCCTGTGGATGGACGTCCGAGCCGTGGATCAGGCGAACCGCGTCCGCGAGACGGGAGACCCGGCCCTCAAATATTCCGGCTACACCAACGTCTCAGCCGAGTGGATGCCCTCCAAAGCGCTGTGGCTGAAAGAGAACGAACCCGATACCTACGAGTCGGCGGAGCGCATCTGCGAGTACGTCGACTGGATGACCCACCGCCTCACCGGCGAGTGGACCGCGAGCATCAACACAGCCGGCATCCGCGGCTACCACGACCGGAACGAGGGCGGCTACCCGG
Source organism: Rubrobacteraceae bacterium (assembly GCA_965219175.1). Classification (GTDB taxonomy): domain Bacteria; phylum Actinomycetota; class Rubrobacteria; order Rubrobacterales; family Rubrobacteraceae; genus JBBPZK01. The sequence goes on from CBDCNI010000001.1 coordinate 854,145, forward strand.
AGAGCCTGTACGAGTCGCTCGGTCTCGGAGACATGCTGGAGAAGCTTCCCCAAAAAGTCCTGGACATGGGGCTCGTCGTCGGCGGGCTGAAGAAAGAAGTCGCCGGGGAATTGGGACTGCCGGAAAGTATACCCGTGGCGGAAGGCGGGGCGGATGCGTGGGTCGCTATGATCGGCTTGAACGTCCTCGAACCCGGCAAGATGGCGCTCATAACCGGCTCCTCCCACTCCTTGCTCGGGCAGGCGGCCGAACCTGTCTACGGCGTGGGCTTTTTCGGTGCCTGCACCGACGCCGTGCTGCCGGGACAGTACACCGTCGAGGGCGGGCAAGTCTCGACGGGTTCCATTATTAACTGGTTCAAGAACCGCTTTTGCGGCGGGCTAGAGGCGGAGGCGAAGCATAGAGGGGAGGGAGTCTTTGATCTGCTCAACCGGCGCGCCGCCGGAGTATCGCCCGGCTCTGAGGGTTTGATCGTCCTTGACTACTGGCAGGGCAACCGCAACCCTCACACGGACCCGGAGGCGCGCGGGATGCTGTGGGGACTCTCGCTCAAGCACGACGTTGAGCACGTCTACCGCGCTATGCTGGAAGGCGTCTGCTACGGTACCGAGAACATCCTGCGCACCTTGCGCGAGAGTGGCTTCGAGCCGAAAGAAGTCGTTGCCTGCGGTGGACCGGCGAAGAGCGACCTCTGGATGCAGATGCACGCCGACGTGTCGAACCTGCCGATCTCGTTTACGAAGTGCGGCGACGCACCGGCCCTCGGGTCGGCGATCCTGGCCTCTGTAGGAGCGGGCATCTACCCGGACATCCAGACTGCGGCCCGAAACATGGTCCATACGGAGCGGAGCATCGAGCCGGACGCGCAGAGGCACGAGGAGTATGCTTTCTACGTGGACAAGTACGTCGAGACATATCCCAGAATGCGCGACCTGATGCAAGACACCGTCCGGCACGTAGCCGGGCAGGAGTAGAGGACGTGCTCGCCGCCGTTTTCGACGGACCCGGAGAGATGGAGGTCCGGGAAGTCGGGACCCCGGAGATCGGGCCGGACGAAGTCCTAGTCAAAGTCGGGGCGAATACGCTTTGCGGCACCGACGTGCGTATCCTTCGAGGAGAGAAGACGAAGGGCATCGCTCTTCCGGCCATCCTCGGCCACGAGTTCGCGGGACGCATCGCTGAAGTCGGCGGGGAGGTGCGAGACTACGAGGTCGGGGCGACGGTCGCGGTCTCCCCGGCGATACCGTGCCTCCGCTGCTACTTCTGCCGCAACGGCATGGAGAACAACTGCGATTATCCGCGCATCATGGGCTACGACCTGGGCGGCGGCCTGGGTGAGTACGTGCGCGTCCCGGCCGGGGGCGTCAGGGCGGGCAACCTGTTCGTCACGCGGGAGGAATTGTCTCCGGAATACTTTGCCCTGGCAGAGCCACTGGCGTGTTGCGTCAACGGGCATCACCGCTCACGCATCGGGCTCGACGACACGGTCCTCATCGTGGGAGCGGGGCCGATCGGGCTCTTTCACCTCCAACTCTCTCTCCTCTCGGGCGCAAGGACTGTGATGGTGAGCGAACCCTCCGAGGCTCGCCGGGAATTTGCCGAAAAGCTAGGGGCGCACGCCACCGTGGATCCCACGAAAGAAGATCTCGCCGCCGCCGTCCACGAGGCGACGGATGGACTCGGTATGGATGCGGTGACGATCTGCATCGGCGTGCCGGATCTGGTCAACGAGGCTTTCAGGCTGGCCCGGAAAGGTGGGCGGGTGAACGTCTTCGCGGGGTTGGCTGGGGCCGGTTGGGCGGAGGTGGAAGCAAACCTGATCCACTACAAAGAACTGGAGGTGACAGGGACTTCGGACTCGCGCCGTACGGACTATGGAACAGCCCTGCGCCTGATCGAGACTGGAAAAATCGCCGTGGAACAGATGGTGACCGACCGCTTCCCTCTCGAATCGGCCGTCGAGGCAATAGAGAAATCAGCGGGCGGCGAGGGGATCAAGGTAGCCGTCGTACCCTAGCGGGACCAGGTTTTACCGGCGCCGGACGTTGCGGATCTGTCGAGGAACGCGAGGACGAGGGCCGAGGCGACGAGCCCGGCGCACAGGTAGAAAGCCGGGGAGTATCCGAGCGTGGAGATCACGAGCCCGAACAGGACGGCCCCGAGCCCCGTACCGGCGTCGAAGGAGACGTTCCAAAGAGTGCTCCCGAGACCTTGCTCGCTCCGTGGGACGCGCTCCATCACCAGGAGTAGCGTCGAGTTCTGGAGCAGTCCGAAGCCGGTCCCGAAGAGCACGGCTGAGACCATCATCACCGCGCCCCCGGAAGCGAGCCCCGCCACCCCGAGGGCGGTAGAGATCAGACCTGGCACGAGGAGAGGGTGCGAGTCGCGGCGGTCGCCGAAGCGCCCGGCCCACCATCGGGCAGCCGTCGAAGTGACACCGATCACGAGAAGCGCCCCCGCCGCCGAGAGAAGCCCGGAACCCGGCACGGCCAGTGGAAGAAAGGTGACGACCATGCCTCCCGCCATCGTCGCGGCAGAGAACAAGAGGACTATGCGCAGCAAGTGGCCTCTCCCGAGACCTTCGAAGAAACCGGCGGCGCTCTCTCCGGCTTCTTGTTCCGATGGATCCGCGCCGTAGATACCTGGTATGGCGGCGAGCCCGAGCAGCGGGGTTGCGCCCCCTATAAGGAACACTATCTCGTAGCCTACGTTTCCGGCTAGCCAGATTCCCAAAGAGTTGCAGAAGATAGTCGGTAGTGTGATTGCGACGCCGAGGACTCCGAGCGCCTCGCCCCGGCGTCCGGGCGGGGCGAGGCCGACGATCAGGGAGGCGAAGAGCACCGTGATGATCCCGAACCCGACTCCCCGCGCCAGCGTCACGGTGAGCGTGGACACCACTCCTCCGGCAAAGACGTACAGGAAGGACGGTACCCCGAGAAACAGCAATCCGGCGGCAAGGACCGGGCGATGGCCGAAGTTTCTGAGGAGGCGGGGCATCTGGATCTGGGTCAGCACGGTCGAGAACATGAATACCGCCGTGACGAGCCCCGCCCCGGAACTTCCGCCGCCCAACTTATTCACGTACAGCGGCACGACCGAGAGCAGCAACTGGAAGCCGAACAGGGCGGTGAACGAGGTGAAGACGAGCAAAACTATGGGACGGGTCATCAACGTTTCCCGTCCCGTAGTCGTTGCATTCTTAGAGCCGTTCATCCGGCCGCCTTCGGTAGTTTACGAGTTGCCGGAGCCCAGACTACTTCATCAGGTGGAAGACCGTCGCCTTGATAGCGTTGCCGAGTCCGCGGCTGGAGTTCAGCTTTAGCTGCGGCGCTCCCCAGACGAGCGCCAGGATGCCGGCGAGGGCGGCGAGGATGACGCCGGGGATCAGGAACGCAGACCAGAAGCCGAGCGTGGATGAGACTAGCCCGCCACCGATGGGGCCGACGGCGAAGCCTACAGCGACCGCCGAGGACGCAACCCCGAAAGCCGCGCCGCGCCGCTCCTGTGGAACCGCGTCCCGGATGGCGAGGTTCGCAACCGGCACCACGCCGCCGAGGAAGAAGCTGGTCACCAGACGCAGCGCCCATAACTCGGGGACGGTCGAGACGAATGCCTGGGGGATTGCTGTGAGACCGGCGAACGCCAGCGCGAGGACTATCGCCCGGCGCGCCCCGATCTTCCCGGCGATTCGCCCACCGAGCACGGAACCGGCGGCCGCGGCCAGGGCTCCGGTTCCGAGGATCCAACCAGACTGGCCCGCGATATGCTTCCCTGCCGCCTCCAACGTAGCCAAGAACCCCGGCAATGCCACCCCGACGCTCGTTATGGCGATGTGAACCACGAAAAGAGCGAGCAACCCCGGCACTAACAACCTGTAAGGCAACCCAACCTTGCCTCGTTCCCCAGATTCCTCTTTACTAGACTCCGCCCGCGTGGGCTTGACCTCCTTGACCCCGAACAGCACCATCACGCCGGATGCGGCAAGCAGCACGGAGGTCAGGAAGAAAGAGTGCCGGAGGCCGGCTATCTCGGCGAAGGTCCCTCCCATCGCCGGGCCGAGGCCGGCCGCGACGAAGATGACCATCTGGAGCGCCCCGAGTCTGAAACCGGCCTTCTCTTTCGGCGCGGTCGAGGCGACGAGGGCGGTCGCCGCCGGGACTGTTCCGGTCAAGGTTCCCTGCAAGAGCCTCAATACGAGTAGCTGCCAGGGGCCCGTGACGAAGCCCATGAGACCCACGACGACCGAGGCGGCGAGCGTCGCCCGCAGCAGCATCGGCTTTCGTCCGACCCGGTCGGCCAGCCGCCCCCAGAGAGGCGCTGCGAGGGCCATGGTCACGCCGGCGGAGCCGTTTATGAACCCTGCCCACGCCGCCGCGTGTCCGGCGTCTTTGATCCCGAGTTGCTGCACGTAGAGTGGCATGAACGGCATCACGAACGTAAAACCCGCAGTTGCGATGAGCTGGGCGATCAGGAGCATCGAAAACGAGAAGCCGCCAGCCGCGTCGTGGCGCCCGGAGATCAGACGTTTGACCCGACCCCTCATCTACGACCCCTCCAACCCGCCGGAGAGACGCGCGGCACGAGTATTTCTTCCTGTTCCGAATTACGGATTTCGTTTCCTCAGATCTCGATTGTTTTTCAGAGCCAATGTAGCCACAAGCAACCGGACTTCTACCGGGCTGGCTCGATCGAAAAGCAGCAGGCTCTCAAATACTTCTACTTATAAGATACCGAACTCGAACGTATACGTCCAAGTCGACTCGTTAACGAGTTCACTTATCCGTCGGGAGGGTGTGGTTAGGCGGCCTCGGTATCTACTGTGTTCCGGGCTTTTCGGCTTCCAGGACTTCGATGCGGGCTTCGCAGATGGCTATATCTTTTTGGAGTTCTTCGCGGAGGGATTGGGCGCCTTTTAAGTCTTTGCGGATCTTGGCGACCCGTTCGGCCACCTCTCGTTCCCGCGCTTGCAGGTGCTCGGTGGTTTCACGCAGGACTGCTTCTCTGGTTGCTTCCTGGGCCGTGTCCCGGACGGTCAGAAACTCGCGGATGGCGGCGAGCGAGAAGCCCATGTCCTTGAGCCGCAGGATGCGTTCGAGCCTCTCGACGTCCCGTTCCCGGTAGAGTCTAAAACCACCCGGCGAGCGTTCTTCTGGTTCGATCAGGCCGAGTTCCTCGTAGTATTTGATCGTCCTCGGGCTAACCCCGAGCCTTCCCGCAACCTCTCCGATCTGCGTGAGTTCTCTCGAAGCGTTCATCCTCTAGTCGTCTCTTCCCTCTTGTGCAGTCCATCCAGTGTCCAATATAGAATCCTAGCAGAGGCCGGAGTTCAGTCTCGTGAATGCGATGCCTGAGCACGTCGGATCCAAGCAATGAGGTATAAAGTCTACCCTCATGGACCCTCGACCCGTACAGAGAAGCCGACCGCCTTGCGAGAAAGCTCCGCCCGGACGGAGCTTCCGGCTGCGGGCCGCTATAGGCGTCGCGCTTCTGTTGATGATGTTCTCTCTGGCGACCGCCTGCGCCTCCGGTGACGCCCGGAGTAGTTCGGAGTCTCCGGGTAAGAAAAATTCCGCCACGCTCCTTCGAAAGTCCACGGCCTCATCCACGGAGAAAAGCTCCGACTCTTCCACAGCGGTAGCGTCTAAAACGTCTACCACGGAGAAGAGAACCTCCGGTCGAGAGCGGGCCGTCGCGGGTCAGGGGGTTGACCTGTCCGGCAAGACTCCGGCGGCTGCGGCTTACAAGGTGGCCGCTTCCGGTCTTCGCGGGATCTCCCCGGATAGTGTCGGAGCCGTCTATCGCAGCGTCCTGGACCCCTCGTGGTCCTCCGTGCGGATCTCCGAACCGGGAGGAATCGCGGACTTCGTTGTCTTCCTGAAGGAGAAAGACGGACTCTGGCGCGCCCGCTACTCTATCCTCGCAGACGACCCGGACCACCCGGAGAACGACACGGCGGCGCTGGAAGGCGTGCCGGACGACTTGCTAAAGGCGATCTACCCCGAACAGTTGGCCTCTTTCTATCCCGGCCTCCACGCTGAGACAACAAAGCCGCAGGATTTGCCTATCGTGGACCGCCCGCGGTTCGCGCCTCCTGTCCCGATCGTGGAAAGCGCATCATCGCGCGAGGCCCGGCGATTGGAGCCCGGCGTAGAAGAAGTGAAGAAAGCGGTCGAAGGCTACGGCGGGACGGCCGGTGTCTACGTGCGGGACCTGAAAGGGGGATGGGGTTACGGGGTGCGTCCTGACGAGGAGTTCTTCAGCGCCTCAGTCATAAAAGTGCCGGTCATGGTGGCCGTCTATCGCGAAATAGACGAGGGGAAGCTCTCCCTCTCGGACACTTTCGCGACCAGCTCGGGGGATTGGGCCTCCGGCGCGGGCTCTTTGCAGTGGGAGACGGCTGGAACGCCGCACACTGTTGGGGATTACTTGTCGCGTATGATCACGCAATCCGACAACGTGGCGGCGAACGCTCTGGTGCGCGTCGTTGGGGGAGCGGGCGTCGTCAACCAGGTTGCCAGCTCGATGGGAGCCTCCGACACGCTGCTGTATGAGAAGATCACGAGCGAACGGGCCATAATCCCGGCCCTGGACAACCGCACCACCCCCCGCGACATGACCGCGATGCTCCAGCAGATAGCCGTCGGTAAAGCCGCGAGCCCCGAGAGCTGCAAAGCGATGGTCGAACTCTTGCGCGAGAACACGCTCGAATCCTGGCTCGAAGACGGTATCCCCAAAGGAGTCGCCGTAGCGAACAAGGCTGGTTGGATTTACAAAGTCTACGACGAAGTAGGCATAGTCTTTCATCGTAAAAGGCCCTACGCCGTAGCGATACTCTCCGAAGCAGGACCCGCCGATCCCAGGAAAGCAAAGCCCGACCTGAAAGAGATATCCGCCGCCGTCTGGCAAACTCAGAGTCTCTCCTAAGCTGGCGAGAGCCAACAAAACATCCTCGATCTCCAGAGTCTCCGCCGATCAGTTAACCCGGTTTTAATGCCCAGTTTACCCGCCTGAAACACAACGAGAGGAGGCTACCGTTAACATTGTTTCTAAAGCCAATCTCGCGACGATGGGAGAGAAGTGCCAGACGGATCGAGCGTACAAAAGATCAAGGAAGAGAAGCGTAGCCTCAGTATAGAACCGGCGTCCGCCGGGATGAGCCGACGCAAGTTCCTGACCTTTCTCGGGACCGGCTCTGCGGCGCTTGCGGCCGGCAGTTCCGGGCTCCTTGCCGGAAGCGCCGGCGCTGCGGAGGGCGGCGCCACAGGATCAACTAACGAGAGTACGATGGCGGAGAACGGCTTCAGCGGAAGCTCTCAGGCGTTCTTCAAGCCCGTAGAGCCAACCGACAAGGACGACGTGGTGCTGCCCGAGGGGTTCAAGTACAAGGTCATCCGCAAGTCGGGAGACCGGATCACCTCCGACGGCCGGAAGTTCGGCTTCAACAACGACTTTATCTCCTACTTTCCAATAGATACCCTCGACGGCGGCGACAACAGCGAAGACGGCCTCCTGTGGGTCAACCACGAGTACGTCGACTCCAAGTGGGTCTCCGGTTTCGAGGACAAAGACGGCGCAAAGCGGTCGAAAGACCAGATCAACAAAGAGAAAGCGGCCGTCGGAGGTTCGGTGATACGGGTCCGCAAAGAGAACGGCGAGTGGAAGTTCGTCGAGGACGGAGACCACAACCGCCGCATAGACGCCACCACCCCGATCTCCCTGACCGGACCCGGCTCGGGCTCTAAATCTCTCAAAGGCGCGAAAGAGGTCGCCGGCACGCTCGCCAACTGCGGCGGGGGCGTCACCCCCTGGAATACGGTCCTCTCCTGCGAAGAGAATTACCAGTACTACTACGGAGAGCGGACGCCGAAAGACGCCAAAGACGACGAGGCTACCTCGGACGCAACCTGGCTCAACGCCGGTGACCCTCAGCCACCCGAGCACTACGGCTGGGTCGTCGAGATAGACCCGTTCGACAAGAACTCGAAGCCCCAAAAACACACCTGGCTCGGGCGCCTCCGGCACGAGAACGCCGCCATCACACTCTCCAAAGACAACAAGGCCGTCGTCTACATGGGCCACGACCAGGAAGACGAGTGCATCTACAAGTTTGTCTCCAAAAACAAGTACAAAAAGGGCGACCGGAAAGCGAACATGAAGCTCCTCTCCGACGGCATGCTCTACGTCGCGGATTTCGCCAACGGGAAGTGGACGGCCCTCGATTACAAGAACAACGATCTCTTCAAAAAGAACGGCTTCAAGGACCAGGCAGACGTTCTCACGCGGGCTCCCGACGCCGTCAAGCTCACCACGGAAGAAGGCGAACCTCCCATCGGCACCCCGATGGACCGTTGCGAGGACATAGAAGTCGACCCGAAGAGCGGCGCCGTCTACTGCTCCCTCACGAACAACGAAAACCACGGCAACTTCTACGGTCAGATCATCCGCATGACCGAAGCCAACGGTGACCCCGAGGCGAAAGAATTCTCCTTCGAGGTCTTCGCCGCCGGAGGCCCCCAAACCGGCTTCGCCAGCCCCGACAACCTCGTCTTCGACCGGAACAGTCACCTCTGGGTCATCACGGACGTCTCCAGCAGCAGCCTGAACAAAGGCATCTACAAGACCTTCAAGAACAACGGCGCCTTCTTCATGCCGGCGGGTACGGCTGGACCGGGAGGCGAAGTATTCCAGTTCGCCAGCGCCCCCGTAGAGTCGGAGATGACCGGACCCTACTTCACCCCCGATGGCAAAACCCTCTTCCTGAGCGTCCAGCATCCGGGAGAAGAGAGCGAGAGCACCAAGAACCCGACCAGCACCTGGCCCACCGGAGACAAGCCGCATCCAGCCGTCATCGCCATAACCGGCAGCTTCGCGTAGCGGGAACAAACACCGCCAAAGACTAAACGCTCCTTGAAGCAAAGTTCCGGGCCGCTGCCAAAGGTGGCCCGGACACGTTGTTGCCGTCACTCTTGCTCCAGAAGTAGATTCCGTCTTTGGAAGCGATATCATCCGCGCGTCGAAACCACTTTTCGGAGAGAGCCGCTCCTCTGCTCTGATGGATTCTCTGGAGTCGAAGAGAACCTTTGGACTCTTGCGCCGGTTCCTCGGAGCTTTCTCTTACGCTTCTTCTCGCCCCGAGTGCTCTAGCGAATCGTGAAATCTTTTGGTTGGATCATGCCATCGCCCTTTTCCCGAACGTAGTGTGATCCACTATATACCCCCGGTGCGTATTATTAGAGAAATATTAACGTTGTGAGAAGAGATTGTCAGACGGCTTCATCCGATGGAGGATACCAGTGGGTCACGAACCAAAGAATAGCCTCCAAGGGCTGAGTCGCAGAGATTTTCTAAAGGTCGCCGGGTTAGGGACCGGGGCTGTGATCCTGGGCGGTTGCAGTCCCCTGACTTCTCAGAAATCTCGGAAATCCGGTGGACGCTCGGATAGTACCTCGGCGACGAGTCGGGTGAAAGAGTACGCTCTTACCGCTGCCCCGATGAGCTTAGATCTCAACGGTCGCAAGGTCCCTACTTGGGGGTTCAACGGAAGCTTGCCGGGACCGGAGATAAGGCTCAAGGAAGGCGATACGCTGCGCGTCAGGGTGAGCAACAACATTCCCGCCGGCCTCACTGTCCACTGGCACGGGCTGCCGATCGTCAATAAGATGGACGGCGTCCCGAACGTCACCCAGCCGCCGATCGGGAAGAACAAAGACTTCACCTACGATTTCGAGATCCCGGTTTCCGGCACCTACTGGTACCACTCACACGTTGGGCTTCAGCTGGACCGGGGCGTATACGGACCCCTGATCCTCGAACCCAAGAAAGAAACTCTTTCCTACGACAGAGAGTACGTCTTGATGCTCGACGATTGGCTCGACGGGGTGAAAGGAACACCCGATGATGAGCTAAAAAGCCTCAAGTCTGGCGGCAGCGCGATGGCCGGCATGGACAACATGGGCGGCGGCACTGGTGGAATGAAAAACATGAAGGGGATGAAAGGGAAAAGCATGGACGGGATGGACGAGACCCCGCGCCAGTGGCAGCCGGATGTCATCTACCCTCACTACCTCGTAAACGGTAAGACCGCCGAGTCACCGGAGGAACTGAAAGTAAAGAAGGGCGAGAAAGTCCGTCTGAGGTTCATCAACCCTTCGAGCGCCACGATCTACCGGGTCGCCCTACAAGGACACCGCATGAGCGTTACCCACACCGACGGTCTGCCCGTAGAACCGGTTGAGGTCGACGCGATCAGGATCGGCCAGGGCGAACGCTACGACGTTCTGGTCGAGGCCAAGAACTCCGGTATCTGGCAGCTCGCCGCCCAGGCCGAGGGTACCAAGAAGATGGGACGGGCCGTATTCCGCTACGCCGACAGCAACGCTTCCACGCCACCTCCGGACTTCATGCCACCCGAGCTCGGACGCAAGCTCCTGCTCTACGGAATGCTAAAGGCCACGCCGGAAGCCGGTGCTCCACCAGCCGGAAAGCCGGATCAGATAGTACCCATAACCCTGACCGGCAATGATGAGAAGTACGATTGGAAGATAAACGGCCAGATTTACCCCGACGCGGAGCCCATCTCGGTAAAACGGGACAAGCATATCCGGTTCGAGTTCGAGAACAAGACCATGATGCCCCACCCTATGCACCTGCACGGACACTCCTTCCAGGTCGCAAACGGCACGGGTATTGGACCGATGAAGGATACCGTCCTCGTCGACCCGAAACAGAAGTTCGCGGTAGATTGGATCTCGAACAATCCCGGAAAGTGGGCGTTCCACTGCCACATGGCCTACCATCTTGAATCCGGCATGTTTCGTGTGGTGGAGGTCACGTAGCATGCTGGCTGCGTAAAAATTTAGACTGTAGATGTCACCTTGAAAATGTGTGGAACTTTGCCATTTATCGGTCTCTCCTGAGCGGATAGACGAGTTCCGTAAAGACCAAGATTTCCTGGCTTCTCACTTTGCGGCTGGTAGGGGTGAAAGAGAATGTAGCCCTTTTGCTCAGCCCGGCGCTTCGTGATCCGCAACATACCCCAGACCCGTATAGATGGTAAGGTAGAAAAATAACAAAGATTTTCACACTAACAAAAGGAAGGCCAACGTTTTGCGACGGGTCTGGCTCTATTCACTAATCGCACTTGTTTCTCTGATCCTCGTCGGGATCCTGACGGTGGGGATCGGCGGCGTCCTGAACAGCGGGAAAGAGTCCCCAGTCTCACAGGTCAATTCCCCGACAGTCACCGATCCGCCGGCATCCAAGCCGGCCCCTCAAGAGACCAAAAAAGATCAGAAAGCCAAGGAGCAGAAGGCAGCGCAGGAACAGAAATGGCGGGATATCGCTGCGCAGCGCGACGCCGAGGAGAGGTCCGCCGCTGAGAGACGCGCCGCCGAGCAGCAGGTGGCCGATGAGGCGCAGCCGACCATCCCGACGAACACCGCTCTAAGCCTGACGGTACCGAGCGCGGGTATACAGAACGATCCTGTGACCGACAGTATAGAAGAGAGCGTGTTGGCGAACGGGGCGGGCAAGATTCCCTCCACCGGTTTCCCGTGGCAATCCGGGGCGAACACTTACATAGCGGCGCACGTCTACGGCTACCCCGGCACCGGGAGTTGGCAGCAGTTCGCCAGGGTACCCAACATGTCCATGGGCGACCAGATCTTCTTGACCGACTCTAGCGGCACCACCTACGAGTATCAGGTAAGCGAGATCCTTACCGTCGCGCCCACCGACGTATGGGTGACCGGGTCTACCGGCCAGACCACGGTCTCACTGCAGACTTGCGTCGGACCTAACTGGAGCCAGCGCCTCGTGGTGCGCGGTACGCTGGTCGGGACCAGCCAGGCTTAGAATAGCGGCCCTCGTGGCTTTTGAGAACGCTGAACGGTGCTAACCACGAAGCTTTCCCGAACGGGCGGATGAGGCCCGAAAGGAATAAGCCGCGATGACGACTGCGACCCCCAGGGCAACGAGGCTGGTCCACTGGGCGTTGTTCAGGCCGAGGGCGACCTCCGGCACGTCCCTCACGATCGAAAAGATGAAGACCCGGCTGAGCGCGAAGGCTCCCAGGACAAAAGCGAATAGCAAGCCGGGGCGGGTGGATAGTCGGCCGCGAAGCAGCCACGCAACAGCGAAGATCAAAAGGTCCACACCCACTTCATATAGAGCCCCCGACTGGACGGCGACGCCTGTTGCCGGGCGCTCGGGACCCGCGACCGTGTAGACCACGCCCCAGGGCAGAGAGGTCGGTGGCCCGTAGTGCTCCCCGATTATCACGTCACCGATCCTCCCTACCGCCATTCCGACCGCCGTTGCGAGAGCCAGCAGGTCCACGGTCGGCCAGAACGCCACCCTGTAGCGGCGGGAGAGCCACCAGAACACGATCGGCACCAGGAAGACACCCCCGTAGAAGGCGAACCCACCCTCCCACACGGCGAATATCCTCCAGGGATGGCTCAGATATCCTATCGGATCCGCCTGCAGGACGTAGTAGAGTCGCGTTCCCACGACGCCTGCCACCAGCACCCATATAAGGGCGTTCTCCGCCAACAGCTTGGGGAAGCTGAAGCGGGGAGCTTCGCGCAAGAATACCCACCACCCAAGTATGGACCCCGCCATAATCGCGAGCCCGTGCCAGCTCAGGGTCAGCGGCCCGAGGGTGAGCTCGGGCGGAAGACCGATGGTGATCATTGCATCCTCCCTCTCCGCGATCCATCATCTATTCCGCTCATCTGTTCGAAGCCCATCACGCTAGGCCTTACTCACCAACTCCGCGCGCACGATGAGGCGCTTGGAGTAGTCGGGGAGGGTGCAGGTCTGCAAGGTCAACACGCTCTTGCCCTTCACGGGCCTGGTCACCGAGAGGTTGCCGGGGCCAACGACAAATTCTCTATAGACTTTGTAAGTGTATTTCTTTCCGTCGGCGTCCTTGACGTAGATCTTATCGCCGTTCTCTAGCTTGTTGAGGTCGAAAAAGGCGAGCAGGCTCTTTGTCCCGACGTAGCCCAGCCTGTGTCCCGCAACGTAAGTGTTGGACCCTTTCCGCCAGGGGAAGCCCGTTCCCTTGAGGTGGATCGCCACGCTGTTCTTGAGCGCTTTTTCGTCGTCGCCGACAGCGTCCGGCACGGAGGCGTTCTCTACACGGCTCATCGCCGGTATCGTCACCTTCAAGGTCTTATCCTTTGGTCCCTTAGTGGCCGCCGGGTTCCCGGTTTGCTCCCGGCCTCCTATTTCTGGTACGTTGAACCCTTGCGGGTTCTTGCTGTTGGTGGCGGTGCTCCCCTGAGCCTGTCCCTGGCCCAAGAGGCCAAGCATGAAATACGCTATGAGCACGATACCCGCTCCAACCATGAGCAAGCTCACGAGCTTGGTAGTGAGTTTTCTAATCGACAACTTCTCTAACCCTCCTGCTGGTTACTGTTTCGAAATCCTCTCTAGATTGCCGTTCCGTACCATCCGCATCCCGGTGTTGGAACGGAGGTGGACGCGGAGGTCTCTTATAGAGACCGGCGGAGGACTATAGTCGCAGTACTTGCAGGCTGAGGAAGAAGGGGTCTCGCGGGTGGCGAGAGGATAATGATAGGTTGCTGACGCCGGGCAGGTGGAGAGGTTCCATTATCCGCCAGCCCGGAATATTATTTCGTCGCAGCCAGAGGAGCGCCATCATGGCAAGGACGAAGGCGGCGACGAAGCTCGATAGATCCATCACCGAAGTCTCTCCACTCCTGCACGGCGCAACCTCAACGTGGGAGAGTGGGGAACACTTGGAGGTATTGGATGAGTTTGTAGAGCCCGGCGCATGTGATGGCCCGAAGGTCCCGCTACACAAGACCAGGGCAATCAACAAGAGCGTCACGAAGGCCGCCCAGCGCAGCTTAGTGATCGAAACTTCCCTTTTGACAATGCTAGAAAACACTATCCTTCATTCTACACCGCCTCCCGGAATTGTACGATGCGGGAAGGCCCCGAACGATCCGCCCGACAAGCCCCGCGCCCAAAACCCAGAACGGATAATCCCACCACACCACCAGCGCCATGCGATAATGAATTACTCCAAAAGATTTTTTCACCGCCCACTTGCCTATTCGTGAAACGTGGGTATACTGCAACGTACTTTGCACGAGACTAACGATTCAAACGAGTATGATGAGGTTGCTGGTGCCGATGCTAGCGGGGGGCGTTGGCTGTTGTTGATCTACCAGCTCCCGAAAGGTTCTTCTTCGGCCCGGACTTCCGTTTGGCGGGAGGCGCGGCGTTTGGGCGCTCTCTCGCTGCAGCACGCCGTTTGTCTGCTTCCGCTTTCTGAGAAAAACCGTGCGGCTTATGATCGGCTCGTCCGGCGGATCGAGGAGTATGGGGGAGAGGCCAGTTTGTTGGAGACCGCTTCTCCCGATGATTCGTGGCACGAGAGGACGGTGGCTCGTTTTAATGCCGCGCGCGATGAGGAGTACGAGGAAGTCGTAGACGAGACCGAGCGTTTCCGGGAGGAGGTCGAACGCGAGCGTCGCAAGGGGAAGTTTACTTTCGCAGAGCTTGAGGACGAGGAGAGCAACCTGGAGCGTCTGCACAAGTATCTGGCGCAGGTTGAGGCGAGGGATACTTTCGGGGCCGAAGGCCGAGAGCGGGCGGCATCCGAGGTGGAGCGTTGCGCCGGGGTTTTGGAGGCTTTTGCGCAGGAGATCTACGAGCACCAGAGGATAGCCGAAGATGAGGAGAGCCGGTGACCGCCGGGCTCCTCGCGCTCACCGTTTTCGTCGCCACGGCCGTCGAGATGGTGGAGGCCCTTACCATAGTGTTGGCCGTCGGGGTTAGCCGGAGCTGGCGCCCGACGCTGCAAGGGGCTCTTTCAGCTATCGCGGTTCTCGCCGTGTTGGTGGCGGTTTTCGGTGTCTCTCTGGCTACGGCGGTTCCCCTTCGCTTGCTCCAGTTCGTGGTCGGAGTCGGGCTGCTCCTTTTCGGGTTGCAGTGGTTGCGTAAGGCTGTGACGCGGGCGGCGGGTAGGAGGCCCCATAGGGACGAGGCGGCCGCCTTCGAGCGCTTGGTCGGCCGTATGGCGGGTGGCGGGCGTTCGGGTCGGGGTTTCGACCCCGTCGCTTTCGTCGCAGCTTTCAAGGGGGTTTTCCTCGAAGGGCTGGAGGCGGCGATTATCGCGATCACCTTCGGGGCGGCGGCCGGTCGGTTGGGAGTCGCGTTCGCGAGCGCCGGGGTCGCGGTCGTTGTTGTTGCCCTGCTCGGTTTGATCGTCCACCGCCCGCTCGCCCGCGTCCCCGAGAACGGGATGAAGATGGGCGTCGGCCTGCTCCTGTCTTCCTTCGGCACGTTCTGGATCTTCGAGGGCCTAGGCCTTGAATGGCCGGGTGGTGAGTTAGCGGTGCTATACATCGCGGCGGCCTATTCGATAGCGGCGCTCGTGGCCGTGCGTCTTCTCGCCCGTACAGCGGGAGAGAGCCAGGCTCACGACCCGGAACCCGGCAAGGAGAAGTCGCTGGCGACCGGGGAAGATAGCCGGGGAGAAGATTCGTGAGCCACACTATTCCCACGGAAAGGTTGATCAAACTGTGAGCTGGGACATGACCGCGCTTGCCCTGATCGGCCTGAAGCAAGCGCTCGCGACCTACGGATATCTGGCGGTCTTCCTCTTTGTCGGCATCGAGAGCATAGGTATTCCTTTTCCCGGCGAAACAATGCTCGTTACCGCCGCGATCTACGCGGGTACGGGTGGGAACCTCTCTATCCCGTTCGTGATCGGAGCGGCCGCCACGGGGGCGATCGTCGGCGACAATATAGGTTTCGGCGTCGGACACTGGGGCGGATACCGGCTACTGGTTCGCTACGGCAAATACATCCGGCTGGATCAGGCGAAGCTCAAGGTGGGACGCTATATCTTTCGTCGTCACGGCGGCAAGGTGGTTTTCTTCGGCAGGTTCGTATCCGTCTTGCGTACCTACGCGGCTTTTCTGGCCGGGACGAACCGGATGCGTTGGTGGCGTTTTGTGGCCTTCAACGCCGCCGGTGGGATCATCTGGGCGACGCTTTACGGGGTCGGCGCATATTACTTGGGGAGGGAGATCGAGAAGGTCAGCGGGCCGGTCGGGATCGCGTTGGCCGTGGTCGCCGCGCTCGCCATAGTAATCGCCTTCTTTATCATCCGCAGGTCGGAGTCCAGGTTGGAAGACAAGGCGGAGGAGGAGTTTCCGGGACCCCTCGAAGGGTTCGAGGAAGAAAAAACTTGAGATATCTCGTGGAGGAATAGATGGACTACAGTTTGGAGCAGTGGATCAACGGTCCCGCAGGGTCTCACCCATTGTGGGACACGTTCATGATCGGCGTGGCCGGCGGGGCGGAGCCGGCGTTCATCGCGCTGGTCGTGGTCTGGTTCTTGATCGGCTGGCGCCGCCGGCTCCCGATGGACCGTCAGGGAGCCATCGCGGCGCTTCTGGCATCCGGTGGAGCGCTGTTGGTCAACGTGACACTCGCTTCTATCTGGTATCGTCCCCGGCCTTATATTGTCCACCCGGATCAGGTACATCACCTCCTCAGCCACAGCGCCGATAGCTCCTTCCCGAGCGACCATGCGGCGGCGGCTTTCGCCATCGCCATCGTCCTCTTCAGCTACCGGCGGTTTCCTGGAGTCGTCGCCCTCATCGTCGCAGCCCTCGTCGCCTACTCGCGCGTGTACGTCGGTGACCATTACCCGACCGATGTAATTGCCGGGGCCGTGATCGGGACCGGAATCGGCTACGTTCTCGTCCGATGGCTCTCTGTAATTCCAAAAGTCATCGCGTGGTTCGTGGACGGTTTGATGGTACGCTTGCACTTGCTCCGCGATGGATCCAGAGCTTGAGACTTCGAACCTCTAGGTCCCGAGACGGGTGTCTTCTAGGTCCAGGTCGTGCTCAATTCTGCGCCTGACCTCGTCGCTGAGGCGTCCCTGGTTCCTGAGTTGTAGGAGCGTCGCCCGCTCCGCGCCCAGAAGCTCTCGTCGGAAGCGCTGGAACGATATGGTGCGTTCCTCGTAGTCTTCGCTCTCCCGGCCGTCTTCGGACTGTCCGGCGGAGCGGGTGGCGAAACGCCGGCGGCGGTACTCGTATAGGTCGCGCATCCTGCCGGCGGTATCCTCGCGCACCCAATCTTCCTCTTCCAGCTCGTCTATCCGCGTGAGCGCCGCCTCCGCTGCTTGCAGGCGAGCCTCGGTCTCCTCTCGCTCTTCTTCGCCTTTGTCCCCGGACAAGCCCAGCAGCCGGATGATGGACGGCAAGCTCAGGCCCTGTGGAACCAGGGTAAACAAGATGACCGAGAAAGTGAAAAAGAGGATCAGGTCGCGCCCAGGAAATGGAGCTCCGTCCTCTACAGTCAGCGGGATCGCCAGCGCCGCCGCCAGAGAGATGGCGCCTCTCATGCCCGTGTAGGCTACGACGGTGACCTCTCGCCAGTTCGGGTTCGAGTCGCGTTCCCGCAAGCGTCTGCTAAAGAGCCTCGGCAGGTAAGCCATTGGAAAAGCCCAAAGGGCGCGGGTCCCGATGACCACCACGATCACGAGCCCGGCGTACAGTAGAGACGACGCCGTCGGGTACTCGCCGGAGATACCTCCTACTATGTTGGGGAGCTGCAACCCGATCAGGATGAACAGAACCGAGTTGAGCAGGAAAGGCAGTACCTGCCACACCTCCGAAGATTGCAGGCGGTTGCGCGGCGTGGACATCTGAGGAGAGTACCAGCCCAGATAGATCCCGGCCGCCACCACGGCGAGAACCCCCGAGACCCCGATCTCCTCGGCCGAAATGTATGCCGCGTAGCCCGTAAAAAGCGAGACGGTGACTTCCACGAGCGGGTCCTCTATCCACTGCCGGACCCGTGATATCACCCACCCAACCAACAGCCCTACTATTATTCCGCCCGCGCCGTAGTAGGCGAGCTTTAGCCCCGCGTCGAATATGGAGAAGTCTCCGGTTGCCACGGCGGAGACGGCCACGCTGTACAGGACCAATGCTATCCCGTCGTTGAACAGGCTTTCGCCTTCGAGGATCGTCACGATCCGGCGCGGCGCCCCCAGACGCTCGGCGATGGCCGTGGCGGCCACCGGGTCGGTTGGCGAGATGATCGCCCCGAGGACGAACGCCGCTCCCCACGGCAAACCGACGGCCAGGTGCGTCACTACAGCTACGGTAACGGTCGTGAGCAGCACGAGCCCGAAAGCCAGCGACCCTATCGGTCTCAGGTTCGCCCGGAGGTCACGCGCCGAAGAGAAGAAGGCCGCCGCGTAGAGCAGCGGTGGCAGGAAGATCAGCAACACCAGGTTAGGTGGCAGCGAGATCTTCGGCACGCCTGGAACGATGCTCAACGCGAGCCCTCCGACCACGAGGAAGATCGGATACGGCACCCTGAAGACGTTGGCGAGCATCACGAGAGCGGCCACAGCCACGAGCAGCCCGAAGATCAAAAGCTCCAGATGCCCCGTTAGCGCGCCCCCCGAACCCACTTCCCGTACACCTCCTCTCCGTCCGCATCTCTCAGGCTCATGCACCTTGGACCCGTCGCCGCCCCTGAACGAAAAACAACCCGATCCTCAATGCTTAAGCTAGGAGCTTATTCTACGGATCCAAAGTTTCCAGCGCTCACCGAGCATCCGTGACTGATGCAGAGGGATCCAGTTTTCTCTTGCGTACATAGGACCGGGCCGCCGACACTCCGGCGACCCGACCTCGAAACAGCTCTACGAACCTACGATTCGCCCCTAGTTACCCGCCGTTGGAGGCGAAGTTTTCATCCAGGTAGGCGATTATCTGGTCCGACTCAGGCATCATGACGCCCCGGTCCGCGTCTACCAGGAAAGGTACTTGATGGTCGCCGCTGATCTTCTCCAGAATACCGGCCGAGTTGCTGCCGGGCTCGGCGGAGTGGGCGATCCAACTGAGACCCAACTCACTCAAACGCGACCGGACCTTCTTGCAGTAAGGACATCCTTCTTTCTGATAAAGCTCCAACATAGCTAACTCCCTATAACTAAACCTGCTCCGACGAACAAACCTTATAACACAAACACATCTCTTCTCCACGATGCGAGAACGCCGGAGCGTCTCACTCACCGAACGGGGCAAGCTATATGCTATAACGAATGTGTCGTATCGGAATTGGAAGGAAGGAATCATCGTGGCTAACGTAGAGCGCACGGCGCACGTAGTGTGGGAAGGCGACCTGATGAAGGGGAGCGGGACTTTTACCGGTGGAAGCGGGGCGCTGGAGGAGATGCCCGTCACTTTTGCCTCCAGGGTACAGCAGCCGGAGGGGAAGACGAGCCCGGAGGAACTCATAGCATCGGCGCACGCGACCTGTTACGCGATGGCGCTCTCCAACACGTTGGCCGACGCCGGTTCGCCGCCGGATCGTCTGGAAGTGGACGCGGTCTGCACCCTGGATGATGGGGCGCTCAAGATCACAACCGTCAGCCTCGACGTTCGCGGGACGGTCTCCGGCCTCGATCAGGACGGTTTCGAGGAAGCGGCCCGAAACGCGGAGCAGGTCTGTCCCGTCTCGAACGCCCTCAGGAACAACGTAGACATCCAGCTAAACGCAAGCCTGGAGAGCTAGAAGAAACCTACATCTCCGCAACTAAGAAGCCCCGCATGCGTCGTGCTCGCGGGGCTTCTTAGTTGCTCTGAGCGGTGCTTGAATTGACCGCCGGGTAGCGTCTAGCTGGACTCGGAGGCTACCTTTCGGTCTTCTAGGAAACCGACCGCAGGATTTCGGTGCCGTGGCTGGTGTGCCGCCGGGAGCAGGAGTGTAGCGACAGGATTGCGTCTGTAAGTTCGAACAGGGCCTCCGCCCTACGGCCGAAGCATCCACGGAGCTGCGTGCGGCACGACTGGAGTCCACCGTCGGGTTTTCCGTGCGCGGGTACTCTCGCTCATTCGGTTTCGTGTTGGGTTCCGTGTGCGGGAGTCTTCGGTCGCCCCTTCTTGCCGCGTGCATTGACCAGCACAACGCCGAGGATCGCCGCCGTCCCGCCCGCCAGGGACAGGACGGAAGGTACCTCACCGAGCCAGAGGAAGGCGATGAGGATCGCCGTTGGCGGGATCAGGGATTCCAGAGTAACCGCCCTCGACGCCGGAAGCCTGGAGAAAGCGTAGGAGATGCTCACATAGGCCGCGATGGTGGCGAAGACGCCCAGGTAGACTGCCGCCAGGGTGGACCCCAGCGGCGCTTGTGGCATCTCCTCCCAGAGCCCAGACGAGTAGGGCAGCAGAAACAAGGTCCCGGCCCAGACAGCATAGGTAGTGAACTCGAAGGGTGCATACCTCCTCAGGTACGGCTTCGACAGCGCAAAGTAGGCGCTGGTGGAAAGGGCGGCGAGCAACACCAAGAGTGCCCCTGGGTCGATCCCGAAACCTCCCCCCTCGCCAAAGGAGATCGCGGCGACTCCCAGGAAACTGACCGCAACCCCAGCCCAGCCCACGGCTCCGAGCCTCTCCTTGAGGAACGCCACCGCCCAAAGGACCGTGAAAGCCGGTATGGTGGCTACGAGCAGACTCGCGGTCCCGGCCGGGACGGTCAGTTGCCCGTAAGCCAGGAGCACGGTAAAGGCGCTGAACGCCAGGAAGCCCGCCAGAGCAAGCACCGGGAGGTCTCTCACCTTCGGCAAGGGCATCCGCCAGAGCACGGCGTAGAGGGCGAGCACGAAGGAGGCGATCAGAAACCGCAACAGGGCGAGGGGACCAGGGGAGTAGCCCTCCAGCCCCGCCACGGTGCCGGTGAACCCAGAAGCCGAGAAGAATACGGCAGCCGCCACCGCCATCCAAAGCTTAAAGTCTGTCCGCGAACCCAGGTGTTGTGCCTCCTTTTTCGCCCAGCGAAGCTCCCGCGAGGGAACATCCGTGGCGTCCCGAGACTGCTGCTTACCGTCATGTGCATGAGAACGGTAAACTAAAGGAGACACTAATGCAACCGTCTTTTTATGAAAGGTGGTAAACGAGATGATGAACGAGAGTCGTTGGAACAGCGAGGCCGACTGGAACACCCCAGCGCCGGGTGAGTTGGAGATCGCGCGGCGCTTTTTGAACACTTGGAGGATCCCCGCCGACAAGATCGCTGACGGCACGCGAGAGCCGGCCGATGAGCTGCCCTGGTTGCTTGCGGATCACAGAGCCTGGGGGGAGAGGTTTTCGGGATGGTTGCAAGAGAGCGAAGACAGCGAAAAACTCCTGACGGCGTTGCGTGGAGATCTACGAGGAGCCTTGGGCACTCCAGAAGACTGGACGGAGATGCTCAACGGATGGCTCGGAGGGTATCCGTTGGCGGCCCGCGTGGTTGAGGAAGACGGAGTGGCATCTGTCCGGTACGAGGCTGGGCCGGAGACGGGCTTCGCGGGCCAGGTACTGGCCGCCATTGCCAAGAGCGTCGCGGATGTTACCTTCTCGAGGTTGAAGGCTTGCCCGGACTGCCAGTGGGTTTTCTACGACAAGAGCCGTAGCAGAACGCGGGTGTGGTGCGGGATGTATGCTGGGGATGGTGGGAGGGCGTGCGGCACGATCGCAAAGGTAGGACGCTACCGTCGGAGGCGCAAGGCTAGTGGGTAGGCGCAATTGGATGAGAGCGTCGAGGCTCCGCAGTTCACCGACCCACTCCCAATAGTTAAATTAGAAGCTAACCTCTATCCGCAGTCTGAACCACACAGAAGCGGTTGCCGTCCGGATCTTACAATACTACAAAATCATCATCCGGGTCAACTCTGTGCGGATACCGGGTCGCCCCGAGCTTGATCAGCCTCCCCACTTCGTCCTCTTGCTCGGTCGTGTACAGATCCAGGTGCAGCCTGCTCGTTTTCCCCATGCGACCAAAAGGTTCTGAAACCTGGTCGAGAGATACGTTTGGTCCTCTCCCCGCAGGATCGTGCAGAACCACCCAGCCGTTTTCCGCAGGCTCTCTGGGAGCATAGTGAAGCGCCTCCCGCCAGAACGTCAACATCTCGTCGAACTCGTAACAGCGGATAACGACCGAACCGATCTTCATCCTTGAAGACCTACGCAGCCTGCTCCATGTCTTCGGAGTATTTGCCGTCGCGGGCGGCGCTGTTCATCTTCGCC
The DNA here is from genome assembly GCA_965219175.1 of Rubrobacteraceae bacterium. Lineage (GTDB taxonomy): Bacteria > Actinomycetota > Rubrobacteria > Rubrobacterales > Rubrobacteraceae > JBBPZK01. Next base: position 876,227 of record CBDCNI010000001.1, read on the forward strand.
CGGTGGTAGAAGGCCTTCTGCGCCTCCTCGGCGTTGCCGGACTCGCCTTTCCAGATCTCCATAGGCTTCTCCTGGAGCGCGCGGGCGTAGGAGAAACTCAGTGTCCACGGCAAATTGTCGTACATGCTGTTCATCGCGTTTAAGTGGGCGGTCGCCTGCAACGCGGTCTGTCCCCCCGAGAGGAAGACGATGCCCGGCACGGCGGCCGGCACGCTTCGGCGCAGGCATTCGACTGTGGCCTGAGCTACCTCCTCGACCCCGGACTGGTTATCGGCCCCCTTGCCGGAGATGACCATGTTCGGCTTCAAGAGGGTCCCTGTAAGCTCCACGCCCTGCTCGTAGAGGGCTCTGTAGGTCGCGCGAAGCATCCACTCGCTCGCCTCGAAGCACTGCTCGATGGAGTGGTCGCCGTCGATCAAGACTTCCGGCTCGACTATCGGGACGATGCCCGCCTCCTGGCAGAAAGCCGCGTACAAACCGAGCGCGCGGGCGTTGTCCTCGATACAGCGGGCTGTGGGAGTGCCGTCGCCAATAGTTATGACCGCCCGCCACTTCCCGAAGCGCGCCCCCATCCCGACGTACTCCTCTAGACGGCTACCGAGTCCGTCGAGCCCCTGGGTGAACTTTTCGCCCGGCGAGAGAGGCAGGTTTACTGTGCTACCGTCCACCTTGATGCCTGGAACGATGTTCTGCTTTTCGAGTAGCTCCGGCATCGGCGTCCCGTCGGAGGAATTCTGGCGGATGGTCTCGTCGTACAGGATCACCCCGGACAAAAACTCCCCGATACCCTCCGTGGTGAACAGCATCTCCCGATACTCTTTGCGACTCTGCTCGTCCGACTCTATCCCGACGTTCTCGAAACGTTTCCCTATCGTCCCGAGGCTCTCGTCGGCGGCCAGGATACCCCGGCCCGGAGACAGAAGCTCTTGCACAGTGTTTTCGAGCTTTTGCAGGTCCATAATTCTTTCCCTTCTCTATCCTCGAAATGTCCTGAAGAGAATATAGCAAAGGCTTCGTCACCGTGAACCGCCGAACAAGATCTGCGTAACTATAACTGGAGCCATCCTGGAACCATCGTCTTTATGATAGGTTAGGAACCCACTACGAGAGGGAGAAGTCCATGGCGAACCGTCTGGCGCTAGAGACGAGCCCATACCTGCTCCAGCATAAGGACAACCCGGTTGACTGGCATCCGTGGGGCGAAGAAGCGCTCGCAAAAGCGCGGACCGAAGACAAAGCTATCTTGCTCTCCGTCGGGTACTCCGCGTGCCACTGGTGCCACGTCATGGAGCGCGAGTCCTTCGAGGACGAGGCGACCGCGCAGATAATGAACGAGCACTTCGTCAGCGTGAAGGTGGATCGGGAAGAGCGTCCGGACATCGATTCGATCTACATGTCCGCCCTCCAGGCCATGACCCGCGGCGGCGGCTGGCCGATGACCGTCTTCCTGACCCCCGACGGCGCCCCATTCTACGCCGGCACCTACTTCCCGCCCGTCCCGAGTCGTGGACTCCCCTCCTTCCAGCAGCTACTTATAAGCATGGCAGACGCTTACGAGAACCGCCGCGACGAGGTCCTCCAGAGCGCGCAATCCGTCCGTGAATACCTCCAGACCGCAACCGGGGTCGCCATGCCCGAAGCGGAGACCACCTCCAGCGTAGAACTGCTGGACCGGGCTGCGGAGGCCCTGATACAGCAGCTGGACCGGCGTTTCGGCGGCTTCGGCGGCGCGCCCAAGTTCCCCCAGACGATGAACCTGGAAGTATTGCTCCGTCACCACCGCCGCACCGGAGACCGGGCCGCCCTCTCCGGGGTCGAGGATACCTTACGCGCGATGGCGAACGGTGGCATCTACGACCATCTCGGCGGCGGCTTCGCTCGCTACTCCGTGGACCAGTACTGGCTCGTGCCGCACTTCGAGAAGATGCTCTACGACAACGCCCTGCTCGCGAGGATTTACCTGGAGACCTACCAGGCGACCGGCGACCCTTTCTACCGCCGAATCGCCGAAGAGACCCTGGATTACATATCCCGCGACATGACGAGCCCCGAAGGAGGCTTCTACTCAGCCGAAGACGCCGACTCCGAGGGCGAAGAGGGCAAATTCTACGTCTGGACGCCGGACGAGATAGAGGAGGTCCGTGAGCCCGAAGACGCGAAGCTTGCCCTTCGCTACTGGGACGTAACGGAGCGGGGCAACTTCGAGGGCAAGAATATACTGAACGTACCCCGTCCGCCGGAAGCAATCGCCTCCGAGTTCGGCCTTACGGTCGAAGAGTTGGAGGGCAAGATCGGGGGCATCCGCGACAAGCTATTCGAGGCGCGCGAGGAACGTGTCCGACCCGGACTCGACGATAAGGTACTCGCCGCATGGAACGGCCTCATGCTCCGCTCCTTCGCCCTCGCCGCCAGGGCTCTGGACCGCGACGACTACCGACGGATCGCCGAAAAGAATGCCGCTTTCTTGCTGGACAAATTGTGGACGGGAGGGCGTCTCCGTCGTTCGTACAAAGGCGGTCAGGCGAAGTTCAACGGCTACCTGGAAGACTACGCGATGGTCGCCGATGGGCTCGTTGCTCTGTACGAAGCGACCTTCGACGCGCGTTGGCTCCGCGAGGCCGAAGCTCTCGCGGACGCCATAAACGAGTTGTTCTGGGACGAAGAACGCAAAGCCTTCTACGACACGCCCGCCGACCACGAGAAGCTCGTCACCCGGCCGAGGGATGTGTATGACAATGCTGCTCCCTCCGGCAACTCGGTCGCGACCGAAGTCCTGCTGAAGCTCTCGCTCCTTCTCGACCGGGACGACTACCGTCAGAGGGCCGAAACTGTTCTAGAAGAGATGGCCGGCGGTTTGGAAAAGCTCCCCGGAGCTTTCGGACGGCTGCTCTGCGCGCTGGACTTCTCTACCTCCCGACCGTATGAGATCGCCCTGGTCGGCGACCCCGAGAAAGACGACACCCGCTCCCTCCTAGAAGCCGTCTATTCAAATTACCTGCCGAACAAGGTAGTTGCGGGCCACGACCCCGACGATATAGAGGCCGAGATGCTGATACCGCTCCTGGCAGACCGTCCGATGCGGAACGGTAAGGCGACCGCCTACGTCTGTGAGGGCTACGCCTGCCAGAGCCCGACGACAGACCAGGAGGAGTTGGCCGAGCAGCTACGGCGATGAGTGGGAACGTGCATGTTCGAGGTCGCGGCTATCGGTTGCGTGGGATGAGCGCTCGCAACTCTACTCTACAGGAATACCTCTCGCATCCTGGTGTGATCTCCGCAGAAGGTTGGATATTTTGCATTCCCTGGAAGGGGGTTTGTCCAGGACAATTATCTACTCGGGATACTCTAGGATTGAGAGTATCCCTATCGTCCCGTATAACGAGCTACCTGTGAATCACCCGAAACCGCTCGCACACGAGTGGCATATCCGGCGCCGGCTCACGTCCTATGTTCGGAAGCGTGCGTGAGAAGAAACGCCAGTGGGCTTCCCGCCAGTACTTCAGGGATCGATCTCCCTCTCCTTCTTCGCAAGCGAACGAGGCATCGACTTCCTCGTACGTACGTACTTCGACCTCAGTCGTCTCTATAACGCACAGCGGCTCGCCGCTTCCATCCAGCACGATAGCTTTCTCTCCCATCGCCGGTAGAGCAGAACCTTCCGCCTCCCACTCCCAAAGGGCGGAGCAAGTCGCCGTTTTCGTTCCGTCGGCGACCAGCGTGCCAAGCTCGTCCGCCATCTGTGGAGAGTCGCCGAAACCCTCTGCTTCGTACCGCGCGTCGCGCACCGGCGAACCTTCCGGAAGCGTGTCCAGATACTTTCGCCAGTACGCCTCGATCCTATCGTCGTCCACAGTCGCTCCTGCTTCCGTGTCTGAAAAGTACGCGCCCTACCGCAAGCCTCTACCGGAAGATAGATAGCGGCAGGTAGGAAGAGACGATCCAATTCGGCTGGTCAACGACCTCGCTGATCTTGAGGTCCACAACCAGACTCGCCAGCAAATACGCATCGACCGGCTCCATATCGTAAGTCCCGCTGACATGCTCGACCATCGCCCTTAGCGAGTCTTTCGTCGCTTCCATGAGGTCGGTGTTTACGCCCATCGTCGCGTACCAGCCGGCTCCCTCGGACTTCGGTATGAGGTCGCCGGGGGTATGGAACTGCGGAGCGGGAAGGCTCTTTCCTTTTACGAGGTTGAAGCGCAGGGCGGCGTACATTGGACACTCGATGCCGGTTACGCAGACTTCACCGTCGCCCTGGGCGGCGTGGGCGTCGCCGCAGGAGAAGAGGGCGCCTGAGACCTGGATCGGCAGGTACAGGGTGCTGCCTTTCGTGATGTGGCGCGTGTCCATGTTGCCGCCGAAGGGTCCGGGAGGCATGATCTGGAGCTTCTCAGAGCCCGCCGGACAGACGCCCATCGTCCCGAAGAAAGGCTCTATCGGGATGGCTATATCGTCCCTGAACATCGTGTAGTCGCCGTTGGTAAGGTCGAATACCTTCAGGTGGGCGTCGGGGAAGTCGTCCGCGAGCAGCCCGGAGCCCGGTAGCACTGCCGTCCAGCCCCAACCCTGAGTGCGGATGTCCAGGATCTCGACCTCCAGAGTGTCGCCCGGCTCTGCTCCTTCCACGGCGACAGGCCCGGCCAGTGGGTAGACTCGGGACCAGTCGAAAGAGCCGATAGCTTCGGCGGTTGAGTCCGGGGAGATCTGCCCATCACTCACCTCACGCGTCCGGTAGACGACGGTGTCGCCGGACTCGATAGTCAACGCCGGCTCCAACTCGTTGTCCCACAGGTAGTGGACCGTATCCTCTGAAAAGTAGTGTGTCTTCGGCATCGCCTCGAACCTCCCGATCTCTGCGTAATTTCCTCGACTCGCCGGATAATCTCAGGTCGGCCCGCTAATTTCCACCTCCCGCAGCCCGGACGACCACGGCCACGCCCCTGAAACCGACGACTTCGACCTCCGCACCGCGATCCAGCGACCCGGCTTCCGGGTCTTCTGGGTAAGCTTTCCACAACTCACCGTGGACGAAGACCATCCCGTCCGAGTTCGAGGAGACCCGGCGCCTCACCACTCCTACCTCCCCGATCATGGCTTCCTTCCCGGTGCTGACCGGCCAACGACTCGTCTCGACACCCGCAAGCGTGAACCTGACCACGGAATACACGCCCGCTACCAGAGGTATGAGCAATAAATAAGGTGAGAAACCAAACCTCTCGCTAAAGCTCAACGCCTGCCCGACGAGCGCCGGTCTCCAAGACGCAGCCGCGAGCAATGTTATGAAGAGGGAATGGACTCCGTATTGCATCATTGGTGCAATATTTTACTATTCTGCTGAATGTGATGGGGTGTTGGCTGTTGCTTTTAGGCTCTCTCCAGGGCTTGTTCTATGTCCTGGATCACATCTTCCGGGTGCTCTATCCCGACGGAGAGCCGGATGAGATTCTCCTTCACACCGAGTCGCTCCCGGCGGGCGGGTGAGAATTCCCGGTGCGAGGAGGTCGCCGGGTGTATCGCCAGCGTGTAGACGTCGCCGAGGCTCGGCGCGCGCACGCAGAGCTTCAGGGCGTTCAGGAACCGGAAAGCACCCTCGCGAGCCTCTTCGCGGTCTTCCCCGGTCGCAAGCTCGAAGGAGACCAGGCCACCGGGCGAAGAGAGCACGCGCCGCGCGACTTCACCGTCTGGGTGTCCCTTGAGACCGGGGTAGTTCACCTTCGCCACTTTCGGATGGGCGTCGAGATAGGTGGCGACCTCTTCCGCGTTTTCGCATTGGCGTTCCATGCGCAGGTGTAGAGTTTTGAGGCCCCGGAGGGCGAGCCAGGACTCGAAAGTTCCGAGCACGCCGCCGACGAGCTTGCGGAGCTGGGCGAGCGCGGCGTCGTAGGGAGCGCCGGCGGCGACCACGCCCGCCGTGATGTCTCCGTGTCCGGAGATGTACTTGGTGGCGCTGTGGACCACGATGTCCGCCCCGAGTTCCAGGGGACGTTGCAGATAGGGGCTCCCGAAAGTGTTGTCCACGACCAGCGCGGCTCCCGACTCGCGGGTGAGCCCGGCGATGCGGGGAACATCGGCCACCCGCAACAGGGGGTTGGAGATCGACTCGATCACGACAGCCCGAGGCGACAACTCCGCCAGCTTCTTCTCCACCGCGTCGAGGTCGTGTATGTCCACGAAACTCGTCTCGACCCCGGCCGCCCCGAAGACCTGCACCAGCAGGGCCGCCGTGGAGCCGTAGAGTTGCTCCGCCGCGAGAACCGTCGACCCCGGCGTGAGCTCCGTAGCCGCGAAGGCAGCGTGCAGGGCGGCCATCCCGGAGGCGAACGCGAACGCCCGAGACTCGCCTGCGGGGTCCTCCAGGGCGGACATAGCTTCTTCGAAGGCGGCTACCGTCGGGTTGTCGTAGCGACTGTAGCTGTAGCCCGGCTCCTCTCCGCCGAGCACCCGATCCGTCGTCTCGATATTCGGGTGCCAGAAAGTCGTCGAGGCGTAAATGGGCGTCGAGGTCGGATGATAGTTCCCGTTCGACTGTGCGTCCACGTCTCCGCTCCGGCGCTCGCCCGCGTGGACGGCCCTGGTCTCGAAGCGTTCCGTCTGTTCCTTATTCTGTTCGGGCTCTTGTTTCATGCGGCCTATACTAGCGTACGGACGCTATCGGCGTCGAACCTGACAAGAGGTTCTCTAATAGAGAACGCGGAGACCTCGACCGAGTGCCCGGTTCTGGCGAACGAGCATCGGAAGGCCGGACGCTAAGGCTACGTCGCGGGCCGTGAGAACGAGCGTTCTGAAAGACTATGCGTTCCGTGGATCCGGTTCGGGGCGCCCGTCTAGCTTTGCTCGCCCAACTCTACGACAGCAAGGCGCAGGTCCTCGGCCATGCCGCTATGGCCGTACTTCTCGGCCTGCTCTATGCCTTTCTCGTAGGAAGCCAGGGCCTCATCGCGCCGATCCAAGCGCGTAAGGACCTCTCCCAACCGGGCGTAAGCGTTGCCCTCGTCGTCGGGCTGGACAGCGACGTAGTGTTCCAGCGTGACCGCCTCATCTTCCAACCGCCCGGCTTTCTGGTACTCGTTCGCGAGCGCGAGCAACCCCGTGGGATTGTCGGGGTTGTCGGCCAACATCCGCTCGAAGTAATCTATCCTGTTCTCCGCGTTCTCCATCAAAAGATCCTCCTGTCGATATTGCCTCCTGGTAGACCAGTATAGGTTACCGGTGCGCTGTTCTCGGGCGGTAGAAGACAGCGCACCGGAGACGCTGACTGCTCCTGGACGCTGCCGACGCCGGGTTTCTCTTTACACATGCGGCTCACCGCTCTCGGTGCAAATTACTTCGGCCCGTGGCAGGCTCTGTAAGGGCGTAGGCTTGATCGGGGAAGATGTGGCGGCAATTCTGTCACCGTGAGATACTCCTCTCTATTCATGGGCGGATCTCGCTTACTCTCGATGTTCATCATCGCCATCGTGCTCTTCTTCGGCATAGTGGCGGTCCTCGGCTACCTCGGCGCTAGGGCCGTACAGGCCAACCGCGACCACAAAGCACAGAGCGGACGGGCGGAGCTACAAAACCCAAACATTAAGATCACGGACGCCCAGAACCTCTCCTTCGACCCGCGCGACGAAAAGGCTCTTCTGAAGAACTCCGAGGAAGTCTTTAGCGGACGGGTGGAGAAGGTAACCGGCCGGGAGGACAACCACCCGATGCCGTTTTTGGAGGGGTGGTCTTCCCAGGCCCAGTTTCGGGTCAGGGTCTCGCGGGTGGTCAAAGTCGGTTCGGGAAACTTGCTGAAGAGAGGACAGACCCTCACGGTAAACCAGCTCGGCGTGCCGCCGCCGGATGCGAAGGCGAGGGTGGATCTAGCGAACGAGTACAACAATCACCTGATACCGGCGCGGATACTCCAAGTTGGGAGAAACTACATTTTCGCCACGGAGTACAATAGGTCAAAAGATTGGCATAGTACCCGTGTGGACCCCTTCGGGTGGATGTGCCTGGGAGAGAATGTCTCCAAGAAAGAGGCGCGCGAGGTCCGCGGACTCGACTCGGGCAAAGCCCAATAATGTAGCGAATAACCTATCTCTCGACCCTACTAATCTTTCCCAGCCTCTTGTACGATTGGCGACAGAGCAAGAAATTGCGGTGTCAAGGAGGGTGCGCGGTGAAGGTTCGAGTCTTGTTTGGATGGATGGTCGTCTTTATTACGGTCCTGTTGGTTGGCGCGGGCTGTAGTCAGAATTCCGACCAGAGTCAGGCTTTGAAGGATCAGCAACAGAAAAACGAGGAACTTCAGAAAAAGCTGGATGCTCAGAGTAAGAAACAGGAGGCGGCCAAAAAGCAAGAAGAGACCAAAAAACAGGAGGACTTGCAGCAGCGGATTTCCAACCTCGAAAAGACGGTAAAGGAGAACAAGAGCAATCCACCCAAGACGAGCAAATCTTCGGAGAAGAGTCAGCCGGAGCAGAAGTCGAACCCTCCCACCGTGGTTATCCAGAGCAATCCCAACTGGACCGCGCCGCCGTCGCAGGCGCCCCAGGGTGTCGTGGTAGTCTCACCCAACTTCGATGTCCGGGACGTAAACGCCGAAGAAGCGCAGGCTCTCAACGGGGCCATCGCCTACTATCAGGACGTCGAGCTTGGTGACTATCGTACGACCCACAGCCTTCTCAGCGTGAGCGACCAGAACCGCTACCCCGTGGACACGTGGGTAAGGATAAACACGGCCCTCGACAGCGCCGCCGGGGCGTTCGTCGTGACCGACGCTTATCCGGAAGATATAGGCAACGGCTATCCGACCTACGCCGTGACGGTCGAGGTCTACCTGCCTAACGGCACCTCCTCCAGCCGCAAGACGTACTTTGTCAACGAGGGCAACGGTTACTGGGCGCACTGGCTGACCCAGGAAGAGATGAACCTGTTCGACAACGCCCTGTAGATCTCATGGTCCGTAGCCGCCTTCGGAGTGGTGAGTGTCTCATGTTCGACCTGGACGGGGCTCGCGCACGATCCTTGGCCTGGCTCCACCGACTAGGATGGTTTTCGCGCTACAAGCTTACCGAAGTATAGTTCCGTCTAAGAAGGGGAACTACTTTGAGGATACTACTCTCTTTGCTCGTGGTGTCGGCGTTACTCTTAGCGGTTCGAGGAATGCGTTGCCTACTGTAAGGAGAGCACGACGAGCGATCCGACAACCCAGTTAACGACCAGCGCCATGCCCCAACCAATTGCGAACCCCAGTAGCGGCCATCCCGTCTTGGCCGCTACAAGTTGTGCGTGCTACACGCTCGTCTGGTCTCCTGCATCACCGCTTGCTTCGTTGCGCTCGTCCAGGATGTCCTCGATCTGCCGGACTGCCGAGGAGATCATCTCTCGCACCCGCCGCAGCTTGTCCTGATCCAGCCGTCCTCCGTGCATCTCACGCCCGAAACGCTTGCCCAAGCCCATCACCTCGTGACGGATCTCTTGCATCTCTTCCACCATCCCAGGGTCCCATCCTCCACCGACCCTGCGCCAGATGTCTTCCACGGAACGCCGGTTCTCTTCGAGGAACTTTTGCCCCTCCTCGGTGACGGAGTAGACTTTCTTGCCGTCGCGCTCGGCCACACTCACGTAACCGAGGTCCTCCAGAAGCTGCAACGTCGGATATACCGAGCCTGGGCTCGGGGAGTAGAAGCCCCGAAACTTTTCCTCTAAAGTCTGTATCACCTCGTAACCGTGAGAAGGCTTCTCGGCGAGTAGATCCAGAATGACGTATTTCAGATCCCCCTTCTCGAACATCCTTCCACCACGAGGTCCTCTCCTGCGGGCTCCATCACGCGGTCCCGGACCGAACCCTCGTCCCGGCCCTTCTCCGAAGAAACCCCTCATCATCTTTGGTCCAAACATGCTCTTTCTCCTTCTCAATAAACTTCTTCTCATAACACTACGATCCATCCGTAAGCTCCTTTTTCTCTCTTCTATCTCTATCCCACAATGAATAAGCGAGCCTCCCTTCACGGGCGCGGACCTCTAGGTGTCCGTCCTTCGCAAGATCCGAGAGCATCCGATCCGCCTCCGAAACACTCAGCGTCGTTTCGAGAGCGGCCCTGGCCGGCGAAAGCTCACCACACCGCTCCAACGCCTCAAGTAGCTGCCGCTCCTTGTTCTCCTCCGCAAGCGCCCCCCGCTCCCGACTCTCGGAGACCTCGGAAGATCTCCCAACCGAAGCCCGGATCATCGGCCCCACTACGGAAAACGCCACCCACAACAACAAAATGAACGGCAAGAAGTGGAGCAAATAGAAGGCATGTCCGGCAGCCAAGATCAGGAACAACCCGCCCAAAACGAGCGCCGCGACCGCCACCGGAGAACGCGGCCCGCCAAAGCGCCTCCTGCCCGCATACCCCATCCTGCCTCTACCGTACATCTCGCCTCCTCTGCTAGTTTGCCAGCTACGCGCTACATAATATCACGATATATCGTGATAGCACGAAAATATCCGAATTATCTTCTTGTACTTCTGGGGGGTGGAGGATTTGCGGGTTCTTGGGCGGCCTGGACCGGATGTGCTGCGGCCTTGACACTGAGTGAGTAGGTTCAGGACCCTTTCTTAGAGGGTAGGATCATTGGCGGCTCGTGCGTTATTATTAAGAAGATTGAAGTGCTTGATTTTCTATACAAAGAAGGCCATATCCGAAGGTTCGGGAGACGGACTGCTCCGTCGGCTGTCCGGTTCCTCTTCGCGAGCCGCTCCACGGGGCCTTCTACACGTGAGGGTGTGATCCACTTTGGAGAATAAGACCGGGAGCCAATTTTACGGCCCGAACCTGGGCTACGTGTTGGAACTCTACGAGAAGTACAGGGAAGACCCGGACTCTGTAGACGAACGCGAACGCGAGTTCTTCGAGAACTGGAGCCCGCCGCAAACAGGGACTGCCGGATCCAACGGCCACGCGCCCACTCGAATGGATACTCCGGCAGGCGATTCGACAAACGTCGAGAAGGTCGTCGGGGCGACGAAGTTTGTCCGTCACTTGCGGGACTTTGGACACATGGCCGCCCATCTGGACCCGCTCGGGAGCGAGCCACCCGGAGACCCGACTCTCGACCCCGGCTTCTACCGCATCAGCGAAGGAGATCTGGAGAGCTTGCCGCCTCTCCTGGTAGGAGGGCCGGTCGCCGAACGCGCCTCCAACGCCAAAGAGATGGTGGACGAGTTGAGGCGGCTCTACTGCGAGACGACCGGCTACGACTTTGGACACGTCCACGGTCCCGACGAGCGGTTCTGGTTGCGGGAGGCGGTCGAGTCGGAGCGCTTCGGCGGGACCATGCAGGAAGACGTCGCCGTAAGGCTATTGAAGAGGCTCACCCGGATCGACACCTTCGAGAAGTTCCTCCACAGGACTTTCCTCGGGCAGAAGCGGTTCTCGGTCGAGGGGAACGACATGGTCGTTCCGATGCTCAACTCGCTTATCCGGGCCGCCGCCGACGCCGGCACGCCGGAGGTCGTCCTCGGGATGGCCCACCGCGGCCGGCTCAACGTCCTGGCCCACGTTCTCCAGAAGCCTTACGCCAAGATCTTTAGCGAGTTTCAGCAGCCGGATAAGGGTGAGGCCACGTCTGCGGCCGACCGCTCCGGAGAAGCCTGGGTCGGGGACGTGAAGTACCACCTCGGCGTCCGGGGCTTCCACCTCGACGATGACGAGGCGGACCAAAAAGTCTTCATAAACCTGGCCCCGAACCCGAGCCACCTGGAGCACGTGAATCCCGTAGCCGAGGGCATGACCCGCGCTTCCCAGGAGGACTGGGACGCGCCGGGCGAGCCGGAGTTGGACCTGGAAAGATCCTTCACCGTGTTGCTGCACGGGGACGCGGCCTTCCCCGGCGAGGGGGTGGCGGCCGAGACTTTGAACCTGAGCCGTCTGCCCGGCTACACCACCGGGGGCACTATTCACATCATCACCAACAACCAGCTCGGTTTCACGACCGAGCGGCAGGATGCGCGTTCCACGACCTACGCCAGCGACCTCGCCAAGGGTTTCGAGATACCGGTGGTCCACGTCAACGCGGACGATCCGCAGGCGTGCATGGCGGTCGTCAGGATGGCTTACGCTTACCGGGAAGAGTTCCACAAGGACTTCATGATCGACCTCGTAGGCTACCGGAGGTTCGGCCACAACGAGGGTGACGAGCCTGCCTACACCCAGCCGAAGATGTACGAGACCATCCAGGCGCACCCGACGGTGCGTGAGGTCTGGGCGAAGCGGCTCATAGAGCGCGGCGTCGTTACCGAGGATGAGGTCGAGGAGATGGTCGAGGAGGTTCAGGGGCGTCTCCGGGAGATCCAAGAGAGTCCTTCCGAGGAGTTGGATGAGAGCGTCGTCGCCGACGAGCCCCACACGCCGCTGGTGGACGTGCCGGAGACGGCCGTGCCGGCCGAACGCCTGGAGAAGCTAAACGAGGCGCTACTGCAACGTCCCGACGACTTCTCACCGAACGAGAAGCTGGAGCGGCTACTCCAGAAAAACCGCGGCGACCTCGAACATATCGACTGGGCGCACGCAGAGTCGCTCGCGTTCGCCTCGCTGCTCGAAGATGGAACCCCCATACGCCTCACGGGCCAGGACACCGAGCGGGGGACCTTCTCTCAGCGTCACGCGACGCTCTATGACGTGGAGACCGGCGGGCGGTACGTGCCGCTGCACAACATCCCGCAAGCGGAGGCTTCGTTCGCTGTTTATAACAGCCCACTCTCGGAGATCGCCGCCCTGGGGTTCGAGTACGGTTACTCGGTCAACGCGCACGAGGCGCTGGTGCTGTGGGAAGCTCAGTACGGGGACTTCGCCAACGTCGGGCAGCCCATGATCGACCAGTTCATCGTCAGCGGACAGGCCAAGTGGGGCCAGACTTCGGGGCTGGTGCTCCTCTTGCCTCACGGCTACGAGGGACAGGGTCCCGAGCACTCTAGCGCGCGACTGGAGCGCTACTTGCAACTTGCCGCCCACGAGAACATCCGGGTCGCCAACTGCACGACCGCAGCCCAGTATTTTCATCTGCTGCGCGCCCAGGCGGTCCTAAAGGACAATCTGCGTCCACTTGTGGTCATGGCTCCCAAGAGCCTGCTGCGCAATCCGCTGGCCGCTTCCAGCCTGGAGGAGTTGTCCGAGGACAAGTTCCATCCTGTGCTGGATGACGAGGAGGCTCGCGGGAGGGCTGATTCGGTGGAGCGTTTGATCCTCTGCTCCGGCAAGTTCTACACGGAGTTGGTCAAGAGTGAGTTTCGGGAGGAGGCATTCGATACGGCGCTCGCGCGGATCGAACTGCTGTACCCGTTCCCCGGGGACCACATTCAGGAGATAGTCGAGGGTTACCCGAACCTGCGGGAGGTCATCTGGGTCCAGGAAGAGCCCCGGAACATGGGCGCCTGGACATTCGTCGAGCCGCGGCTCCGGGAACTGTTGGAAGACACGCCGCCCGTGAGGTACGTCGGCAAACCGGCCCGTCCCAGCCCGGCCCAGGGTTCGGCGCGATTCCACGCCCAGGAGCACGCCGCCATAATACGGAAGGCGTTCGAGAGCACCGACGAAGACCTCGAAAAGGCCGAAGTTGCCGTAGAGGAGACGCAGGTCCGCGCCTCCACCCCGAGCGAGTAGAAGCAGTGTCGAAATCATTGAGAGAAGGAGAGTGAAGCGTGGCGGTTGAGATACACGTGCCGGAGCTCGGGGAGTCGGTCGCCGACGCGACGGTCGGCCGATGGCTCAAGAGCGAGGGTGACGCCGTGAAATCCGGCGAGGCCCTCGTGGAGTTAGAGACCGATAAGATCAACTTCGAGGTCGAAGCCGAACAAGACGGCGTCCTCCAGAAGATAGCCAAAGACGAGGGAGATACCGTCGAGGTCGGCGAGGTTATCGGGACCATCGGCGAAGCCGCAGGCGACGGCCAACCATCCCAGGAAGAACCGGAAGAAGAGGAGCCGGAGGCCGAAGCGGAGCAGCCCGAACCGGAGGCCGAGCAGTCGGAAAACGGGCAGCCGGAAGCCGGGGCCGAAGAGACGAACGGCCACCGGGAGGAAGGATACCGGGCTTCGCCGTCCGTCAGGAAGCTGGCGCAGGAGTACGGGATCCAACTGGCCGAGGTCTCGGGGAGCGGTTCGGGGGGGCGCGTGACGCGTGAGGATGTGGAGCGTTTGATCCGCGAACAGTCCAAACCCTCCGCACCCGAGCAGCCAGAGCCCGAAGAGAACGGGCGCGGAGGAGAGAAGCCTGCGCAACAGCCCACCGCGGCTTCGGGAAATGGCCGGGCGGATCTGGAAGAGCGCTCGCGGATGTCGCGGCGGCGGCTCACCATCGCCCAGCGGCTTGTCGAGTCCCAGCAGCAGACGGCGATGCTCACCACCTTCAACGAGGTGGACATGGGCGCCGTGATGGAGCTGAGGAAGCGTCGCAAGGAGGCTTTCCAGGAGCGAACCGGGGCGAGGCTCGGCTTCATGAGCTTCTTCACGAAGGCGGCCATCGGTGCCCTCAAGGCATACCCGAAGGTCAACGCCGAGCTCCAGGAGAACGAGTTGGTCCTGAAGAAGTATTACGACATAGGGGTCGCGGTTTCGACCGACGAGGGGCTCGTGGTTCCGGTGGTGCGTGACGCCGACCGAAAGAGCTTCGCGGGAATAGAGCAGACCATATACGACCTCGCCACGAAGGCTCGCGACAACAAACTGACGCTGGAGGACCTGAGCGGCGGGACGTTCACCATTACCAACGGCGGCATCTTCGGGTCGTTGGTCTCGACCCCGATCCTGACGATGCCGCAGGTGGCGATTCTGGGGATGCACAAGATCCAGGAGCGGCCGGTCGCCGTGGACGGCCAGGTGGAGGTTCGGCCGATGATGTACCTCGCCCTCTCCTACGACCACCGCGTCATAGACGGGGCCGAAGCGGTCAGCTTCCTGGTCCGCATAAAAGAGCTTATAGAAGACCCGGAGTCGCTCCTTCTGGAAGGATAGGCTCCGATCGGTAGAGAGACCTTCTTCGGAGGGTCTCTTTTCTTTCTTACTGGAAGAGTTCTACCGTGGCACGGATGCCGGGTGCTTGGGCCAGTCGCGCGTCCATCGTTACCAGCGGGGCGTCGAGGGTTTCGGCGAGTGCGACGTAGGCCGCGTCGTAGGCGGTTACGTTGTTCCTCAGTTCCCATATGCGTGCGAGAAGCGCGGTGTGAGGGTAACGGGTTATCCTCATGGTCGTAAGGTCCTCGAGAAGTTCGGCGCTGCGCTTCTCGGAGATTCCGGAGGTTGCGTGGCGGCGAAGCGCGCTCAACACTTCTATCTCGAAAAGGTGAGGTACGTGCAAGCCTTCATCGGAGTCGGCCATGCGATCTAGGATAGCCGAGGCTGTCGCGTCCATATTCAGTAAAACGGTAACCGCCGCCGACGCATCGAGGACGATCAAAGGCTGCTAGCCAGCCTCGCGTGGGTCGTCCGCGTCTCGCATCCGGCGGATCGTCACGTCCGGCGGCTCGTCCGGTTTGATCGGCTCCCGGCTGCGCACCCTCTCCAGCCATTCACTCATGGTTGGTTTCTCCGCTACCTGCTCTATCTCCGAGAGCAGATAATCCGAGAGCGACATCCCGGAATTCGCGGCCCGCGCCTTCAACTTGCGGTGCAACTCTTCGGGGACGTTGCGAATCTGGATCATCTTCGACATGCTGCTAATATTAACGCATGCGCTGCACATGCGAGAACGGGTTCCGTGCCGGATAACGCGCTCGTCGAGCGGTTGCTCTCGGGCGACCGTCGGGCGCTGGCGCGGATAATATCTAAGGTCGAGCGCGAAGACCCGGAGACGACGGAGATCATCGCCGGCCTCTACCCGCACACGGGCGACGCTCTGACTCTCGGTTTCACGGGGCCGCCGGGGGTCGGCAAGAGCAGCATCATCGCGGAGCTCATCAAGCTCTACCGGGCGGAGAACAAGAGGGTCGGGGTCGTCTCGGTTGACCCGTCTAGCCCTTTTTCAAAAGGCGCCATCCTCGGGGATCGTATACGCCTCTCGGACCACTTCCTGGACCCTGGGGTTTTTATCCGTTCGATGGGGAGTCGAGGGCATCTCGGGGGACTCGCGGGGGGGTCGCGGCTGGCGGCTCTGGCGATGGAGGCTTCGGGGATGGACGTGGTGATCTTCGAGACCGTCGGGGTTGGGCAGGGAGAGGTCGAGGTCGCATCGGCGGCTGATACTGTAGTGCTCGCGTTGCAGCCGGGCGCGGGAGACGCGGTGCAGGCGCTAAAGGCGGGTGTGATGGAGGTCGCGGACATTTTCTGCATAAATAAAGCGGACCATCCACGAGCAAAAGGGGCCGCCTCCGAAGTACGCTCCATCCTGGAGATCGGCCACGATCTTGACCCCGACCCCTGGTTCCCACCTATAATTATGACTCGTGGGGATACTGGAGAAGGCGTGGAGGAGCTCAAGGAGACGATAGAGGAGCATCGCTCGCATCTGCGGGAGAGCGGGAAGTTGGAGAAGCGACGGCGGGCTTCTTTGAGGGAGTTCGTGATCTCCTGGGCCACGAACCGCCTTGAGAAAGAGATGAAAGAGCGCTTAAAGCAGGAAGATACAGAACTCATGGAACAGGTCTACGAGCGAAAGCTAGACCCGATCTCCGCCTCGAACCGCATCTTCAAGGAAGTCTAAGCCAGGCGGCGCGCTCGTCCCGGCGGCGTTTCGAGTGGAGGACGGAGAGCCGCTGGAACCTCTTTTTTAGTTGTCGGTCGCCTCGGTCGTGGGGCGGCCTTTTACCTCTGCTATGCCGAGGAGCGCGAGGAAAGCGCAGAGGAGTGCGGCTGGTCCCACGAGGAAAGCGCCCGAGAAGGCGGCGGAAGATTGCAGAGCGAGCAGTGGGTTGATCGCGGCGTCTTTGGACTCTTGGAGGAACCCGAGTACCGCTCCCGAGATGGCGGGTCCGAAACCGGCTCCGAGGAAGAAACACAACTGGTAGATCCCGAGTCCGACACCTGCTCTCTCCGGCGAGAGCGTCGCCGAGGCCGCGTTGGCCGTCGGCGAGTTGAGCGCGGCGAAACCGAGCCCCAAAGCCGTCATGCCGATGGTTACGGGCAGCAAGGCGCCCCCCGCCCCGAAGGTAGAGATAAACAGGTGAGAAGCCAGCATGATGGACAACCCGCTCAGGATCATCACCCGAAAGCCGACCCGGTCCGATAGTCTGCCGGCCAGCGGAGACAGCGTCGCTACCACGACGGCGCCGGGTACGAACACGAGACCTATGGTGAGGCTGGATACCTCCGATGTGCTGGACAGCAAGAGAGGCACCAGAAAAAGGGCGCACACGTTCGCGAACTGTGCCAGGAATCCTACCGAGGCGGCGGCCAGGAAGCTCCGGTTTCGGAGGATTTCCGGGGCCACGAACGGCTCTCCCACCCGCGTGATGCGCCTGAGAAAGAATATGCCGCTCAATACCGCTATCACGAAGCTTCCCAGCGTTACGGGTGAGGTCAGGCTCGCGGACTGGGCGTGTGTAACGCCGAATAGTAGGAGACCGGCGGCAAGGGCGAGTAGCACGCCGCTCGGCAGGTCGAGCCGGCGCACGGATCTACCACGCCCGTCAGCCTCTCCGACCTGATGCGGGATGACGTAGAAGGCGCCGAAGATCAGGAAGATTGTAAGGGCCAGCGTGCTATAGAAAAGCGAGTGCCAACTGGATACCTGGATCAGGACGCCTCCCAATACCGGCCCGAAAGCCGCCCCCGCCCCGATGCTGGACGAGATAATGCCGAGCCCGAAACCACGACTACCCTTCGGCAGCAGCTTCGCCACCAGTCCGAAAGAGAGCGCCGGGATGGCCGCAGCCCCAGCCGCCTGCAGGATCCTTGCGCCGACCAGCACACCGAAGCTTGGTGCCAGGGCGCATAGCAGAGACCCGGCCGCAAAGCCTGTCAGCCCGAAGCAGAAGGTCAGCTTCGGGCTGTACAGGTCGGAAACGCGACCGTAGAGCGGTACGCCAACCGCGTAGACCAGCAAATAGCCCGTCGCCACCCAACCCACCTGGCTCTCGGAGACGTTGTAGCTCCGTTGGATCAGGGGCAGCGCCACGTTGACCATCGACTGGTTGAAGACCGAGACAAAGGTCGCCATCGCCACCACGGTAAGTAGCAGTCGGGTTGAAACCGTACCTTTTGCGTACCCTGGCTCTTTATTCACCGGCTCTATTACGGACTCCTTCTACTCTTCTCGGAGTGTTTCTCAACTTACCCCGGATGCCCGGACGGTCTTTGCTCACCCCGCCGGAAACTACTCGATGGAATACCTCTTTCAGCCCCGCGACCTCCGCAGTCTCCGGCAAAACACCGGCCGAACTTCGGGGCGGGAAAACCTCATGATCGGTCTTTAGACGGCCACACGAGCATATTCTAACCCAGAGGCCATCCGGAGATGATCCCATCTACCCCGGCCATGAGGCGGTTCCCGGAGGGGGAGACCAAGATCTCCTGATAGTGTCGGATGTTGTTGTAGGAGAGTGTTTGGCCCTCGCGGTCTTAGCCACTCGTCGAGCACCTGGTAGCCGTCTCCCCGGAACTCCCAAACTTCCTCCGGGATGCGGCAGGTGCGGGACTGCGAGGCCGGGAATATACTGCGGGCGCTATGGTACGCATAACGGAGCCTAAGGTCTCATCACGTTCACCGGAAGGAGGTGGATAGTCTGTGGGCCGGGCGGACGATGCCAACTTCCCGGACCTGCTCGATGAGGTGATGCGTCGGATCGACCGCGAAGAGCTCGTGCGGCTGACGCGGGAACTGGTGGGTGTAAAGAGTGTCTACCGGCCCGAAGATCCGGACGGCAATGAAGCTGGCGCCGCCCGCTTTGTCGCGGAGTATCTGGAACGTGCGGGCTTCGACGTTCGGACGGAGGAGGTCGCGCCGGGTCGTCCGAACGTGTGGACGGTGTGGGAAGGCGACCGGGCCGGAAGGACGCTGCTCTTCGAGGCGCACACGGACGTGGTGACGGAGGGGCGGGCGGAAAGCTGGGTACACTCGCCGTTCGGCGCGGAGCGGGATGGTGGAAGGATCTACGGGCGCGGGGCGTGCGATACGAAGGGGAACCTGGCGGCGGCGGTGATGGCGGTGCGGGCGATCAAGGACTCCGGCATCTCTTTTCCCGGCCGACTCGTACTCTGTCATCCGGTGGATGAGGAGGGGATGATGAGCGGCATCAAGGGGTTTATCGAGGGAGGACACGCCGAGGGGGTGGATGCTGCGATGATCTGCGAGCCGGAGGAGAACCAGATCTGCATCCGGCAGAAAGGAGCTTTGCGCGTCGAGGTGACGGTACGGGGAAGGATGGCGCACGGCGCGATGCCCCTGAGTGGCGTCAACCCGGTAACGCGGGCGGCGCGATTCGTGGTCGCGGTGGAGGAACTGGAGCGCCGGGAGATGGAGAGGTGCGGAGAGGACCCGTTCCTCGGCTACCCGAGTCTCACGCCGACTATCCTGATGGGACCGGATCGCGGGGAGCCCCAGATCAACGTGATCCCCGCGAGCGCCTACGTCGCCCTCGACATCCGCACCACCCCGGACCAATCACACGAGAAACTGATCGAACAACTGAAGGAGATCGTCGCGCGCCTGGCTGCCGAAGATCCGGACTTCGACGCTACTCTGGAGGTGATCGAGGAACGCCCGGCCACGGAGACAGCGATGGACGAGCCGCTGGTGCGGGCGACGGCAACGGCCTACTCGCGCCTGACAGGTGAGGAGCCGCTCTACAACGGCGTCCCCGGCGCGACGGACGGCACTTTCCTCCACGCTTGGGCGGACATCCCGATAGTCACGACGGGCGCCGGAGACCGGGAGATACCACACCACGAGGACGAGTGGGTGGACGAGGAGGAGCTTTTCACCACCTGCAAGCTCTACGCCGCGACCGCTATGTACTACTGCTACGGAAAGGAAGCCCATGTTTGACTACCGTTCGATGTTCGACCTCACCGGAAAGAGCGCGCTCGTCGTCGGGGCGGGCAGCGGTATCGGGGAGGCGAGCGCCCACGGGCTGGCTGCTTTCGGGGCGCGAATCTTCGCCGCGGACGTAAACGCGGAGGCGGCGGAGGCGACCTCAGGGGAGATCCGGGGTGAGGGTGGAAAGGCGGCCGCCGTCGGTCTGGACATGCTCGACTCAAACAGCGTCGGGGCGATAGCGGAGGAGATCGGCACGCCGGATATCCTCGTGAGCACGCCGAGCATGAACGTGCGCAAGCCGGTGCTGGACATAACCGACGAAGAGTTCGACAAGATCGTAAATTTGAACCTCAAAGGTACGTTCCGTCTGATCCGGGAGTTCGGACGCGGCATGGCCGAACGCGGCTCCGGCAGCATCATCGCCTTCTCAAGCATCCGGGCGCAGACCGTGGAACCGGGGCAAGGCATCTACGCCGCGACGAAAGCCGGCACCCTCCAGATGCTCCGCGCGCTCGCCACGGAGGTCGGGCCGAGAGGAGTCCGCGTAAACGCCATCGCCCCCGGCATCGTGGAGACGCCGCTCACGGCCCAGATAAAGAACTCCCCGGACTGGTACGACTCCTACGCGAACAAGAGCATCCTGGGCCGCTGGGCGCAGCCGCACGAGATGGTCGGGATGGTAGTCTACCTGGCTTCCGAAGCTAGCTCCTACGTGACAGGAGGGTTCATGCTGGTGGACGGTGGCTGGACCGCCGCCGACGGACGCTTCACGCCGCCGCTGTAGCTCCATCGTTGATAGGTGTACACTTTGCATATAGGTGCGGATAGTGGCGATGGCTGCTCCGGCGGTGGCCGGAGAGAAGGGGGAACATGATGGCGGCACAATCGGGTAGCGACCGAGAAGGTTCGGGGAGCGGGCTCAGTGTCCGGCAGATCGTGGTGGCCGGTATTCTTGGGGGGATCGCTATCTTCCTGGGTTACACCCGGCTGGGGTTCATCCCGGTGCCGAACCTGGCGGGCAGCGCGACGATCATGCACGTACCGGCGATCCTGGGTGGCGCTTTGGAGGGGCCTGTCGTCGGCACTATCGCGGGCGGCATCTTCGGCATCTTCTCTTTTCTGACTGCGGAAGTGCCGATCTTCAGGAATCCGCTCGTCTCGGTGTTGCCGCGGCTCGTTATCGGGGTCGTGGCCTGGGCCTCATTCGTGAGCCTGCGGCGGATCAGCCTGGACCTGGCTTCGGCCACAGCGGGGGTGCTAGGCTCGCTCGCCAACACCATCGGGGTTTTAGGGATGGCGATTCTGTTGGGCCTGTTGCCGGTGGCGGCGGTCGTCCCGATAATCCCGCAGGCGATAGCCGAAGCGGTCCTCGCCGCCATCGTGACGGTCGTGGTGGTGCGGGGCGTGATGCTCTTCCGCAGCGGTCGCACGACTGCCCCGGAGACCAAGTCCGACGAAGAACGCCGCTACTAGTTCTCGGGTGGAGCGGTGATCGAGCTGGAGAAGCTCTCCTTCGCCTATCGCACGGGCGAGGCCGACGCGGTCCTCGCGCTGCGCGACCTCGACTTCGAGATAGAGCCGGGGAAGCTCGTGGCGATCATCGGCCACAACGGCTCAGGGAAGAGCACGCTCGTCAAGCTGCTCGCCGCCGTCTTGTATCCGACGGAAGGCGAGATCCGGATTGACGGCATCCCCGTGGACGAGAAGCACCAGTGGGAGATACGCCGCAAAGTCTCCGTCGTCTTCCAGGACCCGGACGACCAGCTCGTCATGAACCGCGTAGAGGACGATGTGGCGTTCGGGCCGGAGAACCTGGGACTGGCGCGGGAGGAGATCTCCGTCCGCGTCCGGTCTTCTCTGAAAGCGCTCGGGCTCGAAGAGATACGGAGCCGGCTGGTGGAGGACCTTTCCCCAGGACAGAAGCAGCGGGTAGCCATAGCGGGGGCGCTCGCCATGCGTCCGCGGTTCCTGATCCTGGACGAACCGACCTCGCTGTTGCCGGTGCCGGCCGCGGAGCGGCTGATCTCGACCGTGAGAGAGTTGAACCGCAGTGAAGGAATGGGCGTCCTCCACGTCACGCACTCGATGTCCGAGGCCGCCCTCTTTGACCGCGTGGTCGTAATGGACGAGGGACGCCGCATCCTGGACGGCACGCCCGCCGAAGTCTTCCGCAACGCAGATAAGTTGCGCGAAGTCGGCCTGGACGTTCCGCTCGCGGCCAGCCTCGCCGACCGCCTACGCGTCCACGGCGTACCGCTCGAAGGCGACATACTGAACGCCGTGGATCTGCGAGAAGCAATCTCCAATCTCCCCGAAACTCGCGACCGATGAGCGCCGCCGACGGAACCCCGATCATCGAGCTGCGAGACTTCCGCTACACCTACCTCGAAGGTACACCGAAAGCGGTCGAGGCGGTTCGGGACGTCTCGTTCGAGGTCCGGCGTGGAGAGCGCGTCGGCATCGTCGGCCCCACGCAGTCCGGCAAATCAACCGTCGTGGACGCCTTCGCCCACCTTTTGCGCGTGAAATCGGGGCAGGTCTTCTACGCCGGCGAAGACATCGCCGCTCCCGGCTACGACCGCAAAGCCCTGCGCCGTGAGGTCGGCATCGTCTTCCAGCAGCCGGACTCCCAGCTAATAGAGGACGTGGTCGGCGCGGACGTGGCCTTCGGGCCGACCGCCGCAGGACTCTCCGCGAAGGAGACCCGCGGGCGCGTCGAGGAGAGCCTGAACACCCTGGGGCTGCCGTACCAGGACTTCCGGCTGCGCTACGTCCACGCTCTCTCCGGCGGCCAGCGGCGGCGGGTAGCCATAGCCGGCGTGCTCGCTATGCGCACGCCCGTTTTGGTGCTCGACGAGCCGATGGCGGGTCTCGACCCGCGAGGACGGCGCGAGCTTCTGGACCTGCTCCAGCGGCTGCAGAGAGACCGGGAGCTTACGCTGATCGTCTGCTCCGCAAGCCTCACCGACGTGAGTGTCCTCTGCGACCGTTTCATCGTCCTGGACCGGGGGAGCGTGGTCATCGACGGACCTGCGCCCGAGGTACTGCGCGAGGCCGACCGGCTCGCGGAGCTGGACATCACCTTGCCGGAGCCCGTAGTGGCGGCGCGCGAGATGAAAAAGCTCTTCCCGGACTTCCCGACCGGGCTGCTCACGGAAGACGAGTTGGAGGCCGAACTGATAAAGAGGATCGGAGCTTCGTAGTGCTGGAGCTTCAGCGGAACGTCATCTTCGGGCAGTTCGTGGATACGGGATCTTTCATCCATCGCATGGATGCCCGGATAAAGATACTGGCTACCTTCGTATTCATCGTCGCTTCGTTTCTCGTCAACAGTTTCGTCGGCTTCGCGGTGGCGCTGGCCTTGCTCGTCCTGATCCAGCTCGTCTCCCGGATACCGTCCGGGTACTTGTTGCGAGGTTCGCGGTTCTTCGTCGTGTTCCTCGTCTTTATCCTCTTTTTCCAGGTGCTTTTCTATCCCGGAGAGGTGTCGGAGGGAGGCTACCTCTGGCGGTGGGGCGTGCTCTCGGTCTCGACCAACGGACTCTACACGGCGGGCATTTTGGGGCTGCGCGTGATCTTCCTCTACTACGTCACCACGATGCTGATGCTCGTAACCTCGCTCGTTGACCTGACGAACGGTCTGGAGCTTCTCTTCGGCCCGCTCCAGCGCCTGCGCGTGCCGGTCAACGAGCTAGTACTGGTCTTCGTAATCGCCATAAAATTCGTACCCATCTTTATCGAGGAAGTCGAACGCCTCGCCCGCGCCCAGACCGCCCGCGGCGTCCCGTTCGACGAGGGCGGCGCCATCACCCGCGCGCGCCGCATCGGACGCCTGCTCGTCCCCATCTTTATCGGGGGCTTCGCCCGCGCCGACGTCCTAACGACCGCCATGAACACCCGCAGCTACCGGGGAGGACAGCAACGCACCAAGTTCCGCCGGATGAAAGCGACGCCCTACGACTGGCTCGTCCTCGCGCTCGTCATCGTCTGGATGGCAGCGGCCTGGTTGCTTCCAGGAGCCCTGAACATTTAGTTACGGACGTAGACTCCGTCCAACTTTACCGTGCTAGAATGCCCGACTATGCAGGGTGAAAGGTTGGGCGAGGAAACGACTGCGGGGAAGATCGAAGCTCTAAACAAGCTGAGGGATGATGCCGCCCATCCCGCCCCGGAGCAAGCAGTCGAACGCCAGCGGGAACGGGGCAAACTCACCGCGCGCGAGCGGATAGACCTGCTGCTGGACGAGGGAACGTTCGTCGAGCTGGACCGTTACCGGGTCCACCGCTCGTACAACTTCGGGCTGGAGGAGAACCGGCCGCTCGGGGACGGGGTCATTACCGGCTACGGCGAGGTCATGGGTCGCAAAGTATGTGTGTTTTCGCAGGACTTTACCGTGTTTGGCGGGTCTCTAGGGGAGGTGTACGCGCAGAAGATCTGCAAGGTCATGGACCTCGCTCTCTCCACGGGATGCCCAATCGTCGGGATAAACGACTCCGGCGGGGCGCGCATTCAGGAGGGTGTCGTTTCTCTTGCCGGATACGCGGATATCTTCCACCTAAACGTAAAGGCTTCCGGGGTTGTACCCCAGATCAGCGTGGTCATGGGACCTTGCGCCGGGGGCGCGGTCTACTCGCCAGCCATAACCGACTTCATCTTCATGGTCGAGGAGACGAGCCACATGTTCATCACCGGCCCGGACGTGGTAAAGAGCGTCACCGGCGAGGAGGTCAGTCAGGAAGACCTCGGCGGCGCCGGGACCCACAGCACCAAGAGCGGCGTCGCCCACTTTTCCGCCCCGGACGAGGAAACCTGTATCTCGGACGTTCGCTATCTCCTCTCTTTCCTGCCGGACAACAACCTGGAGACCCCGCCGTACTACGAGCCCGCCGACTCGCCGGGACGGATGGACGAGGCCCTCGCCTCGCTCGTCCCGGACTCCACCCGCCAGCCCTACGACATAAGAAGGGCCGTGGAGCTTACCGTGGATGACGGCGAGTTCTACGAGGTGCAAGAAGGCTGGGCCCAGAACCTGGTGGTCGGTTTCGCCCGCCTCAACGGGCGCGCCATCGGGGTGGTCGGGAACCAGCCGATGGTTCTGGCCGGCACGCTGGACATAGACGCGAGCACGAAAGGGGCGCGGTTCGTAAGGTTCTGTGACGCGTTCAACATTCCGCTCCTCACCTTCGTGGACGTGCCGGGGTTCATGCCGGGGACGGACCAGGAGTGGGGCGGCATCATCCGTCACGGGGCGAAGCTCTTGTACGCCTACTCCGAGGCGACGGTACCGAAGATGACCGTTATTACCAGGAAGGCTTACGGCGGGGCTTATGATGTCATGTGCTCCAAGCACATCGGGGCGGACGTAAACGTCTCTTGGCCGACCGGGGAGATCGCGGTGATGGGCGCTGGCGCCGCCGTCGGGATCATATTCCGCCGCCGTTTGGCCGAGGCGGAGGATGAAGAAGCGGAACGTCAGGAGCTTATCTCCGGCTACGAGGAGCAGTTCAACAACCCGATGGTCGCCGCCGAGATGGGATTCATAGACGACGTGATAGACCCGCGCGAGACGCGTCCGTACCTCATAAAAGCGCTACAGATGATCCGGACGAAGCGACCCGAGCGCCCCTCCCGCAAACACGGGAACATCCCGCTTTGAGGATCGAACCCGCTCCGACTCTTGAAGAAGCGGCCGCGATAACGGCGGCGCTGGAAGTGCTGCAAGAGGAAAGTCCAGGAGAGTCCGTGCCAAGTACGGGTCCGGGCCGCTGGGAGCTTTCGGGGCGGCTGGAGTGGATGTTGCCGCCGGGGATGAAGTTGGAGGGCTCGCCGTGGTCTTATGCCGGCTGGGAAGGTAAGAGCTAGGTGTTCGGGAAGGTACTGGTCGCCAACCGCGGGGAGATCTCGGTTCGCATAATCCGCGCGCTGCGGGAGATGGGTATCGTGAGCGTCGCGGTCTACTCGGACGCGGACCGGGAGTCTTTGCACGCGCGGCTGGCGGATGAGTCTTACCATCTCGGGCCTACGCCGGCGGGCGAGAGCTATCTAAACATCGAGAAGCTGGTCGGTGTGGCGAAGCGCTCGGGGGCGGAGGCGGTTCATCCGGGGTATGGTTTCCTGGCTGAGAGTGCGGCGTTTGCGCGGGCTGTCGGGGAGGCTGGACTTGTCTGGATCGGTCCTCATCCCGAGGCGATAGAGAAGATGGGGAGCAAGGTCGAGTCGCGCAGGATCATGGCGAAGGCCGGAGTCCCGATCACTCCTGGCACAGAAGACCCCGTAACCTCACCGGAAGCCATCTTCGAGTTTGCTGGAGAGTACGGTTACCCGGTCGCGGTCAAAGCTTCATCCGGCGGCGGAGGGAAGGGCTTCGCCGTCGCGGAGGACAAGACGGAGGCGGAAGCCGCCTTCGAGCGGGCGAGTCGGGAGGGTGAGGCGTACTTCGGGGACGGGGCTGTGTATCTGGAGCGGTACCTCTCGAGGCCTCGGCACGTCGAGATCCAGGTGATAAGAGACAAACACGGCAACGCCGTTCATCTCGGCGAGCGTGACTGCTCCATCCAGCGCCGCCACCAGAAGCTGATCGAGGAATGCCCCTCTCCGGCCATAGACCCCGCGATGCGCGAGGAGATGGGCCGCGCGGCGGTTGAGGCGGCGGAAGCGGTCGGCTACGATAACGTCGGCACCGTTGAGTTTCTAGTACAAGACGACGAGTTCTTCTTCCTTGAGATGAACACCCGCGTGCAGGTCGAGCATCCGGTTACCGAAGAAGTCACGGGGCTAGATATCGTAAAGACCGGCATCCGTGTCGCCGCCGGAGAACCACTGTCGTTCGCCCAGGAGGACGTAACCTGGCGGGGACACGCCATAGAAGTGCGCCTGAATGCCGAGGACCCTTCCAACGATTTTGCTCCGAGCCCCGGTTTCGTGACCGCCTACGAGGAGCCGGGCGGGCCGGGCGTGCGGGTTGACTCCTCGCTCGCGGGGCCGGGTGTCGTGCCGGAGTCCTACGATCCGCTTTTCGCGAAGCTCATCGTCCGGGGCGAGGACCGGACGGATGCCCTGGCGCGGCTGCGACGGGCGCTCGGGGAGTTCAAGGTCGAGGGGATCTCAACGACCCTACCCTTCCACCGCGCCATCCTGGATGACGAAGTCTTCGTCTCCGGGGACTACACGACGGGCTTTATCGCCGAGCGGCTGGATGGTATGGAGTTCGAAGCCGCCGCCGTTGGCGAGACTGGCGAGGCTCCCGAAAAAGAGGCACGTGAGGTCGAGGTCGAGGTGAACGGCAGGCTCTTTCGGGTCAAGGTGTTCTCGGAAGGGAAGGAGGCCGGGAAGGACACTCCGCCACGGCGCGGAGGTGGTGCGGCGCGTCGGGCGGGTGTGAGCGAGGGGGCGGTTGTGGCCCCGATGCAGGGGACAATCGTGAAGGTGCTCGTCGAGGAGGGTCAGGAGGTCGCAACCGACGAGGCGGTGTGCGTCCTGGAGGCGATGAAGATGGAAAGTGAGATCCGTGCCCAGAAAGACGGCCGCGTCTCCGAAGTCCTGGTAGAGGCCGGCCGAACCGTCCGCTCCGGTGAGCCCTTGATCGTCCTGGAGTAGCCTACTTTGACCGAGCAAACAGGAGACTTCGAGTGGAGCGGTGAAGGTGAGGGCGCCGAAGTCGTCCTCTACGCCCCGGATGACTCCGCTTTCGAGCGGGTGCTCCCCGCCGC
Source organism: Rubrobacteraceae bacterium (assembly GCA_965219175.1). Classification (GTDB taxonomy): domain Bacteria; phylum Actinomycetota; class Rubrobacteria; order Rubrobacterales; family Rubrobacteraceae; genus JBBPZK01. The sequence goes on from CBDCNI010000001.1 coordinate 903,864, forward strand.
CCGGCTTCCCGGTGCCGAAAGCCCAGTTTATGCTGCCGCTTCCCCGGAAAGGTTCGGGTGGGCCGCAGTCTCATCGTCGCACGTTGCGCCGGACCTCGTCTCCGCGCCTGCCTGGGAAATGCTCCTCTCCGCCGGTATCGCTGTCGAGAACCTCGGTCCACTGGAAGAGTTGCCGCGTTTGATCTCGCGCAACCTCTCCGAAACGCGGCTGCCTACTCTTAACGAAGCGGGCGTGCGTAGGTTCTGCGAATTAGGAGCGTCAGCTGCCGCCGAGGATGGACTTATAGATGAGGAAGACCTTTCTCTCCTGAAAAGCCCGGAGGGCGATCCCGACGCCCTGGGTCGACGGGCGATCTCCGCAGGCACGCTGGATTGGGAAGGGCTCGGTGAGTTTGGTGCGTACGGAGTGGGGGAGGTCCTTGACTCCGAAAGGGCCGAGATGCTCGGCCTTGAAGCGGGTGCGCTGGTATTGGTAGCCAGAGTTGGGGCCGGAGACCTCGGACGGTTGGCGCTCTCCGGGCATCGGGATCGTATCTTGAGCCGGGTACGGAACGAAGACTTCGGCGCGGAGGAAGACCTACCGGCCGCTCCTCTCGACACCGAAGAAGCGGCGGACCTTCTCGCCGCCACAGCCGCAGCCGCCAATTTCGCCGCCGGACGAGCAGCATTACTGCTGTACGCGCTCCGGCAAGCGATATGCGATTTCGCCGGAGAGCTGGCACCCCTCTCATCCTGGCGATTAGGAGGTTTCGAGGAGCGGGACGGCTTGCTCTTGCACCGGCAAAACCTCGCGGCGGTCGGAAGAGGCGAGTCGCTGGTATCGGGGAGCAGCGTGGCAACGGCGACGGGCGGTATGCTGGGGAGCGCACCGCATTTCGGGGCGCCGGAGAAAGACGGCGAGTGGATCTGGGAAGAGGCCGGGCTGCTGGAGCGCGTTGCGGAGTTGTACTCTCTGGAGCGTTAGCGGGAACGCGATGTTGGTTGAGATAGCTATGGGAGGATTTAGATGAGCAGCGAAGTCCTGGACAAGATGGTGCAGTTGGTCACGGCGGCGTTCGGACTCGTGGCGGCGCTCGCGTGGAACGAGGCCATTCAGGGTCTTTTCACCCTGATCTTCGGTGAGGCGGGTGACCTTGCGGCCAAGTTCTTATACGCGGTTCTCATTACGGTCATCGTGGTGTTCATTACGGTGAGGCTCGGGCGGCTGGCCGAGAGGGTCAAGAAAGACGAAGGCGACGAGGCTTCAGGGAGTTAGCGCTCCCTGAAGTCCTCCGGCGTGATCTGGTTCATCCAGTCCTTGAATTTGTCTACCACTTCATCCTCCGGCGTGTCCTCCATCGCCTCCTCGAAGACAACGGCGGCCTCTTCTATAACGTCGTCTGAGGCGTAGATCTCCGCCCCGGATCTTATAGCGAGGGCTATGGCGTCCGATGGCCGGGAGTCGACCTCGACGATGCGCCCGCCGATCTCCAAACTTATCGTTGCGAAGAAGGTCGAATCTCTGAGGTCGGTGACTGTGATCCGCGTCATGGAACCGCCGAGCTCCGAGACCAGGTTCACGGCCAGGTCGTGGGTGAGCGGGCGTGGGAACTCCTGGTTCTGGAGTTTCATGAGGATCGACCGCGCCTCGTTCTGGCCGACCCAAATCGGCAGGTATCTATTGTCCTCCTCGACCTTGAGGATAACTATGGGGCTCGAAGTAAAGAGGTCCATGTTTATGCCGTAAATGGACATCCTTGTGAAACCGTTGGCGCTCACTGAATGTCTGCTCCCTTCACGCAGCAAAGCTGTGACGATATCCTGGCACCGGGGACGATTCTACTTCCCGGTTTGCTGCTCTTCAATCGGCTTGTAAGAGCCGCCCTCGTGTTGTACATTATCCCGGCGATCGTGATCATCATCGCGGGCCTGTAGCTCAGCCGGTTAGAGCGCTTCTCTGATAAGGAAGAGGTCCCTGGTTCGAGTCCAGGCAGGCCCACTATCTCTGCTCCACTGACCTTCCCACAACCCGGTTCTACCCATTCGACCTTCGGGATCAACGTCCGGTCAAACTCCATAACCAGATCCCGCCCCAACTCTTCCAGCTCTCCTAAACAACGCTCACACCCTCGCACCAACCGGGAAACGTCTATACCGAAGACTTCGGGCTCGAACTCCACGAGACGCGCGATGCCGTTACGGAGTAAGCTAGTCGCCCCGCGCCAGTTGCCGTTTTGCTGATGATAGAAGCCGACACCGACTTGCAGGATGCCCTGGTAGAGAGAGCGAATTGGCAGAGACTCTCGTCTCCAGGCTGCTTCGAGGTACTCGTGCGCCTCGAAGAACTCTCCCCGGTTGAATTCCTCGATACCCCTCAAAACGAGGCCGGGAGCTTCCTCCGGCACTTTTATCTCGTTAACCGCAGCCGCAGCCTCCGCCGCAACATCCTCCGCTATTGCCGCCTTGAGCCATCCGGGCGTCCATGACTGGGTTGGACGACATCATCGAGACGCCGGGCGTTATAGACGCGAAGTTGGAGATCACACGCAGAGACTCCGTTTCACAATCCGGACAATTCGCCGGCTCGTCGGCCGCCCTCATCGGGCGCATCTCGTCAAAGTGTCCTCCGCACTCGGGACATTTGTACTCGTAAAGAGCCATGGGTTCCACCTCTCACTCACTACTCTCTTATCCAGCAGAACCATTTTACCCCCTGTGTCTGAGATCTGTAGTCAAGCCCCTTACTGTACCCGCGATATAGCGCCACATTGAAGAAGGAGCCGCAAAAGCGTAAACTCATTCCCTGGCACGAAGCGGCAGTCCGGCGCGGGGCCGTAGCTCAGTTGGGAGAGCGCCGCCTTTGCACGGCGGAGGTCAGGGGTTCGAATCCCCTCGGCTCCACTTTCGAGAGGCCAGGTTGTCGGCTCGTGTCTCTTGCGGGGGACGGTTCGAAGACTTCTACCACCACATCCACTAACAAAGCCGAGATGGACGCGTGTTCGTCGGCTCTCGAGTCCGGTTCAGCGACGAAACAAAGCTGCAGCCTGTCGCTCACGGACATAGTATCGAGGGGGATCAGGTTGCGTCTTTTCGGCCTGTGTCGAACGTGCCAGGGTTTGGGTTACTATAAGGGAGCTTCAGGAGTTGGGCGGGATCCAACATGTGCCTGTGAGTAAAGCGAGCGCGGAGGTACGGAACTATGAGAGACCCGGCATTGGCGGCGGTTTTGAGCGCGGTTATCCCCGGAGTGGGACAGTTTTACAACGGTCGCATCCTGGCCGGAATCTTTTGGCTGATAATCACGCCTGGACTTTGGATCGGCACCGGCGGCCTGCTGGGCTGGACCGCCCACGTCATCTCTTCTTACTTCGCCTACAGATACGCTCGTGATCACCGGGTTCGCTGACAGGTAGCTCTTGAGGGAAATATCTCTCCAACACAGAATCCCTCTGTCTCCGAAGACGGCGCGTGGTTGATTTGATGGACCGGTTGATCTCGGTGGGGCGGACGCTGGAAGATATCCTGGACCGGCTCAGGGCCGAGGTAAAGCAGCGGATGGAGTGGATGGGGCCGGTCGAGATCCTGCCTTACCGTGGACACGGAACCCCGCGGAACCTGTTCCTGAAAGGTCGCGTGCTGGTCGGGAAAGGCATCACCAGATCCAACGAAAACGACACCCTCATAACAAACGTGCTGAACATGATCCGCCGGTTCGCGAGCGACGAAGTTCCTTTTGCCCGCGTTCGCGCCCGATACGAAGGACACGAGTTGGAGGTCGCGGCCAACAAGGAAGGTTTCTTCGACTTGCGCTTCGACCTCGATGACGCGCCGGAGGGAGCCGAGGCGTCGAAGGAGTGGCGTCCAGTCGAGATCGAGCTTCTGTGGCCCCACCGCGAAGGAGAGGAGGTGCGGGCCACCGGACACGTGCTCGTCCCCTCGGAGTCTCGCTTCGGTGTGATCAGCGACCTCGACGATACGGTCGTCCGAACGAGCGTCAGGAGCCTCCTCAAGATGCTCAAACTCGTACTCTTGAGCAACGCCCACGCAAGGCTCCCTTTCGAAGGCGTTGCTTCTTTCTACCAGGCGCTGCGACGTGGCACGGGGCAGGAATTCAATCCCATCTTCTACGTGTCGAACGGTCCCTGGAACCTATACGACCTCATGGAAGATTTCCTGGACCTGAACGAGTTGCCGGCTGGACCGCTTTTTCTCAGGGACTGGAGCGCGACCACCGTGCGGGGGAAGAACAAAGACCACAAGCTCGACATCATACGCACGCTCCTGGCGACCTATCCACAACTCCAGTTCGTCCTGATCGGGGACTCCGGAGAGAAAGACCCCGAGATTTATCGTAGGGTCGTCCTTGAAAATCCCGGTCGCATCCACACGATCTACATCCGGGACGTGGGTACGAGGGAGCGGGCTGACGAGGTCCACGCCATCGCCGGAGAAATTAGCCCCCACGGAGTAGAGATGCTGCTCGTTCCAGACACGGCCGCCGCAGCGGAACACGCCGCCCGGAAGGGCTTCATCTCGCCCGAAGACCTCCCGCAAGTCCTCTCCCAAGTGCGTCGCGAAAGCGCCACCTAAGCCATCCAGTGGTTCCAACCGTCGCGACCATTCGGAAGCTGATCCCCCTTATGAGATCATCCGTGTGAATAAAATCTCCAGAACATATACGTGAACGTACAAGTGTATTAATATTGCGCGGGTGATCTAACAGTTAGGAGCGTCTGGCTAGGATGTCATCTCTCTCGGGAACAAACAACAGCGAAGGTCCGGCTGGAGGTTCGGAGGACCAGGGGAGTATATTGCGTCAGCCGAAAGCTGTCTGGGCGGTTGCTTTCGCCTGTGTGATCGCCTTTATGGGACTCGGGCTCGTGGACCCGATACTGCCGGCTATCGCCTCCCAGCTCGACGCGACCCAGAGCCAGGTCGAGTTGTTGTTTACCAGTTACTTTTTGGTAACCGGGGTCGCGATGATCATTACCGGCGCTGTTTCTAGCCGGGCAGGTCATAAGCGGACGCTGCTGGTAGGGCTCGGGCTCATCGTGATCTTCAGCGCGTTGGCCGGTGCGTCCGGCAGCATAGGGAGCATCGTTGCTTTTAGGGCCGGATGGGGGCTCGGCAATGCGTTGTTTATCGCTACCGCGCTTGCCGTAATAGTCGAAGTATCCACCGCCGGGACGGAGAGGGCGGTCATCCTGTACGAGGCGGCGCTGGGGCTCGGCATATCCGTTGGTCCATTGCTCGGAGGCTTGCTCGGCGGGGTAAGCTGGAGAGGTCCTTTCCTGGGTGTGGCCGTTCTTATGTCCGTCGGTTTCGTCGCCATCCTTGCTCTCTTGCCGCCGATACCAAAAGCCGAGCACAAAAGTTCGGTCCTCGACCCGATACGGGCGCTAAAGCATCGCGGTTTGCTCACCCTGGGCCTCACGGCGCTCTGCTACAACTTCGGCTTCTTTACCCTGCTCGCCTACACTCCTTTCCCGCTTCGGCTGGACGCCCACGGCCTGGGGCTGGTCTTCTTCGGATGGGGCATAATGCTCGCCGTCACATCGGTATTCGTCGCCCCGAGGCTTCAGGAGCGGTTCGGCACGCTACCCACGATGTATGCGATGCTTCTCCTGATCTCCGCGGACCTGCTAGTCATGGGACTCGGCATCTCCTCGCGCCCGCTGCTCATCGTCGCCGTGATAGTAGGTGGCGCATTCCTCGGCACGAACAACACCCTCATCACCACCGCCGTTATGAAATCCTCGCCCGTCGAGCGTCCCGTCGCTTCGGCGGCTTACAGCTTTGTCCGGTTCGTGGGAGGCGGTATAGCTCCCTTTCTGGCCGGTAAACTGGCTGAGTGGTTCGTGCCGAGCATCCCGTTCTACGTCGGGTCGGCGGTCGTCGTCCTGAGCATCGTGGTCCTCCTCCTCGGGCGCTCGTACCTCAAGATGGTGTAAGCGGCGCAATTTCGCGCCAACCCTTCGGCCGGTAGATCAGCCAGCCGCTTCCAGGCAACGGACACCCTCCGAGCCTACCGTCGCCGAGTGCTCTGTTCCGGGCTCCACGTCCAGCCGGTCTCCCGCTTCGAGCTCGAAATCTCCATCCCTGGTGTGAAATACGATGCCGCCGGACACGCAGTAAAGAACCTTGTGGTAGGCGTGCGAGTGCCACCCGTACCGATAACCCGGCTCGTTGCCCCAGCCGTGAGGGGAGAGACCTTCTTTCTCGAAAGCGGCTTCGATCTCTTGTAAACCAGACGATTTTCCAGCTTTCTTTATTTGAGTAGACAACAACGTCTCCTTACCAGATCTACATCTACACCAGAGCACGCAAGATTATGGCATCAGCATGCCGGATAAACCACCCTTCGGCTTCGTTGTTGGATCGGACGCGTGAACCAAAGAGCCCCGGGCGGCGTATCGAAGGTAACATAATGTAAACGGCAGAAAGGAAGATTCGTTGTCCGGCACCAATGTATCCTCGGGGGCGAAGCTCTTTTTGCCCATACTATTCATCGCGGTTCTTGGTATTCTGCTGGGAGCGTGCGGAGGTGGCGGCAACTCCTCCTCGAACTCTAACTCTTCCAAAAAGGGCGCGTCTCAGAACACTTCTCCTTCGGGTAGTTCTTCATCCAATTCTCCTTCTACCAACGCTTCTTCTACCGTTGCTCCCGCCGCCACGACTACGGGGTCCACGTCCGGCCTGGCGAGCAAGACCGTCCAACTCTCTGAAAGCCGAAAATCCGGGGTAAGCGGCAAAGCAACCTTCACCAACACGAAAGGCGGGGTTCGGGTCGTGCTGAGTACGAAAAACCTGAGCATGAACATGGAGAAGCCCGGCACCGAGCATCTCGCCCACATCCACCAACCCGGTACTTGCGGTGGAGATAGGACTGGAAAAGGAGCCCCGGTTGAGTATCCACTGAAGCCGCTATACACCAAGAAAGACGGGAGCGGGACGAGCACCACCGTCATCGAGAAGATCACCGTCTCCAGCCTGTTCTCGGGCGCACCCAAATACGTCAACGTACACGCCATGAAAAAAGGAAGCGGCGTGCCTCCCGGAATATCTTGCGGGGACATCTCCAACATACTGGGAGGTTGACGGAGACTCTCCGCCGCCGGCAGAATTCTCGCGAACGAAGAGCAATGCCTGTACTTGTAAGTGGTTCTGTAAGCGATTCCGCAAGTACGGGCGTTTGCCCAGAAGACCTACTCCGCCCCGATACTCTCCGAACTTGGTCCTTCTTGTAGGGCGCGTCGTTAGAGTTTTGTAGCGACTGCTAAAGGTTTACGGGTGCTTGTCCGATAACATGCATTAGCTGTAGAAAAAACTTCTGGAGGGGAAGTTGCGTACTAGAACATTGACGTTCGCTTTTATAGGTCTGCTGGTGTTGGTAATGCTGGCCGGTCCAGGGGCTATTCCCGGCAATGCCCGGCAGAACAGCGGCCAGGGGACGGCTGAGAGGACCAAGGGAGACGTTGTCGGGGCTTCCATCTCTCACCCGAAGAAGTGGCCTGTCGAGCGGGAGCGGGCGACTTACGATGGTACTTACGGGTTCGTGTTGTGGAGCCCGGAGTCCGGGGCGATCAGGGACGATGGGGGCGTGCCGGCGGTTCGCGTGGCGCGCGCCTACGACATGAAGCCGGGTCAGATCGATAAGAAGGTCAAAGAGAAGATCGACTACTACAAAGACCTTTCGATCTCCCGCGAGGACGTAAGGGTCGGGGAAAAGAAGCTCAAGGGCGTGGCGATCGGGCCGATACCGGGCTCCGTGGCGTCCACGGAAATCTACGTCGCCTACCGCGGCCGGGTGTACCAGATCAACGTCTACGGAGAGAAGTCGAAGTCGCAGATCGAAACCCTCCTCTCCAGCTTGAGGTTCTACGACCCAACCCGCTCCGTCTCATCGCTCAAACTCAAGGACGCCGCCCACAAAGCGCCTCCGGGGAATACCAAGACGCAGGATAAACAGTCGAGTGTAGCGCCAACGGCGGATACCTCCAGCCCCCCAACCGACTCATCCACGACCTTTACCACGCAGAGCGCCACCACCGGCGAGAAGAGTATAGCGGAGGGTTGTTGGAGGGCCGACCCACGCTTCTTCTTCCAGACTCAGCACGACAGCTACGCGAACCGCACCGCGGGAGACGGCCTCCCCACCGGCTTCACCGTCATCGGACGTCCCAACTTCTGGGGCCAGTACACCCATGGCAACCTCGGCTACGGTCGCTGCGCCGAGCCGGACTACACTAATGACAAGTTCGCCGTTGACTACCCCCTGGATCGGGGAGACCGCATTTTCTCGCCCTTCCGAAAGGGAACTGTTACCTTCGCCGGGCGCAACTACACCCACAAGAACTACGGCAACATGGTCGTCATAAGGGCCTCCAACGGCAAGTACGTGAGCCTCTCGGGGCATCTCTCGTCCATACCGTCCTCCATATATAGGGGAAAGACCGTCTACGGCAACACCCTCATCGGTTATGCGGGCAACACCGGAGACCCGAGCATCCCGGTGGGCGAGGTACACCTGCACCAGTCCTTCTACCGATACCCTCACTACAACCAGGACGGCTCTCCATACGGCGGTCGGGGCTTGCAGGTCATACGTTTCCACTACTCCGGCACAGCCGCCCGCAGGCTCGGCCTCCCCGTCTCCTCGAACATATATCGTTTCTGGCAGGTAAAGCCGGACTACAAACGGTACTGCCGGGAAGGTGTATTGTGCGGCGAGGGGTACAAGCTCAGCAACTGAGCGAAGGCTTTAGTTGTCGTGCAGGAACCCGGATATCCGTTCGAGCGCTTTGCTGATATTCTCGCGCGAGTTGGCGTAGGAGAAGCGCAGGTGTCCTTCGCCGTACTCGCCGAAGCCTGTGCCGGAGAGGCAGGCGACGCCCGCTTTTTCGAGTAGCTGGTCGGCCAGGTCTTTAGAGGTGTAGCCGGTCTCCGTGATGCGCGGGAAGGCGTAGAAGGCGCCCTGGGGAGTGGCGCACTCGAAACCGGGCAGATCGTTGAGGCCGGCGACGATCAGGTCTCGACGGGCGCGGAACTCTGCCAGCATGCGTCCCACGCCGTCCTGCGGCCCCGCGAGCGCTTCGAGCCCCGCGTACTGCGTGGCGGCGTTGGTGCAGGAGTTGGAGTTGACCTGGAGCTTGGCGACCTTGACGGCCAGAGCTTCGGGCATCACGCCGTAGCCGAGCCGCCAACCTGTCATGGCGTAAGTTTTGGAGAAGCCGTCGAGGATGATCGTGCGCCCGTCGGGGCCGAGGCCGGGCTCCGAGGCGATGCTGGCGAAAGAGGTTTCGTAGAGCAGGCGAGAGTAGATCTCATCGCTCAACACGAAGATGTCCGGACGCTCGCGCAGGATTTCGGCCAGCCCGGAGATATCCTCGGGCGTCAGGACGCCTCCGGTAGGGTTGGCCGGAGAGTTCAAGATGACCATCTTCGTGCGTCCGCTCAGGCCCGCCCGGAACTCGTCGAGGTCGAAGCGGAAACCATTCTCCTGGCGCAGCGGCACGGGAACTGGACGCCCGCCCACGAAATTGACCATCGACTCGTAGATCGGGAAAGCCGGGTTCGGCAGCAGCACCTCGTCGCCATTCTCCACGAGCGCGAGGATGGCGAAGAACATGATCGGCTTTCCCCCCGGCGTGACGACTACCTGCTCCGGCGAGACCTCTATGCTCCTGCTACGCGCCACGTCGGCGGCTATAGCCTCTCGCAGCTCTGGAATGCCGGCGGTCGGGGTGTAGTGAGTTTGGCCTTCGCGCAGCGCCCGGCAGCCGGCTTCGACGATATGGGACGCCGTCTCGAAATCCGGTTCGCCGATCTCCAGGTGGAAGACCTCACGCCCCTGCGCTTCCAACGCCTTCGCCTTCGCCAGCACCGAGAAAGCAGTCTCGGTCCCGAGACGACCCATCCGCTCCGCCAGCTTCATCCTAGTATCCTCTTTTCAGGCCGGAAACCATGCCGCCCATTACACCACAAGCCGGAACGCAGAGCCCGCGCCCTACAGCCATTGGATACAGTCATCTGGGCGAAATTTCACTACCCCGAAAACGTGCGAGAACACGTTAGAATATGCGTGTTGGTTTTTAGTGCGGTGGTTGGCGGCATGAGAGGTTCGGTTTGGCGGAAGAGAAAAACGGGTTCGGCTTTGATCTGGTCGCCTTCGACCTGGACGGGACTTTGTTGCCACGAGACCTGGTTATCTCGGACAGGACGATGGAGGCTCTGGGCGTGCTTCGGGATCGCGGGATACGCCTCGTGGTGGCGACCGGCAGACGCTACGAAGGAGCCAGGGAGTACGCCGGGCAACTTGGCTTCTCGAACTACGACCCGGTGATCTGCTACGGGGGCGCGATGGTGCGCGAGATGGGCGGTGAGACGTTGCGGCACGATACGCTTCCCACGGATATCAGCGTGGAGGTACTCGAATGGGCCGCCCGCCGGGACCTCCACTCGCGCGTCTTTACGGACGGTAAGATCTTGACCTCCGCCGCCACGCCCCCAGCCCGGACTTACCTGCGCGTCACCGACGACGCCGGTGGCTGCACGGTCGAATCTCCGGCGGAGTGGGTTCGCGAGAACGGAGAGAGGCCGACCAAGCTCGTGCTGGTGGACCATCCAGACGATATAGAAAGCTGGCTGGGAGAAGCCCGGCGGACGTTCGGTGAGAGGTTGTTCGTGACCCGCAGCCTCCCGCATTACGTCGAGGTTGGCGGGATCACGAGCAACAAGTCTTCGGCGCTCGGGTTCGTGTGTAAATACTGGAACGTGGAACCCTCGCGCACCCTAGCCTTCGGAGACGCCGACAACGACATAGACATGCTCCGGTTCGCCGGGCGCGGCGTAGCCGTCGGAGAGAAGAACGAGGAAGTCCTCGCCGCAGCCGACACGGCGGTCCCGACGGTCGATGAAGACGGGGTCGCCGGATACCTGGAGTGGCTCATGGAAGGACGCGCCTAGTTGCCCGAGCTGCCGGAGGTAACGGTTATCTCAGAGGACGTCGCGGCCCTGGCGGCGGGACGCGAGGTGTTGCGGGCGGCGGTCTCTAGGCCGGACGTGACGAACGTGGAGATGGAAGAGTTTGGGCGGAGGCTCGTCGGGCGGAAGCTCTCGGGAACCGGACGGCGGGGCAAGATGATCCTGCTAGATTTCGACGGCGTCGTCGGGGTCGTGCATCTGGTGATCTCCGGTCGCGTCCTCCGTCTTCCTTCCTGGGTGGAACCGGATCGGATGAACACGGCCGTCCTGGAGTTCGAAGGCGGAATGATACTTGCCTTCACCCGGCTCTGGCTCGGCTACTTCAACCTCTACGAACCCGGAAAAGTAGACCAACATCCCCTGATCTCCCGCCTCGGCCCCGACCCGTTCTCCAAAGACTTCACGCCCGAATATCTCTCCGACGTTTTCAAACGAAAGGCGGGGATAAAGAGTCTCCTACTAGACCAGTCGGTCGTAGCCGGTCTCGGAAACATCTACGTGGACGAGGTACTGTTCGCCTCCGGCGTGCATCCCTCGCGCAAGGCCGACACCCTGACCTCCGAGGAGATAAGAGCCATCCACGCCACGACCCGCGACACTCTCGGACGGGCTATCGAGGCGCGCGGCACTACCTTCGACTCTTACCACGACGCTTTCGGCGAAACGGGTAAGTTTCAGCATCAACTCAAAGTCTTTACCCACGCTGGAGAGCCCTGCCCGGCGTGCGGAACGGAGATCTCCAAACTGCGGGTCGCCGGGCGCGGGACCCATGTATGCCCTTCTTGCCAGCCTCTCTAGACTTCCGGGATCACGGAGAGTTTGTCGAGGACGAAGAAGATGAAGACGATGAAGACGAAGAGGACGAGTTCATACTCTGGCTCGAGGAGCTTGCGGAGCCTGAAACCGAGCTGTTGATCGAGGAAGCGAAGCCGAGCCCGGAGTAGGTGAAGTTCAGCATTGCCCATCGGGAATCGGTCTGGAGCACGTGGTCGTTGCCGTTGACGGTAACGACCACCTTCATCGGGTTGACCCCGTTGCCGCGTTTCCGGATCCGGCACGTCAGCTTCTGACCGTCGCCTACCGTATAGGTGAAGCTCTTGGAACCCTGCCCCCCGATCTCATAATTCCCGCCCCCGACGGCGCACGTGCCGCCGAACCGTAGCCCCTGACCACCCGAAATTTGGACCTTGACATTCCTGGAGACGCCGGTGCTCTCCGTACTCCCCTGCATCTTCGTAGTTCCGGCCTGCACATCTGTACTACCAATTACAGGACCCGTCGTGGAGCTTCTTGTCACGCTTGCAGCCGCCTTGTCTTGCTTAGAATTCGCCGCCGAAGCTACTTTCTGTTTGTCGCCACCGTTGCTCTGTTTTCCTGAGGATTGTGGTTGCCCTCCGCCTCCGCAACCGCCGAGGACCAGTATCAGCAAGGCCGGTATTACGATTAGCGTCAGTGATGTTTTAGCACGCATGAATATCCTCTCTAAGCTGTTCGGAGACCCGTGAAGTCGTGATCTCCTTATATCTGCACACTACAGGATTGGGGTTTCGTTTTGGTTACAGCCGGATGAAAAGAAGTTAATTCCGTAGAGCTTGCGGTCCCTGTTCAGGTCGTGCCCCCGACCGTCGTGCTCGTGGTCGAGGGGGCGGGCATTGTGCTGGATCCTCCGGTGAAGACCTCGGTGCTGGCGCCGCCGGTAGCGTTTGGCGGCAGGGTTATGACGTTCGGGTTGGACTTGGCGAAGTCCCGCGCCTTCTTGTAGGCTTCCCTGGATTTTCCGTAGCTTTTGCCGACTTCGGAGAGCAGGTTTTCGGCCTCTTTGCGGTTGTCTTTCAAGGTGGGGTCTTTCTCCAGAATACTGTAGAACTCCGCCTCTTTGTCTTCAGCGGAGATCTGGTCTCCCATCGCGCTGGAGAGCAAGCTCGTATACTTCTTGACGGCCTTATCCACGTCCATGCCCTGGATTTTCTTCAAGGATTCTCTGGCGTCTTTTAGGTTGTTTCCGGCTTTATCGAGTGCATTTTTGGCATCGGTGATCTTAGCTTTCTGGCCGGAAGGGTCCTTGCCGGATTCGAGTTCGGCTCTCACCTGATCGTAGGTGCTCCTGGACTGCTCGAAGAGTTTGTTGTGCTGCGCAACCGACTCGTTTGCCTGCGCAACCGCCTCGTTCGCCTTCTTCCTGGGGTTCTCCGGGTTGGAAGAGCAGCCGGAGATAAGAATGAGGGCTGCGAGAGCGATCACGACAGCGAGCGTAGAACGGTTTACTATGTAGGACATGAGTGAAGGAAGTATACCGCCTTTCAGGTTACGCTCGTTTCCGGGATCTGTCTTGAAGCAGACGTTGGGACGACTCTTCAAGGACCGCCCACGCGCGACGACGAATCCGAAAAGAAAGCCTGGCGTTTCGACAACATCACCGCTCGAAGCTCTGGCCGGTGAAGCGATACGGGAGCACGCCGAGGATCAATCGGCGCTTTTCGAGAGGGCTTTCCGGTTGGAGCAGAGGTCCGAGCGTCTGAAGCGCGAGGGGACCCCGAGCGAGAGCGCAGACAACCGCGCCGAACGGGCGAAGGAAGAGGTCAAGGATAGTCTCTCAAGGCTCCGGTCCTCTTTCACCAAGGATAAAGGACCGGAAGGTCGCACTGCTTTCGACCGGGAACTGGAGCGTCGTTTTCCTGGTTTCAGGCTTTCGGGCTCCAGTTCCCGGCCCTAGCTTTTCCCGTTCTCTGCGTCTTCTACTTTCAGGACGTGATGGATGAATAGGTCTCTTTGGCGAGCCTGCGGGCTTCTGGGCCTGTCGTGGGGTTGAGGAATATGAACGCACCGCCCGCCGCGAGGAGTAGGAACAGCAGGCCGGAAAAGCCTCTCCCGCCGCTCTTTACCTTCTCGCCCCGGAAGCGTCGGCTGCCTTCGTCCGCCGCTTGGACCGCATCCTCGACCTGCTTGCGTAGTTTGTCGTCGTCCCAGAGCCTGGCGACAGCCTCGGACGGGGTCTCGTTGGAGATCTCGTTTATTATCCTTTGGGCGGAGTCGATGAAGGTGCGGATGTTGTCCCGGAGCTCGTCATCGTAGAGCAGACGCTCGGCGACAGGCTTCGCCCCCGCGTACGCGGCGATGAGCGTCCCGATGGGTACGAACCTCGTATCTTCGGCCTGCTCTCTGAGCTTCTCCGCGCGACTTTTTCTTCCGAACACTACGAAACCTCCTTTTTCGTCTTACGTTTCTAACTTGCATCATACCCCTTTTACAGGGTTCCTATCTATCGGCGGCTTATGTCAGGGGATCCAACCTGACCACCAGCGCCTCACCGTCGACTTCCACGCCCTCACCGGAACTCTCAACGGAGCCCTCACCGAAGTCCAACTCACGCGCCAACACTTCCGTCTTGAAGTATTCTCCCCAGTCGCCGGAGAGTAACTCCCGGACGCGTCCGCTCCCTGAGAGGCCGACCGAGATGGTCTCTTCTATCTCGAAATCCCGCTCGCGCCGGAGGTTCTGTACCTTGTGGACCAACTCCCTGACGAGCCCTTCATCTACCAGTTCGGCGTCCAGGTCCGTACCCAGGGCGACGGAGAGTTCGCCTTCTCTCTCCAGGGCGTATCCGGCCCTCTCCTTCGGTTCGACCAGCAGCTCCTCGGCGGATAGCGTTATCTCTTCGCCGTCTACGGCTACCGTTACGTCTTCTCCGGCTGCCGCCCGCGCTCCCGATTCGGGTGGAACTTCGGCGAGCGCCGCCCGGATGCCCGGCGCGAGTCGGCCGTACTTCGGTCCGACGAGGCTCAGGTTCGGCTTCAGGTCGTAGGCGACGACGTCTTCTTGTTGCCCGAAACGGAGTTCCTTCACGTTCAGCTCGTCCAGGATGATCTCCTGCAAGCTAGTCACACCTTCCCGAAACTCGTCACCCTCGTTCGCAACGACCACTACCTCCCGCAGCGGCTGGCGGGTCTTTATGGCGGCGGCGTTGCGGGCCGCGCGCCCGAGAGCCACGACCCGGCGCGCCGCCTCCATTCTGGCGGAGAGATCCCGGTCCACGAGCGAGGCTTCTACCTCGGGCCAGTCGGACAGATGCACGCTCTCCGGGACTTCCGGATACTGATTCGCGACCAGGTTCTGGTAGAGGGACTCGGCGACGAAGGGGGTGAAGGGGGCCGTCAGCTTCGCGACCGCAACAAGGCACTCGTAGAGGGTGGAGTGGGCGGCTTTTTTGTCCGTGTCGTCCTCGCCCTTCCAGAACCGGCGGCGGCTGCGCCTCACGTACCAGTTGGAAAGCTCGTCCACGAACTCCCCGATGGCGCGCCCGGCAGCCGTCACGTCGTAGGCGTCGAGCTTCTCGGTGACGGTCTTTACGGTTAGCTGCAGTTCTGAAAGAGCCCAGCGGTCCATCAGGGTCCGCTCCTCGGGCGGCACGAAATCTTTCTCGGGGTCGAAGCCGTCTATGCGGGCGTACGTTACGAAGAAGGAGTAAGTATTCCAGAGGGTGAGGAGGTACTTGCGGACGGCTTCGTCTACCTGGTCTTCGGAGAAGCGGCGGGTGTTGCCTGGGCTGGTTGCGGTGAACAGCGCCCAGCGGAGGGCGTCGGCGCCCTGCTTCTCGAAGAGGGACCACGGGTCAACGACGTTGCCGCGACTCTTGCTCATCTTCTCGCCCTCGGCGTCCAGGATTATTCCGAGGACCATGCACGTCTTGTAGGAACTCTCGCCGAAGAGCATGGTGGAGATCGCGAGCAGAGAGTAGAACCAGCCCCGCGTCTGGTCCACGGCTTCGCAGATGTAGTCCGCCGGGAACTGATTCCCGAATTGCTCTTCCCCGGCGCGCGGATATCCCCACTGGGCGAACGGCATGCTCCCGGAGTCGAACCAGGCGTCTATCACTTCCGGGACGCGGGACGCCTCGCCGCCGCACTCCGCGCAACGCACCTTTACCTCGTCTATGTACGGGCGGTGGAGGTCTTCGGGGACGGGTGTGATCGCGATTTCTTTCAACTCGTCGACGCTGCCGACGACGGTGGTATGGCCCTCTTCGCAGCGCCAGATCGGCAACGGCGTACCCCAGTAACGCTCGCGGGAGAGCGCCCAATCCACGTTGTTCCTGAGCCAGTCGCCGAAGCGGCCCCATTTTATGTGGTCGGGAACCCAGGCGATGTTTTCGTTTTCGCGCAGCAACCCGTCCAGGACCGCGGTCGTGCGGGCGTACCAGGCTTTCTTGGCGTAGTAGAGTAGCGGCGTCCCACATCGCCAGCAGTGAGGATAGGGATGCTCGTACTCCTCGGAACGGAATAGCAAACCTTTCTCTCGCAGTTCCTCGATCAGGCCAGGGTCGGCTGTCTTCACGAACTGCCCGGTGAATTGTCCTACCCGCTCGTCGAAGGCGCCGTCGGGCTTTACTGGATGGATTGTCGGCAGGCCGTAGCGCCTCCCGGTGCGGGCATCGTCCTCGCCGTAGGCTGGGGCGGTATGGACGAGGCCGGTACCCTCGGTCGTCGTCACGTAGTCTCCGAGCACGACGGTGAAGAGGCTCTCCGACTCCTCGACGGAGATGTAGTCGAACGGACGGCGGTACTTAGCGCCTTCCAGGTCGCGGCCTATCGTCGTTTCGAGTATCTCGTAGGCTTCGCCGAGGACTTTATCGAGGAGGTCTCGGGCAAGTATGAGCTTCTCGCCGTCTGCCCGGACGGTTGCGTATTCGACGTTCGGGTTGGCGGCGACTGCCGTGTTTGAGACGAGGGTCCAGGGGGTGGTCGTCCAGATCAGGAGGCTCGTATCCGGCTCATCTGCAAGCGGCAGCTTTACGTAGACGCTCGGGTCCGAGACGGTCTTGTAGCCCTGGGCTACCTCGTGGGAGGAGAGGGAGGTCTGGTCTCTCGGACAGTGGGCGGTGACTTTGTAGCCTTCGTAGAGCAGGTCTTTATCGTAAAGCTCTTTCAAAGCCCACCAGACGCTCTGGATGTAAGAGTCGTCTAGGGTGCGGTAGGGGTCGTCCATGTCGACCCAGTAGCCCATCCGGTCGCTCATCGCCTGCCAATCGCCGACGTAGCGGAAGACGGACTCGCGGCAGAGGCGGTTGAACTCTTCGATGCCGTACTCTTCGATATCCGGCTTTCCGGTCAGGCCGAGTTCCTTCTCGACGGCGAGCTCGACGGGTAGACCGTGGCAGTCCCAGCCGCCTTTGCGTTCGACCCGGTACCCGCGCATGGTCTTGTAGCGGGGGATCAGATCCTTGAAGGCTCTCGCCAGGACGTGGTGAAAGCCGGGCCTGCCGTTCGCCGTCGGCGGGCCTTCGTAGAAGACAAACGGTTTATCTTTCGGACGGTTCTCGACCGACTTCTCGAACGCCCCGATCTCCTCCCACAAGCTCGCGACTTCTTTTTCGAGTTTCGGGAACTCGACCTGGGACCGCACTTTCTCGAACGCCAACCTCTCCAACCTCTCTCCACGCAAAAGCTCCCGCCCCAAGCGGGCGGAGCAACGGACACCCCACCGCAGAGACGGGAGCCTGTAACCTCGCAAGACCCTCGCGGTACCACCCTGCTTGCCCGGCGCCTCTCGGCCCCGAGCCTCTCGTCGGGCGCCCTTTACACACCCTTCCGCTGTAACGGGCGGACCCGGCCGGGCTTACTAACGCCTGGACGTAGCTTTTCTCGCCACGCTCTTCGCTTTCTACCGGCGGCTCCGGGAGGATCTTCGGGTCGTTCTCCGTGCCGGGCTTCTCACCGCTCCCGGCTCGCTGTGACGGAGGCTCGCGAACCTACTCGTTCCCATCAACGCCTTTATAGGAGCTTTGTAGCGCCAAAAAGCAATCGTGTCAAGGCGGAGGTGGGGAATAGGTGATCCAGGCCAGGGCCCGCAGGCGTATCTATAGTATGAATATTTAATCTCCTGTTCATTTTTTATCGGTGGATTCCTTATATAATTAGCTGTAGAGAGATTGAGAAGAGAGGTTTAGAGCGATATGGGTACCAAATTCAGGGCGTCGGTGGCAGGTATAGCCGGGGCGACGGTAGCGTTTGGCATAGTCGAGCTGATACACGGCATCTACCAGGGAGTGCCGTCGGTTTTTCTGGCGCTCGCCCAGACTATTATCAAGTTCACGCCGGGCGGCTTCGCGACGAAGGCGATCGAGACCCTCGGCACGGCGGACGTGCCGATACTGGTGGTCTCCCTGGCGATAGGGACGCTGGTGGTCGCCGCCCTGTTGGCGAACTTGAGCCTGAGATCCGCTAGTGCGGCGCTGATAGGAGTCGTTGTACTCGGTGTGATCGGGGTTGCGGCCGCTTTCACGGAGACTTTCGTCGACCCGATCCCAACGGTGTTGGTGATCGCCGGGGGACTAGTAGCCGGTAGCGCCGTCGCCTACTCTCTGCTCTCCGCCGGGGTGGAAGAGAAGAAGTCCACCGCTTCCGACACCGAAAACCAGGACGGTATGCCGCGCTACGGCAACGTCAGGTCCAAGGAAGCCGGTTCTTCCGAGGGTATCCGGGTGGGACGCGGAGGCTTTCTAGCGTTGGGCGGCGGCGCCACGGCGGTTGGCCTCGCGGCGGTCGGCGTGGGGCGTTTGTTGAGCGGCGGAAGTTCGCAGGCCGCAGCGGCTCCCAAGAAGCTTCAGGTGCCGAAGTCATCCTCCGGCTCCGGCAACGGCTCGAACGCTAAGAAGGTCGTTCACGAGACCCTGCCGCCGCCCCCGAAAAGCGCCTCGATAGAAGTTCCGGGCATGCCGAAGCTCATCACGCCCGCGAAAGACTTCTACCTGATCGACACGGAGCTTACCTCGCCTCGCGTAGACGCCAACAGTTGGAAGCTCTCGGTGAAGGGAGCCGTGGACAACCCCATCGAGATCTCCTACAAGGAGCTTACGAACATGCCCACGCAGGAGGCGGACATTACCCTTTCCTGCGTCTCGAATTCCGTTGGGGGAGGTCTGATCTCGAACGGCCGCTGGACCGGCGTGCTCCTCTCCGACGTACTCAAGGAGGCTGGTGTAGCTCCCGATAAGATCAATAAAGCCTCCGAGCAGCTCGTGGGACGTAGCGTGGACGGCTGGACCGCCGGCTTCAAGACGAAGATCGCGCTGGACGGTCGCAAGGCGCTGGTGGCCTTCGGTTTGAACGGAGACCAACTGCCGGTCAAGCACGGCTACCCGGTTCGGCTGGTGGTACCTGGTCTCTACGGGTACGTCTCGGCGACCAAGTGGCTCAGCGAGATAGAGCTAACGAACTGGAACTTCGACGCTTATTGGATCCAACGTACTTGGGCAAAGAAAGGCCCCGTCAAGACCCAGTCTCGCATCGACACGGTCAAGGACGGCCAGAAACTCTCCTCCGGCAAGAAGATCCCAATCGGCGGCGTCGCGTGGGCTCCCCACCGCGGCATCTCCAAAGTAGAGGTCTCGACCGACGACGGCAAGACCTGGAACAGCGCCCGCCTCGCCACCCAACTCGACAAGAACACCTGGCGTCAATACGTCTACAACTGGGACGCGAAAAACGGGGACCACACCATCAAAGTACGCGCCACCGACGGCTCCGGAGCCACCCAAACCTCCAAACACTCTCCACCGCACCCCTCCGGAGCCGCAGGGTACGATACCGTCAACGTTACAGTGGCCTGAAAACCGGGTAACTAGACGCTGAAAGGCTTCAGCCAGATAACTCTAAACCCAAAGTACAGCTTTATGCTAGAAAACGAGGTATGGAGACTATCCGGCATTGAAAAAGCGGTTTGTTATCAAAGTGTTTCCGTTGCGTAACTGAACCGTAACACCCTGGCAAGCGTTACGTAACAGAGTTGGGGTACATTACTTATTAGCCGAGCCTGACCGGTGGGACATTATTTCCCCCCTCCAGATCCCCCCGGTCGGGCCGGTATTTTCAAGGTTATCGTTCTTCTCGAACACAATAGCGTGTCTGTTCTGTCTGTCGTCGGGACCTGTGCTAGATTACGGCTCTCGTGGAACTCTTTCGCACACCGGACGAACGTTTCGAGAACATCCTGGAGTTTCCTTACGAGCCGCGCTACCGCGAGTGGCGGAGTATGCGCCTCGCTCACGTAGACGAGGGCGAAGGATCTCCCGTCGTGATGATCCACGGCGAGCCGACGTGGTCCTTTCTGTACCGTAAGGTGATGGGTCCCCTGTTGGAAGCCGGGCATCGTTGCGTAGCCCCCGACCTGCCTGGTTTCGGTCGCTCGGACAAGCCCATCGAAGACTCGTGGTACTCCTACGACAACCATACGGCGGCCATCGTTGCGTTGTTCGAGGAGCTGGACTTGCGGGACGTGACGCTCGTCGTACAGGACTGGGGCGGGCCTATAGGTCTGCGCGTGGCGACGATGGAAGTACCCGAGCGTATCAGCCGTTTGGTGGTCATGGACACAGGAGTCTTTACCGGACACCAGCGGATGAGCGAAGAGTGGCTCCAGTTCCGGGAATTCGTGGACAAAGTCCCGGACGTTCCCGTCGAGCGTCTCGTCGGGAGCGGCTGCAAGAATCGGCCCTCGCCGGAAATCCTCGCCGCCTACGGGGCGCCGTTCCCGAGCGTGGAGTCGAAGGCGGGCGCCAGGACCTTCCCGATGCTCATTCCGCTCACGCCCGATGCTCCCGGCGCGGAGGCCGGGCAGGCCGTGGCAGGGGCATTGGCGCGGGAAACTCGTCCGACTCTCCTGTTGTGGGCCGACTCCGATCCGGTATTGCCGCTCGAACCCGTTGGCCGGGCGATGCAAAGCCTACTCCCGAACGTCGAGGAGATAACGGTCATCGAGGACGCCGGGCATTTCCTGCAAGAAGATCAGGGAGAGCGCATCGGCGGACTCATCGCGGGCTGGCTCGCCGCTCGTTAGGGTGACCTTACCGACTCTAGCTCTCCGTTCGTACCTCGTCAGCTTCCTGATTGCCGTCCTGATGGAGCAAGGAGATCGGAATGAGGGTCAGCAGGCAGATGCCCGCGAGAACGAGGTAATGGACGGTGAACCCGAAGTTATCCACCAAGTAGCCTTGTACCAGAGGCGCCAATATACCCGAGGCGCCGAGTCCAAGGCCAACCATTTGCCCGAGCCCGGCAGAGGCGGCGTCGGGGACTGTGTCTACTACTGCCGCGTAGAGGACCGGATATGGTGAGTTCCGCACGAGGCCCCATCCTATAAGGATGATCCAGGCCGTAGCGATGCTCTGTATAAAGATCATCGCTAGTATGGCGATCGTCCCGCCGATGGCGAGAATACCCAGAGAGAATTTGCGCCCTCTGTAATCGGAGACCGTACCCCAGCCTACCTGGCCGATCCAGCCCGTCAACCCCGATGCGCCGGAGATAGTGGCGGCTACCGCCAGCGACAGGCCGACGCTTTTGGTTAGTTGTAGCGTGAGAAAAGAGATCACGCCGGTCTCCGTCCACAGAAAGAGGAAGTTGGCGAAAATTCCCAGGGCTACATTGCGGTCGGAGAAGAGCGCTTCTTTGAACCGGCCGAAGGGATTCTGCCAGCCCTGTGCCTGGATCTCGTCCTCTGTTACCGAGGGAGTCATGTCGTGCTCCTCGATCCATTCGTTGACCCTCTGGAGGTTTCTCCGCCGGGCGAAGATCGCCTGTAGGATCACGATCGGTACGGCTATCAGCGGCAGGAATAGAAAGGCTTCGCGCCAGGATGCCGCCGCCAGTATGACCCCGATAAGCAGCGGTCCTAGGAACTGGCCGAAGGGGAACCCGGTGTGGTGGGCGCCGACCGCAAAACCCCGGTTCTCTTTCTGCCACCACTCGCTGACCATAGCAACATTGACCGGCTCCATAGAGCCAGTGCCTATGCCCATAAGGACTCGCAGCGCCTGAAGCTGTCCCAGGGTTCTGGAGAATGCGGTTCCGATGGCCGCAATCACAACCACGCCCACCGTTGCGGCCCACATCCACGCCCGCCGGGGACCCTTGCCGAAGCTGTCCCCGAGCGCGCCCAGGATGACACCTCCGATGATGGTGCCAACGAAGCTCAAGGAGATCAGTAGACCCCCGCTGGTGGCGTTTAGGTTGAAGTCCTTGATCACGCCGGGCAGCACGGTGGGGAGGATTATCCGGTCGATGGCGTTGATCAAGATGGCGCCCGTGGTTATGACTAACATCCACCACGAAACCGGGTGCGCCGACGGTAAGTAGCGCCTGACCCGCGTTGTCGCCCGTCCCGACATGGTACTTCCTCCTCTGCAAAGCTCTAATCCAACGCCAGGATGCAGCATAACCTCTGCCGGATTTTGCGGATACCCTCATTGTGTATGTCTGTGCGGAGCCATCCGTCCTGCAAACGGCTAACATATGGGTCTATGAACAAAGACTACGCTTACCCTGGTGATCTGGCGGCTTTCGTCCAGGAACGTTGGCTGGAAGCAGCTCCTGCTTTGCCTGGGGCCGCTTCGTTCGAGGAGTTGCTCTCTATCTGTTATCAGGCGGGTCTGATGCGCGAGGAGGAGCGGGCGGTGATCTTCCGCCTGGTCCTGGCCGAGCCGGAGTCTTTCCCGCTCGGGGCCGGGCCGCCCACCGGATATCATCGGCTAGATTTCATCACCCCGATTCCTCTGGATGAAGATGCGCTGAGGCGTCTCTCTCCAGCGGTAGATTACTACCGCTCGCTCGTCGGTGTCCGGCGCAACGGCGAGGAAGAGTTCGAGATCTGGGGCGTGGTTCATTCCGGTCCCGCATGGCTCCGGAGCGTGGTAGGCGGCCGGGGCCAGCACCCGCCGCTCCCGCCCGCGCCGGTGGTTCACGCCACGGCTCCGGGACGGCTCCACGTTCACAAGGGCGACACTTTGGTGGCTGGTCTGGAAGCTGGTGGGCTCTCGGGCTCCTCGATGGATGTCTTCGACTCAAACTGGTTGACGGAGAGCTTCACCCCTGTCAGGGATGAACTCGCGAGCCTCAACGAGGAGGCGCGGGTTCGGTCCGGAAAGAATTGGGCTCCTCTGGACTCTAACCTGCCGCGCACGATCACGCAGCACACCGTCAGGCGCATTATCTCCGTGATGCGAAACGCCCGCCACGGTGGAACCATAGTCTTCGTCCCTACGGAAGTCGCCGAGGAACTCTCCGTGGAAAACCGCTACGTCTCGTTCAAGCACGCTTTTCCCAAGGGCGAGTCCCGGAAGCGATTTCGAACCTTGATCTCCGGTGTCATGGACCGTCTCGCCGAGGTCCACGGCAAGGGAGGCGAAAGTTATTATCCGAAGTCCGTCGGGTGGGATGAGTACCAAAAAATCCGGGACCCGCTTATAGAAGAGCTGGATGAGGCTATCTTCGAGGTGGCGCACCTGATCGCCAACCTCTCCGAAGTCGACGGGGCGGTCGTGATGACCAAGCGCTTCGAGATACTGGGCTTCGGGGTGGAGATCTCCGGAGCCTTACCAGCGGTCGAGACTATCGCCCGAGCCCTGGATCTCGAAGGCGAACGAACCGCCAGAGAACAGACCGACGGAGTAGGTACCCGCCACCGCTCCGCCTACCGCCTCTGCGGGGCGATGCCCGAGGCGGTTGCGGTCGTGGTCAGCCAGGACGGCTCCGCCCGATTCGTCGCTTGCAGGGACGAAGACGTTACCTACTGGGACCAGATGTGAACCCCCTTTCCAACGGTTAGCCTACGGGTTGGCCGCCGGTGACGTCGATGGACGAGCCGTTCAAGTAGCTCGACTCTTGCGAGGCGAGGAGCACGAAGACCGGCGCGAGTTCGGCCGGTTGCGCCGGACGGCCCATCGGGGACTGTAAGCCAAACTGGGAGGCTTGCTCCGCGGGCATGGAAGCCGGGATGATCGGGGTCCACACCGGACCAGGCGCCACGATGTTTGCCCGCACGCCATACTGCACCACATCTTGAGCCAGTCCCTCGGTGAACGTGACTATCGCGCCTTTCGTTGCGGAGTAGGGCAGCAGAGTCGGCGAAGGCTTGTACGCCTGGGCGGAGCCGACGTTGATGATCGAACCGCCTTTGGGCATGTGCGGGAGTGCGGCTTTCACGAGCCAGAACATGGCGTAGATGTTGGTCTTGAAGGTACGGTCGAGCAACTCAGTCGAGATGTCCTCTATACCGCTGACCGTCCTCTGGTGGGCAGCGTTATTGACGAGCACGTCTATCTTCCCGAACTCCTCGACCGCCGTGTCCACGATCTTCTGACACTGTGACTCTTCGACGATGTCTCCGGGGACTTTCACGGCCCTGCGGCCCGCCTCTTCGACCACCCGCACGGTCTCGTCGGCGTCCTCTTCCTCGTTGAGGTAGGAAATGAGGACATCCGCGCCTTCGCGGGCGAAGGCAAGCGCCACCGCCCGGCCGATGCCGGAGTCTCCGCCGGTAATGACCGCCGCTTTGCCTTCGAGTTTGCCGGACCCCCGGTAAGTCTCGTAGCCATAATCTGGCTTCGGCTGCATCTCGGACTCCCGTCCCGGATGCTGGTCCCGCTGGTCCTGTTCCGGGTACTCCGGCTGCGGATACTGCTCTCTCGGGTCTTGCTGCTCGTGCTGATCCTCTGTCATGCCAACTTCCTCCGTTTGCTCGGGCTATTTACGACCGGCCCACATTCAAGGCCGCAAGTCCTCTTTGCCCATCGAGCCGATCCGTCAAACAGAGGCCCCACGGAGCAAAATACCGTTGGGAAAGGGGAGGATATCCCGTATCTTTCTTGGGTGAGGTCCGACACTACATATCGCCGCCGCCGCTTCGGGGCGCTACTCGCCGGGGCAACGGCCGCCTGCATCCTCTACGCCGGTACGAACGCCGGAGCAGACGGCACTCCTACCACTTATACAGTGGCGCGAGGAGAGACCTTATGGTCCATAGCCACGGATCACTATCCGCGCTCGGAAGACCCGAGGGTGAGGATTTCCGAGATCCGGGAGATGAATCACTTAGAGGATTACGGTGTCCGGGCCGGCGAGCGCCTGAAGCTGCCCTCCCGCTAGCTTACATCCCGCCAAAACCGCCGGAGGCCCTGACTCTTCGGGTCCGGGTGAGACCCGTGGGGAAAGGGAAAGGAGGAGTTTCGGACCTCCGGCACACTCTTTGTATACGAGGGTATGTGCAAAGTCAACGTATGTGCCGAGTGAATCTTGGGCTCGTAGTCTAGTTCTCCTTCGATAGCGTGAGTTCCGGAGCGGAGTTTTCGGAACATCTACGCTTTGCCCGCTCCCGACTTTTTCAGGCGCTTCAGCCATGCAGTGCTGCAAGCTCTATGAGCGCTCTGGCTCCGGGTTTCGCAGGGCTACTTTGACCGCCCGCTTAGGGTCGAAGAAGTAGCTCATGAAGGCGCAGAGTATCGGGATGGCGGCCATGAGGGCGAGGCCCAGGGAATAGTCGCCGGAGAATTGTCGGAAGGCAGCGAGTGGGAGAGGGGCTAGGGCTGCGCCGGAGATCATGACCATCGTGGCTGGTCCCTGGACTTTGCCGAGGCCGAGGCGTCCGTAGTAATGAGCCCATATCACCCCGGCCACGACGCCCTGCATCCCGCTCGCCGCACCGAGGATGAGCGCGTATAAGACGGCCGTCAAGGGAGCCGAGACGAACTGTAGCATGACCAGCGCCGCCAGCAGGAGGCCCTGGCTCAGGAGCAGTGGTTTTCTCGGTCCCAGGCGTTCCGTCAGGAAGCCGGAGAGGAGGGTGAAAGAGGCTGCGGCTGCTGCGAAGGCAGCGAAAATGCCGGCAGCGACGATGGGGCCGACGCCGTGTTCGCCCAGGATGGAGATCTGGTGAAACACGAGCGCCGTGACCACGAACGGAACGGCCGCCAGAGGGACGGCAAGAAGCCAAAAGTCGGGGGAAAGTAGCACCTGTCGCCGGCCTTCGTCCGTCGCGGAGGTGTTTTCGGCGGTCTCGGGGGCGGGTTCCGGGTCGCCGTCCGGGTTGAGTCCTACCGTCTCCGGGCGGTCGCGTACTACCAGCAGCGCAGCCGGGATGAGTAGAACCCACACCATCACGCCTAGCGCGATGTAGGCTTCCCGCCACCCGATCGAACCGACGAGCGACTGCGCGACCGGTGGGAGGACGGCGTTGGACGCGGCCAGCCCGAGCACGACTATGGACATCGCCCGTCCCCGGCGGCGTACGAACCACTGGGCGGTCAGAACCGTGGCGGTCACCGGCAGAGACCCCTGTCCCAAAGCTCTCAGCGCCGCAAAGCCGAAGAACAAAGTCGCCGGGCCGGTGGCGAAAGACATCCCGATGCAGGCGATCCCGAGTGCCGCGGCCACGATGCCCAGCATCAGGCGGGAGCCGAAACGGTCCACAAGGCGGGCCACCAATACCACCATCGCGGCGCTCACGCCCGTCCCGAAGGCGTACAAGGTCGAGAGGTAGACGCGGGAGATGCCGGTGTCGGCCAGGATCGGGTCGACGAAGACCGAGAAGACGAATGATTGGCCGGGTCCAGAGCAAAAGGTCGCCAGCGTCGCGGCAACCACGACGGCCCAGCCGTAAAAAGGTCTCTTCGATTTCATCATCGGTAAACCAAGCGGTACGGACGCCCTCTCACGAACTGTCGGAGTAGGTATTAGAGTAGATCAAAGTACAACTTGTACCTAATTGTCACACGGATGTATTCTATCGGACCCGACCGGAAATGACGGATCTAGCTTTAGAAAGGCGATGCTGTTAATCTACGCATCAATAAGTTAACCCGAATTTTACAGGGAAGAGTTTGTTTTCGGAGAGAGGAGCAAGTTCCTTGACGGTGGACAAGAAGATTCAAGGTATCAACCGGCGCGATTTTCTGAAGGTGAGTGGAGCCGGGCTTACGGGCGTGGCTTTGCTCGGGGTCGCAGGCTGCGGCGGTGGTGGAAACATCCAGGGAGGCCAGGGCGGCAATAGTGGCGGCTCCGGTGGTGGCGGCAACGTTCTGTCTTACGGTCGAGGTGCAGATTCCGTTTCGCTCGACCCGATCAACGCCACCGACGGCGAGTCTTTCCGGGTTACGACCCAAATCTTCGACGCGCTGCTCGGCTTCGCGCCCGGCACCACCGACGTCATACCGGCGCTTGCCACGGAAGTTCCGAAAGCAGAAAAGGACGGCAAGGAGTACACTTTCAAGCTCCGCAAGGGCGTCAAATTCCACGACGGGACCGACTTCAACGCGGATGCTGTCGTCTTCAACTTCGAGCGTTGGATCAACACCAAGAACAAGTACCACAAGGGTGGCGGCGGCCAGAGCTCGGACTTTGCCTACTACAGCTCGCAGTTCGGCGGCTTCGACGACAAGTCCATAATAACGAACGTAAAAGCGGTAGACCCGAACACGGTCCGCTTCACCCTCAAGCAGCCCCAGGGACCTTTCCTAAAGAATATCGCCATGAAGCAGTTCAGCATCGGCTCCCCAACGGCCATAAAGAAAGACGTCAAGAACTTCTGGCAGAAGCCTGTTGGAACCGGCCCGTTCACGTTCGGTAGTTGGAACCGTGGCTCGGAAGTGGATCTGAAGGCTAACAAGGACTGGTGGGGCAAAGACCTGCCGGCGTCTAAGGATGGCGGTGGTCCGAAAGTGGACAAGCTCGTCATCAAGTCGATCCCGGACAACACTTCGCGGGTGGCGGCGCTTTCTGGTGGGCAGCTAAACATCTCCGACGGTCTCAACCCGGACGACGTGCCGACGCTCAAGAAGCGGGGCGGCATCAAGGTGGTGCTGAGGCCGGCGTTGGATGTCGGGTATCTGGCGATGAACACCCAGAAAAAGCCTTTCGACAACGCCAAGGTGCGGCAGGCGATCAACATGGCGATCAACATGCCGAAGCTGGTGCAGGCTTTCTTCGGGGACACTGCGAACGTCGCCTCGAATTACATGCCGCCCGCCGTCTCGTACTTCAACGAAAGCATAAAACCCTACAAGTACGACCCGAACCAGGCGAAGAAGCTTCTCAAGGAAGCCGGCGTGAAGAAGGGATTCAAGCCTTCGTTGTGGTACATGCCGATCCCACGTCCGTACATGCCGGACGGCAAGGGAATAGCGCAAGTCATGCAGAGCGACCTGCAGAAGGTCGGCATCAACCCGAAGCTGGTCACCTACGAGTGGGGGACGTACCTGGACAAGACCGGCCAGGGCGAGCACGATATGGCTCTGCTCGGATGGACCGGGGACAACGGCGACCCGGACAACTTCCTGAACGTGAACCTCGCCAGTGCTAGCGCCACCCCGAAGAATGCCTTGAACATCGCCTACTACAAGAACCCGGAGGTGGATAATCTGCTCCAGAAAGGCCAGTCGACCGTGGTGGACAGCGAGCGCAAGCAGGCTTACTACCAGGCGCAGGAGATCATGCACAAAGACGCCCCGTGGGTCCCGATCGCCTACGCCAAGCCGCCCATCGGTGCCCAGGATAGCGTCAAGGACTACCAGCCGAGCCCGACCGGCAGCGAGTCGCTCAACGGCGTCTCTGTTTCGGGCTAAAGTTAGGGTAGGCCGGGAGCGGACCTGAGTTTTACGGAGCGCTCCCGCTCTTTTCGAGGAGGTTCGGGAACTGGCACAGTATGTAGGGCGCAGAGTATTGCAGATCATACCCGTGTTGCTAGGGGTTTCGATCCTCGTCTTTTTCATGGTCCGGGCTATCCCAGGCGACCCGGCTCAGATACTCCTGGGCCAGAACGCGACCCCGCAGCAGGTGCAGAAACTCCGCGCGAACATGGGCCTGGACAAAAGCCCGATAACCCAGTACGGCCTCTTCCTGAAGGACGCGGTTAAAGGAGACCTGGGAGATTCCATCGTTACTGGGCGCCCGGTCACCGCGGAACTCCTCAACAGGTTGCCGGCCACGCTTGAGCTTACGCTATTCGCCATGATCGTGGCGGTGGCGGTCGGAGTCCCTGTCGGGGTCGTCGCGGCGGTAAGGCAGTATTCGATTCTGGATAAGATCACCTCTGTTTTCACCCTCACGGGAGTGAGTATGCCTATCTTCTGGCTCGCGATGATCCTGATCGTCATCTTCGGCGTGAACCTCAACGTCCTGCCGTTCCCAGGACGGCTCGGCAGCGGAACTTCGATCCCGCAGTTTACAGGGCTGGTCCTAGTAGATTCGTTACTCGCGGGAGACTTCGGTGCTTTCAAGGACGGCTTTTTGCACCTCTTGATGCCGGCGGCGGCGCTCGGGACGATCCCGATGGCGGTCATAATGCGGATGACGCGCAGCAGCATGTTGGAGGTGATGGGAGAAGACTACGTGCGGACGGCGCGGGCGAAGGGTGTGATCCCGCGGCGGGTTATCTTCAAGCACGCGCTGCGCAACGCGATGCTCCCGACGATCACCGTTATAGGGTTGCAGGTCGGGTTGTTGATGGGCGGGGCGATTATCACGGAGACTATTTTCTCCTGGCCGGGCATCGGGCAGATAGCCTTCCAGTCGGTCAGCCGCCGGGACTACGCCATGATCCAGGGCGTAGTCCTCTACGGGGCGTTCTTTTTCGTCCTGATCAACCTGCTGGTAGACATCCTCTACGCGATCCTCGACCCGAGGGTGAGGTACTAGAGTGGCGATTCAGGCGAAAGACGGGACCGCCGCCCCCGGAGGCGTCGAAGCCCGCAGCCGGAGCATGGATTTTCGGCGGGCTTTTTTCGGCAACCGGCTGGCGGTCTTCGGGCTCGTCGTGATGAGCATCTTCGTCTTCGCGGCTATTTTCGCCCCGCTCATAGCTCCCTACGGCCCGCAGCAGCAGAACCTGCTACAGAAGTTCGCGGGATCCAGCGTGGCCCATCCCCTCGGCCAGGACGAGTTGGGACGCGACATCCTTTCCCGGATAATCTACGGGGCGCGCATCTCCTTGACGGCGGGGCTAGCGGCGGTCACGTTCTCTACCTTTTTCGGGACGCTGGTCGGGTTGACGGCCGGCTACTTCGGCCGCTGGATAGACTCCATCCTGATGCGTCTGATGGACATCCTTCTCGCTTTTCCGAGTATCCTGCTGGCGATAGTGGTCGTGACCATCTTAGGGCAAGGACTCACGAACGCCATGCTCGCGGTCGGCATCGTGTACGTGCCACAGATCGCACGCGTAGTACGCTCGGCGGTTATAAGCGTCCGGGAGCGCGACTACGTGGAGGCCGAGCGGGCGCTCGGCGCTTCGAACTTCCGGATAGTCTCCTCAACCATCTTCCCGAACAGCCTTGCCCCCCTGATCGTTCAAGCCACCCTAACCCTCGCCACCGCCATCCTTGACATAGCCGCCCTCTCGTTCCTCGGTCTCGGCGCCCAGGCGCCCACCCCGGAGTGGGGCGCCATGCTCACAGACGCCTTCAACTCCGGCTTCGGGGTATTCGTCACCGGCCAGCACGCCATCCTCTATCCCGGCATCGCCATCGCCCTCTCCGTCCTCTCGGTGAACTTCATCGGGGACGGCCTGCGCGACGCCTTCGACCCCCGCCGACGCCGCTAGACACAACGTTAGCCATTCCCGATCCCACGTTGTTTTATTAGTGGTGGACGGTATCATGGGCATTCAAGTCTTATGGTTGGATCCGTCGTTGTTCGCGAGTACGTCCAGAGGGGATACGGAAATTGAGCTTTAGAAACTTGGCTCTGGTAGCTTCCGGTCTGCTGCTGATCGCCTTCGCCCTGATCTTCGCGAGCATCCAGGTCGCCGGAAAATCCATAAACCAGGACAAACCCGTCGCCCAATCTTCGAGGGGAGAGTTGCTGAAGCTCACCGTGCCGAAGATGAAGCGGGTCAAGAACGTACCCGTCTACACAGCCGCCACCGGCAATGAACGCCAGCTAGACGCGAGCGTAATACGCTTGAAAGGCACGGGTCTGCCGTGGCAGAAACAGGCCAACGTCTACATAGTGGGGCATCGCCTCGGATACCCGAACACCGGCAGCTTCCTCGTTTTCTACGACTTGAACAAGATGAAAAAGAACGACAGGGTTGTCTTGAGAGACTCCAGAAACGAGCGATACATCTACAAAGTATTCCGCAAGATGATCGTGCCGCCGAGCGATCTCGGCGTAACCAAGCCAATAAAAGGCCGGAACATCGTCAGCCTCCAGTCTTGCACGCTGCCCACCTACACCAAGCGCATCATAGTTCAGGCCAAACTCGTGCGTACACATCAGATGCAGCCTAAACAGCCGGCTCAAGCCCATGGCGGCAATGCAGGATCCACAGGCCGCCAGTAGCAACGCGCTGCGTCTCGATCACCAGTGTTGCGCCGGGACTGTATCCATTGCATGACAAGGATCGGTGCCACTATGAGCACGCCACGCTTCTCAGAGATGACTACTACTTTCCCGAGGAAGTTTGGCTTGTACGCGACCCGAAAAGACCTCTATCCGTGGTTCGCGGTTCGAAAAGCCAGAACCGGGTAGTAGTACGTAGTACAAGCGTCCTTCAGCAGAGGGAAAGGAATGATTTATGACTGATCACAGAGGAAGCGACGGAGAAAAAGGCTCTTTTGCTGAGAGTTCGGGGTCCTTCGCGCCTTTCGAGGCGTGGTCGGAGTGGTTCGTGAACAATATGGGCGCTATGGCGGCGCCGGGTCCTATTGGCGACGGGGCGGAGCCTGAAGCGGCAACGACCGGCGATCCGTTGATGTCGGCTATGCAAAAGCTCTCGGATGCAAACCCTATGAGCAATATCGTGCCGTTGGACTGGGTGGAGATCTCCCGTGCGCTACGAACTTTGTGGGAACGCGAAATGTCCGATCCACGTCGGGCGATGCAGATTGCCGCAGACTACAACCAGCGCCTCTTCGAGACGAACATGAAGGTGTGGGGCGACACTATGTCCCGCTTGTGGGACTTGTCTCCTCAGGAAGGGGGGGAGGAACGAGGTAAGCCCGACAAGCGTTTCTCAGAGCCGGAGTGGAGAGAGAATCCATACTACGAGACCCTCAAAGAGACATATTTGCTGGCCTCCGAGTATCTTCTGAAGGAGGCTGAAGAGGCCGATGGGCAAGAGGAAACGCGGGAGCAGCGGTTTCTCAAGTTCCACCTCAAGCAGTTTGTGGACGCAATGGCCCCCGCCAACTTCCTTCTCACGAATCCCGCTGCCTTCAAGCGCATCATGGAAACGGGAGGGATGAGCCTCGTCGACGGCGCCCGCAACCTCACCTCGGACTTGAAAGAGGGACGTCTGAGCATGGTCGACGCCAACGCCTTCGAGGTGGGCGAGAACCTCGCGACGACGCCCGGCAAGGTCGTCTACCGCAACGAGCTTATCGAGCTCATCCAGTATGCGCCAAAGACCAAGCGGGTATACGAGGTGCCGCTACTCTTTCTTCCGCCCTGGATCAACAAGTACTACATCCTCGACTTGAGCGAGAAAAACAGCCTCGTCAAATATCTGGTGGAGCAGGGCTTCACTGTATTCATGACCAGTTGGAAGAACCCCGATTCCTCGATGGCGGAGACCAAATTCGAGGACTACATGACGCTAGGCCCCTTGAAAGCCGTTGACGTGATACGAGAGATCACGGGTAGCGAGAAGGTGAATCCCGTCGGCTACTGTATCGGCGGCGCGCTCCTGGTGATGACGCTGGCCTGGCTCGAGGCCGGAAACGACGAGAAGGAGAAACGGAAGTTTGGGGATCCCACCTTCATGGTCTCGCTTCAAGACTACTCCGAGGTGGGGAGCACGGAGACCTTTATGGATGAGCCTCAAGTCGAGGCGATGGAGATGCAGATGATGGAGCGTGGCTACCTCGACGACCGAAAGGTGGCTAACATGTTCAACCTCTTGCGCTCGAGCGATTTGATCTGGGCGAACGTGATCAACAACTACTTGCTCGGCCAGAAACCACCCGCTCTCGACATGCTCTACTGGAACAGCGACGGCGCGAATATGGCCCGTGACGCCCACAGCTTCTACATAAGGAACACTTACCTGGAGAACAACCTCATAAAGCCGGGCGGGGTGGAACTCGCAGACCGTCCCATAGACCTCGGGCTCATAACGAGCGATATCTACGCCGTGGGCGCGGAGAAGGACCACATCGTACCCTGGAAGTCCGCGTGGGAAATCAGCAAGCTTACCAGCGCCAAAAACACCCACTTTACACTCGCCGCCAGCGGACACATAGCCGGCATGATCTCCCCGCCGGAGAAGAGCCGTGGATACTGGACCGGAGAAGAGGGCCAATACTACGAGACCGCCGAGAAGTGGCGCGAGCACGCCAGAGAGCACGAGGGCAGTTGGTGGGAAGACTGGAAAGGATGGCTCGAACAACGCTCCGGAGAGCAGACCGACGCGCCACAGGTAGGAAGCCATCGGTACCCGCCCCTGGAAAATGCCCCCGGCGGCTACGTCAAAGAGACTCATGCGACCCACGCAGACGCCGCCCGGATAGGCCAACGGGAGAAACAGGATTGAAAGGCGCGAGAGCGCTCTGCTGTCGATCCAGAGCGGAAAAACCCTACCCGACCAAGTTCCCGGAGACGAGAAAGAGTCGAGAGAGGCCCTCCGCCGGCTCCGCGCGAGTAAACCGTTCAACTTCGCCAGAGTAGGCGAGAAAGCTAGGGGCTTCTACTGAAGGAAGCGCAGCGCTTGGAGAATACAGATCGTCGTCGGCTGCGGGGCCGGGTTGGAGCTACACCGAGGGTAAAGCCAATAAGCTCAAGCTCGCCAAGCATTCTATTTGCGGGCGGTGGAAGCCCAGGCGCATCCTAAGAACCAGCCCATGCTCGATGAACCGCTTACCCTACTGCGGAGCGGGGTTTTTGTAATGACGAACCGAGACCTCCTGGTAGTTGGCGCACTCCGGGCAGGTGAATGCCCTGACTTTTCGGGAGCCATAGGCGGGAACTATGGTCGTCTTGTTCCAGTCGAAGACGTAGCCGCAATTCTCGCACTTCTGCCGGAAGGTGACGACTGTACCCCGCTCGTCCATGATCTTACCGCCCGTCATCTCTATAGCCATCGCGCACGCCTCCGAAAGAAACTTTTTGTCTTGAACTTCCCCCAGATTCTAGTCGAAAGCTCCTCCCGAACGGGTGAGTGTCTATACGCCGGAGGTTTGTCCGGTCTTCGCGCGTTCTTTTTTCAGCTCCAGCCGCGCGACGGAGGCGCGGTGTACCTCGTCGGGGCCGTCGGCGAGGCGCAGGGTCCTGGCCGACGCCCAGAATGCCGCGAGCGGGAAGTCGTTCGAGACACCGCCTCCGCCGTGGGCCTGTATGGCACGGTCTAGGACGCGCAGGGCCACGTTCGGGGCTACGACCTTTATCTGGGCGATCTCACTTCGCGCTTCCTTGTTGCCGACAGTGTCCATCATGTGGGCCGCTCTCAGGGTTAGCAGCCGCGCCTGCTCTATCTCCATTCGGGAGTCGGCGATCCACTCCATCACCACGCCCTGCTCCGAGAGTGGCTTGCCGAAAGTCTCCCGGCTCTTTACCCGCTCGCACATCAGCTCGATGGCCCGCTCGGAGAGACCGATCAAACGCATGCAATGGTGAATGCGCCCCGGTCCCAACCGTCCCTGGGCGATGGCGAAGCCCTTCCCTTCACCCCAGATGATGTTCTCCTTCGGTACCCGCACGTCCTCGAAGGAGATCTCCGCGTGCCCGTGCGGCGCGTCGTCGTAGCCAAAGACCGGCAATGTCCGCTCGATATTCACGCCCGGAGTATTGAGTGGCACCAGGATCATTGACTGCTGCTCGTGCTTTTTCGCCTCCGGGTCGGTCTTGCCCATGAAAATGGAGATCTCACACCGCGGGTCCCCGGCCCCCGAAGACCACCACTTCCTACCGTTGATGACGTAACCGTTCCCGTCCCGCTCTATCCTGGCCTGAATGTTCGTCGCGTCCGACGAAGCTACGTCCGGCTCGGTCATCGCGAAGCAGGAACGTATCTCTCCCTCTAGTAGAGGTTCAAGCCATCGCTTTTTCTGTTCCTCGCTTCCGTAGCGGACCAAGACCTCCATGTTGCCCGTGTCCGGGGCGGAGCAGTTAAAGACCTCCGGGGCGATGGGGCTCCGGCCCATGACCTCGCAAAGCGGCGCATACTCCAGGTTCGTGAGCCCCGCACCGTACTCCGAGCCGGGCAGGAACAGGTTCCAGAGGCCCTCGGATTTCGCTTTTGCTTTCAGCTCTCCCATGATCTGAGGAACAGTCCAGCGGCTCTCCGCCGCAGCGAGCTGCTCCTCAAACGTCTTCTCGTTCGGGTAAATATTCTCGTCCATGAAAGCCTCAAGCTGTGATTTAAGTTCAAGGACCTTGTCCGAATAGTAGAAGTCCATAGTAATTCTCCTCCTGGGTGAGCTGTGTGCCGTGGAAGCCCGATCCTCCCCAAAAGCAGGGCGTCCGTTGGATGGATTCTGTCATAGGGGAGCGTGGGCCGCAACCGGTCTCGCGGCTTGCGAGCTACTCTGTCAGAATTGGAGGGCTATTAGTGGAAAGGAGGTTGTCTGTTGAGGCTCGTGACGATCAAAACTAGAGGTTCGGAGGAGGTCGCTTTGATCCTGCCCGGAGGAGCGCTCCCGTTGGGCGCCGCGAACGCCGGATGGCCCACCGACCTGTTCTCCCTTCTGGAGGGCGGTGAATTCTACGAACTCTGGGAGAAGTACCGGCAGGGTAATTTCGAAGGTTTTGTGGAGGAAGTAATCCCGTTTGAAGAGGTCGAGTACGGGCCGTTGTATCGGAGGCCGCGGAAGATCTGGGGTATCGGCCTGAACTACGTGGAGCACGCCGGAGACCTGGATGAGGCCGCTCCTTCTGAGGAACCGGCGAGCTTTATGAGGCCGGATACGACCATCATCGGTCCGGGGGAGGAGATAAAGCTGCCTCCTCAGTCGGAGCGGGTGACGGGCGAGGCCGAGCTGGGAGTAATAATCGGTCGCGAGGCCCGCAACGTCTCCGAGGAGGAAGCCCTTTCCGTGGTCGCCGGCTTTACCATGATCCTCGACATGACCGCTGAGGACATATTGCGAAAGAACCCGCGTTACCTGACCCGCGCCAAGAGCTTCGACACATTCTTCAGTTTCGGGCCGCAGTTGGTCACGCCGGACGAGGTGGAGGAGATCGGGGACCTCGAGGTCTCGACCCTACTGAACGGTGAGCCGCGCCGCCGGAATACCGTCTCGAACATGACGTTCTCGCCGTGGTCGCTGGTCGCCTTCCACTCGGAAGTCATGACGCTTCTGCCCGGCGACATCATCTCTACAGGAACGCCTGGGGCTGTCGTACTCCGGGATGGGGACACTTTAGGGTGCCGAATCTCCGGTTTCGAGCCACTGTACAACCCGGTGAAAGGATAGTTTTGGATCTCGGACTAGAAGGGAAAGTCGCTCTGGTCGCCGCCTCAAGCAAGGGACTCGGGCGTGCCGTCGCCGCCCAACTCGCCGCTGAGGGCGCATCGGTTATGCTTTCGAGCCGTGATGAAACGGTGTTGGAGAAGGCCGCGGCGGAGATAAAAGCCGCGACGAACGCCACGGTCGAATACTGCGCCGCCGACCTGACGCGGGAGGAGGATATCCGGCACTTGGTGGAGAAGACAGCGGGCCGGTTCGGGGGGCTGGACGTGCTGGTTACCAACTCCGGGGGACCGCCGGCGGGAGGGTTCGAGGATCTGGGGGAAGAGGATTGGAGCCACGCATTCGAGTTGAACCTGATGAGCCTGGTTCGTTTGATCCGCTTCTCTTTGCCGCACATGAGAGAGCGGGGTGAAGGGCGCATCGTCGTCGTGGCTTCCTCGTCTATCAAGCAGCCCATCGAGAACCTGACCCTCTCAAACACTTTTAGGGCTGGGATCTCCGGGCTCGCCAAGAGCCTCTCTTCGGAGTTGGCGTCCGATGGCGTCCTGATCAACACACTCGGGCCGGGTCGTATCTCGACCGACCGCTCGGCTTCGCTGGACGGAGCCCGCGCCGACGCCCTCGGCGTGCCCGTCGAGGAGATCCGGGCTGATTTCGCTTCCCGGATACCGCTCGAGCGCTACGGGACTCCGGAGGAGTTCGCCAAAGTGGCGGCGTTCCTCGCCTCGCCCGCGAACAGCTACGTCACGGGACAGGCGCTCCTGGTGGACGGCGGGATGGTCCGGGCTCTGTAATTGCTTTGTAGCTCTTTAGTAGTCCGGCGCTGTAGAATCAACTAATGAGCAGGGAAGTTTACGATGCTGTTGTGGTTGGAGCGGGGCCAAACGGGTTGGCCGCCGCTGTAGAGCTTGCCCGTCAGGGTCGCTCGGTGGCGGTCGTTGAGGCTGAGGGTGTGATCGGGGGCGGCACCCGCTCGGCGGAGCTTACCCTCCCAGGCTACGTCCACGACTTCGGTTCGGCTATTCACCCTCTGGGCTACGGCTCACCTTTCTTCTCAGACCTCCCGCTAGAAGACCACGGGCTTGAGTGGGTCCACCCGCCCGCGCCCCTGGCCCATCCCTTCGACGACGGCACGGCTGTCACCCTGGAGCGCTCCATCGAGGAGACGGGCGACGCCCTGGGATCGGACGCCGGTGCTTACGCGAAGCTGATGGAGCCTGCCGTCCGGGATTGGGATCGGCTCGCCGGGTCCGTTCTCGGCCCACTACGTTTGCCGCGTCACCCATTCGGTCTAGCCCGAACCGGCTTGCGGGCGCTCCGTTCGGCTCGCGGGCTCGCAGAGGGGCTTTTCGATGGTGAGAGGGCGAAAGGGCTCTTCGCCGGGAATGCAGCCCATTCTTTTTTGCCGATGGAGCAGGGACCGAGCGCCGCCTTCGGACTTGCTCTCTCGGTGCTCGGTCACGCCGTCGGCTGGCCGTTCCCGAAAGGCGGCTCCCAGAAGATCGCCGACTCGCTCGCCTCATACCTCCGCTCTCTAGACGGCGAGGTCCATACCGGCTTGCGGGTACGCTCCGTGAAAGACCTGCCGCTTACCAGGACGGTCCTATTCGACGTGACGCCGCGCCAGCTACTCTCAATCGCCGGGGAGCACTTCACCGGAGGCTACCGGAGATCCCTCTCCCGCTACCGCTACGGACCCGGCATCTTCAAGGTCGACTTCGCGCTCGATGGGCCGATTCCCTGGATGGATGACAAGTGCCTGCGTGCCGGGACCGTCCACCTCGGCGGGACGTTGGACGACATCTCTGCTTCTGAGGCCGCTGTCTGGCGTGGGGAGAACCCCGAAAGGCCGTTCGTGTTGCTCGCCCAGCAGAGCCTCTTCGACGATACCCGCGCGCCCGAAGGGAAGCATACCGTGTGGGCGTACTGTCACGTTCCAAACGGTTCCACCTTCGACATGACGGAGAGAATAGAGAGCCAGATCGAACGGTTCGCCCCCGGTTTCCGCGACCTCATCCTGGCGAAGAATAAGATGGGACCGGCACAACTCGAACGTGCGGACGCCAACCTGATGGGCGGCGACATCAATGGCGGCGTGATGGACTTCCGGCAACTCCTGGCCCGGCCAACGGCGCGCATCACCCCGTATTCGACTCCCGCCAGGGGACTGTACATCTGCTCCTCCTCGACGCCGCCCGGCGGCGGCGTGCACGGCATGTGCGGATACTTCGCAGCCCGCGCCGCCCTCAACACCGTCCTTCGTTAACTCATCAGAAGGTAGCTTCCGAGAGTCGTGCTAACATCGAAGCTTATGTCCCGCATATCTTCGATCATCGCCTCCCCTGACACCGTTTCGAAGACCCGCTCTCAATGAGCAGCGATAGCCTCAACTACCGGCCGATACTGTTGGCTGTCGCGGTCGCCACGGCGGGGGTCCTTCCGGCTTTCCTGACGGGTGGGCTTGCGGTCCAGATCCGCTCTGAGATGCACTTCGGGACCGGGGCTCTCGGTCTTCTGGTGGCTGCTTTCTTCGCTTCTTCGGCCCTCGCCTCCGCACTTTTCGGGCGGCTGGTAGAGCGCATCGGGTCGCACCGGGGGATGCGCGCGGCGGCGCTGGCGAGCGCAGCTTCACTACTCTGCGTCGCCTTGCTGGCCCGTTCGTGGGGCGGGCTTCTCTTTTGCCTGATCTTCGGCGGTTTCGCGAACGCCGTCTCCCAACCGGCGACGCACCTCTTACTGGCCCGCGAAGTGCCGCCCGAACGCCAGGGACTGTCTTTTGGGATCAAACAAGCAGCCATCCCAACCGCCACGCTGCTAGCCGGCCTCGCCGTGCCTATTGTCGCCGTCACCGTCGGCTGGCGTTGGGCCTTCGCCGGTGGCGCCGCGCTCGCGCTAATGGTGGCGCTGCTGGTGCCGGCCGAGACGATTACTCACGACGGTGTCCGCCAGACGAATAAAGGCCGGGCGGGAGACGTACACACCCGGCCGCTCGTGCTGCTGGCCGTCGGGCTCGGGCTCGGCTCCACGGCCGCGACGCCGCTCGGCGCGTTTATCTCCGGGGCCGCCGTCTCGGAGGGGATGCGGGCCGGTACGGCCGGTCTCCTTCTCGCGCTCGGGAGCGCCACCGGTATCACAGTGCGGGTTCTGGCCGGAACTCTCGCCGACCGTATGAACAGCGGTCGCTTGCGGCTGGTATCCGGCATGCTCGTGGTCGGGGCTGTCGGGTTCGCGCTGCTCGCGAGCGGCATCCACGGTCTTCTAGTAGTCGGGACGCTCCTCGCTTTCGGGGCCGGCTGGGGCTGGCCCGGCCTCTTCAACTTCGCCATCGTAAGGACGAACCCCGGCGCTCCGGCCGCCGCGACCGGCATAACCCAGACCGGCGCCTCATCCGGGGCCGCCGTCGGGCCGCTCATCTTCGGGTTCCTGGTCGAGGCGACATCCTACGATACAGCCTGGCTAGTCTCGGGAGCCATTGCCGTCGCTGCGGCCGGGACGATACTCGCCGGACGTTCCATGCTCGTGCGGGACCAGGCGAAACAGGCGCGGTAGAGTCTCCGCAACGGTGTCGCGACGCAAAGCACAAGCGTCGTTTTTACCATGCGCACATAGGAATGCACCGGTTTGGGTATACTCTGGACAAATAGGTCTAAACAGGAGGAATAAAGTGGATCTCTTACGCATCTTGGCCGCAATATTCGTGCCGCCGCTAGGCGTCTTTTTGCAGGTGGGCTTCGGATTCCACTTTTGGC
This sequence comes from Rubrobacteraceae bacterium, assembly GCA_965219175.1. Taxonomy (GTDB): domain Bacteria; phylum Actinomycetota; class Rubrobacteria; order Rubrobacterales; family Rubrobacteraceae; genus JBBPZK01. The sequence continues at coordinate 943,743 of CBDCNI010000001.1, forward strand.
TCAACATCGTTCTAACTTTACTGGGGGTCGTCCCTGGGATCGTGCATGCTATATGGGTAATCTACAATAAGTAACCCGGATGGGCGCCGACCCGGAAGGTTGACCGATAGCCTCATTGCCGGCCCACAGCCACCGGCTTCTCGGCGATGGAGCAACAAGCAGCATCGGGAAGAAGGGGATGTCCCGGACGAAGGTGAAAGGACTTGAATCTGGGCCGGGGAGCCCTGGCGGAGCTTGGTTGGCGACTGAAGAAGCTATCTCTTTTCGCACGCGCGACGTTGCTGGTGAGCCTGGTACTCGACTTCTCGGGGCTGGCGCTTGGTCTCTTCTACGAAGGCGTGTTCTGGGACAACCTGGCGCACTTCCTTACCTTTCTGGCCCTGGTGTCAATCGCTACGGAGCTCGCGTATCTCCGTGGCGAGGCGTCTCCTGTTTCCGGCCGCCGGGCAATCGTCACGGGGGCCGTCGTCGGCATCATCGGGGGAGGCGCGTGGGAGGTGATCGAAGCGCTCGCCGACCTCCTGCTCCCGGTGTTTATCTACAACCCGCCCCTGGATACGGTCTTCGACATGGCTTTCGGCTCCCTCGGCGGGGCAGTCGGAGCCTGGAGAACGGTCGTTTACTCCGGCCGCAAACCCGGCCGTCGTCGGTAGTGGCGACGCTCGTGAACCGGGAGCGTACTCTCTTTAGATCAAGCCTTCAAAAAACTTGCACACGGGGCTAACTACCGAGCCAACAACACAGGTAGAACAACACTACGGCCGGCACTCAAGCCCGCGTGGAGCTTGCGATGCTCTGTCTTACAACCATCTGGAACAGCTCATCCAAAGGTATACCCGCCGCTTTCGCCATAATGGGGATCACACTCTTCTGGGCGAAAGAGCAGTAGAGCCCTGCTTCCAGGAACCAGGGTTGCCCGCTTGGGTCAATACGGAAATCAAGCAGACTGTAATGCCGGCAGCCCAACGCGACGTGGCATCTTTTAGCAGCGTCCCAGACCCGCTGTGTAACGGGATCTTTAGTATCGACGATCCAGGACCTGGTGCTGTCTTTCGAAACCAGGTTCAAATCGCCGTCTTCGTTCCGGTTTATCTTGTCGTCGTAGTTTCGGATCGGCTTTAGAGCGCTGTCCACGCTGTACTCTTCGAGCGGTAAAGGGACGAGCTGCCCGTCCCGAACGACGATGCCGCAGCGGACTTCTCTCCCGAGTTCGATGTATGTCTCTAAAAGCGCTCTATCTGAATGAGCAAAAGCCGTCTTCAGGGCAGTGTCGTAGTCCGCGCGGCTACGCGCCAACGCAACTCCGAGTGAATTGTCTGCGTCGACCGGTTTGATCACCGCCGGAGGAGAAATTGCGGGATGATCTCCTGGCTGGAGAAGTTCTCCCTCAGGCACACTGACACCGGCTGCGGCTACGACTCCTTTCGCTTTCGCTTTATTGGCGCCCAACGCCATCACATCGGGAGTATTGCCTACGTAGGGAATTCCGAGCAAATCGAAGAGAGCCCGATAGTAAGTCATGCCGGGGACGCAGAACATCTGCGGCACCATTACATCTATATCGAGTGCGGTCAGACGCTGTACCGCATCGGCCAAAGACATCGGCGCGGCTGAAGAAATGACTTCACGGCTCAGGTCGGCTGGGAACCTCCATTGGAGATCGGGCGTAACGTAAGCGACGTGGAACTCGTAAAGCGCTGCATCAGCGGTGGACTCCAGGCAATCTTGAGCATACAGGCGCGATAGGTCACAGTAGAATTCGCTGACTGCGGAACCGACCAGGTGCAGAATACGCAGGGGCATGAATCAATCTCCCGCCGGCTCGACGAGTTTACCGATGTTGAAATCTATGCGGATCCAGCCGTTACGCTTTCTTAGGTTCTCTATCAGCAGCCAGGGGATCTGTGCATGATGAACCATCAAGAACGGGAGGGGATCCGACCAGTCAAAGATCGCGTCCTTGCCGCGAAGAATGACCTTGAGCCTGTACGCTATCTTCGTCGGCTGGGTCACCAGGCGCCAGATTTCGTGGTAGATCCAGTAAGTCGGCCGACTGGATTTAAGTGGTTGGATGACAGGAAAATCGCTCTCCAAATAAGCCCTCGCCACGTCGGGATGGTTGTAGTACATCGTGATGGCCGAGTGGGTGCGCGGGTTGCACTCGATCGCATACACGCGCCCATCGTCTGCTTGGATAAAGTCAAAGGAGACCTGGCCGGTGAGCTTTAGAGCGCCGACGAACTTTCTGACCCACGCTTCGATCTCGGGGTTGTCGACCATCTCGTAGTTGATCTGGAAAGCTGATGATTTGCAACAGCAATGCACTTGCAACTTCCCGTCTCGAACCGTGCTGTGCGTACAATATTCTTGCCCAGGAATGAAAGCCTGCATGATCCAGGGCGTATCTTCGGACATCGGCTTGGTCTGCGCGAATCCCGCCGTTTCTTGCGGTGTGTCACGGGGCAGTTTAGTAAGATCCAACCGATTGACAGGATCATAGGGGATGCTTTTGAGTATGTACGGTCTCTCTCGCTTACTAAAGTCGAAATCCGTTACCTGCTGCGGCGTCGTGATGCGATGGTAGTCTGGTACTGGAAGGCCTAACGAGGCTGCGAGATCGGAAAATTCGTATTTGTCATCGAGCTTTTGGACCATTTCCGGATCGCAGTGCATAACTTCGCAATACTTTGAAAGCACCAGTTTTGATCGAGCATCGTAGTAACTGGCCGCCGGACTGCAGACCGGAACGTAGACATCCACGCTCTCCTTCTGCACGATTTCGAGGAGTGCGTCAGTGTAACCTTTTGCCTGGGGATTGGGTATGGTGTAGAAGCGATCCACCGCCCGGGAGAACCTGTGTCCCGTGAGCCGGTATTTGCTCGACTCGACCAGAATTACCCGATGGCCCGCCTTGTGGAAAGAGCGGGCCAACTGCAACGCTTTCGTCATCTTGCCGCCACTGATCAGGATAGTTCTAGGGTGAGGCGCTATTTCCCTGGATGGTTTAACCACAATCGTCCTCAATAGCGCGGCTGCGGTCAGTGCTAGGTTCGCCGGCAGCGCCGACAGCAGCAGAAGCAGAACTGCTACCGTTTTCAGCGTGGTCGTCCCCTGACTGTGATCTGCCTTTTCAGTGTTCATCATGGAAAGTCGAAACTGTAGTCCGGCTACGCGACGGTCGAGCGCGGTGTGCCGTTGCCATCGTACCAGGCCACCATTCCGCGATGCATCACGCGGTCTCCGACGACATCCGCGTGGTCGGCGCGGTGCAGAACACAACTGTTGTCCCACATCACTACGTCACCCGGAGACCAGGCGTGGCGGTAGGTGTTGTCTTCCTTGGTCGAGTGGGCGAACAGAAACTCGATCATCTCTTCAGCTTCTGACTCTTCCATGCCGCTGATACCGGCGCAACGTTTGGGCGTTGACATGTAGAGTGCGGTGCGACCTGAGATCGGGTGTTGACGAAATACGGGATGCTCCGCTGCTGTTTCATCGTCGTCGTCAAGGTCCAGGCCGGTCACCACGTGCCGGATACTTCTGCCCTCCAGCTTCGTCCGCACTTCATCGGGTAGCGTTTCGAACGCGCGGTACTGGTTTGTAAACAGCGTCTCACCTCCCTGGGCAGGGATTTCAACCGCCCGGAGGGATGTATATGCCGGCGGATGGCGCACGTAGCTGGTATCCACGTGAAACGTGCTGCGCGGCGGCGTGGTGCGTCCGACGTTGCTGACCACGTTGAGATCCGGAAAGCCCTGAACAGCGGTCTCCCCTTTGGTGAAAGTCAACCCGCCAAACTGTTTCAGGAAAGCGACGAAAGCGGCGTCATCTATATCTTGGTCGGGCATGACGACGACGCCGTGTTGGGCTAGCAGTCCCTGAAGTTGCGCAGCCATTTCAGGGTTGAGCTCGCGGATAGTTAGACCGGTTACCTTTACACCGATGGGGTCCAATACGACATCATTCATGGCTTCTCCTTGGTTGAAGACTTTATCTCGAAAACTGGCAATGGCTCCACTCTCAAAAACGTCAACCGGTCTCCACTCGGCGGATAAGCGTAAGGCCATCCCTAAGCGGGATGACCACCTGCTCGACGCGAGGATCAGCCGCGACTGTCTGGTTGAACGTTGCGATCGCGACCCCGTTGGCCGTCGACTCGCCCGATACATATGGTTGCCCCTGCATCAGCGTGTTGTCCACACAGATCACGCCATGAGGCGCCAGCAGGCCAGTATCCAGCAGAGTAGTCAGATAGTCCACGTAGCCTGCCTTATCGGCGTCTATGAAGACGAGATCGAAAGTCTCATTGTCAGCGGACAACTCCTTGAGCGTGAACAGCGCCGGCGCCACCTTGACGACGATTTTGTGTCCGCTAGTGGACTCGCTAAAGCATTGCCGGGCAAACTCTGCGACATCAGCATCGATCTCACAGGCGACCACTTCGCCGTCGTCGGGCAGGGCTTCCGCCATCGCGAGAGCGGAGTAGCCGGTGAACATACCGATATCCAGCACTCGTTTCGCCCGGCTCATGTACACGAGCATCTTCAGCGTCTGGCCCTCGACGTGTCCCGAGAGCATCTCCTGCTCGAGCTGCCCGACGGTGTCATTGTTGGAGCGCCGGCTCCAGTCTTCTGCTTGGGTACTTTGGGCAAGCAGTCTCAGGGCCGGAGACTCCGGCGTCGTGCATTGGCTCAAGTAAGGCTCCAATCCACCTGCCAACTCGCACGCTTCCCGCAGTCCAGACTTCAGCTCCGGGTCAATACTGTCCACAGCTTCGAGCCTTTGGCTCAATCGGTCGAGCTTCGCCGCCAGAATGCCCGATGGGGTCACGGGCCTCGGCGAGTCTACCGGTCTGGAGATGGGTTTCATGCTTTTCTATCGCTTAATACAGGATCGCTAAACGACGCTAATACTGCCGTAAACACGTCTTCACCGTCCCCGCTGCGAGGGTAGCTGCTACAAACGTCCTTGTGGATTTCCAACATCCGGTCTAGCTCTGTCGTCGTCAGATCGTTGACAAAGAAGCACGTTCCGACTGGGCGAGGAACAGCGGCGCGCAGCAAACCATCCCGCGTCTGGATGATCGAGTCAGTCGCCTTCCACAGCAACTCAGAAGTGAGGTAAGGGCTGTCGAGCGCCAGGCCGACGCGGCTCATCAGCCGAAAGATCCGGTCGCGTTCACTGGTCGAGATGTAGCCTCGCTGCTCGGCGACGGTGGCGGAGAAAGCCATGTCGACGTTGACCGCGTGACCGTGGAACATCGGAACATCAGGCGTTAGCTCCAGGGTGGGACTCCAGGTATGACCATAAGCGATGGCGCGATCCAACTCCAACTCGTGCAAATTAGGCACCTCCAGGTTCAGCATGGTGCTGATCGCGTCATACGTCACCTCGTGCGCTATTTCCCGCGTCTCACGCGCTCCATCCAGGTAGCCAAAGCGGGTAAGCAGAAGGTCCTCGCCATTCTTTTCCAACAGCTCGAAGATTCCTCTGTTGGCGACGACAGCTATCTTGATCAGCTCCGCCATGCCATTGCGCACCTGATCGGTAGGCAAAGTTTTCAGGAACGAGAAGTCCAGGATCACCTTCTGGGATGCGTGGAATGCGCCCAGCCGATTCTTGTACTTGCCGTGGTTGACGGCGACTTTGATCGCGACGCTCGCATCAATGAGCCCGATCAGGGTCGTCGGAACCCGGATATAGTTCGTGGAACGTCGAAAAGTGGCACAGGCGAGACCGGCCACGTCGGTGGTCAAGCCGCCGCCCACCACCAATACCGGCTCCTTGCGGAGCAAACCGAAATCTCCGAACGCATCGACGATTCGCTCTAGCGTCCGTAAGGTCTTATCCGTCTCCTTGATCGCGACCGGAAAGACGGTCAAATCAATCTGATAATGCTCGAAATAAGCCTGCATCTGCTCGCCGTACACGCCGTACACGGTTTCGTCCACTACCATGAGGCAGCGCCCGAATTGATGGTAGCTTTCCGCGATCTCGGCGTTTTCGACCGCGAAAGCTCCCTCTACGTAGAGCAGGGAGTAGTCGATCTTTTCGTATGCCTCAACGTGAAATGCTGTTTCTGTTGCCCTGACAGTTGCGCGAGGGGTGACTGTCATATTTTCTAACGCCTCCAGTCGGCGGTGGATAAATCTGCTTGATTCCGGGTGAAGATCACGGTTCCCAGTTCTTCATAGTTCATCCTCACGTAGAATGAGGAGAACACGACTTTTGCCGTCCATGGCAAGAGGTCATCCGCCCGACTTTGGTATCTCGGAGGACCTACTCTCTCCGAATGAACTCCTGCAATTCGTCGAAGTTCAATCGATCAACGCGATGCTGGGCCGTCTCAAAGTTGTTGTTGGCGGTGTTCTCGTTCGGGAACGCGACGCACTTCAGACCTGCCGCCGCGGCAGCCCGCACTCCTTCCAAATTATCTTCGATCGCAATACAATCGCCGCTTTCCTCACCCAGGCTCTGCAGCGCAAAGGAATAGGCAGCTTTATCCGGCTTTGGTTGACCGACGTTGGAAGCGTCTACGATTACGTCAAAATCGGTAGTCTGGACATCCGGACTCAAGGCTTTAGTCAGCGCCGAGATATTTTCTCGGGAAGTCGTGGTCACAAAGGCGACCTTCATGCCGTTGCTCTTCGCGCCCTGTATTGTTTCGACGACGCCGGTGCGGGGAGCCAACCGGGATGTGGTTAGGCTTTTTTGGAAGATCTTTGATTTTGTTTCGTGAATTGCCTTCGCATCGACCGTGTCCCCGACCGAATCCGCGTAATCGGCGATCCTCTTCTGACCGCCGCTCTTTTCTAGCATCGTAAGATACTCGTCTCGATCCCACCGCCATCCCAGTCCGTACTCCTCGAAAGCTTGATTGAAAGCCTGCCTCTGCAGTTCGGAGGTGTCGGCGATGGTGCTGATCGAGCCGAACAGAATAGCTGACATCTTACTGTACCCCAACTCTCTAATAGATGACGTGATGTTAAGTCGCCAGTATTCTCCAGTTCTCTACGCGTGACTGTATTCGGTATTACGGGGTTATGTTCAAGAGCGTTCGACATCTCCCGCGAGGTAGTGTTCCGGGACGAACCGGCTAACTCCCCCGTGCTTATGGGAGGAAGGGAGACGCCGAAGACCTTGACGACCTCCTTGTGATCGGTGCCGAGATCTACGGCGTCCTACATGTTTAGCTGGAGATCCTTCGAATACGGTTTCGTGCCGAGAAAGTATCCGCGAGGCTCACCCTACACGTAACTCGCTGTCAGACCTAATTACCCACTGTGCTTGTCGGGACGGAAGGCAACCAGCCGCAGAGACTTGGCAAACCTCTGTCGCTCGTCTTCTGGCCCGTCAAGCGGATAGTCAGATAAGAACACCCTCACGAGAAATCGAAACACCAGCGGGTGCAGGCGCGCGTACTCCGAGATTATGGCGTGGTTCTCCTCCGGAGCTGGAAACCGTTGCTCCGGCACGTAGCGCTCGTGTCCGGTGCGGACTTCCAGCGCCGGGTTCGCCTTTATGTTTCGGTACCAGTCGGCCTTCTCTCCTCTGCCGGAGAGTACGATGCTCTCTTTCTCAGCCTTGTTGTAGAGGATCACCTCAAGCACCGTCTCCCTCAGGAGATTGCTCTTCCGTCCCTTGTGGACAAAAAATAGAAACCGATGTCCGAGCATCCAGCCAAGGTTGAGCCGGTACAGGTAGACCGGCAGGCGAAACGCGAGTCGCAAGACTCCGGTAGGCTTCGACCGCAACCAAGACGGGACAGGGGGTGGATAGTCAGGTTTGGAAAAGCCCTTCACGTTACCTCCTTGTATGTTCTTTCGACAACCCGTACAGAACGGCAACTAGGTTCCCGGAGCACCGTACCCGCCACCGCCCGGTGTGTGGATCGTCACCACGTCTCCCTCCGCAAGCTCCCGGCTCGTCTTCGGCGGCAACTGTTCGCCGTTTAGGAGGTTCTTACCGGTATTTCCATTCTCGCCGCCTCGCGCGCCCTGCGGGGGATGACGGCGGCGATCGGCCAGGAGTGAGAGGGTGGCTGGTTCAAGGACTTTCACGGAGCGGACGAGGCCGTCGCCGCCACGATACTTCCCGTCGCCGCCGGAGTCGTAGAGTAGTTCGTAGCGTTCGACGCGCATCGGGTACTCAAGCTCGAAAGCTTCGACAGGTGTATTCAGGGTGTTGGACATGCCGACGTGGACGCCGGAGGGGCCGGGGCCGCCGCTGCTCGCGCCCTGGCCGCCGCCCATCGTCTCGTAGTAAGTCCAGCCGCCGCCTCGACGCCCCCCGATTATGAGGTTGTTCATCGTCCCCTGGCCCAGGGCGGGGATGTCTTCCGGGGCGAAGCCTGCGAGCGCCGCGAGTGTCACATCGGCGATACGGTTGGAGGTCTCGACGTTTCCGGCGACTACCGCCGAAGGACTTGTGGCGTTTACGAGGCTTCCTTCCGGGGCGAGTATTTCAAGCGGCGCGTAGGTCCCCGCGTTTGCTGGAACGTCTTTTGGCAGCAGCACCCGCAGGGCGAAGTAGCAGGCCGAGCGGGTTACGGGAAGGGGGCAGTTGACGTTGCCCGCAACCGCCTCCGAGGTGCCGGTGAAGTCCATGGTCATTGAGTCGTCTTTTATGGTGACGGTTGCTTTGATCTGGATATCTTCATCAGTAGTGCCGTCGCCTTCCAGGACGTCCTCGGCTGTGTATTCGCCGTCCGGGAGCGCCCGGATCGCCTCGCGCGTCCGTCTGTCCGTGTAGGAGATGACTTCCTCGAAGGCGGCCAGTATGGTCTCCTCGCCGCGACGCTCCATCAGCTCCGAGATACGTGTCCCTGCGAGACGGTTGGCGGCTATTTGGGCGCGCAGGTCGCCGCGTCTCAGGGCGGGCGTGCGGACGTTCGCCAGGATTAGGGCAAGTACCTCCTCGATGTACTCTCCGCCGCGAACGAGACGCACCGGTGGGATGATAAGCCCTTCCTGGTAGATCTCCCGCGACGCCGAAGGCATAGAACCGGGGCTCATCCCGCCAACGTCCGAGTGATGAGCCCGCGTGACCGCGTAGCCGACGATTTCAACTCCATAGGCGACCGGAGAGACGAGTGTTATGTCCGGCAGGTGCGTGCCGCCGGAGTAGGGATCATTGAGGGCGAAGACGTCGCCGGGCTCGGGGCTGCGTTCCATCACGGCTGCGACGGCTTCCGGCATGGCGCCGAGGTGGACCGGGATATGCTCCGCCTGGGCGACCATCCTGCCGCGTGCGTCGAAAAGGGCGGTCGAGCAGTCGCGCCGCTCCTTGATGTTGGACGAGTACGCGCCCCGGATCAAGACCGCTCCCATCTCCTCGGCGACCCCCGAAAGCGCGCTCGCCAAGACCGAGAGCGTCACCGGGTCGAGCTTCCCGTTACTCATCGGCCTTCTCTAGCACGAGCGTACCAACCGCGTCTATCTTGCCCCGCCATCCGGGACGCACCACGCAAGTTGCCTCCTTGAACTCGACTATTGTCGGACCTCCGACCTCCGAACCTCGTCCTAGCGTCTCGCGGTCCAGGACCGGGACCTCCTTCCACTCGCCGTCGAAGTTTGCTTCTCTGTGCTCCGCTTCGCCATCCTGTGGTTTCGGCTCTTCCAAGTCCGGTTTATCGACCGGCACGGTCGAGATCAGGCGCAGGTTCACCAGCTCTACAGCCTCATCCTCCATCCGGTACCCGTACCGCTGCTCGTGGGCGGCGTGGAAACGCTCCTCCAGTTTCTCCAAATCGTCCGCTCCGACCGTCAGCTCGAAAGACTGTCCTTTGTAGCGCAGGTCCGCTCGCCGCGTGTGAGTCGGCGCGTCCAGGTCCCTGTTCGCCGCTTTCTCCATCTCCTCGAACCGCTTCTCGAACTCTCTCTCGTCTACCCTGTCCAGGGCGGAGAGGTACGGGCGCACGTAGTCTCGGCGCAGGTCGGAGATGGCGAGCCCGAGCGCGCTCAGGACTCCTCCGGCGCGTGGAACGAGGACGGTCTCCATGCCCAACTCTTCCGCGAGCGCACAGGCGTGCAGTCCGCCCGCCCCTCCGAAAGCGAGCAGGGCGAACTCTCTCGGGTCCAGGCCGCGCTCCACGCTTATTACGCGCAGGGCGCGGACCATCTCCGCGTTCGCCACGCGAGTTATTCCGAGCGCCGTCTCTTCCGGCGAAAGCCCGAGCTTCTCGCCCAGGACGCCGAGCGCCTTCTCCGAAAGGTCCCGCCGGAGCGTCACCTCGCCGCCTAGCTCCGCGCCGTCCGCGAGGTAGCCGAGAAACAGGTTCGCGTCGGTGACGGCTGGTTCCTCTCCACCTTTGCCGTAGGCGGCGGGGCCGGGCTCCGCGCCGGTCGAGTGGGGACCTACGCGCAGGGCGCCGCCCGCATCCGCCCAGGATATGGAGCCGCCGCCCGCGCTGACGGTGTGAACGTCAACCATCGGGAGCTTTATGGGAACCCCGGCGACCACCGTCTCCGTCGTCGTCTGGGCCTCGCCCGAGATGATCGGGGCTACGTCCGTGCTGGTCCCGCCCATGTCGAATGTCAGCAAGTTCTCGTATCCTCCAAGCGCACCCACATAGGCCGCCCCGACGACCCCGCCCGCCGGCCCTGAGAGCACGCACCCCGCAGCGTCCGAGATGGCGTCTTCGACCCGCGCAACACCGCCGGAGGACTGCATGATGAGCGGACTCGAAACCCCTGCCTCCTCCGTTTTGCCGGCCAGATTCTTCAGGTAAGCGGCGAGTTTCGGAGCCAGGTAAGCGTCGGCTGCGGTAGTCGAGAAACGTTCGTACTCCCGGAACTCCGGCAGCACCTCGCTGCTGAGAGAGACGTGCATCTCCGGCAGCGCCTCGCGTAGCGCCTCCCCAACGCGCTGCTCGTGTTCGGGGTGGGCGAAGGCGAAGAGCAGGCACACGGCGACCGCCTCCACATCGGCTCTCTCCACGGCGGCGACTGCTTCTTTCAGGCTCTGTTCGTCCAGGGCTTGTATCTCGCCGTCCGGTCCCATTCGTTCCTTTACCGTAAAGCGAAGGTCGCGCGGGACGAGCGGGGGAGGACGGTCTACCGAGAGGTCGTAGAGCGATGGTCTGTTCTGGCGGGCGATCTCCAGGATGTCCCGGAATCCTTCGGTGGTGACGAGCGCCATCTTCGCGCCGCGGCGTTCGAGCAGGGCGTTGGTGGCGACGGTCATGCCGTGGGCGAGGGCTGTTACGGAGGACGCTTCTATTTCGGAAGTCCGGATCGCATTCATCACGCCCTCTGATTGGTCGCGCGGGGTGGACGGGACTTTGACGGTGATGAGCGTGCCGTCGCCGAGGGCCACGAGGTCGGTGAACGTGCCGCCTACGTCGACTCCGAGTCGCAAGTGTCGGCCAGTATCGTTCAGCGCTTCAAACCTCTCGTTGGGCCATCTTGCTCTTCGTGGCGGATGCTTCCGCGCACGCTCTCGATACCCGGTTCCCGCTGCTTTCGGCCAGCCACTCTGGTCCTCTTCCGGTCGCGGTACACGATGTTCCATCTCAGTCCATGATAGCTTTCTACGGTGCCTGTAAGCAAATCATTGTCTCTGTCCGAGGTTGACGCCGATCTGGCGGACGCCCAGACTCGGAGATGAGGGAGTGTATCGCGGAAAGTGAGGTAATGCTGGTGGTGTATGGTGCTGGAGTGAAAGTGTTCGACCTGGAGCAGCCGCGTACCGATGAGATGCCGATCCATCCGGGTCACCGGCAGGCCGGCTACTCCTACTTGCTCCATCGTCGCCACGGAGACGAGTACCGCCCCGACGAGTCCGGACCTCGCACGAGCTCGGCCGGGATCCTTATTTGCGGCGAGCACACCGGCACCCACATAGACGCCCTCTGCCACCAGGCCGAAGACCTCAAACTCTACGGCGATGTCGCCGTGGGTGAGGTCCAGACCTCACGCGGCTTCAGCAAGCTCGCCGTGGAGGAAATACCTCCCATCCTGGCTCCCGGCATCCTGCTGGACGTGGCCGCGAGCAAAGGCGTCGAGGAGCTAGCCCCCGGCTACGCGGTCACCGCCGAAGACCTCGAAGAGTGCTGCGGGCGTCAGGATGTGAGCGTCGAAGCAGGAAGTGTGTTGCTCGTGAGGACCGGAAACGGGCGTTACTGGGAGGACGAAGAGCGCTACCTGTCCGGGCCTGGGATGGATGCCGGCGCGTCGTATTGGGCGGCGGAGAAGGGTGTGATCGCGGTAGGATCGGACAACATGGCTTGGGACGTGCCGGGGCTCAAGGACCCGGACCTCGGCTGTACGTTGCCGGGACACTTGATCCTGCTGGTGCGTCACGGTATCTACATTGTCGAGAACCTCGTGCTCGAAGAGTTGGCCGCCTCAGGCCACCACCGCTTCGACTTTGTCTGCACGCCCTTGAAGTTCGTAGGCGCTACCGGCTCTCCGGTAAGACCCGTGGCGCTCGTATCCGACGCCGAAGACCTTTAGGAACTCACCTGCTCCGGGTTCTCCTCACCGTAGTCGCGCAGGATACCCGACACCCGGCTCAAGTAATCCAACACCACACGCTGCTCGTCCGTTGACAACTCCTCGGCGACGGCGTCGATGCCGGTTACCAGCGGACGGATCACACCGAGTACCTCCTCGACGGCGTGCGCCGTAGGCTCCACCACCAAGCGGCGGCGATCCGTTGGATGAGGCCGCCGCTCTACGTGACCCATCGCTTCCAGCCGATCCACCAGAGCGGTAGCCGAAGCCGACCTCATCCCCAAAAGGTTGCCCAACTCAGCGGGACCGAGCGGCCCGTCCTGTAGCAGGTGATCCATTGCGGTCATGTCGTTGACACCCAACCCCAGACGTCTCGCCAACTCCCGCGTGCTCTCGGCATTGGCCCGCGTTACCCCGCGCAAAGCCCGCGACAACTCGTGAGCCTTCAGAGAATTTCCTTCTTGAATTTCACCTTCCATACCGTAATATTAGCATGGCTAGTAGTTAGGTTATCTAACTATGTAGTAAAGTCGAGGTCGAAAACATCGAGAGGAGTTTCTTGGCTGACACGTTTGAGTCTGACGGAGTTTCGTCCGGCGCTGCTATAGTGGCGGAGGGGCTGGAGCGGGTTTTCGGGGAGAATAGGGCCGTAGACGGGGTGGATCTCTCGGTGCGGCGAGGTGAGATCTACGGTTTCCTCGGTCCCAACGGCGCGGGCAAATCTACCCTGACGAGGATGTTATGCACACTCCTGACGCCGACCGGCGGGCGCGCGACCGTCGCCGGACGAGACGTGATCCGCGAACCCGAGGCGGTTCGCTTGCGGATAGGCGCAGCCTTGCAGGACGCCGCGCTCGATGAGAAGCAGACCGGGGTGGAGATGTTGCGTTTGCAGGGGCGCTTCTACGGGTTGTCGAGGCGCGACACCGAGCGTCGGTTGGCCGATCTCCGGGAGCTGGTGGATATTGGTCCGGCGCTCGGGGAGAGGGTGGCGACATACTCCGGGGGGATGAAGCGGAGGCTGGATCTGGCGCTCGCCCTGATCCACAACCCGGAAGTCCTCTTCCTCGATGAGCCGACAACAGGCCTCGACCCGGTGAGCCGCGCGAAAGTCTGGGAAGAAGTGCGGCGGCTCAACCGGGATCTCGGGATGACAGTCTTCCTTACTACGCAATATCTCGAAGAGGCCGATGAGTTGGCCGAACGGGTCGGGATCATCAGCCACGGCAAGATCGTGGCCGAGGGAACCCCGCAGGAACTAAAGCGTTCCATCGGTACGGACCTGATCGTCGCGAACGTCGAGGGCGACACCGAGGCGGCCCGGCGCGCCCTGGAGTCCGTGCCGCAGGTCGAGCGCGTGAACGTGAATGGGTCGGAGGTAACCGCCGCCGTCGAAGACGGACCGACAGCAGTCAGCCCGGTTGCACTGGCCTTGAACGGTGTGGACGGCGGTTTGCGGGTCCGCGACCTCTCCTTACGCACCCCGACGCTGGACGACGTGTTCCTCTCCGCCACCGGAGAGCGCATCGCGGATTACGCTGATGAGCACGAGTACGCGGAGACAGCCGTGAAGGAGGAGAGATGAGCAGCATTTCGAGCATCGAAACGAAGGGTGGGGCGCCGGGCGCGCGTTCGTCGGACGTGGTCGCGTCGAAGGCCGGGTTCTTCCGGGACCTCGTATCGGTCGCAATCCGGGCGCTCCGCCAGATCCCACGCGAGCCCGAAGCCGTGATACCGGCGCTCATCATCCCCATCTTCTTTTTCGTGGTGAACGTTGGGTCGCTGGGAGATATCGCCGGACGGGTAGGCGTCGGGGACTTCAAGGCGTTTCAGTTGCCGGTGGCGATCATCTTCGCCGTGACCGGCGTCTCGCGGGCGAGCGCCCTCGTCACCGACATCACCGGCGGCTACTTCGACCGGCTCCTCTTGACCCCGGTCAACCGGCTGGCGCTCTTGCTCGGGCTCATGATCGCCGACTTCGCCCTCGTCGTCGCCCTCTCCATCCCGGTCCTCATACTGGGCTTCATAGTAGGCGTCGGATTCTCCACCGGAATCCTGGGACTCCTGCTCTTCCTCCTCCTCGCCGGGCTCTGGGGCCTCGCCTTCACCGGATTCCCCTACGCCATTGCGCTAAAGACCGGCAACCCGGCGGCCGTCAACTCCAGCTTCATCCTGTTCTTCCCGTTCGCCTTCCTGACCACCACGTTCCTCCCACAAGAAGCGTTGACCGGCTGGCTCTCCACAATAGCGACCTTCAACCCCGTAACCTACCTTCTCGCCGCCCTCCGCTCACTCCTCACCGGAGGCTGGCAGGCGGCCCCGATACTCAAAGGAATCGCCGCCATCGCCATAGTCGCGGCCATAAGCTTCACCCTCGCCATGGCTGCTCTCAGAGGCCGCGTCTCACGCGGATAATGGCTACCCGCTACTTTTGGTAATATCGGTTTCGAACTCACCTGGTTGCACGGTGGGATCCGTTGATCGGCGGAAGATAGGAGTTGCGGCATGGACAAGAAGATGCAGGGAAGGGAGAGGCGTCGAGCCTTGATCGAACGTCTCAACCAGAAAGAAGAAGTCCTCCGGGAACTCGAGCTGCGCCAACAGCCGCCTTCCCAGGACGGAAAGCTCACGGAGGATGAACTGGCGGTACAGTTGGAGATAGAGTACCAACGCGCGCGCAGGGGTCTCGCCGGGTTCTGACCCCGGTCCCCAACTTCAGCCCACCAGCCGCGCCTCCACCGGTCGCCCCATCAGCCCCAACCCTCGCCGGTGTGCTGGCCGAGGTTCGGCGGAGGATGCCGGATGGATGGCCGCTCTCCATCCACGAGTAACGGTGAGGCGAGCATCTTGAGAGTCCCAGCTGTCGGGTGCTCGACCGTCTGCAACATGCCCGAACCGAGCACCTGCGGATCTTCGAATACCTCGGCCAGGCTGTTGACCGGCCCGCACGGAACGCCCGCTTCACGGATAGCTTCGACCCACTCATCCGCCGTATTCTTGGAGAACTCCTCCTGCAACGCTACGACTAACTCCTCGCGGTTGGCGACCCTGTCGGGGTTGGTAGCGTAGCGCCCGTCGTTGGCGAGGTCTTCGCGACCCATAGCCTCGCACAGCCTGCCGAACTGGGCGTCGTTGCCGACCGCGACGGCGACCGGCTTGTCCGAGGTTTCGAAGGTCTGGTAGGGAACGATGGTCGGGTGGGCGTTGCCCATGCGGCCCGTGTCTTCACCTGAAACGAGGTACTCCTGGGCGCGATTGGCGAGCCAACTCAGGGTGCTCTCGAAGAGCGGCACCTCTATGCGGGCTCCCTCGCCGGTCGCGGAGCGTCGGTGAAGCGCGGCCAGGATGGCGTTCGATGCGTACAGGCCGCAGACGATGTCCGCTATGGCAACGCCGACTTTAGTAGGTTCCCCGCCCAGTTTGCCTCCGGCTTCCTCATCGGGTTGGCCGGTGATGCCCATGACGCCTGCGCGGGCCTGGACCAGGAAGTCGTAGCCGGGACGGTCTTCATCCGGGCCGGGGCCGAAGCCGGTTATGGAGCAGTAGACGAGGCCTGGGTTCTGTTCTTTGAGCGCTTCGTAGCCGAGGCCGAGCTTTTCGAGGGCGCCGCGTTTCCAATTCTCGATCAGGATGTCTGCGCCATTTGCTAGACGTTTTATGTTTTCGAGGTCTTCGTCGTCTTTGAGGTCCGCCGTTATCGAGCGTTTGTTCCGGTTTACGGATAGGAAGTACGCCGACTCTCCTCCGGTGAAAGGCGGTCCCCAGTGGCGGGTATCGTCGCCGGTTTCGGGTCGCTCTACTTTGATCACATCGGCCCCGAGGTCCGCCAAAACCATCGTCGCGTATGGACCGGCAAGGACCCGCGAAAGGTCCAGCACTTTCACCCCATCGAGCGGTAGTTTCTCCACGTGACCAGTTTATCGTAAGAGAAGTCGTAGCCGGGAGCGGACTTTGTGGAATAATTCATCTGGTGAGAGGCGATCAGGAGAGGTGAGATCATGGCTACGACGCGGACTACAAGACAAAGAAGCGAGGCCGGGACTTCAAGACGTTCTGAGGCGCACGACTTGCTGAACATAGACGCCCACCTCTCCGAAGAAGAGAAGAATATTCGGGGCGAAGTCCGCTCTTTCGTAAATGAGAAGATAGCGCCGAACATCAACGAGTGGTGGGAGAAAGCCATCTTCCCTCGGGATATCGTCCCGGAGATGGGCGCCCTCGGCCTGCTAGGGATGCACCTGGAAGGCTACGGATGCGCCGGAAAGAGCGCGGTCGCCTATGGCCTGGCGTGTATGGAACTCGAAGCCGGGGACTCGGGACTTAGGACTTTCGTCTCCGTGCAAGGGTCGCTGGCTATGTCGGCGATCCACGAGTTCGGCTCCGAGGAGCAGAAACAGGAGTGGCTCCCGAAGATGGCCGCAGGTGAGGCAATCGGCTGCTTCGGTCTCACCGAGCCCAGCGCCGGGAGCGACCCGATCAGCATGAAGACGTTCGCCCGGCGAAGCCAGGACGGCTCTGATTGGGTCCTTAACGGCTCCAAACGTTGGATCGGGATGGGTTCCATCGCGGATGTGGCCGTAATATGGGCGCAGACCGACGACGGCGTGCGTGGCTTCCTGGTTCCAACGGACACTCCGGGCTTCGAAGCTATCGACATACAGCACAAGATATCGTTGCGGGCCTCCATCCAGTGTGACCTGACCTTCGAGGACGTGCGTCTCCCCGAGAGCGCGATGCTGCCGGGGGCGAAGGGCATGCGGGGGCCGTTCACGTGCCTCAACGAGGCCCGGTACGGCATCGTGTGGGGGACGATGGGGGCGGCGAGGTCCTGCTACGAGACGGCCCTGGACCACGCTGCGAGCCGGGAGCAGTTCGGCAAGCCATTGTCGTCTTTCCAGCTCACGCAGCAGAAGCTCGTGAACATGATGCTTGAGATAGAGAAGGGGACGCTCGTGGCGCTGCACATCGGGAGGATGAAAGACGCCGGAGAGTTGCGACCGGAGCAGATCTCCTTCGGCAAGCTCAACAACGTCCGGGAAGCTCTCGCCATCGCGCGCGAAGCCCGCACCATCCTCGGCGGCAACGGCATCACCCTAGATTATCCGGTGATACGGCACATGAACAACCTCGAAAGCGTCCTGACTTACGAGGGCACGAGCGAGGTCCATACCCTCATCCTCGGTCAGGTCATAACCGGGGAGCAAGCCTTCCGCTAGAATCTCCCTCTGCGGAACCTGAATGTTTACGAGTTCTTGGATGGATCGGGAGGTAGCATGGCGCGGATGAAGGTCGCGAAGGTGGAAGAGTTCGGGGAGCCGAAGGTACTAAAGTATACCGACGCCGAACGCCCGGAGCCCGGTGAGGGAGAAGTCCTGATCGAGGTGAAGTCAATCGGGGTCAACTTCGCCGATACGATGCGCCGCCGCAACCAGTACGTCCTGCGCCAGGAACTCCCCTTCGTCCCCGGCTCCGAAGTCGCGGGCGTCGTTGCCGGAGTTGGTAGCGGCGCCGAGGGCGTGGGGGAGGGCGACCGGGTCGTCACCCTGCTGGGGACCGGAGCATACGCGGAATACGCCGTCGCCCCGGCGGAGACCCTTATCCCCATTCCAGACGATCTGGACTTCGACGATGCGGCGGCGATTCCCCTGCAGGGCCTGACCGCATATCACGTCATAAGGACTTCCGGGGCGATGCAACCGGGCGAGAGGGTCCTGGTCCACGCGGCGGCCGGGGGCGTCGGGGCGCTCGCCGTCCAGATGGCGAAGCTCCTCGGCTCGGGAGAGGTCATCGCGACTGCCGGCAGCAAGGAGAAGCTCGACTTCGCCGGATCTCTCGGCGCCGACTCTCTCATAAATTACACCGAAGAGGACTGGCCGGATCAGGTTCTGGAGGCGACCGGCGGTGACGGTGTAGACATCGTCCTGGAGATGGTCGGTGGGGACTTCCTGGAGAAGAACCTGCGTTGCATGGCGGCGTGGGGGAGGATGGTCGTCTTCGGGGCTGCGAGCGGGGAGCGGGGGAGCATCGTTCCGGTCGACCTGATGCGTAAGAATCACGCCGTCGTAGGCTTCTTTTTGCCGCAGGTCATGAGCCGTCCGGAGCTATTCGGGCCGAGTTTGAAGGAGATACTCGGGTGGATCCAGGACGGACAACTCAAACTAACCATCGGCGCCCGTTACTCCCTCGAAAACGCCGCCAAAGCCCACGAAGACCTCGAAGGCCGCCGCACTACCGGCAAGATCGTCCTGAACCCCGAGAACTCCTAGAGAGCGGTACAAACACATAGAAAACAAGCGAAATACCTCGCGAAACGCGCCCACGCTCTCGTACTCCGAAGCCGGGACCGGCGATCGTACAGCGCTCCTGATCCACGGCAACTACGCCGGTAAGTCCTGGTGGCGTGAGCTACTCACCGACCCACCCGAAAACTCCCGCCTCATCGCCCCGGATATGCCCGGCTTCGGCCACAGCCCCGTCGGCGCGGGCTTCAAGCCGTCGATGTCTCGCTACGCCCGGAGCCTGACGGGCTTCCTCGACGACCTCGGCTTGGAGCGGCCCGTCCTAGTCGGCCACTCCTTTGGCGGCGCGGTAGCCGTGGAGATGGCCCTCGCCGCCCCGGACCGCTTCCCCGCCATGCTACTCCTCAGCCCCGCGCCGCTAACCGGCCTCCACACTCCGGGCTTCATATATCCCTTCCTGGAGAGCTACCGCTACGACCGGCGCGGCCTCCGGCGGGCGTTGCGGCGCATCATGCGAACCAATGTCCCACCCTACCTCGACGACCTCGTCACCGAGGCCCGGATGATGCACCTGGCGAACTTCTCCGGCAACGCCCGTCTCCTCTCCAACTGGAGCCTGAATGGAGAGTCTCGCCTCTACACGAACCCGGTCCTGGTCGCCTCCGGCAACCGCGACACCCTCGTCTCGCCATCCTCCGCGAAAGCGACCGCCCGCGCTTTCTCCGCCGGTTCCTACCTGAGCCTCGGGAACGTCGGCCACAGCCCCCAGATAGAAGCCCCGGACCTCGTCCGTAAGCTGCTCGACGGTATTCTAGGCTAACCTTGCATCCGGTGACACGGGTTTATTGATAGTGCCAATGAACCGGAACGGCCTTTGCGGCAACAAGGTTAATAGAGATGAAGAGCGACGAGCATCTGATACGGGCGGTAGCTTCCGGGGACGACAATGCCCTCCGGGAGTTGTTCCGCCGTCATTCCCCGTGGTTGGCCGCCCGGTTGCGGCGCGCGATGCCCGCGAGCGCGGTCGAGGACGTGTTGCAGGAGACGTTCATCGCCGTGTGGCGCGGGGCGGGGCGTTACGGGGGAGAAGGGGCTGTTGGAGCCTGGATCTGGGGTATCTCCCGTCGCCAGGCCGCCCTCTGGGCCAGAAAGAATGGCCGCCCCGAAACCGAAATGGAACTGGCGCGTGAAGAAGACCCGGCAACCGCCGCCGCTGCGAAAGCGGACCTCGACCGGGCGCTCGCGGACCTCGGTCCCGGAGGCGACGCCCGTGGAGACGCCCAGCGAGAGCTCGCCCGCCTCATTTTCGTCGAGGACCGTTCCATCGCCGACGTGGCCGGTCTGCTAGGCATACCCGAAGGGACCGTAAAGAGCCGCGTCTACAAACTGCGGCGCCTGCTCCGGGCGTCGCTAACGCAAGGAGAATGCCGATGATAGAAAACCACCCGGACGACGCCGCGCACGTCGCCAACTGCGCCGATTGCCAGGCCCGCGCCGGCCTCAACTACAACGCCCTCGACGTAGACCTCGAAAAAGTCTGGATCGGGGTGGCCGCAGAAGCCTGGGCAAGCCCCGTCTTGTGGCCCGAACGAATGGCCGGCAGCCTGCTCCGCTCCCCGCCCCTGGCCCGCGCGCTGGCGACCACGCCGTCACTCTTCCTCTCCTGGATACTGGCGACCGCCGCCGTGCTCGCCGCCGGGGTCCTGGCAACTCCCATTTCCGGGGAACCGTTGCCCGCGTTGCTGGCCCCGGCCCTCGCCGGAGCGGGCGTCGCCTACGCCTACGGACCCGGCGTAGACCCGGCCTTCGAGTTGAGCAGGACGATGGCGACCTCCGATCGGATGGTCCTTCTGGTGCGCGTCCTCGCCGTCTTCGGCGTTAACTCCGCACTCGGCCTCTTCGCCTCGCTCTTCACCGACTACTCCGTAAGCATCACGCTAGGCTGGCTCGTCCCGATGACGACCGTCTCGGCCCTCGCGCTCGCCGCCGCCACGCTCCTCCGCTCGGCCAACGCCGGCATCCTGGTCGCGCTCTTCGCCTGGGGGATGGTCGTCTCGACCGCCTTCGCCCGCGCCGACGACTATGCGGCCGCCGTCACCGTCTCGCTAACCCCGTTCTACGCCGTCGCCACTGCGGCGCTAGTGGCGCTCACGCTGTACGCAACCAACGGAAAAAGGGAGGGACTATCGTGGAGGTAAACGTCCAGGTCGCCGGCGTCACGCAGCGCTTCGGCCGAACCGAGGTACTAAAGGAGATGAACCTGAGTGTTGGGACCGGCGTCTTCGGCCTGCTCGGCCCGAACGGGGCGGGCAAGACCACCCTGCTCCGAACTCTCGCAACGGCGATCAACCCGGCCAACGGTTCGCTCCGGCTCCTCGGCTACGACCCGTCAGACACCGGCGAGAGGCGCGCCCTGAGGCGGCGGCTCGGCTATCTGCCCCAGACGCTTGGCTACTATCCCAACTTCACCGTCTTCGAGTTCGTCGAGTACTTTGCCCTCTTGAAAGAGATGCCCCACGAGCGGGTCAGGCCCGCCGTCGCCAGCGCCATCGAGCGCGTCGGGTTGGAGGATAGGGCGAAGTCCAAGTTAAAGACTTTGTCGGGAGGCATGATCCGGCGTGTCGGCATCGCCCAGGCGATAGTCAACGACCCTGGCTTGCTCCTCCTCGATGAGCCGACGGCGGGCCTCGACCCCGAGCAGCGGGTAGGTTTCCGCGACCTGATCCGGGCCATAGGCCAACGCGGCACCGTGATCGTCAGCACCCACCTCGTAGAAGATGTGGGCGCCGCCTGCTCCGAAGTCGCCCTAATGAGCGGCGGCAGGATAGTCTTCCGCGGCACCCCCGACGAACTAAGCGCCCGAGGCGAAACAGGCGGCGCGGGAGACTCACCGCTGGAGCGCGGCTACATCTCCATCCTCTCCGGAGCACGAGCATGAGCGCTGCCCGGTCTCTGCTGGGGCTGGAGATGAAACGCAGCATCGGGTTACTCTGTTTCCCGTTCTTGCTGGTGGTCGCCTGGCTGTTTGTTCGGGCCGGTGTGTCACAAGAGGTTTATGTCTGGTTCGATACGAGCAACGCTGTTCGGAACACGGTGCTCTTCGTTGGTCCGTTCGTCGGTGGCATCTCGGCCTGGATGGCGAGCCGGAGCCGTCGGCGGGGAGTTGGGGAGTTGCTCTCTATAACTCCGCACTCTCCAGCCCTGCGGGACCTTACACTTTGGGCCGGCACAGCGTTCTGGGGCGTCGCAGTTTATCTGCTGCTCGCCGTCGTCCAGGGTTCTCTGACCTACCTGAACGCGACGTGGGGAGGACCGACAATGGGTTACTTCCTGATCGGGCTGCTCGGGATTGTCGCCGACTCCGCAATCGGGTTCGCGGCGGGTCACTATTTGCCGAGTCGGTTCACCGCTCCGCTCGTCGCCATCGCACTTCTCACGGCGCACCTCGTACCGCTCGGCATGGTGGGAGCGGGTGCCGCCTATGGACTGTTCTCTCCCGCGCCGTACAGCAATATCATGTCTGATGCCTTCGAAAAGTTGCCACAGGCCACACTCCAGCAGTCGCTCTGGTTTGTAGGACTCGCCGGGATTTCCCTGTCGTCGGTCGCACTCAAGGACCGGCGCGTCAACAAGGTGGCTCTGGTTGCGCTGGCTGCATCCGTAGCCATATGCGTCACCGGTATCGTGACGATACTGAGGGTGGACTCAGATATATTCACGGTTGCCGGCAAGCCTGTTCCCTACGAGCCCGTGTGTGAGAAGGGCCGGATCACGGTCTGCGTCCATCCCGCCTACGCGAAATTGCTGCCGGAGACCACCAAAGCAGTGAACAAGGTAGCCACACCGCTCGTAGGAGTCCCCGGCGCTCCTACCCGTGTCGTGCAAGAGGGTAGCTCCTCTGACCAGCCGCGAGGCGGGAAGAACGTAGCTCCTTTCGGCCTCGAGAGCATGACCAATGGAGGCGAGGCCAGCTTCAAGGGAGACATCGCCCTGGATCTCGTGATGAGCGGTTCCACGGTCAACGTAACGTCGGCTTCGAAGCCGACGGCCGAAGACCTGAAAAGATGCGGAGGAGGATCAAGGAGTAATTACTACGACCTTATTTTCAGCACGCAGATCGTAGTCGGAGCCTGGCTTTCAGAGCGGACCGATGCTGATACTCCTCCCTGGATGCTTTCGACTGGATGTCCCAGCGTAGACAAGCTCACGGAAAGGTTTGCGAAGTTGGACTCCGCAAAGCGTCACGCGTGGCTGAAAGAGAACTTCGCCGCCCTGCGCGACGGCAAGCTCACCCTCAAGGACCTGCCGTGAGGCTCACGATACTGTATCTGCGCTCGCGGCTCGCCGGGCGGTCGGCTCTGACGATAGCTTTCACGGTTCTGGCTGCGTGGACGTTGTCGTGGTTCCTGATCTCACAGCAAATCAGTAGTGTCAGCCACGGCGGGTTGACACCGATACAGATCCTGGCGACGCTCCTCGCCGCGTGCATACTTGGCGCTAGCATTCATTCACCATTCGGTGACGCCGAGCGTACTGTTGCCTATCCACTGTCGCCGCTACGCCTCGGACACCTATCCGGGCTGCTCGTCTGGTCCTTGCTCTTTCTCGTCGCGGCGCTGCTGGCGTTCGACCTCGACGGCGCCCGGCCCGCCTACCCGTTTCTCGTGCTCGTTCGCAACCTCGTTGGTTTCACCGGTCTAGCGCTTCTGACCGCCCGGCTGCTCGGCGCCCGGCTCTCGTGGGTACTGCCCGTCGCACTCGGGATCAGCCCGTTCGTGCTTCTGGTCGCATCCAGAAACGCCATCTCCCGAACGATAGAGTTGGTCCTGTCGTGGCAGCTACAATCGGGCGGAGAGAAAGTCCCCTGGATCATAGCCTTCGTCTTGTTCGTAGCGGGCCTCGGTCTCGTCTGTATCTTCGGATCACGAGAGCCTGCGGATGAAGCGGAATGAGAAAGCTATGAGCGACGCTTCTTACCGAATGAGAACCCGGTTCACAAGGCAGGGTACTTCCTTGCTGCGTATCTTCGCAACGGAGGCCCGGCGTAACCTTGGGCTGTTGTTGTTTCCGCTTGTGGCGGCGCTGGTGGTATACACGGCTTTCGAGACGTTGCCGAAAGGGATCTGGCTCTGGAGCGCGACTTCAAGCTCTCTACAGGGAGCCCTGATCCTGGTGGGTCCGTTGGCGGCCGGGGTTGCCGCGTGGGTGGCGAGCCGTGATAAGCGGCGCGGTACGGAGGAACTTATCGCCCTCTCTCCCCGCCCGATGTTCCAGCGCGACCTGATGCTCTGGGCCGCGACGACCGCCTGGCTCTGCCTCGCTTATACTCTGGCTGCCGCCGTTCTATTGTTCCTGAACTACCTGGGCGCCACGTGGGGTTCGCCCGTGTGGTGGCCTGTTTTGCTCGGCCTCTGTGGAATCGTGCTCGACTCGTCCCTCGGTTACGCTGCCGGTGTTTACGTCGGGAGCCGCTTTACCGCGCCGCTCGTCGCCGTCGCGCTTTACTGGATCCAGGGTGTCACGGTTTACGACCTGAACTCCTCCGTCAAATATCTCTCGCCCCTCGCGGGACAGGAGTTCACCGACGTGTTTTTCGAGGACCCGTACACCATCAACGCGCCGCAGTCTTTCTGGCTCCTCGGGCTGGCCGCCCTCGTCCTGTCGCTCGTCGCCTTGAAACGGAGCAGAAGCCGGAGGGTATGGGGTGTCATGCTTGCGTCCGTCGTGGTTACGGCAGTCGGGGTGACGCTACTGCTGAGGACACCGGCGGACTACAGGGTGCTCCAGGCGAAAGCGAAACCCGTTCCATACGAGCCGGTGTGCGTCGAAAAGCGGGTCCGGGTGTGCGTTCATCCCGCGTATAAGTCTCTGCTGCCGGGAGCGGCCAGGATCACCAACGAAATAGCGACACCTCTCGTCGGCATCCCCGGCGGTCCGGTGCGGTCGAAGCAGGCTCCGGTCGAGTCGAAATTGGGACCCGACGGGACGCTCTCATTCACCCTCTACGACGCCACGACCCTGGGCGGCTATCTGGCGGAAGATGTCGCTATCGACCTCGTCCGGGATCAGAGGGCAACCACCCGATACTCCCGGCGGGAGAAACAGTCGTCCGCATCCTGGAACGGAGACCCTTGCGCGGGATTCAATGGGTACTCCACGCAATCTCAGAACGTGGTTTCAAGCTGGCTAATGAAGCGAGCCGGGTTCTCTTACAAGAGCTCGAACTTCGGCGCGACACTCGATTACTGCCCGGAGTCAAAAGCTGCCTTCGAGCGTTTCTCGTCGCTCCGGCCCCGAGACCGTGAGACGTGGTTGCGTGCGAACTACGCCGACCTGCGCTCCGGCAAACTGGAGTTAAAGGACTTGCCGTGAGGCTTACAGGTCTGTTCCTGCGTTCGCGGCTGGCTGGGTACGCGGCGCTTTGCATGCCGGTCATCGCCCTGTTCGCGTGGGCCATGACGCTCTGGCTGCTCTCAAAGGGCACCGTATCCGTGCAGAGCGGTGGTCTCGTTCCGGTGTTGGTCTACGGAACGCTCGCTGCGGCCTGTGTGATCGGGGTAAGCGCCAACTCGCCTTTCGGGGAGATCGAACGCACCACGGCCCGCCCGCTAATGCCGCTTCGACTCGGACATATGGCGGGACTACTACTCTGCGTCGCGCCGGCGCTCGCCGCTTGTCTCATCGTCTTTGACCTTCGCAACGCCACGCCCACCCACCCGTTTCTCGTGCTCGTCCGCAACGTCGCGGGGCTCACCGGCTTCGCACTACTGACCGCCCGTCTCTTCGGCGCGTGGGTCTCCTGGGCGTCCCCACTCGCCTTCGTCGCCGTCGTGAGCCTCGCCGCTCGGCGCCCGGACGGCACTTTCCCTGCCTGGGCCTGGCAGATGCAGCCCGGCGACGACGGACTTTCGTGGGCCATCTCGCTCGCGTTGTTCCTTGCCGGGCTCGCCCTGATCTGCCTGCTCGGGGCGCGGGATACTTCCGACGGGGTTGACTGAAGGCGTAGGTGTTTACAACCAGCCTCACCGCCCCGTCGTCCGCCACCGGGCGGTGGGGCTGGTTCCGGTGCCTGGTTCCGAGCCGGCGAGGGACTATACGGCCCCGGTGTGATCTTTTTCTTCTCTCCGGTTAAATCTATGGTTCAATCTTCGGGATGTATTACGAGATGCCAGAGTGTTTGTGTAGCGGAATGAGAAAAGGGACTTCCGCCGCTCTCCCGTACCCGGTGATGACCGGGGCGCCCGAACAATATAAACTACCGTCGCAGAGCAAAAGCGGGTTGTATTGGAGGGGGAACTCTATGATGTCCGTGGAACCGGCCAGAGTCTAGTCTATGAAGGTGTCGATCCAAGAGCTGGGTAACGACGAGCCGCAGGACGGCGTCGCCAAGCTGCGCATCGCCAGCTACCCGTACTTCCCCGAGGTCCGGAACACGGAGTATTACGACGACCTCCACCGCTGGTACCTGACCCATCCGTTGGCCGAGGAGATGCGCCACTGGATAGCGGTCACTGAGAAGGGTGAGACGGTGGGCCACCTGGCCGCGCTGCCCCAGTATTACCGGATCGACGGCCAAAAGGTCGTCGCCCACACCCCCGGAGACTACATGGTTCTCCCCGGCTACAGCTTCCAGGCATTCTCCTTGATGAGGACCTTCTTCCGAGAGACGGAGAACTGTGTGGCCTGCGACACGGTCCCTGCGGTCATCAGCGTGGAAACCCGGCTCGGGGCCGAAGTCGCCGGTGAGATGCAGTACGCGGCTAAACTTCTGAACGTCTCAAGGCTCCCGATCCCCCCGGTCCCCGAACCCGTCAGAAAACTCCTGAACCTCCCCCCTGGCATGGCCCCCGCCAGGGGATACGAGAGCCACCCGGGCGCTGCGCAGCAGCACGATGAAGAGCACCCGGCCGTACCTCCCGTCCGGCCCCGCATGCCGATCCCCGGCCCGATAAAGTCCCTCTTCAACAAGGGACTTCAAACGATAGACGAGACCCTCAGTCGCGGCTACGGAAACGGCCTGAAAGCGGAAGAGCTGGAAGACTTCGACAGCTCCTTCGACGAGTTCTTCGAGAAGGTGGCCGCCGTTATCCCCTGCGTGCCGGAGAAGGACGCCGCTTTCTTGAACTGGCGCTACGGTCCCGGCTCCCCCCAGCACCCGGTGAAAGTTCTGGCCGTCAGGGGGGCGCAGGGTCTGCTCGGCTACGCCGTGCTCAAGGTGACCTCCAACGGACAGGACGGCTACATACTCGACCTCACGACGCTGCCGGGATACCGGGAGGTGGCTCGGGCGCTCTTGCGGGAGTCGGTGCGTTACTTCCGGCGGGCCGGAGCCCATATCATCCGGTACAGGCTGCTCGAATCGCCGACCTCGCTCCGCCCCGAAGACCTGCGACGCCTCGGCTTCTTCCACCGAAAAGGTCGGCGTAACTCACTGCTGGTCAAGTTCGCTGACAAGCGCCTCAACGAGTTGGGCCGGAACCTGGAAAACTGGTCCTACAACGTCGGTGACGGTGAGGCGACCTTCTGGCTGAGGTAGTTGGTTTCTCGTTTGAACCCGGAGGGTAAAAGCTCTCATCGGACCGGTCTTCGCCACAACGCGGACGGGCCTCTAAAAACTCCCACCCCGGCCTGCAACGGAGGCGACTTTTATTGAGTTCTCATACGACCCCAACGAACCGTTACGAGGTGAGAGACGTCCGCGACGCCACCCGCGATGAGTGGGATGGTTGGGTACAAAGCTCGCCCGGCGGCGGCCACGTCTTGCAGGGCTACGAGTGGGGCGAGTTCAAGCGGGAGCAGGGCTGGAAGCCGCTGCGGCTGGTGCTCGAAAGAGACGGAGAAGTGGTTGGATCCGGGCAGTTCCTGCTCTACAACACGCTTCCGGTTCCCGGCTACCTGATGTACTGCACCAAGGGGCCGTGGCTGCCCTGGGAGGATACAGAGGCTGTCCGGTCCTTTTTCGAGGGGGTAGAGGAGGCCGCTGTTCGCGAGGGCGTTCACACCGTCAAGATAGAGCCGGAGGTTCTGGAAGACCGGGCGGAGTTGAGGTCTCTCTTCGGTAAGATCGGTTTTCGGAAAGCTCGCTACGATCTCAATTATTCCGCCACCGTCGTCATGGATCTCGACGCCCCGGAGGACGAGTTGCTCGACCGGATGAGCGGGAAGAGCAAGAAGGGCAAGACGACCCGCTACAACATCAACGTGGCGAACAGGAAAGGTGTCGAGGTCATCGAGCCTGGGCCGGAGGACTTCGAATGGGCCTTCGACACACTTTATGGTTGGATCCAGAACCTCGCCGAGACAAAGGAAGGCTTCTCGAACCGCAGACCCCGCGAATATTTTCACGAGATGATGCGCCGGATGTACGACGCCGGATGCGGCCGTTTCTACTTCTCCCGGCACGAGGGGGATCTCCTATCCGGGGCCTTTGTCTTTACCTTCGGCGAGAAGTTCTGGTTCATGCACGGCGCCTCTCTCCCCGACCGCGAGAAACGGAAGCTGCAAGGGACTTACCTGTTGCAGTGGGAGATCATGCGCCGCGCCAGGGCGGAGGGCATGGTCTACGCCGACATGGTGGGCGCTCCCAAGCGCGAGGATCGCACGAAAGACAACCCATACTACGGCTCTTACGAGTTCAAGAGGGGTTTTGGCGGGGAGGCCGTAGACTTCGTCGGATGCCTCGACTTGCCGATAAAGCCCCGTAACGCCGCCCTCTGGTACAGCTTCGAACCCTACTACTACCGTCTGTACTACAAGCTCAAGAACAACATATTTTATTAGGAGCTTGTCAGCAGGTCAGCTATTCAGGAAGGGGCTTTGCGTGCGAGGGTGTGGAGCGCCAGGGCGCCAACGGCCAGCGCTGCGAAGGTTGCGAGCAGCGGCTTGGGGACGGCGGAGACGGCGCCGCGTAGCGCTTCGCGACGCATGAGGCCGGCGAAATCTTCCCGGTCGTTGACGCGTGGGAACGGCTCGGCAGGGATCTTCGCGCCCAGAAAGCGGCACAGAGGCTCCCAGCCTTCCTTGACCTCGTAGACCAGAAGCCTGTCCGCCGGTACGCCGCGCACGACCTCTTCATTGTGGCGCTTATAGACGGATATCGCATGCTCGCGGTCCCAGATCCCACCCCCGAACGCCCGCTGCTCTATAACCTTATACGCCATGGCCGGTACACGACGCGCGCCTGGAATAAGACGCCGCATCAGGGAGAGCCGGCGTCCGGGCGCGGCGAAGATGGTCTCGCTAGCTGAGTCGTACCATCTATCGGCGTCTCTCACGGACAACAACACCTTTGCTTCCGGGTAAGCCTCCATCAGCTCCCGCCAGAAGACGCAGGCCGGGAAATCCACCGTGGCCCCATACCCGGCGAAGACTTCCTCGAAGTCGACCGCTTCGCCCCGGTCCAGCCTGTCGGGCAACGCCTCCCAGAAAGCCGCGTGTCCGGGTTTGCCGGGAATCTCCGTCATGTGGTAGCAGGGGCCGTAGCCGAGTTTCTCCAGGGCGGCTTTCAACGAGAGCGTACCCGTCCTGCCGAACCCCGCGCCTATGGCCTTCATGGAACTATTCTCTCCTGTTTTCATCGGCGCAGTGTACCAGAGGGCGGCCCTCCAGATCTTTTGATAATAAGGAGCCTCTTCTCCAGAACCGCGAGGCCTTCGGGCCAAAAACGTTTAGCAGCAGTGGGCGTGCGCAGGGTATCCGTATCCATGCTACGAATCTTCTCTACGCGGGCCGAAGGCCATGCTGAGAATAGCTACGCCAGCGAAGACGGCGAAGGTAGTTTGTAGCCCACTTGTTCCGGCGAGGACCCCGGCAAAGTAAGAGCCGAGTATCTGGCCGGCGGAGATGAGTAGGAAAGCTGCTCCCAACCCTGCCGACGGACGGTCCCGGAAGACCTTGACGGCCCATACCAGCAGTATCCCGGTGAGCATGATGTACGTCGCACCGAAGAGTGCGGCGCTAGGGTAGACGATGAAGAGTCTGCCTGGTGCTACTGCAAGCATCCCGATCGAAATAGCCATCGCCAGCAGCGCACCGCGCAGCACCAAGCTAAGACCGAATCTGGCAACCAGATCTCCCGCAGCACCGCCCAAAAGGCCCGAGACCCCGAGCACCACCCAGAAGGTGGTCGAGCCTATCCGGCCCAGGTCGCCGGCTTGTACGACCAGATCCCTAGAAAATGTCCAGTACGCAGCGCTCGCCAGCCCCAACCCCATTGACGCCGAGAAGAGCGGCAAAGACCTGCGTCCGACCAGCCAGCCGAAGGTGATCTCTGGCAGATCCTCTCCTTCGGATTCCTCTAAAGATTCTGAGCCACCGCCCGAGTCACCAGCGGGGATGAGAAGATTCCACACCAAAACTGCAAGCCCCACCGAGGCAAAGGCTGCCCATGCCAGACGCCACTGCCCAACAGCAACGAGCGCCACTGGACCTGAAAGTGCTACCCCGACACTGGTGCCGGAGTTGATGAGGGTATTGGCCCGGTCTTGACGACCGCCGTCGAACACCCTGGAGACCGCCTCAGCCATCGGTGGTGAGACGAGCCCCGCGCCGATGCCCGCTGTGAGAACACCTGCGGCGAGAAAGAGTGTGCTGGGAGCAGCGGCAATGAGCGACATCCCCACTACGGCCGTTCCACCCGCGGCGGCAACCATAAAACGTGGCCCTACCTTTGAGGTGTAGATAAGAGAGATCGTTATCGCCGCGCAGTACCCTGCATAAGAACCGGAGCCGATCAACCCCAGCACCGCAGCATCCAGACCAAACGCCTCACGTAGTTCGGGTAAGAACAGCCCGTAGGCAAAACGGGCCAACCCGTAGGTTACCGCGATCATCGCCAGTCCAGCAGGCACCAGCCCGAGGGTATTGTTCGTTGTAACCTTCATCGCGCAGAGCGCCCTCCGCGGCACCGACAGCCCAAAGTGGATCCTTTGCCTATCTTTCTCGTCCAATCGATCCCAACCGTGTTTCTCGCAACCTTCTCCTTGCCACGCATCACCGCAAGCCTACGATCCATCTCTCTGTAGAAATCTACCAACCACCTCATCATCCTCCACACCAAACTCATCGCTATTCTCCTTCCAGCTCTGAGATCCACTATATCCTCCTAAGTACACAGATTTGTCTACTTTAGGCATTGTAAGTACACAGATCTGTATAATCAAGTAGAAATGGACGGAAGGTTAATGATGACCGGGAAAGACAACTCGCTGGGAGTTACCACGAGAAAGAGGCCCGCTGCTGAAAAGGTTTTGAGGAGCGCTTCGGATCTTTTCTACCGCAACGGAATAGCGGCTACCGGGGTAGACACGATAGTCGAGCATGCTGGCGTGTCAAAGAGGACTCTCTACAACAACTTCGGTGGCAAGGACGAGCTAGTGGCCGCTTATCTGCGGGATCGGGACGAGAGGTGGCGTGCGTCTCTGGTAGAGATCACGAACCGCTACGAGGATCCCGAAGAGCGACTGCTGGCGACCTTCGAGGCTTATGGTGAGTGGCTGGTAGGCGACGATTACAGAGGATGCGCCTTTATCAACGCGGCCTCTGAGATTGCCGACCCGGACCATCCTGCTCGTGCGGTGGCACTCTCACACAAGAAAGGGGTTCAGGAACACTTGGCGAGCCTTGCGGCGCAGGCTGGGCTACAGGAGCCCAATACGCTAGCCGAACAGTTATTGTTGCTTCTGGAAGGCGCGACAGTGACGACATCCATGCGCAAGAGTCATGAGCCTCTCGACATTGCGCGGTCCACAGCCAGAAGTTTGATGGGACGTTCAAATACTTAACTCATCCTGATCTATGTACCAAAGGCCAACCGTCTGGTCCGCCCAAGGGACTCATGGTCTGGTCAGGATAGCTCATCAAGAGTTCGGGAGAACCTAGAAGGCACGGCTTCCGGCCCGAACCCCATCTTCGAAGACTTCCGAGGCTTGCTGTAATACCATCTTCGTTATGTCGGCTGTCTTGCGAACCGTGCTCTCGTTGTCTGCGGTGAGCGCCGTTTCGCGGGTTACGGGGTACGTCCGGACGATGGCCCAGGCTGCCTTTCTCGGCACGGGGTTGGTCGCCAACGCTTATGCCGTTTCGAGCATCTTACCCAACCTGATCTACGGTTTGTTTCTGGGTGGAATCATTTATTCGATCTTTATCCCAATACTCGTTGAGCGGATCACCAGCCACGGCGAGGAGGACGCCCGCCGGCTGGTAAGCGCTCTCGCCACCGTCATCGTGCCGCTGATGGCCGTGGTGATCATACTCGCCGTCGTCTTCGCCGCCCCACTCGTGAACCTCCTGACCAGCTGGCAGAACTCGAAAGAACTCACCCCGGAAGAAGCCAGGAGAACGGCGTCCTTGACGGTCTTGCTCTTCAGGGTTTTTATCCTGCAGATCTTTTTCTGGAGCATCGGGTCTCTCGCTACCGGCATCCTGAACGCCCACCGGCGTTTTTTCCTGCCGCTCTTCACGCCGATCGTTTTCAACCTGTTCGTCATCGCCTCTCTGGTCGGCTACTTCGTACTATACGCGAAGTACCCTTTGCTCTCCGTCTACTTGCTCGCCGGCGTACCGACCCTCGGGGTGGCGCTGGTGACGTTGGCGTTGCTGCCGTCGGTCTGGCGGCTCGGTTACAAGCCCCGCATCCTGTTGGGACATCCGGCGCTGGTCCCGGCGCTCAGGCTCGCGGGTCCGATGGTCGTCTTCGTGGTGTCATCGATCCTCGTGCAGGTGATCTCTACTCATTTCGCTTCCCTCTACAACGGCAATGCGATTCTCGGATACGCTTTCGTCGTCTTCACCCTGCCATACGGCATCTTCGTCATCTCCCTTGAGACAGTCCTCATGCCGGAGCTCTCAGAGAAGCACGCCCGTGGAGACCTGGAAGGCTACAGAGAATCTCTTTCTTTCGGCCTGCGGACGATGGCTTTTCTAATAGTGCCGTCCACGGTCGCTCTCATCGTCCTCGCGAGGCCCATAGTGAGCCTGTTGTACGAGCGGGGTAAGTTCGGTGAGCAGGCCGTCCAGAGCGTCTCCGCCCTGCTGGTCGCCTACTCGGTTGGTTTGCTCGGGTACTCGGCGTATTTCTTGCTCGTCCGGGCTTTCTACTCTCGCCAGAACAGTAAGGTCCCCGCTCTCTTGAACGTCGGCCTGCTCGTTCTCTATGCGATCCTAGCCTATGGTCTCTCGGAAGTTATGGACCTGCGAGTGGTTGGGTTGGCGCTGGCGCTCTCGGTGGCTAATGTCGTCTTCGCTGTGCTGTGCCTCGCCGCGACGCGGCGGGAGATAAAGCGTATCCAGGGGCGGCGTCTCCTGCGCTCCCTGGCTAAGATGCTCGTCGCCGGGGCCGTCATGTACGCGGCCGCGTGGGCCGGTACGACGGTTCTCGGAGACGGCTCCGGACTTCTGGACCGTATTCTCATACTCGCTGCGGTTGGGGGAGGTTCGCTCGCGGTCTATGTGGGCGTGGCGTTCCTGCTCGGGATCGAAGAGATGAAGTCCGCCGCAGCCCTGCTCCTCCGACGGCGAAACGCGGCCCCGGAAGGGTAACGCGTCTGGTTTCCTGAAGTGTACTCAGGGTATGTTAAGCTTTTCGGGCTCGAAAAACGAGGCGTAGCTATGACGAGAGGAGGTTGGCGTGTCGAAGGTCTGGTCTGTAGAGAATACGAGGTGTGAGGCTCGTCCGCTTATCTCTCTGACACCTCTCGGATCGGCGGCCTGATCTTGAAAGCCGTTGTAAAGCCGGTCGAAGATGCCCATCTGCCCGGAATCGACCGGTTGCGCTCCCTCGTGTACCCTCATTATCCCGGAGCCTACGATACCGAGTGGCACTCCAAAGTCTGGCGCTGGTTGGAGAGCCATCCACTGGCGGACGAGGAGATGCGTCGCTGGGTGCTGGTCACCGGAGAGGACGAGGTAGTCGGGCATCTCGCCGCGACACCCCAGAACTACTACATCGGCGGCAAAAAGGTCGTCGCCCATACCCCGGCCGATTACCAGGTGCTGCCGGAGTACGGGTTTCAGGCGCTCTCCCTGATGCGGACCTTCTTCCGTAGCACCGAAAACTGCGTGGCTTGCGACATGATCCCAGCCGTTATAAGCGTTGAGGAACGCCTCGGGGCCAAGGAAGTAGGCAGGCTCCGTTACGCGGCGAAGCTGCTCGACGTGTCGAGGCTGCCCGCACCGTCCGTCCCGTCTCGGTTACGGAAATTCTTAGGTTCCGAGCAAGAAACGGCGACCGCCCAGGCCGCCCGCGGATACGCGGGTCAGGGAGGGCCGGAGACGTCAGAGGGGATAGAGCCCCCGCCGGTACATCCGCGAGCCCCGATCCCACAACCCGTCAGAAAACTCCTGAATGGGGGACTCGGGACTATCGACGAGGCTCTCGGCGGCGCTTTCGGGGGAGACTTCGAGACGGTCCGACTCGAAAAGTTCGACGAGAGTTTCGACGAGTTCTTCGAGAAGGTGGCCGCCACTATTCCCTGTCTGCCGGAGAAGGACGCCGCTTTCTTGAACTGGCGCTACGTGGACTCCACGACCGCCCCGGTGACTATTCTCGGGGTCAGAGGAGACGATGGAGGGCTCCTCGGTTACGCAGTCCTCAAGGTGGCGACGGCGGGTACCGACAAAGGCAAGGATAGCGGTATACTCGACCTCGCGACGCTTCCGGGGCGTCACGACGTGGCGCAGGCGCTGCTGCGGGCGACGGTACGACACCTGAGGAAGGTGGGCGCCCACATCATCCGGTACAGGTTCATGAGCTCGCCGACCACGCCCCGCAAGGAGGACTTGATGAGGTTCGGGTTCTTTTATCGCGAAGGTAGAAGCCACACGCTTCTGGCGAAGTTCGCGGACGATGAGTTGAATAAAATAGCCCACGAGGCAGACAACTGGTCGTACAGCATCGGTGACGGTGAGGCGACATTTTGGTCCAGGTAAGAGAGTAAACAGGAGGTAAGAATGGACATTAGTACGGACAACGCGGCGGCTGAGATCCGCACCTGGTTGCAGGAGAACGTAACGGGAGACCGGGAGATACCGGACGATTATCCCCTGATCGAGAGCGGAGTCCTGACCTCGCTCCAGACGGTCGAGTTGGTGATGTTCATGGAGGACAAGTTCGGCATCAGCGTCGAGGACGAGGAGCTTGACGAGGAGAACTTCGAGTCCATAAAGTCCATCGCCGGGCTGGTGGCGAGCAAGACCGCGTGAGCGCGTTCCCGGAATTCACCCTGCACGACCTGCTCCGCAACTCCGTGGAGCGAGACCCGGACAAGGTAGCGGTCGTGGACGGCAACACCGAATACACCTACGAAGACCTCGACCGTCAGAGCGGCGCTCTTTGCGCGGCGTTGATCGGGGAAGGCGTCCGCAAGGGCGACCGGGTCGGCGTCCTGATGGAGAAGTCCTGGGAGGCCGTCGTGGCGATGCTCGCGGCATCCAGGGCCGGGGCCGCCTACGTGAACGTTAACCCTCTCCTAAAGGTCCAGCAGGTCGAGTACATAATCAGGGACTGCGACATTCGCGTCGCTGTTGGCGACTCGCCGAAGCTAGCGGAGCTTGAGTCTGTGAAGTTCGATGCCGCGTTCTACAAGGGTGACGAGGCCGAGAATGTTCCGGCCGGGACCTCGATGGATCTCTCCGAGGTACTGCGAGATTCCGGTGGTTCGGGCGATGTTGTAGAGGTTTCGGAGGTGGACCTCGGGACCATCCTGTACACCTCTGGTTCGACGGGGATGCCCAAAGGTGTGGCGACGAGCCAGCGCAACCTGGTGGCCGGAGCCCAGATCGTCTCCACCTACCTGCGGAACACGCCGGAGGACCGCATCCTCTCGGCGCTCCCGCTCAACTTCGACGCCGGGATGAGCCAGTTCACGACCTCTCTGCGGGCCGGGGCCACGCTGGTCCTGCAACGCTCGCGGCTGCCCGGCGACCTTCTAAAGGCGCTGCGCAAGCACGACATCACCGGTGTTACCGGCGTGCCGCCGCTGTGGGGACTCCTGTTGCGCGGTGCCAAAACAATTGAGGAAGAGCCGCTCGAAAACCTGCGCTACATCGCGAACACGGGCGGGCGGATACCGCAGGCAAACCTGGACGAGTTGAGGCGTCTGCTGGAGCCTTCGGGTACGGAGATCTACCTGATGTACGGTCTGACGGAGGCTTTCCGCTCGACGTATCTGCCGCCGGAGGAGATCTGGCGCTCCTCGCCCGAGAGGGGCTGGTGCATCGGCAAGGCGATCCCGAACACGGAGGTCATGGTCGTGAACAACGAGGGCCGCGAGTGTGACCCCGGCGAGGTTGGAGAGTTGATCCACCGTGGTCCAACGGTCGCGATGGGCTACTGGGGCAACGAGGAGGCGACGCGCAAGGCGTACCGCCCGAACCCGCTCGCCCCGCCCGAGCTTCTGGGTGTCGAGAAGGTAGTCTACTCCGGCGACCTGGCGCGTAGGGACGGGGAAGGCTACCTATACCTGACCGGCCGCGCGGACGCGATGATAAAGAGCCAGGGCTACCGCATGAGCCCGGAAGAGGTGGAAGGGCTCCTGGTCGGGTCCGGGATCGTGGACGAGGCATGCGCCTTCGGCGTGCCGGACCCGGAGATGGGGCAGCAGGTCGTGGCGGCCGTGACGCTCAAGAACGGCGGCGGGGAAGAGGCCGTGCGGAGCATCCGGCAGCACTGCATAGAGAACGGGCCGCCGTACATGGTGCCAAAAGAGATACTCGTACACGAAAAAGACCTCCCAAAGACCGCTTCGGGCAAAATAGATCGGAAGACGATAAGTAATGCTTACTCAGATAGATAAAGCAAAAAGCCTGGCCGAGCGCTTCGGCGGCGTCTGTGACGGAGAGTTTTCTCCGGGCGGCGTCCCAATCTCCAGGATAGCGGAGGAGTATGGGACGCCC
Source organism: Rubrobacteraceae bacterium (assembly GCA_965219175.1). Taxonomy (GTDB): domain Bacteria; phylum Actinomycetota; class Rubrobacteria; order Rubrobacterales; family Rubrobacteraceae; genus JBBPZK01. The sequence goes on from CBDCNI010000001.1 coordinate 980,329, forward strand.
TTCTACCTCTATAGTGGGGAGATGATCTCCGAACGGATCCAAGCTCTCCACGAGGCTCTCGGGGAGGGCGTCGAGATCTCCTTCTCGCTCAAGGCCAACCCGAACCTCGGTGTTTGCCAGATCGTGGGCCGCGACCGTCAGGCGGGGGCGGAGATCGCCTCTTCCGGTGAACTGGTAGTCGCGCGGGCGGCCGGCTTCGACCCGGAGGACATAGTCTTCGCAGGCCCCGGAAAGACCGACGACGAGTTGCGCCGGGCCGTGGATGAAGACATCTTCGCCGTCAACGTCGAGTCGCTGGGTGAGATAGAACGCCTCGCCACCATAGCGGAGAACGCCGGATGCCGCATCGGGGTCGGGCTCCGCATCAACCCGGAGGCCCAACTTATGGGTTCCGGTATGCGCATGGGCGGCACGGTCGGGCAGTTCGGTATGGACCAGGCTGACCTCGAAGAAGCGGTTCGTAAGACGCTCGACCATCCGCAACTCATCCTGCGGGGCGTTCACGTCTACACCGCGACTCAGGTCTTCGAGGTCGAGGCGCTTCTGGAGCACTGCCGCAACATCTTCGAGGTAGCCCTGGAAGCCGCCGACCACGCCGGACGTCCGCTCGAGATGATCGACTTCGGCGGCGGCTTCGGCGTCCCGTACTTCGAGAAAATGGTCGAGTTCGACCTTGAGAAGTTCGGCCGGGGCTTCCGGGAGCTTTTCGCCTCCTACCGCTCCGACCCGCGACTCTCCGGCTGCCGCTTTATCTTCGAATTGGGCCGCTACTTGGTCGGCGAAGCCGGAGTCTACGTCACGCGCGTCGTGGACGTAAAGCGGACCAGGGGCAAGACCTTCGCCGTTACCGACGGCGGCATGAACCACCACCTGACCGCAACGGGGAACATGGGCCAGGTCTTCCGCAAGTCATACCCTCTCCTCAACCTCAGCCGCGCCGAGGCTGGGCCGGGGGAAGAAGGCGTGGCCGTCGCCGGGCCTTGTTGCACGCCGCTCGATTCCTTCGGCAATAACGTACCGCTCGCCGAGCCGGAGACTGGAGATTTGATCGGGGTTTTCTACAGCGGGGCATACGGCTTTAGCGCCAGCAACCTCGGCTTCTTGAGCCATCCTTCCCCCGCCGAAGTCCTCCTCTGGCAAGGAGAAGCGCACCTGCTGCGCCCGGCCGGAGAACCGGAAGACGTGCTAAAAGGACAAGAAGCGCTAGCCACTAAGCAGTAGGATAAGCGCGGGCAAACTGGCTGGGCGGACTTTCTCCGCCCAGCCTCTCTCTTTACGGCCTGATGGGCGCCACCGGTATGTCTTCCGGGGTGTAGGTCTTGCCTTTGAGGGTCACCGGCTGGTAGGAGTCGGTGTGGAGCAGGCCCTCGAAAAGGACTTTTCCGGTCTTTTTGTCCGTTACCGTCTTGTAAGTCTCCCAGGTGCTTCCCTCGGCGCTCATGTCGATCGGCTTCGAGTCCATCTGGACCTTCAGGCCGGTCGATTTCTGGCCGTATACCTCGGCGTAGATGTAGCCGTCGTTCTCGACGTGCTCCCGGAGCATGATGTAGCCGGGAGAAGTATTCACGAACTTCATGTCCAATTGCTGGCCGCCGCCGAACCCGAACCAGACCGTGGCGTCGAAGCCGGGCCTGATGTAATTAAGCTCCGCGTAGTGCGGGTGACGCTCCGTTACGTTTAGCCCGGCCCAGTTGACTGCCATGTAAAGCGTCGAGGCCACCTGACACAGACCGCCTCCGTAAGCGGAGTCGACCTTGCCTCCCTCGCCGAAGATGTGAGCCTTCTTGTACTGCAGGGGAGCGGCTAGCTCGTCGAACGAGAACTTCTCACCGGGTGCGAGCACCGTGCCGCTGATCCCACCGGAGGCTATCTTCAGGTTGTCCACCCTCGCCTGACTGTCGTCGCCGGTCCCTATGTACTTGGTACGGTACTTGCCGAGCACCTGGGTTGGCTTCGCCTGCTCCGCCTCTGCGGTGGTTAGTTGTGGCTGGGCCGTAACGACCGGGACGTCGTACTCGTGTTTGCCCGTAAAGAGGCCGTTCTGTAACTCTCCCATCAGTTTCGAGTCATCTATCTTGGCGCCCGTCTGGCTCTTTTGCACCGAGGGGACGTTTCCCTGGAAAACGAACTTGGCGTCTACCGGTTTCTTCTCCAGCGAGCCGTACATAGCTCCCATCTCGGACTTCAGGATCTTCTCGTCGATGCCGACCTGGAGCTTGTCGCCTTTCCTGTCGAAGGTCAAAGCCTGGCTTACGCCCTGGGTCGCGAGGGTCCACTGCTGCCCGCTCTCTTTGTGTGAGAACTTCACGGGTCCGGAGAGGGCCGTGCGTGTCTTGTCGGCGGCCGCCTTTGCTTCTTTAGTGGATATGTGAGGCTTCAGGACTTTGCCGACCATCTTTACCTGTCCTGTCAGGCCGTCCACGGCGTTGTCGACGTTGTTCATGGTGGCGGGGACGTTTAGCTCGTATCCCTTTTTTGACGCCCCGACTTGTACGTCGGAGCCATACACCGACAACGACGCTTCCTGTGGTTTCTGATCCATCTTCCGGGCTATCTGGTTGACCATAGAACGGGCCGTGTCTTTTCGATAACCGACCTCGGGTGAGACTTTCACGGAGCCGAGATCCGCCCGCAGGCGGTCCTTCAAGTTCGCGAAGATGTTGCCCTCGCGCCCGACGGCGTAAGCTTTATCCACGCTTCCGGCGACGTCGAAGTTTACGCCCATCTGCTTGCTCGCGAGGGTGAACTTCTCGGGGCCGGTAAACTGGATCTCCTTGAGCGCGCCCGTGGTTCGCTTCTGAAGGACTCCCCGCGCCTGATCTTTGGTCTTGCCGCCGAGGTCAACGCTTCCGACCGAGACGCCGTTGTGGATCTTCTCGGAGCTGGCCCAGTAATCAGCCGCCACCAGCACGACCAGTAGGACAACGATCAGGAACGCAGATCCGAGAAGCCAGGCTCCCCGACGGTTTCCACGATAGTTCCTTCGAGATAGCCTGCGGGAGCCGCCCGAACCGCCCTTGCCCGACCTTCTCAGGTCTTTGAGGCTCAAGTCTCCAACCTCCGCCGATACTCTCTCACGGCGGACTCACCCAACGATTCGAGTTCCAAGTAGAGGCCCTCCCGTGCCTTTTGGCAGCTTCTCAGTTAACGTTACCTGCGGCGCATCAAATCCAAAGAAGATTTCTATCATGGTCTGAGATAACTTACCAGCTTTTGCACCGCATAGTTCGGAAACCCGTCTCCGAAGTTCATGCCGCTTGCCCTATAAAGATGAAAAGAGGGGTGAGGAAGGGATCCTCACCCCCGACGAACTGTTCCTCGGTTGAATTACTCCGGCCTATATAACGGAGCTGGAAGGGCCTCCGGCGACGTAGATGGTCTCGCCGCTTATGTAGGAGGCGTCGTCTGAGACGAGAAAGGCCACGACGTTCGCGATGTCCTCCACGCGCCCGAAGCGCTTGAGAGGGATGTTCTTGGAGAACTGCTCTTTCATGTCCTCCATCGTCATCCCGACCCTCTCGGCGGCCTCGCGGGTCATCTCCGTCTCGATCCAACCGGGCGCAACCGCGTTGACGTTTATGTTGAACCGCCCGAGCTCCAGCGCCAGCGTCCGCGCCAGCGACTGCAACCCACCCTTCGCCGCCGAGTAGTTGGCCTGACCCTTGTTCCCGAGAGCCACGATGGAACTGGTCATCACGATCTTGCCGAACTCCTGCTCGACCATGTACTTCTGGGCGGCCCTGGAGCAAAGGAAACTCCCCTTGAGGTGTATGTCGAGCACCGTGTCCCAATCGTCCTCGCTCATCTTGAACGAGAGGTTGTCTCTCAAGACCCCGGCGTTGTTGACCAGGATGTCTATCCGCCCGAAGCCCTCCACAACCTTCTCGAACGCAGCATTTACCTGCTCCGCATCCGAAACGTCGCAGGCGACCGCCATAGCCTCCGCCCCTGCCTCCTCGACCGCCGCGACCGTCTCCTGACCTGCCTCGGCCGAGAGGTCCAGAACAGCGATATTAGCACCATCACGGGCCATCCTGATCGCCTCGGCCGCCCCGATACCACGCGCCGCTCCCGTTATGATCGCCACCCGTCCACTTAGTCTGCCCACTTCGCTACACCTTCCTAAAAACGCCTCCAAATAACCAACCCCCGAAACCAAAATCTTCGGCCTTCGCCTTCGGCACGGGAGCATACATTTCATACAGATTATATACGGTTAGAACCTATGTGTGGATCACGTATAGAAGCAGCATGCAGATATGTGCGTTCGCGCGTCAGTGAAACTATGCCAACCCGTGAAGTTTATTCCCTATGGTGGGTGGTTCGCAACCCTTTCGCTGGGTCTCTCCGGCGTGGTAGGCTGGCGGATGATTTGGCGTTGGTGTGCAATTTTCGGGAGGTGTGCTCTATGGAGTATCGTCGTCTAGGAAGCTCTGGTCTGTTCGTCTCTGCTATGACGCTCGGCACGATGACTTTCGGCGGTCGGGGTAAGTTCGGCATGGTCGGCAAGACCGACGTCGAGACCGCGACCCGGCAGGTGGATATGTGCCTGGATGCGGGGGTCAACCTCTTCGACACCGCCGACATGTACTCCGACGGCGAGTCCGAGGAGATACTGGGGAAGGCGATAGAGGGGCGTCGGGACCGGCTCTTGCTCGCCACAAAAGCGCGGATGCCGGTTGGCGAGGGGCCGAACGAGACCGGGCTCTCGCGCTACCACTTGATCCACCAGTGCGAGGAGAGCCTGCGGCGGCTCGGGACCGACCACATAGACCTCTACCAGACACACGAGTGGGACGGCCTGACGCCGCTTGAAGAGACGCTTGAGGCGCTCGATACGCTCGTCAAGAGTGGCAAGGTACGTTACGTGGGCTGCTCCAACCTCGCCGGGTGGCAACTAATGAAGGCGCTCGGGGTTTCGGAGAAGCTCGGGTATCAGCGCTACGTGAGCCAGCAGATCTACTACTCTCTGGAGGCGCGCGACGCCGAGTACGAACTCGTGCCGCTCGGTCTCGACCAGGAATGCTCCATCCTTGTCTGGAGCCCTCTGGCCGGCGGCCTCCTCTCGGGCAAGTACCGCCGTGACCGGGACGCGGAAGAAGGCCGGCACGTAGAGGGCTGGGACGAGCCGCCGGTTCGCGACCCGGACAAGCTCTACGACACCATCGACGCTCTCGTGGAGATCTCCGAAGAACACGGGGTCTCGGCCGCCCAGGTATCCCTTGCCTGGCTACTCGGGCGTCCCGGCGTCGCTTCAGTGGTGGTTGGCGCGCGCACCGAGGACCAGCTCTCCGACAACCTCGCGGCCGCCGACCTGGTTCTTTCCGACGAAGAGCGGGCGCGTCTGGATGAAGTCAGCGCTCCGGCCCTGATTTACCCTCACTGGCACCAGATGAGGACCGCCTCCGACCGGCTCGGCCCTGCCGACCTCTCGCTACTCGGTCCCCACCTGAACGGCGGGGAGTAAAACCTACGTCTTTTTGCCGGCGGGCTTGGAAGACGTGGAAGGCGAAAGCATTGGAATAGAAGGCGCCGAACGGGCGGATACTTTTATGGAAGGCTCTCGTTTTGGGAGCTTGTGAAGCAGTGGACCGCCCTTCGGGGGCTGGTGCGTCGTGTACCAGAAGTTCTCGGCGGTCGCCACCAGGAAGCCGCCGTGTTCGTTTCTGACCCACTCCACGGTGCGCATTGCGGGGCTCGCGTTGCCGGGGGCCGTGAGCGCCCTGACGTAAGAAAATCCTACCGGCAAGAGCAGGATCGCCAGTAAGAGCGAGACGATGCCGAGAGCCTGCCATTTCGGGCGGCGGCCTGTCTCGGCTTCGGGTTTCTTCTTGGTCTGCTAATCTTTCAAAGCTCTCCTCTTCATATGAAGCTTCTTTATATTCGTCTGGGCTCCGCTCGCCCTTGTTCCTTCTTACGGGAGGCTGACATCTTCCGGCGGTGGCGGATCAAACCATCCCGGCACGAATACCAGATCTCACGCTCCGACACCTCGTGCCATTCCCTAAAGTAGAATGCCCGACACGCGAAAAGTCGGTCAAGAAGGTCTCGTAAAGCGCAAAAGCACGATTCTTAACGGATTCTTTTCTCGCTCTTAAACATCTCTTATGTTTATCCGCGACATTGGAGTCTGCCCTGAAGATTTTCGAGAGGAGAGCGTATGAAACAAGCTAGAACAGCAGGCTTTTTATTGATGGTGGCGGCGCTTCTGGGAACACTACTTCTCAGCGGGTGCGGAACCGGCAACGTCTCTTCGGGGACTTCGTCCGGGGGAGCCTCAACGTCGAAACCTTCCGCCGCGTCTTCCTCGCCCCAGAAAAGTTCTTCCGGGTCGACGCATCAGGGCTCGCGAGCTTCCAAAAAGCCCGGCGGGGAGAAGGTCGCTCCGAAGGAGACTCATCCAACCGGCGACATCCCCGATACCCAGGCTTTCGTTACCTACACCTCCAAGAAAGGCCACTACAAGCTGGTGGCACCGGAGGGATGGTCCCGGACGACCAAGAACGGCAACGTGAGCTTCGTGAACAAACTGGACGGCATGAGCGTTACGCTCAACAACTCCGCCAAAGCTCTGACCATAACAAGCGTCCGCAAGAGCGTGGTACCCGCGCTGAAGAAGTCGGAGAGGGCGGTCCGGATCGGCGGCCTGCAGGGTGTGAAGCTGCCGTCCGGTCCGGCGGTGCTCATAAAGTACACCTCGAACTCGGACCCGAACTCCGTTACCGGTAAGCAAGTGCGCCTGGAGAACAACGCCTACATCTTCTACAAGAATGGGAAGCTGGCTATTTTGAGGCTCTACGCGCCTCTCGGGGCGGACAACGTGGACCAGTGGCACCGTATCTCCAACAGCTTCAGGTGGATGTAGGATGGAGGCGCTGGCAGCCTACGACGTCTATCGCTTCTACCACGCCGGAGAAGAGGAGACTCTGGCCCTGCGCGGGGTAAGCATGAGTGTGGAGGAAGGTGAGATCGTCGCCGTCATGGGGCCTTCCGGAAGCGGCAAGTCCACGCTCCTAGCTTGCCTGGCCGGGCTCGACGAGCCGGACGGCGGACACGTCGAACTGATGGGTGAGCGTCTCACGCGGCGTCCGGAAGCCTCCCGCGCCCGGATGCGGGCCGAGAACATCGGCGTCCTTTTGCAATCCGGCAACCTGTTCGAGCACCTCTCCGTGGAAGAGAACGCTCGTCTCCAGATGCGCCTCGCCCGCAAGCTGGACGAGCGGCGCCTGACGGACCTGTTCCGCTTCGTTGGGCTGGAAGAACGCCGTCGTTCCCGTCCCTCTCAGCTATCGGGGGGCGAGGCGGCACGGGCCGGGCTGGTGACCGCTCTGGCCGCGGATCCGAAAATCCTGCTGGCGGACGAGCCGACGGGCGAGGTCGACGAGGAGACCGAAGCCGACATACTGCGCATCTTCGAGCGCCGCCGGGAAAGCGGCGCTTGCACGTTCCTCGCGACGCACAGCGAGGCGTTGGCGGCGAAGGCGGACCGCGTCGTGCGCCTGCTGGACGGGAGGGTAGTCAATGTCTGAGGTACTCGTGGACGTGCGGGAGGCCGGACGCACCTATCGGATGGGCGAGAGGCCCCTGGTCGCGCTCGACTCGGCGACGTGCCGGGTTTCGCCCGGAGAACACGTGGCGCTCGTGGGACCTTCCGGCAGCGGTAAGTCGACGCTGCTTCATCTCATGGGGGGATTGGACTCTCCCACCACAGGCGAGGTCTCGTGGCCGGGGCTCGGGAAACGGGAGACCCTGAGGCCGGAGAAGGTGGCTTTCGTCTTTCAGACACCGAGCCTGCTGGCGCCTCTCACGGTCGTCGAGAACGTGGAGCTACCGCTGCTGCTCGGCCATACGGGCGCCAAAGACGCGCGCAGGGCCGCCCTGGATGCGCTGGAGCGCATAGACCTCGCCGGCATCGCGGGCAAGTTGCCCGAGGAGCTCTCCGGGGGGCAAACTCAGCGGGTCGCCGTGGCGCGGGCACTGGCCTACAGGCCCAGGCTCATCCTAGCCGACGAACCGACGGGACAGTTGGACCACCCGACTGCGGAGCATCTGTTCGACGTGTGGCTCGCGTCCCTCGAAGGCACGGAGACCGCGCTGGTGATAGCTACCCACGACATGACCGTCGCCGGGCGCATGAACGATCGTTGGCGGATGTCGCACGGAATCCTGGAGGTTAATAGCTGATGCTGTCTTTGTTGTGGTTCAAGGGGTTGTTGTCCCGCAGGCGCGGCCGTCTCCTGGGAGCCGTGGCCGGGGTCGCGCTCACCGTGGCCTTGCTGGCGAGCATCGGGGCGTTTATCGCTTCAAGCGGCGCCTCGATGACGAAGCGCGCCATTACCGACGTCCCGGTGGATTGGCAGATACAGCTAAACTCCGGCGCCAACCCGAAATCAGCGGTCGCCGCCGTCGGCAAGGCAACCAAATATACGGCGCTACAGCAGGTAGGGTACGCGGATACTGCGGGCCTTAGCGCCACGAGCGGGGGCGCTACGCAGACTACGGGATCCGGCAAGGTGCTCGGGATCGGGCCGGATTACCAGAAGAAGTTTCCCAAGGAGATCAGCAAGCTCCAGGGCTCCACCAAAGGCGTGCTCATCGCCCAGCAGACGGCCGCCAACCTGCACGTGAAGCCGGGCGACAAAATCACCATAGAGCGGGTGGGCCTCTCCCCGGTAAAGGTTACGGTGAATGGGGTGGTCACCCTTCCGAACGCCGACTCGCTCTTCCAGGCCGTCGGCTTGCCTCCGGGGGCGCGTCCCCAGGCGCCCCCGGACAACGTGGTGATCCTACCTTCGAAGCAGTGGCACAAGCTCTTCGACCGTCAGGCAACGGTACGCCCCGACTCGGTGCATACCCAACTCCACGTCAACATAGCGCACAAGAACCTGCCCGCCCAACCGACCGACGCCTACACGCAAGTTCAGCAGTCAGCCAAGAATGTCGAAGCCGGGATAGCCGGCAGCGGCATCGTCGGGAACAACCTCGCCACCCGTCTCGACGGCGTCCGGGAGGATGCGCTCTATGCCAAAGTGCTCTTCCTGTTCCTGGGGCTCCCCGGAGCTATCCTCGCCGTGCTGCTCACGCTGGCGGTGACCTCCTCAGGAGCGATACGCCGCCGACAGGAACAGGCGTTGTTACGCACCCGAGGAGCCTATACTTCGCAGATCATCCGCCTGGAGAGCATGGAGGCGATCATCGTCGGCGCGGGCGGCGTGGCGCTTGGTGTAGGATTTGCCTACCTGGTCTCCAGGTCAATCTCGTCCTCCGGCCTGCTCGCGGGAGGCACCACGCTGTTCTGGACCATCGGGGCTGCCGTTGTGGGCCTCATTCTCGCCGTCGGGGCCGTGCTATATCCGGCTGCCAGGGAAGCGCGACTCTCCACGGTTGCGGCGGCGCGGACCGTGGTCGGGCGGGAGCACAAACCGCTGTGGCGGCGTCTCTACCTGGATTTCGCGTTCCTCGCTTTCTCTGGCTTTATGTTCTGGCGAACGGCGAGTACCGGTTACCAGGTGGTGCTCGCCCCCGAAGGCGTCGCCCAGACCTCTGTCTCCTACGACACGTTTGTAGCACCGCTCTTTCTCTGGGTCGGGGCGGCGCTCCTGGCTATGCGTTTGTGGTCTGGTGGCCTGGACAAGGGACGCCGGCAGGTCTCCGCAATGTTGAGCCCCGTGGCCGGCGGGCTCTCCGGGGCGGTCGCGGCTTCGCTGGCGCGTCAGAGGGTACTCGTGAGTCGCGGGATAGTGTTGGTCGCGCTCGCGGTTTCGTTCGCCGTCTCGACAGCGGTCTTCAACACTACCTACACCGGACAGTCGCAGGTCGACGCCCAGCTTACCAACGGCTCCGACGTGACGGTGACTGGGACAACATCTTCTCCGCCCGGCGGCAAGCTGGCCGCGCTCAAAGCACTCCCTGGAGCCGCTGCCGTCCAGCCCATGCAACACCGGCTCGCCTACGTCGGCAACGACCTGCAGGACATCTACGGGATCCAACCGAAGAAAATCGGCTCGGCGACCAGCATGTCAGACGCCTTCTTCGCGGGCGGCAACGCTAAAGCGACGCTGGCGAAGCTGTCCGCGCGCCCGGACGGCGTGCTCGTATCCGAGGAGACGGTAAAGGACTTCCAGCTACATAACGGAAGCCTGCTTAACCTCCGCCTCCAGAGCGCCAAGGACCACAAGTACCACGTAGTGCCGTTCCACCTCGTCGGCGTCGTCCGCGAGTTTCCGACCGCACCCAAGGACTCGTTCCTGCTCGCAAATTCCAGTTACATCACGAAGCAGACCGGCACGAGCGCGCAGGAGACCGTTCTGATGCGCGCCAAGAGCAACCCTGCGCAACTGGCCTCTGCCGCGCGCAAGGTGGTGAGCCCGCTCGCCGGGGCCAAGGTGACGCAGATAGGCTCCGCGCAGGCTGCGATCTCCTCCAGCCTCACCGCCGTGGACCTTCACGGCTTGACCAGGCTGGAGCTTGCCTTCGCCGTCGTACTGGTCGCGGCGGCGACCGGCCTCGTCATGGCGCTCGGGCTCGCCGAGAGGCGGCGCACCTTCAAGATACTCTCGGCCCTCGGCGCGAAACCGGGGCAACTCGGCGCTTTTCTGTGGAGCGAGGGGTTGTTGATCTTGGTCGGCGGCTCCCTGATCGGGACAGCTCTGGGATTCGGTGTCGCCCAGATGCTGGTTGCGGTGCTCAAGGGCGTCTTCGACCCGCCGCCCGAGTCGCTCTCGGTTCCCTGGGCTTATCTAGCCTTGCTGGCCCTGGCGGCGGCGGCTTCCACGGCGATCGCCGTATTTAGCGCGCAAGTTGTCTCCAGCCGCTCGAAAGCCGAGGACCTGCGTGATATCTAGGCAGACGTGTAGAGGCGTGTTGGATACAAGTGTATCGGCCGGCAGCATAGAGGTGAGCAACCTGGATCGGGCGCATGCCCTGGTGAAGTTGGCCGGTGAGTTCGATATTGACGACCTCGACGCTCTCCGGAAGGTCGTGGGCGGCGCTTCGGGATCGGGAAAGATAACCTGCGTGGACCTCTCGGAGGTAACTTTCCTGGACCTGCTTTGCGCCAGGGAACTTGCGGAAAAATCTAGTCTCACTGATGGTTGCCTCATACTTCACGATCCATCTCGGCAAGCGGAGTCTAGCTTCGCGGTTTGCTCTTTGGAAGGCATGCTCGACGCGCGCGTTACCGCCGAGGAAGAGGTGAGAAGGGTGATTTTGAAAGGTTCATGAGACAAACGATGATCCCGTCCAAGGCGGTAGAGCGGAGGAAGATGGAGATGGGCTTCACGGTCGAGAACATTGGAGCCGGTGGTCGGGGGAATGCGAGGTACTGGGACGAGGACGACTACCGGGCCGGGTACCAAGCTCTCACCGACGCATGCTGGGTCTACCAGTACCGCAACCTGGAGCAGAACCTGCGCCGCTTTGGCTGGCGGCAGGCACGCCGGCGCTCTCTCAAGAATGGAGCGTTGAGCCGGGAGTGGGCCGACCGCGGCCACGGAGACCTGCGCCTAACCCGTGGCGGACTCGGGATGCGATTCGAGAGCGGCATCCGGGTCATAAGCTGGAAAGAGCTCAAGGAGATGATCGAAGCGCGCCGCTCCTGAGACCTCCTGAGCCGCTCCTCATTACTCGCGTCCGTACCATGAGACCCGTCTGAGATGATAATCGGTTTCCGGAGTTATTCGCGGAGCCGACGTCTGAGTCGGAGTCTCATCGTCCTCTTAGAGAACGTCCATACCATGATCGTGATGTAACCCTCGGAAAACGAGCGACAAGAAGCGTTGGAGCCAGAACGTCCAGCCTGAAAGGTGAGGAGCTTTGATCGGTGTAGTAGGCGGTTTGGACTATTCGTTGTTCCGCTCGATGAACGAGGTGTGGGTGAGCCCATCGTTAGACTATCTGATGCCGCTGTTGAGCCGGGCGGGCGCTATGGGAGCGGTATGGCTCTTGTTGCTCGGTGCTATCGCCGCATTAGGGAAAAGGACCGGGCGCAGGGTCGCGCTCGCGGGGTTAGTCGCCCTCGTCATCGGGTTCGCCTGCTCCCAGCTACTCAAGGATTTAACCATGCGCCCGAGGCCTTTCCTCGTCTTGCCGGACGTGCGGCTCCTGGTGCCGACCCCGCACTCATACGCTTTTCCTTCCGGCCACACCACCAGTTCCTTCGCCGCCGCCACCGGAGTATTACTCGCCGCCAGGAAGATCCTCGGTAAGGTGCCGATCTGGAGTCTCGGGATGCTCGTGCTCGCGGCCGCGATCTCCTACTCGCGAGTCTACGTCGGTGTTCACTGGCCGACGGATGTTGCGGCAGGCGTTGTGCTCGGGTTGGCGAGCGGTTGGCTCGGAGCCCAACCGACGATAAACCTCGCCGCGCAGTCTCAAGGTCCGGAGAACCGCGAGGAGAAACCGGAGAGGATGGAGAAGTACAATATGGTTGGAAGGAAGGACAAATGAAGCCCGGAACACGCGTACTGCTCGTGGAGGATGACCGCTCGATCGCCGGCTTTGTGGAGCCCGAAATGGAGCATTTCGGCTACCGGGTGCGGTGTGCCTACGACGGTCTCTCGGGTCTCGAGCAGGCCGAGAAATTCGAGCCCGAGTTGATCTTGCTGGACATCATGCTGCCGAAGCTGGACGGGGTCGGAGTGCTCAAGCGCCTGCGAAAGACGGGCAGCAAGGTACCCGTGATCATGCTCACGGCCCGCGACGCTACGCTGGACAAGGTACACAGCCTCGACCACGGCGCCGACGACTACCTGACCAAGCCATTCGACGTCGAGGAGCTACTGGCTCGCGTACGCGCTCTTCTCAGAAGAGCCGAGGGTGAGGAAATACTCAGGGTAGCGGACCTGGAAGTAAATACCGCAACGCGTGAGGTGAAGCGTGGACGGCGTAACATAGACCTGACTTACAGAGAGTTTGAACTGCTGGAATTTATGTCCCGAAATCCCCGGCGGGTACTCTCGCGGGAGATGCTGCTCGAGCGGGTCTGGGACCAGGAGTTTGGCTTTCAGACCAACGTCGTGGACGTCTACATCGGTTACCTCAGGAAAAAGGTGGACCTTCCGGGAGAGCCCAGCCTCATTCACACTTTCCGGCGTGCCGGATACGCTTTGAAAGAGGCTTGAGAGCCCTTGCCGATCCGGTGGCGCCTGACCGTCTTCAACGCCCTGGCTATAGGCACGATACTCTTGCTCCTGGGTCTCGCGCTCTTTTTCCTGCTCAGGGAAGCGTTGCTTGCCAACGTGGAGAGCACCGCCAAAAACCGCGCCCAGAGCGCGGCGCGTACCATCCAGTCCGGGGACAACCTGAGCCCCGACGACATCGAACAGCTCACCCTCGATGGGGTTTTCGTCGTCGTACGGGATAGGCAAGGCAGGATCCTCGACCGTACGGTAAACCTGGGTACCGATGAAAAAGCTCGGGACTCAATCTGGAGGAGGGCTCTGTCATCGAAGAAGCAAGTCTCCGGCACGGCGGAGCTCTCCCGTGGGTCCCCGGACTACGTCTACGCCGTGCCGGTAGATCCACCAAACGGCCGCGCGCGGGTGGTCGAGGCGGGCAAATCCTACGAAGGAGCCCAGCAGACCATCGAGACCGTAACGACGATCCTCGCCGCCGTGCTCGGCGGGGCGTTGCTATTCTCCATCGGGGGCGCCTACTTCCTGGCGCGGGCGGCTCTAAGGCCAGTGGACGCGGTTGTTAGCTCGGCCCGCGAGATGACCGAGAGCGACCTCGCCAGGCGCCTGCCCGTCGCCAACCCGAACGATGAGATCGGACGGCTCGCCTCCACGATAAACGGCTACCTGGCGCGTCTGGAGGCGACCTTCGCCCGTAGAGAGGAGACACTCGCCCGTCAGCGGAGATTCGCCGCCGATGCGAGCCACGAACTCCGCACGCCGCTGACCGCCATAAGCGGTCACGCCAGGATGCTCGACGAGTGGGCTCTCGAAGATCCGGAAAGGACAAAGTCAAGCATCGCCTCCATCCGCCGGGAGGCAGGAAGGATGAGAGGCCTGATCGAGGCTCTACTCGCCCTCACCCGAGGCGACGAAGGAGCGCCGCTGGATATCGGACGTTACGATCTCGACGCAGTCGTCCGGGAAGCGGTACAGGGCGCCCGGGCCGCGGCGGACGGCAAAGTCTCTATCGAGTGCCTCCCCGCCGGAAACAAGGCCGAGGCGACCTTCGACCGGAATCAGGTACGACGGGCAGCCGCCATCTTGCTGGACAACGCGGTAAAGTACACGCCGGAGGGCGGGACTGTTACGGTACGGGTTGGTGAGAAAGATGGCCGGGCCTCTGTTGAGGTCTCCGACACGGGAATCGGTATCGCCGAGGACGAGATGCCCCTGATCTTCGAGCGCTTTCACCGGGCGGACCCCTCCCGCTCCGAGGACGGAGCCGGGCTAGGGCTCTCCATAGCCCGCCAGATCGCCGAAGCCCATGATGGAACGATAGATGTCAGGAGCGAGGTCGGCAAAGGCGCAACTTTTACCTTCTTCCTACCGAAACCACGAGAGGTCGAACATCCCGCGCCTTACGGATGAATTCGCAAATCCCCGCTGTCATGGTGAACAATTGCCGGAAACCGAAGCTCTGTAGAGAGTAGCTTACGGTCTTTCATCCAGCCTGCGTGAAAGTAATTAGCCTCTATTCCGCGAGCTGGGACATTCTCATAAAACTCTCACCAAGTTCTTAAAAAAGGTCTTTAGTATGCCGTCGTTGCAGGAGGGGCAGAGGGCCTCTCCGAAAAGGAAGGAGCATGTTTTGCTTGACTGGGCCAAACAACGGGAGACGGGCGAAGCGTTCCCGCACGCTTATCGCCTGTCTCCCGCTATACGGCAATTATCCGCCGAAGGAACGAGAAGGTGTGGTGGACGCGGCGACGCCAAGCTGGAGAGCCTTTTCAGAGAGTCCGACGCCGGACGGGGCCACAGCGGCTTTAGCGACGAGATAGGCGCCATCCTTCGCTCCAACGACTATAACCCCATCTTAGGTGAGGCGCGGGCGTGAGCGCGGCTACTACGGACCAGCGGATGGATGTTGCGAAGAAAATGTTGGGTAAGGTCCCCGAGGTCACCGTCTTTTTCTGGATCATCAAGATACTGTGTACCACCGTCGGCGAGACTGCGGCGGACTTCCTCAATATCAACCTTCACATGGGCCTGACCTTCACGACTATCATCATGAGCTTTTTCCTCGCCGTCGTGCTGTTCGTCCAGTTCCAGCTCCGCCGGTACGTGCCGGGTGTATATTGGCTCGCGGTCGTCCTCATCAGCATCGTCGGCACCCTGATCACGGACAATCTCGTGGACAATTTCGGGGTACCCTTGCAGACTACGACTATCGTCTTCAGCATCGCGCTGGCGGCAACCTTCTTGGTCTGGCACTCCAGCGAGAAAACGCTTTCTATTCACAGCATCTACACGACCAGGCGCGAGGCTTTCTACTGGCTCGCCATCCTGTTTACGTTCGCGCTCGGCACCGCGGCCGGCGACCTGGTTGCGGAGGGTATCTCGCTCGGGTACTGGAAGTCCGCGGTCATGTTCGGCGCCCTCATCGGTATCATCACCCTGGCTTACTATTACGCCCGGTTGAACGCTGTTCTGGCTTTCTGGATCGCCTACGTGCTGACTCGACCTCTGGGAGCTTCCATCGGTGACTACCTCTCTCAAGACCGTCACGCCGGTGGGCTCGCTCTGGGTACGGTAAAGACCAGCGCCATCTTTTTGGCCGTAATTCTCGTTCTCGTCATCTATCTGACCGTTAGCAAGCGGGATCAGATCTACGTTACCAAGCGCTTTTAGCGCCACCTCGTATATGTCGCCAATCCCGGCGAGTGTCAAAACGTCCAGAAGGCCGCCGAGCCGCCCGGCGGTCTTCTGGAGCGTAGCGCCGGACTAATCTTCTCGGATATTCGAGACTATGGAGTTCTTCGCCGAGTTCTTATCGACCTCTTAAGTTTCGGATGAAAGATATGGCGGAAGATCGCGGATATCAACCTGTCCGGCGGCATCGATTGGTCGCGCGGCTTCGAACAATAGACGTCCAGGACGAGGAGAACAACGGACAAACGGAAGGACGAAGGCAAATGTATAGGGTAAGCGAAGAAGGGGCGGGACAAATAAGTAGTATCGGCAACGCTTTCCGGAACGCGGCCCTGATCGTGAACGCCCATTCCCGCGTCGGCCGCTCGGCGGCGACCACGGCCGCGGTTCTCCTGGGAAGGTTCGGTGTTCCCGTAAAGACGACGCGCGTTCTCAACGATCCGGTTCGGCTCCCGGAGACGGTGCATGAGGCGCTGGTTGAAGGACACGACCTCATAATCCTCGGCGGAGGGGATGGGTCCGTAAGCTCCGTGGTTGACTTCATGGTCGGTAGCGACGCGGCGCTCGGCCTGCTTCCTCTGGGTACCGCCAACGACTTCGCCCGTACTCTGGGTATACCGTTTGCGTTGGATCTCGCCTGCGAGACGGTCGCCAGGGGCCGGATAGTAGATGTCGACCTGGGTCTCGCCGGGGACAACTACTACGCCAACGTCGCCTCGGTTGGTCTAGCGACCGGCGTGACCGAAGCCCTCTCGCCCCGACTCAAGCGCAGGATAGGAACCCTAGCTTATCCGCTGGCGGCCATCAGCGCCTATAAGGAGTACAAGCCTTTCGAGGCGGCGCTCGTCTTTCCGGATAGCGACCAGGAACCAGTAGTCCTCGACAACCTGCTGCAGGTGGCGGTCGGCAACGGTCGTTTCTACGGCGGGGGTCTGATAGTAGCGCCGGACGCCGCCCTGGATGACAGCGCCCTGGATGTATACGCCGTCGATGCCGGGCGACTCCTGGATCTGGCGCGGGTGGCAAGGGAGTTGAGAAGCGGCAAGTTTATAGAGAAAGACGGCGTTCACTACTGGCGCACGCGTCGCGTACAGTTCATCACCGAGCCCAGCCTGTCGGTGAATATCGATGGCGAGCTGGTCGCCCATACGCCCAAGCTGTTCTCGGTGGCCCCAAAAGCCTTGAGGATGGTCGTTCCCCGAGCAAACGCGGTGACTTCCTAGCCACACACCACTACTCTCGCTATCCCCGGCGTAATTTCAAGGGAACTTTCAAAGAGTTCCCAGCTACCGCAACACCTCTTCGCGGTAGCCGGTTCATTCTTCGCGGCAAGCTGAGGCGCTCCGCGAATTCTAATCGTCCTCTCATTCTCCTCTCAGGTTACCGGCGGATACTCGGTGCAGGATCGAGCAGGAACGGAGGCAACCATGTAAGGACGAACGCGAACTAAGAATAGAACTTATGAGCAACCAGATCTTCAGCAAAGGAGATGAACCACAAGTGGACAGCAGAAAACTTCTCGCGGTGGGTGCGGTTCCGGCCGTAATGGCCCTCGGCGCCCTGGGCTTTACCTCCCAGCAAAGCAGCGCCCAACCAAACACCGCGTCCCAGACGCAGACGACGGCCCAGCAGACGATGGCCCAGCCAGCGAAGGCCCAGCCGGCCGAGAACAAGGGAGCCGACACGGACAATGTCCAGCAAGGCGACCGGACCTCGCCGGACAAATCCAGACAGGCCGAGCAGAAAGAAGCCAGCGGCCCCGACAAGGACAATGTCCAGCAGGGCGGTGGCGCCCAGGACCAGCAGGGTGATCAAAACGCCCCGGACGACCAGGGCGGCCCGGCCGAGAGCGGCAAGTAAGGCGAGATCCTTCCTCTCCACAGAGAGGCGTAGCATAGAGAGGCGTGGCCGGCACTTCCCGGCTACGCCTTTTTTCGTTGCTCGCGCCGGAGGAAAACTCTCCGGCGTATGGCATTCGATGAGCTTTCGGTCGTCTCTTAGTCTCCTCTTAGATTCTGACGGGATACTGATTAGCATGGAGTCGGACAACGAAACAGAGAAAGAAGGAATGCCTCGATGATCAGCATCGTAGGACAACTAGCCGGTTGGGCTTTTGGTATGCTGCAGGCCTTGGGATATCCTGGCATCGCCGCGATCGTGGGCCTGGAGAGCATGGGGATTCCCCTTCCGGGAGAGACGACCCTGATCGCCGCGAGCTACCTGGCGGCCACCGGACATCTATCCCTGCCGCTCGTGATCGTCTCGGCGGCCGTCGGCGCGGTGGTGGGCGACTCGCTCGGGTACCTCATCGGACGCAAGGGAGGGCGACGTTTTCTGGAACGCTACGGCAAGTACGTGCATATAACCTCCAAGAAGCTCGCACGAGCCGAAGACCACTTCGCCCGTCACGGAACGAAGACCGTCTTCTTCGGGCGCTTTATAGCGCTGCTTAGGATACTGGCCGGTCCTCTAGCGGGAGCGGCTAAGATGCCCTATCGGAAGTTTCTCGCGGCCAATATGGCCGGAGCAGTGAGTTGGGCGACCCTGATTGGAACCCTATCTTACTTCTTCGGCAAGCCAATCATCGGATTTCTAAGTTCGATCGGCCTGTGGGCGCTGGTAGGGCTCGTCGTCTTTGTGGTGCTGCGGTATGCGTTTGGACGACTGCTTTCGCGGCGGCGGCGTCCCGTCCGGCCCGCGAAGCAGCCTCGTATAGGACTTCTCGCAGTAGCAGCGACGGTCGAGACGCCCGGAACAACAGAGCCCGTAGGTAGAAGGCGGTGAGGACGACAACTGCTGATAGAACAGATTGCCGGGGAGTTTCCACATGACCCACGCCCTCATCACCTTCGTCGAGTCTTATGGACTGATCGCCGTCTTTATCCTGATGGCCGCCGAGAGTTGCGGCATACCCTTCCCGAGCGAGGTCATCATGCCCTTCGCCGGTGCTTTCGCTGCCCTGGGTCATCTCAGCTTGGTCGGAGCGATCTTCGCCGGCGCTCTCGGCAACCTCGTCGGTTCGCTCGTAGCCTACGCCCTCGCCGCCCGTTTCGGAGAACCTCTCCTACTCGGACCCGGACGGTGGGTGGGTCTCTCTCGCTCGCACCTGGACCTCGCCAGAAGGTGGTTCGACCGTCACGGGCTGCTGGCGATCTTTGTTGGACGAATGCTGCCGGCGGTTCGCACTTACATCTCTTTTCCAGCAGGCCTGAGCCGTATAGGTGTTGGAAGTTTTAGTGGATTGACGTTTGCCGGAGCGTTGCCCTGGTGCGCCCTCCTCGCCACGGCCGGATACATTCTCGGGAACAACTACGAGCGCATCTCCGGACCTATAGGGAAGGTGGCTATCGTCATCGCCCTCCTGGTTGTCGTGGCTTTGGTAGTATGGTTTATACACGGTCGTAGATCTTCCCTCCGCCGCGACAATACCGGCTGGAAGTAAGGCCGGAACGGGGGAGAAGCGACGTGACCCGCGCGGCCGACCTGGAGGTGAACGCGACGATGCGAGAAGCCCAGCGAGATGGTCGAGATAAAGCCCCCTCTTGATAATGCCGTCATCAAGTACACTCCTGTCCTTGGAAGTGTGGAAGTCCCGACACGGGATTTCGAGGATAGGGTCGAGTTGGAAGTTTCTGATACGGAGACTAGAACTACCGAAGAGCAATTGCCGCACGTCTTCGAGCGATTCCATAGGGGAGGCCTGCTTGTACCACCGGCGGCACGGGACTCTCGATATCTCGACAGATATCCGGAGCCCACGGTAACGAGCCTATCCGGCAGAGAACCTACTCAACCCTCATACTACAGCGCCGTGCAGAAAGTCGGGTTCGCATACAACGAGCCACCAGCAAAAATAAAGAAACCCAAAGCTGAGGGCTCAAAGCGTAGTGTGGAAGGATCGACCTTCCACACTACGCTTCAAAGACTCTACCGAACAGAACCGGACAGGGAACCATCTCGAAGCCGAACGGCTAAATACCTCCGGTTCTAAGAGCGGGCTGCTACTGCATGTAGATCCCACCGTTTATGTTCAGGGTCTCGCCGGTTATGTAGTCGCCGTCTACGACCAGGAAACGGACGGCTTTGGCGACCTCTTGGGGGGAGCCTACGCGCCGGAGCGGTATCCTCGGTAGGATGTGCTCCTTTACGACATCCTCCGGGACGCCGCTCAACATGTCCGTCTCCACGAAACCTGGACAGACGGCGTTGACCGTGATGTTGTAGCGGGCGAGCTCCAGGGCGGCGCTCTTCGTGAGCCCGATGATCCCCGCTTTTGCCGCCGCGTAGTTGGTCTGCCCGAAGTTGCCCGCCTGCCCCACGAAAGAGCTTATGTTGACGATCTTGCCGCTCTCCTGCTCCACGAAGTGGGGCATCGCCGCGTTGAGGGTGTAGTAGCAACTGTTCAGGTCAACCTGAACGACCGTGTCCCAGTCTTCCGGCGTCATCTTCTTCAGCGTCTTATCCACGTTTATGCCCGCGTTGTTGACCAGTATGTCTATCCGCCCGAAGCGCTCCACGGCCTCCTCTATGAGGCGCGACGCCTGCTCCGCGTCTGAGACGTCCGCCTGAATGGCGACCGCCCGGTCCTCGCTACCGTTGGAGATCCCCTTTACTACCTCCTCCGCAGGCTCCTTGCTCCTCGAATAGTTGACGACCACCTGCGCCCCGCTATCCGCCAACTCCTCGGCGATAGCCCGGCCCAACCCTCTACCGGCGCCCGTCACCACGGCCACCTTTCCTTCCAACTCAGCCACCAGAGATCCTCCCTTCAAGAAATCAACCCTTTCCTCCTGCAGTCTAACCGTAGTGAGACCTGATGCAAACTATGTATGTAACGCATATATAGACCCGAACGTCCGCTCTCGTAGGCAAAACGTTACAATAAGACGAACGGAAAAAGTTCCCACAACGACCTTGACAGCGTTGGTATATATGTGTAAACTGCACATACGTTATGGAAAAGAGAGATATGAGCCAGGAAGAAAATAAAGAAAGGCCCGAGGGGCGCAGGTTGGAAGCGCGTCCTAAGAACTGGTTGGTGCCGGTAATACTGTTGTCGCTCCGGGACTGGAACTCCTACGGGTATGAGTTGATGGAGCGGGCGTCGGCGTTCGGGTTCGAGGCGATGAACCCTGGGACGTTGTATCGGACGCTGAGGCAGATGGAGAAGGACGGCATAGTGGAGTCGAGTTGGGAGACCTCCAAGGGTGGACCGGCTCGCCGGATGTACACCATCACGGACTCCGGGAAGACCTACCTGGATTTCTGGGCGAGGTCTCTGGAGCAGTACCAGAAGACGATGGAGTCCTTTTTCAGGCTCTATACGGGTCGTCCGATGTTGCCGGAGGACAAAGAGAAGGACGAGTAGCGGGTCTGACGGATCCGTGAAAGCTTAAAGTTTTGGTAAACGTATCGCGGCGAGGCTGCGAGAAAGGAGTTGGCTAGTATGGCTAACAAGAGTGAGAAGGCTGCTGAGAGGTTGGCGGAGACCACGAAGGACTCGTTCCAGACGGTCGTGGATCACGGAGTGTCGTTGCAGGAGCGCAACGTTCGTTTCGCCCAGAACATGGTAGACGGTTCCATCAAGGAGCTTCGTTCCCAGGCCGAGAGCAACCGGGCTCTCACCCACGAGATGGTAGAGCGGGCCGAGAAGCAGCGCGAGGCTTTCCAGACTTTGGCCGAGGAGTCTTTGAACTCCTACATGGACTTCCTCTACGCCCCCTTTTCCTACTACAAGGACGGGCTGGAGATCGCCGGTAAGATCGCCCGGTAGCACGACCTCAAAAGAGGTAGCAATACACGAGCGGGCCTTCGGGTCCGCTCTTTTTTCTGCTCCGTTTTCTCGTAGAAATCCGTCGGGACAACGGTGCGCGGGAGTCCGTGCTACTCGCGCCTGATGGTGTATCCTTTCACGAGGTATAGGAGGAAAGGAGCAGCATGAGTTTTGGCAACGGCAACGGCTCGGAGATCGTGGTCTCGACGCCGCTCAGGACGGCAATAGGCACTTTCGGCGGCGCGCTCAAGGAGACCCCGGCGACGGACCTCGGGGCGACGGTCGGCAAGGAAGTCTTGAGCCGGGCGGGCATCGAGGGCGACGTGGTGGATCAGATAATAGTCGGTAACATCCTTCAGGCCGGGCAGGGGATGAACCCCGGACGGCAGGTCGGCATAAAGAGCGGCATTCCGGTGGAGGCGCCGGGCATGACGTTGAACAGGATGTGCGGCTCGGGGTTGCAGGCGATCATCTCGGCGGCCCAAGAAGTGGCGCTCGGTGACGCCGATGTGATCATGGCCGGCGGCATAGAGAACATGGATATGGCGCCGTTCCTGATGCCGAAGGGACGCTACGGCTACCGGATGGGGATGCCGGACGCGAAGATCCTGGACCACATGGTCTACGACGGACTCTGGGACATCTTCGAGGACTACCACATGGGCGTGACGGCTGAGAACGTCGCCGAGGAGTACGGAGTCTCCCGCGAGGACGCCGACGCCTACGCCTTGCGGAGTCATCATCGGGCCACAAAGGCGATCCAGGAAGGGTACTTCGAGGACCAGATCGTCCCCGTCGAGGTCAAGCAGAAGAAGGAGACGGTCCAGTTCACCCGAGACGAACACGTCCGGGAGAACGCCTCCGAAGAAGCTTTCTCCAAGCTCAAGCCTGTCTTCAAGAGCGACGGCGGGACGGCGACCGCCGGAAACTCGTCCGGCATCAACGATGGCGCGGCGATGATGCTCGTCACGAGCGAACAAAAGGCCGGGGAGCTTGGACTGCCGGTGGCCGGGAAGCTCATCTCGGCGGCTGTCGCGGGCGTGGAGCCGTCTATGATGGGGACCGGTATGATCCCCGCTTCCCGCATGGCCCTCAAGAAGGCCGGGCTCTCGATAGAAGAGATAGACGTGGTCGAGGCGAACGAGGCTTTCTCCTCCGTGGCGGTGACCGTCGAGCGCGAGCTTAGCGTGCCGGAGGAGAAGATGAACCCTCTCGGCGGGGCTGTCGCCCTCGGACACCCGATCGGCGCGACCGGCGCGGTGCTGACCGTCAAGATCCTGCACGAACTCGCCCGCACCGGAGGACAATACGGCCTCGTCACCCTCTGCATCGGCGGAGGAATGGGCATCGCCGCCATCTTCGAGCGAGTAGGCTAGAGAGACTAGTACAAGTCTAGAGAGCCGCGGCCCCGGAGGCAAAACATCTCCGGGGCCGCGACTTTTCCTTTACTTCTCAGGCGGCTTCCGGCCGCAACTCGACTTCTACGTGCTCCACGCCGTCTTCCCAACGCGTACGCTCCGGCAGTCCGAGGCTCTTTAGCAGGTGCAACATCGCTGTGTTCTCGCGCAGGACCAGCGCGTCGAGACGCCTGATGTCTCTCCGCCGGGCGGCCTCGACGAGAATGCGCGTCATACTTATCCCTAGACCTCGCCCCTGGAATCTGTCCTCCACCAGGGCCGCGTACTCGGCCCTGTCGCCACTGTCTCTCTTCCGCTCGTATCGGACGACGGCGACGATCTCCTGCCGGTCATCCGGGTCCAGGGCGACAAGCGCGAACCTGTCTCTGCCATCCACCTCGGCGAAGCGCTTTGCCTGCGTTTCCGAAAGCTCTTTCATGGGACCGAAGTAGCGCAGGTAAGCCGAACGCTCACCAAGCCGCCCCACGAGCCGACGGAGCGCCGGCGCATCCTCCGACCGCACCTCCCGCACAACGACGGACGCGCCATCCTTGAGTGTCAGAGGCTCATATCTTCTATCGGATACGCTTGTTTTATGTGCATACGACATATAGATGGATTCTATACTGCGCACTGGACACGGCGGCGTGATCCACACCACGGCGACGGTGCGCTCTTCTAGGAGGAACAACCGGCGGCGGGCCGCGAGTCGGGTTAGACTACATTGATGGGTGGATCCTACGGAGGTAGAGGGTTTTCGCGTTCTTCACCGCTGGTTCGGTGCGGGGGGTTGCTGGCGGTCGCGGGCGGCGTGCTTATAGGCGTCGGGGCGTTGTGGCTGTTC
Source organism: Rubrobacteraceae bacterium (assembly GCA_965219175.1). GTDB lineage: Bacteria > Actinomycetota > Rubrobacteria > Rubrobacterales > Rubrobacteraceae > JBBPZK01. The sequence goes on from CBDCNI010000001.1 coordinate 1,004,167, forward strand.
CTGTCGCCTATGCTGGAGGTTGGTCTCGGCGGCCCGTCCGTCTTTTTGCGTCTCGCGGGACCTGTTGGGGTCTTGCTCACTATGGTTGGTTTGCTCGGGGTGTACGCGCTGTTGGTAAAGGTGAGGTCAGGGGTCGGCGTCATGGTTGGAGCTTTTGGAGTTTTTATAGCTCTGCTCTCCGCGGCGTCGCTGGTCTGGATCGTCATTCACCAGCCGCCGTTTGTCTCCCCGAGTGTCGAGAGCGCCTCCGTTGTCCCGACCCCCTTTCTGGCCGTCGCGGCGGTCGTCGTTGGCCTGGTCCGGCCGATCGGAATCCTTTTCTTTTTCGTCGCCGCGCTACTGGCTAGGGTAAGAGGCGGCTGGAAATATTTGCTGCTCGTACTCGCCGTCCTAGAAACCGTGTTCGTCTCAAACTTGCCGTATTACTTCCTCGGGCCAGCGGTAGTTGCGGGGTGGCCGGTCTTGTTGTTCGGGATACCTGGGGTGCAGTCCGGGGTGATCGGAGCCGCCGTATGGATACTGCTCGGGTACGCACTCCTTAGAGCCGGGAGCAAGACCGGACGACGGGTGCGGTGAGAAAGGGCCTGTAAGAGGTGGGGATAGACGCCGGAGTCCTGCTGAAAACGTGGATGGGCAAGGCTCGCTCTCTCCTCCACTCGCCACGTGCGATCCGCTGGGGCGGGTTCGCGCTTGCGGTTGGCGGGCTGCTCGGGGTAGTGGCGGGGATATTCAGGGTCGTATCGACGGTCAAGTACTCTTACGGGACGTCCTCTGAGCCTGGGATCATGGACCAGTTGTGGATCTGGTCCGCCGTCTTGATGTTCGTCGGCATGCTATTAGTTGCGGTTGGGTTGGTCGGCTTGTATGCTCTTGTGGCTCCGCTGCGGTCCGAGAAATTCAGGAAGCTGGCAGGTGCGGGTCTTCTCATCGCTATCTTGCCCTCGGCAGCCTTAGTGAGTCTTTTGCTTTACTCGTACCTCGCGCCTCAGACAGGTTATTATGATTCGGGATCGGGCTCATTCTTCGACACTATCTTCTTTGCCTGGATATGGGTCCGGCCGTTCGGCATCTTGCTCCTGGGCGTCGCGGCGCTGTGGGGGAGAGGTCTTAGACGCTGGAGGTTCCTGCCCCTGATCGTCGGCCTTCTGACTTGCGCGTCCTCTGCGTTTATTTACTCCGCTTACCAGGATGTCAATTTGTTTACCGGTGGTGGCTTGATCCTATCTGCTTTACTCTCCGAAGCGCCGCTCATGGTTCCCGACCTCGGTTGGATCCTCCTCGGAGCCCTCCTGCCCGGCGCGAAAAGAAGGGAACTTTCTATCCTCGCCCGAGAGAAACAGATGCTCGAAGAGAAGAACCTCTCACTCGCGCGCCGTCTCTACGAGGAAGCCTGGGGAAGAGGAAACCTGCAAGTCGTGGACGAACTGGTTGCCCCGGACTTCTTCAACCACCATCACAACCGCTCCGGTATTCGGGGCTTCAAGAGGAGTCTCACCGGCCTACACGAGACGTTCCCCGATCTCGTGTTCACGCTGGAGGAACAGAGCGCCGAAGGAGACACCGTCACCACCCGCTGCACGATGGAAGGCACTGACGAGGGCGGCGTCCTCTGGTACCCTCCGACGGGAAAGAAGGCCGTTTTCGGTAGTACGTTTACGGATCTCTTCTCCGACGGCAGGCTCGTCGAGCATCGGGGCGAGTCGGATGTGATCGGTCTGCTAAAACAACTCGGCCTTCCGCATGCCGAAGAGCGAACGGCTCCCGTCCCGACCGAACTTAACCGTAGTCCGGGTCCGAGCGTGCGAGGCGCATGACTCCGATGAACATCTTGTAGGCGGTCTGGTAGTCCTCGTGCGTCCATGAGATGCGTCTATCGTCCAGCCGTTCCAGCCCCGGAAAGTAGAGGACGCCTGCCGCCGTGCTGGCGGTGGCGAACTCGACGGTGAAAGTATAGGGCGGCTCCAACGCGTATGGAGATAGTCTTTCCGCGTTCTCGACCGCCGCTCTTGCCGCCTCCCGGATGCGCCGCAGTGATTCTTCCGGTGGCAGGCACCGGGCCGCGTAGCGGTCCACCGCCGTCTTGACCTTCGCCGTCTGTACGCCGGTATACAGGGCTTCCGCCTCCTCGCAGGTGAGGTCGTCGCCGCTAACCAGCCCGACCGGGACGTCCCAAAGCCCGGCAAGGGCTGCGTTCATCCGGCCCTCGCTGCACGGCTCACCGTTCAGCTCGACCCCGACCACGACCTGCGGCGCCGTGAAAGTGTGGCTCAAAACGCCGTCGGTACCGGCGCGGGCGTGGTAGCCGATAAAGAACGCCACGTCCGCGTTCGACACTCCCTCCATCATCACTAACGGCTTCTGCTGGCCGACGATCAACGCCGCCCTCGGGTCCAGGTCTTCGAGGAGGATGTTCCGCATCCCGTCGTGGGCCTCGTTCACCAGGAAGTCCGCAGCCCCGGCTTCCGCAGCACCTGCGATGGCGGCGTTTACTTCAGCGGTCAGGAGCTTTCGGAACCTTTCGTATTGCGAGCGACAGGGGATCACATCCTGCGAATGCGTAACCCCCGTGACTCCTTCCATATCAGCCGAGATGTAGACCTTCACAGCGCTTCCTCCAGCTTCGGACTTCTCGGTTTGCTCCGAGTATCGAGCGCAGTCCGTAGGAACGCAACGACGAGCGGGTGTGGATTCCCGTTCGCAGAGCGCATCTGAGGCACGAACAGCGTCGCGACGTAGAAGTCGTGGTCCGGCAACTCCACTACGCGCGCTTCGCTGTTCTGATCCATACCTGAGACACGCAGTCCTCCTGCTTCCAAAAGCTTCTTCGACCCGGAAGCCAGACCGAAGTTGCACCGATACTCTTCTTCTGTCTCCGTCTGACCGTAGAACCCGTGGACTTTGGAGTCGGATGAGAGTTCGATCCGTGCGCTCTGTCCTGCCAGAGAGCAGGAGAGTGGCGCGATGAAAGGGTCTTTAGCATCCGGCTCGTACTCGGCGTGGGCGGCATTGGCGATGCCGAGTACGTTGGTAGCGTACTCGATCACGGCGTGCTGGAAGCCGCCGCAGGTGCCGATGAATGGTTTCTCCGACTCTCGAACCACCCGTATCATCTCGATGGCGCCGCTCATACTTGTGTAGGGGCTGCCGGGCGCGCACCAGAACGCGTCGAAGCGTTTCTCCTCTTCGGTGGCCCGTTCTTCGAGGAGTTCCGTCGGCAACCACTCCGTTTCGACAAAGGCTCCGAGAGGTTCCGCCGCGTGGTCCAGCGCCTTTTCCGTGGCGCTGTGAGAAGGCTTGTCGGGGTCGTAATCTCCGATGATTCCTACCCGGATAGCTTCCCTCAACCTGATCTCCTCCGTGCCGACCACAACACCGGGAATTCATTATGTCACTCCCGGCTTGATTCTACAGCTGTCGGCGTCCTCAATGAAAGAAGAGGTGGAGCCTGTCGGACAGGCTCCACCTCTCTGAAAAGTTTTTGTTGTTTGTCCTACGCGTCCGAGCGGGTGGAGAGCCAGTCGCTGACTTTGGGCCAGAGGCCTTTTTTGGCTCCACGGCCGGTCATGAGGCCGACGTGGCCGGCGTCGAGGACGAAGAACTCCTTGTCCCGGCTGTTAACGAGGCTCATGGTCGCCTCGGCCTGGGGCAGGGTGCAGATGTGGTCCTTGCTGCCGGCGATGTTGAGTAGCGGGGTCTCGATGTTCGAGAGGTCTATCCGCTTGCCGCGCAGCTGGATCTCACCTTTTGCCAGCTTGTTGTGCTGGTAGAATTCGGTGATCCACTGCTTGAAGGTCGCGCCTGGGAACGGCGGGCCGTCGTTTACCCACTTGTTCATGGCAAGCCAGGTCTCCATCGGCTTGTCGTCGAAGATCCGCTCCCACATGCTGACGTAGGTGCCGACGTAGTTGGTGACCGGCTTGAGCATCCTGTTTCCGGTGTCGATCATCTCGCCGGGGATGTTGCCGAAGGCGTCAGCCAGTACGTCCACGTCGATGTACTTGTCGTCGGTGAAGAGCTTGTAGAGTCCTATCTCATCTTTATTAAAGTCGGTCGGGGCCGTGAGCAGGATGAGGTTCTTTAGCTTCTCCGGGTAGAGCGAGGCGTACATCGCGCTCATCGTACCGCCCATGCAGTAGCCGAGCAGGGAGAGTTGCTCCTGGTGAGAGTTCCTCAAGACCTTCCGGATCGCCCTCGGTATGTAGTCGAGCACGTAGTCCTCGAAGGTCATGTCCTTGTCTTCGTCGCCGGGGACTCCCCAGTCGAGCATGTAGACGTCGTAGCCCTGCTCGCAGAGGTACTCTATGAGGCTGTTGCCCGGCATCAGGTCGAGCACGTAGGGCCGGTTGATGAGGGCGTAGATTATCAGGATCGGGGTCGGATGCTTTTTCTCGTCCTCGGTCTGGTAGTGGTAGAGCTTCGCCTTGTTCTTGGTCCAGATGGTCTCTTTGGGGGTCCGGCCCGTATCGGCCTGCGCCCCCTCGACCACGATGCTCATGCCCTTGCTGTACTTGTCGAAGAAGTTCTCCGCGTCCGAAGGTACAACGCTGCTATCGGTCATTTAGCTCGCCCCTTTCTTGCGTACGTCGTCTACCGTGATCTGCCCATTCGCCCCGGTCCCGTCTACCGCCGCGAGGTTCACGTTCAACTCCTGAGCCTTGCGCCGGGCCGCGTCCGTGACCTGTATTTCTTCAGATCCACTAGCGGAACGTGTCGTGGACTCGGTTGCCGAGCCGTTGGCCTCTACTACGGCCGCAGCCTCGGAACTGCCGTTAGACGTTGTCGTGGCCTGCAAAGCCTCGACCGCCGTCAACAGTCGGTCCAACTTGCTCTCGACACCGTCTATCCTGCCGTCGAGGCTGCTCACCGATTCGGCCGTCGCGTAACCGGAGGCGTTCGTTGCGCCTTCGTCCAGTTTCTTACCGAGCTTCCGATCTAGCTGGTCTATACGGTTTTCGAGCGACTGGACTTCTTCGGCGGTGGCGGGTGTCGCGTAGCCATACTCAAAGTCTTCGAAAGCTTCCTCTATACGGTCTACCTTGTCCTCCAGCGCCACTATGAGGGTGGCGATGCGCGTTATGTCCGAACGGGTCGGTAGCTGGAGCGCGCTCAGGTACTCTTCGGAACTGCGACTGAAGATCTTGTACGCCCTCGCGTAGCTCTCCAGAAAGCGGCTCGAAGGCTCCAGGAACTCGTCCCGCTCCAGCAAGTCCTGGACGAACTCTGAAAGGGGACCGCTCGTGGCGTTGTACCACTGAACGACGAACTGCAACGGGTCTGAAGGGACGCCGCCCTCGGCGTTTATCATATTGTCGCGGGCCTGCTCCATAAGCTGGATCCAACGCGGAGCCGCGCTTATCATCTCCGACCCGACCTGCGCCGACTTCTGCCACGACCGGGACGCTTCCTCCAACCACTTGTTCATCCGCTCCGGGTCCATCGCGCCACCCATCGAACCCGCAGACGCCATAGGCGCCATCGCGCTCATCATGCGCTCTACGCTCTTCGCAGCCTCCGGACCACCAACAGCCCCGCCGCCGGCGCCGGTTATGCTCTTGCGAGCCTCCTCCATGCTCTCGGTCCACTGCCGATACAGGCCCCACGGATCAGCCTGACCCTCCCTGGAACCCCGCAGCGCGTCCGTCCACATCCTGGAACTCGACTCGTACCACTTCATCCAAAGCTCCGCCGGGTTCGCCCCGCTCAACTTCTCACTACTCTCACTCAAAATCGTGCCTCCTCGTATAGTGCCAAAAGTAATATTTCGGTATCTTAATACCCTCTTTTAACTGACCTTACGCGCATTATACTAAGGATCGGACTTATGTGCTATAAGCACATACTGTTCTCAGGAAATTCCTGTATCAGGCGTCGTTTTCTGGGTGACGGGAGGGTTTGCCGTCGAGTTTTCCGTTCGATTCCGGGGAGTCGGTCGTATTTACCTGGAGCGTTCCGGTACTTTTGGCTCCGTCTTCGGGGAGGTGGAGGGTGCGGATCGGGAACGGTATCGTTATATCTTCACGGTCGAAGGCAAGTTTTACGTCCGTGGTGACGTTCGAGATGACCTTGAACTCGTCCTGCATCGTCGGGTCTGACCAGAAGCGGAGGATCAGGTCCACGGAATACTCGTTTAACTCACCGACGAGCACCAGCGGCTCGGGTGACGGACGGACGCCTTCGACCGAATCGAGGACTTCGCGGGCGACCTCCACTGCTTTCGGCAGGTCGTCGTTGTAGTGGATGCCGACCAGCACGTCGTAGCGGCGGCGGGAGTAAGCTGTTTGGTTCACGATGGCGTTCAAGTAGACCTCCGCGTTCGGGATGGCGACCTTCTTGCCGTCGAAAGTGTGGAGGATGGTGTCGTGGATGTTGATGGTCTCGACCCTGCCGGTATAGCCGCTCACCTCGATCTCATCCCCTATACGGAACGGGGCGACCAGTATGGTGATGACGCCGGAGAGCATGTTTTCGAGCGGGCTCTTGAGCGCGAAGCCGAGCGCCACGGAGAGCAACCCGAACCCCGTGACGATCCTCCCGATGCTGGCGTGGGTGATGGTCGCCAGGAAAACTATCGCTCCCAACGCGAGGATAAATACGAAGACGAGCCGAACCACGAGTATCCGGATGCGCGGCGCCATCTTGATCCGTCCGAGCGCCGTCTTGAGGATTTTTCGGACGACAAAGCCGAGTATCAGGAACGCGAGAAAGGCCGTGAACGCCGCGAGGATCTGGGGCGTGTACCCGATCAACTCTTTCCAGAACCTCCCGATCGCCTGCCCGAGAGTCTCGGCAACCCCGTCCTTGCTCTGCAAAAGCGCAATGTTCGTAACTATAGACATGTTTGTGTCCGAGTATAGAGCACCGCGCCGTAACGTGTGACCTATACGATAGTACGCTGGCCCCACGACGGTTAAACTCTCTTGCTATGAAGGTTCTGGTAATAGGAGCTGGGCTCGCGGGCCTGACCTGCGCGAAGACGCTGGCTGAAGGCGGGGCCGAGGTTGAGGTCTTCGAAGCCTCCGACGGGGTTGGCGGACGGGTCCGGACAGACGAGAAGGATGGTTTCCTCCTCGACCGGGGCTTCCAGGTCTATTTCACCTCATACCCGGCCGCGAAGCGTCACCTCGACCACGAGAAACTCGACCTGCGCGCCTTCGACCCCGGCGCCGGCGTGTTACAGGGGCGCGAGAAGAGTGTCCTCTCCGACCCGCTGCGCGACCCGAAGGCGCTCGTGCCTTCCCTGCTCTCCGACGCCGCCACCTTCGCCGACAAGCTCCGAGTCCTGAAGCTGACCTCGACTTTGCGGGATGACTCGGAAGCTGTCAGGGAGAGCGCGAACGGCGACTCCACGAGCCTCGACTATCTGAGATCGCTGGGCTTCTCGGAGAGGATCCTGGACAGGTTCTTCAGGCCGTTCTATGGTGGGATCTTCCTGGACCGCTCGCTACAGACTTCCTCGCGCGTCCTCCGGTTTACCTTCCGGATGCTCGCCACCGGGAAGACGACCGTCCCGGCGCTTGGAATCGGCGAAATAACCAAACAACTGGCCTCCCACCTGCCGGAAGACGTCATCCACCTGAACAGCCCGGTCGAGGAACTGCTAAGAGACGGAGGCCGGGTAGTGGGAGTAAAGACCGCCGGCGGCGAGCACGAAGCCGACGCCGTAGTCGTCGCCACGGACGCGCCTGTGGCCGGAAGGCTGACCGGAGAAGCCGTACCGGATGGTTCCGTTGGTCAGACGTGCATCTATTACGCTACGGGTGGGCGTGGCCTCGGGGATGGTAAGAAGATACTCTTGAACGCTAAAAGCGGAGGTTTTTTGAACAACGTTGTCGAAGAAAGCAACATCGCCCCTTCTTATGCTCCGCCGGGCCGGGGACTCGTGAGCGCCGTCGCGCTCGGCGTCCCGGATTTGCCGGACGAAGAACTCTACCGTCGGGGCGTCGAAGAGATAATCAAGTGGTACCCGGAGGCGGACCTCGCGCCGCTTGCCGTCTACCGGATACCTTACGCCCAGTTCGACCAGCCGCCCGGCATCCACCGGAGGCTGCCGGCCAACCGCACCTCGACGCCCGGCCTCGTGCTCGCCGGTGAGTACACGGAGGACTCGTCCATAAACGGCTCGATGCTCTCCGGGGAGAAGGCGGCGAGAGAGGTGCTCGGGCTTTGAGTGAGGTTCCGGCGCTCAGGATCCAGAAGCTCAGGAAAACGTACTCCGACGGTCTCGTGGCGCTAGACGGAGTTTCGTTGGAGGTAGGGGCCGGAAGGTTCTTTGGGCTGCTTGGGCCGAACGGGGCTGGCAAGACCACGCTCATAAACAGCGTCGTTAGCTTGGCGCGGCCGGACTCGGGGACCGTCGAGGTCTTTGGAAAGGATGCGTTCGAGGAGTTCAAGGAAGCGCGGCGTATGATCGGGGTCTCCCCCCAGGAGATTAACCTCGACAAGTTCCTGACGGTCTACGAGGTCATGACGTTTCACGCCGGTTACTACGGCGTCCCGAAGAAGAAGGCCCGTGAGCGAGCAGACGAGATGCTGGAGCGGTTCGCCCTGACGGACAAGCGGAAGTCGCGGGTCAGCACCCTCTCCGGCGGCATGAAGCGTCGCGTCCTGTTCGCCCGCGCCCTGATGCACGACCCGAAGTTGCTCTTCCTCGACGAGCCTACCGCGGGTGTTGACGTGGAGCTTCGCTACAAGCTCTGGGAGTACATCCGGGAGCTAAACCGGGGCGGGCTCACCATCCTCCTGACGACACATTATTTAGAAGAGGCGGAGGCGCTGTGCGACGAGGTCGGGCTAATCAACGGGGGCAGGATAGTCGCCCAGGGGACCAGCGAGGACTTGAAAGAGCGTTACGAAGCGAGGAATATAGAAGAGGTGTATTTGAAAGTGATGGGGCATGTTACTGACCGATAGGATGTTCCGGACGCTGCTTTCGCGCGAGGTATTGCGCTTCATGCGCGTCTGGACGCAGACCCTGATCCCACCGCTCCTCACATCTCTCCTCTATGTAGTCGTCTTCGGAGTCGCTCTCGGCGCCCGCATAAAAGAGATAGAAGGTGTTCCCTACTTGCAGTACATCCTGCCCGGCATCGCGATGATGAGCCTCATCACCGGCTCGTACATGAACACCTCGACCTCGGTCTTTGACGCCAAACGCGAGCGCTACATAGACGACGTGCTCATCAGCCCGATGAGCGACCTGCAGATAGCGCTCGCCTATACATTGGGCGGCACGTTGCGCGGAACGATAGTTGGGACGGGAGTTTTCTTGGTCGGGATGCCGTTCGCCGGGGTGAGCGTGGTCCATCCGTTCTTGCTCGCCTTGATCGGGGTGGTTGTATCGTTTACGTTCGCGGCCTTCGGCGTAATTATCGGGGTAATATCCTCCCGCATAGACCACGTCACCTTCATGACCAACGTCATAATCCAGCCACTGACGTTCCTCGGCGGCGTGTTCTACTCGGTAAAGATGCTGCCCGACGCGCTCCGGACGGCGACTCTCTTCAACCCGATCTTTCACACCGTCGACGCCGCCCGCTACGCGACACTCCAGATCTCCGACCTCAACCCCTACCCGACCATCGGGATAGTCTTCCTGCTCGCTGCCCTCTCCTTCACCGGAGCCTGGTGGGCGATAAACCGTGGCCCGAACCTCCGCTACTAACAGAACCAGAAAGACCGAGCCCCAGGAGGGCGCGTGGCCGTTCGTCTTCTCTGTCTTCTTGCTGTCCAGGGCACTCTTCCTTGCGGTCGGAGCCCTAGCCGCCGCCTTGCTCCCGTGGGCGAAGCCGGGCGGGTTCCCGCTGGAGCCGCCCGGCTTTTTGAACTACTGGGCTCACTGGGATGGAGCCTGGTACTCTGAGATAGCGACGAAGGGATATGGGGCGCATGCCCCGGCTTCGACGGCGTTCTTCCCGGTTTATCCGATGCTCGTGAGGTTCGGGGCTTACCTCGGCGGTGGAGCGGCGTTGTGGGGAGTCCTGATCTCACTGGTGGCGACCCTCTTCACCTTCTACTTCCTCTACCGGATAGCGGAGAGCCTGCGCGGAGTTTACGCAGCCCGGACCACCGTGCTCGCGCTCGCCTTCTTCCCGACCGCCTTCTACATGAACGCCGTCTACACCGAGGCGCTCTTCCTGGCCTTCTCGACCGGCTGCGTGTGGGCCGCACACGTCCGGCGGGACCTGCTGCTCGCGGGTATCCTGGGAGCCCTTGCGGCGGCAACCCGAAACGTGGGGGTTTTGCTCTTGTTGCCGCTTCTCTACGAGTGGTACCGGAACCGGAGGGAGTTCGGGCGGAAGGGGCTGCTGGAGATCGGGGTGGTCCCGGTCGGCCTGGTCGCGTATCTGGTCTTCCTGGCCGGCAGGTTCGGCGACCCTTTGATCTTCGCCAACGAGCAGAGCGCCTACTGGAACCGGAGCCTCACGGACCCCGCAACAGCCCTGAACATGGCCTGGAAAGCGGCCGGAATCGGGGTGAAGTACCTGCTCGATCCAGCGGCGCTCTTCCTGGGACGCCCCGCCGCCCCGGCGCTCCTCGCCTCCAACACCCTGAACCTGGCCTTCCTGGCCCTCTTCCTGCTCCTCGCGGGCATCTCGTTCGCCGTACTGCCGCCCGGACTCTCCCTCTACGCTTTCATTATCACGCTCGTGCCGGTACTCTCGCCGAGTCCGTCGTTCCCGCTTCTCGGGTTCCCGCGCTACCTGCTCGCCGCTTTCCCGCTGTTCATAGCTCTCGGGTACCTGCTCTCACGCAGCCGGACGGTGCTCGTGCTCTGGCTGGTCGTGAGCATCGTCCTCGGTGTGGCGCTCACCGCTTTGTTCACCACGTGGCGTTTTGTTGCGTAGTCCGGTGGCTATACCGGAGACGATGACTCTTAGATGACTTGGAACGATTCTTTATCTTGAATGATTCCAGTTTAGGGGGTAACATACCCGCCGTGAAGCATCAGAGCACAAGCGCCGGAGCGCCCGCCGCCGCTGTAGACGACCGAGTCCGGTTGAGGCGCGCGGGCCTGCGGGTTACGGCGTCGCGGATGGCCGTTCTCTCTATTGTTGGGAGCTTGGATCACCCGTCCGTGGAGGAGATCGCCGCGTCCGTGCGTGGACGTCTCGGCACAATTTCCGTACAGGCTGTCTACGATGCGCTAAAGGCTTTCGAGGAGACGGGGCTCGTGCGGCGCATCGAACCGGCGGGGAGTGCGGCTCTCTACGAGGGACGTGTCGGTGACAACCACCATCATCTGGTTTGTCGCCGGTGTGATGAGGTCGTCGACGTAGATTGCGCCGTTGGGCATTCTCCTTGTCTGGAACCGGAGGACGTCGCCGGTTACCTGGTCGACGAGGCGGATATTATCTATTGGGGTGTGTGCTCTCGATGCCAGGAGAAAGAGTTGATTCCCGCGAAAACAGGAGGTAGCGCGTGAGCAGCAACGGCCATAATGGGCACGAGCAGGAGAGGCCGCCGGTCACGACGACCGACGCGGGTATAGGAGCGCCGAGCGACGAGTATTCGCTGACAGATGGCCCGAGTGGGCCGATCGGCCTGCACGACCATTACCTGATCCAAAAGATGGCCCAGTTCAACCGCGAGCGCGTCCCGGAGCGCGTGGTCCACGCCAAAGGCAGCGGCGCTTTCGGATACTTCGAGGCGAATGGCGAGGCCGAGAAGTACTGTCGGGCGGACTTCCTGAAAGCGGGCAAGAAGACCGAGATGCTGGCCCGCTTTTCGACCGTAGCCGGTGAGCAGGGCTTCCCGGATACGGTGCGTGATCCGCGTGGGTTCTCGCTCAAGTTCTATACGGACGAGGGCAACTACGACATGGTCGGCAATAACACCCCGATCTTCTTCGTGCGCGACCCGAGCAAGTTCCAGGACTTCATCCACTCCCAGAAGCGGCTGCCGCACACCGGCCGCCACTCGCACAACATGCAGTGGGACTTCTGGACGCTCTCGCCCGAGACGACCCATCAGGTAATGTGGCTTTTGGGCGACCGGGGGCTCCCGAAGACCTATCGGAACATGAACGGCTACAGCAGCCACACGTACCTCTGGGAGAACGAGGGCGGCGAGAAATTCTGGGTCAAGTACCATTTCAAGACCGACCAGGGCATTGAGAACTTCACCGAGGAAGAGGGCCAGGAGATGGCCGCCCAGGACCCGGATTTCCACCGCTTCGACCTGTGGAACGCCATAGAAGAGGGTAATTATCCATCCTGGACTTTGAACATGCAGGTCATGCCGTTCGAGGACGCTGCGGGCTACCACTACAACCCGTTCGACCTGACGAAGATCTGGCCGCACGAGGATTATCCTCTGATCGAGGTGGGGCGCATGGTCCTGGACAAGAATCCGGACAACTTCTTCGCCCAGATCGAACAGGCGGCCTTCGAGCCGTCCAACATGCCTCCCGGCATCGGTCCGAGCCCGGACAAGATGCTCCTGGGCAGGATGTTTTCCTACCCGGACGCCCACCGCTACCGGATCGGCCCGAACTACCTCCAACTCCCGGTAAACCAGCCGAAGGCGAGCGTAAACAGCTACAACTTCGACGGCCCGATGCGCTACGAGCATTCCGGCGATCAGCCGACCTACGCGCCGAACAGCTTCGGCGGTCCGGTTGCGGATACAGAGCGCAACCACGACACGACCTGGGAGACCGAGGGCGGTGAGATCGGGCGCTACGCTTACACCAAGCGCCGCGACGACGACGACTTCGTCCAGGCCCGCAACATGTGGGAGAAGACCCTCGACGACGACGCCAGAGAGCGTCTGGTATCCAACATCGTCGGACACGCGAGTTGGGAAGACGTCCAGCCCGACATGAAGGAGCGAGTGGTCGAGTACTGGACCAACGTCACCCCGGAACTCGGCGACCGCGTAGCCGAAGGTCTCGGCGTCAAGACGGCCGCCACCGCCAACAAGTAACCCCGCGCCATCCGATGCCCGGTCCCCGCAACATGGGGCCGGGCATTTTTCATGCCTCGAAAGAGAGCGGAGGGTTCTCGCTAGCGGCGTCGCAGGACTTCGACCGCCGCGCTTTCGAGGACTGTGTCCCCGAGTCGCACGTCCGGCTTCGCCACCTTGACCCGGACTTCGTCCACGGATTGATGATGCTTCAGGACGGAGGCGGCGACTTTTTCCGCGACGGCTTCGATCAGGTTTACCGGCTCTCCTTCGACGATGCTGCGTACCAGGCGGTGGACTTCTCCGTAATCTACCGTCTTCGCCAGGTCGTCGGTGGTCCCGGCGGGTTGTAGGTCTAACCGCATCTCCACGTTCACGACGAAGCGCTGGCCCAACTCGCGTTCGGCGGGCAACGCCCCGTGACGACCGAAGAAGACCATGCCTTCTAGTAGGATCCTATCCCGGCTCATCTGCTCGCTTTCCTCCATCTAGTATGACAGGCTCGAATTCGCGGACAAACTCAGGGGATTATCTTATAAGATAGTTACATTGGAGGACGTTGCTATCTGGAGAGAAACTAAGTGATCGACTACCATCTGCACGTAGTGGCCCACGGCGACCGGCCGATGACGGTCGAGAATATTCTCGCTTACCTGGAGGTCGCGAAGGAACGCGGCTTGCGCCAGATGGGAATCACCGAGCACGACCGCTACCTCGACGACGTCGACCTCGCCGCTTTTCAGGAGGCGCGGGAGGGGTTTCAGGACGTGGGGTTGCGGCTCGGGATCGAGATCGACTTTCTGCCCGGCAATGAAGAGGAGATGGACCGGGTCGCGTCAGCTCTTCCCTACGACTACGTGATAGGGAGCGTGCATCGGGTGGACGGTGAGGAGGTTGACCGCCAGACCGACATGAGGATCTACGAACAGTACGAGACTTACGACCTCTACGAGGCGTACTACAAGAACTTGCGGGCTGCGGCGTTGTCGGGGCGTTTCGAGGTGCTCGGTCATCCCGACCTCATCAAGATCTTCCGCCGCTTCCCGGATCGAGACATCACCCCGATACTCGAAGAGACGGCGGATGCCGTTGCTGAATCCGGCATCGTGGTTGACGTCAACGCGGCGGGTTTGAGGAAGCCGGTTGGGGAGATCTACCCATCCCGCCAACTTCTCGAAATGTTCTACCGTCGAAACGTCCCGATAGTCCTCTCCTCCGACGCCCACGCCCCGCACGAGGTCGCCGCCGGTTACGACGAGAGCCTGAAGCTCGTCCACGACGTTGGATACCGGGAGGTCGCTACTTTCAAGGACCGCGAGCGCGGGACCCTTCCCCTGTGACGGAGGAGCTTTTCCTGGCCGACTCGTACCTGCGAGAGTTCGAGGCGCGGGTGGTGAAGCGGGCCGGGCGCGAGTTGACGCTGGACAGGACCGCTTTCTATCCTGGCGGCGGGGGCCAGCCGCCGGATAAGGGCCGCGTCCGGGTCGGGCCGGTTCAGGCTTATGTGGTTGACGTGAAGAGGGTCGGGGGAGAGGTGGTACACGTTCTCGACACTGTGATACCGGCGACGGTGGAGAGGATAAACGGCGAGCCGGAGTGGGAGCGGCGCTACGCCCACATGCGCTACCACACCGCGCTGCACGTACTCTCGGGGGTTATCTGGGGAGAGTTCGGGGCGAAGGTGACGGGCGCCCAGATGCGCGAGGACCACGCCCGGATGGACTTCTCGTTTCCCGAGGAGTGGACTGCGGAGATCGTCGGTGAGATAGAGCGTCTGGCGAACCTGGCGCTCGCGGAGGAGCGTTCCGTGCGGGTCTACGAGTTGCCGCGAGAAGAGGCGCTCAGAGACCCGGACCTTATCCGAACTCAGGTGGATCTGGTACCGGAATGGGTCGAGATGGTCCGGATCGTCGAGATCGAAGGAATAGACGCCCAGGCCGACGGCGGGACGCACGTGGCGAATACCGGAGAGGTCGGAGAGATGAGGATCACCGCCCACAAGAGCAAGGGCCGCCAGAACAAACGCATAGAATTTACCCTCCAGTGAAACCCGCGAAGATACTACTCGTACTGCTCTCCCTCGTCCTGCTGGCCGGCTGCGGCGGAAACTCAAGCAAAAACTCCGGCAACTCCAACAACAGCCAGCCCTCAGGCTCGAACTCCACCGCAACCCCCAACACTTCCGGCGGTGGGTCAACCGGCTCCACGTCCACGACATCCGCATCCTCTGGGCTCTCCACCCTAACGATACTGGCTTCCAACGGGAAGAAAGTCGGGGTGAACGTCGAGATCGCCACGACTACCGCCGAACTCGAGAAGGGCCTCATGAACCGCACGGCGATGGGCGAAGACCACGGCATGCTATTCGTCTTCCCGGTAGAGCAGCAACTCTCCTTCTGGATGAAGGACACACTCATCCCGCTCTCCGTAGCGTTTATAGACTCAAACGGACGTATCGTGGACATCCAGGACATGCAGCCCCAAGACCTGACCAACCACAACTCAGCCGAACCAGCCAAATATGCCCTGGAGGTGAACCAGGGCTTCTTCGAAAAGCGCGGCTTGAAGGTGGGGGATGAGGTAGTGATTCTCCGCTAAAAGACTCGGGGCCGGGGTCGCGTTGCCGCGGGTATCGTTGTTGGGGTCGTCGCCCGCGTCAACCCTGTTTCCCCCAAACCAGGTTTGCATCTGTTGCGGCGATCTCTCCGCACCCGTATACTGTCGCGATGTACCCTGGAGACCCTACAACACGGACGAGAGAGCCTGGCTACTTCGGCCGGTTGGCCCGCTTTTTGCTGACACCCGAGGGACGCTCGTATCGTTCGTCCGGGATCGCTATCGCGATACTGGTCCTCGGATTGGCTATGTTCTCTTGGAGCGTTCTCTTCGCTTTTATCACTGGTTCGGGGAACTTGTACACGGCTGTTATGGGCTTGAGCTTCGCCTTCTCGGCACTCTCCGACCTGCTCCTTGGCCGGGCCGTCGGGTGGGTGGTGAGCACGCTGCGAGTGATCGCCCTGCTAGGCTTCCTGAGCGTCTTCGTGGGGTTTGTCCTGGAGGCCGTGGGCGGTAGCGGCATAGCCATCTTCGCGACTGTATTTGGTTTGGCCGCCGCCGTCCTCGCTCTCGCGGTCAAGAAGGCGCGTGACGGCAGCCGTCAGCTATAGGCGGTCAATGCTCAAGAGGCTTGCTCGCTGAGACTTTATCCGCTCCGCGTTGGTGCCGTTCTTACCGCGCTACTTAATCTTCTTGGGGTTCTCATCAACCGGTACGATCTACTACCTGGACCTCTTCATAAATGATCGTTGCAACGCCAAATGATGGGTGTGAAAATTACGTCCCATGAAGGCGTGGCAGTTGACACGAGACCTTTCACTACAAGTCAAGAACTTCGTACTGGCTATGGGTGTCTTTTTTGCGGCGCTTACGATCTTGGTAGTCCTTCTACTCTTCCTGTTCGTGGTGGATGTCCACACCGGTGGACATATCAAATGCGATACTTACACGACCCACAAGCTCGCGAAGTGGATCGGCCTCATAAGGGATTCTTGTAAAGACCAACCGGGATTTAGTAAGTAACGGCAAGCAGTTCGCCCTGCGCCGATGGTATTAATTCCAGGTAGGCCAACTTACTCCAACATCAGTTAGATGCGAGTTAGGAGTATGGAAGTCATTGTGGTGACTCGTATACGAGATCTCGAAATACCGTACTCCAGGTCCGTAGCCTGATAGCGTATCTCCTCAGGAGGGCGTTCGTCAGCGTCGCGATAGTCGTGGTCGCGAGCGCCATAATCTTCGCGCTGGTCGACGCCGTCGCTCTTTCCGCATCCAGGATGCCTTTGGATCTGCGCGTGATCTCTTCCGGCTACGTCGGCTGGGCGGAGGACTTGCTGCGCGGAGACCTTGGCACGAGCCAGCAGCAACATGTCTCCGTCGCCTCGATCATCGCCCGCAACGTCTGGCCGACCGTACTCTTGATGGGCTCCTCTTTGGTGCTGACCGTAATCCTTGCCATCCCCTTCGGGGCGTATTCGGCGATCAAACGCCACAGCGTCCTCGACAGGGCGGGCAGGGCGTTTTTCTTCTTTGGCTACAGCCTGCCGGGGTTCTGGCTCGGGGCGATACTGCAACTCGTACTCGGCATCTACCTGGCGAGTTGGGCCGGCGCGCATATCTTCGCCATCTCCGGTATACACAGCCCCGGCAAGGACGGCTTCGTGGATTTGCTCCAACACCTCGCGCTGCCGGTCACGACACTTTCCCTGGCGAGCCTGGCCCAGTTCGCCCGGTTCCAGCGCGGGGCCATGATGGAGGCGCTCTCGGCGGACTACGTGCGTACCGCCAGAGCAAAGGGCTTGAGGGACCGCTCTGTCAACTACAAGCACGCCCTGCGAAACGCCCTGCTGCCGACCGTTACGCTCCTCGCTTTGAGCATGGGAGCCATCTCCGGGGGAGCGGTGGTTATAGAGACCGTATTCTCGTGGCCGGGGCTCGGGTTCTTGCTCGTCACTTCGCTGTTCAAGGGTGATTTCCTGGTACTCGTGACGCTGTTGATGATAAACGTCGTGTTTATAGTCTTCTTCAACTTCCTGGCGGACCTGACATACGTCCTGTTGGACCCACGCGTTGGATACGAGTGGGAGTAGGGATGGCGAACAGACGCAGAAGCGTAGCCCCCGGACCCGTAGGCGGCGCGAGAGGAGTCGCGGAGTACGCGGAATTCCAGGGCAAAGTCGAGGGTCGTGGCCGGTTGGGGCGCGTCTGGTACAGGTTCAGCCGTCAACGGCTCGGTATGCTTGGTGGAGTTGGCCTTGTTTTGATCTACCTGGCGGTGATCTCCGCCCCCTGGATCTCCCCCTACCCGTACCAGTATCTGGACCTCTTGCTCACCGACTCGGCGCCGAGCTTCGCCCATCCGATGGGCGTTACCCTCATCGGCCAAGACGAGCTTACGCGCGTCCTCTACGGCGGCCGATTGTCGCTCCTACTTGCGCTTGCCGTCGCGCTGTTGACTACGTTCTTCGGTACGGTGATCGGGCTCGTCTCCGGCTACTACGGTAGGAATCTCGACGCCGGACTGATGGGATTTACCGACCTCGCGCTCGCGCTTCCTCTCATTCCGCTGGTACTCACGGCCGGGTTCTTGTTCCAGTTCTCGCCGGTCGTTATAGCCCTCGTCCTGTCACTCCTTCTGTGGCCCCGGATGTCGCGGCTGGTGCGGGCGGAGGTCCTGGGCGTGCGGGGCCGGGAGTACGTGGAGGCGGCCAGAGCCCTCGGCGTCCGCGACACCAGGATAATCTTGCGGCACGTATTGCCGAACGTGGCCGGGGTCGTCGTGGTCGAGGCTACTCTCACCCTGGCGGCGGCCCTGCTGACTGAGAGCGCGCTATCTTTCGTGGCGGCGTACAACTGTGAGCTGGACCAGAACTGCAACCTGGCGCCGAGCATCAAGGCCGGCGCAACCTCTCTCGGGAGGCTGCTCGGGGGATCCATCCCGACCATGGATACGCAGTGGTGGCTCACCTTCTTCCCCGGCTTACTCATAGCCCTGACCGTCCTCTTCGTCAGCTTCCTCGGCGATGGTATCCGTGACGCCCTCGACCCGAAAACGGAGGAGTAGGGACCTCGCGGATAAGAACCGTCGGACGGAACGCTTCCGGCAAGTTTGTAGAGGTTGTAATCTCGCGCCCTCTGGCGAAGGTGACGGCGGCTACAATAGACCGAAGTTACTAGAGCAAGAGGAGAGTTTCCATGAAGACGGTAGAGTTTGAGCGTGGAGAGGTGGCGTGACGGCCGGAGAAGCGCGCGGCATCGAGGTCGAAGGACTGGTTCGGAAGTTCAAGGGCGGCGTGACGGCGGTTGACGGCATAGACTTGCGGGTCGAGGCCGGGGAGATCTACGGTTTCCTCGGCCCGAACGGCGCGGGCAAGTCAACGACGGTCCTGATGCTGACGACTCTTCTGCCTCCGACGAGCGGCACCGCCAGGGTCGCCGGATACGACATTGTCAAGGAGGGCCAGAACGTGCGGGCCTCCATCGGCGCGGCGCTCCAGGAAGCGGCCCTAGACCCTTTCCTGACCGGAAGGGAGCACGTAAGGCTTCAGGCAGCTTTACAGGGACTCTCTCGCGGCGAGCGCAAGAAGCGGGGCGACGAGCTGCTGGAGCGCGTCGGGCTCTCGGACGCGGCGGACCGGAAGATCCGGGGCTACTCCGGCGGGATGAAGAGGCGGCTGGACCTCGCGCTCGCTCTCGTCCACTCTCCGCGCATCCTTTTCCTCGACGAGCCGACCACGGGGCTCGACCCACAGAGCCGGGCGGCGCTCTGGGACGAGGTCAGCAGGCTCGCCAGGGATGACGGCGTTACCGTGTTCCTGACGACCCAGTACCTAGAAGAGGCGGACGTTCTCTCCGACCGGGTCGGTATCATCGACCGGGGCCGCATCGTGGCCGAAGATACGCCGGCTGCGCTGAAAGCCGGCATCGGACGCCCGAGCGTCGCGGCGACCCCGGCCAGTCGTGACGACCTCGGAGCGGTGAAGCGGGCGCTGGAACAGTTCGGGGAGGAGGTCTCCGCCCCTTCCGGCTCGGCGGCGGTTCGCCTGAAAAGCGGCGACGTGAACCTCACCGACATCGTGCGCGCCCTCGACAAACAGGACTTGAACATCTCCGGGTTGGAGTTGAACGAGCCTTCGCTCGACGACGTGTATCTCGCCAAGACCGGTCGCAAGCTCGAAGGAGCCGGTGAGGAAGAAGCCGGGGAGGACGGGTCTTGAGCGGCATGGTCTTGACGCAGATGGCTTCGCTCTCCCGGCGCTCCGTATTGCGAGTCTTCCGGCAGCCGGAGGTGATCGTACCGGCGCTACTCTTTCCACTCTTGATCTTCGGTTTCCAGGCCGCCGGTCTCGGGTCGGCGACGAAGATCCCCGGCTTCCCGACCGATTCCTATATATCTTTCCTACTGGCTTTTCCACTGGTGCAAGGATCGCTGTTCTCGGCGGTCGCGGCCGGAACCGACCTCGCCAAAGATATCGAGACGGGTTTTCTAAACCGGCTCTCCCTAACCCCGATGCGTCCGACCGCACTGCTCGCCGGGTCTCTCGTCGGCGTGGTCGTGCTAGGCTTCTTGCAATCGGTCGTTTTCATAGTCGTCGGGGTCATCTTCGGCGTGCAGATAAAAGCTGGTCTTCTGGGCGTGTTGGTCTTGATCGCGCTCACGATGCTGACGGCTCTCGGATTCGGGGGGATCGGGGCGATCTTGGCTCTTTGGACGGGCTCTGGCGAGGCCGTGCAGGGCATCTTCCCGCTGCTCCTGGTCTCTTTCTTCCTATCCTCTATATTATTGCCGCGCGACCTTATACAGACCAACTGGTTCCGCACGGTCGCCACTTACAACCCGATCTCCTACCTGGTCGAAGGGATACGGAGCCTCATCATAACCGGCTGGGATGGACACGCCCTGCTGCTCGGGTTCCTGGTCGCCGGAGGACTGGCGATTGTGGGGATCTCGGGGGCGGCTCTCTCCATGAAAGGAAGGTTGGGACGCACGTGAAAAGCTTCTTCTCCGTAGCCAGCGCCGTCGCGTGGCGCGGCATTCACAACTTCGCGACTAACCCGGCCCTGATCGTCCCCTCACTCCTGTTCCCACTTTTCTTCCTGGCCGCTTTCGCCGGCGGCCTCTCGCGGGTCTCCAACGTCCCGAACTTCGACTACGAGGCGGGCTACACGGCCTTCCAGTACGTCTGGGTTCTACTCCAAACGGTGGCCGTCGGAGGCGCGTTTACCGGCTTCGCAGTCGCAAGGGACTTCGAGGGCGGCTTCGCCCAACGTCTGCTGCTCGCCGCTCCTCGACGGGGCGGAATTATCCTCGGCTACATCTGCGTCGCGCTGGTGCGAGTAACTTTTACCGGAGGCGTCGTCACGATCGCAGCGCTTCTGGCCGGCATGAACGTGCTCGGGAGCGGGGTGGATATACTCGGGCTCGTCGGGCTCGCGGCGCTGGTGAACGTCGCGGCGACGCTCTTCGCCGTCGGGATGGCGCTCTTGCTCCGCACGAGCCAGGGCGGTTTCTTGATACAGACCCCGATCTTCGTCGCCACCTTCCTCGCGCCCGTCTTCGTTCCCTTGAAGCTGCTCAACAACTGGATCGAAACCGTAGCCTACTTCAACCCCGTGACCTACATCCTCGAAACCGGCCGCGGCTTCCTCGCCGGAAAC
This sequence comes from Rubrobacteraceae bacterium, assembly GCA_965219175.1. GTDB lineage: Bacteria > Actinomycetota > Rubrobacteria > Rubrobacterales > Rubrobacteraceae > JBBPZK01. Next base: position 1,025,284 of record CBDCNI010000001.1, read on the forward strand.
CCGAGCGGCGTGCTGCTCGCCTTCGGTTTCGCTGTCGCCCTGATCATAATCCTTGTCCCCTGGGTCCTCTTCGGCCTGCGCTCCGCCGAAAAGGCTGGCTAACGTGTCGTCCGGTACGAGAGGCCGACCCTACTCCCGCCGAGCCGCCGCGCTCCAGCGCGCGGCAACGAATTTCCACTCATTCGTGTTCCGAAAGACGAACGGCAGGCTCGGCGGCTGGACCGGCGGCCCGGTACTACTCCTCAACACCACCGGGCGAAAGAGCGGCCAACAGCGCACCACACCGCTCCTCTACCTGCGCGATGGAGAAGACCTCGTTATAGTCGCATCCAACGGCGGGACGTTGACACCTCCGGCGTGGTGGCTGAATCTGAGAGCAGACCCGGAGACGACCGTCGAACTCGCGGGCCGTAGGGCGTTACGGGTCAGGGCGGAGGAGGCGGACGGTGAAGAGAAGCGTAGGCTCTGGCCGAGGCTGGTCGAGATGTACTCCGGCTACGAAAGCTACCAGACAAAGACCGACCGTGAGATACCCGTGGTCATACTCCGGCCTGGGATGGGATAAGCTAAGAAAACCCTACGAGAGGAGCGCGTGTGGCGGACGTAAAGACAATCAAGAGAGAAGAATTGCTGGAGAAGATCGACCGTGGCGACGACTTCGTGTTGCTCGAAACACTCGCCGAGGAGGCCTACCAACGGGGACACTTGCCTGGCGCGCTCCAGTTCTCGGACATGGACCGGGCCTCAGAGGTGGCCCCAGATAAGGCGACCGAAGTAATAACCTACTGCTCGAACTTCAACTGACACTCCTCCGAGAGGGTCGCCCGTGAACTGGCGGCCATGGGATACGAGAACGTCCTCGAATACGCCGGAGGAAAACAAGACTGGAAAAACGCCGGCCTCCCCATTGAGGGTGGCTCCTGAACTTCGTGAGGAGTGAGAGATAGCCAGAGCGCGAGAGTAGCGTGGAGACCTACGCTCACTCGTTCTTCACCTGGGCATTGGCAAAGCACGGCGTCAAGGTGGGACGGGCGGCCGGGATAGCGGGCGCTGTCGGCGCGGCCTTCCCGGACCTGCCGGCCTTCGCTGGTACGGCGTACTACGTGGGGTATGCCTTCCTGACGGATGGGTGGAGTTCGATGCACTCCCAGGAGACCCTCGACGCCATCTACTTCACCGGACCTTTCGGGGGTACAGGCAGCGCCCTACACTCTGCGGTTCCGGTGGTCGTGCTTCTCGCCTTCTACCGGGTGCTGCGTCTCGGGCGCAGGGACTCGCGCCGGATACTGCTGTGGTTCCTGATCGGGTGGCTCGGCCACGCCCTGGTAGACTTCCTGACCCACGTGGACGACGTCCGGCCGCTGTTCTGGCCGATCACCGACTGGACCTGGAGAAGCCCCGTCTCCTACTACAACCCGCTCTACTACGGTCGGCAATTCTTTATAGCGAGCCACGGAATAATGCTCCTGACGATCGGCTGGCTCTCCTTCAAACGTCTCAAGAGCAAAGACGCCACCACCAAGAGCACCTAGAGAACCGGAGGACAAACCATGCCGACGACCCAGACCCTTACCTTCCCTTCCGGCCCGGAGCAACTCGATGCCTACCTCGCCCTCCCCGAAGGTGACGGCCCGTTTCCGGGCGTCGTGGTGATCCACGAGATCTTCGGCCTCAACGACAACATCCGCGACATCGCAGGCCGCTTCGCCGGGGAAGGATACGCCGCGCTCGCCGTGGACCTCTTCTCGGGCCGAAATCGGGCCGTGTGCATGGCCCGGTTCATGGGCGGCATGTTCTTGAACTCCCTGGATCACGGCGGCATCCGCGACCTCAAGTCAGCCCTAACCCATCTCTCCGAGATGTCGCAGGTGGACGATGAACGGCTCGGCGCGATCGGCTTCTGCATGGGCGGCGGTTTCGCCATCGCCTGGGCCTGCACCGACTATCGCCTCAAGGCCATCGCCCCCTACTACGGCGCCAACCCGCGCCCGCTGGAAGCCGTCTCCCGCTCTTGCCCGGTCGTCGGCTCCTACCCGGAAAAGGACTTCACCGCCAAAGCCGCCCGCAACCTCGACGAGCGCCTCACCCGCCACGACGTCCCGCACGACATAAAGATATACCCTGGCGCCCGCCACTCCTTCTTCAACGACCAGGGCCGCGCCCACGACCCGGCAGCCTCCGAAGACTCCTGGCGCCGCACCCTCGACTTCTTCTCCGAACGCATCGGTCACAGCTAAACGCCTCTTCGAGAAAGTCAGAATCCGCACAAAAGTGTGCAATTGTAAATTTTTCCCTTTCAACTATTGACAATGCAAATATTACTCCTACAATTACTTGGTGTGACAAGTAGTTACAAAGATGAGGAAGTAATGGAGAGTAAAGAAAAAGGCTCTTTCGCGGGTTTGGAAGAGAATCTGGATCCGATCGTCGCCCCGTTGGCGTTGGCGTTCAAGCGCATGATCCAGACCGTCGAGCGTGAGACGGGGATCGCCGGTATGAAGTGGTTCCTTTTGAAGATGCTCGACCGGAGTGATGGGATCAGCCAGGGTGAGGTGAGCCAGGAGTACGAGATGGACCCTTCGCGCGTCACCCGCACGGTTCAGGCAATGGAGCGCGACGGGATGATCCTCAGGGAGCGTGACCCGGAGGACAACAGGGTCGTCCGCTTGTACCTGACGGACGAGGGCAGGGAGTTGCTCGCGAAGTCGCCGCAGGTCAACGAAGAGCTCCATCGCCGCATCCGGGAGGTCATGAGCGAAGAAGAGTTCGAGGAGTTGCGGCGGATGCTCGTCCTGCTGGCCGGGACGATGAAGGAATGATTCGGGAGGATTTTATAGTGATGGATCTCAAATCTAAAAGAGGACGTTTATGAGCGTCGCGGCCACGACCGTGAAGCGGGAGGATATGCCGGGCAGGCGCGGGACCGTGCTGGCGGTTGCGGGGTTGATGCTCGCGTTGTTTCTGGTGGCTTTGGATCAGACGATAGTCGGGACGGCGCTCCCGAAGATTATCGCGGACCTGAAGGGTTTTGACCAGTATGCCTGGGTAACGACCGCTTACCTTCTGGCTTCCACGGCCATGATCCCGGTGATCGGAAAGCTCGGCGACGTGTACGGACGAAAGTATTTCATCGTCGGCGGGATCTTCATCTTTCTCGTCGGGAGCGTGCTGTGCGGGGCGGCGTGGGGAATGACCGAACTTATACTGTTCCGGGGTTTGCAAGGGCTCGGGGCGGGCATGATCTTCTCGAACATCTTTACATCTGTCGCCGATGTCTTCCCGGATCCCGCGCAGCGGGCCAAGTATCAGGGCATCTTCTTTTCCGTTTTCGCGCTTTCGAGCGTCGTGGGGCCTACGCTTGGCGGTTGGATCACGGACAACCTCTCGTGGCGATGGGTGTTCTACGTCAACCTGCCTTTGGGCATCTTCTCGCTGTTTATCCTCCCGATAGTGCTTCCCCAGAGCGGCGTTCGGCGCCGGGTGAAGATCGACTACCTCGGAGCCGTCACCATAACCGTCTCCGTCGTCTCCCTACTCCTCGCCCTCTCGTGGGTCGGTCAGGGAGACGCCTGGGACGCGACGCGCGTAGTAATAGGGTTCATCGTTTCGGGGGTGCTGTTGGCGGCGTTCGTGCTGATAGAGCTACGCGCCGACGAGCCGGTGATACCGCTCTCTCTGTTCAAGAGCCGGACTTTCACCTCGGCGGCGTTGCTAATGTTCTTCGTTGGTATCGGGATGTTCGGCATCATCCTCTACACGCCGCTCTTCGTGCAGGGCGTGCTCGGCAAGACGGCGACCGGCTCGGGGGCTGTTATCACCCCGCTCGTCCTCTCGATGACGTTGGTCGGTATAGTCGGCGGCCAGATCATCGCCCGCGTCAAGCGTATCAAGCCTTTTACCCTTTTCGGGACTGTGATGATGTCCTTCGGCGTCTACCTCTTGACCACCCTGAACGTTGACTCGACCCAGGCTCAGGTCGCGCTCTTCCTGGCGGTGACCGGCCTCGGCCTCGGTCTCATCATGCCGACCGCCACCCTTGCTGTACAGAGCACGGTGGACAAGACGGTCATTGGTGTGGCGACTTCGGCGACGCAGTTTATCCGCTCGCTCGGTTCTACTGTCGGCACGGCGGTCATAGGCTCCCTCGTAACCAAGGGATACGCTAATAATCTCGCGGATAACGCTCCGCGTCAGGCACCGGGTCGCATAGTCTCGGCGTTAGAGAACCCCCAGGCGTTGGTGAGCGATCAGGCGCGACGGGCGCTCGAAAAAGCGGCTTCTGCGTTCCCCGGTGGAGACCAGGTGGTAAGCGCCGTGATCCGTACCGCCCGCCAGTCTCTGGAGGGCTCTATCCACAACGGCTTCGTCTTCGTGCTGGTCGCCGTGATCTGCTCCATCGGCGGGGCGCTTGTAATGAAGAATATTAAACTGGAGAATCAGGGTGAGGCGCGCCAGCCCATACCGGCCGGCGTCGAGAGAGACGGCCACCGGGACACGCTGCTAACCGGCGTCACGCTCGCGTACATAGCCCGTCGCGTCCAGAGCGCCAACGGAGACTCCCCGCATCTACTGCACGCCGTCTCCGAGTTGGTTTCGCCAAACGGTGATTCCTCAGAGCGGGCGCGGGCGCTGCGGGCCAACGAAGAAGTCCTAAAGCCACTCTCCCAGGACCTTTTGACCGGATATCTTCGGGAGACCAACGGTGAGAAACCAGCACAGGAAGGAGTTGCTAGATGACGAAATACTTTATAGGGGCGGTGGGGTCGCTTTTGGGCATAGTCGCCGGAGCGTGGCTGATGCTCGCCCCGACGGCCCTCGCCTACCAGCCTGACGGGGCTGATTGGGTCAACGCCACGTACACGGACTTCTGGTCCGGTGTCGGCCTGATCGTACTATCCGTCGTCGGTCTCGTCATGTTCGTCCTGGGACTCGTCGCGGATCTAAAAAACCGGGGCATTATCGAGTCAAAGGAAGAACAAGAGCCCCAGCAGGAAGAAGAGCCGGAGGCCGCCGAAGAGGAGGCTTCCCAGCAGACGGACGTCGAGCAGGTGCTGTTGCCGCTCGTCAACGCCATGCTCAAGGATATGCAGGACCAGCAGCAGCGTCGGGACGGCGAACCAGTCTCCCAGAACAACAACTCCGTCAGTCGTCAGGCTGACCCCGAAAGGAGGGATCGGTAAAGATGCCGGTATTCGCACGCATAGGAATCTTGACGACCATACTAACTTTCCTCGGGGGGATCTGGCTGTTCCTCGCCCCGTTTATCGTGGGGTATCAGAAGGTGGGCCAGGACTGGATCGACGCGACAAGGAATGATATCTGGACCGGCGGAGCGCTGATGGTCCTCGCCGTCATAACGATCCTGCTCTTCGCCGCCTTCGGACTGCGAGACGCCGCCCACGCCGCCCGTAGAAGGGACCAAGAGAGAGAAAAAGAAGAGCGCCGGGAGCAGAACGCCGGCGAAAACCACGCCGCCGACCGCAGTGGCGCGGCAAGTTCTATTTGATAAACTCTTCCGGGCGGCAGTATGGAGAGGTGTCCGAGTTGGCCGAAGGAGCGCGACTGGAAATCGCGTAGGCGGTTTATAGCCGTCTCGTGGGTTCGAATCCCACCCTCTCCGCCCTGAGATGCGCAACCGCCTCGCCTATCGAACCCCACCCTCTCCGCCGGTGGTGCGCAACCGCCTCGCCTATCGAATCCCGTCCTCTCCGCCGCTGGTGCGCAGGCCGTCTAACTTGTCAAGCTTCACCTGAACAGCAATTAGATAGAACACTTCGGCAATGAAGAGGGGCGGGCTTTCGGCCCGCCCCTCTCGATAACGCCTTTTGCTTGTTTGTTAGCGGTTGACGGTGCTCATGTCCGGGTATCGGTCCCCGGCGGCGATGTCTTTTGGGGCGACCTCGTCTATGCGGGATAGCTCTTCGTCCGTAAGCTGTATCTCAGTGGCCGCGGCGTTTTCTTCGAGGTACTCGCGGCGCTTGGTGCCGGGGATCGGGACGATGTCTTCTCCTTGATGCAGCAGCCAGGCGAGGGCTAGCTGGCTCGGCGCCACGCCCTTCTCATCGGCTATCTGCCGGACTTTCTCGACCAACTCCAGGTTCTTGTCGAAGTTTTCTCCCTGGAAGCGGGGAGAGTTGCGGCGGTAGTCACCCTCCGGCAGGTCCTCGAAGGCTTGGATCTGGCCGGTCAAAAAGCCGCGTCCGAGCGGACTGTAAGGGACAAAGCCGATGCCAAGCTCCCGAACGGTCGGTAGGATCTCATCTTCCACGTCCCGGCTCCACAGGCTGTACTCTGTCTGAAGAGCGGTTATTGGATGCACCGCGTGCGCCTTTCGGATGGTCTCGGGCGCGGCCTCGGAAATGCCCAGATAACGGACTTTTCCGGCCTCGACTAGTTCTTTCATCGCGCCCCAGGTCTCCTCGACCGGCGTATCGGTATCTACCCGGTGCTGGTAGTAGAGGTCTATGTGGTCCACGCCGAGCCGCTGGAGTGAAGCCTCACAGGCTTTCCTGACGTAGTCCGGTTTGCCGTTGACCCCGACCCTCGTACCGTCTTCTTTTCTCTCGTTGCCGAACTTGGTGGCGATTGTCACTTGGTCGCGCCGGTCGGAGATCGCCTTTCCAACCAGCTTCTCGTTTGTGAATGGTCCGTACATATCGGCGGTATCCAGGAAGGTCACGCCAAGCTCTATGGCGCGATGGATGGTGGCGATGGACTCTTCTTCGTCACCCGTCCCGTAGAACTCGCTCATTCCCATACACCCGAGCCCCAACTCCGAGACTTCGAGACCCTGACTGCCTAGTTTTCGCGTTTTCATCAATAACTCCTTCTCAAATAGATGGCCCATCCGGGGATCGAATATCCTATCCGCAGATTACCATTTCGAAATGTACAACGGTAATATCTTTGCCGGGAACGGCTGTACTTAAACGTTCGCTGTCGATAGTGATTTGTTTCGGGCCGGGGCGCTTGCTTCCGGCGGCTATTTGGTACACTAGGTTTGCCGCGCTAAGCGGGGAGATGGCGATGCCCTGTACCTGCGATCGCCTAGCAGGGCCTATATCCCCGCCTGAGGCGGCCCGTGTTTGGTAGAAACCGGAGACTGCGGTGTTGATGGCCGGGTCCTGGGCAATGAGGCTCCGTGAATCGTGTCAGGACCGGGAGGTAGCAGCACTAAGCGGATAACTTCATGTGCTACGGGGTAGCTTGGCCGGAGTCGGAGACCGGCAGGTTCACCAGGTTCGGGCTAGTCGAAGGTGGGGTGCGCGGCATTTCTTTTTACTCTTTTCCAGCCGTCGTTTGGCCCGGCGGTGTCCGCTATACTAGCGGTGTGAGACTCTATATTTCAGGGTTCCGATGGTGAACCAAAGATGAAACACACCACGCTCTACCGAAAGTGGCGGCCCAGGCGATTCGGGGAGGTCGCTGGTCAGGAGGCGGTCGTCCGGACGCTCCGGCGGGCGATCGAGACGGACCGCGTCGCCCACGCTTACCTGTTCTCCGGGCCTCGGGGGACGGGCAAGACTAGCACGGCGAAGGTGCTGGCTATGGGGCTCAACTGCGCCAATGGCCCGACGCCCGAGCCGGACGGTACGTGCGAGAGTTGCCGCGCGATCGTCAACAACTCCTCGATGGACGTGGTCGAGATGGACGCCGCCTCCAACCGGGGGATAGACGAGGTCCGGGAACTCAGGGACCGGGTGAACCTGGCTCCGGCTTCGGGGCGGATGAAGGTCTACATAATAGACGAGGTCCACATGCTCACCACCGAGGCCTTCAACGCGCTGTTGAAGATGCTGGAGGAGCCGCCGGAGCACGTCGTCTTTGTGCTGGCGACGACCGAGAAGCATCGGGTGCTGCCGACCATAATCAGCCGCTGCCAGAGCTTCAATTTCAGGCGTCCCGGCGTCCCCGTTTTGGCCGAGAAACTGAAGGAGATCGCCGAGGCCGAGGAGATAGAGGTGGAGCCCGAAGCCCTGACGGTCATTGCCGGCGCCGGAGGAGGTTCTTTCCGGGACGCGGAGGGGCTGCTGGACCAACTCTCTTCTTTCGCCGACGGACCCGTGACGGCTGCGATGGTGCGCGAGCTTCTCGGCAGCGTGGGCTCCGGTGTCTTGATCGAAGCCGCCGCGACCCTGCACGAGCGGAGGGCTGCGGACGCCCTGCGGATAGTGGACCGGCTCTCGAACGAAGGCAAAGACCTGGGACAATTCGTGGCTCAACTGCTCTCTCACCTCCGCAACCTGATGCTCATTCCTCACGCCCCGGAGGTCGCGCTCGCCGAAGTCGGCGCTGAGGAGCGGGCGCCTCTGGAGGAGCAGGCGAAGACGATACCGACGGCCGAGGTAGTCCGAGCCATAGAGGCGCTGGGGGAGGCGCGGGGACGCATCCGGCGCGGCGGCGACCCGAAGCTGGAGCTGGAGCTGACCTTCCTCAAACTCACCCGCGACTACACCGAGCCATCCGTGGACGCCCTCTTGCAACGCCTGGAGACGCTGGAACGTGCGGTAGAGAACGGGAACCTCGCTAGCGTAGCCAAACCCCCGACCGGCGAGCCGGAAGATATCACCCCGGTTCATGAGATCGCGCAGAGTGCGGAAACGAGTACGAAACCAGCGGAGGAAGGACCGGCGGATGAGAGTATCGAGGAACCCAGGAGAGAAGAAACCGTAGAGTCGGCCGGCGGAGGAGGAGATGCCGTCTCTGTAAGGGATCTCGCGTCTGCTTGGGATGGTCTTATGCAGGGCATGAAGGATCAGCATCAGGCCCCGGCTGCGGCGGTTTACGAGGAGGCGCGGGTCGAGGGCTTCGACGGTAAGCTCTTGCGGCTCGCTTTCCCGGAAGACCTGGCGATCTACGCGAAGCTGGCCTCCGACGAGCGGCACGCCAACGCCCTTCAGGCCGCCCTGGAGCGCAGGTTCGGTGTCAGGCCCCGTCTGGAGTGTCGGGTCGGCGGGGAGAACGGAAGCCCGGAGAACGGCGGCTCCGCGCCGGTAGAAGAGCCTGTTCGGGCGCCCGCGCGGCGGGACCCGGCCGTCGAGTCCGAGATGACTCCGGATTTTGATCCACCGGACTTGGACTCGCCGGGAGCCGAAAGCGCGAGCTCCGGGGAGCCGGGAGCAGATCACGCCGGGGGGCAGAGGCCGCCGGAAGCGCAGGATGACGATGGTACAATCGGTAGCGAGCAAGAGGTGCTCGCGATCGCGCGAGAGTGGTTCGGCTCGTCAAACGATAACGGAGGTAGGTAGGGTTAGATGGCTCGTCAAAACGTCAATAAAATGATGGCCCAGGTCCAGCAGATGCAGCAGCAGATGCAGCAGGCTCAGGAGGAACTGGCGAAGGAAACCGTTACGGCGAGCGCCGGCGGCGGTGCCGTGAAGGCAACGATGACCGGAGGGCTGGAGTTGGTCTCGGTCGAGATCGAGCCGGGCGTGGTAGATCCCGAGGACGTGGAAATGCTCCAGGACATGGTGCTCGCGGCGGTCAACGAGTCGCTGAACAGCGCCCAGGAGCTCGCCTCCAAGCGCCTCGGCGGCATCACCGGCGGGCTCGGGGACATGGGCCTGAACATTCCGGGAATGTAGCTTTTTAGAGCATCTTTGGCGACTTATGCGAGGCCGGTCGAACGGCTCATAACCGAACTAAGCAAGCTACCTTCCATCGGGCCGAAGAGTGCCCAGCGGATCGCCTTTCACGTCGTCCGGGGGCGCAAGGACGACGCTTTCGGGCTCGCGGAGGCGCTCAGGGAGGTAAAAGAGCGGATCAAACCTTGCAGACGCTGCTTTAACCTGACCGAGGAAGAAGAGTGCGATATCTGTCGGGACACCCGCCGGGATGGGGTGGTGATATGCGCGGTCGAGGACCCTTACGACATCGGCTCGATAGAGCGCACAGGTGAGTACCGGGGCCTCTATCACGTCCTGGGCGGCGCGCTATCCCCGCTGGACGGTATCGAACCGGAAGACCTTAACATAGCGGAGTTAATCGAACGGGTGAGAAGGGAAGAGACGAAGGAAATAGTCGTCGCCACGAACCCGAACACGACCGGCGAGGCGACGGCGATGTTTATCGCCCAGGAGGTCAAGGACCTGCCGGTTCGGGTGACCGCGCTCGCGAGCGGGCTGCCGGTCGGAGGCGACCTGGAGTACGCCGACGAGGTGACCCTCGGAAGGGCCTTCGCCGGTCGACGTGAGATCTAGGAGCAAGAAAGCCGCCGAGAACTCCGAAGGCATCCCCGGAAGCGCCCTCGCCGGCCTGAGCCGCCGTTCCATAGACTCGATAGGCGAAACAGTCGCCACACTCGCGCCCCGCGAGTCGAGCCTCGTCGGCCTGCCGGAGCTCGACCCGGAACTTTCTGACGCACTCCGGCGCACGGGAGCGGGGCGGCTCTACTCGCATCAGATAGAGGCCTACGAGCGGGTGAGCGCCGGGGAGAATGTTGTGGTCGCCACCGCGACGGCTAGCGGGAAGTCCCTCTGCTACAAGATACCCGCTTTCCAGAACGCCCTCGAAAGTCCGGCCAACCGGGCGTTGTTTCTGTACCCGACCAAGGCGCTCGCCCAGGACCAGCTCGGTAAGATCAAGGGTTTCGGATTGCGCGGGGTCCATGCGGCGACCTACGACGGCGACACGCCGCGACACCTGCGGGCGGAGGCGCGGCGCAAGACGAATATCCTCCTCACCAACCCGGACATGCTCAACGTCGGCATCTTACCCAACCACGAGGCGTGGGGAGACTTCCTGCGCAACCTGCGGCTCGTCGCGGTGGACGAGGCGCACGTGCTGCGGGGCGTCTTTGGATCTCACGTGGCGGCGGTGCTGCGGCGGCTTCGGCGGCTCGCGGTCCTGCACGGCGGCGACCCGTGCTTCGTCCTCACGAGCGCCACGATAGCAAACCCCCAGGAGTTGGCCGAGACCCTGACCGGGTTGCCGTTCGCGCTCGTGGATCGGGACGGGGCTTCTTCCGGGGAGCGTCGGGTCGTCTTTCGGAACCCGCCGCTTTTGGACAAGGAGAAGGGGGAGAGGCGGAGCCTCTTGACGGAGGGGGCGCTTGTTTTCGCGGACCTCGTTTCGCGTGGGATCAGGACGATAGCGTTCGCTAGGACGCGCAAGGGGGCGGAGTTGATCTACCGCTATGCCGCCGACCGGCTCGGCGTCAACCTCGCCCGCCGCATCTCCCCTTACCGCGCCGGCTACACGCCCCGCGAGCGTCGCGAGATAGAGACTCGCCTCTTCCAGGGAGACCTCCTCGGCGTCGTCTCGACGAGTGCCTTGGAACTAGGAGTGGACGTCGGCACGCTTGATGCGGTGGTCTGCTGCGGGTATCCGGGCAGCGTCGCCTCTATCTGGCAGCAGTGGGGGAGGGCCGGGCGCGGAGAGAGCCCCGCGCTGGCGGTCTACATCGCAGGGCGCGACTCGCTCGACCAGTACCTCTTCGAGAACCCGCAAAGAGTCCTCGGGAGGCGGGTCGAGGCGGCGCGCGTGACGCTGGAGAATCCCTACATCCTCGGTCCTCATCTGTTGGCAGCCGCCCACGAAGCGCCGCTCGACGGGGAGGACGAGCAGTATTTCGGGCCGTCGTACAGGACGGTGGCGAAAGAGATGATGGACGAGAGGATGTTGGCGGCGAGCGGTGGGCGTTTGATCTACGCCCGAGGCGATAGCCCCGCGCGGAGAATCTCACTCCGCTCCGCCTCTTCAGAAACGGTCTACGTGGCCGATCCCGACGGAGAGCTGATCGGGACCGCCGAAGCATCCCGCGCCCCGAGTGAGCTCCACCCCGGCGCGACCTACCTCCACCGAGGCATGGCCTACGAGGTAGAAGACCTCGACCTCCCGGCGAGCAGAGCAATCGCCAGAAAAGTCCCGAACCGCTTCTACACCAGGCCCAGGATCGAGACGGACGTGGAGGTCCTGGAAGATGTAGAGAGTCGTCCGCTCGCAAACGGCGCGACGCTCCACTGGGGCCGCGTCAGGACAACAGATGCCGTCACCCACTACAAAAAGGTCCAGGTCGCCGACGAGCGGGAGGTTGGGGTTTTCCCGCTGGATTTGCCGGACGTGACGCTTCAAACGCAGGCGTTTTGGATCACGTTGCCACCTCTCCCTAAGGAAGCGAGGCCGAGCTTCGAGAGTTTTGGGGGCGCGTTGCACGCAGGAGAACATGGCCTGATCGGACTTCTACCACTCTTCGCGATGTGCGACCGGGCGGACATCGGCGGCCTCTCCATTCCCATCCACCGCCAGACGAAGCTCCCAACCATCTTCGTCTACGACGGCTACCCCGGCGGCGTCGGTATCTCCCGCCGCGGCTACGACGAGTTCGAGCCACTCGCCCGCGACACTTTAGGCGTCGTCACCCGCTGCCCCTGCGAGACGGGCTGCCCGGCCTGCATACAGTCCCCGAAATGCGGCAACTGGAACGAGCCCCTCAGCAAGACCGGCGCCGTGAGCTTGCTCCGCTACCTGCTCGGCCAGGTGAGCAACTACCCGACCTTGTAATGCCGGAGGTAAGACCATACATCGCGGTAGTTGGCGCGGGAGAAGCCGACGCTACCGTAGAACTCTACGAACAAGCACGGGAAGTCGGGCGGCTCGTCGCCGAAAGAGGAGGCACGGTCGTCTGCGGAGGTCTCGGCGGGGTGATGGAGGCGGCGGCCAGAGGCGCTTCAGAAGCCGGTGGAACCTCCATCGGCATCCTGCCGGACGAGGACCGCAGCCGGGCTAATGACTACCTTTCGTTCTCGGTCGCCTCCGGCACGGGATACGCCCGGAACCTGACCGTCGTCTGCTCCGGGGACGTTATTGTCGCTGTTGGGGGCGGGTACGGGACGCTCTCGGAGATCGGGCTGGCGAAGAAGGTCGGGCGTCCTGTCGTCTCCCTGGGTAGCTGGGACCTCGACGGTCACTTTACTGTTGCCGGGTCGCCGGAGGAGGCGGTCGAAGCCGCGTTCGGGCTCATCGGGGTATAGTGTCCGGGAGAGATCAGATATTGGATCGGAGGTCGCATGGCGGAGGATAGTAGGGTCGCGTTGGTGAGCGGGGCGAACAGAGGAATCGGTCTGGAGGTCTGCCGCCAACTCGCCAAGATGGGTCTAACCGTAATTCTTGGGTCCAGGGATGGGGAGAAAGGCCGCCAGGTGGCGGAAGGTCTCTCCGGGGAGGTTCTCGCCCACCAGCTAGACGTCGCGGACGAGAAGAGCGTTGAGCGGCTCGGCTCCTTTATAGAAGACGAATTCGGGCGGCTCGACGTGCTGGTGAACAACGCCGGGATCTCCAACGACGACGGCCAGCAGGGGGCCGACGCCGACCTGGGCCTCGTGCGGGAAGCGCTCGAAGCCAACCTGCTCGGTGCGTGGCGGCTGTGCGAGATGGCCGTGCCGCTCATGCAGCGGGGCGGGTATGGTCGGATCGTCAACGTCTCAAGCGGCCTCGGGGCGATCAACGATATGGGCGGCGGCTCTCCCGCCTACCGCGTCTCCAAAGCCGGCCTCAACGCCCTGACCCGCATCCTTTCCTCCGAGCTGCGCGGCGGCGGTATTCTCGTCAACTCCGTCAGCCCCGGATGGGTCCGAACCGACATGGGCGGATCCAGCGCCTCCCGCTCTGTCGAAGAAGGAGCCGACACACTCGTCTGGGCGGCGACCCTCCCCGACAACGGCCCGACCGGCGGCTTCTTCCACGACCGGCGCGAGGTCCCCTGGTAGCCGCCGGTTGCTACCGAGGATCTACAACGACGCAACCACGAACTCTCGGTGCTCAACGAGATCAATCTCTCTATAAACCTGAACTATACGTCGAGGTTTACGCCGGCTCAGGTCGCGGAGTTGCTGGGGCTCTTTACAGGTTGGATCCCACCGCTCAACGAGCAACTAATCCGAGGGGATGTGGAAGCGATAAGTTCGTGGCGTCGGAGCGCGGTATCTGGTCCGTGGACGCGCTGTTTCTGACACGAGTTCGGTGACCTTTACCGCTGCGATGTTCGACGCCTGTAGGCTAGAGGATGATAAGGCCGAGGCGCGCCCCTCGGCTGACCGCCTCCGCCCTGTTGTTGACTCCGAGTTTGGCGTACAGGGAAGAGATATGGAACTTGACCGTATGTTCGCTGATGTGCAGTTCACGGGCGATCATCTTGTTCGAGAGACCCCTGCTGAGGCGGTCGAGCATCTCCCCTTCACGCACCGTCAGGGGATCGGGTAGATCCTCTACCTCGACCGGCTCGTCCAGCAGTCGATCGGCAAGCTGCACGGGGAACGAAACCAATCCCTGTGTCGCGGCGGCGAGCGCGGCGGCGAGTTCTTCCGGCGGGGCATCCGGCGGCACGACGCCCCAACCTCTCAGCGTCAGGGCGCGCAGCGTGAATACCGCCTGCGGCTCCTCGGAGAGCAGCACTATGGCCTGGGCGTCAGGCTCGTTTGCGGCTTCGGCGTCCGCCGCTTGTTCCAGTAGATCCTCATCCGCGACCAGATAAACGTCCGCCCCCAACATATCCGAACCGAACCCGGCGAGCGAGGCCGCTTCTCCCACTACTCTCAAGCCGGGGTCTTCCAGGCCCACGAGCATCGAGCGCAGCCCAGCCCGGACCACCGGCGCCGAGGCTACGACGATCACGTTCGTAGCGGGCCTCACCTCTGGGGGAGCTCCCAGGGTCTCTTTTTCGGAGCTTGCTTCATGAACTGTGGCGCTCACCGATGGTTACTTTGAGGCCCTTCATCTCGCCACCCCTGACCACCTGAACCTCTACTTCCTCTCCGACTTTCTCACCCGTAATTAGCGTCAGAAGATCGTCCGTATCCTCCACGGTCTGGCCGTCGAGCGCCGCCAGGATATCACCTATGAGGAGGCCGCCTCGGCCTGCCGGGCTATCCTCTTCGACCCCGGCCACGAGGAGCCCGCTTCTCTGCGAGAGTCCGAATCTCTGGGCTTCGGGAAGATGTACGGGCTGGCTCAAGATGCCCAGGTAGCCTCGCTTCACAGAGCCGCTTTGCTCCAACGATTTCGCCACCCGCCAGGCGATCTCGGCCGGAACCGCTAGGGTAGCGTTGCGCGACCACCCGGATGTCAGCACTCCGAGCACCTTTCCGTTGGCGTCTACGAGTGGACCGCCCGAGAGCCCCGGATACGGTGTTGCGTCGGTCTGGATAAACCGCTCCATCCTGGCCCATCGGCCCACGCGCATCGGTCCGCCGGTCGCGCTTACGATCCCCAGGGACGCCCTCGGTCCGTCGCCGCGCCGGCTGCTCCCGACCGCCAGCGCGATCTGCCCCACTCTCGGCTCCCCTTCGGCCGGAGAGGCTGCCCCGGTCGTCAAGCCTTCTACCGATAGAACCGCCAGGTCCGTCGAGTGGTCACGTCCGACCAGCTCCGCCGGAAATGTGTCTCCGTCGTGGGTGTCAACCGATAAGTCTTCCTCGCGTTCGAGGGTGTGGCTCGTCGTGAGCACCATTCCGGGCGCGTAGACCACGCCGCTAGCGGGACGACGCCTCCCACCCCTCACCCGCACTACAGAGGAGCCAACGCCCTCCACCGCTCCCGCCAGGGCGTCCGAAAGCCCTACCAGCAAGCTCTGATTCTCTTCCATACCCGCCATCTCGATCCTCTCTTGAGTAACTGCCGTCCTGGAATACTGTATCCTCGGCGTGGTTGCGGGACATCACCCGACTGGCTAGTTCTCGACCGTAAGAACGGCCAGCCTCCCGAAAGAAGTTCCACAGTGCGAAAGTTGAGTCGCCGGAGTAGCAGTTTTGTTCTCGTGCTGGTGCGAGCGTTTGAGGTCGAAGTTCCCACAAAGTGATTGATTGCGTACTCTCCTGCCACGGTCGCTTGCACGCCTTCCGGGAGCGGTTGGAGAGAGGCCTGTGGCAACGTATACTCAGAGTATTGGGAGAGGAAAACTTGCTCGGATCGGTGACCAAAAAAGCCTGATTGATGCGGTTGGAGTAGTTCTATTACGCGTTTCCCGGTGCTAGTAGGCTGGTACCGCCAACCCGCGATGATTCGAAGAAGCGCGACCGGCGGTGCGTCGAAGGGCGCGACCACCGTGGCTTGGCGGGCGTCAGGGGGTAGGCGCGCACAATCGCCTAGCCGCCTCGACTACCGAGGCGCGGTGGGCGGCGAGACGCTCGGAAGAGTATGGATCGTCGCTATCGGCGGCAAGCAGATCCACGGGACTAGTGAGCCAGCTCGAAGCCAGCCCCTGGACCAGCACGAGCAGGTCCGTCGGCGGCAGCCCGCTCGCCGTGAGGCTGCTTCCCTCACCGCTACCACGAGTCATCGCCTCGACCTTCTCAGCGTAAACGTCGGTCGTGTCCGGACCCTCGGCGGGGCGTTCGAGATGGCGCCACATACTCATCCTCAGCGCCTCGGGGTGGTCCAGCAGGTAGTCAAACATCCGTCCGGCGTAACCGGGCAGATCCTCCTCGGTCAGCGGGACTGCCTCAACCAGGTCGGAGATCACCAGATGCAAGGCGGCGCTGAACAGCAACTCTTTACTCTCGAAGTACACGTAGATGGAGCGCTGATTCGCCCCAGCCGCCTCCGCGATCCGGTGGACGCGAGCACCGGCCAATCCGTACGCGGAGAACTCCTCGATCGCCGCCTCCAGTATCCGATTTCGAGTCGCCGCAGAATCACGAACCATAATCACTATTTTAGCAGAATGTAACTAGTAAGTAACCAGTTGTTGACAAACGTCGCACTACGATGTAGCCTCTGAACTATCCAGTTACTTACTGAAGGAGACAACGATGGGAACACGTTTGGAGGGCAAGACGGCGCTGGTTACAGGGGCCACCAGCAACATAGGGCGGGCGATCGCTACGGCATTTGCCGCAGAGGGGGCGCACGTCGTCGTCACCGGACGCAGCGATGAGCGTGGCGCTGAGGTCATCGAGGGGATCCAGGAGGCCGGGGGTAAGGCGGACTTCATCCAGGCAGACCTCGACGGCTCCGCCAAAGCGTCACATGAGTTGGCTGCCGAGGCCAATCGCTTGCTTGGCGGGCGCATCGACATACTGGTCAACAACGCTGGTATCTTCCCACCGAACGCGACGCCCGACACTGATGAGGCGCTACTCGACCAAGTGTACGCGGTCAACGTCAAAGCGCCGTTCCTGCTCACGGGCGTCGTCGCGCCAGAGATGGCCGCGCGCGGTGAGGGAGCCATCATCAACCTCGGCTCCTGGCTGGCGCGCCTGGGCATCCCGGCCGCATCGGCCTACAATGCCACCAAGGGCGCCTTGGAGACGCTTACCCGCGATTGGGCGGCAGAGTTCGGCCCGGCCGGCGTGCGCGTGAACGCCATCGCCCCGGGCGTCATTCAGAACTCGACGTTCGGTGGCGCTCCTGAGGGCGCGGATCTGTCGATGAAGGGCACGCCTGTCGGCACCAGCGGACCTCCCGAGGCCATCGCGCACGCCGCCGTCTACCTGGCAAGCGACGAGGCGGCATTCGTGTACGGGAGCGTCATCGATGTGGACGGCGGCCGCGGCAGCGTCGCGGTGGTAGGTGCAGGCTGATGGAAAGAGAAATACGCACTATGGGTGCCCACTGAAAGCCGAGGTGGTAGTCACCTGAACTACCCGCTAAGATCCACCCGCCGGGATGGGTACGATGACTCCATCCCGGATGCGGCGGTCCTCATCGCCGCCGCTCAAATGCCTGAGAAATGCGAGAACTGTAAGGAGACCGTATGAAATTGGGAATACACTTCGCGAACTTCACGCTACCAGGGTCTCCGGAGTCCCTGGCGCCGACTTTGGCCGCCACGGCCCGCGCCGCCGATGAGGGGGGCGCATCGAACTTCACTCTGATGGACCACTGGTTCCAGATGGAGAGCCTTGCTACCGTCCAGGACCCGATGCTTGAGGGGTACACTTCGCTCGGCTTTCTGGCCGGACAAACACAGCGCATCACGCTTGGCCTCCTGGTCACCGGCGTGACCTACCGTCACCCTGGGCTGCTGGCAAAGATCGTGTCTACTCTGGATGTCCTCTCCGGTGGCCGGGCCTTGCTCGGCATCGGGGCGGCGTGGTACGAACGTGAGCACGAAGGTCTCGGTGTGCTGTTCCCACCCGTCAGTGAACGATTCGAAATGTTGGAAGAGACGCTTCAGATCTGCCGTCAGATGTGGAGTGGCGATGATGGGCCGTATGAGGGCCGTCACTATCAACTGGCGGAGACGATCTGCGAGCCCCGACCGATTCAGCAGCCGGGACCCAATATCCTCATCGGGGGCGGCGGCGAACGCAAGACCCTCAAATTCGTCGCGCGCTATGCTGATGCCTGCAACCTGTTCGCCTCCGAGCCGGAGGTGGTGAAACACAAGATCGAGGCGCTGGATCGTCACTGCGAAGCCGAGGACCGGGATGCCGCGAGCATCGAAAAGACCATCATCACTGGCTCCGATCCACTCGACGACGTGGATGCCTTCATGTCCAGCATGGAAGAGTATGCCAGGCTCGGTGTCGAGAAGGTCTGGGTCGGACCGCCCGGCCCGGACCCGGCGGCCTGGGTCGCACGGGTCACGGAGAAGGTCGTCCCCAAGCTAACAGAACTTGGCGCAGCGTAGACCACAACAACCAACTTCCCGAGACTATCTCCTCCAGAAAGCCGGCCGTCCTCCAGATCAGTTACCTCTGACGACAGGCAAGATATCGCCCGGACGGTTGACTCGCGCGAGACATGCGGATATCCTGGTCAACGGTAAGAGAGTGGGCGAAGGGGTCCAGGAAGCCGGTTGGAGGCCGGCGCGGTCCCGCCACTGTAGCCGGGGAGCCAGAGTCCCGAGAAGAGGCCACTGCGGCTCGTAGCATAGCCGCGGGAAGGCCGGGACGAGGGCGAACATCCGGGAGCCAGGAGACTGTCTTTTCGCCTGTAAACAAGTCCGACCGGGGCGAGGACCCCGAGAAGGAGGTCAAAGATGCAGAGGGATACCCTCGTAGATCACGGCTCCGCAAGTGTACTGTCACCCCGGAGTTGGCTCCTGGCGGCTTTATTGGTCGCGGCGCTTCTCGTTTTGCTACTTTCCAGCGGAGCGCTCCTGACTCCCCTGGTAGGACACGCCGGGACGATATCCAACTACGTCCACGAGTTCACCCACGACGGCCGTCACCTGCTGGCCGTTCCCTGCCACTAGAAGATCCGGTGCCCACAGCCATATACCTGCGTCGCGGGCTGGCCGCCGGTCTGCTCGCGGGCCTGCTTGCGGGTCTCTTCGCGTTCTTCGTCGGGGAACCGCTGCTCGACCGGGCGGTAGCCATCGAGGAACACGCCTCAGCCGCCTCCGGCGCCCACGGCCAGGAACTGGTCAGCCGCGCGGCCCAAAAGATCGGACTTTTTGTCGCGACCGGTGCTACCGGCCTCTTTGTAGGAGGCCTGTTCGGCCTTGCGTTCGCGTATTTTAGGGATCGACTTTCCACCGGGAGCGATTGGATGCGGAGCCTGTCGCTGGCTGCCGTGTCGTTTGTCGGGCTCGCTTTTATCCCCTTCCTGAAATATCCGGCCAACCCGCCTTCCGTCGGAGACCCGGCGACGATCGGGACGCGCACCGCCGCTTACCTGGCGCTTATCGGGCTCTCACTGCTCTCCATACTCGCCGCCTGGTTTGCCTCCCGAAACCTCCGAAAGAGAGGCGTGAGCCAACCCGCCCGGCAGGTGATGGTCGGGCTCGAACTAGTGGTCGTCGTGGCGGTGCTGTTCGTGGTGCTTCCACCGGCCGCTGACCCTGGGAAGTTCCCGGCGGGGCTTCTGTGGAGCTTCCGGCTCTCTTCCATTGGAACGCAGGTCGTGTTGTGGACGGGGATCGGGGTTCTCTTCGGAGCTTTGTGCGAGCGGGCGAACCGGAAGGAGGCGCTCTGAACGGCGCGCTCCTGGTAGCCGGGACCCACTCGGACGCGGGCAAGAGCGTGGTGGTGGCTGGGATCTGCCGCTGGCTCTCCCGCGAGGGCGTCTCGGTCGCGCCGTTCAAGGCCCAGAACATGGCGCTCAACTCCTTCGTGACGCTCGACGGGGCGGAGATAGGACGAGCCCAGGCAGCCCAGGCCGCCGCCGCGAACGTGGAGCCCGAGGCGGCCATGAACCCCATCCTCCTAAAGCCGTCGGCGGAGAGCCGGACTCAGGTCATAGTGCGCGGCAAGCCGATGACGATGGCGACGGCAAAGAGTTATCAGGGGATGAAGCGGGACCTGCTGCCGGTCGTCCTGGAGTCGCTGGAGGACTTGCGGCGCCGGTTCGAGGTCGTTGTCTGCGAGGGGGCCGGGAGCCCGGCGGAGATCAACCTTAGACCCTACGACCTGGCGAATATGGGCCTCGCGCGGGCTGCGGAACTTCCTGTCGTCCTCGTCGGAGATATAGATAGGGGCGGGCTTTTCGCCAGCCTCTTCGGGACGCTGGCGCTGCTCTCATCGGACGACCAGAGGCTCGTCGGCGGCTTTGTAGTCAACAAGTTCCGGGGCGACCCTTCGGTCCTCGCGCCGGGTTTGCGGCAGATGAGCGGGCTCACGGGACGGCCTTTCCTCGGGACGCTGCCTTTCGTGCGGGGGCTCGAGATCGACGGTGAGGACTCTCTCGGCCTCGACGTGCCGCGCGAGGTGAAGCCGCCGCTCGGCGGAGATGTTTTGCGGGTGGCGGTCGTCAGGCTCGGTAGGATCAGCAACTTCACCGACTTCGACGCCCTCGCCCACGAACCGGGCGTCTCCGTCCGCTTCACCGAATCATCAGCCGAAATACTCGGCGCCGACCTCGCCATAATCCCCGGCACTAAAGCGACCGTGGAAGACCTGAATAATCTCCGCGCCCACGGTCTTGACCGGGCCATCACCGAACGCGCCGCCCGCGGCCTGCCGACGCTCGGTATCTGCGGCGGATACCAGATGCTCGGCGAGCGCATCACCGACCCCGGCGGCGTCGAGAGCGCGGAGCCCGAAACCACCGGACTCGGGCTTTTGTCGGTCGAGACGGTCTTCGAGTCCGAGAAGCTGCTCGCGCGTCCCGCCGGGCGGGCGCCGGGGTTCGGAAACGCCGAAGTCTCGGGGTATGAGATCCGCCACGGGCGTGTCGAGCGGCGCGGCGGTGAAGCTCTCTTTATCGCTGATGGGCTCGATGAAGGCTGCGTCTCCGGCAACGTAATCGGAGCATCCTGGCACGGCGTTCTAGAGTCTGACGGCTTCCGGCGGGCGCTTCTTTCGTGGGTGGCGGAGTGTCGCGGTCTCGACTGGGTTCCGGGTGAAGACTCGTTCGCGGAAGCCCGCGAGGAGCAGTTCGAGAAGCTCGGAGACCTCATCGCCGGGAACGTCGACCGGGAGGGGCTGCTGCGCTTGATCGAGGACGGAACTCCCGCCGGATTGCCTTTCATCCCGCCCGGAGCCCCGGAACACGAGCCGGACGAGACTAACGCCCACCTGCAAGCCCGAGAACTCGCCACCGGGACCTAGAAAGGATACGCTTGCTTCTTTTCCTGACAACCGCCGACACGGAGATACTCGCCGCCGCCAGGGCCGCCGAAGCTCTCCCGGAGGACTTCCCGCCCGTACGTTGCGCCAACCCGGTCAAGCTCGGGGATGACGGAAGGTTCCTCAATGAAGTCTTGCCGGAGGCGCGGGTGGTCGTGGTACGGCTCCTCGGTGGCCGACGGGCGTGGCCGGAAGGCCTGGACAGTTTGCGGAGCCGGTGCGAAGAGCTAGGAGTTCCGCTGCTCGCGTTCGGCGGCGAGGCGGAGCCCGATGCGGAACTTACCGCCCTCTCGACCGCCCCATCCGGCGTGGTCGCGGAAGCTTTCGAGTACCTGCGCCACGGTGGGGTCGCCAACACGGAGAACTTGCTGCGCTTCGTCGCGGACACACTACTTTTGGAGGGTTACGGCTTCGAGCCGCCCTCTCCGCTGCCGGACTACGGCGTCTACCATCCGCGAGTCGCGGCGGGCTCTACGCTGGAGGACTTGGTCTCGTTGCACGACTCTGGAAAGCCTACAGTCGGGGTCGTCTTCTACCGCGCCCACTGGATGAGCGGGAACACAGCTTTCGTCGACGCGCTGGTCGAAGCGTTGGAGGAAGCCGGAGCGAATGCGCTTCCCGTCTACTGCTACTCTCTCAGGTCGGTTGCGGATGGAGGAGTCCCGGCTCTTAGCTTGCTCGAAGGCCGCGTAGACTCGCTCGTGACGACAGTATTAGCCGGGGGTGGCTCGAATGCTGCCGACGCGCACCGCGAGGGATCTCCCGAAGAGTGGCTGGAGTGGGAAGTCCCAGCGCTGGAAGAACTTGGCGTGCCGGTGGTTCAGGGGATCTCGACGACCTCCTCGCGCGAGACCTGGACAAAGTCAGGCTCGGGACTTTCGCCGCTCGACACCGCCTGGCAGGTCGCCATCCCCGAGTTCGACGGTAGGATCATCGGCGTCCCGTTCTCTTTTAAGGAGCGCATGGAGAAAGGATCGACCGTCGGCGCGCCGCTCACCGTCTACCGGGCCGACCCGGAGCGAACGCGGCGGCTTGCCGGGCTCGCGGCACGCTTCGCACGACTCGGCCGTATCCCGAACGGCGAGAAGAAGGTTGCGATCTTACTCTCCAACTACCCGACCAAGCACTCGCGAGTCGGCAACGCCGTCGGCCTCGACACGCCGAGGAGCGCCATAGAGCTTCTGGACGCTATGTGCGAGGCGGGTTACCTGGTGGAGGGAGTGCCGGAAGAGGGTGACGCCCTGATCCACGCCCTGATAGCCGCCGGCGGCCACGACCTTGAATTCCTGACCGAAGAGCAGTTACAAAGCGCCATCGGTCGCCTGGATACGAAACGCTATGCTGAGTGGTTCGACCGGCTGCCGGAGGACTTGCGGGCGGAGGTCGAGGAGCACTGGGGACCGCCTCCGGGGGATCTCTACGTGAGTGGAGATGAGTTCGTGGTTGCGGGGCTCCGTTTCGGGAACGTGTTCGTCGGCATCCAGCCGCCGCGGGGCTTCGGGGAGAACCCCATAGCTATCTACCACGACCCGGACCTTCCCCCGACCCACCACTACCTGGCCGCCTACTGGTGGCTGATTGAGGAGTACGGGACCGACGCCGTCGTCCACCTCGGCAAGCATGGGACCCTCGAATGGTTGCCGGGCAAGTCTCTCGGGCTCTCCGCCTCCTGCGCCCCGGATGCCGCGCTTCGCGACGTGCCGCTCTTCTACCCGTTCGTCGTTAACGATCCGGGCGAGGGTACGCAGGCGAAGAGACGGGCGCACGCCTGCGTTATAGACCACTTGATCCCCCCGATGGAGCGAGCTGAGACCTATGATGACCTCGCGAAGCTGGAGCAACTCCTGGACGAGTACTATCAGGTGGAGACCCTCGACCCCTCCAAGCTACCCGCCATCCGCGTCCAGATCTGGGAGACTCTGCGCGACGCCGAGCTTCACCGCGACCTCGGCGTCGAGGAGCCGCCCGAAGAGTTCAGCGACTTCCTGACCCATGTCGACGGCTACCTCTGCGAGATAAAAGACCTCCCCATTCGTGGTGGTCTCCACGTCCTCGGCGAGCCTCCGAAAGACGAGGCGCTGCGCCACCTCCTAGCCGCCATCCTCCGCCTCGGAGCGGGCGAAGTCCCCGGCCTTCGCCGAGCCGTCGGGAGCGCCTACGGCCTCGACGAACGAACCCTCTCCGAGAACGGTGGCGCGAGGATGGAAGTACCGGAAAAGCTGATAGAGCGGTTCCCCGGCCCAGGTGTCTCCGTCACCGCCTCCGACCTCCTCGACCGGCTGGAAGAAGCCCAACAAAAGTTGCTCCTCGGGATGGAAAAGAACTCCTGGCAGCCCGGAGCCGCCGCAATGGTCTGCGAAGAGACGCTAGGTGTCACGGACGCCGGTGTCGCTCGCACTCTGGAATTTGCCGCGAAGGAAGTCGTGCCGCGCCTCCTCCGCACCCCGGACGAGATGGGCAATCTCCTGCGGGGTCTCGAAGGCGGCTACGTGCCGGCCGGGCCATCCGGTTCACCGACGCGAGGTTTGATCAACGTCCTTCCTACGGGCCGCAACTTCTATTCCGTGGACCCGAAGGCGCTTCCCTCGCGGCTCTCGTGGGAAGTCGGGTGGGATCTTGCGGAGGACTTGCTGGGGCGGCATCTCGAAGAGGAAGGACGCTACCCGGAGACCGTCGGGATAGTTGTGTGGGGAACGGCGGCGATGCGCACCCAGGGAGACGATATCGCGGAGGTCCTGGCTCTCCTCGGCGTCCGTCCCGTGTGGAACGAGGAGTCGCGGCGCGTCACCGGGTTGGAGGTCATTCCACCCGAGGAACTTGGCCGTCCGAGGGTGGACGTGAACGTGAGGATCAGTGGCTTCTTCCGGGACGCTTTCCCAAATTTGATCTCCTTGATGGACGATGCCGTCCGAATCGTAGCCGCCCTCAAAGAACCGGACGAGACGAACTTCGTAAAGAAACACGCTGACGAAGAGAAAGGCGCCGGGGCCGACGAACGCCGGGCAACCACGCGCATCTTCGGGTCCAAACCCGGCGCTTATGGAGCCGGACTACTGCCCCTCATGGACGCGCAGAACTGGAGGGACGATAAGGACCTGGCCGAGGTTTACGCCGTCTGGGGAGGATATGCCTATGGTAAAGGGTTAGATGGCGTTGAGGCGCGAGAGGCGATGGAGTCGAACCTGCGACGCACGGAGGTCGCGGTAAAGAACATAGACAACCGCGAGCACGACCTCTTCGACTCGGACGACTACTTCCAGTACCACGGCGGCATGATCGCCGCCGTCCGCGCGCTGACCGGCCGCGACCCGAAGAGCTACATCGGTGACTCGGCCGACCCGTCGAGGGTCAAGACTCGCAGCCTCGCCGAAGAAGCGAAACGTGTCTTCCGCAGCCGGGTGGCGAACCCAAAGTGGATCTCCGCGATGCAACGCCACGGCTACAAGGGAGCCTTCGAGCTGTCGGCCACGGTAGACTACCTCTTCGGCTACGACGCAACCGCGAACGTCGTCGAAGACTGGATGTATCAGGACGTGACCAGGAAGTACGTTCTGGATACGGAGGTGAGAGACTTCATGCAGCAGTCGAACCCCTGGGCGCTGCGCGCTATCTCCGAACGCCTGCTCGAAGCCGCCGACCGGGGCCTCTGGGCCGACCCCGACCCGCAAGACCTGGAAGACCTCAAGCGAGCGTACCTGGAGAACGAAGGAATGCTGGAGGAGAGCACTTGAGATTCAACGCGTGGATAAAAGAGCATCCAATGATCTCGGGCTTTCTAATAGTTTCTGGACCTCTCATCAGCGCACTGTCCGCTAGCAGTTCTAACTCTATTCTGGGTATTCTGGTGCCTGTAGTTCTTTTTGGTCTCGCAGAGCTTGCGACGATTTACGCATTCTACTCGTACAGTCAGAGGAAAGTCCGTTGATACCCTCTTATCCATTCTCCGCAATCGTCGGCCAGAATGACCTGAAGCTGGCGCTCCTCATAAACGCGGTCTCGCCGGAGGTCGGGGGCGTGCTGGTGCGGGGAGAGAAGGGGACGGCGAAGTCAACGGCGGTGCGGGCGCTTGCGAAGCTGCTACCCCCGATCCGGGCTGTCTCAGGTTGTCCGTACTCTTGCGATCCTGAAGACCCGAACCCGGAGTGTCCGGCCGGGCCTCATCCGGTTGATGCTCTGTCGGAGGAACGTCCGGTGCGGCTCGTTGAGTTGCCTGTCGGGGCGAGTACGGACCGGCTTGCGGGGACTTTGGATATAGAGAAGGCGCTCACCGAGGGTAGGAAGGCGTTCGAGCCGGGGATACTGGCCGCTGCGCATCGGGGAATCCTGTACGTGGACGAGGTGAATTTGCTCTCGGATCACCTGGTTGACCTTCTCCTGGACGTGGCGGCGATGGGCGTCAACCACGTCGAGCGCGAGGGGATCAGCGTCCGCCACCCGTCTCGCTTTATCCTGGTCGGGACGATGAACCCGGAGGAGGGCGAGCTCCGTCCTCAACTCCTGGACCGCTTCGGTGTCACCGTGGAGGTCTCCGGTAGTGTGGACGCCAAAGATCGGGTCGAGGTCGTCCGGCGCAGGCTCCACTACGAGGCCGACCCGGATGACTTCGCCCGCAAGTGGTCGGATGCTGACGCAGAACTAGCGGAACTGGTTGAAGCGGCGCGCGGGAGGCTCTCAGCGACCGTTCTATCCGAGGAAGTGCTGTTCAGCATCTCCTCGATGTGCGCGGAGCTGGGCGTGGACGGGCTGCGGGGAGATATCGTGACGGCTAAGACCGCCCGGACCCTCGCGGCCTGGGAAGGACGTAGCGCCGTGGACATGGAGGACGTGAAGCGTGCCGCCCTGCTCGCGCTCTCCCACCGCCGCAGGCGCGGGCCGTTCGAGAGCCCCGGCGTCGAGCCGGGGGAGATCGAAGCCGCCCTCTCCAAAAACGACCCCGACCCGGAACCGCCCGACGATGGCGGACCGGACGGCGGCGTTCCGCCCGAAGACGGCAGGGAGGAGGCTGGGTACCCTCAAAACCATAAAGAGCCCTCCGATGCGCAGGCCGGTGGAGGAGAGAGGACGCACGCGGCTTCCGGCCAGTTTAAGCCAGTGCGACTGGAGGTTCCGGAAAAAGGTATCGGAGGTCCGCTGGGACGGCGCAGTCGCGTTACGGGTAGCCTCGGTCATCCGGTCGGCGACCGCGAACCGGCCGGTTCATCCCAGGACGTAGCCCTGGCGGCGACGATCCGTGCGGCCGCTCCTTTTCAGAAGAGTCGGGGGAAAACGGGATCGGGTCTCGCGGTGCGTCCGGAGGAGATCCGGGAAAAGGTCCGGGAGGGGCGAGAGGGGAACCTGGTCCTCTTCCTGGTCGACGCGAGCGGCTCGATGGCTGCCCGCAGCCGCATGTCGGCCGTCAAGGGCGCCGCGCTCTCACTCCTGACCGACGCTTACCAGCGCCGGGACAAGGTCTGCGTAGTCTCTTTCCGAGGTGAGGGAGCGCAGGTATTGTTGCCGCCGACTTCGAGCGTGGAGTTGGCCGCCTCGCGTCTCGGAGAGTTGCCGACGGGTGGACGAACCCCGATCCACGCTGGTCTGGAGAGCGTGGCGGAGACTCTACGGCGCGAGCGGCTCAGGGACCCGTCCCGTCGTCCGCTGCTCGTCGTTCTAACCGATGGGCGGGCGACATCTGGGCCGGATCCAAGCCAGGCAGCGCTTTCGTTGCGCTCCTCTAAAGTCGCTTCTATCGTCGTCGATACGGAGGAAGGTTACGTGAAGCTCGGGATGGCGCGTGGGCTGTCCGAAGCGCTCGGCGCGCGGTATCTGAGGCTGGAGGAGCTTCGGGCGGACGATCTGGTAGATATCGTAGAGAGGAGGCGTGTGGCATGAGCACAAGTGAATCTAGGGACGAAATCAGGCGGTTGCCGCGCGAGGAACGGCTCAGGCAGAGGTCTAACAGGGAGCGGCCGCTCCTGGTCGTCAACACCGGGCACGGTAAGGGGAAGTCCACGGCTTCTTTTGGGGTCATGCTCCGGGGCTGGGCGCGAGGCTACAAGATAGGCGTTTACCAGTTCGTCAAGAGCGGCAAGTGGAACGTCGGGGAACAGAAGGCCGCCGAAGCCCTCGGCAACATAGATTGGTTCAAGATGGGCGACGGCTGGACCTGGACCGTCAGGGATATCGAGGAGAGCGCCGATCTCGCCCGCGAAGGTTGGGAAGAAGTCAAGCGTCGCATAGCGGACGAGACCTACGATATGCTCCTCCTCGACGAGTTCACCTACCCGATGAAGTTCGGCTGGATAGATACCGCCGAGGTAGTCGAGGTGCTAAAAAACCGCCCCGGATTTCAGCATGTCATAGTTACCGGCCGCGACGCCCCCGAAGAGCTGGTAGAAGCCGCCGCCCTCGTCAGCGAAGTGCGGAAGGTCAAGCATCCGATGGACGAAGGATACCGGGGGCAGAAGGGCATAGAGTGGTAGAGGCCCTCGTACCCCGGATAGTCGTCGCCGGTACCCACTCGGGTGTCGGCAAGACGACCGTCGCCTCGGGCCTGATGGCCGCCCTCACCGCCAGAGGCCACCGCGTTGCCCCCTTCAAGGTCGGCCCGGACTTCATAGACCCCTCATATCACGCGCTCGCCACCGGAAGACCGGGACGCAACCTCGACGCCTTCTTATCAGGGGAGGACCTCATCGCCCCGCTCTTCGCCCACGGCTCCCACGGGACCGACATCGCCATCATCGAAGGCGTCATGGGCATGTTCGACGGCAAGAGTGGGGCCGGAGACTACGCCTCGACCGCCCACATCGCGAAGCTTCTCGATGCCCCGGTTTTGCTCGTCATCGACGCCGGGGCGATGGCCCGATCCGCCGCCGCGCTGGTGTACGGATACCTGAACTTCGACTCCAGGGTCAGGGTTGCGGGAGTAGTCCTGAACCGTGTCGGATCCGACACCCACGAGAAGATGTTGCGCGAGGCGCTGGGGCCGCTCGGCGTCCCGGTCCTCGGCGTCTTGCGCCGCGACGCGCACTTGAAGACTCCGGATCGCCACCTCGGGCTCGTACCAGTCGCCGAGCGGCGCGAGGAAGCCGGCGGCGCTCTCGACCGGCTCGGGGTAGAGATCTCGCGCTCCTGCGACCTCGAAGGCATCACACGCCTCGCCCGCTCCGCCGGATCGCTCCACACCGAGCCCTGGAGCCCCGAATCCCCGGAACCTGGCCGCCAGTCGAGGGTCGCCGTGGCGGGCGGCCCGGCTTTCAGCTTCGTCTACGAAGAAAACATGGAGCTTCTGCGGGGCGCCGGGGCCGAGACAATTCTCTTCGACCCTGTTTCAGACGAGTCGCTCCCCGAAAACACAGACGCTCTGTACATCGGTGGCGGCTTCCCGGAGACTTACGCGGAGGCGCTCTCGGCCAACGAGCAGATGAGAGATCAGGTCCGGGAGTTTTGCCGGAGCGGTCGTCCCGTGGTCGCCGAGTGTGGAGGTTTGCTGTATCTAGTCCGGGACCTGGATGGACACGAGATGTGCGGCGTTCTCGACGCCGCCGCCCGGATGACGGATCGGCTGAAGCTCGGCTACCGGGAGGCGAGGGCGCTCGCAAGCTCGCCGCTTACGGAAGAAGGGACGCTCATCCGCGGTCACGAGTTCCACTACTCGACCGTCGAGCCGTCCGCCGGAGCGGAACCGGCCTGGCGCTTTGCCGGCCGCGACTCCCAGGAAGGGTTTATCTCCGGAGGCGTCCACGCCAGCTACCTACATACGCATTGGGCCGCGACCCCCGAAGTTCCACGAAGGCTGGTACGAATTGCCACCGAGTATAAGGCTGTCCGTCGCGCGGAGGTGAGGGCATGAGCGGGGTCCTGATCGGGATCGGCGTAGGTCCGGGCGACCCGGAACTCCTGACGCTCAAGGGCCTGCGCGCTTTGCGAGAGGCCGACGAGGTATTTGTCCCGGTCGGAGACACCGGCGAGATCGGCCGCGCCGAAGCCGTCGTAACCGCGCATCTGGAGCCCGCGCGCATAAACCGCCTCCTCTTCGCTCTCTCGAACGACGAAGAAGCCCGCGCCCGAAACTGGGATCAGGCCGCACGCGAGGTGTCGCAGCCCCTCCGCGAAGGCAAGACCTGCGCCTTCGCCACCATCGGAGATCCCAACGTCTACTCGACCTTCACCTACCTCGCCCGGACGGTGTCGCGGGCGCTACCGGAGGTCGAAGTCCGCACCGTTCCCGGTATAACCGCCATGCAGGACCTGGCCGCAAAGAGCGGAACCGTCCTCCTCGAAGGAGACGAGCGCCTGACGCTACTCCCATTTACCGCCGGTCGGGAGAAGCTGGAGGGAGCGCTGTCGGAGTTCGAGACCGTAGTCTGCTACAAGGGTGGCGGCAGGTTGAGAGAAGTGCTCGATGTCGCTGAGGAAACAGGTAGGATAGAAGATGCAGTCTATGGTTCAAGGTTAGGGATGAGTGGAGAGGAGATCCTGCCTGCGGCCGGCATGGCGGGACGGGACGGGACTTATCTTTCAGCGGTAATATTCACGAGCGGGAGGAGAGAGTGATGAGTAGAGTTTGGTTCATAGGTGCCGGGCCTGGGGCGCCGGATCTGCTGACCCTGAGAGGGGCGCGGCTGATCTCAGAGGCGGATGTGGTAGTTTGGGCGCGGAGCCTTGTGCATGAGGGGGTCCTTGACTACGCCTCATCGGAGGCTGAGATCATCGAATCCACGACTATTCCGCTGGAGAGCGTACGCGAACTCTACGAGCGGGCCGTCGCTGAAGACTTGAAGGTGGCCCGCGTCCATTCCGGCGACCCGAGCCTGTACGGCGCGATGCT
The DNA here is from genome assembly GCA_965219175.1 of Rubrobacteraceae bacterium. Classification (GTDB taxonomy): domain Bacteria; phylum Actinomycetota; class Rubrobacteria; order Rubrobacterales; family Rubrobacteraceae; genus JBBPZK01. The sequence continues at coordinate 1,055,542 of CBDCNI010000001.1, forward strand.
AGAGCAGATCGAAGTTTGCGAGGAACTGGAACTGGAGTGGGAGATAGTACCGGGCGTCTCCTCACTCGGAGCCGCCGCAGCCGCCATCGGGCGGGAGCTGACCGTGCCGGAAGTCTCACAGTCCGTCGTCATAACCCGCCGGGCGAGCCGGACCCCGATGCCGGATGGCGAAGACATAAAGAGCTTCGCAGCCCACGGGACGACCATGGCGATCTTCCTCTCCGCCGCTAAACCCCGCGTGCTCCAGGAAGAGCTACTAGACGGCGGCTACGACGCCCAAACGCCGTGCGCGGTCGTCTACCGGGCGAGTTGGCCCGACGAAAAGGTGGTCGAGTGCAAGTTAGGAGACCTGGCCGACAGCATCCGGGAGATGGGCGTAACCCGTCAAACCCTCATACTCGTCGGTCCCGGACTCGCCGCCGGTGGCACCCGCTCTCACCTCTACAGTCCCGGCTTCTCGCATATGTTCCGAAAAGCGGAACTGTAGATGTACGTGAAGTTGAAGGTTAACCCAGAGCCGAACTGGAGGTAGATGCCGCCCCGCAACATACACGAGCCCTCGATGCCGCCGAGCATGAAGAAGGCGAAGGGGGAGAAGCTGCTGCCTGGCTGGTCCACCGGAACGTGTGCGGCGGCGGCGGCGAAAGCGGCCACGAAAGCGCTGCTCGAAGGAGAGGTGCAGGAGCGGGTGAAAGTGCGGTTGCCAAAGAAAGGCGAGGAGCGGCGTGTCGGGTTCGAAGTAGAGCGGTGCGATCTGGACAAAGAAGCAGGCTGGGCCGAGGCGGTGATCGTCAAAGACGCTGGAGACGACCCGGACGTGACGCACGGGGCGCACCTTACGGCGCGGGTCTCCTGGCGGGAAGAGCCGGGGATAGAGCTCGACCGAGGCAAAGGAGTCGGGCTCGTCACGAAGCCGGGGCTTGGCCTTACGGTCGGTGGGCCGGCCATAAACGAGGTGCCGCGACGCATGATCCTCTACTCGGTGGAAGAAGTGATCGATCCCGACGAACGGGGCATCCGCGTCGTCATTAGCGTGCCCGATGGTGAGAAGATGGCCGAGAAAACAACTAACGCACGGCTCGGCATAGTCGGGGGAATCTCCATCCTCGGAACGACCGGCATCGTCCGGCCTTTCTCGACCGCCGCCTGGGCCGCGAGCGTCGTGCAGGCGGTGAACGTCATGGGCGCGCAGGAGATCGACACCTTCGTACTCTCGACCGGCGGCCTCACGGAAAAGGCGGCGATGCGGCTGCTGCCGGACCTCGAAGAAGTCTGTTTTATAGAGGTTGGCGACTTCACCGGACAGGCCGTAAAGCAGGCCGTTAAGAACGGCTTGAAGAGGGTCTTTTTCGTCGGGATGGCGGGCAAACTCGCCAAACTTGCCGCCGGGGTCATGATGACCCACTGGACCCGCTCGAAGGTAGACAACGAGCTTCTCGCCAGTATCTCCAAAGAGGCCGGGGGTAGCCCGGAATTGCTCTCGGCCGTAAAAGAAGCCAACACTGCCCGCCACGCTTACGAACTGTGGCGCGACGCAGGACTTGAAAGAGCCCCGCACCTGCTTTGCGAGCGAGTGTCCGAAAACCTGACCACGTACGCTGAAGGTGAGCTAGAGGTTTACGCTATTATGGTCGATTTCGACACCCTGGATCCCGTAGGAGCGAGTCGTGGCGCGCTTGAGCTTACGTCCTGGGGCTCCGAATGAAGCTCATCACCGTGATCGGTACAGATGGTAGAAGTCTCAGCGAGGAGGCGAGGACTTCACTGAAGAGGGCTGACCTCGTAGCCGGAGGAAAACGCCACCTGGCGGCGCTCGGTATAGATGGGAATCGGGCGGTGGTCTTCGAGGGCGACTTATCGGAGGCTTTTGAGCGTATAGGTGAGACTGACGGTGAGGTCGTTGTGCTCGCCTCCGGGGACCCCGGTTTCTTCGGTATCGTTCGGATGCTCGGGGAGCGGTTCGGTTCTGAGAGCCTGAACGTGATCCCAGCAGTCTCGTCCGTTTCGACTGCGTTCGCGAGGGCTGGTTTGAGCTGGGACGATGCCGTGACCGTCAGCGCCCACGGGCGCGACCCCCGGCGGGCTGTCAACGTCTGCCGGGCGCACCACAAAGTCGCAGTCCTTACCTCCCCCGATTTCGGACCCGCAGAGCTTGCGCGGGATCTGGAGGACATGGAACGCACTTTCTTCGTCGCCCAGAGGTTCGGGGAAGAGGGGGAGCGGGTCTTCCGGGGGAACGCGGCTGCTGTGATGGGTGAGACATGGAAGGACCCGAACGTGGTGTTGATACTTGATGAGGCGCGGGACGTGGGAGGGAAAGGTTGGATCCACGGCCGTTCCGAAAGCAGTGGCGGTTGGGCGCTCCCGGAGACTGAGTTCGCCCATCGCTCCGGCATGATCACAAAACCCGAAGTCCGTGCTCTGGTCTTGGCCCGGCTCGGACCCGGACCTGGAGACCTGATCTGGGACGTTGGCGCGGGTAGTGGCTCGGTCGCCGTCGAGTGCGCCCGACTCGGGGCCGCCGCCGTCGCTGTCGAGCGAGATCCCGAAAGCTGCGCCCGCATCCGCCAAAACGCCGCCCGCCACGACGCTTACGCGCGGGTTGTCGAAGGCGAAGCTCCGGAGGCGCTCCACGATTTGCCCGAGCCGGATGCTGTGTTCGTTGGTGGGAGCGGCGGCGGCTTCGAGGAGATAGTCAAGTTCGCAGCCGTCCGCGCCCGCCGGACGGTCGTGCTCACCCTCATTACGCTGGAGCGGGTCGTGCCGGCCGTGGAGTTGCTCGAAGCGTGTGGACTCGAAGCCGAGGCGACCTTGTTGCAGGCGTCGAAGATTAAAGGTATAGGTGAGATGCACCGTATCGCGGCAGAAACCCCGGTGTTCGTGGTCGTTGGGCGGCGACCGTGATCGGGCTGGTTGCAGCAACCGCCAACGGACGCCGCAACGCCGTCCATCTCGCGAGCGTTTGGAAGGATACCCATCTCTACGCGGAAGGGCCGAAAGAAGCCCTGCACCGGGCGTGGGATGAGTGCGACGCGATAGTCGTTTTTCTCGCTACCGGAGCTGTCGTTCGTCTCATCGCTCCGTTGCTCGGGGACAAACATCAGGATCCAGGCGTGGTGTCGGTGGATGACGCCGGAAAGTTCGCCGTGGCCCTGTGCGGTGGACACGGAGGCGGATCCAACGCGCTCGCCGGACGGGTCGTCGAAACCCTTGGAGCCACACCAGTTATCACTACCGCGAGCGATTCTCTCGGCGTGCCGGCGTTGGATACTCTCGGGGAGAAACTCGGTTTCGAGATGGAGGAAGGATCCGACGTTGCCGCCGTCGGTGCCGCGCTCGTCTCCGGGGAGACCGTACACTTCGTCTCCGAGCAGCGGTGGCCGTTGGGGGCGCTCTCCGAAAACCTCTTATCCGCGAAGCTTTCGGAAAAGCCTGGGTCGCCGCTCATCCTCATCTCGGACCGGCTTGTTGACGCGCCGCGGCCGAAGGTCGTCTACCGGCCGCCGTCTCTCGTGGTCGGGGTTGGATGTAGTCGCGGGGCCGGGGCAGAAGAGATATTGGATCTGGTAAGTACATCCCTGCGGGAAGCGGGCCTCTCTGTGAAGAGCGTCGCCGCGCTGGCGAGTATAGACGTGAAGTCCGATGAAGCCGGGCTTCTCGCGGCGGCGGAGAGACTCGGGGTGGAGGTTCGCTTCTATGCGGCCGGGCAGCTCGCGAGCGTGGAGGTTCCGAACCCCTCGGTTGTCGTCGAGGGCGCGGTCGGGACGCCGAGCGTGGCGGAGGCTGCGGTGCTCGTCTCCGGCGCGGATCTCTTGGTCGAGAAGCGAAAGTCCGCGAGTGCGACGGTGGCGGTTGGCCGGTTGCCGGTGCGTGGAAGGCTCTCGCTGGTCGGTCTCGGGCCGGGGGAAGAGTCGCTTATACCGCCGCTCGCCAGGGAGGCGTTGGCGACTTCGGCGGTAGTGGTCGGCTTGGATCAGTACGTGGAGCGCATCCGTCATCTTCTTCGGCCGGGTACGCGAATCGTGACGCTCCCGCTCGGAGACGAGATCGCGCGTGCGAAAACCGCGCTGGAAGAAGCCCGCGCGGGCGGCAGCGTCGCCCTGGTCAGCAGCGGCGACGCCGGAGTCTACGCGATGGCCTCTCCCACCCTCGAACTCGCCGGAGAAGACGTTGACGTGGAGGTTATACCGGGCGTTACGTCCGCTCAGTCAGCGGCGGCGCTCCTCGGCTCCCCGCTGGGTCACGACCACTGTTCGATCAGCCTTTCCGACCTCCTCACGCCCTGGGATGTCATAGAGAACCGGGTAAGGGCCGCCGCGCTCGGAGACTTCGTCGTCTCTCTCTACAATCCTCGCTCCAGAGGCCGCACCTGGCAACTCGGCAAGGTGAAAGACATTCTCTCAGAGCAACGCTCTCCCGAGACCCCGGTCGGCCTCGTCAGGAACGCTTATCGGGAGGATCAACAGGTCACGGTGACGGATCTCGCCTCTCTCGAACCGGAGAGCGTGGACATGCTGACGGTCATCATCATCGGTAGCTCCCAGACCATCGTAAAAGCGGGCCGAATGGTCACGCCCCGTGGCTATCTAGTATGAGGGAGAGTCAATGGAAGCTCATGTAAGTCTTGTGACGTTGGGAGTAGGAGACCTGTCCCGTGCGCTGGAGTTCTACCGCGACGGTTTGGGCTGGCCGATTTCCAGCGTGGGTGATGAGAACGTCGCCTTCTTTCGCACCGGCGGCGTAGTGTTGGCCCTTTATCGACGAGACCTGTTAGCAGGAGACGTCGGAGTGCCGGCCGAAGGAACGGGCTTCTCGGGGGTTACGCTCTCACACAACGTCGCCGAACGTGAAGGTGTGGATGTGGCTCTGAACGAAGCCGTCGCGGCAGGGGCAGCGCTTGTAAAAGCTGCCGAGGACGTGTTCTGGGGCGGGCGCATCGGATACTTTGCGGACCCTGACGGCCACTTGTGGGAGGTCGCCTGGAACCCCAGTTTCCCATTCGCCCCGGATGGAACTCTGGTGTTGCCCGAATGACTTTGTCCCCCAATCTGAATACTGTCTTCGCCGTTACGGATGCGTGCGCCGGTTGCGGCGCGTGTATAAAGACCTGCCCAGAGAAGGCGATCCAACCGGCTCCAAAGGGTTACGGTTCGCCCCTGATCGTACTAGAAGACCGTTGCACTGCCTGCGCCGAGTGCGCCGAGGTCTGCCCGGTCAGCGCGTGCGTCGAAGTCCTGCTGGAGGATTCGTGAGGCATATTCATCCTATAGAGCAGGAGAGCTACCGCATCTTGCGCGAGATGGTCGACCTCTCGCACCTCGGTCCTCTCGGCCGGGCCGTTGCGGAGCGTGTGATCCACGCCTCCGCCGACCTGGATTACGCAGACACCCTGATCCTGGACGAAGCCACCCTGAAACGCGGTCCCGAAGCCATCCGTCGGGACGCTCCAATCGTCTGCGACGTTGGTATGGTCGCCGCCGGCATCACCGCGAGAGAGACCTTCTGCTTTGTCGCCGACCCTCGCGCCCGCGAACTTTCCGAGGCTGTCGACGTCACGCGCTCCGCCGCCGGCTTCAAGCTCGCCGCCGATGAGGTGGGCTCCGGCGCCGTGTGGGTGGTCGGCAACGCGCCTACGGCTTTGTACGAGTTGATGGACCTCGACGTCGAGCCCGCGCTCGTCATCGGTTTGCCGGTCGGGTTCGTCGGCGCTTCGGAGTCAAAGGAGGCGCTCGCTGAAAGCGGGTTGCCCGCTGTTACCAATCACGGTCCAAAGGGAGGCTCCGCCGTCGCGTCGGCTGCCTTGAACGCCCTGATCTACTACGAGGAGGAATAATATGAAGAGCTTCGCCGTTATCGAGAACGGATCACGAAAGACCACCGAAACCCCCGCGCTCTTGGTCGTAGGCCACGGCAGCCGCGACCCGCGAGGAGCCGAAGAGTTCCACGAGTTGATCGAACTCGTCAGGGAGCGTAACCCCGAGCTTTCGGTCGAAGGTGGTTTCATAGAACTCTCGCGACCCCCGATCTCCGAGTGCGTGAGTCGTTTGGCGGAGGCTGGGACGCGCCGCGTCGCCGCCGTCCCGATGATGCTTCTCGCCGCCGGACACGCCAAGGACGACATCCCGGCGACGCTGGTCCGCGAAAAGAACTCCCACCCGGACCTCTCTTTCCAGTACGGACGCGCCCTGGGGGTGAGGCCGGAGCTTCTGGAGCTGATGGACGAGAGGATATCGACGGTCGTCCCGGAAGGCGAGAGAGAGGAAACAGCCGTGTTGGTAGTCGGGCGCGGTTCCTCGGACCCCGATGCGAACTCCGACATCGTAAAGATCTGCCGCCTGTTCTGGGAGGGAAGATCCTACCCGATGGTCGAGCCCGCCTTTATAAGCATGACCCCCCCGAACGTCGCCGCCGGACTCGACCGCTGCCGCAAGCTCGGCGCGAAGCGCATAGTCGTCTTCTCCTACTTCCTGTTCGCCGGCGTCCTCGAAGAGCGCATCCGGGAGCAGACCCGCACGTTCGCCGAGCAGAGCCCCGAAACGGAAGTCCTTTACGCGGGTTACTTCGGCCCTGACGCTAGAGTCGCGGACCTTGTAATAGAGCGTTACCGGGAGGCGGTCGCCGGGGATATACGGATGAACTGCGACGTTTGTGTCCACCGGGTCGCTTTGCCCGGCTTCGAAGAGAAGGTCGGCGCCCCCGCAACGCCCCACTACCATCCCGACGAGCCGGGCAGCGATCACAGCCACGGACACGACCACGGTCATGACCATCACCACCACTAGGAGTATTTGTGGCCCTCGAAGACCGGATTTTGGAGCTTGCGGCGGATGTTCCGCCGCTCGATGAATCGGCTACCGGACGTGCGCTGGAGCGGCACGCCGGGCTGACGAAACCTCCCGGTAGTCTGGGACATTTGGAGGAACTCGGGGTCCAGCTTTCAGGGATGTCTGGTGAGTGTCCGCCGCCGGTACCGGAGAACCCCGCCGTTGTTATCGTTGCCGGGGACCACGGGGTTTTGGCTCGGGGCGTCTCGCCCTGGCCCAAAGAGGTGACGACCGCGATGGTCGGGAACTTCTGCGGCGGGGGGGCGGCGGCCAACGCCATAGCTAGGAGTGTTGGCGCGCGCGTGAGCGTGCTGGACGTTGGGGTCGCGACCGAACTCGAACGGCATCCGCTGCTCCGAACGGCGAAAGTGCGGGCCGGGACAGGGGATCTGAGCCATGAGACGGCGATGGACCGGGAAGAGGCGGCGCGGGCGATGCTAGCCGGAGCGGGGGTCGCGGAGGAGTTGATCGGCAGCGGCGTGGACCTGCTCGTCACCGGCGACATGGGCATCGGCAACACCACGCCCGCAGCGTGCTTGATCTCCGCTCTCACCGGACGTCCCGCCGAAGAAGTGACCGGACGCGGAACCGGCATAGACGACAAAACTATGAGCCTGAAGTTAAACATCGTGCGCGAGGCTCTGTCCCTCCATAGCCCGAACCCGAAAGACCCGATTGGAGTCCTAGCCTCCGTGGGCGGACTGGAGCACGCAGCCCTTGCCGGTCTCATCCTGATGTGCGCCGCATCCGGAGTCCCGGTCGTCCTCGACGGCGTCGTATCGAACTCCGCAGCGCTCGTAGCCCAAGCCCTCGCGCCTGATTCAGTCGGCTACATGGTCGCCGGGCATCTCTCGGTCGAGCCTGGGGCGAAAGCCGCCCTCCAGCATCTCGACCTGGAACCGTTGCTCGACCTCGATCTTCGGCTCGGAGAGGGCACAGGTGGCCTCCTGGCGGTGCCTATAGTTCAGTCCGCCGCCCGCGTACTCGGGGAGATGGCGACGATGGAGGAGATGGGAATAGGGTGAGTCGAGAAGATATCGAAGGTCTCGGGAGCCCGCTCGCGCGGCTCGTCGAGTACCACGAGGAGATCTCCTCCACCCAGCAAAGAGCCCGTGAATTGGCCGTAGGAGCCCCCGGCGCACCGCACGGCACGCTCGTGATCTCCGAGATCCAGAAAGGTGGCCGCGGCCGTTTCGGCAGGGCCTGGGGCTCGCCGCGTGGCGGGCTCTGGATGTCCTTTGTGCTGCGCCCCGACATCCCGGCGGCCCTGGCGGCGCGCGTCACCCAGGCCGCCGCCGTCGGCGTCGCGAAGTCGCTGTGGGAGATCGGGATAGAAGCCCGTATAAAGTGGCCCAACGACCTTCTCGTGGGAGACCGCAAAATCTGCGGCATTCTGGCCGAATCACAAACCAGTAGCGCAGGAGATGGACAAGTCTCGCGGCCTGACTTCGTCGTGCTCGGCGTCGGGCTCAACGCCAACCTCGACCCCGAAGACCTCGGCGTCGCCGACCGTCAAGTCGCCACCCTCCGCTCCGAACTTGGCCGTGACGTGGACCTCCTGAAACTTCTAGGCAGCATTCTCCACAACCTGGAAACGGAGCTGGGGCGCCTCGACCGCTTCGACGCCGTCCTTGACGACTGGCGGGCGCTCAACTGTACCCTCGGTCGTCGCGTGTTGGTCCACAGGCTCGGGGAAGAGATAGAGGGGGAGGCGGTGGACCTCAGCCCGGAAGGAGCCCTGCTCCTGAAGACGAAAGACCGTCTGGTGGAGCTTTTCGAGGGAGAAATAGAGCACGTGCGTCAGGGACGCTGAAACCTTTTACTGCCGCGCACACGCCGGTTTACAAAGTAGAGGAGTGCGCCTGGAAGGATTTGAACCTCCGACACCCGGTTTAGGAAACCGGTGCTCTATCCCCTGAGCTACAGGCGCGAAGCCCGGCTATTCTAGCGCAGGAACGTCTCGCATACCAAGCCCTGTAATAGGAGGATTTTGTCACTCATTAAGTCGTAATATGTACGAGAATGCAACGTAACACGTATAACAAAATCTCAAAATACGTATTTTTTAATGCGAAATCAGTTGAACGGAGGCGGTGGAGCGCTTATAGTTAACCAATTCAACTGGGCGAGAAGCGGGACAAGCATTATTTTCATTCGGTTGAACGTGAAAACCATGCGAGCAGTTCGCATAGGTTTTTGAGTAGCAGGCCAAAAAAGGAGCGAGGCTACGGAAAATAACAGTAAGTCCAGAGAGACGGTTATTCGGGCTGAGAACCTCTCGAAGGTTTTCGGTCGCCGGGCGGATCAAGCGCTACAGATGCGTCGCTCGGACAAGAGCAAGGCCGAGGTCGAGAAGGAGACCGTATCGACCATCGGGGTCTTCGACGCCAACTTCGAGGTATATCAGGGAGAGATATTCGTCGTCATCGGGCTTTCGGGCAGTGGTAAGTCGACGCTTTTGCGTTTGATCAACCGCCTGATCGAGCCGACCGAGGGTGATGTTTACCTCGACGACGAGCTTATTTCGAAGATGCCGATGAAGCAGATTCGCGAGGTCAGGCGCAAGAAGATCGGTATGGTCTTCCAGCACTTCGGCCTCCTTCCGAACCGGACGGTTCTGGACAACATCACCTTCGGGTTGGAGGTTCAGGGTGTCTCCGCCGACGAGCGGAACAAGCGCGGCCAGGAGACGCTGGAGTTGGTCGGCCTCGAAGGCCAGGGCAATAAGCAGATAACGGAGCTCTCCGGCGGCATGAAGCAGCGCGTCGGGTTGGCGCGAGCATTGGCTACGGAGCAGGAGATACTGCTCATGGACGAGCCTTTCTCGGCTCTGGACCCGCTGATCCGCCGGGACATGCAGAACCTGTTCCTGGACATTCAGGGGGAGATCCAGCGGACCGTCGTGTTCGTCACCCATGACCTCGACGAAGCCTTGAGGCTCGGGCATCGCGTGGCGATCATGAAAGACGGCGAGATCGTTCAGGTCGGCAACCCAGAGGATATCCTGACGAAGCCCGCCAACGATTACGTCCAGCGCTTTATAGAGGACGTGGACTACGCGAAAGTGCGCCGCGTCGAGGTGGCGATGGTCGAGCTCAAGGAGGTCGCCTACGATAGCGAGGGCCCGCGAGTGGTCCTGAGGCGGATGCAGCAGGCGGGACTTTCCCGGATGTTCGTCATTGACAGGGAGCGTCGCCTAGTCGGAATTTGCGAGGCGGAGGAAGTCTCCAGGCTCGCCGAGCGGGGCGAGCCTTCTTTGCGCGAAGCGATAGACGAGACGGCCCCGAAGGTGAGCCGCGACACGCCGTTGCGCGATGTGCTGCCCATCTTCGTCGAGCGTGGCCTGCCGGTGGCCGTAGTTGACGATCGGGACCGGCTGGAGGGCGCTGTCTTCCGTGGTTCCCTCATAGCCGGGCTGACCACAGGGGCTGACTCCCAGGAGGTGGAGAGGGAAACGGAGACCGGCGAGGCCCGTCAGACCAGCAAGGTCGGGCAGAACAGTAGAGGAGGAGAGTCGGCATGATGGCGTTGCTCCAGTACAATCCCGTACCCAGGATACCCATAGGCGGTTGGGTCTCCAGCTTCGTGACTTACCTGACCGACAATTTCGCCGGCTTCTTCGACGGATTGCAGGCGATTTTACAGTTCTTTGTCAATATAGCCACCGGAGCCGTCAACTCACTGCCCGCGCTGGTCATGATCGTTATCTTCGCGGCTATCGCTTGGCTCGTTGCCGGTTGGCGGGTCGCTTTGCTCACGGTGATAGGGTTCCTGATCATACTGGGCATGGACCTCTGGGAGCACTCGATGCAGTCCCTGGGGCTGATACTGGCTTCGACGTTCGTCGCACTCTTGATAGGCATACCACTCGGCATACTCGCGGCCCAAAACAAGACGGTCGAGACTATCGTGCGGCCCATTCTGGACTTCTTTCAGACGATGCCGGCCTTTGTGTACCTGATACCAGCGATCCTGCTTCTCGGGCTCGGCAATGCTCCAGCCCTTATAGCGGTGGTCATCTTCGCGATGCCGCCGGCTGTCAGGCTTACCATGCTCGGTATTCAGCAGGTCTCTCAAGAGACGGTCGAAGCTGCGCACGCTTTCGGCGCGACTCCCATGCAGACGCTCATCAAGGTGGAACTGCCCCAGGCTTTTCTGACGATCATGGCCGGGGTCAACCAGGTAATAATGCTCGCTCTCTCTATGGTCGTTATAGCCGCGCTCATTGGCGCGGACGGACTAGGCGCGGACGTTTACACGGGCCTCCAGAGTCTCGACACCGGAAAAGCCTTCGAAGGTGGTCTCGGTATCGTCATCATCGCCATAATTCTCGACCGGATCACCCGCAACATCGGCCAGGGTGGGAGTGAGGCTGGAGGAAAAGGTGGTACCGCTTAGGAGCCAAACAGCAGTACCGCGTAGCTCTACGAGAGATGAGGAAAACAGACGAAGGGAGCATGCGAAAGCATGAGTAATTCGGAAACTAGAGTAGAGACAATCAGGAAGCTCAACAGAAAGCAGTTCCTCGGCCTCGGGGCTGCCGGAGCAGGGATGGTGGCGCTCGCCGGTTGTGGCAGCGCCGGGTCTTCCAGCGGCTCGTCCGGCAACAAGAGCCTTACGTTGGGCAGCATCGGCTGGACCGAGAACACAGCAGTCTCTACCTTGACGAAGTTGGTCATGGAAGACAACCTCGGCTACAAGGTAGAGATAAAGGGTCCTCTCGACCTCGGGCCGCTATTCGAGGGTGTGGCGGGTGGCGACCTGGCCGCGTTTCAGGACGTCTGGCTGCCGAACAACCAGAACTACGTCGACAAGGTCAAGAAGGATGTCAAGCTTCTCCCGCCCTGGTATCAGGGGGAGACCAAGTACGATATCGCTGTGCCGGCGTACATGAAGAACATAAAGAGCATAGCGGACCTATCGAAGACCGGCCTCAAGCAGATCACCGGTATCGAGCCGGGAGCTTCGATCAACCCGCAGATCCGGAACAAGGTCTTCAAACAGTACAACTTGGGCAGTTTCAAGCTGGTCACTTCCAGTACGGCTGCGATGCTCGCCCAGCTTCAGAAGAGCTATAAGAGCAAGGAACCGATCATCTTCCTGGCTTGGTCTCCGCACTGGATGAACGTGAAGTACGACATCACCTACCTCAAAGATCCCAAGGACGCCCTGGGCACGTTCAACAACCCGGCGAAGATACGCGCCGTAGTCAATAAGGACCTGCAAAAGAACGACCCAAAGGCATACGCTTTCCTCAAGGCGATCAAGCTCGACGAGAAGCAGGTGAACGACATAGAGCTCGAGATGAATAAGGCTGGGGACGACGCGGAGAAAGGCGTTGGTAACTGGCTCAAGAGCAACAAGAGCGTGGTGCAGCCCTGGGTGAAGGCCGCTAAGAACGCCTAGCAGTCACAACGAAGTGAATCTTTGGGAAGAGAGACACACTTGAGGGACCGAGGAAGCCAAGATTCTGCCGGATCTTTTGGTGGGGAACCTGCATTAGACAGGCTCCCCACCGGCTCTCGCCAGCTTCCGTCTATGATCCGTTGGCATTGCCGCACCACCCGCAAGGGCGAGATGTGGTGCGAAGGACGATGGTGAGCACGCTCTTTCTGATTTGATCAGGGTAGCAAGCTAAGAGCATTTATCTGCTCGAATCTGAAGCAACCATGAAAGGGCGAATGAACGTGAGCGAAAACAAAGATACTGGCGGACACGGTAGGTTTAGCCGGAAGGAGTTTCTCGGTCTGGGCGCGGGGGCGGCCGGGCTGGCGATTTTGGGAGGCTGCGGTAGCGCCGGTGGGGCTGCGTCGAACTCCTCGGGCAACAAGACGCTCTCCCTCAGCTACATAACGTGGGACGAGGACGTTGCGAACTCCAACGTGATCAAAGCCATCGCCGAGAACGACCTCGGTTACAAGAATGTGGATCTGACGCTGGGCGACGTAGGTCCGGTCTTCCAGAGCGTGGCGAAAGGCGACGCCGACGCCTTCCTCGACGCCTGGATGCCGGGCCATCAAGAGTACCTGGACAAGGTCGGCAAGGGCGCCGTGCTGCTAAAGGACCCCTGGTATGAGGGCAGCACACAGTACGGTATCGCCGTTCCGGATTACATGAAGAACGTCAAGACCATATCGGACCTGAACAAATCCGGGGCGGATGCGATTACCGGCATAGAACCCGGCGCTTTGTTGATGGACAGGATAAAGAACAACGTCATTCCCGAGTACAACTTGAAGCTTAAGCTGCTGTCTTCGGGTACCGCCGCGATGCTCGCCGCCCTTGAGCGGGCGTACAAGAGGAAAGAGCCGTTCGTATTTTTGGGCTGGTCTCCGCACTGGATGAACGCGAAGTACGACTTCCACTACCTCAAGGACCCGAAAGACGCGATGGGCAACATAGACGACCCGGCCACCCTTCACGCTGTGGTCAATAAAGACTTCAAGAGCAAAGACCCGGTCGGCTACGCGCTCATCAACTCTATGAGGTTCACCAAGCCCCAGATGGATGAGCTGGAGCTGATGATCAACAAGAAAGGCAAGAACGACCCGATGAAGGGCGCGAAGGCCTGGATAAAAGAGAACCGGAATGTCGTAGAGCCCTGGATCAAGGCTGCTAAGAAGGCGAAGAAAGCTTAAATCGCCGATGGTGACGGCTTGAGCAACATCAAAGCCGACATGGTCGAAGAAGCCCTCCGGGTCACCGGGTAAGCCGAAGAACACTCGGTTCCTCTCCGGTTGCTCGGGGGACTGGCGGTCAGGGTCCGGGCGAAGGATGGCCTGGGCCCTGCTTTCGAGCGCGAGTACGCGGACCTCGATTGGATCTCCCCTAGAGGAACCTCAGCCGCCGCGCAGCGCTTTTTCGAGGCGCAAGGCTACGCGCCCCAGACTCTTTTCAACGCGCTCTACGGCCGCGAGAGGCTGCTGTTCTTCGACGAGGAGAACGGGCGTCAGGTGGATATCCTGGTCGGCTCCTTCAGGATGTGTCACGAGATCCGTATCGCCCTGGAGCCACCGACCATCTCGCTGGCCGAACTGCTCCTGACGAAGCTCCAGATCAACGAGACTTCGCCATATACTCGCTCGACGCCGCGCTGTTTATCTCGATAACGTTCCTGGGTTCCGCCATCGCTGTGGCGGTTCTGCCCTGGCGCAAGCCGAAGATCTACAACGCCTCCCCGATAGCCCGCTACAACATCTTTGGGATGCCGCTCATCACGGTCTCCGCGACGCTGTTCGCTGCGCTCCTCGTGTTCTGCCTTTACGAGTGGATCGTGAACGGGGTCTACGGCGTCAACAACAGCCAGTCCCTGATCTACATGGGCGTACTCTACGCCGTGGTGCTGCTGGTCTACCTCGGATTCAGGCTGCTCCGTCGCACCCAGGGCATGGACCTGAAGATGGTCTACGACGAAATTCCGGAGGACTAAAGTACCCGTCTCTCCATCTATAGTGTGCTTTACCAGACTTGACCACGGTACTGCACTGGTGCAGTATGCGAGGGAGTAGGCTGTAGGAAGACGCCTGTAGTCGTAGGGAGATATCGAGTGGCGAAGACGGATATCTACTGGGTGAATGACGACTACTTCGAGAGGCGTGTCTGGCGGCCGGAGGGGCGCTTCAATGTCATCCAGGGCGCTGTTACGATCGCCGTGTTGGCGGTGATCTTTTCGCTCGCCAACTACTATGCGGGCTGGATCCACTTTCTGCCCATCGAAGGAAAGCATCCTGGTGGGCCGGGTTTCGCGGGCTGGAACGTCGGATTCTTGAGCCTTTTCATCGGGGGTTTCTGGCTGTTCCAGCGTGGGTCGCAGAGGATCGTGCTGAAGCTGTGGGGCGCGGCGTCCGAAGACGTTACGCTCCGGTGGAGAGAGACCGCCAGCCTGGGCAGCGGCGCGCTCTCGGTCAAGCAGCCCGACGAACACTGGTTGAGCCGCTGGGCGCTGATCTCGGCCCTGATCTTCCCACTCACGATACTCGCTGTCTTGACGACGCTCTGGATCCTATCCTACGGGGCAAGCCTGGACTTTGGCGTCTACCTGGCGCTGGCCGCCGCTTCGATCGAGTCGCTAGCGGGCGCTGGCTACGTGGTCGTTCTGGCCCGCAAGCCCAACGGAACGCTTGTAAAACGTCTCCCGAGAGGCGCCCTCGAGTTCTATCAGCCAAAACCGACCGTACCGGGTCACTAGCAGCAGGACCGGTGAGAATGGAGATTCTCGACGATCATCGGCCAAATCTTCTGAACCTCAACTCTGGAGAGGACGTGCTGCGGCCGGGATGGCGTGTGCCGCCAGCTCGTAGTAGGCGGGCAAACACTTCTCGTAGACTTCCAGCAGTTCCTCCGGCAGCTCCGGGTCCTTTCGCTCGGCCCGCTGTATTCCGGTGCTCTGCTCCGCCTGGTCGTGCCAGCCGTCCCACATCTCCCACTCACGCACCTCTTTCTTCTCCCAGGAGAGCGAGTCGGCCTGAAACGGCACGCCCAGGCGGTCACAATAGGCAGAGAGTACGCCCGCCGGGTTCTCCGAAAAGGTCATCGCGTCCACGACCACGGTCTCTCCGCTGCCCTGCTTGACCTGCCGGAACAGCCGGTAGAGGTCTTCGTATCCGGTCTCCTCGAAAGTGAAGTCCGGCCACATCTTGTACAGCGAGGTCAGCACGTACTTCGGATCTCGCACTATAAAGGTATTGACGAAGTTCGAAGCGAATTCCGGGCTCATCAAGGGCCGGACGTAGTAGGCCATGTCTTTCACGAAAACGCGCTTCTCACGAGGCTCCAGGATGCGTCCCATCACCTTCTCGTAGTTATCCTCCGGCTGCGGTTTAGCGTCGGCGTAGCGGTCGCTCAGTCGGTCCTCACTGTAGTAGTAGGAGGCCGAGAAAGGCTCGTGAAAGACCTCGAAGTCGTCCCGCTCGACAAAGACTCGCTCGAACGCCGTCGAGATGGAGCGTGGCACCGCCCAGAGTGCTACCGGCTTACTGCTAGGTTCGTGATCCGCCATGCTGTCCTCTCTCTTGAGTATGGCGTATGGTACTGTATCGAGGGTCATGGAGAAGGCTACGATCTATTTGTCTGATCTCCGCCGCGCTCTGCGGGAAGCCGCCCGTGCAGAGAAGAAACGCAGTCCGAGGTGCTACGGAAGGCGTTGGAAGAGTATTTGGGCCGGATGGAGGATACTCTGCCGCATTCCCTGGGACTCGGTGAGGACGAGGGAATGTCGGGCGCGGACTAGGAAGCCTGCCGCGGAAGGGAGCATCTCTCTGCCGCTAGGTTAGCCGGAGATGAGGGTCCTCAGCCTCTCCCGGACTTCTCCCAGTGGGATGCGCTCCTGCTGCATCGTATCCCGGTCGCGGATAGTTACCTGCCGGTCGTCGATGGTGTCGAAGTCTACGGTTACGCAGAACGGCGTCCCGGCCTCGTCCTGGCGGCGGTAACGGCGGCCGATGGAGCCCGAGTCGTCGTAGAAGATCCGGTAGTCACCCTTCAGGTCGTCGTACAGTTCGCGCGCGATGGTCGAGACGGGCTGCTTTTTGGAGAGCGGGAAGACGGCTGCTTTTGTCGGGGCGAGGCGCGGGTGGAGCTTCAGGACCGTGCGTCGCTCGCCGTTTACCTCCTCCTCGGTGTAGGCGTCTACGAGGAAGGCGAGCATCATCCGGTCGGCGCCTACCGCCGGCTCTATGACGTAGGGGACGTAGCTCTCGTTGGTTGACTGGTCGAAGTAGGTCAGGTTTTCGCCGGAGTGGGTGGCGTGCTGCTTCAGGTCGTAGTCGGTGCGGTTGGCGACGCCTTCGAGCTCCGACCATCCGGCGAACGGGAAGTTGTACTCGATATCCACGGTTCGTTTGGAGTAGTGGGAGCGCTTCTCGGGCGGGTGCTCGAAGTGGCGGAGGTTCGACTCGGTGAGGCCGAGGTTCAGGTACCAGTTCCAGCGCTCCTGGAGCCAGTATTCGAACCATTCGGCGTCTGTGCCGGGCTCGACGAAAAATTCCATCTCCATCTGCTCGAACTCACGGGTACGGAAGATAAAGTTGCCCGGTGTGATCTCATTCCGGAAAGACTTGCCGATCTGGGCGATCCCGAACGGCACCTTTACCCGGCTGGTCTGCAACACGTTCTTGAAGTTCGTGAAGATCCCCTGCGCCGTCTCCGGCCTCAGATAAGCCAAATTCTCCGGGCTCTTCACCGGTCCCGTATAAGTCTCGAACATCAGGTTGAAGGGGCG
Organism: Rubrobacteraceae bacterium; assembly: GCA_965219175.1. Taxonomy (GTDB): domain Bacteria; phylum Actinomycetota; class Rubrobacteria; order Rubrobacterales; family Rubrobacteraceae; genus JBBPZK01. The sequence goes on from CBDCNI010000001.1 coordinate 1,072,585, forward strand.
TACCGGGGCGAAGTCGCGGCCACCGTCGACCGGATCTTTTATCCGCTCGTCGGTTTGAATGATCTCAGAAATTTCTTCGGCAGATAATCCTTCCACGTCCTGACCCGTGGCCCCCTCTATGAGATGGTCGGCCCGGAAGCGTCGGCCGCTGGTACGGCTTTCGACGAGCATGTCGTTGAACGTCGCCGTGTGCCCGGATGCTTCCCACACTTTGGGGTGCATGATTATGGCCGCGTCGAGGCCTACCACGTCGCTGCGGGTGTGGACCATGCTGCGCCACCACTCGTCCTTGATGTTCCGCTTCATCTCGACGCCGAGAGGGCCGTAATCGTAGGAAGAGCGGATGCCGCCGTAGATCTCTGAACTCTGGTACACGAAGCCCCGACTCTTGCAGAAGGCTACTATCTCTTCCATGCTGACGGTTCGCGACACGAAATCCTCCGGACTCTTGAAAATGCTTTCTACGACCTTGATCTCTGGCAAGTATAGCCTAGAGGCGGGGGTGGATTTGACTGGAAAAAAGACTGTCTGCGTTATAATGTGCGGATGGAAATTTTACTCGCTGCGGGCATCGGAATAGGTCTCTCGGCTGTGGCCGGAATGCGGGCCTACGTGCCGCTCGCGCTCGTTGGGCTCTTCGGACTACTCGGGCTCTTCGGACTTTCTGGGCTCTTCAGTCAAGTGGATGGTTGGTTGATCGTGGGTGTCCTGGTCTTCCTGGCGATAGTCGAGGGCGGCCTGGACAAGGTCAAAGCACTCGACCCCACGCTGGCCTACGTTCAGACGCCGGTGCGAATGTTGGCCGGTGCGCTGCTCTTCGCGGCTGCGGTTGGTCTCGGGCTCGGCGCCGCCGCGATCCCCTGGCTCATCGCGGGCGGTGCTATCGCGGGCGCCGTCTCAATACTCAAGGCGGTTCTCAGGCCTTCCACGAAGACCCCGGCGCCTGGGGTTTCCGCTTCATTCTTGAGTGGTTTGGAAGATTTGCTCGCGCTCGTCGGAGGGATTCTGGCGGTGTTCGTACCTCTGGTGCCGTTGCTTCTGGTGGCGTTCCTGCTATTCTTCTTCTACCGGATCAGGAAGCGGCGCGGGAGAAAGTACGGAGGGCTCCGCATCCTCGGAGACTGACTTGTCCTGCTCTCCTGGAGGGTGACATGAGCGAGCACGAGGTCACGGTAGTCAAGGGAGGACGGGAGACGCCTTTCTCCCGTGGCATTCTGGCGCAAACGCTGTCCCAGGCCGGAGCCAAGCCGGATCTCGCCCACCGGATAGCCAACGAGGTACGCGCCGAGTTACTCGCCGAACGGCGCTACGTGGTCGAGGAAGAGGAAGTCCTGGCCCGTGTCCGCTCTAAACTACAGGTGATGGACGCCTTGGTCGTCTCCCGGCTGGACAAGTGGCGTGTACTGCGAGAGACCACCGAGCCCGTAATAGTACTCATCGGGGGGGCGACGGGTGTCGGGACGAGCACACTGTCGGCGGACGTGGCGCGGCGCTTGAACATCCAGAGCGTCATAGGTACGGACTCTATCCGGGAGGTCTTGCGTAGGGCGGTGAGCCCCGCGTTGCTACCGATGCTTCATAAGAGCTCTTACGGGGTCAAGAAAGAGGACATCCGGGTGCCGGTCGCGGAGGAAGAACTGGTCCTCTATGGCTTCCGGGCGCAGTCCTCGCAGGTCTCCGTCGGGGTCGAGGCCATCGTAGAGCGGGGGTTGAGGGAGGGGACGAACCTGGTTATAGAGGGAGTACACCTCGCGCCGGAGATCATCCTGGATCGCTTCCGGGATCACCCGAACGTTTGCTCGCTGGTCGTCTATCTCTCGGACGAGGACGTACACCGGGACCGTTTCCACGTCCGAGCGCTCGGCACCTCGATGCGCCGTCCGGCCGAAGAGTATATCTCGCACTTCCGGGAGATACGCCAGATCCACGACTACATCCGGGAGAGCGCTGAACGTACCGGTATCTTTGCCGTCGAGAACCTGTCTATCGAGACGGCCTCCGACTCGGCCGTCGCCTTCGTGGCGAACCGGGTTTCTGGAATAGCCGAGAAGACCCGCGGCCGGGACTCGTCGCTGCTGCTCAACGCGGGCGCGAGCACGTAGAGCCCGACCCTCCGCCCCGGAAAGTATAGAATAGACGGGAGTGCAGGAGGTAGAGAATATGCTGAAGAATATGCTGGACAAACAGCGCTTGAGAACTTTTTTGCTGGGTGGAGCCGCCGGGGCCCTCGTCGGAATACTGGTGGCTCCCCGGAGCGGCAGAGAGTTGCGCGGCTCGCTCGTGAATAGGGCCGGAGAAGCCCGCGAGAGGGGCCGCGAGAGCTACTTCGAGACCCAGGAGCGAGTGCGGGAACGCCTCGCGGAGACGAGAGAGGGAGGACCTCGCCGGGCGGAGCCGGAGAAGGAGTTCGTAGTGGGGACGGCTGTAAGCGCGCCGAGGTCGGATCCCCCTCATCCTCCATTGCGAGACGTGACGTTCGAGACGACCGAGGTCCCGGAAGAGCCTGGCCGGGAGTCGGGAGTTGGCCCGGAAGAGCTTCGACGTAGGATCCGTGAAGCTAGGGAGCGTCTGAATAGCCAGAGAGATGCGGTAGAAAGAGATGAGACCGACCGTGATGAGTAGCCTGTCCGGCGGACTATCGGAGCGCGGATGAAGCCGCTGTCCTTCATGCCGGTGGTGGTGGAGATAACGGAGGGCAATCTTCACCAGGCGCGAGGGTTGGAAGCGGTAGTCTCGCACTGGACCGAAGGCTCCAGCGATGTGGAAGAGTGGTTTGAAGACGTAGGAGAGAGTTGGGGAAACGCCGGGTTTCTGATGCGCCGGGGGGATGAGACGCTCGGGTTCGTGGTCTACGCTCCACGGGAGCACTTGCCGCGGGCGGATCGGTACCCTTTGGGTTCCCTGGGCGAAGAAGCGGTGCTCCTGGCTTGCATCGAGGGAGACCAGCGTACCCGCCGTCACCTGCTGGTCCGGATGTTGAAGGATCTGCGCCATCGGGGGGTTGGGGCCGTCGAGGCGATAGCCAGTGACTTCGGCTTGCCGGGACACGTTTACACGAAGTTCCTGTTGGAGAGCGGTTGGAAACCCGTGGAGCATTGCTGGCAGCGGGGTACTCCTTACACGCTGACGCGAGTCGATATGGGCAGCGCGGTCGAGGTCGGGGAGTTGGCGCGCAGTTTGATGGGACGGGTAAAGTTCCCCGTTATCACGAGGCCGGATCCCACGCCGGGCGTCTTCGTCAAGTTTACGGAGGAGCGTTCCGAGATGGAGGCGGCAGGATCACGGTCCTGACCGCCGAGGCGCCGTCCGGGGTCGTAGCCCGGATCTCCATTATCTGACGGGTTGTCTCCGGGTTGCCGACGTAGGCGTCAGTCTTTCCGGTTGCGGACTGTCTGAAAGGCGATAGGTCGAGTCGTAAGCCCACGGTGGCGTACTTCCCCGGTGGAAGAGATTTCAGCGTGTGCATGTAGTAGCGGGATCCAGTCAAGGAAGTGTCTTCCGAAGAGACCTTGACCGTTGCGTTTATGTTTGAGAGCTTCTTTTCTCCCCTGTTTCTAAAACCGAGGACGAGCTGTTGGTCCGGCTCATCCTTCAATTTCCCCAACTGCGTCTCCCCAAGGTTCATGGATAGTGACGGGCCTGGTTTGTCTGCCTCGGGGGGCAGCTTTCTTTCGGAGAGGCTGCTACCGAATTCGGCCAGAGCCAAAAAGGCAGCCGCAGTCACGAAAAAAGCGAGGGCCGCGCCGGAGACCCAAAGTAGCAAGCTCTTCACTTGTTACCGCCGCTCTCTGGGCTGACAGGCACCTCATACAGGTTATAAAAAGCTTTGAGTAGGGCGCTGGCGGGGGCCGAGTAGATCTCCGGACCTTGTAGGGTGCCGCGGGCGACGATGGCTATGCGCTTGCCGCCAGAGGACCATGCGAGGTCTCCCGGACCAGCTTGTATCTCCATGTTCTCGTTCGTGGTGAGAGCCTCTAGTGAGCCGTTGGATAGGTTCAGGAGATAGAGGTTGGTCGAAGAGCCGGAGCTTCTCCGGCCTATCACGGCGAGCCGCCCGCCGTCCGGCGAAGCCTGTATGCTGGAGGCAGTGAAATCTTCGCCCACGTTGGGCGCTAGCGTGGGCTTACTCCCGGATGAGGTCCGGTACAGATGATAGAGAGGAGTTTTGCCGCTGCCGGTCTTCGCCGGTTTACCGGCCACGTAGTAGATGCCGCGCGAGGTCCATTGGGGCGCCCCGAGGACTTCCATGTCGGGTTTCAGTTCGACGATCCGCCTGAAAGTCCCATCCGCGAAGCTGAAAGTGTACAGTCTGCACCGGCGTCCGGACTGGGCTGCGAGGACCGCGTTCTTGCCGCCCGGAGATAGGGCGAGGCCGGTGATCTCACCCTCCACCCGCGCCTTGTAAGATGTCTTCAGTCTTCCTTGTTGGTCGATGAGCGCGACGGTACTGTGGGAAGACCCTTCCTTTAGGGCGACCACGAGACCCTCGCCTCTCGTCCCCCGGTCCATCGCCAGGACATCGCCACCGGAGGCCTTTTTTATACTTAGAGGCTCTGTGCCCGATCCTGTAAAGTAGACGGAGCCCGCTCTCTCCGCGCGGCTTGGAGGCTGTGGAGCAGAGTTTCCCGAGAGGCCATTCCCAAGGATAGCCAGCGTATCGCCGGAGGGAAGCCAGGCGACTTGCTCCGCCCCGAAGTTCTTGGTCGTCCGGCGGCGCAACTCCCGTGAATCGAGTGACTTCTCCGCCACGTAACCGTCTACGACGAACGCTACGCTGTCTCCTGAGGGGCTCCATACGGGAGAGCTCTTGTCGCCGGGGCCGAAGCTCAGGGGGCGGACGGCGGGGCCGAGGCCGAAGCCCTTTGCCTTCTGTCCCGACGAGCTTGGTTGTATCGGGAGTTGTTGCGCCGGATGGCCGCATCCGGTGAGAGACAGGATCGCTGCCGCGAAGACCAGAAGAACCATCGGCTTCCACCAGGAGCCCGGAGATTCGTTATTGGTCAGGCTCGGGTTACATCGCATAGTTTGCGGAGCGGGGGAGAGGGGATTTAGGTAGCTCGACGATGAAATTAGAGCCGACGTCGGCTTCGCTTTCTACCTGGATCCGCCCTCCGTGAAGCTCGATTATCTCCTTGCTGATGGCGAGCCCGAGCCCACTGCCGCCCGTGGCTCGGGAGCGGTCCTTGTTCACCCGGTAGAAACGCTCGAAGAGATGCCCGATATCTTCTTCCGGGATGCCTACTCCGGTATCCCGGACCTGCACCGTAACAGAGGAGTCGTCTTCCGTGATCGAGATATCCACGTGGGCGCCGGGGTCGGAGTATTTGATCGCGTTGTCCAGGAGGTTCAGGAAGACCTGGTAGAGCTTCGTGGCGTCGCAGACGCACTGGTGCTCAGTGTCTCCGCCCTCGAAGTTGACTTCTATGCCGAACCTCTCAGCCTTTATCTGCAGGCTCTCTACAGAGTTTCGGACGACCTCCGTGAGATCCGTCGGCCCGGCCTCCAGCGCGTACTGCAACGAGTCCATCTGTGAGAGGGTGAGAAGCTCCTCGACCATCCCCCTGATACGCCTCAGTTCCTGATCCGCGAGCTCCAGGGCGCGGTGCTCTAAGGGATCCAACCTGTCGCGGGCGCGCTCCACGAGGTCCACGGCGCTCTGGATGGTGGTCAGCGGCGTGCGAAGCTCGTGCGAGACGTCCGAGACGAAAGCGGTCCTCGCCTTTTCCAGCGAGCGGTGCTCCGTTATATTGCGGACGGCTAGTATGATGCCGGTTGTCCCGACGGCGTCTTCGCGGCCCATCCTGGCCGCATACGTCCAGTAGACTTGCCCTTCGGATTCGATCTCTCTGAGGGCGACACCTGCCGTGGCAGCCTCGCGCAGGCATTGCAGAATCTCCTCGGAGATCCCTATCTCCGCGAGTGGACGGTTGAAATCCGAAGGCCTGATGCCAAGCATGCGCGCAGCCGCCGGGTTCGCCATCGTTACGCGCTCCTGCAGGTCGGTCGTGACGACGGCTTCCGGGGAAGACTCGAGGACCGCTTCGAGGCGGCTTTTCTGCTCCTGGATCTCACCGACGTAGCGCTCTACTTCCTCAGCCATATAGTTGAAGGACCGGGCGAGTTCACCTAGCTCATCCTGATTTTCTATTGGCATGGGACCGTAGTCCCCGGAAGCTATCCTTATGGCGGCGTCCCTCGTCTCCGCCAGTGGGCGTGTGATCTGTCGGGTCAGCAACAGGCTCGCAAGGCCCGCGAGCAGCACGCTGGTTGCTATCGCCCCGATGATCCCGTATCGCAGGTAGGCGAGGGTGCGCCGAAGTTCGTCCTGTTGGGCGGAATAGACCATGACGCCGTGCACGTCTCCGCCGGCTCCGGTCAACGGCCAGGCCGTAACGTACCGCGGCCAACCGCTGCGCGGTATGATCCAACCCTGAGAAGACTCCATCGTCCGGCGGATTATCTTTTTGTTGAGGCCGAGTTGATCGTAGAACTTCCCAGAGTCCACATAGTTTCCATACGCGTCCCTGGCCGCCAGCGGCTTTCCATCCGGTCCTATGTAGAGAACCCCCAGGCCGGTCGGGTCCGCCACTGAGCGGACGAGCTCTTTCGCGTATGAGTCCGGTTTCGGCAGCGACTGGTCCTCCGGGTTGCGTAGGCCTTCGAGGAAGTCGCCCGCTCCGGTGTTGGCGGTCTGGGAACGGTCTATCAGGAGGTTGCTCTCTCCCGCTACCAAACGCGACTCGGCGAAGAAGTAGAGGACCACGCCGATCAAGAGGCTCGTCGCCGCCGAGATGCCGATGAGCGCCGCGAAGACCCTGGCCCTGAAGGTCAGTTTCGGGAGTAAGCTCCGTCTTTTCTTGTCCGTGTAGATTCCGTGTCCTCCACCGCGAGCTTACAAGGCGCCTACGGGGTCTTGGCGGCGGCCCTGTACCCGACGCTCGGGACGGTCTGAACTATCTCCGGCTTTGAGGGATTACGCTCGACTTTCCCCCTAAGCCTCGATATATGTACGTCTATGTAGCGGCTCGCCAGGTAATGAGAGCCGGTAGAGACGGCCTCGGAGATTTGGGACCGCGTAAACGCCTGACCCGGACGACGGAGCAGGAGCGCGAGTATCTTGAACTCCGTCGGCGTGAGCTCCAGCGGCTCGCCATCCCGTTTGACGGTGTAGCCGTCCGGATCCAACTCCAAAGGACCCAGCCTCAACATGCCGTCCCTGCTCTTCCCGTCTTGTCGCCCGAAACGGCGTAGGATAGCCTTGATCCTCGCCAGTAACTCTTTCGTGTCGAAGGGCTTGGTGATGTAGTCGTCAGCGCCAAGCTCCAGCCCGACTACCTTATCAACCGACTGGCCCTTCGCCGTCAGCATCACGACCGGCACGTCACTTTGCTCCCGGATCTTCTTCAACACCTCGAACCCACTCATCCGCGGCAACATCACGTCCAGCACCACGAGATCCAAATTCTCCCGACCAACCGACCGGAGCGCCTCGACTCCATCCTCCGCCGTCGATACCCTGTATCCCTCGGAGGCGAGGACTATGGACATAACCTCCAACAAGGCTGGATCGTCATCGACCAGCAAGACCATCTCTTCCAAACTCCCGAAAACCCTCCCGTCTCGGACGCCCGTGTAGAACTTTATCCTATATAGGTAGTCCCCTCGAAACCAGACTATCAATTGTCGCCACAGTATACCGCGTGGCACAACCTCAGACTTGAAGGTTGCACACTTAGATTTTATACTCACAGAGGCTTAGATAATCTCGCATGTCGTAGGAGGCATCTGCATGGCTAAAAGCATTGGCATAGACCTCGGGACCACGAATAGTTGCGTGGCTGTTCTCGAAGGTGGTGACCCGGTAGTAATTCCCAACTCAGAAGGTGAGCGGACGACGCCGTCGGTGGTCGCTTTCGATAGGAAGAGCGGGGACCGGCTCGTCGGGCAGTTGGCGCGTCGTCAGGCGGTGACCAACCCGGATCGGACGATCTACTCGATCAAGCGCTTCATGGGACAGAGCTACAAGCAGGTCAAGGACGACGCCGAGCGGGTAGGCTTTGAGGTCAGCCAGGGCTCTGGCGGAGACCTGCGGGTGGATGTCGCCGACAATCAGTATTCGCCGCCGGAGATCTCCGCGATGGTCCTACAGAAGCTGAAGAGGGACGCTGAGGACTACCTGGGCGAAGAGGTAACCGAGGCGGTCGTGACGGTTCCGGCGTACTTCGAAGACGCCCAGCGTCAGGCCACCAAAGACGCCGGTAGGATCGCCGGTCTGGACGTAAAGCGGATCATCAACGAGCCGACGGCCGCTGCGCTCGCCTACGGCCTCGATAAAGAGAACGAGCAGACGATCCTCGTCTTCGACCTCGGTGGCGGTACGTTCGACGTCTCCGTCCTGGAGCTCGGCGAGGGAGTTTTCGAGGTCAAAGCGACCAGCGGCAACAACCACCTCGGTGGCGACGACTTCGACGCGAAGATCGTCGAGTGGATGGCGCAGGAGTTCAAAAAGGCCGAGGGGATAGACCTCTCCAAGGACAGGATGGCTACCCAGAGGCTGGTGGAAGCCGCTGAGAAAGCCAAGAAAGAGCTCTCTTCGACGACCAGCACCTCTTTGAACCTGCCGTTTATCACGGCGGACCAGAACGGCCCGAAGCACATGGACCTGACCCTGAGCCGGGCGAAGTTCAACGACCTGACGGCGGACCTCGTCGAGGCAACGGCCGGCCCGGTGCGCCGGGCGATGGAGGACTCCGGGTTGCAGAGCGGCCAGGTGGATCAGGTGATACTCGTCGGCGGCTCGACCCGCATACCGGCGGTCCAGGACAAGGTCAAGGAGTTGACGGGCAAGGAGCCTCATAGGGGCATCAACCCGGACGAGGTCGTAGCCGTCGGCGCGGCCATCCAGGCCGGGGTTCTCGCCGGTGAGGTCAAGGACGTGCTGCTGCTCGACGTTACGCCACTTTCGCTCGGCATCGAGACAAAGGGCGGCGTGATGACCAAGCTGATCGAACGAAACACCACTATACCTACACGTAAGGCTGAGACTTTCACGACGGCTGACGACAACCAGAACTCGGTCGAGATCAAGGTGTATCAGGGCGAGCGTGAGATAGCGGCGTACAACAAGTTGATCGGCAACTTCCAACTCGTCGGCATCCCGCCGGCGCCGCGAGGGGTTCCTCAGGTCGAGGTCAGCTTCGACATCGACGCAAACGGCATCGTGAACGTCGGGGCGAAGGACCTCGGGACCGGCAAGGAGCAGCGGATCACGATAACCGCCTCCAGCGGGCTCTCGGACCAGGAGATCGAGCAGATGGTCCGTGACGCGGAGTCTCACACCGAGGACGACCAACGCCGCCGCGAAGAGGCCGAGGTCCGAAACAACGCCGACAACCTGGTCTACTCGATAGAGCGCTCCTTGAAGGACGTGGACGGCAAAGTCGACGTCGCCACCAAGAACGAGGTCGAGGAGGCTATCAGGGAGACCAGGGAAGCCCTCGCCGGGGATGACGTGGAGGAGATCAAGAGCAAGCAGGAATCGTTGGTAACGGCATCCCACAAGCTCTCCGAGGTCCTCTACCAGCAGGCCGCGCAGCAGCAAGAGGCGAGCGCCGAGGGCGCCGGAGACCCCGATGATCTGGTAGAGGACGCCGAGGTTATCGACGAAGAGGACGAGGAGAACACGAAATAGAGAAGTTCTCCCGACGGAAGATAGAGGGTCGGTGAGAGGTTTTCCGGCCCTCTATCTTCCAGCCTCACTTACAGGAGGGAATCAGGTTTTGAGTAGCGAAGAGCAGAACCGCGAGCCGGACCCACGGGCTCAGGACGGCGAAGAGGAACAGAACGGGCAAGAAGAGGTACGAGAGCCTATGGAACCTGTAGAAGAGGCCCAGGGTTCTCCGATGGACCTCGACGCCCTCGCCGACCCCGCCTTCCGAGATGGTTTCGACGAGGACACGGAGCAAGCGTCCGAGTCTGAAGCACCTTCCGGGGGAAACCCTGAGACGGCGGAGCGGGAAATACAACTCCTTAAGGAAGAATTGGAGGCCGTCGAGGGGGAGCGGGACGAATACCTCGATGCTCTGCGGCGCGCCAGGGCCGAGTTCGAGAACTTTAGGAAGCGCCAGGAGCGGGAAAGAGCGCGCCTGCTAGATCTCGCCTCCGAAAAACTGGTTGCCGAGTTGCTCCCCGTCCTTGACAATCTCGAACGCGCCCTCGAAGCCGGCGGAGATATCCGCGGCGGGGTCCAGGCGACCCGTGACCAGCTCGCCGGATTGCTCGAAAACGAAGGACTCACGCTCGTCTCCTCTGACGGGGAACACTTTGACCCGAACGTACACGAAGCCGTCATGGGGCAACCCTCCGAAGAGCACGAAGAAGGCACCATCGTCCAGACTTTCCAGCGCGGATACATGCTCAACGGCAAGCTGATACGGGCCGCCAAGGTTATAGTTGCACAACAGGGTTAGGTATGGAGACCAAAGACCTCTATAAAATCCTCGAAGTATCTAAGGGAGCCTCGCGAGAGGAGATCCGCCGTTCCTACCGCAGGCTGGCACGCAAATACCACCCGGACGCGAACCCCGGCGACACGAAAACAGAAGAGCGCTTCAAAGAGATACAGCACGCCTACGAAACCCTCTCCAACCCGGAGCGCAGGCGAGAATACGATGAAGGCCCCCGCACTTTCTTTGGGGGCAACCAACAAGCTCCCGGCAGATCCGGAGGCGGAGATTTCTCGGACCTCTCAGACCTCTTCGGCGGTTTCGGAGACATCTTCGGCCGCTCACCGAGGGCTGCCACCGCCCTCCGTGGAGAGGATGTAACTATAAACGTGAACTTGAAGTTTAGAGATGCGTTGAACGGGGTTACGATGCGGGTCAAGGCGCCGGTCGAGGAGTCTTGTGGAGAGTGTCTGGGGACGGGTGCTGCGGCTGGGACGGCGCCGCGGACGTGTCCGGATTGTGGAGGGAAGGGTACGAGGAGTCGGGATCAGGGGTTCTTCGCATTTTCGGAACCTTGTCCCAAGTGTGGAGGGAAGGGAACTGTTATAGAGAGGCCGTGCGCGCGCTGCGCGGGTAACGGCAGGTTGGGCGGGGTTCGTCAGATCACGGTGAGGATACCCGCCGGGGCGAAAGACGGTATGAAGGTGCGGGTTCCCGGACGCGGGAGTGACGGGGAGCGTGGCGGTTCGGCGGGGGACCTATTCGTGGTTACGCGGGTGGAGGAACATCCGGTCTTCAAGCGTCGGGGCGACGACTTCGTAGTAGATGTTCCGATCAGCTTCGTGGAGGCGGCTCTCGGGGCGGAGATCAGCGTCCCAAGACCCGATGGAAAGATGGTGAAATTGCGCTTGCCCGCCGGTACGCGTGAAGGCAGGCAGTTCAGGGTGGGCGGCGCTGGATCCACCCGTCCGAAAGACGGTAGCAAGGGGGATCTCATCGTGCGGGTGACGCTCGTCGTGCCGGGCAAGCTCAACCGGCGCGAGCGTGAGATACTCGAGGCGCTCGCCGAGGAGAGGGACGAGGACGTGCGCGAGGACCTATTCCGGAGGGCGCAGGCGTGAGAAGTTCGCGCGGGCGGGACTGGAGAGACAGATGATGAAAAGCATGCGGAAACGTCCGGTGTACATGATCGGGATAGCAGCCGAGTTGATCGGCCTTCACCCTCAGACGCTTCGGATGTATGAGCATAAGGGCTTGCTCCGTCCCCGGAAGAGCATAAAAAACACACGCCTATACTCCCAGGAAGACATAGAACTCGGACGGTACATCCAGAAGCTTACCCAGGAGATGGGGATGAACCTCGCCGGGGTCAAGAAAGTCCTGGATCAAGACAAGCGGATCGAACGCCTCGAAGCCGATAACCTCAGGCTTAGAAGAGAACTGGAGAAGCTCGAATTGGAGCACAAGAAAGCTGTACAAGAAGTGCACCGCAGCTACAAGCGAGAGATAGTCCTCTTGCCGCGGGCAGAGATCTCCCGGAGAGGATTCTAATGTCAGAGCAGATGCACTGCTACCGTCACCCGAAGCGTGAAACCCGCGTCTCGTGCGCCACTTGCGGGCGTCCGATCTGCACGGAGTGCATGGTTTCGACGGATGTTGGCATAAAATGTCCCGACGATGCCCGGCTGCCCCGCGGAGCCCGTGCGGGAGTCATGAAAACAAACCAGATCGTCAAGACTGTCCTGGCCGGCATCGGGGTCGCAATAGTCGGCATCCCGGTCGCCTACCTCATCCTGAGGCTCGGCATCGGCCGCATCATACTCTCCGCCCTGGCCGGTTACGGAGCCGGAACGCTTATACACCGGGTCGGAGGCCGAAACGGTGGACCACTGGTGATGATAGTCTCCGGAGCAGCCGTTCTCCTGGCATACTCACCGTTTCTGGTAAGGAGCTTTTCAAACGGAAACTACTTCATCGTCCTTCCTGCTCTGGTATCCATAGGCTTCGCTGTCTACAACAGCCGCTAGAAAAAGATACGCCTTCTCGCGATTCCGGGCTGGACTTGCCCGCGCTCCAACCGCTATGTTTTTATGCTGGCTCTTTTCCGAGTTGAAAACCGGTGGAGCCTCGTCCTTAGACTCGAAAATGAGGGATATTTCGGTGCCAAGCTATACTTTTGAGTTAGGGTATACCTGAAGTTTAGATACACGTGGAGAAATTAGGCTCGAAAACGCTAGCGGAGCGAGGAGAGTCGTGCTAGGGTGGTTAGGTATGAGAGGAGACAAGGAATACATAATTGGGGTAGTGGAGGAGTTGGAAGCTGCTATTCGGGACGCTTCCGGTGTGCCGATGCGCAGGGGGAAGGTCCTTCTCGACCGCTCCGACGTACTCGTGCTGCTCGAAGAGTTCAGAGAAGCATTGCCCGCCGAACTCACGGAGGCTGAGAAGATCCGTGGGGAGTGCGACGCAATAATCGAGGAAGCGAAGGAAGAGGCTGGACGCATCACGGGCCGTGCCGGAGAGAGGGCGGAAGCCAGGGCCTGGGACTCTGAGACCTGTAGAGAGGCGCACGGCCAGTCAGCGGCGATCGTGGAGCGGGCGGAGCGCTATGCCGGAGAGGTTTCCGGGGGGGCCGAGCGCTACCGGGAGCGTATTATGGGAGAGCTTGAAGGCTGGTTCAAAGAGACCCTCGGTTCTATCGGAGAATCGCGCGAAGAGTTGAACAGCGCTTCTCCCCGGCGGTTGTCGGTCCAAGAACGCGAGGAAGAGGATGGGCGTGGCTGGCAGGCCAATACGGCCTAGTACGACCGCGCTCCGCAACTCCGTAGGCGGCGGGGGAACTTAGTTGTTCGGGAAGTCTTCTTTATGCGGCAGGGTTTCGCCCAGCGCGTCGAGCCGGAAGTTTATCTCGTCCAGCGACGAGTTTAGGACGGAAGCTTCGGCGCTTGCCGCTGTGGCATCCGAGATGGAGATTCGTATGACGCGCGCACGCAGTTCCTGAAACTGTTCGATGGTGCGTGAGATCTCTATATCCGCTGCCCGCACTTCTGCTTCCAACTCGCTGGAGACCTTCGCCAGGTCAGCCGAAGGGTCCTTGTGCCGGTTGTTTATCTCTTGAATTTCGGAGGCTGCTTCTTCTCTACGGCGGGCGACATCGACTAGTCGGTCTGCGGCGGAGTGGATCTTGGGTGTAGCGTCCTCAAGAACGGTTTGGGTTACGTCGTCGGTCTGCTCCAGGGCCGAAGTTACTTTTCTGTAGGCGACGAGAGCCTCTTCGACCTTCTGACGAGTCTCCCCGCGAGGGAGCCAGCGGGCGCGGCGTTCCGGTGGGATCTCTTGATTTCCTTCGTTCCTGGAACTGCTGAGTGCCGGCCCCTTTTCCAGGACGCGATTTTGAAAGACCGGGTCGCGGGAAGCGAGGGCGACGAGCGTCACGTAGGTTACGATGGTGAGGGGGAGGAGGATCCACCACAACGGCAAGGTTAGCGAGACGCCGACTCCCAGGATGAGCGTCATGAGGTTGATGGGGCGTAAGGCGGCTGCTCGCGTTACGCGGCTGGAATCTTCGGCCGGAAGTGATTCTCGTCTCTCAGGCTCTCGCATCCGGCTCGCTTTCCAGGGTTTTTAGTCGCACGCGTTCCCCCAGCTTCAGGGCGAGGGCGTGTGAGGCGTTGCCCTTGTTTATCGAGAGACTCAGGCGCCAGTGAGAATCAGGGACGAGGATGAGCTCCCCGGCTTTCGCAGCCCCGAAGGTCTCCAGATACCGGACGCTCATGTCTCCTTCTCCGGTATCTATATTCAAGGTCGTGCCGTACCGGAGGCCTGCGTCTTCTTCCAGTATGGAGAGCCGGGCGTTGCCGTAGCGGTCGATAGATATTATGTGGGCCGCGCGGGTTCCGACCGGCTGGTCGTCATCCCCCTCGAAGATGCGCGGGCGTTCCAGATCTAAGGCGTTCACTGAATTCCCGAGGTCCGAGATATCCACCCCGGCTGCAAGATGCGCCGCAGCCGGCGAGAAGATGTCCCGGCCGTGGAAGGTGCTCGAGATGGGATGCGCGTGGTAGCGGTCGTTGGTCAGAGCCACTGCTTTCGAGACGCCGCCCAAGGAGTCGGCCGCTGGGATGAGCAACCCGTTGTCCGGACCGACCATGAGCGCACCGTTTTGGGTGGAGAGCGCGAGGCTGCGGCGGTCCGTGCCGACGCCGGGGTCCACGACGGCGAGGTAGACAGTATCCGGGGGCATGTATCGGGTGGCGTTTTGGAGGATCTCCGCGCCCGTTTCGATCTCGAAGCCCGGCACCTCGTGGGTGAGGTCCAGGACCTGTACTCCAGGCGCCACCTTCGCCATGACACCCTTGCACGAGCCGACAAAATCGTCGGCCAGCCCGAAATCGGAGAGAAAGCAGATCGGCCTCATGACCTTAGTATAAAACGCCTTACGGGCAAGGGCTTGAGTCGAACACGCGTCCTCGCAGCTTTTAGCCGATCTGGGGACCGGAGCTTTTGCCGCGCAGCTTCTGTATAGCGTAGTAGCCCTGGATGCTGGTGCGAGCGACACGTCCCCAAGTCGGGCGCAGGTTCTTCTCGTGGAGACCGGCGTAGCTCTTCTCTTCGCCGCCGAACTTCTTCTTGAACTTGTAGACGCCCCACATCGGGTCTCCTTCCCGCGGCTCGCAGGGACCCCACATATCGTAGCGGCTGGCGCCTTCTCTGCGGGCGACGGTTAGGGCTTCGTACTGGATCAGGTACGAAGCGTAAAGGTTCTCGCTCTCGGCGGCGGAGGCCCCGTAGAGATAGTAAGCTTCTTCCCCGAAAGTGAGTATCAAAGCTCCGGCGAGAAGCTCTCCTCGCTCACCTCTGCGCGCCAGGATCAGGTGCGCCGGCAGGTCTTGCATGAACTCCCTGTAATACCTACCGGGACGGAGGGCGAAGTGCTGTCGCTTGGCGGTCTCTCCGAGCAACTCCAGGAATTCTTCGAGACCGCTCGACGGTCCGGTCGAAACCTCGATCTCCACTCCTTCGCGGCGGGCGCGCCGGACGCCGTAGCGGGCGTCTTTGGGTAGCGCCGCGAGCTGCTGTTCCGGGTCGTCGAGTACGTCGAGGACAAAGGTGCAACGAGGCTGCACCGAGTTCTTCATCTTGACGAAACCTCTCTCTTGGAGGTTCCCAGTCTTCTCGATCCTGGGCTCTACATCCAACAGGCAGGCGCCTCGACGGGCAGCGTAATCCCCGACAGCCTCCGTTACCACTGCCAGGTCCGCCGGGTCTTCGGCGAGAGGGCCGTGCGGAGCGTAGGCCAGATAGCCGAGCGCCGGCAGTTTACGAAGCAGCACCTGGGCCGCGCTCCTTCCATCCGGGGCGAGTAGGCGTAGAGGTTCCCACTTGTGACGCCGCCGGAACTCGCCCCACTCCCAAGACTGGAGCACGCCGCCGCCAAGCCTCTCGACGGCAGCGTTCCACGACTCTCTATCCGAGCTTTCCCGGAAAAAGCCCTGTTTTTCTTTGGAACTTTGGATCCTCGACATCCTCCACGGGAGCCCAGCGGATTTCGTTGGAAAGTCTATCGCAAACCGTGGCAGCCTGACACGCCTCACCATGCCTCTCATACTACAACTCTACAAGGGAACATTTTCTTCTCGGGAGGATCTTCCAACGCCGCTCTTTTGAAAATAGAGCGTCAAGCGTATTTAACGGGATATGCCCAGTCCGAGGGCCTGCACCATTAGTTTGAAGTCTTGCGGGCGGCTTGACGCGCGAAGCGCCTCTTCGTAGCTGATCCTGTCATCCTCAACGAGCTTCATCAAGGCCTGGTCGAAAGTCTGCATCCCATAGTATTCGCCCTCGGCGATCGCCGTCTGTATCTGTCCGGTCTGCGTGGGGTCCATTATGAAGTCCCGGATCCTACCGGTCGTCACCATCACTTCGCAGGCCGCCGCGCGCCCTTCTCCATCCTTCGTGCGGATGAGACGCTGACCGACTATCCCCCGGAGCGTTCCGGCGAGCATGGTTCTTACCTGTCCCCGCTCGTGCGGAGGAAAAAGGTCTATGACGCGGTTGATGGTCTCCGTCGCGTCCAGCGTATGAAGAGTGGATAAGACCAGATGCCCGGTCTCGGCCGCCGAGAGGGCTATCTGCGCGGTCTCGGAGTCGCGGATCTCCCCGATCAGGATCACATCCGGGTCCTGCCTCAAGACTCGCCTCAGCGCCCGCGAGAATGAAGCGGTGTCCATCCCGACCTCCCGCTGATTTATAAGGCTCTTGTCGTCGCGATGGAGGAACTCTATCGGGTCTTCGATGGTGACTATGTGCTTTGCTTCAGTGCGGTTCACGAGGTCGAGCATGGAGGCGAGCGTCGTAGACTTTCCGCTCCCCGTCGTTCCGGTCACGAGGATTATGCCCCGCTCCTCGAAGGCCAGCTTGCGGATAGTATCCGGCAGTTTGAGCTCCTCGAAAGCCGGAACCCCGAACGGAATAAAACGCATCACGATTGAGATGGAGCCCCTCTGCCGGAAAGCATTGACCCGGAACCTCCCAATCGATGGGACCGCGTAAGAAAAGTCGGCCTCTCCTTCCTCCTCGAACTCCGGCACCATCTTTTCCGGAATGATCTCACGCAGCATCTCCTCGGTGTCCTCAGGGCGCAACTTCTCGTAGCCCTCCAACGCCCCGAGCTTGCCGTTGACCCGCACCGACGGCGGAGCCCCTACCTTTATGTGCAGGTCGCTGCTCTTCACACCGACCATTCCTTCTACCAAATCGTCGATTCTCTTAGCCTGAATCATCTACACTTCCTATAAATCCTCGCCACGCGCCAACTCCCCTTTTATCGTCCCATCTCCCGATGTGCTTTAGCCGCTCCAGTTCCGAAGGAAGAAAGCCCGGCGCAACCTTCACCCTATATAAAATGAACTTAAACCTTGACTTTGTTAAACTTAAACTGCAGGTGTATACCAAAGGGCACGCTGTTTGAACTTCTGGTTTAGGGAACGACATTTTGTATGCAGATTGCTCCCAGGGTCTTTATGTAGTGGTTGTATAGGATCAGGGTGGAATAGTTGGCTTAGAATGGGCGATGAGAGAGTTGCGTCCTATTGGCGAGGGTGCTAGGTTTTTCCTGGGCAGGTCCCATTTGTCGAGCTGGAGCTTGGTTGAAGTTTTGGTTTAGGCACGGGAGTGACCGGGGGTTTCATCCGCCGGGAGGGGGAAGATGTTACCTGGGAACTGGTTTCTTCCGGGGGCTGTCCCTCCTGGGGACGTCGCGACGGGTGTTTGTCGTAGGCGTCTCCGGGAGTTTCCCTCGATTCCTCGATTCAGTCGGAGAAGATGGGGCCTGCGGTACCGGCGTAGGCGGTTAGCCAGTTGAGATCTTCGCTGGTGAAGGGTTCGGTCGAGTTTCTGGTTGCGTAGACTACTCCGGTTGCGCGTCCGTCGCGGCCTGGGACCGGGACGGCCAGGGAGTTTATCCAGCGGGTGTTGGTTCGGGCCTGGGGGAGTCGGCGGGGGCCGGTTACGGTGAGGGTTGGGGTGAGGGTTTTGGCGGCGAGGTCTACTATGGCCCGGTCGGTGGCGTTCAGGTCGGGGGAGTCTGGATGCGTGAGTTGGGTCAGGTTTGGGAAGGAGACCAGGCCGGCGCGATCCGCTCTTAGTTCTCGACGGATCTCCTCTGCTATCTGTTTTGGCGGCGCTTTTGGATCCAGGCTCTTCGGAGAAGTTGGACGGAAGATCAAACGAGATGAGAGGATGAAGTTAACGCTCGTTCCGGCCACTATGCCGAGGAGGTTGAAGATCACGTAGTACGGAAAAGCTGCTGAAACGTACTTCAGGAGCGGGTAGTAGACGGCGAAGTTCGCCCCGATGCCGACTATCGCCACCGGGTACGCGAGGGCGCCCCGGAGGAGGAAGTGGATCCTGCTGGAATTCCTCACGTCGCGCCAGGTGAAGGCGTTGTTCAAGAGGAAGTTGCTCAAAATGCTCAGGCCGACGGCGAACATCCAGGCGATCACCTTATGCGCGTGGAAATACTCCGCCAGCAGCACCAGCGTCACAATGTTGACCAGCACCCCGGAGGCCCCGACGAGCGCGAACTTCCAGAAACGTCCCGCCGCCGGCACGTACCAGAACAAACTCAGGAGGTGCGCCAGATACTCGAAGCCTTGTCTCATGCTGGCCTTCGAGACGCCGGCGTTGCGTGCCTGGAAGCTGAAGGGAACCTCGACCACCTTTAGCTCCGGGGCGCAGACCAGTATCTCCAGCAGCATCTTGAATCCCGTAGGCCTGAATTGTATGCCGGAGATTGCCTCGTTTCGGACCAGGAAGAAGCCCGTCATCGGGTCGCTCGTCTTCCTGGCTTCCTTGAAGACGATCTGGGAGAGGTATTTGCTACCCACGGAGACCGCGCGTCGAACCGGCCCGGAGAGCCCCGTGTAGCTGCCACCCGGCGTGTAGCGGCTCGCAACCACGACATCCGCCCCCGACTCGCGGGCGATTTCCAACATTTCGCGCACCTTCTCCGGCGGATGCTGGAGGTCCGCGTCCATCACGCACGTATAGAAACTCTCCCCCGAGACGGCCTCCATACCAGTCGTCACGGCAGTCGAGAGCCCACCGCTACGCTCCGCCTCGGAGCGGTGAATCAAGGTTATACGCCCGTCTTCTTCGCCGAGGCGACGGATCACCTCCGGCGTCTCGTCCGTCGAGTCGTCGACGAAGACTATCCGATGGTCGACGCCCGAGAGGCTCCGCCGAACCTCGCGCACCAGACGGGGAACGTTGTCCACTTCGTTGCGGGTCGGTATCACCACCGTCAGGAAAGCCTTGCCCGCGACCTTCGCACTATCCATCGTCTGGTTCTCTGCTTTCATAACAGTTCTAGGCTAGCATATCAGCCGGAAAGTCCCCAATATCCGGCCGGACTACGGGTAGACTGATCCAGCAAAACCACTCCCACGGAGGTCGATATGAATAACACTGAAAACAACGAAGATCCGGAACGGGCTCACGTCCTGATTTCGGGCGCCGTGCAAGGCGTCTTTTTTAGAGACTCGACGCGAGAGAGGGCCGAGCAACTCCGTCTCGCGGGATGGGTCACGAACCTGCCCGACGGAAGGGTGGAAGCCGTCTTCGAAGGCCCCTCCGAGCAAGTACGCGAGATGGTGCAGTGGTGCGAAGAAGGCCCGCAACGGGCCGACGTAGATAGCGTAGACGTGGACTTCGAGGAGGCCCACGGCGACCTTGGCAACTTCGAGGTCCGTTGAACGATATCCCCCAAGACCTGATGCGCCTGCTGGAGAATAACGGTGTAGAAACAACTGGTCACCGCGAAATAAACTACGGAACGCAATACCAACTCTCCCGCGGCCCGGAGAAGAGCAACTTGAACGTCTACCATACGGGGAAGGTTTCAGTGGACGGCAAGTCTTCCAGCCTGAAGGATCTCCTCGAAAGCTGGCGGCTCTCCCGGAAAGGCGCCGGCGGAAGACCCAAAACCGTGAATAGAGGGACGAGGCCTGCCGTAGACCCGACACCTCGGTTAGGTATCGACGAGGCCGGAAAGGGAGACTATTTCGGGCCACTCGTAGTCGCCGGGGTGCGTATCTCGGGTGGCGATGTAGCCCGAAAGCTGCAGGAGATCGGGGTTAGAGACTCGAAAGACCTCTCCGACGCCCAGGCCACGCGGCTCGCGGCTCTCATTCTGGACTGCGTAGGCCCCGACAACGCCTACGTGATTGCGCCCTCTCTCGAACAGTACGAGGCTCGGCGGGACAAAGCCGGGAACATAAACCGGCTGCTCGGGGAGATCGACGTGGAGATAATGGCTAAACTTGAAGGTGAGGTCGAAGCTGTGGTGGTGGACGAGTTCGCGAAGGCCGCCCGATCCTATATAAAGCCGCACGTACCGGATGGGGTGCGGTTGGAGGTCCGGGTGCGGGCGGAGGACGATGCGGCGGTGGCGGCCGCTTCGATCCTGGCGCGGGCGCGTTACCTGGAAGAACTCGGAAAGCTCTCGGAGATGGTCGGGTTCAGGTTGCCGAAAGGTTCCACACACGTACTCGAAGCGGGCCGTAGGGTCTTCCGGGAGCACGGGAAAGAAGGGCTCGCAGAGGTTGCAAAGACACATTTCAGCATTACAGAGAAGATAACCGGCGCTTCCAGTAGTGGCAGCCGGAGAAAGAGAGGAAACTCATGATAGACCTTCGTAGCGATACCGTGACCCGGCCGACCGAGGAGATGCGCCGGGCGATGGCCGAAGCGCCCGTCGGGGACGACGTTTTCGGCGAGGACCCGACTATAAACCGCCTGGAGGAGTACGTGGCGGAGTTGCTCGGCAAGGAGGCGGCCATCTACGCCCCATCCGGGACGATGACCAACCAGATCGGGCTGTTCGTCAACACTACCCGCGGCGATGAGGTGCTCCTGCACGAGGCCGCCCACATCTACAATTACGAAGCCGGTGCGCCCGCCCTCCTCTCCGGCGTGATGGTGCGGTTGCTGCCGGGAGAAAACGGCGTCATCTCCCCGGAGACCTTGCGCGCTTCGATCCGTCCCGAGAACGTCCACTTCCCACGGCCGAAGCTCCTGTGCCTGGAGAATACCCACAACTCGGCGGGCGGCAAAGTCTTCCCGCTTGAGGATTTCGCTGCCGTCGCCGGTGAAGCGCGGGATCTGGGGATGAAGGTACACCTGGACGGCGCGAGGCTCTTCAACGCGCAGGCCGCCACCGGGACCCCGGCTCGCGAGTGGGCCGCGCACTCCGACACTGTCTCCGTCTGCTCCTCCAAGGGTCTCGGGGCGCCGGTCGGTTCTCTCTTGGCCGGCGACGAGGAGACCATAAAAGAAGCCCGCCGGGCTCGCAAAGCCTTCGGCGGCGGGATGCGTCAGGCCGGTGTGATCGCCGCCGCCTCCCTCTACGCCTTCGAGCACAATGCTCAGAGGCTGACCGAAGACCACGAGCGAGCCTGCAAGCTGGCCGATGGACTGACCGAGGCCGGATACACAGTAGAGTCGCCCGAGACGAACATCGTGCTCGTCGAGGTCGGCGAAGCTGAAGAGTTCCTCCGGGCTCTCGCCCGAGAAGGCGTCCTCGCCACCCCGCGAAGCGCCTCCACGGTCCGGCTCTGCACACACCTCGACGTAAACGATAGGGACATAGAAACAGCCATAGAAGCCGCCTCCAGGCTCAGGGCCGAAGTTTCCTGAAGTTGGAGATAGACGTTGAGCGAGTAGCGGCCCAAGACCTTGCCGCGCCCCTAAAGCTCCTGGAGGAATCTCTGAGGGACGGACTTCCTGTCTCTCGGGAATTCACCGAACAACTCCGCGAAGAGTTACGAAAAGGGGAGATCGAACTGCTCGCCGGCTACTCGGGGGAGAACGTGGTCGGGGTCTTGATGCTTTCTTACCGGCTAAACGTCGCCGCCGGTGGACACTTCGCGAGCATCGAGGAACTGCACGTCAGCCCGGAAGCCCGCCGCCGGGGCGTCGGGCGCGCGCTGCTCGCCGCCGCCGGAGATCACTGTCGCGCAAACGGCGTATCGTACGTTGAAGCTCAATCTAAGGTCGAGGCTGTGGGTTTTTACACCACGCTCGGCTATGAGAGAGAAGAGGTCGAGGTTTTGTCGCGCTCGTATCCTCTGTAGACGTTGGGAGGAGCTTAGAACTCCAGGACTTCGTAGACGGAGACTTCTCTGAAGCCAAGTTCTTTGTAAAACTTGCGGCCTCTTTCGTTGGCGGCGGCGACCTGGAGTGAGACGCCGTTCGCGCCTTTCTGTTTCGCCCAGGATCTGGCGTGTTCCACGAGGGTATGGCCGATTCCCAGGCTCCGGTAGTCCGGGAGCACGAATACGTCTTCTATGGAGGCCCAGGTCTTTGGGCGGAAGGTGGGCGAGCTTTCGCGAAGTTCGCCCGAGATGAAGCCGACGGTCTGTCCGCCGGAGTCGGCGATGAAAAGGAAAGTCTGGGGGCCGCTCGCGAGGTCGGAGAGAAAGCGGCGCATCATCCTCTCGGCGTCGGGGGCGGTTTTGTAGACTCCGTCGTAGTCGGCGTGTTCAGCGGCGCTCTGCATCCAAAGTTGCGCCGTCTCGGCCGCGTCTTCCCGGCGCGCGGGGCGAATACTGAAGTCTCTCTTTTCCACGAGATGAATCCTAGCGGAAAAGGTGCGGCGCGTGGCGGCGGTGGGACGAGAGTTTGAGGTATGATCCTCCATACTTGAGAGAGGAGTTTCGGTACGCAGAGTACGGTCAAAAGCGCAGCCGGTAGCGAAATCGCCGTCAAGACGCGCAGGTTCTGGGAGGTCGACGTCGCCCGCGGGGTAGCCCTGCTGATGATGGCCCTCTACCATACTCTGTATGACTTGCAGAGTTTCGGAGGGTACGGGATCGAGGCGACCTCCGGGTTCTGGGCGCGTTTCGCTGATGCGACGGCTTTTTCGTTTCTATTTCTGGTGGGAGTATCGCTGGCTATAAGCCACATACGGGAAGAGGAGCGTACGGGCGGGAGCGGGTTCGGCAAATATTTCTGGCGAGGACTCAAGGTCGTTGGTTACGGGATGATCCTTACCGTGGCTAGTTGGGCGCTCGGGATAGGTGTGATCATCTTCGGCATCCTGCACCTGATCGGGGTTTCAATAATCCTCGCCTACCCATTCCTCCGCTTCCGATTGGTCAACCTGGTCCTCGCAATTCCACTTATAGCGCTCGGTATCTACATCCAACTCAACGACGTTTACACGAGCGGGCCGTGGCTGCTGCCTCTGGGCATACTTCCGAACAGTCCCATCTTCATGCCGGACTACCGGCCCCTGCTTCCGTGGTTCGGCGTAGTCCTACTCGGAGTATTCGTCGGGAACCTCATCTACGGGAGCCGGAACAGGAAGCCTGCTCCCACCAGCGTACCGAAACCAGCCGCGCCGCTCGCGTTTCTGGGGAGGAACTCACTCCTGTTCTATTTCGTACATCAGCCTGTAATTATCGCGACGTTGATACTCTTCGGGGTAATAAAACTCGGCTCCCTGTAAGCAGAATCCGGCCGCGGGCTTCACTAATTTGTCTGGAGAAGTTAAAGTATGGTTGTTGGTAGCTTGGATCCCTAGAAACGGAAGGAGCGCTAAAGGAGAGACGTTTTACGGACGACAACTACTCGAAAACAAGCTAGACGGGACCGTCGAGGCTTACGGAGTAGCAGAGGGATAACAACCACAAGCGCCAGAGCTCTCAACTTCGGGAGCTGACGAGGTAGACGTTCATCGAGTATTCGGCGGGTGCGTCTCGGCCTTAGGGCGGTCGTCAGGGCGGCGACAAAACTCGGCGGTGACGCCGGGAACAAAACGCCTCCCGTGTCCGGTAGGATCCACCCCTCTCTGCCTTCTCTCGGCTCCTGTTCGGAATTTATGAGGGAGGGATGCGCATTGTGCGGCATCGTGGGTTACGTTGGAAAAGAGCGTTGCGTCGAGGTCTTGATGGAGGGCCTGCGGCAACTGGAATACAGGGGCTACGACTCTGCTGGTCTGGCTCTTCAAGGCCCGGACGGCATCGAACCGCTAAAGCGGGTTGGTCCCCTGAAGAGCCTGGCCGGAGCCATCGGCCGGCGGGACGGAGACTTCTTCCGGGTGAGGGCGGGCGTCGGCCATACTCGCTGGGCTACACACGGGCGTCCGAGCGAGGAGAACGCCCATCCGCACCTCGGGGGGGCTGGGAACGTAGCCGTCGTCCACAACGGCATCATCGAGAACCACGCGGAGATCCGCGAAGAGCTTGAGAGTGAAGGGTACGCTTTCGTTTCCGAGACGGACACGGAGGTGATGGCTCACCTGCTCGCCCGCGAGGTGGAGGCCGGGGAGACGCTCCGGGACGCACTCGCCAAGACGCTCCGGAAGCTCGAAGGCTCGTTCGCGGTCGCGGCCATAAGCGCCGCCGAGCCGGAGACAATCGTGGCGGCCCGAAACCAGAGCCCGCTGGTCATAGGGCTCGGAGATGGTGAGAATTACCTGGCGAGCGCGGTACAGGCCCTAGTTGGAGAGACCAGAGAGTTCCTGGTCGTCGAGAACGGTGAGATCGCGGAGATCACCGCTTCCTCGGTGAGCATCCGTAACGCGAAGGGCGAGGTTGTCGAGCGGGAGCCGTTGGCGGTGGACTGGGACCCGGAGGCGGCGGAGCTCGGGATGTTCGAGGACTTCATGCTAAAGGAGATCCACGAACAGCCGGAAGCACTCCGGGCAACTATCTCCGGACGCCTCGCCCCGGACGGCTCGGTAACTCTCCCCGAACTCGCGCTCGATCTGTCCGACATGGACCGGGTGGTAATAGTCGCCTGCGGCACCGCCTACCACGCGGGGCTTCTGTGCAAATACGCCATCGAGCGGCTGGCCCGCGTCCCGGTCGAGGTGGCCGTAGCGAGTGAGTACCGATATTCTGAACCCATCGGCGACGACAAGACACTCCTCGTCGCTATTTCCCAGAGCGGCGAGACGACCGACACCCTGGCCGCCATCGAGACTGGGCGCGCGGCGGGCTGCAAAGTGGTCGCCGTTACGAATACTCGCGGTTCGCTCATAACCCGCGAGGCGGACGCTGTCCTGTTGACGAAGACCGGGCCTGAGATAGCGGTTGCTTCGACCAAGACCTTTCTCGCGCAGGTGCTCGTACTGGATCTGCTCGCCCTGGAACTCGCGCGGGCCAAGGGGGCGACGCCCGAAGAAGAACTGCTGGAGATCGGCCACGACCTCCGCCTCGCGCCCGAGAAGATCCTGGAGACTCTGGAGATGCTCGGAGACCGGGTAGAGGAAGCAGTCTGGCTCTTCGAGGATGCAAGATGCTCTCTCTTTCTCGGTCGTGGGCAGGCTTATCCGGCGGCGCTCGAAGGCGCGTTGAAGCTCAAGGAGATCTCCTACATCCCATCCGAGGGCTACCCGGCTGGAGAGATGAAACACGGCCCCATAGCCCTCGTGGACGAGTTCTGCCCGGTCGTCGCAATTCTCGGTGAGGGGACCCTGCGCGAGAAAACGCTCTCCAACGTGCAGGAAACCGTCGCCCGAGGCGCGAACGTCGTAGCGGTCGCCCACGAAGACGACGCAGCGGCGCACAAAGTCTCACGCGTCCTGTTGCCGGTGCCAAAGGCGCCGGAGATACTGGCTCCGTTGGTGGCGACCGTGCCCCTCCAACTCCTCTCGTACCACGTCGCCAGGTCACGCAGCCTCGATGTGGACAAGCCGCGCAACCTGGCAAAGAGTGTAACGGTGGAGTAAAGGCCGACGCCGGGCGGATCGACAGCGTAAGACGGCGGAAGCATCGGACTCTGCCTGCCAAACCATATCCGCGTGGGTGCCCACGTCTGTAGGTTTCGAGGCGTATCGAGTAATATAGCGGTCGGCATGGGTTCGGCCGGTGGAGAGAAATAAGGTGTCGTCAGAGATCCAGATAGTCCTCGGCCTGCTCGTCGCCGTCGTCGCCTTCGCCAGCGTCGCCAACAGAATCGGGATTCCATACCCCATATTGCTTGTAATAGGCGGGCTTGCTCTGAGCTTCATCCCCTTCCTGCCGGAGGTGCGTCTCGCCCCGGACGTGGTGCTGCTGTTGTTCCTGCCGCCGCTGCTTTTCTCGGCGGCGTGGGGCACCTTCTGGCACGACTTTCGGGCCAACATCAGGTCGATCTCGCTCCTCGCCCTCGGGCTCGTCCTGGCTACGACCGTCGTCGTGGCGGTGGCGGCGCATTGGTTGATCCCCGGGCTACCCTTGGCCGCTGCTTTTGTCCTGGGTGCTGTGGTGTCTCCGACCGACACCGTTGCGGCTACCGCCATCGCCGACCGTCTGGGCGTGCCCCGGCGCGTGACTACGATCGTTGAGGGAGAGAGCCTGGTCAACGATGCTATGGGCCTGGTCCTCTACAGCTTCGCCGTCGCCGCCGTTACGACCGGCACGTTCTCTATCCTGGATGCTGGGTTGCGGTTTGCCCTGGTGGCTGTCGGGGGCGTCATCGTCGGGCTGGTGGTGGGCTGGGCTAGCGTCTGGCTTACGCGTCGTCTGAACGACGCGCCGATAGAGGTTACACTCTCTTTTCTGATGGCGTTTGCCGCTTATCTTCTGGGGGAGGCGATCTCCGTGTCGGGGGTGCTGGCGACGGTGACCGCCGGCCTCTTTGTTAGTTGGCGCGAAGCCGGCATCGTGGGACCCAACACGAGGCTACAGGCATCCGCGATCTGGGCCATGGTCGTCTTTCTTTTGAACGGACTGCTGTTCGTCCTGATCGGCCTGCAACTGCGCCCCATCCTGGACAATCTCACGGGCAGGTCCTTCGGTGAGTTATTCTTCTACACTGCGCTGGTTAGCCTGACCGTAATAGGGGTACGCACCCTATGGGTATTTGCCAGTGCATACCTGTCCCGCCTGGTGAGCCGCCACGATGAGCACGGCTTCCTCCCGGGCTGGCGCAACAAGGCGGTCGTCTCCTGGTCGGGGCTGCGGGGTGGGGTCTCGCTCGCGGCCGCCCTGGCGCTGCCGCTCTCTATCGCCTCCGGCACGCCGTTCCCGCAGCGCGACCTGATCATATTCCTCACCTACAGTGTCATACTGGTCACGCTGGTGGGACAAGGGCTCTCCCTGCCGGCACTGATCCGCGCCTTGGGAGTAGAAGGCGACGGGCTCGAAGAGCAGGAGGAGGCAAAAGGAAGGATCGAGGTAGCCCGGAGCGCGCTGGAGAGGCTCGATGAGCTCTCAGAAGAAGACTGGGTGGGCGACAGTGAGGTGCAGCGTCTGCGCAAGTTCTACAATAAAATTCTCGAAAAATCCTCCGTCCGTTCCGGAGATACTTCGAAGAGCGAAGAGTACGAAGATCATGCCGCCATGCGTCAGAGGTTGGTGCGCGAGTTGCTCCAGGCTCAGAGGTCTACCGTTGTCAGGATGAGGAACGAAGGCCAGATCAGCGACACCGTAATGTCAAACATCGAACGAGACCTCGACCTCCGGGAGACGCGACTGGACTCCGGGTAGGTGATACTTCGACCCGTTTCTCTAGTCGGTAGTTTGGAGGCGGCCATGATCGAACGGAGAACACTCCCGGAGTTGAGCCCGGCACCCGGCTATTCTCACGTCGCGGTATCCTCGGGAGGGCGATTGGTAACCACGGCGGGCGCGGTCCCGCTCGATACTGCGGGCGGGCTGGTGGGACCGGGGGACCGTCGCGCCCAGACGAAGCAGACACTCGACAACCTGATGCTCGCCCTTGAGGCGGTCGGCGCTGGGGCGGGCGACGTTATGAAGACGACCGTTTATGTGGTCGCGGACGACCGGGCGGACCTTGCCGCCGTTTGGGAGGTGGTCCAGGACTCCGGCGTAGCAGGGGCGGCGAGTACACTTCTGGGCGTATCTTTGCTCGGGTACGAAGGGCAGCTCGTGGAGATAGAGGCTATCGCTGTTTTGGAGTAGAGGATGGGTTTCGTCTCAGAAGAATTTTTTCTCGCGGCGTTGATCTCTTTCGTCCGGGCGGGAGTATAATAGGCAAAGAAAAGACCGGAGAGCGGAGCGCACGCCGGGTGAAAGAGGAGGTTTCTGGCAGATGCCGTTTGTAAATGCTTTAGAGCCGATGCACTTGATCGTCATATTGGTGATAGCCGTCCTGATCCTGGGTCCCAAGCGGTTGCCTGGGATGGCGAAGAGCATGGGGCAGGGTATTCGGGAGTTCAGGAACGTGCTCTCAAACGACGAACCCGAGAAGAAAGACTCCGGCAAGCGCGCCGCTGTCGTGGGTGAGAAGAAAGAGTAGAACTTAGAGTCCGAAAACTCGTATCTCGTGACCGGGAGTTGCTCTTCGAGCGGCTCCCGGTTTCTTGCGTGGAGTTCGTCGAAGTCGGCGGGTTTCTTCCAGCGCTTCTAGCGGATCACTCGCAGCGCTTCGGGTTCTATCCGGAAGGACATCGGGAGCCGGCCCCAGACCTCGCCGTCGAGTTGTACCGGCACGTCGCCTCCGGGGGCGTAAGCGCGCAGCTCGTTCGCCGAGAACGAGTGCATTGATTTGCTCAAGGGGTCTCTGGCGAGGTAGCGGGCCATGATATCCGGCCGCAGCAGCATGCTGACCCGCTCTATGAGAACGGTCTCGAGCACCCCGCTCGTGAGCGAGTCGCGCCTGCGGGTGACCCGGAAATCGCCGCCGTAATACTGCCCGTTGGCGATGATGGCGGACTGGGTATTGTGCGTCTCGCCGTCGTGGGTGATGTGAACCGCCGGCATCTCTTCATCGAAGTAGACTTTGAAAGCTATCAGCGGGAAGGCGAGTACCCTGAGATATCTTTTGAGGCGCGGCGTTACAGTCCTGACGACGGTCGCGTCGAAGCCGATACCGGCCATGCAGGAGAAGCGGCGCTCCACGCCTTCCCGGTCCGTCGCGAGACCGAGGTCTATGCGGGAGCGGTTGTCTGCCAGGATACGCTGGCAGGCTTGCTCGGGGTTGCGCGGCAACCCTAACTCTCGGGCCAGGACGTTCGCCGTGCCGAGCGGCAGGATTCCCAGAGTGGCATCCTTTTCGAGGCCGTTTATGACCTCGTTGACAGTGCCGTCGCCCCCGGCGGCGACTACGAGACACGTGCCGGCGCGGGTGGCTAGCTCCGTGGCGTGTTGGGGGTACTCGGTCGGCCAGACCTCCACCTCCGCGCCCTGACTGCCCAGGATCTTCGCGTAGCGTTCGAGGTGGTCTCCGCTCTTCGCCCGTCCTGAATTGGGGTTGCCAATAATTATCGTTTT
Organism: Rubrobacteraceae bacterium; assembly: GCA_965219175.1. GTDB lineage: Bacteria > Actinomycetota > Rubrobacteria > Rubrobacterales > Rubrobacteraceae > JBBPZK01. The sequence continues at coordinate 1,101,752 of CBDCNI010000001.1, forward strand.
CATGGACACATCATATGCCCTTTTGCGGGAGGCGCGTCTGCCGTAAGATAGAGGACATGGATGAAAAGAGAAAATTCTTCGTGCCGGAGGTTGGTGTAGACGTCGTGGATGTCGAGAGGATGCAGTTCGCCCTCGAACGTACGCCACGCATCCGGCAGCGGCTTTTTACGGAGGCGGAGATAGCCTACTGTGAGAAATTCCGCTTCGCCGAGCGTCACTACGCCGGGCGCTGGGCGGCCAAAGAAGCCGTAACGAAGGCGCTCGGGTGCGGTTTGATCCAATGGAACGGCGTGGAGGTGATACGGCGTCCCCGACAAGCTCCTTCCGTCCGGATCTTCGGCAAGATAGAGAAGTTCGCCGATATGGTCGGCGTCCGTCAGGAAGACCTCTCTATCTCCATCACCCACTCCGAACTCTCCGCCGTCGCCGTCTGCATCGTGCGCCGCCGCGAAAACGAAAGATGAAGCTCTACACCGCCGACGAGATGTCCCGAACCGACCGGGGCGCCCAAGACATCGGCATCCCCGGAGGCGTACTCATGGAGCGGGCAGGCGTCGCGATGGCCCAAGAGATACTGGAACGCTTCTCTCCGAACCGCGCGCTCGTCGTCTGCGGCGGCGGCAACAATGGCGGCGACGGTTTCGTTATCGCCCGCGAACTTCACCGGCGCGGCGTCAAGGTCTCCGTAATAGTCACCAAAGACGAGTATTCCGGCGACCCGGCGACCAACCTGGAGGCCGTTCGAAACCTCGGGATAGAAGTCTCCAGCGCCGAAATGCTCGACGAGTTGCTCAATAAGACGGACCTCGTCGTGGACGCGCTGCTCGGGACCGGTTTTTCTGGAGAGGTGCGGGAGAAAGAGGCCGCCCTGATCCATCAACTAAACGACGCCGGTATAACTACCGTCGCCGTGGACGTACCATCCGGCGTGGACGGCTCCACGGGACAGGTCCAGGGAGACGCTATCCAGGCGGACCTGACCGTCTGCGCGCACGCGGCGAAGGTCGGCTGCGTCGTTTCTCCGGGCCGCGAACACGCCGGGGAAGTGGCCGTCGTGGACATCGGCATCCCGCTAGAGGCTGACGTGGAGCCCTCGCTCTTTTGGACGGACGCCGCTTCCTTGCGCGGCGTCATCCCTCGCACGGTCGAGCCGGCCCACAAGTATTCCGCCGGAGCCTTGCTCGTCGTCGCTGGCTCTCGCAGCATGACGGGAGCCGCCGTCATGTCCGTCGGCGGGGCGCAGCGGACCGGGTGCGGCATAGTCTTCCTCGCGACGTCCAAGAGCGCGGCTGCGGCGATAGACCTCAAGCTAACCGAAGCCCTGGTATTCGGCGCTCCCGAAGATGAGGAGGGCTATCTGGGCGAAGAGGCGCTCGACACTATATTGGAGCGAGCGGAGCGTGCGTCGGCGCTCGTGGTTGGGCCGGCCATCGGCTCCGGAGATGAGAGTCGCAGGCTGGTCGAAGGCATCCTCGCCGGCACGGATCTCCCGATTCTCCTCGACGCCGACGCCCTCACGAGCCTCGCCGGGTCCGACGCGCTCGCCAAAAGAAACGCCCCGACCGTCATCACACCGCACGCCGGGGAACTCGGACGCCTGCTCGGCTCGGGTGCGAAAGAAGTCTCGGCCAACCGCCTGTACTCAGCCAGAAAAGCGGCTGGCGAGTACGGCTGCTGCGTCCTACTCAAAGGCTCGGACACGCTGGTCGTCCACGATGATAGGACAGCGGTCAACTCAACCGGAGGCGTCGCGCTCGCCACCGCCGGGACCGGAGACATACTCTCCGGCGTCATAGGCGCGCTCCTCTCTCGCGGGATGGACCCTTACGAAGCCGCTCGCGCCGGAGCCTGGATACACGGCCGGGCGTCGGAGCTTTGGCTAGAAGAGAAAGGATGGCCGGCCGAGAGCCTGACCGCCACCGACCTGCTGCCACACCTGCCGCGCGCCATCGGGGAACTTCTCTAGCTAATCTATGCTTCCCAGCCATCGGTATGGTGCAGGCTACCCCGGCCAGGCTTCTCTACGAGTTGCGAGACCTTAACAATAGTCCTGCGAGACCCAGAGCAACGAGCATTGTTGCCGCAACCACGGGTAACAGCGATTGGCCTGCGGTATCCGGCAACCTTTGCGCTTTCTGAACTTTATTGGTCGGCTCCACGGGCGGGAAACCATTGGCCCGGCATGCTGCAACGGACTTTCGTTGATCTTGGTTCATCTCTGCCCGTGCTGACGGGGTGGCAGTTTTGGTGGAGGAGTGCCCCTGGAGTAGAGTATGACACGGGGTTAGGACGTCACCGCCGGTTATGAGCATGCCGTCTTTAGTGACCTGGTACTCCGGGATCTTTGGCGTGTTGCCCCCAACTGTAGTACCAAAAGACGCGAGAGTTTCGAGAGTCGAGGGTGCGAACGCCGATAACAACGACGATCCACCGGTATCGGGCAATCTCTGGTCTATCTTTGTCTTGGTAGTGTGTCCAGCGGGTGGGAAGCTGGCTTCCTTGCAAATTTTGGCGCGTTCTTGAATCATTCGCTCGAATGATCTCTGTTCTGCTGCAGTGCCGGGGTTGGGGCCGGGATCCGCGGATGAGACAACGTCATGACATGGGATCAGAACGTCCCCGCCGATCACCAGCATACCGTCTTTGGTTACTCGATACTCTGGAATCGGTGAGGGTTTGCCTCCCACTGTGTTGCCAAAAGCTGCGAGAGCTGCGGGGGCGAAAGCCAGTGTGCCCAGCATGGATAATGCTGCCAGCAGAAGTATCTTCCTCATGGCGCCTCCTCCGGTTCGTTGGGTTCTCAGGGGAGTGACCGCCAACTTTCTCACTAAACATATCTATGGTATCAAGTTTTTGGATCGCGGGTCAAGCTCCGCGTGTAGCTTAACTTCGTGTTCGGAGTGTCGTTTCACCACGGCCGGAGTGACTGATGCTTTTTCTTTTGAGATACCGTGGCTCGTAGGGTCGGGTTTTTGGTGGGGCTGGTTTGTGAGATTTACGGTAGTATCGGGTTCGTAGATTTCTGACGAGTGTAAGAGTGTTTGGGAGTTGGATTTGGAGCAGCAGGATATCAGGGGGCTTGAGGTCAGGGACGTGATGGAGGGTGATTGGCCGACGCTTGGGGAAGAGGATACGGTGGAGGCGGCGATCAGGCTTTTCGCCGAGGGCCGTGTCTCCGGGGCTCCGGTGGTGATGGATGGGAAACTTCAGGGGATCATCACCGAGGGCGACCTTATCTTCCGGGAGGCGGATGTTAAAGCGCCGGGCTTTCTGGACATCCTGGGCGGCATCATACCGCTCGGTAGCTGGGAGGAGTACCGGGAAGAGGCTTTGAAGAGCGCGGGCGTCATGGTCGGAGAGGTGATGACGAAAGCGGTGATCACGGTTTCACCGGATACGCATCTCTCCGAGGCGGCGACCATTATGGCCGAGCAGGGCTTGAAGATGCTCCCGGTGGTCGAGGACGAGCGGCTGCGCGGCGTCATCAGCCGCATGGACATCTTGACCCTCCAGGTCCTGGACCCTCAGCAGTAAACTTGCCGGTGGCCCCGAGTACCCAAAAAGAGGCCGAAGCTGTTGTGACCAACCCCGTCCCGAGCCGCACCTGGGCGGAGATAGATCTCTCCGCCGTCCGGCACAACGTCCGTTCGTTGAAGCGGCGGGCATCTGGGGTGCGGCTGATGGCTGTCGTCAAGGCGGACGCTTACGGTCACGGGGCGCTCCCGGTCGCGAGGGCGGCGCTTGAAGCGGGGGCCGACTCTCTGGCGGTCGTGACCGTAGAGGAGGGCGCGGAACTACGAAGGGGCGGCATACGAGGACCGATCCTGGTCTTTACGGACTTGCTCCCGGATAAGCTTTCGCGAGCTGCTGAACATCGCCTGACCGTGACGGCCCACTCGATCACGAGCGCGAAGCGCATCGCCGCCTATTCCGCACCCGGCCTGGAGGCTCACTTGAAGGTGAACACGGGGATGAACCGCTGGGGTGTAGAGCCGGGAGAAGTGGGGGAGGCGCGCAAGATCCTGGGAGATAGGCTGACCGGCGTGTACACGCACTTCGCGGCCGCCGACTCGGATGTGGAGGCTACGGAGGCCCAGATCCAAGCCTTCGACGAGGTCCTAGCCGCGCACGACTTCGGCGGCGCGCTGGTCCACGCGGCCAACTCCGCCGGGACGCTGTGGCATCCTGGTTCGCGCTACGACTGCGTGAGGCCGGGCGTGGCTCTCTACGGGTTGCATCCGTCAGGTGATTCGGGTGACCCGGCGGCGGAGGACTTGCGTCCGGCGATGAGCCTCAAGAGCTACGTGGCCGACGTACGGAGGCTCGCGCCGGGCGACGGGGTCTCCTACGGCCTGACTTTCCGGGCGGAGGAAGAGATGTTCGCGGCCGTCGTGCCGGTCGGGTACGCCGAAGGGTATCAGCGGGCGCTCTCGGGCCGGGCGAAGGCGCTCGTCCGGGGCTTGCGGCGCTCTTTGCTGGGACGGGTTACGATGGATGCTTGCGTTTTCGGGGTGGACGGTTCGGTCGAGGTTGGGGATGAGGTAGTCTTACTCGGGGAGCAGGGTGGCGAATACATCGGGGCCGAGGAACTCGGGAAGTTGGCCGGCACGATAAACTACGAAATAACGACCGGGGTCAATCCCCGGCGCGTCGAGAGGAGCTACGCGCATGTTTAAGGATCTCAACTGGAAACCCGCCTTCAAAAAGGCGGCGATATTCGTGGTCGTGTGGTTCGTCCTGATCTACGTTCTCGATCAGGCTTTCCCGAACAGGTTCGGTATAGGGAGCCAACAGGAGTATTTCTCTCTAGCCCTCAACGGGGTGTTTTTCTTCTTCCTGTTCGCCTTTGTATTCGCCTTCTCCGAGAAGCGTCGGGCCGACCGGTTGGCGAAGTACAAGGCTGAAAAGAAGGGTAAGAGCGGCAAAGGCGGTAAGCCCGTCCGTACCGCCGAGGACTCCGAGGAGGGAGAGGACGGTACTCTGAAGGGCCGCTACAACCCGAACACGAGCCGTAAAAGAGCAAAGACGCGGCGGCGCCAGACCCGGCGTTGAAAGTCCACGAGACGCTCGCCGAAGCGCTCGCCGGGGCGCTCGCGCCTCCGATGGATATTGGTCGCTTGCGGGAACTGGCGCCTGAGTTGGACCTCGCTGAAGGGATGGAGCAGGGTCCCTTTCATCACCTGGACGTCCTGGATCACACCCTGGAAGTCATCCGGGGCGTGGACCGGGAGATCGAGGAACCCGTACTCGGGACGCGGGTCGGCCCGGAGCAGGCCGGAGACCTGCGGGTCGTCGCCCTGCTCCACGACATCGCCAAACCCGTTACCAGAGGCGAGGTGGACGGACGGGTCCTCTTCGTCGCCCACGACTCTTTAGGCGCCGCCCTCGCCCACCGCATCTGCCAACGTCTGGGACTTTCAGCGCCTCTCACGGACCTCGCCGCAACCATCACAGCCCTTCACCTCAAGATCGGCTTTATGGCGAGCCCCCACTCAGACTACCCGCCGGAGAGGCTCATCCGGACTATCGGGCCTTTCGGGGAGGAGCTCGCGGTTCTCTCGTGGTCCGACCGGCTCGCCGCCCGCGGGCCGCGCTTGAAAGAAGAGCATATCGAACGCCACCGCGAACTCTGCCTGGAGTTCCTCGCCGCCTACCGTGAACAGGCGTCGCCCGAAGAGCCGGACTACAGGCGGCTTTCGGAGACGTGGAAGCTCTCTCCTGCTGATGCCGGGTACGCCGCGAGCCGTTTGCGGCTCCTCCGGTCTCGCGGCCTGGATCAGGAGGGCGCGATGGAATATCTGGGCGAGGTTCTGAGGTTGGAAGACGATGTGGAAGTAGCTTCGAGAGAATCGAGGTCATGACAAGAGGAGTCTTTGGAGATATGATCCCATTAGTTCAGAAGAGACTTCGAGAAGGCTCTGAAGACAGGTTGCAGGAGCCGGAGGAGGAGATATGAACATAAAACGAGCGAAGCGGGACCGTTGGATCCTCGGTGTGTGCGGCGGCATCGCCCACAGCTACGGATGGAGCCCGAACATGGTCCGCCTGGTGACGGCCATAGTCGCGATCATTATTCCGGGGTTCAGCGTAATACCGGTCCTGATCGGCTACTTCGTACTGGGCTATATCCTTCCGGAGACCGAGGCGTACTAGGGGCCGGTGGATTTCGCCGAGGCTCAGAAAGAGGCGTTAGGCTGCACGAAGTGCGGTCTTCGCAACTCCCGGACGCAGGTCGTCTTCGGAGATGGGCCGCTCAACGCCGAGTTGTTTATCGTCGGTGAGGGGCCGGGCTTCAACGAAGATAAGGAAGGCAAGCCTTTTCGCGGGGCCTCCGGGATGCTTCTCGGACGGCTGCTCTCTTCCCTCAACATCGACCGGGAGAAAGTCTACCTGACGAGCCTCGTGAAATGCCGGCCGCCGGGCGCGGTTCCCAGAACGCCGAAACCAGGTGAGATCAGCAGTTGCCGCCCCTACCTGATGTCCCAACTAGAGGCCGTGGACCCGAAAGTGGTCGTGGCGATGGGAGAACTCGCGAGCCGCGTCCTGACGGGAAGAAAGGAGCCGCTCTCGCGCATCCGGGGACGCGCTGTGCCGCTCGACGGCCGCTACGTCTTCCCGACGCTCCCGCTCGGCAAGGCATTGTACGTGCCGGCCGACCGCGCCCTACTCCTCTCAGATTTCTCCCGCCTGCCGGAGCTACTCTCCTCCGAACGTCCCTCGACCTACGAGACCCTCAATGTCCCCCGCACCTCGGCCGTCGAACGCGAACCACTCCAGCCGGGGCTCTGGTAGCGGCGTCGGGGGAGGTCCCGCCGGAGACTCCGTTGGAACGTGGAGACCTGGATCAGAGTACGCTCGAAGCGCTCGCCGCCCGGATAGCCGGCCTACTGGAGCCTGGAAACGTAGTCGTGCTGGCCGGAGAAGTCGGCGCGGGAAAGACGACTTTCGTTCGGGCCGCCCTCGGCGCGATGGGCGTAAAGGAGCGTGTGACGAGCCCGACATACCAACTCGCCCGGAGCTACAGAGGCTTCCTAAAAGAGCGGGAGGTAACGGTGAACCACCTCGATCTCTACAGGATAGAAGGGCTTGAGAGCCGGGACGCGCTGGAGCTCGACGACTACCTGGAGCCAGACGCCGTCACCTTTATAGAGTGGGCGGAACCGGCCCTCGGGCTACTCGAAACCCCAAGCGTCGTGGAGATCCTGCACCAGACCCCAACCACCCGCCGGATGCGCGTCTCCGGTCCCGTGGTGGAGGGCCTGACGCTGTGCTGATCCTCGCCCTCGACGCCTCGACCCCGACGGTCACGGTCGCCCTCGCCCGCGTTGACCTCAAAGACGGAGACCGGGAAGTCCTGGCCGAAGTCTCCGTCTCTTCTCGCGGAGGTTCCGAGGCGTTGCTGCCGGCTGTGGACGCCGTTCTGAACCTTTCAGGGGAAAGCCTCGACTCCGTTGGTCGGATCCTGGTAGGCGTGGGACCCGGTACTTTCACCGGCATCCGCATAGCCGTATCGACCGCCCGCGCCCTCTCGCTCGGCAGTGGAATTTCTCTGTCTACGAATTCGACGTTGGCGGCGCTCGCCGCTCCCGCATTGCCGGTCAGCCCACCTGATGGCGGCGTGCTGGCCGTGGTGGACGCCCGTAGGCATCAGGTCTTCGCGCAGCGTTTCTCGAACGAGGGAGAAGCTGGAGAGGTTTTCTGTGTTCGTCCGGAGGAACTGTCGGTTGAGGGCGGGCCTCTTCTCGTGGGTGACGGGGCGTTGCGCTACCGGGAGTCGCTCTCGGCTCTCGGTCATATACCACCGGATGGGTCGCCGCTGCATCGGGTAACGGCGGGCGGACACGTAATGTCGGCGGATCTTAGTCCCGTTGAGGCGTCGCTGGTGGCGCCGTTCTACGTGCGGGAGCCGGATGCCGAAGTGCGGCGAGACCTGAACCCGTGGAGCCGGGCTTGATGCGTCCCGTCGTCCGTCGGATGGTCCCGGAGGACTTGCCGGCTGCGCTTGAGATAGACGCCGAGAGCCTGGAGCGTCCGTGGAGAAAGGAGATCTGGCGCGAAGAATTGAAGAGTCCCTCCAGCACTTACTTCGTCCTGGAGGAGAATGGGGAGATACTGGGACAGGTCGGGGTGAAACGCGTGGCGGATGAGTTGCACGTCATGACGCTCGCGGTTCGTCCGGAGCATCGCCGCCGGGGACTCGCCCGCGCCCTTATGGAGGCGGCGCTCGCTACGCATTCCGACGCCCTTCGTGTCTACCTTGAAGTACGCCCGAGCAACAAGGCGGCCCGCACGCTCTACGACTCGATGGGTTTCGCCACGGTTGGGCTCAAACGCCGGTATTACGGCAACGAAGACGCGTTGCTCATGACCCTGGATCTCTAGGAGGCTTCTCGCGTTTATCGCGCTTGCGAGGGTCTCCGTCGGGGCGCTCGAACGGTTTCAAAAGGTAGATCGCCGGGGCCAGGCAAAGCAGGAAGCTCACGAATATAGCCGTCGCGATGATCGGGTCGACCGGGCCGCGGATCACGTAGATCAAAAACTGCGCCAGCAACACCAGAGCTATAAAGGCGAATAATAAAGAAAAAGTCCGCATAGTCACCAACCAGTATAACCCGCCATCTTACGAACTCCTCGGCGCATCGCGGAGACGTAACCGTTAGTCCACGGGGCGGTAACATATGCGGTGTGATCCTCGCTATCGAAACTTCTTGTGACGATACCTGCGCCGCCGTCGTCGAGCCCGACGGTCGGCGGGCGCTCTCGAACGTCGTACAGACCCAGACCGAGCACGAAAGATACGGTGGCGTCGTCCCCGAAGTGGCGTCCCGCGCCCACCTCGAACGTATCGACGGCGTCATCGAGAAGGCGCTGGATGAGGCCGGAGTAACCCTGGACGATATACGCAGCGTGGCCGTTACGACGAACCCAGGTCTTATCGGCGCGTTGCTCGTCGGGGTCGCTGCGGCCAAGGGGCTCGCTTACGCCCGGAGGCTCCCGCTCGTTCCGGTGGACCATCTCGAAGGCCACGTCGCCGCCGCATACCTGGCGGAACCGGACCTAAAGCCGCCTTTCGTCGCATTGGTAGCCTCAGGCGGACACACGGCTCTCTACTCCGTGGCGTCCGACCGCTCTATGCGCCTGCTCGGGGAGACGCTGGACGACGCGGCGGGTGAAGCGCTCGACAAAGGCGCCCGGATGCTAGGGCTCGGCTTCCCCGGTGGGCCGGCCATCTCGAAAGCGGCCGTGAATGGAGACCCGGCGCGCTACGATTTTCCGGTCGCCCTCAAGGAGAAGGATAGCCTCGACTTCAGTTTCTCTGGTCTCAAGACGAGTTTGCTTTACAGGGTCCGGGACCTGCCGGACGGATGGCTCCGCGACGAGGTCCCGCATCTCGCGGCGAGCTACGAGGCTGCCGTGGTCGAGGCTCTCGTCCGCAAGAGCCTGCGGGCTGTAAACGTTCAGGAGGCTTCGGCGCTGGTGGTCGCCGGAGGGGTCGCCGCAAACACCCGGCTGCGTGACAAGCTCGAAAAAGAGTGTGAATGGCGCGGTGTAAAGCTCGTCGTGCCGCCGCCGCGACTTTGCACGGACAATGCGGCCATGATCGGGGCCGCAGCTCCCCACTCCACCAGCCTGCCCTATCCGCTCTACCTGAGCCTAAACGCCCGCAGCCTGTGAGCTTTTGCTCCACGAGTTTGTAACAAAACTAAAGTCTCTCCCTTGACGCGCGATAACCCCCCGTGTGAGAGTATGACCAACGCGAGCTATACGAGGGGCGGAAAGAGAGCCAGTGTCACACCTTAGCTGGACGAGAGCGGCTTACATATTGTTCGCGTTCGCCGTTCTTACCGCGCTGCTCAAGTTACACGGTGGAGTCGCCGACTCTCGCCCCCTCGCCTCCCGCTCTGTAGAGCGTGCCGAAGCCACCACTACCGGGAAGACCAGTACCACCACCAACGGAAGAGTCCGGGTCGTCAATAACGGCAACGTCCAACGTTCGGTCTCTATCGTGGTGCAAGATGGTTCTAACGCCTCGAAAGAGAGCACTGTTCAGCAAGGAACCACCGACGGACGCACGTCGAAGGAAGTCTCTCAAACCGCTGACCAAAAGGATAGTCAAGCAGAAAGCCGACCGGCTACAGAGGCGAGCGTCTCTAGTCTCAGCGGGAGCTCTGGTCAGGGGGGTCCACCCATCTTTCGACGGCCTTCTTTTAGCACGCCGGGCGGAGGAGGCGGCTACGCGCCTACGGTTTTTCCTTCATCCGGACCTGTGTGCGGCAACCTCGGCAACTTCCCGAAGAGTAGCAAGGCGATCTTCCCTCTTCCTAAGAACTACCTGAACTCCTACGACGATACCTGGGGTGCTCCCCGGACCCAGGGCGCTCACGAGGGGACGGACCTGATGGCCCCATCCGGCACTCCCGAGTACGCCATAACAGACGGGACTCTAGTTCCGGTCTCCGGGTCGAACGCCGACGGGTGGAACTCTTTGGGCGGATACGCGATGATGCTCCGTGCCGACTACTCTATAGGTCCTATTCACGCGGGAGATCTTTTCTACTACGCCCACATGGACAGGAAGAGCCCGCTGCGGACAGGGACCCGCGTGCGGGCCGGGCAGGTCCTCGGGGTCGCCGGGGATACAGGCCAGGGACCGGAGGGAACGCGCGGACTTTTCCCGCCTCACCTGCATCTCGGTTGGTACGACATGAGCGGGGCCAGGACCAACCTTCCCTCCGGGGCGATGAACCCGTACCCGCTGCTCCAGTGGCTCAAGACCAACGGCGGGACCGTCGCCGGCGGTTCCAAAGCCCCCTACTGCATAGCCCCGCAGAGAGACAACCCGGTCCCATCCACCGGCAAAAGCTACTGGCCCTCGTCAGGCTCTCCGGGACGACAGCCGGACCTGGATACCGGCACCCACAAAGCCGCCCCGAGCCCCGTAGTCGAGAAGGTCCTGAAGGACAGTTCTCAGACCTCGAAGCAGCAAAAGATACAGACCACCGGCCAGGGGTCAGCCTCCGGCCAAAACGGAACCCCCGAGCAGAATAAACCCGGAAGACCAGAGGTGAAGCCGGAGAAGCCGCGGGTCCCGTCCCATCCCACTCCCAATCAGCATGGTGGAGTCCATGGGAAGCCACACCCGAAACCGAGTACGAGCCACGAGAAGCCGTCTCCCAAACCAGCCGCGAGACCCGAGAAACCCGAGAAGCCGTCCCACCCGGCAAAGCCCGCCAACCCTGCGTCGGCGAACCCGCCGAGTTTGAACGATTTGCCCGCTATCAGCGTTCCGGGCGCCGGGAGCGTGGGGCCACATTTCGCAGACGGGGCCGAGTTTCGTCGTTGGCTGAAAGCCCTGATCCAACAATCCACCAGCCAAACCCAGGCCAAAAAACAGAAGCCGGCCGCTCACAAACCGAAGGGCCAGAAAGCTCATAGGAACACCGCAGCGAAGCACGAAAAACACAACAAACGCGAAGGCGGCGAGAGAAGAAAACCGGAGAAAACCAATGCTTGCGCCAAACCGGCAAACGGCGAAGCTTGTAAGAAAGACCCTTCCGGCGAGAATGTCCCGGCCCCGAATATAGAGAAAACGGCTCCGGAACCTGCTCTCGCTCCGAGCCCGCCAAAGGGCGAAACGATGAGTCCGACGACTCCGGCTACCACGCCGCTACCTGACTCCGCAGGGAAGAGCGCCACGGAGATCACGGGCCCGGAGCCAACAGCCGGCGACACTACGGCGACAACAGTGCTTCCGGCTACTCCAGAAGGAACTACTTCGAAGTAACCTCGGACGTTACTCCAGGGAAGAGAGAACGCTTTCGCGTTCCTCGCCGGTAAGAACCGTGCTCTTCGCGCACGCTATGCAGGTTGTGTGAAGGCTCTTGGAATGGTCCTTGATATAGAACAGAAAAACCTTCTTCGGCACCCGGTAGAAGATGTGCTCCGTGTGAGCCTCACAACGCTCGCAGAGACGTTCTTCGCGTCCCAACTCCTTCGGCAGCCGACTCAGGCTGGGTATATTCTCCGTACGAAAAATGTTGGTGGAACTCACGTTTGAATTCTACACCCGCTAGGAATATACTGCGGTTATTGGCACTCTAAGAGGTAGAGTGCTTGATATCGTAAGGCCACCGTTTAGTCTAACAGAGGAGGTTCGGACTGTGGCGCACAAAGAGTTAAAGTTCAACACCGAGGCGCGTGGAGCGTTGGAGCGGGGCGTTGACAAGCTCGCCAACGCGGTCAAGATCACGCTCGGTCCAAAGGGCCAGTACGTGGTGCTGGACAAGAAGTTCGGTTCGCCGACGATCACCAACGACGGTGTAACCATTGCTCGGGAGATCGAGCTGGAGGACATCTTCGAGAACCAGGGCGCGCAGCTAGTCAAAGAGGTTGCGACCAAGACCAACGACGTAGCCGGTGACGGTACGACCACGGCGACGGTTCTCGCCCAGATCATCGTTCGCGAAGGCCTCAAGAACGTCGCGGCCGGCGCCAACCCGGTGATCCTGCGGGCCGGTGTCGATAAGGCTGTTACGGCGGCTGTCGAAGCAATCCGGGGACAGTCCACGGAGATATCCGGGCGGGATGAGATCTCCCGCGTCGGCGCCATCTCCGCCCGTTCCGAAGAGGTCGGCAACGTCATCGCCGACGCTATCGACAAGGTCGGCAAGGACGGCGTGGTCAACGTCGAGGACGGCCAGACGCTCGGCATGGAGCTCGAGTTCACCGAGGGTATGCAGTTCGACAAGGGCTATCTCTCGCCGTACTTCGTCACCGACCAGGAGCGGATGGAAGTCTCGATGGACGATCCGTACATCCTGATCGCCAACCAGAAGATCGGCAACGTTCAGGACCTCTTGCCGGTTCTCAATCAGGTCATGCAGAGCAGCCGTCCGCTCCTCATTATCTCCGAGGACGTGGAGGGTGAGGCGCTCGCAACCCTGATCGTCAACAAGCTGCGCGGCACGTTCAACGCGGCGGCGGTCAAGGCTCCGGGCTTCGGCGACCGGCGCAAGAGGATGCTGGAGGATATCGCCATCCTGACCGGCGGCGAGGTCATCACCGAGGAGCTCGGCATGAAGCTGGAGAACACGCAGCTCAACCAGCTCGGCCACGCCCGCAAGATCGTCGTCACCAAGGACGAGACGGTCATCGTCGACGGCGACGGTGAAGGTGAGGCCATCAAGGGCCGCATCAACCAGATCCGGAGCGAGATCGAGAACACCGACTCGGACTTCGATCGGGAGAAGCTCCAGGAGCGGCTCGCGAAGCTGGCCGGCGGCGTCGCCGTCATCAAGGTCGGCGCGGCAACCGAGACGGAGCTCAAGGAGAGGAAGCACCGCGTCGAAGACGCTCTCTCCGCGACCCGCGCCGCTCTCGAAGAGGGCATCGTGCCGGGCGGCGGCGTCGCGCTCCTGAAGGCTCAGAGCGCCGTTGCAGAGATGCTTGAAGGCCTAGACGGCGACGAGAAGACGGGCGCGAGGATCATCCACCGCTCGTTGGAGGAGCCGATCCGTCAGATCGCGCACAACGCCGGTTCCGACGGTTCCATCGTGGTCGACAAGGTCCGCAACGGCAGCGGCAACTTCGGCTTCAACGCGCTGACCACCGAGTACGAGGACCTGGTTTCGGCCGGCGTCATCGACCCGACGATGGTCACCCGTTCGGCGCTGCAGAATGCGGCGTCCATCGGCGGCCTGCTCGTAACCACCGACGTGATCGTGGCCGAGCCCGAGGAAGACATGCCCGCGATGCCCGGTGGCGGCATGGGCGGCATGATGTAAAAAGCTCTACTACAGAGCTTTTCCGGCGGGGTCTCTTTCGGGAGGCCCCGCTTTTTGTTTGTCGGCTGTTTCGTCCGACCCTGCATGGGTATAAGATGACGGACGATACAAGAGTCGCCGGAAACAGGAGAGCGAGGTGAGGGTATGCGGGGAGGAATCGGAGGAATCATTACCATCCTGGTTGTGATCATCCTGGTGATAGTCGTGCTTAGGTTGTTGGGAGTTTTCTAAAGGCTAATGCTCCCGTGCCTTGACCCCCGGAACGGCGAGGGGTAGCATGGGTTGAGTTTGCAGTGGACGGTAGAAAAAGTTGTCGGAGGCCCACGGATTTAGTCGTCCGTGGGCTTTTGCGTGAGGTGCGACAGAAAGGAACCACCCCTCTTCCATGGATATTGAGATTGGCAAAGGAAAAACCGCGCGCCGGGCGTACGGTCTCGATGAGATCGCCATAGTCCCGAGTCGCCGAACCAGAGACCCCGAAGACGTAGACATCTCTTGGAGCCTCGGGAACTTACAGTTGGATCTACCATGCCTGGCGAGCGCCCTCGACGCCGCCGTGGACCCGGAGACGGCCGGAATAATCGGCTCGTTGGGCGGGCTCGCGGTGCTCAACCTGGAAGGTATACAGACGAGGTACGAAGACCCGGCGCCCGTCCTCGAAGAGATAGCGAGTCTCCCCCAGCACAAGGCCACGCGCATAATGCAGGAGATCTACGCCGAGCCGATCAAGGAAGAGCTTATCTTCCGTCGCGTCCAGGAGATAAAAGACAAAGGCGTCATCGCCGCCGCCTCCCTCACCCCCCAACGCGTCGAGAAGTACCACCGGGCGGCAATAGAGGCCGGCCTCGACGTGCTCGTCATTCAGGGGACAGTCGTCTCGGCCGAACACGTCTCCCAGTCCGTAGAGCCGCTCAACCTGATGGAGTTCATCCCGTCCCTGAACGTGCCGGTGGTCGTCGGAGGATGCGCGAGCTACTCGACGGCGCTCCACCTCATGCGAACCGGGGCCGTAGGGGTGCTCGTGGGTGTGGGACCGGGTCGCATTTGCACGACGCGTGGCGTAATAGGTGTCGGGGTGCCGCAGGCGACGGCAGTTTCGGACGCGGCTGCCGCGAGGATGCGCCACTATCTCGAAACCGGCGAGTACGTCAACGTCATTGCTGATGGCGGGATGCGGACCGGCGGTGAGATCGCCAAAGCGATAACCTGCGGCGCCGACGCCGTGATGCTCGGCAGCGCGTTCGCGAAGGCCGAGGAGTCGCCGGGTCGAGGCAGCTCGTGGGGGATGGCGACATTCCATCCTACGCTCCCACGCGGTACCAGGATAAAGACCGAGACCGTAGGTACTCTGGAGGAGATCATGGTAGGCCCGGCCCGCGAGAACGACGGGACCCTCAACCTCATGGGCGCCCTCAGGATGAGCATGGCGACGACCGGCTACCAGAATATCAAGGAGTTCCAGAAAGCCGAGGTCATGTACGCGCCGTCGCTCGCCACCGAAGGGAAGGTCGAGCAACGCTCCCAGGGCGTCGGGATGGGGAGGTAGCGAAACCTTGATCCTGGTCCTCGACTTCGGCGGGCAGTACGCTCAACTCATCGCCCGCAGGGTGCGTGAGTGCCGGGTCTACTCGGAGCTTATCCCCCACGATACGCCGGTCGAGGAGATAAAACGCAAAAACCCCGAGGGCATCATCCTCTCCGGCGGCCCGAACAGCGTCTACGAAGACGGCGCACCGCGGATAGACCGGGAGTTGCTGGATTTGGACGTTCCCGTACTCGGCATCTGCTATGGGATGCAGCTAATGGCGCTCGTGCTCGGCGGGGAGGTCGGGGCCGTACAGATCCGTGAGTACGGCCGCTCGCAGTTGGAGATCAAAGACCACGAAGGTCTCTTCGCCGGGACCCCGGACGAGCAGAAAGCCTGGACGAGCCATGGCGACGCCGTGTTCGCAGTTCCGGAGGGTTTTCGAGTTACGGCCGAGACGCCGTCCGTCCCGATCATCGCCTTCGAGAACCCGGAGGCGGGACGGTACGGAGTTCAATTCCATCCGGAGGTGCGCCACACCGAGTACGGGATGGAGATCCTAAAGAACTTCCTCTTCGAGGGTTGCGGGTGCGCACCGGAGTGGACGCCGACGAACATCATCACCGAGGCGGTCGAGAAGATACAGGAGCAGGTGGGGAACTCGAAGGTCATCTGCGGGCTCTCCGGCGGGGTGGACTCTTCCACGGCTGCGATGCTCGTTCACCGGGCCGTTGGGGACAACCTGACGTGCGTGTTCGTAGACCACGGGCTGTTGCGGCAGAACGAGGCCGAGCAGGTCGTGGAGACGTTCGGCAAGAACTCCGAGGTTCCCCTGATCCACGTGGACTCGAAGGGACGTTTTCTTGACAAGCTCGCGGGCGTCACCGACCCGGAGGCGAAGCGTAAGATCATCGGCGAGGAGTTCATCCGCACCTTCGAGGAAGAGGCCGGGCACATCGAGGACGCCCGCTTTCTGGTGCAGGGGACGTTGTACTCGGACGTTATAGAGAGCGGCACGCGCAACGCCGCCCGGATAAAGAGCCACCACAACGTCGGCGGGTTGCCGGAGGTGATGGACCTGGACTTGGTGGAACCGCTGCGGAGCCTGTTCAAGGACGAGGTGCGGGTCGTGGCGGCGGAACTCGGGATGCCGGAGCGGATGGTCTGGCGCCAGCCGTTTCCGGGTCCGGGGCTGGCGATACGGGTGATCGGGGACGTTACGGCGGAGAGGCTGGAGATCCTACGCCGGGCGGACTTCGTCCTCCAAGATGAGATAAGAAGCGCCGGCCTCTACCGCGACCTCTGGCAGAGCTTCGCGGTTCTTCCGGCCATCCACTCGGTCGGGGTGATGGGCGACGCCCGCACCTACGCTTACCCGATCGTCATCCGGGCCGTAACCAGCGACGACGCGATGACCGCCGACTGGGCACGTCTGCCATACGACTTGCTAGAACGAATCAGCAACCGAATTATCAACGAAGTCCCAGGTGTCAACCGGGTGGCGCTGGACATAACCAGCAAGCCGCCCGGCACTATCGAGTGGGAATAGAGCTTGTCAGCTAGTCAGCAAGGGATACGCTGGCCGGAAGACGTGCTCCCGCAATGCCCATAAACGCTTCCTGCCCGTCAGCACGGAGCGAACAAGAATGTCAATCGCAGAATGCTGACAAGCTGAAATGCTGACTGGCTGATTAGCTTAAATGCTCGCAATGTCTTTCAATATCCGCGGGTCTCAGCACTTCGACGGTAAGAACGCCTGGAGGCGGCGAGCCTCCCTCAACTTGCGGGTGATAAGGCGTTGTGATCCAGCACTGATCGGCTTTCAGGAGTTTCAGAATGGCAACCTGCGGGTCTACGAGTCCGGGCTCTGCGACTACGACTACGCCCTCGGTCCTAGGTACGAGAACTACTGGCCTCACGCGCACAATGCTATCTACTGGAAGAGGGACGAGTTCGAGTTGCTGGATGCCGGAGGTTTCTGGCTCTCGGAGACGCCGGAGGGTTTCTCTCGCTCGTGGGGTTCCAGCCACGTCCGCTGTGCAAACTGGGTGCGTTTGCGCCACCTGTCGAGCGGCGCGGGGTTCGTTCATCTCAACACGCACCTGGATCACGAGAGTGGCCCGGCCCGGATGGCGGGCGCTTCCCTGATCCTCAACCGTCTCGACGACGAAGATTCGCCCATCGTAATGACCGGAGATTTCAACTGCGGTCCCGCTTCCAAGACGTATGGCATCTTTGCCGGAGCGGGGTTCACCGACACCCATCTCGCAACCGGAAATCCGCCTGCGGACACCTTTCACAAGTTCCAGGGGGAAGGTTACAGGTCGAAGGTGGTCGGCAGGGAAACGAGGCTCGATTGGGTCTTGCTGCGCGACGGCTCACGCAGCGGATGGAAGGTCCGTTCGTACGAGGTTGTTCGCGATGCCGAGCCGCCTGTGTACCCGAGCGATCACTACCCGATCCTGGCTGAGATCTCTTTATAGCCGTAGCATTATAGAAGAGATGCATATTTAACCCAGAGTTAACCCAGCGTTTACAGAACTGAAACTATATAGAGCACGCCATCCCGTATCATCCGGCCTTGTGTAGTAAGGATGTTCTTGAGGTCGAGGAGATGAGAGGAGAATGGGAATTTGAGAGGTTCTGTTGCGTGGAAAGTATTAGCGGTTGGCGCTGCCTTCTCCGCCCTTACGGTAGCCGGGTGTGGTGGATCTGGTGGGGGTGGTAACAACTCCGGTGGTGGCGGCAGTGGTAGTGGCGGCGCGGAAATGGCGAAGAGGATAACCGGCGCGGGATCCTCGTTTGACGCCCCACTCTTCGGCAAGGCGTTCCAACAGATGGCCCAGAGCGGGGGGCCGCAGGTGAACTACCAGCCGGTCGGCTCCGGCGCCGGGATCGAGCAGTTCACCAATAAGACAGCAGACTTCGGAGCTTCGGACGCACCCATGTCCGATCAGGATATGAAGAAGGCGGGGGGCAACCCGCTGCACATCGCCGTGACAGCCGGGCCTGCGGTGGCCGCTTACAACGTCAAGGGTGTTAAGAAACTCAACCTCAGCGGTCAGGTGCTGGCGGATATCTTCCAGGGCAACATAAAGAAGTGGAACGATCCGGCCATAAAGAAACTCAATCCGGATGCGAGCCTACCGAGTTCTAGTATCACGGTCGTTCACCGCTCCGACTCCTCGGGTACCACGAACATCTTCACCAGCTACCTCGCGGCGGTCAGCTCCAAGTGGAAGAGCGCGCTCGGCGCGGGCGAGACGGTCAAGTGGCCGGTCGGTGTAGGCGGTGACGGCAACGACGGGGTCGCGAGCCAGATACAGCAGAACCAGAATTCCATAGGCTACGTGGGCTTCGATTACGCGGCGGAGAACAATATATCTACCGCCGCTATCGGCACCCAGAGCGCCGGCTTCACCGAGCCGAGCCCGGAGGCTGCCAGCAAGGCTATCGCCAAGGTCAAGATCCCGGACGACTTGCGGGTAACGGTCTCTTCCGAGGCTCCCACGGGCAAGGGAGTGTACCCTATAACCGGTCTGAGCTGGATGTTGGTGAGGCAGCAGCAGGATGACTTGGCAGCCTGTAAAGCGGTAGCCAAGACCGCCTGGTATATCACCCACGATGGTCAGCAGTTCTCCAACAAACTGCACTACGCTAAGGTGCCGGATCCGGTCGTGAAGAAAGACGAGCAGTTCATCAAGAGCATGAAAGCGAAAGGGAAATCCTGCTATACAGGCTAATGCCGGGACGGACACGCCCCAACTCGAAAGTTCGGAGGGAGGGGGTCGTACAGGCCCTCTCTTTTCCTATTACAATAGCGGAATGGAGATCTTAGAAGTGGGCGTAGAGCTTTCACCCGCCACCGGGGGAATAGGCAGCAGATGTTGAGCACGCTCGTTTCTAAGGTCAATCCTTTAAAGCAACTCCGGCGCGGGAACATCGGCGATGCTATCTTCGCGGGTCTGACGCTTATATTCGCGTTGATCTTGCTGGGGATTACCCTCGGCCTCATCGTCGAACTCTGGATCGAGAGCTCGGCTTCCAGGCAAGAGTTCGGGTGGAGCTTCTTGTGGAGCCGGGATTGGGATATCCAAAACGAGAAGTTCGGCGCCCTGACGTTCATTTACGGCACCCTCGTTACCGCGTTCTTCGCCATATTTCTGGCCGGTCCTATCGGCGTGGGGATCGCCGCTTATCTCGTTGAGATAGCGCCGGTTCGTCTCAACCGGATAGTGGGGTTCGCGGTGGAGATGCTCGCCGCCGTACCTTCTATCGTCTACGGGTTCTGGGGATTCATCGTCTTTGGTCCTTTCCTCGGAAACCACGTGGCTCCTTACGTTAGCGCTGCTCTAGGGTGGCTGCCTATTTTTGGCGGGAACTTCAACAACACCAGTGTATTTACCGCGAGCCTGGTGCTCTCCATAATGGTGCTGCCTACGGTAGCAGCCATTTCGCGGGACGTGATCCGGGCCGTGCCAGACGAACAGCGAGAGGCGATGCTGGCCCTTGGCGCGACCCGCTGGGAGATGTTCCGGCGCGCCGTTCTTCCCAGCGCCAGGAGCGGCATACTCGGCGCTATAGCACTGGGCCTGGGGCGCGCCGCCGGGGAGACAATGGCCGTCACCCTGCTTATAGGCATCAACCCGCAAATCTTCACGTCCTTTTTCCAACAGGGAGCCACGATGTCCAGCGAGATTGCCGCCGCCTTCGGGGAGTCAAATGGTTTGTTTCGCTCGGCACTCCTGGAACTCGGGCTGGTCCTGTTCGTTATCACGTTCGCGATCAACGTAGGAGCCCGTCTCACGATGCGGTGGTTGAGTGGACCGGAAGGAGTCTGAGGGAGTTTGAGTAGCTTATCCGCTGCGGAGTCCGGCAGGTACCGGCGCCGGAAGATAGTAGATAAGATCATGACCGTCCTGGCGTACGCCTGCACGCTTGCCGCCGTGATCCCGCTGACCGCTTTGCTTCTCTACGTAGTCGTCCGGGGGCTGGGAGCGTGGAGTCTAGGGTTCTTCACCCAACTTCCACAATTCTACGGAAGCGGGGGTGGCGTAGCCAACAGCATAGTCGGAAGCTTCATAGTGGTAGGTATCGCCACCTTGATAGGCGTCCCGATCGGCATCATGGCGGGGATCTACCTGGCCGAGTACGGCGACAACCGGTTCGGGGACTTCGTGAGGTTCGTGGCGGACATCATGACCGGGATACCTTCTATCGTCGCCGGTCTCTTTATCTACGGGTTGGTCGTGTTGGTCTACGGCTACAACGGAATGGCGGGGGCGCTTGCTCTGGCGGTGCTGCTGATACCGGTAGTGACTCGTTCGACGGAAGGGGTGGTGAGGCTCGTGCCGGACGACCTCCGGGAGGCGTCTCTTGCGATGGGAGTACCGCGATGGAAGACTATACTGCGGATAGTGTTGCCGGTGGCGACGGGCGGTATCCTGACCGGTGTATTCCTCGGCGTGTCCCGGATAGCCGGGGAAACAGCACCGCTTATCTTTACCATATTCGGTAATAGCTTCTTCAACAACAACCCGCTTCAAGGTGAGATGTCCACCCTGTCGCTGATACTTTACGCTTTCGCCAAATCTCCCTACGATCAGGTGAAGGAAGTAGGCTGGGGGGCGGCTCTTCTGTTGCTGGTCATAGTGATGGTCTTCAACCTCGGGGCCAGGCTTATCTTCAGGAGTAGGGTGTAGCATGATAATGTCAGGCCACCAAAGCACGGAGGACGGGTATCTTTATGCAGAAAAAGGAGACTAAGAAAGTGCGCGGAGAGCGCCGGAACGCTGCGCGGGAAGACGGAGAGGCCGGGCGAACAGAGGCTCGGGGCGGCGGCATGTCGGTCAAGGACCTCTCGGCGTACTACGGTTCGTTCAAGGCTATAACCGATGTCAGCATGGAGATACAGCAGCACAAGGTTACCGCTTTCATGGGGTCTTCAGGCTGTGGCAAGAGCACTTTCGTCCGTTGTTTGAACCGGATGCACGAGGTTGCCAGCGGGGGCAAGGTGGAGGGTGAGGTGTTACTTCAGGGAGAAGACATCTATGCCAGGGACGTGGACCCGGTCCAGGTGCGCCGGAAGGTAGGGATGGTCTTCCAGAAGCCAAACCCCTTCCCGACCATGAGCGTCTACGACAACGTAATCGCCGGCTTGAAGTTGAGCGGCGGGCGCAAAAAGAGCGAGTACGATGAGATCGTCGAGCGCACCTTGAAGCAAGCGGCGCTCTGGGAGGAAGTGAAGGATAAGCTAAAGCAGGGCGGTACTTCGCTCTCGGGAGGCCAGCAGCAGAGGTTGTGCATCGCCCGCGCTCTGGCGATGGAGCCGGAGGTAATCCTGATGGACGAGCCGGCAAGCTCTCTCGACCCGATCTCCACCATAAAGATCGAGGACGCCATGCAGGAACTCAAGAAAGAGTACACGGTGGCTATAGTCACCCACAACCTGCAGCAGGCGTCCCGGATCTCCGACTACACGGGGTTTTTCTACATAGAAGAAATGGGAGACCCCGGACAGCTTTGGGAATTCGGGGAGACAGAGAAGATGTTCTCGAACCCGGAGCGCCAGGAGACCGAGGACTACGTTACGGGACGGTTCGGTTAGAGGATGCCTCGGGAGACGTTCCATCAGGAGTTAGATCGGATAACCGGTGAAGTCCTCGATCTCGGTGGTGAGGTGGAAGTCTCCCTGGAGAACATGGCAAGGGCGATGGAGACCCGCGACGACCAACTCGCGAGCAAGCAGATCGGGATCGACGCCCGCTACAAGGCGTGGGGAACGGACCTCGAACGCGAGAGCATGATCCTCCAGGCCCGCCAGGCTCCGGTCGCGGGCGATCTGCGGCTCCTGTATACGATTCAGTCCGTGACCAACCACCTGGTGCGCTGCGGGACCCTGTGCGAACACGTCTGCGCCGCCGTGGCTGAGACGGCCGACCACAGTCGGGATGAAGACCTCGAAGCCGCCCTGGTGGAGATGGCCCGAACTGCGCGGAGGGTCTTCGGAGAAGGGTTGGAGATCTTCCGGGACCGCGACATAGACCGAGCACGAGACCTCCAGGCCGCCGACGACAAGGTAGACTTGCTCTACTCGGAGGCGATGAACCTGATCGCCAATCCGGCGAAAGAGTCGGCGGGCTCACCCGAGTGGCGGATGCGGGCCGCCCTTATGGTCCACTACCTGGAGCGCATCGCCGACCGGGGCGTGGACGTTGGCGGAAGCACCGTATTCCTGGTGACCGGAGAGCGGATCGAGAGCGCCATGCGCCAATATCTGGAGCGCAATATAGACTCCGACGAAGACTGATTTTTTAACCCGGAGTCTTCGCCAACTTACGCCTTTATGCTACAATCTCCCGATAGGAAATTTTCTCAGGCGAGGACGAGAGCAAAAGTCTTGAGGCTTACGCAGAAAAGCAAATATGCGGCGCGGGCGCTGGTCGAGTTGGCGCTGAACGACTGTGGATCCCCGCTCGGGGTCGCGGAGATCGCACGCCGTCAAAGCATACCGGAGAGGTTTCTGGAGCAGATTCTGGGCGACCTCCGGCGCGCGAACATCCTGGAGAGCCGTCGCGGGGCGCACGGAGGATTCTGTTTCGCAATGCCCCCGGAGGAGATCTCCGTTCTCGACATTGTGGAGATACTGGACGGAGAGGTTCGGCCCGCCCGCTGCTCCGCAGGTGGGACTTGCTATATCGCGGAAGCTCCCCTGTGCGCCACGAGCCAGGTCTGGGATGAGGCCCGTGTCGCCCTCGAAGGGGTCTTCGGCCGTTACAGCATCGCCCAACTGGCAGAACTCGAGCGCGAGAGCCGCGCGGGTCGCGAGGACCGCGAAGCAACGACCGCCCTGAGCCAGTAGAAAACGCGTCCCCAGAAGATTACCCTCTTTTAGAGAGGCTCCAGTCGCATCTCGGCGACCGCACGGAGCTTTCCGAAGCTTGTGTAGAGGTGGAAGGTTCGACTTACCGCATCCTCCATCCGGCTGTCGCTGATGCCCTGATCTCCGAGGAAGACTTCGAGCACGACGAGCGGCTCCCTTATTGGGCGGACCTCTGGCCGAGCGCCATAGCCCTCTCACGTTATCTCGCGAAACAAGACTTGTCCGGCAAGCGTACGATCGAACTCGGGTGCGGCGTCGGGCTGCCTTCCGTAGTCGCCCTGGCCGGCGGCGCCGAAGTGCTGGCGGCCGACTACTACGACGCCGCCCTCGATTTCGCTGCCCACAATGCACGGGTCAACACGGGACGGGGTCTGAAGACCACGCACCTCGACTGGCGGGAGCCGCCGGAGAGCTTCCCGCGCTTCGACCTAGTCTTCGGGGCGGACGTTTTATACGAAGCTCTGGACTGTCTGGCTCTCGCGGAACTGGTTCCAAGTATGCTGGCCCCTGGTGGCGAGGCGGTCTTCGCCGATCCCGGACGCAACACCGCAGACGTATTTCTGGAGGAGATGAAGGAGAAAGGCCTCCGGGTCTCGACGGAGAATACGGGCGTCGAGCAAGACGGGAGAGAGGTAACGGTGCGGGTACACCGCTTCTATCTGGAAGCTGACTCGTAACTAGAGGAGCCGGTTGTCTAGAGACGAAACCTGGACTTTCGTACAATCGAACAGGCGTGGAGTACCGGTATCGTCAAAGCGACAGCGAGTCGCAATGAGGAGCTTTATATGCGTTGTGAGAGTCCGTCCGCCATTGCGCTGGCCTGGCAGGACGCCGCGAACAGTGGAGATGTGGACCTTCTCCTGGAGTTGTCGGACCCGGAGATCGAGGTGGTTGGTCCTCGCGGCTCGGGCTACGGTCACCAACTCCTGCGAGACTGGCTGGCGCGCGCCGGTTTGAGCCTCGAAACTATTCGGGTCTTCGCCGGCGATAACGCGGTTGTGGCAGCCCAGCATGGCGTGTGGCGCTCCGTCGATACGGGAGAAGTGACGGGAGAACGTAGCGTCGCCTCTAGTTTTCGGGTCGAAGGCCGGCGTGTAGCGAAGATCGAACGTTACGACAGCTTGGACGCCGCGCTCAACGAAGCAGGCCTCAGCTATTCGGATAGAGTGTCAGAAGATCTGAGATAGCCTGCTGGTATAATCCTGCTCTAATGCTGCTTGAATCATTAAACCCTACTCAGTTAGATGCTGTAACGCACACCGAGGGGCCGCTGCTCATATTGGCCGGCGCCGGGAGCGGGAAGACGCGGGTGCTGACGCACCGGATCTCGTACATCCTGGAGCAGGGACTCGCCGGGCCGGAGGGGATCCTGGCGATTACCTTCACCAACAAGGCCGCCCAGGAGATGAAGGAACGGGTGGCGCTCCTCGTAGGCCCCGACTCGCGTAAGATGTGGGTCTCGACATTCCACGCTTTTTGCGCCCGCCTACTGCGGGTCCACGCCGAAAAGCTTGGCTACAAGCGGGAGTTCACGATCTACGACGGCGCGGATCAGGTGCGCCTCGTCAAGCGCTCCATCATTGAGTTGGACAAGGACCCGAAGAGGTTTAGCCCCCGCTCTTTCGCGTCCCAGATCTCCGCCGCCAAGAACCGCCTCCAGAGCGCCGATGACTTCCTCCGAAACTCCGAAGGCTACATGGCCGAGAACGTCGCCGAAGTCTACGAACTCTACCAGCGCCGCCTCTACGAGAACAACGCGATGGACTTCGACGACCTCCTGATGCAGACGGTCGCCCTCCTGGAAGTCTTCCCGGAAGTCCGAGAACGCTACCAGACACGCTTCAAGTACATAAGCGTAGACGAGTACCAGGATACCAACCACGCACAATACCGCCTAGTCAACATACTGGCTGCAGGACATCGTAACTTATGTGTCGTTGGCGATGACGATCAGTGTCTCGTGGAGGGGACTCGTATCACGATGTCCGATGACACGGAGAAGCCCATCGAAGAGATAAAGAACGGCGACGGCGTACTCAGCGCGTACGGTAGCGGGGAATTTCGCTCCTCCACTGTGACGGGCGTGGCCCGGAGAGAGAGAGCGGACGGCGTGCGGATGACCACCGCTTCGGGGCGCGAGATCGTCAGCACACCCGAGCACACTCACTTCGCCGGATACCGTCTCGGTCTGACGCCGCAGATGCACTTTACGTACCTGATGCACAAGAGAGGTGTCGGTTACCGGCTGGGTACTTCGCAGGTCTATACGAAGGGCCGGAAAAAGCCGGTAGTCGGGTTTATGCAGCGCTGTCGACAGGAGCATGGGGATGCGCTTTGGGTCATCTCCACCCACTCTTCGGAGAACGAGGCCAGGGCCGAAGAGACGATTCTCTCGTTGCGGCACCGGCTGCCGACGTTGCCGTTCGTACCCCGACAAAGAAGTGGCTTCGCAGGCGGGTTAGTACATGATGACAGCTACATAAAGAGGGTTTTCTCACTCTTCGACACCGAGAGTAGCGCCGTGGAACTGTTGGCCGAGAGCGGTTTGGATCCGGAGCATCCTCACTACAGGCCGCAGAGTTACACCGGGCGACGCAGGAACCTGATGATCACGCTCTGCGGAGACCGCAGAGGAGCGTCGCCGATGCACCGCATCTCGATGGTCGGTCGCGATGCAGAGGGGAGAAGGGCTCTGGAGTCGCTCGGGCTCTCCGTACGTCCCGCGAAGGAGGGCTCTCGGAGTTGGCGCTTCGAGACCTGCTACAAGGACTTCGGGCGCTTGATGCGGGTTGCCGGGCGTATCCGGGATGTTCTGGACGTAAACTTCGTGTTCCAGGCCCGGCTGGGCAAGAGCGGCGGCTGGCGTGAAGCCAACTCGCTGCCGTTTATAAACGCCGGCTCCGTGAGGCCGGGGATGGTCGTTTTCACGGGGGACGGCGAATACGATGTGGTCGAGGCCGTGGAGCGGGTCGTGCTCGACCGTCCCGTCTACGACATCGACGTGGAGGGTACGCACAACTTCGTCGCCGGAGGTGTCGTCACCCACAACTCCGTCTACTCGTGGCGAGGGGCGGATATACGGAACATCCTGGACTTCGAGCGGGATTATCCCGAGGCGGGTGTCGTCAAGCTGGAGCAGAATTACCGCTCTACGCAGACGATCCTGAGCGCGGCGAACGCGGTTGTGTCGAACAACGCTTCGCGTAAGGCGAAAGAGCTTTGGACTTCTGGGGATACGGGAGGGCGTATCCGGATCTTCACGGCTTCAGACGAGTACGCGGAGGCGCGGTTCGTTGTCTCCGAGATGGAGCGTCTTATCGACTCGGGGTCTTCGCCGAGGGATATCGCCGCTTTCTACCGGACGAACGCCCAGAGCCGGGCTTTGGAGGACGTGCTGGTTCGCGAGGGGGTTCGGTATCAGGTGATCGGGGGCGTCAAGTTCTACGAGCGGGCGGAGATCCGGGACGCCATGGCCTACCTCTCGGTTGTCTCGAACCCGGCCGACTCCGGCTCCCTGGAGCGGATCATCAACGTGCCTAAAAGAGGACTCGGGGCGACTTCCGTGGCCCGACTTCAAGAGCACGCCGGCCGCGAGGGCATCTCGCTCTACGACGCGCTGGCAGAGGTGGCAGAAGCCGGGCTATCGGGCAAAGCGCAGAAGTCTTGTGGGGAGGTCCGGGAGCTGTTCGAGGGTTGGCGGGTGGCGGCGAGAGAGGTGCCGCCGGCGGAGATCATCCGGGCGGTCCTGGACGAATCCGGTTACAAGGGAGAGCTCGAAGCCGAGCGGACGGTCGAGGCAGAGTCTCGTCTTGAGAACCTGGAGGAGCTTATAAACGCCGCCGGAGAGTACGAGCGAGTCGAGCCGGAGCCAACACTCGACGGTTTCCTTCAGGAGCAGGCTCTCTATTCGGAGGCTGATAAGGCCGTCGGGGAGGGGAGCGTGACCTTGATGACGCTCCACAATGCCAAGGGGCTCGAATACCGGCACGTCTTCGTGGTCGGGATGGAGGAGGGAACGTTCCCACACGCCCGCTCCCTGGACGAGCAGAATTTGGAGGAAGAGAGGCGGCTGTGCTACGTGGGCATAACGCGGGCGATGGAGACGCTGACGCTGTCCTACGCCAAGCTAAGATCCAACTGGGGAGAGCGCGAATACCAGATGCCCTCTCGTTTCCTCTCGGAGATACCGGAAGAGTTCAAGGAAGGTTCGATCCCGAACATAGGCAGCGGCGGATGGGGCGCCGCGCGGCGCAGCCTGGGCGGCAGTGGTATGGAGCGGTCGGTTCCGGAGACGGCCCTGTTTGGTGTGGGCGAGAAGGTGCGGCACGCTAAATTTGGGGTCGGAGAGGTCGTCGAGTCCGGCGCAGGAAAACTGGTCGTCAGGTTCGGCGCCCAGGAGAAGACGCTCGTTCCGGGTCTCGCGCCCTTGAGCAAAGCATAGCGGAGTGTTCCGGGTCTGATATATAACCTGCAGAAGATGTTCACGGAGTCGGCAGGCTGGGTTACCGGCTTTTCAGGAGGAAATTTATGGCGCACGTCTACGTCACGGGGCACAAGAACCCTGATACGGATACGATATCTTCGGCGGTTGCATACGCCGAGTTCAAGAACCTCATAGACCCGGACAACTTCTATGCTCCGGTACGGCTCGGTGAGCCGAACGCCCAGACGAAGTGGGTGTTGGAGAGGAGTGGGGCCAAAGCTCCCAGGCTCCTCAGGCACGTCATGCTCCGGGTCAAGGACGTGATGAAGACGGATATAGTGACCGCGAAGGAGACCGACCCGCTCCGGACCGTCGGCATCGCGATGGCCCGGAGGAACATAAGCCAGATGCCCATAGTGGACGAGAGCGGGTCTCTGGTCGGTCTCGTGACGGAGCGTGACCTTGCACGTATGTACATCCGCGAGTCACGGGAGCCTTCGACCTTCGCCGAGACGCCGGTTCGTATGGATGCGATGGTCGAGGTCCTGGAAGGGGAGCTTCTGGTCGGTGAGAAGGACCTTCAGTTCTCGGGCAAGCTGTGGGTGATCTCCATGAGCGTCGACTCGATGGGGAAGTCCATGGACCCTGGTGACGTAGTAGTTATGGGCGACCGTACGGGAGGTCAGCGGCGGGCCATAGAGCTTGGAGCCGGCGTCCTCGTGGTCACGAACGGCTCCCGGCCCGAGAAGGGGGTTCTGGATCTTGCCGAGCAGAAAGGCACGGCCGTAGTCCTCTCTCCGCTCGACTCCTACGTGACGAGCCGGATGATACAGCTCGCGGTACCCTGCTGGGAGGTGATGAGCGAGAACCCGCTAACTGTTTCTCCGGACGACCTGACCACGGATATAACTCAGCAGGTGATGGAGGTCCATTACCGGGCGGCCGTCGCGGTGAACAAGGACTACGTGCCTGTAGGGATCGTGACGCGTACGGACCTGCTCAACTCCGAACCTCGCAACGTGCTGCTGGTAGACCACGCGGAGATCGGGCAGAGCGTCCTCGGAGTCGAGAATGCCCACATAGTCGAGATCCTCGACCACCATCACCTCGGAGACATCGAGACCAACGCGCCCATAGCAGCCACTTTCGACCCCGTGGGCTCGACGGCTACTTTGATCTCCGAACGCTTCAAGGCGCGCGGCTTGCGACCGAAGGAGCCAACCGCGAAGATGCTGCTAGCGGCCGTCCTCTCGGACACGGTAATACTCAACTCCCCGACCACCACCGAACGCGACCGGGAGGTCGTGAAGTGGCTGGAGAACATGCTGGACCTGGACTCTGAAGAGTTCGGGATGGAGATGTTCGAGGCGTCTTCAGATGTGTCGAGCCTCTCGGCGGAGGAGATCGTAAACAGGGACGCCAAAGAGTACGGTCTCTCCTCCGGGGCGACGATGTGCATAGCCCAGGTCGAAACTGTTGGGCCGGGCCTCCTCAGTCGCAAGGAAGAACTAGTGGACGCCCTCGAAAAAGTCCGCGAGAAAAACGGCTACTTATTCTTCGCGCTCATGGTGACGGACATTACCGAAGGCGGCACCGGCCTGGTCTGCGCTGGAGAGTGCAGCCACGTCGAGAAGGCGTTCGACACCCGCGCCAAAGACGGCGTCATAGACCTGCCGGGCGTCATGAGCCGCAAGAAGCAGGTCGCCCCGAAGCTTCTGGCCTCGGTATAGGCTGATGGCGGGGGCGAAGATATTAGACGGCAAGGCGATAGCCGCGGAGATCCGCCTGGAGGTCGCAGCCGGGGTGAAGGCGTTGAAAGAACAGGGCCGGGACGTGCGGCTCGACGTGATACTGGTCGGAGACAACCCGGCTTCCGCCACCTACGTGCGCTTGAAGGAGCAAGACTGCGCCGAGGTCGGCATCGAGTCCCGCGTCCACCGCTTCACCGAGGAGACGAAACAGGATGAAGTCGCGGACCTTATTCAGCGGTTGAACGAAGAGCCCGCCGTCTCGGGGTTCTTCGTGCAGACTCCCGTGGGCAACCTTGATCCTCTTCCTCTTCTGGGCGCGATAGACCCGGCGAAAGACGTGGACGGATTGACCCCCCTGAGCGCCGGAAGGCTGACTATAGGCTTGCCGAGCCTCTTGCCCTGCACGCCGCACGGCGTCATCCAGATGCTGCAACGCAGCGGCGTAGAGATCCCCGGAAAAGAAGCCGTCATAGTCGGGCGTTCCAATCTAGTTGGCAAGCCGCTCGCCCAACTCCTGCTGGGCGAAAACGCTACCGTTACGGTCTGCCACTCGCGCACGAAGGATCTGCCGGAGGTGACGCGCAGGGCGGAGATTTTGGTGGTAGCGGCGGGGAGGCGGCACATGATCGGGGCGGAGCACGTCCGTGAAGGCGCCGTGGTTGTAGACGTAGGCACGAACCCGAAGGAAGGCGGCGGCCTCACGGGAGACGTAAAGTTCGAGGAGGTCGAGCCCAAGGCGTCCGCCATAAGTCCCGTACCGGGCGGCGTCGGCCCGATGACGCGCGCGATGCTCCTCTACAACGCCCTACGGGCGGCGCAAGCAACTCTATAGTTCCCGAAGATAGAAAAAAACTCCACCGACAAGTGCCGGTGGAGCAGAGATCATTGGAGCCTCTTATCAGTCCTTGTTAGGGGCGTACGACGCCTAGAGGCGTGCCAGCGTAGATCATGGGCGTCTCGGTGACGTATCCCTTCCACGCGTTGGCGTTGAGAAGCATGCCGTTGCCCACGTACATCGTCGCCCAGCCAGGGTAGATCACGATATCACCCGGCTGCAAGTCCCCATAAGAAACGGGGGCGTACCTGCTCAGATACTCTTCGGGGATCCAGGGCGCATAATAGTCTGCCCCGGTGACCTTCAGGATGTAGCGCATCAAACCGCTGCAACTGAAGGTATACGGACCATCGGTACCCCACGCGAACGACTTGCCCAACTGCGCCTCTCCCACGCCGACCTTGCCGTAACCTGCGCTGCTCGTCTGAGCATACGCCGAAGTCGCGAACGAGAGCATTAGAACAAAAACAAGCCCAACAAGCATTACGGATCTAAACCTTCGAAACATACGTTCGAGTTCCTTTCCTCTTCGTTTGTTTACTCCCATAGAGGAACTCACTAGAATCCCCCCTCCAACGACTCGGGATACTAAAGAAGACGAATCTTCGGCACAACCCCCATATCCAGCAAGAAACCAGCGCCCAACACCTGGAACCCGCTTAGGTAAAGGACAAACTGTGTTTCTGCAATGAAACGTATTTTTAATAAATCTTAATGTTAGAAACAGGTACGCAATATTTCTTAGTCCTGCTGTAATCGGGTGGTTCCGGGCTTTCGAGCCGGCTTTCGGTGTGGTGGATCTATGGATTTGGTACGCTTGCGGCATGGACGAGATACGCTTCGACTGGCAAGTGGTACTGGTGGGCGGGTACGAAGCTTCGGAAGAGAAGGAACCCGAAGATCACCCGACCGTCGAGGGTGTTGGGGCGCGTTCACGAGCGTGGAGTAGATCGGCCCTCGATGACGGCCGCTGCTTCTCTGCAGCCGGGAGTTGTTCTAGTAGGGGCGTACGATACCCAGGGGCTTGCCGGCATAGACCATGCGAGTTCTCGCGACGTGTCCTCTGTGGGCGTTGGAACTGATAAGCACTCCGTTGCCCACGTAGATCGTGGCCCAGTCGCGGTAGATGACTATGTCGCCCGGACGCATGTGCGCGCGGGTGACGTGACGGTACTTCTTCAGGTACCTCTCCGGCGTCCAGGGCGCGTTGGCGTCCGTCCTGACGGTCCTCAAGACATAGCGCATCAAACCGCTGCAACTGAAAGTGTTCGGACCGTCGGTTCCATACTTGTATGGCTTGCCCAACTGGTTTTTCGCCACGACAACGGCCCTATTAGCCTTCTGGCCCGGCGTCAGGGCATAAGCCGCCGGGGCCGTGAACGTCAGCGCCAGGGTGAAAACAAGACCGAGAAGCAGCAACCGCCGAGTCTTTACAAACATACGCCCGAACTCCCTCCTACAGAGACATCAAAACTACGTGATCCCAATGAGGAATTCGTCCGAATCCCCCCTCCATTAGCCCAGTACCCTACGGAAGAGCCCGACCCTACGCAACCCTCCCATCTGCGCGGAATTAGTAGGCCAATGCGAGAAATCCAGCTTGAACAGAGAGGAAACTTGTTTCCACACTGAAATCTTTTTTTAATAAAACTTAATAAATCTGGCACGCTCGTGCTCCTACAAGCCATTTTTGGGCTTGTGGGAGTGGTGTTTTCGAGGTGGGGAGGTTTTGGAGGGGATGGGCTAAGATATGGTCTGGAATTTTGAACGAGGCTGGAGGCTGGAGATGATATCCGAGGAGCAGGTGCGGCACGTTGCGAACCTGGCGCGGCTGGGGTTGAGTGATGAGGAGGTCGGGCGCATGGGGGGGCAGCTCGACGCTATTTTGGAGAGTATAGAGAAGATAGGTGAGTTGGATCTCACCGACGTGCCTCCGACTTCCAACCCGCTGAACATGACGAACGTCCTGCGACCCGACGAGCCGCGCGGTGAGTTGACGCGCGAAGAGGCGCTCTCGACCGCCCCCGACCCGGTCGACGAGCAGTTCGCCGTCCCGAGGATAGACTAGATATGGCAGCGGATATCCTGGAACTGACTGCGTACGAACTCGCCAAAAATATAGAGTCGCGGGAAGTCTCCGCCGTCGAAGCCGCCGTGGCTGCCAACAGTCGCGTCGAAGAGGTCGAAGACCGGGTAAACGCCTTCGTCACGACAACCCCGGAACTCGCCCTCGAGCGGGCGGAGCGGGTAGATGAGAAGAATGGCGGGCGGAAGCTCTGGGAAGGCGTACCGATCGCCGTCAAGGACGTGCTCTCGACGCGTGGAGTGCGGACCACTTGCGGCTCGAAGATGCTCGAAGACTTCCGGCCCCTCTATGATGCTTCGGCGTTACTGAATTTCGGCGAGGACATTGTCATGGTCGGCAAAGCGAACATGGACGAGTTCGCGATGGGCTCCTCGACCGAGAACTCGGCCTACGGAGTAGTACGCAACCCGTGGGACCTCGGGCGGGTTCCGGGCGGCTCCTCCGGTGGGTCGGCGGTTGCGGTGGCGGCGGGTCAGGGCTGGTGGGCTCTCGGGACGGATACGGGTGGGTCCGTGCGGCAACCGGCGGCTTTGTGCGGCATCGTCGGACTCAAGCCAACCTACGGGCGGGTCTCGCGGCACGGTCTGATCGCCTTCGGTTCGTCGTTAGATCAAGTCGGACCAATGACCCGCGACGTGCGCGACTCAGCCCTCCTTCTGCAGGCCATCGCCGGCCACGACCCGCGCGATTCGACCACCGCCAACATCGAAGTCCCAGACTACCTTGCCGGCCTTGAAGACGGCATCTCGGGTCTCAGGGTCGGGGTGGTGACGGAACTCATGGACGGAGAAGGCGTCGAGCCCGGAGTGCGTGAAGTAGTCGAGCGCGTCGCCCGTGACCTGGAAGAAGCGGGTGCCAGCGTGGAAGAGGCGAGCCTGCCACACTCGGAGTACGGGCTATCGGCCTACTACATCATCGCCCCTGCCGAAGTTTCCTCGAACCTGGCCCGTTTCGACGGCGTCCGCTACGGCCTGAGAGTACCGGCCGACGGCGTCCACGAGATGTATCGCGCCACCCGTGAGGAAGGCTTCGGGGACGAGGTCAAGCGCCGCATTATGCTGGGCACCTACGCCCTCAGCAGCGGCTACTACGACGCCTACTACGCCCAAGCCCAGAAGGTCAGGACTCGCATTACGGAAGACTTCAGAGACGCGTTCACTCAATATGACGTTCTGCTCTCCCCGACCTCGCCGACGGTTGCGTTCGAGATCGGCTCCAAAGCGGACGATCCGCTCGCGATGTACGCCCAGGATATCTGCGCCGTTCCGGTGAGCCTCGCCGGAATCCCCGCCATAAGCGTTCCCGGTGGCCTCTCCGAAGGTCTCCCCGTCGGAGTCCAACTGATGAGCGACTACTTCACCGAACCTATGTTGCTCCGGGCGGCCCGCGCCGTCGAGCAGGTGGCGGACTTCGAGTATCAGATGAGGCCCTAGAAGTTCGGAGCGTCCGGCCTGTTGCGGCTACTCGCTGACCGTGTTGCCGCCGTGGTCTTTGGCCCGGTAGAGGGCTTTGTCGGCGGCGTTGGTCAGGGCGTCGCGGGTGGAGCCGTCCTCCGGGTAGGTTGCGACCCCGAGGGAGAGGGTTGGGTTGGCGTAGAGGCCGTCTCTCTCGAAGGAATATTCTTCCACGCGCCGTCGTATCTTCTCCGCCGCGCCGAGCGCCTCTTTCTTGCCCATGGCGGGTAGTAGGACCTCGTATTCGTCTCCCCCGAAGCGCGTGGCGTACTGCTCCCCCGAGGTGTAACACTCTTTTATGATGTGGCCGATCTGACCGACGGTGAACTCGCCCAATAGATGCCCGTGAGAGTCGTTTATGCTCTTCAGGTTGTCTATGTCGGCCATCAGGATGCTCAACGACAACCCCTCTTCGCGGGAGGCTTCCAGTGTTTGGTCGAACTTCTCGTCGAAGCGGGTCTTCGCGAGGAGGCCGGTCAGGTAGTCTTCGTTTATGAGCCGCTGTATCTTCTTGTGGAATTGCTTCCTCACCGCATCTTGCTCTATGTACTCTAGTACGCTACCACCGACACAAATACGGTCCCCGCAATGGAGGAGATGCGTTTCTTCGATGGCTTCGTCGTTTACTTTGATCGCCTCGCCGGTACCGAGATCCCGGAGCGTGTACCCTTTGTCATCTCGAAATATCTTCGCTTGACGCGGCTCTACCTCTACGTCCCGGACTATTACGTCAGCCCGGAAAGGGTCGCTGCCGAGGACCAGAGTTTCCCCGTTCAGGGTGTAGACGTCGCCGAAGCTCGGCCCTCTCAGGACCACTAGCAGCGGTTGTTCACTTTCCGAAATGCTATCTCCTCTTTCTGTAGGGCTCGCAAGCGGCGCGGGCCTCGGGTACAGTATAATTCTAGCATCGGCGGCGAAACCGGACGGTGCTAGAATTATCCTCTGTAGAGTCGTTTCGGGAAGAGCGCGCGAGGTGTTGTCTACTTGGAAGTAAGAGAGAAGAGGACGTATACGGCGGTTATCGGGTTGGAGTTCCACGTCCACCTGGCGACCACGACCAAGATGTTCTGTGGCTGCCTGGTGACTTACCGTGAGGAGCCGAACACCCACACCTGCCCGGTCTGTCTCGGGCATCCGGGGACGCTGCCGGTCGCAAACGAGAAGGCGATGGAGTTGGGGGTGATGGCCGGGATGGCGCTCAACTGCCAGGTCTCGCCGAGGGCCGTATTCGCCCGAAAGAACTACTTCTACCCCGATCTACCGAAGGGATACCAGATCTCCCAGTACGACGAGCCGATCTGCACCGGCGGTTACATCGAAGTCCCGACCTCCGAGGGAGATGTGCGCGTCGGGATCACACGCCTTCATCTGGAAGAGGACGCAGCCAAAAACGTCCACGTCGGCTCTTCGGGCCGGATGCACGGCTCGGTCGGATCACTCATAGACTTCAACCGCGGCGGCACGCCGCTCATGGAAATAGTCACCGAACCGGATATCCCCTCTCCCGAAGCCGCAAGAGCAACGGCGAACCAACTCAAGGCGATCTTGCGGGCAATAGGCGTCTCGGAGGCGGACATGGAGAAGGGCCAACTCCGTTGCGACGCGAACGTCTCTATCCGAAACCCCGACGGCTCTTTCGGCACCAAGACGGAGCTAAAGAACATGAACTCCTTCCGCTTCGTGGAGCGGGGACTGGCAGCGGAGCTCGCGCGCCAGCAGGAGATCCTCGAAAGCGGCGGCCGGGTGGAGCAGTCGACGCTCCACTACGACCCGGAGACGGATGAAGTCCACGAGCTTCGGAGCAAGGAGTTCGCCCACGACTACCGCTACTTCCCGGAGCCGGACCTGCTCCCGCTCGAGTTGTCCGGGACGTGGGTCGAAGAGATCCGGGGCCGTATGCCGGAGCTTCCGGACGCCCGCCGCGCCCGCTTCGTCGAGCAGTATGGCCTCTCGGAGTACGACGCCGGGGTTCTGACCGCCGAGCGGGACCTCGCCGCCTACTACGAGGAAGTAGCCAATGGCGACGGCGTGGACCCAAAGCAGGCGTCCAATTGGATCACCGGCGACCTGCGCGCCCTCGCCAACGACGCCGGGCTGGAAGTCTACGAATCGAAGGTGACGCCGGAACATCTCACGGAGTTGATCGGGCTCGTAGAGAACGGCAGAGTCTCCCGCACCGCCGCCAAAGAGGTGCTCGCCTCCGTCTTCGAGAGCGGCGACTCTCCCTCGGAGGTCGTCGAGCGCGAGGGCCTGGGTGCTATGGGCTCCGACGAACTATCCGGCACGGTGGACAGGGTCATCGCCGCCAACCCCGAGGAGGCAGGACGGGTGAGCGAGGGGGACAAGAAGGTGGTCGGGTTCCTGATCGGTCAGGTCATGAAAGAGACTCGCGGACAGGCCGACGGCGGCCGCGTCCGCCAACTCCTCTTCGAGAGACTGGGCTCTTAGGCTCCCCATGCTTGGAACTATGCCGCGTATAGGTGTGCTCACGCCCAACGAAGCCGACGCCGTCCGGGACGCCGGTGGAGAGCCCTCTTGCTGGGCCTCTCGGAAGCGCGACCGGAAGGTGGTATAGCCCTCGCCCGCGAATGGGTGGCTGACGCCGCCCACATCTCCTGCGCCCGCGAAAACCCGGAGGCGTTGTTCGTGGGTCCAGGACCGCCCGAGGAGTTGGCTGGTCTGCTCCTCTGCGCGCTCCGGCTCGACTTGCCGGTAGTCTTCGGCGCGGGCCTGAAAGAGCCGTTCCCACTGGCCCTCGCCGCGCTCGGGGTGGCGCCGCTCTCCGCCGACCCAGTGGAAGTCGCCCTGGAGGTCGCCCGTTCCGGCTCGCCGACCGCCCAGGACATAGTCGAGAGCTTCTCTCTCACGGACGCGCTCCGCGCCGGATGCTCCATCGGAGGCGGGCCGGAGATGATCGTCCACCTAGCCGCCATCTCGCGGGAAGCGTCGGTTGGCGGTTTCAACCAGACGATCCGGGTGATCGCTCCCGAAGTACCAGCCATCACCGCTCCCGGCTCCGACTGGTTCAAAGAGCACGGGCCGGGCGGCCTCTTTTCGCACCTCGGCGACCAGCTCCACGACGGGCAGACCGTGGAGGGCGGCCTGAAAGAGTCGCTCCCCGACGCGCCGCCCGCGCCCCCCGAGAGCGACGGCCCGCAGACCTACTTCGTCCGGGGGCGCTCGTCCGGGACTGAGGTGGTCTGCCGGGCGCCGGTCGGGACGCCTGAGATCTCCGGAGAGTGCAACGTCTTCTATTCGGAGTTGGACGCCGTGGCGGCCGTCCTCGGCGGCAGGGTGGAGCCGGGGAATATCGTGGTCGTAAGGGGTTGTGGACCGCGTGGAGGGCCGGGTCTTCTGCGACTCGACGATTTGCGCGAGACGCTCGAAGAGTCGGGACCTGAGGAGGGCGTTACGGTCATGAGCGACGGGATTGCCCCGGACGGCGCCGGCGGAACCTGGATCTCCCTTTTCACCCCGGAGGCTGCGGTCGGCGGTGTTATAGGCCGCTTCGAGGACGGGGATGACTTGAGGTTCGACCTGGAAGAAAACCGGATAAAGACCAAAGTAAAGGCGAGCGTGATGGAGCGCAGGGAATCCTACTACGGGCCGGATCTTGCCGGTTACGGTTACGCCTCCCGCTACGCCGCCTCCTCCCTCTCGGCCATGGAAGGCGCCGGGTTCAGCTAAAGGAATCCGGAACCAACCAGAGCTTTTCTACCGGATCTACTATGGCTTGTAATTCGGCGGCGTCTCCCGGTACAGTGTTCAGCGCGAGATCAAAAGCAATAGTTTGTACACCGTATGCCCTTTTATGTAGCCATCTGGGGGGATTGTGGCTAGAATAGCGGGGGTATCAGGGTCTATAGAAGGAGCGCGAAGCTCATGATGAACAAGTATCGTTTGATGTCGCCCGGACCGACGCCTATTCCACCGGAGGTATCGGCGGCCGGGGCGTTGCCGATCATCCACCACCGGACGCCGGAGTTTGGGGAGGTGTTCACGCGGGTCAACGAGAACTTGAAGAAGGTCTTCCTGACGGAGAACGACATCTTCACCTACGCGGCGAGCGGGACCGGGGCTTTTGAGGGGGCGATCCAGAACCTCTTCTCGCCCGGTGACAAGGTCCTCGTCGTCAACAACGGAAACTTCGGAGGGCGCTGGGTCAAGATGAGCCAGGCTTTCGGCCTCGAAGTTACCGAACTAAAGTATGACTGGGGCGTGAAGGCCGACAACGACGAGGTCGCCGAAGCTCTCACCAACGACCCGGAGATAAAAGCCGCCATGTGCGTCCTCTCCGAGACCTCCACCGGCACCGTCAACGACATAGAAGGCTTCGCCCGCGCGACCGAGAACGTCATTTCGATCGTGGACGCCGTTTCGGGACTCGGAGCGTGTACCCTGAGGACGGACGACTGGGGTGTCGACGTGGTCGTCGCGGGTTCGCAGAAGGCGCTGATGACGCCTCCTGGGCTCGGGTTCGTGAGCGTCAGCGAGAGGGCGTGGAAGGCGCACGAGGACGCCCGGATGCCGCGTTACTACTTCGACTGGACGGCGGCCAGGAAGGCTTATGAGAAGACGCCTCCCCAGACGGCGTGGACTCCGGCGGTCAGCACGATCATCCAGCTCGACCTGGCGCTCGAGCAGATCCTGGCCGAAGGTGTCGAGAACGTCTTCGAGCGTCACACGCTGCTCGGCCGGGCCTCCCGCGAGGGCGTAAAGGGAATCGGTCTGAAGCTCTTCGGGCCGGATGAGGACCTCAACTCGGCCGTTACGGCTGCGTGGGTGCCGGAGGGTGTCGACGGCAAGGAACTCGTGCGGATGATGTTTCAGGAGCACGGGATACAGGTCGCCGGGGGACAGGGTCCGATGACGGGTAGGATCTTCCGTATCGGGCATTGTGGTTACTTCGACGCTTTCGACATTATCTCTACCATCGCTGCTATCGAACTCTCCCTCGAAGAGCTGGACTATCCCGTCGAACTCGGCAAGGGTGTGGGCGCGGCCCAGCGCGTATTCTCGAAGAGCGGAGCGGTAGCTTGAAGGTCCTCATCTCCGAGAAGCTCGCGGAGCCCGGCGTAGAGCTTCTCAATAAAGAGTTCGATGTAGACGTAATCATCGGGCTCTCGCCACAGGAACTGCTGGAGAAGATCGGGGAGTACGACGGCCTAATAATCCGGAGCGCCACGAAGGTGACGGCCGAAGTCATAAAGGCCGCCGACAACCTCAAAGCCATCGGCCGGGCCGGTATCGGGGTCGACAACATAGACATCGAGGCTGCGACGGGGCGCGGTATCCTAGTCGCCAACGCGCCGGAGAGCAACACGGTTGCGGCGGCCGAGCACACTCTGGGGATGATGCTCGCGGCGGCTCGGCGTATCCCGGCTGCGGACGCTTCGCTGCGCGCGGGCGAGTGGAAGCGGAGCGCGTTCAGCGGGGTCGAGGTTGCGGAGAAGACGCTCGGCCTGGTCGGGCTCGGCCACGTAGGGGCGATCGTGGCGCGCGGCGCCCTCGGGATGGGGATGCGGGTCCTCGCCTACGATCCCTATGTCTCGGAGGACCGTATCCGTTCCATGAACGTGGACCGGGCCGAGAGCGTGGACGACGTGCTCGCGGGTTCGGACTTCGTCTCCCTGCACGTCCCGCGCACGCCCCAGACGACCGGCATGATAAACGAAGAGGCTCTGGCGAAGATGAAGCCGACGGCGTACATCATCAACGTGGCGCGCGGCGGCATCGTGGATGAGGCGGACCTGTTCGAGGCGCTCAAGGACGATGTTATCGCGGGGGCGGCACTCGACGTTTTCGCCGAGGAGCCGAACACGGATTCGCCGCTGTTCTCGCTCCCGAACGTGGTTGCGACGCCGCATCTCGGGGCGAGCACGGCCGAGGCGCAAGATCGGGCGGGCATCACGGCGGCGGAGCAGGTGGCGACCGCGCTGCGGGGCGCTGTGCCGGTGCATGCGATCAACGCCCCGGTCCCGTCCGGGGAAGGCGCCGAGTTCGTCGCCCAATTCTCGGGGCTCTGCGAGACTCTGGGCAGCCTTCTCTACCAGCTAACCGACCATCCCGGCGACTCGTTGAAGATAGAGTACAGG
The DNA here is from genome assembly GCA_965219175.1 of Rubrobacteraceae bacterium. Classification (GTDB taxonomy): domain Bacteria; phylum Actinomycetota; class Rubrobacteria; order Rubrobacterales; family Rubrobacteraceae; genus JBBPZK01. The sequence goes on from CBDCNI010000001.1 coordinate 1,141,587, forward strand.
GGAGAGGTAGCGGCCTTCGACACGCGTTTGTTGGACGTATCGGCCCAGAAGGGGCTCCTGGCCCCGATGATTCACGAGCCTTTGAACTTCGTCAACACCCCGCTTCTCGCGCGTGAAAGAGGTTTGAAGGTCGAGACTTCACGGATCTCGGACGGCGCGGACTATACGAGTTTGGTCGTGCTGCGGTTGGAGAGTGAAGAGGGAGAAAGCGTGGTCAGCGGAACCCTGATCGGCCTTCGGATGCAGCCCAGGCTCGTGGGCGCTTTGGGCTTCGACATGGACATAATCCCGGAGAAGCACATGCTCTTCATCCGGAACGAGGACACGCCGGGCATGATCGGCAAGGTCGGCACGACGCTCGGTGAGTATGGGATAAACATCGGCAACATGTCCGTCGGCCGTGGTGAGCCTGGCTCCCGCGCGGCGATGGCCGTAACGGTCGATGAGCCCATCCCCGAGACGGCCATAGAAGCCCTCCTCAAGATCCCCGGCTTCACCGAAGCTCGACCCGTCACGCTATAGAAAAACCGGCGAACATAGAGGATATCCTCGCCCGCTATCGTCCATACGGCCCGAGCTACAAACCGGGTGACAAGGCTCCGTTCTCCGGCTCCTACATCTGCGACCGGGGGACGATGCAGCCCCCGGCTAGCGTCCAGCTCGCGAAGGGTGAGGAGTTCCCGGAAGCCGACGGCCTGGGAGCGCACACCCGCTGGCACCAGACGAACATACAAGCCTAAACTACCTGCTATAAGATAAGCCGGTATGAGTCGGCTGCTACTCTTACGCAACCAAGCCTTCGGGCGCTTCTGGGCCGCGCGTATACTCTCGATCCTCGGCACCTACGTCACCATCACCGCCCTGACGTTGTACGTCTATAAGGTCTCGGGTCCGCTCGCCGTTACGCTACTGATGCTCTCGCTGGGGCTGCCGCGGCTCCTGGGACCGTTCGCCGGGGCGGTCGCCGACCGGACGGATGGACGGCGGTTGATGATCTACTGTGACCTCGGAGAAGCGACCCTGATGGCTGCGATAGCGCTATTCCTGCCGCCGCTTCCGGTATTGTTCGTGCTGGTGGCCTGCGCCTCGATCCTCTCGACGCTCTTCTTCCCGGCCGGGCGCAGCGCCGTGCCTGCTCTGGTTGGGGACGAAGACCTCTCTCCCGCAAACGCGCTGCTCGGCTCCGCCTTCAACCTGAGCCTCACTCTGGGACCACTCCTCGGCGCGCTCACTTTCACCGTTGCGGGCATCCGGGGAGCCCTGGCCTTCGACGCGCTCACTTTCCTCGCTTCGGCGGCGCTCCTCTTCACACTGCCGGCGCTGCCCACCGTGCGGGAAGTAGGGGAGAGAGCGGCCGGGGTCTTCGTGGAGACGAGAGAGGGGCTCGTGTACGTCGTCCGGCATCCGGTGGCCCGCGCCGCCGTAGTCGGGTTGCTGGCAGGTGTGACGTTCCTGGGCGTGGACCTGGTAGCGCTCGTCTTTCTGGCGGGAGACTCCCTGAAGGCGGGACCGGCCGGATATGGATTGCTCTTGGCGGCGCACGGGGTCGGTATGATCCTCGGGCCTTTGTTGCTGATGCGCGGGGCCTCGCGCGCGGCGCCGGTTGGGATAGTCTTTCTGGGGCTCTTTCTCGAAGGCGCGGTCTCCGTACTGACCGGCCTTGTGCCGTTCTTCGCGATTGCGGTCCTCGTACGGGTCCTCGGTGGGGTCGGCAACGGGATCGAGAATGCCGCAGCGGACATCACTTTGCAACGGGTCGTCGAGCGCCGGATGCTCGGGCGGGTCTTCGGCGTGTTCTACGGCGGGGTCATGCTCGCCGAGACGCTAGGATCGGCCATCGCCGGCCCGCTCGTGGCGCTCACCTCGCCTCGCGAGGCGTTCGTCGTTTCCGGGGTTGCGACGCTCGTCGTCGTGGCTCTGGTGTGGTGGTTGATGTCGCGTTCGTCCTCTAAACAGAGTGCTCCCGGATGAACCGAGTCGTCCTTTCGGAGATCATATCCGCGTCGTTGTCCAGGGTTGCGACGTGGTACGAATTCTCCAGCCGAACCAGCTCTTTGTCCTCGCTGCCGAGGCGCTCCAGGATGTGCGGGCCGTTCTCCGGCGGGACGACATGGTCTTCGAGGGACTGGAAGATAAGAGCGGGTACGGTCACGACGGGCAGCATATCGTCGGTGACGCGCATGAGCGCCATAAACTCCTTGACCGCCGGAACCGGAACTTCCGGGTAGACCAACTCCTCCACTCCTTCAGCCTGTATGTCCGAGCCGACGCCTGGAACCGTGGCCGGCGCTTCAGGGTCGAAGGTTAGGCGGGCGAGGTCCGGGTTGCCGAGGTACACGCAGGCGTTTATGGGGATGATGCCCCGGATCACATCCGGCCGGACGCCGCCGAAGTACAGCGCGAACATGCCGCCCATGGAGAGCCCGGCGAAGAAGATGCTCTCCGTGCGTTCGGCGAGCCAGTCGATGTCTTCTTCGATTGAGTGGATCCAGTCTGAAGCAGTGCTCCGGGCCATGTCTTCCATGCTCGTTCCATGCCCGGCGATCCGCGGTCCCGCGACCGTGAAACCTTCCGCCGCCAGCGCCTCACCGAGCGGCCGGACGCTCTGGGTCGTCCCCGTGAAACCGTGGGAGACCAGCACCCCGACCTCGCCGCCCTCGAAACGGAACGGCTCCGCACCCTCCATTACCTGCTGCTCCATATTCATACTCCCTTTCGCATCCCGTATTCAGCACGGACATTATATGCGCGGGATCGGTTGCTGATCCGGATGATAAGATCTGTTACCAGTTCGATGCTTGTAGAGGAGTAACGTGAAGAAGGGTGGAGAGAGAAGCTGGTTCCGGAGCATCTTCTTACCGGCGCTCGCCATAGTGGTTCTCGCGGCCGGGCTCGGGGTCGGGCTGGTACGCTACGGATACCAGTTGCCGGTAGTGGGATGGCTCTTCCAGGTCCCGCAGCAGACAACGACCAGCCCAGTCGTGATCGAGGGCATAAAAGACCTCGACCAACTCGCCACCGTGCGGGCCACCGAATCAGTGGTGGTCACCAAGCAGAGCGGTGGCAGCGGCCTCCGCCAGTTCCTGACGGGCGAGAAACTGGTGCTCGTCGCCACCGGCAACGTCGAAGCCGGCGTGGACCTCTCCAGCCTCGGCAAGAATGACGTGAACGTAGACGGAAAGAAAGTCACCATCCGGCTCCCGGAGTCAAAGATACTCTCGACCAGCCTCGATGAGGATAAGACCCGAGTCTACGATCGGCAGCAGGGACTTCTCAATATAAAGCCCGATGACGCGATGGCGGAGCAAGCCCGGCAGGACGCCGAGCGGGAGATACTCGCCGCCGCAGAGAAGAACGACATCCGGGATCAGGCCAGGAAGAACGCAGAGAGCAGCATCCGCGCCCTCGTCACCACACTAGGGTTCGATAAAGTCAGCTTCAAGTAGCTTCAAGCACTCCAGTGGATCCAAGCTCCATGGTCTTCGCAGCGCGCAAGGACCTTCTGCCGCTCACCATCTCTCTCGAAGGTAGAGAGGCGCAACAATGGGACGAAAGGTGGATACGGGTCTCCTTCCATCGGCGCGTTCCCGGAAATGTTCGGGTAGAAGCGCGCGATCGGATGCTTCAAGCTCCCGAGCAGTAGCGAGTGCGCGGCTGCGAGAAAGAGGTTTGGCAAGGGATCGCCCCGAGCGTGGGACGCGAGTTCGAGCATCTCAACGTCCCCGGCCACACCCAGCGTCAGACGCTCGTAGAGAGGTGGGTGGTGGCGGTAGATCGAGGTCCCTTGTCTGGAGAAGATTCGCGAGAGGTTTTTCAGTTGCGACGCTTTGCTCATCGCTACTAGAGGTTGACCCTCGCTTCCCAGTCATACATGAGCTTGCGTCGTATTTCTCGGAAGTTTGTTACTTCCAGCCGGATGCCGTCCGGATCCGCGAAGAACGTCGCGTAATAGTCCAGATCATACTCCGGATAGTAGCGAGGATCTATCGCGTTTACATTAGCTTGTCGAAGCTCTTCGTAAGCGCGGTCTACGGCGACTTCATCCGCTACTCTGAAACAGAAGTGATGGAGACCGGGTGCGTAGGGGGCGTGATCCGGGGTTCCTTCCGCAGCCGGTCTGAGCGAATAACCGTAGTGCCTGTTGTAGTAGTGGATGTGAGGGTCACCGCCTATGTTCCCACGCTTCTTGCGGAACCCCAGAACTTCCATCGCGCGGTCGTAGAACTTTTCGGAAGCTTCGAGGTCCCTCACCGTCACGTATACATGGTCTATTCCGATCACCTCGACCGCCACGACATCCCTCCCTTACAGTCGCCGACCCCGGTACGATCCCATCTTACGATACGCCTCATTTCGCGGGCTTGCTCACGGCCTGCGGGACTGCTCCATCGTCACTCGTCTATTACTCTGTTGCCCTGAGGGCGGCGATGAGTACGTCTGGAGAGTAGACTCGCAGTGTCGCTGCGGAGAACCCCTTTTTGTCTCTGGTCACGATCGCTTGTACACCGGCGAGCCGGCCGGCCTCGTGGAGTATGGCATCTTCGAAGTCGTCGAAGTCCAGCACGGGCGCGCTTTCCAGAACAGTCCGACCAACGGGCGCCACCTCGAAAAGTCGTAGTAGGTCTCGCATCATACCGTTCGCGGATTCACGGTCGACGTTGCGGCGCGCGATGTAGTGGATCGTGGTTATCGTGGGCGCTCCCAGCAGACCCACCAGCCTCCCCGACTCCACACGGTCGAACAGGCCGCTCGCGGCGTCGGCCCACGGCTTTCGATCCAACAGCGCGTCCAACACTACATTGGTGTCGAACAAGACGTTCAACCGTGCTTGTCTTCCAGGTAGCGCAAGTATTCTTCTTCATCAGCGGCCGGTCTATCCTCCTCGGGCTTGAGCGACCCCCGCAACCGATTTGTTATTTCACCGTACAGACAGTCCGCCGGTGGAGGGCTCTCGATATTTTCGAAGAAGCTCGCGACCATCCTGGAGACGGAAGTACCGTGCTCACGAGCCGCCTGTTTTGCCTTCAAGATCAACTCCTCTTCCAATCGGAGCGTGAGCTTCTCGTGCTTCATCCCGGACCTCTTTACTTGTACGTACAACTTATACCAAATGATACGTCGTAATGATGGTTTTAGCAAGGACGGGAGGAGCCAGAAGCGGAAGCCGGTAAGAGGTCGGTACGGCTCCTGAGGTATGATGAAAGGATGACAGAGACTCGTTACGAACATGTTGTGCTGGACCAGGAAGGCGTTCCGGTTATTGCCGAGACGACTACGAAGGTCGTGGAACTGGTCGTCGAGCAGCAGGCTTACGGGTGGAGTCCTGAAGAGTTGCACTTTCAGCACCCTTATCTGGACCTCGGGCAAATCCACTCCGCGCTCGCTTATTACTGGGACCATCGGGAAGATCTCGACCGCGACATCCAGCGGCGCCTGGAGCGGGTCACCGAGTTGAGCCGCGAGTTACATACACCTCCGCTGGTTGGGCGGCTGAGGGCCCAGGGAGGGCGGTAACGTCGCTACGGCTCTACATGGACCATCACGTACCGCGTGCGATAACCAACGGACTAAGGTTGCGCGGGGTAGACGTAATTACAGCCGCCGAAGACGGTGCCGGTGAATTGCAGGACCCCGCGCTGCTGGAGCGCGCGGCCGAGTTGGACCGGGTACTGTTTACTCAGGATGACGATCTCCTCGTCGAAGCGACGCACCGTCAGCGGCGAGGACAGGAGTTCGCCGGCGTGATCTACGCCCACCAACTTCGTATATCAATCGGCGGTTGTATCAGCGATCTGGAACTCGTCTCGAAGGCGGGCGAACCAATGGATATGGCCGGACAGACGCTCTTCCTGCCTCTGTAGAAGTCTCGGACCCGATCCGGGCGAGATCCTAACGTACTACCTCGCGGACTTGCTCACGGCCTGCGGAATAGCCGTATCAGCCTTGACCGGCTCCTCCGGATCGTAGGCCAGGTTTGGAGCGAGCCACTTCTCGGCTTCTTCGAGCGTCCAGCCCTTGCGCTCGGCGTAGTCCTCGGCCTGGTCTTTGCCGATCTCCGCGACGCCGAAGTACCGCGAGTCCGGGTGTGAGAAGTAGTAGCCGCTGACCGCCGCGCCGGGGCTCATGGCGCAACTCTCGGTTAGCGTGATGCCCACCCTGTTCTCCACATCGAGCAACTCCCAGATGGTCCGCTTCTCGGTGTGCTCGGGACAGGCCGGATACCCCGGGGCGGGCCGTATGCCCCGGTACTCTTCCCGGATGATCGACTCCGTGTCCAACTTCTCATCCGCCGCGTAGCCCCAAAATCCCTTGCGCACCCGCCGGTGCAGCAACTCGGCGAACGCCTCGGCCAGCCGGTCGGCAAGCGACTTGATCATGATGGCGTTGTACACGTCGTTATCCTCCTCGAAGCGCCGCGCCGCCTCGTCCGCCCCGATGCCGGCGGTGACGGCGAACATGCCGATGTGGTCTTCTAGGCCCGTCTCTTTCGGGGCGATAAAGTCGGCGAGGGAGTGGTTCGGGCGGCCTGGCGGCTTCTGCTTCTGCTGGCGCAGGAAGTGAAGCTCCGTCAGTAGCTCCTCACGCCTCTCATCGGTGTAGACTTCCACAGAATCGTTCGGCAGCAGGTTGGCGGGGAAGAGGCCGAATATGGCGCGGGCGGTGAGCCACTTTTCCTCGATAATGTGGTCCAGAAGTTCCTGGGCGTCGGCGAAGAGCTTCTTCGCTTCCTCGCCCTTCTCGGCGTCGTCGAAGATCTTCGGGTAGCTGCCCTTCAGTTGCCAAGAGTGGAAGAACGGTGTCCAGTCTATGAAGTTCCGGATCTCCTGCAGCGGGTAGTCGTCGAGCGTCTGTACGCCGAGGACGTTCGGCACCGGCGGGGTGTAATCGCTCCAGTCGATCTTCATCCGGTTCGCCCGCGCCCTTTCGAGCGGGGCCATCTTCGTCCTGGAGCGGCGTCCGGCGTGCTTCCGGCGGACCTGCTCGTAGTCGGCGGCGATCTGCTCGGCGTAGGCGGCCTTGCGGTCTTCGCTGATGAGGTTCTGCACCACCCCGACCGCGCGCGAGGCGTCCTTCACGTGGATCACCGGCTGGTCGTAGCCCGGCGCTATCTTGACCGCCGTGTGCGTCTGGGAGGTCGTCGCCCCGCCGATAAGGAGCGGTATCTCGAAGCCCTCCCGCTTCATCTCGCTCGCAACGTGGGCCATCTCGTCCAGGGAAGGCGTGATGAGCCCGGAGAGCCCGATCACGTCCGCGCCCTTCTCCTTCGCGGTCTGGAGGATCTTCGCCGAAGGAACCATCACCCCGAGGTCTATGATCTCGAAGTTGTTGCACTGCAATACGACCCCGACGATGTTCTTGCCGATGTCGTGTACGTCCCCCTTGACCGTCGCCATGACGACCGTCCCGTTCGGCTTGCGGGCGCCCTCTTTCTCCGCCTCGATATACGGGATCAGGTACGCGACAGCCTTCTTCATCACGCGCGCGCTCTTGACCACCTGCGGCAGGAACATCTTGCCATCCCCGAACAAGTCCCCGACGACGTTCATCCCGTCCATGAGGGGACCTTCGATCACGTCTAGCGGACGCACCGCCTCCTGACGCGCCTCCTCCGCATCCTCCTCGGCGAACTCCGCGATGCCTTTGACTAAGGCGTGCTCAAGACGCTCCGAGACCGGCCACGAGCGCCATTCCAGGTCCTTCTCGTCCGACACGCCCTCGCCCTGGCCCCGGTACTTCTCGGCCAACTCCAGCAGTCGCTCCGTCGAGTCATCGCGGCGGTTCAGGACCACATCCTCGACCGTCTCGCGTAGCTCGGGTTCGATCTGATCGTAGACGGCGAGCTGCCCTGCGTTCACGATTCCCATCGTCAGGCCGGCGTTTACGGCGTGGTAAAGGAAGACGGCGTGGATCGCCTCGCGCACCGGGTTGTTGCCCCGGAACGAGAACGAGACGTTCGAGACACCGCCGGAAGTTTTGGCGTGGGGGAGGGTCTCGTGGATCTCACGCACCGCCTCTATGTAGTCCACGCCGTAGTTGTTGTGCTCGTCTATGCCGGTAGCGATTGCGAAGACGTTCGGGTCGAAGATTATGTCCTCCGGCGGGAAGCCGACCTCTTCCGTGAGGATCTTATAGGCGCGTTTGCAGATCCCGACCTTCCGTTCCTTCGTATCGGCCTGACCCTGCTCATCGAAGGCCATTACGATCACCGCCGCCCCGTAGCGCCGCAATAATTTCGCCTGGCGGATGAACTCCTCCTCGCCGCCCTTCATGCTGATGGAGTTGACGACGGCTTTGCCTTGCACCCGCTTCAGGCCCGCCTCGATAATGGACCACTTGGACGAGTCGATCATGACCGGCACGCGCGAGATGTCCGGTTCGGCTGCGACGAGGTTCAGGAACGTGACCATCGCCTCCTCGCCGTCGAGCATACCCTCGTCCATGTTGATGTCTATGATCTGCGCGCCGTTCTCCACCTGCTGCCGGGCCACGTCCAGGGCCGTCTCGTAGTCGTCGTTCAGGATCAAGTCCTTGAACTTCGCCGACCCCGTGACGTTCGTCCGCTCCCCGACGTTCACGAACAGCGAGTCCGGCCCGATGCTGACCGGCTCCAGCCCCGAGAGGCGCGTCAGGCGCGGGAGCTCCGGTATCTCGCGCGGCGCATGTCCCGACACGGCCTCCGCCATCGCTTCGATGTGCTCAGGCGTGGTCCCGCAGCAGCCCCCGACGATGTTCAGCCAACCGTTCGCGGCCCACTCCCCGATCTCCTTCGCCATGAACTCCGGGCTCTCGTCATACTCCCCGAACTCGTTTGGCAGCCCGGCGTTCGGATAGGCGCTGACGTGCGTGCCTGCTATCCTCGAAAGCTCCTCGATGTACTGGCGCAGCTCCTTAGAGCCGAGCGCGCAGTTCAGCCCGACGCTTATGGGTTCCGCGTGGTTCACGGAGTTGTAGAATGCTTCTGTCACCTGTCCCGAGAGCGTCCGTCCGCTCGCGTCGGTGATCGTGCCGGAGATCATGACGGGCAAGTCCAGCCCCGCTTCTTCGAGGTATTCCTGAACCCCGAAGATGGCCGCCTTCGCGTTGAGCGTATCGAAGATGGTCTCGATGAGTAGCAGGTCAACACCGCCCTCCACCAGCCCGCGCGCCGCCTCTTTGTACGCTTCGGCTAACTCGTCGAAGGTGATGTTCCTGAAGCCTGGGTTGTTCACGTCCGGCGATAGGGAGGCCGTCCGATTCGTCGGCCCCAAAGCGCCGGCCACGAAGCGCGGACGGTCCGGCGTCTGTTCCGTAAAGCCGTCCGCCGCCTCGCGGGCGACGAGGGCCGCCTGGTAGTTCAGTTCGTAGGCCAGGTCCTCCATCTTGTAGTCCTTCTGGGCGATGGAGGTGGAGGAGAAGGTGTTTGTCTCGACGATGTCCGAGCCGGCTTCCAGGGACGCCTCGTGGATGTCGCGGATTATCTGGGGTTGGGTGATGGAGAGGAGGTCGTTGTTTCCCTTCAGTTCTCCGGGATGGTCGGCGAAGCGTTCTCCGCGGTAGTCCGCGTCTGAGAGGTCGTAACTCTGGATCATGGTCCCCATCGCGCAGTCGAGCAGCACGATGCGCTGCTTTAGAAGCGCCCGGAAAGACGATAGCCGGGTTTCTCTTTCTTCACCGATAGTTTTTTGGAGAACCATATTGCTCCATTCTAGCTGGTCAGCTAATCAGCACTTCAGACTGTCATGTCTTGCTTTTGCTGACCGGCTCCTCAACTGACTGGTTGCAGTGCTTCGATCACGTCTCCCGCCAATTCCGGGGCGCTGGCGGGCGGCATTATGTACGCGCCGTTTACTAACGGCTCCGCTTCCGCAAGCAGGTTCTGGGCGACCTCGACTCCGTATTTCGGGCCATCCTCCGGGGAGAGTTCGGCGAGATGCTCTCTGACGTGCTTGGGGATGTTTATGCCCGGTACCTCGTGGTGGAGAAACTCAGCCTGACGGGCGCTGCGGAGCGGCATCAGGCCGAGGAGGAGCCTGGGTTCGAGGTTCAGGTCCGAGAGCTTGTCGAGGGCGCGTTCGAGGGCGCTTATCTCGAAGACGGGCTGGGTCCAGAATGCGTGGGCGCCTGCTTCCGTTTTGCGTCGGAGCTTCTCTACCTCGGCATCTAGGTCGTCGGCGGTCGGGTTGAAGGCCGTGCCGATCAGGAAACCAGGAGGCGCTCCTATTGAGTTGCCGCCCAGGTCTTCGCCCCGGTTCATCTTGGAGAGTACGTGGACGAGTCCTATGGCGTCGGTGTCGAAGACGGACGTGGCCTCCGGGTAGTCCCCGATCTGGGCCGGGTCACCGGTCACGGCCAGGATGTTCTTGACCCCGAGCGCCGCCGCCGAGAGCAGGTCCGCCTGCAGCCCGATGATGTTCCGGTCCCTGCAGGAGATATGGGCCACGACCTCTATGCCGACCTCTTCCTGAACGATCCTCGCCACCGCAACCGGGTGCATCCGCAGCCGCGCCCGCGCTCCGTCCGATATGTCTATCGCGTCCGCGCCGCGCTCCTTGAGCCGTCTAGACGCCTCCACGACGCCGGAGATGTCGTGGCCCCGCGGCAGGTCCACCTCGACCGTGACCGCAAAACCAGTCTCTAGCTTCCGGGCGAACTCCGACTCCGGCTCAGCCTGTACCGTCGCCTCTCGCTCTCTCTCGACGGTCACGGAGGCGGCGCGGGCCTTTCTCTTCTGGGGCTCGAAGTCCCGCAATGCTTCGGAGAGTGCTTTGACGTGGGCGGGTGTGGTGCCGCAGCAACCCCCGATCAGACGCGCTCCGGCCTCGGCCAGTTTTACGCCGTAAGCTGCGAAGTGATCCACGTCCTGGCGGTAGCGGATCTGGCCGTCTATGAGTTGCGGCAGGCCGGGGTTCGGGAATGCGGCCACGGGACCGGCCCCTGCTGACATTTGCTCCACGATGCCGAGCATCCGCTGCGGCCCGACGGTACAGTTGGCCCCGAATAGCTCCACGTCCCACCCGGATACTTCCCGCGCCACCCGAGACGGCAGCCCCTCCGCCAGCGTCTCGCCGTCCTCCACGAACGTCTTGTAAGCGAGGACCGGGGCGCCGAGCGCCTTGACCGCCTCGAAAGCCAGCCGCAGCTCCCGGAGGTCCGTGAACGTCTCGAGCAGGATGGCGTCCGCCCCGCCTTCGAGGAGCGCCTCGGCCTGCTCGGTGAAGATCTCTTGTGCTTTATCAGGAGTGAGGGAGCCAACCGGGGCTAGAGAGCGTCCTAGAGGCCCGATGGCCCCGAGTACCAGTGCCTTCTCGCCGCCGTTGGCGGTATTGTCGGCCGCCTTTCGGGCGAGCCTGGCGCCGGAGGTGTTGATCTGGCGCACGCTGTCTTCGAGGTTGTGTGAAGAGAGCCTGAGACGGTCGGCGGCGAAGGTGTTGGTTTCTATGACTCCAGCCCCGGCCCGGATGTACTCCTCGTGGACCGACGACACCAACTCAGGATGCGTCAGGTTTGCCATGGCGTAAGGATGGTCGAAGCCAACCCCTCGGTCGTGGAGCAGCGTTCCCATCGCGCCGTCCCCGACGAGTATCCGATTCTCCACCGCGTCTCTGAGGTTTAGATTCAAGGATCGAACCCTCTCTCCGTTTGTTTGTAGATCACACGTATCCATGCGGAACGCCCGTGCGAAAGAGAGAAGTTCTGCGCTTGCAGACCCACTCATCTTCCGGAGTCTCCTCCGCGGGAGTTGGCACCTGTCACGGAGCTTTCGCCCCATCGGTTGCCGCGGTTTCGTAGGGCCCATCCCTCCACCGCTCTCGATGAGCGCCGCTACTGTCCTGCTATCTAGCGGCCTTTAGTCCAAAGATTGAACCACGATCAGCGCCGGATTTCAATCTCCTGGTTCGCCCTGCCGCCGGTCAGCCGCGTCGAGATATCTTCCGGGTTCCTGATCGCACACCTCGCGGCCACGGCGAGCTTTCGCGGCAGGGAAGTCTCGGCCCGCCGTGAGAATACGTCGTAGTCTTGCGCTTCGATCCGGTCGAGTATCGCCGCGTACAGCTCTCTCGCTACAACCACCGGATACCTCCGGCCGCGCGGTATGTAATCCATCCCTTCGTCGGAGATCTCGTACAACCGCCGGGCGCGCTCTATCTCTAGACGCATCAGGGCGACGAACCGTTCATCCACAACGCCTTTTCCTATCTCTTCCTCGGCGTACCCGAAACGTTCCAGGTCCTCCAGCGGCAGGTAGACCCGACCGCGCGCCCAGTCCTCCTTTACGTCCCGCAGGAAATTGGAGAGTTGCATCGCTACCCCCAGGGCCTCGGCGTGCCGGTTCGCCCGCTCGTCGGTGACGCCAGCCACCCGGCACATCATCAGCCCGACCACCGCCGCGCTTCCGTAGGTATACGTTTCTAGGTCTTCGTAGGCCCGGTAACGGAAGACGTGGGTGTCCATCTTCATGCTCTCCATAAACGCCGCGATGCTCTCCGTGGTTATGCCGCGCGCCCGAACCGTCTCCGCGTAAGCTCGAAGCACGGGATTTGCGACCTTCTCGCCATCTACGGCCGCCAGCGTCTCTCGCTCGAACTCTTCCAGCCCCGCGAGTTGCTCTGGGAGGGAAGTCTCGCCGGGGTTGTCCACGATCTCATCTGCGTAGCGCATGAAAGCGTACAGCGCGTGGACGTGCGGCCGGACCTCCGGTGGAAATAACTGAGTCGAGAAGTAGTAAGTCCTGCTGTGAGCCTTCTGGACCTTCCGGCACAACTCGTAACACTCCGCCAGCGTAAGCCCGGCGTCTCGCAGGCCGTTCTCAGCGGGGTTCAGGCGCACTAGCCGACCTCGCGGCCGATCCGCTCCGCCACCAACTTCGCCCCGATGGTGACCAGCGGCACCCCCGTCCCCGGCCTGGTGCTCGCCCCCACGAAGTAAAGCCCATCCACGCTCTCCGAGACCATCGGCGGCCGGAAGTAGCCGACCTGAAAGATGCCGTGTCCTATGCCGAACGCCGCTCCCTCCTCCAGGTTGTAGTCCGTCCGCCAGTCGAGCGGGGTCCGGATTTTCTCGTAAATGGTGTGCTCCCGGATGTTCTCTATCCCGCACCGTTTCTCCAGCAGGTCATAGACTTTTTGCCGGAACGCCTCGCCGTCTCGCGCCCAATCCACCTTCGGGCTGATGTGCGGGACCGGGACCAGCACGAAGAGGCTGTCCATGCCCTCCGGCGCCATCTCCGGGGCGGTGCGCGACGGGACTACAGCGTAGAAAGAAGGGTCGTCGGGCAGCTCCCGGTCCCGGAAGATCGCCTCGAAGTTCTCCTTATACCTCGACGAGAGGTAGAAGTTGTGGTGGAGCATCTGGTCCAGCTTGTGGTCTACGCCCAGATACAGCATGAACGCCGAGGCGGTGTACTCCAGCTTCTCGCGCTTCCTGCGGCCCTTGAAGTCCGCGTTTGCGGAGTTGGGTAAGAGCGAGCGGTAAGCGTATGGCAGGTCGGCGTTCGCCAGCACGGCGTCGGCCTCTATCTGCTCGCCGTTTATGCGTATCCCTCGGGTTTTGCCTTTCGAGACTACTATCTCCTCGACCGGGCTGTTCAGGTGGACTCGCACGCCGAGTTCGTTCGCCAGCTTTTCCATCGCCCGGATCAGGTTGTACATCCCACCCTCCGGGAACCACAGTCCATCCTCGGCCAGCTCCGTGTACGGGAGTAGCGAGTAGACTGCCGGGGCGCGGAAGGGAGATAGGCCAAGATACATCGTTTGCAGGCTGAACGCCTGGCGTAGCTTCTCCGTCTTGAAGAACTTCGAGACAGAGCGGTAGTAGTTGTTGACCGCTTTCGTCTTGAGGAGAAGGCGCAGGTTCCTCCGGGAGAAGAAGTCGCGGGCTCCCTCGAAGTCCCGCTCGACGAACTCGCTGCGCCCGAGGCGATACTTGTAACTGGCATCCTCCAGGAAACGGTAGAAGCGAGGTGTAACGCCCGGTTCTATGCGCTCCAGCTCCTTGATCAACTCCGGCAGAGTCCGCCGGATTGTCATGGAGTCGCCATCCCCGAACGTAACCCTGTAGTTTGAGTCGAGGGGTACGAGGTTCAAGTAGTCGTCGAGGTCGCGTCCTGCAAAACGGAAGAGTTCCCGGTAGGTATCCGTCATAAGTAGCAGGGACGGTCCTGTGTCGAAGGTAAAGCCGCTCCCCTGGAGATGGCCGACGCGTCCGCCGGCTTGGTCGTTTTTCTCGAAGACGTCTACCTCGAATCCCATCGCGCCGAGCCGTATCGCCGCCGCCAGGCCGCCCATCCCGGCTCCTACCACCGCTACGCGCTTCGTCTGCGTCGTCGCCAAACGCTTGTCGTCCTTCCGTGAGGAGCAAAGGTATAGTTGAGTATACGCCCAGGATGCTAACAGAACGCGTCGTGAGACCGGGTAAAGGAGCTTACAGGGACTTGAAAAGTGAAGAGCCAAGAGTAGTGTTGAAGAAGCGGGGCGCCGTCCGGGTTCGGGCCGGTCATCCGTGGGTCTATCGTTCGGACGTGGCGGAGGCCGAGGGAGAAGCCGGGAGCGTGGTGCGCGTCACCGACCGGCGGGGGAGTTTCCTCGGGCGGGCGTTCTACAACCCGCGCAGTGAGATCTCCATCCGCGTCGCCGAACGCCACGACGAACAGATAGACGAGCCCTGGTTCCGCTCCAGGATACAGAGGGCCGTCGCCTACCGCGACTCTCTGCGCATAGACGGCGACGCCTATCGCCTGTTACACGCCGAGGCCGACGGTGTTCCAGGGCTAATCGCAGATAAGTATGGAGACTACGTGGTGCTCCAGGTCGGAACCGCGGCCGTCGAGAAGCGGCTCGAATGGGTGGTCCATGCGTTGCGAGATTTGCTCTCTCCAAAAGGCATACTTCTTCGCGCGGACGTGGCTTCCCGGAAGCGTGAGGGGCTCGATACCGCGGTTCGCGTCCTCTTCGGCGAGATACCGGAGATGGTCGTCATCCGCGAAGGGGCGGTACGCTACCGGGTGGACCTGTGGAGGGGACAGAAAACCGGCTCTTTCCTGGACCAGCGCGAGAACCACCTCGCCGCCGGAAGGTACGCTTCGGGCAGGGTGCTGGATATCTTCTCCTACGCGGGAGGCTTCGCGCTACACGCGGCCCGGAGTGCTGAGACCGTCGAGGCCGTTGACTCGAGTGGACCAGCCCTCGGATCCGCCCGCGCCAACGCGGAGTTAAACAGTATCGGGAACGTGACTTTCACGCGGGCGGGCGCGTTCGACTTGTTGCGGGAGCGTTCCGATGTGGGGGAGAGGTACGGGACCGTGATCCTGGACCCTCCGGCCTTTGCCAAGACCAGACGAGACCTCCCTGCCGCGTGCCGCGCCTACAAGGAGATAAACTTGCGGGCGATGAAGCTACTCGATCCGGGCGGCATCCTCGTCACCTGCTCCTGCTCCTACCATCTCTCCCGCGAGATGTTCGAGGAGACCCTCCGCTCCGCTGCCGGCGACGCCGGGAGGACCGTTCGGGTACGCGAGTGGCGAGGCCAAGCGCAGGATCACCCTGAGATACTCACGATCCCCGAGACCAGCTACCTCAAATGCGCTGTTCTGGAGTGCATTTGAAATCTGAAAGCAACTGTTATGAGGAATCAGGAGTTTAGGACATGAGAAGACCTCCAGGTAGTACGATCTCTGATCATGGCATTGAGGATGGTGAGCATCTTCCTCATACACGCCACCAGAGCCACCTTCTTGGGCTTGCCGGCTGCTACGAGTCGCTCGTAGAACTCTTTGATGGCGGGATTGAAGCGGGAAGCGATCAACGCTCCCATGTAGAGGGCTTCCCTGACCCTGGCTCTGCCGCCCCATACGATACGCTTGCCTCTGAGAGTGCCGGAATCCCGGTTGAGGGGAGCGACGCCAACGAGGGCCGAGAGTTCCCTTGGAGAAAGAGAGCCGAGCTCAGGCAGTTCGGCAAGAAGCGTCCTGCAAAGCACGGGACCCACTCCGGGAACGCTACGCAGAAGTGCCTCGTTCTCTTTGAAAGTAGGATTCTCTTCGATGGCTTCGGCGAGGTCCCGATCTACGCGAACGAGTTCCTTTTCGAGCCACCGGATGTGCGCTTGCAGACGAGAGCGAACCTTTTTAGAGACGCTGGCGCCAAGGCGGTTCTTCTCCGCGACCAACATCCCGATGATCTGTCTTCTACGGGCAACAATAGCCTGGAACTCAAGAGCTTCAGCCTCGGGAGGGGCTTTCGGTTCGGGCTGGATCGCCTCGGCGAAGCGGGCGAGGACCGAGGCGTCTATCTTATCTGTCTTCGCCAGACGCCCGATAGCCTTGGCGAAGTCCCTCACCTGGCGGGGGTTGAGCACCGCACAAGCTATCCCAGATGCGAAAAGCGCCGCCGCAACAGGCCGCTCCAAGCCACCGGTAGCTTCAAGAACCACCAGGGTGGGTTCAGCTTCGAGCAGCTTCTCGACGAGAGTCTGGATGCCGTACTCGTCGTTGGAGGCAGCGAAGGCTCCACCCGGCACGAGGGCCACATCCAGAGTAGCTTTGGATACGTCGATGCCGACGTAGACTTTCTCAGTAGTGTTCAAAGTGCATCTCCTATTCCATCGGTTGGGCTTACCAACCTCGGCTTGCCCAGCCTTGCGGGTACGGGCTCGGAGCGGAAAACCTCTCCGGCCCAGGCAACTGTTCGGGCTCCGCCGGGAGTTTGCACAGGGGCGCGACGACCCAAAGCTTTCATACGGTCTCCACAGCGAAGCCGAGCTTCGCTAGCTTCGCTATCGGGACCAAGGAGTAAACGGTCTGTCGCGCCCATACCAACCGATTGTAGTCAAAAACCAAAACACAAGGAGTAGGTTTGACCAACAAAGATGTGAATCCAGAAACTCTCGAATTCATTTTTAACTACACTAAAGAAGCCCCTGAGCGGCAGATAAAAGACGCGGAAGCTTTGGACAACAAGATGGCACAGATATTTTCTGTCGCTAGCGTAGTGATTGGTCTTGTCGGTGTCTCATCTGTAAGCGGGAGATGGACAAACTTACTACTCGCGGCCGCCCTGATTTCTTACTTGGTAGCAGCTACAGTAGCTTTATTCCAGCTAATTCCAAAGGCGCAAAATCGTAGTCTTCACGCAGATAAACTCTGGTCCACTTTCTGGCAGAAGGAAGTGTACGATGTTCAGCATTCGCTAGTAGACGATATTAGTAAAGCTTACTCTCACAACCTCGAAGTGCTTAAGAAAAAGAGTCTTACGCTCAAAGTTGTACTTGGAGCAACTGCAGCCGAAGTGCTATTTATCGGTATCGCTCTCATCCTGTCGCGTTTCACGTAACTTCGATTCGGAGTCATCTTTCTGGACCGTTTCTGAAGTTAGCGGAGTTTGTGGACGAGGAGGCTCGTTCTGTCCTTCAGAGCCTCCGTTGCTGTCATTTGTATTGTCTTTGTCTTCAGATACGCTCATTCGTTTCTCTCCTCAAGCTTAGAAGACTTAGAGTCATTGCTGGTTCCTTCTAATTCTGAGTTCTCAGTTTGCGGTTCGGACAGATCCAAAGACTCTGCCTGAAGCTCTGTTTCCGGAGATGGAGGTTCTTGCTCTTCCTTATCGTCCAGAGGCTGGTTAGATCGTTCGTCTTCCATGTCTAATCCCTGTTAGCGTATCCCATTCTCAGAAGTATAAGGACTTGACATAACTTTTTAAGGATCAGTGAGTTTCTGAAAAACAACACAACACAATCTCATCCGCCTGGATTGGCTCAGTATAGGCTAACTACTCGTACTGGACTGCCTCGACTATGTTGGTTCGGGCGGCGGTGCGGGCGGGTATGAGGCCGGCGAAGATGCCGATGACGAGGCCCGAGGCGAGGGCCAAGATGGCTGGGATGGTCGGGTAGTAGAAGGTGACATCGAAGCCGCCGGCCCCGGAGCCGCGGACGAAGAGGTAGCCGAGCGCGGAGCCGACGACCACCCCGATCAGGCACCCGATGAGGCTGATGATGACTCCTTCGTCCACTATGAGGCGGCCGATCTGGAACCTCGTCGTGCCGATGGCGCGCAGCACCCCGATCTCCCTGGTACGCTCGAAGACGCTCATCGAGAGCGTGTTGACCACCCCGAAGGCAGAGACGGCAACAGAAACACCCATGATCGCGTAGAAAAAGACGTACTGGCGGTTGAAGTTGTCCTCGATCTTGGCTTTCCATCCAGCGTTGGAGTAGAGCGAAAACTGAGGATAATCCTTGAGGATCTTCTCTATCTTTTTCGAGATCTCCCCCCGATCCGAGCCGGGCCTAGCCTTTACCGCCAGGAAACCGGCCTCCTTCTCCCCGAAGTCGTTCGCCAGCGTACTCCTGGAGAGATAGACGCCCGCGCCGCCTCCCAGTACGTCGTTGTCGAGGATTCCGGCCACCCGGTAGCTCTTCTCTCCAGTTGGGCTCGGCAGCTTTATCTTCGACCCGACTTTTAGCTTGCGCGACCCGGCGAGCTGCTTGCCGACGACGGCCTCGCCGCTCCGGAGACTGGAAGAGGCGTTCTCGCCTCCGGCTGCGTAGTTCATCCGGAAGATCTCCGGGTAGCTCTTGTCAACCCCGAAAACGAGGGCCACGTTCCCGCCGCTTTGCTGGATGCTCATGGCGACGGCGGTCGTCTTCTGGACGCCGGGGACTTTCTCGACCTTTTTGGCTAGATCCGGAGAAAAGGTTACGTTCGAGTTCTGGTTTGCGGGTTGGACGATGTAGTCCGCACCTAGCGAGTCCTGTAGGAAGGCACGGATCGAACCGAGCACGCTCCCACCGAGCGCCGAGAACGCGATCACGAGCGAGATGCCGACCATCAAGGCGGCGGCGGTCAGGGCGGTCCGTCCCCGGTTGCGGGTGGCGTTCAGGGAAGCCATCCTCCCCTCGACGCCGAAAAGCAGCCGTAGAAAGGGGGAGAACAGGATCGACAGCGGCCTCACCAGTGCCGGTATCATCAGGGAAACGCCGAGAAAAGTTCCGATCACGCCCGCTATCCCGGAGGCGTAGACGAGACCTTGAAGGTTGGTCGAAAGGTTCTTCGCCAGATGGTAGACCCACGGCGCACCAACCCCCACGAGCGCGACCCCGACCACCGGAGAGAGCCACGAGTAGGCGCGATTAACGCCTGCCGATTGTCCGGCTGACCGCGCGCGCATCGCTTCTACCGGGCTGACCCTTCCGGCCCGCAGCGCCGGGTAGAGGGCGGCGAGCGCCGTTATGAAGACCCCGACCACGACGGCCGCCACCAGCGCGAACGGTGAGAAAGAGAGGCTCGTGACCTGGAAGAGAAAAGCTTTGCCGAACAGGTAGACCAGTCCGCGCGCCATCCCGTAGCCGAGCAGCACCCCGACGGCCGACCCGACGACGCCGAGGATTACTGCTTCGACGACCACCGAGCGGGCGATCATGGCCCGCGTGGAGCCGAGCGCGCGGAGCATCCCGAGTTCGCGGGTCCGCTCCAGGACGGTCATCGAGAGGGCGTTGAAGACCAGAAACGCGCCGACAAAGAGCGAAGTCCCGGCGAAGAAGA
The DNA here is from genome assembly GCA_965219175.1 of Rubrobacteraceae bacterium. Lineage (GTDB taxonomy): Bacteria > Actinomycetota > Rubrobacteria > Rubrobacterales > Rubrobacteraceae > JBBPZK01. The sequence continues at coordinate 1,161,103 of CBDCNI010000001.1, forward strand.
GCAACGCTATCCTGAACCCCTGAAACTGGCTGCTTACCTGGGAAGTCCGGGTGGAAGAACGCTCCGCGTGCAAGCCTTTGCCGAGATCCCGGTTGAGCGTCCTTTTGAGGCCGGCGACCGTAGCCTCGTCTTTGGCTCCCACGGCTATCCCGGAGACCTTGCCGGACTCGTCGAACGCTTTCTGGGCGTAGGGTAACGGTGTCATGCCGAAGGCGATCCCACCGAACGACCCACCCGGTATCCGTAACAATCCAACTAATTTCAACTCCTCCGGGCCTCCGGGCGTCCCGACGGTTACTCTGTCTCCCAGCTTCAGCTTCGCGGACTTGGCCGTCCCCTGATCCAGGGTAAGTTCCTTGCCGCTCTTAGGGTATCTGCCCTCTACGAGATCAAAGCCCGTCGCCAGGGAAGCAGACTTCGGCTCGACCCCGAAGAGGCGCATGCTCCCCACGTTCGGCAGGCCGTTTTTCTGTTTGCCCTTACCGATGATCGAAGCCGGCAGAGAGAGCCGCGGGGCGACCGAGGCGACGCCGGGCTCGCTCCTTATCTTCTCGACCGTCTTCTCGCTGAAAGTACCACTACCGCCCGCCGCCGTGACGGTCAGGTCCGCCGCGCCGTAAGCCTTCGAGAACAACGCGCTGAAAGTGCTCGACATCGTATTTGAGAGGGTCAGAACCCCGAAGACTATGCCGACCCCGAGCACGATGCCGATGGCCGTCAGCAACGTGCGCTGCGGCCGCGCACCCAGGTTGCGCAAACTCAGGCCGGAGAAGCGCCGGAGCCTCATCCTTCCCGAACCGTAATCAGGAACGAATCACCTTTGTTGCTGTCAAAGGTCTCTTTCCGCCGGAACCCGGCGCGTTCGTAGACCCGGATCGCACACTCGTTGAACGTCGCCACCGTGAGCCGGAATTTCGACGCGCCGAAGCGGTCCTCCGTGAATTCGAGGCCCGCCAGGACGAACCCGAGCCCGAGTCTTTTGCCGACGAGATCCGGCCTCAGCCCGAGACCTATGTCTATCGTGCCATCGTCAGCGTAGTCCCCTCCGGGTACCTGGACTTCGGATCCAAAACAGAAAAACCCCGCCAATTCCTCTCCATCGGACACCGCCGCGTAATAGGTCCGTCTGCGCTCCGGAGCTAGTAACTCTTCCAGGTCTTCGGGATCTCTTGCCACATCGTAGAAATCGTAGGGCGTTTCGTAGCGCCAGGCGGCGATTTCTTGAGCTTGTTCGTCTTTAATCGGCTCGAAAGAGTAGACCAGTGTCATCCCGCTGATTCGAGGGTCTTGATGCGTTCGAGGATTCTGTCCGGGTCTGGGTCGCGGTCTTCGTCTACCACCCGGCCATCGGAGAGGAAGACGACGCGGTCGGCGTTTGAGGCGGCGCGTGGGTCGTGGGTGACCATTATGATGGTTTGTCCGTAGCGGGCGGCTGATTCGCGCAGCAGGTTCAGGATCTCCGCGCTCGTCTTCGAGTCTAGGTTGCCGGTCGGTTCGTCGGCCAGGATGATGTCGGGGTTCCGGATCAGGGCGCGTGCGATGGCGACCCGCTGCTGCTCCCCGCCGGAGAGTTCGTCGGGCCGATGTTCCCGTCTCCCGGTTAGCCCCACGAGGGCCAGGATCTCATCTAGCCTCTCCGCGTATTTGCCGGGCTTCTCGCCGGAGATAAGCGCCGGGAGCAACACGTTCTCCTCGGCCGTGAGCGTTGGGATCAGGTTGAAGAACTGGAACACGAAACCCATCCGCTCCCGCCGCAAGAGCGTCAGCTTCTTATCTGAGAGACCAGAAAGCTCCACCCCACCAACAGCCACTCGCCCCGAACTCGGCCTGTCCAACCCCCCGAGTATGTGGAGCAGAGTGCTCTTTCCCGACCCAGACTGGCCCATGATCGCCGAGAACTCCCCGGCCGGAAACTCCAACGAAACGCCTTTTAGTGCCTGAACCGCCGTCGAGCCGCCACCGTGAATCTTCTCGAGGTCCACAGTCTCGACGGCGATGTCTGTCTTTCTCTCCACGAGAGCAAGTATAGTCGTCGGGTAACTATTTGAGGGGGAGCAGGATACAGTTTGTAACAACCTCCGGCCGCTGCTAAACTATGCGGGTAAACAATCAGGCCCCTGCTTCTGCGGCGTTTTGGATCCGGAGAAGCCGATACTAGACCAGAGGAGGCAACAATCGACACTTATGAAGCTATGCTCATAGTAATTCCCGAACTCGACGAGGAGCAGGTCGAGAGCACCATCGGGCGTTTCAGGACCGTCATCGAGCGTACCGGCGGCGAGGCCGGGGAGTTGAACCAGTGGGGCCGCAGGCGTCTCGCCTACGAGATAGACCACCGGACGGACGGTTTCTACGCGGTCATGCAGTTCACCACCGGGGAACGGACGCTCACCGAACTCAAGCGTATCCTACGCGTCTCGGATGACATCCTGCGGCACATGATCGTCAAGCTGCCGCCGGACTACGTCGAGAAGACTCTGGAGGACGTCGAGGAACCGGCCGAGGCCGTCTCCGTACCGGAATAAAGGCCAAAACTAAAGTTGTTCGAAGCTCGAAAAGACCAGGAGGTCGGTAAATGGGTCGTAGAAGGGAAAACTCTTCTCGCGGCGGGCGCCCGGTAAAGAACAAGCCGTGCGTGTTCTGCAAGGAGAACATCACTTACGTTGACTACAAGGACTACAACACGCTGAGGCGCTTCATCTCGGATCGCGGCAAAGTCCGGGCGCGCAGGGTAACCAGTTTGTGCCCCCAGCACCAGCGTGAAGCGGCCAGTGCGATCAAACGGGCCCGCGAGATGGCGCTCCTTCCTTACGTGGTCGGGAGGTAGAAGATGCAGGTAATTCTGATGCAGGACGTGGAGAAGATCGGCCAGCGGGGCGACATCGTGGACGTGAGCCGCGGCTACGTCCGCAACTTCCTCGTACCCCGCAACCTCGCCGAGGTCGCAACCCCATCCAACATGGAGGAAGCCCGCCGCCGGATGGAAGAATCCGAGGATCGGAACCGCCGGATGGCGGAGCGCGCCGGCGACATAGCCGCCACCCTGAACAAGAGCGTCATAACCATCGAGGCCCGAACCGGCGAAGACGAGCGGCTCTTCGGCTCCGTAACCGCCGCCAACATCGCTGACGCGGTCGAGAAAGCCCGCGGCATCCGGCTGGACAGGCGACGCATTCGGCTCTCCGAGCCGATAAGGTCTCTCGGCACCCACCAAATACCCGTCCAGGTACACGGCGACGTCGAAGCTAACGTAAAGGTGATCGTCGTTCCTAAGCTCTAGCGCTGATGTAAAGCTTGACTTCAGGTTCACCTTGAGTCTTAGATAAAAGGTTAAGGGTTCCGCTTGTGCCGGGACCCTTTTTGGTACATCCTTATAGGATGGAGCGCCGGGGGAGAATACGGGGAGTGCAGAGCGGGCCGGACGCGGTTCGGGTACCGCCGCACGATCTGGACGCGGAGCGGGCGGTGATCGGGGCTATGCTGGTCTCCGAAAGCGCGGTCGCGGCCGTCGCGGAGACGCTCGCGGCGGAAGACTTCTACTCTGAGACGCATCGGGTCCTATACGGGGCGATGATGCGTCTTTACTCGCGGGGCGACCCGATAGACCAGCTCACGCTCACCAACGAACTGAGGAGCGTCAACGAGTTCGACCGGGTCGGTGGCCGCGCCTACGTTTTCCAGCTAGTCGAGAGTGTGCCGACGGCGGCGAACGCCTCCCGCTACGCCGAGATAGTACGTTCGAGGGCGCTCCTGCGGGCGATCATAGACGCCGGCAGCCGCATCTCCGAAGACGCTTTCGCGGAGCCGGACGATGTTAGCCAGACCCTCGACTCCGCCGAGCAGCTAATCTACAGCGTCTCAAACCGTAAGATGCGGGAGCAACTCGCGCCCGTTTCAGAGCTGGCGCCGGGTGCTCTAGAGATGATCCAGAAACTCTACGAGTCCGAAGGCGAAGTAACTGGAGTAGAAGCCGGCTTCGAAGACCTCGACCGCCTCACGACCGGCTTTCACAAGAGCGACCTTGTGGTACTCGCAGCAAGACCGGCGATGGGAAAGACCGCCTTTGCATTAAATGCAATATGGCACGCTTCGGTGAGTCAAGGCTTACCGGTTGCTATCTTCTCGCTCGAGATGAGCAAGGAGCAGTTGGTGCAGCGGCTCATTTCCCAGACTACTCGCATTCCTTCGCAGGACTTGAGGAGCGGCAACGTCAGGGCGGAGGATTGGCCGAAGCTCGTGCGCGGGGTTGCGGAGGTGAGCCGCGCGCCGATCTGGATAGACGACACCGCCGGGTCCACGCTCATGGAGATGCGGGCGAAGGTCAGGAGGCTCGCGAGCAGGCTACTCACCCAGGGCGGGCAGCCGCTCTCGTTAGTCGTTGTGGACTACCTGCAGCTAATGGTCGGCCAGAGCCGGGAGAACCGCCAGCAGGAGATAGCAGAGATCAGCCGTGGACTCAAGATACTCGCCCGCGACCTCGACGTGCCCGTCCTCGCCATAGCCCAGCTCTCCCGCGCCGTCGAGCAGCGCCACGACAAGCGCCCGATGCTCTCGGATTTGAGAGATTCCGGCGCGATCGAACAAGACGCCGACATGGTGATGTTCCTCTACCGGGACGAATACTACAATCCCGATTCAGACGACAAGGGCATCGCCGAGGTCATCATCGGCAAGCACCGCAACGGCCCGACCGGCAAGGTCCAACTCGCCTGGATGGAGCAGTACACCAAGTTCGCCTCGCTGTCGCGTCGGTAAAGTTCGGCAAGACAGTCAAGGGTCGAGCGCACAAGAAATGAACGAGAACCACGCCTATCGAGCGCTGAATAGCTGACCGGCTGAAACGCTGACGAGCTACTTTACCGGCGCGCCCATCGCGTGGTAGCCGCCGTCTACGTGGATCAACTCGCCGGTCGTCGCGGGCCACCAGTCCGAGAGCAGGCTCACCACCGCCCGGCCGACGGGCTCGGGGTTGGTTGTCTCCCAGCCCAAGGGAGCCTGGCGGCCCCACTCGCCTTCTATCTGCTCGAAGCCGCTGATCCCCTTGGCGGCGAGCGTCTTTACGGGGCCGGCCGAAACCAGGTTTACCCGGATGCCGCGCTCTCCGAGGTCTCGCGCCAGGTAGCGGGAGGTAGACTCCAAGGCGGCTTTGGCGACGCCCATCCAGTCGTAGGCGGGCCAGGCTACGCGGGCGTCGAAGTCGAGGCCGACGACGGAGGAGCCGGGCTTCATTAAGTCCATTAGGCCGGTCGAGAGGGCTGCGAGAGAGTAGGCGGAAGTCTGGAGGGCGGTCGCCACGGAGGGCCATTCGGCTGTAAGGAAGTTCCCTCCGAGGGCGTCCTCCGGGGCGAAGGCTATGGCGTGGACGATGCCGTCCAACTCTCCCCAGCGTTCTTTGAGGTCTTCGGCGACGGCTTTTATGTCTTCGGGTTTGTTTGCGTCCAGTTCCAGGACGGGTGGTTCGGGGTCGAGGCGTTTGGCGGTTCGGCGGGTGAGGCTCGCGGCGCGGCCGAAGCCGGTAAGAATGATCTCTGCTCCCTGCTCGGCTGCCAGACGCGCCGTCGAGTAGGCGATTGACCGCCGGTCGAGTACACCCGTTACCAGGATCTTCTTACCTTCGAGCAATCCGCCCATCCATCCTCCTGAAATACTTAGTCGTCAGTTCCTCGTCGTTTCGAGACCGGCACACAGTCTAGGAGATGAACCGATGATCCGCCAGCGAAGTGTACGGGACAGGCTTCCCTTTCTTCCTTTAGAATCTCTGTCTGTGAAGAGTAGCTCGAAAAGAGGGGGGATCCCGTCAGCGGCGTACGGACTGGCGCCGGGCATTGGTATTTCGTTGCTCGTATTCGTGTTGTATCTGAGGACGCTGGCGCCGACGGCCCTGCCGCGCGACTTCTACGACCTCACGGACGCCGGGATGTTCCAGGTGCGGGCTTACATCCTGGGTATCTCGAACCCGACCGGATATCCGACGTACATGATGCTCGCCAAGCTCTTTACGTTCCTGCCGTTCGGGGACGCGGGCTACAAAGTGAACCTCGCCTCGGCCGTGTACGCGGCGGTCGCGGTTTTCCTGGTCTACGCCGTGTGTCGGAGGCTCACCGGACGAGTATTGCCCGCCATGACGGCGGCGCTGCTCTTCGGCGTCAGCCGGTCGTTCTGGAGCCAGGCGGTGATCGCCGAGGTCTACACGCTGAACGTTCTCTTTATCTCCGTCGTCCTACTAGTCTTGCTCGTCTGGCGGGACGAGCGGCGGGACCGCTACCTGCTGCTGGCCGCGTTCCTAATGGGCCTCGCCCTAACGCACCACCTGACGAGCGGACTTCTGATCCCCGCCGGCGGCCTCTTCGTCTTGCTCGTGGATCGGCGCAAGCTGCTCGACTGGCGGCTGCTGCTTAAGGGAGCCGGGCTATTCCTGCTCGGTCTCACACCTTACATATACGTGCCGATCAGGGGTTCGCTCAACCTACCGCTCGACTACTATCACCCCGATACCCTGGACAGTTTTATCGGCTTCGTGACCGGACGGGCTTTCGACGACAAGATGTTGGTCTACGGTCCTTCGCGACTGCCCGGTCGGCTGGCGCTCTACGCCGGTGAATTGCTTCGGCAGTTCAACCCGGCGTTCCTGGTATTCGCCTGGATCGGCGTCGTGGCTCTGTTCGTAAAGGACCGGGCGGTCTGTCTCCTGTTGGGATTTCTCTATCTCGGATGGCTCTTTCAGGCGCTGGAGTACGGCATCGTGGACGTGTGGGTCTACTTTATCCCGACATATTTGATCCTCGCCGTTTTCGTGGCGGTTGGCCTGAAAGAGGTCTTCGATCTGATACTGGCCGCGCCGCGACTGCTCTCGCCTCCCCGGATGAAGGTTCTCGTGGTGCTGCTCTCCGTAGTCGTACTCTTGATCCCTCTGTGGAGGGCTGGAACCGTCACCTACGCCGCCGTGGACATGAGCGGCAACCACCTGGCCGTGAAGAAGATGAACGCCGTCGCCGAAGAAGCGCCGCGCGGGGCGACCTTCGTCACGAACGACAGCTCCCTCTGGTACCTCACCCTGGTAGAAAACCGAAGGACGGACCTGAACCTCGTAAACCCGCTAGCGAACCCGGCCGATTGGCAGGATAGCCACGGCGCCTGGCTCAAGACCGTCAACAAGTACCTGGGCAAAGGCCGTGTCTTCGTGACGTTCGCAGGCGGCATAAGCCCCGGATACATGGACCCTTACCAGCGAGCGGGCTACAAGGTCATCTCCCGAGGAGGAGGAACCTTCTACGAGGTGGTCAAGTAACGGAGGGTAGGATGCTCCGCGTCTGATGATGACAAGTCCTGGAGGTGCGCTTGAGTAGTTGGGAAGAGTTGGCGGAGTTTCTTACGAGCCTGCCGCCAGAAGACCTCGACCGCTTCTCACGCCACGCCGCCCTCGAACTATCGGCGGAACCAAAGACGGCAGACGCCACACTCCGGGCATACGCCGACGAAAACCCGGACGCCACACCTTCCGTGCTGCTCTCCTCCACGGCTTCTCAGGCGGGCTTTGCAGGAGAAGAGGGTTTCGCCCGCCGGATGGGTAGTGCCGCGCTGGAGCTCGCCGAAACGGACGAGGAACGCCAGCTTGCCCACGTTTCTCTGGCCCAGGTACACTTCCGGAATAGGCGCGAGGAAGAGGAGCTTGCGGCCTTCGAGCGCCACTGCCGCGCCGCCGTCGAACTCGGTCACGCGGGGACATTCTGCTACGAGCGGCTCGCCACGCTTTACGAGTATCGTGGAGAGATCGAGGATGCCATAAGTGTCTGTCTCCGCGCCGTCGAGGCGCTCGGCGGGGTGGGGGATCGTCGTTCGGCCGAACGTTTCGGGGGGCGTCTGGAGCGACTCTATACAAAAAGTAGCCCTAACCAACCCAAATCTTCGTAGGTCGAAGCGGGTATGAGGCGCGAGAGACCATGAGAATATATACTTGGTGGCGTAAGGGATAAGAGTTTTATGGCAACAAGGGGAAAGGAAGAGATGAGCGCAGAGCAAGATTCCGGGCAAGAGGCGGCGCGCACTTTCGAGCCGCCGGAAGAATTTGCCTCCAGGGCCAATGTTAGCGACCCTTCGGTCTACGAGAAGGCCGAGCAGGATTTCGAGGGCTTCTGGGGAGGATTCGCCGAAGAGCTTCACTGGTTCAAGAAGTACGACCGGGTCCTCGATTGGGATCCACCGGAGGCCAAATGGTTCGTCGGCGGCAAGCTGAACGTCTCCTACAACTGCCTCGACTACCAGATAGAGCAGGGACGCGGCGACAAGAACGCCATCGTCTGGGAAGGTGACGAGCCGGGCGACGGCAAGACCTTCACCTACTCGGAGCTAAAAGCCGAGGTCGAGAAGTTCGCCAACGTGCTCAAGAGCCTCGGGGTGGAGAAGGGGGATCGGGTGGCGATCTACCTGCCCATGATCCCCGAGCTTCCTATCTCCATGCTCGCCTGCGCCCGCATCGGCGCGCCTCATTCCGTTGTTTTCGGTGCGTTCTCGGCCGGGAGCCTCAGAGACAGGATCAACGACGCCGAAGCGAAGGTCCTCGTGACCGCCGATGCGGCCCCGCGAGGCGGCAAGAAGACTGTCTTGAAAGAGAACGCCGACGAAGCCCTCGAAGACACGCCTTCCATCCAGAACGTCGTGGTCGTCAGGCGCACGGGCGACGACGTGAACATGACCGAGGGCCGCGACAGTTACTGGGACGAACTCGTGGCGGAGGCCGAGCCGGAGTGTCCGGCCGAGGAGCTTGACTCGGAGGACCTCCTCTACATCCTCTACTCCTCCGGCTCGACCGGCAAGCCGAAAGGAATAGTCCACACTACCGGCGGCTACCTCACGCACGTCAAGGCGACCTCGAAATGGGTCCTCGACCTCAAAGACGACGACATTTATTGGTGTACGGCGGACGTCGGGTGGGTCACGGGTCACTCTTATCTGGTCTACGGCCCTCTCTCGAACGGCGCGACGAGCCTGATGTTCGAGGGTACTCCTACTTACCCGGAAGGCGACCGTTTCTGGGACATCGTCGAGCGGCACAAGGTGAGCATCATGTACACCGCGCCGACCGTTATACGGGCGTTCATGAAGACCGGGACTGCGAACCTCGAAAAGCACGACCTGACTTCGCTGCGGCTGCTCGGGACTGTCGGGGAACCGATCAACCCGCGGGCCTGGGAGTGGTACTACGACAACGTCGGCGGCGGACGCTGCCCTGTCGTGGATACGTGGTGGCAGACCGAGACGGGTGGGATCATGATAGCTCCTCTCCCCGGCATCACGACGGCCAAACCAGGTAGCGCGACCTTCCCGTTCCCCGGTGTATTCGCCGGACTCTACGACGAAGAAGGCAACGAAATAGAGGGCGAAGGCTCCGGCAACCTGGTCATAAAGAGGCCGTGGCCGGGGATGCTCAGGACCCTGTATAAGGACCCGGAACGCTACCGAGAGACCTACTGGGAGAAGTACGGTGACGTGTACTTCGCCGGTGACGGCGCCCGGCGCGACGCGGAGGGCTACTACACCATAACCGGCCGGGTGGACGACGTGATGAACATCTCCGGTCACCGCATCTCGACCGCGGAGGTGGAGAGCGCGCTCGTCGGTCACGAGTCCGTCGCGGAGTCTGCCGTGGTCGGGCGAAACGACGAGGACAAGGGCCAGGCTATCGTTGCTTACGTGATCCTTCGGGGAGACAAGGAGGAGAGCGACGAGCTGAAGCAAGAGCTAAACGACCAGGTCCGTAAGGCGATCGGACCGATAGCGCGGCCCGATGAGATCATCTTTACCCCAGACCTCCCGAAGACCAGGAGCGGCAAGATCATGCGCCGTATCCTTCGCGGCGTGGCCGAAGGTCAGGAAGACCTCGGCGACACCTCAACCCTCGCCGACCCGAGCGTCGTGGACGACCTTCAGCAGAAAGCCGGCCAAAGCTGACCGCTCGCATCGAGGGTCGATAAAGGAAAGGGGCGGCTCTCACGAGTCGTCCCTTTTTCGTTCTCCACAAACGCCTTTTCTGAGGGAGAAGATGAAACCTTAGATAGGGTTTTGCGTATAAGAGTGTAGTAAAATAACGTTCAAAGAAAGTATTCTCTAAGGAGGAACGAGTGCTCGGTTTTTATGTTGTTATGTTCCTGGGATTTGCCATCTCCGGGCTCGCCAGTCTCTGGGTAAGGAGGTCGTACTCGAAGTACTCGAAGCAGCAGAGCGCGAGTGGTATGACCGGGTTTCAGGTGGCTCGTTCCATACTGGACCGCAACGGCCTGAACGACGTGCGGGTCGAGCCCGTGGCCGGGACGCTTACCGATCACTACGACCCTCGCAGCAAGGTCGTGAGGCTCTCGGAGGGCAACTTCAACAAGAACTCCATAGCCGGGGTTAGCGTTGCGGCCCACGAGGTCGGGCACGCCATCCAGGACGCCAGAGGCTACTTGCCGATGAAGCTTCGGTCGGGGATCTTCCCGATCGTCAACTTTAGCAACCAGTTGTTTATGCCGCTACTGTTCGGCGGATTTATCCTGGGAGGCTTTAGCGGAGGCGGGCTCGGCACGCTGCTCATCCAGATCGCCGCCGTCTTGTTCCTCGCGGTGTTCGCGTTCCATGTGGTGACGCTGCCGGTGGAGATCAACGCCTCGACGCGGGCCTACGGGCAGTTGACCCGCTACGGGATACTCTCTACCAGCGAGGCCGGCGGCACCCGGCGGGTACTGACGGCCGCCGCCTTCACGTACATAGCAGCGGCGCTCACCGCACTGTTGACGCTAGCCTACTTGCTGCTGGTGAGCCGCAACTAGGAAAAAACTCGAAAGATGGTTTGGAGAAGGCGGGGAGAAACCCCCGCCTTTTTCTTTTGTTCGCGAAAGACGGTTTTTCGGCGGGCGCGGGGTGGGATCAGGTTGTAGAATATCCGCGTTGTGGAAGATATCCATCGCATAACAAAACGCCGCCGGAGGCTCAGGAGCGTCGGGGAACCTCACCCGTGGGAGCCGCGACACATGAAGCTGTCCGGGATGCGCTTCGCCGATACAGCTGGCGACCCGGCGGGGCGTCGCAACGTGACGTTCGGGGTGATTCAGCACCTCTGGCGCTCGCCGGTCCCGTTCGTCGGCTTCTATCCACCGGAGGGCGTGCCGGTCGCCGAAAACCGTATCTACGTCCCCGCCCCGCCGAGGCTGGTAGACGATACCGATTACCTGGCCGGGGTAGAGGCCCACAAGAAGGCCTTCGCCAAAGACCTCGAAAACGCGATGATCCCATCCGAGAGTTTGCCCGGCTACTTCGACGCCCCGATGGACGAAGGCTGGAGCGTTGTACTTGACCTCCCCGGACGCCGCCTGAAGCTGGCCGACGCGTGGGGCATGGTCTCAAACTCCAGGATCGTGGGCGACCTCGCGCCCTTCGTGTGGGCGTACCGCAACAGCAACTTCTGCATGATAACCCTCTACGACAAAGATACCGACGACCTGCGCGACGACCTCCTCTTCGTCGCCAAACGCCGTGGCGTGGAACTCCGCTGGAACCAATCAGCCGCCTGATGCAAACGCTTCGGAAACAGCGTAAAACCACATACATTTAGCCATTATCGTATGGATACTGATTCTTGATCTTTGAGTATAATAAGTATCAGGCAGAAAGAGTAAGAGGGATCTGAAGAGGCACGCAGAGATAAGTCTTTTTCAAAGTAGAGAGGTGGATAGTTTAGATGCTCGTCAGGCACGATACCGGAGGCTTTGCCGCTACCAGCGCTCCAGAGGGTTTTTCCATCGAGGACTTCGAAGAGGCGGGGCTCCGCACGGTCGAGCGGCGGTTCGGTCCCAAAGACACTATCTTCACTCCCGGAGACCCTGACGACCAGCTCTACTTCGTGCTCTCCGGCACGGTTCGGCTCTATAAGATCTACGGTGACTACAAAGAAGGTACGACCGCGCTCTTGAAGCAGGGCGGCATCTTCGGCAAGCTGAGCCTGGTCGAGGGGCGTTGGCAGGACGTTTTCGCCGAGGCTGTAACCGAGGTCCAGGTGGCGGGTATACAGAAAGCTTCCCTGGAGCGGGCGATGAAGAGCAGCCCCGACTTCGCCTTGAAGTTGTTCTCTTCGCTCTCCGAGCGTTTGCGGCAGTCGGATGAGGTCATAGAGAGCCTGCTCCACCGCGAGGTCTCGACCCGTCTCGCCACGCTTCTTCTGAACCTGGGCGAGCGCTTCGGGGAGGAGAACGGGTCCGGGACGACGATCGGGGTTCGCCTCACGCATCAGGACCTGGCTAACATGATCGCCTCGACCCGCGAAGCGGTCTCGAAGGTGATGAGCGAGTTGCAGCGCGACGGCTCCATCGAGGTCCGCAGCCGCAAGATAGCTATTCTGAACCGCGAAGCACTCACCGAACAAGCCTCCGGCCCATCCGGCCTGGGCTACACGTACTGATCCAAACTTTCCGGTAAAACGTTCTCCGTCTTTTGAAACTTCCTGGGGGCGGGCGCGTATATAATCAGCATATGGAGTACACATCCACAGTTGCCCTGGGAGGTTGGCGGGCGCGGCTCAAGCGTTTGCCCGTACGGCGCGAGCGGCTGGAGGACCAGGACCTCGTCGTGCGCACCCTCGAAGGCGACGTGCGTTCTTACGAAGAGTTGGTCGGGCGTTACGAGAGGCTCGTGGGACGCGTCCTCTACCCTTACGCGCGGCGTGAAATCTCCGTGGAGGACCTCGTTCAGGAGACTTTCTTGAAGGCCTACGATAAGCTCGGGACTTTCAACCCGGACTACCGTTTCAAGACCTGGCTGCTCGCCATCGCGAACAACCTCGGCGTCGATACTCTCCGTCGCCGGCGGGAAGTAGTCGAGTTCAACCCGGAGATACACGCCGCCGCGTCGGAAGTTTACGAGAGAGGCCCGGAGGCAGCCGCCATCGAGGGTGACCGTTCCGAGAGCGTGCAGCAGGCGATCATGGACCTGCCGGAGACTTACAGCGTTCCCATCCTGTTGCGCTACAACGAAGAGTTGAGCTACGCGGAGATCTCCGAAGTGCTGGGGCTCTCTATCCCCGCGATAAAGAGCCGTCTTTTTCGGGCGAGGAACATGCTCGCCGGGCGGCTGGAAGAGGCCGGGGAGAGAGTATGAGCCTCAGCCGCGAGCACGACGGCTGCGGCTGCGACCCGGAAGCGGTTTTCGAACTGGCGGATAGGGAACTCGACCGCGAGCGAGAGCGGGAAGTCCGGGCTCACTTGGAAAGTTGCTCCGGGTGTAGCTCTCTCTACAACCAGGAGATCTCCCTGAGCGCTTCGCTCGGCGCGGCGAAGATAGCCGGGAAGCAGCCTTGTTCCGTATCGCGCGCGGTGGCGATGGCGCTGCCGACCCGTCCGGCCAAGGTCAGGTTGTTGTGGGCCGTTCTTTCGGTCGCGCTGCTCTTCGCGGCGCTGGCTATCTTGCAGTTTTCCGGTGCGAACCCGATCAACTATTTCGCGGATGCCCTGGGGATGTTGTGGGGTTACGTCTCGGAGTTCGCGGGAGTGTCGCGGGTGGTCTTCGCGGTCGCCGGGCCGGTACTACTGATCTCACTCGGCATCGGCGCCATCCTCGATGTCTTTATAGCGGCCGCAATCTTCTCGGCCTCTCGTCACGCCCGCAGAGCATGACCTATCTTCCAGCCTCGCCCCACGCAACGCCCCGGTTCCGGCTGCTGTTCTTCCCGCTCCTCTTGCCGGTCCTGGGCCTGTGCGTCCTGATCTCAGCGAACCCTGCCTACGCTTTCCAGAACAACGCCCTCGGAGACATGGTCGTGCCGAAAGGTGAGACCGTATCCCAGGCGTCGAGCGTGGCGGGTGACGTTACGGTAAACGGACGCGTCACCGGGAACGTGAGATCCGCCCGTGGAAACGTCGAGATAAACGGCCCGGTCGGCGGCAACGTCGATTCCGGGATGGGCGATATAAGTATCCGCAACCAGGTGGGCGGCAACGTAAACGCCGGTATGGGAAACGTGGATATAGACAACCGGGTCGGCGGGAACGTGGACGTGGGACACGGGAACCTTCATCTCGGGTCCGACGCTGTTATAAGTGGAAACGTCCGGCACGATGGGCCGTTTTCGGAGGACCGGGGCGCGGTTGTCGAGGGGAACAAGGTGGGGGATACGGCTTCCGGGTGGGATCGGGGCGCAAATGGAGGGATGTTCGAGGTCCTCGGTCTCGTCGGCTGGGTCTTGACGACCTTCATATTCGTCGCGTGCAGCGTTCTGGTCGCGGTGTTGGCTCCGAGGCAGCTCTCTTCGGCGGTTCGGAGCATCGAGGTTTCGCCTGGTCGGTCGTTGCTCTTCGGGGTGGCGTCCGTACCGGCGGCGATCCTGCTCGGCGTGGTCTTCGCCGTCTCAATCATCGGGATACCGGTCCTGTTGCTGCTCCTCCCCGCCTACCTGGCGTTCGTGTTTTTCGGCGCTCTGGTCGCGGCGTTTTATTTGGGTCGCAGGGTTCTGTTCGCCACGGGACGTTACCGGGGCGGCAACGCGTTGGCGGCCGCAGTGGGGGCCGTCGTGGTCTCCGTGACGTACCTGATCCCCTACGTCGGCACCGGCATCCTCTACCTTCTCGCCCTTCTCGGGACCGGCGCAACCATCCTCGCCCTCCTCTCCTGGAGACGCAACCGTCCCGAGAACGCGCCGCCCTACCGGGAGCCGCTCTCCAGCAGTCCCCACGACGGATAATCAGCCGGCGAAAATAAATTTAGTCGCCCCGTAAGCGGCCCCACGACAAACTAATTCCGGAAGCCGCCTCTTTCTGCTTGACTTTTTCTCGGCCGGGGTTTAACTTCCCTTTCACTTAAACAGGGTCTCGTCGTAACCAAGGGCGTTTACGTGCTGAGGGGGGTATACAACTGACAACATCTCCGGACAAGCTGGTGGCGTCTTCCGAGCCTGCGGAGAACCTCGCCGGCGGGATAAAAGGTAGGACTCCGGCGCAGGACGCGGTGCGGCGGTTGTTGTCGAGCAAGAGTTCGATGTTCGGGCTCGTAGTGTTCACCGTCGTGATCCTGGTGGCCGTTTTCGCGCCGTGGCTCACCCGTTACGACCCGAACAACCAGTTCACCAGCGGATTGGCCGCGGACGGTAGTCCTCTCGGACCTTCTGGTAGGTTCTGGCTCGGTACCGACGCCCTCGGGCGGGACCTGTTCTCGCGGCTCGTCTACGGCGCGCGCACTTCGATGGAGGTGGCGGTGCTGGCGAACCTCGTCTCTACTTTCATCGGGATCGTGGTCGGTGCGTTGGCCGGGTTCTTCGGAGGTGTGATCGACGCGGCCCTGATGCGCTTCACGGATGTGATGATGAGCTTCCCTGTTATCCTGTTCGCCGCTTTCCTTTCGGTTGTTCTTACGCCGGGGATAGGCGTGGTGATCTTCGTCATAGGTTTCGTGAGTTGGTTCTATCTGGCTCGGATCGTGCGGGGCGAGGTGCTTTCCGTCAGGAATAGGGAGTACGTGGAGGCGGCGCAGAGCATCGGCGTTGGCCGGGTCCGTATCCTTATAAGGCATCTCTTGCCGCAGGTCTACGGTCAGATCATCGTGTACGTGACTCTGGGCTTCTCGACCACCGTGCTCTACGAGGCGATCCTGTCCTTCCTGGGCGTCGGGATACAGCCGCCCACCCCGAGTTGGGGCAACCTCATCAGCGACGGGACCCAGTACCTCACGACCGCGCCCTGGATAGCAATCTTTCCAGGGATAGCCATAGCCATAACCGTTCTAGGTCTCAACCTTCTGGGAGACGGCCTGCGCGACGCTCTGGATCCCAGGAGGTAGGCAAAGCAGCGAGTGATGACGTTTTTGTTGACGGTCTGAGTAGATGTCCAACCGGTGATTAGCGAGGAGCTATTGTTGAAGAAGAACTTTAGGAGGCTGTCGGTACTTCTGGGAGCAGCGGCCGTGACGGCTACGGTAGCCGCTGGTTGCGGCGGCTCGGGCGGCAATAACGGCGGCGGGGGTAGCGGTTCGGCGAACCGTCCGATCCAGGCGACCACTTCGCAGGACATCCCCCATACGGACCCGGCCGTCGGTTACGATACTCTAAGCTGGCCCGTCGAGCACGCCATCTTCACCACCCTCGTTACCTACGACAAGACCGGAAAGGGCTTCGTTCCCTGGGCGGCCACCTCCGTGCCAAAGCCGCAGGACAACGGCAAGAAATATACTTTCACGCTCCACAAGGGAATGAAATTCACCAACGGTGAGCCGGTAGACGCGGCGGCTTTCAAGTACGAGATCCAGCGCATCCTCGACCCGAAGACGAAGAGCCCGCTCTCCGGTTTCTACACCAACATAGTCGGGGCGAAGGACTTCCAGAAGAACCCGAAGGGTGACTTGAAGGGCATCAAGGTTCTCTCCCCGACTAAGATCGAGTTCGACCTGGAAAAGCCGAACCAGACCTTCATGCAGACTATAGCGATACCTTCCGCGTCGGCGGTGCCGAAGAAGGCAGTCGAGAAAGCGGGACCCAACTTCGACACCAACCCCGTCGGCAGCGGCCCGATGATGGTCAAGAAGTTCAGCCACGGCTCGAAGATGGTACTGGTCAAGAATAAGGACTACAAGAATCCGGGCAGCGCCCCCGAGACCCAGGCCGCCCAGTCCAAAGAGATAGACATAACCATAGGTCTAAACCCGACGACCGAGATACAGCGGGTGCAGCAGGGCAGCGCCGACTACGAGCTAGAGACCCAGATACCAGCCGCCCAGTACAACCAGGTCAAGAACAACCCGCAGTACAAGGACTATATAAAGACCGCGGTAGGGAATAACGTCTATTACATGTACATGAATACGACGGAGAAGCCCTTTGACAACCCGAAGGTGCGCGAGGCGATGCAGTACGCCATAGACAAGAAGCGGATCATCCAGGTGTTGGCCGGCCAGGCGGAGGCGGCGAATCAGGTCTTGCCGCCGAACATGCCGGGTTACGACAAGAGCATCAAGGACATACCTTATGATCCGAAAAAAGCAAAGCAGCTTCTCAAGGAGGCCGGCTACCCGAATGGGTTCAAGATCACCTTCTGGGACCAGAACACGAGCGACGAGCCAAAGGTAGACCAGGTCATCCAGCAGGACCTCTCCAAAGTCGGCGTCAAGATGAACCTGAAGAGCGTCTCTTTTAGTGAGTGGATAAACAAGATCGAATCCGGAGATACCCAGGTTGGGATGGGAGCCTGGAGCCAGGACTACCCGGACCCGTCGGACTTCCTGGACGTGCTGCTCAACTCCGACCAGATCCCGGCCAACAACCAGGCCCATTATTCGAACCCGAAGGTGGATAAAGAGCTTGCCCAGGCCCTGACGGAGGAGAACCACGACAAGCGGATCGCGATGTACCAGGATATCCAGAAGCGGATCCTGGCTGACTATCCGTGGGTGCCGGCCTTCTACCAGAAGAGTAGCTACTTCGTTAACCCGAAGCTGAAGGGAACGGATATCCACCCGGTATGGCTCCAGGTTTACCAGAACTGGAACCTAACCAAGTAGGGGGTTGTTGATGGCGACTTACGCGATACGCAGGACGGCCTGGTTGCTGCTCACGTTGTTCCTGGTCTCGGTCATCACGTTCGCGATAGCGTTCTTGATGCCCGTGAACCCGGCCCGCATGATCGCTGGCCCGAACGCCCCGCAGTCGGTGGTGGACAGCATCCACCACCAGATCGGGCTCGACCGCCCGTTCTACGACCAGTACCTGGGGTTTGTAAACCGGGCGTTGCACGGCGACTTCGGCCGCTCGTACAGGACCCAGCAAGAGGTATTGCCCGCTATCCTGCAGCGGTTCCCGCTCACCGCCGCGCTCGCCGTGGCCGGGGTGCTTATAGAGCTGGCAATCGGGGTCACCACCGGGATCATAGTCGCCGTGAAGCGTGGCGCCGCTGAAAGTTTCTCCAACGTCTTCGTCCTGGTTGGGCTGGCGGTGCCGCAGTTCTGGTTGGGGATCATCCTGCTCTTCTTCTTCGCCTACAAGTTCCCGATCTTCCCGCTCGGGGGCACGGGCGGCTTCATGAGCCTGGTGCTGCCCGCCCTCACCTTCGGGATAACCCAGGCTGCCCTCTACACCCGCATGACGCGGGCGGGAATGTTGGAGGTGTTGAGCGAAGGCTACATCCGTACGGCGAAAGCAAAGGGCTTGAGCAACAGCGTGGTGATCTTCAAACACGCCTTCCGTAACGCGATGAGGCCGGTGGTAACTATGTTCGGTATGGACCTCGGCTACTCTTTGGGCGGGCTGCTGGTCATAGAGCAAGTCTTCGGCTGGCCCGGCATCGGGACCCAGGCCTGGCAGGCGATACAGAATCAGGACATCCCGATGATCCTCGGCACCGTTCTCTTCGCGAGCCTCCTGATCGTCGCTGCCAACCTCATAATAGACCTCCTCTACCCGCTTCTGGACCCCCGCATCGCCTACAGCTAAGAGCACACATCCCGGATTTCGAAAGGCGCAGTCTCCAGAGAAGGTTTATACGGGCGGATAAGAATAATCGTCGGGAACGGTATGAGGATAGGCTGATGGGCCAATGCGTGAGAGTGAATCCGGAGAGTACGCTTTTCCAGGCGGTCTTTCCAGAGAATGTAGTGGAAGCTAGTTAGAGAGGCCAAATTGTGTCGAGGAAGCTCGTTGCCACCTTTTCCATCGTCGGGTTCGACCCCGAGACGGACTCTCTGGGCGTTGCTGTGCAATCCAAGTTCCTGGCCGTCGGGGCGATCGTACCCTGGGCGCGCGCCGGGGCTGGCGCCGTCGCGACACAAGCGCTCGCGAACTACAACTACGGGCCACGCGGCCTGGACCTGATGGCTAAGGGGGAGACGGCCCAGAATACTCTCGATGCTCTGATCTCATCGGATGAGGATCGCGAGCAACGGCAGGTCGGCGTTGTGGATGCTGAAGGCCGGGCGGCGACTTTTACCGGAGACGGGTGTTTCGAGTGGGCTGGAGGCGTGACGGGCGAAAACTACGCCGCCCAGGGAAACATCCTCGTCGGGCGAGAGACGGTCGAGGCGATGGCGAAGACTTTCGAAGGAGCGGATGGAGATCTCGCCTCGCGGCTCTTGGCTGCGCTCGACGCCGGGCAGGAGGCCGGGGGAGACTCGCGGGGCCGGCAGTCGGCGGCGCTCCTCGTCGTGAAGGAGGGTGGCGGGTACGGAGGAGACAACGATCGGGTATTGGACCTGCGGGTAGACGACCATCCGGAGCCGATCCGGGAGTTGATCCGTCTCCGGGATCTCCACACTCTCTACTTCGGGGAGACGGAGTCCCAAGATATAGTCGCGCTGGAGGGAGACGTGCGGGAAGAAGTCGCAACTTACTTGCACCGACTCGGTTCCTCGAAAGAGGACGACCCGGATGACGAGGCTTTGCATGGATATCTCAAGACTTTCATGGGTACGGAGAACTTCGAGGAACGAGAGCAGGAACGAGGATACATAGACCGGGCGGTCCTGGAATTCATGAAGAAGCGTTCTCGTGAGTTTGGATAACGTGTGCTTAATGCCAAGAAACTGCTACCAGAGCCTAAGGTATTGCAAAACACATGCCGACACCCGTATACTGCGTGCCAGTTGATTCGATGCGGGTAGAGAGGCCGGAAAGGTTCGTCAAAAGAGAATAGTCTTGATCCCCAACTCCATCCGGGTACGTCCGGAAGGAGAGTGTGACCGTATCAGGATATTGACGGACGCAAGTAGCAGGCGAACCATAAGAGAGGAGAGCGCATGAATTCAGAGAAAGCAAGCCCCGAGAAGGTGCAGCCGGGAGCAGTCGGTATAACCCGTCGCGACTTCATAAAGGTAGGCGGTACCGGGCTGGCAGGCGCAGTTGTACTAGGCGTAGCCGGTTGCGGCGGTGGCGGCAACCAGGGTGTCACCAGCGGCGGCAGTGGCGGCACCGGGGGTAGTGGCAGCGGCGGGGGCGGCAAGAACGACCTGCAGGTCGGCTACGACCAGGAGCCGAGCATCCTGAACGGCTACATCGTAGGCGGTGACCTGGCGGCGACGGGGGACATGATCGCCGGTGTCTTGGAGAGTCCGCTACAGATCAAGCCGGACCTCTCGTTTACCCCCCAGCTTGCTGCGGAAATGCCTAAGCTCGTGAGTAAGAATCCGCAGGTCGTCGAGTACAAGCTCAAGGACGGGATCACCTGGTCCGACGGAAAGCCGCTGACCAGCGAGGATGCCAAATGGACCTTCGAGCAGGTCATGGATAAAAAGAACAAGATCATCACCCGTACCGGGTGGGAAAAGATCTCGAAGTTCGAGACTCCAGACAAGCAGACGGTGAGGATGACTTTCAAGGAGCCCTATGCCCCTTACCTGACATTGTTGGGTGGTTCGGCGACCCAGATCCTGCCCAAGCACGTTTACAAGGGCAAGGACTTCAACACGGCCATGAATAATGAGATCGTGGGCAGCGGACCATTCAAGTTCGACCAGTGGAAAAAAGGTCAGTTCCTGAAGCTCGTCCGAAACGACAATTACTGGGGCACTAAGGCCGCGCTGTCGTCCATCACCTTCCAGTGGATACCGAACACCAACACCCTCATAAACTCCCTCAAAAACGGCGGCGTGCAGTTCATCAACCCGCCGGTCGACATCGGCATACTCCAGAAATTGAAGGGTATAAGCGGGACCAAGACGCAGGTCAAGGCCGGGACTGTCTGGGAGCATCTGGCCTTCAATACTAATAAGGTCAAGAACCTGAACCTCAGGAAAGCATTCGCCTACGGCGTGGACCGGAACCAGATAATCAACAAGCTCCTGAAAGGCCAGGTCAACCCGCTGCAGAGCTTCCTGGTCCCGGACCAGGACCCCTACTACACACCTGCGTGGGAGAACTACAAGTACAACCCGGATATGGCGAAGAAGCTGGCCCAACAGGCAAAGAGCGAGGGCGCGAACATGAACGTCACGTTCTCGACCACCTCGGACAACACGTTGCGCGAGTCGCTCCAGCAGATCGTGCAGCAGCAGGTCAAGGAATACGGCATAAACATCAAGATAAAGAACACCGCCGCCGAGACCTTCTTCGGGCAGTGGACTCCGCAGGGTAACTTCGAACTCGGTGAGTGGGCGTGGCTTGCCAACCCCGACCCCACATCTACCACCCTCTTCGCGGGGGACCAGATTCCCGACAAGGGCCAGAACTACTACCGCTACGATAACAAGCAGGTAACCAAGTGGCTGCACGAGTCAGACAGGACCCTCGACGTGAGTGCCCGCGCGGACTTGCTCAAGAAGGCGCAGGACCAGACGTCTAAGGACGTGCCGCTCATCCCGATGTACCAGCGGCCGGTGTACATCGCTTATACCGACAAACTGAGTGGTCCGAAGGTCAACCCGACCATCGCCGGTCCTTTCTGGAACGTCGGCGAGTGGAAGTTGAGCTAGTAGCTTAACCATATGAGGCGGGCCGGATTTTTTCGGCCCGCTCCTCTTGCCACCGGAATATAATCCGGTTTGAGTTCGACGGTAGAGGTTCGCAAAGCGGTCTTTAGTAGGAGGTGATCTGGAGCTTGTACGCTTACATCATCAGGAGGTTACTGTTTAGCATCCTGATACTCTTTCTAGCTAGCGTGACCATCTTCTGGCTCGTAAGCCTTGCGGGAGACCCGCTAACCCAGCTCAAGCAGAGCAACCCGAGGATCACGCAGTCCGACATCAACCGCCTCAACGAACTCTACGGTCTCAACCAACCGATCGTGATCCAGTACTGGTATTGGATCAGCGACATAGTATTTCACGGGAACTTCGGCTTGAGCTTCAAGCAAAACGCCTCGGTCAACAGCATCATCGCGCCGCGAATTTGGCCTACGGTTCTACTGCTCGGCTCGGCTCTCATACTCTCCGTGGTGGTAGCCATACCGCTCGGTATTTACTCGGCGATTCGCAAGTACAGCGCTTTCGACAAGAGCGCCACGTTCTTCTCGTTCATGGGTTTCAGCATGCCGGACTTCTGGCTGGGTCTCATCCTCCAACTCGTTCTGGGCGTCTACCTCTCGGCCTGGGCCGGGGTGAAAGTCTTCGCTATTTCCGGTATGCACGATCCTGGCAACAACGGGCTGGTGGACCTCTTGCAGCACCTCGCCCTGCCGGTCATAACACTCTCGGTCATACAGATAGCGACCTACAGCCGTTTCCAGCGCAGCGCCATGATGGACGCCCTCAACTCCGACTACCTGAGAACGGCGCGGGCGAAGGGCCTGACCCAACGGTCTGTCTACTTGAAACACGCCCTGCGAAACGCGCTCATCCCAACGGTGACCATCCTGGCGTTGAGCACGGCGGCAATCGCCGGTGGGGCTCCGGTGGCTGAGACGGTCTTCTCCTGGCCGGGGATGGGGTTCTTGCTGATCGACTCGCTGTATAAGAGCGACTACAACATAGCCCGCGCGCTGTTGTTGATCTTCGCGGTGCTCGTCGTGCTGTTCAACCTGATAGCGGACATAGCCTACGCGCTAGTGGACCCGCGGATAAGCTACAAGTAGAGGGGGTTGGCTAGATGGTAGAGCAGGTACAGGGCGGCTCTCAGGCAGTTGACGCCACCGAAGCGCAGGCCAACATAAAAGGCCGCACCCAGCGGGAGATCTTCTGGCGCCAGTTCAAACGCCACAAGCTCGCGCTCATCTCGGGTGTGGTCCTGATATTCATCTACATAGTTGCGCTCCTGACGCCCTACGTGGCACCTTACGGCTTCGCGGAGATAGACTTCGAGTCGCTCGCGAACGGCCCGATACTAGCCCACCCGATGGGGACCGACGAACTGGGGCGCGACGAATTGACGCGGGTCCTCTATGGCGGGCGGGTCTCGCTGCTGTTGGGGCTCGGCGTCGGTGTGTTCTCCACTATTATCGGGGCGGCTGTCGGGATACTCGCCGGGTTCTACGGTCGGTTCGTGGACCTCGGGCTCATGGGCTTCACGGACTACGTGCTTACGCTTCCGTTCCTGGCGCTCCTGCTCGTGCTCGGGAGCATCTTCCAGTTCGACGCTGTTACGATCACCGTGCTCCTCGCGGCCCTGCTCTGGCCCCAGATAGCCCGTATCGTGCGCGGTCAGGTACTCACGGTCCGGGAGCAAGAGTATGTCCTGGCGGCGAGAGCCATCGGTGTTTCGGGTGCGAGGATAATGGTCCGTCACATCCTGCCGAACGTGGTCGGGGCGATGGTCGTGCAGGCGACGCTCACCGTTGGTATCGCTATCCTGGCCGAGAGCGTGCTCTCGTTCCTGGGGCTTGGCATCCAGCCGCCGACGCCCTCGTGGGGAAACCTCCTCAGCGACGCCCAGACGAACATGGTTCAGGACTGGTGGCTCGCCGTGTTCCCCGGCATTATGATAGTCATAACCGTGTTGTGCGTTAACTTCCTGGGCGACGGACTCCGCGACGCCCTTGATCCGAAATCGGTGGAGTAGAAATGCCCGCCCGTTATGTCGTGGACGAAGATGGCCGGCGCGTCGGCGTGCTCCTCGACGTGGAAGAGTACGAGCGCATGGTGGAGGAGCTGGAAGACCTGGAGGATATAAGACTCTACGACGAGGCGATGGAGGAGTTGGCTCAGGGGAAAGATGAGTTGATCCTGTGGAAACAGGCTGTGAAAGAGATCGACGAGGGCCGAGTTGAAGGGTGAGCTACGAACTCTCGATCAGCCGGCGGGCGCAGAGAGGAATCAACCGGCTACGGATGGAGACCCAACAGCGAGTCAGAAGCTCGATACAGAACTTGACGCAGGAGCCACGCCCAGCGGGATGTTGCAAGTTGACGGGCCGGGAGGTTGGTGAATCCGTGTCGGGGACTAAAGGGTGATCTACAGCGTGGATGACGAGTGGGCTCCGTGAACATACTGAACGTCTCCCACCGGCGAGAGGTTTACCGTTGACAATAGAAAGTAGGTGCTAGACCGTGGCGATGCTGGAAGTCAATAACTTGAAGACCCACTTCAAGACTCAGGACGGAGTTGTGAAGGCCGTGGACGGGGTCTCTTTCTCGCTGGAGCGGGGGGAGACTTTGGGGATCGTTGGGGAGTCGGGGAGCGGCAAGAGTGTTACGGCGCTCTCCTTGATGCAGCTAAACCCGAAGCCGCCGGTCGAGTACCCGGAAGGGGAGATCATCTTCGAGGACCAGAACCTCCTCGAAGTCTCCGAGAAGAGGATGCAGAAGATCCGGGGGAACGACATCGCCATGATCTTTCAGGACCCTATGACGAGCCTGAACCCGGTCTTCACCATCGGCAACCAGATCATGGAAGCCATCCGAATCCACCAGCAGGTCTCTAAAAGCGAGGCGAAAGAGCAGACAGTGAAGGTGCTGCGGGACGTCGGTATCCCTCGTCCGGAGGAGAGGGCCGGCGACTATCCGCACCAGTTCTCCGGCGGCATGCGCCAGCGGGCCATGATCGCGATGTCCCTCTCGTGCAACCCTAAAGTCCTCATAGCCGACGAGCCGACGACGGCGCTCGACGTGACCATCCAGGCCCAGATCCTCGAACTGATGGTTAACCTCCAGGAGGAGTACGGGACGGCGATCATAATGATCACGCACGACCTCGGCGTCGTCGCGAAGATAGCCGACAAGATGCTGGTCATGTACGCCGGACGCGCCGTTGAGCAGGGGCCGACTGATCCGGTTTTCTACGATCCCCTGATGCCCTATACGTGGTCGCTTCTCAGGTCATTGCCGAGGCTCGATACTGCGGGCGAGGCGCGGCTCCTCCCCATAAAGGGACAGCCGCCGTCCTTGATCTTCCTTCCCGAAGGCTGCAACTTTAGTCCGCGCTGTCCGTTCGTGAAAGACGAGTGCTACGAAGTTGATCCTAAGCTCGAAGATAAACGCCCCGGCCACTCGGCGGCCTGCATCCTTTCGATGGAGGAACTGGAAGCGAGTAAGAACCGGGTGGATGAAGAGTTGGGAGTACAAGGATGAGCGAGACCACGAACGGCAACAACAGCAACGGCTACTCGGGCGACGTTCTGCTCGAGGCGAAGAACCTCAAGATGCACTTCCCCATAAAAGCGGGCGTGTTGAAGCGGACGGTCGGTCACGTAAAGGCCGTGGACGGCGTGAACCTGAGCGTCAGGCGCGGCGAGACCCTCGGGCTCGTGGGAGAGTCGGGGTGCGGGAAAAGCACGCTTGCACGCCTGATCCTGCGTTTGCTGGAGCCGACTGAGGGCGAGGTCATCTTCGAGGGCGAGAACGTCCTGAACTACGGCCGCCGTCAGATGCTGAACGTAAGGCGCAACATGCAGATCATCTTCCAGGACCCTTACGCCTCCCTGAACCCCCGCATGACGGTCGGCAACATCGTCGCCGAGCCCTTGAAGACCCACAAGATAGAGGGCGACACCAAAAAGCGGGTGCAGGAGCTACTGGAGATCGTCGGCCTCAACCCCGAGCACTACAACCGCTACCCGCACGAGTTCTCCGGCGGGCAGCGCCAGAGGATCGGGGTGGCTAGAGCCATCGCCCTCAACCCGAGCCTAATCATCTGCGACGAGCCCGTCTCGGCGCTTGACGTCTCGATACAGGCTCAGGTCATCAACCTTTTGGAGGACCTCCAAAAGGAGTTCAACCTCACCTACGTCTTTATCGCCCACGACCTCTCGGTCGTAAAGCACATCGCAGATCGGGTCGCTGTTATGTACCTCGGCAGGGTCGTGGAGACGGCGGAGAAGAGCGAGCTATACGCCAAGCCGCGCCACCCCTACACGAACTCTCTCCTGTCGGCGATTCCGATCCCCGACCCGGAGAAAGAGCGCGAGCGGAGCCGGGTCGTCCTGACCGGCGACGTGCCCTCTCCGGCCAACCCGCCCTCCGGGTGTACCTTCCACACTCGTTGCCCGCGCGCCCAGGACTACTGCACGGAGCACGAGCCCTCCCTGGAGCGCCAGGAGGCAAACGGTTCTTCAGGAAACGGGAAGTTCGATGAGCACCTGGCTTCTTGCTTTTTCCCGGTCGTGGAGGGCCAGCGGCTGGAAGAGCGCGTCGATAAAGCGCCTTACAGAGTAGTCGAGTAGGAGCTTCCAGGAAGGCGCTGACGGGCCGCTTCAGGTAGTAGAATCTACCCCGACGTGTGGAAAGATACCGCAACCAAATCCCAGCGGCTACGCACCCTTTTGTGGGGGGCCGCTTTCCTGATCTTGCTAACCCTCGTCGGGGTGGGGGCGTACTTCTACGGGCGTTCTCAGAGCCCGGCGAATATAAGCGGTCAGGACAAGAAAAGCGTGGACCTCTACTCCCAGGCCCTGAACATCGTCCAGAGAGACTACGTCGACCAGAAAGCTGTAAAGCCGAAAAAGCTGACTTACGCGGCGATCGAGGCGATGTTGACCGACCTCGGCGACAAGGGCCATACCCGGTTTCTGACCCCGGATGAGGTAAAGCAGAACAGCCAGGAACTCTCCGGCAAATACGTGGGCGTCGGGATCGTCCTTGAAGAGAAGAATAAAGAGGTCGTCGTAACCTCCCCGATACCGGGCTCGCCGGCGGACAAGGCTGGTATGAAGACCAGAGACGTACTGGTGGCGGTCGACGGCAAGAGCGTGAAAGGCGAGAATCTGGAACAAATCGCCAAGAAAGTTAGGGGACCTTCTGGAACTAAGGTAGAGATCTCCGTCCGGCGGGGCAACGAGACGAAGAAGTTCTCGGTCACGCGCACCGAGCTGAAGGTCCCGGTCGCCCCTTGGGCCATGATCCCCGGAAGTAGGGTGGCTCAGGTCCAACTGACTTCGTTCTCGAACGACAGCTCCGACGCCCTCGTCAAGTCGTTCAATGAGGCGACGAAAGCCGGGGCCACGAGCTTTGTGCTGGACCTCCGGAACAACCCCGGCGGACAGGTGGATCAGGCGATAGCCATGGCCGGAGACTTCTTGAAGCCCGACAGCGTCGTCTACATCCGCAAAGACGCCTCGGGAAAGAAAGAGAAGGTGAAGGTGCCGAATAGTGCGAAGCCGACCAAAGCGCCGCTGGTCGTCCTGGTCAACAACGGGAGCGCCTCCAGCGCGGAGATCTTGGCTGGAGCGCTGCGGGACAATAACCGGGCGAAAGTGGTCGGCACTACTACCTTTGGAACCGGCACCGTACTAACGGAGTACACCCTCAAGGACGGCTCGGCGATGCTGATCGGCATCGCCGAGTGGCTCACCCCGGACGGTGACTTTATCCGCAAGACCGGCATAAAACCAGAGATCGTCGTAAAAATGAAAAAGGGCGACGAGCCGCTGCTGCCGAACGAAGTGAAAGACCTCTCGCGACAGAAGATCTTCGCCAAAGATCCCCAATTGGAGCGTGCCTTCGAGGTGGTCAAAGGCCGGTAACGCGGCCTCTTTCACCATCGGAGGCTGGAGCCCCGGATACTATGACGGTCGTCTTTATAAATGCTGGCAATACGAATTAGATGAGGTAGATAGGCTTGAGAATATTTTCGGATGTTACGACCGTGGTCGCGATCCTGTTCGCACTCGCCGTTATCTTCGCTTTTCTCTATATCATGTTTCGTATCTTCGGTACGGCCGCGAGGCGCAACCCGAACCACCCGAAAAATATAGGGGATCAGAAAGACCGGGACAGACGTTCCGGCAGGTAGGTCGTTCAGTCTAAGAGGTCGCGGAGGCTCGCGGAGTGGGGGCTGCTTTTTATCTTCGCCAGCGCCGTGAGTTGTATCTGGCGGATTCGCTCGCGGGTTACGTCGAAGCGGTCCCCGACTTCTTCGAGCGTCTTGGGCTGGCCGCCGGTCAGTCCGAAGCGGTACTCAAGGACCATCCGTTCTCTCTCGGGGAGGCCGTTTAGTGCCTCTCGCATCCTCGCTTTCAGGAGGGAGGAGCGGGCCAGGTCGTGGGGCGTTTCGGAGTCTTCGTCTGCGATAAAGTCCCCGAGTTCTGAGGAATGGTCTTCGCCGACCGGGGTTTCGAGCGAGATGGAGCGGCGGCTTACGCGGCGGATGCGGGCTATCTCCGGGACCTCTATCTCCATGACCTCGGCGACCTCTTCGTCGGTCGGTTCGCGGTTCAGGTCGGCGGCCAGGGTTCGCTGGACCCGGTAGTATTTGTTGATCTTCTCGACCATGTGGACCGGCACCCGGATGGTGCGGCCCTTGTCGGCGATGGCGCGGGTCACAGCCTGCCTTATCCACCAGGTGGCGTAGGTCGAGAACTTGTAGCCTTTACGATAGTCGAACTTCTCGACGGCCCTCATGAGGCCGATGTTGCCTTCCTGGATCAGGTCGAGTAGCGAGACGCCGCGGCTGGCGTATTTCTTGGCGATGGAGACCACGAGCCGGAGGTTCGCACGCGTCAAATGAGCCCTGGCCCGCTTGTCTCCTCGCTCGATGCGACGGGAGAGGTAGACTTCCTGCGCCTTCGTGAGGAGCGGGGTTTTGCCGATCTCATCCAGGTACATCTGTACCGCATCCCCCGTGTAACGGCTTCTGAGGTCGCTTTCGAGGACTTCTTCCACGAGTTGCGCATCCTCGCCCTCGCTGAGGGTGTCGGCCAGAAAACCGGCGTCTACGACTTTCACGCCGTGCTCGCGCAAGAGGCCGTAGACTTGTTGGATCTCTTCGGTGGAGAGGTCTACTTCCTGGAGAGTTTCCAGGACTTCGCTCGACTCGAGGGAACCGGATTCTTGTCCGGCTTCGAAGAGTTCTTTTACCTCTTCCATGTCGCGCAGGTCGCGTTGAGGTTGCAACTTCTCCCCTGGATTCTTTCGGACTGCAACTCTACTGTCTCCTTATCGTAATATATCTGAAAAAGAGCAAAGATCAATTAACACGAGGGCAACGGAAAGGGCGTTTGTGGTCGGCCTAAGGAACTTGTACGATGCGTTTAAAGATTCGAGGAAAGCGGCCAAAAGCCAAGCGACACTGGCCGTAACCGGTGACTCTCCCCGCGCTGCTGAACTCACCAGGCTGTTTGGCGCGCAGCGGAGCGTGAGAGGGGCCGAGGTAATCCTCGCGGTCTCCGAGTCGGGAGAGAGCGTCACCCTTTCGGGCAAGGCGGTCGAGGATGCGGACGAGCTACCTCTACCTTCGGCTTCCGGGGAGAAGCTCGTCTCCGAGCTCGCGCCGAAGGTCGCGGGTGCCCTGGACGAAGATTACCTCGTCCCGCTCGGACGGGGATATCCGGTTTTGCGACGGGCGGTGTGCGAGGAGGTTATCAAGAAGAACGCCCGCCAGAACGCCCTGATCGGAGCCTTGCCGATACCGGGTGCTGACTTGCCGGTGATGACTGCCAACCAGGCCAGGATGGTTTTGAACATCGCCGCCATCCACGACGAGGAGCTTTCGCTGGAGCGTGCGCGGGAGTTGATCGGGGTGCTGGCGGCTGGGTTCGGGTTCCGCGCTCTCGGGCGCCAGGTCGCCAAGCTGGTGCCGCTCGGTGGATGGGCCGTGGCCGGAGCCATCGGTTACGCCGGAACGCTCGCGATGGGACGGGCCGCCATGCTCTACTTCGAGCGCGGTGGCAGCAAACCGGGCGATAAAGAGATGGCCGAGATAAAGCGCCGCGCCACCGAAGAAGCGAAACAGTTCATCGAGCGTCGGAGACGCGGCTAGGAGCTACCCTGAAGGATGTTATCTCACGAGCGGCGGTAGCGTTCGCCGGTGACAGGTACTATTCTTGGCGCGGGTTGTTAACGAGACTGACGGGAGCAGAGTGTACGCGACACTTGCCGTAGGAGAAAAACGTTACGACCGCGTCGAACTGGGGAGGGATTCGTGAGGGAGTTGATTGGTTCTGTTCGTGAGACGCTGCGGCTGGTACGGCTCGTTCTGGTCGAGTTCAGGAAGCTCGCGCTTTGGTTTTTGCTGGCGCTCTTCGCGGTGCAGGTGGCGCTGGTCGGTGGGTTGGTCGGGTTGGCCCAGCTACGCAAGCGTCGGGTCGGGCCTTACGAGGGTGGGTTCCCGTGGAAAGACCGGCCCGAGGTCGAGTTGGAGAGCGGGGGCGGCAACCTGAAGCTCTATCCGTTCGGCGTCGAGTTGTACGAGGCGATGATCGAGGAGATAGAGAACGCGGAGCGTGAGATCTTCGTCGGCACGTTTATCTGGAAAGACGATGAGACGGGTCGGCGTTTCGTTGAAGCGCTGGCCCGCAGGGCTCGCGAGGGAGTGCGAGTCTGCGTGATCTTTGACGGGCTCGGGAACGCCTTCGTCTCTCCTAAATTCAAACGTTTGCCGGAGGAAATTCACACGCTCCACTTCCGTCCCTTGTGGGGGCCGCGGAAGCTTATGAACCCGCTCAACTTCTTCCGCTACCACCGGCATTTGATGGCCGTGGACGGGAAGACCGCTTTTCTCGGCGGCTATAATATTGGTTCGTTGTACGCCGCCGGCTGGCGGGATACGCAGGTCCGTGTCCGAGGGGTCGGGGCGTGCGAGGTCGAGAACGACTTCGTGGATTTCTGGAACACCCATCGTACACAAGACCTGCCCGAGCTGGACGGGGGCGGGACGCGGGATTGGGACCCGGCGACTGTTTTTCACCGTAACGACCCGTATTTGCGGATATTTCCGATCCGGGCGATGTACCTGGAGGCGATAGACCGGGCGAACGAGCGCGTCTACATGACCCACGCCTACTTCGTCCCCGACCGGGCGCTCAGGGCCGCGCTAAAAGAAGCGGCCAAGCGAGGAGTAGACGTGCAGGTACTTCTGCCCGATCAGTCGAACCACATCACAGCCGACTGGCTCGCCCGGCGCTACTTCCACGAGCTACTAGAGGCGGGAGTGAGAATTTTCTGTTACGAGCACATCATGATCCACTCGAAGACAACTACCATAGACGGCCTCTGGTCGACCGTTGGCTCGGCCAACATAGACCGCTACAGCATGCTCGGCAACTACGAGATCAACCTGGAAGTCTACAGTGAGAGCTTCGCCGAACAGATGGATGAGATGTTCGAACTAGACAAAACAAACGCCCACGAACTCACCCTGGAGGAGTGGGAGAGCCGCCCGCTCCCATCCAAGATAGTCGAACGCATCCTCTCAAGCCTGAGCCCGCTGGTGTAAAGCTAGTCGCGGATGCTCTTCCCACTTCAGGTTGGGTTGTTCGTTTCGAGAGACGGCGCAGAGAAACACGCGGAAAGCGGTTGATTTACGCACGAGACGTCAGCAACCGACCTTTGTTTTTGCTGACCAGCTGAAGTGCTGACCGGCTGACAAGCTTTATAATGAAATCGGTTGGTCTTGTCGAAGCTTTGATGGGGAGGGATCTTTTGACGCGTTGGCGGGTCCTGGAGCCCGAAGCGGATACCGTCGCCGAGCTTGCGCGCTCTGCTGAGGTGGACGACCTCTGCGCCCGCGTCCTTGCGAACCGTGGCGTCACATCCGTCGACGCCCCCGGTTTTCTCGCGCCCTCGCTGGGGACTATCTCGGCTCCCGAAGAGGAAGTTTGGGGCGTTGCCGCACGCCGGGTCTCCCTGGCCGTAAAGAATGACGAGAAGATCGGCGTTTTCGGGGACTACGACACTGACGGTATTACCTCGGCGGCGGTCCTCTACCTGGCGCTCTCCCGCTACACGAAGAACCTCACGGTCAAGCTCCCGACCCGGCAGACCGGCTACAGTCTGCGGGAACCCTACGTGCGGGACATGTTCGCCGAAGGGGTGCGGCTGCTCATCACCGCCGACTCCGGTATCTCCAACCGGCGCGAGGTCGAGCTTGCTGCCTCTTTGGGGATAGATGTGATCGTCACGGACCACCACATCCCGCCCGAGGACCCGCCCGAAGCGGCAATCGCCGTCCTCGACCCGAAGCTCTGGGACCCGAAGGACCCGCTGGCCGGCGTCGGCGTCGCCTGGAAGTTCGCCTGGGCCGTGGCCCGTGAGTTGGAAGGTCCGGAGAGCCGTCGGAGCCTCGGGCGCTTGCTGGACCTCGTCTCGATCGGAACCATCGTGGACATAGCGCCCCTCGTCGGGGATAACCGGGCGCTCGCCTCGATGGGCCTGCGACATATAAACCGCGCGCTTGCCCTGGGCGAGGCCCGTCCCGGCGTCGCGGCGCTCGTGAAGGTGGCGGGTGTCCGGGGAGCTTTGAACGAGGACGACCTCGGCTGGAAGCTCGGGCCGCGCATAAACTCGATCGGTCGCATAAAGAATCCTTTCCCAGCGCTGGAGCTTCTGTTGACGGATGACCGGCGGGAGGCTTTCCGGATCGCTTCGATGTTGAACCAGTTGAACAGCGAGCGCCAGCGGCGGACGCGGCATGCCGTGGAGCGGGCGATGGCGGAGGTTGACCCGGAGCAGGACTTCAAGGTCGTGGTCACGGAGGAGACAGGAGGGATAGCGGGTCTCATCGCCGGCAGGGTCGGGTCGGCGACCGGTCGTCCGGCGGCGATAATGACGCGCAGGGCTGATGGTTCGTATGGTGGGTCGGCCCGCTCCGGCGGGACCGACGTGGACCTCTACGGCGCGCTTTTCGCGGTGCGGGATCTGCTCGGCGAGTGGGGCGGGCATCGAAAAGCAGCCGGCCTCTCCGTGGAGCCAGGCAACTTCGACGCTTTTGTCGCCGGGGTCAACCGGGCGGTTCGGGAGCAGTTCGCGGAGAACCCGGAGATCCTCGACCCTCCGTTGGACGTGGACGCGGAGATGCCCCTGGATGCTCTATCCAACGGCCTGCTCGACTGGCACGAGAAGCTCGCGCCGTTCGGGAGCGGCAACTACCGGCCGGTCTTCGTCACCGAGAGGCTCAAAGTGGAGGGTTCGCGTCAGATCTGGAAAGGCATGAACCTTCTCAAACTCGGCAACGGCGTCGCGGCGAAGCTGCCCGGAGCTCCGGAAGCCTTGCCCGAAGGTCCGTTTGATGCGGTCTACACCGTGAGCCGGAGTGACTACACGGGGCAGGCGGAGCTTGAGATACTCGATTGGAGAGAAAGTTAACCGAGCGATGGGAGAATCTTGAATGCCATAGGGGTGGATGTAGGGGGGACCAAGATCGCCGCCGGGGTCGTAACGCCGGAGGGTAAGGTGCTGAACGAGGTCAGGTATCCGACAGCCGATTCCAGAGAGCGCCTGATGTCCAGCATTGCTCGGGCGATAACGGAGGTCAAAAACGGCTTTGAAGTCGGCGGCGTGTGCCTCGCGGTTCCGGGCAACGTACTCACTTCCGAGAACAAGGTCATCTTCTCCCCGAACCTGCACGCCATAGAAGGGATCGACCTCAAGAAAGAGTTGGAGGGCAGGACCGGACTCTCCATAACCGTCGAGAACGACGGGAACGCGGCGGCGTGGGGCGAGTTTCGATTCGGTGGCGGCAGCGAGGTGAATAACCTGGTCTTTCTTACGCTCGGCACCGGTGTCGGGGGAGGGGTTGTCGTAGAGGGCGAGTTGGTGCGGGGGGCGCAGGGAGCGGGTGGCGAGCTCGGGCACATGACCGTTCAGGCGACTGGCCCGCGTTGCGGCTGCGGTAATCGCGGCTGTCTTGAGGCTCTGGCTTCTGGAAGCGCGATCCAACGTCGCGCCCGCGAGGTCGCCAACGAACGCCCGGAATCAGCTCTCGGGAAGCTCGCCATCGACCGTCGGATCCTGGGCGAAGACGTGACGAAACTCGCCAGAGAGGGAGACGAAGCGTCCATCTCGGTCCTCGAAGAGGCCGGGCTGTGGCTGGGCGTCGGGCTCGCCAGCTTCGTCAACATCTTCAACCCGGAGGCGATAGCCGTGGGCGGCGGCGCCGCCAAAGCGGGCGATCTGATCCTGAACCGGGCGCGAGAGGAAGTCCTCCTGCGCTCCCGCTCTCCGGGCCGGGACCTGGCCGAAGTCAAGGAGGCGACCCTGGGTCCCGAGTCAGGCGTCCTCGGGGCCGCCGCCCTGGCCCGCGACTCCGACTCCGGCCGGTACGTCCTGGGAGGTTGAGGTAGGCTACGTGCCGCTAATAGTAGTCCCGACCCCTATCGGAAACCTGGAGGACATAACCCTCCGCGCCCTCCGCACCCTAAAAGAGGCGGACCTCGTTGCCTGCGAGGACACCCGCCGCACGGGACGCCTGCTCTCCCACTACGAGATAAAGAACGAACTTACCGCCTACCACGAGCACAACGAGGAACGACTGGCCCCGCAGCTCGCCGAGAGGGCGCTCCTGGAGAAGGTGGCCCTCGTTACCGACGCCGGAATGCCGCTCGTCTCGGATCCCGGCTATCGGCTCCTGGCCGCGTGCATGGAGGCCGGGACCGAGGTGGAAGTCCTGCCCGGTCCGTCTGCGCTGGTTACCGCGCTCGTCGCCTCCGGGATGCCGGCCGACAGGATGACTTTCCTCGGCTTCCTGCCGCGCAAGGGCCGGGAGCGGGCGGAGCTAATAGAGCGGGTCGTGGCTGAGAGGACGACTTTTGTGATCTTCGAGTCGCCGCACCGCCTCGTAAAGACTTTGAAAGAGTTGCCCGTCGGTTTGCGGGTCGCGGTGTGCCGGGAGCTTACCAAGCTGCACGAGGAGGTCTTTCGGGGGACGGCGGAAGAGGCGGCGGAGCGGTTCTCCGGGGGAGTGCGGGGTGAAGTCGTGCTCGTCGTTCGGGGTGGTGAAGAGCCGGAAGTCATGGGGTTCGAGGAGGCTGTGGGGTTGGCCCGGCGGTATCTTTCAGATGGGGAGAGTCCGTCGAGGGCGGCGGCTCGGGCGTCTCGGGAGTCCGGGATGAGGCGTGGGGAGATCTACGACGAGATCGTGGGCTCTGTATAATGCCAATCGTGATGTCGCTCGGGGAGAGGTTGAAGGCATGCTGGTAGATTCGCACACACATCTCTTGCGGCTCGAAGTTTCGCCGGAGGAAGCCATGAAGGAAGCGGCGGCCGTTGGCGTTGGGGCCGTGGTCAACGTCGGGACCGAGATCGAAGACTCTCAGCGAGGCGCGGAACTCGCGGCGGTCTTGCCGAACGTCTACTCTTCGGCCGGCATACACCCTCACAACGCGGGGACCTACACGGCGGCGGATCTGGAGGCGCTTGCGGAGCTTTCGGAGTCTCCGGGGATCGTGGCGCTCGGGGAGGTCGGCCTCGACTACTATAGAAACGATTGGTCGGAAGACATCCAACGGGCGTTGTTTGAAGATGTGATCTCCTTAGCCAACGACACTCGCCTACCCCTCATTATCCACTCCCGCCAGGCTTTCGCCGACACGATGGCCTGTCTCGGGAGCGCGCGGGTCCCGATAGTCCTCCACTGTTTCGAGGGCGGCGAGCGCGAGGTACGGGAGGCGACGGAGCGCGGCTACTACGTCGGCCTGGCCGGGAACGTGACCTACAAAAACAGCGAGACGGCCCACCTCCTACGGCTGATGGACGAGAACCGCCTCCTGGTCGAGACGGACGCCCCATACCTGAGCCCTCAGCCGGTGCGCGGTACGAAAAACGAACCCAAGAACGTCGTCCATACCGCCCGGTTCGTGGCGGAGCGACTCGGGATAGAGGAGGAGGAACTCGCCACCCTAACCACCCGAAACGCCCGCGACCTGTTCGCCCTGCCGCTAGAGGTCTGACGGGGAGACTTTGTCTTCTCCGGCCGACTTCCCGAAGAAGCGCCTCGGTCAGCACTTCCTGAAGGACCCGAACACCGCCCGGATCGTCGCTTCCGGCGTAACCCGCGCGGACGTAGTACTCGAAGTCGGACCCGGACGCGGCTTCCTAACCACATTCCTCGCCGATAAAGCCCGGCTCGTACACGCCGTCGAACTCGACCCGGACGTGTTACCGGCTCTCCATCTCGCCGTCGAGTCTCATCCAAACGTCATGGTCCACGAGGCGGACGCCCTCACTTTCGACTACGCTTCCCTCCGCCCCGTCCCGAACCGGATGGTCGCCAACCTGCCCTACAACATAGCCTCCCCGCTCGTGCTTCGGATCCTCGAGGAAGTCGAGAGTGTCCGCGCTCTGCGGTTCATGGTCCAGCTAGAGGTCGCGAAAAGGATGGCCGCGGTGCGCGGGAGCAAAGACTACTCCGCTTATGCGGTGCTCGTCCAGCTCTTCGCGGTGGTGAAAGTGGCCCACAAAGTCTCGCCAAACGTTTTCGATCCCCCGCCGCGGGTACAATCGGCGGTCGTGGACGTGAAACGAAAAGAGGACGACCTGAACCCCGAAGAGTACGAGCGCGTAAAAGCTCTGGTGCTCGCCGCCTTCAGGAGCCGCCGCAAACGGCTCGCCAACAACCTCCCCGAACCCGTCCGGCGGGAGGCCGCAGTCGCCCTAACCTCTCTGGGATTCGGCCCTGACGCGCGGGCGGAGGAACTCTCCCCCGAAGGCTTCGTGGCCCTGTGGCGCAAGCTCTCGTGGGCTTTCTGATGGAAGGAATGAAGAACGGGCCGATACGGCTGCGGGCGTTCGCCAAGGTCAACTACGCGCTCGAGGTGCGAGGTCTCAGGGAAGACGGCTACCACGACATCGCCACCGTCATGCAGAGCGTCTCTCTCGCCGACGAGTTGCGAATAGAACGGGCTGGGGAAGGCTTCGATCTGGCCGTTGAGCCGCCGGAGTCGGAGACCGGCCCACCAGAAGACAATACCGTCCACCGGGCTTGGAAAGCACTCCGCGAGTTCTCCGGGCTGGAGTTGCCGGTGAA
This sequence comes from Rubrobacteraceae bacterium, assembly GCA_965219175.1. Classification (GTDB taxonomy): domain Bacteria; phylum Actinomycetota; class Rubrobacteria; order Rubrobacterales; family Rubrobacteraceae; genus JBBPZK01. The sequence goes on from CBDCNI010000001.1 coordinate 1,197,640, forward strand.
GGTCGGGCTACGAAAAAGAATACCTTCGGGGGCGGGTTTGGGCGGAGGTTCCGCCGACGCCGCCGCGTTCCTGTTGGGGATGAACGATCTCTACGACATCGGGCTCGACCTTTCGGCTTTGCGGAAGATCGGAAACCACGTCGGGGCCGACGTCCCTTTCTGCCTCTCCGGTGGAACCGCGCTCGCGGGAGGAACGGGCGACGTACTCACCCCGTTACCGCCACCGCCGCCGCACCATCTCGTCCTCGTCAAACCATCCGTATCGGCGAACACGGGGAGCATCTATCGTGCTTACGACGAGTCAGGAGTGGAAGACGCTCCCTCCGTCGAGCCGGTAGTATCCGCCCTCCGCGCAGGAGAGTTGCCCGCTCTCGTCCGGGCTCTCGGCAACGCGCTCGCCTCCGTAACCAGGGACTTACTCCCTGAAGTAGAGCGGTGCGAACGAGACCTCCTCCGGGCCGGGGCGCTCGGTGCGATGATGAGCGGCAGCGGAAGCGCCGTCTTCGGCATCTTCGTCTTAAAGAAAGAGGCCGAAAACGCGAAGGCCATCCTGCAATACCCATTCGTGGAAGTCTGCGAGCCGATCGATCAGGGAATGAAAACGCTATAGTCTCGCCCCCTGAGTCCGGTGGCGGTGGTCGTATTCCCGCGAGGTACCCTATCTCCGTCAAAGGAGTGATCATTAGCGGTGGTAGCGTGGTGCTTCTAGAAAACGAGCGCGGAGAATGGGAACTGCCTGGCGGCAAGCTGGAGCCGGGCGAGACTCCAGAAGAGTGCCTCGCGAGGGAGATCCAGGAAGAACTCGACCTGCGTGTAGAGGTCGGGCCACTGCTGGACGCCTGGCTCTACGAGGTCCTCGAAGGAATCGAGGTGTTCGTCGTTGCCTACGGCTGTTCCGTCAGGGACCTGGCCGGTATGTCGCACAGTGAAGAGCACTCGGCTGTGGGATCTTTTGACTTGAACGGGCTGGACCGAATAAATCTCCCGGACGGATACAAGAGGTCCATAAAGTCGTGGACTGACCATCCTGCCAACCTATCTGCATGATCGTTGACCGTGCTGAACTTGGAGAACAGCGTCTGACGATTACAATCGGCTCCGGTATAATCCTGTCGGCGCACTGGCGTCGGAGTGGGGCGTAGCCAAGCGGCAAGGCGCCGGGTTTTGGTCCCGGGATCGCAGGTTCGAATCCTGCCGCCCCAGCTACCAGCATCAGTCGCGCCGGTTGGTCGTTGGCCGAAGATAGACAAAGGAGCCTCTAAAAACCCATGTCTGAGCGTCCACCGATCTTCGCCGTCGTGCTCGCGGCGGGCAAGGGAACACGGATGAAGTCGAACCGGGCGAAGGTCCTCCACACCCTATGCGGCGTGCCGATGGTTAATTACGCTATTCAAGCAATCCGGACGCTGGCTCCCGAGAGAATCCTGGTCGTCGTCGGTCATCAGGCCGAAGAGGTTCGCGAGGCGTTGCCACCGGAGGCGGAACCTGTCGTGCAGGAGGAACAACTCGGCACCGGAGACGCGGTTAGGGTCGCCCTGGAAGCCATCGAGGAGGAGGAGGGGATCCTGCTCGTGGTGAACGGTGACGGGCCGCTTATTTCGGATGGGACGCTCGGGGAGTTGGTCGAGCGCCACGGTTCGGCGGACGTTGGGGCGACGGTGCTGGTTGCGGAGCCGCCGGATCCAACCGGGCTCGGCCGCGTGATGGAGGACGCGGGTGTCGTGAGGATCATCGAGGAGCGGGAGGCGAGTGAGGCCGAAAGAGAGATATCGCTCGTTAACCTGGGCCTCTACGCGTTCGGGCTGCCGGAGATCCGGGACGCGCTCGCGCAGGTCGAGGCGGAGAATAAGGACGGCGAGTTCTACTTGACGGACGCTTTAGAGGTGATCGGCCGTCGCAGCCGGGCCGTGACCTACCGGCTGAAGAACCTGGAAGAGGCGACCCTCGTAAACGACCGCTCTCACCTGGCGAAGGCCGAGGAGATCCTACGCCGCCGCATCCTGGATACTCACATGAGGGCCGGCGTAACGGTTCGGGACCCGCAGAGTACCCACATAGAAGCGGGCGTGGAGATCGGCCGCGACTCTGTCGTCCTGCCGAACACTTTCTTGCGCGGAAAGACGGTGATAGGGGCGGACTGCGTCATCGGTCCCTCGACGGACCTGATGGACACGCGGGTGGACGACGGGTCGCTAGTCGAGCACTCCGTCGGTCGTGGCGCGGAAGTTGGGAGCGGGGCGAAGGTCGGTCCCTATTCGTACCTGCGGCCTGGGACGGTTCTTGAGGCGGAGTCGAAAGTCGGGGCGTACTGCGAGGTCAAGAACACGCGGGTCGGTGAGGGGAGCAAGGTCCCGCACCTCTCCTATATCGGGGACGCGGAGATCGGACGTGGTACAAACCTGGGTGCGAGCACCATAACCGCGAACTACGACGGCGAGAACAAGAACCGCACTAAAATAGGAGACGACGTCTTTACGGGAGTACACACCAGCCTGATAGCGCCGGTCGAAGTCGGGGGCGGCTCCTACCTCGGGGCCGGGAGCGTCGTCAACAAAGATGTGCCGCCGGGCAAGTTAGCCGTCGGGATGCCGGCGCGTGCGATCCGCAACGCCCCCGGCAAAGCCAGCAAAAAAACATCCGGGAACGAGCCCGAGAGCAAGAGCGACGAAAAACCATCGAACGGGACGGAGGGGTAGAGGCCGATGCAAGACGGCTATCTTTCGCAGGCAACCGAGAAGCGTATGATGCTCTTCTCGGGTAGAGGATACCCGCAGTTGGCGGAGAGGATCGCCGATAAGCTGGACATGCATCTCGGTGAGGTGCAGCTACAAACTTTCCCGAACGGCGAAGTCTACGCTCGTTATCTGGAATCCGTGCGGGGTGCCGACGTGTTCATCATCCAGTCCTTGTGCGAGCCGGTCAATACGAACTTGATGGAGTTGCTGGTGATGATAGACGCCGCGAAAAGGGCGTCGGCCAAGAGGATAACCGCCGTTATTCCGTGGTACGCCTACTCCCGTCAGGACCGAAAGACAAAGCCGCGCGAGCCCATAACGGCGCGGTTGGTTGCGAACATGATCCAGTCTGCCGGCGCGGAGCGGGTGATGACGATGGACCTGCACGTCGGCCAGATCGAGGGTTTCTTCAGGTTCCCGGTTGACCACCTGACCGCGATGCACACTTTCGTCGACTACTTCGTCGAGGCTGGTTTCAAGGACGCCGAAGATGCGGTGGTCGTCGCCCCGGATACCGGAGAGGTGAAGCTCGCGCACCGCCTGGCGGATCACCTGGGGCTGCCGTGGGCGATCATGAGCAAGACCCGCCGCCAGTCCGGGGAGACCGAGGTGACGCACGTTATCGGGGAGGTCGAAGGACGCCGCGCCATCCTCATAGACGACGTTATCGCCACGGCCGGGACCCTGGTCAACGCTGCCGAGCGGCTGGTCAAAGAAGGAGCCACGGAGATCCACGCCGCCGCCACCCACGGCGAGTTTTCCGGGTCTGCCTACCAGAGGATCGAAGCCTCCCCGATGGAGCAAGTGGTCGTAACCGACACACTGCCCTTGAATACCTACGAGCCGCATTCTAAGATACATACGCTTACTATCGCCCCGATACTAGCCAGCACCGTCAGGAACGTCTTTACGGACGAGTCGGTCAGCGAGGTATTTATGGGCGAGAACCAGCTTTTCTAGGTTGTTTGGAGAGATTTTAGGAGTTCGAAGTGGCTGAGAATGTTGATGTACAGGTAAAAGAGCGCGAGGGTAGGGGCAAGAACGACGCCCGGCGCCAGAGGGCTTCGGGGATGGTTCCCGGTGTTCTCTATGGCGACGAGGGCAGCACCGCCCTCACCGTGCCGGTCAAGATCGTCGACTACACGCTTCACCGCTACGGCGACAACGCGCTTTATGACCTTGATTTCGGTTCCGGCCGCCAGACGGCCCGCGTCGTGGACGTGCAGCGCAACCCCGTGAGCGGACGTCTGGTTCACGTTGACTTCGCGCCCGTCGACATGGCCGAGCGGATAGAGGTTACGGTCCCGCTGACGGTAGTCGGTGAGGCGCAGGGGGTCGAGCAGGACGGCGGCGTTTTGCAGCAGGTCGCCTACGAGATGCAGATCGAGTCTCTTCCGGGCGAAATCCCGCAGGAGATAACGCTCGACGTCTCGAACCTCGGGATGAACGAGAACCTGACGCTCGGGGACCTGGAGTTGCCGGAGGGTGCGATACTGCTCTCCGAGCCGGAGGACGTGGCCGTCACGATCACCGCGCCTACCGAGATCACCGACGAGGAAATAGAAGCCGCCGGCATCGTCGAGGAAGAGTCGGACGAGACCGAAGAGGAGGCCGCCGAGCGTGAGGAAGCGTCCGAGGGTGACGAGGATGTTCCGGGCGAAGGAGCCGCAGAAGAGGGTTAAGCCCCCGACGGCGCGAGCCGTGGAAAACGAGACCGATAACGGGGGGCCATTGCGGTCCCCCGTTATCGTGGGACTGGGTAACCCCGGCCGCTCCTACGAACGAACGCGCCACAACGTAGGTTTCCTGGTGGCCGACGAACTCGCCCGTCGCCACGGCGGGAGTTGGCGGGCAAAGAAGAACGCCGAGACGGCGCCCGTGAACCTGGGTTCCGTCGCCGCAGCGCTCTTGAAGCCTAAGACCTTTATGAACAACTCCGGCGCCGCGTTCGCGAAAACGGATACCAAAGAGTTGATCGTCATCCACGACGATCTCGACTTGCCGGCCGGAGACGTCCGGGTCAAGGTCGGTGGCGGGGCGGGCGGCCACAACGGCCTTCGTTCGATCATCGGCAGCATCGGCCCGGACTTTGTCCGGGTGCGCGTCGGCATCGGACGCCCGCCGGTCGGCATGACCGTAATAGATTACGTGCTCGGCCGCATGGACTCCGTCGTAAAAGACGCCGTCCCACGCGCCGCCGACGCCGTCGAAGCCGTGGTCGAAAGAGGCCCCGAACGAGCGATGAACGATTTCAACACCCGTCCCTGACCGGGAAGTCCTGCTAAAGGTTGGTCGGCTCTATCCACTTCTTCGCCTCGGGCGGCGTGTAGCCGGCCATTCTGTCCAGAAGCCTCTGCGGGTCTTTCTCCATGAGGACGAGCGAGCGGTGATCGGGACGAACGAAGCCTTCTTCCACGGCGGTATCGAAGAACGTGGCGAGCGGGTCGTAGAAGCCGTTTACATTCAGGAGTCCGCAGGGTTTCTCGTGGATGCTGAGTTGAGCCCAGGAGAGCACCTCCGCGAACTCTTCCAGCGTCCCGTAGCCGCCGGGAAGGGCGATGAATCCGTCGGAGAGATCAGCCATCAAGGCCTTTCGCTCGTGCATCGAACCTACTACGTGTAGTTCGGTGAGGCCGGCGTGCGCTATTTCCTTTTTGCGCAAGTCTTCCGGGATCACACCGACTACCTCACCACCCGCCGCGAGCGCCGCGTCAGCCGCTTCTCCCATCAAGCCAACCCTCCCGCCGCCGTAGACCATCCTTAGCCCGCGTTCCGCGAGAAGTTGCCCCACGCTCTTTGCCGCTTCTGCATAGTCCTTGCGCGAGCCGTTGCTTGAGCCGCAAAATATACACACCGAGTCCACCTGAAGTATTTACTCCGATCCTGCTCAACGTTCCTGAACTACACACGGGATTTTCACACACCGAGAGCACGAAAAGAAAGGGACGGAGTTTTTAGGCTCCGCCCCTCTGGTCGGGTACGTGGTTTAGAGGTGGACGTTTGTCAGACGGTGCGGCGGCGGGCGATGATTCCGGCCGCTGCTCCGACGGAGATCAGGGTCGCTCCACCGAGGAGGGCTAGCGTCGTAGACGAAGGACCGCCGGTGTTCGGCATGGAGACCGCCACGAGCTTGCCGCACTCGGCCGGGATCGAGCCATCGTACTCGCCGTTGCTGTTGAGGCCGTGCTGGACGACCACGCCGTTGGCGATGTCGCTTGCGGTGACGCCCTGTGGCAGGGTGAACGTGCGCGAGTAGCTGACGTTGCCGTTTGCATCAGCCATCGGGAAACGCTCGGCGGCCATCCCACTGTTCATGCTGACGTCGCCCTGGGTGGTAAGGGAGACCTTGATGCCACCGTAGAACGGCATTCCCTCCGCCACGGTGGTGATGCCGTCACCGTTGGCGTCGGCCGAGGCCGGTGGGCAGACGTTCTGTCCGCCGACGTGGATGTGCTGGGGATGCGGCTTGCCTGGAACGAGGCCCGAAGACTCGATGTTGACCGTTGCCTGGTTACCGTTTACCGTCACCGTTGCGTTGCCGCTGGCGCCCGAGTTGTTGAGCGGGGCGAGCGTCGCCTGATACGTCTGGCCGCTCGACTGTGCGAAAGCCACCTGCGCGACGACTAGCGACGCGATAGCGGCGATCAACACGAATACACTTAGCTTTCTCAATGCTTCTCCTTCTCCCACGGCTTTACCGCAGGTCCCTTTTCCCTGAACGAAACTTTCCAGCCGATGTTCCAAACGCCTCTGGTTCTGGCGTAACCTCCTCCCCTCGGTCTGCTAATTCAACCTTATAAACGACTTATACGCGCCGAAAGGTGTCCCGGATTACCCTGTGTGGTTGGAAGCTGTCCAGGTGCAGGTACAATATTCGGGTGACTTACAGGACGCGGACAGAATTATTGCAAGCTCCGCGCCGCATCCGGGCATACCTTGCCGCCACAAATGAGCATCCGGTTTTCCTACTTGCTTCGACCGAAGAGGATGCGGAGCGTTACGCCCGCGACGCGAATAGTTTCCTCGATGGGGGAGTCGTTCACCTACCTTCGCGCGGTGTCGCCTACGGGGATGTCTTCGACCCTTCGGTGGTCCGGGTCGGGCGGCGGCAGCGGGCGCTCCACTCCCTGGAATCTGCGCGGGTGGTGGTCGCCGGACCGCTTGCTTTCATGGAGAAGACGCCTCTCTACGACCCGGTCTCACTCTCGGATGGAGAGGAGATCGAGCTGGATGAAGCCCTTGAGCGGTTGGTTTCTTTGGGCTACGAGCGGATGGATCGGGTCTCGCGTCCTGGAGAGTTCGCGGTGCGCGGTGGGATCGTGGACGTCTTCCCGAGCACCCGCCGCTCGCCGGTTCGGGTCGAGTGGTGGGGCGACGAAGTAGAGAGCGTCCGGGCGATCTCCCTAGCCACCCAGCGGATTGTCCGCGAACTCGAAGCCGTGACGGTCTACGCCGCCCGCGAAGGAGACCTGACGAGCCTCGCCGCCGCGAGCGAGGAAGACCTGCCGGAGGAAGCCCGCAGAGGAGTGCGCGTGCCGGGCCTGGACCGTTTGCTGCTCGACCTCGACCCGGTCTCTCCGCGAGACCTTGTCCCAAACGGCTTCGAGGTCTGGCGAGAGGAACCGCGGGAGCGCTTACCAGAAGAGTTGGACGGTTTCGTAGAGGCTCTTTACGCTACGGAGACGCCTGAGCCGGACCTGGAATTCACCGGCGGAGAGGATGGAACGCCCGTCTCCGCGCCGCCGGTCGCCGCTTTCGCAAGCACCATCCGCGAGGCGGGCCGGAGGCTCGAAACTTTCGTAAACGACGGCCTCGCTGTCTTTATCGCGTGCGGCAGCGGCGGCGAAGCCCGGCGGACGGTCTACGCTTTCGGAGAGATAGGCCGCCGGGTTCGGGAAGCCGACCGGGTAGACGCGAGCCTTGCGCCCGGCATCTATGCGGTCCCCGGAGAGATAGAAGACGGTTTCACCTACCCGGAAGGCGGCGTCGCCGTCCTCCGGCGCGACTCACTCTTTGGCCGGCGGCGCGAGAAGAGCCGAAGGCCCGGCGGCAGGAGCCTCGCCTCGTTCGCGGACTTGAAGGCTGGAGACCTGGTGGTCCACGCTACGCAGGGCATCGGGCGCTTCGAGGGGTTGGTGGCGAAGGAGGCGCTCGGGGCGACGCGGGACTACATGCAGGTCAGCTACCGGGGCGGGGATACGCTCTTCGTCCCCTACGAGCAGATGGAGTTGCTCCACAAGTACGTCGGCGGCGAGGGAACGCGACTCGACAAACTCGGCGGCCAGACCTGGGCGCAGGTCACCGACAAGGTCCGGAAAAGGGTCAAGGCGCTCGCCGGGGAATTACTGCGGTTGCACGCGGTGAGGGCATCCGCGCCTGGGTTCGCTTTCCAGGAGGACGGGGAGTGGGAGCGGGAATTGGAGGAGAGTTTCCCGTATCAGGAGACCCCGGATCAGGCACAGGCAATCGCCGCTGTCAAAGCGGACATGCAGCGCCCGCACCCGATGGACCGTCTCGTCTGCGGCGACGTAGGCTTCGGCAAGACCGAGGTCGCCGTCCGGGCGGCGTTCAAAGCGGCGCTCGCCGGCAAGCAGACCATGATGCTCGCCCCGACGACCATCCTCGTCCAGCAGCACTTGAAGACCTTCCAGGAGCGGCTCGGGAAGTTCGCCGTGCGGGTCGGAAGCCTCTCCCGCTTCTCGACCGCCGCCGAGCGTAAACAGACCTTAAAGGACTTCGAGTCCGGTGAGGTGGACGTCCTGATCGGGACGCACGCGCTGCTCGGCTCCGAGGTCGCGCCGAAGGACCTCGGGCTTCTCGTGGTGGACGAAGAGCAGCGCTTCGGAGTCAAGCACAAAGAGCGCTTGAAAGAGTTCAAGGCGTCGGTGGACGTGCTGACGATGACGGCCACCCCGATCCCCCGGACGATGCAGATGGGTCTCTCCTCTCTGCGCGACATCAGCGTAATAGAGACTGCCCCGGCCGGGCGTCGCAGCATCCTGACGCACGTCGGGCCTTACGAAGAGGACATGGTCGAGCGGGCCATCGAGCGGGAGGTTGGGCGCGGCGGGCAAATTTTCTTCGTCCACAACCGGGTCGAGAGCATAGACGGCGTGACCGAGCGGCTCGCCTCTCTCGTGCCGGGCGTCCGGTTCTTGACGGCCCACGGCCAGATGCCGGAGCGGGCGTTGGAAGAGGTGATGCGCGGTTTCCTGGCCGGGGAGGCGGACGTGCTCGTCACGACGACCATCGTCGAGAGCGGGCTGGACGTTGCGACGGCCAACACCCTGATCGTGGACCGGGCCGACGCGATGGGGCTGGCGCAACTCTACCAACTGCGCGGTAGGATCGGGCGTTCCAGGGCGCAGGCTTACGCTTACCTCTTCGCCCCGCTCGGGGCGACCGTCGAGTCGCAGCGGCGTCTGGAGGCGTTGATGGACTTCACGGAGCTCGGCAGCGGATTCGCCATCGCGATGCGGGACCTGGAGATCCGGGGGGCCGGGAACTTACTCGGCGCGGAACAATCCGGCCAGATCGCCGCCGTCGGCTTCGAGATGTACCTCCAACTCCTCGAAGAGGCCGTCGCCCAGGCGAAGGGCCAGCCGGTCCAGGTGGAGCAGGAGCGGCCGGTAATAGTGGAGCTTTCTTTGGACGCCTACCTGCCGCCGGAGTACGTGCGGGATGAGATCGAACGCGTTGACTTGTACCGGCGTGCCTCCGGCGTCGCCACGCTCGCCGAAGTCGAGGACCTGGCCGAAGAGTTGGCCGACCGTTTCGGGGAGCCGCCGGAGCCCGCCTTGAACTTGCTCGGTCTCTCGCGGGTGAAGCTGCTCGGTCGAAAGGCCGGGGCGACCTCCGTGGGCTACCGTTCCGGCACGCTGACCGTGTACGGTGTGAAGCCGGACATAGCAACCGCCGCGCTGCTCCGGAAGGCTACCGGGGGCGTGGTGACAGTGCGCGAGGGACGGGCGACGGTGCGCGGTTCGGAGGAGCCACTCTCGCTCGCCGAGAAGACGCTGCGGGCGCTCGGTGGCGAGCCGGTTGCCCGGACGGCCTGAGCCCCGCGTTGCCGGGGCGCCGGGAGCGCCGTGCTATAATGCCGGGCGGTTTTGCCATTCAAAGAGTAAGGTTCTAGTCTTTTGAACATTTCTTCCTTCAGAAAAGTACTGTATTTGTGTCTGCTCGCTGTCGTCGCGCTCGTGGTGGTCGCGGGTTGCAAGCCGGCGCAGCAGAAGGCGAACGGCGATTCGGGGGCGAAAAAGGTCGCCGTCTTCAAGGGTGGTGAAGTTACCCAGGCGGAGTTGCAGCAGCAGATAGACGCGCTCGCCCAGCAGAGCCAGCAGGGTAAGATCTCCCCCGGTTCTCCGCAGTACAAGGCAGCCGCCGCCCAGGTGATGCCGCAGGTTGTCGGGCTCGAAATCTCGAAGGCTTACGCCAAAGAGAACGGGATAAAAGTCTCCCAGAAAGAGATCGACAAGGGAGTCCAGGATCAGATAGACCAGATAAAGCAGCAACTCGCCCAGCAGGCGCAAAGTCAAGGGCAGAACGTCAACGCGGATGAAGCTTACAAGCAAGCTCTACAGCAGGCCAACCTGACAGAGAAAGAGTTGAAAAAGCGGATCCGGGAGCAAATCCCGGAGAGCCTACTGGTCCAGAAGGTGCAGAAGAAGGTCGTCGGCGACGCCACGCCCTCCAAAAAAGAAATACAGGCTTTCTACGACAAGAACAAGAAGCAATTCCAGGTCCCCGAGCAGCGCTGCACCCGCCACATCCTGTTCGATAAGGACCAGAAGAAGCTGGCCGAGGGTACGAAGAAGAAGCTCCAGAAGGACAGCTCGCAGTTCGGGGAACTGGCGAAGAAATATTCCAAAGATCCCGGCAGCGGCGCCAAGGGCGGGGACCTCGGGTGTCTCACGAGCGGCGACCAGTTGGTGCCGGAGTTCAAGGATGCGGTCTTCAAGGCCAAACAGGGTGAGATAGTCGGGCCGGTCAAGACCCAGTTCGGGTATCACCTGATCGAGGTGACCGATATCAAGAAGGCAAAGACCGAGCCGCTGGACAAGGTCTCGCCGCAGATAAAGGCGCAACTCTCCGGCCAGGAGCAAGCGAAGAAGTTCGAGGCCTGGATCGAGAAACAGAAAAAACAGCGCAACCTCAAGTACCTGAACGGCTACGCGCCGCCGAAGGCGGGTACTACTTCCGGTGGCACGACCGGAAGATAGCGGCTGGCAACGAGCCGCGTTAGGGCGTAGAGTTACAGGGTAAAACTTATACGTTCGTAAATAAATAGGGAGGATAAATCCGATGACGGAGATCGTTGCGGTCCACGGACGGGAGATCCTGGACTCAAGGGGCAACCCCACGGTAGAAGTCGAGCTCGCCACCGCGAGCGGCTTTGTAGGGAGAGCTTCCGTGCCATCCGGTGCTTCTACCGGCCAGAACGAGGCCGTAGAACTAAGAGACGGAGATAAGAACCGCTACGGCGGCAAGGGTACTCTAAAGGCCGTCGAGAACGTGGATGGGGAATTGGCGGAGACCGTACTCGGGATGGACGCGACCGACCAACGGGCGTTGGACCTCGCCATGATCTCCGCAGACGGTACGGACAACAAGGGCCGTCTCGGGGCCAACGCGATGCTCGGGGTCTCTCTGGCGGCTGCGAAAGCGGCTGCCGAGTCGGCGGCTCTGCCGCTCTACCGCTACCTCGGCGGGGCTGGGGCGTATACGCTGCCGGTCCCGTGCTGCAACATCATGAACGGCGGGGCGCACGCGTCGAACAACGTAGATTTCCAGGAGTTCATGGTCGTGCCGGCCGGTTTCGAGAGCTTCTCGGAGGCGCTCCGGTCGGTGGCGGAGATCTACCAGTCTCTGAAGAAACTGCTCGGGGAGCGCAAGCTCTCGGGCGGCATCGGGGACGAGGGTGGTTTCGCGCCGGACCTGGACGACAACCGCGAGGCGCTCGCCTTGATCTCCGAAGCCGTGGAGCGGAGCGGATACTCCCTCGGAGACCAGATCTTCTTCGCCCTGGATCCTGCCGCCTCGGAGTTCTACGAAGAAGGCTCCTACAACCTCGCCGGTGAAGGAAAGACCCTCAGCCGCGAGGAGATGGTCGAATACTACGCCCGCCTCGTGGACGAGTACCCGATCCTCAGCCTCGAAGATGGTCTCGACGAGGATGACTGGGAAGGATGGTCCATGCTCACCCAAGAGCTAGGAGACAAGGTTCAGCTAGTCGGGGACGACCTGTTCGTGACCAACCCGAAGATCCTGGGTCGCGGCATAGACGAGGGTGTAGCGAACTCCATTTTGGTGAAGGTCAACCAGATCGGCACGCTCACCGAGACGTTCGAGACGATGGACCTTGCCCACAAATCCGGCTACACGACGATAGTAAGCCATCGAAGCGGCGAGACGGAGGACGCGACGATCTCCGACCTCGCGGTCGCCGTAAACGCCGGACAGATAAAGACCGGCGCCCCCGCGCGCACCGACCGGGTCGCCAAGTACAATCAGCTTTTGAGGATAGAAGAGGCGCTCGGCGCGACGGGACGCTATCCTGGACGGGCTGCGTTCAACCCGAGGCTCGGCCGGGAGGGGAGGTAGAGTATGCGCCGGACCAAGATCGTCTCTACTCTAGGACCCGCGACTTCCTCCGAGGAGGCGATCGGTAAGCTCGTGGAGGCAGGGGTGGACGTTACGCGGCTCAACTTCAGCCACGGCGAGCATAGCGTACACCTGAAGAACGCCCAGCTAGTCCGGGCGGCGGCGAAGGAGCAGGGCCGCAACGTTGCGATACTGCAAGACATCCAAGGGCCGAAGATAAGGACCGGTGAGGTCGAGGGCGGCACTGAATTGGTCGAAGGGAGCAGCGTCGTCATCGTGCCGGGCGGCGATTTCGTCGGGGACGCGAGCCGCCTCCCGACTTCTTACGAGAAGCTCGCCGAGGACGTGGAGCCAGGGCATCGGCTCCTGATAGACGACGGCCTGGTCGGCCTGGAGGTCGAGAGCGTCGATAACGGCGAGGTAACCTGCAAGGTCATAGAGGGCGGTCCGGTCTCTTCTCACAAGGGCCTCAACTTCCCGGACTCTTCTCTCTCCATAAGAGGTCTGACGCCGAAGGACTTGGAGGATTTGCGCTTCGGGATGGAGGAGTTGAAGCCGGAGTGGGTCGCGGTTTCGTTCGTGCGTAGCGGGGATGAAGTGCGGGAGGTGAAAGAGCGGATCAAGGAGTTCGGGGGCGACGTTCCGCTCATCTCGAAGATAGAGAAGCACGAGGCCATAGAAGACATCGAGGACATCATCCAGGCTTCTGATGGGATCATGGTCGCGAGGGGAGACCTGGCGGTCGAGCTATCGGCTGAACGGGTGCCGATAGAGCAGAAGCGCATGATCGCGCGTTGTCGCAGGCTCGGCAAACCGGTCATAGTGGCGACCCAGATGCTCGATTCGATGATCCGGAACCCGCGCCCGACCCGCGCCGAGGTCTCGGACGTCGCCAACGCCATCTTCGACCGGACGGACGCGGTAATGTTGAGCGGTGAGACGGCCGTCGGGCGCTACCCGTTGCAGAGCGTGATGCAGATGGACCGCATCTGCCAGGCGTCCGAGGGTGCCATAGACTACGGTCGTGACATAAGCGCCTCCGCGTCCTGGGGGCGGGGCGATCGCTACGACGCTGTTACACACGCCGCTTGTGAGCTCGCCGAAGGTCTCGAAGCGGAGGCGATACTGACCTCGACCCAGACGGGACTCTCGTGTATAAGGGTGGCCCGGTTCCGGCCGCCGAACAAGATACTGGCCGTTACGCCTGTAGACCATACGGTTGGGATGCTCGCGCTTGTGTGGGGCGTTGTCGCCCTGCCGGGTGAGCAGGCCGGCACCATGGAGGAGCGCTTCGACGGGGCCATCAAGGCTGCCGAGGGGGCCGGAGAAATAAAAGATGGTGACGAGATCGTCCTGACCGGCGGCACCAAAGGCTCCCTACCCGGCTCGACCAACCTGCTCCAGATCTACACGGTGGGCGAGGACCAGTGAAAAAAGCCCGGCGCAGGGGGTTACATCCTCTCGCCGTAGCCCTCTACGCCGCGCTTATCGTCGTGTTGCTCACGTCCTACGTGAGCCCGCTGCGTCAAATCTCCGCTTCGAGGGATGAAATACCAAAGCTGGAACAGAGCCTCCAGAAAGTCGAAAATCACAACGCAGACCAGACCCGGCTCGCGAAAGACCTCAAGACTCCGGCCGGCATAGAACGGGCCGCTCGTCACCGCTACGGCATGATAAAGCCTGGAGAGAAAGTCTACATTATCAAAGACGCTCAAAAGGGAGCCCGTGGACGACCGTGAGGTCGTGGCCCGTCAGCTCGGCCGCGAACCCAAGCCATTCCGGGTCGCCGCCCGCTGTCCCTTCGGGTCGCCGAGCGTAATAGAAAACGAGCAGCGGCTGCGAATGCCGACGACGTTCTGGATCACCTGCCCCTCCCTAGACACCGCGATCGCCCGCATCGAATCGACCGGCGGCGTCCGGCAATCCCAACAAGACGTGGGAGAAGAGACAGTCGAGGCCATCCACGAACAGCACCGGCTGCAATTCGGCACCCGCGTGGCAGGCGTCCGCGAGGGCGGCTACGTCAAATGTCTCCACGCCTTCACCGCCCTCCACCTCTCCGGCGCCATCCCGAACCCCGTTGCCAAATGGACCCTTGAGCGCCTGGAGAAGACCTACCCGAAAAACGCCTGCTGCTCGCGTTAAGGTCCGGATCGGAAAAAGCGCTGTTATACTCCGGGGCAACCTGGGGGCGTAGCCCAACGGCAGAGGCAGAGGACTTAAAATCCTTCCAGTGTGGGTTCGAGTCCCACCGCCCCTACTGCACGAGGTCTGTGAAACTCCATCGACTTCTCGGACCCTACCAATGCCGACTTAGAACAGGAGGCTCGTAGATGCGCGCGATAGCGGAAGAGGTTCGGCAAGATTTTGAGGCCGCCGGCTGGACGACGGGCGATCCCATCAGCGAAGAGGAAGCGGAGCGGCTGGAGATGGTGGTTCGTGCCGAAGCAGGGAGATATGCCATAGTCGCCCACCGGTCGGTGATGGTGCTCGAAAAACCGACCTTTGAGCTTGTGGACACGGAATCTGAGACCGTGATCTGGGTGCGCGAGGTTCCGAGCCCCCAGCGGGCTGCGGAACTTCTCGCTAGGCATGGCCTCCCGGCGCATCAGGCGGATACGACGGACCCGGTTACTGCTCCGCTTCCGCCTCTGGTGCCGGAGAAAGAAGAGCGGTAAAAGAGCGGAGGGTTTCGCCTGGCCGCGATAGTAGATATAATCAAGACTTGGGAAAGTCGGAGGAGGTGAATTCCGAATGACTAACTTGAAGAAGCTCAGGGAAGATGGATGGAAGCAGTTGTCCAGGGGAGCCGCGCTTTGCGGAGTTCCAGTCGTAAGTTTTAGCTCGGGTAGCTTTACCGGCAGCTCCACCATTGACAGCGTTGTACCCCTGATCGTCTTGCTCGGAGCGTTCCTGATGGCCGGGGTGTGGATGTTCCGTCGGTGGGGAAGCTCTCCAGAGGCGCAAGACACGTTCGAGCACTCTCCGGGTGTAGCAACGAGCACGAATGGGGATCAAAAGCCGGCGAACGCTTAGCCGGATTCAGACAAAAGGGCCGAAGGAAAGAAACTTCTTCTGGCCCTTTTACACGTTATATCGGGTTCTAGGCTCGTCCAGAGGCGCTTTGTCTAGCTTCCTCCCGGTGGGTGACTGCCTGGACGATGCCGGCTGCTATCACTACCACGGCCGCCAGCACCGCTAGATACGCGCCGGCATGGATGATTACTGTGCCGACCGGCACGTTGGTGCCGCCGCCGGCTGTGTTGAACGGTGGCTGGATGATCCGGTAGAGGATTCTGGCGCCGGAGGCGAAGCCGAGCACCGCTATCAAAGCGCCCATGGAGACCGGGGTCATAGGCGAGCGTCCGCGGGCCGCGACAACCACCAGGCCGACTATAACGATCGTGATCGCCAGCACCAGACTGCTGGTGTGGGGTGTCGCGATCCAACCTCCCCAACTCTGCGGACCTCCGTGGCCCATGAACCCCTTGACCGTGTAGAACGTGAAGAAGGTATAGCCGAAGACAAACTGCGCCACCGCCCCGAGCGCTGCCAGGCCGAGCCACGGGTTCATCCCCGCCTGTACATCAGAGGCCCAAGAATATGCCGATGTTTCGCGGGCCGCCGGGCTGAAAGCGTGAACGAACCCGCCGACCATGACAACCACGCAACCGACCAGCCCGATCCAGATTCCCGGCAACAGCGTCACGGACGCGGCTTTCGAAGGCCCGCAGGCGTACATTAGGCAGCCGAAGGGCGGGATGATCATCCGGTATCCGAGTTGCAACGTGGCGAGCAACCCAACTATCCCCACGGCCAGCCCCATGCCGCGACCCCTGATAGGGTTGCGTCCGAGGGCGATCAGGACAAATGCCCCGACCGACACGATCGCGGAGAGCAGAATGAGATCCGAGGCGTGCGGAATGCCGAACCACGCGTCCCTGGTATCCCCTTTGACAACATAGAAGTTCGAGCCCAGGGCTATGAACTGAAGCACGGAACCAGCCAATGCAAGCCACAGCCATAAAGTAATCTTTGCCATTATATATTTGCGGTCTTATGGACTCGGGGATATAGATACTACCTCTCGCCGAGAACCGCTCAACCCCCTTTTCTGAATAAATCCATCCCTACCTTCCAGTCTACTGGAAACTCGATTAAGTGCAATAGATAGTCCATTAGCCAGGTTTCTTTGCAAGAAATCCTCGATTACTCTGTACCTTCCTGCGGCTGGAAGGTTTACAATGTAGCCTGGATCGAAGGGAATGTTGGCTGAGAGGAGGCTTCGTATACCTGAGACGTCGCTCAAGATAGGTGAGGTGGCGCGGTTGGTGGGCGTGCCGGCCAAAACCCTGCGCTACTACGAGGAGATAGATCTCATTTCCCCGGCTGGTCGCACGGAGGCCGGATATCGTCTCTACGGTTGGCGGGAGTTGGAGCAGATCGAGTTCGTCCGGCGGGCCAAGCTGATGGGACTCTCCCTTGGTGAGATCCGGAGCCTCGTTCAGACGGCCGAAGATGGCATACCCAACAAAGTGTTTCAGCGCCTGAATGGTCTCTTGGAAAACAGCTTGGCGGAGACCGGGCGCAAGATAGAGGAACTTCTTGCTTTTCGGGATAGTCTGCTGGAGTATCGCGAGCAGGCTTCGGAGGCCGAGTTGCAAGGCGCTTGCCGGTGCGGCGAGCGGGGAGAGAACGAATTCTGCGGTTGTGTCACGTCGGTCACCGACGGGGTGACGCCGCTCGACCTGCGGGTCATCCGGGAGAACGATCGGTTCGTAAAGAAAGTAGAGGAGAGAGAAGGGTGCCGGTGCGGCTGCTGCCAGCCGGTGTCCAGCGGGGTCATGTAAGAGAGAGTCAGGAGAGACCATGAAGTTGGCGGTTGCGGGCAAGGGCGGTTCGGGGAAGACGACCATCTCGGCGACGCTGTCGCGACTTTTGGCCCGGCGCGGTCATCCGGTAATGGCCGTGGACGGGGACCCGAACCCCAACCTCTCGGTCGCTCTGGGGATGAGCGAGGACAGCCGGAACAAGATGGTCCGGGTACCCAAGGACGTCATGGAGACTAGGGAAGAGGGCGGTACCCGCAGGCTGGTCATGGCGCGTCCCATCGAGGAGGTAACGGCCGAGTATGCGATGCCCGCGCCGGATGGGGTGAACCTGATGGTGATGACGGGTGTGGATCACGCCGGGGCCGGGTGACTGTGCGCGGCGCACGCTCGTGTGCGCGGCCTGCTCGGTGAGCTGGCGACGGGGACCAACGGAGAGACCATGACTATTACCGACATGGAGGCTTCTATCGAGCACATGAGCCGGGGAACTATCCGGCACGTGGATGCGATGATCATGGTGACCGAGCCCTACTTCCGCTCCCTTGAGACCGTAGGTAGGATGGCGCCGCTGGCTAAAGAGCTAGGTATCGAGCACGTCTGGGTGGTTGCCAACAAGGTGCGGAGCGCGCGGGACGAGGAGATCATCCGCTCTTACTGCGCGGAGCACGGCGTAGAGCTCGGCGCGGTAGTTCCTTGGGACGAGGCGATACAGGAAGCCGACCGGGAAGGTCGGGCGCTGATGGACTACGACCCGGAAGCCCCGGCAGTAGTCGCCGTAGAGGGGATCGCGGATCTGGTGGAAGGCAAGCCGGGGAGTAACGGGAGAGGAGAGTAGTGCGATGACGATTCACGCGCCGACGGAGGTGCAGGCTCCCCCGGGCCAGGTCCAGGAACCGGAGGAAGAGCGCCGGCACGCGCCGGAGGGACCGGTAAAGGTCGTTCATGCTTTCTGGATGGCTGGGATGAGTTGCGACGGGTGCAGCATCTCCGTGACCGGTGCGACAAACCCGAAGGTGGAGGACCTGATGGCCGGTATAATCCCCGGCCTCCCGAAGGTCGTCCTGCACCATCCGGTGCTCGCCGAGGAGGTAGGGGAGGAGTTCATACATCCCTACAAGCTGGCGGAAGAGGGAAAGCTTGACGCTCCCTACGTGTGCATCTACGAGGGCTCCATCGCGGACGAGCGGATCGCCGCCGAGAACGGCGGGTACTTCTCGGCGATGGGCATGCAGGCCATCGCCAGCGGAGAGGAGGAACCGCTCGACGGCGGGACGCCCCTCTCGACCGCCGACCGTATGGCTCAGATGGCGCCGGGCGCGGCGGCGGTGATCGCCATCGGCACCTGCGCGACCTGGGGCGGCGTTCCGGCCGCCGCCGGAAACCCGACCGGCGCGATGAGCCTTATGGACTTCCTGGGTAAGGACTATCGTAGCGCCCTGGGACTGCCTGTCATCAACATCCCCGGCTGCGCTCCTATAGGGGACAACTTTACCGAAACGGTGGCGGCGATCCTGATGTTCCTCCAGGGCATCGGGCCGCTGCCGGAGTTCGACGAGCTTGGGCGGCCGGCCTGGCTCTTTGGCGAGACCGTCCATCGCGGCTGCACGCGGGCCGGATACTACGAGGAGGGCGTCTTCGCCGAGGACTACGGGGACAAGGAGTGCCTGGTCGAGATCGGCTGCTGGGGACCGGTTGTCAACTGCAACATCGTCTCTCGCGGCGCCCAGTCGCACATGGGCGGCTGCATGGCGGCGGGCGGGCCGTGCATAGGATGTACTATGCCCGGCTTCCCGGACAAGTTCGCGCCGTTCTACAAGACTCCGCCGGGCTCTCTCGTGTCCAGCACTACCTCCAGGACGACCGGCTTCGGGATGCGGCGACTGCGCGCCCTGAGCAACCACGACCGCAACCGGGAGGTTCGTTGGGATGCGGTGAACGACGGCGAAGTCCCTAGCGGGTGGGGTGAGATCGAGAAACCGAGCGTGCTGGATAAGACGGTCCATTTCTTCTACGAGAAGCTCCAATTCTCCGGCAAGAACAGAAAGCCGGGGCGGGCAGATTCACGCAAATACTTCATGGACATGCCACCCCGGACGGAAGGCATGCAGGCTCCCCGCGACACCGATGAGCCGGCGGAAGAGGGGTAGGCTGTGACTGACCCTCAATTGTATGAGATTTGGGGCTGGAGCCTGGTGGTGGCGGCAGTCGTCGTTATTCTCGCCGCTGTTTTGCTGATCGCGATACTAATAGTCGCCCGTCGTATCTTGACCCACGCCAGGCAGGCGCTCTCGGCCGCGGAGTCGATAGCGGAAGACACGAAAATCATCTGGAAGTTGGATGATACCAATCGGCTCGCCGAGGAAGTCCTGGAGGCCGCCGAGAGCATCGAGGAACACGGAGGCCATGTCGCCGGTGCCTTGCAAGGAGATAGGGCGGCTAATGGAGGTGGAGCATGATACTCGCGCTGGTGAGTGAAGGTGCGGGATACATGGTGTGGTGGGTCTCGCTCGGGATCGGGGCGGCGGTCATCGTGGTCGTGGCCGTGTTGCTCGCCCTGATCGTCCGTACCGCCCGCCAGATAGACGCGGCGGTGTCGGAGATCTGGACGGTAGGCCAGAGGATAGCTAACAATACCATCCACATCCCGCTCTTGAATCATACTAATCGGGTGGTGGAACGTCTCCTCGATGTGGCGGCGGGCATAGACGGGGCCGCCGCCACGATCGAGGAAGAAACCAGCGGAGAAGGAGGCTGACGTGGCCGTACTGTTGATGGTACTTTCGGCGCTCGCGGTTGTGGTGCTCTTCGGGGCGCTGGTCTTTTTCCTGATCCGGATAATCTCCGCCCTGGAGAGCATCGGGGGAGAGACGCCCCGTGGATACAGCAGCGAGTCTAGCTACCTCTCCAAGATCGCCTTCGGTGTGCGTGCCATAGAGCAGCAGACGGGCCATCTCGGCCCGGAAGTTACGCGCCTGAATGAGAGCCTCGGCCAGGCAGCCGGAGGCTTAAAGAGCATAGACGACCACCTCGGGCGGACCATCGAGGCCGCCGGACGGCAGGAAGGAGCTTAGGATGGAGATACCGGTTGCGGTGTACGTGATCTGGTGGGCCACCTTAATCGTCGCCGTGGTGGTCGTGCTGCCGCTGGCCGTCTACCTGCTCCACCGTACCTTGAGCGCCGCCCGGCAGATAGAGCGGTACGCGGCGAGGGCGCTTCAGGCCGGCGTGGGGATAGCCGTTAATACCGAGAACGTCTCAGCCCTGGAAGGCACAATCTCCACGGCGACGGGAATCCTTGAGACGACGAACTCCATCGAGGAAAGGACCGGGGCGATCGAGGAATTCTTCGAGGCTCAGACGGGAGGATCGCGATGAGCGTTCTTACGCTCTTGACGCTGGTGGCTGTTGCGATAGTGGTGCTGGTTCTGGTCGTCTATCTGGTGGGGATCGCCTACTACCTGGCGAAGGCGGACCGGCATCTGGTGAAGCTGGTCGGCGGGTTGCAGGCTATACAAGGTCACGTCCGGCCGCTGCCGGAGCATTTAGGTACGATCAACGGCGCTATGAAGGCGCTCCGGGACGACCTGCGGGGGGCCGATCGGCACCTCGAAGGCGTCGGCCGGATACTGGAACGGGAATAGGAGGGGTCCAAAAAGTGTGCTTCAAGAACCTACCGGTGGAGTTCGACTCCGAGGGAAAGCCATATCTGAGGGATGACGTTCGGGACCCGTACGGGACGGAGCGGAGCCCGGACCTGAACGGCGGATCGGTCGCCACGTTGAGCCGGGACCAGATCGAGGATCTCCTCGCCCGCAACGGCCACATCCAACAAAAGAACTTCGACCCCGTAACGCGCGTGGCCGGGGCACTGGCGTTCCATTCGGTGGTTGACCTGGAGGAGCGGAAAGTCCTGGAGAGCCGGTCGGTGGCGACCTTGTTCCGGGGATACGAGATCATAATGATGGGTCGCGACCCGCGCGACGCGATCTACATCACCAGCCGGGCTTGCGGAGTCTGCGGCGGAACCCACTCCGGCACGGCGGCCCTGGCGACCGAGATGGCGATAGGCATCAAGCCGCCGCCGATGGGCATAGTGCTCCGGAACATGCTCTCAGTCCTAGAGTACCTCCTCGACCTGCCGCTGCATCTGTTTATGCTCGCTGGGCCGGACTTCTCGGAGAACGTCATCCGAAAGACGAACCCGGAGATCTGGGACCTCGCGACGCGCACTGAAGCCCCGCACGCCAACGTCCACGGCTACGCCACGATGGGCGAGTTGATGACGGACATGAACGCGCTCTCCGGCTCGTTGTACCTTGAGGCGCTGGGGATGACCCGCGTGGCTAAAGAAGCCTACGCGCTCATCGGCGGTAAGTTCCCGCATCCGCAGACGATGGTTCCGGGTGGTGTGAGCGCGACGGTGACGATCTCGACGATGAATGAGATCTACCTTCGGTTGCAACAGTTCTTCGACTACGGCAAGAAGTGCGCGGCTATCTACGACGACATCGTCGACTTCTTCTACGACGCGAACCCACAGTACCGGGACGTTGGCCGCACGCCCGCGAACCTCGTAGACCTCGGTGTCTGGGACGACCCGGAGGCTTACGACGCGACCTACGAGAACTGCAACGAGTGGGGCGAGAAGCGCTGGGCCACGCCAGGCGTGATCGTGGACGGTCAGCTCGTCACCACTAAGCTTCAGAACATAAACCTCGGGATGGAGGAGTTTATCGACCACTCCTTCTACGAGGAATGGGAAGGCCAGGCTTTCAAGACCGACCCGCTTGGCGCTCCGTTGAGCCCGCACCACCCCTGGAACAAGGAGACCAAGCCCCGTCCGCAGGCCCCGAATTGGCGGGAGAAGTATACGTGGTCAACCTCTCCCAGGTGGGATCGGATGCCGATGGACGCCGAATGCACCGCCCGGATGTGGACCACGGCCGCGGCGCAACTGATCCCGGAGAACCCGTACATAGACCCGACCGGACACAGCCTCAAGCTGCTGTTGCCGAGGGGGCGGGAGCCGGAGATGGAGCTTGAGTGGAAGATCCCCGACGTGTGGAACGCCCTGGAGCGCGACCGTGGCCGGGCCTACTGCGTCGCCTACACGGCGCTCGTCGGCCTCAACACCTGGCATCAGGGGATGGAGCTGATGAAGCAGGGCCGCACGGATGTCAGCGCGAAGTACGAGGTCCCTAAAGGTCAGCGGCTCGGAGTCGGGTTCTGGGGAGCCGGGCGTGGCTACGTCAGCCACCACATGATGCTCGATGACGGGGTTGTGACCAATTACCAGATCATCACTCCTTCGACCATCAACGCCTCGCCCCGCGACCCGTGGGGGACGCCGGGGATGTACGAGATCGCCGCGCTCAACACTCCCATCCTTGAGAACAGCCCCGAAGGCAAGTTTCAGGGGATAGACATCCAGCGCTCCATCCGCTCCTTCGACCCCTGCATGCCGTGTACCACTCACATCCACACCGAGGGCGGGGGCGTCGTCACGCGTGAGGTCAACACCTGCGCTTGCGGGGCGGACGATTGATAGCTGGTCAGCCAGTCAGCTTGACAGTCGGTCAGCAAAAGCCCCGGTTGGCAATATTGCCTGAAATGCTGAGGTGCTGAAATGCCGACAGGCTCCAAGACCCTCGTCGCCGGCGTCGGATACCAGCACTTGAGCGACCTCTCGTTCGGGTCTATTCTGGCCGAGCGGATGAAGGAGTTGGAGTGGCCCGAAAATGTGATTGTGGAGGACTTCGGGTGGGGTCCCATCTCCATCCTGCACTGGTTCGAGGAGAGTCCCGGCAAGAATTTCGACCGCGCCATCTTCGCCGGGGCCATCGAACGTGGTCGTGAGCCGGGCAACCTCTACACCTACGCCTGGCTCTACGAGAAACCCGACCCGGAGGTGGTGCAGGAGCGTATCTCCGAGGCGCTCACCGGCGTTATAAGTCTGGAGAACCTGCTCATCATCGCCCATCACTTCGACGCGCTCCCGGCCGACACGACCGTCATAGAGCTGGAACCGGTGGAACAGGAGTGGGGCTCGGACCTCAGCGAGATCGGTCGGCAACGTTTGAAGGAGACCATCGAGTGGATACAGGCCGAAGTCCACGAAAAACCCGGTCCCAACGGTAACGGTCGTAAGGAGGTACATAACCGATGAATGACAACGGCGGCAAACCGTTCGATCCTGTAGAAGCTCTACGTTGCCGCGACGATATCCTGCAGGCGATGTACTGGATGCGCGGCGAGGGCTTCGGCGAAGACGCTGACGCCACGAGCCTCACGAGTTTCCTTGCCCTGGACGAAGCTCTGCTGCGCGAGCAACTAGACATCCTTGTAGAAGAGGGATACCTGGATGAGTCTGGAGGACGCTACCGGCTCAGTGAGATCGGCTCGAAAGAGGGCGGTCGGCGCTTCGCGGACGAGTTTTCCGGGCTGCAGGAGACGGCCCACGGTGAATGCGGCCCCGAGTGTCCACATTGCCAGGGCATCGCGCGCGACGCCTGTATACATTGCGCCCCGGACGAAGAGCTGGCGCCCGTTAGTCGCCAACAATGACATCCGATCGCTCCAAGAAGCAGATCCCCGTGGTTCAGACCACGAGCCCGACACCAGAGTTACCCTCCGAGTTCCAGCACCTTCTGGAGTGGATCGGGACCGGCGTCGAGCGGATGGAAGAGATACAGGACGAGAAGACCCGCGAGGAGGTCTTCGCTCTCCTGGAAGGCATAGACATATTGCACCGGCAGGGGTTTGGACGCATCCTGGATCTCATTGGAAGCCTCGGCGGTGTGCGGGCCGTGGAGCAGATCTCGCAGGACCCGATGGTCCGCACTCTGCTCGATATGTACGATCTCCCTGAGGCCGATGAACGTACGCAGGTGGAGCGCGCCCTTGAAGATGTCTACCCATATTTCCAGTCTCACGGTGGGAAGCTGGACTTCCTGGGGGTCGAGAACGGGCGTGTCCGGGTGCGGCTCTCCGGATCCTGCGAAGGTTGTCCCGGCACGGCTACGACCCTGCAGCGCGTTGTCGAAGAGGCTCTGCGAGAAGGCTTCCCCGGCTTTGTGGAGCTGGTGGCGGAAGAGCCGCCGTCTCCTGCGCCGAAGAACATCGTCCAACTCGGCCGCCGTCCGCTACGCCGCCCTAGATGGGCTTCGGCTGGACGGCTGGATAACCTGGAACCGGGAACGTTGCATCTGCGGCGACTGGAGAACGAGCCTCTGCTCCTGACCCTCCTGGATGGTGAAGTCTACGCTTACAGGGACGGCTGCCCACCGGGGAGTGCGCTCACGCTGCAACTCGGTAGCGTTGAGGGGACGACGCTCGTCTGTCCCTGGCACGGTTGCCGCTACGACCTGCGAACCGGCAAGCGCGAGGATGCTGAGGGAAAGCTATCCATTCTCCCCGTAGCGGTTCAGGACGGTGAGGTGAAAGTCGCCCTCGGGACCGAAGAGGTGGGGCCGGGGTGAAGCCCCGCGTGTTGGTGGCCGGAATGGGCAACGACCTGCGCCAGGACGACGGGTTCGGAATAGCGGTCGTTCGGCGTTTCGAGGTGTCCGGCGTACCGCAAGGAGTGCGAGTATACGAGTCCGGGATCGCCGGCATCGGACTGGTACAGGAGTTGATGGATGGCTACGAGGCCCTCATCATCGTGGACGCCACTGACCGGGACGCGGAGCCCGGCACCGTCTTTCTGCTGGAGGCGGAGGTTCCGACCCAGGAAGCGATGACGGAGGAGAGTCGGCAGGAGTTCCTGGCCGACACGCACCTCACGGTCCCCTCGCAGGCCCTGACCCTCGCCAGCGCCCTCGGCATCCTGCCCTCGTCGGTTTACATCCTGGGATGTCAGCCGAAAGAATGTGGTTTGGGGATGGAGCTTAGCGGGCCGGCGGAGCGCGGGGTTACCGAAGCCGTTGAGCGCCTGCGGGAGATTACAAGCCGCCTAATTCAACAGCCGGCCGCGTCTTGAAGATCCCCATAAAAGAACGCCGGGGGATCTCCGTCCGGGGCATCGTTCAAGGCGTTGGATTCCGCCCCTTCGTCTACGCCCTTGCGCGCAAGCACGCCTTGGCCGGATTAGTCCACAACGACGCCGATGGAGTCCGGATCGAGGTTGAAGGCGTGCCGGAGGAACTGGAACGCTTCGTGCGCGCGCTGGAAGACGAATCTCCTTCACTCGCCGTGATCGAAGCCGTGGAATGGCGGTCGCTCGCAGCTCGGGGAGACTCGGGATTCCGCATCGAGGAGAGTCGTGAAGGAGCGCGGCGTCACGCGCTCGTCTCCCCGGACGTGACGACCTGCGAAGACTGTCTCGGCGAACTACTGGATCCCGACGACCGGCGTTACCGTTACCCGTTTACGAACTGTACCAACTGCGGGCCGCGCTTCACTATTACGCGACAAGTCCCCTACGATCGTGCGACCACCACGATGTCCAGCTTCGAGATGTGCGCCGAATGCCAACAGGAGTACGAGGATCCCACGAGCCGCCGCTTCCACGCCCAGCCGAACGCCTGTACGGTTTGCGGCCCACGGGTGCGGCTGCTGGACAAGTTCGGCCATGAATTGCAGGCGAAGCAGGAAGACCCTATCCGGCGCGCCGCCCGGATGCTGCGCGGCCGGGCCATCGTCGCAATAAAGGGCCTCGGCGGCTACCATCTGGCCTGCGACCCGTTCGACGCAGTGGCGGTACGAACACTTCGGGGCCGCAAGGCGCGCCAGGACAAGCCGTTCGCGCTCATGGCGCGCGATCTGGAACAGGTCCGCGAGTTGTGCAGCGTCACTCCGAAAGAGGAAACGCTGCTCACCTCCCCCCAATGCCCCGTGGTCCTACTGGAGCGGCGGGACGGTAGTGGCGTGGCCGAGGAGGTGGCCCCGCGACAGAAGACGCTCGGCGTGATGCTGGCTTATACTCCGCTCCATCACCTGCTGTTGCGGGACGCTGGCATCCCGCTAGTCATGACCAGCGGCAACAACTCAGACGAACCGATAGCGTACAAAGACGACGAAGCGTTCGAGCAATTAGGAGAAATTGCAGACTACTTCCTCGTCCACGACCGCGAAATCCACATGCGCACCGACGACAGCGTGGTGCGCCTCGTTCGTAGCGAGCAATATCCCGTCCGGCGTTCCCGCAGCTACGCCCCCGCGCCGCTCGGAGTGGCGGAGAGCTTCGGACAGCACACGCTCGCCTGCGGAGGGGAACTAAAGAACACGTTCTGTGTGACGAAGGACCGACACGCTTTCATCAGCCATCACATCGGAGACCTGGAGAACTACGAAACGTTGCGGTCGTTTAAGGAGGGAGTCGAGCACTTTTGCGAGCTTTTCGATGTCAAGCCGGAGGTGGTCGCCTACGACTTGCACCCGGAGTACCTCTCAACCAAATACGCCCGCGAGCTGGAGGAGGCTGGGCTTCCGGCTGTAGGCGTGCAGCATCACCACGCCCACGTCGCGAGTTGCCTTGCGGACAACGAGCGGCCGGCGGAGGAGCGTGCCATCGGGGTAGCGCTGGATGGGACCGGCTACGGGACCGACGGCGCGGTCTGGGGCGGGGAGTTTTTCGAGGGGAGTATCGCGGATGGCTTCACGCGCCGGGCGCACCTGGAGTACATGCCCCTGCCCGGCGGCTCGGCCGCCATCCGCCAGCCGTGGCGCATGGCCGTTGCCCAACTCGTCGGACTCTACGGTCTGGAAGACGCCTTGAAGCTCCCGCTACCGGTCATCGAGCAGAGTGGTGAGCGGGACGTGCGGCTCGTTGCCCGGCTCGTGGAGCGTGGGCTGAACACGCCGTCCACATCCAGCGCCGGGCGGCTTTTCGATGCGGTCTCGGCCATTGTCGGGCTGCCGGGATCTCGACGGACCACATACGAGGGACAGGCGGCGATAGAGTTGGAGTTGGCCGCTGGTGGCCCGGTGGAACGGGGCTACCAGTTCAGTTTGAAGACGGAAGCCGTCCCCTGGGTCATCCGGACACGAGAGATCCTGACGGGAGTAGTCGAGGACTTGCTGGCCGGGAGGTCGTCGGCTGAGGTATCGGCTAAGTTTCATCGGACGATGGCGGAGATCGTCGTGGCGGTCTGTGGTTTGGTCCGTGAGATGGACGGAGTAAGCGCGGTCGCGCTCTCGGGCGGTACGTTCCAGAATATGTTGTTGTTGGCGCAGACGGTCGAACTGTTGGAAGAGAAAGGGTTCGTGGTTTATACGCATCGTCGGGTCCCGGCCAATGATGGCGGGCTGGCGTTTGGGCAGGCGATTTTGGTGGATAGGATTTTCAGAGAGAAGGAGGAATAGATATGTGTTTGGGGATTCCGGGTCAGGTGGTGGAGATAGTAGACGAGGATATCTACCTGGCGAAGGCCGAGGTTGGTGGGGTTCGGAGGAACATAAACATCGGCCTGGTCCACCACGATGAGGAGCGGATCGAGATCGGGGACTGGGTGCTGATCCACGTTGGATTCGCCATGTCCAAGCTCGATGAGGAGGAGGCGCACTCAGCGCTGCGGGCGCTGGAGCAGATCGGGGAAGAGTACGAGCTGGAGCTGGAGGAAATCAAAGCCTCCCGGATAGAATGACCTTAAAAAAGGACTTCATGTTGCCGGAGACCTGCACGCTGGACCACGACGGTTGCATCACCTGCTCCGACGCCGGCATCCCGGTGCGGGTAATTTCTGTGCAGGGGGACGATGCCCTCTGCGAAGACGCGACAGGAAACCAGGCGCGGATAGCCGTGGAGCTGGTATCTCCCGTGCAAGCCGGAGAAATCCTGCTGACGCACGGCGGGGTCGCCATCGGCAAGGTAGTCGAAGAACCACACACCCAAAAGCTGACAAGCTGAAATGCTGATAGCTGCCGACCGGAGGGAGGCCCCATGAAATACGTTGATGAGTTCAGAAACGGTGAGTTGGCGCGGGCGGTGGCGGCTAACATTGCATCGCTCACCGACCCGGACCGGCACTACAAGGTCATGGAGGTCTGTGGCGGTCACACTCACACGATCTACCGCCACGGCATAAAAGACTTGCTGCCGGATCAGATAGAACTTGTCCACGGCCCCGGCTGCCCGGTCTGCGTCCTCCCGATGGGCCGTGTGGACGAGGGTATAGCCATCGCCGAACGCCCCGAGGTCATCTTCACCTGCTTCGGAGACATGATGCGCGTCCCAGGCTCCCGTGGAAACCTCCTCGAAGTAAAGGCCGAAGGCGCCGACATCCGCATGGTCTACTCTCCGCTCGACGCCCTGCGCATCGCCCGCGAGAACCCCGAACGCGAGGTCGTCTTCTACGCCATCGGCTTCGAGACCACGGCGCCTTCGACAGCACTCACCCTACAACGCGCCAAGAAAGAGGGCATCGAGAACTTCTCGGTGTTCTGCAACCACGTAACCATCGTGCCGCCGGTGCGGGCGCTGCTGGACTCTCCGGATCTGCGCCTGGATGCGTTTATCGGGCCGGGGCACGTCTCCACGGTCATCGGCTGCCGACCCTACGAGTTTATGCCGCAGGACTACGGCAAGCCGTGCGTGGTGGCGGGCTTCGAGCCGCTGGATCTGTTGCAGTCCATCTTGATGCTCATGCACCAGCTAGACGAGGGTCGGTGCGAGGTCGAGAACCAGTATGGCCGGGTCGTCCTCTGGGAGGGCAACCTGCAGGCCCTCAAGAGCATGGCCGAAGTCTTCGAGCTGCGCCCGTACTTCGAGTGGCGGGGCCTCGGATTCATCGCCCAATCCGCCCTCAAGCTCTCCGAAGCCTACGCGGACTTCGACGCCGAACTGCGTTACGCAACGCCGGGCGTGCGCGTCGCCGACCCCAAAGCCTGCCAGTGCGGCGAGGTCTTGAAGGGCGTACTCAAGCCCCACGAGTGCCGGGTCTTCGGCACCGCCTGCATGCCGGAGCGTCCGCTGGGCGCGCTCATGGTCTCCTCCGAAGGAGCCTGCGCCGCGTACTACAACTTCGGGCGCAAGTCCTACGAGAAGGTCGAGATCGGGTCGAAAGAATGAGCGACCAACGCGAACAGCGCGTCCTCGACGCTCTCGAACAGAACCGCCGTCGCCCGCCGAAATTCGACGCCCCGCGCATAGACATGAGCCACGGCGCCGGCGGCAAGGCGACCCACAAGCTCATCGAAGGTCTCCTGCTCCCGGCGCTGGAAAACCCCGCGCTCGCTCCCCTCGGGGACGCGGCGACTCTCCCTTTCGGTGATGCCCACATCGCCCTCACCACCGACTCCTTCGTGGTGCGTCCACTGGTCTTCCCCGGCGGCTCAATCGGCGAACTCGCGGTAAACGGCACCGTCAACGACCTGGCAGTCTCCGGCGCGACCCCACTTGGCCTCTCCGCTGCCTTAATAATCGAGGAGGGACTGGACACTGAAGTCCTGACCCGCGAGGTAGCGGCGATGGCGAAGGCCGCCGAGCAAGCTGGCGTCCCCATAGCCTCCGGCGACACCAAGGTCGTCGAGCGCGGCAAGGGCGACGGGCTCTACATCATCACAACCGGCGTCGGCGTCGCGGACCCGGAGTTGAACCTGTCCACTGCATCTGTCAGCCCTGGAGACAAGATCCTGTGCTCCGGCACTCTGGGCGACCACGGGGCAGCCATCCTGATCGCGCGCGGAGACCTCGAACTCGAAGCCGAAGTCCTCTCCGATACCCAGCCACTCACTCCGCTCGTACAGGCGCTAAAAGAGTCCGCCGGGCCAGGCCTGCGCTTCATGCGTGACCCCACGCGCGGCGGCGTCGGGACCGTCCTAAACGAGCTCGCCCGCGACTCCGGCTACGGCGTCGTCCTCTGGGAAGAGAAGCTCCCCGTTCGAGACGTCGTGAACGGGGCGTGTGAGATTCTGGGCATAGACCCCCTCTACGTCGCCAACGAAGGCAAGCTGTTGGCGGTAGTTTCTCCCGAGCAAGCCGATGCTGCACTAGAAGCACTACGAAGCACCGAAGGCGGCGAAGAAGCGTCCATCATCGGCGAGGTTCGCGAGGAGCCTGCAAGGATGGTCCTCATGCACACCGGCTTCGGCGGTACCCGGATGATAGACATGCTCGTCGGTGACCCGCTGCCGAGGATTTGTTAGAAAAGTTTGAATTGAGTGAGAAGGATTGGGGTCAAGTAGATTGATTGTAGCTTGCAGCACAGTTTCGTTCCCGAAACGTTATACTTGAACGCAGCGGTACGGAACTTAGCCATAAGATAGAAAATGCGGTGATAACAAAGCCTTATGGGTAGATGCAGGGATTGCGGCGGTGAGATCACCTTCAGGTATGTTGATGGTGTATGTACGCCGATTCATCGTAGCGGTGGCTGTTTTCCTAGCGAAGCGTCTATAAAGGTAGATAGCTTCGTTGATCCCAATGCACGCTGCCCAGTCTGTGGCGATCGAGTTTTCTTTTACCGCTCACCGTATAACGGCAGAGTTTTCTTTGATGAGTTAGGGCCTCCTTGGCCCAAACATCCATGTACTGACAATGCTGGCTGGCATAGGCCCATTCCTCTTTCAAGAACCTCTGCTTCCGAAGCCGAAACTTCGAAGCTGAAGGCCGAATGGCAGCGTTCAGGATGGAAACCGTTTAGATGCAGGAAGACAAAATACAGTGATGACAAAGGCATGACGGAGATTGTCGGCAAAGTGGAAGGTGTAGAAGGAAGAGAATGGGCCTTGTATGTTCGTGGCGAGGTTCAAGATTTACGAGCCTATCCCACCTTAATCAAACCCGTGGACAAGGTACGGAGTAATTATCAAATTGCGACTTTCAGATTAGGAGGCGCCAATTCCGAGTTTGAAGAAATGTATATTGACGCTTACCTACCAGAAAAATACCGTTAGACCAAGATGAGCAATGAAGACGCACATAGCGTTTCTCGGAAGATGAGGGAGAAGTACGAAGTCATCACCAGCATCACGGACGATCTCTGCCGCGAGCACCTGAACGAGGAATACGCGGAATTGTCCCGAAAAATGGCTGCTGCTCTGAGCAGGAAGCGCCCGTCGCCGGAAGACGCCTGGTAGTGCGGCGTGGAGAAGTCTGGTGGGCGGAACTCCCGAGACCGTCGCTTAGGAACTATGATGTCGGTGGAGGACGGACTCCGCACGGAACTTGCTCTGTAGACAACAATAGTCGCGCTTGTCAGCTCAAATGGTATATTTTTTATACTGTAGAGACACGTGTATGGAGTTGTAGGTGGAGTTCGAGTTCGATGCGGCCAAGAGTCAGACAAACAAAAGCAAACGCAGCATTGATTTCGTCGAGGCTCAGGCCTTATGGTTCGATGAAATGCTAGTAGAGATACCGGCCCGCACCGAAGACGAGCCGCGCTCCCTGATAGTGGGTATGATTTCGGATAAACACTGGTCTGCGATTGTTACCTATCGTGCTGAGAAAGTTCGGATCATCTCCGTTCGTCGGGCTCGCGTTGAGGAGGTAGAAATTTATGAAAGCTAACGAGTTCGACCGCAGGTTCGACGAGGGGGAGGACGTTACCGCCGACCTCGACCTGTCCAAAGTTCGTAGGCCCGCGCAAGAACAGCGGCGCGTCAACGTTGACTTCCCCTCGTGGATGATCGAGTCTCTCGACCGTGAAGCCCGGCGTCTCGGGGTCACCCGTCAATCCATTATCAAGGTCTGGATCGCCGAGAGGCTCGAACGGAAGGTCTCGTAGAGGCCATGCTGGATACTGCTCTTGAAGCCTCGAATATAGTCGAAGAGTAGGACCAGATTGTTTAGCAACAGAGAGATCGCTGTAGCGATTTGGTCTGGTGTGATTCTTGTGTTCGCCTTATTCATGGGAGATGTTCGGAGATCTTTACCGGACATCGTGCAGACATTGTTTCAGAGACTGTTTCTGACTTTGTTGGTACTAATACCGTTCCGCTTTGTTGATGGCATAATGAGGTGATGCCAAAGATACTCTACCCACAGGTGATTAAAGAAGATCCGCGGGAGCTAAAGGAACTCGAAAAGCGCCATCGTTACACTCACGTGTTCCAGCGGGTGAGGATGCTCGGGCTCCTAAAGTCCGGGGAGTGCAGTAACTTGGGGGAAGCTGCCGAGGTGTTGGGCTACAGTTGGCGCCAGTGTCAGAGGTGGTTCGCCAGCTACAGGGAGGGTGGGCTTGAGGAGTTGCTCAAGAGCATGGTGAGCGAGCGTGGCCGTCAGGAGTTGGTCACGCCCGAGGCCTTCGAGGATCTGGAGGAGGCGATGAAGCGTGGGGAGATCGCCACGATCTCTCAGGCCGACGAGTTTCTGCGAGAGCGGCACGGCATCGAGTATGCTCATCCCGACGGCGTCGGTCAGCTCTTGAGGCGGCACAAGGTGAAGCTCAAGACGGGAAGGCCTCGGCACGAGAAAGCCGACCCAAAAGAGCAGGAGGCTTTCAAAAAAACTCCGCCGGTAAGGTAAGGCGAGTTCGCCAGCGCCACCGAAACTCCGGCAAACCACTGAAGGTTTTGGCTTTTGATGAGGCACGCTTCGGGCTCATCAACTGGCTAGCGAAGCTAGAGACGCTACTGTCCCAAAGGGTTCCGTCCACCCTACATCGTGAGGCGCTCCTACAAGTGGACGTATCTGTACGCGGCGGTGGAGCCCGCAACCGGAGAGAGCTTCTGCATGTACCTGCCGGGGATGGACGATGGATCTCTGGAGATATTTCTCGATCAACTCTCAAAAGCCTATCCCGACCATCATCTGCTCATCGTGCTGGACGGAGCCCCAAGCCACCGCTCCGAGCAGATCACCCATCCCGAGAACACAAGCCTCCTCATGCTCCCACCCTACTCCCCGGAGCTCGACCCGGCGGAGAGATGGTTTCAGGAGTTCAGGCGCAAGCTCTCAAACAGGACGTTCGAGAGTGTCGCTCTCATACAAGAGGCGCTCACTCAGACGCTCATGCCTTACTGGGAAGACCCCGCCCTCCTCAAACGGCTCACCGGTTACTCCTGGTGGGTAGAGACCGTCAATGCGTTGTGACATCAATAGCTCGGAACGGTATAATGCTCCTCTATACCTCTGGAATGATCGGAATCCTGTACACTGTCGACCTTCGGAACATCTCACTATTGAAGGATACGATCCTTTGGTTTTGTTTTACGGGAATTATTTTTGCATTCTCATCTGCAACCTCAAGTGACGATGAGAATGTCTTCTCCAGTATCTTCGTTGAAAGTTTGAAGGTGGTTGTGTTATTCGAGATCGTAGTTATCGTTTTATTTGAATTCCTTATTGGTACTTACACTTTCTCTCTCGTCGGCGAGCTTGCACTGATACCTATAGTAACTCTGGTCGTGTTGGTGGGTGAAGTGGCGCGAACACAAAAGAGGTTCGCGCCAGTTGCAAGACTCGCAACAGGAGTACAGGTAATCATCTGCTACTCGTTGCTCCTTTATGCGATTGTGCAAGCGATATCCCAATACCCTAACTGGTGGACCATAGATACAGTCCGCCAAGTTCTTCTCGCTCCTATACTCTCAATCTTATTTGCACCGTTTATCCATTTGATGCTCGTTTACACAGGATACGATTCTCTCTTCATCCGTCTGAGAACGGCTCTTAAGAAGCCAAAAAGTTTACAGCGATACGCAAAGCGGCGGCTAATCATGCGTTTCGGAGTAAATATCAAGAAAATCCGAGCATTTTCCCGCGTGCATGCGTTGGATCTAATGCGGATACAAACAAAGGATGGTTTGGACCAGTTATTGTGAGTCAGGCAGATACAGACACCCTCATCAACCGCAGCCGTGAAGAGTTACTCCGACGTAACGTGATCTTCGAGGAGTTCTTCAGAAGAGAAGCTCCACGGTTGGCCGAAGCCTGTCACGCGATGTCCCGACGCTTTATGGCGGGTGGTAGGCTGCTGGCTTTCGGCAATGGTTCCGCCGCCACGGATGCGGAGCACGTCTCCGTGGAGTTCGTGCATCCGGTGATCGTCGGCAAACGGGCGCTGCCGGCTCTTGACCTCGGGCCGGATTTCGAGAAACGCCTGCCGGTAGTGGTGCAGCAAGAGGACATGGTGATGGGGTTCTCTTCCCCGTATAGAGATGAGGCGGTGGAGCGGACGCTGTTGGCGGCGCGGGAGCGGGGGGCGCTTACGTTTGCGCTGACGGGTGAGGCTGGAGAGTATTCCTTCGCGCCACCGGATGGGGACCCGTTCGTGGCCCAGGAAGTTTTCGAGGTCCTCTACCACTTGCTCTGGGAGACGGTTCACGTATTCTTCGAGCATCGCGAGCAGGGGCACGATGTTGGGGCTTCTTCTTTCTTGTATCCGATGCTCGGTAAAGGAGAACAGCGTCTCGAAGATGTCGTATGGCAGGTACAGGGTTCGATGCTCCAGAAGATGCAGGAGACGAACCGTCTGAGAGCGGCGGCCGCCGAGACGGAAGCGGAATCTATGGCGGAGATAGCCGTCGTGATCGCCGGGCGCCTAGAGCAAGGAGGCAAACTGATAACTTTCGGCAATGGTGGGTCGGCAACCGACGCCAACGACCTGGTCGCCGACTGTGTAGACCCGCCCCAGGGTATGCGGCCGATACCCGCCGTCTCTCTCTCCGCTGAACCGGCCAACATTACGGCCATCGCCAACGACATCGGGACCGAGGCGATCTTTACCCGCCAGCTTATCGCCCACGCCCGACCGGAGGATGTTGCGGTTGGGATCTCGACTAGTGGTGGCTCGGCGAACATCCTGGCGGCGCTGGCCGAAGCTCGTAAGCGTGGCTTGCTGACGGTTGCTTTAGTCGGATATGACGGTGGCCGGATAGTTAGCGAGAAGCTCGCGGACCATGCGGTGGTCGTCCGGTCGGACTATATCCCTCGCATTCAGGAAGTGCAGGCGTCTGTCTACCACGTGCTGCGCGGCCTTCTGCAAGAGTTGCGCTAAATGAAGCAGCCCCGGCCCATCCAACCCACCTGAACGGGCTTGCCCTCCTCGAAGATCACCGGCACAGTCCGGTTACCGCCGGTAAGCTCCATCATCCGCTTTCTGGCTTCCTCGTCCCGCTCTACGTCGTACTCCACGAACTCCACGCCGCGCCATTCCAGGTCTTCACGGGCCGCGTCGCTGTGTTCGCATCCGGGAGATGTGTAAAACTCTACCATCTTGGCCTGGATTGTAGCGGATCTCCTATTTTCCTACACTCCTCGTACCGAGTGTCCTCTTCTCAGTCCTCCGGGGAAGAGGGGTCTAGCTTGCCGGAACCTTCCTCTATCTGACGACGGATCGACTCCAGGGTAGCTTCGACTCCTTCTTCCATGGGGTCCCGCTGCCCATCCGACTCCTCCTGGACCTGTTCTTCGACGGACCTGGGGCCGAAGGACAGGTGAACCGTGACGGTGCTCTCGTCGGCCCCATTCTCTTGTACGGTAAGCCAGCCTGAATAGTCCCGACCCATCTCGGCGCCCCACTCCATGCGGCCGGCTTCATCGTCCACGTGGAAGTAACCTTCGGCCTCGGTCTCGTAGCGATCGGGGATTTCCACCCGCATCCTGATGCGCCGGCCCGGCTTCCCTTCCGCGGACGGCCCTTCGATGTTCGCCTCCCTGACGGGCGGCAGGTAGTGAGAGAGATTGCCCACGTCCGAGAGCCAAGCGAAGGTTTCCTCAGCGGACGCGGAGATGGTTTTGGTACGTTCGTACTCTTTCACGTTCTTCGCTCCTCGGATGGTCTGTGTACGCTGCGTCCCTGCCCTCTTCATAATACCCTCGGTGCGGTGGTTTCGACACACTTGTTAACCTAGTCTTTACAGTCCCCTGATCGTTTTCTAGGCTTCGGGGGTAGATAATGGGTTGTGATATAGAGGATGAGGATCCATCGAGGAGGTAACTATGGAACTGTTCCGGCAGTTGGGACAGGTGGTAAAGAGCAAGGGGTTCTGGATCGGCATCGGCGTGACGGGTGTTGCCGCGTTGGTTGAGGTTTGGATCCTTGAGAAGAGCTATAAGTAGAGGAGGGTGAGACGATGGAGGGAGGCTTCTCCGTACCGCCCGGCCTGCGCGTTACGGCCGAGACGAACAAGCCCGGTGGCCGGGAGATTCCGCCCGGTTGGGACAAAAACCCGACGGCCTGGCCCAAAAGGATAGGGCTCGCCGCCGTCGCGTTCGTCGGACTGCTCGTCGCCGGCTACCTGACTCTCTACCAGATCCACGTCTTCTCGACGGTGTGGGACCCATTCTTCCCTAAAGGTAGTCCCATCGTCACCCACCTGACGGACCCGTTCCCGGACGCGGCCATGGGAGTTCTCGCCTACGGCACGGAGATAGTTTTGAGCTTCATCGGCGGGAGAAGCCGGTGGCGCACGATGCCCTGGACGGTCATCGCCTTCGGGCTGGTTATCTTCTCGGGTGCCGGTATCAGCATGATCCTGATGATCATCCAACCGCTCATCGCCGGGGCGTGGTGCACGCTCTGCCTGGCTTCCGCCCTGATCTCCCTGACCCTTTGCGGCTGGGGCGCGGACGAACCGCTCGCCGCCCTCCAACACCTCAAACGCGTGCGCCAAAAGGGAGGCTCCGTCTGGCAAGCTCTCCTGGGGCGCGAATATACCCAGGCCCTCAGCGGCGCGCCTAGCAAGGAAGGAGCTTAGGTATGGGCTCCCGTGTTTTGAGTACCGTGGTAACGTTTGGCGCCCGCTCCGTCGGCGTGGTGTTCGGGGCGTGGCTGATGATGGCGCCGGGGATAATCGGCTACTCCGACAAGGCCGCCGGTTTCGTGGATCACCTAACAGGTCCCGTACTGCTCGTGGTCTCGTTCCTCTCGCTCTGGCCGGCGCTCAGGATACTGAGGTGGTTGGAGATACCGTTGGCCGCCTGGATCTTTATAACCCCGTTCTTCCTCGAATATGCCGTTGGCGACAATACCCTGCCGGAGATCCTCCACATCTGCATGTCCCTGATCCTCGTCGGTACCGCCTTCGTGGGCGGCAAGACCCGCGAGCGTTTCGGCGGCGGCTGGCTCCCGATAATACCCTTCCTCAAACGCGAGGCCGAGGAAGAGTTGTAGAGGTTCTGTAAAGACTTCTTTAGACTCACCGTCGATGCATACTCTTTCACCAAATCCCCTGTACCCTGATGGTAGAAATGTCCCGCAAATAAGAAACTCGTAGGCTGAGGGCCGCGCGACACGGCGTGACCCCAAACCAGTAAAAGGTGAGCGTGGATAGAGAGCTTTTTCGCCAGGTAAAGTCCGCAAGAAAGTTTCTGGCGCTCGCCGTAGTCTCGGGACTCCTGGTAACGTTCGCAACCATAGCCCAAATGACCCTCCTGAGCGAGGTGGTGAGCCGGATCTTTCTAGGAGGCCAAAGCCTCGGGCGGGTGGAAGAGTTGATCCTCTTCTTGCTCGGGGCGGTGGTCGTACGGGCCGGGCTTGTCTGGGTTAGGGAGGTCGTCTCGCAGCGGGGTGCGATCCTGATAAAGACGGAACTGCGGGAGCGGTTCTTCGCCCGTTTGATGAAGCTCGGGCCGGCGTTCACCAAAAACGAGCGGACGGGCGAGTTGGTCTCTACCGCCGTCGAGGGCGTGGAGAGGTTGGACGCGTACTTCGGACGTTACCTGCCGCAGGTCGCCCTGAGCGCGCTCGTGCCGCTCTCCATCTTCCTCTACCTGATGCCGGTCGATTGGATCAGCGGCCTCCTGCTCCTCGGCACCGCGCCGGTTATTCCGATCCTGATGATCGCCGTCGGCAAGCACGCCGAAACCCACATCCAACGCCAGTGGCGCTCGCTCTCCCGCATGAGCGCCTACTTCCTGGATACCCTCCAGGGCCTGACCACCCTCAAAGTCTTCGGCTTGAGCGCCTCGGAGGGCGAGTC
Organism: Rubrobacteraceae bacterium; assembly: GCA_965219175.1. Classification (GTDB taxonomy): domain Bacteria; phylum Actinomycetota; class Rubrobacteria; order Rubrobacterales; family Rubrobacteraceae; genus JBBPZK01. Next base: position 1,235,615 of record CBDCNI010000001.1, read on the forward strand.
GGTCGCAAACGTCGGCGAGCGGTTCCGCAAAAAGACGCTGAAAGTCTTGCGCTACGCGTTCGTCTCCGGACTGGTGCTGGAGTTCACCGTCTCGATAGCAATCGCCGTCGTCGCCGTCGAGCTCGGCATAAGGCTCCTGCGGGGAGACATCGCCTTTCAACCGGCGTTCCTGGTTCTCCTCCTCGCCCCCGAGTTCTACCGTCCACTGCGCGACCTCGGCGTCAGCCGCCACGCCGGTATGGAAGGCAAAGCCGCCGCCGAACGTATCTTCGAGGTCCTGAACACCGCCGCCCCGACGGATGCGTCAAGCTCGGACGCGAAAGTTCCCGTAGGGAGCCTGGACATCGAGCTCTCCAGAGTGAGCTTCACCTATCCGGACGCGCCACGGCCCGCTCTCTCCGGCGTCAGTCTTACGTTGCCGGCTGGTACGACCACGGCGCTCGTAGGAAGGAGCGGGGCGGGCAAGAGTACGTTGGTCAACCTGTTGCTCCGCTTTATGGAGTCGGAGAGTGGGGAGATAAGGGCGAACGGGGTAGGGATCTCCGAACTGGCTGTAGAGGGTTGGCGGGAGCGGGTGGCGTTGGTCCCGCAGAGGCCGTATCTGTTCTATGGCAGCGTGTTCGAGAACATCCGGCTGGCGAGGCCGGAGGCAGGACGCGAAGAGGTCGAGCGGGCGGCGGAACTCGCCGGGGCCGCGGGGTTCATCCGGCGGTTGCCCGAAGGCTACGAAACCGGGATCGGGGAGCGAGGCGCGCGCCTGAGCGGAGGCGAGGCCCAGCGCATAGCCATCGCCCGCGCTTTCTTGAAAGATGCGCCGCTGCTCATCCTGGACGAGCCTACCTCCAGCCTGGACCCCGAGAGTGAGAAGGTCGTTCGGCGGGCGGTGGAGCGGCTGGCCGAGGGACGCACGACGCTCATCATCGCCCACCGCCTCAACACGATCCACGACGCGGATAGGATCGCCGTTCTCGACGCCGGACGGGTCGAAGCCATCGGCACCCACGCGGAGCTCGTGGAGAGCAACAAGCTATACGCCGCCCTGGTGAGTGCGCCGGAAAGGGTCGCGCGATGAGGGTGCTCCCGCGTTTGGTCCGCTTTCTCGGGGCGCATCGGGGTGGAGTCGCCGTTGCCGTTCTGCTCGGGGTTTCGACGGTGGCGAGCAACATCGGGCTACTGTCGCTCGCGGCCTTCCTCATAGCTGCGGCGGCGCTCAAGCCGGCCTTGGTCACCCTGAGCGTCCCGATCTACCTGGTCCGCTTGTGCGGCGTCTCGCGCGGCTTCGCCCGTTACGGTGAGCGGATGGTCTCCCACAGCGTGACCTTCCGGCTGCTCACGGACCTGCGGACCTGGTTCTACGAGCGTCTCGAACCGCTGGCTCCGGCGCGTCTACTGGAGCACCGCAGCGGAGACTTGCTCGACCGGATCGTCCAGGACGTGGACGAGCTTCAGAACATATACCTCCGCATCTTCTCGCCCATCCTGGTGGCTGCCGTCACGGTGCTCGCCACCTTCGCCCTGTTCTACATCTTCTCCCCGCTCCTGGCCTTCGCCGCCCTCGGCTTCCTGCTCGCCGCCGGAATAGGCGTCCCGCTTTTGGTAAACACCCTGGCGAGCGGGTTGGGACGACGCCAGATCTCACTGCGCTCCGAGCTGAACGCCCAACTCGTGGACGGTATACAGGGCGTGCAGGACATCCTCGCCTTCGGGGCCGTTTCCAATCAGCAAGAGAAGGTATTCCGTATAAACCGGGAGATCTCCCGTACCCAGCGGCGGATGGCCCTGATCGGCGGCCTCCAGAACTCCCTGGCCGACTTTCTCGCCAACCTCGCAGTTGTGACCTTGCTCGTCCTCGCGATCCCACTCGTCGGTAGCGGGGAGATCCGGGGCGTGTACCTGGCTTTCCTGGCGCTCGTCATCCTGAGCAGCTTCGAGGCGATAACTCCTCTCGGAGACGCCTTCCGGTTCCTCGGACGCTCACTCGAATCGGGCCGGAGGCTCTTCGAAGTCGTCGACGCCGAGCCGGACGTAAAAGACCCGGCGGACCCGATGCCCGTCCCACAAGAGCCGGGCCTGGAGTTCCGGAACGTGAGCTTCTCTTACCGAGAAGGCGAGCCTCCCGCCCTCGAAGACGTCTCGTTCGAACTCACGCCCGGCAGCCACGTCGCGGTGGTCGGGCCGAGTGGAGCCGGGAAGAGTACCCTGGCGAGGCTGGCCCTGAGGTTCTGGGACCCGAGTAGTGGCGAGGTCCGGGTTGGCGGACACGATGTCCGCGGGTACGCTCAGGAGGAGTTGCGCGAGGGGATGGGCCTCGTTGCCCAGGACACACACATCTTCAACGGCACCCTCCGCTACAATCTGCTACTCGCCCGACCGGACGCAACGGAGGCCGAGCTTGCACGGGCGCTCGAAACGGCGCAGCTCGACGACTTTGTGGAGAGCCTGCCAAAAAGCCTGGACAGTTGGGTCGGGGAGCAGGGCTTGAGGCTTTCCGGTGGGGAGCGGCAGCGGTTGGCGGTGGCGCGGGCGCTGTTGAAAGGCGCGCCGCTACTCATCCTGGACGAGCCGACGGCGAACCTGGACGCGGTCACCGAGGCTGAGTTGATGTCCGCTATAGAAGAGTTGATGCGGGAGCGGGCGACGCTCCTTATAACGCACCGGCTCGTCGGGTTGGAGAGGATGGATGAGATCCTTGTGCTCGACGAAGGCCGGGTCGTGGAGCGCGGTACTCATGCGGAGCTTATGAGGGCTGGCGGACTCTACGCTCGGATGGTCGAGTCCCAGAGAGAGATGATCCAGGCGGCATGAAAACGACTAACGTAAAAGAGCAAGCTATCCAAGCTAGAGGATGGAGGAGGAAGAGTTGAACACGTTACTTTCGAGCTTCGCGCATTATCCTATTCTGGCCGAGGTCTCCCCGGAGGCTTCCGGCAGGGTCCTCATGGACCGCTGGCAGTTCGGGTTCAACCTGGTCTACCACTACCTCTACCCTCAGCTTACGATGGGTCTCATCTTGATGATCTTTATCCTCGAAACTCTCTACCTGCGCCGGGGGGATGAGACCTACAAAAAGGCGGCCAATTTCTGGACCAAGCTCTTCGCCCCAGCGTTCGTGATCGGGGCGGTGACCGGCATCCCGCTGGAGTTCGGGTTCGGGACCAACTGGGCCGTCTTCTCGACGGTATCTGGCGGCGTTATAGGTCAGACGGTGGCGCTCGAGGGCGTGTTCGCGTTCTTCGTCGAGTCGGCTTTTCTCGGGATCTACCTCTTCGGAGGGGACGCTTTCGGAAAGAGGATCCGTTGGTTCTCGGCGTTTATGATCTTTATTGGTAGCTGGGCGTCGGGATACTTCATCCTGTCGGTCAACTCCTGGATGCAGAACCCGGTCGGTTTCAGGAAAATGGCCGACGGCAACTTGGCGCTGACGCACCTCTGGGAGATCCTCCTGAACCAGTGGCTCTTTCACCAGTACATCCACGTTATCGGCGGGACGGTCGTGACCGGCGCGTTCGTGATGGCCGGTACGGGAGCCTACTACCTGCTCGCCAAACGCGACACGGAGTACGGCAAGTTGTTCGTGACGCTTGGCGTCGTGCTCGGCCTCGTCGCCTCGGCGTGGATGATCTACCCGAGCGGCGACATGGAGTCTCAGGCGGTCGCCTCCAAGCAACCCATAAAGCTCGCCGCCCAGGAAGGCGTCTTCAAGACGACCAGGGGCGCGCCGGAGACGCTCATCGGCCAGCCGAACGTGCAGGAGAGAAAGATAGAGAACCCGGTAAAGATACCGAAAGTCCTGAGCTTCCTCTCCTACCGCTCATTCAACTCCAAGATACAAGGCCTCGAAGCCTTCCCGCGCAACGACTGGCCCAACATCCCGCTGACGTACTACAGCTACCACATAATGGTGGGGCTCGGCACCGTTTTCGTCGGGGTAATGGGGCTCGCGGCCTTTATGCTGTGGCGAGGCTGGCTTTTTGGATCGACCAAGATGTTGTGGCTACTCTTGCTTATAACGCCGTTCCCGTTTATAACGAACACGGTTGGTTGGATCTCCGCCGAGGTCGGACGCCAACCCTGGATCATCTACGGCGTGATGCGAACCGCCGCAGGAGCCTCGCCCTCCGTAGACGTAGGCAACATTTACTTCACCATAGTCGGCTTCGCGGGCCTGTTCTTGCTCCTGAGCGTCCTCTACACCCTGATAGTGGTCAAGGAGATCCACGAAGGCCCTGAGCCCGCCCCGGATACGGATGAGGAAGACGCTGAGGAGGACGTGAGGAGCATCGTCCCCGGCCTGGGCTCCTCCCGCCAAGACAGCAAATCCCGCGAAAAAACGACGGTCGGAAAATAGGCGCGCCGCAAGGAGGTAGGAGATGGAGATAGTCTGGTTCATCCTCGTGGGTTTCATGCTCACCATGTACATACTCCTGGACGGCTTCGATCTCGGACTCGGGGCGATCTTCCCGCTGGTCACGAAGGACGAGAAGGAGAAAAGGGCCGTGATGAAGGCCATCCTGCCGGTTTGGGACGGCAACGAGGTGTGGCTGATAGCGGCCGGGGGAGCGCTGCTCCTCTCCTTCCCGCTGCTCTACGCCTCCAGCCTCAGCGGCTTCTACCTGCCTCTTTTCGTGGTGTTCTGGCTCCTCATATTGCGCGGGGTCGGGATCGAGATGCGCCACATAATAGACAATCCGCTCTGGCGTTCTCTCTGGGACGGCGTGTTCTTCCTCGGGAGCGCGCCGCTGCCGTTCTTCTTCGGCGTCGCCCTCGCAAACGTCGTGCGCGGGGTACCCATAGGCGGAGATAGCCCCTACTTCTTCCAGCCCCTCTGGACAGACCCGCTAAACCCGTTCTCCTCGACCCCCGGCATCCTCGATTGGTACACCGTAATGATCGGGCTGCTCACCTTCTTCGCCCTCGTCATGCACGGGGCCGCCTACCTTGCCGTCAAGACAGAGGGAGGCCTTCATACGAGCGGCCGTATCTTCTCGGCGACGGCCTGGCTCGGCACGGTCGGCCTCACGGCGGTCGCGACCCCGCTGACATTCCACATAGCGCCCCGGAGGTTCGAGAACTTCGTGAGCATGCCGTGGGGATACGTCTTCCCGGCCATCGCCGTGGGAGGGCTCCTCGCGATGGTCTACTTCTTTCTGAAAGGTATGGATCAGGCGGTCTTCGCCTGCTCTTGCGCGTTCATTATCGGGATGATGGCGAGCACGGTTTTCTCCGTCTTCCCGAATGTCCTACCGGCCGTAGATCCCAAAAACAGCCTCACCATCTACAACGCCGCCGCGCCTACGCATAGCCTGGTCGTCGGCCTGGTTGTGTGGAGTATCGGAGTGCTGCTCGCCTTCGGATACTTCTTCATCGTCTACCGGATGTTCCGGGGGAAGGTCACGGTAGAATAGAGAATAGAGCCCGGAAAATTATCCTGTTCGACGACCTCTCAGGCGGGTTCGTCGCGGGGCTCGACCAGGATCTCGTTGACTGCGACGGGATCCGGCTGCCTCAGAGCATAGACTACCGACCGGGCCACGTCCTCCGGATCGAGGATTGGAGAGCCGCTCGGACTCCCGTAAAGTTTGAGCGCTTCTTTATCCTTGCTCGAAGAGAGCAGGTCCGTCGCGACGTTGCCCGGTTGAATGGTCGTCACCTTCAAACCCGTTCCGGCCGTCTCCAGGCGTAACCCCTGCGAGAGCGCCTCGATGAAAAACTTACTCGCCGAGTAGACCGAGAGACCAGGAAAGACTTTCCGTCCGGCGTCCGAAGAGATGTTGATGATGTGTCCGCGGCCCCGGTCCAGCATGCTGCCGAGGGCCGCCCCAACGCAGTTCATAGTTCCCTTGCAGTTTACGTCCACGGTACGCTCCCAGTCGTCCTCGTGGAGGTTCTTCATCAGGGTGTAGTACATGACGCCCGCGCAGTTGATGAGGACATCCACGGGACCAAGCTCGTTTTCGGTAAATTCGAAGAGCTTGCGGACCTGATCCCGGTCGGTCACGTCGGTGGCGCGGACGGTGCTCTTCGCCTCCTCACCGAGAGTCTCCTGAACTTCCAGGAGTGCTTCCTCCCGACGCGCCGCGAGCGCCACGTGCATACCCTCTTGGGAGAGAGACTGCGCCACCGCCGCCCCGATACCGCTAGACGCGCCCGTGACGACCGCGACTTTGTTCTTCAATGGTCCATCGGTCAAGCGCCGGCCCGTCGGCTCCCGGAGAGACGTGGAGGAGCGGGCGCCCAACCGCGTTCCGCGAAGTAGCGGGCGTAGGAGCTGACTAGTTCCGTGTCTATTTCTGGCCGCCGCAGTCCGCTTTTTTTCAGGAACCGCCGCGTGTTTACATCGTCGTAAGTGTTGCCGTCCCATAGCTCCCGCGCCTCCGGAGCCACCCCGCGCAACACGCCGCCGACACCGCCGTCCGCCACCCCGTCGGGGTCTTTTCGCAGCGTCTCTATCCAGTCTGGGTAGTCGAGATGCTCCAGCGGGTAGCCTAGCTCTTCCAGCCAGCCAAAAACGTTGTCGGCGGGCACCGGGTCCGGGTTAGCCAGATGGAAAGTCTCCCCCGAAGCGTCCGGTTCGCCGGCGAGGTGGAAGATCGCCCGGCTCACGAAGTCCACGGGAGTCATCTCCATGCGCCAACCTTCCAGCCTGGGCGCGCGGCCGAGCCTCAGAGACTCCACTATGAGCGCACCGAGGAAATCGCGGGGGTTGGAGGCCCCACTCTCGCTATGCCCCGATATGTTGCCGGGCCGGTACACGACTACCGGCAGCCCGCGCCCGGCTGCCTCCTGGACCAGTTTCTCGGATACCCACTTGGACTGGCCGTAACCGTCCTTGCGGGCGTCGGTCAGCGCGTCGAGGTCGGTGGTCTCGGTGTAAGTGCGCCCGTCGGCCGGGAAGATCCCGTTGGAGGAAACGTAGTGTAGGGGCTTCGGGTGGTGGCGGCAGGCCAGGCGGATGACCTCGCGGGTACCGTCCACGTTCGCCGGCTTGAGCGCCGAGTACGGGTAGATCAGGTTGACCACCGCGCCTCCGTGGAAGACGATATCAACCTCGCGTGCCAACTCGTCGAACTTCTCCTCTGTCACCCCGAGTAGAGGCTCCGCGAGGTCTCCCATCACCGGCACGATGCGCCGTGCGTGCTCCGGCTGCCACAGTCCATAAGCTTCCAGGTTGGACCGGACCTGGGCCATCGGGTCTTTCCGGCCCTTGCGGGCGCGCACGAGACAATAGACGACCGCCTCCGTGCGTGAAAGCAGCTCGTCGACCAGGAACGCACCTAGAAACCCAGTTGCGCCGGTCAAGAAGATGCTTTTAGCATCTCTCAAGGTAGCCGCGTCGCTGTTTCCATCTTCCGGAACGATGTCCGGCTCCAGGATGGCTTCGGAGTGGAGGTTCGGCGACGCCGGACGCTCCTCCTCCGCTTCCTGGTCCCGCGCTTCGATCTCCTCGGACAATTCCGCTACCGTCGGGGCGTCCAGGAAGGCGCTGACCGGGAGGAGTACGTCGAAAGCTTCCTCTACGCGCTCCAACATCTCGGCCGCGGCCAGGGAGTGGCCGCCGAGATCGAAGAAGTCGTCGCCCCGCTCCACGTCGTCCTTCTCCAGGCCGAGGGTCTCTTCCCAGATACGGGCGAGCAAAGCTTCTTTTTCGTGTCGGGGCGCGTCCTCCGAGAGCTTACGGCCGGGCTCCCGTGATACCGACTGGGTGAGGCGTGCCGGGGGGTCCGGAAGTTGCTTCCGGTCAACCTTTCCGGTCGTCTCCTGGATCGGCAGCGCGTCCAGTTCCACGAAGACCGTCGGGAGCATGTAGTGTGGCAGGCTCTCCTGCAAGCGGCGTCGTATATCCGGACTACGGCCTGTCTTCGGCTCGATGCTCCATCCAGAGTAGCGTTCTCCCGGCTCTTCGCTGGGGACCAGGTAGGCGACGAGGCGTTTGTCCTCGCCTTCTTCACCGTGGGCGATCGCGACGCAGTTTCTGACGGCGAGATGACTCTCCATAGCCGTCTCGACCGCGCCGAGCTCGACGCTGTAGCCCCGGATCTTCGCCATAGAGTCTGTGCGGCCCAGGATCTCCAGATTACCGTCCGGCAGCAAGCGTCCCCGGTCTCCGGTGCGGTACATCCTGGCGCTGTCGGGTGAGAAAGGGTCCTCGATGAAACGGGCCGCCGTCGTCTCGGGCAGGTTGACGTAACCATGCGCCAGGCCGTCGCCGCCGATGTAAAGTTCCCCGGTGGATCCTTCCGGCACGGGGTTCATCTCCTCGTCGATTAGGTAGAGGTGGTCCGGGTCCATGGGGCTTCCGACCGGACAGTACGTCGCGGCGGGGGAGTCGAGAAGATCCCGCAGGTCGCCCGCCGCCACCTCGTGCGTCTCGCTGATGCTGTAGACGTTCAGGAAGCGGGTTTCCGGCAGCAAGTCCATCGCGCGCCGGGCGAGCGTCCGGGTGACGACCTCGCCGTTCAGCCACAGGATGCGGAGGTCCGGCAGACGGTCCGCAACTTCCGGGCCGCCCGCGTTCAAGACCGCTTCGAGGAGTGAAGGGGTCATCAAGGTTTCGGTGATCCTCTCCGTTTCCAGGAAGGAGATAAGAGCTGTGGGATCGTAGATGACGTCGTCCGGGATCACGCAGGTAGTTGCGCCGCGCAAGAGTGGACGCCACATCTCCCAGATAAAGAAGACGTTGCACCCTACGCGGTCACCGGGACGGTAGTCACTGATACCAAAACGCCACAGGTAAGAGCGGACCGCCGCCCGGTGCGGGTTCGCGATGCCCTTCGGTTTGCCGGTTGTGCCGGAAGAATAGGCGACGAACGCCAGGTCTTCCGGCGTAGGCCGCGTAAACTCCTCGTTCGTCGAGGCGACACTCACCGCACCCTCCCATCCCTCGTCGAGGCAGAAGACGTTGCGCCTGTTGGGAAGGCTTTCGGCGTGGGGTTTCTTTGTGAGGATCACCCGCGGGTCCGAGTCGACGATGACCTCTCTGAGTAGCGCTTCCGGATATGCCATCTCCAGAGGGAGATATGCTCCACCCGCCTTTAAAGTCGCCAGGCACGCGACGAGGTATCCGACACAGTGGTCCATGTATACGCCGACAACTGTATCCGGGGACACGCCCGCGCCCCGGAGGTGACTGGCGAGCACCTCCGCCTGCCGGTCCAACTCCCCGTAGGTAAGCGTGTTTCGAGCGTCGGTGACGGCCGGCGCCTGCGGTGAGCGTCGCGCCTGCTCTTCGAATATCTGGTGCAGACAGGGTTCCGGCGGGTCCGGGTTCTCGGTGGTATCTCTCACGATCGGCCTCCCCATTTATATGTGTGGACTTCACGCCCGCTGTTCACGAGATGGGTGCGGGATCCAGGGTTGTCCAGACCTACGACCCAGGCATAAAACAAGGCCCGGCCAGATATAGAGCCGCTCGAACTCTGCACCATCAATCTTCCTTCCCTGCGCTTGCTCTCCCTCTCGGAGAGAGAATGTTTCGGAGGAATTGAATACCATAATGCATCCGGCAGTGTACTTCAAGTAAAAGCAGGGGCTATGAGCGTTTTGTTTCTCTAAGCCAGCTTGCTCGGTGTCATGGACCTGCTGGTGGCGGGTTGGTCTGGAGAGAACTGGCCGCAGATATACATAGACCAGTTTGTGCTTTACCTGACGATAGTACCGCTGCCCCCACGCTACGCCCGGCGGCAGCGGTGCTGCGGAGGTTGGCCCGGACATGCTGTCAGACGTGTTTCTGGGCGGCGTAATAATCTGGCGTGTCCTGAACCACTACTCCGAACGGGCCCTCGGAGCCTTCTTCGTCGGGCGCGGCATGGGGAACACGCCGCGCCTCACCAGAGAGTAGACCAAGAGCCGCGCTATCAGGCCTGCCTCAATAACCCCCCTACTCTCTCCGTAGCAGCCGGGATCATAGCCAAACAAACTCATGTCAGGTAGATCACGTCTACCGCTCGATTGGAGAACCTACCTGGCTCTCGCAAAGAGCCCTGGAACTCTGGCGAAAGTCCCTCCTCTGCCGGCTCTAACGACATTCTTCCCAATCCTGACAGTCGCCCCGCCCTTGCCGGCTCTAACGACGACTCCTCCAACTCTTACGATGGCTCCACCCTTACCGGCACCGACGGATACTCCACCACCAGGATTGCCGCCTCCTGGGTTGCCTCCACCGGGATTACCTCCGCCGGGATTACCTCCGCCGGGATTACCGCCACCAGGATTACCGCCACCGGGATTACCGCTGGTGGCACAATTGGTACTGAATTGCACCGGGGAGACCTCGTCGAAAGCGTTCCCGGCTTGTCCGCCGGGTCCGTCGGGCGGTTGTCCCGCTATGGTTCCCTGGGTTGCGTAGCCGCCGACCGCGTTGTTGAGTTTCTTACCCTGCGGAAGGTCGGTGAAGGCTGCCTTCAACACCCTCGGGTTGTTGGTCTGGTTTACGGATTGGGCGCCCGCGTTCTTAGTATCTCTAAAGTAAAGTCTGAGGCCACCCGTGTTTTGGACCACGTCTTCCTGGTCGAGGGGCTCATCGAAGCGGAAGAGCGCCTGCTTGGTGCGGCAGTTGACCTTGATGGATACCAGGTCCGGGTTTTTCGTGGTGGTATTCGGAACGATGTCCTGGGCCTGATTGATGTTGAAGGTCGCGTTGCCCTGCGGACCTGAGGAGACCGTATTGCTGTCGACATATCCGCGGGCGAACGTCGCCGGGTTCAATTGATCGTTGAAGAGAACGGTAACCACCCGGTTACCCTCCCGGTCTACGCTGGCGGGTGGTTTGAAGCCCGAGCCATCGATGGCTTTGGATCCATCCGTTGGTACGAGGTGGAAACTCGTGCGGTTACCACCGTTCAGGTAAGTTGCTTGATCGAAGGTGAAATTCACGTAGGTTCTGGGGTCGCTGTTGTTGTCTGCCGGACCCGGACGGAAGTTGCCTACTGAAAGTAGATCCGGGGCTACGGTTGGGCCGGTACCCTTAGTCTGGGCCAGTCCCGGCGCGGCGAAAACCAGTACCATCGCCAGCACCGCTAACATCAGCATTGACTTCTTCAAACTCCTACGCTCCTCTCGCGCTGCTTTGCACTATCTGAACAAGTACCCTTTATATCATTTCTGTGTCCGGACTCCGAAATCGTTGAGAGAGTCTGGTGACGGACCTGTTGGAGATCCCGGAACCCGTTTCACGATACCCTTCAGTATAAGGAAGTCATGGCAAGGATCAGGTTTTCGGTTTCGGCCTCCTCTATTTTTTCACGGCAACCTGATCGAAGGCGTTCAGTCCGCCGGGCTTTCCGTTCGAAGGTTTGCCCTGGACGCTGCCTTGCGTAACTATCGCGCCGACAGCTTCATCGAGCCTGACATTCCCAGCGTACCGAGCGGCGAGTATGCTCGGGTCATCGGTCTTCTCGACCCGCTCCGAGGCGAATTTTTTAGTGTTTTTGTAATATAGCTGAAGACCGGCCGAGTCCTGGACGATGTCTTCGGAGGTCAGCGGCTGGTCGAACTCGAATAGCAGTCGGCCTTTGTACCTGTCAACCGATACGAGGTCCGGGTTGACCGACGTATCGTCGCCGCCTGCGACTTTTTCGGCCTGGCCGACGTTGGTCGGGGCGTCTCCCGCCTTGTCTGATGAGAGCACTTCGGCGTCTACATATCCGCGGGCGAAATCTTTGGGTTCGCGTTGGCCGTCGAAAACAACGGTGACTACATTGTCACCTTCTTTGTCCTGTTTCGGGATCGCATCCGAGCCGTCTACTACTTCACCGCCATCTTTCGGCACGAGATGGAAGCTAGTCCGGTTACCTCCGGTAAGGAAAGCCTCCTGGTCGAATCTGAAATCTACCAAGGTACGGGCTTTACCTTCATCATTCGGTGGGCCGGGCCGGAAATTGCCGACCGATTCGGGATCCGGGGCGATCGTCGGCCCTTCCTGGTTATCTCCTCTGATGCTAGTTTGCTCCGAGGACGAGGAGCCGCCGGTAGAGCTTTGGTTGGCAGAGCTTTGCTCGTCTGCGCTACAGCCGGCGAAGGTCAGCCCGAGGACTGCGATCGCGGCCAACGCACTTGTTTTTGGGATCATCTGTTTCTCCTCTTCACTAAAGGTCTCCATCCGGGTATCCGATGAGGGGTGTCTCTTCGTCCGAGCCTACGACCTGACCGTAGTTGAGCAACGAAACGAGGAAAACACCCCCTATGGCGTTGCCCAGGATGGCGGGGATCAGGAACCCACCGAGGTAGTCTCCCCATGAAACGGCGCCGGCGAGCACGCCCATGATGATCTCGACGGACCCGGCTACGCTGTGCGTCAGGGAACCTGCCGGGATCAGGATGGCCGTAACCCAGATGACGAAGGCCCGTCCTATGGTGTCCTGGGCGGCGGCCACCAGCCAGGCCATCAAGGCAACCACCCAACCGCCGTAGACGGCGAAGAGCGTCATGCTGACGAAGCTGCGGTCCATCTCGTGCCTCACTTCTTGGAGTAGGAGCCCGAAGGCGTGGGCGTCCAGAACCCCCGTGTAAGTTATGGCGGCGGCTGCGACCAGGGCTCCCAGGATATTCGCCGCCAGGACAACCCCCCAAAGCCGGAGCAAGTTCAGCAGATATTCTCGTTTCCGTTCCTTCTGTTGCAGCACCACTGTTACCGGTATCACGGTGGTTTCGGTGAATAGTTGGGCGCGTCCCAGGACGACGATCAGGAAACCCAGCGGATACACGGCGAGTGGCGCGAGACCCAGGCTGCCTGTGACCGCCGCTATGCTGAACATCGCCACTATGCCGAAAGAGATATTCAGTCCGGCTGCGAAGCCGCTGAACGCGAGGCCGAGGCTGGCCCGGTCAAGGTTCATCCGTCCATCTTCGACTATGTCGTAGTAGATCTTCCGCGCTGTCTTCGAGTTGGGCATAAAACTGAGGTTCGCTCCTTCTGTTTTCCGACTACGCAAACACGGCGTGATGAGCCGCCGATGATTCCCCCGCTAGTTCTTCGGGATGGTTACCGCCTCCTCGCTCTGTTCTCTCCTGAGTCGGCTGGGACGCTCGATCCACAGGTTCTTTATGAGCACTTTGCCCACGATGCAGAGGGGAACGACCAGGAAAATGCCGAAGATGCCGAAGATCCAATAGATCGGAACGACCGATATTGCAACTATAGCCGGATGCACTTTGACTACTTTGGACATGATGGAAGGGATGAGTATGTTCCGGTTTATCGTCTGGACCACGATGATAGTTATCAAGGTCAGCAGCACGTGCGTCGGAGATAAACTGATGGCGACTATGACCGCCGGGATGGCTGCGATCACCGCGCCGAAGTACGGGATCACCTCCAGTAAACCGGCGACGACGCCCAGCAAGAGCGCGGAGGGAAGGCCGAGGAGCCAGTACGCCAGGCTGGTCACCATCCCAACGGCTACCATGGACAGAAGCGTCGCTATCGGCCAGGCGTGCAGCCCTTCGTACAGGTCGTTCAAGGTGTTGAGCACCCTTCCCTTATTCTCCTTTCCGAACAGCCGCAGAAAGATCCTGAGCAGCGAGAGAGGGGTCATCGCTATGTAGACGCCGGTCGCGAGCAGGACCATGAAGATGATCAGGGTGCCAAGCAACTGCCACACGAGCGTCCCAACGGGCGGGAACAGCGCCGGCAAATTTAGGTCGAATATCGCCGCGTTCGCGGCGAACCACTTCCCCAGGGTGCTAAAGAAGTCCGTGCTTACTAGCGGCGCCTGACTCAAAGGCCCCTTCAATACTTGTTTGAAGAACGGCAAGGAACTCTGCTCGTTCTCGGGAAGGACGTCCAGGAACTTCTTTAGCGCGGCGTAGAATGGCGAGGAGAGTACAACGCCAACACCCATAAAGACGAGGAAGACGGAGAGCACGGTTACCGGCACTCCCCACTTGCGCGGTATCCCGATCTTTCTCAGCAACATCGCCCCGTCCGAAAGTGAGATCGCAACCAGCCCTGCCACCAAAACCATCAGCAGAAAGAGCGGAAGATACGGGAAGAAAAAGGCCAATCCCACGAGAAATATGATCAGCAAGACCGTCCTGAATAAGTCCTTTCCTTTTAACGCGCTAGACAACGTCTACCTCCTTTTTGGTGGGTTCTTCGAGGACAAGACCGACGACCGCGGGCCTCTGTGCCGGGCTTTTTGATTTCAGGCAACGTCTGCGACGGGTTCTTTGATCTTCGAGGCGTTTTCCAGTTTCTCTGAGATGCTGACGAGCTTGTCGAGGTTGGAGTGCGCCTTCGGGTGTTGTTCCGGGTCCAGAAGCATCCCGACCGCTACCACCCGCCGTATAAGGTTCGCCGCGTCGCCCGGATCGGGTGGTTGACTGGAGGCTATACGGGCCACGTTGAAAACTTGGTCCCACAGGATTCGCCGGCGCTCGGGAATGGTGTTCGCCAGCATCGCGCGTTCCAGCGCCTCGACCAACCTCTCCAGGACGGCGATGTCGCCTCCGGCGAAAGCGGCGCGGCGAACCTGATCAAAAGCCAACCCCACGTTGTCCTCGAAGCTCGGGTAGTTGACCTTGACCACCACTCTGGCCCCGGCGACTTCCCGCTCCCTCAGGCGAGAGGGAAGCGCTTTCGACCCCAGGGCGACGAAGATAGCTTCAAGCCGGTCGAGGGCCTGCATGGCTGTAGTAGGGTCGTTGATACCCGACGAAAGAGCCTTCAAGGCTATATCCGAGAGCTGCCGCAGGCCGAAAGTGAAGTCTTGCTGGAAGGAACGCTCCGTCCCGAACTTAAAGGCCGAACGTATTTTCTTCTGGACGCCGGAGTCGAAGGCTATCCTGTGGGTAGCCCAGACCTTCACCAGAGGCAACCCGGCGCTGACGGAGTGACCTGGAGCGAAAGGGACCTCGACGACGACCGTACCTTCGCCAACGGCCACCGGCCTCACGATGGAGTCCACGTCCAGTCGTTGCAGATAGCCTGTCTTTTCAGACTGGATCACCGCCGGTTCGCCGGAGAGCAAACCTTCGATGGTTGGGTCTTCCTCCGGCGCCCGCGCCTCCACTGGGGCATCGCCCAGGTCTTCGAGGTTGGCTATGGCCTTCATCGTGTCGTCCTGGGCCATCTTGACGATGGTGGCGGATTGTATGAGCTTCGAGATGTGCTGCATAAAGTAGATCAAAACCGCCACGCAGATCATCATCAACGCGATCGCCACGGTGACCGAGAAAACCGGGATGAATATGGTTACGTCTTTCCCGCTAGGCGTGTACATGAACATGAGACACATCAGGGAGTACAGAAACGTTGCTACATAGATGGCTATTGTTAGTTGTACGGCGCTGTCTGCCGTGAAGCTCTTGAGCAAGCGGGGCGAGTATTGGCTGGAGGCGAGTTGGAGTATAACGAGGGTGAGGGAGAAGGAGGTGACTATTATGGTTATGAGGCTTCCGGTTATCGCTGAGAGTATGTAGTGGGCATCGGTGGCTCCGCCGGAGAAGATTATCGGTATCTCGCCCCAGGTCGACTTCCAGTTGAGGTCGAGGTGGCGGGTCGTCCAGGCCAGAGCGAGGCCGCCCACGCCTCCCACAGTCGGGAGAAACCAGAAGCTGGACCGCAGCGTCCTCCAACCGGGCCTCAGCCAGCCTCCAGAGGCCGTTTTCTCAAGCTTCGACGATTTAAAAGAAGTCTTCGGTTGTGATCTATACATAAGCTGTCATTGTTCCTCTCCAGCATTCTCAAGTAGGTTTGCAGGCTTCTGAAAACCACACTAGTAGACGGCGATGAATCACCGGTGAACCTGGGATGATCCTCGCCGGAGCGCTTACTCACAGTAGGCGGTCCTTCTACCCCTCCGAAGACCGTGGTTCCGTCACAACGCCCAACGATTCACCCGGTAGTTCGGATGTCGAAAGGAGATCCTATTTAGAGATTCACCGCCAATTCATAACGACCTGTTTTATTTAGCAATGATGCAGGAAGCTACAGAGAGGAGCGGTTGTTTTGGCCGAGCGGCACTCGACGCCGTGAACCACTGGAGTCGGAGATGATCTTTGCAAAACTTCTCGAAGAAAGGATGTTTCGTGGCAGGAGAGAGCAACCAGACCGAGAAAGAGCAGGAAAAAGTGGAAGAGTCTCAAAAGCAAGGAGCCGGCAACGCCGAAGATAAATCGGAGGAGGGTTGGGAAGAAGAGAAGCAGCAGGGCAAGGAACTGGTCGACAAAGCTATAGGTAAGGCCAAAAACAAGCTGAAAGACCAATAATTTAGACGAGCGGGCGAGGGTTCCGGCTACAGCGGTTTTATCCCTCGGCCGTTTTAGGTTTCACACGGAGGTCCGGGTCTGAACATAGACTCGGACCTCTCTGTCTTGCGAGACCGAGCAGCTGTTCCCTCCAACAGCGAAGACCCGTACTGATCCTTGAGGGCCTGACCTCGCTTCTAGTTCGTTTGTTGGAACTTTTTGAAACCTATTGATTACTAATGGAAATCGTGTTAGGTTCGATTCGACAAAAAAACGGGCTTGGAGTGAGGGAGTTTGTGGAAAGGGGTGGTGGCAAGAAGATACCCGTCCAGCGGCGCTCTGAGATGCTGGATTTTCTACGCTGGCGTGGGGCGGCATCTATCCAGGAAATTGCCTCGGCGCTAGATGTATCTGGTTCTACGGTTCGGCGGGATCTGAAAGCTTTGGAGGGTGTAGTGGAGCGGTCGCATGGCGGTGCGGTTGTGGTGGAGCGAACGACCTTTGAGCCTCTATTCGAGGAGCGCAGGTTGCGCAACGCGGAAGAGAAGGTTCGAATTGGTGAATATGCGGCGGGCATGATCGAAGCTGGGCAGAGTGTGATCTTTGATTCTTCATCTACCGTACTCGCCGCAGTCGAGGCATTTGGCCTAAGCTCCGTAGAGATCACCGCTGTCACCAATGACATCCACATTGCCTCGGTTCTAGCCGAAGCAAGCAACGTCGGCGTGGTGATGATCGGAGGAGAGTTGAGGAGAGGTTCTTTCACCTTGCTGGGTCCTGCGACGCGAGAGTTCCTGAAACGGCTGCACGTAGACATCGCGTTCCTGGGGACACATGCCATCTCCGGGGGGAAGTTGAGTGACGCGAGCTTATCGGTAGTGGAAGTAAAACAGGGAATGATCTCCTCGGCGCAGAGGGTGGTGCTTCTGGCGGATCACGGCAAGTTCGGATCTCCAGCATTCTACGAAATCGGAGGCATGGAGATTGTTGACGATCTGATCACCGACCGCCATGCGCCGGAGGAGGCTCTGGAGGAGATAAGGGAAAGCGGGAGAATTCGTGTCCATCTCGTCTGATAACAGGCGCTCCCAAGGGGAGTGGGAAAGGGAAAATATATGAAGATTCTCAAAACGGTGGAACGAATACCGGGTGGGATAATGATAGTGCCGTTGCTGCTCGGGGCGGCGACCAACACTTTTTTCCCCCAGGCTCTCGATATCGGGGGTTTTACAACCGCCGTGTTCAAGGATGGCGCCCTTACTTTGATAGGGGCTTTCCTCTTCTGTATGGGTGCGCAGATACCTATCCGCACGGTTGGCGTGCCGCTCCAGAAGGGCGTGGCTATTTTTCTCGGTAAGCTCGTGGCCGGTGTTGGCGTCGGGCTCGCGGTCGCGGCGTTTATTCCGGGGGGAGCGTTGTTCGGCCTGCTTCCGATCGCCATTATCGCGGCGATGACCAACTCCAACGGCGGCCTTTTCGTTGCTCTCACCGGAGAGTTCGGCAACGAAACCGACACCGGGGCGGTCTCGGTGATCTCCATAAACGATGGTCCGTTTTTCACGTTGGCGGCGCTCGGCGCGGCCGGTCTCGCGAATATACCGCTCCTCGCCCTGGTCGCCGTCCTTATACCTATAGTGCTCGGCTTTGTACTGGGCAACCTCGATGAGGACATCCGGGACTTTCTCAGGCCGGGTCAGCGGCTGCTGATACCTTTCTTCGCTTTCCCTCTTGGAACGGGCATAGACTTCTCCGCCATCGTAAAGGCGGGGCCTCCCGGCGTACTTCTTGGTGTTATGACGGTTCTTATCTCCGGGGGCTGCGCCATGTTGGCGTTGCGCTTGATAGGCCGACGCAACGTGATCGCCGGTGCCTGCGAGGCTTCGACCGCCGGCAACGCCGTGGCGACGCCCGCGGCGGTTGCTCTGGCCGATCCCACCTATAAGACTGTTGCGGGCATCGCTACCACGCAGGTAGCAGCCTCTACCGTTACTACCGCCCTACTGACCCCCTTATTCGTTATATTCGTCTACCGTTGGCTAAAAAGCCGTGGCATAGATCCCAAAGCGGAGTTCGCCACACAGGATGTCTCCAGCACGGGACGAGAGGAGCATGACGACGAAGTTACAAAACAGCCGTAGAAACCGCGAGCCTGGAGCCCTCGGTCCAAATCCGGTAGCTTTTTTTAGCCGCGGGTGTTTCTCTTGGACGTAGCGGTGATCGCCGACGACCTGACGGGGGCGGCGGACTGTGGCTTACAGTTTGCCAGGGCCGGATACCGAACAGCCGTTCTCTTCGGGGAGGACGAAACGAATCCCCCCGAGGGAGTAGACGCGGTGGTGGTTGATACGGACTCTCGTTCTCTGGAGGATGGGGAGGCGGCAGGGCGTGTGCTCGCCGCCGGAGAGAGCTTGAAGGAAGCCCGTATCTTCTACAAGAAGCTCGACTCCACACTTCGCGGCCCTGTAGCGGCGGAACTCGCCGCCGCCCTGGAGGCGAGCGGTCGTACCCGCGCCGTGGTCGCGCCGGCCTTTCCGAGCACCGGTCGCACGACCCGCGACGGCGTTCAGTTCGTGCGGGGCGTTCCCGTTCACGAGACGGAGCTCGCCGAAGACCCCAACACACCGGTTGGGGAGGGTCATATCCCTTCGTTGCTCGCGGGACTCGGTTCGATCTCCACCCTCCGCCTTGAAGACCTCGGAGACGAGAACGCGCTTCGCGCCGCCTCGAAGGAAACCTGGGTCGTGGCCGACGCGGAGACCGACGCGCATCTCGACGCCCTGGTAAGGGTCATCCAGGACCCTTCGGAAGTTTTGTGGGCGGGCTCGGCTGGACTCGCCCAGGCTCTCGGCAACGCGAACCCCGGCCCGAACTATGGGGGACCTCGCGAATGGCCCGCCCAGGCGCCCAACGCGCTCGTCGTGGTCGGGAGCGTGAGCGAGGTGAGTCGCGAGCAACTCCGGCGGCTGGAGAGTGAGCCTGATATCGTGGCTGTGCCGCTCGACTTGCACCTCTTCGTTGGAGAGCCGGAGCGCGCAGTCCGCGAGGCGTTCGAGGAGGCCAGTGAGGCCCTGGGCGACGGGAACAGCGTAGCGCTCTATTCCACGGATGAGAGGGCGTCCGGGGTGGCGAGCAGTATATCCGGCGCCCTGGCGGAGGTGGTGAAAAGGCTTTCCAGAGCCGGTTTTGCCCACGCACTCGTGCTCACGGGAGGTGACACTGCGGTGCGGGTCGCGCGTGGGCTCGGGGCGCGTGGCATATTTATAGCGGATGAATTGGAGGCTGGGGTACCCATCGGGACTTTGATCTGCCCGGAGCGGTACCCTGTCGTTACCAAGGCTGGAGGTTTCGGGAGGCCGGAGACGCTCCTCGACGCACTGCACGCCCTGAGAAGAGGGAGAGAGAAACCATGAGTGAAACCCCGTCCGGAACTTCGATCCAAACCCCGACCGCCGTCACCATGGGCGACCCTGTCGGAATCGGTCCCGAGATAATAGCCAAGACCTTCGCCGACGAGGGTTTCGAGAGGAGTCCCGCGCTCGTCGTAGGCGACGCCGCCATCCTGGAGCGGGCCATAAAGTTGCTGAACCTGCAACTCCGAATAAACACCGTTACGAAACCGGAGGAGAGCCGTTTCGAGCCGGGAACGATAGATTTGATCCCCGCGAGTGAGCTGCCGGACGACCTCCCATTTGGAGAGCTCGACGCCCGCGCCGGAGACGCCGCTTTTCAGTACGTCCGGCGCGCCACGGAACTCGCCCTCGAAGGTAGCGTCCAGGCCATAGCGACCGCCCCGCTCAACAAGGAGGCTATGCACCTCGGCGGCCACGATTACCCCGGCCACACCGAGATACTCGCCGACCTGACCGGCACGAAGGACTACGCGATGATGCTCGTCGCCGAAGACCTGCGCGTCATCCACGTCAGCACCCACGTCGCCTTGCGGGAAGCCATCGAGCGCGTGCAGCCGGAGAGGGAACTCGCGGTGATCCACCTCGCGGATGCAACCCTCCGCAAACTTGGTATAGAGAACCCCCGAATCGCCGTCGCCGGCCTCAACCCTCACGCTGGCGAGAACGGCCTTTTCGGGACCGAGGACGCCGAAAAGATAAGGCCGGCGGTGGAGCGGGCCGGGGAAGAGAGGATAGAGGCGAGCGGCCCGCACCCGCCGGACACGGTCTTCGCGCGGGCCAAAAAAGGAGAGTTCGACATCGTGGTCGTCCAGTACCACGACCAGGGTCACATACCCATAAAGCTCCTCGGCTTCGAGACCGGCGTGAACGTAACGGTCGGGCTGCCGTTCTTTCGAACCAGCGTGGACCACGGCACCGCCTTCGACATCGCCGGGACCGGCAAAGCCGACCACGAAAGCTTGAAAGCAGCCCTCAGTTTAGCGGAGGAACTCGCCGCGTCTGAGGGGTAATATGTGCCGGGGATAGGAAAGGAGTCAGGCGGTGGAGTTTCCGAAATTGGTGAGGGTCCGGCAGGAGTTCCCGAGGCCCAGGGTCGAAGATGTCGAGGAGGCGCTGCGCGAGCAGTGCGCGCGGGGTGAGATCAGCTCGCGCATCGAGCCTGGGATGGAGGTGGCGATCACCGCCGGCAGCCGTGGGATCTCCGGCATAAACGTCATCATCCGTTCGCTGGTCGACATACTGAAAGATGCGGGCGCAGAGCCTTTTATCGTGCCGGCGATGGGCAGCCACGGCGGGGCAACGGCCGAAGGACAGGTCGAGATACTGGAGTCTTTAGGGGTCACGGAGGAATTCTGCGGCGCGCCGATACGGTCGTCGATGGAAGTCGTCGAACTAGGTGAGACGGAGCGGGGCGTGCCGGTCTACATGGACCGAAACGCCTCGGAGGCGGACGGCGTGATCGTAGCCGGACGCATAAAATTACACACCGACTTCCGCTCGGATATAGAGAGCGGCCTCCTGAAAATGGCCTCCATCGGTCTCGGTAAACACGCCCAGGCTCTCGCCCTCCACGCCTACGGAGTACCTGGCATCCGGGACTTCATGGTCGAGGCTGGAGAGTTAGTCTTCGACTCCGGGAAAGTCCTCTTCGGCGTCGGCATAGTCGAGAACGCCTACGAAGAGACGGCCATCATAGAAGCCATCCCGCCGGAAAAGGTGGCCGAGCGCGAGAAAGAGCTTCTCGAAGAATCCGCGAAGCTCATGCCGAAGCTGCCCGTCTCGGAGATGGACATACTCTTCGTGGATGAACTCGGCAAGAACTTCAGCGGGACGGGGATGGATACGAACGTCATCGGCCGCTTCCGCATCCTGGGAGTAGAAGAGCCCGAGACGCCGGACGCGAAATACCTGATCGTGAGTAATATCAGTGAGGCATCACATGGTAACGCGTTAGGGATCGGACTGGCGGATCTGACGACGAGCCGGCTCTTCGAACAGGTTGACTACGAGGCTATGAGCCAGAACGTCCTGACGAGCACCTTCCTGGAGCGGGCCAAGATCCCGATGGTCACGGAGAACGACCGGGAAGCGTTAAAGGCTGCCATCCGCTGCAACTGGGGCGTCCCCCCGGAGGAAACGCGTCTCGTCCGAATCGCAAACACCCTACACCTCACCGACCTCTACCTAACCGAGAACCTCGTCGAAGAAGCCCTGGCAAACGGCAACGTCGAGGTAGTCGAGGAAACCGCCGACATAGAGTTCGATGAGTCAGGACATCTCACGACTTTCAGCGGTGCGCCGAACCAAGAGCAGAGCGCGGCGGCCTCCTCCGGTTCGGACGACGGCTACTTTACGGACGGATAGACACAGAAGGGAATACCGCTTTTCTTCTGTCTATAGTTTTTGGCAATATTTGACAACTTTCGCAACCTTATGGTAACTTACCGTCAGGGAAAGCGAAGACTTCAGTAAGGACTGTCGTTGGACAACGGCAATAGTAAAAAGAAGATACCGGTTCAGAGGCAGGCGGAGGTTCGCAGCTTGTTGGGTCGTCGTGGGGCGGCTTCGATCCCGGACATCGTCGCTGCTCTTGGTGTTTCACCCTCAACTGTGCGGCGGGACCTCGATGAGTTGGCGAAGGAGGGATTCGTTCGGCGTTCTCACGGTGGGGCTGTGACGATAGAGAGGACTACCGGCGAGTTGTTGTTCAAAGACCGGCGCAGGCAGAACCGCCGTGAAAAAGCAAGGCTTGGCGCCTATGCCGTAGCGCTTCTGGAGCAGGAACAGAGCGTACTGTTCGACTCCTCATCTACGGTTTTGAGTGCGGCCGAAGCGCTGCAGGAGATGCGTCTCAAGATCACCGCCGTAACAAACGACGTGAACGTTGCCTCCGTGCTCGCGGAGACTCCGGACGTGAGCGTAATCGTACCGGGGGGTGAGATCCGTGAGGGTTCCTTTACTCTGCTCGGACCGTACACGCAGACTTTCCTCGATAGCCTGCACGTGGACGTCGCCTTGATGGGGATACACGCGATCACGGGCGCGACCCTTAGCGAGTCGAGCCTCTCGGTCGTCGAGGCGAAGCGTGCCATGATCCGTGCTGCGAGGAGAGTAATACTACTCGCCGACCACAGCAAATTTTGCTCTCCGGCGTTCTTCGAAGTCGCGCGCCTCGAAGATGTGCAAGACCTCATAACCGACGAGGCGACCCCTCGATCCGCGCTTGAGTCCGCCAGAGCTTCCGGCCGGCTGCGGGTCCATGTGGTGTGAGAGTAATGACGATCCTCGGAATAGTAAGGAGGCGTGTTGGCTGAGAGAACGAGAGAAGCGTCACGAGGTCTGGGACGTTTGCGGGACAAAGTAGCGGTCGTTACCGGCTCGGCCAAAGGGATCGGTCGAGCAACTACCGAGTTGTTCGCTCGGGAGGGGGCGCGTCTCGTCATAAACGACGTGGACGAAACTGGGCTTATGGAGTTGCGAGATCAACTGGAGGAGTCAGGAGCCGAGGTAGAGGCTGTCGTTGGAGACGTCTCTGTTATAGAAGATGCGAAGAAGATCGTAAGAACCGCTGTGGAGAGTTTCGGACGGGTGGACGTGCTCGTGGCGAACGCGGGCGTCATCCCGCTCAACAACATCGTGGACGCGACGCCGGAGGGTTGGGATCACGTAATGGCGGTGGACGGCCGGGGGATGTTCCTGACGTGCAAGTACGCAGTCGAGGCGATGCTCCAGACGGGCGGCGGCTCCATCGTGTGTCTCTCGTCGATCTCGGGGCTGGCCGGACAGAAAGAGCAATCGACGTATGGACCGGCGAAGTTCGTGGCCTCAGGCATAACAAAGCACCTGGCAGTGGAGTGGGCTGATCGAGGTATAAGGGTCAACGCCGTCGCCCCCGGCACTATACAGACCGAGGCGGTGGCAGGGTTGCCGGACGAGTACAAGGAGCCAATGCTGGCGGCGCATCCAATAGGACGGCTCGGTGAACCTTCCGAGGTGGCGCACGCCATACTCTTTCTGGCTTCCGAAGAAGCCTCGTTCGTTACCGGGACGATATTGCCGGTGGATGGAGGATATCTTGCCCAATAAAACTTGCCTTCCGTCGAAAGAGAAGGACCCCTGAGAGAACCGTCTTGAGGATAGGGGGGGTAGTCAGTAAGTCCGGGGATAGATAGAGGAGGAGTGGTGTCGAGAAGGATTGCAGGGGTGTTGGTACTTCTGGTCGCGGCTTTAACATTGCTGGTGGCTTGTAGTAGTGGTGGTAGCGGCGGAGGGCAGGGCGGAGGCGGAAAGCAGATCACGGTCGGCTACGCCGGCCCGACGTTGAACAACGCTTTCTTCGTTGGTCTTCTCAAAGGAGTTCAGAACGGCGCAAACAAGCACAACTTCAAACTGATCAAGACAAACGCCGACGGGGACGCAGGTCAGCAGTTCAACAACGCCCAAAACCTGATCAACCAGGGCGTGGACGCTCTTATAGTCGTCCCGATAGATGCCAACGGGATCGTGCCGGCCGTCAAGGCGGCCAACAGCGCCGGTATCCCGGTCTTCACCCTAGATCGTGGCGCCGACGGCGGGAAGCTCACCAGCGTAGTCGAAACCAACAACGTGGAGGCCGGGAAGAAAGCCGCCAATTACATAGCGGATCTGCTCAAAAAACGGTACGGAAAACCCGAGGGCAACGTGGTTGACCTCCAGGGGCTCATCGGAACCACGGCTGCGGCGGATAGAGAGAAAGGTTTCCAGAAAGCGATAAAGCAGTATCCGGGGATCAAGATAGTAGCGAACCAGCCGGCCGACTTCGACCAGGAGAAGGCTCTCAACGTGACGAGCAACATTTTGCAGGCCAACTCCAAGGTAGATGCAATCTTCGGCGCCAACGACGATAACACTGTCGGCGCGGAGCGCGCGATAGATTCGGCGAACCGTTACAACCCGCCGGACAGCAAGAAGCATATCTACGTCGTCGGCATCGACGGCACGGCGCAGGCGTTGCAGGCTATAAGCAACGGCAAGCAGACCGCGACGGTCAGCCAGAACCCGATCAAGATGGCGGAGAAGGAGATGGACTTCATAAACCAGAAGGTCGTCAAGAACAAGACGGTCCCGAAGCGGTCCTTCTACCCGACTATCATCATCGACAAGAGCAACATCGACAGCCAGAAGGTCAAGGACTATGGCATCTGGAGCAAGAAAGTCAAGTAGAGGCTAACAACCATCCGGCTCGTCGGGACTTACCATCCTGGCGAGCCGACCGGAGGTAACGCATGGACGCAGCGGCCCTGGTAATGGAGGGTATAGACAAGCGGTTTCCGGGGGTCCACGCGCTCAAAAGCGTGGATTTAGAGGTCACGCCCGGCCAGGTGATGGGTATTGTCGGTGAGAACGGAGCTGGAAAATCTACGCTCATAAAGGTTCTCTCCGGGGCTTACCGTCCGGATGAGGGACGTATCTTCGTGAACGGAGAGAGCTTGCGGACTGGTGGCCCGGCCGAATCCCTGGCTGCCGGAGTAGCCGTTATATACCAGGATCTCAGCTTGATCCCGGAGATGACGGTAACCGAAAACCTGTTTCTCGGGGACATGCCGTCTCGTGGGTTTGTTTTGAATCGTGGTGAGGCTCGTGCCGCGGCGCGCCAGCTGCTTGGCCGAGTCGGGCTCGAAAACCAGAATGTGGATGCACCCGTAGGATCGCTACGATTGGGGATCAGGCAGCTCATCGAGGTGGCGAAAGCTTTGCACCGGGACGCCCGCATTCTGGTAATGGACGAGCCGACGAGTGCCCTGCAAAGCTCGGAGATAGAGGTTCTCTTCAATGTCGTCCGTAGTTTGAGGCAAGAAGGTATCTCGGTCATCTACATTTCGCACCATCTGGAAGAGGTCTTCGAGATCTGCGACGCCGTAACCGTGATGCGCGACGGCGCGGTGGTCAGTGCTCGTCCGATAGATGAATGGACCACGGAATCGCTGGTGCAGGCGATGGTAAACAAGCGTATGGATTCGTTCTTCCCGAGCCGGGATCGGAACTTCGGCGAGGTGGCGCTAGAGGTCAGAAACCTGAGTTTTGAACCGCAGGTGCGCGAGGTTTCGTTCAGCGTGAGAGAAGGTGAGATACTGGGGATTGCCGGAATCGTGGGAGCCGGAAGAACTGAGACCTTGAAGACTATCGCTGGTATAACTCCCGCTACGGGCGGAGAGATACTGGTCAAGGGTAGAAAGCTTAGAATCCGCTCGGTCGGGGAGGGACTGAATTCGGGTATCGTCTACGTACCGGAGGATCGAGGTACCGAGGGTCTCGTACACTCGGCCACCATCAACGAGAACATGGTTTTGAGCATCCTGAAAAGGATAAGCCGTGCGGGGGTTGTGGACGGTAGCCGTTACCGGGACTTCGGAAAACGGCTCAGGGAGCGGTTTGGAGTACGCGCTTCTTCTCTGAGACAACCGGCCGGCAGCCTTTCGGGCGGCAATCAGCAGAAAGTCATCCTGGCGCGGGCTCTAGCCACCGAACCGGCCGTCGTACTCCTGGATGAGCCTACTCGCGGCATAGACGTCGGAGCGAAGTCGGAGATCTACCAGTACATGCTCGACATAGCGGCGGAAGGCGG
This sequence comes from Rubrobacteraceae bacterium, assembly GCA_965219175.1. GTDB lineage: Bacteria > Actinomycetota > Rubrobacteria > Rubrobacterales > Rubrobacteraceae > JBBPZK01. The sequence continues at coordinate 1,261,814 of CBDCNI010000001.1, forward strand.
GGCTGTATTGATGGTTAGTTCCGAGTTCCCGGAGTTGCTGGGAATGGCAGACCGCATCATCGTCATGCGTGGTGGACGGGTGGTTGGTGAAATACCGGGCGCGGAGGCGAACCAGGAGAGGATTCTGGAGTACGCAACCGCTGGAACAGCGCTTGACAGTCCCGAGTCGGTAGAGGAAGAGGAGGATGAGTAGTGACCGAAGAGCATACTGTAGGTGATGAGCAGAAAGACCAGTCGTTACGGCAAAGCTCCCGAGACCGCGGGATCTCAGGTGTTATTAGACGTTTCCTTACCGGTATAGGACCTATACTCGGGGCCTGGTTGTTGCTCTGTGTCATACTCGCCGTAACCGCTCCGAATTTCCTCGAAGTAAGCAACTTCGCCCAGATAGTGATCCAATCCTCTGTTATCGGCATCTCGGCTGTAGGCATGACTTTCGTTATCATTACGGCGGGCATCGACCTTTCCGTCGGCTCGGTCGTGGCCCTGACCGGCATGCTCGCCGCCCTATCCATGCAGAGTGGGGTGCCGGGTTTGATCGGCATATTGGTAGCCCTTGGAGCCGGGTTCCTGGTCGGCGCCTTCAACGGCTTCTCGACAACCTTCTTCGGCATAACACCCTTTATCGTGACGCTGGCGATGCTCTCTATGGCTCGCGGCCTGACGCTGGCTGTAAGCAGCGGACAGACGGTATACGGCTTCCCGAGCAGCTTCACCTTCGTCGGACAGAGTAACTTTCTAGGGCTGAACCTTCTGGTCTGGCTCACCCTGGTCGTCTTCATTATTGGATACTTCGTGCTCTCGCGAACTGTCTTCGGGCATCAGGTATACGCTGTCGGCGGCAACCGCGAAGCGGCGCGCCTAGCCGGTATCCCCGTTCGGCGCGTTTCATTCCTCGTTTACGCGATCTCCGGACTCTGCGCCGGTCTCTCCGCGGTAGTCTTGACCTCTCGCCTCAACTCGGCGTTGCCTTCCGCGGCCCAGGGGCTGGAGTTACAGGTAATAGCGGCGGTCGTTATCGGGGGGACTTCGCTCTTTGGAGGACGTGGAACGATGGGCGGCACGCTCGTCGGCGTGCTCCTGATCGGCACCCTCAGTAATGGCCTTACCCTGTTGAACGTGGCGCCTTTCTGGGTGCAGTTCGTGCAAGGTGTAGTCATCTTTCTCGCTGTTCTCGTTGACGCGCTCAACCGTCGTGGAGGAAACGCAACTAGATAAGAAATCATCTGGTTCTCAGACCGCCTCACCGAACATTGAATATTCGGGTAATATGCCGAACACTGGAGCCTTGGGAAAGGAGCAGATGGTGGAGTTACCGAAGAATGTATCGAGGGTCGTTGACCTCTCTCTGACGGTTTCGGAGCGGCTGCCGGGTACGTGGCCGGGTCATATGAGGTACGCCCACCACAACTGGAACTGGTTCGCCGAGGTGGACGGGCCTACCGGCTCGACCCGGAGTGAGGCTCCGTATCAGACGAACTTCTTCGTTATAGACGAGCATTGCGGCACCCACTTCGACGCGCCGACTCACTTTGTACCGCCGGAGGACTCGGGGCTTCCCTGGGCGAGCCCTCTCGGTGCGGAAGACGGAGACAAGGTGCCGCCGGAGGACTTAATGGGGCCGGCTGTAGTGGTGGACGTGAGTTTCCTCGCCGGGGAGGGCAGGCCGGGAGAAAGCCCGTTTATCACGGTGGATCACGTGCGTGACTGGGAAGAGGAGAACGGGTCGCTCCGGGAGGGTGAGGTTGTGTTGTTCCGGACTGGGTGGGACTGCTACTACGTCGAGGGTGATGAGAGCCTGAAGTACATGCACGGCTCGCTGGTTACGGGAGATTTCCCAGGATGGCCGGCGCCTGCTCCCGAAACGGCGATCTACTTGCACGAGAAGGGGATCAAGACCGTCGGCATAGACGCGCCGAGCATCGGGTCTTCCCACGACGGCGTCCCGGTTCACCAGGAGGGTCTCAGCCGCGGCCTTCGCTACGTAGAGATCCTGACGAACCTCGGCGAACTCCCCACGCGCGGCGCCTTCTTTATCTTCCTGCCGATCAAGATAGCCGGCTCTTCGGGAGGCCCCGGCCGGGCGATAGCCCTCCTACCGGAAGAAGGCGGTTAACGGATTTTCGTGGGTCGTGTTTTTGTTCGTGCGCTTGAAAGGAGGATGAGATGTCGGAAGTCGCTGGTGAAAGGGTTGACCGCCACAGGGGGCAGGAGGGAGACCGACGGTACACGATCTACTTGATAATCGCGGCGCTGGCGGGTTGGGCGCTCGCTTCCTACGACCTGAACCTGCTAACGCTCACCCTACCGGATATCCGCCAGGGTCTCGGCCTATCCAACTTCGCGGTCGGCGCGCTCGGGTTCATCGTCTACGCCGCGCAGTTCACCCTCACCATGTTCGTCGGCTACGGCATGGACACCATGGGGCGAAAGTGGATGTGGGTGCTCTGTCTGTCGGGGGCGGCCATCTTCACCGGGCTTACGTTCTTCGTCCAGAACTACTGGCAGCTCGCAGTTGTTCGGGCGCTGGCCTCCGGGCTCGCTTTCTCGGAGCTTGCGGTCTCTATTACCATCGTCAACGAGCAGGTCACCGCCGCGCGCCGGGGTCTCCTGTACTCCATAGTGCAGGGCGGGTGGCCGCTCGGGGTCTTTCTGGCGTCGGGAGTGTACCTGGCCTTCAGCGGCTACGGGTGGCGGTTCGTCTTCTTGCTCGGCGTCATCCCGATCCTGATAGTAATGATCGCCCGCCTCTTTATAAAGGAATCCGACCGCTTCCAACACGTCCAGCAGATCAAAGAAGCTCGCGCAGCCGGAAATCAGAGCCGGGTAAACGAGTTGCTCGAAGAGTACGATGTGGATGTCGAGGAACTTCAGGACGTTACGGTGAAGCAACTCTTTGCGACACCAGGTCCGATGCGGAGGCAACTCATCCTGCTAACCGTGACGTGGATGTTCTATGGTTGCTCGTTCGTCGCGACCAACTTCTACATCGCGGATTTCCTGACACAGGCCAAAGGCTTCTCGGGAGGTCAGGCCGGCACGTTGCTGCTCATTTCCGGCGGGATAGGGTTCTTCTTCTACGTGTTTGGTGGGTGGCTCGGGGAGAGGTGGGGGAGGCGCGAGGTCATAATTGGGACCGGGTTGTTGGTTGCTCCGCTCAACTTGATCTTCTTGTTCGTCAACCAGTACGTCTTGGTCGTGGTGATCTACTTCCTTATCTACCAGGTCACCAACGGAACGTGGTCCGGCGCCGGCTACGCCTACCAGGCCGAAAGTTTCCCAACCAGAGTGCGGGGCACGGCCATAGGCTTCCTAGGCGGGATGTTGACCGGCGGCTTCATAATCGGGTCTATTTTGTGGACCATCCTGACGAGCGTCTCAACCCCGACCGTCGCCTGGCTGGTCGTCGCCGTCGGCCTCGCCCTCGGACAGTGGCTTACCCTGCTCCTCCGAAAGATACCGCCCGGCCAGGAACTCGAAGCCATAAGCACCTGATCCTGATGCAGAATCGGCGAGTGTTAGACTCCGCGACATGACAAACTTTCACGCAGACGTAGTGGGCAGCCTGCTCCGCCCGCCGGAGCTTCTCGAAGCTCAGAAGAAGTATGCCGCCGGGGAGATCCCCGCCGCCGAATTCAAGCGCGTCGAAGACCGGGCGGTTGACTGGGCCATCGGCTTGCAGGAGCAGGCGGGTCTTGAGGTCATCACTGACGGCGAAATGCGCCGGGAGTCGTTCCAGAGCCAGATGGTCGAGTCGACGGAGGGATTCGGGGAGCACGACATAAACGCCTACCTGTGGGGAGACTGGCACGGCGACGAGGCCGTCGGAGATAAAGATACCGGTCGCCCGGAGACGCTCGGGGTGGTCGGGAAGCTCCGCCGCATACGCCACCTCTCGGTCGAAGAGTTCGTCTACGCCCGCGCCAGGACGGACAGGACTATAAAAGTAACGCTCCCGAGCCCAACGCTCTACGCGAACTTCTGGTCGCCCGAACTCTCGAAAGAAGCCTACCCGACGATGGACGCGTTCGTGGAAGACGTGGCGGAGATCCTTCGGGAAGAAGTCGAGGAGCTAGTGCGGCTCGGCGCGACCTACATACAACTCGACGCGCCCCACTATCCGCTCCTGCTCGAACGTAAGACCCGCAAGTTCTACGAGAAACGCGGCTGGGACCTCGACAAGTGGCTCTCGCGCGGCTTGGAACTGGACAATTACGTTCTGGGCGAGCATCCCGGCCTCACGACCGCCTTCCACCTTTGCCGGGGCAACCAGGGGAGCCGCTGGCTCGTCTCCGGTTCCTACGAGCCGCTCGCTCGCCGCATCTTCGGCGGCGTCAAAGCCGACCGGCTGATGCTGGAGTACGACGACGAACGGAGCGGCGACTTCGAGCCATTGTCCCACGTGCCGGAGGACAAGGTCGCCGTTCTCGGTCTCGTCACGACTAAGACCCCCCGGCGCGAGACCACCGAAGATTTGGAAACTCGCATTCGGCAGGCTTCCGAATACATCCCGCTGGAACGGCTCGCCCTGAGCCCGCAGTGCGGCTTCGCGACCTCCATAGTCGGTAATGCGATCTCCGTCGAAGACGAAGAGTACAAGCTCCGCACCATCGCCGAGACCGCCGCCAGCGTCTGGGGATAACGGCATTTCCGTCCCGACGCTCCTCATAACTGGGGCCTGGCGGTGTCGGGAAGACAACGGTTGCCTTCGAGGTCTGCCACCAACTTGAAGCGGCCGATATCGCGCACGCCATGATAGACACCGACGAACTGGACCGCCTCTATCCGCCGCCCTACGATGACCCACACAAGAGACGCCTCACGAGCAAGAACCTGCGCGCCGCCGGTGCTCCGCGCCTGATCCTGACGATGGTTGCTCTCCACACCGAAGAGGAGCTTGCCCTTTATACTGCTCACTCCCTCGGTCTCTATACTCAGACTCTCGAGTTGTAGACTTGTGGGGAGCAGTTCGTGGGCCTCGATGACGATTCTCATGACGGCGCTTCTCCTTATCTGATTCAACGGAGACTAACGGTAAGGCTTATTAACCAGGAATGCGGCAGAGCCGGTATTTCTTGATGAGGTCTCAACCCAATTACACATATCGTCCGTCTCAGGCGGCAGTCCCTTCCGCGACCCAGGGGTTGCCGCCAGTCAGCGTCTGCGAGCTTTCCCACAACTGGGCGGCAACTTTCGTGTCCCTGGCTTTGTCCGGGACCTTTGCGTCGGCGGGAGGGCCTTTGAGTTCCCTGAAACTGCCGGGGCCGTAGTAGTGGCCGCCCCTGGCCTCGGGTGAGGTTGCGGCGAACAGGGATGGGAGGGCTCCTTGCGCGGCGGGCTGTCCCATCAGTTTGAGGACCAGTTTCACGATACGTACGCGCATGTTTCTTTCGCCGGCGCCTTTGGCGGCGAGGTCGGTGCGGACCAGGCCCGGGTGAACCGCGATGCTGGAGATGCCCCAGCCGTTCTGGTCGCTGCGGCGCTGGAATTCGAAGGCGAACATGAGGTCGGCGAGCTTGGATTGCGCGTAGACTTGCATGTCCTTGTAGTTCTGCGTGGACTGTAGGTCCTTCAGGTTGATCTCGCCGTCGTTGGCGGAGAGGCTGGTGACGGTAACGACGCGGGGATCTGTTCCTTGCTGGAGCAGAGGGAGTAGCTCGCGGGTGAGCGCGAACGGGCCGAGGTAATTGGTACCGAGTTGCAGTTCGAAGCCGTCGACTGTTTCGCTACGCGTTGGTGGCGCCATCAGGCCGGCGTTGTTGATCAGGACGTCGAGACTGGTCCGCTGGCCGCGGAGCCGACTGCCAAGCTCTCGGATGGAGGCGAGGTCGGCGAGGTCGACCAACTCGAAGCTGATGGCGGCAGTAGGTACGGCGTCGTAGATGGCCGCGATGGCTTCTGCGCCGCGGGCCTGGTTGCGGCCGGCGAGGGTGACGTGAGCCCCGGCTCTGGCGAGCGCGATGGCTATTTGCAGGCCGATGCCGGAGGTGCCGGTGATCAGGACTGATCTATCTTCCTGGTTGGGCATGTCGTCGAGGGTCAAGTCGGTCATGGTTTCGCTCCTTGTCTTTTTGTTTGTCGTTCGGGTACGGTTCCTGGTATCGAGAGCGCCACGCTCAGCTTCCTGGATCTAGCGTGGACGAGAAGTCGACGACGGTCCTGGTGAACAGTTCTGGGTCCTGCGCGTGCATGGAGTGGGCCATGTCGGGAAAGGATAGGTACTCAAAGCGCTGCCCGGCGTCGGTGATTAGTTGGCGGACGCGCTGGGCTTGTTGGTCGGAGATGGCGCCCATGAGGCTCCCGGTCTGGGGGTCGATGTCCCGGTAGTGATGGGTGAGCAGGGCGGGGACCCGGACGCTGGACAGCATGTGGGCATGGTCGCAGCCTGTGGTGGCGGTGCCGGTGACGAAGGCGCGCCCCCACTCTGGGTCGTATTCCTTCATGTTCTGAGGTGGTTGGTCGGGGCCGGAGGCCGTGCTATCGATGGGTTGAGGTCGGGTGGTGCTCATTCTCTGGATGGAGGCGGGCATCCAAGGCGGGAGTTCTGTTTGGAACGCGGCCGACATCCCTTTCCAGTCACCGATAGTCCATTGGTCGCCCAGCCATTTGCTCGACAGCGCGAAAAGGAGGCCGACGGCTTGACGGATCGATTGCCCGCACGAGGGGTTGAGTTCAGACGCGAACAGTGGGGCGTCTTCCCAGACGACGGCGCGGACCTGGCCGGGTTTGGCGTAGGCCGACAGCCAGGCCGATAGCACACCGCCCGATGAGTTGCCGCTGACGATCGTCGGCCGTCCGATGACGAGGTCCATGAAGCGCACGAGGTCGTTGCCCATGTTGTCCAACGTGTAGCGGCCCGGCGTCCACGTCGACCTGCCCTGCCCGCGCAGATCGACGGTGTAAACCTGGAAGTGCTCGGCCAGCAGCGGTAGAGTCTCCTCATAGCCCCACCACGATTCAGTTTGGGCGGGGATGAGTAGCAGCGCGGGTAGGTCGGATGTCCCAACGGTGGCGTAGTTCATGCGGACTTCGCCGAGGTCCACGACCTGCTCTCGGAAGGCGTGGGGTACGAAAGTGTCGGCCCGATCCTGGGCTTCGAGGTTGGTCATGGTTTATCATTACCTTTCCGTGTGTCGGTTCAGCGGCCGGTTGTGAGGACCATGCGGAAGCGGGCCTTGCCCGACACCATCCGCTCGACGGCGGATCCCGCATCGGCTAGCGGCATTTCTTCGATCATCGGGCGGATGCCGGTGAGCGCCGCGAAGTGAAGGGTCTCCTCGACCTCGCGTGACGTGCCCGACTGATGCCCGTACATCTTGTGGCCGCCCCCGATAAGCGCGAACGGGCTGACCTGGAACGGCTCGGAGGGAACCCCGATCACGACCAGCTCGCCCCGGTGGGTCAGCCCGCCGAGCGTGTCGGTCATCGCCGCGTTATCGGTCACGGTGCCGAGCACGACCTTTGCCCCACCGAGCGCCTGCAGCGCCGCGACCGAATCCTGGGTCTGGTTGTCTATGTAGTGGTGTGCCCCCAACTCTCGCGCCAACGGTTCCTTCTCTGCCCCGCGGGCGATGGCGACGGTCTCGAAGCCGAGCCTGGATGCGAACTGCACCCCAAGATGGCCTAGTCCACCGAGGCCGACTACGGCGACCAGGTCACCGGGGCGGGCGACACTCCGGCGTAGCGCGTTGAACGTCGTTACGCCGGCACAGCCCATCGGGGCGGCTTCCGCGGCGGTAAATTCCTCCGGGAGACGGGCCAATGCGGAGGCGGGCACGACGACGGTCTCAGCGAACCCGCCGGGGTAGGACAAGCCTGGGATCTGGAGGTGGGCGCAGTTGATGGCGTCGCCCTCCCGGCAGGCCACGCAGTGCCCGCAGTTACCGCCGAACCAACCGACCGCGACCCGCTGGCCGGGTTCGAAGTCCTCGATACCGTCACCGATGGCGTCGATGTGGCCGGCGATCTCGTGGCCGGCGACCAACGGAAAGCCCACTCCGGGCATGTGGCCGTCGATGAACGTGGAGTCCGTGTGGCAGACTCCAACGGCCTCGACGATCACCCGGACGTGGCCTGCGCCTGGTTCGGGGGTCTCCTTCTCGATCAGGTGAAGAGCAGCACCCGGCTCGTCAACCTGCATGGAACGGTAGGTGATTGTCATGTGCGTGTGTCCTCTCCTCTTCTCTCAGTGTACCGGGGTGCGGAGCATCCCTGATAACGACTATAAAGCCAGGCGGTGAGAAGCGGGAGAGGACTGTTTATCCCTGGATCGGCGATCCCTGGTTGGCTCCTTGGAGGACTCCTATAATAAAGGCATGAACCGTATGAACCGAGTTGAGCTAGCCGACTTCTTGCGTCGACGGCGCGAAGCTCTGCAGCCGGAGGACGTGGGACTTGCAAAGGGGCCGCGTCGTCGCGTCGCGGGTCTCAGGCGCGAAGAGGTCGCGAACCTGTCGGCCATGTCCACCGACTACTACGCCCGCCTGGAGCAGCAGCGTGGACCCCAGCCGTCCGAGCAGATGGTGTCCGCAATCGCCCGTGGGCTTCGCCTCACCCTGGACGAGCGGGATCACCTGTTCCGCCTCGCCGGTCACGCGGCGCCGACCCGAGCCCATCGCTCCGAGCATGTCAACCCGGCGCTCATGCGGGTCCTCGACCGCCTAGATGACACGCCCGCGATGGTCGTCTCCGACCTGGGTGAGACGCTGGTGCAGAACCGGCTCGCCGCTGCCCTGCTCGGCGATCAGACCCGCTTCACCGGCGCGGCCCGCAGCGCCGTCTACCGGTGGTTCACCGACACCGACGAACGGCTCCTCTACCCCGAAGGTGACCACGAACACCAGAGCAGGGTCCAGGTGTCCAACCTTCGGGCCTCGTTGGGCCGCGGTAGCCAAGACACCCGTGCATCGACCATCGTGGAGAGATTGCGCAACGAAAGCCCCGAGTTCGTACGTCTCTGGGATCAGCACGAAGTCGCCGTTCGCTTCGACGACCACAAGACCATCGTACATCCAGAGCTGGGCGACATCGAGCTCGATTGCCAGATCCTGTTCACCCAAAACCAGGCCCAGGCGCTACTGGTCTTCACAGCCTCGCCGGGCACCGAGGGCCGCGAGAAGCTCCAGTTGCTGTCCGTCATCGGTACTCAGCAACTCAGCATTGGTCTCGACCACGGAGATCGCGAAACCCATCAGCGGTGACCGTCACCGTAGACGACAGTGAGGCTAAGACACCATCGGGGTTTTCTGTACGGTACCGGTTTGGTGTATTCTCCTCAAGTCAATAGTCTGAAGACAATCAAGAGGCAGAAGTTACCACTTCAACAAAAAGCTGACAGAGTCGAATTCCTTAGGCCGACGTGCATCCAGAATGGCAGAAGACAGAGATGAGGATATGCTAGTCCAACGATGATGCCTGTTCGAGTGCCTGATCCTGACTGATGGCTTAGGAGTCCGCCGCCGGACAACTCGTCGTCGCGACCACCGGCTGCTCCGTATCTGAAGTAGCCGGGGAGGTTCTCCAGCGCGCCGGATGGCCTGGGTAATCCCCGGATCAGGCGTTGAGCGTAGCGGCGTGGTGGCGGATGTGGTCCTCCATGAAGGTCGAGATGAAGTAGTAGCTGTGGTCGTAATCCTCGTGGCTGCGGAGCGAGAGCGGCTGGCCGGACCCGGCGCAGGCTTTCTCGAAGGCATCCGGGTAGAGTTGTTCGTCCAGGAACTGGTCGGCCGTTCCCTGGTCTATCAGGATCTCACGTCCGTCGGCGAAGGAGCTCTCGCGGACGAGCTCGCTCGCGTCGTGCTGTAGCCAGGATTCCCGATCTCCTCCGAGGTAGTTCGAGAAAGCCTTTTCGCCCCACGGGCAGCGGGCTGGGGCGCAGATCGGGGCGAATGCCGAGACCGAACGGTAAAGGCCGGGGTTCTTAAGCGCCAGCGTCAGCGCACCGTGACCGCCCATCGAATGCCCGAATATTCCCGCCCTGTCACAGTCCGCCGGGAAGTTGTCCGCTATCAAGCCCTGAAGCTCTGCGGTGACGTAGGTGTACATCTTGTAGTGTGTTGACCAGGGCTCCTCGGTTGCGTCTATGTAGAAGCCCGCGCCGGTACCGAGGTCCCAGTCTTCGTCCTCGCCTGGGACGCCCGCCCCTCGCGGGCTCGTATCGGGGGCGACGAGCATCAGGCCGTGTTCTGAGGCGTAACGCTGGGCGCCACTTTTTATGGCGAAGGTCTCCTCGGTCGAGGTCAGGCCCGCCAGGTAGTAGAGGACCGGGACCGGACCTTCCGCAGCCTGTGGCGGTTGGTAGACGGAGAAGCGCATCGGGGTGCCGCAGGCTTGGGATCTATGGGAGTAGAAGCCGGATGTGCCGCCGTGGCATGCGTGGGTTTCGAGGGTTTCGAGGTGTGCCATCAGAACGAGACGACGCTTCGGATCGACTCGCCCCGGTGCATCAGGTCGAAGCCTTCGTTGATCTCGTCCAGGCTCAGGTCGTGGGTGATGAGGTCGTCTATGTTGATCTTTCCCTCCATGTACCAGTCGACTATCTTCGGAACGTCGGTACGCCCGCGCGCCCCGCCGAAGGCGCTTCCACGCCAGACCCGCCCCGTAACGAGCTGGAACGGGCGCGTGGAGATCTCCTGCCCCGTACCCGCAACCCCGATAATGACGGCCTCGCCCCAACCCTTGTGGCAGCACTCGAGCGCCTGACGCATGACGTTTACGTTGCCGATGCACTCGAAGCTGTAATCGGCCCCGCCGCCGGTCAGGTCTACGAGGTAGGGGACCAGGTCTCCTTCGACTTCCTCGGGGTTTACGAAGTGGGTCATCCCGAACTTCTCGGCCAGGTCTTTCTTATCCGGGTTGAGGTCCACACCGACGATCATGCCCGCCCCGGCCAGCCTCGCGCCCTGGATGACGTTGAGCCCGATGCCGCCGAGCCCGAAGACGACGACGTTGGCCCCCGGCTCCACCTTCGCCGTGTTGATAACCGCCCCGACGCCGGTCGTCACGCCGCAGCCGATATAGCAAACCTTGTCGAAAGGGGCGTCTTCCCGGATCCTGGCGACCGCTATCTCCGGCAGCACGGTATGTTCGGCGAACGTAGAAGTCCCCATGTAGTGGTAGAGTGGCTGTCCGTCTACCGAGAAGCGGCTTGTCCCGTCCGGCATCACGCCCCGCCCCTGCGTCTCGCGGATCGCCTGACAGAGGTTCGTCTTGCGGCTCAGGCAATACTCGCACTCCCGGCACTCCGGCGTGTAGAGCGGTATCACGTGGTCCCCTGGAGCCACACTCGTCACGTTCTTTCCGACTTCCACCACGATACCGGCGCCTTCGTGGCCGAGTATCGCCGGAAACAGCCCCTCCGGGTCAGCGCCGGAGAGCGTCAACTCGTCGGTGTGGCACACTCCCGTGGCCTTTAGCTCCACGAGCACCTCATTATCCTTCGGTCCCTCCAACTGGACCGTCTCTATGCTCAATGGCTTGCCCGCCTCGAAAGCAACCGCCGCCCTTACGTCCACCCGTTCCTCCATTCGTCTCTCAGAAAGAAAAACAACCTTATAGCACCACGATAAATCCGACAACCCGTATTGGACTGGATCCTAACCTCTAGGGCTTGTGACGAGCTTACCGTAGGTTCCTCTGCCGGCCAGGCGTTCCAGGGCGTCTGGGAGGTCTTCGAAGGGGACGGACTCGTAGATCAGGGGGTTTATGTCGCCGTTTTCGTAGAGTCTCATCAAGGCTTCGTGGGTTTCCGGGATGAGGTTGGGCATTACGCGGGCGTAGAGGCCCCAGTGGAGGCCGACGACGGAGTAGTTCTTTACGAGCAGGTGGTTGGTCGGGGCCTCGGCGATCCTGCCTCCGGCAAACCCGATCACCACTATGCGCCCCTCGAAAGCCACGCACCGGCGCGACCCGTCGAACACGTCACCGCCGACAGGGTCGAAGACAACATCGGCCCCGCGTCCCTCCGTCGCCTCTTTTACGACCTCGATGAAGTTCTCTTCCCGGTAGTCTACGGTGATCTCCGCGCCGAGCTTGCGGCAAACTTCTACTTTCTCCGCGCCTCCGGCTGTGGCGATTACGCGGGCGCCAGCCGCACGGGCGAGCTGTATCGTCGCCGACCCGACACCGCCCGCTCCGGCGTGAACCAGCACCGTCTCGCCTTCTTTTAGACTCGCCCGCCGGTGGAGCGCGAAATAAGCTGTCTGGTAGACGATGTGCATGGCTGCCGCAGCGTCGAATGGCATATCGTCCGGTATCGCAAAGACGCTCTCCGCCGGGACCGCAACCCTTTCGGCGAAGCCTCCGTTCGGGAGCGGGGGAGTCGCCAGGACCCGGCTCCCTTCGCGCAAGTCCACGCCCTCGCCGACCTGCGAGACCGTTCCGGAGACCTCGGCTCCTGGAGTAAAAGGGAGATCTGGCCTCTCCTGGTACTCGCCCCGGCACAATAGGGCGTCGAAGAAGTTGAGCGACGCCGCTTCCACCTCGACGATTACCTCGCCCCGTTTCGGAGTAGGCTCGTCTACCTCCTCCAACTTCAGCGCCTGTTTCGGATCTCCCAACTCTTGCACCCGCCAAGTTTTCATGCCGTTCCTTTCCCGCGCCAGCCTGTACGAGGGGCGAGCTTATCATCGTCCGGGTTTACATGGCTACGTCGGTGAGGCCGTGGCGGGTGTATTGGGCGGCTGTTAAGCTGGAGGCTAAGAAGAATAGGGATTCTTCAGGTGAGGAGGCAGGATATGTTGCGGGTACGGGATGCTATGACGCGGGAGGTCGTTACGCTCGGGCCGGAGGCGAGCGCCGGCGAAGCTTTGGGAGTCTGCCGGGAGAAGGGCATCAGGCACGTACCGATAGTGGAGGAAGGACGGCTCATCGGGCTCGTCTCAGATCGGGACCTGCGGGACGTGAGCCCGCCTAGAGGAGGCCGCGACCAGGAGAACACGCTGGGTTGGGTCCGGGTGAGGGACATTATGAGTACGGATCTGGTTACCATAGGACCGCTCGACACCATAGATCACGTCGCCAGGGAGATCTACGAGCGCAAGATAGGATGCCTCCCCGTAGTCGACGGACGGGAACTCGTCGGCATTATCACCTCCCAGGACATGATGCGAACCATGATCGAGTTGACCGGCGCCCACGTCCGAGGGAGTTGGATGGAGGTGGAGGTTCCGAACCAGCCCGGCGCCCTCGCCAACGTGACCGACGCCATCCGGGACCGCCAGGTGAATATAGCCGGCGTCTTCCTCGGCCCGGCCCAGAAAGCGACCCATCGCGTCATCGTCTTGAGGTTAGAAACGACCAGCCCGAAAGGCGTTGCCCGGAGCCTCGACGAAGCGGGCTACAAGACACGCATAGTCGAGTCCTCAGCCCCCGTGGAGACCGGCCAGAGGGAGGTGTAGCTGCGGACAACCCGTCGGGTAGCAGTTTAGCTGGCGCTACCCGACGGCGTAAAAAGCGCTATGCATTGGCGCTAAGATCCAGAGAAGAGACCCTTGACGCCAGGCTTGAGCTTCCCGTTCTCGTCCAGGTAGTCGCTCCACGTTCGCTTTGGTGAGTAGCCGAGCATCTCTTGGGCTTTGGTCGTGTCGATGCCAGATGTGTCCTCGCGTGGCAAGGGATTCTTTATCTCTACCTTGTCCCCGTAGTATTCCTTCACTACTTCCTCGAAGTCGCGGTTGCCCACGTTGTCCGGGGAGGCTATGTAGAAGACTTCGTGACCGGGCAGGTCACTCTCGACGGCCAAGACCAGAGAGTCGGCCAGATCGTAGACATCTATGTAGCTCCAGAAGTTGGGCGAGAGAACGGAGGCGTCGCGTACCTGCGGCCCGAGGTTACGCTCGTAGTTTCCCTCGTGCTGCACCCAGCAGGGGCGGATGGAGATGCAGCGGATATCCGAGCGCCTTATCGCAGCGTCCATTAGCTGCTCTCCGAAGTGCTTGGCTATAGCGTACGGGTCTTGAGGACGGATCGGGTGCTCCTCATCCACCGGCACGTAGTCCGGCAAGAACTCGCGCTCTGGGAAGAAGAACCCCGGCACCGTCTCACTAGAGAGGTTCACGAAACGAGGGACCTCCCAACGCACGGCCGCCTCCAATACGTTAAAGAGAGCCATCAAGTTATTGTGAAAGACTACGTGAGACGGGTTCTTGGTCGGCTCTGGCAGTGCGGCGGCGTGGATCACGGCCTCGGCGCCTCTCACCACGGCGAAGGCGTCTCCGGCGTCGGTGAGTTGCGCCTGGAAGTAGTCGGCTTCTCCTTCGTCTGGTCGTTCGAAGGTAGGTGCGAAGATGTCAGTCGCCCGAACGTCGTGGCCCGCTTCTTGAAGAGCTGCGACCGTGGCCCGGCCGACCTTGCCTCTTGCTCCCGTTACCAGTACCCGCATGTTGTTCCTCCTGGTTTGAGTTTTGGATCCAGTATAGCTTACCGGAAGAAGAGCTTGCATACTACTAGGAGTCTGTACTGTAACGAAGTATCGACGGGGGGATTTATCGCGGGAGGAGGTCTAGAGGAGCGACCTTCGCAAGCTCGATGCGTCGAGCTCAACCTCTCTCAACTCTCGCCAGTTCTCTTCCAGGCGAATGTCGCCGGGTAGGCTCAACAGCAACTCCTTGCGCCGCAACCGCACGTACTCGCCTAACGCCGCCTCGACCGCCGCAGCCTTCGTCCGCTCCCCGGAGAGACGCACGGCCTCCTCTATCAAACGCGCATCAATATCTAAGGTGGTTCTCATGCATCACGCTTTAGCATAACAAAAGTATGCGCAACACGGATTCTACCCGCCGTGCAAAAGCTCTCGATGACAGGGAAGGGCTACACAGTTTCCGTTGGCGTAGACGTGGCGTTCGGGTCCAAGTTACGCCACTGAACTACACGGACACGTCCCCCGAAAAAATACCCGGCACCATGGGGTGGGGATAGGGAAAGGAGGTGAAGGCGCCGGGGTGTTGAGCAACATATATCGTACTGGGGCGCGTTCGCACGCCAATATTGGTAGTTTTAGTTATAAATGTGTCTAAATATGTAGGAGCATACACCGAAGGGTACACTCGGGTTAAAGATCGCGAAGAAGGAGTATCCGGTTGTCTACGCACTCGCATATATCTTCGCCCTGGAGCCGTCGGGTCTGCGCCTGCCGGGTATAGAATGTTTCAAGAAGATATACATGGATATTTGTGGGCGATTTGTATGTGCTGGTTTCGGTATCGGTTTTACGTGAGTGAGGAGTGCTTGGATCCTGCGTATATTGATGACCGTTGATGACCGACCGTACAGCCTCGAATGTATCGGGAGGCTCTGGCGCTCGCCCTGCGCCGTCACCGGCCTGCCAAAGAGGTGACGTTTGGTCCTTCGGTTTCTCCGGATGAAATGGCGGGGAGCTTGCGGTCTCATCTGCTGGTTCGAAACGACGGCAAAGTCTGGAACATAGAGGACGTTAGTATGGATGGCCTGTTCGCGCTCGTGGACGAGACGGATGGTTTGATCCCCAAACAGACGGTGGGACGGTACGCTTCTCCTTATGACCCTTGCTCGCGCTCTTCGGTAACGTCTGAGATGGTGATCCAATCTTCCTGCAGCGCTTTCCTGGCGGCCTCGCCCCTGGATCGGACGTTCATCTTTTTGTAGGAGTCGGCCAGGTGACGTTTTACGGTGCCTTCGGCCAGGTGGACGCTATTGGCTATCTGGCGGTTGCTCATGCCGCGGGAGGCGAGGAGCAGGATCTCCAACTGGCGGGCGGTGAGCACGTCTCCAGACCCGCCATCCGACTCTTCGAGAGCCTGCCGGGGCATCCCCACTACCACGTTTTCGGCCTTTGGATCAAACACCGCCGCCCGAACCGCGCCGATTAAATGACGCGAGGAAGCACTTTTCAGAACGTAGGCGCTCGCCCCCATCTTGAGCAACTCTCGCATGGCGTGCGGGTCCTCGAACATGGTGACGATGACCACTTTTGGCCGGGGTGTTATCCGGAGTATCTGTTCGAGAGACTCCGTCGAACGCTTGAACGGCACCTGCACTTGCATGATCACCACATCCGGCTTGAGCCCGCGGGCAAGCTCCACGGCCTGCTCGTCATTCGGGACTTCGGCCACGACCTCAAGCCCTCCATAAGAGGCCAGAAGACCCGCCAGCCCCTCACGGAACATGGTGTGATCATCGGCCATCAACACTCTTATTGGAGGATTTTTCATTGCCCTCTCCCGTTCTGCTGATAGGCGTAAACTCCATCCACGTTCCTACCGATCTTCTAGTAGCCGGCGTGTATCCTACATTCGCGCTTTCGAAACACCCCCATAATCGCCACCCGTGAGCAAAGCCATTCTACACTGCATCTTGGTATGTAGCTGGATCTACACACTTTGGTGCAATTGCGGCCAGCAGAGGTATATGGGGGTTCTTTGGAGAGAAGAAATAGACTATAAAGTGTTCACGGCACATCTTTGGTGGGGGTAGATCCTGGGCATAATGAGCATCTCCCGGATTTCTCTCCTCAAAAGTTACAAAAACTTCGGAAGGGGAAAGAGATCATGCTTGGCACCACGAACGTCCGGTCTCCACGCCGACCCGCTGTTTTCTGGCTGATCGCCAAAAGAGAAGATGGTCGGGAAGAGGAAATTCTCACCCTGGACCTCGACGATAGAGGAGAAACTTTGCCGGTCTTCTGCTTCGAAGACGAGGCCGGTATATTCCTATCGCTCGGAGCGATTGGAGCCGGATGGTACTCCAGAGAGGCAACCTTCGGGGAACTTTCCAGGATGCTGCTAAGTTCCAGCACGGACATCGGTTTCGTATCTCTCGACCCACTGCCGGAGTTGTCCCACCCGAGGATGATCGGCCTGGTTAGCATGAGCAAAGAGCGCTTCGTGGCGCGCCTCATCGAGGACGCGTGGTCCAGAGACGGCGCAGAGGCGGAAAACATCGAGTCTCCCAGCGCGTACTAAACTCCCCGCTTCTCAGCGCACGGACTCGACCGCCGCCCGCCAGAAGTCGTCCTTCTCGCCGGGGACGAAGGGCATGTACAGGGCGACTCGGTCTATGAGGCCTTCGTAGCGTTCTTTCAGGGCCGCCCCGATCTCATCCGGGGCCGCTTCTATCGCGAAGGCGTGGAGCATCTCGTCGGTGATCTGCCCCGGCATCTCTTCCCAACGCTTTTCACGCGCCAGCCCCGAGAGTCGCTCGCCGACTTCCTGCCAGCCGTGGGCTTCGAGCACGACGCGGTAACTCGGCGTCGAGGCGTAGAAGGCCGCCTGGGCGCGCATCTTCTCCCGCTGTTCCTTTATCTCCGAATCGCTCTCGCCCGTAATGATGAAGACGCTCGTCGCCAACTCGACTTTCGATGGGTCGCGCCCTTCTTGCTCCGCTCCTTCGGAGATGGCTGATTTTACGGTCTGCCGGACGTACTCCGGCGTATGAAACGGGTGGACGTGGAAGCCGTCGCACAGTTCGCCCGCCAGCCGTGCCAGCGGCGCCCCGACGCCTGCTATGTACACGGGGATCTCCGGGTAATCTATGGGGCCGGGGTTGAAGAACGGGCTCATCAGGGTGTGTCTGTAGAATTCGCCCTCAAAGTTCGGGGAGCCTTCGGTCTGGAAGGATGCCCAGATCTCCCGCAGCGCCAGGATGTACTCGCGGAGCCTGGCGACGGGCTTGCCCCACGGCATCCCGAAGCGCCGCTCGACGTGCGCCTTGACCTGCGTCCCGAGCCCGAGTATGAAGCGGCCTTCCGAGAGGTCCTGGAGGTCCCACGCTGTCTGGGCGACTACCATAGGGGAGCGAGAGAAGGCTATGGCGACAGAAGTTCCTAGCTCCACGCTCTCTGTTTCTTTGGCGGCTATCGCGAGTGGTAGGAACGAGTCGTGCTTGGTCTCGCTGGTCCAGAGTCCGGCGAAACCAAGCTCCTCGGCGGCGGCGGCGATGGTGTCCATGCCGGGAAGGTGTTTGCCTTCGACCGCGAGGCTCGCGTCTAGTTTCATCGGCTACTCTCCTGGGAGGAGGATCAGCTTGCCGGTCGTCTTTCGGCCTTCGAGGTCCTCGTGGGCCTGGGCCGCGTCGGAGAGGGCGTAGGCGCCCCCGATCCTCACCTCCAGGTTGTTCTGTCCGATCCAGGAGAATAAGCTCTCCGCCCGCCACAACAACTCCTCGCGCGTCACGGTGTACTGGACGAGGGATGGACGGGTGAGGAAGAGGCCGCCTTTCTGGTTGAGAGTTTGGATCTCGAGCGGCGGAACCGGTCCGCTCGACTGGCCGAAGAGGACCATGTAGCCGCGCGTGCGGAGGCAGTCGAGGCTACCGTCGAAGGTCGTCTTGCCGACCGAGTCGTAGACGACGTCGACGCCCTCGCCGCCGGTTATGCGGTTCGTCTCCTCGACGAAGTCCTGCTCGGTGTAGAGGATCACCTCGTCCGCGCCCGCCCCGCGCGCAAGCTCCGCTTTCTCCTCGGTCGAGACCGTGCCGATCACGGTCGCGCCCCGCATCTTCGCCATCTGGCAGAGCAACAACCCCACACCCCCTGCCGCCGCGTGGACGAGCGCCGTCTGGCCCTCCTGTAGCGGGAAGGTGCTGTGGGTCAGGTAGTGGGCCGTCATCCCCTGCAGCATGATCGCCGCCGCCACCCGCGCCTCGACCATCGTTACGTTGAACGGCACGAGCCTCTCGACCGGGGCGACGACCTGCTCCGCATACGCCCCCGAGACCCCAGCGAACGCGACGTAGTCTCCCGGAGAGACATCTTCGACGCCCTCGCCGACCGCCTCGACCTCGCCCGCGCCTTCGGAGCCGAGCGTGAACGGCGTCTCGACCGGGTAGGCGCCAGAGCGCTGGTAGGTGTCTATGTAGTTGACGCCGGCGGCGGCGAGTTTTATCCGCGCCTCGCCCGGACCCGGCTCCGGGACCTCCACGTCCTCGTAGCTCAAGACCTCCGGCCCGCCCTGCTCGTTTACCCTGATCGCCTTCATCCTGCTCCCCTTTCGACCTGCCAAACTTCTGAACAAAGACCCATTGTAACCAAAGCGTGTAACCGGAGCGGAACTCGCGCATCCGGCTCCTCTGCTATAGTCCCGGCTATCTGACGGGGCAGGCTTTTCCGAGGAGGTAGGGCATCATGGCTACGGTCCGCGAGGTTACCTTCGACCTCTTACGAGCTTTCGGGATGACGACTATCTTCGGCAACCCAGGCTCTACGGAGCTTCCGTTCCTCAAAGACTTCCCGGACGACTTCGATTACGTCCTGGGCTTGCAGGAAGCTACGGCGCTCGGGATGGCGACCGGGCACGCGCAGGGAACGGGCAACGCCGCGCTCGTCAACCTCCACACCGCGCCGGGCCTCGGAAACGCGATGGGCGCGATGGTCACCGCCTACCTGAACAAGACGCCGCTGGTCGTCACCGCCGGCCAGCAAGACCGTCGCCACGTAGCCCTGGAGCCGCTGCTCACCGGGAAGCTCGTGGAACTCGCGGAGCCCTACGTCAAGCGGAGCTACGAACCGCTCCGGGCCGAGGACGTGCCGTTCGAGATACAGCGCGCCTACCACACCGCCATGCAGCCGCCGCGCGGCCCCGTCTTCCTCTCCATCCCGATGGACGACTGGGACGCCGAAACGGAGCCCATCGCCCCCCGCGAAGTCTCCTACAGGGCGGTCCCGGACCCGGCGGACCTCGAAAAAGTCGCCGGTATCCTGGCCGGGGCGGAACGTCCGGCGATGGTGGTCGGGCCCGGCGTCGCCCGGACCCACACTTTCAAGGATGTCGTGGATTTGGCCGAGAAACTGCGGGCGGCAGTGTGGCAGGAGCCGGTATCGGCGCTGGCCGGTTTCCCGCAGGATCACAGACTCTTTCAAGGCTTTCTCACTTTCGCCCAGCGGCAGGTGGCCGAGCAACTCTCGCAGTATGACGTGGTGCTGGTGCTCGGGGCGCCGGTCTTTACTTACTACCCTTACGTGCCGGGGCCGGTGGTTGGGGAGGGGACGAGGGTCGTCCAGATCTCGGACGACCCCGAGGAAGCCGCCCGCGCCGCCGTCGGGATGAGCCTCACCGGGGACGTGTCGCTGGCCGCTCGGAGCCTCATAGAGATGTTGCCGGAGATGGACCATCCCGCGCCGCCTCGCCGGGGAGCTCCGCCCGTCCCGGAGGCGACCTCCCCAATGTCTGTCGAGTACGTGATGAACGCCATCGCGGATACGCTGCCGGGCGGGGCGGTAGTAGTGGACGAGTCAACGTCGAGCAAAGTCAAGCTCCACAAGTACGTGACGGTCAACAACCCGGAGGGGTATCACACGTCGGCGGCGGGGGGGCTCGGGTTCTGCCTGCCGGCTTCGGTCGGGTTGAAGCTGGCCGTTCCGGACCGTCCGGTGGTGTGCGTGATCGGGGACGGTTCTGTCATGTACTCGATACAGGCCCTCTGGAGCGCCGCCCACTACGGAGCCGCCGTGCCGATCATCGTAATAAACAACCGCGGGTACTCGATCCTGAAAGGTTTCAGAGACGCTATCGGGGCTGGAGAAAAGGTCCCCGGTCTCGACCTACCGGGTATAGATCACGTCCGGATAGCCGAAGGCTTCGGCTGCGAAGCCGCTCGTGTCGAGGACCCGCAAGAACTCCACCAGGCCTTAAAACGTGCCTTCGCATCAGACCGCCCATACTTGCTCGACGTAATGGTTGACCAGTCGGTCCCGAAGCTCTTGAGTTGAACAAGACGCGCATCATAGTGTTCGTGCTCGTGCTGGTCGTTCTGGTCATCGTCGCGCGCCTGACAGGGCTAGCGGACTTTCTCCGTCCGGGGAACCTGGGCCTGCTACGGGATTACGTGAACGGTTTCGGGTCGGCGGCGCCTCTCGTCTTTGTCCTGGGATACGCGGCGGCGACCGTCGCCTTCCTGCCCGGAACACCGCTCACGCTGCTCGCCGGTCTCGCTTTCGGGGCGGTACTCGGCACGGTGTACGCTCTTGTCGGGGCGGTGCTCGGCCTGACGCTAGCCTTCCTGGCCGCCCGCTACGCCGTCAGGAGCGCGGTGTCCTCCTGGGTCCAAGATAACGAGCGGCTGGCGAAGCTCGACGAGCAGGTCGAGCGTCAGGGCTGGCGGATACTCATCATCACCCGGCTCGTCCCAATCTTCCCGTTCAACCTCCAGAACTACGCCTACGGCCTGACGAAGATAAACCTCGCGACCTACGTGCTCGTCTCCGCCGTCTGCATCGTGCCCGGCACCGCCGCCTTCGCCTTCGCGGGTGGCTCTCTCACGACCGCGGGAGAAGACCTCGGCCGCACGTTCATCTATCTCGGCATCGCCGCCGTCCTCTTCGTTCTACTCTCCCTGATCCCCGGTTACCTCCGGCGACGGGGAGAGGCGTAGGGAAGGATATCCGAATGGCCGAAGTCTTCGTCGTAGGCTCCATAAACCAGGACTTCGTCCTGAAGGTCGAGCGCCGCCCCGCGCCCGGCGAGACCGTCACCGACGCCGCTCTCTCGCTCCACAACGGTGGCAAGGGCGCGAACCAGGCAGCGGCCGCCGCCCTGCTAGGCGCTTCGGTAGCCTTTCTCGGCAGGGTAGGCGACGACGACCTCGGCGGACCGCTGGTTGCCGCGCTCCGTGAGAAAAGTATAGACACGGGCTACATAGAGAGCGTCGCGGATACGTCCACCGGCGCCGCATTCATAACCGTCACCCCGGACGGCGAGAACGCCATCACCGTGGCGCCTGGCGCGAACCGGAGCCTCACCCCGGAAGATGTCACCGCCGTTTCGGAAGCCATCCGGGAGTCCGAGGTCCTCGTGGCGCAGCTCGAAGTTCCTCTGGAGGTGGTTGAGAAGGCGGCGAAAGTCGCCGACGCCGATGGTAAGCGGGTCATCCTGAACCTGGCCCCGCCGCGACGGGTGTCCGACGAGACTCTCTTGAGGCTGGATCCCCTCATCGTTAACGAGCACGAAGCCGCTTTCTTGCTCGACCATCCGGTAGAAGGTGTGGAGGGAGCCCTCGCAGCCGCCCCAAAGTTGCTCGCGTTGGGGCCTCGTTCCGTCGTCATAACTCTCGGCGGCGCCGGAGCCGTTTGGGCTGACGGAGACAGCAAGGACCACGTCGCAGCCCCTCGGATCGAAGTCGTGGATACGACGGGAGCCGGAGACGCTTTCGTCGGGGCGCTTGCTTTCAAGCTGGCCCGAAGAGCTTCGTTGCCGGAGGCCGTCGCTTACGCCGTGCGGGCAGGGGCGGCGGCCACGACGAAAGAGGGGGCGCAGGGCTCGCTGCCGACCCCGGAAATACTGGAGGAGCAATGAAAAAAGGCGGCATCCTGAACGCGAGGCTCTCCTACTCCCTGGCCCGGTTGGGACACACGGACTTGCTCGTGGTGTGCGACGCTGGATTGCCCATCCCACCCGGCCCGGAGGTCGTGGACCTCGCCTTCCGGTTCGGCGTTCCATCGTTCGAGGTCGTGTTATCCGGCCTTCTCGAAGAGTTGGTCGTCGAAGCCGCCACCGCTGCCTGGGAAGTGGAGGAGCACAACCGCGAGGCTCACGAACTGCTCAAGGACCGTTTCCCTGACCTGGACCTCACATCCCACGAAGAACTCAAAAAACTTACCGCCCGCTCGAAACTGGTAGTCAGGACCGGCGAAGCGACCCCCTACTCAAACGTCATCCTCCGTTGTGGAGTGCCTTTCTGAGGCACACCCAAACTCTGCTGTGATTCAGTTAAAAGAATGATAGAGTCCTACTAGAAAACATGAAGCTACAAGAGGTGTTTGGTTTTGAAGGATTTGGACGTACTACGCGTGACGATAGAGGCTTTGGAGCGGGGTCTCAGAGACCCGAGACAGAATGGTGGTCTCAGGGTAGCATCCGGCAAGAAGGAAGCCGCCCGCGGCAAGGAAGGTTCTTCCAAGACCATACGATAGCCTGGCCTTCGCGCGGTTCCGGCAATAATCCATGCTGGAGGACTAACTTTACGGCGCTCCATCCGCCGCGGGGCTTACCGGCACTTACACCTCTGTACGACATGCTTTCGCCGCTGTTCTAACTGTGGGACGGCGCCGAGCCGTTGGTGGCGAGTTTCGTGGCGCCCGCGAAGAAGATTGGGCCGTAAGTCAGGAGAGGTTCCGTTTCGAAGCCGGCGCGGGTTAAGTGTCGCTCCAGTTCGTCGGGATCGAAGAACCGGACGCCGCCGGTGGAGAGGAAGAGTTGGAGGTTTCGCCCCGAGTTGCTTTCGGCTTTCAAGATACCCATTATGGCGAGCCTTCCACCGGGGCGGAGGACTCGGTGGGTTTCTCCCAGGACGCGGGCCGGGTCGCCGAATTCGTTGAGCGAGCCGCCGCAGACTGCTCCGGCGAAAGAACCGTCTGCGAAGGGGAGGTTTTCCGCGTCGGCGCGGGCGAAAGAAGGTTTTGCCCCGACGCTTTTAGCGCGGCGGGACGCTTCTTTGAGCATGGACGGGGAGATGTCTATCCCGACAACGTCGCCGTTTTGGGCGAGTTCCAGGGAAAGTTCACGGGTGTAGAGGCCGGCGGAGCAGCCCAGGTCGAGGTAGAGGCCGCCCCTGTCTAGGTTTACTAGCTGGGAGATCACGTAGATCTCGCGCTGGTTCGTGAAGGTTTCGCCGGTGAGCAGGCTGAGGGAGCGGCGGCGCCAGAGGGGTTCGTAACCGCGTCCGGCTCCGGGCAGGAAGTTGGTCAGGTTTGCGATGCTGTCGGCGCCGGTACGGTTTCCCAGGAGGTCCAGGTATCCCTTGCCGATGCGGAAAGTTTCGCCCGTCTCCGGGGAACGAGCCCTGCCGGCGGTGATCAGGCCGTCTATCTCCGTGCCGTGGATGAAGTTGAGGCCGCCGGAGGCGTCGGGCG
This sequence comes from Rubrobacteraceae bacterium, assembly GCA_965219175.1. Taxonomy (GTDB): domain Bacteria; phylum Actinomycetota; class Rubrobacteria; order Rubrobacterales; family Rubrobacteraceae; genus JBBPZK01. The sequence continues at coordinate 1,285,632 of CBDCNI010000001.1, forward strand.
CGGGCCGCACGAGGGTTAGAAGGTCCCGCCGGAACACCTAGCGGCGCCTCTTCTTCCCGAGACGGCTGAGACGGGCGTCGAAGCCCCGAACAGAGTCGACGAAAGCCCCGGACTCCACGGGACCTGGGCCGGGCTTGAGAGCCGGGTAGCCGCCCTCGTGGTAGACCAGCGGCCCTCTATTCGTGTCTCCGATCCGGACCCCAACCAGACGCCCGAGGAACAGGTCGTGATCTCCGGCCGAGTAGACGTCCTCGACCTCGCACTCGACGACTGCCAGGGCGCCCGTTGCGAGTGGGGCGCCGGTGACGCCGTATCCGCCGCCTAGAGAGTGGACGGCGTGTAGGCCGCTGGATCTCTCGGGGGAGGCGAAGAGCCTTGAGAGTCCTTCCTGGTCGTCGGCGAGGACGTTGACGGCGTAGCGGCCTTCTTCCCTGATGCGGCCGTTGATCCTGGCTTCCTTGTGGACGCTTACGAGGAACAGCGGCGGCTCCAGGGAAACGGAGATGACCGCGTTGGCCGTCATGCCCTCCGCCCGTTCTCCGCTCCCGGTCGTGACGATGGTGACGCCGCTCGGGAACTGCCGCATGGCGCTCTTCAAAGCATCGGCGTCGGAGCCTAAGACCTTCCAGTCGCGCTCTTGCTCGTTCGAGTTTTTCTCTTCGCCCCGCGCCTCGTCAAGCGGCACTTTCGTCACCCCGGAAAAGATAGGTCGATAGTATTCGGAGCCTACTACGCACGACGCTCCTCTACAAGTTCATCCCGCGCGTACAAACCGGCGGGCCACCACTGCTCGACCGCTTCCAGATTCGAACCGTACCACTTCCCGAGACGGCGACTGTGATGCAACGCGTCGAGCACCAGATGATCCGAGCCCGGAAGCAAGGCCGCCTCGACCGGCACCACGCCGTCTCCGGGGATATGTCCGTCCGGAGCCAGCCGCTCGTAGATCTTGCGGGCGCGTTTCGATGATGCGCCACTCACCGCAGCTCCTGCTACGGAGAGGTAGTCTATGCTCTCGTGCAGCGCGCCCGGAAAGAGGCTGTTGACCCTGTTGATCGGGGCGAGGTTTTTCCTTTCCGTGACGATGTGGGGGCTGCCTAAAGTGATGAGGTTCGAGACGCGCCGGTGGCCGGAGTAGCGGCGGCCGCCGTAGGGCGGGTCTCCCCCGATGTAGACGCGGCAGACGACGCCGCCCGCCGAGTGACCGACGAGAATAGCCTTCTTTGAGTCGCTCTCAAGCAGGGCTTTATCCACTGTGCTCGCGACCTCGAAGACGATCTGGCCGTAACCCTTGAAACGCGCGAGAAACCAGTCCAGAGGGGTGATCTTCGCGACGTGTACCTCGGCCCCCGAGATCTCCCCCAGGGTGCGGGCGAGTTCCCGATAGCTCCGCGGCCAGGACATAAAGCCGCCGACTATAACTATGGGAGCGTCTGTCATGTGGAGATTATATACGGCGCGGTTGGACAGCTTTGCTATCCTAGGTGAAAGCTTGCCTGGAGGCCGTCGAGTATGAACTGGACGGCGAGGGCGGCGAGTAGTACCCCGAGGACTCGGGCCAGGACGTTCGCGCCGGTCTCGCCAAAGAGGCGCATGATACGTCCGGCTAGGAGCAGGGAGACGAGGACGAGCAGCAGCACGACTATTAGTACACCGAGGATCTCAGCCGTCTCGGCGGTGCCCCTGCCGTTCGTGTAGAGCAGGACAGTAGTGATGGCTCCGGGACCTGCTATTAACGGGATGGCGAGCGGGAAGACGGAGATATCCTGGTTGTAGGAGTCCTCTTCCTGATCCCGGACGGTCCTGGCGCGCATCCCCGCCGGGCGGGCGAAGATCATATCGAGCGCCAGCACGAAGAGCAGCACGCCGCCGGCGATCCGGAACGCCGGAAACCCTATTCCCAAGAGCCCGAGCAGAGAATCGCCGAGCAACGCGAAGATAAAGAGTATCCCCGCCCCGATCAAAGTCCCCCGGATAGCCGCCTCGCGCCGGTACGCTGCGCTAGTCCCGCGCGTAAGCGCCACGAAGATCGGGGCGAGCCCGATAGGGTCCACCACTACGACCAGCGTCACGAACGCGTTGAAGAAGAAATCCGTCACCCCACTACTCTACACGCTGCATACAGAACTAGTCAGCTTATCAGCCGGTCATGTTCGATTTCTCGCATGGCGTGGCCGGAACTGTCCTGTGCGAGAGGGGTGCCGTTGAGGGAGGAACGCTCGCGGCGATCCAGAACCCGGCTCGGAAAGAAGGACGTACTCCCCGCCAGACCATCAGACCGAATACCTGAAATGCTGACTAGCTGACCGGCTGACTAGCTCTTTACTACAGGCTGCCACCTGTTCCGGAGGGTGTGGGCTCTTCCGAGCAATCTTTCTTCCAGGGGTGCTTCGTAGGCTCCGTACCGGGCCTGGGTTTCAGCAGAGAGGGCTTGCACGATTTGCGGCACGCTGGTGGGGAGGTCGCCGATGCTCTCTGGGCGGAATGGGAGATCCAGGGCTCCGTAGAACTTTGCGAGCACCGGGACGAGCGCCGCAGTTTGTGTTACCAGGATCAGGGCTTCGAGGCGGGCGGCCCGGCGGGTGACGCGCTGGGCGAGGCCGGCCACCTTGATCCCACCTGGCCCGCCGCTCCGCACGGAATACTCCCCCGGACAGAACTCGCCTTCCACTTCTCCGGCCTCAGCCTCGATCCCGACCCTCTTCAGGGCGGCGATTATGAGGTCCGCGCCTTCGGAATAGCGCTCGTAGAGGCCGCGGCGCATGTCCGCGACTGGGAAGGTCAGGGAGAAGGAGATGGAACCCTCGTTCGCCGCCACCGCCCCGCCGCCCGAGTTCCGGACCAGTACCGGAAAGCCGAGCTTGTCGGCCTCCTCCACCGCCTCCCAGAAGCCCGGCAGGCGCGTCTCAAGATGGGTCGCGCCGACGTAGCGGGAGGAGGACCACGCGAGCGCCGTCGCGCCTCGCTCTCCGGCCGCTACGTCTTCGAGGAGCGCTTGTTGCAAGCCGAAGCCGTCCTCCGGGTTCGAGAGTGGATCCGGGACCAGAACTTCCATGGTGCTAAGATAGCAGCCCGTGAAGAGAGCCGGGAAAAAGAAGCCTCAGCAGGAAGCAATGACCGGATGCCTCGTTGGTGGCGGATCAACGAGCGGGGGAGAAGTTCGGGGGCCGTGGCGGGTGAAGGGGTCGAGGGCGGTGTACGAGAACCCCTGGATCTCCGTGCGCGAAGATGAGGTAGTCCAGCCCGACGGCGAGCCGGGCATCTACGGCGTAGTCCACTACAAGAACATCGCCGTCGGGGTCCTGGCGGTCGAGGAGGATCACATCTATCTAGTCGGCCAATATCGTTACCCTCTCGATATGTACTCTTGGGAGATCCCCGAAGGTGGTTGCCCGGAAGATGAAGACCCTCTCAACGCCGCCCGGCGCGAACTTGCCGAAGAGACTGGGTTGGAGGCGAAGAGCTGGGAGCAACTCGGGGAGGCGTATCTCTCTAACTCCGTCGCGGATGAGTACGCGGTGTGGTTCCTAGCCACGGACCTCGTGTCCGGCGAGCAGCAACCGGAAGGTACGGAGGTCATCGGTGTCAAGCGCGTCCCGATAAAAGAAGCCCTGGCAATGGCGCTGGACGGTAGGATCACCGACGCCCTGAGCCTAGTAGCCATCATGCGCTACGCCCTCGACGGCGGAGTGAGAGGATGAACGTCCTTGCCCTCGCTGGTGGTGTCGGCGGCGCGAAGCTGGCGGCTGGCCTGGAAGCCATTCTCGTGCCGGGAGACTTGACGGTCGTAGTGAACACCGCTGACGACTTCGACCTATGGGGACTCCGCATCTGTCCGGACCTCGACACGGTGATGTACACCCTCGCCGGCGTCGCGAACACTGAGACTGGATGGGGAGTCGCGGGAGAGACTTTCGCCACCCTGGAAGCACTCGCCCGCTACGGCGAAGACACCTGGTTCTGGCTCGGCGACCGGGACCTCGCGACCCACGTTTTGAGGACCGCGCGGCTGCGAGCCGGGGAAAGCCTCACCCAGATCACCGCGGATCTCTCCTCGGCGCTCGGCGTCGAGAGCGCTATCCTGCCCATGTGCGACGAACGAGTCTCGACGATGCTGGAAACGCCGGAAGGACCGCTGGAGTTCCAGGAATACTTCGTCCGTCGGAGGCAGAAGGACGAGGTGCTCGGAGTGAAATTGCACGGCATAGAGAAAGCCCGCGCCACGAAAACTGTTTCCGAGGCGCTCGCCGCCGCCGATGTCGTCGTCTTCTGTCCCTCGAACCCGGTGGTTAGCATCGGGCCGATATTGGCCGTCCCCGGAATGCGCGAGGCGCTCGTAGCCTCGCCCGCTCCGAAAGTGGCGGTCAGTCCCATCGTGGGTGGCCGGGCGTTAAAGGGCCCGGCGGACAAGATGCTCGCCTCGCTCGGTCACGAGGTCTCGGCGTCCGGGGTCGCCCGGATGTACGAGGGGCTCGTTGACGGGATGGTCGTTGACCGGGTGGATGAAGAGGAGCGTGCGGAGATAGAGGACCTCGGGATGCGCGTGCTCGTTACGGAGGCTGTGATGCGCGACGAGGCGGACCGGGCGCGGCTCGGCCGGGAGGTCCTGGACTTCGGCGCCGGGATGAAGAACAGGTGAGCCTCTTCGCGGTCGTGCCGGTCAAGGACCTCGGCAGCGCCAAGAGTCGCCTGAGTCCGGCGCTGGACTCTGTAGAGCGCGTGGATCTCACCCTGCACATGTTGGATCACGTCCTGTCAACACTCCGAAAAGCATGCGTCGAGAACGTCTGCGTCGTCAGCCCGAACAGCGCCGTGCTCGATACCGCGCGCGAGCGTGGCGCATCCCCTCTCTCTCAAGAGAGTCAGGGACTCAACCCAGCGCTGGAAGAGGCCCGGCTTTGGGCGATCCGTCAGGGAGCCTCTACACTCCTCGTTCTCCCGGCGGACCTTCCTCTCCTCACGGCGCCGGATATCTTGGCGCTACTGGAGGAAGGAAAACCCGGTGTGGGAATCTCTCCGGACAAAGCCCGCACCGGCACGAACGCTCTCCTCCTCCAACCGCCGGACGTCCTGCCGTTCGCGTTCGGACCCGGAAGTTTCGAAGCGCACCTACGTCTGGCGCGCGAACGGGGGCTGGACGTGAGTGTCCATGATCTACCGAACCTCGCTTTCGACCTGGATACCGCCGAAGACCTGGAGCGTGTCGAGAGCCTGGGAGGTCGGCGGCTGTGAAGGGGATAGAGATCCTGCCGGTCGAAGGTGTCCCGGAAATAAAGCCGGGCGCCGACCTTACGGCTGTCCTCTCCGCCGTGCTGGACGGGAGCTTGCGAGAAGGCGACGTACTCGTCGTTACGCACAAGATCGTAAGTAAGGCCGAAGGGCGACTCGTAGACCTCCGCGAGGTCGAGCCTTCCGCGCTCGCCAAGAGCTTCGGCGCGGAACACGGCAAGGACCCGCGCCAGATCGAAGTGGTCCTGCGCGAGAGCCGGCGTATCGTGCGGATGGACCGGGGCCTCATCATCTCCGAGACGCGACACGGTTTTGTGTGCGCCAACGCGGGCGTCGACGCCTCAAACGTCCCCGGCGACGACAAGGTCTGCCTCCTGCCGGTCGACCCCGACGCCTCCGCCGCGAGGCTCCGAGAAGCGCTCGTATACCACCTCGGGTTGGAGGTCGCGGTCGTCATAACAGACTCTTTCGGCCGGGCGTGGCGCTACGGAATCACCGACGTGGCGATAGGTGTGGCCGGGATGGATCCACTCTCGGACTATCGGGGCCGGAATGACCCACACGGCTACCCGCTGGAGGCGAGCGTCCTGGCGACCGCCGACGAGTTGGCCGCCGCCGCCGAACTCGTCATGGGAAAGACCGACGGTGTACCTGTTGCGATAGTCAGGAACTATCCGTACGGAAGAGGCGATGGGAGCGGTCAAACCCTGATCATGCCGCCGGAAAGAGACCTCTTCCGGTAGCAGCCGAAACGGGTTTCGGGTAAACCCGACAAAAATTATCGGGATTTTGTGTTGACGATCGAGGTGATGTCGTCTAGCATCCCCCTCATGGACTTATATGCTAGGTTTGCTGTTTCCGTGAGGTCTGGCTTCGCCACGACTTCCGCGCGCGCCCGATGTAGTCCTCGGCTCTGCGTCTGAAGTTCATTCCGTCATTCGAGAACGTCTAGTATTTCCCAGGGAGAATTATTGTGTCTGAAGCTATGAGGGTGGAGCAGGAACAACAAGTCTTGAGCCGCGAGGAGATCTCGCAGGCCGCAGAGCGTCTGGAGGGCGCCGATCCCCAGGAGGTATTGAAGTGGGCGGTCGAGACTTACGGGAGCGGGTTGGCGCTCTCGGCTTCGTTTGGAGGGGGAGAGGGGATGGCGCTCCTGGATATGCTCTCCAAGATCACTGACGAGGTCACCGTCCTGACCATAGACACAGGCTTTATCTTCAAAGAGACCGCCGAGTTCCGCGACGAAGTCATGCGGCGCTACAAGCTGCCGATGGAGGTCTTGAGGCCCGCCCTGACCGTGGATGAGCAGGTAGAGCGTTACGGCGAGCAGATGCGCACGTGCTCGCCCGATCTCTGCTGCCAAGTCCGGAAGATCGAACCTTTGCAGAGGGCTTTGACGCGCTACGATGCCTGGATGACCGGCATCCGTCGGGTTCAGACTCCTCAGCGGGCCGACACCAGAGTCGTCTCCTGGGAAGAGCGGTACGAGGCTGCGAAGATAGCGCCGCTCGCCCGCTGGACTGACGAGCAGGTGTGGGGCTACATCAAAGAGCACGACGTTCCCGTGAACCCGTTGCTCCATCAGGGATACAAGAGCATCGGGTGCGAGCCTCAGACCCGTCCGGTTCACGACGACGAGGACGCGCGGGCCGGTCGTTGGGCGGGGTCGGACAAGACCGAGTGTGGGATCCACTTCATAAACGGGCAGGTGGGGCGTGCGAACTCTTAGAGAAGGACAGCGGCTCAACCGTGTAGAGAAGATCAAGCAAGAGCGCCACCCGCTGGAGATCCGCCAGGCGATCATAGACACCTACTCCAAAGACCTCGATACGATGGCCGAGGTCCCCGGAGAGACCGAGCGTCTCAAGTGGGTCGGAGTCTACCCGCAGAAGCAGGGCGGGGACGCTTTCATGATGCGGATAAAAGTTCCCGGCGGCGTACTCACGGCGGAGCAGACGAAAGTCATCGGCCGGATCGCCGTTGACTTCGCTAACGGGCCGTATCCGAACCCGCACTTCGGGAACAACTTCCTGGACATCACCACGCGCCAGGACGTGCAGCTTCATTGGATCCACATGAAGGACATCCCGGAGATCTGGGACAGACTGGAAACAGCCGGCATGACGACCGTGCAAGCGTGCGGCGACTCTGCCCGAAACGTCCTCTGCTGCCCGGTCTCGGGACTAGATGCGGATGAGGTCGCCGACGCTTATCCGTTGGCGCAGGAGATATCGGACTACTTCACCGGCAACCGCGAGTACGCGAACCTGCCGCGCAAGTTCAAGATCAGCGTCACCGGCTGCCTGGAGGACTGCGCCCAGGCGGAGATAAACGACATCGGCATGCTCCCCGCCCGCCTGGAAGACGGCACGGTAGGCTTCAACGTGCGGGTCGGGGGAGGCCTCTCTGACGGTCCTCGGATGGCTTCGGACATAGACGTTTTCGTCACCCCGGAGCAGGCCGTGGAGCTTACGCGCGGCATCGCCCAGGTCTTCGGGGAGCTAGGTAACCGCGAGAACCGTTGGCTGGCGAGGATGCGCTACCTGGTGCAGGAGCTTGGTCCGGAGCAGTTCCGGGAGGAGCTTCAGAAGCGGGTCGATTTTGATCTCTCGCCCGCCGGGGAGAGCCCGACCCGTCACTACAGGGGGGATCACGTCGGCGTCCACGAGCAGAAGCAGGAGGGCCTCTACTACGTCGGCCTAAACGTCCCTGTCGGCAGGATGAGCGGGGAGCAGTTCGAGGAAGCCGGGAGGCTCGCCGAAGAGTACGGCGAAGACCTGCGGCTCGCCACGGACCAGAACCTCATTATCACCGGCGTGCCGGAAGAGAAGCTCGAAGGATTGCTCGCGGAGCCTTTGCTGGAGCGGTTCTCCCCAAACCCCGGCGCGTTCGAGCGCGGGGTGGTTGCCTGCACCGGGAGCGAGTTCTGCAGGTTCGGGATCGTCGAGACGAAGGTCCGGGCGGTGGAGTGGGCGCAAGAGATGGACCGGAGGGTCGGTGACATCGGCCAAGATGCCGTAAGGATGCACTTCTCCGGTTGCTCGGCCTCATGCGCCCAGCCCCAGATCGGGGACATAGGTTTCAGGGGTGAGACGGCCAAGAGCGCCGACGGCATAGTCGAGGGTGTGGATATCGGGCTCGGCGGCTCTCTCGGCAAGGACGCCGCTTTCATAGACTGGGTCGAGGGCGCGAAGCCTGTCGACGAGGTTCCCGACGCGCTCGAGAATGTTTTCCTGAAGTTCAAGGAAGACCATAGGGACGGCGAGCGGTTCCACGAGTGGGCGCGCAGGAAGCAGAACAAAGAGTTGCGTTCCATGATTCGGGAAAAGGAGGGTCGCTAGTGGCGGGCTTCGATATCCGGGAGATGATGAACGACATCGACGAGGCTCCCGGCAAGGTCTGGTTCTGGGACCTGGAAAAGGCCGTCATAGACGCCGACCGCTGCGTGCAGTGTGGCGTGTGCGTGGCCGCCTGCCCGACCGACTCAATCGGAATAGGCGACGACGACTTGCCGGAGCTGGTCAAGATGTGCACCGGCTGCTCGCTGTGCTGGGACTTCTGCCCGAGGGGCGGGTTGCGCCACGAGGCGACGTGGAAGCTCGGCGACGAAGAGGACGAGGCTGATGGTTCCGGGTTTATGATCTCTGCTTCGGACAAGGGCGTCGAGGGGATCGGTCGCGTTCAGGAGAGCTATACGGCGCGGGTGGACCCGATGATCGAGGGCGCCCAGGACGGCGGGGTGGTGAGCGCGCTGCTCATCTCTCTGATGGAGGCCGGTGAGATAGACGGTGCCTTGCTTGCCCGCGAGAGCGAGACGGAGAGGTGGAAGGGCGAGGCTTTCCTGGCCCGCACGCCGGACGAGGTAAGGGAGTGCGCCGGGAGTTTCTACAACCAGACGCTGGCTCTGGGACACGTGGACTTCGCTGGGTATGAATTGCCGCCGAACCCGAGAGTTGCGGTGGTCGGGACGCCGTGTGAGATCGAGGGGATCAAGGCGATGCAGGCGCGGCCGTGGAGTTGGGGTTCTTCGCGGGTGGAGGCGATCACGCTGACGGTAGCCCTGCTCTGCACCAAGAGCTTCAATTACGAGAAATTGATGCTGGAGGAGATCCAGGAAAACAGGCACGTGGATCTCGACGACGTTGGCCGGGTGGACATCATCCGGGGCAAGCTCATTGTGCAGGGCCACGACGGCGGCACGATCTTCGAGGAGCCGATCAAGGACTTCCACGGCGCCGCTTTGAAGGGTTGCGACGAGTGCGCGGACTTCATGGGACACGCGGCGGACATCTCCGTCGGGAGCGTCGGGAGCGCCGACGGTTACTCGTCGGTCCTGGTCCGGAGCGAAGAAGGGCTCGACGCCTGGGGGCACGTCCGGGAGAAATTGGAGCTTCGCGACCTTGACAAGCCGCAGGCATTGGATAAGCTAGACAACTTGGACAAAAGAGTGGCCTTCAAGAGCCTCAAGCGAGCCTTCGACCCCGAAGCGCCTTTGTTCATAGATTACGAAGAGCACTTGAACAACTACACCGGGACGGATCTCTCCCCGGTCGAACACGAAGCGGTGAGATACTAATGGAAGACCTACGTAAAAACCTTCCTCTGCCCGAGGAACCGACCGAGTTGAAAGCGGAGACGCGCGCGCTTTTGGAAGAGTCGCCCGAAGAGGGCGGTGACGTCGTAGACGACGCCGGCTTCGTCGCCGATTCGCTCTGGGAAGACTGGGCCGGTGAGCTGGAAGACGCCGGGATGGACTACGAGCGCTTCCTGGAGATCTCGCGTGGATATGCGGGAGAGTTGAGGCTCTGGGTTGTGGGCGAACGTCCGTGGGAGCATTGTGTGGCCGGGCTCGCCGGAAGGGTGAGGCGCAGGTTGCCGGAGTGTCAGGAAGAGAGAGTTTTGATCTGTTCGGAGGCGAGTTGATGAGGAGCGGTACGCAGAGCACGGGATCCATCCCGCACGGTGGGGAGATCGTGGACCGGAGGCCGATGCCCGAAGAGCGCGAGGAACGGCTCCAAAAGGCGGAGGAACTCCCGAGGATTACGCTCGGAGGAAGGACCCTCTCCGACCTCGAAACAATCTCCACTGGTGTCTTTTCACCGCTGACCGGCTTCATGGTGCGCGAGGACTACGACAGCGTCGTCGAGAACATGCGCCTCGCCAACGGCCTCGTGTGGAGCCTCCCGGTCACCCTGTCCGTAAACCAGGATGAAGTGGGCGGCCTCTCGGAGGGTAGTGAGGCGGCGCTCGTGGACGGCTCCGGCAGGATAGTCGCGACCATAGAGGTCGACGAACTCTACTCTTACGACAAGAAACGCGAGGCGCAGGAAGTCTACCGGACCACCGACGAAGCCCATCCCGGCGTCGCGGCGCTCAACCGCCAGGGCGACACACTAGTCGGTGGAAAGGTCACGCAACTCGTAGACGACCCGACGCCCAAGCCGTTCCCGGAGCGCTACTACGAGCCTCGGGAGCTACGCGCTATCTTCGCCGAAAAGGGCTGGCGGAGGATAGTGGGGTTCCAGACGCGTAACCCCGTGCATCGGGCGCACGAGTACATCCAGAAGAGCGCTTTAGAGATAGTGGACGGATTGTTGCTCAACCCGCTCGTCGGGGAGACGAAGTCCGACGACATCTCTGCGGCTGTCAGGATGAAGTCTTACGATGTTATTCTGGACCGTTACTACCCGAAGGATCGGACGGTATTGGCGGTGTTCCCGGCGGCGATGCGTTACGCGGGGCCGAGGGAGGCTGTTTTTCATGCCATATGCCGTAAGAACTACGGTTGCACCCACTTTATCGTTGGTCGGGATCACGCGGGCGTGGGCAGCTACTACGGAACTTATGACGCCCAGCACATCTTCCAGGAGTTCGATGAGGACGAGTTGGGGATAACGCCGCTGTTCTTCGAGCATTCGTTCTTCTGCCTCAACTGCGGCGGGATGGCGACGACCAAGACCTGTCCGCACGACAAGGAATCGCACGTCTTCTTCTCCGGCACTCGAGTGAGGGAGATGCTCGCGCAGGGCGAGTATCCGCCGCCGGAGTTCAGCCGGCCGGAAGTTATAGAGGTCCTGATCCAGGGCTTGCGCGACGAGGAGAAGTCAATCGCGCAGCCACGAGTCTACGAGGAATAACAAAACCGGAAACGAGTAGAAGGAGAATTTTCGTGGAAGATGGAAAAAGAATGGTACGCGGGTTCACGCTTTGGTTCACCGGGCTTTCTGGCGCAGGCAAGACCACTATCGCGGATATCGTCGAGCGGGAGCTTCGGATGCGGCATGGGAAGGTCGAGGTCCTGGACGGTGACATCGTGCGGACGAACCTGTCCAAGGGACTCGGGTTCTCGCGGGAGGATCGGGACACGAACGTTTTGCGGATCGGGTTCGTCGCGAACCTTCTGACACGCAACGGGGTTGGTGTGGTCGTCTCGGCCATCTCGCCCTACAAGGAGGTGCGGGATGAGGTGCGCCGGAACGTGGGCGAGGGCTTTATCGAGATCTTCGTGGACTGTCCGGTCGAGGTCTGCGCCGAGCGGGATGTGAAGGGCCTGTACGAGAAGGCGTACTCGGGGGAGATCAAGGAATTCACCGGCGTCTCCGACCCTTACGAGGCCCCGTCCTCCCCGGAGTTGACGATCAAGACCAACGAGGAAGACTCCAAAGAGAGCGCCCGAAAGGTTATTGGGAAGCTGGAAGAGCTCGGGTATCTGGAGCCGGCGGAAGAGTTTAGCCGCGCGTGATCCAACCTGGTCCCGCTCTGTTCGGCCTGCTGGTCGGTTTCCTGGTGGGCCTTACAGGCGTCGGCGGCGGTTCGCTGATGACGCCGTTTCTCTTATCCATAGGAATACCCGCGCCCACGGCTATCGGGACCGACCTGGTCTACGCGACGGTTACGAAGATGGCCGGTTCTATTCAGCACTACCGGCAGCGGTCGGTCAACCTGGAGGTTGCGGTCTTCCTCGGGATGGGGAGCGTCCCGGCGGCTCTGCTGGGGGTCGGGACTCTTCAGTGGATCAAAGGGGCTTTCGACCCCGACATGGTCCAATCCATCATGGTCAAGGTTATAGCCGTGACCCTGCTCGTGGTCGCCGCTTCGCTCGTCTTCCGGTCTTTCCTGCCACAGCGATGGACGGAACGGAAGGCTCACCGGTGGGACGGCAAGGGACCGATGAGCCGTAGGCGTCGCGTCTACACGATAGCCTTCGGCGCTTTCGGCGGCTACCTCGTGGGCCTTACCTCGATAGGCTCCGGGAGCGTGATGGCGATCATACTGCTGTTGCTCTACCCACTCTCGCCCGCCGTCATAGTCGGCACCGACGTGGCCCATGCGACGGTACTCTCACTCGTCACCGGGCTCGCGCACATAGCCGGTGGAAACGTAGACTTCGGCCTCGCTGGGACGCTGATGCTCGGGAGCGTGCCGGGCGTCTTGATCGGCAGTCGCATAGCCCCGCACGTTCCGCGTAAACCGCTCACCCTCATCCTCGCCGCCATGCTCATCTTCGTCGGCGCGCGTATACTCTTCTTCTCCTAACCGCGTCTTCTACAACGAGTAGTCGCCGGTGTGTGCCTCCTCCAGGTAGCGGGCGAGCAGGGCGATGCAAGCCTGAACGTCCTCTTCGTTTACGAGCTCGTTCACGGTATGGACGTGGCGGCAGGGGATGGAGAGCGTTATGGCCGGGATGCCGCCGTGCAGCCGTTGTACGCCGCCCGCGTCGGTGCCGCCGGCCGGTAGGATCTCCATCTGATGCGGTATGTCCTCGCGCTCGGCTATCGTGCGGAAGTGCTCGACAAGCTTGGGGTGGGAGATCAGGGAAGAGTCCATGATCTTGATAGCCGCGCCCTTACCTAGCTCGGTAATGGTGTTCTCGCCGCCCCCGCCCGGAATATCCATCGCCAGCGTTATATCCAGCGCGATCACGACCGTAGGCTTCAGCGCTGCCCCGCTCGCCGCAGCGCCCCGCAACCCGACCTCCTCTTGCGAAGTCGCAGCCGCGAAGATGGTCGCCTCGCTCTCCCGCATGGCCCTCAACGCTTCGAGCATGACGAAGACCCCGACGCGGTCGTCCATCGCCTTGCCCATGTAACCGTCGCCGACCTTCTCGAGCGTCCGGTCCATCGTCACGTAGTCTCCGACCCGCACCTTCTCCTTCACCGCATCGGCGCCCATGCCGAGGTCCACGTAGAAGTCGGCGTGCGTCGGGAGCTTCTGCTCCTCGCCGTGAGAGAGATGCGGCGGCTTGCGGGCCGGTTGCAATGCTCCCCTCAAGACCGTGCCGTCGGCGGTGGTGACGAGGACGCGCTGGGAGACCATATTCGCCGGGTCGTGGCCGCCGAGGGTCTGGAGGCGGAGGAAGCCTTTATCGTCGATGTGCTTGACCATGAAGCCGATCTCATCCGTGTGGGCGGCGACCATCACGCGCACGTCTTCGCGCCCATGCTTCGTCCCGATGACGCTGCCCATAGCGTCCGTGTGGACCTCGTCCGTTAAAGTGCCAAGCTCCTCGCGGGCGATCTCCCGCTGCTGCTCTTCACGTCCCGGAACTCCGGGCGTCTCGATCAAACGTCGCAACAACTCTTCGTTTATGCTCAAGTCTTCTCCTGACTCTATCCGTAAGTGGAGACCGGAGCGTAGCAGCCGAGTCGTGTTACTTCAAAGCCCATCCAGTATAAAGTAGGCGAAACGGACGAGCGTAAGGAGTAGAGTTGAGAAGCTTTGGTACAGACTTAGCCACGGCCGCTAGCCCACCGCTACTTGGAAACGTCCCACCGTATAACGATGAGAGCAAGACTTGGCGGGTCCGCAGTGGAGCGTACGGACCCGCGAGGCGGTCTCCGGTGGCGGTTCTCTCGGGATTCCTGCTGTGCCTGGCGCTCTTGTCGGGCTGTTCCCTGCTGGGCGGTTCGAGTGCCAGTTGCGGCCAGGATCTTCCCAGAGTGGAGCCATCGCGGCTAGACCCAGGCGAGACTTTCCGCCTTCACGGCGGGGGTTTCCGTGATGGCTGCAACGACTCGAACCTGCCGTTCGGGAAGGAGCCCGCCCGGCAAGACATCCGCGTCGAGATGCGCCAAGGAGGGAAGTCGTGGAACCTGGCATCGGGACTGGCGGCCGGCGATCCTCCAGACTACATCCTCGACGTGAAGCTGAAGGTGCCGGCCCGGGCGGAGCCCGGCAGGGCGGTAGTGGTCATCCCCGACCCGAATAGCGCCGGTCCGATGAAAATACCGGTCAGGGTGCTCGGCGGCGGATCAGAGTAACCAGCCCTACGCTGGACACGGGCCGTTGCGACTACCGTATTTGTGAGAGAGTTGTTTCCGCTACGGGGCAGCGTATATGTGCAGTGGCGGAAACTTTCACGCGGATCGCCTGGAGGGGATCCGGGAAGGCGAGAGACTAGCTTGAAGACTGAGGCAGGTACCCTCACAGTTGAAGAGACGGCGTTCCTCGTCAGGCAGCGAGTGGCGCGGCTGGCTACGGCTGATAAGTCCGGCGTGCCGTACGCCGTTCCGGTTTGCTACGCGTATTCTGCGGGTTCGATCTACATCGCGCTGGACGAGAAGCCGAAGGACGTACCACCAACCCACCTCAAGCGTGTACGGAACATCCTGGAGAACCCGAATGTCGCACTCATAGCGGATCGCTACGACGAGGACTGGAGTCTCCTTGCCTACGTGATGGCTCGCGGCCGGGCCGAGCTTCTTGAACCCGGTACGGATGAGCAAACAGCCGCCGTCCGGTTGTTGCGCGGCAAATACCACCAGTACGAACAGATGAAGATAGAACAGAACCCGGTGATAGCTATACGGCCGGAGAGGATAGCGTCCTGGGGTGCTTTCGATACGCGGCAGCCGGAAGAGCCTTACATCCTCGACGACATTCGGGGCCGACGTTCGGTGCGCAAGTACCTGGAGCGGGAGGTGCCGGAAGGGGTCGTGGATCAAGTCCTCGAAGCGGCGCGTTGGGCTCCCTCGCCCCACGGTCGCCAACCCTGGCGCTTCGCCGTACTTACGGGACGCGAGTCGAAAGAGCGGCTGGCGGCGGCGATGGGGGATGAGTGGCGCTCTAACCTCCAAATGGACGGCCAGGGCGATGAAGTCGTAGAGAAGCGCCTCGAAGGCTCCCGGAATAGGCTCTTGGACGCGCCGGTTCTCGTGCTTCTCTGCCTCTACCTGGAAGACCTGGACACCTACCCGGACCCAGAGCGCCAGCGAAACGAGACCACGATGGCCGTCCAGTCTCTCGGGGCGGCGGCCCAGAACGCGCTGCTCACCGGCTACTCTCTGGGGCTTGACGCCGGTTGGATGTGCGCCCCGCTATTCTGTCCCGAGAGGGTGACGGAAGCCCTCGGGCTCGACCCGGCGCTCGTCCCTCACGCTCTACTCACTCTTGGATACGCAGCCGGAGACCCACCCAAGCGACGAGGACGCAAATCGCTGGATGAGTTGATCGTCTATCGGGGATGAGAGGCCCAGCCGGACGGCTCGTGCTCTGACAAGCTGAAATGCTGACCGGCTGGGTCGCTAAAAGTTAGTGTGCCACTTCTTCGGTCGCTGCTTGCTCCGCTTCTTCCTCGTCCACGTAGTCGGCGTGGGAGGTTTCGTCCTCGCCTCCCGTATCTCCCATAGCCGCGAATACGAACGTCAGGATGACGGCGACTATCAGGTTGGCGATCAGGGCGTAGAGGGAGGCGTAGGCTGAGAAGGAAAAGCCGCCAATGCTCAGTGGGAAGATCGAGGAGAAGCCCTGGGATGCGGCCATCGCCGTGCCGGTGATCATGCCGACTGCCCAACCGGCGATGAGCGCCCACCGGTGGAACCAGCGGGTGTAAAGACCGATCACGATGGTCGGCAACGTCTGGAGGATCCAAACTCCACCGAGCAACTGTAACTGTATCGCGTACTGCGTCGGAAGTAAGATGACGAAGAAGAGCGCCCCTAGCTTCACGACTAGAGAGGTGATCTTCGCGACCTGCGACTCTTCCCGATCCGAGATGTTCGGCCGGAGGTACTCCTTGTAGATGTTGCGGGTAAACAGGTTCGCCGCCGCTATGGACATGATCGCCGCCGGCACCAACGCCCCGATAGCTATCGCCGCAAACGCAACTCCTTCGAACCACGACGGGAAGAACTTTATGAACAGATCTGGGACGGCGAAGTTCGGGGTCTCTGGTTTGATCCCCGCTGCGATAGCCATATAACCGAGTAGGGCTATAAAGCCGAGCGCGAGCGAGTAAGCTGAGAGCAAGCTCGCGTTGCGGCGGATGGCGTTTCCCGAACTGGCGCTAAAAACTCCGGTGAGCGCGTGCGGGTAGAGAAAGAGGGCCATCGCCGAGCCGAGGGCCAGAGTTGCGTAAGCGCTGAAACCGGCCGCGCCTTGCGGTATGAGCGCCCCCGGAGGATCGTTCTGGGGAAGAGCCTTCGACGCGGCGTCGAAGATGTTTCCGAAGCCGCCGAGTTGTATCGGGATGTAGATGATGGCAACTATGACCGTCGCGTAGATCAGGAAATCCTTCACCACGGCGATCAAAGCCGGCGCCCGCAACCCGCTCTGGTACGTGTAAACCGCAAGGATTACGAAGGCGATGATGAGCGGTATATCCCTCGCCAGCGCTGAAGCACCGCCGATCCCCATCGCCGCGATAACGGTCTGTATACCCACGAGCTGCAGCGCTATGTAGGGCATCGTCGCCAGTATGCCGGTCAGCGCAATGGCGAGCGCCAACCCGCCGCTGCCGTAGCGTCCACGGGCGAAATCTGCCGGGGTTATATAGTTGTGTTTCTTTGCGACAGCCCACAGGCGGGGGAAGACCAAGAACAAGATAGGGAATACGATAATAGTGTACGGTACGGCGAAGAAGCCGATGGCGCCGGCCCCGAAGACGAGCGCCGGCACCGCGATAAACGTGTAAGCGGTGTAGATGTCGCCGCCGACCAGGAACCACGTCACCCAGGTCCCGAACTGCCTCCCGCCGAGACCCCATTCGTTCAACATGTCCAGGTCCCCGCTGCGCCAGCGTCCGGCGAGGAAGCCGACCACGGTAACCAACAAGAACAGCGCTACGAAGATGACGAGCGCGGTGATGTCCAAATTATGTGGCATGAGACCGCCCTCCTAGCGCGTCGCGC
The DNA here is from genome assembly GCA_965219175.1 of Rubrobacteraceae bacterium. Taxonomy (GTDB): domain Bacteria; phylum Actinomycetota; class Rubrobacteria; order Rubrobacterales; family Rubrobacteraceae; genus JBBPZK01. The sequence continues at coordinate 1,302,989 of CBDCNI010000001.1, forward strand.
GGAATACGATTGTCGTCAGCGCCGCCGTTATAAAGAGCCACGCAAGCTGATACCAGTAGAAAAACGGTACCCCGATCAGGCGCGGCTCCTCGAACGCGTAGAGCGGCGGATACAACAGCCCCAGGAACGGTAAGAGCAACAACAGGTACCACCAACTCCAGATACGCCTCTCACCGCCGTTAGATGGACGATTCTCCACGGTATCCCCCTTTTCCCATAGACACGACCACGCATGCCTACGAGTTCATATTCCACCCTTACCGCAGGGCATACTAGACCTGTCCCTATACGGATGTCAAATGACGCGCTGACGTGCGGTTACTCCGGGGGAAGTTGGGATTGTCGGCCTCGCTTCAGCCCGTCGAGTAAGCTTGCTTCAGGGGTCCTTAGGACATATTGCGGCGGTGGGAGAAACGTACCATCTTTCGGGTCATGTCTTGCTCAATTCGTCCAGCACCAGGACTCGCATGCCGGTTGGCGAGGGCAGGCGGAAATCATTGGTCACGAAGAAAGCGCACCCCTCGCTCGCTGCCGTAGAGAGTTGAACGGCGTCCGGGGTACGAAGTCCATGGACGGCCCTCAACCTGGCTGCTTCCACGGCTATCTCCTGAGACAGCGGCTTGGTTTCAAGGCCTCCGGAGTTCAGTAAGATATTCTGGTACTTTCGGGCCAGGATTGCGTTGTTTCGACGTAGCGGATGGACCAGCACTTCTATCAAAGTGACCATCGAAGTTACTGCCCGAAATTCACCTCTATCCAAAGCCTCGAAGAACGGACGTATGGTTTCGAGGGAGGATGGATTCTCCTCGATGAAATAGATGAGGGGAGCAGTATCGAGTCCTACGCTTCTGTTTCGTAGAGCTTCTATCCACTCCAAGAACTGCGCTCTCGATCCACGTATTCTTGGGCCTCGACGTCTTGCCAGACTTCCTTGCCGAGACCCTGCAATTCTAGAACACTGCGTTTCTCGTTGGCGGCAATGTTGCCGCGGATCATTGCGGTTAGTTCTTCGAGCAAACGTAGTTGCTCTACGGCATCGAGTCGCTGTGCTTCTTTTACCAGCTTCTTATAAGTTGAGCTTGATGATGGGCGCATCCTGGAGACCTTTCACATCCGTCGATGTGTAGTCTAACCGGAGATCATCAGCCCGTCGAGTAGGCCCGCTCCGGATTGCCGTAGAGCGTGTTGCGGCGGCGGGGGGTGCGGCCGCTCTCCCGGATCATGGCTTCAAGCTCTTCGGGCAACATCTCCTGACCGTGGCTGGCTCCCGCCGCTCGCGAGATGCTCTCGTTCATCAGCGTGCCGCCGAGGTCGTTGCACCCGGCTTCGAGGCACGCTTTCGAGCCTTCGACGCCCATCTTGACCCAACTGACCTGTACGTTGTCTATGTAGCCGTGCAGGGCTATGCGCCCGACGGCGTGCATCTTGACGGCTTCGGCGAAGGTCGGTCCCCGGCGCGAGCGTCCTTGCAGGTAGAGCGGGGTCGCCATGTGGACGAACGGCAGCGGGATGAACTCTGTGAAGCCTCCAGTCTCGGCCTGGAGGTCGCGCAGGACCAGCAGGTGGCGCGCCCAGTTTATCGGGCCGTCGACGTGTCCGAACATGATCGTGGTGGTAGAGCGTAGACCTATGGCGTGCGCCGCCCGCATTACCTCCGACCACTGGGCTGTGTTGACCTTGTCTGGGCAGATGATCGCCCGGATCTCATCATCCAGCACTTCGGCCGCCGTCCCCGGCAACGTCGCGAGCCCGGCCTCCTTCAACTCCACCAAAAACTCCTCGATAGAGACGCCGAGTGTCTGGGCGCCCTGCCACACCTCAAGCGGCGTGAAGGCGTGGACGTGCATCTCCGGCACCTCCTCCTTGACGGCCCGCAGGTAGTCGATGTAGTTCTGGCCGGTAAACTTGCCGTGAATGCCCCCGACCATGCACACCTCGGTGGCTCCTTTCTCCCACGCCTCCCTGGCGCGTCTCGCGACCTCCGCCGTGTCGAGCAGGTACGGGTCTCCGCGCAGGTTCAGGGACTTGGGACCCTTGGAGAACGCGCAGAACTTGCACCGGAAGTAGCAGAGGTTCGTATAATTGATGTTCCGGTTGACGACGTAGGTGACCTCGTCGCCGTTGACCTCGCGCCGCAACTCGTCGGCCACCCGGCACAACTCTTGTAGCTCCGTGCCGCGGGCCGTGAAGAGCTGTGAGATCTCCTCTTCGCCCAAATCCCGCTCGCCCGCCCCGGCCAACGCCCGCGAGAACTCCGGACGCAGCTTCGACGGCCGGTAACCCAGCACCTCCGCCAGCGCCCTCTCCGGCACTTCCTCCGATGTGCCGGGCGCCCAGTCTTCGGCCCTGGCGAAACCTTCTGAGTCCATGGCGGACCAAACGCGGGAGCGGAGCCCCTCATCCACCCACCGCTCCGCTTCGAGCGCGTAGGAAGGATGGAGCGCGAGCCGTTCGAGTAGCAGGTATCCTTCGGCCTCCGTCGCCTTCTCTAGCTCTTCGAGGTGCGGCCAGGGACGTTCGGGGTTTACGTGATCCGGGGTGACCGGCGAGACGCCGCCCCAGTCGTTTATACCGGCCTCAATGTACTTCGCGTACGACGGTCTCCCGTTCGACCCGCCGCTCCCGGCCGGTCCCGCGAGGTTCGGCGGCGCCTGGACCGTCATCTGCGGCGGCAGGAGGAGACGGGCGAGCGCGATGGTGGCGAGCATCTCCCTCTCGTCGGGTTCCGGCGCATCCTCCATCCTCGTCCCCGGTTTCGCCCGGAAGTTCTGGACGATGCACTCCTGGATGTGGCCGTGTTGTTCGTTGACGTCGCGGATGGCTAGTAGGGTGTCCGCGCGTTCTTCAATGGTCTCCCCAAGCCCGATCAGGACGCCCGTCGTGAACGGAACCGAGTGCTCCCCGGCCGCCTTTAGCATCCCGAGCCGCCGCGCCGGCACTTTGTCCGGCGAAGCCCAGTGGGCCATGTCTTTTCCGAGCAGCCGTTCGGAGACCTGCTCCAGCATGATCCCCTGCGACACGGACACCTCTCGCAGCGCCGCGACTTCCGCCTCCGAAAGAACGCCGGGGTTCGCATGCGGCAACAACCCCGTCTCATCCAGCACGAGCTTGCAACAATGGATGAGGTACTCGACCGTAGTCTCGAACCCCATCTCCCGAAGCTCTCGTCGCGCCTCCGGGTAGCGCTTCTCCGGTTTGTCCCCGAGTGTGAAGAGTGCTTCTTTGCAGCCCGCCGCCGCACCAGCACGCGCGACCTCAAGCACCTCTTCGGGCGTCAGGTACGCGCGTTCACCGGGGCGCGGGGGATGGGCGAAGGTGCAGTAGCCGCAGTTGTCCCGGCACAGCTTCGTGAGCGGGATAAAGACCTTGCGCGAGTACGTGACGCGCGGGCCGAAAGCGCGGTCCCGAATCTCCGCCGCCGCCAACATCGCCGGGTCCGGGTCGGCGTACGCCATCCGAGCCAGTTCGTAGACTTCATCTACCTCTAACCGTCCGGCGACGGCTCCCTCTATAAGCTCTTCGTAAGACATTCGGCTCCTTGGATCCTCGGTCCAGAACACGCTGATACTACACCCTGACAGTAGTTCTCTCATCCGACTGCCAACATACCCGACCAACTTTATCGGATATAAGCTAGAATATTCCTTTGTGTGACTGAAAACTTCGAGAGGAGATATTAGTGGAGCAGGAGATACAGCAGAAGGGGTACTCCCATCCGGAGTCTCTGGTGACGACGGATTGGGTAGCCGAAAATCTGAATGATACGGAGAATATCCGCATCGTGGAGAGCGACGAGGACGTGCTGCTCTACGACATCGGCCACGTCCCGAACTCGGTCAAGATCGACTGGGTAGAGGACTTGAACGACCCGCTGATGCGCGACTACCTCGACCCGGAGCACTTCGCGCGCCTGATGGGCGAGAAGGGCATCGGACCCGACACAACGATCGTATTCTACGGCGACAAGAACAACTGGTGGGCGACCTACGCGCTCTGGGTCTTCCAGCTCTTCGGCCACGACAATGTCCGGGTGATGGACGGTGGCCGCGTGAAGTGGGAGGCCGAGGGCCGGGAGATGACCCAGGACGTGCCGGACTTCCAGGCGGCCGATTATCCGACGCCCGAGCGGGACGATTCCAAGATTCGGGCCTTCAAAGAGGATGTCGAGAAGCACCTGCAAGAGCAGGGACCGATGGTGGACGTGCGGAGCCCCGGCGAGTACAAGGGCGAGTTGCTTCACATGCCCGACTATCCGCAGGAAGGCGCCTTACGGGGGGGTCATATTCCCGGAGCGGCCAATGTGCCGTGGGCTCGGGCGGTCAACGAGGATGGGACTTTCAAGAGCGCGGACGATCTAAAAGAGATCTACGAAGGCGAAGCCGGTCTCTCCGAGGGTGAAAATGTGATCGCCTACTGCCGGATCGGGGAGCGTTCCAGCCACACGTGGTTCGTCCTGAAGTACCTCCTCGGCTACGACAGCGTCCGCAACTATGACGGCTCGTGGACCGAGTGGGGCAACTCCGTGCGCGCCCCAATCGAGCGGTAAGCGGTCCAGCACCTTGGATCGCAAACAGCAGCTAGCGTTGCTCGTGGAGCACTACAACAATCCTCTGTACAAGGAGGCCATGCAGGACGCCGACGTGGTGATGCCCGGCGGCAGCCCCGAGTGTGGCGGGTCCGTGGTGATCTACCTGAGAGGCGAGGGAGACGGAGAGCTAGAAGCCGTCTCCTTTACCGGACAGGGCGACACTATCAGCATGGCGGCGACAAGCCTCCTCATGGAGATCGTCCACGGTGAGGATCTGACGATGGACGAGGTCCTCGCCCTGGACTACGACGCCTTCGTGGACCGCGTGGGCCGCGACGTGGTCGGTAGCCGGACGCGCAACGCCACCCTGGGCCTCAGCACCCTCAAGTCGGCAGTCCGAAAGTACCAAAAAGACCGCCGCCTCTCGCGGGCCAACGCCGGATAGAAGGCTAGAGCCGGTCCAAGCCGGTCAACCGCTGTTCGGCTAGACTGCGAGCCATGAGCGAAAGCGAAAAGAGCCCTCTCTGGGGCGGCAGGTTCGGCGCGTCTCCGGCAGGATCTTTCGAACGCCTGAACGCCTCCATCCCGTTCGACATCAGGCTGGCTCCTTACGACATTCTGGGTTCGCTGGCGCACGCCCGGATGCTCGGTCGTCAGGAGATAATCTCGGAGGAAGAATCCTCCGAGTTGGTGCGCGGTCTCGAAGTGGTACTCGCGGAGGTCGAGGCGGGGGAGTTCTCGTGGTCTCTCGCCGATGAGGATGTACACACGGCGGTCGAGCGTCAGTTGCGGGAGTTGGTCGGGGATGTGGCGCTCAAGTTGCACACGGGACGGAGCCGCAACGACCAGGTGGCGCTCGACCTGCGCCTCTTCGTCCGGGACGCGGCCGGTAGAATAAGAGAAGGTCTGCTCGCCGCGATGAGCGCTTTCGTCGAAGTCGCGGAAGCGAACCGGGAGCTCATATTGCCAGGATACACCCACCTCCAACGCGCCCAGCCAATCCTGCTCTCTCACCACCTGCTCGCCCATCACGAGGCGTTGAAGCGGGATCTGTGCCGGTTCGAGGCGGCGCAAGAAGCGGCGAGTGTCTCCCCGCTCGGGGCGGCGGCTCTCGGCGGGACGCCTCATCCGATAGATCCGGCGAGCGTGGCTTCGGAGCTCGGGATGGAGCTGTTCGCCAACTCGCTAGACGTGGTCTCCGACCGGGACTTCGCCCTGGACCTGCTCTACGCCTGCGCCGTGCTCGGGGTCCACCTCTCTCGGCTCGGGGAGGAGTGGGTCTTGTGGACCAGTCAGGAGTTTGGTTTCGCAACCCTCGACGATTCGTATTCATCTGGTTCCTCGATCATGCCCCAGAAAAAGAATCCCGACGCTTACGAGCTGATGCGGGGCAAGTCGGGACGCCTGATCGGGGACCTGAACGCCCTTCTCATCATCGTCAAAGGCCTACCGCTCGGCTACTCTAAAGACCTCCAGGAAGACAAAGAACCGCTCTTTGACGCGGTAGACGCCGTCTTAGCGATGCTCGTGGTGCTCCCGGAGATGCTCCGAACCGCCAGCTTTCACGGAGAGAAGATGAGGGAAGCAGCCGGCGGTTTCGCGCTCGCGACCGAGTTGGCCGACTTCCTGGCGGCGCGAGGCGTGCCCTTCAGAGAGGCGCACCAGGCCGTCGGACAACTGGTGCGGCGGTGCGAGGAGCTTGGGGTCTCGCTTGAGAACGTCCCGCGAGAAGAGCTTGCGTCCGCCCACTCCGACCTGGAGCACCTGCCGGAAGGTTTGCTCACGGCGGAAGGCAGCGTGTCGAACAAGAAGTCTTCCGGATCTACGTCACCGGGTTCCGTGGAAGCCCAACTCCGCCACGCACGGGAGTTCCTGGACGGGGCTTCGTAAGGCTCCGCCCGGCGCGACTGCTACTTGCGGGCCGCGGCCACTATAAAGCTCCTGACGCCCGCCGCGTTGATCTCCGTGTACACGCCTGGGTAACCGGAGGCGCCGCATCCGGCGCCGAAGCTGGTCAGTCCGATCTGGGTGTACCTGCCGGATACGGGCGCGAACAACGGCCCGCCGCTGTCACCCTGACAGGTATCTTTGCCAGTACGTCCCGCCGCGACCATTAGCTTCGGGAAAAAGTCCGTCCCGTATGCACGCCTCCCGGCGCGGTCGGAGTCTACGGGCAGCCGCGCTTCGCGCATCCGGTTCGGATAATTCGTTCCGTTGTTCCCGCCCGGCGGCTGCTGAATAGTGTTGCCCCATCCGGCCACGAATGCCGGGCGTCCGGGGGTCTCAAGGAAGTTCTGTCGGGCTGTGGCGAGCCTGACCGGCGCGACCCCAACGACCGGACGTCGCAGCTTTAGGACGGCGGAGTCGTAGGTGGAATTGGCGCGTCCGTTGTACCTGGGGTTCACGAAGATCCCGGCTACCCTGCGTACCTGTCCCTGGGAACTGTTCAGCACCGTTCGTCCGACCGTGACGCTCAACGGCCGGGACGACGTTCCGGCCACGCAGTGCGCGGCGGTCAGGACGCTGTTACGGTCGATCAGGCTGCCGCCGCAGAATTGCTGCTGTCGTGGAGTCGAGCCGTAATTCCTGTTCAGTAGCGCCACCACGAACTGGTACTTGCCGTTTGGAACCGGTGTTCCACCGATAACCTCGGGTTGGACCGTGTCCCCGCTACCGGCATCGGATGCCGACGCGGAGATAGCCGCTCCTGAGCCTGCTCCGAGCGCGACGACCAGCGCCGCCGTCAGGAACAGGAACCTCCTGCGCGCCTTCTCAAGGTAGTTTTGACCCTTGTCCACTTTGACGATACCTCCCCGCTCCGATGCTCAACCAACGCCGTAAAGCAGCTTAACCGCCTGGAGGAGAAATTACATCCCTGAAAGGTGTCTTATTCCGGGGTTTGTGATCGGTTCCGGACTAGCTTCTGTCACCGATCATCTTTTTTATGCCACCTTCCACGCGCTTTAATCTAGCCTGGTAGAGTTCCTCGCGGGTGGCTTCCATCATGGCGTGTACCTGCTCGATGTAGCCTTCGGTGAGAGCGTGGTTCGGGTTTACGCTCGGGAAGCGGCGGATCTCCCGTACAAGCTCCTGCTCGTAAACTTCGAGTTCCTGGAGCCGTGCCTCTAGCAAGTCTATGCGGCGTTTGGGGGAGGATGAGGTCCGTGCGCATCGTTCCTTGAATTCCAACATTAGAACGTCGGTATCCTTGTTGGTCAGCAAAGACGCCGCCCCAAAAACCGCCAGCGCGGAGAGGGCTGCGATCGCCGGGCTAAATAGAACGAACAGCAGAATTACTACTATAAGCTCCACGCCGCTCACGTACGGACTATCTTTAAGGGACCATCAGCGCTGAAGAGCCGCAGGTCATCTTCGAGACTTCCCCTGGAACCACTGCGTTCCCCGCCACGTTGTTCTGCCCTCGCTCCCAACGGCTGTACCTTTCCCTTAGCAGGCCGTGTGTGTAGTATATCGCCCATCGCGCGGGTAAAGAAACGCCGCTGGGGCGAACGCAAACGCGAGGGTGCCCGGTGGGAGGCCCGCGAGAACAGGCGCTTTCGACATACGGAGGAGTGGCATGAGGATAGTTCAAATGTCGGATATCCACGCCGAGGACGGCGGGCTTTTCAGGCCGGATCTCATGGAGAACGTCGTCGAGCAGACGAACGCCCTGGAGCCGGATATGGTGGCCGTCGTCGGCGACCTGACCGGAGAAGGTTACCGGAGGGAGTTCGATCTGGCGAAGGGATACCTCGATCAGCTCACGTGTCCGAACGTAGTCTGCACGATGGGCAACCACGACGCAAAAAACGTCGGATACCGATACTTCGAGGACCTCTTCGGCCACCGCAGCAGCTCGCGCGTAGTCCGGTTTGAGGGCGGCGAGGCGAAGGTCGTGGCGCTCGACTCGACCAAGCCGGACCTCGACGAGGGAGAAGTCGGCCGTGAGTACTATTCCTGGGTAGACTCGGAGTTTCGGGGTTGGGATCGGGGACCGAAGATACTCCTGATCCACCACCACATCCTCGCCGTACCCGGAACCGGCCGCGACTCGAACATCCTACGCGATGGTGGGGACGTGATGGCGCTCTTGAGGGAAGTGGAGGTGGATTTGGTCCTCTCCGGCCACCGACACGTGCCGTACTTCTGGAGCATCTCAGGAGTCAGGATCGTCCATTCCGGCACGGCGGCCAGCGAGCGCATCCGGGGGACCATTGAACCTTCTTACAACCTGGTCGAGATAGACGAGAGAGAAGTCAAAGTCACCCTGAAAGACTCCGCCGGAGAAGACGATAGACCGATGGCGAAATACTCGCGCGACCCATCCAAGAGCAGCGAGTTTTACCTGGATTACGAGCAGTTCGTCCGCTACGACGACCTACCGTTCTAGCTGACCGCTCGAAGAGCCCAAAGAGAGGAGACGAGAGGTGCGGATAGTTCAGATGTCGGACATACACGTCGGGGCGGGGCTTTTCAGGCCGGAGCTTCTCACGGCCGTTATCGACGAGACGAACGAGATGGAGCCGGACCTGGTCGCTGTTGCCGGCGACCTTACGATGGAGGGACACCGCTGGGAATTCGAGGAGGCGAAGGAGTACCTAGACCGGCTCACGTGTCCGAACGTCGTGGTGGCGATGGGCAACCACGACGCCCAGGTCGTGGGCTACTGGCACTTCGAGGAATTCTTCGGCATCCGGGAGAAATCACTTAAGATCTCCGTCCCGGAGGGCGAGGCGAAGGTGGTTACCCTCGACTCCAGCAAGCCGGATCTGGCCGAGGGAGAGGTCGGGCGGGAGCATTACGGATGGTTGGACTCGGAGTTTCGAGGCTGGGATAGAGGACCCAAGATACTCGTCGTTCATCACCACATCCTGGCCGTACCCGGTACCGGGCGCGACGTCAACAACCTGCGGGATGCGGGAGACGTTATGGCGATACTGAGAGAGTTGCAAGTGGACATGGTCCTCTCCGGTCACCGGCACGTACCCTACGTGTGGAGCATCTCGGGCGTCCGGATCGTCCACTCCGGCACCGCTTCTACCTTGCGGGTCCGGGGCAACTCGCCGCCGTCGTACAACGTGATAGATATCAACGAGAACGAGGTCAACATAACCCTCAAGCAGCCCGGAAAGGGAGAAGCGGGAGAAGAACCGCTCGCGAGCTTCTCGCGGGACCCGGTACGCACCAGCAAGTTCTACCCGGAGTTCGAGCGCTACGTCCGCTACGACCGGCTGCCGTTCCTGCCGGGTGGCGAGAACAGTTGAGCTAACCTCCGATAAACTCCAGGCCTTCAGGCTGGCCGGTCTTCTCAAACGCCCGGCGCAAAAGCTCGCGCCCTTCTTCTAGCTCTTCGTCGGAGCGGGCTTTCGCTTCTACGGTCTTAACCGACTCTTCGATGCCGTCGTCGGCGAAGGCAATGTCCGGCAGCGCTATCACGACCTCACGGATCTGACGGTAGATAAAGTCCGGCTCGCCGGCGTAAGCCCAGCAGTGGCGGGCTAAAACCCACGCCCAACCTTTCATCCTGATGGTGTTCTCTATGTCCTCGTCTTCGAGGCCGTAGAGTTCCATCCGGAGGCGGTGTGCGGTGATCACCTCTGGTCTTATGCGGACGTGGGCGGGCATGAATCTAGTTTAACAGCCGGTGGCTCTTTATCCGTGGCGAGTAGCCCGCCGGACGAAACGAGGGCGGAGACTCGAAAGCCTCCACCCCAAAAAATTTCTCTTCTCGCTCCTCTACTTCTTGAGGATGCCCTCGTCTTGGAGGTACTGCTTGGCGACCTCGGCCGGGTCCTTGTGGTCTATATCGACTTTGGCGTTGAGCTTACGCATAGTCTCGACGCTGAGGGTCTTGGAGACCTTGTTCAGGACTTCCTGAATCTTCGGGTGCTTCTTTAGCACGTCTGTCCTGACGATCGGGGCCGGGTAGTAGTAGGGCCAGATGTTCTTCGGGTCCTTCATAACCACGAGGTCGGAGGAACTGAGTTGGCCGTCGGTCGTGAAGCCCACGCCCACGTCGCCGTCTCCCCGCTGTACGCCCTGGTAGATCGGGCCGCCTATGCTGTTCACTTTCTTTATGTTCTTGAAGTTGAACGGGTAGTTCTTCTTCATGTTCGGGTAGCCGTCCGAGCGGTTCTGGAACTCGGAGAAGGAGAGGAAGGTTAGCTTCGGCGAAGCCTTTGCGAGGTCGGCGAGGGTCTTCAGGTTGTACTTCTTGGCGGCGGACTTTGTGACGAAGATGCCGTAGGTGTTGTTGTAGGGAGCGGGCTGGAGCACGGTATCCGAAGGGCTGCGCTGCGCGTACAGCTTCTTGGCCGTCTGATAGGTCTTCTCCGGCGTATCCGGGGCCTTGCCCTTATAGTCCAGCACCGTTTCGAGCGAGGTGCCGGTGTACTCGGGGTAGACGTCGATCTGGCCTCTCTGAAGTGCCTGGTCGTTTATCTGTACGGAACCCAGGTTGATCTTACGCACGACCCTGAAACCATTCGCTTGCAGAGCGTCAGCATACATATTGCCGAGGATGTACTCCTCGGTGAAGTTCTTGGAGCCGACGGTGATCGTCGGTCCCTTGCCGCTGGCCGTGTCGCCGCCGGACCCGGAGCCGGAACCTGAGTCGCTGCTACTGCTGCCTACGTTTCCGCAGGCCGTGAGCAGGAAAAGCGCCAGCACTGTCAGTACCGCCGGTACGATGCGGATGAATCTGGTCTTGTTCTTCACATTCTCTCCTTCTCTGTTTTTTTCTTCGTACTTCATTTGCCACGCCTCTTGTTGGCGATCTTCAGTCCTTTCGGGGTGAATACCCGTTCCAGCCCCGCGAAGATGAACTCTGTTATTACCGCCAGCGCCGCCACCGAGAAAGCACCCACGAGCAGCATGGCTCGGTCGCTGCCCTGAAAGCCGCCGACGATCAAATCTCCGAGCCCGCCGCCGCCGAAAAATGTAGCGAGAACCGCGCTGGCGACGACCTGAACCGCCGAGGTGCGGATACCGGCCAAGATCACCGGAGCCGCTATGGGGAGTTGTACGCGGGTGAGGATCTGGGTCTCCGAAAGCCCCATGCCTCGGGCGGAGTCTATGATCTGGCGGTCTACCTCCCTCAAGCCGGTCACGGCGTTTATGAGGATCGGCGAGATCGCGATAGCCGTAAGGGCCACCAGCGCCAGCGTAAAGGTGAACCCTAGAAACGGCACCAAGAGAGCGAGTATCGCGAGGCTCGGGACGGCGCGTCCGATGTTGCCTATATTGATCGCCAACGCCGTGGCGATCCGCGTGTTCCTGACCGCGAGCGCCACCGGAAGGGATATCGCCACCCCCAAGAGAAGTGCGAACGCGGAGAGTTCTACGTAGGTTAACAGCAACTGCGGGAAATTCTGGCCCTTCAGGACCTCTATCATCGCGTCTAGCATCTAGGCTGCCTTCCCGCGCCGCGCCCAGGGTCTCAGGTAGCGCTCTAGGATGAGCAGTATCAGGTCCGCTGCGACCGCGAGGGCGGTGGCTAGGACGGCGCCCACGATGATCTTGGTGTTGAAGCCCTGGCCGATACCGTCGAAGATGAGCTGTCCGAGGCCGCCGCCGTTGATGTAGGCTCCTATCGTGGCGATGCCGATTACCGTGACCATGGCTATCCTGAGGCCCGCCACGATCACCGGCAGGGCGAGCGGAAGCTCCACTTTGAAGAGGATCTGGTTGCTCGTGAGGCCCATCCCGCGCGCCGCGTCTATCGTCTCCGGTGGGACGGAGTCTATCCCCGTGACCACGTTTCGTATCAGGACGAGCAGCGAGTAGGCCACCAGCGCCGTTATGACCGGCGTCGCCCCGGTGGGAAACCCTATGATAATGAGGACCGCGAATAGCGCCAGGCTCGGGATCGTAAACAGTAGGCCGGTAATGGCGATGGTCGGCGCGTAGGCTTTCCGGTAGCGGGAGACCAGGACGCCAACCGGCAGCGAGATCGCCAACGCTATACCAACGGAGACGAACGACAGGAAGATGTGTCCCTGAAGCGCCTGGAGAATCGTGGTCTTATTGTCACCGACCCAGCCCCAGTCTATAAGCGGAGCACCCGCGCTCTGGAGCAGCGCCAGGCTAGCCATGGCCGTTACCGGACGGTTGCTCCGTGCTGCGCGACAAATCCTCTATCGCCTGCATCGTCAGCAGTTCCCGCCCGCCGCCTTCGCCCTCCACGAGGCCGGTGCTGGAGCCCGAGCCGATCAACTCCGAGAGGGCGTCTTTTACCGTCAGGGCGCCGCTGATCTTCGGCAGCCCGTCACTATTGCCGTTGGCCGGTTCGAGGTCCATATCTTGTACCCGCAGAAGCGAGAGCCTCTTCAGGACCCGGTCCGCCCCGACGAATGAGGAGACGAACTCGGAGTCCGGGTTGGAGAGGATGTTCTCCGGCGTGTCGAACTGGGCCAGGACGCCGCCCTGCTTGAGGATGGCTATCTTGTCGCCCATCTTTATCGCCTCGTCTATGTCGTGGGTGACGAAGACGATGGTCTTCTTTATGTCCTCCTGGATGCGCAGGAACTCCTCCTGGAGTCGGGTGCGCGTGATCGGGTCTACCGCCCCGAAGGGTTCGTCCATGAGCATGATCGGCGGGTCGGCGGCCATCGCCCTTGCCACCCCGACCCTCTGCTGCTGTCCGCCGGAAAGCTCCGCCGGGTAACGGTTACGGTAGTCGTCCGGCTCCAGGCCGACGAGATCCAAAAGCTCATCCACCCGCTCTTTGGTGCGCCGCTTGTCCCAATCCAGCAGGCCGGGTACGGTGCCGATGTTCTCGGAGATGGTGCGGTGTGGGAAGAGTCCTATCTGCTGGATCGCATAGCCGATCTTACGTCGCAGCTTCGTGCCGCTCATCTCCGTGTTCGACTCGCCGTCTATCAGTATCTGCCCCTGGGACGGCTCTATGAGGCGGTTTACCATCCGCATCGTCGTCGTCTTGCCGCACCCGGAAGGGCCGACCAAAACACAGATCTCCCCTTCAGGCACCTCGAAGGAGAGATCGTTGACCACGGCTTCATCTGAACCGGGGTAGGTCTTGCTGACCTCTTTAAACTCGATCATTGCATCTCCCAAATTTCCACGGATAGAACCCCGCCCTACAGGTCTTTATTAGCTTCCCGAACACGAACACGACCTCACCTGTTTCTCCTCTTGCGAATGCATTAGCAAAGAAGTATAGACCATCCTCCAGCACGATAAGCGTTTCCGCATACATTTTGATGTATATATTCGGGAGATAAGCGCCTTCTTTTCGAACGGAGATAGATGCCCCGAACCCAGACAGTAGTCTTTGCGGGAGGAGGACACGCCCACCTCTACCCGCTGCTCAGGACCGCGGAACTCGTAGGTCGGGGCTTTGACGTAATCCTCGTCAACCCATCCCGCTACCTCTACTACTCCGGGATGGCGACCGGGGTGATCTCCCAAACCTACACCACCGAAGAGGACCGGATAGACGTGCGCCGCCTCGTCGAACGGGGCGGAGGCCGGTTCGTAGAAGGCCGAATCGAGAAAGTCTTCCCAAAAGATAGACAGCTACTCCTCGAAAGTGGCGAAAGAATCTCCTACGACGTTGCCTCTTTTTGCCTCGGGAGCCTGGTGCCTGTAGAAAGCATCTCCAGAGATTTCACCGAAAACGACCGGGTGCTGCCGGTGAAGCCGGTCGAGAACACCGGCAAGATAAGAGACTTCCTGCTCGAACCAGACAGAGGTCCCGAACCGCGCGTGCTGGTAATAGGAGGCGGGGCGGCGGGCTGTGAGGTGGCGGCGAACACTATCAACCTGTTACGCCGGGAAGAAATGGGTGGGTGCGTCATGCTTGCCGAGTCCGGCCCGGCGTTGCTCGATTCTTCCCCGAAAAAGGCCCGGCGCGAGATGTACAACTACCTGGCGGAACGCGGCGTCGAAGTCTTGCTCGGCTCTCGCGTCGTCTCGTATGGGGGTGGGGCGGCTCGGCTCGAGACCGGGCGCGAGGTGGCGGCCGACCTGGTCATCCCGGCGGTCGGCGTGGATCCATCGCCCGTATTCCGTCGCTCAGGGCTTCTCACGGGAGACGAAGGCGGTATGTGGGTAGACCACTACCTGCGCGGCGTGGGCGACGGGCGGCTCTTCGGCGGCGGCGACTCGGTTTCTTTCAGGGGAGAGACGCTGCCCCAACTCGGGGTTTTCGCCATCCGGCAGGGTCCCGTTCTCTTCCACAATTTGCAGGCGGCGCTCCGGGGAGAAAAGTTGCGGGCTTTCGAGCCCCAGAAACGCTACCTCTATATCTTGAATTTCGGAGACGGGAGCGGACTCGCGATCTACGGCTCCCTGGTCTGGCGCGGTAGATCGGCGATGTGGCTCAAGAACAAGATAGACAAAAGGTTTATGAAGACGTACAGCAACCCCTAAACTACTTACCCCTTCCAACCCCGAGAAGCAGGTAGAGGACGAAGTATCCCGCCGCCGCTGCCAGGGCTATGACGTAGAAACTATTCTGGCCGGTCGTCAGGTCTCGCTGTCCGGGTGAGAGTGGGAGTGCGTTTAAGACGGCTTCCGCCGGCGACTCCAGCAGCGCGCCGACGCCGTAGATAACCTGGGTGATGCTGCTCGTGTTCTCTGTAAGCCCCGCGTAGGAGAGACCTACGTGCAGCAGGATCACGATTACGACCAGGGCGAGTATCGTGCGAATGAGGCCCACTCTATGCCAACTCCTTCTCCAGACAACTAGCGGAGACTATTCTACGATTTCGAGGCGGAGCTTTCCTGCTACTACCTCCGGCTCATCTCACGCCGGTACGCTTTCATCGCGCCCAGAAACTCTTCCCAGGAGCGCGTGGGACACTCCACGCGGTTGTTGTACAAGGAGAACTTGTGGACCAATTCGTGCAGGGCGGTCTCATCATCAGAGATGCAGCGAGGGTGCGCCACCAGGAGAACCTCCCAGTCCTCCTCCTCTTTGATGTTGTTGATCGCCTCCTTAATGCCGCTCCGATGATAAAGAAGACGCCCCGGCGCTTCGAGGTCTTCGTACAGCGCAACCACCTGATAATCATGCTCTGAAGCGTAAGCCCGGATGTCAGCGACCTGTTCATCCCTGGAAGGAAGCTCACCCTCAAGGTCCGTCCGAATATAAGCCGCTGCACGAGTCATCGATCTCGATAATAACATTCCACGTACTTCGAGCCCGCGTTCTGAAGTCTTATCGTTCCGGAAACTCGTTACACGCATTTTGCTATTGACGCTGGTATCGCAACGCACTTATACTGGCGAAATGGAAAAGGTTATAAGGTCAGGTCTATATACCTTTGAGTCTCTCGATGATGTCCGAGCTAGTTGTTTCACGTGCTCTCAGGGTTATCAAGGGGATGATACGTAGTGCCGTCCGAGGACTCCGGGGAGCGTACTTTCTCGGTGCCGCCGGTAAGCTCCGCGTTGCGGCCTATCGAGATCAGGACGGCAGGGGAACGTATTGCCGAGCGGCTCGTTACGGCTATAGCTCTCGGGGAGTTCGTGCCTGGTCAGCGTCTTCCTTCGGAGCGGGAACTTGCCACGATGCTCGGGGTAAGCCGCGCTACCGTACGCGAGGCGACCCAGCGGCTCGCCGCTGCCGACTATGTGAGCATCCGGCGGGGGCGTAACGGGGGGACTTACGTTCGGACGAGTTGGGGGCCGCAGTCCGCCGAGATGGTCCGACGTACTTTGTTGCCTGATTGGGATCGGCTCGAGTTGCTTATGGATTTCCGGGCGTTGATCGAACGCCAAATAGCCCGAACCGCGGCCGAGCGCAGGACTCCCGAGGACGTGCTTGCCATTCGTAAGGCCCTCGCCGCGTACGCTGATGCCGAAGATGACCGTGGAGCCTCGAGCGCGGCCGACGAAGCCTTGCATCTGACCATCGCCCGCGCGACCCAAAATCCCTATCTGGAGGAACTGAGCCTTCAGGCGCGTCGTCAAGTAAGCCTCGGTTTCGGGGCGGAGCCTTACAGTCCACGGGTACGAGGCCGTGCGCTCCATCAGCATCCACAGTTGGCGGAGGCGATCATCAGGGGGGATTCGGAAGAGGCCGCCACGCTCGCCCAGGAGCACTTCTCGCTCACCGAGTCGATGGTCCGGGATCTCGTAATGCGGATACAGACCGGCGATGACGCGGCTGAAGCGTCCGCCGAGCAGGGTGGGGAAGGAAAAGTTTTTCGGAGTGACGGCAACCATAAAGAAAGCGAGGAGCAGTAATGCCAACGGCAAACGTAAACGGTATCGAGATCAACTACCAACTCGAAGGTGACGGCGCGGAGACTATCGTCCTGATCAACGGCCTCGCCGACGACTTGTTGACGTGGGAACTTCAGATGCCGGCTTTCCTGGAGGCGGGTTATCGCGTGCTCCGGTTCGACAACCGGGGCGTCGGGTATAGTTCGGCTCCGGTCGGTCCATATACCAGCCGAACCCTGGCCGACGACGCCAAGGCGCTCGTTGACAAACTCGGTGTCACGGACTTCCATCTGATGGGCGTCTCGATGGGTGGAATGGTCGCGCAGGAGTACGCCCTCGCCTACCAGGATGATCTGCGCAGCCTGACGCTCGCCTGCACCTACGCTGCTCCTGGACCCTTCTGCTCGCGGATGTTCGCGATGTGGGCGGACATGGCGCCGGTACTCGGTGTTCCATTCGTAATGCGCGACGTCACGCTGTGGGCTTTCACCCTACCTTTCTTCGAAGAGCGTACCGAGGAACTCGTCGAGTTCGAGACGGCCATGCGCTACATGGCGCAGCCTACCCACGCGTACCTGGCTCAACTCAGCGTCATACAGGCCCACGATACGACCGACCGCCTGTCGGAGATCGGGGCGCCGACCCTCGTGCTCGCGGGGGAGGAAGATGTCCTGATCCCGGTTTCTCTCTCCGAGAAACTCCGCGCCGGGATCTCCGGAGCCGAGTGGTCTACCACAAAGGGCGGTCACGCGTGCCTGTGGGAGCATCCCGATGAGTTCAACGAAGCGTTCCTCGCGTTTATCGGCCGTCACGGGAAGGAGTAGAAATGGACCAGCGGAACAACAGCGGTCTGGAGCGAAACCAGCTCGGGCTTCTCGACGTGATAATGCCGGGACTTGCACAGGTGGCTCCGGTATTCAACCTGGTCTTCACAACTGGGGTAATGGCTGGGCTGGCGGGATCCGCGGTGCCGCTCGTGTTCCTGATCAGCATGGTGGGAATGACTGCTACCGCGAACTCGCTCGCGCAGTTCTCCAGGCTGCACCCGAGCGCCGGGTCGTTCCTAACCTACATCGCGAAGGCGATCGGATCCCGTACAGCGGTGACCGTCGGGATCATCACGATCTTCGGCTACATTATCGCGTTCGCCGGCATTTATATATTCGTCGGACAGTACATCGTGCAGAATGTGCTGGGAGATCCCAAGATCTGGGGTATCACGCAGATCGTCACGATCCTCTACGGGATACTGGTGCTCGCGCCGGTTATCGTGGGCCTGAAGTTCGGCGTGCGCACGAGCATCGTACTCTACCTGTTCGAAGTATTGATCTTTCTTATCGTAGGGTTCGCCGTACTGTTTCAGGGCGGCGCTGAAGGGTTGTCGTTGAAGCCCTTTACAACGCTCGGCGGGGAAGGCGGAACGAAGGAAGTGTTCGTGGCGTTCTCACTCGCGATCCTCGCGTTCGGCGGCTTCGAGGCGTCCGCGTCGCTGGCCGAAGAGACACGTAACCCGAGACGCAACGTCCCGATCGCAGTGTTCACCACGGTGATCGTGAGCGGGATTCTCTATGTGTTCGGCTCCTATGCGCTGGTGATGTCTTTTGGCGCCGACAACGCGGCGAAGCTGGCGGCGGATCCAAACCCGTTCCAAACCGCGGCTACTGGCTTTGTCTCGTTCGTGGCGCCTCTTGTCACCTGGGTGTTCCTATCTAGCGTGACGAGCTCTTACGTCGCGGCGAATACGCAGACGTCGCGGGTCATCTTCGGGGGCGCCCGCGGTGGGCTGTGGGCGAGGAACCTCGCGGCGGTCAGTCCCCGGTTCCGCACCCCATGGGCGGCGGCGGTTGCGTTCGTGGTCCCGAGCGTGCTGATAGGCGTGGCTTCTACGGCGTTTACCGATCCTGGAACGGCCGCCGGGTTCCTCGGGACTTACGGTATCCTCGGTCTGGTGATCATGTACGTAATGGCGAACGTGGCTCTTATCGTGCAGTGGTTCCGGTACCGGAGCACCGGCGAACACGGCAACTGGTTTACCTGGCTCGCGGTGCCCATAGTCGGCGTCGCCGTACTCGCCATCCCGATCTGGGGAGACTTGCAACCGGGCCAGCCGGCGCCTTACAGCTACCTGCCGTGGCTCACGCTGGCGCTTATAGCCGCAGGGATTCTCTACACACTTTACCTAACCATTGCAAAGCCCAACGTGCTGGAGCGCGCCCCCGCCTTATTGGAGGGCGCGGAAGAAGAATCCTCTGATGAGCAGGAGCTTACGACAGTGGACTAAAGAGCATCGTGAAGTATAGCCTGGAAACAGGATACTGGAGCCCCTCCTTAGGAAAGCCGTTCTCGCGCGTTTCGGTCAAAAGTGGATCTTCGCACACTCCGCTCCTAACCCCTGGTCGATGTCGTCAAGCGTGCCATTCGGATATAGATGGCTGAGAGTTACAAAGCACAGTGAGATGCAATATATGCCAATAGGTAATATACTAACTTAAATTTAAGCTATTCTCGGGGAGACCGAAAAAAACGATGGCGCGACCGAAAGCACTTCTGTTTGACTTGGACGGTACCTTAAGCGACACGCAGGCTATACACTTCGCCAATTGGATGGAGGTCTTGAGGCCGCACGGCATAGACGTGGATATAGACCTCTACGAAGAGTACCTTGGGGGGCCGCCCAGTGAGGCCAACATAGACGGGCTGTTGCCCGATATCTCCGAGAAGGAGAAAGAAGACCTTCTGAAGCGCGAAGGGGACGGCTACAAGAAACGGATGTCCATGGCGTCTACGATCACCGGCCTCGAAGACTTTCTCGAAGAGGCCCGCAAGCGGGGTATAAAGCTCGCCCTCGTCTCCAACGCCCCCAAAAACGACGCCTCAAACTCACTCAAGTCGCTGGAAATGGTCGATACTTTCGAGCCGATGATTTTCGCCGAGGAGGTAAACGCGGAGAAGCCCGACCCCGCCGCCTACAAGGAGGCGCTAGAGCAGTTGGGAGTCGAGCCGGAGGAAGCCCTGGCCTTCGAGGACTCGCCCAGTGGAGCAGGTGGGGCCGTGGAGGCCGGTATCCCGGTAATAGGAATCTGTGGGACGAACCACACTCCCACAGAGCTTAGAGAGGCGGGGGCCGAATTCGTAATCGGAGACTACTGCGACCAGGCGCTCTACGACCGGCTCGACGGCTAGGAAGACGGTCATCTCGTTTCGCCGGTGTGTCTGGTATTATTTGAGGCGATAACCTGTGCGTCGGGACGTGGCGCAGTCTGGTAGCGCACTCGGCTGGGGGCCGAGTGGTCGCCGGTTCAAATCCGGCCGTCCCGACTCTTTGATCTTAGAGGCTCGCGGAAAGGTCACGGAGAGACTTGGATACGCTTTATTTGCTGCTCGGGATCGTCGGGTTTCTGGTGGTGATCGCAGCCTTCTTCTTCGGTGGGTTTATCGCCCTCGACTTCTTCTGGGGTAGGCGCGGCGGGGACCTTTAGAACAACTCCAGAACTGTAGATTTTTGATCTCCTCTCTAGGCGACCTCCGTATCGTCCCGCTGGACTACCTGATCCTCCACGAGGACCACGACCGTAAACGCCTCGCTCGTCTGCGCGACCGCGTCCAGGAAGAGCAGGTGCAGCGTAACCCGGTCATAGTCTCGCATTACGAGGATCGCTACCTCGTACTGGACGGCGCGCACAGGGTCCACGCGCTGCGCGAAATCGGCTGCTCGCTGGTCCTCGTACAGGTCGTCGAGCTTCCAGAAAAGGCGGAAGGCTGGGGCCACCTCCTGAGTAGTGGAGACGTGACGGCCGCCCTGGACCGTGTAAGAGGCGTTGAGGTCTCCTCCGAAGAGCCGGCTAACGGATGGCTGGCGAGGGTCGAGACCGGCGAGGGCGCACGGATGTTCGTCCGGGCTGCGGAGGGAGGTTTGATCTCCGAAGCGCGGGCTCTTTGTAGGCTGTGGGGAGCGTATCCCGAAGATGCAGCCGTGCGGCGCCTGCAACCTGTCGACCCCGTTCGGCTCGCCGGGGACGAGGCGGTGATCTTCTACCGGGGCTTCACGCCGGTCGAGTTGGCCGAGTTGGTACAGGCGGAGATGGTCCTCCCTGCGGGTATCACCCGTTTTCGTATCCCCGAGCGCGTCCTCGGTGTCCGGTTCCCGCTCGAGAAGCTGGATGGAGACCCGGAGACCCGCGAAGCCGAGCTTCGGGCGTTCGTGGAGGAGCGCTGGGAGGCGAACCGGATCCGCTACTACGGCGAGCCCGTGGTCCTCTTCGAGTAGCTCCGTCCGCAAACGGTTTCAAAAGGATATCCGTATGTGCTACATTGGACCCGTGGCTAAACGAGGCGGCCCCATGGAACGGATAGAGAATGCTGGGCCTGTTTCGAGCCTACCCGATTACTCGAAGCTCTACGAAGTTTACGAAGATTCCGCAATGGTTTTGGATATTTCAGATATTAGGGGGGAAGCGCTGTGACGGCAACTGTCGTGCTCGGACTGGCCTGGGGAGACGAGGGCAAGGGCAGGGTCTGCGACGCCCTGGCCGTGGACGCAGACTACGTCTCCCGCTACTCGGGCGGAAACAACGCCGGGCATACGGTGCGTGTCGGCGAGGAAGAGTTTAAGTTGCACCTCATACCATCCGGGATCGTGCGCGAAGGGGTGGGCGTCACCATCGGCAACGGGGTCGTCGTCAATCCGGAGGTGCTGGAAGAGGAGATCCTGGAACTCGAAGGGCGGGGCATCGAGGTTCGGAGCCGTCTGAAAGTGGATGGACGGTCGCACCTGATAATGCCGTACCACATCCGGCTCGACTCTCACCGCGAAAAGGCGCTCGGCAAGGCGAAGATCGGGACGACCAACCGCGGCATCGGCCCGGCTTACGAGGATAAGGTAGCGAGGGTCGGCATCCGGGTGCAGGACATCTTCGACGTCGGCATCCTAAAGACCAAGCTCAAGGTCGTCCTGCGGGAGAAGAACGCCATCTTCGAGGGCATCTACGACGAGGAGCCGTTCGAGGTAGAAGACCTCGTCGAGTACCTGATGACCTACCGCGACTTGATCTCTCCGATGGTCGCTGATACCGGCGCAATCTTGCGCGAAGCCCTCGGAAACAGGGAGCACGTCCTGATGGAAGGCGCCCAGGCGGCCCTCCTGGATAACGACCACGGGACCTATCCGTTCGTAACCTCCTCCAACCCGACGGTCGGAGGGGCGTGCGTCGGGGCCGGCATCCCGCCCCAATCTCTTGAGTACGTCGTGGGCGTCACTAAAGCCTACACTTCCAGGGTCGGAGACGGACCGATGCCCACGGAGCTGCTCGACGAGGTTGGGGAGACGCTCAGAGAGACGGGCCACGAATATGGGACCACCACCGGGAGGGCGCGTCGGGTCGGGTGGCTGGACCTTCCGGCCATAAAATATTCGGCTTCTCTAAATGGGATCACGCACCTGGCGATAACGTTGCTGGACGTTCTCTCGGCGGTCGAGGAGGTTAAGGTCTGCGTCGGTTACGAGATCGACGGAGAGCGGTTCGAGGGTTACCCGATGAGCCAGACGGACCTCCATCACGCCCGTCCCGTCTACAAGAGTTTGCCCGGTTGGGGAGTGGACATAAGCGGCAGCCGGATGCGCGGGGACCTGCCCGAGGCGGCTCGCGAGTTCGTGGAGTTCGTCGAGGCCGAGGTCGGGGTTCCCCTGTGCATGATCAGCATAGGACCCGAGCGGGAGCAGGCTATCGTAGAGAAGATAGGGGCCTAGCGAAGTGCGGGTGATGGTCGTCGGCAGCGGTGGGCGCGAGCACGCGTTGGTCGAGGCTCTCGCCACGAGCCCCCTCCAGCCCGAGATGTACGCCGCCCCCGGCAACCCCGGCATAGCCCGAATCGCCGAGGTGGCGGATATCCCGGCTGATGACCTAACCGCGCTGCGTGACTTCGCCGTAGAGAACGAGATCGACCTGACGGTCGTCGGTCCCGAAGCACCCCTGATCGGGGGCATAGCCGAATGCTTCTGGGAGGCCGGCCTGGAGATTTTCGGCCCATCCCGCCCCGCAGCCCGCATAGAAGGCTCCAAAGTCTTCTCCAAAGAGCTCATGCGTCAGGCGGGTGTGCCGACGGCTGACTTCGAGGTCTTCGACCGGGAGGCTGCGGCGCTCGCCTACCTCCGCACCCGACGCGAGTATCCGGTCGTCGTAAAGACCGACGGTACGGCTGCCGGCAAGGGCGTGACGGTGGCCCGCTCCAGGGAAGAGGCCGAAGACGCTGTTCGGGCCTCTTTCGGCGGCCTGTACGGCGCGGCGGGTGAGCGTATAGTTATCGAGGAGCACATGAGCGGCCGTGAGGCTTCGGTCTTCGTCATTACCGACGGGGACAATATCCTGCCGTTCCTGCCGGCTCAGGACTACAAGGCGGCTTACGACGGCAACGAAGGCCCGAACACCGGAGGGATGGGCGCGTACTCTCCGCTGCTTTGGATGGAGCCCTCGACATACGCGACCATCCTCGAAGACATCATCCGCCCGACGCTGAAGCATCTCTCTCTAGTAGGGGCCACCTACTCCGGCCTGCTCTACGCCGGGGTGATGGTCACCGATGACGGCCCGAAGGCGCTGGAGTTCAACTGCCGTTTCGGGGACCCTGAGACGCAGGTATTGTTGCCGCGGCTGGATACGGACTTGCTGGAGCTCATGCTCGCCTGTAACTCGGGGATGCTGGAGGGGCGCGAGGTCTCGTGGTCTACTGACAAAGCGGTCTGTGTCGTGCTCGCCTCCGAGGGATACCCCGAGACTTCTTCATCGGGGGATGAGATCCGTGGCATCGGCAACATCCCGACCGGGGCTTACATCTACCACGCCGGGACCGAGGAGCGAGACGGCAGTTTCTACACCGCCGGAGGAAGGGTACTGAACGTGGTGGGAACCGGCCCGAGCATCATCGAAGCGCGGGCCGCAGCCTACGCCGCCGCCGAGCAGATAAGTTTCGACGGCATGCAATACCGGACGGACATAGCACTGGAAGCGATAGAACTGGAAGACATTTGAGCGCGAGCGTTGGAATACTGGTCGGAAGTAAATCGGATCTGTCGGTGATGGAGAAATGTACCACCCGCCTTGAAGACCTCGGAATAGAGTACGAGTTGGAGGTAAAGAGCGCCTACCGAAACCCCGAAGGCGTCTCCGAGTACGCCGGGACCGCCCGTGAACGGGGCCTCAGCGTAATAATCTGCGCCGCCGGGATGGCCGCCCACCTCGCCGGGGCCGTTGCCGCTAGGACCAGCCTGCCGGTCATCGGTATCCCGGTCGCCGCCGGGACCCTGGGAGGCTTCGACGCCTTGCTCGCGACCGTTCAGATGCCAACCGGCGTGCCGGTCGCGACCGTGGCCGTAAACGGAGCAGCGAACGCCGCCGTGCTCGCCGCCCAGATACTCGCACTCTCCGACCCCGAACTATCCCGAAGGCTGGAGAACGCTTGATCGAACGCTACACACTCCCCGAGATAGGCTCGCTCTGGACCGAAGAAGCGAAGTACCGGGCCTGGCTCGAGGTGGAGATCGCCGTCTGCCGGGCGCGCGCCCGTCTCGGGGAAATACCATCCGAGGAAGTCGAGGAACTCGCCGAGAAGGCGGACTTTACCGTCGAGCGCATCCGTGAGATCGAAGCCGAAACGAACCACGACGTTATAGCTTTCGTCTCCACGGTTGGCGAGTACGCGGGAGACGTCGCCCGCCACTTCCACTTCGGCCTGACAAGCTCCGACGTGCTGGATACGGCGGGCGCTTTGCAGTTGCGGGACTCACTGGACCTCATTCTGGGCGAGGCGAAGGGTCTTGCCCTTCTTATCGCCGGAATGTCGCTTGAGCATCGTGAGACCGTGATGGTCGGGCGGACGCACGGGGTCCACGCGGAACCTACGACCCTCGGGCACAAGCTGGCGGTTTGGGCGTTCGAGATGGAGCGGAACCTGGATCGGCTGGACCGCGCGCGGGAGACCGCCGCGACCGGGAAGATCTCCGGCGCCGTCGGGACTTATGCTAACGTGGACCCGAAGGTGGAGGCTCTTACCTGCGAGGAGTTGGGGCTCACGTCATCTCCCGCATCCACCCAGATCGTGCAGCGCGACCGGCACGCCGAAGTGCTCTCCACGCTGGCTATCCTCGGCTCCACGATGGAGAAGATAGCGCTGGAGATAAGGGGAGCCCAGCGCACGGAAATCCGCGAGCTCGCAGAACCGTTCGGACGGGGCCAGAAAGGCTCCTCGGCGATGCCCCACAAGCGAAACCCGATCCTCTCCGAACGCCTGTGCGGCATGGCCCGCATCCTCCGCGCCAACGCCAGCGTCGGCTTCGAGGACAACGCCCTCTGGCAGGAACGGGACATCTCCCACTCCTCCGCCGAACGGGTCGTCCTTCCCGATTCCACCATCCTAGCCTTCTACATGCTCCGCACGACCGGGCGAATACTGCGAGGCTTGCAGGTAGACAAGGACCGGATGCTCGAAAACCTGAACTCCGGCGGCGGGATCGTCTTCTCCGGCCGCGTTCTGCTCGCGCTGGTCGAGGCGGGGATGAGTCGAGATGAAGCGTACAAGGTGGTGCAGGGCGCGGCGATGACGGCCTGGGAAGGTGGGAGAGGTTTCCGGGAGTTGCTGGAGGAGAACGAGGAAGTGCGTGACAGGCTAGGGAAAGACCTTTCGGGGCTCTTTGACCCAGCTTACGCTTTGAGGAACCTGGACGTTGTTTTCGAGCGCGTGGAAGACTTTAAAGAGAGGTTGGAGGATGGCTGAGACCTTGATCTACGAGGGCAAGGCTAAAAAGGTCTTTACGACCGACGAGGAGGGTATGCTCGTCCACCGCTACAAAGACGACGCGACGGCCTACAACGCCCGGAAGCGCGGCTCGTGGGAGGGCAAGGGACGTACCAACGCCGCCATCACCACCGCCCTTTTCAAGTACCTGGAGTCCCGCAGAGTGCCAACGCACTTCGTCGAGCAGTTGGACGATACCTCCATCAAGACCAAGAAGCTGGACATGCTGCCGGTCGAGGTCGTGGTCCGTAATGTGGCGGCGGGCTCTCTGGCCCGGCTCATAGGCTATGAGGAGGGGACGAAGCTCAAAGCTCCTATAATCGAGCTGTGCTACAAGGACGACGAGCTCGGCGACCCGCTCCTCAACTGGCATCACTTCCGGGAGCTTGGCGTCTCGGACGAGGACCTGGAGTTCTGCGAGGAACTTGGCTTGAAGGTGAACGAAGTGCTGGCGCCGTTCTTCGACGAGCGGGGCGTAATTCTGGTCGACTTCAAGATAGAAGCCGGGCGCGACGAGAACGGTACGCTGATGCTGGCCGATGAGATCAGCCCGGACACCTGTCGTTTCTGGGACAAGGAAACCGGCGAGAAACTGGACAAGGACCGCTTCCGGCGCGATATGGGCGGCGTAGAAGAAGCCTACGCAGAGATGCTCCGCCGGGTGACGGAGCAGGGAGCGCTATAGCTTGAAGGTCCGGGTCCTCGTCCGCCCGAAGTCCGGTATCCTCGACCCGCAGGGCGAGGCGGTCAGGAGCGCGCTTCCGGCGCTCGGCTTTAGCGGTGTCGAGACCGTACATATAGGGCGCCTGATCGAGATCGAGGTCGAGACCGCCGACGAGGTTGACGCGATGTGCGAACGTCTGCTCTCCAACCCGACAATCGAGGAGTACGAGTGGGAGGTTGTCCATTGAGGATCGGCGTCACCGTATTCCCCGGTTCCAACTGTGACCGGGACGCCCTCCACGCCGTCGAACGTATGGGCGCCGACCCCGTCGAACTCTGGCACGCCGACCCGGACCTCAAAAACGTAGACGCCGTCATAGTCCCCGGTGGCTTCTCCTACGGCGACTACCTCCGGCCCGGCGCCATCGCCCGCTTCGCGGAAGTAATGGCTCCCCTGGAAGACTTCGCCCGCTCCGGCGGCCCCGTACTCGGAGTCTGCAACGGCTTTCAAGTCCTGACGGAAGCCCACCTCCTGCCCGGTGCGTTGTTACGTAACACTAACATGCGTTTCGTCTGTGACCGGGTACGGGTGAGAATCGAAACTACGGGTACTCCGTGGACGGCCGGGTGTGAAGCTGGCGAGGAATTGACGCTCCCGGTCGCCCACAACGAGGGCAACTACTTCGCGGACGAGGCGACGCTTGCGGCGCTGGAGGACGAGGGACGGGTGGTGCTCCGGTACCTGGAGAACCCGAACGGCTCCATGAACGACATCGCGGGTGTTTGCAACGAGGGACGAAACGTGGTGGGCATTATGCCGCACCCGGAGCGCGTCTCGGACCTGGCTCTTGGTTCTGATGAGGGGCTGCGGATACTGGAGTCGGTGCTGGTTGGGGCGGGCGTTTGAGCTTGCAGGAGACTTACAGCGCTCTTGGGATCTCGGATTTCGAGTATGATCGCATCCTGGAGCTTATGGGCCGCGCTCCGAATTACCTGGAGCTCTCGCTGTTTAGCGTGATGTGGAGTGAGCACTGCGGGTACAAGAACTCCCGCCCGCTGTTGGGGCGTTTCCCGAATACGGGGCCTCGGGTTTTGCAGGGACCGGGCGAGAACGCTGGTGTCGTCGAGGTTGGGGATGGCTGGGCTCTGGCGTTCAAGATGGAGAGCCACAACCACCCCTCGGCGGTCGAGCCTTATGAGGGGGCTGCGACGGGTGTGGGCGGTATCATCCGGGACATCCTGGCTATGGGGGCGCGGCCGGTGGCGCTGATGAACTCGCTGCGGTTCGGGCCTGCGGATGAGGAGCGGAACCGTTACCTGTTTCGGGAGGTGGTGCGCGGCATCGGCGGTTACGGGAACGCCGTCGGGGTGCCGACCGTCGGCGGGGAGGTCGAGTTCGCGGAGCGGTACTCGGGGAACCCGCTGGTAAACGCGATGTGCGTGGGGCTCATACGGACAGAAGACTTGATGAGCGCGCGGGCGACGGGGGAGGGGAACCTGGTCGTTCTGCTCGGTTCGAAGACCGGTCGGGACGGAATTCACGGCGCCACGTTCGCCTCCGATGAGCTATCCGAGGAATCCGAGTCGAAGCGGTCAAACGTGCAGGTCGGGGACCCGTTCTGCGAGAAGATGGTCATCGAGTGTTGTTTGAAGATGTTGGCCGACGGGTTGTTGGTCGCGCTGCAAGACTTGGGGGCGGCGGGGATCACGTCTTCGGCCTCCGAGATGGCGGCGAGCGGCGGCGTCGGCATAGAGATAGAGACCGACAGGATACCGTTGCGCGAGAGCGGGATGGAGCCATGGGAGGTTATGATCTCCGAGTCCCAGGAACGGATGCTCGCCGTCGTCGAACCCGATAAAGCCGATGCAGTTCTGGCGATGGCGGAGCGGTACGGTCTGGTCGGGGCAGTGGTCGGGCGCGTCGCGGACCACGGAGAGTTGCGTGTGATCCACGACGGCGAAGTAGTCGGTTCCGTACCCGCCGAGTACCTGGCCGACGCACCCGTCTACGAGCGCGAAGTAGCTCGCCCTGCTTACCTGGACGAGATCCCGAATCTGAACCTCAACGAGTTGCCGCAGCCGGAGGACTACAACGAGGTCTTGCTCAAGATGCTCGCCCATCCGAACCTCTGTTCTCGGCGCTCCATCTATACTCAGTACGATCATCAAGTTGGCACTGATACAGTCGTCCTGCCCGGCGCGGACGCGGCGGTGATGAGGATCAAAGGTACCAAGCTAGGGTTCGCGATAACCACCGACGGACGGGGCCGCCACTGCTACCTGGACCCACGCGGCGGCGGGGCCGCGACGGTCGCCGAGGCGTACCGGAACCTCTCTTGCGTCGGGGCGGAACCGGTGGCCGTCACCGACTGCCTGAACTTCGGAAGCCCCGAGAAGCGAGAAGGCTACTACCAGCTCGCGGAGTGCATCGAGGGCATGAGCGAGGCCTGCGAGGTGTTCGGGACGCCGGTTGTGAGCGGCAACGTCAGCCTCTACAACGAGACGGAGCGGGGTGCAATCTATCCGACGCCGACCGTCGGGATGGTCGGCGTCTTCGAGGACGTGAACCGGCATGCCACGCCGGGCTTCAAGCGCGAGGGTGACAAGGTAATGGTCGTCGGTGGAGGTGGTAGATTGTCGTTCGCGGGCTCAGACTACACGGAGATCATCCACGGCAAAGTCGCTGGAGGTCCACCGAAGCCAGATCTAGCTGCCGAGAAAGCGTATGCGGATTTGATCCGAAGCTTCGTAATGAGTGGTCTTGTAGACACAGTGCACGACATTTCGGGTGGAGGCGAGACTTTCGCGCTCGCCGAGATGTCCGCCGTGAATGGAATAGGTTTCGAGTATGACGAAGTTGAACTCGAAAGTTTTCTCAGTAATATCCGGCCAGACCTAGCGCTCTGGGGAGAGTCCGGAGCAAGTTTCCTCATCGCCTTTCCCGAGGAGAGGTGGGAAGAGGTACAAGATGCACTGGGTACAACGGACTCGTCTGGCGCATCATGGGTTGCCTACGACGACGTTGGATACACTGGCGGAGATAGATTCAGGATCGGTGATCTAATAGACGTTAGTGTGGACGAGTTGAGAAATGCTTACGAGCGGGACCTCTTCGAGACCTACGCTCCGGAGGGCGGACACGTTGGCTAGCGTCGAGAAGGTGAATATAAAAGAGAAGCTGGCGCTGTTCGACGAGCACTGGAGCCCTAAAGTAGCGGGTGAATTGAACGGGCAGCAGGTGAAGCTCGTGAAGCTGCTCGGGGAGTTCGTCTGGCACCATCACGAGGAGGAAGATGAGCTCTTCCTCGTGGTATCGGGACAGTTCAGGATGGAGTTCCGTGACAGGAGCGTCCCTATCGAGGAGGGTGAGTTTATCGTCGTACCGCGCGGCGTCGAGCACCGGCCGGTCGCGGAGAGAGAGGCGCACGTTTTGTTGTTCGAGCCTGCGGCCACGTTGAACACGGGCAACGTCCGGGGAGAGCGGACGGTGGACGAACCGGAGAGGATCTGAGATGAGTAGGACTGCGACTGTATTGGAGGAATTTAGATCTTGAGCTTCGATGACATGGAGAAGCCGAAGGAAGCGTGCGGTGTATTCGGGCTGTACTCTCGCGAACTCGAAGGAGAACTCGCCCAACGTACCTACTTCGGACTCTATGCTCTCCAACACCGGGGCCAGGAGTCGGCCGGGATAGCCATTTCCGACGGAGAGCGGACCACGGCCGTGCGGGACATGGGCCTGGTCTCTCAGGTGTTCGACCCACCCCGGCTTGCCGCCCTCGAAACCGGACACATCGCGCTCGGTCACGTCCGGTACTCGACTACGGGGAGCGCTTCCTGGGAGAACGCCCAGCCGGAGTTCCACGGCCGTGGCGACGTGAACGTGGCCGTCGCCCACAACGGTAACCTCATAAACGCGCTAGAGCTTCGGGACGACCTCTCCGAAGACGGCTTCGAGTTCAATTCGACCTCGGACACGACGTTTATTGCTGCTGCGGCGGTCAGGGAGCTGGAGCGGGGACGTTCTGTGGGTGAGGCCGTAAAAGAGGCGATGCGGCGGCTTTCGGGGGCTTATTCGGTAGCCATGATCTTCCGTGACGCCCTAGTCGCTTTCCGGGACCCGCACGGTTTCCGGCCACTATGTATCGGGAAGGTCGAGGGTGGCTACGTGGTGTCGAGCGAGACCTGCGGCCTGGACATAATCGGCGCGAAGTTCGTACGGGACGTGGAGCCGGGAGAGGTCGTCGTCATAGATGATGACGGCTTGCACAGCTACCAGGGCGAGAGCCCGCGCAGCGCCCTTTGCGTCTTCGAGTACGTGTACTTCGCCCGTCCCGACTCTCGTTTCGACGGTCAGGAAGTAGCGGGATCCCGCCAGCGGATGGGAGAGCTACTCGCCGAGGAAGCGCCCGTCGAGGCGGACGTCGTGATACCGGTTCCGGACTCGGGGATCATGGCGGCCGTCGGGTACTCTGAGAGGAGTGGCATCCCCTACGCCGAAGGTCTTATAAAGAACCGCTACGTCGGCCGGACCTTTATACAACCTACGGACGGTATGCGCCAGATCGGGCTCCGGCTGAAGCTGAACCCGCTGCCGTCGGTGATAGAGGGGAGGAGGATCGTCGTCATAGACGACTCAATCGTGCGGGGGAACACGAGCCGCAAGCTGGTCGAGCTCCTGTTCGAGGCTGGGGCTAAGGAGGTCCATTTCCGGGTCTCTTCCCCGCCGGTTACGGGACCCTGTCACTACGGCATAGACATGGATACGAAAGACCAGCTCGTCGGGGCGAACTACACGGTGGAGGAGATACGGGACCAGATCCACGCGACCACCCTTGCCTACCTCTCGACCGACGCCATGGTCGCCGCCACCAAACAGCCCAAGTCCTCCCTCTGCCGCGCCTGCTTCGACGGCGAATACCCCGTTATGGGATCTACGGACAAGTTCGCCCTGGAAGACCGTCCCCGTGTACCAGCCGCGAAGAGGTAGCGAGATTGCCCGCCGGAGAGTTGCGGATCCGCCGCTACGAGCCACGGGACAACGAAGCCGTCCGGCGGCTGCACGAGGTCGCCCTCCGCCGGGCCGGAATCTATATAGAAGAGGAGGATTGGTACGACGAGGACCTGGGCGCAGTCGAGTCCTTTTATCTGGAGAACGGCGGGGAGTTTCTGGTCGGTACTATCGAAGATGAGATCGTGATGATGGGTGCTCTCGGTAAGACCGGACCGGGCGGAGATAAAACGGATGCGCGTCGCCCCGGAGTTCCAGGGACGCGGTTTCGGTAAGGAGATGCTCGCGCTACTCGAAAAACGCGCCGCCGAGCTGGGATACGCGACGCTACACCTCGACACTGCCGTTCAGCAGAAAGTGGCACGGAACCTGTACGAGGTGAACGGCTACCAGGAGGTGCGCCGGGGTGTGATGGGCGGTATAGAGTGCATCTTCTACGAGAAGAGCGGCGTTGCCTGAAGACCGGAGCAGCTACGAGGCGGCGGGCGTCTCGATCGAACGCGGCGAGAAAGCCGTCGACCTCATGCGCTCCGCCGTCGAAAAGACCCACGGTCCACAGGTCGTATCCTCTCCCGGAGGCTTCGCCGGGCTGTACGCGCTCGCCGGCTACCGGGAGCCGGTCCTCGCCTCGACGATAGACGGCGTCGGCACAAAAGTGCTCGTCGCTAAAGAGGTTGGACGCTACGATACTCTCGGCGCGGATATCGTCAATCACTGCGCCAACGACGTGCTCGCGACCGGGGCGCGGCCACTTATCTTCTTGGACTATCTTTCGAGTGGAAAGCTCGACCCGGATCAGGCGTTGGAGATAGTCAGCGGGGCGGCGGAAGCCTGCAGCACCCTGGACATCGCCCTCGTCGGCGGTGAGACGGCGGAGATGCCCGGCCTCTACGGCGACGGGGACTTCGATATCGTAGGGGTGTGCCTGGGAGCGTGCGAGAAAGACGAGGTCGTCACCGGGAAGAAGGTAAGGGCCGGGAACGCCATCCTGGGGCTCGCCTCCAGCGGCCTCCACACTAACGGCTACACGCTCGCCCGCAAGGTAGTCGAGGATGTCGGGCTCTCGTACTCGGAGACGCCGGAGGCGTTTGATCTTCCCCTCGGAGGAGTCTACCTGGAGCCTCACAAAGCTTACGTGCGGGAGGTGGGCGCCCTGCGAGAAGAGGTCGAGGTGCTCGGGATGGCCCACATCACGGGAGGCGGGCTACCCGGCAATCTGCCGCGGGCTTTAGGCGGTCTCGGGGCGAGGGTCCAGTCTGATTCCTGGCACGAGCCGGCGGTCTTTGACTTCATTCGCACCCACGGCAACATCCAGGAGGATGAGATGCGCCGGGTCTTCAACCTCGGTGTCGGGTTCTGCGTCGTGGTCCCTGACGGAGACACGGACCGGGCGCTGGGCGTGCTTCGTGACGCGGGTTGCGAAGCCTGGCGCATCGGGGAGGTCGTGGAGGGTGAAGGGGTCGAGTTTGCCTAGCAGGCTCCCGGAAGGCTCGCGGTTCGCGGTCCTCGCTTCAGGCTCCGGCACGAACCTCCAGGCGCTGCTGGACGCCTATCCGGATGAACTCGTGGCGGTCGGTGGAGATAGAAAGGGCGCGTTCGCGTTCGAGCGGGCGCGGCAGGCTGGAGTATCGGTCGAGCACGTGGACCCGCGGGGTTTCGCTTCGCGCGAGGACTACGATAGGGAGTTGGCGGCTAGGTTGGCCTCCCATGACGTGGGGCTCGTGGTCGGGGCCGGGTACATGAGGGTGCTGTCGCCGGCTTTTTTGGAGCGGTTCGAGGCGGTTATAAACGTGCATCCGTCGTTGTTGCCGGAGTTTCGGGGTTTGCACGCCGTGCGTCGGGCGCTCGAAGCCGGGGTGGAAGAGACGGGGGTTACGGTACATTTCATGGTCGAGGAAGTCGATGCTGGGCCGGTGATCTCACAAGAGGCCGTGCGGATTTCGCCGGACGATACGGAGGAAACATTGTTCTCACGGCTGCATCCGGTGGAGCATCGGCTGCTCGTCGCGGCGGTCGCGGACTATTTTCTAGGGAGGGTGAAGGTATGAAACGTCGGGCTCTGGTTTCGGTTTCGGACAAGGAAGGGGTGGCGGAGTTCGCGCGCCGGCTCTCGGAGCTCGGGTTCGAGATCATCTCGACCGGCGGCACCGCGCGCACGCTCGAACAGAACAAGGTCCCGGTCATCCCGGTTTCGGAAGTAACGGGGGCGAAGGAGATCCTGGACGGCAGGGTCAAGACGCTCCACCCGAAGATACACGGCGGCATCCTGGCCGACCTCGAAAACCCGGACCACGTAGTGGAGTTGGTGGATCAGGAGATCGGCCCTATAGACCTGGTCTGCATAAACCTCTACCCGTTCGAAGAGACGGTAGCCGGAGGCGCCGACGAGAAAGAGGCGATAGAGCAGATAGATATCGGGGGGCCGGCGATGCTCCGGGCGGCGGCCAAGAACTTCAAGTCCGTCACGGTCGTCCCATCGCCTGAGTCTTACGAGGAAGTCCTCGCGGAGCTCGAAGCGGAGGGACAGGTCTCACTTGAGACTCGACGCAGGCTTGCACTTATCGCTTTTCAGAAGACCTCTCTCTACGATACCGCTATCTCCGGGTGGCTCGCCGGTCAGGTAGAAGACGTGGAGGACTCCAAAGAGGATCTCCCGGAGTCGCGCACGATCCGCTACGAGCGTGTCCTGCCGTTGCGCTACGGGGAGAACCCGCACCAGAAAGCTGCCTACTACGCCGAGGCCGGCTCAGAGCATTTGCTCTCAGGCGTGGAGAAGCTGCAGGGAAAAGACCTCTCATTCAACAACCTCCACGACCTCGACGCCGCGCGTGGCCTGCTCGCGGACCTTTTGGAGACGGGCGCTGAGGAGGCGGCGGTTATCGTCAAGCACGCCAACCCTTGCGGCGCGGCGGTCGCCGGGGACCTCACGACCGCGTACCGGAAAGCTCTCGCCTCCGATCCCGTCTCCGCTTTCGGAGGGGTCGTGGCCCTCAGCAGCGAGATCGACGGGGATTTGGCGGCGGAGATGTCGAAGGTCTTTACCGAGGTGCTGGCTGCTCCCGGCTTCACCCCCGAAGCGCGTGAAACATTTGGCGAAAAGCAGAACATGGTCTTGCTACAGGCGGTTACGATATCCCGGCCTGAGACGTCGGCCAAATACGTCACCGGCGGGCTCCTGTTACAGGACGCGGACCACACCGAAGACGCCTCGGAGTATAGAACGGTAACCGAGAAACATCCTTCGGAAGAAGAGATGGAGGATCTTCTGTTGGCCTGGCGGGTCGCCCGGAGCGTCAAGAGCAACGCCATCGTGCTCGCGGCTGGCGGGGCGACCGTCGGGGTCGGGGCGGGCCAGATGAGCCGGGTGGACTCGTCCCGGATAGCGGTCGAGAAAGCCGGCGAGCAGGCACGAGGCTCGGTGGCGGCCAGCGACGCCTTCTTCCCGTTCGCAGACGGGGTCGAGGCTCTGGCCGGGGCCGGGATAGCGGCGGTCATACAACCCGGCGGGTCGAAGCGGGACGAGGAAGTCATCGAGGCGGCGAACCGGCTCGGGGTTGCAATGATATTTACAGGAAGGCGTCATTTCCTGCACTAAGATGCGGGATCATGAGCGGTAGTTCGGGCGATAAGGATCTCATTCCGGGTTTGATCAACCTCGCGGAGAGGATCGTCTACTATGGCGCGGCGCTTTTCTTGCTCGTCACAATAGGCTTGCTCTTCCTCTCTTCGGCGGAAGAATTGCTAAAAGTCGGAGAGAATGGTCCTCTCGACACTGCGCTCGGGCTGCTCGACAAGCTACTACTGATCTTCATCTTCGCGGAGCTTTTGAGCACCATCAGCACCATAGTCCGGGACAACCAGATCCTGGCCGAACCGTTCTTGCTGATCGGTCTCATAGCCGTCGTCCGGCGTATCCTGGCAGTAACCGTCTCGATAGACCAGAGTCTCGGCGCTCCGAAATTCAACAGCCTCTTGTTCGAGCTCGGCGTGCTCACAGTCCTAGTCGTGGCCCTCACCGCGGCCCTCTACTTTACCCGGAGCAGCGAGCGTTCCATAAAACCATCAGACTCCGGGTAGAGTAAAACAAACGCTGTAAAAGAGATCCGGTCCAAAACCTCAAGCTATTTGGTAAACTCAAGGAGGAGTCGGGCCAGTAGCTCAGTGGCAGAGCAGGGGACTTTTAATCCTCGTGTCGTAGGTTCGATCCCTACCTGGCTCACGAGCCTGGATAAAGGCTTTGCCCCCATCGTCTAGGGGCCTAGGACACCGCCCTTTCAAGGCGGCGGCACGGGTTCGAATCCCGTTGGGGGCACCGGACAGGGCGTCCGGCGCGGGCGATTAGCTCAGTGGTAGAGCACCTCCCTTACAAGGAGGGGGTCACTGGTTCGAACCCAGTATCGCCCACTCAAGCAGTGAGTAGGAAATAGGAGGGATGTGGCAAGCAACGGCAAAGTGAGTAACGGATGGTTCCCCGAGCCGACCGAGAGAGACGACACTTATGCCAACCGGCTCGAAAGCACACCGTCTTGGTTGGCGAGGTCTACTCTAAAGATAGCCAAGGATTGCCGCTCCTTCCTGAACAGAAATTTATCAGCTATCCCCGAGGAATGCCAAGAAGGCATCGCTCAACGGCTAAAGACTGATATGCACCACCGAAGCGCGTTCTTCGAGCTTGTGGTAGCGCGTGCACTCCAAGCATTGGAAGGAACGATCGCTTCCTGCGAGCCGGAAAATCCTGTTGACAGCACTAGGATTGATTTCATGGTCCGATTCCCAGATCATGAGGTCGGTGTTGAGGCAACTTCTCCTCTGTTCGACCGAGAGATGGGTATAGCGGCGAGGGATAATGCTCCTCTGATAGAAGTGGTGGAGGAGATGATCCCTACAGGGTGGGCGGTGGGAATCGGCTCCCTTCCCAACATAGGTCCCTCGGACTCCAAGAAGCCTTTCAAATCTGCTGTCAAGCAGATGCTAAATGTCTCGCCGCCCTTACCGGGAGAGGGAGAGCGAGAAGTTAGAGCAAAGCTGCCGGAGAGGGAGATCCGATTGACACTGTTCTCGCGGGCGGCTCATGGGTTGCGTAAAGAGACGAAGATCGTCTGGGAAGCTTCCATGACGACCATCGACGATCCTAAACGGGTCATCCAGGAGGCTGTGGAGGGGAAGCGACGTCAGGCGAGGAACGTATCTGTCCCAGTTCTGGTGGCCCTGGATGCTAAGGGTCTCGTCACGCGCCTTGAAGACTTTGACATGGCGCTCTTCGGTCACTCGGTGGCGCACATGGACCAGTATGGCGACCAGTACGCTACCTCATTCCGAGCAGACGGACTGTTTGCGAAAGGAACGGGTGAACCGATAATATCCGGCGTTTTAGCTTTCACCGAAGTTGGGTTCTCGCATTGCAGCGAGCCCGTACTGTATCTGCACCCGCGCTTTGAAGGTCATCTGCCGACCGCGCTACTGCGACTTGAGTGCCGAACCCTTAGTGTCAACGGTGTCTCGGTTCGAGAAGCCCAGAATCGGGAGTTCCTCAAAGTTCTCAGGTTCGTAGATCCTGACTTGTAGCGTTCTCCTGCAACCGCTGGGTAGCTCTGCTTTGGTACGTCGACGAGTCGCTACTGCATAATTTTTTGTTATGAGCCGAGAAGTTTCATTTTTGCCTGTTGGAACTCCTCTTTAGTCAGTATGCCCGAATCACGTAGTGATGCCAGCTTCTCTAGCTCAGAACTGAGACTGACGCTACTTTGCTGAGGTGGTGTCGCTTGCCCTTTCTTCGCTTCCCTGATGCTCTCTCGTAGTCTGTCGATGTATGGTTTGTAATCTTTCAGATTCAACTTCGAGATCGGAAGGCAGTTTGTGACCTTGTATGGGTCCTTGTTTTCATCCTTGATATTCCAGAAGTCTTTCTGGGCGGTCCCCTGATAACTCGGGGTGTTGATCTCGATAACGCCATTAATCAAACCTGTATTGACCTCTATGCCGTTGATGTCACGGTAATAGAAACTTGTTGCACGGGTTCCAAAAGTAGCTCCAGCCATGAATCCAGGTTTGATCACGAGAAGCCTATCGCTGAGTGCCACGATAGCCTGGTTCCAACCTCCCACGTCACCTGAGAGAAGACAGAACTCAATGTTCTCGTCGTCGCTCATATGCTGCTGAGCGAGTCTGCTTAGTTTCTTGCTCAAAATCTCTGCGCCTCCGGCTATATTAGAGGCGGGCCTAGCTACTGTAGTGGATGAGATAGTCGTAGTATTGAACGCTGCTAACGATTTCGTGGGGGCTTGTGTTTGCATCTGCTGTGACTCTGGTAGTTTCTCGGCCGGGTCGGGCCTGTCAGCTATTAGCTGCTCAACGGTTTGCCTGAGTTTTTCAAAAGACTTTTTACGCCAGTAAGTGAACTGCACCTCATACTCGGATGACTGGCCCCAACCCCGCTTCGCTTCCTGCCCGCCTAGAACGAAGCGAATGTAGCCACCGTTTATTCCCGACTTGAACATAACAGAGTCGAGATACCGAATCGGAATCTCTCTATCCTCGCCTGATCCGAACGCCAGTAGACCCTGCCGTCTGATCACGGCTTTGTCTTTGAATAATTGCACCTGGCCGTCCAAGCCCGTGGCTTCTACGAGTAAACCTTCCGTCTGCATGTCTGCTGGTTCAGCGCTCACCCTGTCCGGTTCTTTTGCCATAAGAACTTCCCACCTATTTCCTTTCGCTTTGTGTCCGCCATGCTATATAGTAGTCTGCATTGAGCCCTGGAATGTACCGTACACGCATTGTACAAATCTCAACATATTATCGACGCAAAACCATCTACGCTTAAGCGTGTTAAGGCTCGCAGAACCGCGCTGTCTAACAGCCTTTTTCTCGCTCCTCCGTATGAGTTTGTAGGTAAGATGCAGTAAGTGAATGCTGGAAAAGGCTTCGGTTCTTTCTGATGCCGATCCACTACCGAAGGCCTTGAGGAGGCACGTTTGTGAATGAGACTATCGGACCTGATCGCTTGCTGGCTCTAATGGTCCGTACTTCCGACGAGCCGGGCGCGCTCCACTCGCTTACGCGGGTGATCTCCGGGCATCGGGCCAACATTACCTACGTGGATATTGCTGAGAGGCGCGAGGGGAGGTCCACGGTCTATTTCGAGTTGGAGGACATAGCGGATCCTGTGCGTTTGATCTCCGACCTGGAAAACTTGCCGGATGTCCGGGCTGTGGAGCAGGCGCCGTCTTTCCGAAAGGTCTACGGTAAGCGGATCATCGTGGTCGGCGGCGGAGCACAGGTGGGGCAGGTGGTTGTTGGCGCGGTCGCCGAGGCGGACCGGCACAATATCCGGGGCGAGCGTATCTCCGTTGACACGATACCGCTGGTCGGCGAGGAGAACCTGGCCGGGGCCGTGAGGGCCGTGGCCCGACTTCCCCGTGCGGTGGCGCTGGTACTCGCGGGCTCTTTGATGGGCGGAGATGTCGCGAAAGCGGTCTATGAGATCCGGGAGCAGGGGATCATCGTCCTCTCGCTCAACATGCCCGGCAGCGTCCCCGAAGCCGCGGACCTCGTCGTCGGAGACCCGGTGCAGTGCGGCGTGATGGCCGTCATGGCTGTCTCGGACTCCGCCCGCTTTGACATCAGCCGCCAACGGGGCCGACGCTACTGAGAGGCGCTACAGGATAGGTAGAGAGTTCCGGTTGGAAGACCGGCGGGCTTTTGATACACTCTCTTTGCCCTGCGAGGGGTGTCCCATGCGGGGGCGTAGTTCAGTTGGTTAGAACGCCGGCCTGTCACGCCGGAGGCCGCGGGTTCGAGTCCCGTCGCTCCCGCCTCGAACGTCTCTTTCTATCTCTATGGTCCGCGTTTACGGACTCTACTCTTTGACGGAGGGTTACAATCAGTGGGGATCTAAAAAACTTTCAGGAGGAAAGATATGGCAGAGCCAATAGAGATAACAGTAGACACGTTCGAAGGAGAGGTACTGGAGTCGGAGGTGCCCGTCCTGGTCGATTTTTGGGCCGAGTGGTGCGCGCCGTGCCGGCAGGTCGCCCCCGTCATGGAGCGGATAGCCGAGGAGTACGAGGGCTCGGTAAAGGTCGCCAAGGTGGACGTGGACGCGGAGTCGGCGCTGGCCGGACATTTCAAGATCTCCAGCATCCCGACCATCGTTTTCTTCGAGCCGGGAGAGCAACCGAAGGCTGTTGTCGGGGCGCTCCCCAAGGAGATGGTCGAGTCCGCTTTCAATCTGGAACGGTTCGCCGGAGCAGCCTAACCTGAACCGCCAACCTCACAAGTTCGACCCGGCCAAAGCCGCCAGACTCGACCGCCCCGAGCGTCAGCAGATGCTGCCCAACAGCCGCGTCGTGGATCTCCTCGACCTCCAGGGCTCCGAGACGGTCGTCGATTACGGTGCCGGGAGCGGCGTATTGTCCGTCCCGGTCGCCGGGCGACTTCCCGACGGGACGGTACACGCCGTCGACGAGAGCCCGGAGATGCTCGGTCATCTCGAAGAGCGGCTGGGTGGCGTGGATCTCCGGAACGTACAGCTGCACCTCATAAAGAGCAACCGCGTAGACCTGAGAGACGGGAGCGTGGACCGGGTGCTGGCGGTAAACCTGTTGCACGAAGTCTTGGGGGAGAGGGCGCTCGCGGAGATGAGGCGCCTTCTCCGACCGGGCGGTTTCCTGCTCGTTATAGACTGGCGGGCCGACGTCGAGCGTGGGTCCGGCCCGCCGGCTGATGTCTCTCTGACGCCGGCGGAGGGACGAGCGTTGCTCGAAGAAGCAGGCTTCGAAGTCTCTCCGGCAACCGGGGAATTTACTTATCACTTCGCTTTCAGGGCGCGGCCCCTTGTGCGAGCTTGATAGCTCGTCCCTCGTAAACTAGAATCATCTCCGGTTGATCTCCATCCACGCGGCGGGATAGCTCAGTTGGTAGAGCACATGACTGAAAATCATGGTGTCCCGGGTTCGAGTCCCGGTCCCGCCACTTCTTGTTGTTAGCTTCAATCCTTTATCCCGATGTCGGGCTGCTTTTGTCTGTGGGGATGGGGAGTACAATCCATCCTTGTGTCTTACGAGAAACGAAAAGCGGCCGTACTGGCGGAACTTTCTCTGGTGCTGGCCGCCGTTTTCTGGGGGTCGAACTACGCCGCTACCAAGTACGCTGCGGAGACCGTACCGCCGCTGGTGATCGTCGGGCTCCGGTTCACCCTGGGAGGTGTGCTGCTGCTCGGCGTACTGCGCTTTCTTGACCCCGAGAGTCGATTGAGGCGCGAGGACATCCTGCCGATGGCGGCGCTCGGCTGTTTCGGGGTCGCTACCGCCCAGACTTCTTTTACCTTTGGCGTGAGCATGACCAGCGCATCGAACACAGGTTTGATCTTCGCCACAGCGCCGGTCTGGGGACTCTTACTCGGCTTCGCGCTCGGCCTGGAGCGTCCGACCGGACGAGGCGTGTTGGGCGTTCTTCTCTCTATATTGGGCATCGGAGTGGTCTTCTACGAGGGCCTCGGGGCGAAGGGAACGAGCCTCACCGGAGACCTTCTGGTCCTGCTCGCATCTCTCGGCGTCGGTGTCTATACAGTCTTCTCGATGAGGATGTTGGAGCGGTACTCGCCGCTCGCCGTGGCTACGTACCCGACCCTCTTCGGGGCTCCGGTCGTGTTGGCGTTGTCATCGCCCTTCTTGTTGAACTTAGATTGGGGGAGCGTGAGCGTCGGGGTCTGGGCGGCGATCGCTTACTCTGCGATATTCGCAACTGCCTTCGCCTTCGCTGCCTGGCAGCGGGGCATCCACCGCGCCGGGGCGAATCGGGTGCTTGTCTACCAGTATCTCATCACCCTGACCGGCATCGCCTCGGGGATAATATTCTTCGGCGAGACGCTCGGGATCAACAAGATAGCCGGAGGACTGGTGATCCTCGTCGGCGTATACCTGGCCCGCCGCCAGTAAAGCCCTTAGACTCTCCTTGTCCGTCTCCCGCCCGTGAAAAGCCGGTAGATAGCCAGCAGGATGACGGCTCCGAGCGTCGCCACCAGGATCGACCATATATTGAACCCGGTCGTCCCCGCGCCGCCGATGATGCCTATGATGAACCCGCCGACGACCGCTCCGGCCATCCCGATGAGCGTGGTTACGATAAACCCGCCGGGGTCTCTGCCCGGTAGGACCAGCTTCGCCAACAACCCGGCGATCAAGCCAACGATGATCCAACTTATAATGCCCATTCTCTTCCTTTCCTCGTCCGTCTTCTAAAGCCTGAAACCGCTGTCCCCCTCGGCCAAGTTCGCCGCCCACAGGTAACGATAATCAACTCCCTGATTGACCCTGTAAGCGGCGTAGGCGGCGTGCGCGAACGGGAACAGGCTCAGGAGCAACATCACCGGGATCAGCAGGAAACCGACGAGAACATGCATAAGGATACCGGTCACGGTCCAGCCAACGACCAGAAGCCCCATCCACGCCACCTGATACCACAGCGACTGTAGGGCGTGGAAGGAGACCCTCGGAGAGCGGTTCCTGTAGACGAGCCAGATGATCAAAGCCGCAACCGGCCCCAGAAACCCCGTGAACAGATTCAAAAAGATGGACAAGTGAGCCAACACCGACCACGTATTCTCGTCGCCGGGGCTCGTCTCGCCCGCGCGATAGTAACCTCCGCCCCTCGACCCGCCGCGCGGCTCTCGCTCGACACCGTAATTGTCATTGTCTTCGTTCGCCAACGGAATGCCTCCCTCGTCCAGGTCGTCCGTGTTCTAATCTCTACGTGACCATATGTACGTTTCGGGAGCTTCAGGGTTTCGCCACGAAAGAGTCCCTGCCGGCAGCGACGGGCTACATACGAGGGCGGGCAAAAGAAAAGCCGCCCGATGAGGTGTGGGCGGCCTTCTCGTGCTCTTTGGTTTTCCAGAGAGTTTCTAGAAAATCCTCTTGTATCCTACGACGTAGTTGTAGGGTATGGACTCGTAGCGGACCACGGTGCCGGGGTAGTCGGCGCTTATCATGCCGCCGTCTCCGGTGGCGATCGCCGCGTGTCCGATGCCGTACCCGGTGAAGTCGCTGAAGACGAGATCCCCGGCCTGAGGACTAGACACCCAATAACCATACGCCGACTGTCCGGCCGCGCTGTGCGGAAGGCTTACACCCGCCGCCGCATATGCCGCCATCGTCAGCCCCGAGCAGTCGATGCCCGAATAAGAAGCCCCGCCGTACACGTACGGAACCCCTATATAACTCTCGGCCTGCGCCACCACGGCGCTCCCCGAAGCACTCTGGGCGTGCGCCTGCGGCGCGAACAACGTCATGGACGCCAGCGCCAACCCGAGAACCGCGATCACCGCCGATAACTTCAACCTCATGCTTGTTTGCAAAACTACCAATTCTCCTCTCTACCAATTTGCAGCTTCGAGGGGGCGACCGACAACAATGAGAAGCCCCCCTCCTCATCAGTGCAAGATCGTAACTACAACGAAATAAAAAAGCAACATAATAGAAATATCAATGTGCGGTCTAAATAACACTAAACGCGATACAAATAGGCGAAACTCTTTGCGTACGGCAGTCCGTTTTTAATATTTCTTAATATAATGGCGAAATATAAAGACCTACGGATTCTGGTTGTGTAGAGTAGACTAGCAGAAGTATGGAGAGCTTGGACAGGCGGGTGGAGGAAGAGCGGCGTCGGGTCGAGGGTGAGTATCGGCAGGTCTTGAAAAACTCCGTTGCTTTTGAGAAGAGGATACGCAACCGCTGGCGGGAGAAGTGTCGGGAGAAGAACCGGCGCATCTCCGAGTTGGAGGCGCGTGTTTCTGAGTTGGAGCGGTACCTTGAGCAAGAGAAAGATAAGAGATAGGAGTCCGTGGTGGACCGTGAGATAAAAGAGCGCAAGATGGTTGCTTTGATGGTGAACGACCTCGGTGCGTCGAATTTGGACGAGTCAGAGGCCGTGAAGATGAACCAGGAGGTGAGCGATCTCTCCAACGAAGAGTTGGACAGGACGCTCGCTTCACGCCTGGACTTGCCGTATCCGGTCGATGAAGAGGTCCTGGAGCGCTCTCTGAGCCGCGTAGAGGAGCCGGATCGGCTCTCCGAAGACGGTCCCGGTGGTTTTACGGGCGCCCCGGACCACAGCCACGAGGCTCGTCCCGAGGAGCGCGAGTCGTAGAAGGAACGTAGCTGAAGTGTAGCCGGGTTAGGTTTGTTGGGGATCCGGCCGTGCTGTAGGTGACGCGGTTGGGGACGCTATCTCGGTCTTTAGGGGCACAGTCGACATACGTGCAAAACAGTGCCACTTTAAGTTATTAATGGTTCATAACAATGGCGAGTTTCAGGTCAGTACGGGAGCTGTGGAGGTAGAATATGCTGCGCTTGCAAATCCCAAATCGCTTTGGCCAGAAGGATCCGCGGTCGCAAGAAGTCCCAAAACTCTAGGGTCTTCATGACCCGTTCCACGTCAGCGAAGCCAAGCACACCGGCCAGCCCGGCGCATGCGCTCGCGACGGCCACGTAGCTCACGGCTGCTGCGTTCTGCACCTCTCTGGCGTAAAACTCTTCCTTGTCGGAGGTTGAGGAGCTGGAGGACCGGTCGAGCAGGTGGGTCAGTTCTAACTTGCCCATCCCGCAGTGGGTGAAATCGCAGAAGAAGCGGTAATTAGTGTACCACCTTTGCAGGTAATCTTTCTTGGGGTCGGAAACCTTCTCGCGAACGCCATCGAGGGTAGGAAACTGCTTTGGCAGCTGCACTCCTTCGAGGCCCTTTGGGGGTCCTCCTGGCGGGTCTTTGGGATTAAAAAAACTTGTACTCTATAGCGTCGCGCACGTTGTCGGCGATGCCGAGGCTCTGCCTCACTCCCTCGATACTGGAGTAGGCTTGCGGGAAGAAACCCTGGAATCTCGGGAGACCCTGCCGCTCCGCCTTCATGACCCTCTAAGGGTAGCTTGGCGCGTGTCGGTCATAGGCCTATATCCGCCGGTAGACTTCTTTGCGGTGGGCGATTCGGATTATTAGGACCGTGAGAACCTCCTCCTCGACGAGGTAGATGATCCGGTAATCCCCG
Organism: Rubrobacteraceae bacterium; assembly: GCA_965219175.1. Classification (GTDB taxonomy): domain Bacteria; phylum Actinomycetota; class Rubrobacteria; order Rubrobacterales; family Rubrobacteraceae; genus JBBPZK01. The sequence continues at coordinate 1,347,212 of CBDCNI010000001.1, forward strand.
GTTCGTACGCGCATGTAGTCTGTGGTCTCGACGCTCTCGGCACCGGGCGGCCGTGGATCTTCGGAGAGGGCGCCTATCGTGGCCGTGATGCGTTCGACCTGCTTGGGCTGAATACTCTTTCGGAGCTTAGCTAACTCTTTGCGCGCGGGATTGGTGAAATCTATCCGGTAAGGGCCATGGGAAGGCAACGGCTAGAGGTCGAGTTCCTTCTTTACCTCTTCCCAGGAGGTGCGTTCGGGATCTTCCCGCAGTATCCGATCTGCCTCGGCCGCGTCGATGCGGTCCTCCTCCTCACGCTCCAGACGTTCGAGCAGGGCCAGGTCCTCGGCGGGGATCACCGCAACAGCGTCCTTGTGACGATCTATGAGAATCCGCTCCCGACCGTGGGCAACCCGGTTTATAGTCCTGGAGAAGTCATTCCGTGCGGTCGTGGCTGTTACGTGCTGCACTTCCATGTCTCTCACCCTTTGCGAGTCTGAGTCTCTTATACTCCATTCCGTCGCGTACATTATGTACGAAGTTGACAGTATTGTCAACGAATATGCTCTTATGGAGCTTTCCAAGGTGTGGGAGATCAACGCGTACGAGTTTTTAGAAAGAGACATACGGAAGTGTGAATTTATATATACCACCACAACATGTAGTCCCGGCTCTCACGACATGGTAACAAGCTCAGGCTACTCGGAAGTCTGCTGAATAGGGGGGAGGTAGTTCTAGCTACGCCTTAGAGACGATACGGGATTCTACTCCTGACTCCTCAATCTGCGGATCTGCGGCGACTACAGCTGCGGTGATCTCGGTAGTACCCTTGGGTTCATCCACAATACTTCTCACGACCTGATCTTGGTAGGAGGAGGGTTCCTCTACGCCCCCTGCTCGGTTGATTCGTTGAGGGTCCTTATGGGTAGCGTGTACATTCCTAAGCAGAAAATCCCACTTTCGCAGGGTAGAGTAGCCTAGTGGCCGGATTTTACACGTATCTCGGTCATACCCCGAGTTAGGTTTGTTGGGGATCCGGCCGTGCGGCGGGCGACGCGGTTGGGGCCGCTATCTCGGTCTTTAGGGCGTCTGCCTCGCGGTTCAGGTCCGCCAGGGAAGAGCGGGCGTCGGACATACGCGCGTGCTCGGTGCGGACGAAGCGGGTGTAGGGGGCGATAGCCTCGCGCATCCGCTCGACGGAGCGGCTGAGCTCCGTGTCGAACTGACGGCCCGTTACCTCCGCGAGCTTGTCGCGCAGGGCGTCCGTGTTCTGTCGAAACTCTTCTTTAGCCTTGCGCCGCCGGTAGGGGATGACGAAGAAGCCGAGGCCGGCGAGCAGGAGCGCGGTGATCGTCATGGTGATGTCTATAGCGGAGGCCATCGCGACGGTCGCCACGATCGCTCCCATCCCGAGAGCACCGACTTCGGCGGCGGCTGTCTGGGCCACGGCTCCTTGCAGGGAGAGCGCTATGTTCTTCGACTCACGTTCCCGATCGTAGCGCTGGACGACGTTCGCGGCGTTCTTGCCGACGGAGTTCAGGACCTGGGTGCGGTTGTACTCGAAGTTGTCGCCGACCTCCCCGATCAGGTGCTCGTCGTATTTCTTCTGGCGGCGGCGGTTGACGTACTCGACGATCGCCCGCCACTGCTTCAAGTTCCGGTCAACCATCCAATCGACCAACTCGCCGACCCGCTCGTCTATGAGGCCCTCCGTGTCGGCGACGACCTCGCGCTGGAAGCGCTGCTGCACTTTCTCGCGACGGGTGAGTTCCGCGATGTTGGTGATCCTGATATTCCTCTCGAACCACTCGTCGGCCCGCTCGTTCAGCGCGTGGACGATGTTCTCTATCTCCGCCATCCGCGCGTCGAAGTCGCGTCTCATGTCCTCCTGGAAGACCTCCAACTGTGACTCGACGTTCTCCGAAGTCTTGAAGTCGTCCTCCAGTAGGCCCATCCGCTCCTCGACCGTCGAACCGTAGCGCCGGCCAAGCTCCTCGACCACCCCGAGAGGGCTTTCCAGCTTGATCCTCACCCGTCCTTCCTCGTCCAACAGGTCCGAGACGTAACCTTCCAGTTCCCCGAAACCGCTCGCTTTCATCAGGGCGTCTCGCTCCATCTCGCTTCCCGCCGCCTTCGCCCTCTGTGCCAGTAACGAAGAGACGAAGAAGATGGGAGGCGTCAGGCCGAGCATCGAGCGGATGCCTTCCTCTATAAAGGTACGCACCCGATTCGTGTTCTCCTCGTTTCGGAGGAGGTCGACTTTGTTGACGACCAGCAGTATCTTCTTTCCCCAGTCCCGGATGAGCTCCAGGTAGCCGCGTTCGCTCTCGGTCAACGGGCGCTCGGCGGAGGTGACGAACAAAACCAGGTCGCTGCGCGGCACGAAGCTTCGTGAAAGCTCCTCGTGGTGACGGATGATGGCGTTGGTGCCGGGCGTATCGACTATGGATATTTCCCGCAGAAAATCGTTCGGATAACCTATCTCAAGTATTCCCTCGCGCCGTTCGCGCTCCATCGGTTCGTCGCTATGACGCAATACGGTGATGCGATCCGTCGTGGGCGTGACGCCCTCGGTCGCGATCTCCGCCCCGAGCAGCGCGTTTATAAACGCCGATTTGCCGGAGTTGAACTCGCCCACGATGACGAGCAGGAAAAGCTCCTCGACATCCGAGAGGGCTTGGCGGACCAGCTCCACGTCTTCCGAAGGCGAGCCGAAATCGACCAGGAACTCTTCCAGGTCTTTCAAGAGATTCCGCTCCCGGTCGAGCAAGTCTTCCTGACGTTTGCCGAGAATTTGCACCGCAACACCTCCGTTCCCTATGAATTATACCGTCCGGCGGTGTTGGCCGTTTCCGTACAGCGCTTTGCGGGTAGAGAAATGCTGTAACGTTACTGGATTCTAATAAGCGGAGGGCTTTATGAACTACAGGCAGCTAGGACGAACGGGGATCGAAGTGTCGGAGATCGGCTACGGCGCGTGGGGTATCGGCAAAGACGCCTGGCTCGGCGCCGAGGACGATGAGTCGGTAAAGGCGCTCCACCGGGCGATAGACCTCGGGCTTACTTTTATAGACACGGCGCTCGCTTACGGTGACGGTCACAGCGAGAGGCTCGTCGGGCGGGTTATCAAGGAGCGGGACGAGGGGATCCACATCGCCACCAAGATACCGCCGAAGAATGGGGTGTGGCCCGCCCCGGAGGGACTGCATCCGGATGAGACGTTTCCGGGTGATTACGTGAGGGAGTGCACGGAGCAGAGCCTGGAGAACCTCGGGGTGGACTCGGTGGACGTGCAGCAGTTCCATGTTTGGCAGGACGAGTGGGTCGGCGAGGGAAGTTGGATGGAAGCTGTGGAGGAGTTGAAGAAGGAAGGCAAGATCAAAGCCTTCGGCGTCTCCATAAACGACCATCAACCGGAGAACGCCCTGAAGCTCATTGAGACTGGTATCGTCGACACTGTACAGGTCATCTACAACGTCTTCGAGCAGAGCCCGGAGGATGAGTTGCTGCCGTTCTGTGAGAGTCACGGCGTCGGGGTGATAGTGCGGGTGCCGTTCGACGAGGGAGCTCTTACCGGTAGGATCACACCGGACACGGAGTTCGAGGAGGGAGACTTCCGAAACGAGTATTTCCGGGGCGACCGCAAGAAGGAAGTCTACGAGCGAGTCCAGAACATAGTCTCGGACCTCGGTATCTCCGAAGACGAGATGGCGGAGGTTGCGCTGCGTTACATCCTCTCCAGTTCGGCTGTCTCCGCCGTGATACCGGGGATGCGCTCCGTCCGAAACGTCGAGAAGAATATGGCTGTGGGCGATGGCAAGGGCCTCCCGGAAGATCAGGTAGAGAAGCTCAAGGAGTACCGCTGGGTCCGCAGCTTCTACGCCTAGAGTGTCTCTCGTAGTAAGCTGACGAGGTCTTGAAAACTACGATATCGAGAGAGTAAGCGGCGGTGGGAGTCCTCGGTGAGCGCAGGTTCGCGGTGACGGCATTCGTCACGCTTGTCTTGTTCTGGGGGTCGGCGTTCACGATCATCAAGATGGGGCTCGACTACTCGCCGCCGATGCTCTTCGCGGGATCGCGCGCTTTGATCGGCGGCGTCGCGGTTGGGATCATGGCTCTCGTCTGGAGCGGGAAGCCGCATTTGCGGCGGCAGTGGGGCGTGTACCTGCTGCTGTCGGTGCTCAACGTGATCCTGTTCCTCGGGTTGCAGACTCTGGCTATCATGGACCTGCCTTCGGGGACGGCGGCGGTCCTGATCTACCTTCAACCCATCCTGACAGGCCTCCTTGCGCATCTAATCCTGGGCGAGTCGCTCTCGGTGTCGAAGTTGGCCGGTCTCTTGCTCGGCTTCGCCGGGATAGTGGCCGTGAGCGCCGAAAGCCTCTCGGGTACGGTATCGCCGTCGGGCGTAGCCTTTGCGGTCGTCGCCGCGCTCTCCTGGGCGCTCGGGACCGTGTACTTCAAAAAGGCGCAAGAGAAAGTCCCGCTATTGTGGGCCATAGCCATCCCGTTCACGTTCGGGGGCGTGGTCCTGACGGCGTTCGGCCTGCTCATCGAGCCGGTATCCGGGATATCGTGGAACCTCACCTTTGTTGGTAGCCTGCTGTACGCGGCGCTCATCGGCACGGCTCTCGCCTACATTCTCTGGTTCGGGTTGGTGCGGGCCGGAGAGGCGAGCCGGGTGGCGGCCTTCGTCTTCTTCGTGCCGCTAGTCGCGATCCTGCTGGGCGACATCTTCCTCGGCGAGGCTTTAGGCCCCCTACTGATCCTCGGCGCGGCCCTGGTCGTCTCCGGCATCTACCTCGCAAACCGGAGGCCTCGGAAGGCGCAAGACTCCGGTTAGCGCCAGCCTGCTTGACTACGGATACGCTATTCAGCATAGTTTCCGGAGACATCATAAAGAGGAGGAGACCCGTGACCAGACCACCCGTACCGCCGTTCGACGAAGAGAGCGCCCGTCAGAAAGTCAAAGCGGCCCAGGACGGCTGGAACAGTCGCGACCCGGAGAAAGTCGCCCTCGCCTATACCGAAGACTCAAAGTGGCGTAACCGGGACGAGTTCTTCGAGGGCCGTGAGGCCATAGTCGAGTTCCTGACGCGCAAGTGGGAGCGAGAGCTTGACTACCGGCTGATGAAAGAGTTGTGGTGCTACGCCGGAAACCGAATCTCCGTCCGCTTCGAGTACGAGAGCCGCGACAGAAACGGCCAGTGGTGGCGCAGCCACGGCAACGAGCACTGGGAATTCGACGAAGAGGGTTTGATGAAACGCCGCGATGCTTCGATAAACGACTACAAGATCGAAGAGTCGGAGCGCCGTATCCTATAGTCGTCTGCTAGACTCCGCTCCGTAGATCGGATCGAACATAGGAGGTTCACCGTGATAGACCATCTGGTACTTTTTACGGTCAGCGACGATGCATCGGCGGAAGATGTGGACGACTTGATCTCCTCGCTCGCGGCGCTAAAGGACAGCGTTTCGGGCGTCGTGGATCTCTCGGTCGGTGAGAATTTCAGCGAGCGGGCCGGTGGCTACACCCACGGTCTTTTTGCCCGTTTCGAGGACAGGGACGGCCTGAAAGGTTATCTCGAACACCCCGACCACATCGCTGTCGTGGAGAAGCTCGACGCCTTCACGGACGGGCGGATCGTGCTGGACTACGAGTCGTAGGCGTTGCAGCAGCCGGACTACCAAAACATTACGCCCAGGCAACTCAAAGCCAGGCTCGACGCCGGAGACCGGCCGCGCTTGCTCGATGTGCGTGAACCGTGGGAGTTCGCCCTCTCCCGGATAGACGGCTCGGAGTTGATCCCTGTCGGAGAGCTTCCCCACAGGGCTTCCGAACTCGATCCGACGGCAGAAACGGTCGTCATCTGCCACCACGGCATCCGTAGCGCACATGTGACCCGCGCGCTCGATCAGGCCGGATTCCAAAACGTTCTCAACCTCGAAGGTGGTCTCGACGCCTACTCCGAGGTCGACGACTCAATACCCCGTTATTGATCCCGGCCATCTAATGTGATTGGTAGAGAGGGTCGTCTGTACTTTCTTTAGAGACAGGATTGAGAGAGATAGTCTGTACCCGGTAACCTGATCTGAGGGCAGACTTTCCGGGACCCATCCTTCCCGGCGGAACCTTTCTGAGAGCGTCTGAAAGGCTGACTTTCGTAAGATATATAAGACGTTACCCAACTTTTATCCTTCTGTTACCGTCTCGTTATGCAGGTCGTTTAGATTACCTGGCATAAGAAGGGCGAGCGAAACAAGGAGGTAAAGAGATGGTTCTCTACAAAAGGGTTGCGGTGGTGCTTGCCGTGCTGGTTGCGGCTTTGGTTTTCGCCGTACCGGCGTTTGCACAAGGCACGCCTGCAAAGGCGCACTCGGCACCTATACAACCGATGGTCGGATGTTCGGGGGCGGGCTGCTGGCCTACTTACTCTTACAGGGACTTGGACACGGACGTGACTGCCGCCCAATATCTGCTCCTGTACCATGGTGCTTACCGTGGTTCGCTTGGTTTTCAGCCAAACGGGAACTTCGGGACGCAGACCGTGGCAGCGGTGAAATTCTTTCAGAGTGCAGAGGGATTGCCCGTAACCGGCACCATAAATGCACGGACCTGGCGGCATCTAGTCACCACGGTACGCTACGGTCAGAGGAGCAAAGCCGTAAAGGCTCTACAGGTGGAGCTCAGGAGTCAGTACGGCTACAGACTTCCCGTGACCGGCTACTACGGTAACCAGACCAGGGCCGCGGTCAGGAACTTCAACGGTGGAGGCGCGGGAAACTATTTCGGCGCCGGCAACTGGCGGCCTCTGATAAGCGCCCGATAGCCACAAGGCCACAAGGCCACAAAGCCGCACACCGCAACACGAATCTTCGCCTTTCCGGGCCAGGGTCATCTCTCGATGGGACCCTGGCCTTTTGACGTGAATAAATGCAGACGGAAATATCGCGCTGTAAGTTGGGTGCAGCCCACTTCGTTTGGGATTGTCTACGCTGTAGACTGTTCGATTCGGCGGTAGAGAGCGGCGGCTAGGCCTTCCGGCTCTGCGGAGCGTTCGGCCAGCATCCTGGCGGCTTCGGCGATTTGGGTTTCGCCGGAGATCTCGAAGGTCAGCACGACCGGCTCGTCGTCTTCGAGGCCAAGATCTTGTTTGATCTCCTGGCGGACTCTCGGAACTTCCTTGCCGGCCTTCGCGGCTATGTCGCGGGCCATTGTGGCGGGATCCAACTCCTGGCAGACCTCGATGCCGCCTCCGATGCGCCGCTCCCACCACCACGTCGCCCGCACTCCGGTGAAGTTCTCGTCGACCAGCGACGCTGCACCCTCGGCCAGGAGTTGGTCTAAGCGCTCAGGGTTCTGATATTGGTCCACGACGTTTATTCTACCGGTTGGATCTACTTCGGCTAGAATAGCTGCTAGTAGGTGGGATCCTTAAGGAAAGAGTAGGTCGTTGTCGCCAAGAGACACTAAACCTCATAAAATAGATGTCTTCTCAAAGAAGAAAACCACCTCACCCCCGCGCCGAGCGTGGCGGTCGTGAGCGGCGCCTCCGCCATAGTCCACGACCTCTCGCTGGAGGCTTACGGGTTCGGTGAGGGTCATCCTTTCAACCCGTTGCGCATCCGGTTGACGCTGGAGTTGTGCGAGGCGCTCGGTTTGCTGGAGGGTTACGATTTCGTGGAGCCCGGTCTGGCTAACGAGAAAGACCTGCTCACGGTCCACAGCTTGAGCTACATCAGGAGCGTGCAGGAGGCCGGGAACGGGGCGGCCAATACGCTTGACTTGCTCCATTACGGGCTCGGCACCTCGGATAACCCGATCTTCCCGGACATGCACGAGGCTTCGTCTCACGTCGTCGGGGCGGTCCTAACGGCGTGCCGGATGGTAATGGACGGCTCAGTGGACCACGCGCTCTGCATCTCTGGTGGTCTGCATCACGCGCTTCGTTCCAGGGCGAGCGGTTTCTGCGTCTACAACGACGCCGGGGTCGCCATTGCGCGCCTCAAAGAGGAGCATCCCGGCATCCGAATAGCTTACGTGGACACAGACGCCCATCACGGGGACGGGGTTCAGTGGATGTTCTACGAGGACCCGGAAGTGCTGACCGTTTCGATGCACGAGTCCGGGAAGTATCTCTTCCCCGGAACCGGCGGCGTCGAGGAACGGGGGAGGGGGGAAGGCGTCGGATACTCGGCAAACGTACCGCTGGAGCCCTTCACGGACGATAGCTCCTGGATCCAAAGTTTCGAGACCGTCGTACCGGAGTTGTTGCGGGCCTTTAGCCCGGACATCATAATCTCCCAGAACGGTTGCGACGGCCACGCGCTCGACCCGCTCACGCATCTCTCCGCGACCACCCGCCTCTACGAGCACGTCCCGAGAAGAGTCCACGAACTTGCCCACGAGCTCTGCGGCGGGCGCTGGGTGGCGACCGGGGGTGGGGGCTACGACATCTGGCGCGTCGTGCCTCGGGCGTGGAGCGCGCTCTGGGCCTCCGTCTCACACCAGGAACTACCGGAGAAGATGCCGGTGGACTGGATACGCCGCTGGCGAGAGCGCTGTCCGGTCGAGTTGCCGCCCCTGATCTGCGATGATCCCTCCGATTATCCAGCCAATGGACGCACAGACGAGATAGCCGGACGTAACCAGAAGACTTCCGAAGAGCTTTTAGAGAAAATTTTGCCGCTCATCGGTTAAAATCAGGAGATATGATCCATCCTATAGCGACAGAGACCGTTCCTCGCAAAGAGACCCGGAAAGAATCCTCCACGGAGCCGCCGTACAAGGTGATCCTACACAACGACGACTTCAACCCGATGGAGCACGTTGTGGAAGTGCTCCGCAAGGTGATACCGAGGATGTCCGTCCGGCGGGCCGTCGCCCTAATGATGGAGGCCCACACCCACGGCAAGGCCGTCGTAGTAAAGTGTCACAAGGAGCTTGCGGAACTTTACGAGGATAGCCTGAGGTCCGAAGGACTAACCGCCAGCATCGAGCCTGACTAAACTCGCAAGTGCTGCGTCAGCGAGTTTTCAAACCTGATCGGGGCTGTTGAAAAAGACCTCGGCGGAACCGCCTGTTATCTAAAGGCACAGTCTTATCAGCGATCGGTCCTAAGGAGCCGAGCGTCGGGGTTGGGTCGCTGTCCTGCTTCGGTTACGAGCGTGGAGCCTGAGCAATAGAGTGAGTGTTGCCGTCCGGGTCCTTGAAGTAGGCGACCTTCGCGTCGCCGTCGAAGGTGGCGATACCCTTCTCGTCCGTGACGATCAACCCTTCGTCATAGCGCTCAAAGCTCACGCCCTTCGAGGCGAGTTCGTCGACGACCATTTCGATGTCGTCGACACCCCAGCCTGTCAGGGTAGCCGTGGACTTTCCGGCGTGCTCCAGGGAGAGGTAGACGTGCATCACAGTTCCCTCCCCGCACCGGTACTGTACGTTATCGCCGGAGTCGATGCCCACCAAAAGGCCTAGCTTCTCCTCGTAGAACTCTCTGGCGACATCCATGTCAGAGACCGAGATTCCTGCGGCCACCTTATACTTACTCAGACTCATTGGTTCCCTACCTTTCCTCCTGACGTAGCGTTTTTCGTAAGCCGCTGTCGGTAAATCATGTTGTCTTGGTCGGCGGGATGTTATCCGGGGTTTGACCGAGCTCATCGCCGGTCTCGTTGCCGGGCTGTAGGTCCTGGAGAAGGGTGGCGGCGAGGAGGGCGCCGAGGATGACGCAACCGGCGCCCACCAGGAATGCTACGTGGTAGCCGGAGTTGAGGGCGGCGATGTCGGAACCAGTGCCGGCGCCCGTTATGTAGGCCGCTACGGCCGCAAGCGCCGCGAGGCCCAAAGCCCCGCCCATCTGCTGAGAGGTGTTCACGAGGCCGGAGGCGAGGCCGGCTTCACTCTCGGGGACGCCTGAGGTTGAGGCCAGGATCACCGCCATGAATCCGAACGCCGCGCCTACTCCGAGTACGAGCATCCCCGGCAACACGCTTACGAGGAAGCTTCCACCAACCGGCGCCCGGGCGAAGAATAGGAGACCGACGGCCATCAGCCCAAGTCCCCCAACTATCGTGGGCTTGATGCCAAAACGATTTACGGCGCTGGCTGCCGGGCCCTGGGAAATAGCCCCGAGCGCAATCGTCGCCGGTAGGTAGGAGAGCCCGGTTGCGAGAGAGTCGTAGCCGAGAACTCCCTGTAGATAGAGGGCGGAGAAGAAGAACCACCCGACCATCCCAACGACGGCGAGCGCCATCACAACGTTGCTCACGGTGAGATTGCGCGAGCGTGAAAAAACACCCGGCGGCACGAGCGGCGCATCCGTACGCCTTTCTACCGCTATGAAGGTGGCTAAGAACGTCACGGCTGCGACAAGGAGAAGGGCGGTAAGAGCGGGCGGATTCTGACCAGACCCAACGACGGCGTAGACAACCAACACGAGGGAGGAGGTGACGAAGAACGCGCCGGGCAGGTCGAAACCTACGCGCTCGTCCGGCGCGGTATCGGGCTCCAGGAGCGGTCGGCACAGGGCGAGCGCCGCGAGGCCTACGGGGAGGTTGACGAAGAAGATCCAGGGCCACCCCATCGTCTGCGTGAGGACGCCTCCCAGCAAGACTCCGATGGAGGCTCCGCCGGAGACGACGAAAGCCCACACACCCATGGCCCGCGCCCTTTCGCCGGGGTCTTTGAAGGCGGTGATGATTATGGAAAGAGCTGCGGGAGCGATGATCGCCCCGCCCACCCCCTGCAAAGCGCGCGCTGCGACCAACATCACCTGAGAACCCGAGAGCCCGCAAAGGAAAGAGGCGAGCGTGAAGAGTGCGAGCCCGACCATAAAGACCCTGCGCCTCCCGAAGAGGTCTCCCGCCCTACCACCCAAAAGCAGAAAACCGCCGAAGGTGAGGAGGTAGGCGTTGACCACCCACGAGAGACCCGCACCCGAGAAGCCCAGAGAGTCTTGTATCGTCGGCAGCGCCACATTCACGATCGTCCCGTCCAAAACGATCATGAGTTGCGCCGCGCACACCAGGAGCAGCGCCAGCCACCGCCGGTCTCCCTGACTTTGCTTCCAGCGTCTCTTTTGTGAGGGTTCAGTCATACATTGCCCAACTCTCTCTTAGTGCGGTCTCGGTCTTCCGTGCAGTTATAGGTCACCAGCGTATCGTTTTCCCTACCCATTAGGTGGAGACTCCTTATTGGTCACTCAATTTGGCCGGACCACAGACAGCACGTTTCTGCCCGCAGCCTCCTCGAGTTGAACCCTTCTACATCTCAGCAACTTTCCTCTGGAAACCTCCGTTCGATGTTGTCACTCGCTCGCCTTCTCAGCTAGAATACAAAATGTGTACAGTGTTCACAATAGAGAATTTGGGACTGCCAGAGCGATTTGCGTTGTCCGCGTTCTTATGTTCTGTGGGGAAGGACGGTGACGCGCACGAGTGCTGGTACGCCTAAACGCGACACATACCGTCACGGCGACCTGCGTCGGGCGCTCGTGGAGGCGGGTATTGAACTGGCGCGTGGGGGAGGCCTGAACGCGGTGGTGCTGCGTGAGGCGGCCCGACGTGTCGGCGTGGCGCCGAGTTCCGTGTACCGGCACTTCGCGGACCGGCTTGCGCTACTCGATGCGGTCTGCTCGGCCGCCCAGGCGGAGCTTGCCGTCGCGATAGAGAAAGAGATAGCCAGGATGCCGCGAGAAAAAGATCCAGCCAGAGCGGCGCGGGCGCACCTACGAGGCGTCGGGACCGGATACTTGCGCTTCGCCCAAACAGAGCCGGGGCTCTTCAGAACGGCTTTCTCGGCTTCGGGTGACCTACGGAACTCGGCCAGCCCAGCCAGGGCCGGGGAGAGCGGGTTGACCCCCTTACAGTTACTGGGCGTGGCGTTAGATGAGCTAGTCGAGGCGGGAGTTTTGCCCTGCGGGCGACGTCCGGGCGCCGAGTTTCTAGCCTGGTCAGCGGTGCACGGCCTGGCTATGCTCCTCATCGACGGCCCCTTGCGCGGCCTCGACCATGCCGAGGCTCAGAATGTGGGGCAGCGCCTGATCGATATGGTAGAACGCGGACTATAGGCTACGCGGGTCCTCGGCATGGGGCATGGTTCTCATCGGAACCTTAGATCTATCCAGTCGGGTCGGCAGGCAGGTAACCATCGAAAAATTCGTCCGTACCGGGCATGAGCCGCCGCATTCCTGCGGTGTGCCGTTTCAAGCCTGAGGTCCATCTCAGCCATAGTGCGCAGGTTGAGTACGCCGTACACAGGCCGGTGCATGGCCACCACGTTTCGTTCGACTACCTTCCGAGTCAGAGGATGACCCGCAGCCCGATTGCCTTCTCGGCGTGCTCCCCGACGTAGAACGTACTTTCCTCGAATACCTCGCATCCCCGGCGTCTGTAGAAGCGGAGAGCCTCCGCTCGGGCGAGTACCCAGACCCGCATCATCTCGCAATCCCGGTCGCGCAATACGGCCAGGCTCGCGCTCCACAGCGCCCGTCCGGCTCCGCGTCCCTGACTGTCCGGCTTCACGTAGAAGCTGACCAACTCTCCATCGCCGCTTTTCAGCAAGGCTAGTTGGGCGACGCCGATTACTTCGTCTCCGATATCCGCGACCAGCGTACCGAGTTGGTCGGACCTCTCGTTGTCCCAATCGCCGGAGAAGGAGATTTCGCCGTCGAAAACAGCGTCTATCTCTTGTGGTGAGTAGATGTCTTGGTAGGCGTCGTGCCAGGACTCCCGGATCAACTCCTGGAGAATGTGCGGATCCTCGTCTTCGAGCCAGCGGACTTTCGGGCGTCTCGGTCCCACGGCTCGAAACCGGCTCCGGCTGGCCTCGGTCAGCCGCCGATCTGGCTCATGGTGCGGTTGCGCGACTCCTCAGGGAGGGTGAGGCCGGCGGCCGGCTTTATGCGGGCGGTCTCCCACAGGACTTTGTGGATGGCCGGGATCGGGTCGGACGAGCGTATGGCGTCTTTTACCGGCACGTCGAGATCAGTCAGGAGACACGGATGTATTTTGCCGTCCGCTGTTAGCCTGAGGCGGCTGCACCTGGCGCAGAACGGCTCTGAGACGGGCGTTATGACGCCGAATGTCCCCGGCGCACCCTCGAACTTGAACTCGTCCGCCGGGGCCGCCGGGTCGTCTTTCTCCACGGGTCGCAGGTCGCCCAGTTCCTCTTGCGCTCTTTCGAGGATCTCACGCCCAGGGATGAAGAGTGAGCGGAAGCGGGAGCCGTCGGTGTCGCCGTTTAGGGGCATCAGTTCTATAAAGCGGACGTGGAGCGGGTAGCGCATGGTCAGCTTCGCCATCGAGGAGATCTCATCGTCGTTGACCCCGCGCAGCGCCACGGCGTTTATCTTGACGGGCGAGAGCGGTGTTTCGAGCGCCGCCATGACCGCCTCCCAAACTTTTTGGAAGTGGTTCCGGCGCGTTATGAACGAGAATTTCTCCTGCTGGAGGGTATCGAGAGAGATGTTGATCCGGTCGAGCCCGGCATCCACAAGTCCTTCGAGGTTCTCTTTTAGGAGGAAGCCGTTGCTCGTCATCGTCACGTCTTCGAAACCCATCTGCTTCAAGCTCTTGACGAACCCGACGACGCCTTTCCTCACTAACGGCTCGCCGCCGGTGACGCGTACTTTATTGATGCCGAGGGCCAGGCAGGCTTCGGCGAAGGTGAGCATCTCATCCAGGGAGAGCAGGTGGCTCTGGTCTTGGAACTTTATGTCCTCCGGCATGCAGTATTGGCAGCGGAAATTACAACGGTCGGTGACCGAGATCCGCAGGTAGTCCATCTTCCTGTTGTAACTGTCGGTGAGCTGTACCATTTTGTCCTTAGGTCGCGGCCTTCCCGATGCTCATTGTATCTCACGCAGGACGTTGCGCCGCCCGGATCCCTTTTATCCTGGCGCTGGTTTTGGTTCTTCGACCAGACCGAGACGCCGGGCCACGATCCCCGCGGTCGTCGCCTGGAGTAACAACGTGGCGAAGACGGCCAACGCGACCATCGAGACGGCGAGGCTCGCGCCTTGCACGCCTTCGGCCAGGAGCAGGCTCGCGACGGCGGCTGGTATTACTCCCGTCTCCCGGCACCAGCTCACGAAGAGGATCTCCTGCCGCGTCCAGTTCCCGCGACGATCCGGCAGCAGGCATACGGCGACGGCCAGAGGACGGGCCACGAAGATGAAGACAGCCATTATTACGAGGCCGCCGAGGAAGTGACTTTCGAGGGCCGCGACCGGCAGGTTCGCGCCGAGGGTGATGAACACGAGCAGGGTGGCGATGTCGGCGATCTGACCTATAAAACCTTCGAGCAGCCGCGCGTCCTCACCGTGCTGGCCCACCCCAAACTCCTCCATGTTGCCGATCACGAGCCCCATCACGAACGCCGCAAGATAGCCGGAGCCGCCTAGATGCTCGACGGCGTAGTACATAAGCGCCATCGCCGCCAGGATGATCGCCGCCGGAGACTCTCGCCAGATGCCCGTCCTCTTCGAAGAGACCAGGTAGGAGAGGGCCAGGCCCGCCGCGATGCCTATAACAGCCCCGAGCGCCAGGCTTTTGGAGAAGTCCCACACCGAACTCAGCAAGGCGAACTTGCCCGACTGTATCGTCGCTACCACTGTCAGGGTGAGGACCGTAGCTATCGGGTCGTTAAACGCCGACTCGGCGATTACGGTTTGGGAGACTTTCGGGCGCAGGTGGAGCCTATTGAAGAGCGGTATCAGGATGGCCGGGTCGGTTGCCGAGAGGACGGCCCCGACCATCAGGGCGACCGGGAACGGGACCCCGAAGACCCCGGCGACGGCAACCGCTACTATCGTCGTCGTCAGGAGTACCCCGACCATCGCGAGCATTCCGAGTCCGACGGCGGTGCGTGAGATCACGCGCAGGGAAACACCCGTACCGCCATGAAACAGGATCATCGAGACCCCTATCGTAAAGACGAGTTGCGCCCCGAGGCCGCGCAGAGGGTCGTACACCAGGCCGAAGCCTATAGGCCCGAGCAAAGCCCCCATGACGACGAGGACGAGCATCGGCGGTAGCCGCAGGAGTTGCGCTATGGGCTGGGAGACGAGGCCCGCGCAGACGATCAGGCCGAAGTCGAGGAGTATCTGCTCTGTACCCACTTGTTACGGACCCGGAAGCACGTTCTCTAGGCCCCGTCGGCGCTCTTGAGACCCACGATGGCGCTGTAGAGGTCCAGCCGGGTCACGAGCCCGACCATCTTGCCGTTCTCGGTGACCACCACGCTCGAAACACCCTCCCTGACCATCTTACGCGCCGCCTCCAACTCACTGGTTCCGAGCTCGATCTGCGATACATCCGGGCTCATCAACTCGCGGACGGTCTTGTCCGCCACTTTCGTGAGGTAGTGTACCAGCGAGTCGCCGCTCTCTGTTACGAAGGAGAGGTCCTCTATCATGGAGAGGTACTTCGGCAGCGCCGAAGCCAGCAGGACGCCGTCCGTTATAAAGCCGACCGGCCTGCCGTCCTCCAGGACCGTAACACCTGGAACCTTGTTGTCCAGCATGATTTTCAACACCTCACGCGCCGGCGTATCCGGGGTTACGCTCGCGCCGGGGTGCATTATGTTCTCCAGCCGGATATCCTGTCGTTGATCCTCCTCGCGCTCCACGGTATTCCTCCGTTCCCTCGATTTTCCCACCTCGTCTGATCCCGGTTGGATCAAACGTTACTCATAGACGTGCCTTTCGGAAACTGTATACTTTCTTAATGGCCTTGCAAGAGATATTCGCAATATCGGTCTTCGTCGTCGTGCTCGCCCTCATCAGCACAGAGGTCGTCAACCGCACGATAGCTGCCCTCCTCGGGGCGGCCATCGTGATCGTCTTCGGCGTCGTCGCCCAGGAAAAAGCGGCGAGCGAGTTTATCGACTGGAACACTATCGGCCTGCTGGCCGGGATGATGGTCGTTGTAGCCATCCTGAACAAGACCGGCGTCTTCGAATACCTCGCCATAAAGAGCGCCCAGTGGGGAAAAGCCCGTCCGGGGCGTATCCTCATAATACTGGCTCTCGTTACCGCTTTTCTGTCGGCTTTCCTGGACAACGTGACCACGGTTATTCTGATGGTCCCGATAACTTTCCTGATCGCCGATGCTCTCGGCATGTCGCCGATTCCGTTTCTACTGAGCCAGGTACTCGCGTCGAACATCGGCGGGGCTGCGACGCTCATTGGCGACCCGCCGAACATCCTGATCGGGAGCGCATCCGGCCTGGATTTCGCGGACTTCATCCTGAACATGACCCCGGTGGTGCTATTAGCGCTCCCGCCGGTCATCTTGTACCTATACTTCGTGTTCCGAAAAGAATTCCACTCCACAAAGGAGGCGCAGGAGACGATCCGTTCCATGGACGCGCGCGGCGCCATCCGTGACAAGGTGCTACTCCGCAAGTCGCTTATAGTTCTCGCTCTCATCATAGTCGGGTTCTTCCTGCACGGCGCTTTGCACCTGGAGCCGGCCACTATAGCCCTGTTCGGGGCGACGGGTTTGATGCTCTACGCGAGGAGCGATGTGGAGGAGGTCTTGCGCGAGGTCGAGTGGCCGACACTGCTCTTTTTCGTAGGTCTTTTCGTACTCGTCGGGGGGCTCGAGGTCACGGGGTTCGTGGATAGGATCGCGCACGTCCTGACCGGCGTCGCCCCAGGAGCCTCGGCCACCACCGCCATTCTCGTCATGCTGGGCAGCGCTTTCGCCTCGGGCATCGTGGACAATATACCGTTCACGGCGACCATGATCCCCGTTATACAGGAGCTTTCCAGGACGGGGAACCTCTCAGAGGATCAGGTGCGGCCGCTATGGTGGTCGTTGGCTATCGGGGCGGACTTCGGTGGAAACCTCACGCTTATAGGAGCTTCTGCGAACGTCGTCGTGGCGGGCATGAGCGAGCGGGCGGGACAGAAAATATCCTTCGTCAAGTTCATGATCTACGGTATCCCGGTAAGCTTGATCTCACTGGCCGTCGCCGTCCCTTACGTCTTGATCCGCTACTATCTGTAGCCGCTAAACTCCGGCGATGGCAACGATACTACGAGCCAGCGTGTCCCAGCCCAGATAATCCACGCTGTTGCGCCGCACCATCCGCCGGCACTCCTCGCGCTTCTCTTCCGGGAGCGACAGATAGCGCGTAAGGGCGAGGGCGAGGTTCTCCTCGAAGTTCTCCATACCGACCCGCAGATCTAAAGGAAGACCGCTTCCGACGATGGCTCCGGCTTCCCGCAGGCCGGAGTGGTCGGCGACGAACGGCGGCGCCCCGCTTGCGGCGAACTCCGCCGCCACGAGCCCGAAAGTCTCCGGAAAGATGGACGGCACGACCGCGACATCGGCGGCGGGCAAGAGTTTCACGAGGTCCTCGTGGTAAAGAGGACCCACGAACTCGACCGAACTTTCCATCCCGGCCGCCTCGTGGAATAGTTCATCCGTCAGGTGGAAGTGCTCCATTGCGGAACTCTCTCCTCCCTCGAAGAGTCTGCCGGAGCCGGCCAGGAGCGCGGTTGTGGGGCGGTCTCCTGTCCCGAGAGCCTGGGTGAGGGCTTCCAGCGCTTCGCGGAAAGTCCCGAAGCCGACGACGAGGAGGCGAGCTCCTGTTCGGCGGTGTACAGGTGCGAAGGCGGAGAGGAGGCTGTGGACGCCCTTGGAGTGGATCAACTTTCCAACGTAGATCACGAGCGGAGAGCTATCCTCCACGAAGTCCCGGAGTCGTTCTCCCGCGTCCCGATCGTGAGAGCGGGCGTCGTAAGAGGCGGATATCGTCCGCAACCCGTCGGCCAACTCTCCGGCGTCTGCCGGCGGATGCTCTAACAACCTATCTAGCGCGGACCTCTGCTCGGGTCCGCGTCCCGCTCCGCAGCTCAAGTTGTACAGAGAACGGAGGTCGAGCGCTTCCGGGTTGAAGAGCGTCGTGTCTACGCCGCCTGGGAGGGAGATAGTCTTCTCCGCTAGGTCCGGGAAATCCTCGGAGATCGTACCCGCGCTATGGTCCGAAAGGGCTACGATGTTCTTCGCCCCTTCGAGCCCCTCTCGGGTCAGGGTCATGTACGCCGCGCTCCTGCGCGAGACGTACTGGAGGGCGCTACCGTGCACGATGCTAACGTACGGAACGCCGGTCCCCGCGAGGGCGCGACGAGAGATAAGAGGCCCCGGAACCGAATGGTTCGTCACCACCGCCTCTGCCTCCGACTCGCGGAGCACGGTCCTTACGGCGGCGGCGTTTCGGCCAATGTAGTTCTCCAACTCCTCGTCCGCCAGGTTCAGAAAGGTCTTTACCCGCCAGCCGGGGTAATCGTCGTAGACGTAGACTGGCAGGAGACTTCCTATCTCCGGCGAGTACACAGCGCAGCGCCCCGGATAGCCTGTCTCCCGGCTACCCACTTCCTCGATATCGTCTCCATCGACTGTTTGGTGTGAGCTTACGAAGTCGTAGTTCAGGGGGTGCGGCTCCTGGCAAAGGAGGTGGACTTCGTGGCCTTGACGCACCAGCGCGCGGCAGAGGTTTTGGACGTAGACGTTGCTCCCGGAGCCGGAGAGCATGTATCCGTGGGTCATGAGCAGCTTCAAGGGATCATCGTTCTATTGGCGGCGCTGTTTCGATGCGTTTTCACGGCAGCATCTCCGTGTTCGAGGGGATCACGGTCGGAATGTTAGCAGAAGGTTCGGTCGTCGCGGCGTGTAGAATGGCGCAAGTACCATGATCTCCAGACTACTCGACAGAAGTAGGAAACCGCGTCTCGCGCTCGGCCAGTCGCCGGGGGCGTTCACCCTACCCAATGGAGGAATATCTCCGCTCTACTTGATCCTCGAAGTGGCGAACAGAGGAAGTTCAGAAGTGGAGATCCGAGAACTCTACGTGGCGCCAAAGTCAGGCTCCCGGATAGATCAGACCGCGCTGGAAGGAGACCGGAGCCTTCCTTTTGTGTTGGAGGCCGGTGGTAGCGCACGGTTTTGGATCCAGGCGAAAACACTCGCGAGCAGCTTCAAAGAAGCGGGATACGATGGCAACCCACGTGCAAACATCGTGGTCGAAGACGAGTTCGGGAAAGTCCACGAAAAGGGCTTCAAGTTCCCCGTGGACAAATACCTGAACCTCAAGGACGAGTAGAAGACGGGTCCGGAGGCTGGGCCGGAAGCTCTCTCTGCCTGTAGTATCTCCGGGTGATGTTGGACCTTTATATTTGAGGAGGAAGCCGTGGCGCGCACGAAAGCTGTTCACGTCCCGGAAGTAGGAGACGAGGCCCCGGAGTTCAACCTGCCGAGCGCGCAAGGCGGCCGACTCCGGCTGGGCATGCGGGTCGTGCGCGGGCCGGTCGTCGTCGTTTTCTACCGGACGTGGAGCGAGGAAGATGTTGAGTATTTCAAGGCTTTGGCCGGGAAGGAAGATGAGATCAACCTGTCCCTCGGCTCCGTAGTCGGCATCGGGGTCGCGGAACCGCACGAGGCGAGGGAGTTCGTGAAGGAGAGCGGCATAAAGTCCTACGTGCTCTACGACTACTCGAAGACCGTCACCCGAGAGTGGGGCCTGCTGGAGAGCGACAAAGAGCACGGCGAGTACGCGCGTACAGCGACTTTCATCGTCGGAGCTGAGAACAAAATAGTCCAAGCCTGGCCGGACGAGAGGCCGGGTGTGGAAGAGTTGCTGGCGAAGGTCGGCGAGATCACCGGCCTCCCCAAACCAGCCGTGGAAGAGGACGATCAAAAACCCGACGCGGCCGAAAAGCCTTCGCCTGAAGAACGCGAGAAGCGCCGCGCCGGGCGTAAGACGGCCAGAGAGGCTGAATCCGCTTCTAAAGAACCCGACTCCGGGGAAGAAGATACTCAGCAACAAGACGCGAGCGATTCAAAAGAGGGGTGAAGGCCGTGCTGGCTCTCTACAGTTACATTGACAGTCGCATGTACTGGGGAACGTTCGTGAGGTTCAGGATGAGCCTGACGGGGAGTGGCGCCCAACTTTTGTCCTGATCCGTCTCGATGCGAGGATCGGTTAGACGCACTCGGCGGCCCTTCGATTGAAGCTCGCAGGAGCCGGCGGCCAGGACGTTCTTTACCCAGTCGCTCTCGGGGCCGTAGGTGAGCGCGATGATGTATCCGTCGTCGGTAGAAAAGGCGTTTACAGGAGTTCGGTATGCGCGGCCGGATTTCCGACCGACGTGATTCAGGATCGCGAACCCCGGCAAGCGCCCGGCCACCCTCAAAGCTACCCTATTGGTGAAGCGTTTGTTGAAGCGGGCTATGCTCCTGGGCGCTGGCATCTTGCTCTAGCGCAAGCGCTTCTGGCTCTCTTCTTTCTCATCTTCTTCGGGAAGCTCGGTCTTGTCTTCGCCGCCGAACTCAGTCTTGAAGTCGCTCACCCCGCGACCCAGGGACTTGAAGAGCTTCTGGATCCGCTTCGGTCCTACGACCAGGAACACGAGGAAGAGCACTATAAGTAGTTCCGGCAGACCCATTATCCGTACCTCCGGTTTTTCGAGATGGTTGTAGAGGCGGACATTAGTAGCGGCGCGCCTCCATTAGTTGTTTGAGTCGCAGGAGGGAGCGTTCGCCGTTCCTGCGGGAGAAGCGCTCCATGCCGACAGCCCGCGCAGCCCGGTCGAGGAGCTTTCGCTTGAGCTTGAATTCCCCGGCGTAGGAGACGACGCAGCCTTCGACGCTACCGTTTGCTTGGCCGTCTGGCGTGTCCGGCGAGACCTCCACGCTCCCGCCGCCCTCGACGTGGGAGGTGTAGATCCAGCGTATGTTGTGATCGCTATGCTCGGTGACGTTTACTCCCGGCTCGAGCTTGCCGATCGGAGTATCTATCTTCAGCCGGTAAGTGTTCTCCCCGAGGCGCTCCACGCTTTCTATACCGACCATCCAATCCCTGGCGTTCCGGAAGTCTCCGATGTAGGGGCCGACCTTTTGGGCCGGGGCAGCTATGCGCTGTTCGATGCTGACGAAACCTTCCACTTTCTCCTTGCGTCCTAGGCCCATCCGAGTTCCTCCAGGCGCTCCTCGTCGAAGCCGAAGTGGTGGGCGACCTCGTGAACCACCGTTACCCGAACCTGTTCTTCCAGTTCCTCCGGCGGGAAATCTCGCTCCAGGGGACCCCGGAAAACGGTGATCCTATCCGGCAACGCGCCGCTGTAGTTCGTGCCGCGGGCCGTCAACGGTACTCCCTCGTACAGACCGTACAACGTCTGCCCTTCTGAGAATGGCGTCGAACCATCCGGCCAGTCTTCAACCAATATCGCCACGTTGTCGAGGAGTTCGGAAAGCTCTTCCGGGACGCCGTCCAGCGCCCGTTCCACCATCTCTTGGAAGTCGAGGGTCTCTTTTCCCATGAGGATGATTGTATCTTACGCGGTTGCTCGCGCCGCCGATCCTCTCAACGTTGTTGGTCTGGTCTACAATAAGTTTTTGGAACTGTTTTCTCGGGAGGTAGAAGGACTTGAGGTTTCTGTCCGGTTCGCGTTTGGGACGCTGGGTGGTCTGGATTTTCTATCGCGTGGCCGGTAAGCCGCTTCCGGTACCGCACGCGGCGGAGTGGATGATGATCCCCGAACACTCCGTCGAGCAGGTCCTCGATACGGGAGCCCTCGCCAGCCTCTATCCGCAAGACGTGCTCGAAGCCGCCCGACGCATGGACCGCCAACGCCGCGAGCACGAGGAACACTACGAGGCCGAATCGAAGGGCTGAGTCTGCAAGCTCCGCCAGTATACTAACCGGATGGACCTCTTCGATTCCCAGGGAGACGCCAACCTCGCCCGACGCGCCCCGCTGGCCGAACGGCTGCGTCCCAGCAAGCTGGAAGACGTCGTCGGGCAAGCCCATCTGACAGGTGAAGGTGGGCCGCTACGGGTCGTTACTGAGCGAGGCAGGATCGGCTCCGTCGTCCTCTGGGGGCCTCCCGGAACAGGTAAGACCACCCTGGCCCGCGTCCTCGCCACCACCGTGAAGGACGAGTTCGTCCCGTTGAGCGCGGTGACGAGCGGCGTCAAGGACTTGCGGGCGGCCCTGGACGGAGCGCGCGAGCGCCTTAAGTTCGAGGGCCGCGGAACGCTGATGTTCGTGGACGAGGTCCATCGCTTCAACAAGGCGCAGCAAGACGCCTTGCTTCCGGCGCTGGAGGAAGGGCTGGTCGATTTTATCGGGGCGACGACCGAGAACCCGTCGTTCGAGGTGACGGCCCCGCTCCTCTCGCGGTCCCGAGTTTTGCGCCTCCGTTCGCTCTCCGAGGAAGACCTTGCCGTCTTGCTGGAACGCGGGCTGGAGGAACTCGGGGCCGGTGTTTCGGACGACGCCCGCGAGTACCTGCTGGCGCTCTCGGGCGGCGATGGACGGCGGATGCTGAACGCACTGGAGGTCGCGGCTGCGGGGACGAAGCGCGTGGAAGTCGCGGACGTTGAGAGGGCCGTTGGAAACAGGGCGCTCCGGTACGGGCGGGAGGAGCACTACGACGTTATAAGCGCGTTCATCAAGAGCGTGCGCGGCGGCGACCCGGACGCCGCTCTCCACTATCTGGCGAGGATGCTCGAAGCGGGGGAGGACCCCGTGTTCGTGGCGCGGCGGTTGGTGATCCTTGCTTCCGAGGATATCGGCAACGCCGACCCGCACGGCCTCCCGCTTGCGATGGTCGCCGCCCAGGCCGTCCAACTCATCGGGATGCCGGAAGGACGGATACCTCTCGCCCAGGCGACCACCTACCTCGCCTCGGCCCCGAAGTCGAACGCGGCCTACGCCGCCATCGGCAAGGCGATCCAGGACGTTCGTCACGTCGCCACCCCCGAAGTACCGATGCATCTGCGCAACGCCCCGACGGGCTTGATGAAAGACGAGGGCTACGGCGCGAACTACCGCTACGCCCACTCCGACGAGCCGGAAGGTATGAACGACTACTATCTGCCCGACGAGTTGGCCGAGCGCGTCTACTACGAACCGAAAGAGCGAGGCGCGGAAGCGGAGATCAAAGCTCGGCTGGGGCGCTGGCGCCGGGAACGCGAAGAGCGAGAAGGTTAGAGACCCTCTAGCAACTTGAACTCCCAACGCGATTCGCTCTGGAATTAGCTGGCTGTCTCCATTTGATGTTCCTCTTTTGGTTTCTGTTCCGGTTCTTCTCTCGTGCCGTCTAGCGGGGTTTTTTCGTTGGTGGCCGGGAGGAGGGCGAGGAAGATGAAAGGCTCGAACCAGATCACATACGTGTAAAACCAGTAGTTGGTCGTGAGCTGGAACAGGATGACGATGGCTGCCGAGAGCGCCGCGAGCCGGCGCACGGTCTTTTTGCGGGGAAGCACGATAACGACGAGCGCGAGCAGGATGGTCGCCGCCTGCAGGGGACGCTTTAGGAACGCGACCTCGGGAAGTTGGGTGAAGATTGTCCACGGGGTCTTGCGGCCTCCCTGGAAGGCGAGTGTCTTCTCGTAGAAGAGCTTCGCGGAGTCGATCGGGTGCCCGCCCAGAAATAGGACCCAGAACGAGAGGACGACTACTATAATGCCGCCGAGCACGAAATCGTAGAGTGGCGCGCGCTTGCGGCCGTCGTGGAACATCCAGAGCGGGACGAGCAGCAGCGGGAACAGCTTGACCGAAAACCCTGCCAGAACCGTCGCCCCGCGCCCGAGCGGAGAGGTCGCCAACGCGAGCCCTGCGGCCAGTATCGCAGCGACCACGATGTCGTTGGCGTTGTTGTTGGTCGTGTAGAGGGTGTACGGAAAGACCGACCACGCGAGGAAGAGGGCTGCGGCTCCCTTCGGGCCTGAGAGCCGCCAGCCCGCGAAGATGAGGGCAACGGCTCCGCCCACGAAGGCGAAGTCTGTCAGGGCGTGGGCCGCCGGCAGGAAGTCCCACTGCCCGGAGTAGCCGAACAGCCAGATGAAAGGCACGTAGAGTAGGTAGTTGAGAGGCCCGTAGGTGTCTCCGGTTCCAACGTCCGGGGGCATGTTTCCGTAGGGGAGGAGGCCGTTCAGCAGATCCTGGGCGCCCGCGACCCCGGCGTAGCCCACGTCTATCACCCGCGAGTCGAGGTTGAGGTAGAGCAGGAAGCCGGCGGACAAAGCCGCCAGGATGAACAGTACGGGGGTCGGTAGGCTGCTCGTCTTGCCTACTCTTTCGCCGACGCCGAAGCCCATCAGCAGGGTACGGAAGAACAGGTAGATCAGGGGTGGATACCAGAGCAATACCGCCGGGTGGGAGATCCCCTGCCGGAAGAAGGCGTGCGAAACCAAAAAACCGAGCATCGCGAGTATGTCCAGGTTGCGCAAGGAGAAGACCTTGTCGTTACGAAAGAACGCGAGGGCGAAGACGAGCGCCAGAGGTCCCCACACGTACCAGTAGTTCGCCTCTTTGCCGTAGGCTGCATTGTCGCCGCGGGCCAGTTGCCAGCTCACTTGATCCCCGGTATAGACGTAGTTGAGAGCCCAGGTACCGTCGTTCACGCCGGCGCGGGCGACTTCCTGGTCCGAGCCGTTTTTCTTTATCCAGAAGTGGGTCGTCCACTCACCGTTCGCGTACTCCGCGTCCGTGATGTAGGTTTTGTACTGCGAGAGTTCCTTGTTTATCCTCGGGTTGGCGGCGGCGAGCTTCTCTGCCTCTTCCTTGGTCAGGGTCGGGTACTTAATGCTCCCGGCTCCAGGGAGGACTTTCACCTGTTTGACTCTGCCCGAGTCGTCGGCGACCACGGCGCGGGCCACGGGCGTCCCGGAGGCAGTCTCCGTCAAGAGAGCCTGCCAGGTGTCGGTAGCGGGGACGTAAGTGGCCGAGGTTTCAACTGTGGGCTTCGAGGCGATGTCGGAAAGTCCCGGGACTTTGTCTACTTTCGAGATCACACCCTGCACGCTCATCTGGTTGCCGGAGGTGAAACCGAAAACGAAGAGTAGCAGCGGCAACAATAGGAGAACGGCCGGACGCCTCACGTTCTCTCCTGGGGAGAGGCGTAAGCGCGTCGGCTATCGTTCCTCGGTGAGACATTCTTGGAGCAGACCATGCGCGCAAGTATAAAGCTCTCCGGCCTGCGTGAAAACCATCCGGGCGCACCACAGATAGAACCATCGGTAGAATCTTCTTCGGGGGTCCTTGATTCGGCCGGAAGCTGGTCCTTGGTACGGTGTAGGGATGTGGATAAAATTATCGGCGGGAGCAGCAATCTGGTGCTATCCTCTGCAGGATAATATAGAAAACAAAGGACTCTCGTGCTCGACTTTCTAGGAAAAATCTTCGGTCCTCTGACCAGCCTCATGGGCAATGTGCTCCAGGCCTTCCATTCCATCGGCGCTCCCTGGTGGCTTAGTATCATGCTGTTGACGGTCCTGGTGCGTGGTTTGCTTTTCCCGCTAACCGTCAAGCAGGTCAAGAACATGCGGGACATGCAGGAGTTAAAGCCGGATATGGATGAGATCCGGACCCGCTACAAAGACGACCGCCAGAAACAGCAGCAGGCGATGATGGACCTCTATAAGGAGCGGAACATCAACCCGATGGCGGGCTTCTTGCCGATCCTGATCCAGATGCCCGTGTTCATCATCATGTACCACGTGATCCGGAACTTCGAGCAGACGGTCCAGAGCTTCTCGAGCGGCGGCCTGTTCTGGTTTCAGAACCTGACTCAGCACGACCCGTACTACATCCTCCCGATAATCTCGGCCTCCGTGCTCGTCGGGGCGCAGATGATAGCCTCGAAGAACATCAGCGGCTCCCAGAAGAACCTGATGCTCATGATGCCGATCGTATTCACGGCGTTTATAGCAAGGTGGCCGGCTGGCCTGTTCGTCTACTGGGTCGCCTCCAACTCGTTTACGTTGGTACAGAATTACCTGATCTACCACCGAGGACCCGGCAAGAACCCGCCGCCCACAACACAAGAGCCCGACAAACCTTCTGAAGAGGCGACCGCCACGGTAGCTGCTCCTCGCCCAAAGGAGAAAGCCGCCGCCACCGTCACCAAGCCCCAGCCGCCTTCACAGAAGACAGGCGGAAGCGGCGCCAACCGCAGGAAGAAAAAGAAGAAAAAGCGGTAGTAAGCTCCGTCGGGTCCCTCCTGGGCCACATTTTCACGTCGCACGGGCCTCGCCGTTGTCTGCCCGGCGGGCCTCGCGGATTCTGAGTATGAGCAGCACGAGGCTTATGAGGGCCACCAGCAGGCTCAGGCCCTCTATGCTGAGGAACGCGCTGAAAGTTGCGCCGCGTAGGCTGTTGAAAGTGTCCCACAAGGCGTGCAGAACGACCGCCGTCACAAACGCGACGATCACCTTGCGGTTGAAGGTGACATGTCCGGCGCGGAGCCTCTCGCGCCACAGGACGGCGCAGATCAAACCGGTCCAGGCCGCGTGTCCTGCGGGGGAGAGAAGCCCGCGGACGAGCAACACGCCGTCGAGGGCGCCCAGGTTGCCCTGCGATTTGAGCAGGGTGACGAACCCGTAGCCCATAGTTTCGAGGGCCGCGAAGCCCATCGCGGTCGAGACGCCCAGCACTATTCCCGCCGCCTCGGAGCGGTACTTGCCGAGGAAGTAGAAGATGAGCGGGAGGATGAGCTTGGCGCTCTCTTCGATCAGGCCGATGAGCAGTTTCGGCAGGAAACCCAGGGAGCGCGCCGTATCGTATTCCAGGGTCCCGGCGACCACCGTCCCGAGCACGCCGCCCCACAGGAAACAGACCGCCAGCGGCGGCAGAGGCACGTCCCAGTTGGGCAGTCGCTCGTAGAGATAGGTAACGAAGGTGACCGGCACGAGGAACGCGCCGAGCAGGATCACCGACGGGACGTAGTTGGGGTTGCCGGTCTGGACGAGCGTCCGTTCCACCAGGTAGAGCAGTACCAACCCGCTGACGAAGATCTGGAACCACTGTCGTTTTAAGAAACCCATCTTATACTCCCCGCTCCGGACCTCCAAACGCCGCTCGCCCTGGATGATAGTCAACTACTCCGGGGCTGACAACCCCAGACCTTTCGGCGCCTCTGGGACCGGGCGCGGCCGGAGGCGTGCTGGTAGGATCAAAGCCTCGATATCGTACCGATTGAAAGAGGTGGCTCGATGCGCACGGCAGTCGTAGACCCGGATTCTCCCAACCGTCTAAAACTCGGAGAGGTCGAAGACCCGTATCCGACTCCCTCCGAAACGCTAGTGCGGGTGGCGGCTATCTCCCTGAACCGTGGTGAGGTGCGCCGCTCGCAGGAGGCAGAGTCCGGGTTCCGGCCGGGTTGGGACCTCTCCGGGACCGTAGAAAAGGCCGCCGCCGACGGCTCCGGACCACCCGAAGGAACGCGCGTGGTCGGCTTCTTGCCTGCCGGGGCCTGGGCCGAACGGGTCGCTGTCCCGACGGACGCTCTTGCCGCCCTGCCGGATGGAGTATCTTTCGCCGACGCGGCGACCCTGCCGGTGGCGGGGCTCACGGCGCTGTACGCCCTGGAGAAGGGCGGTAACCTGCTCGGGCGTACGGTACTCGTAACCGGCGCGTCGGGCGGGGCGGGGCACTTCGCGGTGCAGCTTGCCCGGATAGCCGGCGCGAAGGTCATCGGGCTGGTGCGCCGGGCGGAGCAGGAGTCGCTCATCCGGGAGGCTGGGGCGCACGAGGTCGCAATCGGCGAGGGAGCCTCCGCCGCCGAAGAATACGGTCCTTACCACCTGATCCTCGAATCAGTCGGCGGGCGTGTGCTAGGCGAGTCGCTCTCCATGCTCGCGCCAGGTGGCACGTGTGTGACCTTCGGGGTGTCGGCCTCGCCGGAGACTACCTTCGACATCCGGAGCTTCTTCGGGACCGGCGCCGCCACCCTCTACGGTTTCATCCTCTTCCACGAGGTCCTCGCGAACCCGGCCTCAGAAGGACTCGCGCGGCTCGCCGGACTCATAGCGGAGGGCAGGTTGAAGCCGCACATCGGTCTGGAAGCTTCCTGGGAGGAGATCGGGGATACCGCCGGCAAGCTGCTCGACCGCTCCTACACCGGCAAAGCCGTGTTGCACCTCGAATAGGAGCCGCCGACAGGACGCAATCTGATGGACTGACTGCGCCCTGGTACAGTGAAGCTCTTTGGCCTGGGGAAATTCGAGAAACGATAGTCGGTTGTAGGAGGCAAGATTCCACGGAATCATCACTCCGGCGCGTGGTCTCTGACTTTCCTGATGCGGCTCCCTGAAAGAAACAGAACCTTCGATCGGAGGAGAAAACAATGTTTGACGGAGAATGGCGCACCGGGATGTTGCGCGAACGGGCCGCCGACTACGTGCGGGTCGCGCTCGACGGCATCACCCGCGAGTATCCGCACATGCCCTACTTCGTCGCGACGGGACCGGGTCCATACCCATCCCACCGGGAGTTCCACCCCGCATTCTACGGCTGCTTCGACTGGCACTCGTGCGTCGAGATGCACTGGGTCGTGGTCCGTCTGCTCCGCCGCTTCCCAGACGCCATCCCCCAAGGCCTCGCCGATGAAGCCCGCGCCACCCTCGACGGACTGCTGACGGAAGAGAACATAGCGACGGAGACCGAATTCTTCGAGGACCCGAGCCACCGCACTTTAGAGCGTCCCTACGGCTGGGGTTGGCTCCTGACGCTCCACCACGAGCTCGCGACCTGGGACGACCCGGACGGCCGAAGATGGGGGAAGGCGCTGGAACCACTGGCCGACCTCTTGGCCGCCAACATAGTCGGCTGGCTACCCAAACTGACGTATCCGCAGCGGGTCGGCGTCCACCCGAATACCGCGTTCGGCCTCTCGCGCTCCTACGACCATGCGAAGCTGCAAGCCAAAAGTGGCGACGACTCCTTGCTCGCCGCGATCCACGAGGCGACCGCCCGCTGGTTCGCGGGCGACGAAGATTACCCGGCTCGCTATGAGCCTTCCGGGTCGGACTTCCTCTCCGCCGCCCTCTCCGAAGCCGAGCTGATGTCCAGAGTCCTGGAGCCTTCGGAGTTTCCAGGTTGGCTGGAGCGGTTCCTACCCGGTATCGCCGGAGGCATGCCCGAGAGCCTCCTCCAGCCGGTCACGGTCTCGGACCCGACGGATGGTCACATCGCCCACCTCCACGGCCTGAACCTCAGCCGCGCCTGGGCTTTCATCGCCCTCGCCACCCGTCTCCCCAAAGACGACTCCCGGACCCAACCTTTGCTCGCCGCCGCCGAACGCCACGCGGACGCCTCGTTGCCGCACGTCGTCGGCAGCGACTACATGGTCGAACACTGGCTCGCAGCCTACGCGACGCTCCTGTTGAGTGAGGAGGACGCCAGCGCCTCCTAGTCGAAGTCTGCCGACAGTTCCGGGTGTCGGTGGTGCTCGAAGAGACGAGCTATCTGGTCCCGCGTCACCCGAGAAGTAGAGAGTTCCGGAACTTCTGTTTCGACGAAGAAAGTAGCCTCCTCCGTGTCTGTCTCCCCTGAGGGAAAATTGTCCAGAAGCTCGCAGAGGAAGACCAGCTTGTAGACGTGGTAGGGGATGGGCGGGTGGCCGTGCCGGTCGCGGTCGTAGGCGGCGAGTAGTTTCACGGCCCGCACTTCGTAGCCGGATTCTTCGTACACTTCCCGGACGGTAGCCTCGGCGGGGGATTCACCTACGTCCGCCCATCCTCCCGGTAGCGACCAACCGCTGTCGGCCAACTCCTTGACGAGGAGTATCTCGTCCCCCCGGAAGACCGCCGCCCGAACGTCTACTTTCGGGGTCGCGGGTCCCGTTTCGAGTTCCAAAAGCTCGCGGGCTTCCTCTATGTTCCCTTGCGAGTGTGCGGCCAAGATCTCGGCGGCGACGTCGCGCAGCATTTCGTAACGGCCGAGGTCGTAGGTGTCTTCGGAGTAGGTGAGGCCGTCCTGGGCGATTGCCTGGAGGCGTTGGATCCAGCCGAGCCACTTGTCTTCGGTAGAATCCTCGCCGAAATCCGGTATCAAGATGGGACCAGCGAGCGGAGACCGGCGCTGATACGTTTGGGCGACAGACCCTGTACCCGGCGCTGGTGGTAGTAGAGTTCTATGTCCAGCGGCGCGAGCAGCGCGGCGGCGAGATATTCGAGGTCGAGGGTGTTATCTAACTCACCGTTTCGGGACGCTTCTCTTAGCAGGCTGAGGACGGTCCAGCGGAGCCAGTCCTGGGCGGGGTGGGAGAATCGGGCGAGGCGGTTGGGTCCGCAGAGGGTCTCGTGCCCGCCGTAGAGAAGCTCCAGATTCTCGTCGGTAAACCGCACTAGCGTGTCCAGGAAAAGGTCCAACTTTTCGAGCGGCTTCATGCCAGTGTCTCCGAGTATTTCGAGTGTCTTTTTCTGGAACTTACGGGTCGGCTCGTCCAGCAAAGCCTGGCACAATACGCCCTTGTTCGGGAATCGCCGGTAGAGGGTGCCCTTGCCGACGCCGCTTTCGCGGGCTATCTCCTCCATCGTTACGTGGGTGACGCCCTCTTCCTCGAACAAGGCTCGGGACGTTTCGACGATCTTGTGTCGGTTACGCGCCGCGTCCCTACGCTCGCCCTCTTGAGATGACGGCCGCCCGAGGTGATCCAAAAACCACCCACTCTTACTCTCGACTTGTTCCACCCGCTCCAAAAGCGCCTCCTGCTTGACAGGATCAGTCTATCGCGTTAACCTCTACTTTTAAAGCGGACGCGAGTCCGCTTAAAGCTACGGAAGGAGCATAGAGTGGCGAAGGTAGCGGTGATCTACTACAGCGCGACGGGTAATGTGTACAAATTGGGGCGTGCCGTCGAAGAGGGTGCGAAGGAGGCTGGAGCGGAGGTACGGTTCCTCAAGGTGCATGAGTTGGCGCCGGAGGAAGCTATAAAGAGCAATCAGGGTTGGTACGATCACTCCCTGGAGACCCAGGACGTGCCGGAGGCTTCGCTGGACGACCTGGAGTGGGCCGACGCCTATATATTCGGGACGCCGACGCGGTTCGGGAACGTCTCGGCGCAGCTAAAGCAGTTTATTGATACGGCGGGCGGGTTGTGGTTCCAGGGCAAGCTGGCCGACAAGGTCGTCGGCGGGTTTACCAGCGCCTCGACTTTACATGGTGGACAGGAGTCTACGCTGCTCTCGATGTACAACGTGTTCATGCACTGGGGTTCGATCATCGTCCCGACCGGCTACACCGACGACTCTATCTTCGCGGGCGGCGGCAATCCCTACGGCGCGAGCAGCACCGGCTCCGAGGATGGGCCGACGGAAGAAGAGCTGGCGGTCGCCAGGTTCCAGGGACGCCGGATCGCCGAGAAGGCGGAGGTATTCGCCGCAAGCCGGGTGTAGACTGGAAGCGTGGAACCCGGAACACACACTTTCCTGCCGACCGAGAGGGTACACTTCGGGGCCGGCAGTTTAGAGAAGATAGAAGAGGAGGCCCGGTCTCATGATCGGGCCTTCGTCGTCGCGAGTCGCACCCTCTACAAAAAGACGGACCTCGTCCGGCGCGTCGAAGATATGCTCGGCGGCAAACATGCCGGGACCTTTACCGGCATGGGTCAGCACACACCGGGAAGCGCCGTGGAGGAAGCGGCGGGAGAGGCTCGGGACGCGGACTTGCTCGTCAGCGTGGGTGGCGGTAGCGTTATAGACGGCACGAAGGCCGTCGCCAGGCAGCTCGGTTATCCGGCGCAACTCGCCGTGCCGACGACCTTATCCGGGGCGGAGTGGGCGCACCGCGTCGGGGTTACGGACGAGGCGGCGGGACAGAAAGGCGGCTTTGCGGATGCGCGGGCCGTCCCGCCGGTCGTTGTGCTCGACCCCGAGGCTACGGTATTTACGCCGGAGGAGTTGTGGCTCTCGACCGGGATACGGGCGCTGGACCACGCGATAGAAGGGTTCCTGTTCGGTGGTCCGCACCCGATCACCGATGTAACCGGCCTCGAAGGCGCCAGACGTCTCGTGCGCGACCTGCCACACTCCAAGCGCGAGCCGGGAAACGTACAACTGCGGCTGGAGTTGCAGATCTCCGCCTGGCTCGCCTATTTCGGGCCGTTCAACACCCCGATGGGACTCTCGCACGGTTTGGGGCGTAGGATCGGGGCGAGCTATAACGTCCCGCACGGCGTAACCTCCTGCATCACCCTCGCGCCGACCCTGGAAGTTGCGCGAAAGGACATACCCGACGAGCGCTGGGCTGCGTTGGCCGAAGCCCTCGGAGGTGAACCCGCCGGGGCTGTGGCGGCGCTGGTCAGGGAACTCGGTCTGCCGGATAGTCTGCAAGAGGTCGGGGTTCCGCGAGAAGACCTGGAAGACATAGCGGCGGAGTACGGAGACCGGGCGCAGGATGCCCTGGAGATCTTGAAAGCCGCCTACTGATATGGTCCTTTGAACGAACGCTTCCGGCTCGTCATCTTCGACTGTGACGGCGTCCTCGTTGATACGGAGCGGATCTCGATCGGGGTGGACGCTTTCGTGCTCGCGGAGCTTGGCTGGCCGATGAGCGAGGCCGAGGTGGTCGAGCGCTTCGTGGGCCGGCCGGCCAGTTACATGGCCGAGCAGATCGAGGCGCACCTGGGTCGCACCCTTCCGAAAAATTGGGAACAGCAATTCGAGCACCTCTACCGGGAAGTCTTCGAGTCTGAACTAATACCTGTGGGCGGTATCGTCGAGGCTCTCGACCGGATAGAGGCTGCCGGATTACCCACCTGCGTCGCCTCCAGCGGCACCCACGAGAGGATGCGCCACACCCTCGGGCTCACCGGACTCTACAGTCGCTTCGAGGGGCGCATCTTCAGCGCCGATGAGGTGGAGGCCGGCAAGCCCGCCCCCGACGTCTTCCTTCACGCAGCCGAACTCATGGGTGTGGAACCAGCCGCGTGCGCGGTGGTCGAGGATAGCTTCTACGGCGTCGAAGCGGCTCGCGCGGCAGGCATGAGCGCCTTCGGCTACGCTGGAGGCGTGACCCCGGTCCACCGGCTGGAGGGTACGGGAACCGTGGTGTTCTACGACATGTGCGAGTTGCCGGGGCTTCTGTGCGCGACGTAATATTCCCTCCGAAACTGGCGCGGGGCGACGAGATCCGGGTCGTTTCTCCGGCGACGAGCCTGGCTTTTATCCCCGAAGAGCAGAGGACTATTTCCGTGGAGCATCTGGGCGGGCTCGGGTTGGAGTGCTCCTTCTCGGAGAACGCGGAGGTCAGAGACGAGTTCGAGTCATCGCCGGTCGCGGCGCGCGTCTCCGACTTGCACGCGGCCTTCTCCGACCCGAATGTCAAAGGACTACTGACGACCCTCGGCGGGTACAACAGCAACCAGCTTCTCGGCCACCTCGACTACGACTTGATCCGTGAAAACCCCAAAGTCTTGTGCGGCTACTCTGACATCATGGCCCTCGCGACGGCGATACACTCCCGAACCGGCCTGGTCACTTACTACGGCCCGCACTTCACCGCGTTCGCCATGCAGCGTGGGGTCGAATACACCGTGAAAAACTTCGAGCGGTGCGTGATGAACGAAGCTCCTTTCGAGGTCGAACCGGCCGACCACTGGAGCGACGACGCCTGGTACTCTGACCAGGACGACCGCGAGTTCGTACCCAACCCCGGCTACAGAATCATCAACGAAGGTTCGGCGGAAGGCAGCTTGCTCGGGGGACATCTCGGGACGCTCTGCCTGCTTTTCGGAACCTCGTTCATGCCGGACCTGGACGGTAAAATACTGCTGCTCGAGTGCGACGATGAGACCCAGCCACTCCACTTCGACAGGCAGCTACAGTCGCTCATCCACCAGCCCGGCTTCGAGGGCGTGCGAGGAATAGTGTTTGGCAGGTTCCAGAAAGCCTCGAACATGGCCCCCGAAACGCTGGAGACCATCCTCAGGAGCAAGCGAGAGTTGGACGGTATTCTGGTCGTCGCGGATGCTAGTTTCGGACACACCACACCGCAGTTTACGTTCCCGATCGGGGGTTACGGCCGGCTGGAGGCGGTTGGCGAGTCTGTTCGTCTCGCTGTAGAGGAGCACTAGACGCGCCGCGCCACCGCGCCTTCGGCCGGCTCGGTTTCGTACTTCTCTTTCCAGGCGGTAAAGCCGCCTTCGAGGGCTGTCGCGTCGAAACCCATTTTGTTCAGCCTCCGCGCCGCACGGGCGCTGGTCGCTTCGTCCGGTCACGAGCAGTACGCGACTATGCGCCGGCCTTCGACCTGGCTTCCGCGTTCTTCTTTCCACTCCCGCGCCCACTCATCTATCTGGTCCGGTGGGAGGCGGATCGCACCCGGAACGCGGTTATGGTCCGCCTCGAACTGCGAGCGGGTCCTCACGTCGAGCACGACCGGCGGGTCGTCGCTATCCAGCATGTTGCGGAGTTGCTCCGGGCTCACCCTGATCGACTCGCTCGCGTCGCCCTCGAAGATGCCTCCGGCGTCGTCCCTTTCCTCCTCGTGGGTCTCGTTCTCGACCGCCCGGCCGTAGGCGTTCGAAAGCGGAGTCGCCGAAACGCCGTGCGCCACCACCGAGACGGTTACCACTACTCCTACCACCGCCAGGAGGAACTCGGATTGCGCGACCCCGGCCTGGACGACGAGCAGGGCTAGCAGGAGCGAGTTCAGGCCGCGCGGCCCGAACCATCCAATAAAGGCTCTCGCCCGGTTGCTGATGGCCGCTTTGCGGAGCACGAGACCTATCGCCAGCGGACGGGCGACGAAGATCACGACCGCCGCGAGGATTAACGCCGAGACGAGCGGAACCTCGGTGAAGAGGCCGGAGAGCACAGCCCCGAACAGGATGAACGCCAGCAGCATCGCCATCTCGCTCGTCGTCTCGCCATAGTCCAGGAAACACTGGCAGAGGTCGAAGTTCAGGACGGCGACCGCGAAACCGGCGGCGAACGCGGCCAGGAAACCGTCCCCGCCGAGGACCGTGGCGGCGGAGTAAGCCAGCAGCACTATCCCGACGCCGTAGAGCGATTGGTACACCTCGCTGATACTGTAGCGCTCGTTGGCCTTGCTCATCAGCCACGCCGACCCCGCGCCGACGGCAAAACCAACGACCGGACCGAGGATGAGGACCTTTCCGACGAGAACCGTCCACCCTGCGATGCCCGCCGCCTCCGAGTTGGCGAGCGCTATGAGGATCAAAAGCGTCGGCAACACCACTATGTCGTTCGTCCCGGCCTCGATGTTGAGCGCTTGGCGCACGGAGGCGGGGATGCGCTCCTCTCGCACCACGTCGCGCAAGACTACCGGGTCCGTGGAGGCCAGGATGGTCCCGAGGAGCAGCGATTCGAGGACCGGGATGTGAAGCAAGAAGTAAGACCCGACCGCGATGACCGCCACTATGATGACCGTCCCAGGCCCGAGCGAGAGGATCGGGACGAACCCCGCGCCGCCCATGCCGATGTTGCCTATCCTAACGGCTTCGAGGCAGAGGACCATCGCCAGCGTCAGCGTCGCCACGGTTTCGAGCAACGCGCTCTCCGGGCCGAGCTTGAGTACGCCCAGGCCATGCTCCCCGAGCAGGAAACCGAGCCCGAGGAAGATGATCGGGAACGATACCGGCGCCCGGTCTACTATTCCCGACGCGAGCCCCGCTACGGTGAGCACGATGGCTACCAACGCGAACCCTGTTACGAGGTCCGGCAAGACGCCCTCCCATCTGAAAACTTACTGTCATGGGATTCCGGTCTTACTCCAATCGGAAAACTTACTCCCGGCATACGGCGCCTTCATCTACCTTTGCTGGCCGACGCCCCAGCGGACGAGCGTTTGCCTTCGGTCGGCAGGCCCGCCTCTATCCACGCCTGCTTGCCTTCGGCGAAGTGAAGCACCCGCTTGTAGCCCATCTCTTCCAGCTCGCGGGATTCTTCACTGGAGGACGCACATTTTTCGTTCATGCAGTAGACGACGATCTCGGCGTTTTTGTCGGGCAGTACCTTTTCCGCCTCGTCCACGAACTCGTAGGGCAGGTTGACCGCGCCCGGCAGGTGGCTGCTCGCGTAGTGCGCCGGTGAGAGCGCGTCGACCAGGACGAAGTCGTCTCCGCGTTCGATCTTCTCTCTAAGCTCTTCACGAGTTATGTTCTCCGCCACGGTTCTCCCTTCTCTCAGCCTTCCAGGTAGATGTAAGCTAGGTCGGTCGCGGCTGTGTAGACTACGTGGTGAACGGCGTCCACGGCGATCTCCGTAGCGCCCCACTCCCAAATGGGAGGAGCTACCTCAAGGGCCGGCAGCATTACCTGCTCCGCCCCGAGTACGACGCCGAAGTGGGCGAGGGCGGCCGGAACTCCCTTGAGGCCGGCCGCGCCGATGAGACCGCGCACGGCTCCCCACCCGGCGCCGTAGCCCCAGTGGACTAGGTTGCCGAACCTGGCCTTCGATTCCTCGTCCTCGAAGTCCATGCCAAGCACCTTCGCCGCCGCGTCGGCCGGGGCGTTGCTCGCCTCCCGGTCCCGGAGCTTCATCTCCAGCGTGCTCGACGCTGTCATCGTCGCCGTTCCGACCAGCCCGGCCAATAAGCCTTTGCCGATCAACGCTACTGGACTCGAACTGTTTGTTCTCATGGACCTCTTTCCGTTTTGTGTGGGACCTGCCGGGATAATACTAACCGGAACTAGACGAGGACCTCGTCCACGTAGCACCAGCGCCAGTCCTCTCCCGGCTCGAAAGAACGGATTATGGGGTGTTCCGTGTCGTGGAAGTGCTTCGTGGCGTGCCTGTTCTTGGAGCTGTCGCAGCAGCCTACGTGTCCGCACTCCAGGCACTCTCGCAAGTGTACCCAGGTATCGTCCATTTGGAGGCACTCTTCGCAACCCTGGGCCGATGGCTCAACGTCCCGGATCCGTTCCAGATGCGTGCATTGTTGTTGCATCGTCTCTCCTCTCTCGTTCCGAACAGTTTGGTTACGCGGGCGCGGTAGCCTCTCCTTCAGTCTCTCCGCTATCTACTTTTTCGGTTTCTCTGACCCGTTCGGGAGATGCCGGCTTCCCCTCTATTATGAGCGCGGAGACGAGGGCGCTCGCCAGCGCCAGCCCCGCCGCGATGAACATGACGCTCCGGAAGCCCGCCACGAACGACTCGTCCACGGCTCGATTTATCTCTCTTTGCGTCGCCGCGTCCACGCCTCGCGGAGCTTGCGCCGCCCCGAGGTCCGCTTTTTGGGCGTCCATCTGTTGTACCACCGCCGGGGGCAGGTCCAGCTTCGAGAGGCGCGAGTCGAGCGTATTGGAGAAGGCCGTGAAGACGAAGATGCCGAGGACCGCGATGGAGAGCAGGCTGGCCGTCCGGGAGACGGCGTTGTTGACCCCCGAGGCGAGACCAGAGTGCTGGCCCTCGACCGCGTTGAGCGCCGTGGTCGTGAGTGGTGCTATCACCAGAGACATACCGAAGCCCATGACCATGACCGCCGGGAAGAACGTCGTCCAGTACGAGCCGCCGATACCCGGCAGGGTGAACAAGATGAAGCCCGCTGCTGCTATGGCCGGTCCGACTATCAGGGGGAGTTTCGCCCCGTAGCGGGTCACGAGCCCGCCGGCCCACCGCGACATGAGGAACACTATGACGACGAAAGGGAGAAAGGCGCTGCCGGCTGCCGTCGCCGAGTAGCCCTGGACCTGTATGAGGTTGAACGGGAAGTAGTAGAGCGCCCCGCCGAGGCCCGCGTACAGGAAGAGCGTCAGGAGGTTGGCCCCGGAGAAGTTCCTGGAGCGGAAGAGAATGAGCGGCATCATGGGCTCGCGGCTACGGCGTTCCACGAAGATGAAAGCTATTAGGGCGGCGGCGCCGATGAGAAGGCCGAGGATCACGGGCAAGTTGCCGAAGCCCGTCTCTGAGGATTGGATCAGGCCGAAGACTATCCCCCCGAGGCCGAGAGTAGCCAGCGTAGCACCGGGAAAGTCGAGGCGGGCGGCGTCCGGGTCGCGACTTTCGGGGACGTGGCGGGCGACGAGGAAGAGCACGACGGCGGCGAGCGGCACGTTGATAAAGAAAGCCGCCCGCCAGGAGACCGTTTGGATCAGGAACCCTCCGAGCACCGGCCCGAGCGCTGCCGTGATCCCGGAAAACCCGGACCACGTCCCTATGGCCTTGCCTCGATCCTCCTCGCTGAAAGCAGCGCTAATAATAGATAGGGAACCCGGCACCAGCATCGCCCCCCCGATCCCCTGAACGGCCCGCGCCGCTATGAGCTGCTCCGGGTTCTGGGCCAGCCCGCAGATCATCGACGCCGCCGCGAAGACGAGCACGCCCAAGGAGAAGATGCGCCTTCTTCCGTAGTGGTCACCTAAAGAACCACCGACCAGGATGAGGGCGGCGAGCATCAGGGCGTAAGATTCGACGATCCACTGTGCGTCGGTGGCGGTCGCGCCCAGGTTCCGCTGCAGCGCCGGCAGCGCCACGTTGACGACCGTCCCGTCTATGAACGCCATGCTGGAGCCGACGATGGTCGCCGCAAGGATCCAAGGTCCCGATGATGCCTCACAAGGCTCTCCGCCCTTGCCGGAGCTTATCGCCCCCTCGTCACACGGCGGCCTGCCGATGTTAGCCATTCTCACCTCTCCTAAAAAGACGAGCCCGGTTGCGTCAGGAACTTCGCTTCCTCCGGCGTCGTCTCACGCCCCAGGATTTCGTTCCGGTGCGGGAAACGTCCGAACCGCTCCACGATCTCCCAGTGGCCCTCTGCGAACTCCGTAACGTCGGGGCCGTCGTCCTCATCGGCGAGCCTGTGGAACAACTCCACGGAGCGACGCTGGTCCTCCATCTCTTCGCTGTGCATGAACGGCATGTATAGGAACATACGTTTGAAACCCGGCGACTTCCGGTCGAGGGCGTGCCTGATCGCGTACTCCGAGACCTCAAGCGCTTTCCCGTCCGTGGCGTACGTCTTCGGGTCTCCCCGGAACAGGTTGCGCGGGAACTGGTCGAGCAGTATCACCAGCGCAAGACATCCTTCCGGCTCTTCTCTCCAGCCGTCGTACGCGCCCCGCGCCGCGTTCTCGTAGTCATCCAGGAAGCGCTCGCGGACCTGGCGGTCGAACTTCTCGTCCTTTTGGAACCACTCGTCCCGGAACTCGCCGTAGCCGGGCTCATCTTCGCGGCCGAACCAGAAGTCCAGTATTTCGGCCGATTCACTCGGCACGGCTTACCACGGCCAGGTCCTCTTCCGAGCGGGTGTAGGTTGAGCCGTTCAGTTTGGAGTTGTAGCCGTTCATCATCCAGACTTCCGGGATGATCTCCGAGATAAGCTCCCCGTCGTCGAACATCCTGACCATCGAGCTCTCCGAGACCACGACAGCCACGGCGTTCGTGCGGTAGGAGACCGAAGCCGCCGCCATGTGACGGCTGCCGAGCCCCAGAGGCACGTTGAGGTCGTCCGAGACAGAGTCTATGTAGCGGGCCGCCGAGAGGACGACGCCCGCGTTTGAGACGACGAACGCCCCGTCGAGTTGCGCCAGCTCCTTGAGGCTCTCCCGGAGATCCGGGTCGGTGATGTGCTTCTTATCCTCCGGATGGCCCTGCAGGGGGTCGAGGATCATCGGCCGCGACCTCTCCATTACTTCGCCCGAGTCACCGACCACGAAGAGCGTGCCGATCTTACGCCCCTCCCGGCCCTCGCGTGCGATCTCCACCGCCAGCGCTATGGTCTGGGTCAAAACCTCCCTGTTCACACCGCGTTTGTCGGAGCACAATTCCCGGAACAAAGCGTTCTTATCTTGCATCAGCTCTCCTCTCCACTATCATAGCTTCCCGTACTCGCTACCGGCTCTTTCTCACCGTCCGGACCGTCCACCGGCAGACGGACCTCGAAACACGTATCGCCCGGCTCCGAGACCACCCGTATGTCGCCGTTGTGCCGCCCGACCACGATCCTATACCCAACGTCCAGCCCCAGCCCGGTTCCCTCGCCGACGCCCTTAGTCGTGAAGAATGGCTCGAAGATGCGCGCCCGCAACTCCTCCGGTATGCCGGGACCGTTGTCCCGAACCCGAACCATCACCCGGTCGTTCTCACAGAAGGTCTCCACCCTGATGCGGCCCCATTCTTCTCCGGCGACGGCGTCCGCGGCGTTCTCCAGCAGGCTCGTCCAGACCTGGTTTAGTTCGGCTCCATAAGCCGTAACTCCAGGTATATCACCGTAGTCCCTCTCCACCTCGATTCCCCCGAGCCGGTAGGAGAGGACCGCCAGGGTGTTGTCCAACTCCTCGTTTACGTCTATCTGCCCGAGCGGAGTCTGGTCCATGTGGGAGTAGGCCCTCATGGTGCTAACGAGCGCCGAGACGCGGGTGGTCCCCGCCTCGACCTCCTCGACGAGCCCCGCTACTGAGAGCACCGCCTCCAGGTAGCGCAGCGCCTCCTCCAGGCAGATGGACCCTACGAGCCCGGCGACCTCCTCCAGATCCTCCACGGCAAGCTCCGCGCCCGCGAAAGTCGGGGCGAAGTCCCAGGCTCCTTCTATGTTGCGCTCCTCCATCCACAGGGCCAGCCCTTCCTCCCTCTCGGACGCTTCCAGGGCGTCGAAGCCGTCTGGCGAGAACCCGACGCCGACCAGTGCGCGGGCGGAGATCTCTTCCAGCCCGTCGAGCTGCTCGGGGGAGAGGCTCCCCGAGGCGGCCGAAAGGGAGATCTTCATCCCTATTGACCTCATGCTCTCGAAGCACTCCCGCAAACGCCCCGCGGCCCGGACGCTCGCTGAGGCCGGGTTGTTCAGCTCGTGGGCGAGCCCTGCAGCCAGCGTGCCCAGAGAGTTGAGCCGCTCGCGCTGTCCGGCGACTGACTGGAGGACGTGGACGCGCCCGGCCAGAGCCTTGAGCACGGTGGAGCTGAAGGCTGAGTGCGTGGCGAGCAGTTTGCGGAAGACATCCTCCGGCAGCAGGAACATCCGGAGGTCGGTGAGCGCCCGACCCGTCGCCAGAAACGGCTTGCCCGCCAGCAGTGATACCTCCCCGAAGAACGTGCCGGGTCCGAAGACGTCTATGACGGTCTCCCCGCCGTTGGCCCGCTTCATTATCCGTAGCTCGCCTTCGAGGATGACGTACAGGTGCTCGGCGGGCTCTCCTTCGCGGCGGTTGATCTTGCCAGCCTCTACGCGCCGCTCCTCACCGCGCTCCAAGACCCACCGCAGCCGCTCGTCGTCGAGTTCCTCGAACAGCGGCACCCGGCGCAACTCGTCAATCGTCGTCACGGTTCTCCTCTCCGGAAGGGTCTATCGGCAGGCGGACCTGGAAAGTCGTCCCGTCCGGCCCTGTATCCAACCTTACGTCTCCCTTGTGCTTCCCTATAATTATGCGGCGGACGATGTCCAGGCCGAGGCCTGTACCCTTGCCGACGTCCTTGGTGGTGAAAAAGGGTTCGAAGATCTTCCCCCGCACGTCCTCTGGGATGCCCGGCCCGGTGTCCGAAATCTCCACCAGCACCTTTCCGTTCTCGCGGGCGGTACGCACCTCTATGCGTCCGTCTCCGTCGACGGCGTCTATCGCGTTGTCCAGCAGGTTGGTCCAGACCTGGTTTAGCTCGCTGCCGTGGGCGCAGACCTTCGGCAGGTCCTCGCCGTACTCGCGCTCCACGGTCACGCTACCCTCTTTCAGCTTGTGGCCGAGCATGGTCAAAGTGCTCTCGATGCCCTCGTGGATGTCCACCTTCTGCATCGGCGCCTGGTCCATGTGAGAGTAGGACTTTATAGCCTTCACCAGTTCGGAGATGCGGGCGGAGCCGCTCTCGATCTCACACAACAACTCGTCCCCCTCCATCTCCGCCGCGAGCCAACCCAACACGCCGGGGACGTGCTCCCCGGAGACGTGTCCCATCAGCCCCTCTAGCCACTCTACGTCCAGGCCTGCGTTTACCAGCGTGGGGGAGAGGTCCCACGGCTCGGCGCCGTGGTCTTCCAGCCAGATCGCCACCTCGTCCTCCCGATCGCTCCGGTCCAGAGAATCGAGCATCGGCGCATCCTCCGTCCGCTTTGCTACTTCCTCCGGCAACCTGGCGACAAATTCCCTTTCTTCCGGCGGCATCTCGATGGCGTTCAACTCTATCGCCCGGGCGGAAGAGCCCCGGAAGACCTCGCGGGCCTCACTGGCACTACGCCTGATGGCGGCGGCCGGGTTGTTCAACTCGTGGGCGAGTCCAGCCGCTAAAGTCCCCAAAGAGGCGAGTTTCGCTTGCTGCTGGGAGACGGTCTCGTGGAGTTGCGCCCGCTCGGCGGAGGTGGAGACGATACTTTTCAGGACTTCGGGGCAGATGCGGAGCATGTTCCAGAAAGCGTCCGCGTCGAGCTTGTAGAGCTTCACGCTGATGGTAGCGTGGCCCGTGGTTGGGTACGGTTCGTCGAGGACCATGATCAACTCGGCGAAGATGTCACCCGGCCCAAGCGTCACGACGTACACTTCCTCGCCCCCGACGTTCCTGGTCCACTCGGTCTCACCTTCGAGGATGACGTAAAATCCGTCGGGCGGTTCGCCTTGCGTGGCGATCTTCATCCCGGCATCCAACTCCAATACCTCGCCCTGATCGGAGACCCAACGGAGCTTCTCGTCGTCCAGCTTTGCAAAGAGCGGGACCTCGCGCAGACGGTCGATTATCTTCGTGACTTCCATAGCTCCGCTACACCTCGCTCAACCGCTGGTGGACGAGCTGGACGGCGATGGCTCCGCCGCCGACCCCGTAGGCGATCCGTTTGGTGGAGCCGTGCACCACGTCTCCGGCCACGAAGATGCCCGGCACGCTCGTTTCCAGCAGGTGCGGGTCCCGGTCCAGCTTCCAACTCTTCGGCCAGCTTCCGTCTTTCCACAGCGACGGCCCGGCGAGGACGAAGCCGCGCCCGTCACGCTCGATCACGCCGTCCAGCCAGCCGGTGCGCGGCTCCGCTCCTATGAAGATGAAGAGCGAAGTCCCCGCCAGCGTCTCCTCCTCGACGGTCTCGCCGTTTTTGACGGTGACGGATTCGAGGCTGTCTTCGCCATTTACGCCGGCAACGGTCGAGTTGGTGCGGACCTCGATGTTCTCCGTTTCGCGGATCTGGTCTACCAGGTACCGGGACATGCCTTTCTCAAGGGAGCCGGATCTGATGAGCATGGTGACCTTGCCGGCGAACTCGGCAAAGTAGACGGCGGCCTGACCGGCGGAGTTCGCGCCGCCGACGATAAAGACGTGCTCGCCCTGGCAGGATCTCGCCTCGCTCATCGAGGCGCCGTAGTAGACGCCCGCGCCGGTAAAGCGCTCCAGGCCCGGCGCGTCCAGTTTCCGGTAGGAGACGCCCGAGGAGATCACCAACGCGTGGCAGGAGATCTCGCTTCCGTCGGAGAGCTCGACGATCCGGTACGGGTCCTCCACCCGCACCCCGACGACCTCCTGGGGAGTCAGGATCTCCACCCCGAACCTCTTGGCCTGGGTCACGGCTCGCCGCGCAAGGTCCGCCCCCGAGAGCCCCGATGGAAAACCCAGATAGTTCTCGATGCGGCTGCTCGTCCCAGCCTGACCGCCGGGCGCCTCTCGCTCGACCATCACGGTCCTCAACCCCTCCGAGGCCCCGTAGACGGCCGTAGCCAGCCCCGCCGGACCGGCCCCCACGATCACCAGGTCGTAGAAAGGTTTCTCGGCCTGGCTCCTCAGCCCGATCCTCTCGGCGACCTCCCGCGTCTCCGGTTCTTCAAGTTCCGTACCATCCGGCAGCACTACGAGCGGCAGCTTCTTCCCGTCCAGCGCGAAGCCGTCGAGAGAGCGTCCCGAGTCCTCGTTCGCCTGCACGTCCAACCACTGGTAGGAGATCTGGTTCCGGCCCAGGAAATCCCGCAGCTCGAAAGAGCGGGGCGACCAGCGATGCCCGACCAGCCGGATCCCCTCGAACGGCGGCCTGTAGGAAGCCTGCCAGTCCTCCAGCAAGTCGTCCAGAGTAGGATAGAGTCGTTCCTCCGGCGGGTCCCAGGGCTTCTGGAGATAGTAATGGAGGACGTTGTTGTTTATGGCCCGGATCGCCGCGTCCGTATCCGCGTAGGCCGTCAACAGCGCTCGCTTGGCGTCCGGGAACATCCCGCGCGC
Source organism: Rubrobacteraceae bacterium (assembly GCA_965219175.1). Lineage (GTDB taxonomy): Bacteria > Actinomycetota > Rubrobacteria > Rubrobacterales > Rubrobacteraceae > JBBPZK01. Next base: position 1,391,057 of record CBDCNI010000001.1, read on the forward strand.
CTCCTCCAGGAACTCCACCCCGCTCATCCGGGGCATCCGCTGGTCCACCAGCATCAGCGCGACCGGGTCGCCCCGCTCTCGCACCTTCTTTAGAGTCTCCAGCGCCGAAGGCCCCGAGTCAGCCCGCAAAACCCGATATTCGCGGGCGTAGTTACGACGGAGGTCCCGCTCGACAGCCCGCAGGACCTGCGGATCATCATCGACCGCCAGTATCACCGGCTTCGCCATAGCCCTCCCAGCATCTCAAATACGTCCATCAAAATCCGTAACAGCGTTCAAAACGCGCTCGACATCCCGCCCGGACGCTTGAAAGAATTCTAACATCGCCTTCAACCCGCCCATTCGGGTAGGTTATGCTGGTGGGAGAATATGCTGCCAAACACAGAAAATGCGTACATACCGATGGAGAAGCTTACTGATTACTTGCTTTCAGAAACGCACGCTGTAGGAAAGGCCAAAGCCCGTTTCTTCAGGGCGCACGGCTACGACGAAGATAATCTACACTGGCTTGAGCGGGACCTACTTTCGGTGCCCAGGTATAATGAAGTAGATGAACAGGATGCCTCGACCCACGGTATGAAGTACGTTGTGAGTGGAGCTTTACAGACACCTAGGGGAACTACCGTCGCGGTGACTACAGTCTGGATCGTAGAGCCGCCGGACGAGAGACCCAGGTTCGTAACCGCTTACCCAAGTTAGGAAGCCGAGATGATAAAAGAACTGGACACTGTTGTACTGAAGCGAGATATAAGCGAGCACGGACTCGAACATGGCGATGTGGGGACCGTGGTACACCGATACAGTGCTGGTGGAGAGCTGGAAGTGGAATTCTTAACGGGAGAAGGCGAAACCGTTGCGGTTCTGACACTTGGTAGAGACGATGTTCGTCCGATGCGTAGCAAGGAAGTGTTACACGCACGAGGCTTAGGCTAGATGTTATTTTGCGGCGAAAACAAACTAGGCTCCAGATCCCCGACTCATATTTCTGAGACTCCGTAACCGCACACTCAAAGCGCGCTCGAAAGCCTGCCCGGACGCTTGAAAGAATTCTAACATCGCCTTCAACCCGCCCATTCGGGTAGGTTATGCTGTAGTAGATGAAGACGAAGTAAGGTTAGAGAAAGCGGATACGCTGACATATGGGTCTAGGAAAACTGTCTATTCCAAAAATAGAGATCGAGCAGTTTGCGTTTGTTCACGACCTTCAAACGCGAGTGTACTTACAATATGCTGACTTTGTAAGGAATACTGAAGTTGGTCGCAAGACTGTCCAAAAGTTTACAAAAGATCAACGTGTGACTGATCTCAACGACAAGATGATTTCACGAGGCAGTGGAGCTCAAAGATTCGAAATCGAAACTCTTGCAATGTGGTTCTTGTGGCATGCAAATGAAGTCGGAGTGGAGGTTGCCGAAAAGCACCTCGACTCATTCCTTGAATTCGAATCTATAGACGTTCTCAATACGCTATGGGTGCTTGGCATAGATGTTGAGGATGCAATTGAGTTTGACAACGGGTACATGATTCAGCCTATTGAGAACATGCCGGATTCGAGAGACAAAGAGTATTTTCTTCAGCACAGATTCGTTCACACTATCCAGCCAACGCCGGTCCCTACGGCTGCAATCACGAAGTCGTGTCGGATCAAGAAGACACAATCCGATAACCCCGCCGTGACAATAAATGAAAACCCAGATTTCTGGAATGTAGACCGCAGGTTACACGAAATATCGTTGTTGCTAAACGCTCTCCCGAATGTCTCGTGTTTGCCATACTATTCTACTTCTTATACTCATCCCGAAATACCTTTCGGCCTTTTTGGGGGCAGCGGAGGTGGCTCAAGTCTATATGACGTTCTAGGTCTCTCTTCTACCAAGTTTTCGAATGAAGATCGAGATGCGATCGAGTCTCTCATTGAGCATTACAATAAGCTCAGTAACTCTGAAAAGCCAAGAATACAAAGAATACTCGATCGTCTGTCCCAAGCTAAACGACGAACCCAAATCGAAGATAAGATCCTTGATTTGGGTATTGCAATGGAGATGTTGTTATTGGAGGACAATCGGAAAAACGATCAACTTTCACTTTCTTTCCGCTTACGAGGCAGCTGGTTGTTGGGCGCTTCGCCTGCGAACCGTGTTGAAATCTACGGGCAACTGAAAGAAGTTTACAATCATCGCTCACAGGTTGCTCACAGCGGAGTATTGTGCAAAGGTAACGCTGCCAAGATCCAAAATGTTCAGAGCGCTTTCCCAAAATACCAATCGCTTGCAGAGAGTCTCTGTCGGAAGATAATTGAATGTGGAAGTCCTGACTGGGATAAAGTAGTTCTGGGTGTCGTCTAGCGACTTTCCATCTTCGGACGAATAGGAAGTGCCGATGTTGTTATGAGTTTCGTGATCGACTGGTCTACTTGCCCTGCTGTTGAGCGGGACCCGGAACGTGTCAGTGGAGCCTGGGTGTTCCGTGACACGCGCGTACCCGTTGCCGCATTGTTTGAGAACCTTGAGGATGGTGCGCAGGTTTCGCAGTTTGTGCAGTGGTTTCCTGGTGTCTCACCCAAACAGGTTCGCGCCGTTCTCGAACACGCCGCGCGAAGCACGCTGACTCCCGCCTGAGTGCGCGTACTTTTTGATCAGCCGCCGGTTCCTCTGCGAGAATCGCTGAAAAAGTCGTTATCTGATCGGCAGAATGCGCGCTCTTGACGTTGCAGGGTCAATAACGACTAGCGCTCCTTTCTCAAGAAGCTCTGCGTGTTGGCCGAGAGCGGCAAAGACCAGCGAACCGGCCCTGTCGGGAAGCACGGATTGGGAACGGAGCTGAACGACGCTCGGTCCCTTAGCCTAGGTCAGGGCTAACAATCTGGAGAAATCCAGGTCATGGGTGAAGACGACGCAATTTTCTTTTCTCGCCCACGCTATTATTTCGTGATCCGGTGCTCCTGGATCTCCCACACGACTCCAGTGCGAAGCCTCGAAGCCATGTTCCTCGAAAGCTTCTACCCAAAGAGTGGAGAGGTTCATATCTATGAGAAGTCTCAAGCTATGGAGATCGGCACTTCGAGTTCTTCGAGCCGCCAGGCTGCGTAGCTTAGTGCCGCGTGGATGTCTTCGGACTCTAAGTAGGAATAGGCGTCTAGGATCTCTTGCTCGCTGTAGTCAGTCGCCAGCAACCCCAATATAGTGCCGACAGTAACTCTCATCCCACGGATGCAAGGTTTTCCACCCATTACGTCCGGGTCCCTAGTTATCCTTTGAAAGTCCTTCATCGCTAAGTTCTCCGTTCGTCTGCGTGTGGACTGATTATACGGTGTCTGTAGTCAGGATCGCAGGGAGGATCGAGTAAAATGTTGTTCAGTAGGCGAGGCCCGAGAGGAAGTGAGGATGCATGACAGCCAAACCGCTGCTTGGCAGGCTTACGCCTCAAGAAGTGATGAACCGATATGAGAACCGGGGATGAGCAACAGCAAGTCCAGTTTGGAAGAGTAGAGAAAGCCTGAAAGGTTTGTTTGATTAAAAACATTACGCTGAGTGCTGATGAGAAGCTGATCGAAGCTGCGCGTAAGAAAGCTCGTGCGGAGCATACGACTTTGAACGAGCAGTTCGGGTTGTGGTTGGCTGACTATGTCCGATCCTACCAACAAGCCGAGAAGGCGATGGCGGTAGTGCGGGAGTTGCGGGGCAAGCTCCGAACCGGCGGACGCAAGTTCACGCGAGACGAGATGAATGAGCGGTGATTCGCTCATTATCGCGGCGGCCCTGTATGCTGGGTGTACCCGACTCTACACGGAAGATATGCCGGACGGACAGTGGATCGAGGGGCTGAGGATCGAGGACTGAGCTTTGTTGTAAGCTGGTCCGGCGTACTTGTCTGGCGGATAGAGGGAGAGGTTTAGAGTGGCCGTAAAGAAGTCCGAGCTTTATCGTTCTCTGTGGAGTTCTTGCGATGAGTTGCGCGGCGGGATGGATGCGAGCCAGTACAAGGACTACGTGCTGACGCTGCTGTTCGTCAAGTACGTCTCGGACAAGTATGCCGGGCAGCGGCACGCCATGATCGAGGTTCCCGAGTACGGCGGCTTCGAGGATATGGTCCGGCTCCGGGGGAATAAGGATATTGGCGAGGGGATCAACAAGATCATCCGTAACCTGGCCGAGGCGAACGGTCTCGAAGGTGTCATTGACATTGCGGATTTTCTCGATGAAGATAAGCTCGGTTCGGGCCGCGAGATGGTGGACCGGCTCTCGCGGCTCGTGGGGATCTTCGCTGGCCTGAACCTGATGGCGAACCGGGCCGAGGGTGACGACCTTTTGGGGGATGCTTACGAGTATTTGATGCGCCACTTCGCCACGGAGTCCGGGAAGAGCAAGGGGCAGTTTTATACTCCCGCCGAGGTCTCGCGCATTATTGCGCGGGTGATCGGCATCGAGCCCGATACGCAGCCGAATGCGACGGTCTACGATCCCACATGTGGTTCGGGTTCTCTTCTTTTGAAGGTGGCCGACGAAGCGCCGCGGGGCATCTCGATCTACGGCCAGGAGATGGACAACGCCACGCACGCCCTCGCCCGGATGAACATGATCCTGCACGACGCGCCCACGGCGGATATCCGCAAGGGCAATACTCTCTCGACCCCGCGCTTCCCTGGACCGAAAGGCGGCCTGAAGACCTTCGATTTCGCGGTCGCCAACCCGCCGTTTTCCGCGAAGAGCTGGAGCAACGGCTTGGACCCGGACCACGATGAGTACGGGCGATTCGAGCCGGGCGTGCCGCCGGCCAAGAATGGGGATTATGCTTTTCTGTTACACGTTTTGGCGTCGCTCACGAGCACCGGGAAGGGAGCGGTGATCCTACCTCACGGCGTCCTGTTCCGGGGGAACGCGGAGGCGAATATCCGACGGTACATCGTCGGCCAGGGATACATCAAGGGGATCATCGGCCTGCCGCCGAACTTGTTCTATGGTACGGGCATCCCGGCGTGTATCGTTGTGCTGGACAAAGAATACGCTGAGCATCGGCGTCCCGTGTTTATGGTGGATGCGAGCGGTGGGTTTATGAAGGACGGCAACAAGAACCGCCTCCGCAGCCAGGACTTGCACAAGATCGTGGACGTGTTTAACCACGGGATCGAACTATCCCGCTACTCGCGCCTGGTGGAGTTCGAGGAGATCGAATCGAACGGCTTCAACCTGAACATCCCGCGCTACATAGACTCCGGCGAACCGGAAGACCTGCACGACCTCGGGGCGCACCTCTACGGCGGTATCCCCGACCGGGATATCGACGACCTCGCCGACTACTGGGAAGTCTTCCCGACGCTGCGCCGCACGCTCTTCGGACCCGGCGACCGGCCCGGCTACAGTCAAGCCCGCGTACCAGCCTCCGAGGTGCGGGGCACCGTGCTCGGCCACCCGGAGTTCGAGGAGTTCACTGGACGGGTGCGGGCCGTCTTCGAGGGCTGGCGCGAGGCGCACGAGCCGACGATGAGGGCGTTGGAGACCGGAAGCGATGCTAAAGCATTTATCCGCGAGGTCTCCGAGGATTTGTTGGTCCGGTTCTCGGATGTCGCGCTCGTGAGCCGGTACGACGTGTATCAGCATCTCATGGATTACTGGGCCGTGACGATGCAGGACGACGTCTACGCCATCGCCCAGGATGGATGGGAGGCCGGGCGCGTGGTGCGGCCCGCCCACGACGGGGAGATGCCGGAGATCGTGACGAAGAGGGGCGGCAAGACCGTGCGGTTGGTGGGAGAGTTGATCCCACCTCACCTAATAGCCGCCCGGTTCTTCGCCGAAGACCAGACCGAAGTGGAACGATTCGCGGCTGCCTCCGAAGCGGCGTCCCAGGCGAAGCTGGAGTTCGAGGAGGAACACGGCGGAGAGGACGGCCCGCTCGCCGAACTCGACGGCAAGCCGAGCAAGTCGAACGTCCAGGCCCGCGCGATGGAACTGCGGGCGCTCGTGCTGGAGACCGTCCCAATGTACACCCCCGAATACGAGCAGGCCAACAGCATCAAACGAGCCAGCTTCGGGACCGGGCCATGGCGGAAAGGACTCCGGGACGACAACGACATCTTCGCCGAACTCGACGCCCTCCACGACTACCTGCGCCTCGTGGACGCCGAAGCGCGGGCCATAAAAGACCACAAACAGGCCGCCGACGCGCTGGACCAAGCCCTGATCTCCAAATACCCGGAGCTGACCGACGGGGAGATAAAGACCCTCGTGGTAGACGACAAGTGGATCGCCGCCATAGAGAACGACGTGTGGGGCGAGATAGAGCGCGTAACCCGCACCGTCGCCGGTCGCGTAAAAGCCCTCGACGAACGCTACGCCGAACCGCTCCCCGCCCTGACCACCGAAGTAGAGCACCTGACCGCAAAAGTAGAAGCACACCTCGCCCAAATGGGCCTCGCCCCATGACCGACAAAACCCCCGCAGTCCACGAAGCCCTCGCCGTCTACGCCCCCGAAACCGTCGAAATCGACCGCGTGCCACCGGGGTACAAGCAGACGGAGGTTGGCATGATCCCGGACGATTGGGAAACGGTGTCGATTGGTGCGATAGCCAAGTTTACTTCTGGCGTACTTATCAAAACTAGTGCTTTGCATCGCCAATCTCCACAGTTTCCTGTGCCAGTCTTCGGAGGTAACGGTGTTGCTGGTTACACGAACGACGCAGTCGCTACAACGCCGACAGTTGTTATCGGTCGAGTTGGACAGAAATGTGGAAGTGTCTACCGAACCGGTGGACCTGCGTGGATTACGGATAATGCGCTTTACCCAAAGCAAGTATACCGAGCAATCGATGTGGACTTTCTTGCACTTGCGCTGGAGGGCGCAAGGTTGAACGAGGTCAGAAACCAGAATGATTTACCGTTGGTAACTCAGTCAATAGTGCATGACGTGTTGATTGCTATACCGAAACTCACTGCCGAACAACGCGCCATCGCCACCGCGCTGTCGGATGTGGATGCCCTGATCTCAGGTCTGGACAAACTGATCGCCAAGAAGCGAGCCGTCAAGACCGCCGCCATGCAGCAACTCCTCATCGGCAAGCAACGACTGCCGGGATTCAGCGGTGAGTGGGAGGCGAAGCGGTTTGGTGACGTTGTCGAGCGAATCGTTGGTGGAGGAACACCTAGCCGCTCCAATCCCGCCTATTGGGGCGGTGAGATCCCCTGGATGACGGTCAAGGATTTTGCAAACTTCGATCCTTATCGCGCTCAAGAAACCATCACAGAAGAAGGGCTCAAACACAGCGCTTCCCATCTGATTCCAAAGGGAATCATTATCATGTCGACAAGGATGGCGTTGGGGAAAGCCGTCATCTACGAGGTTGACGTGAGCATCAATCAAGACCTGAAAGCTATCTTCCCCAAGCGAGATATGGACAGTAGATTCTTGTATTTCTGGTTCGAACATCACGCCGAGATGATCGAGAGCTTGGGTAGCGGCAGCACGGTCAAGGGCATCTCATTGCAAGACTTGAGAAGAGTCAAATTTCTGAAAGCGCCGCTCAAAGAACAAACCGCCATCGCCGCCGTGTTATCGGACATGGATGCGGAGATTTCGGCGTTGGAGGGACGGAGGGAGAAGACGAGACGGATCAAGCAGGGCATGATGCAGGAACTCCTCACCGGGAGGACGCGGCTGGTGTGAGCGGTCCTGCCGCGACGAACGACGCGTTGGTTGGAGATGTGCGGCGGTTGATCGAGGTGGCATGTCCGAATCAATAGCCTGTATCCAGGGATACTAGGTCGGGAACCGATTTATCAACTCGTCCAGTCTTTGGATACGGACACCGCTCTTGTTCAGGACTATCAGCAGTGGCTCGTCGGCACGCTCCAACCGCCTCACGATGTTTCGCAAATGTGGCTCGATCAGACCGATTTGGTAATCCACGTCGGGGGTGTCCGTGAGAGGGTTTGGCTGTCTCAAGACGATTGCCGACACACCCGCGCTCATCAATGCCTGATAGTAAAGTAGATGCCTCCCGAATTCTTTGTAGTTGGCCGACAGTAGCGCAACCGCGCCCTCGCGGCGGCAAATCTCCGGTACTTCCTCGTCCGGGATGCTGCGACTGCGCTGCGAGCGGGGAAAAGGAATGAAGCTACACTCGTATTCGGAGCCCAGTTCATTCAGGCGGTCGATCAACTCCGTCCAGATAATGTCCTCGTCGGACAGTATCCTCATGCCGCGAACGGCTCTGCACCCTCAAACTTCGCGGCTTCCAGTATCGCGTCCTTGCTCAGATGAGGATACAGTTCGATCACCCGTTCGATGCCAAGAGTCTGCGTCAAGTAAGCCACGAAGGAAGTCTCGATCCTCGTCCCTTTTATCGTCGGGGAACCGGCTACTACGCCGGGGTTAGAGACGAGTCGCGGGAATTTCTCTATAGACGCTTCGCCACGTCCCCAGTCACGCTTAGTTTCGCGCAATATTGTGTTCAACTCGGGTATGACCGCCTCGGATATCAGAGACTGGCCGCTCACCAACTCGTACGTCCGCAGGCCGTCGAATACCCCGATCTCACCTCCCGGCGTTCGGATAAACCGGGGCTCGGGGCCATCCGTTTCGTCGAAGAGCGGCGGAAACACAAGTTCCGAAATCTCTCCTATGACGGGTCTTACCTTCTGAAGCGGAAACTCCAGCGCGTCTCGTAAATGCTGGATGGTTCTAGCTTGTAACAATTGCCGGAAAGATAAGAGGTGTGGTCTACCATGAAACCCCCTGCGTATGGGTTCTCCGATCAAACCTTCGTTCAACCAGTACCTCAGCTTGCCTTCGGACATCGACGGCTGAAGTATCCGCGCTATCTCCGGTACCGTATATACGCCCTCACCGAGGGCTATCAACGTGCCGCGACGCGCACCCATCCGTAACTCTCCCTGATCAGAGATCCTACAACTTCCTACAGCAGTATACCCAAGATAAATCCGTTGCTAAAGCAGCAGCGATCGAAGTTTCCTTTACTTATGGTCAAAAGTTAGCATCGTATTTCAATGCCAGATGCTAAAATGAAGTGCCACGTCGGGTATTAGGATGTCAGTGTGTTGCGGAGAGGGAGTTACGGGTGAGAACGGGATCGGTGGTCAGGGTAGGTCGGCAGGGTAGGATCGTTATTCCGGCGGCGGTCCGCGAGGAGCTTGGTCTCGGGGTTGGCGACGAACTCTCTACACGGGTCGAGGATGGCCGTCTCGTTCTGGAGCGCCGGGAGGACGTGGCTCGCCGGTTGCGGGAACGGTTCGCCTCCGTGGCGCCGGACAGAAGTCTCTCCGAAGAGTTGATCGCCGAGCGTCGCGAGGAGGCCATTAGAGAGGCACGGGAGGCGAACGAAGATCCACCACCCGACAAACCGGCGGGTGCTTGAGCCCGGACGGCGCATCTTGCGTGCTGGATGCTTCGGCTTTGCTCGCGTGGCTACGGGAGGAGCCGGGAGCAGAGGAAGTAGAGCGCGTGTTGGACGGGGCGGTGATCTCTGCGGTCAACCTCTCGGAAGTGTTGCGGAAGTCACTGGCGGCGGGACTCACGAGAGCGGAGGTGGCGCCGCTTCCGGAGGACCTCGGGATGCTCGGTCTCTCCGTCGTAGCTTTCGGGACCAGCGAAGCCCAGGTCGCTGCGGCGTTGTGGTCCGTCACACGTTCGCTGGACATCTCCCTGGCCGACCGGGCGTGCCTGGCGACTGCCATCTGCCTGGAGATACCGGCGATGACGGCGGATCGGAACTGGAAAAGGGTAGAGTGGGAAGGCTTGTCGGTAGACTTGATCCGTTGAGACCTTCGCGTATTGGAGAGTAGCGAATGAGCGACGTCGGGCAACTCGAACGCAAGACTCAGGACCGCGTCGTGCGCATGTTCGTGGACCGTCTAGGCTACCGCTACCTCGGTAACCGCCAATACCGTCCGGGCAACAGCAACATCGAAGAGGCGGACCTGCGGGCTTGGCTGAGTAAGCGCGGCACGAGCGATACCCTCATAACCCGCGCCCTGCATCGGCTCGGTGGGGCCGCCGCCATCGGCGAGAACCGGAACCTCTACGTCGCCAACCGAGAGGTCTACAGTCTGCTCCGCTACGGCGTAAAGGTGAAAGAAGCGGCGGGCGAGCCAAACCAGACCGTCCGGCTCATCGACTGGGAGACGCCGGAGAACAACGACTTCGCCGTGGCCGAGGAAGTAACGGTCCTCGGACACGTCAAAAAGCGCCCGGACGTAGTGTTGTACGTCAACGGCATCGCGCTCGCGGTGCTGGAGCTAAAGCGGTCTATCGTCTCCGTCGGGGAAGGAATCCGCCAGAACCTCACCAACCAGAGACCGGAGTTCATCGAGCCTTTCTTTACGACCCTGCAACTCGTGATGGCTGGCAACGACACGGAAGGCTTGCGCTACGCGACCATCGAGACGCCGGAGAAGCACTACCTCAAGTGGCGGGAGGAGGGAGTCTCGGCGGATGGGCTGGACGAACAACTGGCCCAGGTCTGCGAGCCGGGGCGGCTGTTGGAGATCATCCACGACTTCATCGTCTTCGACGCGGGGGTCAAGAAGATCTGCCGGCACAACCAATATTTCGGGGTGCGGGCCGCGCGAGAGCGGGTGCGGCGGCGCGAGGGCGGCATCATCTGGCACACGCAAGGGTCCGGCAAAAGCCTCACGATGGTGTGGCTGGCCCGTTGGATCCGCGAGAACATAACTGGTGCCAGGGTTCTCATAGTCACCGACAGGACCGAACTCGACGAGCAGATACAGAAGGTCTTTACCGGCGTCGACGAAGACATCTACCGGACGGAGAGCGGGGCGGACCTCATCTCTAAACTGAATTCCCCGGACCCGTCCTTGATCTGCTCTCTGGTCCATAAGTTCGGTCGCAGCGAAAAAGCCACCACCAAAGACTTCACCCAGGAACTGAAAGATAGCCTCCCAAAAGACTTCCGCGTAAAAGGCGAACTGTTCGTGTTCGTGGACGAGTGCCATCGCACCCAGGCCGGGAAACTCCACGAAGCCATGACCGGCATCCTCCCCGGCGCGACGTTCGTAGGCTTCACCGGAACGCCACTCCTCAAGGCCGACAAGCAACAGAGCATCGAGATCTTCGGCACCTATATCCACACCTACAAGTACGACGAAGCCGTGAGCGATGGAGCAGTGCTGGACCTCCGCTACGAGGCGCGAGACATCGACCAGTATCTCACCTCCCCGGACAGGGTGGATCAATGGTTCGAGGCAAAGACCGCCGGGCTCACCGACGCTGCCCGAGTCCAGCTAAAGAAGAAGTGGGGGACGATGCAGAAAGTCCTCTCCAGCAGTGACCGGCTCGGCAAGATCTCCGCCGACATCCTCTTCGACATGGGAATCCGCGACCGCCTGATGAGTGGCCGAGGCAACGCGATGCTCGTCTGCGGCAGCATCTACCAGGCCTGCAAACTCTACGAGAAGTTCATCGGTACGGAACTCGCCGGGAAGTGCGCCATTATCACCAGCTACGATCCCGCCCCCAGCGACATCACCGGCGAAGAGTCCGGCGCTGGACTCACCGAGAAGCTCCACCAGTACGCCGTCTACCGCCGCATGCTCGCATACTACTTCAACGTCTCCGAGGACGCCGCAATGTACCGCACCGAGGAGTTCGAGAAAGGCGTAAAAGAGACCTTCATCAACGAGCCAGGCCGGATGAAGCTCCTCATAGTCGTCGACAAACTCCTCACCGGCTTCGACGCGCCACCGGCAACCTACCTCTACATCGACAAAAAGATGCAGGATCACGGTCTCTTCCAGGCCATCTGCCGCGTCAACCGTCTCGACGGCGAGGATAAGGAATACGGTTACATCATCGACTACAAAGACCTCTTCAACAGCCTCGAAGGCGCCGTCACTGACTACACCGGCGACGCCCTGAGCGGCTACGATAGTGAAGACGTAGCCGGACTCCTCGAAAACCGCCTTGAGAAAGCCCGCGAGCGCCTGGAAGAGACTCGCGAGGTCGTCCGAGTGCTGTGCGAGCCGGTGCTCATGCCGCGAAACACCATAGATTACCTGCACTACTTCTGCGCCGAAGACACCGCTGATAAGGAAGCGGTGAAGGCTAACGAGCGCAAACGCGTCGCGCTCTACAAAGCCGTCTCGTCTTTCGTGCGGGCCTACGCGAACCTCGCCAACGAGATGGCCGGGGCCGGTTACACGGCCGAGGAGGCCGAAGCTACACACAAAGAAGTAGTCCATTACGAGAAAGTCCGCCAGGAGGTAAAAGTAGCCAGCGGCGACTACCTGGACATGAAGAGTTACGAGCCTGCGATGCGGCATCTGCTGGACACCTACGTCCGTGCCGAGGAGAGTGAGAAAGTCTCCACCTTCGACGAGTTGGGGTTAGTGGACTTACTCGTCCGCCGGGGCAAGAGTGCGTTGGAAGAGCTCCCCGAGGGACTCCGTAAAGACGCCGAGGCCATGTCCGAGGCCATCGAGAACAATATTCGCAAAGTCATCATCGACGAGCAGCCGGTGAACCCGAAGTACTACGAAAAGATGTCCGAACTACTCGACGCCCTGATCCAACAGCGCAACGAAGAAGCTCTGGATTACAAGACCTACCTGGACAACCTGGTGGCTCTTGCGGGCAAGGTCCAAGATCCATCCGGCGCAGGGGAATATCCGGTTTCGCTGAACACCTCGGCCAAGCGCGCCCTCTACGATAACCTGGACTATGACGAGACGGTCGCCGTTCGGGTGGACACCGCTGTTCGTTATACCCGCAAGGACGACTGGCGGGGCAACAGGTTCAAAGAGAAGGAAGTTTTGAACGCCGTGCGCGAGGAGCTTGGCGAGTACAAGACTCGGGCTGATGAGATCTTCGAGTTAGTAAAGAACCAGCATGAGTACTAGAAACGTGACTATCGAAGTTAGCGGCATCCAGGTAGAGGTCGTCCGCAAGCCCATCAAGAACCTGCACCTGAGCGTCCATCCTCCGGAGGGACGCGTGCGCGTCTCCGCCCCGACGCGCACCGATGACGAGGCGGTGCGGCTGGCCGTGGTCTCGAAGCTGCGTTGGATCCACCGTCACCAACAAGCGTTCGCCGACCAACCCCGCCAATCTCCGCGCGAGTTGGTCGGCGGCGAGAGCCACTACTTCCTCGGACGCCGTTACCGTCTGCGCGTCCAGGAAAACAATGGCCCCAACACCGTCACCCTCAAAGGCAACACTGAGATGATCCTGCACGTCCGGCCCGGCACGGATCGCGAGAAACGCCGACAGATACTCAACGACTGGTACCGTCGATACATGAAGTCCACCATCCCCGGCCTCATCGAAAAGTGGCAGCCCGTCATTGGCGTTCAGGTCGATGACTGGGGTGTCAAGAAGATGAAGACCCGGTGGGGCAGTTGTAACATCCGGGACCGCCGAGTCTGGCTCAACCTCGAGCTCGCCAAGAAGCCGCCCCACTGCCTGGAATACGTCCTCGTCCACGAAATGGTCCATCTGCTGGAGCGCCACCACAACGAACGCTTCAAAGCGTTTATGGATCAATTCATGCCGCAGTGGCGGATGTATCAGGATGAGTTGAACCAGGCCCCCCTGGCCTACGAGGAATGGGTGTACTAAACCGACGGTTGAGACTGATAAATACCGCGTATTGCGGACGCTGAGATGCTCGAAGAGGCTCGTACAAAGCTCACGGGGCGGGAACCTTGATCCGCTGACGGAGTTCGGCTCCTCGCGTCGTTTCGACCGAGAGGTCCGGGATGTGGGTGAAGGATATGCGCGGTGGGGCCGCGTGGAGCGAGCGGTGCATGGCCGCCAGGTAGACAGCATTGGCCCCGAACCGGTTGTTGATGGCGTCCATGGCGCATGTTAGCTTGATCTTGCGACTATCCTCGACGAACAGAGGAGGGGTCCTGCTAGCCTCGTGAACGAGGTCGTAGAAGACTACAGAAACTTTGATCGGCTTACCCTCTGACGGACGACTTTTCCACAGTCTGGAGAGAACCTGAATCAGCGTCTGCGTCTCTTGACAGGGCGCTACGGACGCCGAGGACTTCCATCTTCCTCGGCGGGTGTAGGAGACGTGGACGTCCATCCCTCCGGCCCAGTAGCCAAGCTTCCGCAGACGGGCGGCTGCTTTGTGGACCAGGCGCACCAGAACCGCCTTCGCCCCTTCTTGCGTGCGAAATTCCGGGGGAAGCACGTGAGATTGGCTGACCGACCGGCGGCGCGTGGGAGTCTGTGGCAGGTCGTACCCGCGCAACGTGTACCACCACCGCTCCCCGACCACTCCCTTCCAGATGTTCCTCAGCTGGTCTTTCGACAGGCCGCACAGTTGCTCCACGGTAGCGACCCCGGAGTTTTGGAGGCGGGCGTGCATCCGACGACCGACGCCGGTCAGGTCCCGCAACGCCAGAGGATACAGCCCGTGGGGCAGGTCTTCTTGCGTAAGGACGGTCAGGCCGTCGGGTTTCTGCATCTTGCCGGCCATTTTGGCGAGGAAACGGTTCGGCGCCAGTCCAACGGAGCAGAGCAGAAACTCTCCCACCCGGCCCCGGATCTCCTGCTTTATCCTGCGCCCCACGGCGAGAGCCTCGGCGGGTTCCCGCTCCCTCCGGCCCAGCTTGAAGAACATCTCGTCGATGGAGCTGATCTCGTGAACAGGAAGGACTGAATCCACGACTCCGATGATCGTCTCGTGAACCCGCACGTACTCTGCGGGCCGGGCCTCGACTACTCGAAGGTCCGGGCAAAGTCGCCGCGCCTCGGAGACCTTCGTTCCGGTCTTTATCCCGTACCGTTTGGCCTCGTAGCTGGCGGCGATGCAGCACGTAGTCTCGGCCATTACCGGCACTACCGCCACCGGATGGGAGCGTAGCTCCGGGCGTAGTTGCTGCTCGACGGAAGCGAAGTAGGAGTTCATGTCCAGTGACATCCATCTCAGTTCCCCGAAAGTCTCCGCGTGTCCTTTGTCGAGCATCTGCGCACCATAAGCGGCGACGATGATCTCCTGATGATTTTACGCTGACTCGCGCTTCTACCCGGAACCGATACGTCAGATGAGGATCTCCGAGAGCCACTCTTTCGCCTCTCCAACTTCTTCGTAGGTGAGGGCGTGGCCGGTGTCGCGCCAACGGAGGTCTACGCTCGCGTCCGCTTCCCGGAGTATGTCCGCCAGGCGCTGGGTGTTGTCGGGTGGGATCATCTGGTCTTGACGCCCGGCGGCTATAAAGATCGGCATGTTGGAGAGGTCCAGCGTAGCATCCGGTTCAAACGGAACCATCGCCCGGAACAGAACCGCCGCCTTTAGCAGTCCCGGATGCAGCAGTATGAGGCTCGCGGCTATGTTGGCTCCGTTCGAGTAGCCTACCGCGACCAGTTTCGCCGGGTCGAAGCCGTACTCTTTCGATGCGGCCTCTACGAACCCCGCCAGCTCGTGGGTGCGGAAGACGAGGTCCTCCATGTCGAAGACGCCCTCGGCGAGACGACGGAAGAAACGAGGCGCTCCGTACTCGGAGACTTTTCCGCGAGGGCTCAGGATGGCGGCTCCGGGCGCCAGTTCTTGCCCGAGCTGCATCAGATCGTCTTCGTTTCCGCCGGTCCCGTGCAACAAGAGCAGCGTCACGCCGCCCTCTTCGCCAGGTACGAAACGGTGGACGAAGCCGAGTTCTCCGTTCACTCGCCGGCCCTGGACGGCAGCCGGAGCGGCGGCAGGACTTCTTCCAGACGTTCCCTGCGCGTCTCTAGCCAGGGTGGGAGCTTGAGGTGGGTCCCGAGTTCGTCCGGGTCTTCGTCGACGGCGAAGCCGGGCGGGTCGGTGGCGATCTCGAACAGCACGCCGCCGGGCTCGCGGAAATAGATGGAGCGGAAATACTGTCGGTCGAGAACTGGCGTCACGTCGTAGCCGAGTTTCGCGATCTCTTCCCGGATCTCCAATTGATGCTCGTCATCCTTCGCCCGGAAAGCGACGTGATGTACCGTTCCGACACCCATCCGGCCGCGCGACTCACTGGAGCCATCCACCACATCTACCAGGTTCCCCGGCCCGCCGTCTTCGGCCTCGAACCTGTAGCGTCCGTCGTCTTCTTCGATCCGGCGGAAACCGAGTGTGTCCGTCATGAGCTTCGTCGTGCGGGCGGGGTCGCGCTCCGAGAGGGTCACGTGGTGGAAGCCACGGATAGCGTATTCCGCCTGTACGGTCCCTTCTTCCCAGGGAGTTCGAGCGTCATTTGCGGACGCTATTAGCTCCAGCTTCATTCCTTCAGGGTCGGCGAAGGAGACGACCGTGTCGTCGAAGCGTTGGGTCAGTTTCTCGAAGCGGACACCGTATTCTATGAGACGATCCGTCCAATAACCTAACGAACTCTCGGGGATCGAGAACGATGTGACGGTGAGCTGCCCGGTCCCTTGCAGACCGAGCGGCGCATCTCCCCACGGGAAGAACGTCATGATGCTGCCGGGAGAACCTTCACCGTCCCCGTAGTAGAGATGGTAAGTCTCCGGATCGTCGAAGTTGACCGTTTTCTTTACCAGCCTCAAGCCGAGCAGACCGGCGTAGAAATCCACGTTCCGCTGCGGCTGGCCCGTGATGGCGGTTACGTGGTGGATGCCGGTGGTGTCGGTGCTCATTTGCACTCCCTGTTTTGAATATGATTTGTCGAATACTTTCTCTCCGGTTGTACCATCGCCGGCTAGTAGTCTCGCCATCCTATTCCGCTGTGGCTGCCGTCGCAGAACGGCTTGTTCCCGGAGTGTCCGCACCGGCAGAGCGCGGCTTCGTTCTCGCGGCGGGTCGTGATGTCTTCCGCGTCTCGGATCCCGAACTCTCCCTTCAAAAAGAGCGGCCCGTTGGGAGTGAGCTTTATTTCGAGCTTGCCTCCGCTGTTGTCCGTGGCTTCCGAGTGTAGACCGTCGTCCAGGGAGCCTGAGTCCCGGAAACCGGAGTTTTTGTGGCTGTTGTCGCAGAATGGCTTGTTGCGGGACTCGCCGCAGCGGCAGAGGGCGACGCGGGTATCTTCCAAGAGAGTGCTCTCGTCGTGCTCTTTTATCTCGATATCGCCCCGGACGTACAGTGGACCGTCCTTGGCGACGATTACTATGTTCTTTTCCGGGACTTGTTCCTCATCGTCGCCGTCCTCGCGGATGAATTGGAGGGCTCCGGTGGGGCAGCGCGTCACGACCCCGGCCACGGTGTCAGGGTCGGACTCGTCGGGCTGTATCCAGGGACGCTTCTCCACGTCGAAGACTTCGGGCAGGCCGTTGACGCACTCTCTCGCGTGGATGCAGCGTCCCGTATCGAAAGAGACGGTTATGTTGTCTGCGCGGTAGTCTCTCCTGCTCATGAAGCCTCCTTCGGGTCGCTGGCTTTGTTCAGGACGGCACCGGGTCGCGGAATTGGCGGCGGTAGAGGTCGGCGTAGAGGCCGTTTCTCTTTAGAAGTTCGTCGTGGGTGCCGCGTTCGGCTATGCGACCGTCCTGGACGGTAAGGATTTGGTCGGCGTTTCGTATAGTGCTCAGGCGGTGGGCTATGACGACGCTGGTGCGTCCTTCGAGGAGGATAGCGAGGGCGCGTTGGATCGTCGCCTCCGTTCGAGTGTCCACGTTGCTCGTCGCTTCGTCCAGGATCAGGACGCGCGGGTCAGCGAGCACCGCCCGCGCGAACGAGAGCAACTGCCGCTGGCCCTGGGAGAGCGAACCGCCGCCTTCCCCCAGCACAGTATCGTAGCCTTCCGGAAGCGCTGAGATAAAGTCGTGGGCGCTGGCGGTTCGGGCCGCCGCTTCTACCTCCTCGCGGGTCGCATCGAGGTTGCCGTAGCCGATGTTCTCCGCGATGGTGCCGGAGAACAGGAACGGCTCCTGCAAGACCATCCCGATATTGGCTCGCAGGTCCTTGCGGGCAAACTGGCGCACGTCGCGACCGTCTATCTTCACCGAGCCCTCCGTCACGTCGTAGAAGCGTGGGATGAGGCTCGCGATGGTCGTCTTGCCCGCCCCGGTCGGCCCGACCAGCGCGATCGTCTGGCCCGGCTCCGCCTCGAAGCTCACGTCCCGCAACACCGGCCGGCCGGGGTCGTAGGCGAAAGAAACGTCCTCGAAGGTGATGCGGCCTTCGAAACGGCCAGGCTGTTCCGCCTCGGGTGGGTCTTGAGGCTCTGGTTCTTCGTCCAGGATGTTGTAGATACGTTCGGCTCCGGCTAGGGCGGCCTGGGCCTGGGTGTAGACCTGGGAGGCTAGTTGGATGGGGCGGAAGAACTGTTGGATGTAGATCAGGAACGCCGTCAGGATGCCGACGGTCAGCGAGCCGGAGAAGACCAGGTATCCGCCGTAGCCGATCACGAGCGCCGTCGCCAGCGTCGAGAGCACGTTTATAGCCGGGGCGAAGGCCGAGGTAATAGCCACCGCCTGCACGTTGGCGTTTCGGTTGGCCGCGTTCCGCTCCCGGAAACGGGCGATGTTTTCCTCCGTACGGTCGAAAGCCTGCGCCTCTCGCACCCCGACGATGTCTTCCTGGATGCCCGCCGTCACGTCCCCGACCGTCTCGCGCGTCAGCCGGAAAGCCGTCCGCGCCCGGCGGGCAAAAAACGAAGTCGTCAGGAGCATGATCGGGATGACCAGGAAGCACGCCAGCGCAAGCCTCCAGTCCAAAAACAGCATAGCTATAACTATCCCGATCAGGCTGAACAACGATCCGAGGAGTTGTGTGAGGCCCTGCGAGAAGAGCTGGTTGAGTGTGTCGACGTCGTTGGTCACCCGGCTCATCAGGTCTCCGACGGGGCGCTTATCGAAGTAGCGGAGGGGAAGGTGTTGAATTCTGTCGAAGATACGCTCCCGGAACCGCGCCAAGACACCCTGCCCAATATACCCAACCTGATACACCTGCCCGCGCGAGGCGAAAGCCCCCACAGCGTACACCCCGAGAAGCACCAGCATCGTCCACAGCAGCCCCGTCGGGTTTCCCTTCAGGATGTAGCGGTCTATGGCCCGCCCGATCAACCACGGACCACCCGCTTGAGACACCGCCCCGAGCACGACGAGCACGAGCACCACAAGCATCTCCCGCCTGTAGGGAGCCAACTCCGAGAGCAGACGCCGCGCCGTAGCCCCCCTATCGGCGGCCTTCTCCTGAGGGACTTCAGCAATGGACTGTATGCCCCGCATCCCCACTGCGCTAGTTCATGCCCGCTAGCGTTTGCTCCGCTTGGTCGGCGGTCATCGGCTCGTTGTAGATGGGAGAGCCCGGCTCCTGCTTCCCGCTGTCCCGCAGGGAGCCCGTGTCTACCGGATCGAAGCCTATCTCCTCGATAAGCTCCGAAACTACAGTCTTCGCTTCACCATCGTCACCCGCCAGGAAGATCACCAGACGGTCTTCTCCTTCGCTGGTGCGACCTTCGCTGGCGAGCGTCTCGTAGTACATGGTGTTGAACGCCTTGACGAGACGCGCGTCCGGCAGGTGACGGGCCAGCAGTTCGCTCGACGTAAGCCCGCCGAAGTCTATCTGCCCGTCCCGTCCCTCGTAGTAGTTCGTTGCGTCGATGACGACCTTACCGACGAGTGGTTCCTCCGGTATCGTCTCGTAAGCGAAGAACGGGATCGCCAAGAGTACTACTTCGCCGAAATCAGTTGCCTCCTCTACGGTTGCGGCCCGGACGTTTGGGCCGATGTCGGCGACGAGGTTTTGCAGAGAATCCGGCCCTCGCGAGTTGCTGATCGCCACCTCGTGCCCGGCATGGGCGAAGAGCCGCGCGGCGTTCGCGCCGATGTTGCCGGAGCCTATGACCCCAATGTTCATCTTCCGCCTCCTGTATCGCTCCCGTTCGTTACGCCGCCTCGTTTAGCTCCGCGAACTCGTCGTCGGAGAGTTCTATTCCGGCTGCGGCGACGTTGTCCTCCAGGTGATCCACGGATGAAGTTCCGGGGATTGGGACCATGACCGGGGAGCGGGCCAGCAGCCAGGCGAGCGCTATCTGCGAGGGACGGGCGTTTTTGCGCGAGGAGATCTCATCGAGCGGTCCGCCCTCTTGCGCCAGCTTGCCAGTCGCCAGCGGGGACCACGGTATGAAAGCGATGCCTTCCTGCTCGCAGAAGTTCAGGACGTCTTCCGAACCTCGATCGGTCAGGTTGTAGCGGTTCTGGACCGAGACTATCGGCACTATCTCCCGCGCCTGCTTTATCTCCTCGACTCCGACCTCCGAGAGTCCGACGTAACGGATCCTGCCCTCGTCTCGCAACTCCGACAATACTCCCAAAGACTCTTCCGCCGGGACTTCCGGGTCGATGCGGTGTAGCTGATAGAGGTCTATCGTCTCCAGGTTCAAGCGCTTGAGACTGCTCTCGCACGCTTTACGCAGGTGCTCGGGGCGTCCGTTGGGCCTCCAGTCACCAGGACCGGGACGCGTCAAGCCGCCCTTGGTGGCGACCAGCAGGTCTTCCGGGTATGGAGAGAGGGTTTCGCCGATGAGGCGCTCGGAGACGTCTGGGCCGTAGGAATCAGCGGTGTCTATCATGTTGATCCCTAGTTCCACCGCGCGCCGGAGGACGGCCTTTGCCTCCTCGGGGTCAGCGGGCTCACCCCAGATGCCTTCGCCGGTTATCCGCATGGCCCCGAAGCCCAGACGATTGACTTCCAGGTCTCCTCCTATGGCGAAAGTGCCGGAGTCGGCGGCATTCAAGTTGCTGTTTGCTTCTGACATGAATGTACCTTTCTAACTGTGACTGATGGGTTCCTGGATCAGTTGTGACCCCAATATTTCATTGTATAGCTCGCTCTCGCGGAGCAGAGTTTCGTGGGTGCCGCTCGCCGCTATCTCACTGTCGTCCAGGATCAAGATGAGGTCGGCGTCCCGAACGGTGGATACTCTTTGGGCGATTACGAAGACCGTCCGGCTCTGCTCGCGCATGAGCCTGTCAAGCGTCTCCTGGATCGCCGCCTCGGTCTCCGCGTCCACGGCCGAGGTGCTGTCGTCCAGGATCAAGAGTCGAGGCTCCACCAGGAGCGCCCGCGCGATAGCGATCCGCTGCCGCTGTCCGCCGGAGAGCCCGAGCCCCCGCTCGCCGATAACGGTCGCGTACCCATCCGGTAGCGAAGAGATGAACCCGTCGGCCTGGGCCGCCCGCGCCGCCTCCGTTATCTCCTCGTCCGTGGCGTCCGGTTTTCCGAAGGCGACGTTGTCGCGCACGGTGCCGGAGAACAAGCGCGTCTCCTGGAGGACTATCCCGATCTGTCGCCGCAAGCTGGAGAGAGTTACGTCGCGCACGTCGTGGCCGTCGAGCTTCACCGAGCCGCCCGTAACGTCGTAGAAGCGGGGCAAGAGGTTGACCAGCGTGGATTTGCCGGAACCCGTCGTGCCGAGGACGGCTACCGTCTGGCCCGGCTCCACGGCGAAGCTCACGTTGCTCAGGATGTCGCGCTCCGTCCCCGGATAGCGGAAGCTCACGCTGTCGAACTCGACGCGGCAGCGGATGGGGGGGAGAGGTTTCGCGTCCGGGCTGTCCTGCACGTCCGTCGGGGCGTCGAGGATCTCGAAGACGCGCTGGGATGAGGCTCCCGCGCGCGAGATGCTCGCCGAGAGGAATCCTATTGTCAGGACGGGGAAGAGCATGAACCCGAGCAGGGAGTTGAACGCGACGAGTTGTCCTATCTGGAGCCCGCCGCCGATCACCTGGAGCCCGCCGAACAGCACTATAAGGAGCGTCCCGAGGTTCGCGAACAGGAACACGAACGGGAAGTTGTTCGAGAACACCCGCACCGTCATCAGGTTTCGGTCCAGGAGCGTGCGGTTCGCCTCGCGGTAGCGCTGGGTCTCATAGTCCTCGCGGGCGAAAGCCCGGATCACACGCACCCCGGATAAGTCCTCTTGCAAGACCGTGTTAAGCCGTCCGAGCGCCTGCTGCACGGCGCGGAACATCGGCCCGACTTTGCCGACGAAACGGAAGAGTAGTACCCCGATCACCGGCACGATGGCGAGCGCTATGAGCGCCAGCTTCCAGTTGAGGTAGAAGAGTAGCGCCGCCGCCCCGAAGAGCATAACGATGGCGTTTGCGAGCTGGACGATCCCGGAGCCGGTGAAGTTCCGGACTTGCTCCACGTCGTTGGTCATGCGTGTGATGAGCTGTCCCGTCTCGACCTTGTCGTAGTAGGAGAAAGAGAGCCGCTCTATCCGGGCGAAGAGTCCATCCCGCAGGTCGTAAGCTACTCCTTGGGAAGCCCTCTCGGCCAGGTAGCCTTGCAAGAACTGAAAGACGCCTTGCACCAGCGCGACGCCCACCATGACCCCGACTATCAGGAAGATCACACGGAGCTTGCCGGGCCTGACACCGTCGTCTATGGCCCGCCCGATCAAGAGCGGAGTCAACAAGTTCGCCCCGGATACCAGTAAGAGCGACACGAAAGCGCCGAAAGCTTCGCGCTTGTAAGAGCGCAAGTACCCCAAAGCCCGCCGGAGCGCCGCGATGCCGCTGCCTTGCCCTTGTCGCGGAGTGTCTATTCCGCCACCATCCCTTTACTTCTCAATTCCTCCAGAGCCTTCTCCGACTTCACGAGATCTCCGAGGCCCATCCCGCCCAGAACGCCCGGCTCTTTGGTGAACTGGACGTTCTCGTACTCGACGACCTGCCAGTGGTTGCCCCACGGGTCGAGGAAGTCGAGACCGCGACCGGGTAGTATCTCGGCGTCCGTCTCTGCAAGAGCATCCCGCAGCGCTTCCCGGTCGTCCACTACCATCCCGATGTGACGGGCTCCGTCCGGGGGCTGGCTGCGTCCTTCGGAGAGGGCGAGGAACTGGTCGCCTGCGTCCACGAATGCCATGCCCGGTCCGCGACCTCGCAGTTGCAGATCGAAGAGTCGGCCGTAGAATTCCAGGGCCGCCTCTATGTCGCCGACTTCGAGGGCGACGTGGTTGAAACCAAGAAAGTTGGCCTTGTTCGTCACGCGCCCATCTGGGTTGTGTGCTCGGGCTCGACAAAGACCACGACCCGCTCGTCGCCGGGCTGATGGAAGGGATACTCGTCCTGGCCCAGGTACTTCTTCGCCATCGAGTTGATAAACGCCATGTCCGGGTCTTCCTCTATCTTCGAGACTTCGCCCCGTACTTCGAGGTAACGATAGGGGTTCTCCGGGTCGACGATGGAGAAAGCGATGCGCGGGTCGCGGCCCACGTTTTTGTATTTCTGGCGTGTCTTTGTCTGGCTGAACTTGATGTGCTCGCCGTCCCAGTCGAACCAGACGGGGTTATTCTGGGGCTCGCCGTCCGGGCCGAGTGTGGCGACGTGGACGAGTGCGGTGCTCTCCAGCAAGTCCCGGTAGCCTTCGGGGATCTCTACTCTCTGGCCGTCCCCGGACATCTACAGGCTCTCCGGTTCGCCGGGCTCTCCGCCGGACTCTTCCTGCTGGTCCTCTTCCTCGGTGACGGTGCTGGCGACGACGGCGAGCGCCGTTGCGAAGCCGACAGGGGCGATCCAACGCGGAAGCCGGATGCCGAGCGCATGGTCGACGGAATACTTCCCGTCCCCGGACATCATTAGGACCGACGCTATTACTATGTAGACCAGTGGCACCTCCGCGCCGCCCTCGGTCGCGAAGATCGGCGTCTTCCAGTGTACTTTCCTCGCCGCCATCGCCATCGAGCCAACGACCCCTAGTGGACCGAGCGGGTTGAGCAAGCCGAGCGTGGTAAGCACGCCGCCCCCGAACTCGGAGCCGGCCGCGAGCGCCGCCCAGCGGCTACCCGGCTTGAGCCCTAGCGACTCCATAAAGCCACTGGTCCCCTCCATGCCAGGCCCGTTGTACCAACCAAAGAGCTTCTGCGAGCCGTGGCCCGCCATTAGTAGCCCCAAGGTCGCCCTCAGAACCAGTAACGCAAAACTACCCAAAACGCACTCCTCTCTTATTCTTCTGACAGATCACAACTGACTATTCTACGCCTTGTTCAACCAGGAGCACTTCCCACCTTCGGTTGGTAGGCCGGCTTCCGGCCACTCCTGCTTTCCTCAGTAAGTATTTTCGCAAGTCGGTCATCCTTACTCTCTCGACCGCAACTCCGGTAAGATCTAGGGATGCCGCAGGGAGAAGAACGGACTCTAACGGTTGTGGAGGCGAAAGGTTTCTACGACGGCTTCGGGGCGCGTCAGGATCGCCAGGGATTCTACGAGGATCGGGCGCTTGCGGCGCTCGTAAAACACGCCGGGTTCGAGAGTGCGAAGGCGGTGTTCGAGTTCGGTTGCGGGACGGGCCGCTTCGCCGAGAGCCTGATGTCGGGCTCATTGCCGGACGAGGCCCATTACCTCGGGCTGGACGTCAGCGAGACGATGGTCGGGCTCGCCCGCGAGAGGCTGCGGCGTTGGCCCGAGCGGGCGGAGGTAATAGTGTCGGACGGCTCGACCAAGCTGCCCGTCCTTGATGGCGGCTTCGACCGCTTCGTTTCGAGCTACGTCTTCGACCTCTTGAGCGAGGAGGATATTCGGGGCGTTCTCGCGGAGGCGGAGAGGGTCTTATCGAGGAACGGAAGGCTCTGCCTGGTGAGCCTCACTTATGGAGAAGGTCTTCTGCCGGGGCTCGTATCTGCGGCTTGGAAGCGGGTCCATAGACTGCGGCCGCGGTTGGTGGGTGGTTGTCGTCCGGTTCGGCTCGCGAGCTACTTGCCCGCGAACCGCTGGCGCATCCTGCACCGGGAGACCGTGGTGTCGTTCGGTATCAGCTCGGAGGTGCTGGTAGCGTCGAAAGAGGGAAGATGAGGTGGATCCGGCGAGGACGCCTGCTTCGATCCCGAATCCGACGCTATGGAGCTAGCGAAGCGCTGGTTCGTCACATTACTCCTGCTCGCGGCGGGATTTCCTTAGAAGTTCGATGACAGTCTCGTCCGGCACTTGACCGAAGTTCTCGTACCAGAAACCGACGGCGCCGAGCTCGGAGGGTATTGCCAGGCATACGAGGTCCTCGACCTCAGGATAGATTGCCTCTACCGTCTGGGCTGCGCACACGGGCACGGCGAGGACCAGACGCTTTGGCTCTCGCTCCCTGACGGACTGGATCGCCGCCAGCGCCGTTACGCCTGTGGCGAGGCCGTCGTCCACGAGTATTGCCGTCTTCCCACGAACGTTCACCGGCTCGTATCCGCTCCGCAGGCGGTGTTGGCGGCGTTCAACCTCCCTGATCTCTCTGGCCGTGACGCGCTCGACGTAGCTCTCGGGTACGCCTAGCTGAGAGAGAACACGGTAGTTCAGCACCCGCGCGCCTCCCTGGGCGACGGCCCCGATGCCTAGCTCCGGCTGACCTGGAGCCCCGAGCTTTCGCGCGATACACACGTCCAGCGGCGCGCCCAGAGTGCGGGAGACCTCGTAGCCGACCGGAGCCCCGCCACGGGGCAGGGCCAGTATCACCGGCTCCTCTTCCCGGTAGCGCTCCAGCTTCCCGGCGAGCTTTCGGCCCGCCTCGGACCTATCCTCGAACAGTCTCTTCTCGCGTCCCATCCAACCCTCGATTCGCGAACCAGGAGATCAAAGCTTTCGACTCCTCACACCAACGGATGTACTCCTCCTCGAAACCGACGCCCCGCCTCAGGACCAGCAGCGACCCCAGATGAGCCTCGCCGGAGATCTCACCCTCCCACAACCGCCTGTCGAGGTTGCGACCAAGCTCCTCGTAGTAGCCGATCCTCGCCTCGTGGCGCCCACGAGCCTCATCCAACAACTCCAGCGCCCTCTTACGCGGAAGCATCCCGTAACTCAAAGCCTTGACGAGTTGTTCGTCGCGTATATCCGATTCGGCCGCCGGCTCTCCCGACCACCCCAACAAGACCTCTTTTCCCCTCTCCGTGATGGAGTAGACCTTCCGCACCGGCCCCTGGTCGCTCGGCACGACCTCATGCACCACCAACCCCTCCTCCTCGAATCGCGAGAGAGCCGGATAAATGCTTCCGTATCCGGCGGAACAGAAGTGACTCGCGATCCTATCGAACCACTTCGTCAGGTCATACCCGCTCTTCGGCTCGTGTGCAACAGAAGCGAGAATCGCATAGTCGCGCATCTTCATAACCCTACTCCTAAAACCACGAAAACTTTCAGATAATTATACTATATCTCACTTGATATAGTTCACCTCTGCATTTACTATATCGAGTTAGATATACGTGAAGGATTGTCGATGAGGATCCGGTTGGCGGAGAGGTTGGTCTGATGGCTGGTGGAGCTTTGAGGAGTTTGAAGGTGTGGGTCTCTATATTGGGGGTCGTCGTTCTGGCCTTCTTCTACTTCCTGGTCAACTTCGGTGCTGCGAAGAGTCCAGTCGCTAATACACGGGACCTCCCGGTGGCGTTCGTGAACGGGGATACGGGTGCGAAGCTCGGTGGTGAGCGGGTGGACCTCGGTTCTCGGGTCATCAAGAGCGCGACTACAAGCGAGAAGATAGGGCGTGCGGTCGATTGGACGCGTGTCGGTAGCCGGGAGGCGGCGGTGCGGGGGATCTCGCGCGGCGAGTACGACGGGGCGTTGATCGTTCCCAAAAACTACTCGCGGAGCATCGCGGAACTCGTCGCGCCGCCGGAGTTGCCAGTGGCGATCGTCAACGAGGACGAGGGCGCGAAGCTCGGTGGCAAGCCGGTAGATTTTGGAGATCAGGTAGTGGAAGGAGCCACTTCGGAGAAGAAGCTTCGTGGTGTGATCCACTGGAGCGAAGTCTCCGGCGAGAAGCAGGCGATCGGGGGTTTTGGCAAGGGCGAGTACGCCGCCGCCGTTGTGATCCCAAAAGACTACTCCAAGCGTCTCGCGAGCCTCGCGTCACCACTAACAGAAAAGGCGCCGGAGCCTGCGCAACTGCGCCTGCTGACCAACCCTGCGACGGATCCCTCGACTTTGTCTACGGCAAAACAGGTTTTCTCCGGAATATCCATCTCCACCTCTGCGGCGACGGCAGAGAAACTCTCCGGTGCGTTGGCGGAGGCGAACGTCAGCGTTCCTGCCGGACAAGCGCCGCTCCTCGGGAACC
Organism: Rubrobacteraceae bacterium; assembly: GCA_965219175.1. Lineage (GTDB taxonomy): Bacteria > Actinomycetota > Rubrobacteria > Rubrobacterales > Rubrobacteraceae > JBBPZK01. The sequence goes on from CBDCNI010000001.1 coordinate 1,418,002, forward strand.
CGGTGCGAGGGGAAGTCGAGGCGGCGCATCCGTCCGGCGGCTCGAAAGCACCCGAAACGATTGGGACGGAGCCTGCGCGGGTCGAGATCCTAACGAATCAGTCTGCGGGACCGTTCCCGTCTGGGACCGTCCAGGCCATCCTGTCGAAAGTAGTGCAAAACGCTTCCGAGAGTACCGGCGAGAAGCTAACCGGCTCGCTCGCTGACAAGGGCTTGAGCGTCTCGCCGGAACGGGCTGCGGCGCTCGCAGAGCCGGTCTCGGCTAGAGTCACGGACGCCCAGCCGACCGGGGCCAACTCGGGGCGCGGCCTGATGCCTTTCTACCTGATGTTCACGGCTTCTATCCTCGGCTTTATCGGGGCGAACGCCATTTACGGCGGCTTCGGCGACGTGGCTGAAGGAACAGTGGCAAGGACGGGACGGATGCCCTCGTTCGTCCGGCTCTTCGCGGGGCGGACGGCGTTCGCCGTCTTGCTATCGATGCTGCTCGGAGCCGTGGAGACGGCGGTGGCTCTCGGTATATACGGTGTGCATCACGAGGTGGGGCCGTTGTACATGTTCGGTTTTCTCTCGCTGGTCGCTTCGGTGTCGCTCATGCTGGGGTTGATGTTGCTCTCGGTCTTCGGGCCGCGCGTCGGGATATTGGCGGGGTCGCTGCTTATCATAAGCTTGGGGCTCGCGACCTCCGGCGGGACCACCCCGATCCAAAACCTGCCGGATTTCTTCCGCTCGCTCGCGGGGGTTTTGCCGTTCGAGCACGCAACCGACGGGCTGAGGGCTCTGCTCTTCTACGACGGCCCGATAGACACGGGCCTCGGAACCGGACTGTGGGTGCTCTCCGCGTATCTCGTCGGCGCTGTTTTGGCTAGCGGGGGCATCGCGCTTCTCCAAGACGTTCTGCTCCGCCGCCAAAAGAAAACAGGTCGGGAGGACTCCCAGCATCGGAAGGCAGCGCCCGACGCGGTGCGTCAGAGCTAAAAGCAGGACCACCTTACTCCTCGATTTATCAACCCGCGCAGGTCCGGTCTCGATCGATTGCGAGTGTTGTTGGGACGGCAGACTAAGGCTACGATTCTTTGCTGCCCCAACTTAAGTTCCATGTTACAGATATCGACTGTGGTATAGATACCAAGATGCGGATGGGAAGAAGATGTGTGTAAGATCTTGATTTCGCACTGCGTCCTTATCTTTGTTTGAGGGGGCTGGAGAGTGGAGCGCGGATCTGAGTTTGTGGAGGAACGTGGCGCGGGGGCTCGGTTGAAGCTATTCGAGTCGATACTCGAGAGCACGAATGATGCTGTACTGGTTACGGAAGCCGGCTTGCTCGACGAACCAGGGCCGAGGATCGTATATGCAAACGAGGCTTTCTTCCGCATGACGGGTTACGAGGCCGGTGACGTATTGGGCAAGAGCCCGCGAGTTCTGCAGGGACCGGAGACCGGGCGTGCGGAGCTAGACAAGATACGGGAGGCGCTCGAGAAGGGTGAGCCTTTCGAGACGGAGCTTCTGAACTACCGCAAAGACGGCAGCCGGTTTTGGGTCGAAATCAGCCTCGTGCCCATTAGGGGCGAGCGGGGTGAGATCACCAACTGGGCCGCATTGCAGCGGGATACGACCGGGCGGCGAGAGAAAGAGAGGCGTCTTCGGGAGATGCTCGTCCGGTACGGCTCGGACATGGTCACTATATTGGAGCCCGACGGCACGCCTCGCTACGAGAGCGAGGAGATCGAAAGAGTTCTCGGCTACAGGCACAAAGAGGTAGTAGGAAACGACTTCTTCCGCTTCGTGCATCCGGAAGACACCGGGCGGCTCGCCGAGTCATACGGACAGATGATGGAGACGCCCGGTTTGAACCCGCCGGTCGAGTTCCGGATCCAACACGCCGACGGCTCCTGGCTCTACTTTGAGTCTATCGTCAACAACCTGATCGACGACCCGGACGTAAACGGCATCGTAATCAACTCCCGCGATATCACCAAACGTAAGCAAACCGAGATGAGGTTGCAAGAAGCAGAAACCCGCTACCGCACGCTCGTAGAAGAGGCTCCGGCGATCATCTACATCCAGCAGGCGTATCCTGGAGAGGGCGCCTCTTACAACGTCTCATACATGAGCCCCAGGGTCGAGGAAATCCTTGGTTACCCGGTGGAGAGGTTTGTGGAAAATCCAAACTTTTGGAATGAAATCATGCATCCAGAGGATCTGGAACGGGTAGTCGGCGAAAACGAGCGTACCGACGAAACTGAAGAACCTTTCTCGGTGGAGTATAGGATGATCGCCTGCGGCGGGGAGGTAGTTTGGGTCCGTGACGATGCTACTCTCCACCGCGGATCCCAGGACGAGCCGCTCTACTGGCAGGGTGTTATGTCGGACATCACTGCTCGCAAAAAGGCTGAGGAGGACTTCGAGAAGAGCGAAGAGAGGTTCCGGTCGGTGGTTCAGAATTCCTCGGAGATCGTCAAGATCGTGGATCTCGACGGCACCCTGAGGTATGCGAGCCCGGCGTTCGAGCGGATACTCGGCTACGATCCGGAGGAGTCGATCGGGATGAACGTCTTCGACTACGTCCATCCCGACGACCTTCGGAAGGTTCGGGAGGAGACGGAGAAGACTCTCGGAAAACCGGGAGAAACGCGCAACGTCGTCGAGTATCGTTTCAGGCACGCCGACGGGTCCTGGAGGCGTCTCGAAGCTGCGGGTGTCTACCTCCTGGATGATCCGAGCATAAGAGGAGTTCTGGTCACCCAGCGGGACGTGACCGAAGCCAGAAGGGCCGAAGAAGAGCTGCACGAGAGTGAAGAGCGTTTTCGGGGCGCTTTCGAGGGCGCCTCGACCGGGATGGCCCTGATCGGCCTCGATCGCCGCTTCCTGCGGGTAAACCAGTCCCTGTGCGAGATGCTCGGCTACTCTGAGGAAGAGCTTCTTACTAAGTGTACGACGGATCTTACCCACCCTGACGACCAGGAGGCGAGCCGGCGGCGTACACAGCGGGTTCTCTCCAGAGACGGTACGGAGCAGAGTAACCTGGAGAAGCGCTACATTCGAAAAGACGGTCGCACTGTATGGACCATTTCCGACCTATCCCTGGTGAGGAACTCTCACAGGGAGCCGAGCTACTTCGTCGCGCTGTTTCAGGACATAACCGAGCGAAAGTTGGCCGAGGAGAACCTCAGGGAGAGCGAGGAGCGTTACCGGAAGCTCGTAGAGAACTCGCCGGATGCGATCCTGGTCCACCAGGAAGGCAATATTGTCTTTATCAACGACGCCGGGATCAAGCTTGTCGGCGCCAGTCGCTCGGAAGAGATGGTCGGCAAAGCATTGATGGAGTTCGTGCATCCTGACCACCGTAAGGCCGTGGGTGAGAGGACCGCCCGCACCCAGACGAGCGGCGAGAAGGTAGATCTCATGGAGATGAAGTTCTTGCGTATCGACGGCCGCGCTGTCGATGGCGAAGCTAGTGCGATGCCTACTCTACACCAAGGCAAGCCGGCTACGCAGAGCATGATCCGGGACATCACGGAACGCAAGAGGGCAGAGAACGCCTTGCGGGAGAGCGAGGAGTTGTATCGTCGCCAGGCGCGAGAACTGGAACTTCTGCATCAGGCGCGTACCGCCGTGGCCCGCGAGTTGGATCTCGCCACAGTCTTCCGCACAATCGTCGAGGCGACGGCGAAAGTCTACGGCTACAGCCTGGTGAGTGCTTATCTTCTTCGAGACGGGGAACTTGTACTCCAACATCAGATAGGCCACGAACAGGCGATCGAACGCATCGCCCTGGACGAAGGGGTGAGCGGACGGGTCGCGAGCACCGGCCAGCCTGTCCTGATCGAAGACGTAAGCGAGGACCCTGACTTCCTGGGCGCCTTCGAAGGGGTGGTCTCCGAGATCTGCGTTCCGCTCTTCGACGGGGGAGAGGTAGTAGGCACCCTCAATGTTGAGCGTACTGACACGAAGCTCACGGAGCACGACCTCGAACTGGTGTGTGCCCTGGGTGAGCACGTCAGCATGGCCGTGGCGCGTGCCCGACTCCACGCCCAGGTACGCGACGCCGAGGCTCGCTACCGTACTCTCGTGGAGAATATTCCGGCCGTCACGTACATCCAGAACCTGGATCATACCGGCAATCCCGCTTACATAAGCCCGCAACTCAAGAACATGCTCGGCTACGAGCCGGCGGAGGCTATCTCCGATCTGTATCATCGTGTCAGCACAATCCACCCCGAAGATCGGGAGAGGGTGCTGGCCGAGGACCGACGGACCGACGAGACCGGCGAGCCTTTCGGGATGGAGTACCGACAAATCCACAGGGATGGACGCACCGTATGGGTTCAGGATGAGGCCGTGGTGATCCGGGACGAAAGGGGGGATGCAAAGTACTGGCTGGGGGTCCAACTAGATATAACCGAACGTAAAGAAGCCGAAGATAGGCTACGCGATAGTAGGGAGAAGTATCGCTCGGTAGTAGAGAGTGTAAGAGAGGTTATCTTCCGGACGGATTCCGATGGAAGATACACTTTTCTCAACCCCGCCTGGACGGAGGTTACCGGCTTCTCGATGGAGGAGAGCCTGGGTAAGAGTTACCTGGAGTTTGTCCACCCCGACGACCTGGAACGAAGCACCAGAGACTTCGAAGCCACGGGTAACCGCGGCGAAGGTTATCTCAAGTACGAGTCGCGCTTCGTTACGAAAAGCGGCGGGCTGAAGTGGATCGAGGTCAGTTTCCGGGAGTATTTTAACGAAGAAGGAGATTTCGTCGGCGCTTCCGGCATCTTGAACGATGTGACCGAGCGAAAGGCGTTGGAAGAAGAGCTTGAATATCGAGCTTACCACGACTCTCTAACGGGCCTGCCCAACCGCATGATGTTCAACGACCGGGTGAATCATGCTCTGGACCGTAGCCTCCGTCAGAGGTTTATGGTAGCGGTTTTGTTCCTAGACCTGGACAACTTCAAGGTCGTAAACGACTCTTTGGGCCACGAGATGGGCGACGGGTTGCTCGCGGAGGCCGCCGAGAGGCTCAGAGTATGCCTGAGGCCCGAAGATACTATCTGCAGGCTCGGTGGGGACGAGTTCGCGATACTACTCGAAGAATCCAACCTCGCTGGAGCCACCTGGGTCGCCCAGCGGATCGCTGATGCGCTCCGGGAGCCTTTCCGTATCAGCGCACAACAAGAGATATTCGTGACCACCAGCGTAGGCATCGCTCTCGGCGACGCCGCTTCCGGTGGCTCACCGCACGATATCTCCAAAGAGCTAATAAGAAAAGCAGACATGGCGATGTACCGGGCTAAAAGTAGTGGCAAAGCCCGCTACGCCGTCTTCGACTCGGACATGGATGAGAAAGCGGCCGCAAGGCTCTCACTTGAGAACGAACTAAGAGCCTGCGCGGATAGGTCATGGCTGTCGAGAAGGACGAGCGTCCCATCGGTAACGCGTCCAGCCCTCCCTCACGAGTCTCCTCACGATGACGACCACCTCCGAGAGGGCCATCCAGAAGTCCACCACCCGCCCTCGCCGCTCCGTGCACCAGAGGAGCTTTTTGTGGGCGTTGTTCCAAGAGTTGGTGCGCTCTATGACCCAGCGCCTGGTCGCGTTCAGGGGCGCGGGTATGCCCTTCCGAGAAATCTCCGCGACGAGACCGAACTCCAGCAGGCGCAGCCGGGTGGGCTTCGAATCGTAGCCGCGGTCCAGGTGGACGGTCGCGCCCTCCAGCACCATCCCCAGCGCCCTGGCGGCGTCGAGGGTGGGAACCAAAAGCGGCGAGTCGTGGCGGTTGGCGGGCGCGGTCACCGACCCTATGGGGATGCCTCGCCCATCCACGACCACCGAACGCTTGAGGCCCCGCTTGCCGCGGTCCACCGGGCTTTTGCCCGCCTTCTCGCCCCCGCAGGGCGCTTTCGTGATGCAGCAATCCACCGCCAACTCCGAGAGCTCCAGGCCAATGGCCCGATCGTAGGCTTCGAGCGACATCTCGCGCAGCCGCTCGATCACCCCAAGCTCGATCCACTCGTCGCGACGATCCCTAAGCGTGGTCGCCGAGCAGGACCCGTCGGCGATCTTCTCGTAGGCGCACCCGAACACCAAAATCTGAACGAGCTTCTCGAAGACGACCCTGTCGGGGATACGGGGACGGTGGCAGCCCAAAGGGTGGCTCGTCTCCCTCTCCGGGAGCAGGGCGGAGAACTGTTGGAAGATGGGCTCGATGATGTATGGTGGGAGCGCGGGCACGGGTATCCTCTTTCGTCGGGAAGCGTCGAGAACTCCCCGGATGATGGAGCATCCCGCGCCCGCCTTCAGCGCGGAGGCATTGCGCCCCTATCCGCGCAAGCTCTAAGACGGGCCGCCGAGATGGAAGAATTTCAGGTCTACTATCAGCCTATGGTTTCGATCTCCACCGGCGAGGTCGTGGGCTTCGAGGCTCTGTTGAGATGGGAGCACCCGGAACGCGGTTTACTCCTGCCCGACAGTTTTATCTCGCTGGCGGAAGAGACCGGCTTGATCGTACCTATCGGCAGATGGGTGTTGCAAGAAGCTTGCCGCCAGGCCCGCGAGTGGGGAGAAGCTCGCGACCCTTCTGGTCTACGACCGCCTACTCTCTCCGTGAACCTCTCCGGCCTCCAATTTCACTATCCCGGCCTGGCAAGAGAAGTTTCGTATGTCTTGGATCAAAGCGCCCTGGAGCCGGACGCTTTGATGTTGGAGATTACCGAGAGCGTCGCAATGGAGGATGCCGAGCCAGCCATGCAGAGCCTCTGGAAGCTAAAGAGTCTAGGGGTCAAGCTGGCGATAGACGACTTCGGGACGGGTTACTCTTCACTATCCTATCTACGAAGCTTCCCGGTTGACCGCCTCAAGATAGACCGCTCTTTCGTGGAGGCTCTGGGACATAGTCCTGGAGACAATACGATAGTGGCGGGTATGATCGGGCTGTCACAAGGTCTCGGTATCGAGGTGGTTGCCGAAGGTGTGGAGACGGATGAACAACTCCGGCAACTACGACGTCTCGGTTGCGATATCGTTCAGGGCAACAAGTTCTGGAAACCGCTTCCGGCCGAAGAAGCCGGGATCCTTTTCACGGGCCAGGTCTCTTCGGGATAGCCCGCCTATAAGAACACAGGCTTTTACGAGAAGCGTGTTTTGGGCCTCGGTAGCGCTTCGCCGTCAACTTCGAGGTCTACTCTCTCGTTGTAAAAGCACAGGTGTTCGGCCACTTTTTCCACCGCTGCGATCGGCTCCGGGTAGTGCCAGATCACGTCTTCTCCCTCTTCGTAACTCGCAACCGAGTAATACGAGGCGGTACCCTTGTACGGACACTCCGTCCGGGTCTCACTCGGACGCAGCTTCTCCGACTTTACGTCTTCCGGTGGGATGTAGTAACGGGTCGGCAAGCCGGTTTCGAATAGCAGCTTCGGGTTGTGGGTTTCGGCGATCACCTCCCCGGCTACCGAGACTTTGACGTGCCGCGAGCTATCCAGCACATCCACTCGATGGTAAGGGTCTCTTGCGTGGACGAAAACCTCTTCATCCTCCTCGAACCAGGAATCCATCGCATTCCAGTAAAAGGAGATGAACCCGGATATTGGCGGGCAGTTTTCTATCGGTTCCGGGTAGGACCACGCGGAGTTCTCGGCGATGCTCTCTCCGACCTTGACCGACCAGTACGACGCGTTGCCCTTGAACGGACAATGAGTCGTGTGGGTCGTTTTTTCGAGAAGGTCCATGCGAATATCCTCCTCCGGGAAGTAGTAGAGGGGAAGGTGATCCCGCTCGTGCAATAACTTCGCCGAACGGCTGTCCGCAACGGTCTCTCCACCGAACATTACCCTCACCCGACGCGGCGACTCCTCGAAATATAAAGCGTGCCCCTCCGGAGCCGTCACCTCGAAGTTGAACTCGCCGGAGCCCTGATCCCCGAAAGGCCCCGTTCCTATCGTTAGAGTCATAACCAATATCCCTTCCGCACCTCGCCACACACTGACCCTCGAACAACGCTTTCATCACATGTTACACCTTCTTTTCCAGCAGACCGCGCAATTGTGTTGCAAATCTGTCGTATAGAACTTGACAAACGCCACCCGGTGAGTAAAATACGAGGTCTTGCGACAAGCAAGAAAAAGTAGTATAATCCGTTCAGTGCCTCTGGCGGTCTTTGACGTGCGGTGCGGAGGTTGCGGTGAACATGGGACTGAAATCTTACAGGAGGTCGGTGGATGAAATCTACTACGAAGACGCCGAAGGCGCGGAGTTACGAGCGTGAGGGCCAGACGCCCGAGTTGTTGGCGAAGTACCTGTCTCATATCGGTCAGGGGAAGCTGCTTACCCACGCCGAGGAGATAGACCTCTCCAACCGTGCGAAAGCCGGCGAGGAGAGGGCTCGTCAGAGGCTCATAGAGAAGAACTTGAGGCTCGTGGTATCGGTTGCCAAGAAGTATCGTGGGATGGGGTTGCCTTTCGAGGACTTGATCCAGGAGGGCAATATCGGTCTCATGCGGGCCGTCGAGAAGTACGACCCGGATCGTGGGTATCGTTTCTCTACCTACGCGACTTGGTGGGTGCGTCAGGCTGTGCAGCGGGCGGTCGCCGACAAGGGCCGTACCATCCGGGTGCCGGTCCATATGGGAGAGAAGATCCGCAAGATGGCCCGCGTCTACAACGAGCTTTCCGCCGATTTGGAGCGTGAGCCGATGGACGAAGAGGTCGGTGAGCAGCTCGGGTGGGATGTGGATCAGGTGCGCGACGTAAAGGACGCGATGCCGGATGCGACCAGCCTCAACCAGCGTCTCTCTTCCGAGAGCGACAGTTCCGAGCTCGGGGAGTTCATAGAGGACGAGAAGGCCTCGGACACCCCCGGCGAGGTCGCGCGGGACATGGAGACGGCGCAGTTGGAAGAGGCGATAGGCGGCCTGCCGGAGCGAAACCGGCGCGTCCTGGTAAGGCGCTACGGGCTCGACGGCGAGGATACGGCGACTCTCGCCGAACTGAGTGAAGAACTTGGTATCTCTCGCGAGAGGGTCCGCCAGCTCCAGCGCGAGGCCGAGCAGATGCTCAGGAACGGCGCCTACAGCAAGTTCTTCAACAACGCCGCGTAAACCCCACAAAATCCGCGATTGCGACAGAGACCGGCCGGGCGAAAAAGTCCGGCCGGTCTCTTTTTTTGGGTGGAGCAGCCCGGATCCGCCCCGCGTTTACCGGATGATGCAGGCTGCCTCTATCACTTGTACGGGTTGTGCTCGTCGTAGGCTGCTATTGTCTCGGCGAGCATTTCTTTCTCTGCTTCGAGGTACTGTTCGATCGCTTCCCTGAAGCCGGGGTGGCGGATGTCGTGGACGCTGTAGGTGAGGGAGGGTAGGAAGCCTCGGGCGTGTTTGTGCTCGCCCTGGGCGCCGGCCTCGAAGAGAGAGAGGCGGCGTTCGATGGCGAACTCGATCTCCTGGTAGTAGCAGAGCTCGAAGTGGAGGTTGCGCCGCTCTTCGGCAGCCCCCCAGTAGCGTCCGAAGAGAGAACTACCCTTGAAGAAGTTGAGCGCGCCCGCTATAGGACGTTTCCCGCCGAACCGGCCCAGCCCCAGACGGCTTACGTTAAAGCGGCTCGCGTTGGAGCCGTTCTGTCCGTCTCGCGCGAGCACGAGAAGGATGCGGTCGTTCATCGTTTGGAAGACTTCTTCGAAGAAGTCTTCGGTCAGGTACGGCATGCCCCACTTCCTGTCGAGCGTGCTGGTGTAGAAGCGGTACATGAGGGAGGCGTGTTTGGGAGAGAGTTCTTCTCCGGTGAGACGTTCTATCTCCAGCTCCTCGTCTCCGAGTTGGCGGCGTTCGCGGGAGATCTGGCGTCGGCGCTTTCCTTCTAAAGCGGCCAGGTAATCTTCGAAAGCCTCGTAATCCCGGTTGCGCCAGTGGAACTGTAGCGAGTGACGGATCGCGAACCCGCGCGCGACGAACTCGTCCAACTCCTCCTCCGGCACGAAGAGCGCGTGCGAAGAACTGACCCGGAGGTCCTCCGCGAGCTTGCGCGCCCCATCCAGCAGAATATGTATTGCCTCTTCGCGGGCTCCCTCATCGGCGTCTGGGCGTACGAGGAGCTTCGGTCCCGTAGCGGGCGTAAACGGAACTGCTGAGACGAGCTTCGGGTAGTACGGCAATCCGTGTTGCTGGTAGGCGCGGGCCCATTCCCAGTCGAAGATGTACTCGCCGTAAGAGTCGGTCTTGAGGTAGAGGCAGAGCGCGCCGAGTAGGCGGTCTTCGTCCTTACAGAGCAGGTAGACCGGCGACCATCCGCTCGCCCGACCGATGCTCCCCGAACGCTCCAGCGCCCGCAGGAATTCAAAGTCGAAGAAAGGAAAGTCCGGCGGCTCCAGCACGCGCCAGTCAGCCTCATCCACCTGTTCTATGCTGAAAACCCGCTCCGCCCGCATCACGCCATCGCCCGCTCTGCTATCAGGTTGGCGATACTCTTGCCCGTCATCTGGCCCAAACCGTTAGAAACCTCCACGAAGTTGCGGGTACGACAACGAGTATTCTACTTGCAAGCAGCCTCTGGTCGAGAGGAAACTTTCCGATGGCTACCAGGCTGTGTACTTGACGCGGATTCCAGGCTCCTTTATTCTCGGCAGTGAGCACACCCCAGGCTGGGAAAAGCGTATCAACAAAGGGATAACCGGCCTGCGCGGGTGTGTTGTGGTCTGTACACGGAGGTGAGGCTGGCGCGATTCTGGCTTATACAGGGGTGATCCGGGGTTCTAGGGAAAAGGAGAGGCCGCATGGCGGGCGAATATGTACTTGCTATAGATCAGGGGACGACGGGGTCGAGGGCGATAATCTTCAACAACGATAGTGCGACGGTGGGGGAGGCGTACGCTGAGTTCACCCAGCACTATCCGAAACCCGGCTGGGTCGAGCATGACGCTTCGGAGATCTGGGACGGCGTACTCCAGGTCATAGAGAAGGCGCTTGAGGATAGCGGCGTCTCGGCCGACAACCTGGCGGCTATCGGCATCACCAACCAGCGCGAGACGGTCGTGATGTGGGATCGGGAGACAGGCGAGCCGGTGAACAACGCCATCGTCTGGCAGGACCGGCGCGGGGCGAGCATCTGCAGCGAGCTCGTAGAGCAAGGGTACGAAAAGATGGTCAGAGACAAAGCGGGACTTACCGTTGACGCCTACTTCTCAGGCTCGAAGGTAAAGTGGATGCTTGACAACGTCGAGGGCTTGAGAGAGCGGGCGTCGAACGGGGAGATCTGCTTCGGCACCATAGATTCCTGGCTCATCTACAAGCTCACCGGTGGCCGGGAGCACATAACCGACTACACCAACGCCTCGCGTACCATGCTCTACAACATCTTCGAACTAAAGTGGGACGACGAGCTTCTGGAGATGCTGGACGTGCCGCGAGAGATACTCCCGGAAGTCAAGCCGAGCTCCTTCGTCTACGGCAACACCGACCCGGACGTCCTCTTCGGGACCGAGGTACCCATAGCCGGCATCGCCGGAGACCAGCAGGCGGCCCTCTTCGGGGAGGTCGCCTACGAGAGAGGCCAGGCCAAGAACACTTACGGCACGGGTTCGTTCGCCCTGATGAACACTGGGAGCGAAGCCATAAGCAGCGAAGGCGATCTGCTGACGACCATCGCCTGGGGCCTCGGGGACGAGCCAGTGGAGTACGCGCTCGAAGGCGCAATCTTCATAACCGGCGCGGCCGTGCAGTGGCTGCGGGACGGGCTCGGCATTATCCAGGACGCCTCCGAGACAGAGGAGTTGGCCCGCAGCCTCGACTCGAACGACGACGTGTACTTCGTGCCGGCGCTCGTCGGTCTCGGGGCTCCGCACTGGGACTCTTATGCCAGGGGAACAGTCGTCGGGATAACCCGCGGCACCACCAAGGCCCATCTGGCGCGTGCCGCGCTTGAGAGCATGTGCTACCAGACGCGCGACGTGGTCGAGTCGATGGAGAAAGACTCCGGCATAGATATCCCCGGCTTCAAGGCGGACGGCGGGGCCGCCGCGAACAAGTGGATGATGCAGTTCCAGGCGGACATCCTCGGGATACCTGTCGAGGTACCGGAGACTTTGGAGACCACGGCCCTCGGGGCGGCGTACCTGGCGGGGCTCGCGACCGGTTTCTGGCAGAGCCGCGAAGACCTGCAGAGCCGGTGGAGGCTCAGGCGTCGCTACGAGCCGAAGATGGGCGAAGAGGAGCGCGAAAGGCTCTACGCGAGGTGGAAAGAAGCCCTCGAACGCTCCAGAGACTGGGCACAAGAAGCGGTCGAGTCACCCCTTGGCTAGTTTGGCGGCGGGGGAAAGGAGAGCCTCGTGAAGAAGGTGCTAAACGCGCCGGAGCGGGCGGTCGAGGAGATGCTGCGCGGGATGGAAGCGGCGCACGGAGACCTGATCCGGGTTATCCCCGAGCACAATTTGGTGGTACGCGCGGATGCCCCAGTACAGGGCAAAGTGGCGCTCGTTTCAGGTGGTGGTTCCGGACACGAGCCGACCCACGGCGGCTACGTCGGGGCCGGCATGCTCGACGCCGCTTGCGCCGGGGCCGTTTTTACGAGCCCGACCCCGGACCAGATGCTGGAGGCGAGTAAGGCCGTGGACGGCGGCGCGGGAGTCTTCTACGTCGTCAAGAATTACACCGGAGACGTCCTCAACTTCGAGATGGCCGGAGAATTGGCCGAAGCCGAAGGCATCCAGACCGACTACGTCGTCACGAACGACGACGTGGCGGTCGAGGACTCGACGTTCACGAGCGGGAGGCGCGGGGTCGCTGGGACGATCTTCGTTCATAAGATCTGCGGAGCGGCGGCCGACGACGGCGCGGACCTGGCGGGTATCAAGGAACTGGCTGAAAAGGTCAACTCGAACGTCCGATCTATGGGCATGGCCCTCACGAGTTGCACCCCGCCCGAGAGCGGAGAGCCCATCTTCCAGATCGGCGACGACGAGATGGAGATGGGGGTCGGCATCCACGGCGAGCCCGGAACCGAGCGGAAGAAGATCGAGCCCGCCAACGAGATAGTAGACGAGATGCTTGGGAAGATCCTCGGCGACTCCGTCAATTTCGGCGGTTCGGAGGTTGCGGTGATCGTCAACGGCATGGGCGGCACCCCGCTTATGGAACTCTACGTCGCCTACGCCCGCGTCGCCGAGGTACTCAAGAACGAGGGTGTGGAGGTCTGGCGGATGCCCTACATCGGCGACTACATGACCTCGCTGGAGATGGCGGGCTTCTCGATCACGCTGCTCAAGCTCGACGAGGAGATGAAAACTTACTTGGCGGCGCCGTGCAACGTGGCCGCTGGTCGGCCGTTCTAAGGTTCTAATGGAGAGGAGGAACAGAATTGTCACAAGCATCAGCGCCGGCTAGATCCGGGTGGAGAACCACGGTATGGGGAGAGCTTTCGGCGGAGTTCCTGGGAACTCTGGTACTGATCGCCTTCGGCGACGGGGTCGTGGCGATGGCCGTGGCGGCACTGAACCAGTCCGGTAGGGGTACCGACATAGGCACGGCGGCCGGAAGCGGGCTTTGGGTCCTGATCGCCTTGGGGTGGGGACTCGCGGTCACCTTCGGCGTGTACGTGGCGGGTGGTCTTACCGGGGCGCACATAAACCCTGCGGTGACGCTGGCTCTCGCGGTAAGACGCGGTTTTCCCTGGGCCAAGGTACTGCCGTACATGGCGGCGCAAGTGGTCGGGGCCTTCGCGGGCGCGGCGCTGGTCTTCCTCGTCTACCACGACGCCATATCCGCCTACGAGGCGGCCAACAACATAACCCGCGGGTCGGCAGACTCGATCGGGACCTACAGTATCTTCGCGACCTTCCCTGCCCCCTACTTCAACGGCGGCTGGGTCGGGCCGCTGATCGACCAGATCGTCGGTACGATGTTTCTGTTGATGTTTATCTTCGCCCTGACAGACGACCGGAACCAGCCACCCGGCGCCAACGTGGCGCCGCTCCTGGTCGGACTCGTCGTGGTGGTAATAGGCATATCCTTCGGTGCGAACGCCGGATACGCCATCAACCCGGCTCGCGACTTTGGCCCCAGGATCTTCGCCGCCATAGCCGGATGGGGCGCTCTCGCCTTCCCCGGAACGGCGAAAGGCATGTATACAGCCTACTTCTGGATACCCATAGTCGGTCCGCTGATCGGCGGTGTGCTTGGAGGGTTCGTCTACGACCTGTTTATCCGGGACGTTCTCGCGGCCCGCGATGTCGAGCCCACGGAGGAAGTGGATCCCAGAGGAACGACCGACGTGGATACAGACCAGTCTGGACCGGATACGGAAACCGAAGGCAGGACCGTGCGAGAGTAACGAACAACTATAATTAAGTAAAGCTGTAAAGGAGACCGGTGATATTCCGGGCTCCTCTTTTTGGAACCTTACGAGACGAGGAGAATATTTTGAACGCCACGGAGAGCACGCTCGCGGTGATCCGGGAGATGGCCGCCGCGATGGAAGAGAATCGTCAGTACCTGACGAAACTCGACTCGGAGATAGGGGACGGAGACCACGGCACGAACATGCACCGGGGCTTCCAGGCGACCCTCGAACGCCTTGAGTCCACCAGCCCCGCTTCCCCATCCGACGCTCTCAAAGCCGTCTCGATGGCCCTCATAAGCAAAGTCGGGGGCGCAGCAGGACCACTCTACGGCACCGCTTTCCTGCGGGCTTCGACCGCCCTGGCCGAGAAGGAGGAAGTCTCGCCGGAGGACGCGGCCGACGCTTTGGAAGCCGCCCTGGGCGGCGTCAAGCAGCGTGGCAAGGCCGAGGTGGGGGACAAGACCATGATCGACGCCCTCAAACCAGCGGTAGAGGCGGCGAAAGAAGCCGCGTCTGGGGCTAAAAACGTCGCCGACGTGCTCCAGGCAGCCGCCGAGGCTGCGAAGGAGGGGGCCGACTCCACGGAGCCGCTCACGGCGAAGAGAGGCCGCGCAAGCTATATGGGAGCGCGGGCCGAGGGCCACAGGGACCCCGGCGCCGCTTCCACGCAGCTTCTCCTTGAGGCGGTGGTCCGCGCCCTTTCGAACTCCGGGGAGGACGAATGAGCGTCGGCCTGGTCCTCGTCTCACACAGCCCCAAGATCGCCGAGGGTACGGCGGACCTCGTTCGTCAGATGGCGGGCGAGGTAGAGATCTCGGCGGTCGGCGGTGACTCCGAGGGAACGCTTGGCACCGACCCGGACGGCATCCAGAAAGCCGTAGAGGACCTTCCCACCGATGAAGTCCTGATCTTCATGGACCTCGGCAGCGCGGTTTTCGCGGCCGAGACGGTACTCGAAATGCTCTCCGACGAGAAGAGGGAGAATGTATACCTCGTGGATGCCCCGTTTATAGAGGGCGCTTTCTCGGCCGGGGTCGCCGCCTCGACCGGAGCGGGTGCTGAGGAATGCCTGAAAGCAGCCGCCGAAGCCCGTACAGAACCCAAAATACATCAATAGAAAAACGTTTCTCGCTACACCCGCCCGAATTTCGAGAAATTACGGTAACTGTTCCTAATTTCACGTTTTGGCGGGACGTTCGCGGGTACGATGGTTTTATAGACGTTGATAGCTTCAAGAGGAGGCTTAAAGTGGAGACCAATCGCGGCGGCGAAGGTATTCTCTCACAGGATAGTAGTGGTAAACGCGAAGAGATCGTGGAGCTATTGAAGACGGCGTATTTCATGGAGCTTGAGACGGTCATGAACTACGTCACCAACTCGACCAACCCTGACGGTGTGCGGGCGCAGGAGATCAAGGAATCTCTGGAAGAGGACGTCCAGGAAGAACTCGGCCACGCCCAGCAGTTTGCGGCCCGGATCAAGGAGCTTTACGGCGTCGTCCCCGGTTCGGCCGACTTCAAGGCGGAGCAGACTTTCTTGCAGCCGCCGGAGGATCAGGTAGACGTCGTACACGTCATAAAGGGTGTCATAGACGCCGAGACGGTCGCTATCGAGCACTACACCCGCGTTATCGAGGAGACCGAGGAAGCGGACCCTGTGACCCAGGATATGGTCATAGCCATCCTGCGCGACGAGCAGGGCCATCGCAAGCTCTTCGAGGGCTTCCTCCGCGAGTACGAGGCTGAGGGCCTGGCGTAGCTGCAAAATCCGGCAAGCAACCCGAATGGACAGGCCCGGCTTTCGAGTCGGGCCTCTTTCGTGCCGGGACCTCCACGAGACCCGGTGTCCTACATTCCGAACGGATAGAGTCGAAGGCCTTGCTGATGGGTCTGGTGCTGGGGTATAATCCCGTTCGTAACGCGATGGGCAAAACTTCTATCAACCATCCAAGGATCCCGACCAACGGCCGCTCCGGCGGCTCGGGCTTCTAGTCGTGCCGGAACCTCTCTTATCCTGGCTCGGCGTTCTGGCGGCGCTGGCTCTTATCTCCCTGAACGGGTTTTTCGTGGCGGGAGAGTTCGCGCTGGTTCGGGTCAGGGAGTCACGCATCGCCCAGCTAGAGCAGGAGGGAGACCCGAGGGCTACTGGGGTCATGGATGCTCTGCGAGACCTCGACGGTTACCTCTCCGTGTGCCAGGTTGGGATCACGATGGCTTCGTTGGCTCTCGGATGGGTTGGAGAGCCGGTCGTGGCCGCTCTCATAAAACCCGTTTTTATGGCGCTCGGCCTCGGGAACGATAGGGTAATAGAAGTCATCGCTGTTGCGCTCGGATTTGGGCTTATCACCTACGCCCATCTAGTATTCGGGGAGCAGGCGCCGAAGTATTTCTCGATTCAGAAAGCCGAGAGGATGGCGCTTTGGATCTACCGCCCCTTGAAGTTCTTTATGCTTTTCCTGCGTCCCGTTAGCTGGCTGGTCAATACCTCGACCAACTTCGTGTTGAGGCCGTGGGGCATCCGACTCGGAGGGGAGATGGAGGTCCATTCAGAGGAAGAGTTGCGGCTCATGATCACCTCCTCCACCGCCTCAGGCGTGCTGGAGCCCGAGGAACGTGAGTACCTGAACAACGTCTTCGACTTCGGGGATACGGTGGTAAGGGAGATCATGGTCCCACGCCCGGATATAGAGGCGCTGCCGGAAGACGCCCCCCTCGGCGAGCTCGTCGAGAAGGCGGCTTTCGGAGCCTACACGCGCTACCCGGTCTACGAAGGAGACGCGGACCACGTCCTCGGGGCGGTCCACGTCAAGGACCTGTTCCGGGCGGCCCGCGAAGAGCCGGAGAGCTTCGACATACGGCCCCTGATCCGTGAATGCCTGGTAGTCCCGGAGAACAAGCGGATAGATGAGATCCTCAAAGAGTTCCAGCAGCGCAAGCTCCAGATGGCGATAGTTATAGACGAGTGGGGCAGCGTCGAAGGACTCGTCACCATAGAGGACGTCCTGGAGGAGATAGTCGGAGAGATACAGGACGAGTTCGACGAGAACGAGGCGTCTATCGAACAACTCGGCGAAGACCTCTACGCCATAGACGGCCGCATCCAGATAACCGACGTAAACGAACGCTTCCAACTGGACCTCCAGCACGAGGACTTCGATACCATCGGTGGCTACATACTAGGTGCTTTAGGCCGCCCGCCCGAGCCCGGCGACACCGTAGAAGTCGAAGGCGCGGCCCTGAACGTCAAGAGCGTGGACGGCCCCCGCGTCTCGACGCTCACGCTGCAGCAAAAAGACTAGAATGTCGCAGGACAAGTTCGAGAACCGCAGGCGAAAGTACGAGAATGTAGTCCTTCAGAGACTCCGGCAAATGCTTCTTGATCCGCACAAACAGAGCAGTAGGCCCAGAGCGGAGACAGGGAAAGTATGGGTGGATGAGATCTACTTGGATACTTCCCAGCCGGAACACGATGTAGTGATATTGTTCCGCGACCTGGATCGCCCTCAATGCAAGTTCGGTTTTGGCGCGACCGCAGTGGAAGCCCCGTACGTATTGGATGAAGCGTCCAGCCCTTATCTCAGCTTCACGGACGCGGCGGAGTGTCATGCGGTAGTTCTTTGGGCCAACTTCGAAGAGGAAATTTACGCCGTTGGTTGCGGGTTGCCGAAATCGTGCGCTTCCGACGGTATAACCTGGATCTGAACAGAGTCCCGGCTTTTGGAAGCGTGAGAACTTCGCCCACCTATTGGGATGATATTCTGCCTGCGTGGAGATCCGTCCGATGCAACCTGAAGAACGGACATCCGTTGCCCGCGTGATCGACAGTGGTATGGCTGAAAATCCTATTCACTTGGCGATTCATGGCCCCGACCGCGAGGCGCGTCTGCGCTCTCTGGAGTTGGGCTTCGGGGCCATTCTGCGAGCTACCGAGCGTCCTGCTCTCGTCGCTTCCGAGGGCGAGGAGATATTGGGAGCCGCGTTCTGGGGTCCGCCCGGTTCCTGCCCGCTCTCCGGGGAGCGAAAGGAGCCACTGGCTGCTGAGGCGAAAGCGCGGCCGCCGGCGGTGCGTGAAAGGTTTCTCGCCTGGCGCGCCGCTTGAGGAGCAAACGACCCATCCGACGAGGCGCACTGGCGCCTGGGGCCGTTCGCCGTCCGCTCTGACCTGAGAGGCGAGAGCCTCAGCACCGCCTTGCTGAATGCGTTCCTTGACCTGGTTCGATGCTGGTGGATTCGTATACCTGGAGACCGACACCGAGCGCAATGTCCGTTACTATAAGAGGTTCGGCTTCACCACGATAGGATGGTCAGAGGTACTCGGCGTGCGCTGCTGGTTCATGTCGCGCCGGTGAGAGTTGTCCGGTGGTTACTGTCCGGGCAGAAAGTTTGTCTCCGGACTATCGCAGCATAGTAATCAGCCTGATAACATCGCAGGGGCGTCGTTTCCAAGTCGAAAACGGATAGGCGGTAAGGTTGGCTACAGAGGCGGAGCGTAAGCAGGAGATAGAAGTCCTGACATCCGGGGCGATGGCGGACGTGTGGGACTGGGTCGTGGAGAAGATACCGTCCGGCACTGAAATCTTCGACGCCCACGCGCACATCGGGACCGACGTGGACGGGCGAACCATGACGGCCGAGGGGATGCGCGGGCGGATGGAGGCGGCCGGGGTGGTGAGAAGCATCGTCTTTCCACTGAACGACCCGAATGCCCTCGACGATTTCTCCGGGCCGAACGACGTGGTCTGGGACGCTTACGAGAAGTTCCCGGAGTTCTTCGTGCCGTTCTTTCGGCTGAACCCGCACCGCGACTACGAGCGGGAATTCGAGCGTTGTGTGGCGCGCGGGTTTCAGGGGCTCAAGCTGCACCCAGTCTCCCAGAAGTTCGAGTTGGACGACTCGCGGGTGGTCAGGTTGCTCGGGATGGCGGCGGAGGCGGACTTGCCGGTCCTTATCCACACGGGCATGGCGATGGAGCGGATCGTTGAGCCGCTGCTCCCGACCGTGGAAGCTCATCCTGAACTACGCCTGATCCTCGGCCACGCCGCGATGGTCGAAGTCCTCGAAGCCGTCCGGGCTTTCGAAGACCATCCGAACGTGTTGTTCGAGACTTCGGTAGTTCGGGCGAAAGATTTGTACATCCTCTTCAGCTTGTTGGACCCGGCGCGGATCTGCTACGGCTCGGACATCCCTTACGGCGACCTGCCCGCGACCCTTCACGCAACCCTCGCCTCGGCTGAAACAGCCGGCGTCCCCGAGGAAGCGCTGCCCGGCATTCTCTCCGGTAACATCCGGCGGTGGTTCTCTTGAAAGAGAAAGCAACGGCGGCGCTCAGGGCCGGGCATTTGCTCCGCATCAGCGGGTATCTGGATACGGCGATCCTCTCGATGTGGTTGAGGACTCCGCGGGCGTCGGTCATGATCGGGATGTCCCAGGCAAGCGTCCGGGGAGCCGGTCCCGGCGGCGGGGAGGAGGAACTGCTGGCAAAGCTCCGGGCGCTCCTGGATGAGGCCGTCCAATACTACTCCGACGACGACTTCCCGGCGGCGATGGCCCGGATGCGCGTCGCCCACGACATGGTCGGGCTCCGTATTATCCAGATCGCCGGGAGCTAGAGCTTTGCTCCAGGAAGATCAGAGCGCCGGGTTCCAGGCGGACGCGCCCCTCGTCGGCGTTAGCCGTGGAGCAATCATCGAAAGCCTCCACCGGGGACGGATGGTCTTCTGCGGCCCGGAAGGCGTAGTGCTGGATGAGATCGGCGACCCGGAAGGATACGTTTATCCTCGCTCTTCGGCCAAACCGTTCCAGGCGTTGCCGCTCGTCCTCTCCGGCGCCGCCGACGAGTTCGGGCTCACGACCAAAGAGCTGGCCGTCGCCTGCGGCTCCCACAACGGCGAAGAAATCCATCTGGACGCCGTCCGGTCCATCCTGAAAAAGGCCGGGCTCTCGGAAGAAGACCTTCAGAGCGGGGCGCATCCTCCACTCTACGCGCCGGCGGCCGAGAAGCTAGTCCGGAGCGGCGAAAAGCCGAGTTCCATCGACGGCAATTGTTCCGGCAAGCACGCCGGGATGCTCGCCGTCTGCGCCCACGAAGGTTGGGACCTCGAAAGCTACCGGCGTCCAGATCATCCACTGCAACTGTGGATACTGGACTTGCTCTCTCAAACCTGCGGCCCGGAGAGAGACGAGATACTCGTAGCCGGTGACAACTGCGGCGTCCCGACCTTCGCCCTGCCGCTCCGGAGCCTCGCGACCGGCTTCGCCCGACTCGCCACTGGGGGGCATCTCTCCAGCGAGCTTTCGGAGGCTGTGAGGAGGACAAGAGACGCGATGCGCGAGCATCCCTACATGGTCGCCGGCGCCGGACGCTTCGACACGGACCTCATGCAGAAGACGAACCTCGTCGTCAAAGGCGGCGCGGAAGCCGTCTTTACTGCCGGCAGCCCGGAAGGGTGGGGAGTGGCGATCAAGGTCTCGGACGGCGCGAACCGGGCCGTGAAACCAGCCGCGTTGTCCGCACTCTCCCGCCACGGCGTCGATATTCCCGAGGAGGCGACTTCCTCCGAAACCTTCAACCTGCACGGCGAGCCAATCGGGGAGATCGAAGCGCTTTTCTAGGAAGGTTCGTGCCTGCTGGCGGAGTACAATCACTATTTAATGCCCCGAATAAATTACACGGAACTCGACTGGCGGGAGGCGATCCTGCTCGGCTCCGCGCTGGAAAGCGGCATGGTCGATGCAGTGGCGGATACTCCACGCTCCTCCGCCGATGTCGCGGACGCTCTCGGTTTCGACCGGAGGGCGGTCTACGTGGTCCTCTCGGCGCTGGAGGAGATCGGGCTTTTGGAAGAAAACGAAAAAGGATTCGTGCTCGATGAGAAGCATCGCGGTCCGCTTTTGGAGCCGTCTCACCCACGTTATGTCGGGGCGGCAGTAGTACATCGGTCTGGTTTGATCTCCAGCTGGAGCAAGATGCCGGAGATTCTGAAGAGCGGCAGACCCGTGGAAGACCGTACTTCACCGAGCTTCTCCGGAACCGCCACATTTATAGGGGCGATGAGGAGTGGGGCGCGGGCCGGGGCGGATGCGGTCGCCGAAGCACTTTTGCCGCTCTTGCCGGAAGGTGCGACCATACTGGATGTCGGCGGCGGGCCGGGTACGAACGCCGAAGCTTTCGCGGGTGGTGGGGTGCGTGTGACGGTGTTTGATCGGCCGGCCGTGATCGAACAGATGAAAGAGCCTCTGGCGGCGGCTGGAATCGACACGGAGGCCGGTGACATGAACGAGGCGCTCCCGGCTGGGCCTTTCGAGGCGATCTACTTAGGCAACACCTCCCACATGTATGGCCCGGACGAGAACCGGCGGCTCTTCGAGATGATGCGCGACTCTCTCGTCCCCGGCGGACTGCTCGCCATCCGGGAGTTCGTGCGCGGCATGAGCGAGAGCGCCGCCCTTTTCGCCGTGAATATGCTCGTTACCACGGCCAACGGCGGCACTTATCTAGCCTCCGACTACGAAGATTGGCTCCTCGGGGCGGGCTTCGAGAACGTAGAGTTCGCGCCCGTGCCGGGACGCGGAACGCACCTCATACTGGCCCGCAACCCGCGATGAGCGCGAGGGGGATGGAGAAAGATCGGTCATGGGCTTCGAGGTGGTTCCGGCCGCTCCTGACGGTCGGGCTGCTCGTGGTCCTCGGGCTCATATACCTCTTCTCGGGGAGCTTCAGGAGCGAGGTGAATATGGGGGTCAGGGTACTCGCGAGCGGCGACATCGGGGCCGTCCGGGACTACATACTCTCCTTCGGGGCGTGGGCGCCGGTCATCTCCGCTGCGCTCATGGTGCTGCAGGCGCTGCTCGCTTTCCTGCCGGCGTTTATCATAGCGTTCGCCAACGGGCTCGCCTTCGGGGCCTTCTGGGGAGGGATGTTGAGCCTCGGGAGCGCGGCTCTGGCGGCGGCGATATGTTTCGGGATCTCCCACGCCCTCGGTCGATCCGTCGCCGAGACGATGCTTGGTAAGAAGAGCCTCGGGGCAGCCGACCGCTGGTTCGCCCGGTACGGCGCCTACGCGGTGCTGTTCGCCCGCCTCATACCAATAATATCCTTCGACGCCGTTTCCTACGCCGCCGGCCTGACGAGGATGAACTTCTTCAAGTTTCTATTGGCGACCACTATCGGCATGGCCCCCGCGACCTTCGTCTACTCATATCTCGGGCAGCGGGCTCCACAGTACATAGAGGTACTGCTCGTTGTCTTCGGAGTTATCGTCGCCGGAGGTGTGATAGTAGCCCTGATCCGTCGCAGAAAAGAGGAAAAGCGGATCCCCTGAGCCCTGACCGGCGAGCAGATCAGTCCAGCTCTTCGTCTACCGCCGCCAGGAGTTTGCGCAGGTTGCGGGGATTCTGGCCGAAGTCGTATTTGCCGCCCCTCGATGCGCTCTCGAAGGTCGCCTCGGAGCCGTACTGGTGCTCCTGGATGCGGACGGTAACGTCGTCCTTGAAGCGGAAGAGGCCACTCTCGCGTATAGCCTTGAACCCTCTTTCTCCGGTGAACTCGGGGGTCCATCGGCGGAGTTTTTCGATCGCGCGTTCGATCGGTTGCTGAAGCTCGTCGGGCGTCACCGCGTAGACGCGGGTGGCGCGGGCCGAGTTCATGGCTGTGCGTTGTATCCCTGTCATGGCGTGACCATTGTAGGACGATCTATCATATAAATCATGCGACTGACCACGGAACTTCTCGAAGCGTGCTACCGGGCCGGGGCTTTTCCGATGGCCGACGAGTACGGCGATATAGAACTCTACCGCTCCGACCCACGCTCCATCCTGGAACTGGACGGGCTCCGCGTCTCGAAATCTCTCGCCCGCACCATACGAAAAGGCGTCTACGAGGTGAAGGTGAACGAGGACTTCGAGGGGGTGATACGGAAGTGCGCCGAACGCCCGGAGACCTGGATAGATGAAGACATCATCCGAGCTTTTATCGACTTTCACCACGCAGGCAAAGCGCACAGCGTCGAAGCTTACAGCGAGGGAGAGTTGGCGGGAGGTCTTTACGGCGTCGCGCTCGGCGGGGCTTTCATGGGCGAGTCCATGTTCAGCCGGAAGAGCGATGCTTCGAAAGTGTGCCTAGTCCATCTCGTGGAGCGGCTGAGAGAGAGAAGATACACGTTGCTCGATTGCCAGATACAGAACGACCACCTCGCCAGTCTCGGCGCAGTTGAGATCCCCGAGCGCGAGTATCTTCTGCGTCTCCGGCATGCTCTGCAACTCCGCCGTACTTTCGTCTGAAACTCGCTGGTCGTCGTCAGAGTCCCGGTCTGTTTCGCGGGGCGTGGTAAGCTAGTTTTATGGACAGTAGATATGTGAACCTGGAGTGGACGCCCGAACTAGAACGACCTATTTTGATCGCCGGTTTTAGCGGCTGGAACGACGCGGCAGAGGCTTCGAGCGTCGCGGTCAGCACGCTGATGGAATCGTGGGAGGCTCGCCGGTTCGGGAGCTTCGACCCGGAAGAATTCTTCGATTATCAGGCCACGCGGCCCCAGATCAACCTGACCGACGGGGTCACGCGCAGCATCGAGTGGCCCGAGAACGTGTTGAGCGCGACGGCTCCGAGCCTCCCAGAAACGGGTGGGCGCGGGGTAGTATTTGTCTCAGGCCCGGAGCCGAACTTCCGCTGGCGCTCGTTCTGCGAGGGCGTGGTCGAGCTGGCGAAAGAGATAAACGCCGGGTTGGTGGTGACGATGGGGGCGTTGCTGGCCGACGTGCCGCACTCGCGTCCGGTCGCCGTCGCGGCGAACTCGCAAGACCCGGCTTTGCTGGAGAACCTCGACCTCTCGGCCTCCGGGTACGAAGGACCGACCGGCATCACCGGCATATTGCACGGCGTGTGCGCCCAGAACGGCCTGCCGTCGGTGAGCTTCTGGGCCTCGGTCCCGCACTATCTGCCGTCCGTGCCGTCCGCTCCGGCTGCGCTCTCTCTGCTGGAAGAACTCTCGAACCTGCTCGGCGTGCAGATAGACACTTCCACCCTCGAAAAAACCGCTACGGAGTACCAGGATCAAGTCTCGGCAGCCGTTTCGCAAGACTCGGACCTCTCCTCCTACGTGCAGATGTTGGAGGAGCGTTTCGACTCCCAGGCGCAGGGCGGCATGAGAGACTTGCCGACCGGCGACGAGTTGGCCCAAGAGCTGGAAGGATTCCTGCGCGAGCAACACCGCGAGGACCCGCCGGAAGAGTAGCGTCCGACGGTTCGGGTGGTGTCCAGGTATTCAGCCGATCAGCTAGTCAGCAAGAACAAAGGGGCCATCGCTGATAGAGGCGTGCTTTCGATGTGTTGCTTTGCGGAGTATCTAGAGATGAGCCAACCAGAGACGCGGAAAGCATCTACCCGAACAGAAGCTGACTCGCTGACCGGCTGAAGGGCTGAAATGCTAAAAGTGCAGTGTGGATGTGGCTATCCTGGGGATAGGTTTTTAGTAGATCAAGGCGAGTGTGAAGACGGTGATGCTCGCGACCGCGAGAAAACCCTGGGTGACGGCGGAGATCAAATATCCTACGAACACGCCGCCTGCGGCCCGCGACGCCCGCTGCCAATCTCCACGCCCCGGACGACCATCGGGTTCGTCACCGGGGCTTTTACGCCTTTTTCTGACGTACTCGCCGAGGAATACGCCGCCGATGGTGCCGAGTATGAGCCCGAAGAGAGAGCCGATCCCGAAGAACAGAAAACCTACTATGGTCCCGGTAATGCCGCCGACAGCGCCGCCGATGGTCCCCCAGATGCTCGCCCCGAAGCGCCGGGCGCCGTAGGAAGTGCCGATAATATCCGCTGCAAAAGCAAGGACGGCGAATGCTCCGAGCAGAGCAAGGATCGGCGCGCCCACGTTCTCGAAACCCGTCAGGTAGGCGTAGGCGAGGGCGGCCAGGAACATCAGGGGGACGCCCGGAATGCCTGGGACCACGCTCCCGATCAGGCCGAGCGCCATGATTGCCAGTGAGATCCAGAGTACCGCTCCGTCTCCACCCACGACAGGCTACCCTACCACGGGCAGCATCTTTTTCTTACCTTTACTTTCTAGGACCGCGTTGAGGCTGCCGGACTTATAGCCGCCGAGGTCGAGGGTCACGTACAGGAAGCCGGCGTCCCGAAGTTCGGTGGAGATCTCCTCGCGCATCTCGAACGCCCGCTCCAGCTCTTGCGGGCCTACTTCCAGCCGCGCTATGTCACCGTGGTGGCGGACCCGGACCTGGTGGAAACCTTCCGCGCGCAGGAACTCCTCGGCAAGCGTTACCTGCCGGAGCTTCTCCGGTGTGATCTCCTGCCCATACGGGAAACGGCTCGATAGACACGCCAGCGCCGGCTTGTCCCAACTCGGCAACCCCAGGTGCTTCGCCAGCGCCCGAACCTCATCCTTGCCGACGCCCGCCTGCGAGAGCAGCGAGAGCACGCCCAGCTCGCGGGCGGCTTTCCTGCCGGGCCGGTAGTCGCCCTCGTCGTCCTTGTTCGCGCCGTCGATGACGCAGGCGTAGCCGCGTTCTTTCGCCAGGGCGTCCAGGTCCGAGTAGAGCGTGCTCTTGCAGAAGTAGCAGCGGTTCGTTGGGTTTTTGGCGTAGTCCGGGTTGTCCAGCTCGCGGGTGTCCACGACCAGATGCTCGACGCCAAGAGAGCCGGCGAATCCGCTCGCGAGGTCCAACTCAGAAGGCAGATAAGTCTCGTTGTTTGAGGTGACGGCGAGCACTTTACCCTCCGGCAGCGCCCGCGCGGCGACGGCGAGCGCCAGCGAGGAGTCAACCCCCCCGGAGAACGCGACCAACGCGCTCCCGTATGGTTTCACCATCGCTTCCAGTTCAGACAATCGCTCCGCGACCTGCTCTGTAACATCGCTCATTAAAACTCCTCTCTAGCTCCGCTCTCGCGAGAGCCAACCGACTACTTCGGCGGCGTTTTCGTTTGGTGGAAAGACCGGGTAGAAGACTTTCTCGATCCTTCCGCCCTTGATAACGAGCGTCAGCCGCTTTACGAGGACCATGGACTCAACCTCGAAAGTCGGCAGTCCCAACGCCCCGGCGGACGCCAACTTCTCATCGCTCAAGAGGTCGAATTGTAGCTCCAGCCGCTCTTTCGCCTCCCGTTGGTACTCCGTACTTTGGGTGCTGAGGCCGAAGACTCGCGCCCCGAGAGTCCGAAGCTCTTCGTGATGGTCCCGAAAAGCGCACGACTGGGGCGTGCAGCCGCGGGCTCCCGGAGTCTGGTCCCAACCCTCCGGCAATGCGAGATCCGGCCTTCCCGTGAGTGGATAGCAGTACACGACCGTCGTCCCGGAGAATCCCGAGAGGTCTACCATTTCCCCGGATGTAGACATTAAGCCCACGGATGGGACCGACGCGCCGGGCAGGTGGTCGCAGGCTCCATCGTCCACGGGAACCGGGAGGTCGGCCGGTAGTTCGTGGATGTTGTCTGTTCGGGCCACTCGCTCCGCTCTCCTGTTCGGGGCCTTGTCTCGGTCTCGTATCTCTACTTTGCGACTCTTCGCATCTCCGGGAGGATCAGGGCCTCTCCAGGACGACTGCCGCGTTGTGGCCGCCGACTCCCATGTTGGCGCAGATCGCCGCTTCGAGGTCCGGCGCGTCGCGTGGTTCGTCGACGACGTAGTCGAGGTCCGCGCACTCTTCGGCCAGGGTTTCGAGGTTTCGCATGGGGGGGATGGCCCGCTCTTTCACGGTCAGGGCGCAGATGGCCGCTTCTATCGCCCCGGCGGCTCCGAGTGAGTGGCCGAGGGTTGATTTGGTTCCCGAAACTTTTACCCTGGCGTTGACCTGCCGCATTGCGTGCGACTCCGGGCCGTCACCGGCGGCCGTGCCGGTTCCGTGGGGGTTGATGTAGTCTATTCGCTCTCCTTCGAGACCTGCGTCCTTGACGGCCAACTGCATAGCCCGGAGGACGCCGCGGCCTTTCGGGTCCGGGTCGAAGAGGTGGTAGGCGTCGGTGGTGCGCCCGACGCCGGTTATCTTGGCGTAGGGATCTGCGCCGCGCTTCTCGACGGAGGCTGCGCTCTCCAGGATCATCACCGCCCCGCCCTCGGCCAAGACGAAGCCGGAGTGATCGGCGTCGTAGGGTCGGCAGGCGCTTTCGGGGTCTTCGTTGCGGCGGCTCATTGCTCGCATCGCTATAAAGCCGGCCATTATAACAGGGGTGATGGCCGCCTCGGTCGCGCCGCAGATCACCATGTCGGCGTCGCCCCGGCGGATCAAGTCGTACCCGAGCGCCACCGCGTCGGTCCCGCAGGCGCAGGCGAGCGCCGGAGAAGAGGAAGGTCCCTGCACGCCGAGCTGGATGCCGACGTGGGCGGCGGATGAGTTCGGCATGATCTTGGTGACCGAGAACGGGGTGACCCGCGACGGTCCTTTCTCGTTTATGGTCTGCTGGGTCGTATCCATGCTCGACACCCCGCCGAGACCGCTCCCGAGGATCAGGCCGACCCGCTCGGGATTCTCCTCGAGCTCTTCCCAGGCTCCGGCGTCTTCGAGGGCGAGCTTGGCGCAGGCGAGCGCCATCTGGGCGAAGCGGTCCGTCCTCTGGAGCACCTTCCGATCCATGAATTCCTTCGGATCGAAATCCGTACACTCGGCCGCTATCCGGATGTCGAAACCTTCCGGGTCGAAGAGCGTGACCGGCCCGACGCCGCTCTCGTTGGCGAGCAGCGAGTTCCAGAACTTCTCGCGGCCGACCCCGAGAGGACTCACCACGCCTACACCAGTTACATAAGCCGCCGGACGCCCGTTCTCCATCTGCCTCCCAGGTAGCCTCTCTGATTAGTGAATAATCCTACCAACCAAAGAATCTTAGCACTACCATCACTCTTCGACTCTCGCTAAAGTCTTGCTCCGGATACGAGGGGAGATCACAGCGCATAAACACGAGGGACCGGAGACTTGGTCGGCCACCACAACAGTACCGAAGTTTCACTGTTCTCGCCCGGTTCCTTAAACGCTTCGAGGCGTGACCCTCTTCGTAGAGTCTCGTGGGGTCCCGGCCTCTATTTACCGAAAACTTATAAATTTCTTACGAAAACTCAACAGGCAGCTTGTAAGGTAAGTCCTTCGAGGGGTGTTTGGCTTATAGCAAGATATAGCTGCCGTGCTCGTCGTCAGGTAAGCGATTTTGGCAGGAGGTTCTCACACTTTGTTTGGATATGTAGGTTTACCCAAAAAGACCGGGCGTCATGCTGACCGCTTTGATCGTCGGTGTTGCGGCTTCCAGCGCGCTCGTGATCGGGGCGGCAATAGGCGCGTTCTGGGAGCCGCCCAAGACGTTGGTCGCGGTGGCGTTGGCGTTTGCCAGCGGCGCGCTCATCATAGCGCTCGCTTTCGACTTGTTCGAGGAGGCTTTCAAGGACGGCGGCGTGTGGCTCGCCGGGGTCGGTATTATGGCGGGGGCGCTCGTCTTCGTGGTGGCCGACAGGCTCATAGAGCGGTACGGAGGCTCTTCGGGTCTTACGCTGGTGGCTGGCGTAAGACCCGACGGGATACCCGAAAACCTTGCTCTCGGCGTCGCCCTTATCGGGGTCCCAATAACGGGAATCTTCTCTCTGCTGGCGGCTATCTGGGCCTCTAACCTGCCCGAGTCGCTGGGTGGCGCGCGGAGCATGACCAGCTCCGGGCGCTCGAAAGGGTTCGTCGTCGGTATCTGGACCGTTACGGCAGTGTTGCTAACGGCGGCGGTGGTGCTCGGCAACATCGTCTTCGCGGGTGTGGATCAGGTCGTACTGGCCTTTATACGCGCCTTCGCCGCCGGCGCCGTGCTGGCTTCGATGGCCGACACAATAATGCCCCAGGCTTTTGAAGAGGGCGGCGTCTACGTGGCGCTAGCCACGACGGCCGGCTTCCTCATGACGTTCATAATTACGCAGAGCTGACGGCCGGACTTTACCGGTACTCGTCGGCTTTTGGTAGTAGAGGAAGTAGAGGAGTGTAATGTTTTTCGGGATGTTCGGGCGTTTGGCTAAGGTCATGCTCCTGGGAGCTGTTTTTCTGGCCGCTGCGGAGGCGGCGCTGGTTGGTATCGTCGAGGGTGTGGAGGCCGTCCGGCGCAAGTTCTTCTGGGGTCAGCCGCCCGAGGAAGGGTTTCCCTGGAGGGAGCAGCCTGAGATAGAGTTGGAGTCTTCTGGAGAGCGGGTGAAGCTCTATCCAGATTACGGCAGGCTCTACGAGGACATGCTCGCCGAGATCGAACGGGCCGAAGAGTATATCTTCGTGGAGACTTTCATCTGGCAGGCCGGCGACGTGGGCCGCCGCTTTGTGGAGGCGCTGGAGAGCAAGGCGCGGGAAGGTGTGAAGGTGTACGCTGTCTTCGACGCGCTCGCCAACCTCGGGCAGCCCGAGTCGTTCAAAGAGTTTCCCGAGGGCATCAACACGCTGCGGTTTCGTTCGTTTTCGAGGCCTCTAAGCGCGCTGAACCCTCGGAATCTGCATCGCGACCACCGCAAGATCCTGGCTGTGGACGGTCGGGTGGCGTTTATCGGGGGGTTCAATATCGGCGAGATCTACACCCGCTGGCGCGGCACGCACATGCGTATCAGGGGCGAGGAGGTACACGAGATAGAGCGGGCGTTCGTCGGCTTCTGGAACACCCACCGCCCCGGGGAGTTGCCGGAGATCCCTCCCATCGGAGAGAGGGCATGGAACCCTACGACCCTTTTCCATTCAAACGATCCCTACCACCACGACTTCCCGGTCCGGGATATATACATAAGAACCCTCGACCGGGCCACGGAGCGGGCCTACATAACGAGCGCCTACTTCACGCCCGGTGCTTCGCTCAGGGGGAACATGATAGACGCCGCTGGTCGTGGCGTGGACGTGCGGGTGCTCATCCCGAGGTACTCAAACCATGCCATCGTGGACTGGCTCGCCCGCCAGCACTTCGGTGAACTGCTCCGGGGCGGCGTGAGGATCTTCGAATACAAGGACTTCATGGTCCATGCCAAGACCGCCACCGTGGACGGCGTGTGGTCCACGGTGGGCTCCTCGAACATAGACAGCCTCAGCCTCTTCGGGCTGCACGAGACAAACCTGGAGATCTACAGCGAAAGCCTCGCCCGACAGCTAGAGGACATGTTCGAGCTCGATACTACCAACGCCGAGGAGCTTACCCCGGAGAAGTGGGATAGCCGCCCCGTGGCCGTTAAACTCCTCGAATGGGCGCTGACCCCGCTGCGTGTCTTTGGTTGATCGCGGAGGCGGGCGCGTGGACCAACCCGGGGCGCGACCATGACCCCGCTCGTGTTCGCGGCCGGGGTACTTCTGGTGGTCGTCACCTTCGTCGATGCTCTGTGGACGACGCTGTGGATCGAGGGGGCCGCGGGACCTTTGACCTCCCGGCTATCCACGTTTCTCTGGCGTATCGCCCGCTGGTTGACCGGCCCAGACAACCACAAGCTGTTGAGCCTCGCCGGACCGATCATCTTGTTCACCAGCGTGCTCTCGTGGGTCGTCCTTGTAAGCCTGGGGTGGCTGGTGGTGTTCGACTCCGGGGCGGGTTCGCTGCTCGACGTTCGTACGCGGGAACCGGCGGATCTGGTCGGGAAGATCTACTTCGTGCTCTACTCCGTCTTCACTTTGGGCAACGGCGACTACGTCCCAAACGGTAAAATCTACCAGCTCGCCACCGCCGCGACGGTCGCCAGCGGGATGTCCTTGATCACCCTCGCCATCACCTACCTGCTCTCGGTCGTCTCGGCCGTCGCCGACAAGCGCTCCGTCGCGAGCTACATCTCAGGTTTCGGCCAGAGCCCGGAGGAGATAGTGTTGACCGCGTGGGACGGGACGGGCTTCGGGAAGCTGGCGCCGCAACTGGCCCACCTGACCTCGAACCTGGGGCTCCTCGCGGAGCAGCACCAAGCTTATCCCATACTCCACTACTACCATCCGGCGAGCAGGAGCAAGGCCAGCGCGGCGGCGATAACGGCCTTCGACGAGGCGCTCACGATCCTCGAACACGCGGTGGTGGAGGGCCATCGTCCGGAACAGGTGGAGCTAAAGCCCGCCCGCCAGAGCGTCTCAAGCTACCTGGAGACCCTCTCGTCCGCCTTCATTGCCCCAGCAGATCATCCTCCCCCCGCTCCCGACCTGAACAAACTCCGCAGCGCCGGCGTACCGGTCGTGAGCGACGAGTACTACGCCGAGGTGCTGGAAGGCTGCTCTCACCGCCGCCGAATGCTCCTCGGTCTGCTCTTGAACGACGGCTGGCGTCCTTGAACTCGAGGCTCTGCTCCTGGAGTGCGCGGTGTTGGCGGCGGCAAACTAGGATGCTCCTATGTGTGTCGTGTCAAAGGCGTAGATTAGCTGATCCGGAGGAGGGTCAAGCAGAGCCGATTGGGCTCCGTCTCTTCGATGCGCCCCCTGGGCAGGCGAGCAGCGCTTGGTAGACCTCCCGAGCTATGTACCTCTTCAAGCAGCGGATGATCTCTCGCTTGCTCTTGCCAGGCTTCGCCAGCGGTGCGCCTGGCGACGTATGCCTGGGTGCGGGGATCGCGTCTTAGGCGGTTCGGCGCGACCACATGGAGGGCACGGTTGGCTTCTCGGTTGCCATGGGGATTGAGACGGTGCCTTACTACCTTGCCCGAGGAGGCCGGGATGGACGCCACGCCGCACAAGTTGGCGAAAACGGCCTCACTCCGCTCGGAGGCGCGACCGGTTGTTACCCTTTCGCTGTCCCCGGATTTCTTTCCTGAAGCCGGGTGCGGTACCGGTGGCTTTTCACTCTTACGGGGCGAGCAGGGCGGCGAGATAGGCCGGGCGGAGGGCGTTGGTGGCCGGAGTATAGTCGCCGAGGGCCGCTTTGATCTCATCCGTCTTCCCTCTCCTGGTTTCGAGCCGCTTTAGCGCGTAGCCTAGCGCGGGGGGCCAGGCCAGGGCGAGTTGCACGAGGGTGGTCAGGCGCTCTTTGCCGGCGAAGACGTTGCGACGCGACTGTTCGTAGCCCGCCGGTATCTCGTCTCTCGATTGCAGGCTCGACTCGATCGCGCCCGCCGCGATCTCCGCGCCTCTGAGGGCCCGGAAGACTCCTTCCCCCGTGAACGGGTCTAAATACCCGGCCGCATCTCCTACCAGAAGGTAGCCGGGTCCCGCCGTCCGCGCGACGCGCCGGGCTAGAGGACCGATGCCCATGACCTTGCCGACGCGTCGGGCTCCCGAGAGCCGTTGCGCGGCGCCGGGTACGTCGTCGAGCTTACGGGCAAAGTAGTCCGGGGTGCTCTCGCCGCGTTCCTTGCCTCCGAGCGGGGTGACGAGCCCGGCTACGAGGAGTCCTCCGCCGACCGGCGCGAGACCGCAGTAAGCGCCATCTCCCACGTGCATCTCGCCCAGTCCCGCGCCCAGAGGACCGAGGACAGCGTCGTCCGCCGGCTCGAAATGAGCGTGCAGACCCAGCCGACGAGGCCAGCGGACCGGAATACCGAGACCTAGCGAGCGGGCCACGACCGAGTGACGACCGTCCGCGCCGACCACGAAGCGCGCGGTAACGACACCGCTCGCGACTCCGGAACCAGGTTTTACTCTTCCCACCTGAACTCCCGAAACCCGGCCGTTCTCATCGTGGTGCAACCCGGAGACCGCCACTCCTTGCTCGACCCGCACGCCGCTCTGGCGGGCATTCTCGACGAGCGCGGCGTCGAAGTGGTAGCGACGGATACCGAGACCACGACGCCCTCTGATTTGACCCGCACTCAAACCCGCCGGGCTGGACGGATAGGTGAGCTCGAAGGAGGAACCGCGAGCCCGGATCCACATGCCCCCCGGACGCGCGTGTTCGTGGTCGAGCACCCTTTCGAGCGCTCCCAGCCTCTGGAGCGCGTCCACGACCCCCGGACTGTAATACTCGCCGCACGGCTTCTGGCGCGGGAAGTGGCCCCGCTCCAGGAGCAGGACATCCCTACCGCCGGCCGCCAGGTGAGACGCCGTCGCCGACCCGGCCGGTCCGCCACCGACCACTATCACCTCCACGTCCGGCGGGTTGCCGCTGTTCACCGCTCTCCCGCCTCATTCCGTCCGTTGTCGTACCGCTCTCCGTCAAGCGGTATCGTCATTGCGACCCGGTAGCCGGGTATACCCACGAAACGAGGCTCCGGTAGTCCGGCGCTCTGGACGAGGTCCTGCATTTCGCGGCGGGTGTAAGCCTTCCGCACCGACAACGGGCCATCATGCCTGAAGAGACGATTTTTGCTCGTTGCCCTGGTAAATGCGACCGTGCCGAAGTACCCGACCCAGGACCTCACGAGGTCGTTCACCACGATACCCTTGCGAGAGACGCGTGCTAGCTCCCCGAGAAGCTTGACGGCGCTGGAAGGAACGAGGTGGTGCAGAAACAGCGAGCAAGTCGCGAAGTCGAAGCTGTTGTCCTGGTATTCAAGCGTGAGCGCGTCCGCCGTCTCGTAATGAATGATCTCCGGTCCCGACCTGGAAGCTTCCGGTTCCAGGCCGGCGGATAGTTCGAGGATCTCCGGGCTGGCGTCCGTGGCGGTAATTCTCGGTGTATATCCTTTTTTGGACGCCCAGCGGGCCATCGCCCTCGGGAAGTCACCGCCGCCGGTCGCGACGTCTAGTATCGAGATCTCGCCGCCTGGAGGAGTTCCAGCCGCGAGACGGGAGAGTGACCGCAGCGTGAGCAGCAGACCTCCGCTCAGGCGGTTTCCCCGCGCGAGGTCTCCGAGACACTCGACCAACTCATCCCGATCGACACCGGGAGCGTCCATCAACTCTTCTCTCCCGGAACGCAGCGGACGAGAAGGTATCCGGGAGATCACGGACGGAACCCCACTGCACTCTCCGATTTTGCCTTGAAATTGCCGGTACGCTTTTCCACAACCCCGAATCATACTTTCGCACGGACAAAACACTGGTAACAACGCTTACTGGCTTCAGGGCTTGGCCGGTCTATATTCGCCGTAAGGACAGTGCCGTAAGAGAGATATGCGGTATAGAATAACGGTTGCCAACCACTCTAGTTCGCGCCCACGATAGCGCGTCGGCATTCACGGATCGGAGGCCGAAGTCATCAGCACCCACTCGAAAGTTATCAGCAACCGCCGTTTCACGCAGCGCGTGAAACGGTTAACTTGTTTGCCGGGCTTGGTCCGCCGGCCGGGACCGGGGGATTGAGGTGTCGCGTGCCAGGATAGCCGCCGCCGGACACGCCGTACCGAAACGCAGAGAACAATCCGAACTCTGGGAAGAGTACTTCGCGGGCTACTACGCCAACAACCGTCTCGCCCGGACCGTTTTCCGGCGCTCCGGCGTACAGTACCGTCACGGCGTGGTGGATCCCCTGGAAGAAGATATCTCGGAGCTTTCGACGTCGAAACGGATGTCCCGTTACGCCGAGCACGGTCCCCCGCTTGCCACGGCGGCGGTCGAAAAGTCTCTGGCACGCGCCGGGATACAGCCGGACGAGGTAAGCCGCCTGA
Source organism: Rubrobacteraceae bacterium (assembly GCA_965219175.1). GTDB lineage: Bacteria > Actinomycetota > Rubrobacteria > Rubrobacterales > Rubrobacteraceae > JBBPZK01. The sequence goes on from CBDCNI010000001.1 coordinate 1,452,772, forward strand.
CGTTGACGACCTGTACCGGATACGTGGCGCCCGGAGCCGATCTTCTCCTGGCGGATGAACTCGGCATGTCGGCGAGCCTGGAGCGCCTGATAGTCGGGCACATGGGATGCTACGCGGCCCTACCGGCGCTCGCCACGGCGGCGGACGGCGTGGCGGCGCGCGGTGGAGTCTCCGTGGTCGTGAGCCTGGAGCTTACGAGCCTCCACGTGCAGCCGCGGGAGGAGCCGATGGACCGTGAGCAGTTGGTGTCTCACGCGCTGTTCGGAGACGCGGCCGCAGCCGCCGTCCTGGTCCCGGCGGACGCCCGAACCGAAGGTTCCGGCAGGGGGCTGGAGTTCGTGGACTCGGCCGTGTTGACGGACACCTCCGGTCTCGGCGAGATGTCCTGGCGGGTCACGGACCAGGGTTTTAGGATGGGCCTCTCGCCGAAGGTCCCGAACTTCCTGGGTAGGCACGTCGCCGGGCTCGTTACCAGGCTTCTGGAGCGCAACGGGCTCTCCTCCAAGGAGGTTGCCGCGTGGGCGATACACCCCGGCGGACCGGAGATCATAGACGTGGTCGCCGGGCGGCTGGAACTCGACGAGGATACCGTCGCCCCTTCCCGGCGGATACTCGCCGGATACGGTAACTGCTCCTCCGCCACCGTGCTTCTCATACTCGAAGAAATAATCTCGGACGAAAGTGTCGCGTCCGGCGGACCGGTCGTGGCACTCGCCTTTGGCCCCGGCCTCACCCTGCACGCCGTCCTCTTGAAGAAAGCCTGACACCCCCGGCCCGCGACCAAAAGCCGTTGCAAGAGGCTCTGGAGGACAGTTCCAGGCGTTTCTACCGCCCAGGTTTGGTGCCGGTGCCGTGAATCGGTAGGCGAACGGTGTTGGCCGGGCCTGGCGCCAGGACCGTTACCCGATGGTACGATACCGATTCTTATGGATCGCAGGGTATTTTGCGTTGGAGACGCGGCGGGCCGCATCGGTGTCGCGGCCTGATGCCCCGGTACCTGATCCCCGGAAGCGTGGTCTTGTTCATCGTCGCGTACTTCGCCGCACGCTTTACGGAGTTGCCGGGCGCATGGGTTGGCTCGTATGTCTCGACGGTGCTGATAGCGCTCCCCGCCTTCGTCGCTTTGTGGCGCCACATGGGCGCGAGGCGGGCGGCGGCGATGCTCGTTGCACTGAGCGTCTTCGGCTTCGCCATCGAGATGATGGGCACGGTGACTGGGTTTCCATACGGCACGTTCTTCTACGGGGACGCGCTCGGTCCGAAGCTCGCCGGTCACGTTCCCTACATACTTCCAGTCTCCTACGTGCCGTTCGTGATCGGGGCTGTCGCGGCCTGCGCTCCCGCACGGGCTCCCATAACCAGGGGACGGGCCGTGAAGTGGGCGGCTGGCTCCGCCCTCCTCCTGACCCTGCTGGACGGCGTCCTCGATCCCGGTGCGGCGGCGCTCGGGTTCTGGGTGTGGCCCGATGACGGAGCGTACTATGGCATACCTTTGAGCAACTATGCCGGATGGCTTTTTTCGGGGGTGATCTCGTGCGGGCTTCTCGTCTTCGCCGGACGCTGGTATGTTCCTCCGCCCGGCAAGCTGATCGACAGCACGCTTCTTGCGCTCGCGTTCTGGTGCGGCGTCGCCTTCTTCACGGCGCTGTGGTTGCCCGCCCTACTCGGCGCCGGACTCTACGTCGGTCTGCTAGTCCGGCGGCTTACGCTGGACGGGTAGATCGATCAATCGCTCCGGCCGAGTTCTTGTCGGGCGAGACGGATATCTTGCGGGGCTCCGCGCCCGGCGAAGTAACCTCCGATTACTATCATCAGGTAGTGGTTTAGCAGGCGCCAGATCAGGACGCCGCCCACCAGCGCGCCGGGTGAGACGTACGCCGCTGCGAGCGTGGCGAAGGCCACCTCCGCACCGCCGCTGTTTCCGGGGGTCGGGACGAGTGGGATGAGCAAGTAGATCAAGAACTGCACGAGGAATACTTGCGGCCAACCTTCTCCGGACCAGCCGGCGGCCATCAATGCCAGCATCCCCAGGAAGGGATACAGTATCCAGTAGAGAGCCATGAGGGCGGCGCAGGCCGCGACGGCCCGTGGCTCCCGGCGCCAGAGCCTGGCGAAGCTATCCCGCGAGTCCCGGAAGAGGTTGGTCAGCCTGGCCCGCCAGCCGGACCTCTTGTTACGCTCGCCGTCCTCGCGCGCCCTTGAGGCGCCGAAGAGTATCAGGACCCAGACTCCGACGACCACGGCCACCGCGACGACGAGTATCGTGCCCTCGGCCCGTACGGGACTGGAGAGGACGAGAAACGCCACCACGGCCCCGGCTACCAGCACCGTGCCGTTGAGTACGGACTTTATAAGCACCACCGCCACCCCCACCCCGGCAGGCACGCCGAGCCGCTTGAAAAGCAGCATCTGGTAGGGGATTTCCACCCCGCCGAACGGCGTCAGACCCCCTATGGCCTGGGCCGCCAGGTAGATGCGCGTCATCTCCAAGATCCGGAGTCCCGTTATGTAAGGCCGTACCAGCACCGAGGCTGCCACACCCTGTATCAGCCACAAGATCAAGACTATAGCCAGGGCCGGGACCAGCGGCCAGACGTGTGCTACGCGGGGAGTGCCATCCACCCGGACACTGACCAGCACGATACCGGCGGCGCTCAAGACGAGCCCGAGCAGTATGCCGATGATCGCCTGCTTCACGAAGCGGGCGCCTCTGAAACGGCCGCTGAAAACCTACTCAAGACTACCGCTCGTGGTTGCCGAACTCGTAGTTTATGAGGTTCGCCCACTTAAAGTAACCTATGGTAAAGATGATCGACATCACGACGAGCAACGCCGTCATCCGGAGCACCCCCTGCTCCTCGAAGCGCCGGTCGGATACGCGGATGCTGTAGGGGATAACCCCGAACCTGCACAGTCGGGCGAGCCTCCGGATCAACTCCATGTCCTCGGCGACCTTCAGGGTGGCGTCGAAGCCGCCGTTGGTCCGGAATACCTCGGACCTTATCGCGAGGCACTGCCCGGAGCCGGCGGGGAGGAGGTTAGCCAGTAGCGTGAAGAATGCGTTGCAGAGCGCGTATATGGACTTTGTCGGCAACGGGGATTCGCGCGGCGGCATGTAGAAGGAGCAGGCGACCCCGAGGTCTCTGCTTTCGAACTTCCGCAAGAAATCCTCGAAGAAGGTCTCCTCCAGCCGGACGTCGGCGTCGAGAAATATCAGCACGTCGCCCCGCGCCTCCCGGCCGCCCAGGTTCCTCTGTTCGGAGACCGGCGGGAAGCCATCCAAGAGCCTCACGCCGGGGAAATCTTCGACCACGGAGGTCGTCTCATCCGTTGATTTACCGTCGACGACTATCACCTCGTAGGCCCTTCTGGTCTGGCGTTCGATGTCGGAGAGCAGCGGACCGATATTGCGTTCTTCGTTCAGGGTGGGTATCACGATGCTCGGCTTTAGCGGAGGTCCGTCCATCGCGGATTTTCTCGGGTAAAACTTGATCAGGTTCCTTAGCAGATACGCGCCCGCCAATAAGAGTATTGCCCAGTCCAACGTCAGCAGGGCCGTGCCAAGAAGGACCACCGTCCCGGCGTCCCGTGGCGGGTTCCCGAAGTAGCGATGATGCTCTTTCGGCGCCGGGGCGCGAAATAGCCTCTTCCATACCGCTTTTCTGGTGGCCCAGGCCGGAGCGCCGACTGACAGAAAGAGAAAGATCGCGCCGACCGTCCGTAAGAACGGCGAAGGGAACCACAGGCTCCAGTCGAGCCACAGTGGAGCCGCCGCCGCAAGCCCCGCTGCCGTGGCGGCCCACAGGCTCACCGCCCCGAGGAAGTACGAGGCTCTCCCCCGCGCGAGCAACGGGCGGGCGAGCAGGCCCACGACAAGAATCCCCCCGTAGAAACCTGCGACCAGGAGCGGGAGCAGCACCCAGTGGCCGAGAGCGGCGTCCGTGGCGATGCTCGCCACCAGGGCGGCGACGCATGCCCAGGTCGCAAAGTCACCCCGGACGCCGTTATGACGGGCGCCCGTTCTCCATCTGTCTCTCAGGTAGCCTTTCCGATCAGTGAACAGCCCTACCAAGCTACAGAATCTTACCATCACCGTCCCGCCTGACTCCCGCTAAAGCTTTGCTCCTACTTTCAACGCCCCCGCCGCAGGGGTGAGTCTCGATTGTAGAAGCGGACACGCCCGCCTAAAACTTACTATGCTATACACTCTTCAGTAACGTTCGGAGGAGAAATTGTTGATCTTCTACGCCGCCACAGCCCTGTTCCTGGCGAATTTCATCCTGGGGATTTTGGTGCAGCTTCGTATCGTGGACACCAAGCCGTTCCGGTGGGTCCATCATGCCCTGTTTTTCGCGGTATGCGTCTCGGCGGCGCTGGCCGTAGCCTGGGGGTTGTGGGAGGGCTACGCTTATGGTTGGCTGCTTCTCCCGGTGCTGGCGCTCTTTACGATCCTGCCGAGGATCAGGGCCGGTACTATAGGACACGCGGCGCTGGCGGTCGGGGCTTTGATCTTCTACGCCGCCGGATTCGTATTTATGCTAGGAGGTTGAGTTGGATTTCCTCGAAGTTATTCGGCGGCGCAAGACGACCAACGGCCCATTCTTACCGGAGCCGGTCAGCCTGGAGCACCAGCGTCTTTTGGTCGAGGTGGCCGGGATGGCGCCGTCACACTTCAACAGCCAGCCGTGGCGTTTCGTCATCATCGACGACCGCGGCGCCATCGAGGAGATAGCGCGCATCAGCGGCGAGAGCATGACCCACGTCTTCAGGGAGGGCATCTTCTTCAAACGTTACCGGCCATACTTTCGCTTCTCCGAAGAAGAGATGGAACGCCGTAGGGATGGGATCTACTTCGACCAACTCCCGAAAGTACTGAAGCCTTTTACTCGTCAGATCTTTTCCAGCACCGCCGGAGCCTTGATGAACCGCCTCGGCGTGCCGAAAACCCTCGGAGAGGACAACCGCAAGCTGGTTTCGGGCTCACCCTTGATCCTTGCCGTCCTCCTGGATAAGACTGAGTATCGGCCCGGTGAGCTTTCCGGCTTCTACTCGATCTTCGGGATGGGGACGGCGATAGAGAATATCTGGCTTACGACCGTCGAGCTCGGGATGGGCATCCAATTCATCTCTTTCCCGATGGAGGTCCCCGAACGCTGGAAGGAGATACAGGACCTCCTCGAAGTCCCCGACGACCTGGAACTCATGGCGATGTACCGCCTGGGATACGTCCCGGAGGACCAGCGCCGACCGAAGATCGACTGGTCCAGCCGCCAGCGCAAACGTCTCTCCCAGTACGTGTTCCGTAACAGTTGCGCGACGCCGGAGAAAGATCCGGAGACGCAGGAGACGCAGGCGTGAGTGGCGACCCGAAAGTCCTCTCCGTGGCGACTGCGCTGCCGCCGCACCGCATCGGGCAGGCGGAGATCAAGACGTTCGCCAGGAGCATGTTCTCCGAGGCCTACCGCGACATCGAGCGCCTGACCCCGATTTTCGACAACGTCCACGTCGAGAACCGTAATTTCTGTGTGCCGCTGGAATGGTTCGATGAGGACCACACTTTTCCCGAGAAGAACGATCTGTACGTCGAGCACGCTTTAGATCTCTCCGCAAAGGCCGCCCGGCGCGCGATCGACCGGGCCGGGGCGAGCGTGGAGGATATCGGTGCGATCTTCTTTTTCTCGACCACCGGCTTCGCGACGCCCTCGCTCGACTCTAAACTCATCTTCGAGCTCGGCCTCTCGGAGCACACGCGGCGGTTGCCCATCTGGGGCCTCGGATGCGCCGCCGGGGCCGCCACCCTCGCCCATGCCGCAGATCACGCCCGGCTCTACCCGGACCAACTCGTGCTGCTCGTCGGAGTGGAACTCTCCGGGCTCACCTTCCAGCGCGGCGACCGCTCCAAAGCGAACCTCATCTCCACCAGCCTCTTCGCCGATGGCGCGGCGGCTGCCCTGATCGGCCACGAGGGAGACGGCCCGGAACTCCTCGGGAGCTACAGCACCACCTGGCCCGGCACGGAAGACGTGATGGGCTGGGAACTGGTGGAGACCGGACTCAAAGTGCAGCTCTCCAAAAGCGTCCCAACCATAGTCCTGGAAAAGCTGCGCCCGAACCTCGAAGCTGCCTGCGCTTCGCTGGGCCTCGACTTCTCGGACCTCGAACACTTCGTCCTCCATCCCGGCGGGTCGAAGGTGCTAGACGCTTTCGAAGAGGTGTTCGACCTCGAACCGGGCGCTCTCAAGTTTTCGCGCGGAGTGTTGCGCGACTGCGGCAACATGTCCGCCGTGACGGTTCTGTTCATCCTGGAGCGGTTCCTGGAGAGCGGCGAATTCTCGCCCGGAGACCTCGGCGTCCTCTCGGCGATGGGGCCGGGCTTCTCAGCAGAGCACGTCCTGTTCCGGTGCTGATCCTCTCCGCCGGGATAGCCTTACTCGTCATCCAGCGTCTGCTGGAGCTAAGTTATTCTCGCGCCAACGAGCGCCGCGCCCGCGCGAAGGGGGCCGTCGAGCGGGGCCGGGAACACTATCCGCTGATGGTCGTCCTTCACTCGCTCTGGCTCTTCTCCACCCTGGTCGAAGGTCTCCTGCGCGGACCCGACTTTCCTCCCTACTGGCCGGTTGCGCTGGCGCTCTTCCTGCTCGTCCAGCCGCTGCGGTATTGGGCGATCCTCTCTCTCGGCGAGAGCTGGAACGTGCGGGTCCTGGTCGTGCCGGGCGCGGAGTTGGTCCGGCGCGGGCCTTACAGGTTTATCAGGCACCCAAACTACGTCGTGGTTGCCGTCGAGATCCTTACATTCCCACTCATCTTTGGCGCGTGGGTGACGGCATTCGTCTTCACGGCGCTCAACGCCGCTTTCCTGTACGTCAGGGTCCGGGCGGAGGAACGAGCCCTCTCGGAACTGGCGAAGACTTCGGGCAAGGGCTAGGATTAGGTCTCCGAACTTTACATATCTCTGATATCTCTGGAGGACCTGTGCTCGACCTGAAATTCATCCGTGAGAATCGCGAAGCCGTGGAGGAGAACTGCAAGAATCGCGGTGTCGAGGCTGACGTTGGGCTGGTGGTCGAATTCGCCGACCGGCGTTCGGGGCTCATCCAGGAGCTAAACGAACTAAAGCAGCGCCAGAACCAACTCGCCAAGAGCGTCGGACGGGAGCGGGACGAGGAGGCTCGCGGGAAGCTCATAGAGGAGTCACGAGGGATGAAGGAGCATATCCCCGCCAAAGAGACCGAGCTTCACGAGGTCGAGGAGCGGTTGCGCGAGGAACAGTTGAAGATCCCGAACATGACCCATCCCGACTCTCCAATCGGCAAGGACGATACGGAGAACGTCGAGATAAGGCGCTGGGGTGACACTCCCACCTTTGACTTCGAGCTGAGGGACCACGTCGAGATCGGGGAAACTCTAGGCATCATAGACTTCGACGCCGGAGCCAAAACTACCGGCAGCAAGTTCTATTTCCTGCGCGGGGACGCGGTGCTGTTGGAACTCGGGCTCATCCGGTACGCGATGGATATCCTGATGGAGCGCGACTACGAGCCGACCATCACACCGGATCTGGCGCGGGACGAGGCGCTCGTCGGAACGGGTTTTATACCGCGCGGGCCGGAGACCCAGATCTACTCTGTCCAGGACTCGGACCTCTCCCTGATAGCCACAGCGGAGATCACACTCGCCGGACAACACACCGACGAGATAATCGACGAAGACAATCTGCCGCTTCGCTACGCTGGGCTCTCCCACTGCTTCCGTACCGAGGCCGGTTCCCACGGACGGGCAAGCCGCGGCCTCTACCGCGTCCACCAGTTCACGAAGGTCGAGATGTTCGCCTTCTCCACACCCGAGCAGTCTGAGCAGATTCACGAGGAGATGGTCGGGATAGAGGAGCGGATCTTCCAGGGCCTCGGCCTCCCGTACCGCGTCGTTGACATCTGCACCGGAGACCTCGGTGGCGCCGCCTACCGCAAATACGACCTCGAAGCCTGGATGCCGGGCCGGGGCGAAGCTGGAGAGTTCGGCGAAGTAACCAGCACCTCGAACACAACCGACTACCAGGCCCGACGCCTAGCCATCCGCTACAGAAAAGAAGGAGGCCGCCCCCAGCTCCTCCACACTCTGAACGGCACCGCCCTCGCCCTGAGCCGCGCTTTCATCGCCCTGCTGGAGGTCTATCAGCAAGCGGACGGCTCGGTTCTTCTCCCGGAAGCCCTGGTTCCCTACGTCGGCAAGGAGAGGATACAGCCCGCCTTATAGCGGAAATCTATTCTATACTAGACTTAGTCGTGGACTTAGTCATATAGTTTTAGCGAGAAGCGGGGCGTGTCATGAGTCGGATGGTGAATGTTCACGAGGCGAAGACCCATCTGTCGAAGTTGCTGGAGCAGGTGCGGATGGGGGAAGAGGTCATTATCGCCAAGTCGGGCAAGCCGGTGGCGCGGCTGGTTGCGATAGAGGGTCCGAGGAAGCGCCGGGAGCCGGGGAGCGCCAAGGGTACACTGTCTTACTCGGATGACTTTGATGCTCCATTGCCCGAAGAGATACTCGACTCTTTTGAGCGGTGAGGGTATTGCTGGACACGCACGTTTTTCTCTGGTGGATAAACGATGATCCACGGTTGTCAACTAACGCGAGAGAAGTTATCGTCGATGGAGAGAATGACTTGTTGTTCAGCGTGGCTAGTGTCTGGGAAATGGCGATCAAACAGAACCTGGGCAAGCTAAGTATCGAGGGATCGCTCGGTCCCTATCTCACGAGATACCTTACGGATATGGCGACGGTAGTGCCGGTCAGCTTGCGTCACGCGGTGAGTGTTGCTGAACTGCCCAACCTCCACCGAGATCCCTTCGACCGTTTGCTGGTGGCCCAGGCTCTGGTGGAGGAGGTGCCTATCGTCAGCGGCGATGTGGAGGTCTCTCGTTATCCGGTCGAGACTATCTGGTAGAAGGTCGTCCGTTGGGGACTATACTGCTCCCCGTAGTCCGTAATTTTTATCAGGAGAGGAGTTTGTATGACCGAGGCGGTCGAGAAGCTAACGAAGAAGAGCGAAGACCCGAGCCGGTGGTATCTGGACCTGGTCCGCATGGCGAAGATGGCCGACTATGGACCCGTGCGCGGGACGTTTGCCATACGGCCTTACGGATACGCGATCTGGGAACGCATCCAGCGCGATCTGGACGACCGCTTCAAGGCAACCGGACACGTAAACGCCTATTTCCCGCTGCTCATCCCGGAGAGCTACCTTAACAAAGAGGCGGAGCATGCCGGGGGCTTCACCCCGGAGTGCGCGTGGGTGACGATGGGGGGGGACAAGGAACTAGAGGAGAGGGTGGCGATCCGGCCGAGTTCCGAGAGCATCATCTGCGACTTTTACCGGAACTGGATCCAGAGTTACCGTGACCTTCCCATCCTCATAAACCAGTGGTCGAACGTGCTGCGATGGGAAATGGTAACCCGCCCGTTCCTCCGCACGGCAGAATTCCTCTGGCAGGAAGGTCACACCGTCCACGCGACCGCCGAAGAAGCCCGCGCCGAAACCTTGCGGATGCTAGAAGTCTACCGGGAGTGCTTCTACGAGAAGCTGGCAATTCCAGTGCTCACCGGCGTGAAGAGTCCCTCCGAGCGGTTCAAGGGGGCCGTCGAGACTTTTACCTGCGAGGGTTTGATGGGTGACGGGCGCGCTTTGCAGGCCGGTACCAGCCACGACCTCGGGCAGAACTTCGCCAAAGCCTTCGACATAACGTTCTTGGATGAAAACCAGGACCGGGTTCATCCTTATCAGACGTCTTGGGGATTCTCGACGCGGACTATCGGGGCTTTGATCCTGGTCCACGGCGACGACCGGGGGCTGAGGCTGCCGCCGAAGCTCGCACCGACGGAGGCGGTAATAGTTCCAATCTGGCGTGGTAAGAACAAGAGTGACGTGCGCCGGGAGGCCGAGAAGCTCTACATCGAGTTGCAGACCGCCGGCCGCCGCATGGAGGTAGACCTGGACGAGGAGCACTCGCCGGGTTGGAAGTTCAACGAACACGAGTTGCGCGGCGTGCCGGTCCGGGTTGAGATCGGACCGAAGGATATCGAGAAAGGCCAGGCGGTGTTAGTCCGGCGTGACACTGGGGAGAAGGAGTTCGTACCTCGGGAGGGGCTCGCGGCGCGTCTAGAAAAGTTGCTGGAGGAGATCCAGGCGAACATGCTCCGCCAGGCGACGGAGTTCCGCGACGCCAATACCCGCCACGCGACGAGCTACGATGAGTTCAAGGAGATCATCGAGAACGAACGCGGCTTCGTCGTCGCTCCCTGGGACGGCACCGAAGAGACCGAGCAGAAGATAAAAGAAGATACGAAGGCGACTATCCGTCTGCTCCCGTTCGAGCGGGAAGAGGGCAAGGATCTCGTCTCCGGCAAACCGGGCGAGACAGCCATATTCGCCCGCGCCTACTAGCGTTTCACTTGACGGCCACGCTTGCTTGCATTAGCATCCAGCGTTAGCGCTAACTCGCATCGAGAGCGGTGGAGGGAACTGGCCCCGAGAAACCGCGGCAACCGGCGTAGGAGGCTCTCCCACGGGAGATTCTCCTGAGCGTGGTGCCAATTCCAGCGGGACGATCATATCCGTCCTGGAAGATGTGAAGAGAGGTGGGCAGCCTCTTAGTACGGGCGGGTTGCGCGTAGGGCGGATGCGGGGCCGAACCCCGACGGACGCCAGGACGTAGGACCCGACTTGGTAGAAGGAGGCTGTATTACTGCTGAATATGACACTAGACTCAGGGGCCGGCGCTAGCCAAGCCCCGGCCCGAACGGGCAAACTCCATCACCGTATAGGCTCTTTCGAGCCGGAACTCGGCGGCTACCTGCCGGAAGCCACCCTCGCCTACGAGACTTGGGGAGAGTTGGACGCAACGGCAGAGAACGCCGTACTCGTCTTACACGCCCTGACCGGTGATTCACACGCCGCAGGGCATCCTTCAAACGACTACCGGCGCGGGGGGTGGTGGGAGCCCATGATCGGGCCGGGCCGCACCCTGGATACCGACAAGTATTTCGTAATTTGCTCCAATGTACTCGGCGGCTGCTCCGGCAGCACGGGGCCTGCTTCGACGGACCCGGAGACGGGGCAACCTTACGGTATGCGTTTCCCGGTCGTTACCATTCGGGACATGGTGCGGGCCCAGAAGCGGCTCCTCGACGGGCTCGGGGTTAAGAAGCTCGCGGTTGTTATTGGAGGTTCGATCGGCGGTCAGCAGGCGCTCGAGTGGGCCGTCGAGTACCCGGAGTTCGTGGAGAAAGCCGTGCCTGTAGCCGCCACCGGCGCGCTCGGGCCGCAGGGTTTGGGGATGAGCGAGATCGGCCGCCGCGCCATCATGGCCGACCCGGACTGGCAAAACGGCGACTACTACGGCACCGGCCGATCCCCCGACGATGGGTTGAGCATCGCCCGAATGGCCGGGATGATGACCTACCAGAGCGCAGCCGGGCAGTGGGAGCGATTCGGCAGGCGACCCGCGAGTCGTCCGGCTCTCTACAAAGAGCAAGCCGGGAGGTTCGAGGTCGAGAGCTACCTGCAGTATCAGGGCAGGAACCTAGTCGGGCGCTTCGACGCGAACTCATACCTCTATCTGACACGCGCGATGGACCTGTACGATGTCGGCAGCGGCTACGAGTCGGATGAGGAAGCGTACTCGCGCGTTACGGCGGAGCTTCTCTTTGTCGGGGTGTCGAGTGACTGGCTGTTCCCGGCTTCGGAGGTACGGGACTCAGCCGAAAAAGCGCGTCGAGCAGGGGCCAATTCCCACTACGCCGAGATAGACACCTTGAGCGGCCACGACGCATTTCTAAAAGACTGGAATGAGATGAGAGAGGCGATCGAGCCTTTCGTCAAAGATCAGGAGGAAACAAGATGACGGATACCACCGACCAGACGCAGGAGCGCGAGTACGGGTTCGATACCCTGGCGCTGCACGGCGGACAGGAAGTAGACCCGACGACGACAGCCCGAGCCGTCCCGATCTACCAGACTACGTCCTACGTGTTCAACGACACCGACCACGCGGCGAACCTCTTCTCACTCGCCGAGCCGGGCAACATTTACACCCGCATCATGAACCCGACCACCGACGTGTTCGAGCAGCGCGTGGCTCTCCTGGAGGGCGGCGTGGGAGCGCTGGCCGGCTCCTCCGGGCAGGCGGCCGAGACGTTGGCGATCCTGAACATCGCGGGCGTGGGGGATGAGATCGTCTCTGCGGCGGCTCTCTACGGAGGGACCTACAACCTCTTCCACTACACGCTGCCCAAGATCGGGATAAACGTCAAGTTCGTCGACGCCCGAGACCCGAACAGTTTCCGCGAGGCCATAACGGACAAGACGAAGGCCATATACGCCGAGACCGTCGGCAACCCGGCTCTCGACACCCTTGATATAGAGGCGGCGGCGGAAGTCGCGCACGAGGCTGGGGTCCCCTTGATCGTGGACAACACCGTCCCATCGCCCTATCTGGTGAACCCGCTTGCCCACGGCGCGGACATCGTGGTCCACTCGGCGACGAAGTTCATCGGCGGCCACGGGACGACTATCGGCGGCGTTATAGTGGACGGCGGCAAGTTCCCCTGGGACAACGGACGCTTCCCGGAGTTCAACGAGCCGGACCCGTCCTACCACGGCCTGGAGTACTACCCGATGCTCGGCGAGATGGCCTTCATACTGAAAGCCCGCGTGCAGATGCTCCGGGACTACGGTTCGGCCCTGAGCCCGTTCAACAGCTTCCTGCTCTTGCAGGGTCTCGAAACCCTGCCGCTGCGGATGGAGCGTCACTCGCAGAACGCGATGGCCGTCGCTGAGTTCCTGCAGGGTCACGACAAGGTCAGTTGGGTCAATTATCCGGGGCTGGAGGACCATCCGGCGCATGAGATAGCCAAGAAGTACCATCGTGGCGGGATGTACGGTGCGATCCTGGGCTTCGGCATCGAGGGCGGCCTCGAAGCGGGCAAGAAGTTTATCGACCGGCTGGAGCTTCACAGCCTGCTGGCGAACATCGGGGATGCGAAGAGCCTGGTCATACATCCGGCCTCCACGACCCACTCCCAGCTCTCGCCCGAGGAGCAGAAGTCAACCGGCGTCACGGACGACTACATCCGCCTCAGCGTAGGCGTGGAGAGCATAGACGACATACTTCATGACCTGGATCAGGCACTAAATGGAGCCTGAGAACGGAGGGGACCCGAGACCCCTCGTCATAAAGTTCGGCGGCACCTCGGTAGGAAGCGGCGCCCGGTTCGCCCTCGCCGCAACCATAACCGCCGAAGCCGCCCGACAGCGTCCGGTAGCCGTCGTCGTCTCTGCGATGGGCGGCACGACCGATACGCTACTCGGCTACGCGAACGCCACCGCGAAAGCAGCCAGAAACGCCGCGAAAAGCGCCGACCGGACCTCGACCGGCGCGACGCGCGAGGGTTCCGTCGCAGAGCTGCACCGCACGCTCAAGGAGCGCCATTTACAGGCCGCCCACGAAGCCGTGTCTCAGGAGCATCTGCCGGCGGTGGAGGAACGCCTGCTGGGTTTGCTCTGTGAGTTGGTAGAGACGCTTACGGTTCCGGCTTCCAACCTCGCCGCGCGCCGGGACGCGGTTGCCGTGTTCGGGGAGCGACTCTCGGCGGTTATCCTGGCCGGAGCGATACGGAGCCTCGACGCGGACGCCGCCGTCGTCACGGAAGCCCCCATAGCCACCGACTCGAACTTCGGTGAGGCTGAGGTGGACGTACGGGAGACGCGAGAGCGGAGCGGGCGGTACGTGACGCCGCTGTTGGATTCCGGGACTGTCGCCGTGGTTCCGGGTTACGCTGGACGGACGCCGGAGGGTTTGCCGGCGACGCTCGGGCGGGGCGGGTCCGACCTCTCGGCGACGGTGTTGGGACGGGCGTTGGGGTCGCATGAAGTTTGGATCCTCACGGACGTAAACGGCGTTATGGACGCGGACCCGCGCCTGGTACCGGATGCAACGACCCTGGATCGTCTCTCCTACCGGGAGGCCAACGCGTTCGCGAACCTCGGCGCGAAGGTCCTACACCCCCGGACGATGGAGCCCGCCGCCGAAGCCGGCATGGAAGTAATAGTCCGAAACACCTTCGACCCGGAAGGTCCCGATACGCTCGTCTCGGACTTCGAGGACGGGCCGGGTGTGCGCTGCGTGGCGCTCCGCCGTGGGCTTGAGATCGAAGTTCCGTGCAGCAACGGCCACAAGAGCCGGGCCGCGGCGGTGATCTGCATCGGCACCCCCGAAGACACGGACGCCGCCCGTGGGTTGAAAGCCCTGCGCGAGACAAACGTGCCGGCTCTCTACCACGGGAGTATCCCAGCCGGTCTGGTCTTCGTCGTCCCGTCAGAGGCGGGGGAGAAGGCGCTGCTCGCGTTGCACGGCACTCTCGTCCGCAGCGCCGGGAAAGCAGTCGCGTGAAGCGGATCGAGATAGTGCAGATAGGGTTCGGCCACGTAGGCCGGGCGGTCGCCCAGATCTTGCTGGAAGAGCGCAAACGCTGGCGCGAGCAACGTGGTATCGAGATCGTCTACCGGGCCGTCTCAGACACCTCCGGGGCGCTCGTCGGCGAGGAGCTTCTGCCGCAGGCGATCCGTCTGAAAGAAGAAGGCCGCAGGTTGGACGAACTTGGGACCGAGCCCCTGGAGGCAATCCTCCGCACGGAGCCGCCGGATGGGACCGCGCGCGTCGTCGTGGACGTCGCGGTACACGGCGGGACCTTCGACCTCGATCTCGCCGGGGTGCGGCGCGGGGCGTACCTCGTGCTCTCCAACAAGGGACCGCTCTCCGGGAGCATGCAGGAGTACGAGCAACTCGTCGGGGCGCTTCCGGGCAGGCTCTGGCACGAGGCAACCGTCGGGGCCGGGATGCCGATCATCGCCACGCTTGACGGCCTTTTGGAAGGCGGCGACGACGTTCTGGAGATAGAGGCGAGCCCGAGCGGCACCCTGGGCTTCATCATGAGCGCCGTCGAAGCCGGACGCTCTTTCTCGGAGGCTGTCAAGGAAGCCGTGGACCTCCACTACGCCGAGCCCGATCCCCGCGACGATCTCTCCGGTCTCGACGTGGCGCGCAAAGCCATCATCCTCGCCCGCAAGATGGGCCGCTCCATAGAACCGGGGGAGATCCCCTACGAGTCACTCGTCCCCGAAGGCCTCGAAGACGTTCCTCTCGAAGAGTTCATGGATCGTCTGCCGGAGGCCGACGAAGACTTCGCCGGGCGGCTGCTCGCGGTCGAAGAACATCACATGCTCCGCTACCTGGCGCGCATCCCGAAAACGGGACCTGTAGAGGTCGGATTGAAAGATACGCCGGTCGAGAGCCCGTTCGGACCAATAAGCGGCCCGGAGAACGTCTTCGACTTCCGCACGCGCCGCTACTCCGATGTTACCCTCACGATAGCAGGACCCGGAGCCGGCCCGGAGCGGACCGCCAGCGGCATCGTCTTTGACCTGCTGGATATAGCAAACAAGGCCGTAAGAGAAGACGGGAGAGAATAGCAGTATGAGCGATGGATATTCGGTAGCCATTGTCGGGGCGGGGCTCGTGGGGGAGCGGTTGATCTCCGAGCTCCGGCGCCGGAGCTTCCCAATAAGAGACCTGAAAGTGCTGGCCCGGAGCGCGCGGCGTTCGGTGCTGGCGGGCGAAGAATTCGAGGTCGGCGTGGCCGAGCCGGAGGCATTCGAGGGGGTCGATTTCGCGTTCTTCGCCGGGACGGAGGGCGAGAAGGGGGCGGCGGTGCAGCTCGCGCCGGAAGCCATAGCCCGCGGCGCGATAGTCATAGACAACGGCTCGGACTTCAGGCTCGACCCGGACGTGCCGCTCGTCGTGCCGGAGGTCAACGCCGAAGCCTTGCGCGACCACGACGGCCTCATCGCCAACGCGAATTGCTCCACGATCACGATGCTGCTGCCGCTCCACGCCCTGATCCAACGTTTCGGGGTACGCCGGGTCGTGGTCTCGACCTATCAGGCTGTCTCCGGCTCCGGTCGTGAAGGAGTCGAAGCGCTCGAAAACGGACGTGAGGGTGTATACCCGAGGCCTATCGCCGGAAACGCCATCCCGATGATCGGGAGCGTGGGAGATGACGGTTACACGACCGAAGAGCGCAAGATGCGCCTCGAATCTCGCAAGATCCTCGGTATGCCGGACCTCGAAGTCTTCGCCACCGCCGTCCGCATCCCGGTTCATACCGGCCACTCTGAGAGCATCTACCTCGAAACCGAGCGCGAAGCGACGCTGCCGGAGGTACTCGAAGCGCTGCGCGAAGCTCCCGGAGTAAAGCTCTCCGAAGACCCGGAAAACTTCCCGACGCCTCTGGAGGCTGCCGGAGACTCCGACACTTTCGTGGGGCGGGTGCGCGTCGAGGGGAACGCCGTCTCCTTCTGGTGCGTCGCGGACAACCTGCTAAAAGGAGCGGCCACGAACGCCGTCCAGATCGCCGAGTCACTCGTCGGCGCGCGGGTTTAGAGAAAACTGGACTCCCCGGTTCCGAGGAGTATACTTCCAGCCAAAATGTACCCTGTAAGCTCGCGTGGGACAGGAGGATAGCGAAGATGGCCGAGGAAAAGAAGTCTCTCTGGGAAAAGATATTCGGCGCTCCACACCACTCCGGGCGCCAAGAGAAGGTGCTGGAGTACATAATCCATCGCCACTCCTCCGGAGCGCCCCTGGCGGATATCGTGCAAGAGGAGTACGTACGGCGCAACGCCACGGCCAGCGAAGTAGACAAAATCTGTCAACACCCGAAGCTCGTGCAGGCTGCCCGCGAGCAGATGGGCAATAGCTTCAGTTCCGGAGAGTTGGACCCGAACCAGCGGGATTAGCCCTTCCGGCGAGGCTTGTTCAGTCGCACATAAGCCCGTGCGGCAGCCTCCGCGCGACGAAGTTCAGGTTGTATACTTTCCTGGCGTCCGCGCACGCGTCGCGTAAAGTTACATACCACGGGAGGCCCGATGCCGATTTACGAGTACAAGTGCGAGAACGGTCACGTTTTCGACGTTATGCAGAAGATGTCCGAAGACCCTCTAACCTCCTGCGTGGAGTGCGGGGCGCCCGTTCGGAAAGTTCTCCAGCCGGTGAACATAGCGTTCAAGGGTTCCGGATTCTACTCGACCGACTACGGCAAGAAAGCAGCCAAGACGGAATCCTCCAGAAACGGCGCCTCCGACAACGAATCCAAGTCCGCGTCAACCGAGAAGAAGAGCGAGAATTCCTCGGACAAGAAGACCGAAAGCTCATCCGGCGCGACGAGCGGTGGCTCGGACCAGAAAGCAACCAAGAAGTAGCCGAACGCAGAATGCCGCAGAACACGGTTGGACCCAGCCGGGAACCTCCCCCAGAAGGACGGGTCCAACGCGCGGCGCGGGGAGCGATGTTGATCAGTACGCTCCTGTTCGTGATCTCCGCCCTGGCCGTGTCGTCCGCCATCCTGATCTACACCGCCTGGCGACACGACTTCAAAAACGGCGTCTTCGCCCTGCTCTTCGCCGTCATGAGCGCCCAAATAGCCCTCAACTGGCTCCGATGGCGCGAAGAAGACGAAGGAATCTAGCCGGCTTTCTTCCAGGCAACGAAGTATGAAACTCGAAGCGAAAATATCTCCGCAGGGCGTAGCAACGACCCACCCGGAGACTACCACTCTACTACTGATCGGCCGCCGGGCCGCCGAAAGCAGTGTGCCGGTTGGCTGACCACCCCGTGAATGAAAAGTGCTGCAAATCGTCCCTCAAGCTGTGGTTCAGGTGGTGTAGACAGCAGGGGTTTGCTTCCGTATAGTGGCTTTTGTCCGAGGATGGACGGGAGAACATGGCGACGGGCGGCGCTCCTGTGTGTTGCGGGGCGTCGCCTGTAGCTCGTAACTATACGGGAGGGAGATTTTGGCGGATATGGCTGGTTCTTCGGGTGACGCTTTCGCGCACTTGCACTGTCATTCGGAGTATTCGATGCTCGACGGGGCGAGCCGTATCGGCGATTTGATCTCCTTAGCCAAGGAACAGAACATGCCCGGCCTCGCGCTCACCGACCACGGCGTCATGTACGGCGCGGTCAAGTTCTACAAGGAAGCCAAGAGCGCCGGCATAAAGCCCGTGCTGGGCTGCGAGGTCTACGTCGCGGCCGACCGTTACGACCGGAGCCGCGCTCCCTACTACCATCTGACGCTCCTCGCCCGGACCGCCGAAGGCTACAAGAACCTGATGAAGCTCTCGACCGCCGGATACCTCGAAGGCTTCTACCGCAAGCCGCGGGTAGACATGGAGTTGCTAAGAAAGCACGGGAACGGCTTGATCTGCCTCTCCGGTTGTCTTTCGGCCGAGGTGCCGACTCGTATCCTGGAGGGCCGCCCAGACGAGGCGCGGCGGCTCCTGTTCGAGTACGCGGAAGTCTTCGATGCGGTCTATATAGAGCTTCAGGACCACGGCATCCCGGAGCAGAAACGGGTCAACGAAGGTCTGCTCAAGCTGCACAAGGAGACCGGCATAGACTTGGTCGCCACCAACGACTCCCATTACACTGCCCGGAGCGACGCCAGGATGCACGACGTGCTGCTGTGCATCGGGACCGGCAAGTTCCACGCCGACCCCAACCGGATGAAGTTCTCCGGCGAGGAGTTCTACGTCAAGCCGGTCGAGGAGATGGCCCGCATATTCCCGGACTACCCCGAGGCGCTAACGAACACCGGCAAGGTTATAGAGACCGTCGAGGACGTCGGGATAGAACTCGGCAAAACCCGCCTACCCAACTTTCCCAAACCAAAAGGCTACACGGCGAAGCAGTACCTGCGGGAGCTGTGCGAGCGGGGGTTGGTCACGCGCTACGGGGAGCGGGCGAAGACGGCCGAGGTGCGCCAGCGGCTCGACTTTGAGCTTGAAACCATCGGCAAGATGGGTTTCGAGGACTATTTCCTGATCGTCTGGGACTTCGTGAGGTACGCCAAGAGCCGGAAGATAGCGGTCGGGCCGGGACGAGGTTCGGCGGCCGGTTCAATAGTCGCTTACGCGCTGGAGATCACTGACCTGGACCCGCTGGGGTACTCGTTGCTCTTCGAGCGGTTCTTGAACCCGGACCGAATCAGCATGCCGGACGTGGATATAGACTTCTCGGTGGCCGGGCGCTCGGAGGTGATGCGCTACGTCACAGAGAAGTACGGTGGTCACGAGCACGTAGCCCAGATCATCACGTTCGGGACCATGGGCGCCAAGGCGGCGATCCGGGACGCGGGCCGGGTTTTCCAGTACCCCTACGGCGACACCGACAAGCTCGCCAAGCTCATCCCCGAGAAGCCCGTCGGCACGACGTTGCGAGACGTGCTGCGCCAGGAAGACGGGAATTACGTGGTCGGGGAGAAGCATCCGGGACCGGCGCGGGAGATGATCTCACTCGTCGAGAAAGACGAGGGCGCGAAGAACATCCTCGACATAGCCTTCGAGATCGAAGGTTTCTCCCGCCACGCCTCCATCCACGCCGCGGGAGTCGTGATCTCCGAAGAGCCCCTGACGGACATAGTGCCGCTCCAGAGGGGGACTAAAGGTGAGATCATGGTGCAACACCCGATGTCCGACGTGGAAGCCCTCGGCCTACTCAAAGTAGACTTTCTGGGGCTCAGGAACCTGGACGTGATCGAAGAGACACTCCAGACAGTCAAGGAAATCACCGGCGAAGAGATAGACATCGGGGGCATCCCCCTGGACGATGCGGATACCCTAAAGCTCTTCGCGCGGGGCGACACGTTCGGCGTGTTCCAGTTCGAGTCGAGCGGTATGCAGCGGATGCTCCAGGAGGTCCGCCCGGATCGCTTCGACGACCTCGTCGCCCTGAACGCCCTCTACCGTCCCGGCCCGATGGACTATATCCCGACCTTCAAGAAGGGCAAGCACGACCCCGAGAGCGTCCAGTACCTCGACGAACGGCTCAAGCCGATCCTGGAACCGACCTACGGCGTGGCCGCCTACCAGGAGCAACTCATGGAGATCTCCAAATCCCTGGGCGGCTTCACCCCCGGCGAGGCCGACACGCTCCGCAAGGCGATCGGCAAGAAGAACGTCAAGCTGCTCTCGCCGCTCAAGGACAAGTTCACGACCGGATGCGAAGAGAATAAAGTAGACCCTGAGGCAGCCGAGGAACTCTGGAACTGGATGGAGAAAGCTGGTGGCTACTCGTTCAACAAGAGCCACTCGGCCTGCTACTCTTTCCTGGCGTTCCAGACGGCGTACCTGAAAGCCCACTACCCGGCGGCGTACATGGCGGCCCTGATGAGCAGCGTCATGAACACTAAGGACCGGGTGCCTCAGTACGTCGCAGAGGCGCGGGCGATGAACATAGAAGTCATGCCACCGGACGTGAACGAGAGCAAGCGCCGCTTCACCGTGGTCGGGCGGACGATCCGCTTCGGACTCTCAGCCGTCAAGAACGTCGGGGACAACTGCGTCGAGGCGATCATCGCCTCCAGGGAAGAGGATGGACCATTCGAGGATATCTTCGACTTCTGCGAACGAGTTGACCCAAAGACGTATAACAAACGCACGTTAGAATCGCTGGTTAAGTGTGGAGCTTTCGACAATATCGGGCCTTCGCGGGCGGCGATGTTGGCGGTGCATGGGAAGGCTGTGGAGCGGGCGGCGAAGAGCCGTAAGACGGACGGGGAGGATCAGGTCTGCATGTTCGATGCGGCGGAGATCGCACCTTCGCGGCCGGAGATCCCGGAGGTCGAGGACGACCGTCGCGAGAGGCTCGAATGGGAGAAGGAGGCGTTGGGTCTCTTCGTCTCGGACCATCCTTTGAGGCCGGTCTTGCACAAGCTAAAGAAGCACCTGGACACGACCGTCTCGGAGTTGGAGGGGCGCAGGGACGGGGCGATGGTGTGGGTCGGGGGGCTTGCGACTTCGGTGAGGGTGAACACCACGCGCAAGGGCGACATGATGGCAATGTTGCAGTTAGATGATACGCGGGGCCTCGCGGAGGTAATGGTTTTCCCGAGGGTCTATGCGGGGTGCTCGGGTTGTATCAGGGAGGATGCGATCCTGAAGGTAAAGGGCCGGGTCGAGAGCAAGGAAGGTATCCCGCGCATCGTGGCTTTGGAGATCGAGGAGCTGCATCTGGAACCTGGATTGGACCCTGTTTACCTAGACGCGGGTGTTTTCGTGGGGCGACCGAAGTCCGTGGTACACGAAGCGTTCCGTATCCTCGGTCGTCACTCCGGCGGGAGCCCGATGTTCCTGGCGTCGAGCGACGAAGAGCTGGAAGAGCGTATGCCCGGCGTCGAGGACTCCTCGGACCTTCACGCCGAACTAAAGCAGCTACTCGGAACGCGCTGCATCGGCTACTCGCGCCCGTCCGCGCCCCAGCCGAAAATGGAGCAGGTTTCCTGATCTCCGGCACGGTCTCGTGATCTCCCTATAGAATGGGCTGAGTCCGGATAAGCGGACACGATCCATATTAGTACGATCAGAAAGGCTGGGCTGACACATGGCGGAGCAGATCTCATTTACCCGCGGCGTGCCTCCCGCAGAGGCGTTCCCGACCGAACAACTCGGCGAGTGTTTCGAGGCTGGGGTCCGGGAAGCCGCAGGCGTGGTCTTACAGTACGGGCAGCAGGCGGGCTACGCGCCGCTCCGCCAACAACTGGCGGAAGAGTACGGCGTCTCGGAGTCGGAGGTCATGGTCGGCAACGGGTCTCTGCAGTTGCAGGATCTGGTCTCCGCTCTGCTCATCAGGCCGGGAGCCGTCGTCTACACCGAGCAGCCGAGTTACGACCGGGCGATCAAAACTTTTAGGAGGCGCGGGGCGCGGGCGGTCGGCATCCCACTGGAAGACGACGGTATAAGCGTCGATCGGCTCGAAGCCGCGCTGGAGCAAGAAGTCCCGGCGCTGTTGTACCTGGTCCCGGACTTCCAGAACCCCGCAGGCGCCACTCTCTCGCTAGAGAAACGCCGCAGGATAGTGGAGCTCGCAGAAGAGCGCAGTTTCTGGGTCATAGAAGATATCCCGTACCGCAAGCTGCGCTACCAGGGCGAAGATCTGCCTATGCTGCGGGAGTTCGGGTCTTCGCGGGTCATCACCATGAGTTCGTTCAGCAAGCTTCTGAGCCCCGGCATCCGAGTAGGGTTCATGCTCGCCCCGGAAGACCTGGTAGAAGAAGTAAACAACCTCGGCCAGGACACCTACCTTTCGCCGGTCCTGCCGACCCAGGCGGCGGTCGCCGAATACCTGCGCCGTGGCTGGCTCGAACCGAACATCGAGCAGCTAAAAGAACTCTACACGCCCCGCTGGCGGACGATGGCTGACGCCGTACAAAGCGAGTTACCCGACGCCCACGCTTTCATCCCCGACGGCGGTTTCTTCATAAGCGTGATGCTCCCGGAAGACGCAAACGTGGACAACCTCGTGGGCCGGGCAAAAGACAAAGATCTCGTTCTCAGCTCCGGCTCCGCATTCTTCGCCGACCCCGACGACGGCGGACAGGTGCCGGGCGACCGGTTCGTGCGGCTCCCGTTCTGCGCAGTCACGCCAGAGCAGATCAAAGAAGGCGTGCGGAGGCTTGCGAGCCTGCTCTAAGACGCATCATGTTTTACAGATAGAAAAACTTACGCGAGTTCAGGACGACTGGAGCGAGGTCTGCAACTCTCAAAAGTAGGTAATGATGCAGGATACGGTTACTGCTGTTAAAGTTTTATGCTGATAGTGTCGAGTAACGGAACGTAGAAGTGTACAAAGGACTCAGGGTTCTTTGAGGGAAGGAAAACCCGGTAGATTGCCAACCTCTTACGGGAGCAATTGAGTGAATCGTCAAAGATAACAGTGGTGGCAGGGGGATATGGTGAGTGAAGAATTCAAAGACAAACTTCTAGTCCACGCGAGAACCGCAGTTCAGCGCGCGGGACGAGCGCAAAACGAGGAAGCGACAAAGATGTTTTTGATTACCCCTTTCTTTCAACTCCTCGGTTACGATCCTTTCGACCCCGACGAGGTCGTGCCGGAAGCAGACGCCTCATTCTCGGATAAGTTCAAGAACCGTGTTGACTATGCGATCTGTAAAGAAAACGATCCAGTTATTGCCGTAGAGGCGAAAAAAGTCGGCAGTCTTTCGACCGCTAATCGAGGAGAACTCAAAGGCTACTACAATGCGGTTCCTACTGTGAAACTCGGCATACTAACCGATGGTTTGATCTATCAACTCTACAGTGATACTGAAGCAGAAAACCTAATGGATAACGATCCTTTTGCAGTTGTGGATTTAGCTCAAATAGCCCAAGAGAACATCAGCGATGAAGCACTCGATGCTCTTGTAAAGCTTCGTCGAGACGCCTTTGACCCCGCCAACATTGGAGCAGATGCACGGCGGAAAATTTATATCTCAGAGTATGTTAAAGCACTGGAGGTTGCATTCAAGGCTCCCGGCGAAAGTCTTATCAGAGCCCTGATGGATGTAGCTGGTGTCGAAGGTCGTAAAACACCCAAACTTCTGCAAGAGCACAAACTTTACATAACTGAAGCTATGAACGCATTCTTCGACAAGAAATTGCTCGAACGAGTTGGCTTTGCCGAACGAGAGGATCTTGTCAAGGTGCCGCCGGCAGAGATACAGTCTTCCGCCGTTGCACAAGAGATTTCAGATAGTCAAACGACCGTTAAGCTACCGCCAACAGACCCAGACATAGTAACTACCGAAACAGAATTGGAAGTATATGATTACGTCATGCGCCGATTGCCGTTCCTTATAGAGCGTGACGATGATCTATTCCGCAAGTTAGACAACGTCTATTTCAAAGACTACAAAGGGACCTTTGCAGTTTCGTACAAACTGGACCGCAAAGGCAGGCTCTTCAATTTTCGTGAAGGATCAGACCAGAAATACCGCTTCGAGTTCCCTGAGTCTGGCGAAATTATAGCTACGAATGAACTCTCGAATTTAGACGATGCGTTGCTCGCGATCTTCGTGAAACGCATCGAGGAGTTGGGTTAGTCATATCTCGGCTTCCGGGTCGGGCGAGGATTGGAACTAACAGAGACTGACATGGACAACGCTAACGGCAAGCGTTAGTATGTATGTCCGATGATAAGGAGTTGGGCAGACAAAGAATCCAGGCGCCTGTTCGATGGTAGATCTTCGAAGACTCCTACGCAGATACGGGAGCGGGCGTTGTCGAAGCTTCAGATCTTGAACACTGCCTCCAGCCTTGAGACTTTAGGCAAGGTTCCCGGCAATCGGCTCGAATCTCTCGGAGGAGATCGAGAAGGGCAACACTCGGTAAGGATCAACGTCCAGTATCGAGTGTGCTTCAGGTGGGAGAATGGAGACGCTTACGAGGTCGAGGTAACGGACTATCATTAACACTCTGGAGAGGAGTTGGAGATGACCACAGATAAGAGGGAATTTGCGCCGCTGCATCCTGGTCGTATCTTAGCGCTGGAGTTTCTGGAACCGCTAGGGTTGAGCGGATATAAGCTGGCCCGTGAGCTTCACACTAATGAGCAGAGGGTTTATACGGTCTTGCGCGGAGAGCGTGGTATCAGCGAAGAACTTGCGATCCGGCTCGGCCGGTTCTTCGACATAGAGCCGGAGTTTTTCGTCGATCTCCAGTCTCACTACAATCTCGAGATGAAGAAGATGGAGATTGGTAGCAAGGTCGAGGCAGAGGTCAACCCACTGGCAACGGCATAGTATGAGTAGGTTTACAGACGAACGGTCTCTGAAGATGAGCTTCTACAATGCTATAAGCCCGGCGTCTGTCGGCTTGAATCCGCAGGCGTCCAAGTAGAAGGGACGGAGGTGATTCTCGAAGTCTACGTGGAGCCACTCGCACCCGGCGGCGCGCGATTCGGCCACCGCAACAGCGATGAGCTGCGTGCCGATTCCTTGCCGGGATGCACGCACGCTTACCATTGTGTCCACGACGAAGGCGTGTACCCCGCCGTCCCACGCGATGTTTACGAATCCGACCAGCCCGTCTTCGTCGTAGGAGCATACCCAGCCGAGGCTGTGTTTCAGTACCTGGACTTTCCAGTCGTCGTCGAGTATCTCGTGGTCAAATGATTCGGCGTGCAGGGCGTTTAACTCTTCGTTGTCGAAGTCGCCTCGCCACTGGAAATGGTATGCGCCTACGGTCGTGTTGCTAGCCGAGGTTATAAAGCTCCCCGAACTTGGTTTTGAGGTAGTTGAGGTAGGGTGCGGTTTCCATCGGACGGCCGGTTGCTCGTTTTACTAGCTCTTCTGGTTCGTAGCGGCTGCCGTGACGGTGGATGTTCTCGCGCAGCCAGCCTAACAACGTGTCGAACTCGCCTCGCTCTATCTCTTTTGGTATCTCGGGGTGAGCTTCTACGGCCGATTCGAAGATCTGGACGGACAGGACGTTGCCGATGGTGTAGGTCGGGAAGTAGCCGAAGAGTCCGGCGGCCCAATGCACGTCCTGGAGGACGCCCCTGGAGTCGTTTTTGGGTGTGAAGCCGAGGTATTCCTCGGTTTTGGCGTTCCAGGCTTCAGGGAGGTCGGCTACGGAGAGGTTTTCTTCGATCAGGGCGACTTCGAGCTCGAATCGGATCAGGATGTGCAGATTGTACGTGACCTCGTCCGCCTCCACCCGTATCTCCGAAGGCGCGACGGCGTTCGCCGCCCGGTAGAATTCTTCGAGACTCACGCTGCCGAGCGCTCCGGGAAAGGCTTCTTGCAGCCCAGGATAGTAGTTGGACCAGAACCCTCGGGAGCGGCCGACGAGGTTCTCCCACAGTCTCGACTGGGATTCGTGGACGCCCATCGAGACGCCGCTTGCGAGCGGGGTGCGGGAGTACGAAGTGTCTACGCCTTGTTCGTACATGGCGTGGCCCGACTCGTGCATCGTGGCGAAGAGCGCAGGGGAGAGCCAGGTCGGGTCGAAGCGGGTGGTGATACGAACGTCTCCGGGGCCGCCGATCGGTACGCAGAACGGGTGGACGACCCGGTCCTGGCGGCCGCGGCCGAAATCGTAGCCGAAACGGGAGATCACCGCGCGCCCGAACTCCTCCTGCTTGTCTTCCTCGAAGTCGCCGTGCAGGATAGTCGCCCGGTCTTCTTCCGTGGCTGCCGCGATGTCTTGAAGCATTGGCACGGCTTCGGCCTTTAGCTCGTCGAACATCTCCTGGAGCTTCGCTTTCTTGGCGCCGGGCTCGTAGTCGTCGAGAAGCGCGTCGTAAGGATGGTCCTCATACCCCAGATGCTCGGCCGCCTCCCGCTGGAGGTCCATTATCTTCTCCAGGTGAGGCGCGAAGGCGCTCCAGTCGGAGCTCTCCCGCGCCCCTACCCAGGCGGATTGGGCCAGCGCGGTCCGGCGGGATAACTCTCCGACGAGACGGCCGGGGAGCTTCGTCGCTTTCTCGTGATCCCGGCGGGTCCGGCGGAGCATGGCCGCGTCTACCGAGTCCGGTTCAGGCTCTTCGACGGACTCCAGCAAGTGTCCGGTCTCCTCGGAGACGAACATCTCGTGGGAGAGACTGCTGAGGGTCGAGAGTTGCTCCGCCCGTCCTTCCACGCCGCCTTCCGGCATGTAAGTCTGGCGGTCCCAGCCGAGGGCCGCGCCCGCAGCGCCCAGGTCCGCAATGGTCGCCAACCGTTCTTTTAATTCCTGGAGTTTAGTTTGTTCAGTCATAGAGGTATGATAATCCAGAAAGATGGCGGATTTCAGGGCGGATTGTGTTTTCTTTCTTGGTCGGATAACAGTAGTATGTCACTGGTGAGTCAACAGAAGTTCTTCCACGGAGGCTTGGTATGGACAATTTGTTGAAGGGAACCCTGGCTTTGGGTGGAGTGGTCGCGGCCGCCGGGGTGACGCGGCGGGTGGCCCGAGGGCTTCGCGGTCCCAGGTACCAGCCGTGGGAGCGACCGCCGTACAGGGAGTTCCCGCACAAGGTTCTCGTCCTCGGTGGCGGATTCGGCGGCTATACGGCTGCGAAGAACATTTGCAAGCGCACCAAGCATCGGGACGACGTGGGGGTTATGGTGATCTCTCGCGAGAATTACTTCACTTTCTGGCCGCTGCTGGCCGGCGTCATAAGCAGTGACGTGGAGACCAGGAACGTGGCCCAGCCTTTGCGCCGCGATTTGATCCGTGTTGGCGCGAGCTTCCGGCGGGCGGAGGTCGAGGGCATAGATACGGAGCGGCAGGTCGTCATGGCGGCGGGTATGGAGTTTCCTTACGACCAACTGGTAGTCTCGCTCGGGGGAGAGCCGGCGTACTTCGACATCCCCGGCGTCCGGGAGCACGCTATCAGCATGACGGGAATTCGGACGGCGGAGGATATCCGAAACCGGGTTATAGAGCGCTACGAGGAGTATTCCCTGGCGCGTGGCGACGTGCCGCAATCGAAGCTGACCTTCGTGGTGATCGGCGGCGGCGCAACCGGGGTCGAGACGGCCTCGGAGATCCACAGCCTCGTCCACGATACCATCAGCCCCGACTACCCGAACATAAACCCGAACCGGGTGAAGATAATCCTGATCGACCGGGGCAAGGAGATCCTACGCGAGCTGGACCCGGCCCTCCGGAAGGCGGCCCGCAGGAAACTGGCCGAACTCCAGATAGAGGTATACAACGGCGTCACTGCCAAAGAGATGACGGGCGAGAAAGTGGTCCTGGGCGACGGACGGGAGATAGAAGCGGAGAACGTCATCTGGACGGCCGGCGCGCGGGCGAGCGAGTCTCTTGAGAAGCTCGGCCTTCCTCACGACGACCGGAAAGGTCTCACCGTGGACGCCATGATGCGCGTGCAAGGTCACGACAACGTGTGGGGCATTGGTGATTGCGCGGCAAACGTGGATGAAGACGGCGAGGCCGTGCCGCCCAACGCCCAGGCGGCCGTGCAGGAGGGTGAGGCCGTGGCGAAGAACGTGGTCGCGGTGATCGAGGGTAGAGAGCCGAAGCCTTTCGAGTACAAGACCCTGGGGCAGCTCGTGGAGCTCGGGGGGCAGTTCGCCGTCAACGACGTGTTGGGCGTGAAGTTCAGCGGCCAACTCGCTTCTTTCTTCTGGCGACTCACGTATCTGTACAAGACCGACAGCCCCCAGAACCAGGCCCGCATCGCCGTGGATTGGGTCCTCGACATCTTTTTCCGGCCGGCGGTCACCCAGATACGGAGCCGCGAGTAGAATCCGGGGCGTGAACCGCCTCTCGAACAAAAGAAATACCGACGCCCCGCCTTACCTGCCGGGACATCCGGTCTTCGGTACGGCGCTCGACTTCCGGAGTGACCCGCTCGGGACTATGGAGGCCGCCCGCAAGTCACACGGAGACTTCGTTCGGACGCGGTTCGCACAGTTTAGGATCTACCTGCTCTTCAACCCCGACCACGTCCTCCACTTACTCCAGAAAAACCCAACAGCCTACAAAAAAGACGGTTACCTGCACATAGAACCACTCACCGGCCGGGGCCTCCTGACCAGCGAGGGTGAACTCTGGCGCCGCCAGCGCCGCTTCGCCCAACCCGCCTTCCACCGCGACCGTCTGCGCCGGATGGCCGAAACCATGACCGCCACAACCACGGAGATGCTGGACAGGTGGGAGGAGCACTCCGATAAGAGGCCCGGAGAGCCACTCGAGATCTCCGCCGAGATGTCCCGGCTGACGCTCGGGATAGTAGGCCGCACGCTCTTCTCGACCGACCTCGGCGGTGAGGCCGAAGGGGTTGGCAGGGCGCTCGAGTTCGCCCTACAGGACGGTTTCTCGCGCGTCGGACGTTTCGTGGCGCTTCCCTTCGGCGTCCCGACGCCCGCCAATCGCCGCCACCTCGCCGCCATCCGGACCCTCGACCGAATAGTTTACGGGCTCATAGACGGGCGCCTGAAGAGCGGCGAGAAAAAAGACGACCTGCTCGGGATGCTCCTCGAAGCCCGCGACGAAGAAACAGGGGAGGGAATGGGCCGGAAGCAACTCCGGGACGAAGTAATAACCGTCCTGTCCGCAGGCTACGAGACGACCGCCAGGGCGCTGACATGGACCTTCTACTTGATGGACAAGAATCCGGAGGAGGCAGCGAGGCTTCGCGAAGAGATCGAAACCGTGCTCGGAAACCGCGACCCGGACTACGAAGACTTGCCGCGCCTGGAGTATACGGGGCGGTTTATCCAGGAGTCTATGCGGCTCTATCCGCCGGTCTGGGGGCTGGCGCGGTTGGCCCGCGAGGATGATGAGATCGGGGGTTACCCCATCCCGAAAGCCTCCAGGCTCATCATCAGCTCCTACGTCACCCACCGCCACCCGGACCTCTGGGACAACCCGGAGATTTTTGATCCCGAGAGATTCACATCCGAGAGGTCCGAAGGGCGGCCCAAGTACGCTTACTTCCCGTTCGGCGGCGGCCCCAGGCGGTGCATCGGAGTAAACTTCGCGACCCTGGAAGCAACCCTCGTAGTGGCGATGGTCGCCCGGCGCTTCGAGCTCTCGCTCGTCCCAGGCCACACGGTCGAGATGGAGCCGAGCTTCACTCTCCGGCCGCGCTACGGAATGCCCATGCTGACTGGTAAGATGCGCTAGTGTAGCGCATTGATGTGGAATCTTGTCATCGGGCGCGAGAGAGGCGTAGAGACCACTACGTCTGCCTCGTCAGGTCCGGCCGGGAGATGAAGTGTTTCCGGGAGCGTTGTAGAGGATGTATCCTTGCTAACGTAAGATGCGCCGTTATCTTTGAATAGTGGCGGGGCGGGTATTTAATACGGGACCGAGTTTTGCTGCGAGATTTTAGGGAGGAGACGGTTGGTGGGAAGTTTCTGTAGGGTGGGTCGTCGGTGAGCGGTAGCTCTTATGCGAGGGGGCGCAGGAGGCGTTACCGGCAGCGGCGAGTCTTGAGCATCGTGGCGCTGGTGGTCCTGGTTGTTCTGGCGTTTCTCCTGATCCGCGGCTGCGCGACGAACCGCTCGGATGGTGGGATCTCACCGTCGGAGGAGTCTTCCGCCTCCGCCCAGAAGTCCGGGAAGAGCGCGGGTAAGAAAGAGGCGAAGGCCCCCGTCAAGGAGAAGCTTCCTTACAAAGCCATCGCCCCTCCGGCCGGGGCTACTATGCCTTCTACCACGACCGCTGGAACGACATCGTCCACGACGGGAGGCGGGACGGCTCCGGTTATCGCTCCGGGGAGCATGCTGGTTGCCGGGGCCGTGGATAAGACGAGTGGACCGCTGAAGCACAATAGGATGGTCGCTTTTTACGGGACGCCGCTCTCGCCGGCTATGGGCGTGCTCGGCCAGTACAGCATGAAAGAGATGGTCAGCAGGCTCAAGAAGCAGACGGCGGTTTATTCGGCGGCCGACCCGAGACATCCGGCCATCCCGACTATAGAGTTGATCGCCTCTGTCGCCCAGCGCACGCCCGGCCCGAATGGACAGTACATCCTCCAGACGCCCCGGAACGTGATCCAACGCTACGCCAAGCTCGCGAAGGACAACGGTTGCTTGCTCCTACTCGACGTTCAACTTGGTACGGCAAGCGTGGATCAGGAGATAAAAGTCCTAACGCCTTTCCTCAAGCTTCCTTACGTCCATCTGGCTATAGACACCGAGTATTCCGTCGGTTCGGGGCAGGTGCCGGGGGTGAACCTCGGTAGTGTGGACGCCTCGGAGATCATGGGCGCCTCGGAGACACTCACGAGGCTGGTAGAGAAAGAGAGGATCCCGGACAAAGTGCTCGTAATTCACCAATTCGCCGAAGGCATAGTCACGAACAAGAGCCAACTCCAACCGACGCCCCACGTCGAAATGGTCCTGAACGCCGACGGCTTCGGCTCTCCTGCCAACAAGAT
The DNA here is from genome assembly GCA_965219175.1 of Rubrobacteraceae bacterium. GTDB lineage: Bacteria > Actinomycetota > Rubrobacteria > Rubrobacterales > Rubrobacteraceae > JBBPZK01. Next base: position 1,483,551 of record CBDCNI010000001.1, read on the forward strand.
CTCTAAATACAGACAGCTCGTCACGAACGAAGCGCCGCAGTACGGAGGCTTCAAGCTCTTCTACACACAGGATATCCCGCTTCTTCAGCCCAAGACCGTCTTGAAACTCAAGCCAGCGCCCTCCGTCGTCAACTACCAGTAACTTATCGGTTAAGATAGTTTCTCTATGGATCCCGTAGACCTGAGAACACCGAGGAAGTTCGCGACGACGCCGGGGACGCGGGATATCCTGCCCCCCGAGTCCGACCGGCTCGTGGACGTGCAGAGCCGCGTAAGGGAACGTTTCCGGGCTTTCGGGTTCCGGGAGGTCATTACGCCTGCGCTCGAATACTCCGAAGTTATCGAAGAGCCGAGGCTCCGAGACGCCTCTTTCAAGCTCTTCGACCCGGACAACCAGATGCTCCTCTTGCGCCCGGAGATGACCACCCCGATAGCCCGCCTCGTGGCCCAGCGTCTCCAGAACAGCCCGCCACCGTACAAGCTCTCCTATAGTCTGCCGGTCTACCGACGGGCGAGCGTCGGCCACGGCCAGAGCGCGGAGTTCCACCAGGCCGGAGTCGAAGTCGTCGGCTCCACTAGCCCCGCCGAAGACGCCGGGACCATCGCTTTGCTCGTCGGCGTTTTCGAGTCTCTCGGCCTCGAAGCTGGACGAGACTTCAACGTCGTGCTCGGCCAGACTGCCTTCTACGAGGGCTACCTCCGGCACGTCGCACCCGATAACGGGGTGGGGATCCTCGAAGCCCTGGCCGCCAAGGACCTGGTCGGCGTCGGTGCTCTTACCGGAGGATTGCCGGACGAGGTCGCTGAAGGGGCGCGGGCCATCCCACGCCTGGTCGGGCCGGCCACGGACGACTCAATCCTGGAAGAAGCGGCCGGTTACGCCGTCGGGGACGAGGCGGAGGCGGCGCTCGATAACCTGCGGGAAATACTCGCGCACCTCGAAGCGCACGGTTGCTCTGAGGCGGTCATCCTGGACCTCGGCCTGATCGGGCGCCGCAACTATTACACCGGGGCGGTCTACGAAGCCTACTCCCCGAAACTCGGCTTCACCCTCGCAAACGGCGGTCGCTACGATAACCTGCTCCGCCGCTTCGGCGAGCCTCTACCTGCAACGGGATTCGCCATCTCCCTCGAACGCCTCCTCACCGTCCTTCCTCAAGAAGAGCCCCCGCCGCTGGTCGTTCTGGCCGGTGACTCCGTCGATGCCAGTCGGGAAGCGGCGCGGCTTCGGGGCCTCGGCGTCCGGGTGCTACAGTTGGCCGCCAATGTCTCAACCGAGAAGGTGGAGGAGTATGCTAGATCGGTCGGGGCCGCTTGGATCTGCCGCCCCTCTTCCGGTAGCCTGGACCTAGCTCGGGTAGAAGCAGAGATCGGAAGCATCGAGTTCGAGACGCTCGCGCCGGAAGCCGTGGCAAAGAGGATCCTCTCTTGAGCCGGCTTCGGATAGCGGTGCCGAAGGGGGCCATCTTCGCGGATGCGCTCCGGGCGCTCGGCGGGGCGGGGTTGGCTGTAGACGAGTTGCGGGGAGATGACCGGCGTTTGATCTACCGGACCGAGAACGAAGACCTGATCATCAGTCGTCCCTCTGACGTTCCGGTCTTCGTAGAGCACGGGGCGGCGGACCTCGGGATCGTCGGCAAGGACGTACTCGAAGAGCAGGAGCCGAACGTCGTGGAACTAAAGGACCTCGGGACCGGCTGGTGCCGCATGATCCTCGCCGCTCCGGAGGAGAGCGCCAAAGACGTGCGCCAGGCAATATCTCACGCCGAGGTCGTGCGGGTCGGCACCAAGTTCCCCCGGACGGCCCGCCGCTACTTCGAGGGAATGGGACGCCAGGCGGAGGTCATCACGCTCCACGGCTCCGTCGAGCTCGCGCCGCTCGTCGGGCTCGCCGAGTGCATCGTGGACCTGACCGCGACCGGAACGACGCTGCGCGAGAACGACCTGAAGGTCCTGGATGAGATCTCCACCTCGACCGCCCGCGTCATAGCCAACCGCGGCTCCTACCGGCTACGAAACCGGGAAGTCATGACCCTGGTGGACTCTATGCAAGAGTCAGTGATCCAGAGTGGTTAAGAGGCTCGACGCCCGCGACACGCCCTCCGAAGAGTTCGTCGCCGGGCTCCGGCGACCAGGCGGCTTCCTATCTCCAGAGGTCCGGGACGCGGCCCGAAACATCGTCGAGAGCGTTCGCGACGGGGGCGACGCTGCGCTTCTGGACTATACAGAGCGTTTCGACGGTGTCCGGCCGGAGCCTATACGTGTTCCCGTGGAGGAGATAAAGGCCGCGCGGGAAGCGTTGCCGACCGAGATCGAGGAATCCTTCGGGGTGGCGATCGAAAACGTACGGGCCTTCCACAAGAGGGAAATAGACCGCTCCTGGGAAATGAGCCGGAACGGCGCGACTACCGGGCAGCGCATACGTCCTCTCCGGCGGGCCGGTATCTACACGCCCGGAGGCCGCGTCGGGTATCCGAGCACGCTAGTAATGGCCGCCGTGCCGGCCCAGGTGGCCGGGGTGGATGGCATCTGCGTCTGCTCACCGCCGGGAAGGGACGGCCGGGTCAGCCGTTGGGTCCTCGGTGTCGCCGGGCTTCTCGGGCTGGATGAGGTATACGCCGCAGGTGGAGCGCAGACTATAGCGGCGATGGCTTACGGCACGGAGAGTGTTACGGCGGTCAACAAGATCGTCGGTCCCGGCAACGACTACGTGACGGCTGCGAAGCTGGAAGTGTTCGGCACGGTCGGCATCGATGCGCCGCAGGGTCCGAGCGAGGTGGTCGTCATCGCGGACGCCGGAGCCTTCCCAGAGAGGGTCGCCTATGACCTGATGGCCCAGGCAGAGCATCTCTCCGGCGCGTCGGCGGTCCTGCTTTCGCCGAGCGAGCCTCTTATAGAAGAGGTCGAATCTCTCATTTCCGGCGAGCCGTCCGAGCTTATAACCCTGGTACGGGTGCGGGACCTGGCCCACGCCGCCGAACTCTCGAATCTCTATGCTCCCGAGCACGCGCACGTCATCTCCGAAGACCACGAAGCCGTCCTGAACGATCTCCGCGAGGTCGGAATGGTCGCCGTCGGTGACTGGAGTCCGGTCGCCCTCGGCGACTACGCCGCCGGGCCTTCACACGCTCTGCCGACCGGAGGGGCAGCGTCCTGGGCGTCTCCTTTAGGCACCCACGACTTCACCGCCCGCACCAACTACATCCACTTTACACAGCAAGCGTTGCGAGACATCGGCCCTCACGTCGAGCGTCTCGCCCGCCTCGAAGGCTTCGAGAACCACGCCCGGAGCGTCGGGGTACGAACCGGTAAAAAGAGCGTCGATGGAGATTAAGGAACTCTTCTCCGAGCAGGAGATAAAGGCCGCTTTCGGGACGATGCGCCAGCTCCGGACACATCTCTCCAAAGAAGAATACATTGGCGCCGTAGAGAGGATGCGGCGTTCGGACGGTTACCGGCTGGTCGCCGCTTTCGATGGTGGAGAGGTAAAGTGTGTGGCGGGTTTCAGGGTTCAAGAGCTGCTGGCTTACGGCAAAGTCCTCTACGTGGACGACCTCGTCACGGATGAGAGGGCTCGTTCGGGCAACTATGGCAGGCAGGTGATGGACTGGCTCGCCGAAGAAGCCAAGAGAAGCGGTTGCGGGAAGCTGCAACTGGATTCTGGTGTCCAGCGTCACCGGGCGCACGGGTTCTATTTCCGTGAAGGCATGAGCATCACCAGCTACCATTTCGCAAAAGACCTTTGATCTACCTGGAGAAGACACCATGACACGCAGCGGCAACGCCGAACGTAAAACAGGCGAGACTTTCGTCCGGGTGACCCTCGGGCTCGACGGTGAAGGAAAAGCGGAAGTCGCCACGGGCGTAGGTTTCCTGGACCATATCCTGCACCTCCTCGCCCACCACTCCGGCATGGATCTCACGGTGGAGGCGAAGGGTGATACCTGGGTGGACGACCATCACACGGTCGAGGACACGGGGCTAGTGCTCGGTCGCGCCTTCGACGAGGCACTCGGCGACCGCTCGGAGTTGGCGCGCTTCGCCGACGCAAGCGCACCGCTCATAGAAGCTCTCTCGACCGTCGTGGTCGATCTTGGGGGGCGCTCACACCTCACCTGCAACCTCCCGGAGATGCCCGAGAAGATCGGGACCTTCGACGTGGAGCTTTTCGAGGAGTTCTTGCGGGCTTTTACCCAGTACGGGCGCTTCACGCTACACCTCAATTGTCACTACGGGACGAACGCCCACCACAAGGTCGAGTCCGGTGTAAAGGCGATGGCGCTCGCCATCAGGAAAGCTGCCGCGCCGCGTCAATCCGGCAGCGCCTCCACGAAAGGGGTGATCGACTAGCTTGGCTGCCCCCGGCGATGGTGTGGAGGCGGTCGTGTTCGACCTCGGGGGCGTTTTGATCGACTGGAATCCCCGCTATCTATATCGTAAGGTCTTCGCCGACGAAGGGGAGATGGAAGACTTTCTGGCGACGGTCACCACGTCCGAGTGGCACATCGAGCAGGACCGGGGACGTAAGATCGAAGACGCGACAGCACTTCTGCTATCCCAACATCCGCAACAGGAGCGGGAGATCGAAGCTTACTACAGGCGCTGGGATGAGATGTTCGGCGGACCCATCTCTGGAAGCGTCGAAGTCCTCCAGGAAGTGCGTGGTACGGGCCTCCCGTTGTACGCTCTAACGAACTGGTCGGCCGAGGTTTTTCCGCTCGCCCGGCGGCGGTACGAGTTTCTGGAGTGGTTCGACGTCATCATCGTGTCGGGAGAGGAGCGCCTGATCAAACCGGACAGAGAGATCTACGACGTCCTGATCTCCCGAACCGGCCTGAACCCCGCCACCACCGTATTCATAGACGACTCTCATCCTAATGTTCTCGCCGCCAAAGACCTGGGCTTTACTACCATAGAGTTCCAAAACCCCGACAAGCTCCGGGAAGAACTAGCGCGACTTGAAGTGTTGCCGGCTGACTCCAAAGGACCGATATCCGATGCCTGAAGCCCTGAACGTCGCCGTGGTTGATTACGACGCGGGCAATACTCTCTCGGTAACGCGGGCGCTTGAGAAGGTCGGAGCGCGGGTGGACCTCACGCCCGACCCGGAACGACTAGCGTCGGCGGACGCTGTGGTGCTGCCGGGCGTCGGGGCTTTCGGGGACTGCATGGAGAAACTGCGCGAGCGTGGGATGGATGACGCCTGCCGGGAAATGTACGACGCCGGCAAGCCCTTTCTCGGGGTGTGCGTTGGGTTGCAGGTACTCTTCGAGGGTTCGGAGGAGTCACCCAAGGCGTATGGGATAGGCATCCTGCCGGGGACGGTGCGCCGGTTCGAGGCCGGCGGCCTCAAGGTGCCTCACATGGGCTGGAACCAGCTCTCCGTCACACGCGAGCATCCGGTGCTCGATGGGTTGGACGGTGAGGCTTTCTACTTCGTACACTCTTACCACCCGGACCCATCGGAGCCGCGAGACTTGCTCGGGACCGCAGACTACGGTGGCTCTTTCTGCGCGGCGGCCGGGCGAGAGAACCTCGTCGCCGTCCAGTTTCACCCGGAGAAGAGCAGCCGCGCGGGGCTCGCTCTCTACCAGAACTTCCTCTCCTGGGCGCGGAGCCTGTGACGGGCTTCATCGTTTTTCCGGCCATAGACCTGCGTGGCGGCAAGTGCGTTCGCCTCAAGCAGGGTGACTTCGGACGCTCCAAGGAGTACGACGCCGATCCGGTTGGGCGCGCCCGCGAGTGGGAGCGTCGCGGGGCGAGGGCGATACACGTCGTTGACCTGGATGGGGCGGAAGAAGGTCAGCCGGCGCAGTTGGATCTCATCCGCCGGATCGCCTCCGCCATCGACGTTCCGGTTCAGGTGGGCGGCGGGATACGGACGCTCGAAGACCTGCGGGCTGTGATCTCTGCGGGCGCGGGCAGCGTCGTGGTTGGTACGGCTGCGGTGGGGGATAGGGATCTCAGGCGGCGGGCCGTCGAGGAAGTTGGGGAGGCTCTCGTCGTCGCCGTGGACGCCAGGGACGGGATGGTGGCGACCCACGGCTGGCGCGCATCGAGCGGGATCGGCGTTCTGGATCTCGCACAAGAACTCACTGCCGACAGCGTTTCATCGGTACTCTACACGGATATCGGCCGCGACGGCATGGACGCCGGGGCTGCACTCGAAGAGACCGCCGCCGTGGCCGACACGATACCGACCATAGCCAGCGGCGGGGTACGCGGCGTCGAGGACATTCGGGACCTGTCTGGAATTAGCGGCGTCGTGGGCGTCGTTGTCGGTACGGCGCTCTACGAGGGGCGGGTCACGCTTGAGGAGTTGATCTCAGCCGGCGCCTGAAGATAGCATCACGCCGCAACGTGACCCTGCTAAGATCTAACCCGCAGCCTATTTCAGCTCCATACAGGATGTTTTGGCCTCGCCCTCATCGTACTTGACCGACTGCATCGCCCGCCAGCTAAATTGGGCCAGGGCTTCGTCGGTCGGCCTCTTGGCGAGTTCCGTTCCAGAGTCGGAGATTGCTTCTCTGGCCGTTTCGACGGCGGAGTCTAAAGCGCCGTTGATCTCGAACGCCCGCGCCGCCTGGTACTTTACTTCCAGTTTGCGCGGTCCCGCCTCGTCGAGCGCGAATGAGAGTTCGTATTCCTCGGTGCGGCTCTCGTAGTCTCCTATGCGCCGCGCTGTGCAAATAAGTTCCGGCATGCGGGTATCCTAACATCGCTCCCGGCGACCGGCAGAGGCCGTGAAAGCTCGCCTCCGGGAGCGGCGGATATTAATATAGTGGCTATGGACCTTTATGGACTTTACGGTGGATCTTTCGTGAACTGGGAAGTAGTAGGTGGTTCCTGGACCAAGCGCACCGTCTCCTCGCGGCTCTTGCTGTTCGCCGCCCGACGTTACCTGGAACAAGCCGAAGATACTCTCTACAGCGAAGAACGTTCCGGGATAATAGAGGCGACCCCGCTGCCGGATGAAGTAAAGCGGGCTTTCTCTCTTCCTCCGGATGACCCATCCCGGAGGCCGCTTTCGGGTCTCTGGGGAGAATTCTTAGGCGCGGCGCTCGCGTCGGAGATCGAGATGGTCTCTTACGGCGAGAGGCCGCTACTGTTGCACGAGTTGCGGGCCGGGCTGGAACGGGCGGCGGAGGAAGCTGAAGATGGATCCGTCTCGGAGTTGAAACGGTGGTTTCTCGACCGCCGCGACGCCTTGCCGGGCGACGACCTTCCCGAAGACCTGGACTACCTGCCGGTTTAGAGCAGTTTCGTATCGCGGAAGAGATGCTCGTCGGCCTCTTACATCCGGCTTTGGGTTGGAATAGAATCCACGCTTGCGGAGGACAAAAAATTAGGGGAAAGGTTTAGCAGATGGAAAAGATACCGAGCGCGAGTTACAGTATGACCCTGCGGGTCGAGTTCCCGCACCGGGCCGGCTCTCTCGGCCAGATCCTGACAGTTTTGGGTGAGGCCGGCGGGATGGTCGGGGCGGTTGACATCGTTCGAATGGGACAGGACATGTCTATCCGGGATATCACTGTAAACGCCCGCGACTCTGAGCACGGCCAGCAGATAGTCTCGACGGTGGACGAGATGCCCGAGGTTCGGGTCGTCAACATCTCCGACCGGACTTTCCTGCTCCATCTCGGGGGCAAGATAGAAGTCCGCTCTAAAAACCCGATACGGACCCGCGACGACCTCTCGATGGTCTATACGCCGGGCGTAGCCAGGGTCTGCCGGGCAATCGCCCAGGATCCCGAGAGAGCTTTCAACCTGACCATCAAGCGAAACACCGTGGCCGTCGTCACGGACGGGACCGCGGTTCTCGGGCTCGGCGATATAGGACCGCGGGCGGCGATGCCGGTGATGGAGGGGAAGGCGGCGCTCTTCAAGCAGTTCGCCGGGGTGGATGCGTTCCCGATCTGCCTGGACACCAAAGACCCGGAGGAGATCATCGCGTCGGTCAAGAACATAGCCCCAGGCTTCGGCGGCATAAACCTGGAGGACATCTCCGCGCCGCGCTGCTTCGAGGTCGAGGAGCGGCTAAAAGCGGAGCTGGATATCCCCGTCTTCCACGACGACCAGCACGGCACGGCGGTCGTGGTGCTGGCGGCGCTCATAAACTCACTGAAGATTATTGGCAAGAAGATAGAAGACCTTCGGATAGTGGTCAACGGCGTTGGGGCCTCCGGGGTCGCGTGCGCCAAGATCATGATGTCCGCCGGCGCCACCAATATCGTCGGCTGCGACCGTAAGGGTATCGTCTACAAAGGCCGCGAGTCGCTCGACACCTCCAAGGGCTGGTTCGCCGAGAACACGAACCCCGAAGGCAGGACGGGTGGGCTAACCGAGGCGGTAGAGGGGGCGGACCTGTTCCTCGGTCTCTCCGCGCCGAATGTCTTGTCCGTCGAGCAGTTGGACAGCATGAACGAGGACCCGCTCGTGTTCGCGATGGCGAACCCGGACCCGGAGATAAGCCCTGAGGACGCCTTGGGACACGCCCGGATCATCGCAACCGGCCGGAGCGACTACCCGAACCAGATCAACAACGTACTCTGCTTCCCCGGCATCTTCCGGGGAGCCCTGGACGTGCGAGCCCGCGAGATAGACGAGAGCATGAAACTCGCCGCCGCGAACGCGATAGCAAACGTGATCCCGGAAGAAGAACTCTCCGAAGACTACATAATCCCGAGCGTCTTCGACGAGCGCGTAGCCCCGGCCGTCGCCGAGACCGTCGCCGAAGCGGCCAAAGAGAGCGGCGCCGCCCGCCGCATAGGAGAACGCGTCGAGACCGACATCTCAACCACCGCGTTCTAGGTTCCTGCGCCTGGAATTATGCTCCGGGCGCAATAGATGTCCTAACTTGTGAGAGAACGCTCGCACTACCTATATAGGAGGGGTACATGGCTGCAAATGCTAATATGCCCGAATACAATATCGACTCATTTGAGAGCTTCCACACCGTAGTGAACACACGCTTTCACTACGGTGTTATGTACCGGGGTATGAAAGACATCAACTGGCCGTTGCTCCCCTCTATCGGTCGTCGTTGGCCCTGGTTCGTGAACTTGGGTCTAGACAAGCAATGCTTCCTTAGAACGGAAAGTGACACGATTAGAATCTTTCGTAAGCAATCTGCACGCTTCTTGTCTCACATGCCCAAGGATGGCTGGGAAGTGTGGTCGATAGCGCAGCATCACGGCTTGCCAACTCGGTTGATGGACTGGACGTATAATCCTCTAGTGGCGCTGTTCTTTGCCGTCGAGCAACCATTTGATGGGGATAGCGTAATTTACGCACTAGAGATGGCACAACACATCAGCCTTCAAGAGGAACATGACCTTCACCCGTTGAATGTACAGGGCGTGCGGGCTTACGAACCGTCGCACGAAATAGTCAGGGTCAGTGCCCAGTCTGCCGTGTTTACCGTTCAAGACGATCCGACGAAGCCGTTGTGGACTTCGGATCTCAAACGGATACGGATTCTCAATGGCGCAAGGAAACCGATCAGGCAAACCTTGTTCAACTACGGAATAACGCGTAAATTGCTCTTTCCCGGACTTGACGGACTTGCCGATTGGCTGGTCCAGATGAAATTCGAGACTTGAGGTAGATTGCGTAACAAAAGCTCTAGTCGTTGAACCAAGTACGCGTCGTCCATGCCGGTGTTAAGTCCCATATAGAGCCAGAAGGCAAGAACAATCGGCGGCCCGTAGCGGGTCTCCTGGAGGCTCTTATGTTAGGTCTCACGTCCCGTGACGACAATCACCATGCGTTGTAGACTCTTGTCATGTCCAGGCAGATCAATTTGATGAGATTTCTACCTTGGCCCTCGACTTCCGGGTGGGGAAGCTGGCGTGAGTCGTAGCGCGCGGTGATGGGGAAGCAGATCTTCGTTTGCGCGACGCCTGGCGAGGGACGCTGTGGCGCGAAGGGCGGGGGAGAGCTGTTCGAGAGGTTCCGCGAGGAGGTCGAGCGGCGCGGCATCTCCCCTTCCACTATCCTGCGCAACGCCTGCTCCCGTCGCCACGACGAGGGGCCGGTTGTCTTTATCTTCCCGGACGACGTCTGGTACACGCGGGTCACAATCGATGATGTGCCGCGCATCGTCGAGCGGCACATCACGCCCGTGGGTGCCAGGAGTTAGCCGCGTATGGCCGTACCGCATCTCGCTGTTTGGACTTACTGAAACCGGAAGGAGTTTCGTGGATTTCTTGAGCAATGTCAATCCCCAGGACCTGGGAAAGTATTTTGAGGGAGTGGACTTCCCGCTAGATAAACAGGACGCTGTCGAGGTCGCACGGAACGGCGGCGCTCCGCAGCCTGTAGTCGACCAACTACAACAACGCTTGCCAGAAGGTCAGTTCTCGAACTCACAGGAAATCGTCCAGGCGCTGGGATTTTAGCGAAAAAACGTGTCCGCGCCGGTTTGGGGCGGAGCGTTACTCCCGCCGGCCGCGGTCAGCCAACCACCTCACCAGGGCTGAGGCGATAATGACCGAGATCACCCTAACCAACGCCTGCGCCGCTGCGTCCCTGGAATCTTCACCGGAGTCTCTCCTTCCGGGTACTTCTTCCATGAAGAGCAGTTTGTTTGCCTGTTTTTTCAAGACCTCGAACACCACGATGGTGAGTACGGTCATGAGGCGCGTCTGCGCTTTATCGTTCACTTGATGCCCTTTCCTCGGGTCTTCTGGATTAGCCCAGAACGGTAAAGAATGTACCCATCCGCGAGCACGCAAAAACCGACGGCATCCAGTCTCATAGTCCGGGCTATGCTCTCGTCCTGAGGGAAAGGTCGGACTCCGGCGGCGCGGCCTTTAAGCGCTCCACGAACGCCCCGCCGGTTTACGGCCTTCGAACCCGAGACGGCCTACGGTTCGCTCCATCGCCCAGTCCGCGCCGGTGAGAAGACGGTCCCGGCGGCCTTTTATGTAGTAGAGGAAGATGCTCCGGTACAGCGCCTGGGCCGCAGCCCCCTTAAAGCGCATCCCGACCGCCTCGGCTACCGCGCTCTCCGGTCCGAGGCTCACGATGTACCCTCGATTGAAGTAGCGGAAAGGCGGTCGTTGCCTACGGTTACCGCTGTCCCTGAGCCTGCGTCCCAGATCCCGCGCCACGAACGGACCTTCCTGAACCGCGACGGAAGCCGTCGGCGGCAGCGATCCGTAGCGCGAATCCGTGTACACGCCGCCGTCCCCAAGCACGTAGACTTCCGGATGACCGGGCAGGGTGAGATGCTGATCGACCTCCGCGCGGCCGGAACCGTTTTTATCTCCGGGCAAGGCTTCCACGAGGGGCGAGGCTTCGACGCCCGCCGCCCAGATTCGTATCCGGGCCGGCAGCCACTCTTCTCCGGCCCGCACTCCTCCTTCGTCGGCCTTTTCGACCATAGTGTTGAGCCGTACTTCGACGCCTAGAGAGGCTAGTTCCTCCATCGCCACCTCGTGGAAGTATGGGTCTAGCCAACCCAGCAGCCGGTCGGAGGCTTCGAGCAGGACCACCCGCGGTTCCACGGGAAGTTTGCGGGGTGCGCGCTTTTTCAGGTAGTCGAAGAGAGTGGAGATCTCCGCCGAAAGTTCCACCCCGGTTGCGCCCCCGCCCACCACCGCAACCGTGAGGGCGCCCGGTTCTGTTACGGCGTCTGCCGAATCTTCCCCCTTCGAGGATAGCGACGCCCACCAGGCGTCGGCGAGGTCGTCGCGGAGGCGGAGCGCATCGTCGAGGCTCCAGAACTGTTGCAGGCTCTCGCGCAGGTTCTCCGGTGGCGGCGAGGCGACGCTCCCGGCAGTCAGCGCCAGGTATTCGTAGCCTACTTCCCCAGATGAGGTTTCGAGCGTCCTGTTTGCGAGGTCTATACCGCGCACCTCCGCCCGCAGGAAGTCGCAGCGGTCTTCGCAGAGGGCTGGTATGGACGAGAGGACGCTTTGGGGATGTATGCGCCCGACGGCGACCTCGTGTGCCAGCGGAACAAAGGCGTAAGATTCTTCCCTGTCTATGAGAAGCGTCTCGCCCGGACGGCGCAACTCCGGTGGCAGGCTTCGTACGAGAGATGCGCCGGAGAAGCCCGCTCCGACTACGACGAGTCGCGCATTCCGGCGTGGCATCGCCTAGCCCGCTCTCCGGCTCGGCGTCGACCTTACGAAAAAGACACTGGTTGTTTCGAGCACTCGGATTCCTCGCTCCGATCCGTTATCCTGGGTGAGCTGCTGGTAGTTCGAGAGTATATACGGAGATTGGAAATCATCCGGCGCGGGGCTTTACAAACCTTGCGCCTATCCGTACACTTTCTGTAGAAATCGGTTTGGGAGCCGGTGGGAACGGGGAAACATAACAACCTGGGAAAACTCGTCCTTTGGGGATAGAAAGGGGCCGTGGTGGCGAAGGAGGCAGTGGTAGGGGTAGAAGGCATTACCCCTGGGATAATCGTCAGGCACACTAGTAGGCGTCTAGGAGACCTCGAACCTTGCGAGGCTTGTGAGCGTTTGATCTCCGGAAGCATATCTTTTTCCGAGTTCGTGGATCAAGCCGGAGACGGCTTTCGCGAACTCCTGGATTTTATGACCGAGTACGACCTCCATCCCGGACGACCGGAGGATGTCGTGTTCTGCATGGACTGTCACGCCGACCCCGTCGAGCGAATGGTCTTACGCTCCCAACTGGAGCACCTCTACAACCACGAGTATCCGGACCTGAAAGCTGGATAGAGAAAGCTCTAGTTCGAGCCGGAGCATTGTCCATGCGTCCGGCATGTTTTGCTGCTGCGGGTAAGATACTATGTACTTTATGGTAGCAGTAGTAATCCTGGTGCTAGTACTGGTCGCCATTTTCCTGGTGACTTCTCTGGCCCTCGCTCGTTCTTCCAAGGAGGTCGAGAGCGCCCGCGACACGGAGTATGTAGAGCTCGACGGGAGTTATATTCGATACAAGGTCGCCGGAAATGGGCCGCCGCTCCTCCTGGTTCACGGTTGGCTACTCTCTTCGCGGATCTGGGACCGATTGGCGGAGCAGCTGGCCGACCGGTTTACGGTATATTCGCTCGACCTAAAAGGCTTCGGCGAATCGGATAAGCCTCTCTCCGGATACGGAGTGCGGCACGGCGGGAGGCTTCTCTACTTGTTTTGTTCCCGCTTTGGCCTAGGCGGCGCGACCGTCGTCGGCCACGATGTCGGCGGGGGCATGGCTGTGAAGCTGGCCGTGGATCACCCGGAGATGGTCGGTAACCTCGTGCTCCTCGCGGTCCCGGCGGACGAGGAACAGGTAGACCTGCCGACGCTGCTCTGGCTCACCACCTTGCCGGTCGTGGGACCGGCCTTCTACGCGCTGGGACAGTATATTGGTCCGTTGCGCTCTCTCTGGTTGCGGCCTTTCGTGTTGCACAACAGAGACCTGCCCGGCGTGGTCGCTAAAGATGCTGGAAAGTCGGTGCCGGCTGCTGTACGCAAGACCCATGACGCCCTACGGCAGGAGGTTCCAGATAGACGGCTCGTCAGCCAGGCGCGTGGCGTCGGTGTTCCAGTGTTGCTCGTCGCTGGAGAAGAAGATCAGATCGTCGACCCTGAATCCGTCGAGACCTGGGCCGGTATCTTTGGGCGCTCGCAGATCAACCTCATAAGACGTTGCGGTCACCTGCCGATGGTCGAGCGTCACAAAGAGCTGGGCGACTTGATCCTGGGTTTCGTGAGCGGTGAAACCGTACAAGCACAGCCCGAGCAGCCCGTCTTGCAGCCGGAGATCCCGAAGGAGGAACCCAGGGAGGAAAGAACTCCTCCGGCGAATACCGGGAGAGAGCAGAAAATAGTACGTCGAAAGCGGCGCGACACCACCCCGAGCAGGCCGAGCCATACAGCCGGCTCGAATGACGATCCCGAGCAGCCTATTGAAGAGCCCCCGGTGCCGTCCTCCGAACAGCCCACCACAAACGGCCGGGGTACGAGGCGTTCTTCGCGCGGGCAAAAATCGGTACAAAGAGGCTCTATATCCGTACCCGACGACTTGTTTGACTGGCCGGAGTCTTACAGCTCTCGAACGCAGAAGGACGACAAGGAACCTCCCGAAGACGAGGGCGGCGAGGAGGAGAATACCAGCCGCGACTGAGCAGCGTTGGCTACCGTTCGTCAACGAGTGGTGAAGCTGAAGCGGGACGCTCCTCCAGATTCCGGACCATCGAGAAGCGTCTTTATGTGTACGACCTCGACGAACGTGTCGGGGATCACGCGAAAGCGGAAAACGGCAAGGATTTCCCGTATCTCATCCAGCGAATCTTCGTCTACGCCCGCGCGCAGCGCCTCCTCTCTCGTCGGAAGCGGCAGACTTAACACGACGTTGCGGGAGCTCTCCAGAAGCTCGCTCTTTTTCTCCTGGTAGGGAGCGGAGCCGACGAGTGGGCGGGTCTGTTCCCAGGCTTCGGAGAGGAAGTCCGGCCGGGTGGCGATCCCCCGATAGTAGCTTGCTACGTTGGGATGACCGTGCAGCTCCCGTATTTCCCCGAAAATGGCCTTAACCGCTCCTCCGGCTTCGTCCGGCGAAACCATCGAAAGTACGCTCGTACCCTCGGCGACACCCGGCGAGACCGCATCTTCCAGCGCGTCCGAGTCCGAGCCTGGTTCTCCTCCTAGACCTTCGTCCAGGGCGCTTGTGACGAGGAGCAGCTTCGGCAAGACGTAGTGGATCGTATCGGTAAAGCCGCGGATACTTTCCAGATCTCCCAGCGACGATAGACCGGAATATTCAACATCGAGCGACGATGTGAGTAGCGCTTGCGACCGGAGGTTGTCCGACGCCCGCTCGAAGGAGTCGGTGAGTAAGTGTGGTGCGAGTCGGTCCCAGGAGAGAGACAGGTACGTTGGGTAGTTCGCGAGCATCCGGAAGACGAAGTTGACGAACGGGACCCGCAGCCTGTCACGCACGTCTTCGTAAACCCGCCGGGTTTGCTCGTCGGCTTCTTCAGGCATCACTTCGCCGAGGCGCGGTATCAGGCGCAGCCCGCGTTGTAAGTCTTCTGTCCGATCAGGCCACATTTTTCCTCCTCGTTATCTTCCGAACACCACGATCCGCGATGCCTCAATTCGTCTCGGATGAGTCTGTTCTTCGTGCCGGGTGTCGGTTGTGTGCTCTCCACCATACAAGAGCTACGACGAGTAGGGGCGCAAGCCACCAGCCGAAGACGACGGCTGATAGTATCACGGTCGCGATCGTCTGCAGGACGCCGAGCGAGGCTCCCCAGGCGCGGGCAACGACTCCAGCAGGGTCCCAGGCGGAGAGTGACGCTGCCGTACCCGTAACCGGCTGGATATCGAGGGTTATCCGGGAGGAGGAAGTGCGCTGTTCCAGGTATTGTATCCGCCCCTGCGCCTGCTCTATTTGGCCCCGGACGTCCGTCAGTTCGTTCTGAACTTTGAGCGTGTCTTCGACGCTCTTCGCTTTGTCGTAGAGCTTCAGCAAGCTCTTCTCGGCCGCTTGAAGGTTCCGTTCGCGGGACTTGAGGTCCACGTACTCTCCGGTTACGTCCTCTCCCTTGACCGTGTCGGTCGTGACTGATTCGCCGAGCTTCCGTAGCTCCGCGAGGACCTTCTCGAACTTCGGGGACGGGACCAGAAGTACCAACTCCGCCGACACGGAGCCGTCGTTTTGCTCTGTCCGTGAGCTAAAGACGCTACCACCGTAATCCGCTGCGAGCTGCTGCGCCTTCTCCGCGCTCCGGCGTGCATCCCCGGCGCGTATGCCAAGCTCCGCCGTCTTGACGACCTTTCTGTCGAAGTCGTGACTCGCAGCTCCACCCGAGTTGCTTTTCGAGGGGACTGCCGCAGCCTCCGACCCAGCGGAGCCGGAACCTGCCTGCGCCACTTCTTGTCCGGCAGACGCATCCGCGCCCCCCGGTAGCGCCGCTCCGCCACCGGCGCTACCGCTGCTGGAACCACTGCTGCCACCGCAAGCCGGGAGAGTGAGCAGCAAAACGAGAAGTGTGCCCACGGTCCAGAGCTTTACCGGGGACCCGCGCCTTACAACTTCCATACCGCTCGCCCTCCTCGCGCCGACGTAATAGTCTGTCCGGGATCTCCACGGACTCCTGGTCGTGTCTACCTTCTATACAAGCGTCAGGCGCGATAGGTTCCGGGCGAATCTTTCAGCGGACCGACTCTGCCAATCGGATCGCTTGTTTTTGGGGTAGGTCTACACGCATCAGGAGCGTGCGTCCCTCTTGCTCCCAGATCAAGGCGCCTCCGGGCAAACGTCCCGTGTTACCAACCTGACGGTCGAGGCGGCGTCCGTCTGCGAACCAGTACCCTTTCCGCCCGCCGATGCTTACTTTCCGAGACCTGGCGGCATCTTCTCCTCGAAGAAACGCCGGCAGCACCTCGCCGGGAAACTCGGTGAGGAGAAGCCCCACTCTCGCACTCCCAAGAGCCGGAAGTTTCGGTCCTGGCCTGTAGGCTACTATGAATCCTTTCTTGCTGGTGCCTTTGACGACAATCTTGTAAGCGTAAAATTCGTCCGGCTTGCCCAACCTCTCCGAGTGAGGAAGGAGTAAGGCTCCGTCCCGTCCCGCGCGGTTTCTCGCTTCCCGGAGCGTTAGCCGCTCGCCCAGCCCGAGCTTTTCCCCGAGTGATCGTACGGTCCCACCTGTGGTTCCACTTTCGATTCCGCCCGCGTTCGCGCCGGAGCTTGCCGCGCTTCCCCCGCTGCCTGCGGAATGTATTCCGACGAACAGTCCGGAGATTGTGTCGCGGCCTGCCGGGGAGAGGATCGGGACGGCGACGACAACGACCAACATCGCCGCCACCACCCAGCGCACCGATGGGAGACGGAACCGGCTCCTGCGGGGTGGCTGCTCCACCCTCGCTTCTTCCAGACGGCTTTGGGTTGCGCGGACGAGGTCGGGCGTCGGCGGGTATTCGATACTGGAGCCGAGGTTACCGAGTTGCCGCTCCAGTTCGTCGCGGCGTTCCCGGTCCCTGCGTTCTCTGTCAGGGTCTCGCATCTTCCTCCTCGGTCATCTTCTCGCGCAACCTGCCGACGGCTCGCGAGAGTCGGGATTTGACCGTTCCACGCGCGCAGCCCAGAACCGCGGCCGTCTCTTCCTCCGAGAGTTCCAGGAAGTAGCGGCAGACGATAATCGTCCGGTCCGCTTCGTTCATGCCGAGCAGCGCCCCGAGCAGTTCTTCCCGCTTCTCGGACGCCACCGCCGATGCTTCGGGAGAAGAAGAGCTTCCCGGTTGCGGCTCTCTCGTGGCTCTCAAGAACAGTTGCGTCCTGCGGCCGGACGCCTTGAGGTGGTTCCGGGCCTCATTGGCGACTATGCTCAGTAGCCAGGGTTTGAAAGACGCGCCGGACCTAAAGCCGCCGAGAGCCTTGTAGGCTTTGACCAGCGCATCCTGGGTCGCGTCTTCCGCTTCCGCGGCGTCGCCCGTGATCAGGTACGCTGTACGGAAGGCGATTTGCTGATGACGGCGCACCAAGTTTCCATACGCAGCCGTGTTCCCACTTTTCGCCCTCTCGACGAGCTTCGCCTCCTCGGGGATGACGGCTCCTCCCTGGTCCCCTTGAATGCTGCTTCCTAAACTTCTCTACAACTCAGGCGGTAGAAAGGTTCCCCGAATCTGTAGATACGAGAGTTTAGAGAGATTTCCTCAAGTAGATCCAATCCCGGATGCCGAGGAAGCGATTGGTCAAGAAAGACTTCTGGCGTGAGATTTCTGTATACCCTTCGGCTTCGTAGAGTCTCAGTGCAGGAACATTGTTCCCGCTGACGTGAAGCCCGGTAGTTTTCTTGCCTCTCTCACGCGCCAACTCTTCCCCGGCCGCCAGCAGCTCGCGGGCCATGCCCTGTCTCCTGTGGTCCGCAGAGACGACCAGTCGCTCGATGTACGCCTCAGACGGTCTCGACGTGTAGCGATGATAAGAGAGGAGCGTAGACGCCCACAGGGACTTCAAGAGGCCGAGGTTCTGATGAAGTACCCGCCACAGTTCCCGAGCCAGCACTTCGTCCTGAGATTTCTCGACGCGAACGCCGACACCGGCAGCCAGGACTTCTGGGGAATCGCCCTCTATAACCAGAGACCGGACACCGCCGGAGACGTGCTCCAACTCGACCCACTTCTCCATGATCCTGAGCGATTGATCCCCTTGCTCGCCGAATATGGGACGGAATTTATCCATGAACCCTTCCACCACGAGACCGGCTATCTCCGGATCGTCTGCGCTCGTGGCCGGGCGTATTGTGAACTGTTCAGTAGACATGTCCAAAACAATCGTACCAGAGCCGGGAGCTTGAGATGGAGAAGAACTCTGCTGTTCCTCGCACGGATCACTATACGTTAGTACACATTAAGTATCATTCGCCATTCTCTGGTAGACTTGCCAAATGAAGAGCAATAGCGGTAGCGGGAGTCGACTAGGTTCTGTTTGGGAGAGGGTTAACTCCAGCTTCTGGTTTATACCGGCGCTGCTGACGCTCTGCGGTGTGATCTTATCCGGCATCACCCAATGGCTGGACAATAAATTTCAGGGGCTCCTGGACAGCTTGCCGGCGGTTATCTCCGGCGGCGCGACGGGCGCAAGCTCGGTTCTCTCCGCCATCTCCGGAAGCCTCATAACAGTTATAGCGACAGTCTTCTCGCTCACTATCGTGTCGCTGACGCTCGCCTCGGGCCAGTATTCGCCGCGTTTGATGCGGAGCTTTACGGGGGACAAGGGGTTGCAGGTCGTGCTCGGTTCCTACATCGGGACGTTCGTGTACTCTCTGTTGGTTTTGAGGCTCGTGGCGCTCGGCGGGTCGCAGGGCTCGGGCGGCTCCTTCAAGCCGACTATCTCGGTTGGGACGGCGATACTGTTGGCGTTGGCCTGTGTAGGACTTTTGATCTACTTTATCAACCACGTCGCCCAGATCATCCAATCCTCGAACATCGTCCAGATGGCCCAACTCGACATGATGGGCATCGTCTCCACCCTCGACGAACCCGAGTCCTCACCACCCGATATAAGAGACCCGGAGGAGAACCCGCAGTGGAGCGACCTCTTGGCCGAGGAGCCGTCGCTGCTGAACGCCGAGAGTAGCGGGTACGTGCAGAGCCTCGACATCGACGAGATCCTCAAAGAGGTCGCCAAAGAACAGACGCTGTTGGTCGAGATACCGTCGGGGCCGGGCATCTTCGTCTCGGCCGGGCTCCCTCTGATAAGGGTGTGGCCCGCTTCGGAGGAAGAGTACGATTCCAGCGAACGCCGCGAGGTGCATCGCGCCTTCGTCTTCGGGCGGGAACGGAGCTTTCAGCAGGATATCGCTTTCGGGTTCCGGCAACTCTCGGACATAGCTTTGAAGGGGCTCTCGCCGGGGATAAACGACCCGACGACCGCGATGCAGGCGATGGACCGGATCGAGGCCGTGCTCATCGCCCTAAGCTCCAAGGAACTGCCGCGCCGCATCCAGGAGAGGGAGGTCGACGGCCGTAAAATACTGGTGAAGGTCAAGTATTCGACCTTCGAGGAGCTCGTAGGGCTCGCCTTCGACCAGGTTCGCCGGGCTGCTTTCACCAGTGGACAGGTGGCTGTTTTAGAGCGGCTGATAGAGATCCTCGACCGGGCCCTGCGCGTAAACATCTCCGCTGAACGGCAGGGTTCGTTGTGGGCCAGGATCTTCACCATAGCTCGCCTCTGTCCGCAGCAGATCTCCGACCCTGAAGACGCTGTAAGCCTGATGCTCCGGGCCGTCGAGTCAGTCTACGGACTCTCCATGAAGCAACGGGTGACGATAAACGAGGACCTCGACCGGCTCCTCGAACTCTCCGAAGACCTGGACGACGACGGGAGGATCCGGGAAGCGATCGAGGCCGCGCGCACGAAGGTCCGCTAACCGAGGTCGCGCTAGCTGGTTAGCTGATAAGCCGGCCGCGCATGAACCGGATCGGTAGCAGAGCCAGGACTAGCGTGAAGACCAGGATCCAAGCTACGTCCACCAGCACCGCCGGCGTCGGGCCTGTCGCGAGCGCCCGGCAGGCGTTTACCGCGTGGTAGAGCGGCGTAAACCACGCCACCTGCGGCACCGGAGCCGGGAAGTTCTGGACCGGGAAGAAGATCCCGGAGAACAAGAAGAGCGGAGTTACGACCAACGTGAAGTAGTAGGCGTAGAGGTCTATCCGTTGTATCAGGCTCGTGAAGAGTGTCCCCATGACGCTGAACATAATGCCGATCAAGAGTAGCATCGGCGGAATTAGCAGCGCTCAGAACGAGGTGATGAGCGGCTGGCCGAAGGCGTAGCCGAGGATCGTGAGCATCACCAGGAATCCCGTGCCGTAGAGGGCGGAACGCGTCCCGGCCCAAAGGTATTCTCCGGCGACCACGTCCTCGGCGTTCACCGGGGTCGAGATTATGGCGTCGTAAATGCGGTCTATCTTCAGCTTTACAAACGTGTTGAAGGTGCTCTCGAAGGAGGCGGCGAACATGGCGTTGGAGGCGAGAAGGCCCGGCGCTATGAACTGCACGTAGCTCTGGCCGTTGATGCCGCCCTGCTTTATAAAAGCCCCGAGGCCGAGGCCGAGCGCCGCCAGGTACAAGAGCGGCTCGATGAAGTTCGGAAACATGATCGACTTCCAGTATTTGCCGAAAATGGTTACGTTACGCTGCCAGACTCGGAAAGCGCCGCGCGGCGACGGAATTCTGAAAGCGGACCTTGTTGATTTCGTCATTCGATCAAGCTCCTCCCCGTGAGTCGCAAGAATACGTCTTCGAGCCCAGCCTGCCGGGTCGCGGTGCTCTCGACCGCAACCCCAGAGTCGCGAATCTTATCCAGGAGCTTCTCCGCATCGGAAGTGTAGGCGAGCAGCGAGTCGCCGCTCTTCTCGACGGCGTCCGCCTCGTATTCGAGGATGGACCGTAGCTTTTCGAGGGAGTCCTTATCGGGCCGGAACTCCAGGACTTGCGGGCTGACGTGTTCTTCGATCAGGGCTTGCGGAGAGCCTTCGGTGACGATTCGTCCTCCCTCCATGATGACGAGACGGTTGCAGAGTTGGGCCGCCTCTTCCATGTAGTGGGTGGTCAGGATGAGCGTCTTTCCCTCGCGGACCAACTCCCGCAGGCGCTCCCATACTAGGTGACGGGCCTGCGGGTCGAGGCCCGTGGTCGGCTCGTCGAGGATCACGATTTCGGGGTCGTTTATGAGGGCGCGGGCGATCAAGAGCCGCCGCTTCATCCCGCCGGAGAGCTGCTCGACTTTGGCGTCGGCTTTCTCCGTCAACTCCACGAACTCCAAAAGCTCCTCGGCCCGCTTCCTGACCAGCTTTTTCGGCAGGTCGAAGTAGCGTCCATACACGAGCAGGTTCTCCCTGACCTCCAGGTCGTCGTCCAGGTTGTTCTCCTGCGGGATGACCCCGATGCGCCGCTTGACCTCCCGTTCGTGGTCCCGAACGTCCAGGCCGGCGACGGTAAGCTCGCCGGATGTCGGGATGGCGGCACCGTAGATCATCTTCATCGTCGAGGTCTTGCCGGCGCCGTTCGGCCCGAGAAACCCGAAACACTCGCCCCGATCAACCTCGAAGTCGATGCCCTTCACAGCCTCGAAATCTCCGTAACTCTTTTTCAATCCACGCGCGACCAGCGTGCTCCGCTTTGTTCGAGAACCCGCCTCCCGCTCCATACCGATGCTCAACCCAACGCTCCCGCCATCTCTCGAAACCGACCTTTCTCAAAACCGCAGCCGCCGCATTCTCGAACGGCCGGGGCCCATATACTACTCCATCATCTCCCCGCTCCAATCCTCCGAACTCGTCGCGTTTCTGGCCCGAGGAGTACGTATACAGATGAAGGTTTGTTTATGAAATTTAAGAGTGTGGGCTAATATACCTACCGTTTCGCTTTTCAAGCTGGTAGACTTTTAGGCATGAGACGCAAACCTCAGAAGAAATTGTTCAGGAGAAGGCGGCGTTTAGGAGTTTTCCTATACTTCCCGCTTTCGCTGCTGGCTATAGGCGCACTGTTCGTCCTCGGGTTCAACAGCTTCATCGGGAGTTCCAACGTCCGTCAAGTAACAGAGGTAAAGAGCCCCGTGCTAGCCAAGGCTCCGCAGACGATGTCCGGCAAGGCGAGGGACGCCGCCAAGGCAAAAGACAAGGCCGCCGCCCAAAAGAAGGTTGACGAGAAGAAAGCAGAAGCAAAAAAGAAGGCCGACGAGCAGAAGAAAGCTGAAGCGAAGAAAGCCGAGGCTGAAAAGAAGGCCGCCGATAAGAAAGCGGCCGATAAGGAGGCAGCGGCTAAAAAAGCCGAGGCTGACAAGAAAAAGAAAGCTGCCCAGGCGATGCCTCCTGCTCCGGTAGACAAGACTTTGTCCTTGACGGTCCCGAAGATGGGCCGTTACGACGACGTGGTGTACAACACCGACGATGACGCGGCGATGAATTATGGGGCGGTGAAGTTGCCTTCGACGGCTTTCCCGTGGCAGAACAACGGCAATACCTACATCGCGGCCCACGTACTCGGGTATGCTGGGACCGGGAGTTTGTATCAGTTCGCCAACCTGCCGAACATGACTTATGGGGATAAGGTCTATCTGACCGACGCCAACGGTTACACCTACGAGTACGAGGTCAGTGAAATCTTCGTGGTGACGCCCTACGACGACTGGGTTACCAACCCGGTAGCCGGCAGGAACATGGTTACTCTCCAGACGTGTATAGACCCGCCCGCCTACGACCAGCGGCTCATAGTCCGGGCCGACCGGGTGGCGATCATCCCGCCTTCCTACTAACAAAAACCTGAACGATAGCTCTCGTGGAGGCCGTCTCATTGCGGGGCGGCCTCTTCGTATCTCGCGTGGAAATAGTTATACTTGAACGTAGACGCTTTTCGGGAGTAGCTCCCGGAGGCGGGAGATAGCAAGCAAGCTGAGGAGGCTTTTATATGGCACTAGTAACGATGCGCCAGCTTCTCGATGAGGCGGCGAAGGGCGGCTACGGCGTTGGGGCTTTCAACGTCAACAACCTGGAACAGATACAGGCGATCATGGAGGCTGGTCGGGAGACGGGCTCTCCGGTAATAATCCAGGCGAGTCGGGGGGCGCGCAAGTACGCCAACGACCGTTTTCTGTACCACTTGATGGAGGCGGCGGCGGAAGTCTACCCGGACGTGCCGGTCGCGTTGCATCAGGATCACGGCAACTCCCCCGAGACCTGCAAGAGCGCCATAGACCTCGGCTTCACGAGCGTCATGATGGACGGTTCCCTGGAAGCCGACGGAAAGACCCCGGCGGACTTCGACTACAACGTGAAGGTAACTCGTGAGGTCGTCGAGATGGCCCATGAGGCGGGCGTAACGGTCGAGGGAGAGTTGGGGACCCTCGGCGGCATCGAGGACGGACACGGCTCCGGTGAGGTGAACCTGACGGACCCGGATCAGGCGGAGGAGTTCGTCGAGCGGACCGGCGTAGATGCGCTGGCGGTCGCGATAGGCACGAGCCACGGAGCGTACAAGTTCACCAAAGAGCCGGACCGCGAAGTTCTCGCGATGCACATTATCGAGGAGATCAACCGCAGGTTGCCGACCACCCACCTGGTGATGCACGGCTCCTCAAGCGTCCCGAAGGAGCTAGTGGACCTCATCAACGAGTACGGCGGTGAGATCCGTCCGACGTGGGGTGTGCCGGTGCGGGAGATCCAGGAAGGCATCAAGCACGGCGTCCGAAAGATAAACGTGGACACCGACCTGCGCCTCGCCGCAACCGGCGCCATCCGCAAAGCATTCGCCGAAGACCCCGGAGCATTCGACCCGCGCTACTACCTCACACCCGCCCGCGAAGCGATGAAAGAAGTAGTCAAGGCGCGGATGGAGGCCTTCGGCCAGGCCGGACACGCCGGAGACTACGAGCCGCTCTCCCTGGAAGACATGGCGAACCGCTACAAGGAGCAGGGTCACCAGCTAGCGGTGGGTTAGGAGACGGTCGGCAAGTCAGCTTTTTAGCAGGTCAACGGTCAGCCTCTTCGGCTGGCCGTTTTCTGTTTCCATAGACGATTCTACAATTCGACGGATCGAAGGTCTTAGTGGGACCGGAGAAGTACAAAAATGAGGTCTTGGGCCATTTGCGCCGTTGGCTCGTCGGGGGAGAACGAGAAGTCCCGATGGGCGCTGGAGGAGCATACAGAACATCTTTTGAGGATGTAGAGTTCGGGACCTACGAAGGCGAAGACGTGGTCGTCGTATCGTTCCGGATCGAGGGGGACGACCGTCTATTCGGGTTCCGAATGGAAGCTGTGGAGCCTTTGGATCCCAGAGACCTTTCCTACGAAGACCCGGAAGGATGGGCTGAGATCATCCTCATCAACCTGGACGAAGCTATCCTTGTGGGGACGAGATCCGGGCCGGACTCCGAAGGCATTGTGTGGGTCTATTAAGGTCCACCGCCGATTTATATTCGACGCGAAGGTGAAACTTCTGGCATGATGTTGGCGTGAGCAACGAAAATGACATCACCTTCCCCAGTCTTTACCAGACGTGGAGAGACTTTGACCTAGGATACTACAGCGGAATCGGTACCAGACGCTCGTGGTTCTACGCGAACGTTAGGCCCGACGACGAACTGCGGATCTGGCGCTTCGTAGAAGAGAATTACCTGCTGCGCTACGAGGAGTTTATGGGCGTGAGGTTCGATTGGTGTTCTTCGGGGCTGTGGAGCCTGCCCTATCCCGGAGCCAACGGCGACAGATGGAACTTCTCCGACTTGAACGATATAGAGATCCTGGACCGGAAGGAGCGCTTCTTGAAGAACGCGAAACTTTCGGATCGGGCACAGCAACTGCTCGAGGAGTGGCACGACCCACTCGACGCGCTTCCACTAGAAGGCGGAGATCACTTCGACCACGAAGCGTCGGAAGCTCGGGGTCTCGCCGCAGCCGTGGAGGTCAAGCGCTCACTCGGAGAAGACATATACGTGGAGTACAGGAAATTTCAAGAGATCATCATCGTCGACGGCGAAACGAAAGAGCTTGGAGTACCGGAGTACATCCTGGAACCCGGCAGAGGATAAGCCGGTTTCGAGTATCGAAGCCCTCATATATCCGCTATTCTGAAGGGATAGAGTTTTCGTAGCGGTCGAGAGCGGAGCAGGACTAATGCACACGAAAGCATGGTCGATCCGGATTTGTACGGTAGTCGCAGCGTTGCTCTGCGCTGCCGCACTCTCCACGCAAGCCAAAGGCGAGTCCGGCACCACGAAGCGCTATCCTCCGTCTAGTTCCGGGAGCATGTACTCCAACAGCAAGCTCCCGGCCTGTCAGCGTGATTTCGACCCGTACAAAATGCCTCGCTCATTCCTGAAGAAGTGCGGGGTCAAGACCATCCCTCTAGTAACTGTGAAACCACTACCCGGTGGTGGCAAGGACTACGTCTACAAAGATGGGACTCACATGCCCGTACCCCCCAAAAACTTCAACTCTTGCACAGCCACTGACAAGCAACTTGCCGAGTATGGAATGCCGCCGAGGGAGCATACCACCGGCGACGCGAAGTGCCGTCCTGCCATCGTAAAATCTCAAGGGCCTTTCATAGTCGCGACCAATATGACATCAGGTGCGGTATCTGAATCTGGCAGGGAAGGAGGGGGCAACATAGGCTTCTCGACAGGATCAACGGACGCCTCGACCTCACCAGCCGGAAGCACTTCTTCCTCAATGTCTAATCCAGCGGGCATCCCAAATACCGGAGGTCCGTCTCTCGCGACTTATGCTGCTGCTTTGTTCACGGCTGCGGGCGTCATGATGCTCGTGGTGTTGCGTCGGCATATGCGGTAGGGCTTCGTTGTACGAGCGGGGCTGTTTCTAGCTCCTGAACTACCTCGGCTCGTATACGTCGTAGAGGATGGGCTCTATTCCTTCGTCGCCGACGCCGGAGCGGTACTGGATGTAGCGGGCGCGCTGGAGGTAGGAGAGGGCTGTTTTCACTCGGCCTTCGAGGGACGGTATCTCTTCTCCTAGCTGTTCGAGCTTGGATGAGTCCAGGATCACGTCGTCCTCATCGTTGTCTTGCCAGATGTCCCAGAGGTTGCGCCAGAGAGCCTCCGCCTCGGGGGAGAGTTGTTCGCGTTCCATATCTGTAGCTTACCTGCTTTCCTGGTGCTTGCGGAGTTCGAAAACGACGTGGGCTATCTCGGGGACGAGGAGTTTGTCGACGGCGAGGCGCACGGCGTTTCGGGAGCCGGGGAGGCTCGCGACGAGCTTCGTGCCGACGGCCCCGGCTACGGCGCGACTCAGGAAGGCGGCGGCGCCTATCTCCTCGTAGGAGAGCATCCGGAAGATCTCCCCGAAGCCGTCTAATTTCTTCTCGATCATCCGGTCCACGACCTCATAGGTGGTGTCGCGGGCGGAGATTCCTGTCCCGCCGGTGGTGATTACCGCGTCCACGTCCGAGCGTGCCAGTAAGTCAACCAACTCCGTCCTGATGCGGGATGCCTCGTCCCTGACTATGGAGCGCGAGACTATCTCGTGTCCGGCTTCCTCCAGTAGCTCCTGTACCGTGTCGCCGCCGGTGTCGTCTTCGGTGGTGCGGGTGTCGCTGATGGTTAGGATGGCTGCCCGGACGTGATCCGGGGCCGACTCTCGATGTTTTTCCACGCTTTCGCTCACAGCAGCCCACCTCCCGTCAGAAACGGGTTGCTCGCCCGCTCCTCCCCGATAGTAGTCTTCGGACCATGCCCCGGATAAACCCGCGTCTCGTCCGGGAGCGTGAGCAACCTTTCTTCGATGCTCTTCATCAAGACCTCCATGCTCCCGCCCGGAAGGTCGACCCGCCCGACGCTGCCGGCGAAGAGCGCATCCCCGGCGAGGACGAGTCCTTCGCTTTCTATATCGAAAGCGAGATGTCCCGGCGCGTGGCCCGGCGTGTAGAGCGACTTCAACTCGATGCCGCCGACCTCGATGGTCTCTTCGTCCGCGATGTAGCTGTCTATGGACGGGACTTTGCCGAACTTGAGGCCCATCATTATCGCCTGGTTCGGGACTTGCTGGAGCATCGGTTCGGCTTCTTCGTGGGTCCGTACGGGGCAGCTATACTCGTCCACGAGCGCCGCGACGGCCCCGACGTGGTCTATGTGTGCGTGGGTCAGGAGTATCTGCCCGATCTCCAGCTCCGTCTGCTCGACGGCGATTGCGATCCTGGCGGCTTCGTCGCCTGGATCGACGAGCGCCCCGACGCCGGATGCCTCGTCCCCGATTATGTAGCAGTTCTCCTGAAACGGCCCGACGGTCAGCATCTGGAGGATCACCTAAGCGCCTCCTTCTATCCGGCCCATCAGGAATTCCACGAGGAGAAGGGCGGGCGTGCCGGTGGCGCCTTTGGGGGTGTAGGAGTTGGTCCTGCCCCAGGCGGTCCCGGCGATGTCGAGGTGCGCCCAGGGGTAGTCGGCGGCGAACTCTTTGAGGAACGCCCCGGCGGTGAGTGCTCCGCCCGGTCGGCCGCCGGTATTCTTTATGTCTGCCGTGTCGCCTTTTATCTGCTCGGTGTACTCCTCGAAGAGCGGCAGCGGCCACGCCCGTTCGCCGGATTTCTCTCCGGCTGTTTGGACCTCGGAGATCAAATCTTCGTCGTTGCCCATCAACCCGGAGGCGTGATGTCCGAGCGCTATTACGCAGGCCCCGGTCAGGGTGGCGCAGTCGATGACGGCGGCCGGCTCGTAGCGGCGGGCGTAGGAGAGGGCGTCGGCGAGGATGAGGCGTCCCTCCGCGTCGGTCGAGAGGATCTCCGTCGTCTTGCCCGAGTGGAGCGTGAGCACGTCCCCCGGCTTGAAGGCGTCGCCGTCGGGCAGGTTCTCGGTCGCCGGAACGAGCGCCACGACGTTGAGCGGGAGGTCGAGCGCACCGACGGTCTCCATCGCCCCGAGGACTGCCGCGCCGCCGCTCATGTCGAACTTCATCTCGTCCATCCCGCCGGACGGCTTTATGGAGATGCCGCCCGAGTCGAAGGTGACGGCCTTGCCGACGAGGACGAGCGGCGCTTCATCTCCGCCTTTCCGATGCTCCAGCACGATAAAGCGCGGCTCGTTCGTCGAGGAGCGTCCGACCGTCGCCAGGCCGTTGAGACCTTCCTCTTCTATGCCGGGCTTGTCTAGAACGGTGACGTTCATACCGTGTCGCTCCGCTATACCGCGCGCCGTTTCCGCCAGGTACTCCGGGGTCGCGGTGTTGGACGGCTCGTTCGCGAGGTCCCGCGCGAGCGTCGCCCCAACGGCGAGTTTCTCACCGGCGTCGGCGCCGCGGGACGCTTCTTGCTCGTCATCACCCTCTTCGAGGGCCAATGTTATCTCGGATACCTCATGGTCGTCTTTCTCGCCGGTCTTGTAGCGGTCGAAGCGATAGAGGCCCAGTACCGCGCCCTCGGCGGCGGCTCTGGCGGTTGATTCTATGTCTACTCCGTCGAGGGCCGGTAGTACGAAAGCCGCGCTCTGGAGTTTGGTGGAGCGGGCTTTCTTCGCGACAGTGGCGGCGGTGCGCCGCAGCTTCTCGGGGGTGTAGGATGCGCGGCCCCCGAGACCGACGAGTAGTAGCCGGGACGCGGCTATGTCGTCTCCGGGATAGAGCAGGGAGGTCTCGCCTTCCTTGCCGGAGAAGTCTCCGTCTGAAAGGGCCGCTTCGGCGGCTCCGGTCAACGTGTCGGGTAGAGTCTCATCCTTAAAAAGGCCGACCGCGAGCATGCCGCTGGAGATCTCGTTTAGCGTGGCTTTCGTCGTTTGTATCCGTACCAACTCCGTTCGCCTCCCGGACTAGCTTAGTAAATGTCTTGGACAGGTCCGGCGCGACACCGGCAACCTCGATTATACGGTAAAGGCAGTCGTGGATTGGGATCGCCCTCTTGCCCCGCTAGTGTGCCACGGAATACGGTTTTCTTCCGTTCCGGTGGTATAAACCTCGGGTAGCAAAGAGAGTGTTCAGCTATGTCGGTATGCGGTGCTAGTTTTGGTCGCCGGATGGAAAGGTTTCGTCTATGGTGGGTTGCGTTTGAAGTCCGGTGGATCTTTTATCGAATCCGTAAGGGGTTCTTACTGGCCGACCGTGGTGATCTCACTGCTGGCCCTCTCGCCGGACTTTATCTTGAGTTCGTCTCTAGGTTTGCTACGGCCGACTGTTGCGCAGAGCCTCGGCGCCCAGCCGGGCCTTGTCTTTTGGGCTTCCATACTGAGCAATGCGGCGCTGGCGCTCGGGGCGGTGCTCGCCGCCGACCTGGCGCAACGCTTCAAGAACCGCCCGCTTTTCTTTACCTACGAGGTCATATTCATAGCCGGCTCCGCCCTCGGGACCTTCGCGCCGAGCGTGACTTTCTTGATCCTGGGCCATACCATCCAGGGTCTGTCTACCGGTCTCCTCCTCGTGGCCGCCCTTCCGCCGTTGGTTACGGGCTTCCCTGTCGAACGCCTCAAGACGACTATTCCGGCGGTGGTAATAGGTCTTTTCGGGGCCGTTACCGCCGGGCCGCTGGTTGGAGGTTTCATCGCCCGTAGCGGGGCGTGGCGGCTTCTCTTCGGGGCGACCCTGGCTATCGGGGTGTTGACTATGGTGCTGGCCCTGATCGCGCTCGCCGAGAAAGAGGCTCTGAATCCGGGCGCGAGGATCGACGTTACGGCCATACTCCTCTCCATCTCCGGTACGGGGCTCGTTTTCTTCGGGGTAGGCCAACTCATGCGCTCGGGTTGGGGCTCTCCCATTTTCTATGTGCCGCTGGCCGCGGGACTGTTGTTGCTGGTCGCGCTCATCGTGCTGGAGAGGTTCAGGGACGAGGCGCTCATGCCGGTCGGTCCCCTGACGACTACTTTCCCGGTCATGGGAATACTGGCCGCAATCATCTCGGGGGCGGCGTTTACGGGACTACTGGAGCTTACGATCCAATTCTTGGAGAAAGTCCGGGGACTGGATGCGTGGTCCACGGGGCTGCTGTTCTGGCCGACCCTGGCTGCGGGCATTGTCGGCGCTTTGATCGTCGGCGCCGTCCTTACGACCCGTTGGGTTTTGACGCTGCCGCTGTTTGGCATGACTGCACTGGCCGTTGCCGCACTGTTGCTCACCGGGGTCACGTCCGGGACCGGTAACGGCTGGATACTCCTCATCTCCGGGGCGCTTGGCCTGGGGGCGAGCCTTACCGTAACGCCGGGCCTCTTGATGGCTGCTTTGAGCGTCCGGCCGATGTTGGTGGGGCGTGCGATCGCGCTGGTCGAGCTACTGCGTCTGGCGAGCGCTTATGCGGTTGGTCCGGTGCTCATCTACTTCGCCCAATCCTACGGCTCCCAACTGCTGCCGGGCTTGCACACTGCTTTCTGGATAGTGTTCGGGTTCATGCTCGCCGGCATCGTTTTCATCACCTTGATCTATATCTCCAGTGGAACTCGCATCCATCCGCCCGGCCTGCAGACCTTTTTGGAAGAAGGAGAACCGGCCTTCAATTCACCGCCGATCAGGACCCACCGATCTACCGATCCCGAATAGCGCCCGCCTCCCGCGACCGGCAGAAAATAGAAATCTCCGTCGTAATACCAACACTGAACGAATCCTCAAACGTAGGCGCGCTCCTGAAACAACTCGACCGAATTCCCGGTATACACGAGGTCATCGTGGCCGACGGAGGCTCCTCTGACGGTACGCAGCGAATCGTCTCTCGCACCGCCCGCCTGGTAGAGAGCGAGCCGGGGCGCGGCATCCAACTCCGGGCAGGCGCGGAAGTCGCGACGGGCGACGTTATCCTCTTTCTCCACGCAGATGTCGAGCTTCCGCTGAACGTGGCCGTCCAGATAGAACAGGCTGTTCGGGACGGATACGTCGGGGGAAACTTCCGACTACAGTACCCGGAAGGCGGACCTCTCGGGCGCTGGCTGGAGAGGCTCGCGCCACTATATCGGAGGTTTGGTCGTTACTACGGAGATTCCGGGATATTCGTCCGACGCGACGTTTATCTGGCGTGCGGAGGAATGCCACACCTCCCGATCATGGAAGACATCGTCTTCGTCCGCCGCTTGGAAGCCTCTGGCCCGACAGCCTACCTGCCCGGACCCATCCGCAGCGACACCCGCCGGTGGAGAGGACGGTCGCTACGCACCCTCGCCCTCTGGGGCTCCATGCAAACCGCCTTCGCGCTCGGGGTGAGCCCCTGGCAACTCGTCCGTTTCTACAGAGCGGCGAAAGGGTGAGCGGGATCTCTCGCACCCTTATAATGGCGAAAGCTCCCGTTCCAGGCACGGTAAAAACCCGCCTGAAGCTCGCCCCCGAGAAGGCGGCCCGGCTGCAGGAAGCCCTGCTCGCGGACACTATCGAGAAGGTCCGCGCTATAGGTTCTATCGGGTCTGTGACCATCGCGGGGAGCCCGGCAGAGCGCCTGGATCTCTTGGTCCCGCTCTTGCCTGACGAGATCGCCCTCATCCCACAAGTAGAAGGAGACCTCGGAAGGAAGATGTTTGCGGCGGTAAAGACGCTCTTCGCGGAATCGTCGGTGCCGGTCTTGGTCCTCGGCACCGACGCGCCGACCCTACCGCCGGAGTACATAGAGCGAGCAGCCCATGCGCTCCTTACCCACGACGCCTCCATAGTCCCGAGCACCGACGGCGGTTACGTCCTTCTCGGCCTCCGAGAACCGCACGAAGGACTCTTCTCCGGCATCGAATGGTCCACCGGAGTAGTGTACGAGCAGACGCTAGCGGCAGCTCGAAACGCCGGTCTATCCGTCCACGAAGAAAAAGCCTGGTATGACGTAGACACGCCGGAGGACCTGAACATCTTGAAGGAAACGCTCGCCCGAGACCCGCAACACGCGCCCCGTGTCGCCCGCGTGTTGGAGAATCTTTAGAGCAACAGGGCTTTATTCCGCGCCGCTCGCGGTGCTATGCTGGCCGGGATGGACTTGAGCCCATACCTGGACCTCGCCGTGCGTACCGCCTACGACGCCGGTCGCCTGACGCTCGGCCACTTCCAGACGGGAGTACGGCCGGAGTTCAAGGACGACGACACGCCGGTCACGGTCGCCGACCGGGAAGCTGAAACTCTGATGCGCGGGAGCATCCGGGAAAAGTATCCCACGCACACGCTCGTCGGTGAAGAGTACGGCACCGAAGATGGTTCCTTGGAGACCCATCGTTGGATCCTCGACCCAATAGACGGGACCAAGTCCTTTATCCGGGGAGTACCGTTATACGGTGTCCTGATCGGCCTGGAGATAGAAGGCTCCTGCGAAGTCGGCGCCGCCTACTTCCCCGCCCTAAACGAGATGATCTACGCCGCAACCGGACAGGGATGCTACCTGAACGGCCGCCGTGTCCACGTAACAGACACCGAAATCCTCGGCCGCAGCTACGCCTCGTTCACGGACCCGGCCAGCTTCGAGGAGCACGGCCGCGACCAAGCGTGGCAGCAGATACAAAAAGCCACCTACTACCGCGCCGGTTGGTCCGACGCCTACGGCCACGCCCTCGTCGCAACCGGGAGGCTGGAGCTAATGCTCGACCCGGTCATGAACCCCTGGGACTGCGGACCATTCCCACCCATCCTGCGCGAAGCCGGCGGCTACTTCGGAGACTGGTCCGGGAAAGAAACCATCTACGGCGGCGAAGCCCTAAGCACTACCCGAAACCTACTCCCAGAAGTCCTGAAACTCCTGAAAGACTGAACCCATTGACGGTTTATCCGAACACGAGGATAGAGACCGCCCAGACGCCGCTGCAGAGAAAGATGCCCGTCGAGACGATGAGACAAGAGCGGTAGATAGTCTCCGGGCCGGAGCCGTAATCCTCGCGTTTGTGATGATAGGCGAGTAATCCGGCGGAAAGGCTGCAAGCCCCCGATAGCCCCGCTGTCAACAGTAGCGATGTCATCACCCCGAACCGCTCCACGACAACGCCCGGCGGCCTCGACGATACAAAGTACGCGAGCCAGGCCAGCAGCCCGAACAGCGACAACCCAAAGACAACCTCCAGGAGTCGGACGACCGCTTTCGGCAACCCTTGCCTCATATTGTCGATGCTACGACAAAGTCGACGCCGGTACGAGCGCAGCTCGTCTCAAGTCAAAAAGCGGCGCACGCGACGAGGGGCGCGGAATTCTTCCGCGCCCCAAACCTGACGAGCTAATTAGCTGAAGTGCTGACCAGCTAAAGGATCGGCAGGAACTTCTCCAGTTCGTAGGGAGTTACCTGCACCCGGTAGTCCTCGAACTCCTCGCGCTTGAGTTGAAGCAGGCGGGTGAAGACGTGTTCACCGAGCGCCTTGTGCAGAAGCTCCGAGTTTTCGGCTTCCTTGATCGCCTCGCCGAGGTCTGCCGGGAGGCTC
This sequence comes from Rubrobacteraceae bacterium, assembly GCA_965219175.1. Taxonomy (GTDB): domain Bacteria; phylum Actinomycetota; class Rubrobacteria; order Rubrobacterales; family Rubrobacteraceae; genus JBBPZK01. The sequence continues at coordinate 1,516,816 of CBDCNI010000001.1, forward strand.
TGGATGCCCATTTTCTCCCGCTCCTCGGGCGTTAGGTTGTACAGGTTGCGCTCCATCGGCTCTGGAAGCTCGTAGCCCTTCTCGATGCCTTCGAGGCCCGCGTGCAAGAGCGCCGCGAAGCACAGGTAGATGTTCGCCGCCGGGTCGGGGCAGCGAAGCTCCATCCTGGTCGCCTTCTCCTCGCCCGGATGGTAGAGCGGTACCCGGACCAGCGCCGAGCGGTTTCGGCGGCTCCAGGCGATGTAGACCGGGGCCTCGTAGCCCGGCACCAGACGCTTGTAGGAGTTGACATGCTGGGCGAAGATTATGGAGAGTTCGCGGGCGTGACGGAGCTGACCCGCTATAAACGCCTTTGCCTCTTCCGAGAGGAAGTTTTCGCTGTCGGCGTCGAAGAAAGCGTTCTTGCCGTTCGAGAATAGGCTCTGATGGGTGTGCATCCCCGAGCCGTTCTGGTCGCGCAGCGGCTTCGGCATGAAGGTCGCGTAGACACCGTGGCGCGTGGCGATCTCCTTGACGACCGTCTTGTAGGTCATCACCTTGTCGGCCATCGTGACCGCATCGTCGAAACGAAGGTCGATCTCGTGCTGACTGATGCCGACCTCGTGGTGGGAATACTCGACTTTTATACCGAGCTCCTCCAGCGCCAGCACCGTCTCCCGCCGCAGGCTCGTCGCCGCGTCGAGCGTCGTCAGGTCGAAATAGCCGCCGTAGTCCAGCGGAACCGTCCCGGCCGAGTCCCTGAAGTAGAAAAACTCAAGCTCAGGTCCGCAGTAGAACTTGTCGAAGCCCATCTCGTTCGCGCGCTCGAGCGCGCGCCGCAAGACGTAGCGCGGGTCGCCGACGTAAGGGTCGCCCTCGGGCGTCTGAACGTCGCAGATCATGCGGGCCGTCCGGTTCTCGCCTGGGCTCCAAGGAATGATCTTGAACGTCGAGGGATCGGGCATGGCGATCATGTCCGACTCCTCTATGTCCTGGTAACCCGTGATGGAAGACCCGTCGAAACCCATCCCGCCGTCCAGCGCGTCCTCTAGCTCCTCGACCGTGATCGCGAAACTCTTCAAAGTCCCCAAAATATCCGTGAACCACAGCCGGATGAACCTTACATCGTTCTCCTGAGCCTGCTTAATAACGTCCTGCTTGCTCGTAGCCGCCAACCTTACCTCCCGTACTACTCTTACAGTGCCATGAACAGTAGCGTGCGAAAGACACCCTCAAAACCTGTAACCAGGGAGCTTTCTTGCACCTCTGTCAGTATGATAAGCAGATAAACACCCGCTGAATACGGCCCAAAGTACAAGTCAAAAGCTTTTTGTGGGCATCATATTTAGCCAATTGTATAAAAGCACGGCCAAAGATGTTTTGAAAGGTGACTCTTTTATAGGAGTGTGTCTTTTATGTGGGGCGTTCGTTGTGTGAGATGGGTTACCGGGACGGGACGATGTAGAATCACGTTTGCTAGATTGGCGGCTTAGAGCTTGCCGGCAGTGTTCGTGTAGGAGAGTCGAGCGTAAAAGGGGAGAGATGAGCGACAGCCCGCAAGACGAACCTCGGGAGCGCCGCAGGCGGGGTCCGCTGGGGGATCATGAGGAAGAGCAGACGCGACCGGCTGATGGAAACAGTGAGGCGGAAGATTCGTCCGCCACGAGGTTGATACCCGGCGGATCGACTCGTCGCAGTGGAGGCGGAGACGAGAGGACCCGCGCTATCCCGGAGGACGAGTCCGGGCGGACGCGCAAGGCGAGCGTGATACGTCCTTCCGGTTCCGGCCGCAACAGGGAGGGGAGTCGTCCGAGGGAGTCTTCGAGCGGCTACTACGAGGCTGCTGAGGAGCGAGAGCTACGGCTTCAGGAGCTTTATGGCGGGGTCGACTGGCTGGCGAGTTTCCTGGGGTTTATCTTCGCGGCGGTTGTCGGGGGAGTGCTCTCGGCCATCGCGGCGCTCGTGGTCGGGCGTCTGGGGTTGCCGTTGAGTTTCAGTGGTGGGGCGCTCGGGACGTCGGCCGTGACGGCGCTTGTCGTGCTCGGGGTTCTGGTCTTCCTGACCTTCTTCTGCGGCGGATACGTGGCCGGACGGCTGGCCCGCTTCGACGGCGGACGCAACGGGGTGATGGTTGTCGTGTGGGCGCTCGTGGTAGCGGCGATCTCGCTATCAGTCGGCCCTCTCTTGCCCGGACAGATCTTCTCCTACCTGCAGGGCTTCGTCCAGAGCACCCTTCTACCCGCACTCGATACACTGACCGGCATGGGCGCGCTTGGGATCGGCATCCTGATCGGGGCGATCCTGCTAATGCTCCTCGGGGGCTTCGCCGGCGGACGCCTCGGCGCCCGCTACCACAGCGAGATAGACCGGACTATATAAGGCTAGATTACACAAACTAGAGAAACCGAAACAGGGAGAATCATGAGCAAGATAGCCATAAAGATACTCAAGAGCAAGACCGGGCGCCGCGTGGTGATGCGGGCGCTCAAGAGCAGCCGCGTGCGTCGGGTGATGGCGCGACAAGTCCAGAAGCAGTTCCTGCGCCGCTTCGGCCGCTAGGGTAAGCTTCAATGACAGTCTGGGGCGTAGTCCATGTAAATAGATTGGCTCAAGACTAGAATAGCAGTCTATTCCTGAGTAGTTTAAGCAATACCCCATAAAGATTCTCGTGCCTGTGGTTGAAGCGAAACTCACACTCTTTTAGGTGCAGGTAAAGTAGCTCTTTCCTTATGCCCCTACGTCTGGCCAGCCGCGTCTTTACCGTACCCCAGAATGCCTCTATGCCTTTTATGTGCGAGTGTTCGTTGGAGAACCGGCCTTCCTCTTCCTTGTTGATCCTGTAGTGCTTGTCCTAGCCCAGGTCGACTAATCCATCGTAGCCTCTCCAGCCATCGGAGTGGATGACGCTTTCGGATGTAACCTTGCCCCGGATAACCGCTTGTAGCGTTGCTTTCCTCGCGTCGGGGATGATCTCGGTGTAGACGTGACCGTTGCGCTTGAAGATGCCGAACACGATCGTCTTGTGTCCGGCTCCTCTGCCCCGCTTACCTCGAACTCGTCTCGCTCCGAAGTAGGATTCGTCCACCTCCACCACTCCAGATAGCTTTAACTGCTCTTCACAGTGCTCTGCTATGCGTTTGCGAATCTCCATGAGGTAGCGGTTCACGCTGTTGCGGTTGAGGTTGGTCAGCTGGGAGATCTTGGTGGCTTCCAGATCGAGTGCGAAGAGCTTTATGAGTTGGCGGAGTTTAGCCTCTGAAATTCGAGAACGCCTAGCGTACTTGTTTTTGCCCTTCATTGGCTAGCTTTTAGCACCTCCCATGGTGCCGTGCTAGTCTTGAGCCATTGAAAAATGCGTAGCGAAACAGCAAGGGAGTTTTCATGAGTTCTCCTAGGAACCCTGCTGGGAATCACCTCACATCTCTTCTGGCGAAGCTTTTGTGGGAACCGAGTAGAAAGCTGACAGCACTATACTTGGGAATTGGAGTTCTTATTACGGCTGTCCTACTAAGCTATTTCATCTTGTATGGAACCTCCGCGACCTCTCTTGTGCAAAGCCTCGCACCCTTGGCGTTTTTCTCCGCGGGACTTGAAAATCTTGCTTATGGAAAGTGGCGTGTACCGTGCGTGCTACTGCGTTTGGCGAGCTACTTATTTGCCGTGTCCTACCTCGTTGGTGGCATCATCTTGAGTATAGCTCTGGGATTGACCATTTAGAGTGAGTATTTGTAGACAAAGATAAAATCTTCGGGGCGCTTGAGATAATGGTGAAAGCTCTCGACATCGGAGGCTGCATCGTGAACATCAACAGTAGACGAACTATTAGATTGAACAAGATAGTTCTAAGCACTGTCGTTATTGTGGTTGCCGCGTTGCTCACCTATAGTGCTGTGACTGCTTCGTCTGGGTTTCTATTGCTAGTTGGTTATCTGATAGGCGTTGGAGCAACCTGCGGCGCTTTCTTCTCTCTCAAGAGGTACTTACGAAGTGGCAATACCATGAACCTCCGTACTGCAAAACGGTATGTTGCCTTTAGCTTGTTCTGTGTCTCTATAGCTGTGATTTCCGCGCTCCTAGCTTACAGCAGTACAGTATCTACTACATATGGCTCTCTCGTTGATGGGATCGCAGGCGGTCTGGCTTTCGGGTTATTCCCGATCTTTATACTCTCAATAAACTCACGCGAATCGTAGAGATTTAGCAAAACCGTCGGATATGCACATGCGCAGCAGCTGAATATCGACGCATCCTTTTGGACCAAAATATCGTCCCAAAGGATGATTCCCGCGTTTCCGAGTTGAGGCAAGCTACTCGCGTTGGAGTAGACGCAAACCTCGTGGAAGGAGAAGATCATTGCACAACAAGCACGAATGTACGATCGTACATAACCATTCAAACGTCAGGTAACAGATCTGATGCAGAACGAGCCTGTTGCTCTTTACTCACATGAGTTTGATTGTATCTGTTACCTGCAGCTTCCCAACCGGTATTGTATTGTGGTGTGCAAACGTGAAACGAGTTTGAGGGCTATGAAATTAGTAACTAAATATCGAAATTGGCGACGCAACAGGACTTTCACTGCTTTTGTTTTACTCATGGCTGCATCTGCTGTTCTGCAAGCGATCGTTGCTAATTACTGGCTTGCACTTGGTTTAGGGTGTGCAGCAACAACACTCGCGCCGGAACTCCTTCCTAAAAGTACACGAGACAAACGCATAGTAAAGATGCTACCTTACATGTTAGTACCCGTTGGTGTTGTAGCGTTGTTTTTGGGTATTTCGTCGGCTGGCTAACTCGCAGCCAGCTCATCACATTTATTACTCTATCGATGATCTGTTCGTGCCAGTCACGCTTGCCCTGATTACCTGGATAGGCACGCTGAGAGTGAGCAGGCTGGTATCGCGTCTGGCAGCCGGAAGATAAACGATCTTTTGGGTATGTTCCTCAGTCGGCTACTTTTGATAGAGGCTCATGTGGCCTACGAGCTTCTCTCCCGACTCCAGCCACGTCCCTCGACTTTTCATCCTAGTTGCGCAACAATTGTGGAACTGAGACAACAAGCTTTAGACAAGAAGGAGGCAAGGAGATCTTGAGGAGACTTTCGTTTTTGGCGGTAGTGGTGGCGCTTCTCGGAGCCCTGACCGTCGCGACCCCGGCTCTGGCCCAGCAAGGCAGCGTAGCGGCGAACCCGCCACACCAGTTTCTAGGACCTGCTCCGGGCGGCAACGCCGGTAACCAGTATGGCTGCGACCAGCCCCTGGCGGTCTCTCCCGGCTGCGGCCCATCAAGCGGTCCTCCACACCAGTTCGTAGGTCCGGTAGCCCCATCGCCGGGACCTATTACCACCGGCTCCCAGAATCCTGCGCCACCCGCTAACGCCGATGGTTCGGCGCCCGCACCTGGTAGCGTATCTCCTTCAGGTTCCGGGACGGTGCCTGCTTCCGGACCTGCGAGTAGTCTTTCTAGTGCTCCGGCGGCCGGTAGCTCGTCGAGCGCATCGGCGGGCGCGTCTTCAGAGAATACTTCTGGGGCAGGCGTCTCTCAGAATGCTGCGGGCACCCCGGTTTCGGTACTACCGGACACGGGTGGTGCTTCGATATCCGCTCTAGGCGCGGGTATCTTGCTCGTCGGCGGGGGGCTCGTCGCGCGCAGGCTCATCCGCTAAGAGGTCCTCTACGCGAAATACAGTACGGATCACTTGGAAAGAGGGGATAGCAACATCGTCCCCTCTTTCCAAACAGCACGCGATGGCATCGTTGCACTACGGCTCGAAAACCCTGCGTGAGTGATGTCAAGATCCCGAGGATACCATGCCCTACCACTTTAAGCGTCACATAACCTTCGAGCCGCCTTTTGCAAAGGGATTGAAGACTTTCCTACACGTCAGGGCCGGGCTTACCCGTTCCGCTGTTCCTTCCGCCTTCCCCGTTTCGGAGCAAGAAGACCAGAGTCGCCCGAACCCGGAGAACATCGTCTGGATCTTTGGCTCCGGGCGCTCGGGCTCTACCTGGCTCGCCTCGATGATGGGCGGCCTCACGGGACACGAAGTATGGTTCGAGCCCAGGCTCTCCGAGGTCTTCGGAGCCGAGTTCTCAAAGCGCCGCGAGGGTACGAACTTCATCTTCTCCGACCTCTACGAGGAGACGTGGCTGCCCTGGGTCAGGCGTCTCGTGCTCGACGGGGCCAGGGTCCGCTTCCCCAAACTGTCGGACGAGTACCTCGTTATAAAGGACATCGGCGGCTCCGGGGCGAAGGTTCTCTCCGAAGCCTTGCCCGAGAGTCGTCTGATCCTACTCGTGAGAGATCCCAGGGACGTGGTTGCCTCCTGGATCGATGCCAACCAGAAAGGCGGCTGGCGGGCGGAGGGCAAGGGCGGCGCCCGTCACGCCAGGCGGCTTGCCAAAACTTACTTTCAGGTCGTGAGCGGCGCCGTCCAGGCCCACGATTCTCACGAGGGTCCAAAGGCGGTAATCCGCTACGAGGATCTGAACGCGGACACTGCGGCAGTCATGCGAGACTTCTACAGCTCACTCGGGATGAGGCTTGATGAAGGTGAACTCGGGCGCATCGTGCAAGACTACTCCTGGGAAAGCATACCCGAGGAGAAGAAGGGTAAGGGCAAGTTCTACCGCAAGGCGCAGGTGGGTTCGTGGAAAGAGGACCTGAGACCAGAGGAAACGCGCCTGGTCGAGGAGATCACCGCTCCCATCCTTGAGCGCTTCTACAGCGCCTAGCGGTTTACACGGAAGTTGGAAAAGCGGAGAAGATCTATTTACTCACCGAGGCACGCAGCCTGGAGGCGAGGTCTTTTGCAACCTCCCACGTGGAGCTGGTCTCTCGCCAGATTTCTAGCTGAAGGTCGGCTTCCGCCGGCTCTTCCAGGAGGAACCGGGCTTTGGAGATATCCCGACTTCCATGGGACTCCAGGCGCTCGAAGAAGGTTTCTAGGACTTTGCGGGTCGCGACGGGCTCGTGGGTTTCGTGGTCCACGAAGTCGTCTTCGAGGCCGTAGCGCTGGGCGCTCCACTTGTTCTCTTCTATCTCGCGGCTCGGGCGGATGGGGCGAATATCGCCGGAGTCGTACTCTTCGGAGAGCTGGTCGCAGAGGGCGGCGGTCAGGGAGACGAGCGCGGCGTTGCGACGGAGGCTGGTCTGGGCGTCGCAGGCTCGTAGTTCTATTGTGCCGAGCGCGGGGTGCGGGCGGACGTCCCACCAGATCTCCGAGAGGCTGTCTATCGCCCCCGAACGATGGAGGAAGTCTACGTGATCCGCGTATTCCTCCCAGGAACTCAGAGGGTCCGGTAGACCGGCGCGGTGGATGGAGCGGGAGAAGATCAAGGTGCGGCTGGACTGCATATCCGTATACTCGCCTTGCCAGAAAGGGGAGTTTACCGAGAGTGCCAGGAAGTGGGGGACGTACTCGCGGAGGCGGTTGTAGAGGTAGATAGCTTTCTCCCGACCGTTCACGGCGTAGTGAACGTGTATAGAGAAGGTGTTGTTCCGACGGATCAACCACCCGAGCTTCGCCTTCAAGCGCTGGTAATGGGGCTTGTCTATGATCTCCTGCGCGCGCCAGTCACCTATTGGATGGGTCCCACTGGCGCCGAGCACCCGCCCGAGCCGCTCCGCATGCTCCAGCAACTCTCGCCGCCGGGATGCCAGGTCTTCGACAACGCCCGCCGGCTCCGGGTGGGCATTTGTGTTCGACTCGATCTCGCAGTCGATCAACTCTCCGCTGAAGCGCCCTTCCTCCGAACGCGCGAGGATGTCTTGCGCGCCGTCGGCCAGCTTGAGTGTCTCCGGGTCGGCGAGCCACAGCTCTTCCTCGGCCCCGAGGGTCGCCTCCGGTGCGTCTCTCTGAAAGGCGTCTTCGGGGATCAAAGAAAGTCTGTCGGTCGTACTCAAGTCTCTCCTCCGTCTGGTTCCAGGTCGCAGGCTACGGAGTATACGCTACCGTTATACGTCGCCGCGTATCTTGGCGCCGTTTTGTCCCGCTGGTGCGCCGTGGTGCGCGGAGTCTGCTAAACGTGCTCCGGGCCTGACGGTGGTTTACGAATCTTCGTCTTCCAAACCTTTCTCGTCATCGGTCGAAGCGTGGGCGTTGTTGCGTTCCATTTTCCTCACTCGCGAACCCATGGCGAAGCCGTTGATGGCCTGTAGCGGTCCGATCAGAAAGTAGACCAATCCCGCCCAGGAAATCCATCCTTCCCCACCGAGAGCAGCGATGCCGATGGAGGCCAGCCCGACCGACACGTTTAGCAAGAAACTCTGCATCTGTTTTCGCGTCATCAACAGCTCGCGCGCGTCGAGTTCCAGGGCGTCGCGCAGAGAGTACGCCCGCAGGTAGAGCAGCACGAACACGAGTTGGATGGCGATGAACCCGCCCCCGTAGATGACGAACAGGAGCGGACCCTGGGACGGCTCCACCATCCCTACAGCTTCGCGGAAGCCGAATATCTGATCCACCACCAGGGTGAAGATGAACTTCAGAGGGTACACGAAGAAGAGCACGACGAACAGCAGGGCGGAATTCAGCCACAGGGTCGGGATGTCTCTCAAGCCGTAGCGCCGGAAGAATTTGTAATGTTCGTACCAAACGGAGAGCAGCAGGGCGAAAGAGATGGCGAAAGCCAGAAAACCCCGCATGGTATCGAGCAGCTCGTCGAAGGTCTTCGGGACTTCCAGGGAGACCACGAGGAGCGTAACGGCGAAGGCGAAAACGGCGTCGGAGAAGCCCTCGACGCGCCACACGTCCTCCCCGCGCAACCGGAAGCCGCTGTCCCCGTTGCCCGACCGTCTCCTGATCAAACCTTCGCGCACGCCTCTCATCTCGTAGCTACTATAACGTAGCAACGTTACAGGTTGAATGCCCCAGACTAAAACGGAAGTAGAATACGCGGAAGAATATAATGAACCCGTGAACATAAGAGGAGGAAAACATGCCCGCTGAAATTGGAGAGAAAGCGCCGGATTTCAAGATTCCTGCAGATGACTGGGGAAATGAGGTCGCCCTGGAGGACTACACGAGCGAAGGTCCTGTGGTCCTGTTTTTCTACCCCGGCGACTGGTCGAGCGTCTGCACGGACCAGATGGGACAACTCCAATCGGAGATGGGCCGTTTCGAGGAGCAGGGCGCTAAAGTGCTGGCGATCAGCGTAGATTCTCCCTGGTCGCACAAGGCTTTCGCCGAGGACCGGGGGATAGAGTTCCCGCTTCTCTCTGACTTCCAGCGCACGGTGGTCGAAGACTACGGCGTCAAACACCAGAACGGTTTCGCCGAGCGGGCTTACTTCGTCATAGACGGTGAAGGGGTGGTCCGGGCGAAGAAGGTCGAGGATACACCGGGAGACCAACCGGAGGTCGACGCGGTCCTCCAAGATCTCCAAAAAGCACTCTAGGAGGGAGCTTATGGAGTCGCGAGAGCCGTACCCGGTCCCGGAGGAGTCGGTCGCCGGAGCCGCGATGACCGGCTTGACCCTCCTCTACAGCGCCCCGACGCCCGGCACGGGTTCCAGATACGCCGACGGCCCGGTGGCCCACGAGACCCGGATGCTCGCCGCTGTTGCGATCCGGGGAGCACTCGTCGAAGCTGGGAGGCAAGGCGTGGGAGAGACGGTGCTGGAGGCCACCCTCGCTTCCAGACGGCTGGCCGGGTTCGTGGACCTGCGGGCAGCCGCGTGTCTCGCGCCTCTCGCCCGCGCGGCTTTGCTGGGACAGACTTCGAGCCGTGTGATCTCCCATCTCGGTCACGAAGAGATAGCCCCGTTCGTTCGTGCGTTAGATCTCTCCGGGCAAGATGGGGCGCTCGGGGGGGCTTTGAGGCTCGCGCTTGGGGCCGGAAAGGACGCCACGCTGCGCGACGTGATGCGTTTCGCCGCCGCCCGTGACCCGCTGGCTCGAGAGTACGCCCGAAACTTCGAGGTCACCAACCAACTCGCCCGGCCCGCCATGCTCGACGCCCTCTCCCGCTCCGAGTCGGCCCGCGCCGCCCTGGTCCACTCCTATCTGGAAGTCCTGGCCGAAGTCCCTGACCTCGACGTCGCGGCGAGAGCCGGACAGAAAGAAGCCGACGAGGTCTCCCGGATGGCGCGCGGCGTACTCAAAGCCGGCGGCGTCTACTCCAAGCGCGGGATACAGAGCATCAGCAACCTCGACGGCCTCCTGCGGGCCGACACGCGTCTCTCGCCCACGGCTACGGAACCGCCGGTAGCGGCCGCCACGTTCCTGGTCGCCCTCGAAGAAGGACCCGGCTTCCTGAGCTATCGTATCCGACCGGCGACTGGCCGCTAGGAACAGCGGGGATCGTGAAAGCGTTCATCCGCGTCCGTTAAGGCTGGGATAGAATCGTTCCGTAACTTCGAATCAACCCAGAATGGCCCAGGAAGAAGGAGGCCGCCGAAGATGAAAGCTCTTGTTATAGTGGGGCATGGCTCTCATTTGAACGAGGATTCCAGCCTGCCGGTCTACGAGCACGCGGCCCGCATCCGCGAGACGGGCGAGTACGACGAGGTAGTCGAGTGCTTCTGGAAAGAAGAGCCCTCCATGCGCCACGTTCTCGACACGGTCGAGTCGGACGAGGTCTACGTCGTTCCGGCGTTCATCTCGGAAGGATACTTTACCCAGCAGGTGATACCGCGCGAGTTGGCCCTGGACGGCGCTGTGACTTACAAAGGCGGCAAAACCATCCGTTACGCGGGGCCGCTCGGCACCTTCGAGAAGATGGCCGATGTGATCCTGGAGCGCATAGAGGACTTGATGCGCGATAAAGACACCTCGAACGGACGCACGGCTCTGGTCCTTCTAGGCCACGGCACCGATTTGAACAAGAGTTCCAGCGCGGTTATTTACCTGAACGCCGACCGCATCCGCGAGCGCGAGGTCTTCGAGCGGGTAGAGGTCGCTTTCCTCGACCAGGACCCCGAGGTCGGCGAGGTCGTGAGCGGCGTCGACGCCGAGAACGTTATCTTGATCCCTGTTTTTATCGCCGAGGGCTGGCACACGCGCGAGACGATCCCCGAAGACCTGGGTCTCACCGGAGAGGTGACCGTTCGCGACGACCGAACCGTCTACTACGGCGCCCCGGTCGGAACACATCCCTCGATGGCCGCCCTAATAGCCGGACGTGCCAGGGAGTTGAATACCGAAGAGGAAGTCGTACCGGAGGATCAAATTGTCCCAAGCCCCTCTTGAAGGACACAATGTAGCCGCTCTAGCGCGCGAGGCGTTCGCTTCCTGGATCACGGACTCCGCAAAAGGAAGGGAGTTTGGGCAACTCCTGATCCAACGCCTCGAAGGTTCCGAAGCGTTTGGGATCCGCCACCAGGACGACGCCGAAACCCCGAACCTGAAAAACTACGACGACCCGCGGGCGGCGCGTGAGATCTCCAAGCTCACCGAGTCCGGCGAGTATCGTCCACTCAAAAGCGCCCCGAACCTCCGCCGAGGCTGGAAGCTCACCGTAGCCGACGACCGGGAACTCGTCACCGCGATGAACCTCCTGTACCCGGCTGCGGTAGTCCACTGGAGCCTCCACGAAAAAGGCGAACTCGAAGTCACCAGTTACCGTGAGAACGCCGCGCGCCAGAGCGGTATCTACAAGCGTATACAACGTCTGTCAGACAAGGGAGTGCAGGACGCCGCCAGGGCTTGTTGTGAGGACGCCGTTTGCCTAAAGAAAACGTTGTGGAACGTAGACGATGAGACGCCTCTGGACATGGAACGGGGAGATGGTGAGATCCCCTGTCCCGAGCCGTGCAGTATCTTCGTGTCTTTCGCCCGTCGGGTAAGGCTCTTCGAGCGTGAGGACAAGCGAGACCTGGACGCCATCGGCCTCTCGCCGAGTGAGAAAGAGGATCTTTCGGCGCTCGTCGAGGCGGCCGCGACCGGCGAGGTGAAGCTGGCTCGTGAGGCGGAGTTCGAGAAGTCCCTCAACGAGCGCCGGATGCGCTACCGGGAGATCACCACGGTCCCGAAACTTCGCCCGAAGGAGTAGCCGCATCGGAGCGGCGCCGGCAAACGACGCGATGCTCGTCCAACTCGTCCGGGGAGCTTTGGGGCGCGAGGCGCGAGACGTAGACCTGAGCCGTGTAAACGTCAGTTCCTGCGGTTTTATCGTGACGTTGCACGGGGTATCGGCGCACGCGGAAGACCGGCTCACCGTCGAGAGTGCGGTCGAAAAAGTGCCGGGTGTCCTGGGTGTCGAGAGCAAGTTGAGAATCGCATCTCCCTCTAAACTCAGATGACGGTTTTCGCTCCCATGCTTTAGGGTATACGATAAGAAAGCATAGATTACAGCAAAGATGGAGGTATCTAGTGGCGAGGCGCAAGGAAGCGACAATAGGGGAACGGTTCAACGCCCTGCTCGAACCGAGAACCGGCAAGGCTGCAGGAAAGACAGGCAGGCAGATCGGCCGGGTAGAGGGACGACTCGCCGCCGGCAAGACCGCGAGCAAAGCGGCTGCGAAAGCGGGCAAGGGCCAGGCAGGACTGGTGGGTAAGCTCTTGAAGTCCGGGGGCTCTTCGTCCTCTGGAGGACCGTCAGTTGGCAAGCTCGGTGCTCGTTTCGCCCCGACTGCCGGCAAAGTCGGCGGCAGAGCCGGCAAGGCCGGACTCAGGGCCAGCCGGGCAATCGGTCGGGCAGAGGGACGACTCGCCGCCGGCAAGACCGCGAGCAAAGCGGCCGCGAAAGCAGGCAAGGGACAGGCGGGACTGGTGGGTAAGCTCCTGAAGTCCGGGGGTTCCTCATCGGGTTCTTCGTCTTCGGGAGGTCCGTCGGTTGGTAAGCTCGGGGCGAGGCTCGCGCCCAGGGCCGGTAAGGCTGGGGGCAGAGCCGGCAGGGCTGGAGGAAAGGCTGGACTCAGGGCCGGTAGAGCCGGGGCCAAAGCTGCGTACAGGGCAGGGAAGGCCAGGGCTAGTCTGGCTTCCGGAGAATCATCCGGGAGTCGTTTCCTGAAGTATGGTTTCTTCACGATAGCCGGCCTCGCCATAGGTGCTTTGATCGGGCGCTCGGGCGGCGGGAGCGAAAACGGCTCTTCGTCCTCCACGGGCTACCATACTCCCGACTCCGACAGCCCCGCCGGACAGCGCGGCGAGACCTGGGGCTCCGGCACCCCGCTCGGTAGCTCCGGTGGCGGTGAAGGCTCCGGCAGTGGTTCAAGTGGTTTTCAGCGTACCGAGGACGAGAACCGGACGGGCGCGGATCGCGACTATTCGGACCCTTCCTCCGGACCTCTAATTGGTGAGGGGCACAGGCCCCAGTCCGACTACGGAACCGGACAGCAGGAAGAAGTCGAGCAGCGCATAAGGACCCGTATCGGGGAGGATTCTCGCACGAGTGAGATGCCCCGCGTCAACGTCGAGGTGAACAGCGGCGTCGCCGAGTTGCGAGGAGTTGCGCCCACCGCCGCCGCCAAAGACGCGGCTGGTGAGATCGCCGCCGGTGTCGAAGGCGTGGACGAGGTGCGGAACCTGATCGAGGTTGGTTCCTAAGAGCCACCAGCTTTCGAAAGCTGATTTTCGCCGGTCGGTCCCCTCGGGGTCGGCCGGCTTTTCTCGTTCTTCAGGCGTCGCTTTAGGCGTCCAGCATGCCGAGCACTTCGTCGCGCACCCGCTCCATCGTGGAGTGGTCCGTCGCTTCGACGTTGAGGCGGAGGAGCGGCTCTGTGTTCGAGGGGCGGAGGTTGAACCACCAGTCGCCGGAGTCAATTGTCAGGCCGTCGAGGTGGTCGGCGCTCATCCCGCCGCGCTCTTCGTAGAATTCTTCGACCTTGTCCATCGTCGCCTGCTGGTCCGGGACTTCCGAGTTGATCTCCCCGGACCTCACATAGGAGTCTATGGGAGAGAGTAGCTCGGAGACTGGTTTATCCTGGCGGGCGACGAGTTCGGCGACGGTGAGCATGGCGATGATTCCGGAGTCCGCGAAGTAATTATCCCGGAAGTAGAAGTGGCCGGAGTGCTCGCCGCCGAAGGCTGCGTTGTTGGAGCGCATCTGGGGTTTGATAATCGAGTGTCCGGCTTTCGAGCGGATTGCCTTGCCGCCTTCTCTCTCGACCAACTCCGGAAGCGACTTCGAGCATACGGCGCTGTAGATGATCGTGGCGCCCGGCTCTTTTTCGAGGACGTTTTTGGCGACGAGTGCTGCGAGTAGGTCTCCAGATATCGTCTGTCCCTTCTCGTCCACGATAAAGCAACGATCGGCGTCGCCGTCGAAGGCCGCCCCGAAGTCCGCGTTCTCGGCCACGACACGCTCCTGCAGCGCCTCCATGTTCTCCGGCTCTATGGGGTTCGGCGGGTGGTTCGGGAAAGAGCCGTCGGGCTCAAAGTACATCGGGACGTACTCGAATGGCAGTCCCTCGAAGATTGGCGGCAGCATCTTGCCGGCCATGCCGTTGCCGGCGTCCACCACTATCTTGAGCGGCCTCAACCCGTCGGTGCTGATGAAGCTCTTGCAGTGGCGGGCATAGTCTCCGGTTATGTCGCCTTTCTCTACGGAACCGGGATACTCAGCATCGCCTGGTATCTTGTCCGAGGAGACGAGGTCGCGAATCTGGTAGAGGCCCTCTTCCCCGGAGAGGGCTATGGCGTCCTCCCGGCACAGCTTCAGGCCGTTGTACTGTTTCGGGTTGTGGGAGGCGGTGATCATGGCTCCGCCCGGCTCCTCCAGATGTCCGACTGCGAAGTAGAGAGCGTCGGTCGAGACGGCCCCGAGGTCGAGGACGTCCGCGCCGGCCTCCGTGACGCCTTCAATAAAAGCTTCTTCGAGCGCTTCGCCTGAGAGGCGCATGTCGCGGGCCACTATAACTCTTGAGCCCGAGAGACCGAGGTAACTGACGTAGGCACGTCCGATCTGCCGGATCACCGCCTCGTCCAACGTGTCGGGGTAGACGCCCCGGATATCGTAAGCTTTGAAGATGGATCCGTCTATCTCCACTCTCTAATACCTCCAGGTCAATAAATCTCATGGCTTCACGCAGCCGCCGTTCGTGCCGCGTCGGTACGAATCTTCCTATCCAATACAATAACGAGTTATGCTCTTTCGCGCAGATCACCCCAAGAAATCTCTCGTATCTCCAGCCGGACACGTGTGCGCATAGGCCCCCGATTCGTCAGGCTGGCGGCCCTTTTCTATGGGGCGCTCGTGCTCGCGGCCGTGTCGTGGAACGTCCTCCGGGGACGCGAAGCCGCCGCACTCGGGTCTCCGGTCTCGGGAATCGTACTCGGGGTCTGCGCGGCTGCGGTGACGGTTTCTTTAGGGCTCTTGCTCTACCGTGTCCTGCCCGTGATGCGTAAGCTCGCCGCCGAGCTCGCCCCGGAAGTCATAGACGGCTCGAAAAAGAGAGACCTCGTTCTGGTATCCATCTTCTCGGGAGTGGGGGAGGAGGCGTTTTTCAGGGGGGCGCTCCAGCCGGAAGTTGGGATTGTTGTCGCGTCCGTGATCTTTGGCCTGGTCCACGTCGGTCCCGACCGGCGTTACCTGGTTTGGACGGTGTGGGCGATCTGCGCGGGTTTCCTGTTCGGCTGGCTCTATGAAGCGTCGGGCGGTGTACTGGCGCCGGTGGTGGCCCACGTTCTCCACAACGCCGCGACGTTCTTGATCTGGAAACGCTCGCGAGATGGGACGCGAGGTTAGTCGGTATTTGATCCGGGAACGCTGGTAGCGCGTATTATGAACTATAGTCCGGTAAGTTGGGGTAGGCTCATGACGCGCCCGTTTTCGGATAGAATAACAATGATGCGAGAATAGTAGAGACGACATTTTCCTGGGAGGAAAAGACGAAGCGGTTCGTAAACATAGCCATGAACATCTTCAGTGTGATCCTGGTCGGCATAGGCGTCGCCCTGGTCATCACGTTCCTGCTCCCGGCATCCTTTTTCAACCCCGCCCCGAGCAAGCAGGTCATCGCCACTCAGAAAGACCTGGGGCCGAAGGAACTCATGCCGCCTTCCCTGGTCAAGCAGATAGACAAGCAAGGCGCGGCGTCTCCGAAAGCAAATAAGAAGGCAAACAAGAAATCTACACCTCGCAAAGCAAAGCCCGCGTATAAGCCGAAGAACGACAAGCTGTGGTTGACGATCCCAAAGATGGCGCGGGTCAAGGACTCGCTGGTCCCGACCGCCGTCAGCTCGGACGAAGAGACGATGAACGACCATACGGCCATACACGTCAAGGGGACCGGTTATCCCTGGCAGAAGCAGGCGAACGTCTATATAGCAGGACACCGGATCGGTTACCTCAACACGCCCAGCCTCCTCGCTTTCTACGACCTCAACAAGTTGGGGACCGGCGACATGATAAAGGCGAAGGACGCCAACGGGCGCAAATACACCTACAAAGTATTCAGGACTCTGGTCGTGACGCCTTCGGATATCGCGATAACCAGACCCATAAGGGGTAGGAACATACTCTCGTTGCAGAGTTGTACCCTGCCAGATTACACGCACCGTTTGATCGTCCAGGCCGTGCTGGTCAAGTAACGTGTTCAAACTTCGGGCGAAGAAAAAGACGAAACCGGGGGCCCGGAGAGAGTCGATCACCAAAGGCAACATGCAGATACGGGTCGTCTCCTTCGCATTTGTCGTTGCGCTCGTTTTCCTGATCCTGGCCGGACGGCTGTGGTATTTGCAGGTCTTGACCGGAAAAGATTACACGCTCACCGCCCAGGCCACCCACACCCGAGAGATCAAAGTGCCCGCCCAGCGTGGCGTGATCATGGACCGAAACGGCACGGTGCTCGCCAACAACAAACCCGGCTTGAACGTGACCGTTATCCCCTCGGATATCTCCCGCGACAAGCTGTCGAAGCTTGCGGACCTCCTCGGCGCCAACAAGTCTACGGTCCTCGCCCGCTACGACGCGGCGAAGAACGAGATCACCGGCAACCTCTACGAACCTATCCTGGTAAAGGAGAACGCCGGGCGGGACATCGTCACGTATATCAGCGAACGCACCGACGAGTTCCGGGGTGTGGTCGTGAACGACGACTATATACGCAACTACCCGAAGAATTCCCTCGCAGCCCACGTCTTGGGCTACACGGGCGCGATTACGGCTGATGAACTAAAGCAAGAACCATACAAAGGCTTGCCGAAAGACGCTGTGGTCGGGCAGGCGGGGGTCGAGTATTCGTACCAGAAGTGGCTCAATGGCAAGCCCGGCACGAAGACCTACAACGTCGACGCTCTAGGTCGGGTGGTTCCGGAGGGGAGCAAGCTCGACTCGATGGGACGATTCGTGACCGGGAGCGGGGTCAGCTCTAAAGGCGTAGACCCGTTGCACGCCCAGCCGAGTCACGTTACGGACCCCGTGCCGGGAGACAACCTCAAGCTCACCATAGACGCCAAACTTCAGCAGAACGTCCAGAGCGAGCTTGCAAAGGCTATGCAGGTAGCCCAACAGAGAGGAGACGCCGCGACCGGCGGGGCCGCGATAGCGATGAACCCCGAGAACGGTCAGATCATGGCGATGGCGAGCCTGCCTTCCTACAACCCGCAGATGTTCGTCGGCGGCATCACCGGCGATAAGGAGATAAGGCGTTTCGACTTTCTGAACTCCGAGGCCGCGAATGCTCCCTTCACGGACCGGGCTATATCCGGCGTTTATCCGGCGGCTTCGACGTTCAAGACCTTTACCGGGCTCGCGGGCCTCTTCTACGGAGCCATAACCCCCCAGACCACCTACACGGATACCGGCGCCTGCTGGCGTCCGATGGGCATCCTCTCCGGTTGCTGGCAGAGCTGGAGGGAGTTCAACGGGACCGGCACCATCCACGGTACCCAGGACCTGGCCCAGGCGATCATGGACTCGAACGACAAGTATTTCTACCAGGTGGCCGACCTGCTCTGGAACAAGACCAGGGACGAGAACCTGCTGCCGAAGTTCTACGAGAAGTTCGGGTTCGGCTCCAAGACCGGCATCGACCTGCCGAACGAGTCGTCCGGCCTCGTGCCGACGAGCCAGTGGCAGCAACAGTCCGGCCCGACGGCGGAAGACAAATACTGGAGCGTCGGGCGCTGGGTGAACCTGGCAATCGGGCAGGGGGACCTGCAGGTGAGCCCGATGCAGCTCATCCGGGGATACGCGGCCGTCGAGAACGGCGGTACACTCGTCTCGCCGCATGTCGGCATGGGTATAACGAACCCCGATGGTAAGACCGTCAAGAAGATAGACCCGAAGCCAGAGGGCAAGATCAACGTCAGCGAATCGTCCCTTGAGTCAGTACGTCAGGGTCTGGATCTGGTAACGAGCCCGGATGGAACCGCAGGGGCGCAGTTCACCAACTCACCCCTGAAGGTAGCCGGCAAAACCGGTACCGCGCAGACGACCAAGGGAACCCCGACGGGCTGGTTCGTCGGGTGGGCCGAGAACGAGCAGAAGCCCCTAATAGTGCTTGTGGTAGTAGAGCACGGCGGCAACGGCGAGGGAACATCGGACGTCGCGGTACGAAATATCCTTGAGAAATACTACGGCGTCGCAAAAAAAGACAATCAATCTCCCTCCCAGCCGAATACTCCTCCGGCGGATGCTCTGCCGGCGGGCGCTCTTCCGACGATTGGACCTGCCACGCCCGGTCAGCCGGCCGGAATCCAGGGCGCCACATCGTCCGGGGGATAAGGGAGTATAGTTGCCCTCAATGTCGTACTTGATCCTCTCACTCCCGAGCCCGCCGTCACCGATCATGTTCAAGCTCGGGCCGCTGGAGCTTCATTACTATGGGCTCTTCATCGCGCTCGGGATCGCCGCCGGTACCTGGCTCGCTGGCCGTGAGTTAGAACGAAAGGGTTACGACGGCGCCCTCGCCCTCGACTCTCTCTTCTTCCT
Source organism: Rubrobacteraceae bacterium (assembly GCA_965219175.1). Taxonomy (GTDB): domain Bacteria; phylum Actinomycetota; class Rubrobacteria; order Rubrobacterales; family Rubrobacteraceae; genus JBBPZK01. The sequence continues at coordinate 1,535,612 of CBDCNI010000001.1, forward strand.
CCTCATCCCGGCGTTTATCGGGGCGCGTATTTACCACGTCATAACCGACTACGAACTCTACCGGGGGCATCCTTTTCCGGGAGTGTTCGAGATCTGGAACGGTGGGCTCGGGATCTACGGCGGCGTTATCGGTGGCTTTCTCGGGGTCCTTCTGTTTTCCTGGGTTCGCGGCATCAGCCCGCTCGTTTTCGCCGACGCGGCGGCTCCCGGCCTCGTTTTGGGCCAGGCCATCGGGCGCTGGGGAAACTACTTCAACCAGGAGCTTTTCGGCCTCCCGTCGAAGCTTCCGTGGGCCATCCGCATAGCCCCGGAGAACCGGCCGACCGGATACGCGGACGTAACCTCCTTCCAACCGACCTTCTTGTACGAGTCGATCTGGGACGTTATAGTCGCCCTGGTACTCCTGTGGATCGCCCGCCGCTTCGCGAGTCGTCTCAGGGCCGGCGACATAGCCTTACTCTACGTGAGCCTCTACTCGCTGGGACGCTTTTTCGTGGAGAGCCTCAGGATAGATACGACCGGCTTCATGGTAGGACCCGTTCGCGGGAACCTGTTCGTGGAGAGCATACTGGCTCTTGGAGCCGCCCTCTTCCTACTTTTGAGGCATTCCCGCAACAAGTCCAAGCGCTCCCGGCCCCCGGTCTCGTAGCCCTGCGTAGCCCGTTAGCCGGAGTCCTTCTTCGGTGAGGTGGTCAGAGTTGGCCGGAAATTACTCAGCCTATGGCTGGAATCGTGCCGGCAAGAAATATGCCGGCTGAAAAGGTTCATAGCCTGGGTAATCTATCGGGTATCGGTCGTCACGCTGCTGACCTAGTGACACCGGTTCAAGATCAAACGCTATCGTAAAGGCTGGTGCCAGAGCAGGTCAACAGAGCCCAGTAGCGGTCACCATAAGAGTAGTGCCACCATTCATATGGGTAGTTGACGAACCCTGCTTTCTCCATCGCCTCGGATAAGATCCGCCTGTTCTCTTTGGCAGTATCCGAAATACCCTCCGCGGATGTGTGAGAGAGTGGTCCTTCCGTGTTTATGCAGCATCCCATGTCCAACTCTTCCCCATAAGAGTCCAACAGCACGATGTCGAGCGCGCCGCCGGTAGAGTGCGGAGGAACATCCCAGGGTGGGGCGACGAACTTGGCGTTCTCTTTAGCCAGTAACTCTTCTGGCGAATCAGGCCATTGTTCGTGCAGCTTCCTGAGCCCGCTTTCCCAGCAGAGAGCTTGGTATTGGAGAGTTCTGTGGGCCTCCAGTACGAACAGCCTCAGCCCGTCGGGCAAAGCCTCATCAGCTTCGAGAAGCCTTCCGGCGACTTCTTCCCTGCAATGCAACTGCGTCTCGCAACGATAACCGACCACCGGATGCGAATCGGACGCGTAGAGCGGATACCCTCCGAGGTCTACAAGAGGCTCACCACACTCTTCTATGGGTACTGAGAGTACCCGAGGATCGTTGATGAGGATATGCTCCGCTATGTTTTTATACCTCCCAAATACAGAAGCATAAGCTTACTCCCTTGCCAGAAATTTAGCCGGAGTTCTTTGGCGAGGCGGTGTACTCGTCATACATGGCGTTGATCCTCGCGTACCACTGCAAGAGTTCCGAGCTTCTGCGGTCTAGCTCTTTTTTGGGCGTCTCTTTCGCCAGGTTGTTCTGCTCGTAGGGATCTTTCGAGAGGTCGTAGAGTTCGGCCGGTTTGTTGCCGAAGAAGTAGATGTACTTCATATTCCCCTCTAGGCTCGCCATGCACCGGAAGTCCTCGAAGCAGCTAAAGAATAGGGGACGGCTCTTGTCTGTTGGGGCGAGCAGAGACCTGCCGGGGTACGGGTTGCCGGTTATCTTGTACCCCAAGAGGTTGGTCACGGTCGGCAGGATGTCCATCTGGTCCGAGGGCGTCTGTACGCGCTTGCCTTTCTGGAAGCGTCCAGGGTCGTGGATGATGATCGGTATCCGCAGCCCTTCGTTGTAGATCGTATCGTCGTGCTGGTAGAGACCGTGCTCCCCGAACCCTTCCCCGTGGTCGCCGTAGATCACGAAGATAGTGTTGTTGTAGATGCCAAGCTTCTTGTACATGTTCATGATGTTCTCGACGAAATGGTCGGAGTAGTTCATGTCGTTGAGGTATCCGTTGAGTAGTGGATCGCTCGAGTAAGTCTTCTGGCCGTAGCGGCTCAACGGTAGATATTGGTGGTGGCCCGTAACGCCCAGGTACGTCATCATGAAAGGCTTGTTCTTGTGTTGGTTTATCCACTCTTCACTCGGCTTGAGCATGATGTCGTCTTCGTAGCCGAAGTAGTTGGCCTTCTCGAAGCCTTGCGTATCGAGCTTCTCCAGAGGATAGAACTGATCGTAGCCGAAGTTCTTGACCGTCGCCGCCCGGTTCTCGAAGTTCCCGGTGGCAGACTGGAATGTGGCTGTATCGTAGCCTTTGTCCTTGAGGAGTTGGGGGAGACATCTGGCCGGGACGCCGTCTGGCTGGGCCTCGGTGATCTTACTGCTCAGATGGGGCTGTATACCGCAGTTGACGGCTGTGATCGCCTTTGACGTGTGCGGCACTATGGTATAAGCGTTCTCCGCCACGAGACTCTTTTGGGCCAACTCGTTCAAGTACGGCGTGGTGCCTATGGTCTCGTTGTACGGAGTGAGTGACTCGGCCCGCGTCGACTCCAGGTGAATGAAGACGACGTTCTTTTTCTTGGTATGTTTCGTGGCTTTGAGGCTCGTGTTATCCGGTGGGACCTCGGCTACCGTGTGGGCGCTCGCCTTCTTGAGAGAACTCTCCATCCTGGCCTGGTTGACGAGCTGCGAGACGACGACGTTGACGACCGCGTCTCTTGAGAAAGACTTGCTCTCCTTTTTCGGGCCTGCGTCTTCCAACGAGGCTGAGACCAGAACGAAAGCGAAGACGCACGCGCCCAGGGCCACGATTCCGGAGGCTTCCATCGGCCGGGTCTTTCGCCGCCAATTCCGCCGCTTCCCGATAAAGCGCGATACGATCCAGGGGCCGAATATGGCGTAGAGTATTATCGTCGCGAGTAGGATCCAGGTCGCAGGCGTGGCTACGCTCAGGATGATGTTCTCCACGTCCGCCGGCGTGCCGAGCGAGTACAGGATTATGCCGTAATCCAGCGTGGATCCCGTCTCCTGATAGTAGATGTGGGCGCTCGTCGTCACCAGCGCGACCGCGACCGTCACCACATGAAAGAGAATGAGAACCAGCCACCGCAGAGGCCCGCGCCTGGCGGCCACGAAAAGACCGATCCAGAACACCACGTACGCCAGGTTGAAGAAGAGGTCGGACCTGACCAATGCCAACGTGTCCAAAACCCCCACTGTACCCGGCTGTTCGAAGACCCTTATGAGCTTCAGCAGCAGGTTGTACGCGAACAGAGGCCCGAGGAGACAGAACAGATACACCCAGTCCCGACGGCTCAAAATCTTGTGCAAACTCTTCACGTTAAATTCTCGAAGCTCCCTTTAACAGTCAACCACGGGATTCTATAAGATTTTTGGAGTCGCGTCGGGTATGCGAGCATACAAATTAGCCCGGAAAACAAAAACCGCTTGACGATTCCTACCCCATCCTCTACGCTATAAACGAAAAACAATTTCAATTAGTGCCAGGTAGTGGAGGCGGTGAGTTTTTATGAGGTTGGAGACGGCTATTGGTAGGATCCGTGGCGGCGGGTATAAGGTGACGCCCCAAAGGTTGGCGATCCTAGAAGCGGTTGCGTCCGAGCAGCACCAGAGTATGGGGGAGCTTCGGAGTCGGTGTCCGGGGGTTGGGATCGTAACGGTCTACAGGGCGCTGGACCTTTTTTCGGAGCTCGGCGTCGTACGCAGGATAGACCTCGGTGAAGGGCCGCGGTACGAGATGGCCGAGGACCACCACCATCACCTGATCTGCGAAGACTGCGGCAGCGTAGCCGAGTTCGAACAGTGTCCCCTCGACCCCGCGCAACTGCCGAGAGTAGAGGCCGGGTTCGAAGTAAGGTCCCACAGCCTCGAAGTCTACGGCCTCTGCCGGGAATGCTCGTAGAGAGAACTTAGCGCAAAAAATTTACACACCGATGAAAATAAATTTCAGTTAGAGGAGAGCGGTTGAGACGGTTTCGGAAGAGTCTGTTCGTGGTGGTGTTGCTGGGTTTGGGCTTCGTCGTCGTTTCCTGCGGCGGGGCCGCCGAGGGGGAAAACTCCGGTGGGAAGCTTGCCGTGGTCGCCACGACCACCCAGATCAGTGACTTCGCCCGCAATGTTGGCGGCAGCGCGGCGGAGGTGCATCAAATACTCCAGCCGAACACTGACCCGCACGAATACGAGCCCCGCCCCGAAGACATAAAAGCAACCGCCGGGGCTGGGCTGGTCTTCGAGAACGGGGACAAACTGGACGCCTGGATGAGCAAGGTGGTCTCCGAGTCCGGGGGAGACCCGAAGGTCGTGGACCTGGGGGCGGCGATGCCGGATACTTTGCCGGGTGAGGAGAGCGGCCCGGAGGCGTCTAAGTACGATCCCCACTGGTGGCACGACCCGCGCAACGCCGAGGCGGCGGTTCGGGGGATCCGGGACGCGATGATAAAAGCCGACCCCAAAGACAAGAAGAACTATGAGAGAAACGCCGAAGCTTACCTGGTGAAGTTGGAGAAGCTCGATGGTGGCATCCGGGCGTGCATGGGCAAGGTGCCGAAAAGTCAGCGCAAGCTCGTGACGGACCACGACGCTTTCAACTACTTCGCGAAGCGTTACGGGATAGACGTGGTCGGGGCTGTTATTCCTTCGCAGAGCACTCAGGGACAGCCCTCGGCAAAGGAGACTTCCGCCCTGATCTCCTTGATAAAGCGAGAGGACGTGAAAGCCGTCTTCCCGGAGAGTTCCATAAACCCGAAGCTCGCCAAAACCATCGCCCGCCAGACTAGCGCCTCTTCTAATTACACTCTTTACGGCGACACTTTGGGAGAGAAGGGGTCCAACGGCGACACCTACCTGAAGATGGAGGCGGCCAACGCGACGGCGATGGTCAAAGGCTTTACCGGGGGCGACAAGACTTGCTCCATCCCGACCGGCTGATGGAGAACGGAAAAGACAATCCTCGTCTCGCGGAAGTCTCCGGTCTCTCGGCCGGGTACGGAGGAAGCGCCGTCTTACGGGACGTTGATTTTAGGGTCGAGGCGGGAAGCAGGGTCGGGGTACTCGGCCCCAACGGTGGCGGCAAGACAACACTTTTCAAAGTGTTGCTCGGGGAGCTTGCGCCGCTCGAAGGTTCGGCCAGCGTCGGTGTGCGTTGCGGCGTCGTGCCACAGACGGAGCGGTCCAGGCTCGACTACCCGGTGAGCGTGCTGGACGTGGCGCTCATGGGTACCCTGGGCAGGCTCCCCTGGTGGAAGCAACCGGGGCGTGTCGAACGCCGGAACGCGCTCGATGCCCTTGGGGAAGTCGGCTTGCGGGATCTGGCCGACCGACAATTTGGTGAGCTTTCGGGCGGACAACGTCAGCGGGCGCTGGTCGCGCGGGCTCTGGTCCAGGACGCCCGGCTGCTGCTGCTCGACGAGCCGTTTTCCGGTCTCGACGGGCCTAGTGTCGAACGTTTGAGCTTGTTGTTGGATCGTCTGTCGTCTGAGGGAAGGGGGCTGATGGTCTCGACCCACGACCTCGACCAGGTACGCGATTGGGACCAGGTTCTCTGCCTCAACCAGCGCCAGGTCGCCTTCGGTAAACCCTCCGAAGTGCTCACCCGACCCGTTATAGAGGCGACCTACGGGGCACAGGTCGTGGTACTCGGAGATGGGAATTCCGAGGGAGGATCCGGGATACTTCCCGCCCACCATCATGACGGGGAAGGGCGTCGGGGCGATGGCTGAGGTCTTGCGGGTGGTCTTCGATCCCTGGACGCAAGGGATCATGCAGCGGGCGCTCGCTGAGGTTGGGTTGTTGGGGCTCGTCGGTGGAGCTTTGGGGTGTTGGATCGTCTTCTACGAGCTTTCCTACAGCGCCGAGTCGCTGGCGCACGCCTTATTTCCAGGGTTGGCGATCGCTGCACTCACCGGGCTGCCGCTCCTGCTCGGGGCCGGGATGGGCGTGGTCGTGGCGGCGGTCGCGGTCGCCGTGATGGGACGGGCGCCGGAGATCGGCCGGGACACCTCCGTCGCCGTCGTCATAAGCGCCCTCTTTGGCTTCGGGGTCGTACTCGTCCTCTCGCCGGCCTCTCCGCCGGGACTCCAGGACCTGCTCTTCGGGGACGTCCTCGGCATCTCGAACCTCGACCTGCTGCTCGCCGGGGCGCTCGCGGTGGTCGTGCTGGTCTCGCTGAGGCTCTTGCACGGACAACTGCTCGCGGTAGGGTTCGACCGGACGACCGCCCGCTCCATAGGCGCGAATCCACGCCTCGCGGACATCGCTTTGCTCATCTTGATCGGTCTGGCGACCGTGGTAGCCGTCCAGGGACTCGGAAACCTGCTCGTGGTGGCAGTGCTCGTCGGACCCGCCGCCACCGCCCGCCTGCTCGTCCGGAGGATGGTCCCTATGATGGCGCTCGCCACCTCTCTGGCGTTTCTGGCGGGCGTTCTAGGACTTTACCTCTCCTACTATGCCGGGACGGCTGGTGGGGCTTCAGTTGCCGGTTGCATGGTCGTCCTGTACCTGATCTCTCTGCCCGTAAGCGCCTTGCGACGGAAGAAACCAGGCTCCCCGCACGACGCGCCACGGGAACTCGCCTCGGAAGCGACCGGGAGCGACCGGGATGTATGAGTTGGTTTTTGGGCCTTTTGCCTTGCCGTTCGTGCAGCGCGGGCTAATCGAGGTGCTCGCCTTGTCTGTAGGTGCGGGGCTGCTCGGGACCTGGATCGTCCTTCGGGGACTCGCTTTCTACTCACACGCTGTCGGGATGGCCGCCTTCCCCGGTCTGGTACTCGCCGGCGGCCTCGGCTTCGCCGCCCCGATAGGAGCATTTCTTACGGCCATCGTCTTTGCCGGCGGGCTCGAACGGCTCTCGCGCGGCAAGAAGTCCGGCTACGATAGCCTGACCGCTCTGATATTGGTTGGGATGGTGGCGCTGGGCGTTATTTTGGCGAGCGATGTCTTCTTATCCGGTTCTAATATAGACACGCTCCTTTTCGGCAGCTTGTTGGCGATCAGCTCCGGGGACGTCGTATTCGCGGCGGTGGCGAGCGCTGCGGCGTTGGCCGCGACGCTCTTGTTTGGGCGTGTGTGGCTGGCGGTCGGTTTCGACCCGGAGTCGGCCCGTTCGCTCGGGGTAGGATCCAGCTTCCCGGACGGCGTGCTGCTGTTCCTGATCTCACTATCCGTCACTTCGGCCCTATCTGCGGCCGGAGCCGTACTGGTGACGGCCCTTTTCGTGGTGCCGGCCGCTACCACGCGCCTGTTCGTCCGGCGCATACTCCCCTGGCAACTCGCCAGCGTGGCGCTCGTGGCCGCCGAAGGTATCCTCGGCTTGTGGCTCTCCGTCCAGACAAACGCTCCTCCCGGTGCGACCATCGCGATGCTCTCTGGCGCTGTTTTCGTAGTAGCCGTTGTCGCACGCCGATATACTCGAACCCATACGGTTTACGAAAAACAAAGTGCGTGAGTCTTTGCAACCCTCTCAAAAAACCATTAAAGTTCTTATGCTGGCTGGACGATAACGACAATATAGTTTCGTAACCAGCAGTGCTCCATATAGCAGAAGGAGGGGGAGCAATGTGTTCTGAATGCTGCGGGCCGTCGTCCGCGACAAAGCCGGGGGTCGCCATGGACCGGCGACAATTCCTGAAGATCGGTGGCGCGGGATTGGCTGGCGCCACGTTGCTCGGCACCATCGGCGCGGGCAATGCTTTCGCCCGGACTGGTACGTTGACGGCGGATTTCGAGAAGGCCGCGAAGAAGTACGACGTGCCGGAGGATTTGCTCCTCGCAATGGGCTACGTCAACTCTCTCTGGGAGATGCCTCCGGAGAGGCTCGGCGACTATGATCCGGGGAACATCCACGGCATGGGCGGGTATGGGGTCATGCACTTGCGCCAGGACCCTGAGATGAAGACCCTGGACAAGGCCGCTTCTATCACGGGCGCGCCTAGCAAAGACCTCAAGACCAACCTGGCGCAAAACATCATGGGTGGCGCGGCCGTCCTTGCGAACCTTCAGGGGAGCAATAAGAGCGCCAACCTGAATGACTGGTACGACGCGGTGAAAGAGTACGGAGGCGGCAGCCTGTACGCCAATCAGGTCTACAGTACGCTCAAGGACGGCGCGAAGGATACAGTGAATGGTGAGCAGGTACAGCTCGCGCCCCAGCCGGAGGCCCAGACTCAGGCTACCTTTACGACGATGGCGACCGCCGACTATCCGAGGTCTACCTGGTACGGTGCCAGCTCCAGTAACTATTCGACCGCGAGCCGGGGCGCCGCCCAGATAGATACCATCGTGATCCACGTAACGCAGGGCTCGTGGTCTTCGGCTATAAGCTGGTTCGGTGATTCGAGGGCCGGGGTCTCCGCCCACTACGTGATGCGGCGCAGCGACGGTTTCGCCGGTCAGTGCGTGCGTGAGAAGGATATCGCCTGGCACGCGGGCAACTGGAACTACAACACCCGGAGCATCGGCATAGAGCACGAAGGTTACGCGGACAACTCCGGCACCTGGACGGACGCCATGCTCCGAGGCTCCGCCAGGCTGTCGGCGTATCTGTGCAAGAAGTACGGCATCCCGATTAACCGGACGCGCATAATCGGACACGGCGAAGTTCCGAACTCTCCGCATCCCTACTGCCCCGGTTCCTACTTCCCGTGGACCAAGTACATGAACCTGGTCCGCTACTACGCCGGAGGCAGCACGACCAGAAGCGTCTACACGCAGATAGTGGACAACGCCTCTCCGCGTTTCAGTGCTTCAAACTCATGGCAGGTCAGTGATTGGAGCTCCCAGCGCTACGGTAAGAATTACCGTTACGCAACGCCAAAGGCCGTGAGAGACACTGCCAAGTTCAAGATCAGTATTCCCAAAACGGGCGGCTACACAGTCTACGGTCGCTGGCCGGCAAACGCCGGTTATAACAACCGCACGATCTTCTACGTCAGGACGTGGGGAGGCTGGGTCAAGAGGGTCGTCAACCAGCGCTACAACGGTGGCAAGTGGGTCAAGCTCGGGACCTTCAAGATGGGAGCTGGGGACCGCGTGCGGGTAATGATCCCCAGGAGAAGTGCCGGTACCGGTTATCTTATCGCCGACGCGGTAATGGTCAGGGCGGCGTAGGACTCAAGAATAGTAGAAGAGCCAGGCGCCGAACAACAATACCTCGGCGCCGAAGGCTATAGCGGTTGGTCTCAGGGAGAGGCTTTTCTTCCTGGAGTAGAGGGTTGGGGCCGTCAGCCAGCCGAAGATCAAACCGCCCGTGAGCCCGCCGATGTGAACGGTGCTGCTTATGCCCTGGACGGAGAAACTGAAGGCGAGGTTGAGCGCCGTCAGGATGAGGAGTTGGCGGATCAGGGGGTTCTCCCAGGAGAAGGTCCCCTGACGGATCGAATACCCGAATATCCCTCCGAGCAGCCCGAAGATGGCTCCCGAAGCCCCGACCGCTCCCGTGTCGAAACCCCCGAAGTACAGGTATGCGACGCCTCCGGCGAGGCCGCTGAGGAGGTACAGCGCCAAGAACCGCGCTTTGCCGAACATCTGCTCGGTGAACGAGCCGACGAAGTACAGCGAGAGCATGTTGACCGAGAGGTGGATGAACCCGGCGTGCAGGAACATGCTCGTGAGCAGGAGCCATATCTGTCCCCGCGCGACGGCGGTCGGGAGCAACCACCCATATTTAATTATGGACGACGGCTGGTTGACGAGCCCGACGTTCCACGGTGTCGGCGGGGAGGCGGAAGTTCCGAGGACGACCACGGCGACGTAGACGAGCACACACGCGCCTATGATGCTGAAGGTTACGGGTATGCGGGAGAGCTGCAAAGAGACGCGCGCCGGAGGGCGGCTAGCGGTTGTTTATCTCGCGGACGGCGTCGCCGACCTGTACCTTGGAGAGGTCTTTCAGGGGACCGCCGAGCATCGACTCCATGTCGTCCGCTTCGTCGTCCTCGGGCGGGTTGAACCCGAAGCCCTGGACCTGTACGCCCTCGCCGAACATCTGGCCGAACATGCGCTGGAGGTTCTCCTGCATATCTCCTATACCCGCGAACGGCGTCTCCGCGTTTCGGAGACGGGCTACGGAGAGCCTGTCCTTGACCTCGGTTACCTCGGCCTGCGCCTTGATATCTTCGACGGTGCCTAGAGTCTCGCCGGTATCCGGGTCCCAGACTTCCTCGCCTTCGGGGGCGAAGATCTCGAAAAGCATTCCCTGCCGGACACCCTGACCGCGGCCCCGGTTTATGACGATCTCGTTATTGCCGAGTATCTTGGCTACCTTGCCTTCAACAGCCATCCGGCTATCTACCTCCATTCAAAGAAGAACTGAGGAAGATTATATCTCTCACAGCAACGGTTCGCGGCAGCCGCTAGAATCTTCATCATGACGGAGAATGATAGCAGGACAAACAGGATCGGACGCCACCTGCCGACCTCCGGCGGTATGAACAAGCTACTGGAACGTGCCGAACAACTAGGCTGCGAGACGGTCCAGGTTTTTGTATCGAACCCTCAAGGATGGGCCGAACCTACGCTCCGCCCCGACGCGGAATCTTTTATCGAGGGAGCGGGTAGTCTGGGGATCTCACCGGTGGTCGTCCACTCGAAGTACCTCATAAACCTCGCCTCTACGAAGCCCGAGAGCCGTGAGAGGTCCGTCCGGTCTCTGGCGAGCGAGTTGATCGCGGCCGGTGAGATCGGGGCTGAGTTGGTCGTCGTCCACTGTGGCAGTCACGGCGGTGACGGGGAAGAGGAGGGCTTGAAGAGACTCTCCGACGGCCTGGTCCGGGCTAGGGATATGGCCGCCGCCGAAGCCGGCAGCCGTCCACCGGCGGAGCCGATAGCTGAGAACTCGGTCGGTGCCGGGACCCAACTCTGCTCCACTTTCGAGGTTCTGGGACAGGTCGTGCGGAACGCGGAGGTGCGGGTGTGTATCGACACGGCGCATTCTTTCGTCGCCGGTTACGACCTCTCGACGCCGGACGGCGCCCGGAAGGTTGCGGAGGAGTTGCGGGAGAACCTTGGCTCCGGGGTGGCGCTGCTCCACCTCAACGACGCGAAAAACGAGCTCGGGAGTCACAGGGACGGCCACCGCAGGATCGGTGAGGGGCAGGTTCCGGTCGAATCCTGGGCGGCGCTTTTCGACTCCCTTCCTGGGGTTCCAGTGGTGATGGAGACGCCCTACGACACCCCTGAGGTAGACGCCGAGCAGGTCCGGATCGTCAAGGAATTGGCCGGCGGGTTGCCAAATACGGTGGAGAGAATATAGAATCTGTCCATGAAGACCCTGGATATAAGCCAGACGCGGCACGGTAAAGACCTTCTTTCGGCGATCGGCGAGACCCTGCGGACCGAGCGGACCGAGCGCGGCCTGACGCTGAGGCAGGTCTCTGAGGGTGCGCACGTCTCCGTCTCTTACCTGGCGGAGATCGAACGTGGCGAGAAGGATCCCTCCTCGCGGGTCCTGGAGAGCATCGCCGGCGGCCTGGACATGGAAGTGGGAGGGTTGCTGCTCCGCATCGCACTGGCCCTCGAACCGGACCCCGTTACTCCCCTAAAGGAGAGCCTGGCGGCGTAGAGACTCGTCCCCGCTGGGCTAGAACCCTCCGCCTCCAACGAAATACGCCAGCAGTATGCCTATAGAGTTGTAACCGGCGTGGGCCAGGAAGCTCGCCGAGGTGTTGACGTATTTGCGGAGTAGTCCGAGGCCGATCGCCAGTAGGAAGATAAAGACGAGCAGTACCGACGGGCCGTACTGGACGTGCATCGAGGCGAACAGTATCGAGGTCGGCACGATGCCGAGCACGGGCTGAAGCGCCCCGCGAAAGATTGTTTCTTCTCCGAGCGCCGCCCCGAACCCGATCAGCAACGCGAAGAAAACCGCCGAGACCGGCGAGAGCCCCTTCGGACTAAAGAGGTTGTTAGAAAGAGTGCCGACGCGCCGGGCGAGGTCCGGCTGGAGGTTCTGGAACAGGATATTCGCGCTCGCCGAGACCGCGAACGCTAAGACGATAAACAGTGCTATGGCGATCAGGTGTTTGGCCTTTATACGTCCGTAGCCGAGCCTGGATAGCGTCTGGCGGAAGTTGCGGCGCACGCCGAGGCCCACGCCCGCCAGCCCGACGGCCACGAACGGAAGCTGGCTGGCCGCCACCGTCCCGACCGAGAGCCGGCCGGTCGAGAATAGCGCACTCACGTTCGATGACTGCGTAAAGACCAGGAAACTAACCGCGTTGTTGACGAGCACCATGACGAAAAGCCACAGCGCCAGGAAGATCGGCGGGTCGGCCCAGAAAGCGTTCTTCGGCGGACGGCCCATGATCTTCAGTAGCGGCGGTATGCACAGTCCGAGTCCCACGAGACCAGCTATCAGAGCCGCCACGCCACCCCCGACAAAAGCAAGTCGTTGGGAGTCTGGAACCAGGTCTCCCGTGGCGCGTAAGATCAAACCAAGCCCCACGGCGGCCCCGATGGCGGCTACCAGCAGGGAGAAGGCGAGCAGGCTGACCCACAGCGTAATTTCCGCGCTCCGGTTCTTTCTGGCCCACTGCGCCAGTAGCGCCAGGCCGACGACAAAAATAGTGACCACAAAAGTCAAGAGCGCAGTCAACAGACACGAGCCTTTCTAGGTAAGATGGACTCTTTTAGAGCCACCTAAAGATTACCACGGAAGAGGGGGCCGGCCCGTGCGAGATCCACGGGCCGGGGTTTCACCGGGCCGGAAAGAGGGGGAAAGTAGGTGGGCTGGCCCAGTTATCCTTACTTTAATCGGACAAGGTTTCATCGCCGCAACTTTTTGATAACACTTCGATAACACTTTTGCTGCACGCCGTCTTGCTTACGGGTCCCGGTTCTCACCCTGCTCCAACCCGTCGAGTATGGGGCTAAGGGCTTCGTCTCTGGCGGTTTCGTACTCTTCAAGGTTCCCGGCTTGTTGAGCGAGCGCCGCCATGCGCCCGGTCAGGCCCGTACCGCCGCGGGTCGCGAGTATGCGCCATCCGAGTATCCTGTAGCAGCGCACAAGAAGCGGATCTTCTAACCCTCCTTCCAGCAAATCTTCGAGGGCCGCGTGGAGGGCTTCGGCCTCCGCCGTCGAGAGAGAAAGGTTTACCTCCATCTTCTCGCTATCCAACGGTTAGAGGACTTTTTCGAGGTATATTCGTTCGCGGGTGATGACTAGCCGGAGGGCTTCCGGCGACTTTCCGAGGTAGCTGCTCCATTCGCTCTCGAAGACTTCGGAGTGGAGGGCGTCGGTCTTGATGGTCAGGCCGTCCGCGTTCTCTTCGAGGACTACCTCGTGTTCGGAGAGCTGTCCGCGCCGAACCGGGTCGCGGCGGTAAATGGAGTTGCGGGACCTGAAACTCTGTACGCTGGACGGCGTGGTGTTCAACTCTTGGGCGATCCACTCGTCCCCGCGCCCCTCTTCCACCCAGCGACGGATCCTGGCCGCGTGGGGCTTTAATGCTACTCTTCTGGTTTCCAAAGCCCCTTCTCCTCGCCTCTACACTCGTTTTCTAATCTATATGTATCACTTCTGGTTACCCGCCGCCAGAAATTGTCGGCTCTTCGATGGAGGAGTCCAATGGCTCGGTCGAGCATCAAACCGGCAAAGGCGACGAAGTGCATACCGGCTGCCAGCCACGGCAGCCTCTCATAATCCTTCACCAACCTCCGAAACCTCGATCAGCATTCGACCTCACGGGCGAGGAGCATCTCCCATAGTGAGATGAGAGACGCTCCATTTTGTCGAGCATCACTTTATCTGCGCCGGAAGGTTCCGGGTGACGGTCTATACGGTAGAACGGCCCGCTCGCGTCTGACGCCGACGCCTTGTTATTGCAAGGTAAAGAACAAGACGGTCCCGACTACCACGATCAGGAACAGCGCCACCAGCAATCCTATCGCAGCGGGGATCAGGACCACTAGCGCGGCCTTGCCGGTCGTCGTCTCGTGAACTTCCCGCACGCCGATAATGGACAAGGCTATGGAAGCCACGGCGGCCACTATCGGTCCCAGTACCGGGATCCAACTCACGAGTTGCGCAACGTTTGCGTAAGAAATTACCCGGAACGTGGCCTCAAAACCGGTATTAGCGGGCTTGATAATCAGGGCGACCAGCAAATGCAGAATGCCAGCGCCTATGAACAACGCTATCGTAGAGATGATCGGTGTGAAGAACATGGAGGCTATGAAGGCCCCGATCGCTCTCAATACGCCCCCGTCTCCTATGCCCACGGTGGCGTACAGTATCCCCAGAAAACCACCGATAACCGCCGAGATCACGGCGCAGACCAGGGCGAAGATCAGGGGGTTCACAAAGTCTCCCCGCCTCGCTATGTTGCGAAAGAAGCCGACGGGATGGGTAACCAGATCCCCGACCGCCCCCACGAAGCTTTGCAGGGGATCAGTATAGGTAAACTCCGTTGTTGCAGAGCTGATGGATACTTTACCTGGGTCTTCACCAGGATTGTCTCCCGCCACGCCGTAGTTCTGTTGATCCCTTTGCATTACCAACTCCTTCTCTACGCTCTCCAGCTTACGAGATGAGCTTATTCCACAGCATGCGCCTTGCCATCGGTCCAGAGGAGTAGTTCGGGTGGTCCTTCAGAACCAACCGTGTTTAATCTGGTTGTGGAAAGCGATTTCGCTGGCGAGGTGCTTTGCCCGGCATCGCGGTTTCGTCGGTTGGTGAAGGACTACGAGAGGTTGCTCTCTACTCTAGCCGGGCTGCACTTCGTCGCCTTCGCTTGTCTTTTTCCGCGCCAAGCAACCTCTATCCCCGGTACGGGTTCGTAATACGCTCTAGCCGAGCGTCAGGTGCAGCATCCAGAGGACCAGGATTCCGCGCGCGCTCCAGGCAACGGTACGGACCCAGTTCGAAGTGACCAGGAAACGGTGGGCGCCGGGGTCGAAGCTGAGCCCCAGAGTGCGATGTCCCGGCACCTGCAACAACGTGGTAGAGAGCCAGACGACGGCCAGCAAGACCGCTCCTGCCCAGGGCAATAAGGCCGGCACAGGTTCCGGGGGCAGGAAAATCAGCAGCGCGGTCGTTGCCGCTTCCAGGAGCATCGGCGGCCCGACGACGTAGGTCGTGAGGCGTGAGTGGTCCTCGGAGTAGGCCGTGAATGACTCAGCTCCTACGCTCCCGAAAAGTGGATAGTGGACCACCTGCACGAACCAGATCACACCTACCATCACGAGCGTCGCAGTCGCGTTCGCGAGGAGTAGAAGTTCCACGTATCGTTACCGGTGTTTCCTATTGCTCCCGGCCGAGCAGTCGGTCGGCGGCGGCGAGGCCGGAGAGTGACGCCCCTTCGACCTTCGGCTTGCTGAACGCGTCCCCGGCGAAGAGCAAAGGCGGGTCTTCATTAGCTGACAGGTACGAGTCTGGGTGGGCGTTCGTTACCCAACTGTAGCGCCAGCGGGCGAGTGAGGTGTCGAGCACCTTGCCTTCCAGAGACGTTCCTAGTTGTTGACCGGCGAGGTCGAGGAGTTGGCGGGAGATCTCCTCCTCGGGCTCGTCGTAGTGCTCGCGGCTCCAGCCCGGTCCGGCGTGGATGGTTATGCCGTTCGCCTCCGAGATGCCCTTCTGGCGATTGTCCCCGATCCAATCGAGCGGCTCACCCTTGATCTGGACACCACCGGGCTCCGGTATCACCGCCGGGCCGTCGAGCAGCGCCATGAGCGCCAGGCACGGATCGTAGGAGACCTCCTCCAACTCTCGCCGCACCTCATCCGAAAGTTCGAAGTTGCCGGAGGAGGCGAGCGCCAACGACTGCGGCACCGGAGCCGTCAGGATGAGGGCCGCGCCTTCCACCCGCATCCCGGACTCCGCAACCACTTCCCAAACACCGTCCCGCAGGTTTACCTCCACGACTCGCTCGCCGGTACGAACATCCAGGTCTCGCGCCAGGTACTTCGGGATGGACGTCATGCCTTGCGCGCCCCGGTAGCGGGGATGACCGTCTTCGCTACGCTCGCCACTCGCGTCCGTGAAACCACGGGTCCATTCCTCGACGACGCCGGCAGACATCCACTTTTCCACCAGCCCGCCGAATCGGTCACCTCGAACGGTGAAGAACTGGGTACCGTGGTCGAAGTTGCCGTCTCCGACGCGGCGGGTCGCCATCCGGCCGCCGACGCCGCGCCCCTTGTCCAGGACGACGACGCGCCACCCGCTGTCTCGCAACTCGTTGGCGGCGAGAAGGCCAGCCATACCGGCCCCGACTATTACGCAAGAGTTATCCGTCATGGTCGTCACCTAGCTGCTCTTGGAGCGTCGGGGGAGGGGGCGGAGGGTTGAGAGCCCGCCGTCGACGCCGATGACCTGTCCCGTCATCCAGCTCTGAGCCGGGTCCAGGAGCCAGGCTATGGCCGAGGCGATGTCTTCCGGCTCGCCGAGTCTTCCTAGAGGATGGAGGTCGAGGGAGGCCTGCCGGGCGGTGTCGCTGCGGGTCACGTTCGCCGTCATCTGCGTCTGGATGAGGCCGGGTGCGACCGCGTTAAAGCGGAGGCCGCGCGAAACGTAGGAGGCGGCGGAGGCGAGGGTCAGGCCGATCACTGCTCCCTTGGCCGCCGCCACCGCCTCGTGGTTGGCGAGCCCGACACGGGCCGCGACCGAGGAGATCAAAACTACAGAGCCGCCGTCGGGCATGTGGTTCGCCGCCGCTTTGACGGTCCCGAAAGCCGTATTCAGGTTGAGGGAGATAGTCTCGGAGAACTCATCCTCCGTGGTCAAATGGGCCGGCTTCAGCATGAAGGAGCCGACGCAGTTTGCCGCCCCGTCCACGCGCCCGAACTCTTCTTTGGCCTTTGCGAACAGCGCGTCTACTTCCTTCGTTTTCGTCGCGTCGAGCGCGGAGGTAAGGGCGCCGTGCTCTTTTTCGAGAGCCGCCAACTTCTCCTCGTCGCGGGCTCCGGCGACTACGCGGGCGCCGCTTTCAGAGAGACGGCGGCACAGCTCGCTGCCGATGCCGCCCGTCGCGCCGAGTATGACGTAGACCGGGGTTTCGTTATCCATGATGGGCGGGGCCTTTCTGTAGCCGGTGAAGCTCTGCCGCCTTCATTATGGACTGGAAGTGAACGTCTACTGTGTGCGAGATCTCGTTTGCGTATCCTCCGGCCATTGTCAGGGCTACCGGGATGTCGCGTTCGCGGCAGGTTTCTAAGACCATACGGTCCCGTTCGGCGAGCCCTTCCTTGCTCACCGAGAGGCGACCGAGCCTGTCTCCCTCGAACGGGTCCGCGCCTGCCAGGTAGATCGCAAGTTGCGCCCCCGAGGCGTCGAGCGCTTTCTCGAGCCCGCCCTCCAATGCTTCCAAGAACGCAGTATCGTCCGCGCCGTCGGGGAGGGCCACGTCCAGGTCGCTCTCTTCCTTGTGAAACGGAAAGTTCTTCGCGCCGTGGATCGAGAAAGTAAACACGGATGAATCTCCCCGCAGGATGGCCGCAGACCCGTTCCCCTGATGCACGTCGGTGTCGATCAGGACGACCCGTTCTACAGATCCTTCGTCCTGTAACGCCCGGGCGGTGATGGCGCTGTCGTTGAAGACGCAGTACCCTTCGCCCCGGTCGGCGAAAGCGTGGTGGGTGCCGCCGGCCAGGTTCGCGGCGAACCCCTCTTCGAGTGCGGCCCGGCAGGCCCCCAAAGTGCCGCCGGAAGCCCGGCGCGAGCGCTCGACCATCTCCTCCGACCATGGGAAACCTATGCGGCGCATCTCTTTCTTGGAGACGGTCCCATCCACGACGCGCTCCAGATAACCTTCGTCGTGGGCGCGTAGGATCTCCTGGTCCGTGACCGCCTCCGGGACTCGCAGTTCTCCGGGGCCGCAAATTCCCGCAGCCTCGACCCGCTCGCGGAACATCGAATACTTGACCATCGGGAAACGGTGTCCCTCGGGCAGCGGCAGAACGAACAGGTCGCTGTAGAAGACTTTCATCGGACCAATGTAGTACATCCCGAGAGGCGGCGTGGGGAGAGCTTTTATAAAACAGCCCCTCGCGCTGTGGTAGCATCCTCTGCTTACAAGAGTTTGGAACCTTACGGACAACAACGCCTCTTCGAGGAGACACCTGGAGAGATAGAGCCGCCGGAGCCCGGCCTCTACCTCGGTACCTCCGGCTGGTCCTACGCCGACTGGGAAGGGAGCGTCTACCCTGAGAACCTTCCTGCCGCATCCCGGCTCGCTGAGTACGTCAAGGACTACGCAACCGTCGAGATAGACTCGACCTTCTACGGCACTCCACGGCGCGGGACGGTCGAGCGCTGGCGTCAGGTTGCGCCGGAAGGCTTCCTCTTTTCCGCCAAGTTCCCTCGGGAGATCTCCCACGAGAAAGTTCTCGTCGGCTGCGAGCGTGAGGCGGAGGCATTCGTCGGCACTATGGGTTATCTCGGGGAGAAGCTCGGGCCGCTTCTATTGCAGTTGCCACCGTATTTCCCGGCGGGTGAGATCGAGACGCTTGACCTCTTTCTGTCCAGGTTGCCGGGAGGATTCCGGTACGCGGTGGAGGTGCGCCACCGCAGTTGGGTCGGTTCTGATCTTCCCGACCTGTTGCGGGAACGAAACGCGGCGCTCGTCCTAGTTGATTACCCGAAGATGCCGCGAATGGAACAGGCGACCACCGACTTCTCATACATCCGATGGCTCGGCGACAGGAACGAGTTTCCCTCCGGGCATACGCACCCCAAAAAGGACCGCAAAGACGACCTGAGCTGGTGGTCGGGAGTCGTGGATGGGTTCCTGCGAGAAGGCAAGACTGTGTTCGCTTACGCCAACAACCACTACCAGAATCACTCTCCCTCGACGCTGGAGCAGTTTCTGGAGATCAGGGGAAGTTAGGCGTGGCGGTCCCGGTCGTCTTCAGCACGGGCTCTCTGTATCCGTTTGGCCTGGAACGGGTCTTTGGTTGGGCGGCGCAGGTTGGGTTCGACGGCGTGGAAGTCATGATGGACGAGCGTTGGGACACCCACCAATCCGATTATTTGAACGGGTTGAGCGAGAAATACGGGGTGCGGATCCAGGCGCTACACCCACCCATCAGGCGCGGGGCGTGGGGGCTCGGGGCGGAGGAAACCCTGGTCAGGAGCGTCCGGCTCGCCCGTAAGATCGGGGCCGAAACGGTCGTCGCCCATCCACCTTCTCTCGGGAGACCGCTTGCCCGGTGGAGAGAAGGAGCGTTGGCCGAAGCGCGGAACCAGGGTGTCACGGTGGCGGTCGAGAACATGCCGAGGGGCGAAGCCCGCAGGTTCTTCATAGTCCGAAACCGACGGGTCTGCGAGCCGGAAGACCTGGCCGGACTCGGAGACGTGACGCTCGACACCAGCCACCTCGGGGCGAGCGGCCTGGACCCGATGCGCGCCTGGGACACGCTGAAGGACCGCTTGCGCCACGTACACCTCTCCGACTCGAACTATATCCCCGGCCGCGACGAGCATCGTCTGCCGGGCAAGGGGAAGCTGCCGCTGAAAGAATTGCTCGCGGCAATCGGGGGGAGCAATTATCCCGGTGTGGTGAGCCTGGAGCTAAAACCGTGGCCGCTCGGGACGCCGCATCCGGAGAAGATACTCTCGAACATGAGCGCGGCGCTGGAGTTCACGCGCGAGGGATTGGGACGCGCTACCTCTTCGCTTTAGGGTTGAGCTTCGCCCGCTTCTTGACGCTGCTCTTTTCGAGAAATTTGCCCGATTCAGCTTGCCAGACGCCTTTGGAGACCAGTGCGATCATGTTTCCGCCATCCTGGAGGCTGTCGGAGCCGTATTTGGAGAAGACGGCCAGCACGTAGGGCCGGTTGTTGTACTCCACGATCCCGACGTCGTTGTAAGTACGGTCGATCCAACCGCCCTTGTTCGCGACCTTGACGTCCGGGGGGACGCCGGCTTCCATCCAGAACTCCAGGTTATTTTGCTCCATCAAGCCGATCATCTCGTGACAACTCTGCTCGCCGGCGGCTTTGTTGTCGTAAACCTTAGCGAGAAGCGTCGCCATGTCTTTAGGCGTGCTCCTGTTGTCCAGGTTCGGGACGGCGGCCCGTTCGCTCGAAACTTTCTGGTAGAGAGTGGTGTCGTTGGCGCCCAAAGAGTGGGCGACCTGGTTGACGTACTCGCGTCCCCCGACGATGCGGGTCAGGGCGTTAGTGGCGACGTTGTCCGATTGGGTGATCATGAGCCACAAGTAGTCCTCGATGGTCTGCGGCGTCCCGGCAGGCTCCCACTGCAACCCGCCCGCCCCGGTCGCGTAGTCTTCTTTTTTCGTTTTGTAGAGGTCTTTGTAGGAGAGCTTGCCCTCGTCTATCCGACGGAAGACGGCGATCATGACCGGCACCTTTATGACGGACGCCGTAAAGAATTCCTCGTTCGGACGCACGCCGTAACCGGACCCGCTTTTCAGGTCAACGGCGTAGAAACCGGCTATTCCTGGATATCCTTCCACCGCGCTCTGCGCCGACTTGAGGCCGGGCAGGATGCTATTCTGGTCGATGCTTCCCTGGATGACCGCGCTGGTCGGGTCGAAGTGAGCCTTCTCCGAACCGGACGCCTTCTCCTGCTTTACGAGCTTCTTCGGGAAGCCGGGAGCTTCTGTCGAGGTGATGTTCTCCCCGATGGCGACTACCGTATAGAGGCCGTCTTTACCCGTCAGGTAGACGTTTGTGTGCTTGCTTTTGTCTTTCTTCTTCTCGACGGTAACAGCATAGTATTCGCCGCTGCTCCGAACTTTGCCGGCGGTCCACTCGCCTTTCTCGGCCGTTTGCTGGGCTATGACCCCGACCGCGAGGTCCGACGGGCTAGAGGCGGAGCCCGAGGTCTGCGGAGGAAATTCGAGCGTCTTGGCTAGGTCGCGTGGGATGTCTCTTAGTACGGCGTCCGGGTCTTCCGGGTAAGTGTTTTCATCTACCAGGACGGAGCGCTCGGTCTTCCAGAACTTTCCGTTTCGGTGCAGGAACACGGAGTAGTATCCTGCCTCCCGATCCGGGGCCTGCACCCTAATTGACGCCCAGGAGGGATCCAGGACGCTCTGGTGGGCGATTCCGATGTCTTTGCGCGACAGGTACGGTAGCTGCGGGGCGATGCTCTGGTAGGCGACGTTCGAGAGCGTCTGCGGGTAAGGGTTCGGGGCCTTTACACGGTTGGAGCCCACATCCGGCGGTATGACCGAGGCGTAGCCGTGCTTCGGGCCTTTGGCCGCTTTCGAGGGAGAACTCTTTCCTTGCAGGAGGCCTCCTACGGTCAGGCTCACCAGGAGCGCCGCGACCGCGGCGAGAACTATAAACGCTCCCGCCTTCCTCTGGCGCGACTTCGCCCGCTGCTTCTTCCTGAACTTGCGGGCTTCGCTCGCGGATTCTATTTTGTTCCGCCCCTCCATCAAGGGAAGTATTGTAGCCGACTATTGTGTGTTTTGCGGGCCGAGGGCAGAGAGCAGAGATGGTAAGCTCTTTTTTCGACAAATCTTCCGACTTGAGCTGGAGGCGCACTACATTGAGAGACGGGCGGCTGGAGAAACTGGCGAGGGTGTTGGTCGATTATTCCGTGAGAGCGGGGGAGAGGGAGCAGGTCGTTCTCTCCGGCGGCGCGGGGGCGGAGCCTTTGATCAAGGAAGTCTACAAACGCCTCCTGGAAGTTGGGGCGCTCCCGGTTCCACAGGTCGCTCTGCCCGGCATGCAGGAGATTTTCTTCGAGCACGCCAAAGACCTCCACTACGAGAAAACTCCTTCCATCTCACGGGCTATCTACGATGAGGCGGACGCCTTTATCTCAATCATGGCACCCCAGAACACCCGCGCTCTCGCCGGGGTGGACCCATCCAAGCAGCAGGCTATAGGTAAGAGGGATCGGGCGTTGCAGGAGATCGTGCTCGAAAAAGACCGTTGGATCCTCACTCTCTTCCCAACGGAAGCCCTTGCTCAGGAATCTGACATGAGTCTAACCGACTACGAGGACTTCGTTTTCGGGGCGATGGCTCTCGATACAGATGACCCGGTCGGCTTCTGGCGCGAGAAATCTAAAGAGCAAGGCCGCCTCATAGAGCGGCTGGAGCAGGCGCGCGAAGTCCGAATCGTCGGTCCCGGCCCCGGCTCCGGCCCTGGCACGGACCTCACGCTCTCCATAGACGGTCGTAAATTCATCAACGGCTGCGGCACCCACAATATGCCCTGCGGCGAAGTCTTTACCGGCCCGGTCGAGGATTCGGCCGAGGGGACCGTCTACTTCGGCGTGCCGGTGGCGGTCGGCGGTCGCGAGGTCTCCGGCGTCCACTTGAAGTTCGAGAAAGGAAAGGTGGTCGAGGCGAGCGCCGAGAAGGGCGAGGAGTACCTCAAGACCATGCTCGACACCGACGAGGGCGCGCGGTATCTGGGAGAGTTGGGGATCGGGACGAACTACGGCATCGGGCGCGCCACCAGGAACATCCTCTTCGACGAGAAGCTCGGCGGCACGGTACATCTGGCGGTCGGGCGTTCCTACGCCTCGACCGGCGGCAAGAACGATTCGAGTGTCCACTGGGACCTTATCTGCGACCTCCGCGACGGCGGCGAGTTGTACGCCGACGGCGACCTGATCCAGAAAGACGGCCGTTTCCCGGACTTCGATATCTCCTAGCGCCCCGGCGTTTCGCAGGTAGAGTTGGACCGCGCCAAGAGCACCAGGCTTCACGACCGGGAGATCCTACGTCTCGCCCTGCCCGCGCTGGGTGCTCTGGCGGCTGAACCGACCTACGTCCTGATAGACACAGCCATCGTCGGACACCTCGGCACGCCCCAACTCGCCGCCCTCGCCATCGCCGCAACACTCCTCTCCACGAGCCTAACGCTCTTCAACTTCCTAACCTACAGAACGACGGCCCAGGTCGCCCGGATGTACGGCGCGAGCCGCCCCGAAGCCGCCGGACGGCTCGGCTCTCAGGCACTGTGGCTCGCTGTCGGGCTCGGTGGCCTGATCTTCGCGCTGGCCCTCTCCCTCGCGGGACCGGCCGTGGCGGCGATGGGTGGAACGGGGGAGGTAGGGACGATGGCGGTGACCTACCTGCGTATCTCCGCCCTCGGATTGCCGTTCGCCATGGTCTCACTAGCCGGGCAGGGATACCTCCGCGGTGTCGGCAACCTTATGCGCCCGCTCGTCATTCTGGTCGTCGCCAACGCCGTGAACGTGGTCCTCGAAGTCCTCTTCGTCTACGGTTTCGGGTGGGGGATAGAGGGATCCGCGTGGGGCACGGTGCTGGCGCAGGCTGGGATGGGTGCTGCCTTCGTCGTCGAGTTGCTGCGCGCCCCGGCTGACTCCCGGCGTCCGCGTTGGGAGAGCATGCGTCCGCTCCTGAAAGTCGGCGGCGACATCGCCGTGCGGACGGGGGCGCTGCTGCTCTCGTTCGCGCTGGCGAGCGCCGTCGTCGCCCGGATGGGGGCCGTGCAGCTCGGGGCGCATCAGGTGGCGTTTCAGATCTTTATCTTCCTCGCTCTGGTCCTCGACGCCATAGCCATCGCCGGCCAGATCATGGTCGGCCGGGCGCTCGGCTCCGGCGACGCCGACGGAGCCTACGAGGCGTCGCGGCGCATGATCCTCTGGTCCATCGCGGTCGGACTCTTCTTCGCCGCAATATTGCTGGCGCTCTCCAACGTAGTCCCGCGCACTTTCACCGACGACCCGGAAGTCATCCGTCAGGCGCGATACATCTGGCCGCTCTTCGCCCTCATGCAGCCTATCGGGGCTGCGGTATTCGCCCTGGACGGCATCCTGATCGGGGCGAGCGATACACGGTTCCTCAAGTGGTCCATGGTCGCCTCCCTTGCCATCTTCGCGCCGCTCGCCCTCGGGCTCGGCGTGGTCGGCGTCTGGGCGGCGCTCGTGGTGCTGATGCTCGTGCGTCTGGTGACCTGTGGCGGAAGGTTCCTGAGTCGTAAATGGGCCGTCACCGGGTTTTGATCTGGTAAGGTAACAATCATGGATGAAACGATGCTGCGCGTCGGGAATGTAAAAAGCGAAGAGGACCTCGAAGTCGTCCGCGACGCCCTCGACGACCTGGGCGCAGCCTACGAGCACATCCGCTCCGAGCCGGAAGACTACTACCCACAGACCGCCTACTTCTACATCTCTTCCCGCTTCGCGGATGACGCTGAGAACCTGCTCGTCCGCCTCTCCGAGGAGCACGGCTTCGACGCCGAAGTCATCTGAGCGCCCCTTCACTTTCCGTTCGGATAGCCGGTACTATACTTTGTAACAGAACAGGACCGTATATTGCTTGCGAGGTGCAAAGAGTGACAACCGGCGGCAAAAAGCCTTACGACACAGTGTTCCTCGACGTGGACGGTACGTTGCTCTGGGTGGACCTGGACGTCGAGGGATACGTCCGGGACCTCAAGCCGTACTCGCGCAACGGGCTCACCGTAGAGAAGGCGGCCCGACCGGTGTGGGAGAGCCTGCGGCGGCACATCCGGCAGAACATCGAGCACCGCACCGAAGAAGAGCTAACCGATTTCAAGCGCCGAAACGCGGAGATCACCGCCGAAGCCCTGGACGTCGAAGCCCCGAGAGAAGTGTTGACCGAGGTCGCGGATCGCAGGATCTCCTTCAACCCCTACCCCGAGTCGGTGCGCGTCCTGGAGGAGTTGCGCGACATAGGCCTGAGGCTCTACGTTGTCTCTAACTGGGACCTGTTCCTGGAAGACGTGCTCTCCGAACTCGGGTGGATGCGCTATTTCGAGTCGGTCGTGACCTCCGCCGTCGTCGGGGTCGAGAAACCGGAATGCGGCATCTTCGAGGAGGCGCTGCGCGTCAGTGATCGCTCCGACGAGCCGGGCCTCGTGGTTCACGTCGGCAACGACCCCGTCTCGGACATCCGGGGGGCCGCCGAGGCCGGACTGGACGCGGTCCTGATCGACCGCAAAGGCGACATAGAAGCCCCGGAAGCCACCGCCACGCTGCCCGACCTGAACGGCCTGCCGGAATTGCTCGGGGCGAGATAGATGTCCAACGCGTTGCCGGAAAAGACCCATATAGACAAGCCTCGCATAGAGCGGGCGGTGCGGGAGATCCTCGAAGCTATCGGCGAGGACCCGGAAAGGGAAGGCGTCCTCGAAACTCCCCGCCGGGTTGCCGACGCCTACGAATATCTGTTCGCCGGCCTCGCCGAAGACCCGCTCCATCACCTGGAGGTCGGTTTCACGGAGGAGTACCGTGAGTTGGTCCTCGTCAGGGACATACCGCTGTACAGCCAATGTGAACATCACCTCATCCCATTCGTCGGCAAGGCCCACGTAGGGTACCTCCCGAACGGGCGCGTGGCGGGACTCTCCAAGCTGGCGCGGGTCGTCGAAGGCTACGCCCGTCGCCCGCAGCTACAGGAGCGGCTCACCGGACAGATCGCCGACGCCCTCCACGGCGGGCTCGGCTCCGCCGGGTCCATAGTCGTCATCGAAGCCGAGCACCTCTGCATGACCGCCCGCGGCGTCCAGAAACCAGGCAGCGTCACCGTAACCTCCGCCGTCAGGGGGGTCTTCGAGAAAGATAGAGACCGCCGGTCGGAAGCGATGGCCCTCATCTCTCGCGGCGGCTCCTGAGCCGTTGAAGAGATCCGGGACGCGGCCCTCGCGCCGCCTCGAAAACGTCCGCACCGCCCTGACGGCTTTCAACCTTCTCGTCTGGTTGGTTTTGGGCGTCGAGTGGTTCTTTGGCGTGCGGAAAGTACCGGTCCTCGCGAACCTTCGGGATGAACGGGAGCCGGAGGCCCATCCAGATATATCCGTGGTCGTGGCGGCCCGCGACGAGGAGCGGGCCATCGAGGAGAGCGTCGGGTCTCTGCTGGATCAAGACTATCCCGGTAAGCTCGAAGTCATCGCCGTGGACGACCGTTCCACGGATCGCACCGGCGAGATCCTGACTTCGCTCTCAGACCGGCGCCCGGAATTGCGCGTCATCCACGTAGAAGAACTGCCCGAAGGCTGGCTCGGCAAGAACCACGCGCTGCACGTCGGGGCCGCCGCGTCTAACGGAGATTGGCTCCTCTTTACCGACGCGGATGTCCGTTTCTCGCCCCGCTGCCTCCGCGCCGCCGTGAAATACGCCGAGAAGAGCAGCGCGGACCACCTGGTCCTGTTCCCGGAGGTGGTTTCGGGCGGGGTCTTGTTGCGTAGTTTCGTGACCTGCTTCTCGCTCGCTTTCATGGTCTACCAGAGGCCGTGGCGGGTGAGTGACCCGCGCGCCAGGGATCACCTCGGCGTCGGAGCCTTCAACCTGCTGCGCCGGGAAGTATACGAATCGGTTGGAGGCCACCGGAAAATAGCCCTGCGTCCCGACGACGACGTGAGGCTCGGGAAGCTCGTAAAAGAGTCCGGCTTCAGGCAAGAGGCTGCTTTCGGGGCCGGGCTCCTCGACGTCGAGTGGCACAGTAGCGTGGGCGGCGCGGTGAAGGGCCTGACTAAGAGCATCTTCGCCGGTCTCGACTACCGGCCGGAGTTGGTGGCCCTCTCGGCGCCTCTGTTCTTCCTGACGAACGTCCTGCCGTTTCCGGCGGCCCTCTTGACGGGCGGCTTTGCCCGGAAGCTCTCCGTTGCGAACGTGTTGCTCGTTTTCGTGGTCTACGCGCGCCAGGGACGATACTCAGGTACAAGGCTTCCGGTGTGGTACGCCGCCCTCCACCCGGTCGGGGCGAGCCTTCTCACCTACGCCGTCTTGAGGTCGGCGGTTACTGTCCTCGTCAGCGGCGGCCTGGAATGGCGAGGGACCCGTTATCCTCTAAAACTGCTGAAGGAGAACCGCATCTGACCGAAGGTCCGGGGGCGGGTATCAGCCGGGAGCGTGGGCGGGGTAGGTCGCTCCTTCGGGGACGGCGGCGAGCGCTGCGCCTGCGATGCCGGCTTCGTTCTGCATCTCCGCTGGTACGACTCTCGTTCGAGCCGTGAGGTGTGGCAGGAACTTGTCCGCCTTCTTGCTGATACCTCCGCCGACCACTATGAGGTCGGGCCAGAACAGCCGTTCCACGGTCGTCACGTACTCGTCGAGTCGTTCGGCGTAGTGTTTCCAGCCGAGGTTGTCTCGTTTGCGGGCGCCGTCGGAGGCGCGGGTCTCGGCGTCGTGGCCGCCGATCTCCAGATGTCCGAGCTCGGTATTCGGTATGAGATGGCCCCCGACGAAGAGCGCGCTGCCGATTCCGGTGCCGAGCGTGAGCATCAGCATTACACCCTCCACCTCTCGTCCCGCGCCCCAGCGGACCTCGGCCAGCCCCGCCGCGTCCGCGTCGTTGACGACACCTACCGTGCTACCGAGTTTCTGTTCCAGTTCCCCCCTAAGGTCGAAGCCGATATTCGAGTCATCCACGTTGGCGGCCGTTTGGATCACACCGCCCTTGATCACACCCGGAAACCCACACCCGACCGGACCGTCCCAATAAGCCCTCGAAACGACCTCGACGCACGTCTCTAGGATAGCCTCCGAAGTGGAGGGATGGGGCGTCTTGACCCGCACTCGATCCGTCAGCATCTCACCCGTGGATGCGTCTACCGTCGCCCCCTTGATGCCGGTCCCGCCGATATCCAGACCAAATACGTTCATAACTCCTCCAGAGAACCCCTTTGCCTCATCCCGGACATTCTAAAGGATAGAGGACCTCCCCGAAACCAGATGGGGCTTCTTATCCGGCTTTCGCTTGCCTCCAGACTTTTGGAAGTTGGGGCTGGAGGAAAGCGTATCCAACGACTACCAGATACACGGCCCACACGGCGACCTGTATAAAGTCCGGGGCCGGGTTCCAGCCGAAGAAGCTCGTCAGGAAGCGTCCCAGCACGCTCTGGTCGGTGAGGAGGGTTACGCTGGAGAGGTTCCAGACGGGCTCGAACAGGGTCGGGATAATGCCCGCCTCCTGAAACTCGGCCGTCCCGTGGGCCAGCATCCCGGCCGCCACCACGAGCAACAGCACGCCGGTGATTCTGAAGAACGCGCCGAGGTTTATCCTCTTTCCAGCCACGTACACCAGATATCCGAGCGCTATCGCCCCGAGAAGCCCGGCAACCGCCCCGAACCCGGCCTGAAACGGCGTTGAGTTCTTGGTCACGCCGAACATGAACAGCGCCGTTTCGAGCCCTTCGCGCAACACCAACGCGAAAGCGAACATCGCAAGCGCGAGCGTGCTTCCGGTATCCACGGCCTCGTCTATCCTCCTGCGGATACCCTGAGACAGGCCCCGCGCCTGGCGGCTTATCCAGAGGATCATGTACGTCAGGAAGATGACCGCGAGCCACATCGCCGAACCCTCGAAGACCTGCTCCGCCGTACCCTTCAGGTCGGAAGCCGTCACGAACAACACCGCAGCTGCCACCACCGCGACGACTACCGCTGCCGCAACCCCATACCCGACGCGCACCATGCCCTCGCGGTGGCCGATCTTATCCAGGTAAGCCAGCACGATGGCGACGAGGAGCGTGACCTCGAATCCCTCGCGCAATACAACCAGAAAAGCTCCCAACACAGCCGACGCCCCCTTAGCGTTCTTACTTAATGATAATCATTTGCAATAACCATAACCAGAGGATACCCGTCGAGGTGAGGCCCGGTCAAGGAAATAGCTAATTTTGTGTGATCCGGGTCAAAAGCAAGGCTCCACCCAGAGAACGCGATCAGAGTATTTTTCGCTGGTTATAGCCCTCCTTGTGCCTTGCCAGACTGTGTGTGATACTCAAAGAGACAATGTGTTACAAGCGACATACATTGTAACAAAAAAGAGTAGCAATCGAGTCGGCGAAAGTTACAAGTGCCGGTTGGAGGGCTAAGTTACAAGTGCCGGTTGGAGGGCTAATAGAGGGGTGAAAGGAGTGGTTGATGGAGAGGCGGGGGATCTTCTGGATCGGGCTGGCGCTGCTTTTGGTGGTGTTGGGCTACCTGGTCCCGTACACGGTGCTTTCCGGTGTGGATGCCTGGTACGGGAGCTTTCTTTTCTGGGCAGTGTTTGGGTTGGCGGCGATCCTGATGAACGCTGCCATAACGAGTAGCTGGAGGGACTGAGATGGGTGTGGGTCTGGTAATTTTCGCCCTGGTTTTGTACGTGATCGTCGGGGCCGGGGTGGCGTTTCTGGCGCGGGGCGGAGTAGGGCGCGGGATGGCCGAATACTTCCTGTGGAACCGTTCGATGGGTGGGTTTATCGGGGCTTTGAGCTACAGCGCCACGACTTACAGCGCGTTCATGCTCGTCGGGCTCGCGGGACTGACGTATGCGGGTGGGGTCGGGGCTTTGGGGTTCGAGATGGTGTACTTCTCGGGGCTCGTTTTGGTGGCGTTTTTTGGGCCGCGCTTTCTACTGGCTGGAAAGAAATTCGGGTACGTCACGCCGTCGGAGATGCTCGGGGACAGGTATGCGAGCCGGGGCGTGGCTGTGGTCGCGGCGCTGGCGAGTTGCGTGTTCCTCATTCCGTACAGTGCGGTGCAGCTCGCGGGGATAGGGTATTTGCTCTCCGGGGTGACGAATGGTGGGATCTCCTTTACCGTTGGTACCCTCATCGCGACGGCGCTCGCGGTAACGTTCGCGCTCGTGGCGGGCATCCGGTCGGTTGCGTGGACGGATGCTTTGCAGGTCCTGGTTATGCTGGTTACGGCGACGGTCGCCGTTCTGCTGGTCGTAAACTCGCTCGGCGGCTTCGGGGAGCTATTCGGAAGGGTCGCGGAGGAGCACCCCGGCGCTTTGAGCGTGCCGGGTGGCGGTTTCTTTAGCTTCTCCGTATTTCTCGGGCTGACGCTGCCGTGGTTCTTCTTTAGCCTGTCCAACCCGCAGGTCAGCCAGCGGCTGTTCATGGTCGGCACTATGCGGAACCTGCGCCGGATGCTGCTCGGCTTTTTGGTGATCGGGTTCGTGTACACGCTCGTCGCGGTGCTGTGGGGTTTCGCGGCGCTGTTGCGCTTCCCGAACCTCAAGTCGGCTGACCTCGCGACGCCGTCGCTTCTATCCTCGGACCTCGTGCCGCCGGTGGTCGGGGTGATCGTCATAGTTGGTATCCTGGCGGCGGCGATCTCGACTATAGACTCAATACTGTTGACGCTCTCCTCGATGGTGGCGCGGGACGTTTACGGCAACTCTCCCGGCGGCGCTGACGAGAACCGGCAACTACTCGTCGGAAAGCTCGTTATCCCGGTTATCGCTGTTCTGGCGCTCCTGTTCGCCGGGTTGAAACTTGACTTGATCGCCGTCCTGGCCGTCTCATCGTCGGCTGGCTTGCTGGTAACAGTCCCGGCCATAGTCGGGGCGTTCTTCTGGAAGCGGGGCACGGCGGCCGGTGTGATCTCGAGCATAGTCCTGGGCGGCCTGCTCGTCGCGTACCTGGAGATCACGCAGGCAAAGTTTCTCGGACAAGGCTCCAGCGTCTGGGGCCTGCTCGTCGCCATCGTACTCTACGTCGGGGTCAGCCTCCTGACCACCGCTCCCGACCGAAAGGCGGAAGAGTTCATCGGATATCTGCGCGGCGCGCTGAAAGATAAGGGGGCGTCATAATCATAGGTTCAAGACAGCAGAGGTTGGCAAGGGAGTATGTCCGATGCGGTGGCCCGCGCCCGCTGACACGCGAGCCTGGGTAACTTCTACGACTCGACAGACTAGAGTTCGGGTGTTAACTATACGGGTGCAACTTCTCTGGTATTCAGGAAGACAGGAGTTATCTTGAGCAAGACTTGGTTTATTACCGGCGCGTCAAAGGGCTTCGGCCGCGAGTGGACGGAAGCCGCGCTAGAACGGGGCGACAAGGTTGCCGGAACCGCTCGCAAGCTCGACACTCTAGACGATCTCGTCAAGAATTACGGTGACACGTTCCTGCCGATTCAGCTCGACGTCACCGACCGCGACGACGATTTCGCCGCCGTCCAGCAGGCCGCCGAGCACTTCGGCGAGCTCGACGTGGTTATCAACAACGCTGGTTACGGTCACTTCGGCATGATCGAGGAACTGACGGAGGAGGAGATCCGCTCTCAAGTCGAGACCAACCTTTTCGGCGCTCTCTGGGTTACCCAGGCGGCGCTGCCGATCATGCGCGAGCAGGGCTCGGGACACATCATCCAGGTGTCGAGCATCGGCGGCATCAGCGCGTTCCCGACGGTCGGCGCCTACCACGCCTCTAAGTGGGCCCTCGAAGGCTTCTCCCAGTCGCTGGCCCAGGAGGTCGCGGGCTTCGGAATTAACGTGACACTGATCGAACCCGGCGGCTACTCGACGGACTGGTCCGGCC
This sequence comes from Rubrobacteraceae bacterium, assembly GCA_965219175.1. Lineage (GTDB taxonomy): Bacteria > Actinomycetota > Rubrobacteria > Rubrobacterales > Rubrobacteraceae > JBBPZK01. The sequence goes on from CBDCNI010000001.1 coordinate 1,566,905, forward strand.
CCTCGGCGACGCACAGCGAGGAGAACCCGGCCTACGCCGACGTCCGCGAAGCGGCCAAGAACCGTCCGTCGGCTTCAAGTCCAGGCGACCCAACGGCGACCCGCGATGCGATCCTGAAGGTGGTAGACGCCGAGGAGCCGCCGCTGCGGATCTTCTTCGGCGAGGCGCCGATCGAGATCGCGACCAAAGACTACGAATCACGCCTGGCGACCTGGAACGAGTGGCAGCCTGTTTCGTCTGAAGCCCAGGGAGCGTAGCAAGCACACAGCCTCTCCCGCACTCCCGGAACACCACCGGGCGGTCGAGTGGGAAAAGGCGAGTTGAAGCCCGCACAACGTGATACATCGGGCCGGGGTCCTTCGGGGTCCCGGCTCTCCGTTTACCCGAAATGCCTGGTGATGTTGGGGCTGGCAAGCATTCCAGGGTGCAGGGCGAGATCTATCTTACCGATGGTTTTCGGGTACGTTTCTCTCATCCGTTGGACGGATAGCGTAGGATCACTTGGAGGCTCGGCGTCCGTAGCCTACAGGCGTGGTCTCTTAGATCTTTGAGGAGTCGACGCGGTTGTACTCCTCGTCTGTGACCTGCTCACCCCAAGTGGCATAATTGCCCTCGTCGTCAGCCAGGGTGATGCCAAACTGCGTCATGGTGTGGTTGGGTGCCGCACCGTGCCAGTGCCGGACTCCTGGCTCGCAAACAATAGTCTGCCCAGCTCGCACGATCTCGATCGGTTCCCCCTCTGCTTGCACGAGGGCGACACCGTTTTCGATGACGAGGGTTTGTATGTGAGTGTGCTCATGCCAGCAGGTCCGCGCAGCAGGTGAAAAATGCGCACGATTGACCATCATGGGTGGTGTGGTTGTTTGCGCCAGAGTCTCGGTCCAGACTATCCCTGTGGTGACATCCTCGGACTGACGGGTTGACTCAGGATAATCGTACACTTTCTGCATAAAACCCTTTCTCATTACGCCATTCGCTACCGGCGTAGCCTCAAGTGTCACGGCCTCATAATAACTTGAATATCTATAATATGCGAAAGGTGTCTCATCTAATGGCGCGGCCTCTTAGTCGGTCTTCGGACGTTGGCAATTATCCATGACGCGCTTTTCCAGGCGCTCGCGAGTGAATGCCCTGATCTTACAACCGTTGCAGAGGCGAAACTGCCGCTTTGCCCGGTACAATAAGGGAGATCGGGATTCGCGGAGAGGAGTGTGTTGGGCGCACCGGGAGAGCTTTACGATCTGGTCGAGCGGTTCGACAGGAACCTGGCTGCTTATAAGTCCGGGGACTACAACGAGACGCAGGCTCGCGGGGACTTTATAGACCCGCTTATGCGCCTGCTCGGCTGGGACGTTCACAACCAACAGGGAAAAGCTCCGGCTTACCGCGATGTGATCGAGGAAGACCGCGTGAAGGTCGGCGGCGGCACCAAAGCCCCGGACTACGGTTTCTACGCGGGCGGAACGCGACGCTTTTTCCTCGAAGCCAAGAAACCTTCCGTGGACATCCGGGGCGACGTAAACCCGGCCGTCCAACTCCGGCGCTACGCGTGGTCGGCGAAGCTGCCGCTCTCCATCCTCACGGACTTCGAGGAGTTCGCCGTCTACGACTGCCGCTTCGAGCCGGTGAAAGAAGACAAGCCTACGACGGCCCGGTTGAATTTCATCACCTACGACGAGTACGCTGACCGCTGGGACGACATCGAGGGGCTCTTCTCCCGCGAGGCGGTGCTTGGCGGGTCGCTCGAAAAGTACGCCGAGGCGAACCGGAAACGGCGTGGGACTGAGACGGTCAACGCGGCTTTCCTGCGCGAGATCGAAGGTTGGCGCGACGCTCTCGCCCGCGACCTGGCCGCCCGAAACGACCTGAACACCCGCCAGCTAAACTACGCCGTCCAGATGACGATTGACCGTTTGATCTTCCTCCGTATGGCCGAGGACCGGGGCATCGAGGAGTACGCGAAGCTCCTCGGCCTCTCGAACGGGACCGGCGTCTACGGACGCCTCGTGGAGCGGTTCCGCGAGGCCGACGACCGCTACAACTCCGGCCTGTTCCACTTCCGAAACGAACGCGGCCGCGGCGGCGAGCCGGATGACCTGACGCCGAACCTCGCGATAGACGACGGGGTGCTCAGCGGCATCGTCCGCGGGCTGTACTATCCCGAGAGCCCATACGAGTTCAGCGTGCTGCCGATTGACGTGCTCGGGCAGGTCTACGAGCAGTTCTTGGGAAGTGTGATCCACCTCTCCGAAGACGGGCACACCGCCGTGGTCGAGCAGAAGCCCGAGGTCCGCAAGGCCGGAGGCGTCTACTACACCCCGACCTACAGCGTTGAGTACTTATGAGTTGATATATTGTGTGCATTCTAGTGTTTCTGTATATTAGGCAGTTAGAGGGGTGGGATCATATCGTTTGTTGGTACAAAGGGAGGAATTGCTAAGTGACCGAGATCGCAAAGAGAGAGATAGAGGACAATCTAGGCGACGAAGAGGTAATAACTTTCAAGTACTCTATTACGAGCTACGGAGCCGACTACCCTATAGATGGTCTTGTCCGTCGTATATCTGACGAAAGTATCAAGGTTCCTATTTTTCAACGGGGTTTTGTATGGACTTATGGACAGGCGTGCAGCTTCATAGAATCGCTGTTACTAGGTTTGCCTGTTCCTGGAATCTTTTTATCTAGAGAACGAGATACTCAAAAACTGCTCGTCGTCGATGGACAGCAGAGGCTACGCACACTTCAGTATTTCTATGAGGGATTATTTGTACCCAGCAAGAGAGAATTTACTTTGAGAAATGTTCAGACACAGTTTGAGGGCAAGACATACAAATCCCTTCTAAGTGAAGACCGTCGTAGGCTAGATGATTCTATTCTACATGCAACAGTAGTGAGACAAGACGAGCCTTCTGATGACGAGAGTAGTATCTACTTACTCTTTGAAAGGCTAAATACTGGAGGTACGCAACTCCAGCCCCAAGAAATCCGCGCTTGCATATACGTGGGTGAATTTAACGAGCTTCTTGCCGAATTGAACGAAAATCCTTCTTGGCGCAACATATTTGGTCAAAGGAACAAACGGAGAAGGGACCAAGAACTGATCTTGAGATTCCTGTCACTATACTTTTATGGCGAGCACTATTCGAGACCCATGAAAGAGTTTCTAAATATCTATATGGGCAAGAACAGGCGCCTGAAGTTGAACGCAGCACCTCAAATAGAGGACGTGTTTGTCAGCACGATACAAGCAATTGATTCATTTCTAGGACCCAAAGCATTTAGGCCAGTAAGAGCCCTAAATGCAGCTATTCTAGACTCAGTTATGGTAGGAGTAGCAAGAAGACTCGAACGGGGACCTATCTCTGATGGTGACGCATTGAGAAGTAGCTATGATTGTTTGTTAGCAAACGACAGATTCCAATTTGCAACGGCAAGGGCTACTGCTGGCGAAGAAAGTGTCGCCGCTAGGACGACGCTTGCTACTGAAGCTTTCTCGGAACTTGAATGAACAGAGAAGTCGAACGCAAGCGAGCAAGCCTTGATAGTTTGTTTGAAAAGGTGTCACATCTATCGGAAGATCCTGAACTCCAGGCTCATTGGTCGAGATATCTTTGTGTACTTGTATCAGGATTTCTAGAGACCTCTATACGACAAATTTTCAGCGAATATACGAAAACCAAAGCCCATCCCAATATCGCCAACTATGTGGAGAAGCAATTAGAACGCTTTCAGAATCCCAACGTAGAGTCTGTATTGCAATTAGCAGGTGCATTCGATCCCTCTTGGAGATCCGAATTAGAAGATACTGTAGACGAAGAAGTCTTAGCTGCTGTGAACAGTATCGTAACCAACAGGCATGAGATTGCTCACGGACGTAATGTAGGCCTATCGTACGTGGTTATGCGCGAATATTACATAAACAGTCGTCGGTTAGTCGAATTTATAGATGAGCAGTGCGGCAACAGTAGTTGAGATCTTGGTGGAGGCCAGGATCGAACGGGAGCGGACGGTGATCGGACACCAGATCTCCGCTACCGACCGCCAGATAGATAGCCTCGTTTACGAGCTGTACGGCCTCACCGACGAGGAGATCCAGATAGTCGAGGAGGCTACGGCCAGATAGTCGGTGCTGTAGTGGTTGCGATAGTATCAAGGTGTGAAAACGACGCAGTATTTCGAGCAAGATATACTCGGTGAAAAGCGGAGCTACATCAAGCTCGAGTGGTGCAAACAGGTTTTGCGTAACCCGACACACACGGAGGTTCAGAAGAACGGCCGCATCCGTCACTGGGGCTACATAGAAGAGATTAGAAGAGATCGAGAGGTATCTGCGCGTCTTTACCCTCGAAGACGGAGAGACTGTACACAACGCCATGCCGGACAGGAACTTTACCCGCAAGCGAAGGAGGCAGGCATGAGGCTCAGCTACCACTCGGACACCGACTCCCTGTACATACACCTCAGCGAGAAGCCCGGCGCGGATGTAATCGAGGTCTCCGAAGGCTTTGCCGTGGACGTAGATGCGGATGGCAAGCCGGTGGGGATAGACATAGAAGCCAACGCCAGCACAATAGTGGACCTCTCACGCCTGGAACTCGATGGTGTTTCGTTGGAAAGCCTTTACCTTGCCAGTGGGCCAAAAGACCAGAAGGCGGTAGGCTAACCCGCCACCGACCACCAGATAGATAATCTCGTCTACGAGCTATACGGTCTCACTGACGACCCGTTGGGGGCTTCTGTGAGTGATGAAGGCAAAGATCAAATAATCGAGCAGCTTTCCAGTATGTCTGAAGAGGAGCTGCGGCGTATACTGGAGACCACCCGGTCCATGTCGGCGAAGCACTGCGGGGTCAGCGGTAGCAGCCTGCTCCTTTTTGCCGGGGCCATAAATCCAGAAGATGCGCACCGGATGTCCGATGCGATAGAGAAGGTCTGCGGGCGGATCGACCCGGATGAGTCGTGAGTTACTACTCGACACCAACATCGTCATTGCACTGACCGTTCGCGAGACAGCGCGGTTGTGGAGAGGCTCGGGGCAAACATAACGAGCCGCGAGTGCCCCTTCACGCTACGCTGCATCAGGCGGTCCGAACCAGGTGGTCAGCGCGTCGCGCAGTCCGGTATCTGTGCCGTCCCCCACCCAGGCGATGTATCCATCGGGTCTGATCAGCAGGGCAGTGGGAGCAGTGACCGCGCTGAGTACCGGAAGCTCCCACGTCCCAACGTATTTGGCGTCGATCAACTGAACGCGATCTGCCCATGGAGTGATATCGAAGCCGCCGGGCTCACCGAGGTTGAGCAGCACCGGCCGGGCACAGTGCAGCAGGGTGAAGACGCGCAACGAGCCGTTGGCGATGACCAGGTCGAGATCGGGCATGCGGCGTCCGAGCAGCGGGTGTCCCTCGCCCAGGTCGTAATGAATGTCCAGACCAGACATCATCGCCGCGAATCGTTTGCGAGGTTCGTCCATGCTGAGAAGCTCGGAAATGGTGTCGCGCACTGCCTTCGTGCGTTCGTCCTGGCGGAAGAGCGCGACTTGCGCGAGCGTGTTGCGCAGCACGCGGGCAGCGACCGGGTGTCGCTCCGCGTGGTAGGTATCCAGGAGGCTTTCCGGTGACGTCCTATTCACCACCTGGGCCAGCTTCCATCCCAGGTTCACCGCATCCTGCACACCGGTGTTGAGGCCCTGTCCACCTACCGGGTTATGCACGTGTGCTGCGTCGCCGGCCAGCAGCACCCGTCGTTCGCGGTAGGCTGCGGCCTGCCGGGCCATATCGGTGAACCTGGAGATCCAGGTGGGACTGTGGATCCCGTAATCGGTACCGTACACGGCGATGAGCGCCTCGCTGAGATCGCGCAGGGTGGGTTCGGTCGTGGCTCCGACGTGCTCTTCGGTCACCATGACCCGTAGCGGCCCCTCGTCCCCATAGACCACCTCGCCGTCATGGATCTCGTACTCTACCCTGCTGAATCCATGGACGCCGAGGGCGTCCTGGTGGATGCCCCATTCCGGCTCCTCTCCCATCTCGACCTCGGCGATCAGGCTGCTGGTCGTCGGAGCCCACCCAGGGAACTCGACGCCGGCTGCTTTTCGGACCAGACTGCGTCCTCCGTCGCACCCGACGAGGTAGTTCGCCCGCAGCGACCGGCCATCGGCCAGCTCGAGGTCGACGCCGGTGTCGTCCTGCGCGAAACCGGTCACCTCACGTCCGCGATAGATCGGTACTCTCAGTTCGTCGACCCAGCCGGCCAGAATGCGCTCGATGTGATTCTGCCACAGGCCGAGACCGTAGGGGTGCCGGGTGGGAAAGTCGCTGATGTCTAAAGGTGTTCCGGCGAAAGCCGCGACCTGAGCCACCTGTCCCTGTGAGAGGAACCGATCGGCGATTCCGCGCTGATCGAGGACCTCGATGGTGCGTGAGTGCAGGCCGCCCGCGCGCGAGCCGGGGAGGTCCTGGCTGGCGCGCCGCTCGACAATGGCAACATCGACCCCCGCCAACGCCAACTCTCCCGCCAACATGAGCCCCGTCGGACCTCCTCCGGCGATCACCACTGCATGCTCCGCATGCTCGGTCATACCCGCACCTCCGCGCCGAGTGCCCGCAACCGCACCGCGAGTCCCACTACCAAGCCCACCATCGGTACGATGTCTTCGTGAGGCTTATACGTCGACGACAACACACGCATTTCGCTACCCCCATTCCCGTAGGTTGTGGCTTCGGCCGTCATTATGCGGCACGACCCTGGGCTTGAAGCAAGCCCAGGGTGCCCTATATACTGGAAGTGGAAGGAGGAGGGTGCCAAGATAAAGTTCAAGACGCTAAGACGGCCCTCCGGAAACCTTCGGACCACCTCCGCAACGGTTTGGTGCACAGAGAAGGCGACGCAACGTCTTGTGGGCCCGCATAGAGATTTACGGAACCAGATAGAGCCATCCGGCTTGGCACATGATCCTTCCGGAACGGTGCCGCTACGCGAGCCTCGTCTACGAGCTATACGACCTCACCGAAAGCCGGTGCGATACAGGTTTGCGGGGCCTTACTTGCGCATGCCGGGTTCGAGGACCTTCTTGCGCAGCCGGATCGACTTCGGTGTGATCTCGACCAACTCGTCGTCGCCGATGTATTCTAGGGCGTCCTCTAAAGATAGCTTGCGCGGCGGGGTTAGGTTGAGGGCGTCGTCGGCGCCTGCGGAGCGGACGTTTGTCAGCTTCTTGTTCTTGCAGACGTTGATGTTCAGGTCGTTCTCGCGGCTGTTCTCGCCGACGACCATGCCGACGTATACCTCGGTTGCGGGGTTTATAAAGAAGCTGCCGCGCTCCTGGAGCTTCCAGATGGAGTACGCGAAGGCGCTGCCGGGCTCCATCGCAACCAAACTGCCGTTGCGGCGCGTCTTGAGATCTCCCGCCCACGGCGCGTAGCCGTCGAAGACGTGGCTCATGATCCCTTCGCCCTGCGTCATCGTCAGGAACTGCGTTCGGAAGCCGAACAAGGCGCGAGATGGGATCTTGAACTCTATCCGGCTGCGCGAGCCCTGCGGCTCCAGGTCTACCAGTTGGCCCTTGCGGCTGGAGAGAACCCCGATCAGGTTGGATGCGAACTGCTCCGGAACGTCTATGACCAGGTGCTCCACAGGCTCGTGCAACTTTCCGCCTATCTCTCTGGTAATGACCTTCGGCGAACCTACCTGCACCTCGTAACCCTCGCGGCGCATGGTTTCGAGAAGGATAGAAAGGTGCAGCTCCCCGCGCCCTGATACCTCGAACTCCTCCGGGGTAAGCTCCTCGACGCGCAGTGAGACGTTCGTCTGGACCTCTCTTTTCAGGCGGTCGGCGAGGTGGCGGCTGGTGACGTATTTACCGTCCTTGCCCGCGAAGGGGGAGGTGTTTGGTTGGAAGATCATGCTGACCGTCGGTTCGTCCACCGTGATTATAGGCAGCGCCTCCGGGTCCGCGAGGTCCGCGACGGTCTCCCCGATCTGGGCGTCTTCTATGCCCGCGAGCGCCACTATGTCACCCGCCCCGACCTCATCGGCCTCGATGCGGGCCAGCCCGAGGTGCGTGAACGGCTGGACAACGCGCGTCTTTGTCATCGTGCCGTCTTTGTGGATCAGGTTTACGAACTCTCCGCGCCCGACCTTGCCGCGCCTCACGCGCCCGACCACGATGCGCCCCAGATACTCCGAGTAATCGAGGTTGGTGACGACCATCTGGAACGGGGCTTCGAGATCAGCCTCCGGCGCGGGGATCTCCTCCAGCACGGTCTCGAACAACTCCCGCATATCCTCTCGCGGCTCTTCGAGATCCCTGAAAGCCTTTCCCTCGCGGGCGACGGAGTACAGGATCGGGAAATCCAACTGTTCGTCGGAGGCGCCGAGGTCGGCCATCAGGTCGAAGACGAGGTTCACGACCTCTTCGGGGCGGGCGTCCTGGCGGTCTATCTTGTTGATGACGACTATAGGCTTCAGGCCAAGCTCTATTGCTTTGCGGAGCACGAAGCGCGTCTGGGGCATCGGGCCTTCGGCCGCGTCCACCAGCAAGAGGCAGCCGTCTACCATGCCGAGTACGCGCTCGACCTCGCCGCCGAAGTCCGCGTGGCCGGGGGTGTCTACTATGTTGATCTTGACGCCCTCGTACTCGACCGCCGTGTTCTTCGCCAGGATGGTGATGCCGCGCTCCCTTTCGAGGACGTTGGAGTCCATGGCCCGCTCGGCGATTTCTTGTCCGTGGCCGAGTTCCAGGGTCTGCTGGAGCAAACCGTCCACGAGCGTCGTCTTCCCGTGATCTACGTGCGCGATAATAGCGATGTTGCGGTAATCCACTCGTTCTCCCGAAAGCCTGTCCCGTCGCATCTTTAGCGCTCCAGCGAGCGCCCGCGTGAGGACCGTTGAGGTTGATAGACCGCGCCGCGGTCATTACAAACCAGATTCTACCGCACAAACCGAGCCGGACGAGCCGGGCAAGCGCATATTCGACAGCGGGCCATATATCTGGAAAAGTATTGACCTCGTGGGCTGATGTATGTAACCTTCCTGCATATTACAGGTAGGTTCTCTTGGAAGGGGGATGTAATGCGCGCAACCGCGCTCTCTGTATTTGTAGGATTGGTCGCCATCTTCGTGGCTGTCGTCGCCTTCGGCGTACCGGCTTCGGCGGCGGCGGGCGATTCCCTGGTAACCAGTGGTAGTCCTCCCGGACCTTTCTCCCAGAACAAGCAGAACGAGCCGGGTTTGGCCGTGGATCCAACGAACCCGACGATCCTGGCTTCCGGCTCGAACGACGAGATAGACCTGGAAGCCTGCAACGCTGGAGACCCGAAGACTTGCCCCTTCACGGACGGCGTAGGGGTTTCGGGCATCTACTTCTCCTTCGACAGCGGGGCCAACTGGACCCAGCCGACCTACACCGGCTACTCGGCCAGGAACTGTTTGGGACCGCAAGCCTGTCAGCCGAACCCGAACGGCCCGATCGGGACGCTTCCCAAATACTATGAGAATGGACTCGTCTCAAACGGCGACCCGGAACTCGCTTTCGGACCGAAGCCCGACGGTAAGGGTGGATTCACTTACGCCAACGGCTCCCGCCTCTACTACTCGAACATAGCGGCGAACTTCCCCGGCAAGCAAGCTATCAAGGGGGCGTCGGCGATAGCCGTCTCCCGCACCGACAACGTGAGGGCCGCGGCCGCCGGTGACAAGTCGGCCTGGAAAGACCCGGTGATCGTCACCAAGCAAAGCTCGGCGCTGTTCTCGGATAAAGAGCAGATCTGGGCGGACAACGCCCAGTCGAGCCCGTACTTCGGGAACGCCTACGTCTGTAACGTCGGCTTCCGGGGTAACGGCCAGGGCAACGCGACGGCAGAGCCGTTGCTCTTCTCCCGCTCGACCGACGGCGGAGACACCTGGAAGAGCAGCCAGCTAACCGCTGCTACGAACAACGCCCAGAGCGGCGGTCGTCAGGGTTGCGCCGTCAAGAGCGACAGCAAGGGCGTGGTCTACGTCGTCTACTCCGGCTACAGCAAGAAGCTGGACAGCGGCGTCTTCTACCAGCAGCGCTCCTTCAACGGCGGCAAGAACTTCGAGCGTCCGCGCATCGTCGCCCAGACCGCCGGCATCGGTCAGCTCGACCCGGCCCAGGGACGCTACACGATAGACGGCGTGGCCGGCGCCCGCACCGACGTGTTCCCGACCATAGACATCGCCAACGGCGCCCCGAGCGGAAAGGACGCGACCGACGAAGTGCTCCTGAGTTGGTCCGACGACCGGGCCGGCCAGAACAACGAGAAGGCGTACCTGGAATACTCGACGAACCAGGGCGGGAGTTACTCCAAGCCGGTAGCAATCTCCCAGAGCGGGGACCGGGCAAACCAGCCCGCCATCGCCATCTCCCCGGACGGCACGGACGCCTACGTCACTTATAATGCCTACCTCACGCCCTGGCAGAACACGACTGCTAGCCCGCGTCCGATGCTCGGCGTGGTCCGCCACGCGGACATTGCGCCCGGCGGCGGGTCTCCCGGCCCGTTTGCGACGGTCCACCGGGGCGCGACTGGTGATGCGCGTGGCTCTAGCACCAACGGTCTGACCTCCGAGTTCCTCGGCGACTACAACTTCGCGGTCGCAACCAGGAGCTACGGGGCGGCTACTTGGAACGACGTCCGAAACGCCGGTGACTGTCCGGCCATAGACTCCTACCGGCAGGCGTTCGTAAACGCCGTCCAGAACGGCAGCGCCCAGCCGATAGTGGGAGACGAGGCAGAGGACCGCGACGCGGCGGCCGAGGCTCCGACCCAGCCGGGCGGGCGTCCCGCGCCAAACACCGAGTGCCCGGCCACCTTCGGCAACAGCAGCATCTACGGCGGTTCATACGCCGACCCGACGCCGTAAGGCAACAACAACTTACGGGGTACGTGTGGAGGGGCTCGCATAGAGTCCCTCCTCTTTTTCTCGCGAGCACACAGATGGCGACCTGGATCTTCCTGGCTGCGGAGATCCTGGAAGTTCGGAAGTTGAGTCCACTACGGGATTGCCCACACTCTCGGCGTGACGGTCTTCGCGTGTGGTGGCCGGGATAGCATTACATCTCGATCCCTCCGTTAATTCTGTTCTCCGCAGGCGGAATATATACTCTTGGACCGTTTGGCTACTATTGCACGGGCGCAGGGATTGTCTTCATGATCTTGCTTTTCGTGCGGGAAAAGCCCTTTTTTACAGGGGGATCTACTACGGACTGAGATCCGAGTCCGAACCGAGCATCAGATTTAACCTCGAATTTACTGGCGTTTAACTTCGCCAGGACGTTTTCGATCTACCCTAGATAACTGTAAACGGATCGGTTCCACAATCGGCTGCAGCGTGCGATGTGCTCGGTCCCTGACCATATCGAATATAAATCGGAGGGCGGTATTTTGAAGAAGACCAGTTTGCTACTCGTGCTCGGAGCAATCCTGACGGTCGCTTCGTTCGGAATCGCCTGGGGAACGGTATCCTCTTCAGCGCAAGCGCGACAAGCCGGGCAGCGAGATCACAGTTCCGTGCGGACTTCTTCCAAGGCGAAATCACAGATACGCCACGTCTTCGTCATCACGCTGGAAAATAAGGGCTACAAAGAAACTTTCGGTCCCGGTTCACCCGCGCCATATCTCTCAAAGAAGCTGACCGCCCGCGGAGAGCTTCTGACCAACTATTACGGCATCGGCCACGAGAGCCTCGATAACTACATAGCCATGGTCAGTGGACAGGCTCCCAACTCAGAGACTCAGGGTGACTGCCAGATCTACTCCAATTTCGAGCCCCAGACGAATATCGGTCCCAACGGCCAGGCTATAGGGCAGGGATGCGTCTATCCCTCCCAGGTAAAGACGGTCGCAGATCAGCTAGACGCGAAGGGCCTCTCCTGGAAGGGCTACATGCAGGATATGGGTAACGACCCCACGAGGGAGTCTGCCACCTGCGGACATCCGAAGCTGAATACCCAGGACAACACCCAGAGGGCCGAGAAGGGTGACCAGTACGCCACCCGTCACAACCCATTCGTCTATTTTCACTCCGTTATTGACTCACCGAAGTGCCAGAACGACGTGGCGCTCAGCCAACTGCCAAAAGCCCTGCGTTCCACGAAGACGACCCCGAACTTCTCCTTCATAACCCCGAACCTCTGCAGCGACGGTCACGACTCTCCCTGCGTGGACGGTAGGCCGGGCGGCCTGAAGAGCGCCGATGAGTTCCTGAAAGCCTGGGTGCCGCGCATCATCAACTCCCCAGCTTACAAGAAGGATGGGCTGCTGGTGATCAATTTCGACGAGTCGGATGGGCCGCAGAGCGATTCGAGGGCTTGCTGCGGAGAGAAGCCCGGACCAAACTCTCCGTCGCCGGGCATCACAGGACCCGGTGGCGGCAGGACGGGAGCCGTGCTCCTCTCGCCGTTCATAAAACCAGGCTCGGTCAACGATACGCCCTACAACCACTACGCGCTACTACGCAGCATAGAGGACATCTACGGACTGAAGCACCTGGGCTACGCCGGCCAGACCGGCCTCAAGGCTTTCGGCTCCGACGTTTATAACCACAACAAATAAGCGCGAAAGGAAGAGAAGATGGCTGACGATCACGTAATGACCGACACCGAGAACTCAAACGAGGCTTCCCAAACCAGGGTATCCAGAAAAAAGTTCCTTGCAGGCGCCGGGGCGACCGCCGGAGCGTTGGCCGTGGGAGGAACAGGACTCGCGCAAAGGGCGTCAGCGAGAGATGCTCACAAGTTGCCTTCACCAAACCGATCCGGCATCGAGCACGTCGTACTCGTCATGATGGAGAATCGCTCTTTCGATCACTTCCTCGGCTGGATGCCCAAAGCGGACGGAAAGCAGGCCGGGCTGCGCTACCGCGACAAGTCCGGACACCTACACTCCACCCACTCCCTGGCTCCCGACTATCAGGGTTGCGGTCACCCGGACCCGGACCACTCCTACGAAGGCGCGCGCGTCGAATACGATCGCGGCGCGTGCGACGGCTGGCTGAGAGCGGGCTCGAACGACGCCTACTCAATCGGTTACTACAAGCAAAAAGACCTCGCTTTTCTCGGACAGGCAGCACCCGGCTGGACATCGTTCGACCGTTACTTCGCGGCCATAATGTCCGAGACCTATCCGAACCGCATCTACCAGCACGCGGCCCAGACCGACCGTATAAGCAACACCAGCGACGTCTCTAAGCTGCCCACTATCTGGGATCTGCTCGCCAAGCAAGGACTAACTGGACGCTACTACTACAGCGACATTCCCTTTTTGGCGCTCTGGGGCGCCAAGTATCAGCCGATCAGCCGGCCGGTGACCGATTTCTACGCCGAGTGCGCCGCCGGTACGCTGCCGCAAGTGTCGTACATCGACCCACGCTTCGCCGGTGAGGACAACGGGCTCTCCAATGACGACCATCCACACGCGGACATTCGCAATGGAGAGGCGTTCCTCGACAAGATCTACAAAGCCGTGACGACGAGCCCCAACTGGTCCAAGACGCTGCTGGTCATAAACTTCGACGAATGGGGCGGGTTCTACGACCATGTGCCGCCACGTAAAACAGCCATTCCAGAGGCGGACAAGAAGGCTGGTAACAAGGACGGACTGCGAGGCTTTCGGGTTCCCGCCCTGGTCATCTCGCCCTGGTCGCGGCGGGGGCATGTGTCGCATAAAGTATACGATCACACCTCCGTGCTCAAACTGATCGAGTGGCGTTGGGGATTGCCGCACCTGAGCGTGCGAGACGCGAGGGCGAATAACCTGGCAACGGCCCTAAACTTCAAGCACCCCAACGAGAGCGCGCCACAATATGCCGTACCACCCGGACCGTTTGGAGCGCCGTGCTCCCCCGACACGCCCGAGCCAAACGACGAGTTGGATCAACTGCGGACCCTGTCTCAGAACTACGGCTGGCCCACCTTCTAGCTACCCGTTCACGAATGGCGCCCGATCCTTGCGACCGGGGACAAAAGTCGAGCAGGGAAGCTATTGGGATGTCTACATCCCGGACCTGATCCACGCAACTAATGTCTGGTGCAGGAACTAAAAGAAGTCCCTGCACTCTTCTCTCGCAAGCGGAAAATCTTTGACGGTTCCGGCTTTGACCTTGCCGATATTCTTTGTTCCCCTTGCCCGAGGAAAAGCATCGCGACCAATTGACGCCGGAAGCGGGAGTGAATGTTTTATTATTAACCCATGAGCGGTACGAGACCAGAAGATCGCAGCGCGGAGGAGAGCCATTCGTCACCAGACTCGTCTGCGCGATTACGGGAGGCGGTGGCGGCGGGGTTGCCGAACTGGCGTGAAGTTTACGAGAGTTTCTCGCCGGTGGATCTCGAAACGGGCGAACGGAGACCGCGGGTCCCGCCGGTGAACGGTGACGCGCGTCGGGCGGCGGTGCTCATCCCCATCCTGATCGAGCCGGAAGATGCGCGGATCGTTTACACGGTCAGGAAGGGGGACCTTCAGGACCACGCCGGTCAGATCTCTTTTCCCGGCGGCAGCATGGAACCCGGCGACGACTCGCTGCTGGACACGGCGCTGCGCGAGGCCGGCGAAGAGATAGACCTCGGCCCGGAGATGGTCGAGGTTATAGGAGAGCTCGAAGAGATGTACATCCCGCCGTCCAACTTCCGTGTCACGCCCTACGTCGGCCTCTTGCCGCCGGAGGCGAAGCTCGTCTTCTCCCCGGATGAGGTAGAGGAGATCTTTACAGTTTCGCTCGAAGAGTTATTGTCGCCCAAGACTTTCCGCCGGGTAGTCTGGCGGCGCGAAGGCCGTGACTACGAGATTCCTATCTTCGCCGTTGCCGGGTATGAGATCTGGGGAGCCACCGCCGCCATGACCGCCGCCCTCCTCACCCGTCTCGGCTGGAGCCCCGAAACACCCCCCGCCTAGCGGCGCGTAGCGAAGCCGTAACGAGACATTTTTTCGTGCGAGAAATCCCCTTCCGGTCCTAAGTTAGCTGGTAAAGTCTTCTCTTGTGGCTACAACGGTAGATCAAGAGGGCGAAATTCGGAAGGTCTATAAGGACCACAACCTCCAGGTCCTGTGGGGCGTCACCTTGATGGCCGTTCTCGGGGTGTCGAGCGTCTCCCCGGCGTTGCCGAGTATACGGGACGCCCTCGGACTCACGAACGGGCAGGTCGGGTTCCTGATCACGGCGTTCACGCTCCCCGGTATCGTCCTCACCCCGATCCTCGGCATCCTGGCCGACCGTCACGGCCGAAAGAGGATCCTCGTTCCCGCACTGTTCCTCTTCGGCATAGCCGGTGGGATATGCTTTTTCGCTCGCAGCTTCGAGATGCTGCTCATCCTCCGATTCGTGCAGGGGATGGGTGCCGCCGCCCTTGGAACCATAAATGTGACCGTCATCGGAGATATCTACATGGGGCGGGAGCGCTCGGCGGCGCTCGGCTACAACTCCAGCGTCCTCTCAATTGGCACGGCGAGTTACCCGACAATCGGCGGCCTGCTCGCCACCCTGGGGTGGTTCTATCCGTTCGCGCTCGCCTTCGTCGCGGTGCCTGTAGGGCTGCTCGTCCTCTTCTCGCTCCACAACGAGGAGCCACGTAATGAAGAGCGCCTCAAGGACTACCTCGGCAGCGTCCTCTCGAACCTAAAAAGCCGCGAAGTGTTGGGGCTGTTGTGCGCCTCGTTATTCACCTTCATCATCCTGTACGGACCCCAGATCACCTTTCTACCGATCCTGATGCACGAGCGCTTCCACACACCCTCGTACCTGATCGGGCTGGTCATCTCATCCTCTTCCCTGGCTACCGCTCTCACCTCCTCCCAACTCGGCAGGCTGACCGGATACTTCCCCGAGAAGACGCTGCTGAAGAGCGCCTTCCTACTCTACGCGGTGGCCCTGGGTCTTATTGCTTTTATCCCAAACTTGTGGCTGCTGCTCATCCCGACGCTTCTCTACGGCGTCGCTCAAGGGATCAACATCCCAAACGTCTTCTCTCTTCTCAACGGCCTCGCTCCTTCGGATAACCGCGGCGCCTTCATGTCCGTGAATGGCATGACCCTCCGCGCCGGCCAGACCATCGGCCCACTCTTCATGGCCTCCGCCGTCGGCCTTTTCGGACTGTCCGGAGCCTACGTCGCCGCCGCAGCCCTCGCCGTCGCAACCTTCGCGGCGATAGTCGTCCTGATCCGCTAGGTACCGTGTGCGGGACATACTCCTCTTTACCATCGAAACTTTACACAAAATTAACCATATGCGGTGTAAAGATCGTGTTTGGGAAGAGTTATCCACAATATGTTGGGGATAAGATCGGGGGGCTTGGGGATAAAGTGTCTCAAGTGTAACAAGGTTTTTACACGGTAGGCTTGCGGAGTGTACTTAGAGTATTGTTGTCGGAGTATTGTTGTGCTGACAGGGAGGTACGTGGTTGAGTGAGGCGCGGGAGATCCGGGAGGCCGGAGAGAAGCTCGGCGTTTTGATGCCTGGGATGGGGGCGGTTGCGACTACTTTCATCGCCGGCGTCGAATTGGTGAAAAAGGGGCTTTCGGAGCCGATCGGCTCTCTCACCCAGCTCGGTACGATCCGGCTCGGGAAGAGGACCGAGAACCGCGTGCCTAAAATAAAAGACTTTCTCCCACTTCAAGACCTGGGCGGTCTCGTCTTCGGCGGGTGGGACGCTTTTCCGGATGACGCTTACGAGGCGGCGGTAACGGCTGGAGTACTGGAGAAAGAGCACCTGAACGCCGTCCGGGACGAGCTAAAGTCCATAAAGCCATTTCCGGCGGTCTTCGACGAGCGTTACGTCCACAAGCTGCACGGCACGCACGTCAAGGAGTATGAGTCTTATAGGGACGCGGTGGAGCAAGTCCGGGAAGACATTCGCGCTTTCAAGCGGGAGAACGGCCTGAACCGGGTGGTGATGGTCTCCTGTGCGTCAACGGAGGCATACGCCCAGCCCAGGGAGGCCCATTTCACGGTCGAGAAGTTCGAGGAGGCGCTGGACAAGACGGACCCGGCGATATCTCCGGCTATGATCTACGCTTACGCCGCCATCATGGAGGGTGTCCCTTACGCAAACGGCTCTCCAAACCTGGCCGTGGACATCCCAGCCTTGACCGAGCTTGCGAACGAGAAGGGAGTGCCGGTTGCGGGTAAGGACTTCAAGACCGGCCAGACCCTGATGAAGACCATCGTGGCGCCCGGCATCAAGGCCCGGATGCTCGGGCTCGAAGGCTGGTACTCGACAAACATACTCGGCAACCGTGACGGCGAGGTGCTCGAAGACCCCGAGAGCCTCAGGAGTAAGGAAGTCACAAAGCTATCGGTGCTGGAGCACATAATGCAGCCGGATCTCTATCCTGAGCTTTACGACGACATTACGCACGTCGTGAAGATCAACTACTATCCGCCTCGCGGAGATTCGAAAGAGGGTTGGGACAACATAGACATCTTCGGTTGGCTCGGGTATCCGATGCAGATCAAGATAAACTTCCTGGCCCGCGACTCGATCCTAGCCGCCCCCATAGTCCTGGACCTCGCGCTCTTCCTGGACCTAGCCAATCGGGCGGACATGAGCGGCATCCAGGAGTGGCTCTCGTTCTACTTCAAGAGCCCGATGACCGCCCCGGACCTCTACCCCGAACACGATATCTTCATCCAGCTAACGAAGCTAAAGAATACGCTGCGGGCCATGAAGGGCGAAGACCTCATAACCCACCTCGGCCTCGACTACTACGAGTAGTTGGGCTGGTGAGCTGGGTAGACCCGGAGCGCGGCGGCCCTGAGCTTGCCGACCTCTGCGCCGCGCTGATCTCCGGTCGCCTCTCCCAGGGTTAGTCCGATTATCGTGGATTCGTCCCGCATCTTGTGCCAATCGGGCAGAACGAGGCTCGCCCGGACCTCAGGGCTTTAGCGCGATCTTGCCTCGGGTGTGGCGCCTCTCCAGTTCCCAGTACGCTTGTTGGACCTCTGACAGTGGATAGACTCCGGCGATCGGGACCTCAAGGTTTCCTTCGGAGATCATACCGGCAAGTTCGGCCAGCACCCCGGCGCTCGCCGCTTCGGCCGCACCCTCTGATTTAACCCCGTGCTTCTCGACCGCCGCGAAGTCGCTGATCGTGTCTATACGCTCCGGCCTGACGTCGAGATCCAACGCCAACTCGACGTATCCGGAGCCGAAGGTGTCGATAAAGGCGTCCACCTCACCGTCGGATGCCTCTCTGACGCGGTCGGCCTGGCCTTCACCGTACACGACGGGGATAACGCCGTGGGAGCGCAGCCACTCGTGATTCGACTCGCTTGCCAGCCCGATCACCTCTGCCCCGGCGTTCTTCGCTAGCTGCACGGTTATCGAACCAACTCCACCGGCCGCACCGGAGACGACTAGAGTGTCGCCCTCGCCAGCCGACACAGCCCGCACCGCCGCATATGCCGTCGCCCCTGCAACGAACAGGGCGCCGGCTTGCTCCCAAGGGACGTTGGATGGTCGAAGGGTTAGATTCTCGGCCTCGACAACGACGAGTTCGGCTTGGCTAGAGCGCGTGTTGACGAACCCTATAACCTCGTCACCCACCGCGAAGCCCTCGACCCCCTCGCCGATCTCCTCAACGACTCCGGCAAGGTCGCTGCCCTGGCCGAGGGGGAAGGTTGAAGGAAACGCATCGGGAAACATGCTGTCGAAGGTTCCCTCGCGGACTATGGCTTCACCCGGATTGGTCCCGGCGGCCTTCACCCTCACGAGCACCTGACCGGGTCCGGGGCTTGGGCGGTCCACCTCCGCGACGTACAGGACGTCGATCCCACCGTACTCGTCAAACCTTACCGCTCTTGGCATGTAGCTTCCTCCTCCTGTCGATTCATTTCCAATCTATCTGATCCTACCTGATCCACCGTGCTTCGCCGTGATATTGGTTATCGATTGGCTGCGTCGAGCGCCGGGTGCGGAGCGAGCCTCAGCGGGACATCACCCTTGCTGGGAGATTGACGTCTCCAAGACATCCCGCAGGGGTGTCGGCTCCCGGCCGATGAGTCGGGCGAGGGTTGGGTCGGCCGGGGAAAAATCGCCCTGTCTGCTCGCTGCAAAGAGGCCCAGGAGCATGTCGGCACCCGGCTCGGGAGTGCCGTTGTCTAGCAGGCCATTCCGGTACTCGTCATCCGAAACGACGACCCGGCGGATCCGGCGTCCTGTAATCTCCGAGGCGATCGCCGCGATGCCGGCGGCGTCGACCGTTTCAGAGGCGGTGAGGGCGGGGGTCGAACCGTCGATGCCCTCTCCGGTCAGGATGATCGCCGCCGCTTCGGCGAGGTCGGCACGGGTCGTCCAGGCTACCGGCCTATCTTCCGGCGCGACCAACTCGCCCGTTTCGAGGGCGTTTCCGAGCATCATCATGGGCGTCGGCGAGGCGTAGAACCCGTTGCGGAGCGAGGTGAAGGAGACGCCGGATTCCCGGAGCGCCTCCTCGGTGCCGGCGTGATTGCGCATCGGAGGGAAGGGTGAAGACGGATCCGAACCCATGTGGCTCGTGTAGAGGATACGTTCGGCGCCGGCCCTCTTGGCGGCGTCGATCGCAGCGGGATGCTGGCTGACCGCCGAATCGCTGCGGCTGTTACTCGAAACGATGAGGACTTGCGAAGCCCCCTCGAAGGCCCGATCGAGGCTCGCGGCGTCGTCGAAATCACCCTGGCGGACGCGGACGCCCCGCTCTTCGAGGTCCCGCGCCTTCTCCGGTTCGCGGACGCTCACGCCTATCTGCCTAGCGGGTACGAGTTCGAGCAGCTTCTCCGTAATGGCCCGGCCTATCTGGCCGTTGGCTCCGGTAACGACTATCATAATGACCTCCGGGAAGGATCGGGTGGAACAGATGCGCTAAGGAGCCGATCCGTCGGGAACACTGCGGAGCCTACTCCAGCATAGTCCAAAGTTGCATTGTAACGGCTCATGAGACAATACCGTCCAGCTCGGACATCTCGTCCTCGGGAAGAGTCAGCGTGGCACCCGCGACGTTCTCGCGCAGGTGCGCGACGGACGAAGTTCCGGGGATGAGCAGGATGTTTGAGGAGCGCTGCAGGAGCCATGCCAGCGCAATACCCATCGGACTCGCGTCGAGACGATCCGCAACCGCGTTCAGCGTCTCCGACTGTAGCGGCGAGAAGCCGCCGAGCGGGAAGTAGGGTACGTAGGCGATGCCCTGTGCGGCGAGGGCGTCGATCAGGTCGTCGTCCTCGCGATTGGCTATGTTGTAGAAGTTCTGCACGCAGACGACGGGCGCGATGGACTGCGCTTCGGCAACTTGCTCGGCCGTGACGGTGCTGACACCGAGATGTCGGATCAATCCATCCTGTTGCAGCTCCGCGAGCGCGGTGAACGGTTCGGCGATCGAACCCGGCTCGGGGCTGTCGACCCCACCGACGCGCATGTTGACTACGTCGAGCGCGTCGAGCCCGAGGTTCTCAAGGTTGTCGTGGACCTGCTGGCGCAACTGCTCCGGAGATCTCGCATGGGGCCAGTTGCCCTCGTCGTCGCGCTCCGCCCCGACCTTGGTCACGATGTGCAGATCGTCGGAGTAGGGGCGCAGGGTTTCCTTGATGATCTGGTTGGTTACGTGCGGGCCGTAGAAGTCGGCCGTGTCGATGTGGTTGATCCCCAACTCCATCGCCTCGCGAAGCACCGCGATCGCGGCGTCGCGGTCCTCAGGCGGCCCGAATACGCCGGGGCCGGCGAGCTGCATCGCGCCATACCCCATTCGAGTAACCGTCATATCTCCAGCAAAGTCGAACGTCCCGCCAGGGAGCGTGGTCGATGTCATTGGAACTCCTCTCCTCGTTGCTCATGTCCGGGCTCCTCCCGGAGGATGGGCCTCACGCTGCTCGCTCATCCTCACCGTAGCCGGTTTGACTAACACCGCCAACACTATCACCGACTCGGCGATATCGCAACCAACGATAGCAAAACTATGTTATCATGCGTGACATGAGTGAGAGTATGGTTACTCGGACAGACGGAGCGGCGGCCAGCAGGAGGGTGGATACGAGGAGGAGGATCGTGCGATCCGCCGCCGAACTCCTGGCCGAAGGTGGGCGGGAGGCAGTATCCACGCGGGCGGTCGCTGCGGCCGCCGGGGTTCAGGCGCCGACGATCTACCGGCAATTCGGCGACATGCGGGGGCTGCTCGACGAGGTTGCCAGCTTCGGATTCTCGGAGTACTTGAGCGAGAAGACGGCGCGGGAGATCGTGGAGGATCCAGTCGAGGATTTGCGTAGTGGGTGGGATCTGCACGTCGGGTTTGGTCTCGCCAACCCCGCCTTCTACACGCTCATGTACGGAGATCCCAGGCCCGGAGCCGAGACTAGCGCCGCCCTTGAAGCCGCCGGTATCCTGCACGAGTTGGTAAAGCGGGTCGCTGAAGATGGACGCCTTAGAGTGGGCGTGGAGCGGGCCGCGCAGATGATCCACGCCGCTGGAATGGGCGTCACCCTCACCCTGATAGGCGCGAAACCCGAGGATCGCGATCCAGCGCTCTCTGAGTTGACCCGCGAGGCGGTTCTCGCCGCCGTGACTACGGACGATGCCGCCGAGCCGGCGATGGGGATAGAGTGCCGTGACCGGCTTGCCCGTCGCGCCGTCGCGCTCAAGGCCGTCCTGCCGGAGGCGGCGGAGCTCACGCCCGGCGAGAGTACCGTGCTCTCGGAGTGGCTCGATAGGCTCATCGACCCCAAGATCTGACGCTCGTGCTGAAGATGGTACTCAGGGCGAAATCAACGAGGTCCTGAGACCAGCAGTGGAGAGTGCCGGGACGACCTTCACTCTCCGGGACGAAGTCTGATGTGGCAAAGCTCGATGGGCCGGTTACAATTACGGGCAGTGAGAGATTTCAAACGGAGAGGTGAGAGTATGATTACCGAAGAGCGCGTGAGGGATCAGTTGAGGAACGTCATAGACCCGGAGATCGGGATGGACCTGGTGGAACTCGGTTTGATCTACGACGTGGGCGTCCACGAAGACGGGCGGCATCTGGACGTGACCTTCAGCCTCACCAGCCCGATGTGTCCGGTTGGGGATATGATCCAGGAGCAAGTCGAGACCGAAGCACTTTCCATCGAAGGCGTCGAGACGGTCAACGCCCAACTCTCCTTCGACCCGATGTGGAGCCCGGAGATGATGAGCCCGGCCGCGAAACTCTTCTTCGGCCGCTAACCGGAAACCCGACCAGATAGTGACGGAAGCCTCGGCAGGTGTCACGCCAGGCGTAGCCCACCTTTCCGCCTGTGGCGACCCGGTAATGGGCGGCCTCGTTCGTGAGATCGGGCCGCTCGAACGCGAATCCCGTCGCAGGGGCCGCCCGGACGACGCCTATGGCTCCCTGGTCCGCGCCATCGTTGGACAACAGCTCTCGACCAGGGCAGCCCGGACGATCTACAGCCGTCTCTGCGCACTCTTCGGTGAGCGTCCTCCAACACCGACCGAACTACTCTCCACCGCCGACGAAGACCTCCGCGCCGCCGGACTCTCCCGGCAGAAGATCGGCTACCTCCGGGACCTGGCCCGGCGTATCCAGGACGGAGAACTAGACCTCGATACGCTCGCCCAACACCCCGACGAAGAAGTCGTCTCGCGGCTCGTGGTCGTAAAGGGTCTCGGACGGTGGACAGCCGAGATGTTCCTGATGTTTCACCTCTCGCGCCCGGACGTCCTGCCCGTGGGAGACCTCGGCATCCGACGGGCCGCCGCCCTCGCTTACGGCCTGTCGGAACTCCCGGACGCCGAAACGCTCCGAACGATCGCCGAACCGTGGCGTCCCCATCGCACCCTCGCCGGCCTTTACCTCTGGGAGTCACTCTCCGGTGACAAGCGCCCGGATGCATAAACGAAGAATGCTTGGAACCAGGTCAACCCCCTACGGTGGGTGGCCGGACATCTCTCGGGCGCTACGTTTCTGAGACTACCTTCTTCGCCTTTGGGATGGATGGGGCGCTCATCGAAAGCTCTTTGACTCCGAGCTCTATGAGCTTCGGCACGAGGAGCGGGTCTGCGGCGGCCTCACCGCACACTCCTACCCATATCCCAGCTTCCTCCGCCGCCTCACAGGTCAGCCCTATGAGCTTCAATACCGCTGGATGATCCGCGTTCTGCAACCGCCGCAACCGCTCGTTGCCCCGGTCGGCGGCCAGCGTATATTGGACCAGATCGTTCGTGCCCACGGAGAAGAAGGCCACTTCTTTGGCAAGCTCTTTAGCGCATATGGCAGCAGCCGGTGTCTCTACCATTACCCCAACCTCTAAAGTCCCGGCCTCTTTGCCGCTTTCTTTAAGCTCCTTGCGACATTCTCCTATCAATTCTTCCGCCGAACGCACCTCATCAGCGCCTACCACCATCGGGAACATTATCTTGAGGTTGCCGTGAACCGCCGCCCTGAGGAGAGCTTTTAGCTGGGGTTTGAATAGCTCTGGAACGTCCAGGCACATCCTGATGCCCCGCCATCCTAGAAACGGGTTCTCCTCCACTGGCTGCTCCACACCCGGCAGGTCCTTGTCTCCTCCCACGTCCAGCGTCCTGAAGATGACCGGCTTCTCCCCGAATGCCTCGACTACTTTACGATAGACCTCGTACTGCTCATCTTCGGAAGGTAGCTCGTCTCTTTCCATGAACAAAAACTCGGTACGGAATAGGCCAACGCCTTCCGCGCCCCATTCCAGAGCCTCTTCCGCTTCTTCGGCCGAGCCGAGGTTGGCGGAGACTTCTATGCGGCGTCCGTCACTGGTCTTCGCTTCGACGTGTTTGTACTTTTCGAGGGCGTCCTTTTCTTGTTCTAGTTCCGCTTGTCGCTGCTCCATCTCTGAGATAGTGTTCGGGTCGGGGTCGGCGATGATGTAGCCTTCGCCTCCGTCGATGGCGACTGTTTCTGCTCCGAAGGCTTCTTCTAGGGAAGAGCCCACGCCTACGACGGCCGGGATGCCCATCGAGCGGGCCATGATCGAGACGTGGGAGGTCTTGGAGCCCTCGGCGGTGACGAACCCGAGAGCCATTCCTTTCGGCACGCGGGCCGTATCTGATGGGGCGAGGCTACGGGCCAGGACGACCGACGGCTCATCCAGTGCTTCGAGACCGGCAGCCCCGGCGCCCATGAGTTCCGCAGCGATCTGGGATACGACATCACGCACGTCGTCCGCCCTCGCAGCCATGTAGGAGTCTTCCATGGAGGCGAACATCCGGGCGTACTCTTCACCCACGGCCAAAACGGCAGCCTCGGGGCTTTCCAGGTTCCTTACGCGTTCGGCGGCCCCTTCGGCGAGCTCCGGGTCTTCGGCGAGTTCTATGTGGGCGTCGAAAATGGCCGCCTCGTCCTCGCTCCCATCGTCGCGCATCTTCTCGGCCGTCTCCGAGAGCTTTGTCGCCGTTGCCTCCACAGCCGCCTCGAAACGGGCAAGCTCATCTTCTACCTCGTCTTCTGAGATGCTGGTTCGCTCGGGCTCTGGTTTGGCTCCGACGTGGACGAATACGCGCCCTATGGCGACACCTTCGGAGGCGGCCACTCCTTCCATCCTGATCGATCCCCTCGTGTGTAATTCTTCCGTGTTCTTCTCGACCATGATGCGACTTCTCCTTTCCCAAGGCTCTCTTTGAGAAGCTTTCAGAGGCCGTTAGCGCTCCTCTCTATTGCTCTTCTTTTGAGAGAAGTTCGACCAGCGTCTCCACCGCTTCCTTTTCGTCAGCTCCTTCGGCGCGGATGGTTAGCTTGTCGCCGTGTTTGGCACCGAGGCTCATGAGGTTCAGGGAGCTTTTGGCGTTCGCTTCCTTGCCGTCTTTGATCACTTTTATCTCGGAGGTGTAGCCCTTGGCCGTTTTTACGAACCGGGCCGCCGGACGGGCGTGGAGTCCTTCCTCCGGTACTACCTTTGCTTCTTTCTCGATCATCTGATAGATCCTTTCGCTCTCTTGTTTTGGCATCGAATAACTTTTTCTCTACGTCGGCGCTTCTTCCAGGGCCATGTCTCCTCTCATCTGTATGCTCGCCAGGGCGTGGGCCATCGGGCGGGTAGCGGGGTAGAGGTCTCTGTAGATGGCGTAGAGTTCGTCGTAGAGTTCGCGGTTCTCAGCGTTTGGTTCGATGGTTTCCGCCATCGAGGTCCAGCTAGTGTCGCGGTCCAGCAAGCCGCAGGCGATCCCGGCGAGCATGGCGTCACCGTAGCAGGCGCCGACAGTTTGTTCGGGGATTTGCTGGGTTACACCGGTGATATCGGAGAGGATCCGGGTCCACAGTCCGCCTTTGGTCCCGCCGCCGACGGCGACGACGCGCTTGTCTTCGCCGCCCGCCTCGTTCACCACCTCCAGCAGGTGCCGCGCCCCGAAAGCGGTCGCCTCCAACAGCGCCCGGTAGAGGTGGCCGCGCCCGTGACCGAGCGTAAGGCCGCACATTACGCCTCGCGCGTCCGGGTCCAAAAGCGGCGTCCGTTCACCGGCGAAGTACGGCAAGACGATCAGGCCATCCGAGCCCGGAGCTACTTTGTCGGCTTCCTCGGTAAGCTCCTCGAAAGACTTGTCGCCGGAGATATTCTTGAGCCAGCCCGTCAGCGAACCGGAGGTAGCCATGCCGCTCGACAGGTTGTAGGTCCCTTCGAAGAGGTGGGCGTTGCTCCAGAGCCTTTCGGACGGCAGCGACTCCTCGGCGACCACGATGATAGACATGGTCGAACCGTAGATGATTATGGCGTCTCCGGGATTTTTTACCCCGACGCTCAGGCTGTCGGCGAAGCTGTCCGTGCTCCCGACGGCGACCGGAATACCTTCGGGAAGTCCGGTCGCCTCTGCGCCTTCTTTGGAGATCTCACCGGCCACGCTCGCAGACCAGCGAAGATCGGGCATTTCGAGGCCCGGCGCAACCTCCTCGCACCAGTCTTTGATCCAGCGGTTCTCACCCGTGTGGTACAGCGGTTCGCACATGCTGGCCGACGCGTGATCCAGGACGTAGGCGCCGGTGAGCTTGTGGGTCACGAACGTGTGAGCCATGAAGAAGTAGCGCGTCTTCTCGTACACTTCGGGCTCGTTGTGGGCGACCCAGGAGATCTTCGGTCCAACTGATTGCGCGCTCAACGGGTTGCCGCAGCGCTTGGTGATCTCCTCTTCCCCGAACTTCCCGGTAAGCTCCTCGACTTCTTTGGAGGCCCGCGTGTCTATTCCGTAGAGGATGGCCGGCCTCAAGGGTTTACCATCTTTGTCTGCTGCTAGAAAACACGGCCCGATGCCGCTGATACACACGGCCGCCACGGAGCCACCGTCAGCCTTCTCCAGAAGTTCGGCGCAGACTTCCGTGAAGTCTTTCCACCACATCTCTTCCGCGTCGTGCTCCGCCCAGCCGGGACGGGGTAGCGAGAGTTCGTGCGACCTCTCGGCTTTCCCTAGAATCTCTCCGTCCGGCCTGGTGAGCACGCCAGTCGTGCTGGAAGTCCCTATATCCACCCCCAATAACAGCTCGCTGCTCATCGCGCTCCTTTTCCCCTGACACCGGCGGGACGATTTCCCAGCGCAGCGCCGCAAACCTCCAAAAGATCTTCTACTTCTACGTCATGCTACACCCTTAAACGTCGTCCGAACGCTCTACAACGAGGTCTACGAGTGGATGGTCTTCTTCTATCTCCGCGTAGCGAGCCAGGGCCGAACGTTTTCCTTCCGCGCTTATCGTCTCTTGCAACTCGACCGCTTCTTCGTCTTGCTGGTAGTCGAAGTCCAGCACAGCCCCGATAACAGTAGCCAGGTGCGTCGGCGTGTGGCCCATCTCCAAGAGGCGCAGTGCCGGTGAGACGAACCGCTCGTCGTGGCCGAGTTTGCGGATGGGAGCGCGGGCCACCCGCGTCGTCTCGTCCGAGAGTTGGGGGTTCTCGAAGCGGGTAAAGACTTTCTCCCGGTACTCTCGTAGTTCCTCCGGGTCGAAACCGTACTCTTGCGCTAGCAGCAGGCTCGTCTCTTCCAGGGCTTTCGCTGCTATGTCGCGCACGCCGTCGTTTCCGAGGGCTTCGTGGATCTTCGACTCGCCGCGCGCGTATCCCAGGTACGCTATCGCGGAGTGTCCCGCGTTTACCGTGAGCAACTTCCGCTCGATGTAGGGCATCAACTCATCGACGTAGGTGACGCCGGTGATCTCCGGACGCTCTCCTTTTATCTGAGAGGCGTCCACCACCCACTCGTAGAAAGGTTCGACCCGAACGTCCACGCTCATACTCGACACCTCATCCCTGATACTCCGGTACGATCCGGTCGACCGCCGCGTTCGGGAAACCGGAGATCTCCTCGACCGCCTCCGCGCTCTCGTCCGGCACGTTCTCCATCACGTAGCCCTTGAGCTTCTGGCTCGCCCCGACCATGTTCTCACAGGCGATCACGTTGATAGGCTCGCCTCCGAGACGCGCCCGCTCCACGAGACCTTTCGCTATGGCCGGGGCGATGATCTCCAGTACCGACGGCCCGACGGCCGTGGTGACGAGGTCCGCTTTCGTCAGCCGCTCCGTCACCTCGTCGGCGTCGTGTTCGGAGTGGAGGGCCGTGACCCGGTCGACCGTGACGCGCTCCTCGTCTTCGTCGGCCAGGATCACCTCGTAGCTTCCAGCCTCTTTTAGCTCGTCAACCATATCGTCCCGGACGTCCACGAAGGTGATGTCGTAGCCCGACTCGTGTAGTAGCTGCCCGATAAAACCGCGGCCGATGTTTCCGGCCCCGAAGTGTACGGCGTCCATTCAGACCACGTCTTCGAAGAACGCGAGCAACTCTTCCTTGGACTCCGCCTGGACGATCTTGGCTACGTTCTCCTCGTCCGAGCAGACCTGCGCGATGTTGCCGTCTCCGTACTCGACACCGTCTGGGACCGTGATGATCGAGAGTCCTGATTTCTCTATCCACTGCTTCGAGTCGCTGGTGCCGTGCGGAATGGCGACGGCGTTGCCCATGAAGGTCGAGACTGATTTCTCCCGCTCGAACATGGAGTCTATGTACTTATCCTCAACGTATCCGTTCCCGACGAGCAGTTCGCCCGCCCGCCGGATCGTCTCTTCCTGGCTGTCCAGGCTCGCGCCAAGCTCTATGTTCTCCCTGGTCAGTACGTCGTCGGACATCTTCAAGCTCCTTTCAAAAGAGTTTATTATGCAGGTAGCGGTCGAAAATACCTTCCAGCACCTCGACGATCGCAAACATCTTACGCCTGAGAACAAGCTTGTGCAATTGGTTGTTAATGTTGTTTAGGCACAATAGTTGTTGACAAGATTGTAGTAGAGACCCGTTGGACGATCTCCAAAGCAAAGGTTATTGAATCGGACGGTTTATCGACGTGAGCTTGGGGAACCTTTGCGGGCTGCTGGCGTCGTGTGCCGCGACCCCTTACCATGTTCGGGTGGGCTTCCGTTTCAGTCGCCCGGATGATGGCAAGTTGGACGAGTGAGAGCGGGTTGCCGGAGGCGCCCGTCTTTGAGAGGAGTGGCATGAAGGTAAAGGATATATCCGTGGAGACTGGCGAGCGCTATCAGCTCGTCTCTATCACCGAGGAGGTGCGCGACGCCGTGCGGGAGAGTGGGGTAGAGGAGGGTTTCTGCATCATATCCTCCACGCATACCACGGCGGCCGTGACGATCAACGAAGACTACGACCGGGACGTGCCTGCGGACCTGGCGGCTGCCTGCCGGGCGTTTCTGGAAGTGTTGAGCGTGGACTTCCAGCACGCGGAGGGAAACAGCGATTCACACCTTTTGACCAGCATGTTCGGGCAGTCGCAGTACCTCCTGGTGCGGGGCGGAGAGCCGGATCTGGGCCGCTGGCAGGGCGTTTTTCTGGCCGAGTTCGACGGTCCCCGGTGGAGGACCGTGCGTACCGCAGTGGGCGAAGCGTAGAGATAGTGTGTTAATTGTCCTGCGAAGTCCTGTCGCTCTCGGGTAGAATGTAGCTAGCGGGGCGATGGGTTATGTTCCGGCGGTCGGTTTCAGCTAGGTGGTTCTGGAGGATAGTATGGGCAAACTGCTAAAGGGAGGACTCGTTGCGGGGGGCGCGGTGCTCGCGGTCGGTGGCGCCAAGTGGGCTATGAACTCCGAGCCCCGGTACGCGCCGTGGGAGAAGCCGAAATTCAGCGACTTCCAGCACAAGGTCCTCATACTCGGCGGAGGGTTCGGTGGATACAACGTCGCCAAGAACCTCTGCGGTCTCATCAGGGGGCGTGACGACGTCGGTGTGATGGTCATCGCCAAGGACAACTACCTGACCTTCTGGCCGATGGTTCCGGGGGTCGTGTCGAGTGACGTGGGCGTGAGGAACATCGCCCAGCCCTTGCGGCGCGCCCTGATCCACGACGGCGCCAGCTTCCGCCGGGCGGAGGTCGAGAGCGTAGACTTCGAAGAGCAGGTCGTCCGGGCCGGCGGTCACGAGTTTCCCTACGACCAGCTCGTTTTCGCCCTCGGCGCGCAGCCTTCTTTCTTCGGAATACCGGGCGTCGAGGAGCACGCCATCCCGATGAAGGGTATCACGGACGCCGTGGCTATCCGCGACCGGGTGATAGAGCGCTTCGAGGAGTCGTCTTTGGAAGGCGACGTTCCCGATTCGAAGCTGACGTTCGTGGTTATAGGAGCGGGGGCGACGGGGGTCGAGACGGCTGCCC
Source organism: Rubrobacteraceae bacterium (assembly GCA_965219175.1). GTDB lineage: Bacteria > Actinomycetota > Rubrobacteria > Rubrobacterales > Rubrobacteraceae > JBBPZK01. Next base: position 1,596,517 of record CBDCNI010000001.1, read on the forward strand.
AGCTCCACGTCTTGATCCACGAGGTGCTCGCGCCCGAGTACCCGAACATAAACCCGAACAGGTTCCGGGTCTTTTTGATGGACGCGCTGCCGAATATATTGCCTGAGTTGGATCCCGGCCTCCGCAGAGTGGCGCGGGGGCAACTGGCCTCGCGCGACATCGAAGTGTGGGTCAACGCGATGGCCGAGGAGATCACGGAAGACTGCGTGAAGCTCAAGGACGGACGAACGGTGGCCTCCGCGAACGTGATCTGGACCGCAGGCTCCCGCCCGAATTCTCGTCTCACCGATATGGATAGCCTACCGCTCGCCGAGAAGACGAAGGGCCTGAAAGTGGACGAGTACCTCCGCGTCGAAGACCGGGAGAACGTCTGGGGACTAGGGGACAACGCGACCATCCCGGACGGCGAGGGTGGTTTCATACCCCCGAACGCCCAGGCGGCGGTAAAAGGAGGCGCGCACCTCGCCCACAACATCCTCGCGAAGATAGATGGAGAGGAGGTGACGCCGTTCCACTACAAGTCTCAGGGACAACTCATAGACCTCGGCAGCCAGTTCGCCATCAACGACGTCTTCGGGGTGAAGTTCAGCGGTTTCCTCGCTTCTCTGTTCTGGCGCGGCGCCTACCTCGTTCGGCTCGACAGCCCGCAGGGGCGGGTCCGCCAGGGATTAGACTGGGCGCTTGAGTTCGTCTCGCGGCCGACCGTCGCCCAGATCCGGGGCTCATCCGCCGACTAAATAGGCGGACGTGTCTTGAGCCGTGGTCTGAGAAGTGCTAGGTTAGGCTTATCCACGGAACAGTAGATCAGGGGAGAGCGGGCATGAAAACCAGGTTGCGACGGACCCCGGCTCTCACGGGTCCGAAAAAACTCTCGTGAACTTCGCGAACCAGCTAACACTCGCGCGGTTGGTCGCCGTTTTTCCCGTGATGGTCGCCCTCTACCTGCCGTTCTACGGTAGCCACACGGCAGCCGTCGTTCTCTACGTCGCCGCAATGTTGACCGACTACTTCGACGGCATCGCCGCCCGGAGGTCGAATAAGGTCACGGGCTTCGGCAAGCTCATAGACTCCATAGCGGACAAGGCGCTTATAGTGTCGCTGTTCTTCGCCCTCGTCGACGTCGGGCTGATGGCGGCCTGGATGGCGGCGCTGATGGTCATCCGGGAGTTTGCGGTAACGGGCTTGCGGATGGTGGCGCTAGAGTCTGGGGAGGTCATCGCGGCGAACAATTGGGGCAAGGCGAAGATGAACTCCCAAAGCCTCGCGGTATTCGTGCTCTTGCTGAGTTACGCCCACATCGGGCCGTGGGGGTTTTTGGGCGAGTTTGGATGGTGGCTGATGGTCCTGGCGGTGATTCTAACTTTGATCTCCGGCTGGTCTTACCTGAAAGATACGCCCCGTATACTATCGGTCCAGTCCGAGCGGGACCGGAGATTTTGATGGAGAATGGGAACATGGGACAACAGAGACCGAACCACAATGGAACGAGAAGACATTTTAACGCCGGCGAAGTCGAGGCTGTTTTGCGACGGGCCGCCGAACTGAACTCCAGACGAGGGGAACGGGGCTCCGGAGAAACCGGGAGCGTGACCCCGGAGATACTCCTGAAAGTAGCTGTCGCCGCCGGTATCCCGGCGGAGCACGCGCGTCGAGCCATCGAAGACCTCGACTCGCAGGAGCCGGCCGAACCTGACACCCTGGCGATGAAGCTCTACGGCTCGGCCCGGCTGCGGGTCATCCGGGAGATAGACGACCGAGCTTCTTTTATCCGTGACCACCTGGAATATACTCTCCGTCGCGAACAGGGGCTCAAGCTGCGCCGCAGTACGGAGGAGGGCTCTCTGTGGGACTCGGGAGACGCCCTTGGAGCCGTCCGGCGAGCCTTCGATTTCTCTGGGCAACGCACGCTTCTCAAAACGGACGAGGTCGAGTTGGTCGTCGAGAGAATAGGGAGTGAGCGCTGCGAGACGAACCTGACGACCGACGTTACCGGCCAGCGCGGAGAGTACCTCTCCCTCGGCGCGCTCGTCGGGGTGACGCTCGCCCTGCCGGTCGCCATAGCAGGAGTGCAGGACCCGCTTTTCCTACTCGGTATCCTCCCCGCCGTCGCCGCTCCCGCCATCGGGTTCAAGCTCGCTTACAACAAGGCCCGCACGGAGATACGACGCGCTTTGAACGACCTCCTCGACGACGCCGAAGACATACCTCTCGACGAAGAAGACGATCCGAAAGCCGGGGATAAACGCTCCCCGGAACAATCCCGCAGCCTCGAACAAGCGCCGAAGTTCACCACCCGACGCCGGGACGAATAGAATCCCGCTCCTCCAACTACAGGTTTGCCGGCAGGCTCGCTGCTTCGTCGCCTGCTCCGCTGTGTCTGACCCGTGCCGCTAGACGTACTAAAGAACATCTTCGGCTTCGACTCTTTCCGTCCGGGTCAGGAGGAGGTGATACGGGCCGTACTGGATGGCCGGGATACTCTGGCCGTCATGCCCACCGGCGGCGGCAAGAGTCTCTGCTACCAGATACCCGCCCTCATGCAGGAGAGCCTCACCGTGATCGTCTCTCCGCTAATCTCTTTGATGAAGGATCAGGTGGATTCCCTGGTTCAGAGTGACGTGACGGGTGCTGCGACCCTACACTCCGGGCTCTCTCCAGAGGAGCGTTGGGAGGTAGAGCGGCGCATCCGAACCGGGGAGATCAAGATGCTCTACGTCGCCCCCGAACGACTCCGCTCCCTTGAGTTCGTCCTCTCCCTGCGCCGGGCGGGCGTCGGCCTCTTCGTCGTCGACGAGGCCCACTGTATCTCCGAGTGGGGCCACGACTTCCGCCCCGATTACCTGTTCTTGCCCCGAGCCATCAAGGACCTCGGCAGCCCGCCGACACTCGCGCTAACAGCGACCGCGACCCCGCGAGTCAGGGAGGACATCCTCCGCTCCTTGAAGATGCGCGACCCGGCGAGCGTCGTTACGAGCTTCAACCGGCCGAACTTGACCTACCGGGTTCTACCGGCGCGGGAGAAGAAACATAAGCTGCCCCTGATCCTCTCCGTCATCCGCCGCTCGCCGCCGCCGGGGATCATCTACGCCACCACCCGCAAGGAGTGCGAAGAATTGGCTGCGGAGTTGCGCCGCTCCGGAGTGGACGCCACCCACTACCATGCCGGGCTCGCCGCCGCAGAGCGGTCCTCTGTGCAGGAGAGGTTCATGACCGACGAGGTCTCGGTGGTCGTCGCCACGGTCGCTTTCGGGATGGGCGTGGACAAGCCGAACGTGCGGTTCGTGATCCACGCGAGCGTCCCAGGCAGCCTTCCGGCCTACATCCAGGAAGCCGGGAGGGCCGGCCGCGACGGGGAACCGGCTGAGTGCGTGGTCCTCCACCGGAGCGCCGACCTCGGACGCCGGAAACGCTTCGTAACCCTCGGCGGCGCGGGTGAAGAGGAGGTAGACGCTTTTTTCCGGACGCTGTCGAGATCAGCCAACGATGGAAGGGTGAACTTGCCGCCGGGTTCGCTCGCCTCGATGGCCGGGATCGAACAGGACAAAGCCGGCATCCTGCTGCGCAGCCTGGAAGACTCGAAGATCATCTCTCGCGGCTACGACCTGTGGGCCGAGGTAGAGGTCCGTAGCTTGCACGAGGAGACCGGAGAGCAGCCGGAGAGGGTAACCGCCGTCCACGCCGCCCTGCCGGGACAGGGAACGGTTGAGGTCCCCGAACTTTCCCGTCGCGCGGGGCTTCGACCGGCTGTCGTACAGAGCGCCGTCTACCGGCTGATGGTGGACGGGGTCGCGGAGGTTGTGCCGCGCGGTTCTCTGGTAGACGTGAGGCTCGGACGTGAAGACCTGGACTCCTGGACCCGGCGCGACCTGGCGGCCCGGCTAAAGAGTCGCTCGAAGGCGGCCTACGCCCAGATCCGTCACGTCGAGGATTACACGAACCTCTCGACCTGCCGGCGGGAGAACCTCCTGAGGCACTTCGGCGACGCGGAGGAAGTCGCCCCGTGCGCGGGCTGCGACGTATGCCTCGGCGAGGCTGAGAAGCCGCTGCCGGAGACCACGTTCGCAGCCGCCGGGGAATCCGCTGGAGCATCCATCCCGAGGGCTTATCCGGGAGAGGTGGACGAGGACCTATTCGGGCGCTTGAAGAGTTGGAGAGGAGAGCAGGCGCGTCTCCAGAAAGTGCCGGCTTACGTAGTGCTGCACAACTCTCATCTGGAGGAGATCTCCTCCCGCAAGCCTCACAGCAGCCACGAACTCAGCCAGATCAAAGGCATCGGCCTGAGACGCGCCGCCCGCTACGGAACCGAGATACTCGCCCTCGTCCGCGGAGAGGAAGTATCTCCTTCGGAACCGGGCAATCCGGAGGAGGCCGCGGGCGGTGAAAAAGTCGCGGCTGATTACCGGAGACATGTGGCGGCGGCGGAGGACTTGCTCCGGCGGGGGCGCGGGGCGGACGCGGTGCTGGAGCTGAACCGGGCTATGGAGGTTGGTGGAGATGATGCGCGTCGGGCGGTAGACTCGCTTTTGGGTTCCCGTGAATCGGTTCCCATGAACGCGAGTTAGAGGAGGCGTAAATGAGGCTTACGGGCAAGAACGTCGGGGTGCTGGTCGCGGAAGGTTTCGAAGACCTCGAATATTGGGTGACGGTGATGAGGCTCCGGGAGGAGGGGGCTGGGGTGATCTCCATAGGTCCCAGCCTGGACTCCGTATCCGGCAAGAACGCGCTCGAAGCGACGCCCGACGTGACGGCGGACGGCGTGGACGCCTCGGACCTGGACGGCATCGTGGTGCCGGGCGGCTGGGCTCCGGACAAACTTCGGCGTTACCCGGAGATAGTCGGGCTCGTCCGCGAGGTACACGAGCAGGGCAAGACCGTCGGCATCATCTGCCACGGTGGGCTCGTGGGGATCTCCGCCGGCATCGTGAACGGCGTCAACGCTACCGGCTCCCTCGGCATAAAGGACGACCTCGAAAACGCCGGCGCGACCTGGGTCGACAAACCCGCTTTCACGGATGGAAACATGGTCTGGGGCCGCGTCGTTCCGGACATCCCGGACTTCTGCCGCGAGCTCGTAGCCGCGCTCGAGGACGGGTAAACCCGCTCACGGCTCATGACGAGGGTCGGTTGGTAGAATAGCGTTATGTTCAAGAGTGTTGCATCTGTAGTTGTTGGAGCTTTAGTCTCGTTAATTCTTAGCATCCTCCTGGTCTTTGGGATCATGGCTCCGATCCTTACTGCGATATTTGGCTTGAAGCCCTCGCAGTCCATCGTGGTCCAGTTCGCCCCGTTGCTGATCTTCGTAGCCGCTTTCGCCTTCTACTTTGGTGGTATGGCCGCCGGTTACAAAGCGCCGTCTCGACGCAGGCTGCACGGTATCTTAGTCGCGGTCTTCCTGTTCCTGGTCTCGCCGGTCGTCAATCTTGCCTCCGGAAAAGACATTTTCCCGCAATTCCACACTACAGCAACCACGCTTCTCGCCCTCGTGCTGTTGGCCGTCTCGCTCGCGGCAGCTTACGTCGGAGCCGGTAGAGGCGCTACGCTTTGGGCGGTCAACGAGGAACATAACCGCAAACGGCTGGCGCGTGAGAGATATCGCCGGGCGAAACAGGCTCAGGAGGAAGAAGCCTAACCGCTCCGCACGCCCATCGTTATACGGCCCCGCTCATCCGCGCGGGCGTTCGGTTGCACAGCTCCCGCTCGAAGAGGTTCGTCGCCGGACGCTATCAGGTACACTCGAGGTCCCTCTACGCCTTCGGTCAGGTCTGCGGCGTAGCGGCGCCAGGAGAATTCGCCCCACGATAGCGTGATCTCCGGTGTCCCCGGAGTACCATTGTCTAGGCCGACGTGTACTTCCGGCGGGCCGAACGCTTTCGAGATGGATGACACCACCCTCGTATGTTCGCTGGAGTTGAAGAGTTCTACACCGGCCCGCAATCGCTCACCCGGTTCCGCGAGCTTCCTGAGGTCGCCCGCGAGCCTCCCGTTCTCCTCCTGCACTCCTGCCAAAAGGTCTTCGAGTTCGCGTATCCGATCCTCCGCCCGCGCATTTTCGGTCTCCAGCCTTGCTTGCCTTCTCTGGAGATCCGTCGAGTCTTTCAGCGCGCCTTCGAGACGCGCGATGCGTTCCCGGAGACGGCTTTCCAACACGCCGGTTTCGGACCTTCGCTGCTCTTCCAACGCTCTGTTGCGGGCTGCCACTTCAGATTGCGCCGCCCGCAGTGCCAGGTTTGCCCGTTTCAGGTCCAGGCGAAGACTCGAAACCTCTTCTTCGAGGCTCTCTATAAGGGCGCCAGCGGCTTCGAGCCTGTCCGCAAGCTCGGCCGCCAGGTCTCTGGGTGCTTCACTCATAGTAATTCGCCCCCGCCGGGTCGGGTACTCCCGTATAGATTAAGCCCCGCCGGGCTTCCGGTAAAGAGTTAGCCCCGCCGCTCCCCGAAGAGCTTCATGGAACCGGAGAAAAGGTTCGGGTTGTTCTCATCCTCGGCTACCGTATCCGTGACTGCAGCGTGCTCTTCAGAAGCGCGTTCCCTGAAAAAAGATTCGAATACCGCCACGGATCTCCGCGCCTGGTCCTCACTCAAACCCGCCCGCTTCTGTAACTCCTCCACCAACTCTTCGTACATTCGGCCCTCTAACCCTCTCTCTGGCAGACCGGGCAGAGCCCTTCGAGTACCAGCCTCGTCGAAGTGACGTTATAAGCGGTATTTTCCTGGATCAGGGCTTCCAGGTCCCCGAGCCCGACGCCCGGAACCTCCGACACCCTCCCGCAGTTGACGCAGCGGATGTCCAGGTGCGGCTCCGTATTCAGGTCGTAGCGGGTCGGTGACTCGGACCAGTGCTTTGACTCGACTACCCCGATCTCCTCCAGCACCGAGAGCGCCTGATAGACCGTGCCGAGCGCCACTCGCGGGTTCTTTTTCTTGACGGTGAGGTAGACATCCTCCGCCGATGGATGACCCTGAGTCTCTTTCAGCGCGTCGAGCACCGCCCTGCGCTGCGAAGTAAGCGTGTAGCCCGAACGACGAAGCTTCTCCCGAATATCCTGTTCGAGTGCGGTATTAGTCATCTGTATGTCAGCCAATCAATAACCATTCCTAATTTAGAGTCTATCATACGGCATCTGCTTTGCCGGGGTGTACCATAGTCGGTAATGGCAACGTTCTTGAACTTCTTCGTCAACCTCTGGCGGCTCCTCCGTAACACTTACGCGCGCCTCTTCCGGAAGCCCCCGGACTACGTCGTGCTGGAGGTTGGCGGTTCGCTGCCGGAGTTCGAAGCGCGGGTCGGTTTCCTGCGACGCCGCCTTACGCCTGGTCCTTCCGGGCCGAGCCTCGAAGGTTTGCGCGGGCGGCTGGACCGTATCTCCGCCGACGGCCGTTGCCGGGGAGTGGTGTTGAGGATCCAAAACCTGGATGCCGGTTGGGCCGCCCTGGAGGAGTTACGGAACGAAATTTCCTTGTTCCGGGAACGGGGCGGCAAAGTGGTTGCGTATCTCGTCGAGCCAGACACTCGCGACTACTATCTGGCCTGCGCCGCCGACGAGGTCTTCGCGACGCCGGTCTCGACCTTGAACGTCCTCGGCCTCCGCACGAAGGTAAATTTCCTGAAAGACGCCCTTCGAAAAGTCGGGGTCGAGGCGGAGGTGGTCGCCGTTTCACCGTACAAGTCCGCCGGAGACACTCTCACCCGGAACGATTTCTCGGAGGAGGCACGCGAGCAGGCCGAGAGGCTCCTCGACGGCAGGTTCGGGGAACTGGTGGACGCCGTCTCGCGGGGCCGGAACATGAGTCCCGAAGAGGTAGAACAGAAGATAGACCACGCTCCATACGGAGCTCCGGTTGCCCACACGGAAGGTCTCCTCGACGGCGCGTGTTACGAGGACGAACTGCCGGAAAAGCTCGGCGCGAGTGGAGAGCGGGCGAGGTGCGCGGAGTGGGGGAGAGCCCGCAAGTCACTCGTGGTTCCTTACAGGAAAATGCGGCGTCGGAAGGTCGGGGTGGTTAGCCTCTCGGGGACCATCGTGCGGGGCAAGAGCCGGAGGTTGCCGGTTCCGGTGCCGCTCCTCGGTTCGGAGCAGGCCGGGAGCGAGTCCGTGGTCGGGGCGTTGCGGGTGGCGGAGAAGAATCGGCGGGTTGCGGCGGTCCTATTTCACGTCGATTCGAGGGGTGGCGACGCGTTGGCTTCGGACTTGATCTGGCGTGAGGTCCAACGCATCGCCGCCAAGAAACCCGTGGTCGTGTTGATGGGTGACGCCGCCGCCTCCGGTGGATACTACGTCGCGGCGCCCGCGAGCCACGTCGTAGCCCGCCGGACGACCATCACGGGGTCAATAGGGGTCGTCATCACCCGGCCAGTCACCGCCGGGCTATATGAGAAGCTCGGCATCAACCCGGTTTCGATAGAACGGGGCGCGAGATCCGGCCTGCTGGACGCGAGCCACAGTCCCGACCCGGATGAGATCGAAGTCCTCCACGACCAACTCACTTTCTTCTACGATGGTTTCAAAGACCGGGTCTCAAAAGGCCGCAATCTGTCAATGGATTCCCTAGAAAGCCTGGCCGGAGGACGCGTCTGGAGTGGGGCAGAAGCCCTCGAACACGGCTTGGTGGACGAGGCTGGCGGCTACCGGACCGCCTTCGAAAAGGCGTGTGAGCTTGCGGGCATAGAAGCGGATGCTTCCGAAGCGCCGGTGAAGATCTCCCCACCCGGAACGGGCCGTCCGATGCCAGGCGAGCCGGCCGAGAACGCCGCCGAAACAGTGCGAACCTTGATACAGGCTCTCTTCGGGTTGCGTAAGGGCGCAGTTTGGGCGGCGCTACCTTATGAGATCTCCGACGGCTGGTAATATTTCCTGGATCTATTTCGATAGTACGACGAGCACGGGGATGATTGATTGAGCGCAATGGTCGAAAAAGGCGTGGATCGACGGGCGATGGGCTCCCTCTCCGCCGGGCACCTCTTCACGGACGTGAACCAGGGCGCGGTGGCGGCGCTCATACCGTTCCTCGCCTCGGGGAAGGGTATCTCGCTAGCTGCGGCCGGCGCCCTCGTGCTGGCCGCTACCGCCAGTTCCTCCATAGTGCAACCTCTGTTCGGGATCTTCTCCGACCGGAAGCCGATGCCCATCCTGATGCCGCTCGGGTTGCTGTTGGCCGGACTCGGGATCTCACTCGTCGGCGTCGCCCCGAGTTATCCCGCGCTCCTTCTTTGCGTGGTACTCAGCGGTCTAGGTGTCGCCGCGTTCCACCCGGAAGCCGCCCGTTACGCCAACTACGTCTCAGGCTCACGCCGCGCCCGCGGGATGAGCCTCTTCTCGGTAGGTGGAAACGCAGGCTTCGCCCTCGGCCCGGCGCTGTCGACCCCACTCGTTCTGCTATTCGGCCTGCCCGGCACGCTGTTCCTGGCGCTCCCCGCCGCTCTCGTCGCGGCCCTCCTGCTCCACGAACTTCCACGCCTGCGGACCTTTCAGCCGCGAGTCGTCCAGGAGAAGAAGGTTCCTCAGTCGGAAAGTGCGGACTCTACGGAGGTCTGGTGGCCGTTCGCGAGGATGGTCGGGGTCGTGACGCTCCGGTCTTTCGTGTACTTCGGCATGATCACGTTCGTCGCCCTCTACTATGAGCGAATTTTCGGCGCCTCCAAAGCCCTCGGCAACACGGCCCTTACCGTCATGCTCGCCGCCGGGGCGGTCGGTACGTTGGTTATGGGACCGCTCGCCGACCGCTTTGGACGCCGGACCGTGCTCGCGGCTTCGATGCTGCTGCTAGGTCCCCTGATCTTCATCTTCACCCTCTCCGGCCCGCTCTCGGGCCTCGTTGTGCTCGCCCTTGTAGGGGCTGCCATGATCGGGACCTTCGGCGTCACTGTCGTAATGGGGCAAGAGTACCTGCCGACCAGAATAGGGCTCGCCGCCGGTATAACGATGGGCTTCTCTATAGGCCTCGGTGGTCTCGGGGCGCCGCTGCTCGGCGTGGTGGCCGACAGGTACGGTCTCACGACCACCATGCTCACCGTCGCCGCCCTACCCGTGCTCGGTCTGCTCCTGACCCTGACTCTTCCCTCGAAAGCAAAGAAGGTTTCCGGCGCAACCTAGCGGCTTTCCTGTGATAGAAGCCGCACCGCTTCTCGGGAGCTTGGGTACTATAGATATATGGTTTCTTCCCCCTATAAAGGATCTTCCAGCTCTTGAGGATCTTCGAGCGTCTGGGCGGTTTTACCTACCGTTACCGCTGGGCCGTACTCGCCTTCTGGGGCGTTGTCCTTCTAACGAGCGCATTCTTCGCCCCCAACCTCTCGAACCGTTTGAAGGGCGGCGGTTTCGAGGGGGCCAACACCGAAGCCGAGCGGGTCCAGAACGCGATGGTCAAAGACTTCGGCGTCTCTCCCGCGACACTGACGGTAGTGTTCGAGAGCAAGGACGCCTCGGCCCGCAGCCAGAAGTTCAGATCTGAGGAAAAGAAGGCATTGGCGGATGTCCGTAAGTTGCCGAACGTCGGGTTCGTAACTACTTATTCCGACACCAAAGACCCGCGTTTCATCTCGAAAGACGGCAAGAAGAGCTACGCCCTGATCGGCTTCAAGACGTCGGTGGATAAAGCTCAGGGACTTGTCGAGGAGATGCGGGGCAAGGTCCGTTCGGAGAGCTTGAAGACCTACGTGACGGGGCCGCCGGCCGTGTATCTGGACATCGAGAACGCCAGCAACGAGGACATCCGTAACGCTGAGAAATTCGCCTTCCCGTTCGCGCTGGTGATCCTGGTGGTCGCCTTCGGGACGGTCGTTGCGGCCGGGGTGCCGGTCGTGATCGGCGGGGCGAGCGTCCTGACGGCGCTCGCAACCCTCTACTTCATCGCCGGACAATACGACATGTCCGTCTTCGTCTTGACTATCTCGACCATGCTCGGCCTCGGGCTCGGTATAGACTACGCGCTCTTCGCCGTGAGCCGCTTCCGGGAGGAATTAGAGAACTACCCGGTCTCCGAGGCGGTCCCGAGGGTTGTATCCACCGCCGGCCGCTCCATCTTCTTCTCCGGGACGGCTGTCCTGATCGGCCTCTCCGGATTGCTCTTCTTTCCGTTTATGTTCATGCGCTCCATAGGGGTCGCGGGCGTCGTCGTGGTCTTCGTCTCCGTCTCGGCCGCCCTGACGCTCCTCCCGGCGGTGCTCGGCGTGCTGGGTAACAGGGTCAACGCTCTCTCGGTTCGCCGCCGGCGCGGCCCGCTGGGAGCCGGTTTCTGGAGCCGGAGCGCGGAGCTGGTGATGCGCCATCCCTTTATCGTGGTATTCGGGGTCGCGGCGATCCTCTTCGCCCTTCTCTACCCGGCTTCCAACATGAAGATTGGGATCTCCGAGGCGAGCATCCTGCCAAAGAAGTACGAGTCACGCGCCGGCGACGATATCCTCAAAAAGAACTTCGACTACGCCGGCCTGAACCCGGCCCAGATCGTCGCCACCCTTCCCAAAAAACCACTCAGCGCCGCCGGTCTCACCGACATAAAGAAACTCGGCGACGGGGTCGAATCAGCCAAAGGCGTCGGCGGCGTCGAGAGCCTCTACACCGTCGGCGAGAAAGGTGCCCGCGCCTATGGGAAGGGCGTAACCGAAGCCCGCAAAAAAGGAAAGGCCGAGGCGGATAAGCGCGTAGATGAGGGAGTCCGGAACAAACTCGACGAGTTGAAGTCCAAATACGGCTTTCTACCGCCCGGCACGAAGGACAAAGTGAGGGCAGAGGCCGAGAAGCAGGCGCAGCAGAAGCTGGACGAGCAACTACCGAAGCTCCCGGACGGTATCTCCGCAAGCGGCAAGGTCACGCCGGAAGGTGTGGCGAACTTCTTGAAGACGCCGGAGGCTCGTAACTCCAAACAGATAAAGAACGCTGTAGACGGTTACGTGGCCGGCGACAAGACCTTGCTCCAGGTGACGACGAAGGCGAACCCGTATACCGAGAAAGCGCGGACCACCGTCGAGAACATCCGGGCCGTAAAAGCTCCCGACGGCGTGAGTTATCTGGTCGGAGGTCTCTCGGCGGGGCAGCGCGACTTCATCTCAAGCCTCTACGGGTACGCGCCGTACGCGGCGGCCTTCGTGTTGGGCGTGACCTATCTGGTGCTGTTTTTGACCTTCCGTTCCGTCTTCATACCCCTCAAGGCCGTGATCGTGAACATACTGAGTCTCTCGGCGAGTTTCGGGGCGATGGTCTTCGTTTTTCAGGAAGGGCACTTCTCGGGATTGCTCGGTTTTACTCCGCTCGGTTTCGTTGATGCGACGCTGCCGATCTTGATGTTCTGCACCATCTTCGGGGTCTCGATGGACTACGAAGTCTTTTTGCTCTCGCGCATCCGGGAGGCTTACGAGAACGGCGATTCGAATACCGCCAGCGTCTCGAAGGGCATAGTCGCGACGGCGGGTATCATCACCTCGGCGGCGGCGATCATCATCGTCGTGACCGGCGCTTTCGCTTTTACCGGCATCATCCTGACCAAGTCTATCGGCCTGGGGCTGGCCGTGGCGGTCTTCGTAGATGCCACCATAATCCGTATCATGCTGGTCCCGGCCACGATGCGAATACTCGGTGACTGGAACTGGTGGCCCGGAGGGCGCAAGACCGTTTTCAAGAAGGGGTAGAGGAGTGTATCAGGATCAATTCTTGATGCTGGTGCTAGACTAGTAGGAATGGTCGAGTTAGAGCAAATCCTCAGGAGCCGGGGTTACCGGCTGACGAACCAGCGGCGGGCGATCGTGCGCGAGTTGGAGAACGGGCGTCACCTGTCGGCGGAGGAGATGTACGAGCACCTGAGGGAGGATCACCCGGAACTCGGGCTCTCTACGGTGTACCGGACTCTCGATCTGTTGACAGAGTTGGGTGTCGCGCGTAAGGATGACTTCGGCGAGGGCTATTCGCGCTACGAGCTCGCCACCGAGCGGATGCACCACCACGCCCGCTGCCAGGAGTGCGGGCGGGTAATAGAGTTCAACGAAGAGTTGATGGAGTACCTGGCGTTGCAGGTCGAGCGTGAGACCGGGTTCGTCACGGACTGGCATGAGATCACCCTGTACGGACGCTGCGCCGAATGCGCGGCCAAACTCTAGGCTTTCTTTCTCAAACTTCGAGCTTCAGCCCGTCTCCGGCCACAATCACCTCTCCCGAGTACCCGCGCCCGACTTCTTCCAACAGATCCAACCCGTCCGCCGCCGGATAAACGTGGGTGAGCACGACCTTCTCCACGCCTGCCTCCGAGGCGATCCGCGCGACGCTCGCCGGGGTGAGATGGTCCGGTATCGGGGCGTCGTCCGGGAAGGAGCACTCTATGAGGAGCGTATGAGCCCCGCGTGCAAGCTCCACAACCGACGCGCTGTACTCCGTATCGCCAGTGTAGACGAACGCTTTGTCGTCTGATTCCAGCCGATAGGCGATGCTCTCGGGACGATGCTCGGCCGGCGCCCAACTTAGGCGGCAGCCGGAGAGTTCCAGCGGTGAGGGACACTCGTGTGGTAGTTCGGAGATGTTCAGTGGATAGTCGCCGAGCATCCACTCGCCCCAGACCTCGGTGATGGAGTCCCAGAACGAGCGGAAAGGCTCCGGGCCGGATATTGCCAGAGGACGGATTCTTTTTTCTTCGGAGCCGTAGTTCATGGCGAAGAGTATTGGAACGACGTCTACCGTATGATCCGGGTGGAAGTGGGTAAAGAAGATCCTATCGGTGGCGAAGGGGTCTAGGCCGGCATGGAGCATCCCGCGCACGGCGCCAGAGCCGAGGTCGAAGACGAGCATCTCACCGCCGGCTTGGACCACCACGCAACTCTGGCGGCGGGAGAGACGAGGTACGACGGTGCCGGTTCCAACGACCGTAACTTCCATACTTATGCTGCCCCTTTTCTGTTGCGGAAAGCCCACGTGAGACCGGCGACGCCGAGCAACGCTCCGCCGACCACATCCGAAGCCCAGTGTACCCCGAGATATACCCGGCTCACCGCCATAAACGAGAACGCCAGCAAAACAAACACCCGCAATACTTTGTTGTTCCACAGCAGGTATACAGCGCCGAGCAAGAGCACTGACCTTAACGTATGGCCGCTCGGGTAGGAGAAGGTCATGCTCACTTCCACGAGCGGCGGCCCACCCGTCGAACGCAGCGTATCGGCCGGTAGTGGCGGCTGGTAGAGAAGCGTTTTTAGGACGATCTCCACTAGAGAAGTGACGAGGAAAGCTATAAGGAGCCGTCCGGAGAGCGCCCGGCGGCCGACGAAGAACAAGGCTATCAGCAGCACCGCGAATAAGCTCCCCGATATTTCTACATCACCGAGTAAGGAGAACGTGTCGCCTATGGCGTCCAGGGATGCGGAAGGATAACTCTGGAACTCCCGGAGCGACCAACGATCGAACCCGCGCATCCATCCCAAAGCGACCACGCCCGAGAACAACACGAACGCCAATGTGGCTACGAGAGTTGTGCGACCAGTGATATTCTTCATTGCTTTCAGAGGGTAGCAAAAAGCCGGGAACCTCTGTTGCGGGCTCCCGGCTTTAGAAAAGTGCTGACAGGATCAGGCCACGGCGTCGCGCAGGATGCGACCGTATTCTCCGCCTTTGAGGATTCGTTCTGCTTCGCGCTGGAGCTGGCGGACTCTTTCGCGGGAGATCTCCAGTTCGTCGCCGAGTTCCGCGAGGGTCGCCGGGTCCCGGTCGTCGAGGCCGTACCGACGTACCAGGACGTAGCGCGCCCGCTCGGGGAGGTGGTCTATGGCTTCCTTGAGGTAGACCGTCTCTATCTCGGCTATCACCGTGTCCGGCGTGTCGGAGATCTTGTCGTCCTCTATGAAGTCGCCTAGTTGCGAGGCGGTGTCGTCGCTGGAGACCGGCTGATCCAGGCTGGTGGCGTCCGGCATCGCGCTCAACGCGAGCCGCACGTCCGGGACACTCCATTCGAGGTAGCGGGCGAGCTCTTCCTCGCCGGGCTCGCGCTCGAACTCCAGCGACAGCTCGTTGTAAGCTCGGGAGAGTTTGCGGATCTTCTCCGTCATATGGACCGGAACCCTGATGGTACGACCCTTGTCCGCGACCGCCCTTTGGACGGCTTGACGGATCCACCAAGTTGCGTAGGTCGAGAAACGGTAACCGCGCTCGGGATCGTACTTCTCGACGGCCTTCATCAAGCCGATGTTTCCTTCCTGGATCAAATCTTCGAAAGGCAATCCATAACCCCTATACTTCTTCGCCACGCTCACCACGAGCCGAAGGTTCTTCTCTATAAGACGCGCCCTGGCTCTCTTGTCGCCCTCTTTCGCCCGGTTCGAGAGGTCTATCTCTTCGGCGTGGGTGAGTAATTGTCCCTGGCCGATGTGGGCGAGATACTTGGCGAGCAACTCTGGCGTCTCGGACCCGCGCTCGACTTTGACGGCCGTGCTCTTTCTCTGCTGCGTGCTCTCAGCCACGTCGTTCTCCTATCGAGATACCAGCCTGCCAAAAACCAGTTTCAAAAACTAGTCTTGATTCTACCTCTGAAACGTCTCTTATAAACGTGTTTTCTTTCGCTAGTTCTCGGTCGCTTACTGCCAAAGCTTTATACACTGGCCCACCTTTTTTCGTACATTTGAGTTTGTATACGTAGCATCGCCGAAAAAAGTTTCCTTTTGCGGGTTTTGTGCGGCTTTGGAGGCGGCGAAATTCCGGGTTCTCGCAGGGGGTATACTGATGGGGTGGAGAATGTATCCCGCATATCGCAAGAGATAGACGCCAGCGTATCGGAGATCCTGGACCTCTGGCGCAAAGCGAGGGACGGGGCGTCGGGTGAAGAACGATATCCGGAGTTGGTCGAGGGGATCGAACGTCTCATAGGCGTGTTTACGGAGTTCCTGCGCAGCCCTGAGTCTACCGACACTTTCAATCGCGGAGGAGCTACGCGGGCGCTGGTCGGGGAACTCGCCGATTGTCAGCACGAGCTCGGGCGGGACGCCGTCGGGGTCATAGACGACTTTATGGCACTGCGACGCTCTATCTGGACGCTCGTCGAGGAGAGGTTTGATTTTTCGGAGCTCGGTGGGGGCGAGGCGGCGGCTTTCTTCGGGAAGCTGATGGAGGCGTCGGATTGGGTTACCGAAGCGGGGCTTTCGGCTTTCGACGCAATCGTCAGGGAGAAGATGGAGGAAGCCCTGGGCCAGGCGGCGGCGACCGATCTGCTGACCGGTCTGCCGGATCGGGACCTGTTGAGCCAGTTGCTCTTGCCGAGGGCTATAAGGGACAACGATCGTCTCTCCGTAATGGTCTTCGACGTCGCCGGCTTCTCAGAGAGCGTGGCCGCGGGGCAGGTGGCCCACGCGCGAGAGGTTATCAGCCATCTCACCAGCATCGTTTTGGATGCGATGCCCGAAGACGCCGTCTGCGCCCGTTTCGGGGATGATGAGATCTGCGCGGCGCTGCCCGGCTCGGGGAGCGAAGACGCTTACCAGTTCGCGGAGAAGGTAATAGAAGAGTTGGAGGGCGGATCCGGAGACTTTCAGGTGGACGTCGGGATCTCCGAGTATCCTATCCACGGGAGCGATGCGGGCGAACTCGTGACCGAGATGCTCAAGGCGCTAAAGATGGCGAAGCGCGTCGGGGGCGGCGGCATAGTCGTCGCTCATCAGCAGTAGAGAACTTACGGAAATGACAAGGAGAAAAGGTTGATAGCCATTACGAACAGCCTTCCCGTCAAAGAAGGTGCGGCGGATCAGATAGTAGAGCGTTTCGCCAACAGCCGGGGCCATGTACAGGACTTCCCCGGTTTCGTGTCTATGGAGGTCTTACGCTCGGAGGATGAGAGCGAAGTGCTCGTTATTACGCGCTGGGAAGATAAAGAGTCTTTTAACTCTTGGGTTCATAGCGAGGAATTCGGGAGAGCCCACGGGCAGGGCGGCAGCGGCGGCCTCTTGACCGGGCACCCGAAGATGGGCTCTTACGAGGTCGCGGTAGAGCGGACGCCGAGGGCCACGGCCTGAGCCGGCACGACGACGTGCGCGACGACCGGCTGCGCGGAGTTTCCGCTTGGTTTGTACTCGCCCTTACCTAGAACGGCGAACACGAAGGCGAATAGTAGGATCATTATGCCGATCAAAATCCCGAATGCTAGACGCTCGCGCAACTCCACTCCTCTCCTAAACTCGACTGCGAGCCTATTCTACTCTACCCGCCGCCACGCGTCCTTGACAGCGTCCCAAACCGCCGCTCCGGTTCCTGTTGTACAATGGATTACGCTGTTTATCGTCCCGTGCGGTTTCGCGTGCGACCGGTAGAAGGCAAATTGGGATCCGGCGCGAGTCAGGCTAAATAGGAGGGAGCCGGGTTGGAAAATGACCCGTTTATATCCGAATATAGAGATTTGCAAGAGCACGAATGCCGGGACCTCCTGAACCTGCTTGACAGCATGGGCATAGCCTCCGCCGACCGGTACTACAAACCGGGCGACGCCGTCTACCGGGAGGGCGAGTACGGCGACGCCATCTACATCCTTATTTCGGGCGTAGTGAAGCTCTTTCGGGCTTACTCCGGGAGCAAGGAAGCCACGTTGAGGCTCTTGAGGCCGTGGGATATCTTCGGGCATATCGCGTTCGCCGGGGAGACGAAGCAGTTGGCATATGCAGAGGCCGTGACGGACTGCCAGGTTACGAAGGTCCCGAAGATCTTCGTGGAGCGGGCCGTGCGTCGAGAGTCTCGGGTGGCGTTTAAGATCATGACGCTTCTGGAGTTGCGGCTGGTTCAGTACGAGGAGTTGGTCAAGTGCCTGTTGCCGCGTGAGACCGAGGTGCGGCTGGCGAATTTGCTGCCGATACTCGCCCGCAAGTTCGGCGAGAAAGACGGTGGCGGCGGAGAGGTAGTCATAGACTTGCGGCTGACCCATCAAGATCTGGCGGCTATGGTCGCATCGACCCGTGAATCAGTCACGAAAGTCCTGAACGACATGCGCAACCGCGATGTGATCGAGGTGGAGGCCGGACGCATCACCCTCAAGAACCAGCGGGCGCTCGCCGAACTCAGCCGCCCTTAACCTGTAGTATCTACGCCGGTTAAAGCCAGTGAACTCGGGAGGATAAAAGCGCGTGCTCTATTTGCTGGAGGCCATCCTACTGGGCGTAATTCAGGGGATCACCGAGTTCCTGCCGGTGTCGAGTTCCGGGCATCTTCTACTCGCGCAGTATTTCCTCGGCCTGGACCAGAGCCGCTTCGGGCTCTCTTTCGACGTGGCGCTCCACCTCGGGACGCTGCTCGCGGTGGTCGCTTTCTTCTGGTGGGAGTTGCTGAGGATGGCACGAGCTTTTCTTCGGTCGTTCGTGGATAGAGACCTGACTGACCCCGACCAAAGGCTCGCGTACCTGATCCTCGCCTCTACGGTTCCTGCCGTCTTTATCGGGTACTTTTTCGAAGGGTTCTTCTCGACGGCGGCCCGCTCCCCGTTGATCGTTGCTTTTGGCCTGGCGCTGGTCGGCGTGCTGTTTATCGTGGCGGAAGCCGTCGGGCGCAAGAGCCGGTTCGCCTCAAAGCTCGGTTTCGGCGGAGCTTTCGGCATAGGGCTCGCCCAGGCGGCGGCCCTGATTCCGGGCGTGTCGCGCTCGGGGGCGACGATCACGCTCGGGCTTTTTCTCGGGTTGCGGAGGGAGGAAGCGGCCCGCTTCTCTTTCCTGATGAGCGTTCCGGTAATCGCCGGGGCGGGCCTTTTGGAGGCGGTCAAAGTCGTCGGTGGAGGTGTGGGCGGCCAGGACTTGTTCTTGTTCGGGGTTGGTTTCGTCTGTTCGGCGGTCGTCGGGTACCTGGCGATCAAGTTCTTCATCTCCTACGTCGCCGACCACAGCCTGCGCGCCTTCGCCTACTATCGTTTCGCCCTCGCAGCCATCGTCGTAGTAGCCCTGCTCGTCTCTTGAGGAGCGCCGGATCTTTGACATTGGGCGTGCATTCTTGATACTTTGGTCTTCATGAACCGATATCCGTTAGAGGCAGTTTCGAGAGTTTGCTCGGAGGTCCGACGATTTATCCGGGAGGAACGTGGCCGCGTCGGGCGTGGAGATTCGTTCCTCCTATACTAGAGTTTGAAAAACTCTCGACCCGGAGGTCGTATCGTGTTGTTCGTTTTGGAAGTGCTGGATCCCTACGGTGTTTGGAAAGATCGGGTTCGTCGTGCTCGCTAAGGACGGTGGCCCGGACGAGATGGATGGGTTGCGGGCCGGTATAGATGAGGTAGACGAGGAGATAGTGCGCCTTCTCGACCGACGGGCGCGGCTGGCCCGACGGATCGGGGCCATAAAGCAGGAGCGGGGCTTGCGGGTCTACGCCCCGGACAGGGAACGTCGGGTGCTCGACCGACTCGCCGAGTTGGGCGAGGGAGACTTCCCGAGGCGTGGACTGGAGGTCGTATTCCGGGAGATCATCTCGTGTTCGATCTCGCTGGAATCCCAAATGAAGATTTCCTATCTCGGCCCCGAGTCCACCTTTACCCACGAGGCGGCGCGCAGGTCGTTCGGGTCGAGCATCGAGCTAGAGCCGGCCGCTACGGTCGCTGAGGTTTTCGCCCGCGTCGAGCGGGGCGAGGCGGAGCATGGCGTGGTCCCGGTCGAAAACTCGATGGAGGGGGCCGTGACCCACACCTTAGACGAGCTGATGAACAGCCCGCTCAAGATCTGCGGCGAAGTCTATCTGCCGGTCGTCCAGAACCTACTCTCCAAAGAGCAAACGTTCGAGCGAATTCACACCGTCTGCTCTCATCCGATGGCCCTCTCCCAAGCGGCGTCCTGGTTGCGGCGCGAGTTGCCGGACGTGAAACTGGAGGAGGCCGACTCCACGGCGGACGCCGCCCGCCGCGCGGCGGTGGAGAGAGGGGTGGCCGCGGTTGGAAGCGCCCTTGCGGCAGAGACGAACGGGCTCACGGTACTCGCCTCGAACATCCAGGACGCGCGGGCTAATACCACCCGGTTCATAGTCCTCGGGCGGGCGTGGGCCGGTCCTACGGGTAAGGACAAGACGAGCGTCGTTTTCTCGGTCAAGGACCGTCCGGGGGTTTTGAAGGACGCGCTGTCGGCGTTCTCGGACGCCGGGATCAACCTCACCAGGATAGAGAGCCGTCCGAGCCGCAAACGGGCCTGGACCTACGTCTTCTTCGCGGATTTCCTGGGGCATCCTGAGGAAGAGCGGGTGCGACGCGCCTTAGAAGGTCTGGAGGAGCATTGTCCTTACGTCAGCCTGATCGGGGCGTACCCGGAGGTGCCGTCGGAGGTCCTCGGTTAGCCGGGGCGGGCGTTGAACTTCAAGGCGGCCGCCCGCGAAGTCCTGAAGGAATTCGGACGGCCGCTCCACTACACGGACATAACCGAGATCGCGTTGGAGTCCGGATACTTAGAGAGCGTCGGCGCCACGCCCCAGAATACGATGCGCGCCCGGCTCTCGGTGGACGTGCGGGACAACCCCGAGAGTTTCTTCGTCCAGACCGCCCCCGGCGTCTACGGGCTGAAAAGTTTCACCGCCTTGCCGCCCGCCGGAACACCCGTTCGGTGATGTATATTGTCGAGGAAGTTGTTTCTAATGAGAATCCGAGGAGAGGTTAGTGGTCGAGGTCGCGGAGAAGGTCACCGAGGTTGCCTGGAAGATAAAGAATCTCGAAGACTACGACCGGAGGCTGGAGCGCGCCGCCCGCGTGGTCGACGAACTTTCGCAGGGTCAGGAGACGGCTGCGCTCGTGATCTACGAGGCTGCGCTCATGAAGAGCGGTCGTTCCAGGGAAGACGTGCGGAGCCTCGTGCGCCGCTTCCAGGAGACGTGGGAAGATGAGGAAGAACGTCTCACAATCCCGAGGGTCAGCGGGATCATGAACGTAGAGGGCGACGAGTGGTTTTTCGGAGATGAGTCGCTCAAGACCATGACGGGCCGGCTCCTCGGGCAGTTCCAGCACCGGGTCGCCCAGTACAACTACGTCGACGAACGGGAAGTCCTCAAACGCTGGGCCGACTCCCACGACACCAGGCTCTTTATCCGGCGACGCATCCCGGAGACCGAGCCGGTCGTCGGCGTGATCCCCGGTTTCGGCTTCCCCCTGATGCAGTACCTTCGGGTCGCCGGCGGCGGTAACACCGTAGTCCCCACGGAGGAGCTATCCGCCGCTCTGAACACCTTAGGCTTCGGCGAAGGGGACGAGTACGAGGCCCTTGCGCGCGCCGAGAACCTGGCGCTCCATCTCGACCTGCCGGCACCGATCGTCGGGGAGATACTCGAAGGCATCGCCCGTGATGGACTAACCAGGTTCCCCGAGCCTCCAGAGGCCAACGAGCCAAACGAAGAAGAATCCTCGGTGGAAAGCGAGCAGGAGCCGAGCGGTGAGGACCGTGACGCCCGTCAGGCTACGCGCGAAGACCCCCAGAGAGGTGAAGAGCCGACGAGAGTACAGGACCCTCAGGCTTCCGACGCGCCCGGAACCCCCGAGGAGAGCGGCGACAACACGCTATCTCCTCCCGAGACCGGCCAGGAGTAACGCGTCACGGGAAGAGAGTCAGGGAAGACTTTCCGGCCTGACGCCTCGTCTCGAAAATCTAAAGGTTTCAAAACAGGTCTGGAGTGGTAAGATGCCATTTGAAGTTACTTAGTAAGTTATTAAGTACTATGGTTCGAAGCTGTATTGATCCAGGGGCAACCGGGAAGTAAATAGGGAGCAGTCACAAGCATGGCAGATTCAAAGAAGCGCATCGCGCTAAAGCCGCACATGAAGCAGATCAGGGAATGGGTGGACGCCGGGAAAGCTGACGAGTGGATCGCCGACGCCCTCGGCACGAGCGCTTCATCCGTCCAGTCTTTCCGGTCCAGGAACGATATCTACCGGCGAGATAGAGGCCACAGGGAGCCCGAGAGCGTTTTCGAGGGCGTCCTGGATCATGGCGAGCGTGACGGCTGGGGACTTTGGTTGGATCCCTCAGTGGCGGATGACCCTACCTGGAAGGCTCACTGGGCCGGGGTGGAGTCGGTCACCGTCAAGGTCGCGGAAGATTCGATCGTTCTTGAGCCGGACGCTGGCAGCCCCGTTGCAATGGACGGAGCCCAGAGTTTCCAGGTTCCGCTGGTATCCTCTACCACCACTACGGAGAGCACCGCTACGGAGAGCGTGGTTACGCAAGAGGCAATGCCGGTAGACCCCCCACTGGAGAGTGCGTTGCAGACGGAAGAGGTTGTCGTTGACGGCGCGTTGGAGAGCGACGGAGACCGGGAGCAGGGTCGCGTGAAGTGGTTTGATCCCGAGAAGGGATACGGCTTCCTGGTGCGTCCCGGTGGTGAAGACCTCTTCGTTCACCATTCGGAGGTTGAGGGAAACCCGGCGGCGCTGGAGCCGGGTGGCGAAGTCGAGTATGAGGTCGGCAAAAACGATCGAGGCCCGAACGCGCGCCAGGTCCGCCTCGCGAACTAGGCTGTTGCCGGAGACACGCTCAGAGCAGATGCTGCGTGGAGGCGAGTTCTAGAAGCTCCGGCTCGCTACCGTCCGGGTTCCACCGGAACCGTGTTACGGAAGCGTTCGGAGCCCGCTCCGAGTCGGGCAGAACATCGTCCCCGAAGAGATCCCGCAAGAAAGCGCGCATAGCGCCGCCGTGCGAGACGATCACGAGTCGGTCTCCGGGGGCGTGACGAGCCCGTATCCCATCTAGCGCTTCCGAGAACCGTTCGAGGACTTCTTCGTCGGTCTCAGCCCCGACTAGAGGCCACTGCTCGTCTTCGGGCAGTCGGGCGAGCTTCTCCATTAGTCGCGGGTTGCTCGCTTCTCTCTCCTGGCGGGTGGTACCTTCCAGGATACCTCCCTGCCTCTCCATGAGGCCTGGAACTGGGACTACCTCTGCGGCGTACTCTCTCTCACCGGCGATTATCTGTGCGGTCTCGAAAGCCCTCATCAAGGGGCTCGAATAGAAGCCGGAGACTTCTTCTCCTGCGAGCGCCAGGCCTGTGCGCCGGGCTTGCTCCCTGCCTTCGTCGGAGAGTTTGAAATCCAGTTGTCCCTGCCACACGCCGGTGGCGTTGGCCGTTGACTGGCCGTGACGTATCAGGAGTAACTCTTGCTTCGGGGGCACGCCGGTAAGCTTAGTACATAGATATCGCCCGGTGCAAACCCTGCTAAAATTTTGGTGTCGTGAGGGGACCGACGTAGAGGAGGAATCGTCCGGATGTTCTGGAGGCGTAACGCGCGCGACAAGCCCGAACCCCCATCCGATAAGACCGACGAGGAGATCTCGACCCCCTCGGAATCTTCTACCGAGCCGTTCGAGATCGAGAGTGGGGCGTCGCGTCCGGCGACCATTATCCGGCTCGCCGCGGAGTTCGAGCGCCGGGGTAAGAAGGTGGTGGAGTTGTTCAAAGAAGTCGAATCTCCCCGTGGTCGGGGTCTGATCCCGCTATACCTCCAGGAGGACGATAGAGACCTCTTCGTCGAACTGGAGACGGACTCCTGGGATGAAGAATCCGTCGAAAAGGTAATAAAGACCGCCGCCCTGCTGCGGAACTCCGAGTACAAAGACGCCCGCCTGGAACTCTTCAGCGCCCACCCGGCGCCGGAGCCGGTCGATTTTCTGCTACACCGATCTCCAGCGGCCCTATTTCAGCTCTACCTGAGTCAAGTCGAACTCTCGGACCCGGAATCGCTGGCCGAGACTTTCAGGGAGGCCGCCGCTCGTTACTGGGAAGTAGATCTCGACTACACGGTCGAGAGCCTCCCGCTCACCGAGGAGATGCTGTCGGCCACACTCACCGGCGGTAAGGATGAGAAAGAAAAAGCTCCGGTGCTCGACGTGCTCGTGCAGGGACTTGGTTGCTACTTCGGTGAGGTCATACGCCGTAACGCCCCAAAAGGCGGCTCCTGGAGCGAGGCGGACGAGTGGGGAGAGCGTTTCATCGTCGAGCTCCAGTCCTTTAACCTCGACCCTGTAGGCATAAGCCGGGCGTTTTTGAGCGAGGATAACGACGACTCTCTCGCCTATTACGCTCGCTACACGCTGGAAGAGGTCGCCGACGGTTAACGAGTCAGCGACCTCTTCCAAAAACGAAGGAAGATAGGATCAGGCGTAGCGCCGGCGCAACTCCCGGATGATGTGGGTCGAGTCGACGAGCACCTCGTCCCCTATGGTCATGATCGGGATGGCCCGCTGCCCGGAGAGGTTCATTACCTCCGTGCGACCGTCCGCATCGGCGTTTACCGGCTCATAGTCGAGATCGAGCCTCTCCAACTCCTTCTTCACCCGCCTGCAGTACGGGCAATACTCTCCCGTATACAGCCGTATCTTCTGCCCGCTCTCCGTAGCTGTCGCCAAAATGTACCTCCAACTCTATCGAAACCTTATCCGTACAGTACGAATTATACGACCTGACGCATGAATTGTAGTCGGTCGGCCGGACTTCTTTCTCAAGGTCGACCTGTACTTTCGCGTTACATTGAACCTGACCTTCAGGTATAGGATGTGGAGTATATTGGTCCGAAAGTTGGCAAGGCATCTCCGGGCATGCTACGGTTGCTGGGTTAGGGGTGATTTTGGCCCGCGAATAAGCGACAAAGTGGTGCGGAGGATGTCCGCTTGAGCATCAAGAACCCGAGAGAGAAAAGCGGTTTCGAGGGGCAAGGTTCCGGGGAACCTTTCGCCGAGCGGCGGAGCATTGCCAGAAAGCAGCGGCTCGCCGCGAAGAGACGGCGCAGGCTCAGGTTGGTCGGCATTGTCGTTCTGATCTTTGTCCTCGTCGGTGGTGTGATCTTGGCGGACAACCTGACGACTTCCGGGAAGGTCTATCGCGGTGTACATGTCGGCAAGTTGAATCTGAGCGGCAAGACGATCCCACAGGCTCAGGCCGCTGTTGGAAAGAGTGTTGCAAGGCCGTTGAAAAACATAGAGCTTAGAAGTCCGAACGGCGACTTCACGCGCTCGGCGGGCGAGATGGGTGTGAAGTTCGACGTCGCCGGGACGGTCGACAAGGCTTACGGGGTGGGGCGCGAGGGGAACGTCTTCCGGCGGCTCGTGGACCGGGCGCGGGCGGCTTATGGGACCGTGACGGTCTCACCGAGCGTCGATTATAGAGAGAAGGTAGCGCGGGCGGAGGTAGGGAAGATCTCCTCTCGCCTGGACCACAAACCGCGTAACGCCGACGTGAAAATAGACGGCTCCAAAGTCGTGATGAGCAAGTCTAGAAAAGGATACGAGACCGACATCGGGGCGACGATGAGGAACCTCGATACGGCGGTCAAAAAACTAGACGGGAACGCTAAGATCGTCGGTAAGGTCACGAAGCCCCAGGTTTCTACCGCCTCGGCCGAGAAGGCGGCGACCAAAGCCCGCGGGGCGATGTTCGTTCCACTCGTGCTCACCGCCGACGGGCAGCGTTGGGAGCTTTCACCTTCACAGATGGGGGAGGCCGTAGATGTGACGCGCAAAGGCGGAGATATACAGGTGAGCCTGAGCAAGGACCGCCTGAAAAGTGGCCTCAAAGACGTGTTCGGGACGCTAACCGCCGAGCCGGTCGAAGCGAGCTACAACGTAAATGGTTCTGGTGTTTCCGTCATTCCGGGTAAGAGTGGTCAGAGCGTACAAGAGGACAAGCTTCTGGGGGAGATCAAGGACGGAATCTTCGACGGGAAGCATGTGTACGAGATTCCGGTAAAGACTCTGGAGCCGAAGCTAACCACCGCCGAGGCGCAACAGCTAAAGCCAACCCAGGTCATCGGCGAGTACAAGACCAATTATATGACCTACGACGACAGCGCCGGGAGGGTGACGAACCTCGAAACAGCCTCGAACGCCATCAACGGGACCTTGCTCGCGCCCGGTGAGGTCTTCTCGTTTAACGCGATCGCCGCTCCTCTCCAGTACGCGAAGACCAAGGTCATAATGAACGGACAGGTCAAACACGCAGACGGCGGCGGGCTCTGCCAGATCTCCTCGAACTTGTACATGGCTGCAAACTACGCGGGGCTCACCATATTGGAGCGTCACCCGCACTACGCGGAGTTGCCGTACATCCAGCCGGGCTTCGACGCGACGGTCTGGTTCGGGTCGCTCGACATGCAGTTCCAGAATACTTCGGGGTCTTACCTGCTCCTACGCGAGTGGGTCGATACGAAGAGCGGCGACGTGTACGCCCAGATCTGGGGCCAACCGACCAGCAAAGACGTGCAGATGAGCTCCAAGAAAGTCGCGACCACGACGGACGCCGAAGGCAACCCCGTAACCAAATGGGTTACCTACAAGAAGGTGACCGACAACGGTCAGGTTATCTCCAACGGTGCGCTTCACACCGACGTCTACAAACACCTCAAGTCGTAGAAAACTTCTGTACGATCTGGTGGCGCTGTTAGGCGGAGACCTCGACCACCAGCTCGACCTCGACCGGCGAACCTAACGGAAGCTCCGCCACCCCGACCGCCGAGCGTGCATGGAGTCCCGCTTCCCCGAATACCTCTCCCAAAAGATCCGAGGCTCCGTTTAGCACCTCGGGCTGTCGGTTGAATCCTCCAGCAGAGGCGACGTAGCCCGTCACTTTGACGATCCGGGTTATGTTCTCCAAAGAGCCGGCCGCTTCGGAGGCGGCGGCGAGGGCGTTCAGGGCGCAGATCCGGGCAGCCTCTTTCGCTTCTTCCACGCCGACTTCGTCACCGACTTTGCCGGTAGAGGAGAGTTTTCCGTCTCTGAAAGGCAGTTGTCCGGCGGTGAAGACGTAGGAGCCCGAGCGCACGGCCGGGACGTAGGAGCCGGCTGGTTCGGGGACGGACGGAAGCTCGTAGCCGAGGTCGCGCAGGCGGGAGGTGGGACCTTCTTGGGCCATCTACCTGAGGGCGCTTTCGTACTCGGTCGGGTCGTATGTCAGTGGCTCGTCGTGGCTGAAGGTCTCGCCTGCCGTGACTTCGCCGATCAGCAACGTGTGGTCGCCGGCTCTGGCGGTGTCGAGGACTTTGCAGTCGAGATACGAGAGACTGTCCAGCAGGTAGGGTGAGCCGGTCGGGGTCAGGCCGTAAGGCACGCCCTGGAACTTGTCGTGGTACTCGCCGCTGGTCTCGGAAAAATAGGTCGCAGCGTTTACCTGATCCTCGCGCAGGACGCTCAGGGCGAAGGTGCCGCTCTCGATTATGCGCTCTCTGGTGTAGCGGTCCTCGCGCACGGCCACGACTACGCACGGCGGGCGCTCGGAAGCTTTCGTCACCCAGGAAGCGGTCATCGCGCTCGTCTCGTATCCCCGGCGGGTGGCGAGGACGTAGACTCCGTGGGTGAGGTTGGACAATGCCTCGGATATAGAGCTATCGCTGGTGTTCGGGTCCCGGTCCAAGCTCGGGCGCCTCCATCCTTTGTAGGTTAGAGGTATTCTACCAAGAGCGGGTATACTCGTAGCGGTGGACCCCGCAACAGAGCCTTTCGCAACGGAGAATCCGGCATGACGTTCAGCTTGCCGCTGGTTGGCGTCGGCATCTTGCAGGCGGTTGTGTACCTGCTTTTCATCCGGGCGGTAGACCTCTACGAGCGGGAATCTTTGCTGTACGTGATCCCGGTTTTCGTCTGGGGCTTTACGGTTGCGGTAGCCGTCGCCCTCGTCTTTAATACGCTCGCGGCGATCACCCTGAGTTCGGTAGCCGACCGCCAGACCGTCAGCTTCGTCACGGCGGTCTTTGTGGCGCCGCCGGTCGAGGAGTGCTCGAAGGGACTCGCGCTGTTTCTGGCTTTCGGCGTCTCGTACCTGGCGTCGCGCAAGCGCGGGGCGATCGAGTTCTCCGGCGTCATGGACGGCATAGTCTACGGGGCGGCCGTAGGTTTCGGGTTCTCCATAGCCGAAGACCTGCTCTACTACGCCCAATTCGGGCCGGAGACCTTCGTGGTGCGTAGGATCTTCGGCGGTTTCGGACACGCCGCCTTTACGTCTCTCACCGGGGTCGGCATCGGCCTCATACCCTGGGTCCGAAGTTACTTCCTGAAGTTCTCGCTACCACTTCTGGGATTGGCCGGGGCGATATTGCTGCACGCGACTTTCAACTTTCTTGGCTCCGTAATAGGGCCGCTCGCATACTTGTTTATGTTGGTCGTGTTGTTGCTCTACGCGGTTCTGATAGGCGTCTGGCTCTCTGTGGAGCGCCGGACCATCCGGGCGGAGTTGAAGGATGAGACGGAGGCTGGAGTCATCAGCCATCAGGAGTACGAGATCCTCCCGACCTACTTCCGGAGGACCGGATATTATCTTCGTCTGATCTTCACGGGACGACTCGCGACCGAACATCGCGCACGCAAGCTTCACGCCGCCGCAGTAGATCTCGCCTTCAGCAAACGTCTCGCCCGGAGTTCCCACTCCCACTCCCAGGAAGCACGTCTCCAGGAACTGAGGTCCCGCATACAGCGTCTCAGAGGCACGGCCCCAGCCGCCGAACGTACGCTCTGAACGAACGATCGCGGGCTACCGGGGTGATACTCGCGGGCGGTCGGAGCCTGCGTATGGGCCGCGACAAAGCCTCCCTCAAAATCGGGGGCATTCCTCTGATACAACGGGTCTACGACGCGCTCGCAGTCCATTGCGATGAGGTCGTAGTCGTCGGTTTGGAAGACAGCGCCAATTTAGCTGGAGTCCGGAGTGTCCCGGACTTACGTCCTGGTCGCGAAGGGCCATTGGCTGGGATGGAGTCGGGTCTCACCGCCTCCCGGAACCCTCTGGTCTTCGTCGCGGCCACAGACCTGCCGTTCATCCCGGCGGAGTTGGTCGGATATCTGCTGGCGCGCGTCGCCGAAGATGAAGTGCGAGCGGTCGTTCCCAGGTGGCGCGGGCGACCTCACCCTCTCTGTGCCGCCTACGACCGTGGGATACTCTCTTCTCTCGGGGTCTCGCTCGACAGCGAGGTTCGGGCCGTTCGTGAGATGCTGGAAGGAGTGGACGGAGTCGAGTACGTCGAGGAAGGGTTGCGGCGGTTCGGGGAGCCGGACGTGTTTTTGATGAACGTCAATGAACCTGGGGATCTGGATCTCGCCCGGACTTTGCTTCGCGACCGCGGGCGATGATGCTCGGAGGGTTGGTTGGGGATCTATTAGACGTGATCCGTGTTTACCGGGGTAAGCTTCCGGAAGCCGCCAAGGACGCTGATTCGGCGCGGGTCGCGGTGATACTTGGTGCGCAGGTACTGAAAGGCGGGAGGCCGAGCCCGACACTTGAGGCCCGGACCATCCACGCGGCGCGACTCTACGCGGAAGACAAAGTCTCTTTGCTGGTCCCGACCGGCGGTACCGGAGAGCACCCGCCGAGTGAGGCGGAGGTGATGGCGGGAATACTGGGGCGTGAGGGAGTGCCGACCAGGGACATCCTTCTCGAAGAGAAAGCTCTGAATACTTGGGAATCGGCGCGGCTGACGGCCGAAATTTTGCGTCCTAGAGGTGTAAGGGAGGTTCGGGTCGTCACCGACCCTTTGCACTGCGCGCGGGCGGTCTGGGCTTTCGGGGAGGCGGAGCTTATTGCTTGGGCGGAGCCAGTGTATAGTAGCCCGATGTGGAGGAAGAGGGGTTCCCGGCGGGGGCAACTCGCTAGGGAGATGGGGGCGGTTATTTGGTACAGGGTGAGGCACGGGGCAGGTTCGCGCTCCCGGCGGTAGGAGTCGGGGTCCTGGCAGTCTCTTCGGCTGCCATACTGATCCGGGTCTCGGGTGCTCCGGCTTTGGGCATCGCTTTCTGGCGCTGCGTCCTCGGAGTCGTCTTTTTGTTGCCTGTGGCGGTCGTGCGGCGCGAGCGGTTGCCGGTTGGACGTCCGTTGGTCGTTCTGGTTGTCTCCGGGGTCGCGCTTGGGGCTCATTTCGGGTTCTGGATCTCCTCTCTCGGTTATACGAGCGTGGCGGCCAGCGTGATGATCGTCTCGACCGCGCCGGTCTTCGTGGCGCTGCTCGCGTACCTCCTCTTCGGGGAGAAGACCTCTCCGGTCTCCGTGGCGGGCATCCTGGTGGCGCTCGCCGGGACGGCGATGATAGCCGCTGACAGGTCCGTTGGATCCGCGGCACTGCTAGGCAACGCGCTCGCTCTTGCCGGGGCCGCAACGGTCGCGGTATACGTCCTGATCGGACGCTCCCAGCGTACCAGCGGCATCGGATTTCTGTCCTACTCCGTCGTCGTATACTCGGCCGCCGCACTCGCGCTGCTGCCGGTCGCCATCATCGGGGGCGTTCAACTATGGGGTTACTCGGGGAGTACGTGGTTTTGGTTGTGGGCAATAACGCTCGGGCCGCAGATCCTGGGGCATACGGTCTTTAACTGGGCTCTGGGTTACGTCGAGGCGGCGATTGTCTCCGGGACGATACTCGCCGAGCCGGTCGTCGCGGCGCTTCTCGCGTGGTGGATCCTCTCCGAGAAGCCGGGCCTCGCGACCGCTGCCGGTGGCGTCGTAGTTCTCGTGGGCCTCTTTCTCTTGCTCAGGGGTCGCAACAGGGCGTTCCCGCCGAAACCCACCTGAAAGAGAGTCGCGGCTCCCCGCGGTAAAAAGCTCTCACTAACTGTCGGGGCGCTATGTTGTATTCTGGACTCTCGCGTACAGTTTTGGTCGTCTGGAGAGAAGTTTGGGACCGCTCAGGGCAGGATTTATATATGGTATCGTCGCGGCCGTCGTCGCGCTCGTCTCGGATTTTTACTTCCTCTTCGTAGACCCGGCCGGAACGCCGGCCTGGATACTCGCCGTGATCCAGGCTTACCACACCCAGATCGCACTGACGGCCTTTCTCTTCCTCGGTATCCTGGCCGCACTCGGGACACGTCCGGCGCGCCTTGACCCCGGCGTTCCTTACCGGTCCTTACTGCTGCGGGACTGCGCGCTCGCCGCGACCCTCGTAGCCGTGATAGTCAGCGTGGTCCTCTTTTTCGCGACCGCATTGCAGGCTACCGTATTCGCCGACCAGGCGCGTTCGTATGCCGGCCAGGCTGCCCCGAAGATAGTCGACTACTCGAATACGACGCGAGAAGACCTGATCAAAGGCCGCATAAAACGGGGCGAGACTCCCGAGCAGGCCCGCAAGCTCCCGCCTCCCGCGAAGCTTGAGAACGTGCGCAAAGCCCTCGAACCCCCATCTCTGACGATGCTGGGATACTCGACCATGAACCTCGTCCTGAGGTCCCTCCTCCTCGGCGGCACCGGAGCCGTCATCGGCCTCTTACGGGGACGCTCCGGACCTGAAGACGGGACGACCTCCGCCGGATCCGGGAATGGGGCCGGCAAGCAAGAAGCGAACCAGCCGGGACTTTGAGAAGCGTCTACGGATCGCAGGTCGCTGCAGCGCTTCTGTTGGACGCCTTCTTTGGAGAGCCGCCGGAAAGACTCCACCCAACGGTCTGGATGGGCCGGGCAATCTCCGCTTTCGAGAAAAGAGCCCTGAAACTGGAAGATGCCGCCGCCTTGCGTCCGGCTGGTTTATTTCTCGCCCTCACACTTCCTGTGGCATGCTTCGCGCTCGCGCGGGCGGCTCTCGTTCTCACACCGCGCCTCTTGCGCTTCCCGATGGAAGTCCTCCTGATCTCCACGACCCTTTCCTTGAGGGGCCTCGCCCGTGAAGCGCTTGCCGTCGAGGCTGCGCTCGGGTCGGGAGACCTACCCGCCGCCCGGAAACGCGTCGGCAGGTTCGTCGGGCGCGACACGGCGGATCTCTCCGAAGCCGGTGTGGCGCGGGCGGCGATCGAATCAGTCGCGGAGAACACGAGCGACGGCGTCGTCGCCCCGATGCTCTACGCTTCCCTACTCGGCGCCCCCGGCGCGCTGGCCTACAGGGCGATCAACACCCTCGACTCGATGGTCGGCCACCCAGACCCGCCCTACACGGACCTGGGCCGGGCTTCCGCCAGACTGGACGACCTCGCAAACCTCGCGCCCGCCCGCCTCACGGTCCTGGTCTCCGCAATTGCCTCCGGCCGTCCGGGCGCGGCGCTCTCAGCCGCCCGCCGGTACGGTCCGCTCACCAGGAGTCCGAACGCCGGTCGGGTAGAGGCGGCTTTCGCCGGAGCGCTAGACATAAGGCTCGGCGGAGACAATTCCTATGGCGGGGAGGTTCGGAGAGGCCCGCTTCTCGGGAGCGGCGAACCTCCGGGTTACCAGGATATTCGGCGGGCCGTGAAGCTCATGCGTCGCTGCTGCATCCTTCTCGCCCTGGCGGCGTTTCTCTTGGATCGGCCGTTCCGTGGTTAAGGGCTGGGCTACGCATCCCGGAGGCCGCCACCACGGCGCGCACGCAGGTCCCGCCGCCCGCGCTAACGGTGCGCCCGACGGAGGTTTCCTCGACTTCAGCCAGAACATCAACCCGCTCGGGGCTCCTCCGGTCGCCCTAGCGGCGGCCCACGAAGCCCTCGATTCGGAGGCCGGTGTCTACCCAGACCTCGACTACCCGGAACTTCGCGAAGCTTTGGCGCACTACCTCCACGTCCCAGCCGATTTCATCCTGCCGACCAACGGTGGGGCCGAGGCGCTGTTTCTGGCCGCGCGGGCGGCTGAGGCTGGAGGAAAGGCGCTCTTGCTGGAACCGACCTTCAGCGAGTACGAGGCGGCGGCGAGGGCGGCCGGGCTCGAACCCGTGCGCCGGGTGTCCCGAAAAGCGGGAGATGGATTTCGGTTTGACCCTGGATCTCTCGAAGACCTGGAGGACGTGGGCTTGATCTTCCTCTGCAACCCGAACAACCCGACCGGCGGCGCGCTCCACCGTGAAGAAATTCTAGCTCTCGCCGACCGCGCACGAGAAGCCGATGCAGTGCTCGTCGTGGACGAGGCTTTCGCCGACTTTGCGCCGGAAGTAAGCGTGGCATCGGAGGTCGGAAACCACCTGTGCGTGGCCCGCTCGTTCACCAAGTTCTTCGCGATACCGGGGCTCCGGCTCGGCTGCCTCGTTTCAAACGCTCCGGAACGTTTCCAGCCCTTCCAGCCCTCGTGGCCGGTAAACGTCGCCGCCGCAGCCGCAGGCATATCAGCCGCCGGAAATCCCGATTTCATAGAAGCCTCCCTGAGAGAAGTAGAACGTCTCCGCCGCGAACTATTCCAAAAGCTCGATGCTTTGCCGGGTCTCGAAGTCTTCCCCGGAGCCGCCAACTTCCTGCTGGTTCGTGGGCCGGAAAGGATACCGGAGCGTCTCGCGTGGCGCGGAGTCCTCGTCCGGGGTTGCGCGCCTTTTTTGGGGCTGGGTCCCGAATACTTCCGGGTGGCCGTGCGCGGAACGGAAGATACCGACCGGCTCGTAGAGGCGCTGAAGGAGGAAATATAGCCATCCGTGCGCTCATCCTCGGCGGAGCGAAGAGCGGTAAGAGCGCCCGCGCCGAGAGCATGGCCGGAGCACTGGGCGGAGAGAACGTCCTATACGTCGCAACGGCCGAGCTTTACGATGATGAAGAACTGGAGCGGCGCGTGCAGGCCCATCGCGACCGCCGGCCCGAAACCTGGACGACGCTGGAACTCGGTGCCGGGGACCTGACCCGTATATTGGACGAAGCCGCTGGATATAGCGCTGTGCTGATCGACGCTCTTACCCTTTGGGTCTCCGCCCGGATGGACCAAGACGACGAGAGCGTTCTGAAGCACCTGGCCCGTTTCCTCGACGACGCTTCTTCTTCCGACGTGCCTTTTGTCCTGGTGAGCGACGAGGTCGGTCTCGGGGTGGTGCCGGAGAGCGCGGCCGGACGAAGGTTCCGGGATCTTCTGGGAGAAGCGAACCAACGTGTGGCCGTGTCAGCCTCCGAAGTATACTTGTGCGTCGCCGGGCGTACTCTGCGGCTCGAATAAGGAGATAAGGTGCGCGCGCTTCTCTCGTTCTTTACAGCTCTGCCGCTGAGGTCTTCGTCCCTTCAGGTGGCGGCGCGTGACGTCTATCTTCTACCACTAGTCGGCCTGATCTCCGGTCTGCCGGGCGCTATCTTTCTCCTCCTCGCCTACATCGGTCCTCCAGGCGTCGCCGCCACATTGGCACTAGGAGCGGTGCTGCTCATCTCCGGGTTCCATCACGCGGACGGCGTGCTCGACGCCGGAGATGCGCTCATGGTGCGAGGTACAGTCGAACGGCGACGGGAAGTCCTAAAAGACACGCGAGTCGGGATCGGCGGCCTCGGGGCCCTCTTCCTGGTCTACGCTCCATCTCTCGCCGCCCTCGTCGCCCTCGCCCAACACTCCCCGGCGCGGGCGGCGCTCGCCTTACTCGTCGCCGAGACCGCCGCGCGCTCGGTAATGGTCCTCGTAATGGTTTTCGGCCGTCCGGCAACGGAAAACTCCTCCACCATCCCTTTCGTACAGGCGCTGAAAGCTCGTCAAAAGCGGAACGTTGCCCTGGCGTTGGCACTCCTCGCGCCGCTCTTGGTCGCGCTGCCTCTCGGCGGCTTCGCGCCCGTGACGGTCCTTGTCATACCTATCGTGGCCCTGGCTTCTACCCGCTTGTCCAGGACTGCATTCGGAGGCATAACCGGAGACCTCGTCGGCGCCTCAGGCGAGACCGGGCGAACCGTACTCCTGGTATTCCTCTCTCTCACGAGTTAGCTACCCGCTTCACGAGGAATGCTGAGATAATATGTTGTTCAACTATGTAGGTAGAGGAGGCAAGGTGGCTGACGGGCGTGAGATGCGGGTAGCGGCGACCCAGATGTCGTCCACCCCGGACAAACAACAGAACTTCGAGACGGCGGAGCGCCTGATCCGGGCCGCCGTCTCTTCGGAGGCGGAACTGGTCGCCCTACCGGAACTCTGGAGCTGCCACGGCCTCGAAAAAGCCTACCGACAAAACGCAGAACCGATCCCCGGACCAACCACCGACTTCCTCGGCTCCCTCGCGCGAGAACTCGGAGTGTACGTTCTGGGTGGTTCGATCCTGGAACAAACCCCAAACGAAGCGAAAATGCATAATACCTCAATTTTCTTCGACCCATCCGGGGGTTTGGCGGCGGTGTACCGGAAGATCCACTTATTCGACGTCCGGGCGCCCGACAGGGAATATCTGGAGAGTGGGACCATCGCGCCGGGCGATGAGGTCGTGACCGCGAAGGCGGGTGTTGCTACGCTCGGACTCTCGGTCTGCTATGACCTTCGTTTCCCGGAGATGTACCGGATGCTGGCGCTGCGGGGAGCGGAGATCCTCACGGTGCCCGCGGCTTTCACGCTCCAGACCGGCAAGGACCACTGGGAGCTTCTGCTGCGCGCGCGGGCCGTCGAGAACCAGGCTTTCGTGGTCGCTCCGGCCCAGTGGGGACAGAAGGCCGACGGGAGATGGACTTACGGGCGGAGCATGATCGTCGACCCGTGGGGAACGGTACTCGCGACCTGCCCCGACAGAGATGGTTTCGCTCTAGCTACCCTGGACCTTTCGTACCTCGACCGTTTCCGGCGCGACTTCCCGGCCCTGGCGAACCGGCGACCCGAGGTCTACGGCCCGGTATTATAGAACGTATATTCTTTGTACAAGCT
The DNA here is from genome assembly GCA_965219175.1 of Rubrobacteraceae bacterium. Taxonomy (GTDB): domain Bacteria; phylum Actinomycetota; class Rubrobacteria; order Rubrobacterales; family Rubrobacteraceae; genus JBBPZK01. The sequence goes on from CBDCNI010000001.1 coordinate 1,631,903, forward strand.
AGAGTTCCTTGTACAAGCTAGAGATAGGAGGCTGAAGTTGGCGAGTTTCCTGCAGAAGATAGAGGGCGGCGCGACCAAAGTATTCCAGAGTCCAGTTGCCGCCTTCGCGCTCTACGCCGGCGCACTCATAGCTCTGTGGGCCACGGCGAATCGTCGCGACCCCGAGTAAGTTGCTCTCCGACGCTGCAGCTTAGAGGGAGAAACGTCCGGTAGAGAGTTGGGCCAGTACATGCTCGCGCAGGCTGTAGATGTCCGTGGGCGAGTCGTAGAGGTCGGATAGAGGCTGGAGGATGTTTCGCGCCCTGGCGGGAGACTCTGCATCGGTTGGAAGAACCGCGTGGGAGCCGTCTTCCAGTTCGAGGAGTTGTTTGCGGCCGCCGCGCTTGCCGCGTTTGGAGCGGTCTTCGCCGCCCACTTCGACGATATCCAGGGAGTAGTCGATCATGGGTGCGTCGGCTATGGAGCCGCCCACTCCGTAGGCGTCACAGACTGGGTTTAGGTAGAGGATGTACTCTACGTCGATGCCGCCGGAGGCGAAGATCTTGACGCGCTCGAAGCCGTTCCGGTCTAGCTCCCAGCGGACCTCGCGCATCAGGTCCAGGAAGTCCCCGCGCCGGTTGCCGGGCGTGTCGAGCCTGACCGCGTAGATGGAGTCCGGGATCTCGCGCGCTGCCAGAAGCGCCCCGAATTTCTCGTCGTCGAAGGTGTCTATGAGGATGGTGCGCGGGACTTCCGGGTCTATGACCTCGTCGAAGGCGCGGGCGGCCTCGGTGGTCGAGCCGAGGACAAGGGCGAGGGCGTGAGGAAGGGTGCCGCTCGCCGGTATTCCGAGTCGTTTGGCGGCCAATTCGACCGCGACGCTGTCGCAGCCCCCGAGGTAGGCTGCGCGTTCAATCATCGGCGTTATGGACGGGTGCATCCGGCGCGCCCCGAAGGATATGACCGGCCGCTCTCCGGCGGCGATCCTGCAACGCGCCGCCCCGGTCGCGACTCCCGAAGCCTGGCACAATAAGCCGAGGATCGCCGTCTCGTGCTCGGCGAAAGCGCTGTAAGGCCCGGAGAGCGTAAGGATGGGCTCGTTGGGGTGGCAGATCGTACCCTCCGGGACCGCCCGCGCCTCGACCCCAACGTCTTCGAGCAGATAAGCCACCTCGTCAAGCCCCGCGACCACGAACCACTCTTCCGGGTCGGAGGTCTTGTACGCCACCTCAGCGTAGACGGGAGTGTCTTGCAGGCCGCGAGCCCTCAAGACCTCCATTGTCCGGTGAAAATAAGAGTCGGCGGTCTCAGCCCCCTTTATCTCGGACTCAGTAGCCATATTGAACCTAAGTTTTCCAGCGTCACCTTCGCGCACGCGCAAACCCTCCAGACCTTTCCGGTCTCGTTCCAGGACAAATATCTATCGAGGGTATGATAGCTTTCTACACCGCATTCGTTTGTGGGCGAACGCCCGTCGGGCTGCAAAACGGATATACCTGAGAGAGAAGGAGACGAGGGTGGTGGATTCACTCGGGCCGGAACTGAAGTTTGGGCGGCCTCTCTGATGAACTGTATAAGCCGGACGAAACGCATAGAATAGGCAGTCATGGAAATGACAGAGAAAAACTATACGTTCGCCGCCTCCGCCGGGACGCCATACGCCGCAGCCGCAGCCGCCGAAGTTTTCCGGTCGGGTGGCAACGCCGTAGATGCCGCCGTCGCGGCGGCCGCAGCCGTGAGCGTCACCGAGCCCCTGATGAGCTCCATCGGTGGTGGAGGATTCGCCCTGGTCCGCAGCCCGGATGGAGAGGCCGAGCTACTCGACTACTTCGACGCGATGCCGGGCAAGGGGCTACCTGATTCCGCGTTCGGGGCGAACGGCGAGCCGCAAGAGGTGATCCTCAAATACGGTGCCGGGGTCCACTCCATAGTCGGCGGCGCATCGTGCGGGGTGCCGGGCTCCTTGAGAGGCTGGGAGACGCTGCTTGACCGTCACGGTAGGCTCTCGCTCGCGCAGGTCCTTGCACCGGCGGCCCGTCTCGCCCGCGAGGGATTCAGGCTCTGCAAGACGAGCGGCTTGTGGTTCGCGGTCGCCGAGGAAGTCCTGCGCCTCACGGACGAGACCCGAAAGAACTTCTACAAGAACGGGTCTGTTTACCAGGAAGGGGATGAGGTCGGTTTCCCGGAGTTGGCGGATACGCTGGAGGCTGTCGGGGAGCAGGGGGCGGACCTGTTCTACAAAGGGGAGTTGGCGCGTAGGATCTCCGGCTACGTCCGTGAGATGGGCGGCATCATCACCGAGCGAGACCTGGCTGAGTACGAGCCCGTGGTCCGCTCTCCGCTGAAGGTAGACCACGGCCTGGGAACTATTTACACAAACTGTCCGCCCTCCGCCGGCGGTTCGACTCTCGCCCAGATGCTCCGGGTGGTATCCGCCTACGACCTCTCTTCGATGCCGGATGACGAGTACGTGAAAGTGATGGCCGGCGCGATGAAGTACGCCCTGCGGGATCGGGAGAAAGAGTACGGTGAAGGATCTGAGAACGCGGCTGTCGCGGAGCGGCTCACTAGCGAGGAGTACGCCAAAGAGCAGCGGCGTAGGATCTTCGGCAACGCGCATACCACGCATCTCTCATGCGTCGACGCGGAGGGATACGCTGTTTCGATCACCGCGAGCATGGGCTACGGTTCGGGACTTGTTATCCCCGGTACCGGCATCCCGATGGACAACACTCTAGGCGAGCCGGAGCTGAACCCGAAAGGCTTCCACGCCCTCGAACCCGGCGAGCGGCTCGTCTCCAGCATGAGTCCGACCGTCGTTTCATCCGAGGAAGGCGGCTTGGTGGCTCTGGGCTCTCCAGGGGCGTCGCGCATCCCGACGGCCATCCTCCAGACGATCATAAACGTCCTCGATCACGGGATGCCGATAGAGGCCGCCGCGCTCGCGCCCCGCTTCCACGCCGAGGGCGACCTCTTCGCCTACGAAGCCGGCGCCCGCAAGGCAGACCTCGACCACTACGGTCGGGTGCTCACCTACGACGAGCCGAACATGTACTTCGGTGGGATCAACGCCGTCCGCCGCACTCCCGAAGGGGCCTTCGAAGCCGCCGCGGACCCGAGAAGGAGCGGTGGAGTCGCATTTGCCTGAAGAAGCGCGCTCACCCATAGGAATATTCGGGGTCACGATGGACCTCGGCCAGGATCGACGCGGGGTGGACATGGGGCCGAGCGCCATCCGTTACGCCCGGCTCATGGCGTCTCTCCAGGAACTCGGCTACCTCGTCACCGACCTCGGCAACGCTGAAGCCCCGATCCCCGAGATGATCGGCCGGAAAGAAGAGGTGCGGCATCTTCGGGCCGTGCGAGAGGTGTGCGAGGAAGTCTCGGGCCGGGCCGGGGAGATGGTCGCCGAAGGTCTCTTTCCGGTCTTTTTAGGCGGAGACCATTCCGTCTCCATCGGGACCGTTTCCGGGGTCGCGGGAGCGGGGCGGACAGGTGTGATCTGGCTGGACGCCCACTCGGATTTCAATACCGCCGAGACCTCTCCCTCGGGCAACATCCACGGCATGCCGCTGGCGGTACTGGCCGGACAGGGACACCCGGACCTCGTCGGTATCGGTGGACCCGGCGCGAGCATCCGGCCCGAAGACGCCGTGACCATTGGCTTGCGCTCCGTGGACCCGGAGGAGCAGCGGCTCTTGCGCGAGGCGGGCGTTCACGTCTACACCATGAAGGAGATAGACGCTTACGGGGTGGCGACCGTCGTGAGGCGCGCCCTCAAGCACCTGTCGCACCTGGACCGGGTCCACCTCTCCTTCGACCTGGACGTGCTCGATCCGGAGATAGCGCCCGGTGTCGGGACGCCGGTGCGTGGCGGATTGACGTATCGCGAAGCGCATCTGGTCATGGAGCTCATAAACGAGTCGGGGATGGTGACTTCGCTGGACGTTGTTGAGGTCAACCCTATTCTGGATAGCGGCAATCGTACAGCAGAGCTTGCGGTAGAGTTGGTGGCGAGTTTGATGGGGCGGCGCATTATAGATCTGCCGAATTACTAATCAGCCGGATCAATCCTTCCAGAAGGCGGGGGAGAAGAGGGCGAGGGCCGTCAGGACTTCGAGGCGTCCGAGCAGCATGCAGAGGGTGAGGATTATGCGGCCGAAGTGGTCCACGGCGCCGAAACTTTCTGTGGCTCCGACCTGATCCAGGCCCGGACCTACCACGTTTAGCGTCGCCGCGACCGCCGAGAGCGAGGAGATGAGCGAGAGTTGCGGCTGGACGGCGATCACCAACGAGGCGACGATGAAAGTGAGGATCCAGGCGGCGAAAAGCCCCAGGACTGCGACCCTGGTAGATTCGGGGATGACGCGATCCCCGATCTTGAGCGGCGTAACGGCTTGTGGGTGGATGCTCCGCAGCAGGTCCGTGAGGATGGTCCGGAAGACTATGATAATCCGGATGACTTTCATCCCTCCGGCCGTGGAGCCGGCGCAACCTCCGACGAACATGAGCAGCAGCACGGCGAACTTCGCCCCCGTGTCCCACTTGTCGTAGTCCGCCGTTATAAAGCCGGTCGTCGTGATGACGCTCGTCACGTCGAAGGCGGAGTACCGGAAAGCCTGGCCCCACGAGTCGCCGTAAGATCCCTCGATGATCAGAATTCCCCACACGAACAACACGCCTGCCACCAGGATGCCGACGTAAGCCATCAACTCCCGATCCAGCAATACCTTCAAGCTGCGCTGCGTGTATAGGAGGTAGTAAACGGCGAAAGAGACCGCCGAGAGTGCCATGAAAACTATGAGGACGATCTCTATGGCGACCGAGTGGTAGTAGCCGATTGAGTCCGTCCTGTCGCTGAAACCGCCGGTGGCGATGGTGGTGAAGGTATGGATGACGGCGTCGTAGAGCCCCATCCCGGCGGCGAGCAGGGCGACCACCTCGGAGGCTGAGAGGACCAGGTAGACGACGAGGAGCGCCTTGGCGGTGTCGGCGATGCGCGGCGTGAGCCTGGTCTGGCCGATGCCGGAGACCTCCGCGGACAGGAGCCGCGCCGCCCCGAAGCCGAGCACCGGGGCCACGGCCACGAAGAGAACCACGATCCCTATTCCTCCGAGCCACTGGGTCATGCTGCGCCAGAACAGGATGGACGGCGTCTGGGCTTCGATGTTCGAGAGGAGAGTCGCGCCCGCCGTCGTGAAGCCGCTCATCGCCTCGAAGGTCGAGTCTATGGGGTTCGAGAACGTGCCTTCGAGTAGGAAAGGTATTCCGCCGAGGACCGCCGAGAGGACCCAGGCGAGCGTAACCGAGAACAGCACATCCCGGTTCGAGACGAACTCCAGCGCCCTTCTCGAGGCGGGCCGCGTGACCCGAAATACCAAAGCCCCGACTGCCATCATGGCTGCGGACGGCAAGAAGAAGCTAGGCCACGAGCCGTCGGCGTAGGCCACGGATAGCACGAGCGGGACCAGCAGTGAGACGCCTATGGCGAGCATCACGCCCGCGTTGATCCTCATGATGATTCTAGGGTTCATGGCCGGGTATTCTAGCCGCGCCAGAACGAAGGTGTAAGTACCACGAGGACGGTAAATAATTCCAGCCGCCCGAGCAGCATGAATACGGTGAGCGTCAGCCTGGCGGTCGCGGGCAGCCCGGCGTAAAACTGAGCCTCGCCGACCGGACCTAGAAAAGTCCCCGTGATGTTGAGGCACGCGAACGTGGCGCCCAGAGAGTCGCCTATCGGGACGCCGTGGAGGGCGATGAGAAGAGTGCCGACGAGCAGGGTGGCGACGTAGACGAAAAAGAACCCGAGGACGGACGCTCTAACACTCTCGGGCATGACTTTATCCCGAAGCCTGAGCGGGGTGATCGCCTGTGGGTGGACCATGTGGAAGACTTGCTGGCGGGCGTTGGCGGCGAGCAGTATCGTTCTTACCACTTTGATCCCACCGCACGTAGACCCCGCGCAGCCGCCGATAGCCATCATCGTCAGCAACAACCCGTGGGAAAGCGGGTCCCATCCGTTCCAGTCCGCCGTACTGAAAGCCGTCCCCGTAAGGAGGCTTACGCTCTGAAACAGCGCCTCCCTAAAAGAGGTCACGAGTGAATTGTGGTAGTCGAAAGCATAAAGGGATACGGTCATGATGGCGGTCGCGCCCGCTACTATACTGAGGTAGACTCGAAGCTCCGGGTTGCCGGAGACCTGGCCGAGCCTCCCGCGGGCCGCCTGAAAATAAAGCGCGTAGTTCACCCCGGAGAGGAGCATCGTAACCGCAACGGCCAGCTCTATGGGCCATGAGTCGAAAGCCGCTATAGAGTCGGAGCGTGTCGAGTACCCGCCCGTCGAGACGGCGGTCAGGGCGTGGTTCACGGCGTCGAAGATCCCCATCCCGGCCACGAGCAGGGCGATGATGCCGGTGGCGGTCAAGGTCAGGTAGACGTAGGCCAGGGTCTTGGCCGTTTCACTGATACGCGGCGTGAGACGCTCCGCCACGGGGTTCGCGACTTCGGCAGAGTAGAGTTGGGAGGCGCCGAAGCCTATGAGCGGTCCGATCGCGACGAAGAGCAAGACTATGCCGATGCCGCCGGTCCACTGGCAGAGGCTCCGCCACAACAGCAGCGAGGGCGCAACGTTCTCCGGGGTCGTTATCGTCGAGGCTCCTGTGGTCGTGAACCCGGCCATCGCCTCGAAGAAAGCATTTGCCGGAGACATCAGGCCGGAGAGTAAGTAGGGGAGCGAGCCGAGAGCGGCGACGGAGCACCATCCGAGAACTACTATCAGGAACACGTCCTGGATGGAGGAGTTGGCGCCCCGGTCGCGGGTCGCGAAAAAGAGAAGGGTTCCGCCCAGTCCCGCGCCGAGGGCCGGCAGCCCTAGCGAGATCGTCGTCCCGTCTCCGGCGAAGAGGGAGAAGACAGCGGGGATCAGCATGACGCTGCCGGCGGCGGCTACCACGATCCCGAGCGCGCTCGCTATGACCTTTGGGTGCATCCTTTAGGAGGCGAAGAGGCGTTCCACCTCACCCACCGCCGAGTCAACGGCGAAGACAACCGCGTCGTCTCCGCCCTTTAGTATCTCGTCGCCGGTTGGGATGACTACTTCCCCGTCGCGGAGTATCGCCCCGACTATGGCGTCTCTTGGGAAGCCCACTTTGGAGAGTGGACGGCCGGAGACGCGGCACTTCTCCGGGACCCTGAGCTCTATCATCTCGGCGCCGCTCTCCAGGAGCGTGACGGCGACGATCTCGCCCTTACGGATGAACCGGAGGATCGCGCTGGCCGTTATGAGCCTCGGAGAGATGGCGACGTCCACCCCGAGAGCTTCCGAGAGAGGCGCGAACTCGGTCCGGCTCACTATGGAGACCGTGTTCTTGGCCCCGAGTTGCTTGGCGTACATCACCGCCAGGAGGTTCGCCCGGTCATCCCCGGTGGCGGCGATAAACGCATCCGCCCTGTCCACCCTCTCCTGGAGCAGGAAGTCGCGAGAGACTCCCTCGTCGTGGAGTACGAGCCCTTTCTTGAGGCGGGAAGCCGCGTACTGGGCTCTAGCTTCGTCTTTCTCGACGACCTTGACGGAGATGCCTTCAGCCTCCAGTAGCAGGGCGAGGCGCAACCCGATGCTCCCTCCGCCGAAGATCATCACCTCCTTGACCTCATGGGTGTCGACCGCCACGGATCTAACAACCTGCCGGATGCTCCGGCTCTCACTGATCAGGAAAACGTGGTCGCCCGTTTCGAGCTCTGTGTCGCCGCTGGGTACTATAGTCTCGCCGTTTCTGACTGCCCCGATCACCAGGCTTCCTTTCGGCAATTCCACCTCCTTGACTGCTTTTCCGGCGGCCGGAGAGTCTGCTTTGAGCACCACCTCGGCGACTTCTATGGCGTCCTCGGCGAAGCCTTCCACGGCGATAGCTCCCGGAACCCGGAGGGCGTCCCGGATCTCCTCGGCCGCCGCTCGTTCGGTGTGGATGACGAAGTCGATGCCGAGCACGTCCTTTGCGAACGCCTCTTTCGAGTCGTAGTAGTCCGGGTTTCGGATGCGGGCGACCGTGCGTTTGACGCCCTGCGCTTTGGCGACCAAACAGGCCGTGATGTTAACCTCGTCGGAGTTCGTAACGGCGATCAGGAGGTCCGCCTTCCTGGTCCCGACTTCGGAGAGGAGCTTCGGGCTCGCCCCGTTTCCCTGCATCACCAGGGCGTCCAGTTGCTCTGAGGCACGGCCAACCAGCCTCTCGTCCTGGTCCACCACTATAACGTCGTGGCCTTCCCGCGAGAGCATCTGGGCCGTGTTGAACCCTACTTCACCGGCTCCGACTATAAAGACCCGCATAGGTCAGCAAACTCTCCTCTTGGTCGGCTCCCGGTGACACCCGGAAACTACTACTCAGATCACAGAGACTATTCTACGCCTAACCGGAGAATTGTCCGTGCCGGACGCCGCAAGTTCAGGTGGACAGAGACCTTGCGAGTCCTGCTATGGCTCCCGGATAGCGGTACTGGAGGCCCATGTGCGTACCCTCGAACAACTCCAACTCGTGCTCGATCCCGAGGAGATCTAACTCCCCGCTGAACGCCTGCGCCCCGAGGTCGAGATAGTATTCGTCGGAGCGACCGGCGTCCAGATAGATGTGCTTCAGGCTCGCCAGCGCCTCCCCGCGCTCCGGTGCGATCCGAACCGGATCCCACGCCAGCCACCTCTCCCACACCTCTTCGTCCAGGCGGCCGGTCGTGGTCTCGAACGGCATAACCGCCTTGCCGGGCTCGTTCTCATCCGGAGAGTAGCAGGCTCCCATCGCGTAACTGTTTAGAGGCGCGCCGTGGAGGCCGAAGTCGAGCCTCTCCGCCGCCCGGAACCTCTCGAAGAAGACTTCCCAAGATCCCTCGAAATGGTCGCGCAGGATGCGTGCCGTCTGCGGAAACTCAGGTTGGTAGCAGGTCTCGAAGAGCGCGTCCCCGGCGTGAGAGGCGAGCCCTCCAAAAACGTCGGGCCGCAGCATCGGGACCACCATCGCCCCGTAGCCACCGCTCGATTTGCCGGTGAGCCCCCGATGATCCCGGCTGGCGGCCGTCGGGTAGAGGCTATCCACGAACGGAACCACCTCGTCGCAGAGGTAGTCCATGTAGCGTCCCGTGGAGGCCGAGTTGATGAACTGCGATCCTCCGTAAGAAGTCCACGCATCCGCGAAGACGACGATTGCGGGCGGACATTCGCCGGACGTAAAAAGCTCGTCCACACGTTCGATCACGGTCGGCTCGAACGCGGAGCGGTTGAGCCACATATCCAACTGCCCGGTCATCCCCTGAATAATGTAGACCGACGCGTACTGTCCGCCCTCGTCTATACCCGGCGGCACGTAGACGTACAGCGGCCGACGCGCCGGGTCTCCCAGAGGGTTGTCCGACAGGACTTCCGACTCGACGACCAGCGTGTCCAGCCGGCCGCGCATCGGACGGCTCCAGGGAGGGCCGGTCGCCCCTTCGACCTGTTTGAGTGCCACGTTAGCCGAGGATCTCCGCCACGATCTCCCCGACTTCCGTCGGATTGGTCGCCGCCCGGATGCCCGCCTTTTGCAAAGCCTGGCTCTTCGCCTCGGCGGTGCTCTCGCCGCCGGAGACTATGGCGCCGGCGTGGCCCATCGTCTTGCCCTCGGGGGCGGTGAAGCCTGCTATGTAGGCGACCACGGGGGTCTTCATCTCGCCCTGGATATATTCGGCGGCGAGTTGTTCGGCGTTGCCGCCAATCTCCCCGACCATCACGACGCACTCAGTGTCCGGGTCTGCCTCGAACTTCTCAAGGATCTCGATGAAGTTCGTGCCGATGATCGGGTCGCCACCGATGCCGACGGCCGTTGACTGGCCGATGCCGCGTCCGGTTAGCTCGCCGACGATCTGGTACGTCAACGTGCCGCTTCGGGAGACGATCCCGACGTTCCCCGGTGTGAAGATGTCGCGCGGCATGATCGAGACGTTCGATTTCTCGGGCGAGAGGACGCCCGGACAGTTCGGCCCGATGAGCGTCGCATCCTTTAGCCGCATGTAGTTTGACACTTTGAGCATGTCGTGGACCGGCACGCCTTCGGTGATGCAGCAGATTGTCTCTACCCCGGCGTCAAGCGCCTCGAAAATGGCATCGGCGGCGAAGGGCGGCGGCACGAAGATCACACCGGCGTTCGCCCCAGTCTCCTCGACCGCCTCCTCGACGGTGTTGAAGATTGGCACGCTTTCGTGCTCCTGTCCGCCCTTGCCGGGCGTTACCCCGGCGACCACGTTTGTCCCGCTTTCGAGCATCCGTCCGGTGTGGAACGCGCCCTCCCGGCCGGTTACTCCCTGCACCACGAGGCGCGTGCTTTCGTCTACGAGTATCGCCACTTTCTATCGTCCTCCGTCCCGCGCGAGCTCCACGGCCCGGCGGGCCGCATCCAGCATCGTCTCTTCAGTGTGTACGTTCTCCGGCGTGTTCTCAGCCAGTATTTGCCGACCTTCGACGGCGTTTGTGCCGTCTAGCCGGACGACTATGGGCAGCTCTATGCCCGTCCGCTCTATCGCCGAGAGCAGGCCGCGGGCGACCTCATCGCCGCGGGTGATTCCGCCGAAGATGTTGAACAACACGCTCTTGACCTGTCGGTTGGACGTAACGATATCCAGAGCAGTGGAGATCTTCTCGGCGTCAGCCCCACCCCCGACGTCGCAGAAGTTGGCCGGCTCGCCGCCCGCCTGGGCGACCACGTCCAGCGTGCTCATCACCAGCCCCGCCCCGTTTCCGAGGATGCCGACGTCTCCGTCGAGCTTGACGTACTGCAGCCCGACCTCCAGCGCCCGCTGCTCTTCGGGATCGGCCGCCTCTTCGTCGTGCAGTTCCGCGATGTCCTTATGGCGGTAGAGGCTATCGTTATCCACCGTGACCTTCGAGTCGAGCGTCAGGACCCTTCCGTCGGCGGTGACGACGAGCGGGTTGATCTCCACCAGGCTCGCATCCAAACCCTCAAACGCCTTGTACAGGTTCATCAACGTCCGGCTAACCCCCTTCGCCGCGTCACCTTCCAGACCGGCGGCGAAGACGACCTCGCGCACCTGGTAGGGTAGAAGCCCGACCAGCGGGTCCACGTGGAGCCGGACTATCGCGTCCGGGTTCGTCTCAGCCACTTCTTCTATCTCCACGCCGCCCTCGGTAGAGAACAGGATGAGAGGTTTCTTCGCCGTCCGGTCCACCGTGATCGAGAGGTAGAATTCTCGCTCTATCTCCGCGCCACCTTCGATATATACCTGCCGGACGGTGTGGCCGCGGATATCCATGCCGAGGATTTGCTCCGCCGCCGACTCCGCCTCCTCGGGACTTTTAACGACCTTGATACCGCCTGCCTTACCACGACCGCCGGTCAGGACCTGCGCCTTTATGGCGACCGTCCCCCCGATCCTCTCCGCCGCGTCCCGCGCTTCATCCGGCGTCGAGGCGATGACGCCCTCCAGCGTTTCGAGACCGTACTTCCCGAGCAGTTCCTTACCCTGATACTCGTAGAGATCCAAACCAAAGCTCCAAGCAAAAGCCCAATATGACGGGGAGAGATTATATAGGAGTAGAACGGACCGATTTGGACTACAGCCTCTTACCCAAAAGAACGAAGCTCCTCAAAGGTGGGACGCCGCTACGGACCTCTGCTGTAGATGTGCGAGAATACAGATTAGTGAGCGCGGTCATGACGGGAGAGTGGGACTTAGGGAGTGGCTGAGTATGGGAGAGTAAGGTTCTCTCGGCATGCTCGGCGGGGAATGGCGAAGAGGAAGATCAATGAGGCGCAGGTGTTGATGACGATCAGAGAGCCGGACGAAGTGGCCTATAGTCAGGGCAAATGGGAGGCGAGGCGCATGACCGGGATCGGCAACACGATCACCGTGCATTATGCAGAGGTCTCCGAGGAAGAGATAGTAGTAGCTTCGGTGAGAAGGCGCCAGGGAAGGAAGTCAGGGCAATGAAGCTCCAGTATGACGAAGAGGTAGACGTCCTCTATCTGGACCTGGAACACGAAGACGCCGAAGTGGAGGATACGCTGGATTTCGCGGACGGCGTCTTCCTAGACGTGGACGAGGAGAGCGTAATACTCGGTATAGAGTTCATCTCCTCGGAAGCTTTCAGGAGATTTGTACAGGAGCGGGAGCTACCTACCGACATCATGGCATGGCTGAACGGTGAGGCCCTGAGAATACTATTCCATCCTGAGCCTTCTATTGGCCGAGAGATCGGGAAGGTGCATGCCCCGAGCTTGGTGGCAGGTTCGAAGGAGCACGACACCGATAACGCGGAGGAACAAAGAGCCAGACGGTAGAATGAGGGCTGCTGTCGGCCCCATCTGGCAGCTATCACCTCGAAGAGCCGACTCTCTAGCTAACGCCGCCCAACTCCTGTTGGGTTTTTGGGGGGCCGGAGAGCGTAGCTGAAAGACCACAGAAAGTCTACAGCGAGCACGACCGTCCATCCTTGCGCGGTGCCGATCAGTGCTCCGGTTCGGCTCGGGTCCCCGACGAAGACGACGCCGCCCAAGAGTAATGAGCAGCCTACCGCCCACGCCAGCAGATGCCGCGCCCACTGGCGGCGCTCGCGGCGTGCGTGTTCGGGTCCGGTTTTGGGTGGACGTGGTGGAAGCAGACCTCCGGAGAATCGGTGGGCGAATCGAGCGTCTGCCCAACGCACCATCGAATGACCGAAAGCTACGGAGACACCGAGGTAGATCGCAGCAAGCCCGTGCGCGAAATCTGCTTCACCTCCCCCGTAACGCAGGTCGAGCGCCGAGACCAAGAGTAAGGTCAGGTCCACCAGCGGAACGCAGATGAGCAGCGCCGCGCCCAACCGTGGACGATGCAACAGGTACCGCACGATGAGTCCGGCGAGCAAAAATACCCAGAAACCTACCTCACAAGCGACAATAACAGCGTAGATCAAAACGAATCACCTTTCAAAATACAGTTGTGCTATAAAAGTTAAGATAACACAACTGTGCTATAAAATAGTGATGCCGAAAGTGGTCGATATAGAAGCGCGTCGCAGGGAGTTGGCTGAAGCTTTGTGGCGGGTGATTCAGCGGGAGGGGCTAGAGCGCGCTTCGGTCAGGAACGTCGCCAGTGAAGCGGGTTTGTCGATGGGTGCGCTCCGTCATTATTTCGGTGCCCAGGACGAGCTACTGGCTTTCGCGATGCGGCTGGCTATCGAGCGGGCGCGCGGACGGATGGAGACGTTGGATCTCTCTTCCGGCGATCCGCGTGAGGCGGTTGAGATGGTGTTGCGAGAAGTGTTGCCGTTGGATGCCGGGCGCCGGTTTGAGGCGGAGGTCTGGCTGGCTTTGACCGGTAAGGCGCTGGTGGACCCGTCTCTGCGAGCGCTCCGCAACGAAGCCTATGATCTCTTGCAAGGACTTTGTAGGCGACTGGTACGTGCCCTGGCCGAGTCAGGGAAGGCTGCGTCTGAATTCGACATCGAACTCGAAGCCGAACTGCTCTACGCTGTGGTCGACGGGCTCGCGTTGCACGCCGTGGTACGACCAGAGTTTGCAACAGTAGATCTAATTTCAGCAGTGCTCCCACGACACCTGGACGAACTTTACCGTCGAATCTCGAAACCCAACTAAAGAACAGCCCAGCTATCCCCGAACAGTTTTAGCGTTCACCACGTCCGGGGCGCTCTTAACCTCGGATCTCTTCGAAGAACATAAGAAACCGCCCTCTATCAAGAGTACGTTGCTTTAGCGAGCCTCGACCTTCGCCTTTTTTGCCTTTCTACTCTCTTGGACTTGACAACACCCAACTTTACGGTCTAATAAACATCCATATGGATGGCAAAGAGATGTTAAGAGGATGTTGTGATGAATGATATGGAGAAGATCACTGTAAACATGGGGCCGGTGGATCTTGGTCAGATCGACTTGCTGGTGCGGGAGGGTTTCTACTCCAACCGGACTGATTTCATTCGCACCGCGATCCGTAACCAGCTTTCCACCCAGGCCGAGGAGGTCCGCCAGACGGTGGCCCGCAGCACGCTCGTGCTCGGTATGCGGCACTTCAGCCGTCGCGACCTCGAAGAAACGAAGGCCGCTGGGGAGAAGCTTCAGATCAGCGTTCTCGGCCTGGCGACTATCGCCGAGGATGTCTCACCGGAGTTGGCGAGAGAAACTATCGAGTCGATCGAAGTGCTCGGCGCTTTCCGGGCGAGCGCCGCTGTAAAGAAGGCTCTCGCGGATCGAATCCGTTGAGCGAACACCCACGACTTTCACCCCAAAACAAAGACCACGAACAGACTAGAAAAGGAGATCATGGACATGCCGAACACCAAGAGAAAAACGGCCGGTTACCCTGATGCAGCGATGCCGGGCGGGATGTCGGAGGCTCTACGCCTTACCCGCGAAGGTAGGTTGTCCGAGGCTACGGCCCTGATCCAGGCAAACCTTGGCAACCCCACGAACGTCCCAACCGCAACGCCTACCGCAAGAGAGTACCCGACCCCAACCGTAGATACGACCCTGCTCTCACCGAACATCGTCCTGCCGGGTTCGACTGGCGGAACACCTCCGAAGATGCGGACGAAAACTTCTCCTTCTGTAAAGAAGCGGTCGCGGGTGCGGAGGCCGGAGTCTTCACCCGTTACTCCCGCCGAAACAGGCAGGTTCGTCACCAGTTCTTTCACAAACCGGGCTGGGACGCGTTCCTACAAACTATACGTCCCGAGCGGAGTCGCGGGGAGTGGGCAGAATGCGGTCACGGCAAAGTCTCTGCCGCTGGTGGTCATGCTTCATGGTTGCACCCAGAACCCGGATGACTTCGCGGCGGGTACGGGCATGAATGTCCTTGCCGAGAGTGGTCCTTTTCTCGTTTTGTATCCCGAGCAATCCAGCGGTGCGAACCCTTCGAGGTGTTGGAACTGGTTCAAGGGTGGAGACCAGCAGCGGGAGTCGGGCGAGCCTTCCATCATCGCCGGCATTACGCGACAGGTCGCGGCCGCTTACCCGGTAGACGAAGAGCGCATCTACGTGGCCGGGATGTCTGCCGGAGGGGCGATGGCCGTCGTCATGGCCGAGACTTACCCGGACCTCTACGCCGCCGTCGGTGTCCATTCGGGACTCCCTTACGGGGCGGCCAACGATTTCTCTTCCGCTTTCATGGCGATGAAGCAGGGCGCGCCGAATTCCGGGCGGGCGAATCATCCGGTGGCCGGCGCCGTTGATCTCACGGTCACCGTGCCGGCCATCGTCTTTCACGGTGACCGGGACGGTACCGTCCATAAGCGCAACGGAGAGCGGATCCTCAACCAGTACGCTACGAGTGGTGGCGCGCCGCCGGTGAAAGTGCGCCAGGGTCAGGCGCCCGGAGGCCGCTCGTATACCCGCTCCATCTATCACGATGGGTCGGGAAAGCAGATCGCCGAAGGTTGGCTCGTCCACGGGGCGGGTCATGCGTGGGCCGGAGGGAGCCCGGCCGGTTCGTACACCGACTCCAGCGGCCCGGACGCCTCGGCGGAGATGGTTCGTTTCTTCCTGGAACATCCGAGAAGCTAAAGCCGCCGGGTCGGATGTGTTGGTAAGACCCTTCTCCAGAGACAACTCTCGCTCTGTATACTCTTTCGCGTGGGTATCGGGACCGTCATAAACGTCGTCGCTGTGCTGGTGGGAGGCGGCATCGGCACCCTCGCCGGGGCTCGTCTTCCGGAGGGTATCCGAGCGACCGCGATGCAGGCTATCGGGATCGTGACGCTGCTGGTCGGGGTCTCGAATTTCCTGGCGTACAAGAACCCTCTCGTGCCTCTGGTTAGCGTTGTAGCCGGTCTTCTGGTTGGGGAGTTGCTCGGCATCGAGCGGTCGCTGAAGCGCTTCGGGGATTACCTTCAGAAACGTCTTTCGCGGGGTGAGAGTCCTGTGAGCCGGGCGTTCGTTACGACGAGTCTTCTGTTCTGCGTGGGACCGCTCACGGTGATCGGCTCTTTACAAGACGGTTTGAAGGGGGATTACAGTCTGCTCGCGCTCAAGAGCGGGCTAGACTTTATTGCCGCTCTGACCTTCGCCTCGGTGCTCGGGTGGGGCGTCTTGCTCTCGGCCGGCACGGTGCTCGTGGTGCAGGGTTCGATCACGCTCGGGGCGGGGCTTCTCGCGCCGGTGGTGACCCAAACCATGATCTCCGCCACTACTTCGACCGGAGGCATCCTCATCTTCGGCCTCGGGTTGGTTTTGTTGGACCTCAAGGAGATCCGGGTTGCCAACATGCTCCCCGCGCTCCTCTTCGCCCCGCTGCTCGTCGTGGCGGCCCCTCTCTGGCCGCTGTGATAGGTCACATTATTTTCGGGGGCCGAATGCTGTTAACATTGACCAAGCGCGTCGAAAAGAGAGAGGCTTAGAAGATGAGCATGTTCCCGACGAATATCCTGCTCGCCACGGACGGTTCCGCGAGCGCGGCGCCCGCATTACGGGCCGCCGCCGACCTGTCCGCAAAAACGAACTCCGGGGTGCAGGTGATCTACGTCGGCAAAGGAGTTTCCGCCCCCGGCTCCTACGACAACCCCGGCCGCGGAGACTCCGAAGCGTCGGATAACGCGCGGGGCCTCTTGGACGAACAGGCCAAGCAGATCGAAGAACTAGGCGGCAAAGTCGCCAAAACACAGGTCGTCCCCGGCAAGAAACCGGCCGAGGAGATCGTCAAACTCACTCGCGACGAAGACATCGGGCTCGTGGTGATCGGCAGCCGCGGCCTCGGCCGCATCCGGTACGCCATACAAGGCAGCGTCTCAAGCACCGTAGTGCGCGGTGCCTACTGCCCGGTCCTCGTCGTACACGGAGATGCAGACGTATAATACAACGAAGACACTTCTGGAGGAATTTCTTGAGCACTGAGGAAAGGGACGTAGAGAACCGCGGGGCTGCTGGGGGAGAAGATAGGGAGTGGCACGGCAGTCCGTTGGATATGAAGGGTGGCCTCGACCACGAGGGGATAAGGGAGGTTGTGGTCGAGTTCAGCAACGGTGACTCGGACGTGTTTCGGTCGAAGTTGCGGGACGAATTTTACTCCTACGAGCTGCATCAGATGGCTACTTATATAGATACGATAGCTAATTCGATCCGCAAGGGACAAAAAAGGTAGGTGGAGAGTTGCACGGTATAGAGCGCACGCGCAGGCTGGAGGGCAATGCTGGTCCCGACGACGGCGTGACTCGGATTCAGGTCCGTTACTCGGACGGAAGGGTCGTAAATTTCTTGTCCGACTCTCGTCGCGACAACTTTAGCGAGGACGATATCCTGGAACTAAAGGAAGTTTTCGACAAGGCCTCCGCGGCGGCCGAGTGGTCGGAGATCGGCATCCTGTAGTTCTGGCGAAGGTACTGTGCCGGGTACTTAGTTGTAGCGGTCGTAGCGGTCGAAGTAATCTTCGTCGAGGCTTACCGTCTCGCCGGCCAGCTCTCGTCTTCTCAGGTCCCAGAGGACTTGCAGGTCGTGGTCTATGGTTTCGAGGTCCCGGTGATCCTCCTGGTTGTCGTGGTGGGTTCCCTCGCGCGAGACGAGGTTTTCCCTAAGTTCGTTGAGCTTCTGTATCCGCTGCATTACGCTTTGCGCCATGAAATTTCGCTCCTACCGTAGTCGTGTTTATTTTATTCTAACGGAAAGACACGGTAGAGAAGCCGTCGCGAGAGGAGAGGTTTGCTAGAGAGGATCCACCACCTCGGTTACGCGGTCCATGACCTGGAAGCCGCGACCCGTTTCTACCAGACTCACTTTGGCGCTGAACCGGAGCCTCCCGAAGAGGTCGAGGGGCAAAGCATAGTCGCCTCCATGTTCCGGGTCGGTGAATCGAGGATAGAGTTGGTCCAGCCGACCAGGGAAGACTCTCCGGTCGGCAAGTTCCTGGCAAAGCGCGGCGAAGGCTTCCACCACGTCGCGTTTCAGGTAGAAGACCTTGACGGGGCGCTCGGCGATCTGGAGGCGGATGGCGTAGAGGTGATCGACCGCGAGCCACGCATCGGTGTGGGTGGTCTCCGGATGGCTTTCATTCACCCCAAAGAAGCGTTCGGGGTGCTTACAGAGCTTGTAGAATTACCCGGAGAAGGCGCCGAGTAAGAGAGGTTTGCCGTGGACAGTACCGAGAATGGCCGCAAAAAGCGTGAGACGGAACACGGTGCGAAACGCTTTACGGAGTCCGGGATCGAGGTAGAGCCGGTCTATACGCCCCAAGATCTGAACGGCTTCGACTACCCCGAGAAGCTCGGAGACCCCGGCGAGTATCCTTACACCCGCGGTGTCTACCCTACGATGTATCGCGGCAGGCCCTGGACCATGCGCCAGTACGCCGGTTTCGGGACGGCCAGGGAAACAAACGAACGCTTCAAGTACCTGACCAAGAATGGACAGACCGGCCTCTCGGTCGCCTTCGACCTCCCGACTCAGATGGGCCGCGACTCAGACCACGACCTGGCCCTCGGTGAGGTCGGCAAGGTCGGGGTCGCCATAGACTCGCTGCTCGACATGCGGGAGCTTTTCGACGGCATCCCGCTAAAAGAAGTCTCGACCTCGATGACCATAAACGCCACCGCCTCAACCCTTCTCCTCCTCTACTCCCTAGTGGCCGAAGAGCAGGGCGCGAAGCCTGAAGAGGTAACCGGCACTACCCAGAACGACATCCTGAAGGAATACCTGGCGCGCGGGACGTACATCTATCCGCCGGGACCTTCCATGAGGATCACGACCGACATGTTCGCCTACTGCGCGCGCGAGCTTCCGCGCTGGAACACTATCTCCATCTCCGGTTACCACATCCGTGAGGCGGGCTCGACGGCCGTCCAGGAGCTCGCCTTCACGCTCGCCAACGCTATCGCCTACGTCGAGGCGGCCATAGCCGTCGGCCTGGAAGTAGACGAGTTCGCCCCGAGGCTCTCGTTCTTCTTTAACGCCCACAACGACCTTTTCCAGGAGGTCGCAAAATACCGGGCGGCCAGGAGGATGTGGGCCAAAATAATGAAAGAGCGGTTCGGCGCAACGGATGAGAAGAGCCTCAAGCTCCGCTTCCACACCCAGACCGCAGGCTCTTCGCTCACGGCCCAGCAGGCCGAGAACAACATCGTCCGTACAACCGTACAGGCCCTCTCCGCCGTCCTCGGCGGGGCGCAGAGTCTTCATACCAACGCCTTCGACGAGGCGCTCGCGTTGCCCACGGAGAGGAGCGCCGGGATCGCGCTTAGGACCCAGCAAATCCTCGCTAACGAGGCCGGTCTGACGGATACGACCGATCCGCTGGCCGGTTCGTACTACGTCGAGGCGCTCACGAGCGCCGTCGAGGAGGAGGCGTGGGAGTACATAGGACGGATAGATGAGATCGGCGGTTCCGTCAAGGCTATCGAGGAGCGCTACATGCAGGCCGAGATAGAGGAAGCCGCTTTCCGCTACCAGCGTGAAATCGAAAAAGAAGAGCGAATAATCGTCGGCGTCAACCGCTACGCTGGCGCCGCTGGAGCAGATCAAGACCCGGATATGGAACTGCACACGGTTGACGAGTCGATCCGCGAGAAGCAGACCGAAAGGCTGGCTGAACTAAAGGAAAGTCGCGATACCCCAACCGTCGAGAAGGCGCTCGCGGAGTTGAAAAACGCCGCCGAGAACGGTGGTAACCTTCTTTACCCGATGAAAGAAGCGCTAGGCGGCCTCGCCACGCTCGGAGAAGTGGCCGATACTTTGCGGGAAGTCTTCGGCCTCTATCGTCCCTGAGCGAGGCGTGAAGATCGGCTAAAGTTTTCCGCTGGCGTGGCCGATAACCCATTCGAGTAAACAAAAAGTAAAAATTGTTGGTCGAATAGTCCCGAGGGGTCCCACTTTGCACACTCAGAGTTTGAAAATATTGTCGGTCTTCGTCTTGGCGGTTGGTTTCGCGTTCCTGGTCCTTATCCAGGGGGATAGTCGGAGCGCCCTTGCGGAGCCCGGAAAGGGCAACGGGAAACAGCCGAGTTTCTCGGGCCCGAAGGCGAAGGAGTTCGCTTCCGGACGAATGATCGTCAAGCTCAAGAGCGGAGTTCCAAAAGAGAAGCTCCGGGCGCTGAACCGTAGCAAGGACGCCCGGATCAAGGAGAGCATTCCCGACACCAAGGTCAACGTCGTGGACCTACCCTCCGACCTTTCCGTAGAACAAGCCGTGGGCCAGTACAAGAAGTCCCCGGCAGTCGAGTACGCGGAGCCGGACTACATCCTGAAACCGACCAAAACCCCTAACGACCCCAAGTACACGAGCCTGTATGGGCTCAACAACACCGGACAGACCGGCGGCACGCCAAACGCCGATATAAACGCCCCCGAGGCATGGGACGCGACGACCGGTAGCGCGAGCACCATCGTGGGCGTAATAGACACCGGCGTGGACATAAGCCACCCGGACCTCCGGAACAACATCTGGACCAACCCCGGCGAGAGCGGTACGGACGCCCTCGGCCGAAACAAGGCCACCAACGGCGTAGACGACGATAACAACGGCTACGTCGACGACGTTCATGGATGGGACTTCTTCCACAATGACAACAGCGTCTACGACTCAGGGGATGGCGACGATCACGGGACCCACGTTTCGGGTACTATCGCGGCCCAGGGGAACAACGGAGTGGGGGTGACGGGAGTGAATTGGCGAGCCCGGATCATGCCGCTCAAGTTCATCGCGCCGGGAGGCGGCTACACCTCGGATGCTGAGGCGGCAATTCACTACGCCATCGACAACGGCGCGAAGATCACTAACAACTCCTGGGGTGGAGGCGGATACTCGCAGTCCCTCAAAGACGCTATCACCGCCGCCCAGAACGCCGGTGTCCTGTTCGTAGCCGCCGCTGGTAATAATGGAACCAACAACGACGCCAGCCCCTCTTATCCAGCTTCCTTCGACAACGCGAACATAATCTCCGTGGCGGCGACCGACGATAAGGACGCCCTGGCTTATTTCTCGAACTACGGGTCTACGTCGGTGGACCTGGGAGCGCCGGGAGTCGGTATCCTGAGCACGCTGCCGGGAAATACTTACGGGTCTTACAGCGGCACTTCGATGGCTTCCCCTCACGTTGCGGGGGTCGCGGCTCTTCTAAAGAGCGCCGATTCCGGTTTGAGCTACGCCCAGATCAAGTCGCGCATCCTCCGGTCGGTGGACAATATCTCCAGTCTGCAGGGCAAGACGGTCACCGGAGGACGCCTGGACGCCGCCAAAGCCCTGGGCCTCAAGTCCACGAACCTGACAGTGAACGCGAACCCGAGAACCGTGCTCTACAGGAACGCCACCGCCCTCTTCGGCAGGTTGACGGACCAGAGTGGTAACTCTCTCGGCGGACGTACTGTGACTGTTTACAAGAGGCCGCTCGGCGTCGCCGCCAGCAGGGTCGGGGCTGTCACCACCAACTCTTACGGCGCTTACAGGATCGGCGGGCTGAAACCCGAAAAGCACACTTACTACTGGGCCAGGTTCGGGGGCAGCGCAGCCGATAAGCTCGAACCGTCCGGCAGCGGGGCGGCGCGTGTGAACGTCAGGGCTGTCGTGACGTTGAGTACCTACCAGTCCAACCTCAAGCTAGGTCGTAGCCGGCCCATAGTGGGGCGGGTCTTGCCTAACCACGCCGGGAAGGCCGTGAGGGTGGTGATCAAGCGCAACGGAGCGATTATCAGCCGCCGGGGAGTACGCCTGAACAGCAACTCCGTGTACAGGTTCTCATACAAGCCTCAGAGGACGGGCTACTATACCTTCTACGCCGTTTTCCCGAGTGACACGGACCACCTGGGCAACGGCAGTCCTCAGAAGGCGTTCCGGGTCGTCAGGTAGCGCCGGGGCTGTCGGGGTATCGGTGGCTAAAGTTTATTCTCCGGCCTGCCGATACCCACCTTTAGAAGTCGAACGAGGAATCTGGCAGGGGGATATGTTTTGTTTGCGCAACGGAGAAACTTGGGAGTCGTCGCTGCACTAGTCGGCGCCCTGGCATTGGCACTGGCCCTGGCCTTACTCTCTTCCTCTCGCGGTTCGGCTCAGGAATTTGGGGCGTCCGATGGCGCCGGGACTGGTACGGATACGGGTACTGCGCCGGATCTCTCCGGGCCGGAAGGCAAGCAGTACGTGACGGGGCAAATGATCGTCAAGATCAAAGACGACGCAAACCTCGGTGACCTGCGGGCAATCAACCGGCGCAACGACGCCCGGCTGAAAGAAGAGATCCCGCAAACCGACGTGAGCGTGGTCGATTTGCCCAAAGACCTATCCGTACAAGAAGCGGTAAAGCTCTACGATAAGTCCCCCGACATCGCCTACGTCCAGCCGGATTATGCTCTCTATCCGACCGCTACCCCGCGAGATCCATACTACAAGAACATGTATAACCTCAACAACACCGGCCAGACCGGTGGAACCCGCGACGCCGACATCGACACGCCGCAAGCCTGGAGCATAACCCCAGGACGACACTCCACGGTGGTCGCGGTCATAGACAGCGGCGTGGATATATACCATCGGGACCTACGGAACAATATCTGGACCAACCCCGGTGAGAGCGGGAAGGACTCTCGCGGTCGCAACAAGGCGACCAACGGCGTGGACGACGACCGAAACGGCTACGTCGACGATGTACACGGCTGGGACTTTTTCCACAACAACAACAGCGTCTACGATCGTGGAGACGGTGATGAGCACGGGACCCACATCGCCGGGACTATAGCGGCCCAGGGAAACAACGGTATCGGCATTACGGGGGTGAACTGGCACGCGAGGATCATGCCGCTCAAGTTCATCGGGGCGAGCTACGGTACCAGTTCCGGGGCGATCAAAGCCATAGATTACGCCATCAAAAAAGGTGTCAAGATCTCGAACAACTCCTACGGCGGGGCCGGATACGAACCGGCGATGCGCGACGCCGTCGCCCGCGCCAACAGGGCCGGCCTGCTCTTCGTGGCCGCCGCCGGCAACAACGGGATCAACAACGACACGAAGCCGGACTACCCGTCGAGCTACGACCTGCCGAACGTCATCTCCGTGGCTGCGACCGGAGCGAAAGACGGACTGGCTTCTTTCTCCAACTACGGTGCTAAAACAGTCGATGTCGCGGCGCCTGGGGTGAACATCCTGAGCACGCTGCCGGGTGGAAGGTATGGCTACTACAACGGTACCTCGATGGCTAGTCCCCACGTGGCCGGAGTCGCCGCCCTCGTAAAGAGCCGTCATCCCGCTTACGGAGCCCGGACCATCAGAACCCAGATCCTGCGCTACGCCGATAGGAAGGCGAAGCTGAGGGGCAAGGTCTCCACCGCCGGGCGGGTGAACGCCTGGGCGTCGCTGATGCAGGCCCACCCGGACACGATCAGACCGGCCATAAACACACTCTATCCGCGTCCATCCTCGCGGGTCAGGGACCGTACACCGACCGTTCGGGCGACGGTGCGCGACAACCGGACAGACTTGAGGAAACGCCAGATCCAGCTGTACGTGGACGGAAGAAAGCGGACGCGCTTCGCCTACGACAGGCGTCGGGACCGGCTCCGCTACACCACCCCGAAGCTCTCCCTCGGGCGCCACGTCGTGAAGATCGTCGCCCGCGACGGCGCCGGCAACTACGCCCGTAGGAGTTGGGGTTTCAAGGTAGTCCGTCGCTAGAGAAGCCCGCGCCGTTACATTCTTTCGGGGTCTTCTAGGAGGGGATTTAGTTCGAGAAGCGTGTGGTAATATTGGCCGGAAAGCCGGGAGAAACGCCCCGGCGCAAGGGCTTTGAACCGCACAGCATTACAGACTCCCAGGAGGGCGACAAAAGAGTGGTTGACTGGTTTCGTAACCGTGCCGGCAAAGGCAAGTCCGCGCAAGACAAACAGAATGTCGTAGGCTCGGAGTTCGAGTCGGAGACCGCCGACAACCTCGTCGACCGCACTCCCAAAAACGAGGAAGCGCCGGCGGATGGTTTCTCCGAGGCCGGTATCCGGGAGGCTCTGCGCGACGTGCGGGACCCGGAGATCGGGCGGGATCTTATCTCCCTGAACATGGTTCGCTCTATCGAGATAGAAGGCTCCGCGGTTACGGTCGGAGTTTCGCTCACCACGGCCGGTTGCCCGCTCAAGCACCGAATCACCCAGGACATCCAGGACCGGTTGAAGCAGATCCCCGGTGTCGTGGCGGTCGAGGTTGATTTCGGCGTGATGACCGATGCCGACCGTCAGAACCTCCTCACCTCCCTCCACGGCGGTCCCTCCGAGTTGGCGCCCGCCTTCACGGATCAGTCGGAGACGCGCATCATCGCGGTCGTCAGCGGCAAGGGCGGGGTCGGCAAGAGCACCGTTGCCCTAAACCTGGCTGCGGCGTTGGACCGGGCGGGTAAATCGGTCGAGGTACTAGACGCCGACGTACACGGCTCGTCCATCCCGGTGATGCTCGGCGCAACCGAGAAGCCCAATGTGGTGGATGGTGTGATCTTCCCGATAGAGTCGTCCTCGGGCCTGAAGTTCATCTCGATGGGCAACTTCGTAAACGAGGGACAGGCCATAATCTGGCGCGCCCCGATAGTGAACAAAGCCCTCACGCAGCTAATGCGCGACGTGTACTGGGACGAGCCGGACTTCATAATAGTCGACATGCCGCCCGGAACCGGTGACGTTGCCCTGACGGTGGCCCAGATGATCCCCAAAGCCGAGGCCCTGGTTGTCACCACCCCGCAGGCTGATGCGGCGCGTGTCGCCGCCAAAGCGGGCAAGATGGCCGTCCAGGCGCACCTCAAGCTCGCCGGAGTAGTCGAGAACATGAGCTACGCCGAGTGTCCCGATTGCGGTAAGGAGTTGAGGATCTTCGGCGGCGACGGCGGCGACCGGGTTTCGGGGGAACTAGACGCGAGGCTCATGGGACGCATCCCGATCCTGCCGGACGCCTCCGGCGAGCCCGGCAACGCGCTCTTCGAGGAAGATAGCGCCCCGGCCCGAGCCTTCGACGAGATAGCCGCGAGCCTCGCAGCCACGAAGGTTCGAAAGAGGATAAAAGTCCTCTAAGGCGGAGCGGTTGTTCAGCGGGTTTTCAGAATACGAAACCTTTCGACGCGCAGATCTATCCGAGCATCAGCCACAGCGCCGTTAATATTATTCCCGCGCTCAAAGCACATGAAGTTACGCCAAATACCCTCAGCGACGCGGCGAGGTTCGTTCTACGTTTGGGGAGTAGTTCGGCCGTGTTGCCCGCGACCAATCCTAACCCCAAGACAACCTCACCGAGCGCTAGAAGACGAACGCTTGGCTCCACTGAAGAGAAAGCGAGAAGGAACGCGCCTACGAGGAGTACAAAGCAGCCCGCAAACACCACGAACTGGTACGGCTTACCGTCCTGCGGCTCCCGGAACAGCTTCTCGATCATGCCCCGCACCCTAGCATAGCCTGGGATACGAGACTAGAGTCTATTCAGCCGTGCAGCACCTCGACCAACTCGCGCACGGAGTCGGCGCTGTTTTTGAGGGCTTCCATCTCGCTCTGTTCCAGGTCCAGTTCAACGACTTCTTCTATTCCTCCGGCTCCGAGTTTGACGGGGACGCCGACGAAGAGGTCGTTCAGGCCGTACTCGCCCTGTAGGTAGGTGGCGCAGGGGAGGATGCGCTTCTGGTCGAGTAGGATGGCGTCTACCATTTCGGCTGCGGCGGCGGATGGGGCGTAGTATGCGCTGGTGTTCATGAGGCTTACGATCTCCGCGCCGCCCTGACGGGTACGCTGCACGATCTCCTCTATCTTATCTTCGGAGAAGAGCTTTGTGATCGAAACGCCACCGACGGTCGCCATGCTCGGCAGCGGGACCATCGTGTCGCCGTGGCCGCCGAGAACCAGCGCGAAAACGTCCCGCACCGAAGCGCCCGCCTCGTGGGCGATGAAGGTCCGGTAGCGGGCGGTGTCCAGGATGCCGGCCATCCCGATGACCCGCTCTCGCGGGAAGCCGCTCGTCTCCAGCGCGACGTGGCACATCGCGTCCAGCGGGTTCGCCACGACCACCAGTATCGCCTCCGGCGAATTCTTCACGACCTCTTCGGTGACGCTCTGGACGATGTTCTGGTTGGTCTGAAGGAGGTCGTCGCGGCTCATCCCCGGCTTGCGGGGGCTTCCGCTCGTGATCACGACCACGTCCGAGCCTGCCGACGCCTCGTAGTCGTTCGCCCCGGTCACGTTCGAGTCGAACCCGAGCACCGGCCCACTCTCCAGGATATCCAACGCCTTGCCCTGGGGTAGACCTTCGACTATATCCACCAGGACCACGTCCGCGTAGTTTCGCTCGGCGAGCCGCTGGGCCGTCGTCCCGCCAACGTTACCCGCGCCTACTACCGTCACTTTGTTCTTAGCCATTCGAGTAGCCTTCCTCTAGCACTGTACGAAACCGGATCTACACGACTATGATAAGTGAATCCTTACGGCTCTGCCGCGAGTCTGCCAGACTAGAATACTTACAGAGTAGACCGCGAACGGCAAGGAGAATAGTTGGATGTAAACCGCGCGATAGAGACTCGCCAGAGCATTGGACGAGTAAAGCAGGACTCGGTCCCAAAAGAGCTTATAGAGAGGATCCTGGAGAGCGCCGTTCACGCCCCGAACCACAAAATTACCGAACCGTGGAGCTTTCACGTCTTTACCGGCAAGGGACGCGGAGAGTTCGCCCGTGCCCGCGCGGAACTCGCGCGCATCATGGCCGAGGACGAGGGGGAAGACGAAGACTATGCGGTCGGTAGAGTCAGCCGCGAGCGGAAGAAGGCTTTCCGGGCGCCGGTCGTCATAGCGGTGATCTCCAAAGCCGGGCGCGACGAGGTCGAAACAATCGAGAACTACGCCGCCTGCGCCGCCGCCGTCCAGAACATGCAGCTAACCGCCCACTCTTTGGGCCTCGGCTCCATCTGGCGAACCGGCCCCGTCGCCTATCACAAGCACATGCGGGAGTTCTTCTGTCTGGGTGAAGGAGATAGGATAGTCGCCTACCTGTACGTCGGCTACCCGGACATGGGAGAGAGGCCGCGCAGGCGCGGGGCGGCGAGCGAGAAGACCACCTGGCACGGAGAATGAGCCCTCCGGCGGATGGTATTATCTCTCACAGTCCTGATAGGAGGAAAATCTATGAGATGGTTGCTCAGGCGGCTTTTGTTAGTCGCGGCCCCGATAATCTGGCGTAAAATCCGGAACCGCCGCAAGAAGTAGCTCCCCGACAACTACCGGCTAATCTTCGATTGGGACGCCCTCGAAGCTCTCACCTTTGCTGTGGATGTTGACGAGGAAGTCCCGCGGCTCGTGGTAGAGGATAACGGGCGCTTCTCGCTGCTCGGCCTCTTCGAGGACTTCTATGCGGTTGCGTCGGGCCGCTTCCGGATCCGTGTCGACCCCGGCTATGGTATCCGGGTCTAGGAAGATCTTGCTTGGCGCGAGGTCAGCGGTGAAGAGGGCCGCATCGTCCCCGTCTTCGATCCACACGATCTGATGCCCCTCGGCGTGTCCGGATCTCACCTCAACCCTAACCCCTGGAACGATCTCCCCGTCACCTTCGAGTAGCTCGCACCAGCCTTCCTCGACACCTTTCTCGACCGTCGGAACGGCCTCGCGGCGGCCATTGTCCTCCGGAAGTTCTTTCGCTTCTTCCAGGGAGGTTTTCTGCACGTAGACCGTGGCGTTCGGAAAGCTCGGCGGGTTCAAAGCCCAGCCGACGTGATCCGCATCCAGGTGCGAGAGGACGACGTGGGTGATGTCTTCCGGCGAGTGACCGACCTCTTCGAGGTAGTCCGTCAGATCGCTGTCGCGCTCCAGTTCGTAGCGGCCGACGAGGCTTTCGGGAAGCTCGGGACCGAAGCCGGCGTCCAGCAGCACCAGGTTCTCTCCGGTCTCGATCAGGACCGGGTGCATGGCGCCCCGGATGCGTGCTTTCCTCGACCCTCCAAAGAGGTTACCAGCGTCTGTTACGAAGATGCCGTCGTCCAGCACCGATACTTTCATAGATCCCACATCCAGGTTTCGTGCGGCCATGAGAAGCCCTCCTTATGTCGCCGTTCGCGCCGGTCTTCTTACCTACCTGTCCTAGCGGGAGATCGCGCCGCGCAGGGCGTTGGCGAGTACGCGAGGATGTTTGAGGACGTTGTAGATCGGGGCGTCTCCCGTGAAAGTTTCTATGATGGTTTGGCGGGCTCCCCGGTCCTTCTCGCTGGCCTTGAAGACCGGCTCCATGATCTCCAAGTTCGGGACCAGGCTCGTCAGGGCGTAACCGGAGACGTGTCCTCGACCGCGCTGTTGTCTGATCTGCTTGGAGTAGCCCGAGAGTAGGGAGGCGGAGTAGTCGCCGCCGGATCTGGCCGCATAGGCGAATGAGGCGGCCAGACGCCCGGACTCGATAGCGTACCCGACACCCTCGCCGCTTATCGGGTGGATCATGCTGGCGGCGTCCCCGGCCATCATCAACCCCTGCGCGTGACGCTTCGCGCCCCACATCCCCATCTTCAACGACCAACTCTTTGGCGGCCCCTCGGCTTCGGCGTTCTCCAGCCACCCCGCAAGCCGCGGCTCCTCCAGGAAACGGTCGAAGTAGTCCTTGAGGTTCCGCCCCGTGCGCGCGAGCGTCTTGGTCGAGACCCCGGCCCCCACGTTCGCCGTACCGTCGCCGAGGTAGAAGACCCAGCCGTACCCGGCCCCCTGTTCGTTCATGTCTTTTGTGATAAAGACCTGCAAATGCTCCTTATTCGGACCATCAACGCCTTTGAAATACTGTCGTCGGGCGACCGCGTTCTGGTGCGCTTTCATGCCTTCGCCCGCGAAACCGCCCACCCCGTCGGCGGCGACTACCAGCGGGGCTTCGTAGCGTACCGTCTCGCCGTTCTCAGCTTCGATCCCCTGGACGTTGCCAGCCGGAGATCGGAGCAAACCGGTGCCGCGAGTCTTGTTCCTGAACGTTGCTCCGGCTGAGACTGCTCGTTCGAGGAGTTTCGCGTCGGTCTCTTCGCGCCGGATGACGTAGCCACGAGGCCCGTGAAAGGTTGGCGGAACGTCGTTATAGAGGCTGGCTGTGGCAGTGTAGAGAGAGAAGCCGGTAAAGGTCCCGTGGTGAGGTTCCTCCAGCCAGTCTCCGAGGCCCATGAGTGAGACCTCTGAGGCTGCGTGGGGCATCATGCCATCGCCGCAGGGTTTATCGCGGGGGAATTCCTGGCGGTCTATGAGCAGGACTTCCAGGCCGGAACGGGCCGCGTGATAGGCGGTTGAGGCGCCACTCGGTCCCGCGCCCACTACTATGAGGTCATACCGTTCGCTCATCGTCCTCCCTCTCTACGCGGATTTGGCTATTCTCGGACGCTGTTGAGTTTCTGTCAGAGTAGTCTATCCGGAAAACGTGGCAATTATACTTATGGTTATGGTGTATCCGAGAGATCAGGAGTTGCGAATGGTGGATAGAAACCGTCCTGCCCGCTACGAGGTGGGAGGAAGAGCCGCGCTGACGGCTACGGGCCAGCCCGTGGAGATCCTGGAGGTCCGCCGCGCGGAGTTCATCCCGGACTTCGTCTACAAGGTGCGCGTGCTGGCCGAGAAACCTGCGCGTCCATATAACCTCTCCGTCCCGGAGCACGACCTGTCGGACGCTTGAAGTCGGTCAGCTAGTCAGCCGGTCAGCTTTTGATACTCTTTGCGCCACATTTTTGTCCTGTAGTCGCTTCGAGGCAGGACCTACTCCGTACTGCTGCTGCGCCCGCCTGCGGCTGCTCCGCCCGCCTGCGGCTGCTCCGCCACCGCGCTTTCCTGACAAGCTGAAATGCGGACAAGCTGATTAGCTGTTCAGCTAAAACCCTTCGCCAGTGGTGACGCTCAGGTAGGCTACGTCTACTAGTGGGACTCCGGTTTCTAAGGCTCTTTGGACGGCCTGGAGGAGAGCTTCGGCGGCTATTTCGGAGTCCGGGAAGTGGTTGTCGAGGAGTCGGGCGGCGCGGGCTATTTCGTAGAAAGAGAAGCGGCGGCGTTCGCCGGTTAGTTTGTAGACGGCCCCGAGGATATCGAGGCGCAGGGAGATCAACTGCTCCAGACGCCAGCGGATCTCATCTCCCGTAAGGCTCATCGTCTGGTACAAACGGGCGATGTCCGCCACCTGAACGAGCGACGGCTCGCGTTTTTCGAGCCTCGCCACGGCGTTCTCGTCGAGATACCGGCGTGCTGTGATGCGTGCCAGAGACAGTTTCCCTTCTTGGCTTTCGTATCCAGCTAAAGGCTTCCATTCGCTTTGTGTTCCCCGGAGCAGAGTGACCCGCGCGTATTCGTCGCCGATGAAGATACGTGGGATGTGGCCTCCGGCGTAGTGAGAGATCTGGGCCGCCATTCTTCCGAGCGCCGGGTCTTCGCGTCCGACATCCCCTCCGACCCGGATCTCGACCCACCGCCGCGTGGTGCCGGAGTAGAGTCGTTCTAGCGCCCGCCAGGTAGCGTCCCCTCTCAGGTCCAGGGTTCCGGGACGTTCGGTGACGACCACGGCTTCCGCGTCCGGCAGCTCCCCCGAGTAGGCTTCCCGGATGGCCGCGAGCATTCGCCCGAACTCCGCGTCCACCATCCCGGAGAGGTAACGGCGGCGCTCGGCGGGCAGGATGTACATCAGGCGGCTCTTTATCCGCCGCTCTCTGCCCTCGGCCCCTTTCAGGCGGTCTATGGCTTCGTAGAGTTCTCGCCGGCGTTGGTAGACCAACGTCGAGAGTCGCTCGACCTCCGGGTCCGTGGCGAAGCTCTCCGACCAGGACTCGTCCCTGGCCGCGCACACCGCTTCGTGGGCGTTCTCAGCCCGGATCACCGCCCGCTGCCGATCCTCTCTCTCGAACTGGGCTTCGCCCAACTCACGTTCGAGGGCCTCTAAACTCGAAGCCACGGGCTCTTCCGCGATTTTGAAAATCCTCTCATCCCGGACCATATTTTACAGCACCCAGCGAACGCCTTTTACCCGAAAAAAGAAAGAGATTCGGCTTTAGCGCTCACGGTGTTCGTCATCAGCTTGTCCCGTCGTTATACTGAATGATGTTCAAAACGAAGGGAGATCTCGCGTGGCGCAGACAGTTACTCTCATACCCGGAGACGGCATAGGCCCGGACCTCACCGATTCGGTCAAGGAGGTGATCGGGGCGCTCGACGTTGATATCGAGTGGGAGATCGCCGAAGCCGGCGAGACGGTGATGGAGAAGGAAGGCACCCCTCTACCGGATTCCGTTCTGGAGTCCATCCGACGCAATAAGGTCGCGCTCAAGGGTCCCCTGACCACACCTGTCGGCACCGGGTTCCGGTCGGTGAACGTCGCGCTGCGCAAGGAGTTGGACCTATACGGCAACATCCGGCCTTCTTTGAGCCTTCCGGGCGTCGAGACGCCGTACAAGGACATAGACCTCGTTATTTATCGGGAGAACACGGAGGATCTCTACGCCGGGGTCGAGCATCAGGTTGGGAAATACGCTGCTGAGTCTATCAAGATCATCACCCGCGAAGGCACGGAGCGTATCTGCCGCATGGCTTTCGAGCGCTCCAAAGAGCAGGGCCGCAAGCACATCACCGTCATCCACAAGGCTAACATCATGAAGTTCACTGACGGACTTTTCCGGGACGTATTTTTCGAGGTTGCCAAAGACTACGAGAACGACTTCGAGGAGATAGACGACCGGATCGTGGACAACATGTGCATGCAGCTCGTGATGAAGCCGAACCTCTATGACGTGTTGGTCTGTCCGAACCTCTACGGCGACATTCTCTCCGACCTGTGCGCGGGGCTCACGGGTGGTCTCGGGGTCGCTCCTGGGGCGAACATCGGCGAGGATATGGCCGTCTTCGAGCCGGTACACGGCTCCGCGCCCAAGTACGCCGGGCAGAACCGGGCGAACCCGCTGGCGACGCTGCTCTCTGCAAAGAACATGCTCTATTACCTGGGACACAACGACGAGGCCGACCGGATGCAGGAGGGCATAGAGGCGGCCCTCAAGAGCCCAGAGACCCGGACCAAAGACCTCGGTGGATCAGCCGGCACGAAAGAGTTTACGCAGGCTATAGTGTCGAACCTCTAGCGACCGGGTACTTACCGGAGGTTGCTCCAAGAGAAAATGGAGGGTAGTTGAGTGCCACGGTAGCCGACAAGTGCGCGTAGCCTTCTTCGCCGAGACTTTCCTGCCGGCTACAGACGGCGTGGTTACGCGGCTTCGCCACACTATAAAAGAGTTGCTTGAGATGGGCGACGAGATGCTCGTGATCGCTCCGAGATACGGGCACGGGCCAGCGTCTTACATGGGAGTCCCGATCCACCGGGTCGCCGCCGTACCGTTGCCCGTATACCCTCAGTTCATGCTCGCGCCGACTAACCTCGGCGTCGGAAAAGCCTTGCGTAGCTTCAGGCCGGATCTCATCCACGCCGTCAACCCTTTTATCCTCGGATGGGGTTCGCCACTGTACGCCCGCCGCCTTCAGGTGCCTCTGGTTGCCTCATATCACACGAACGTGGCTACCTATGCCGGCTACTACGGTCTCGGACGCTTTGATTCTCTGACCCGACGATACACCAGGTGGCTCCACAATAAAGCGGATATCAACCTGTGTACTTCAGAGGCCACCAGGGAGTATCTCAAGGAAGAGGGCATTGAGAGGGTACACCTGTGGCCGCAGGGAGTAGACACCCAACGTTTCCGTCCGGATCGTCACACGAAGAAGCGGCGTATAAAGCTGTCAGAAGGCCATCCCGACGAGAAACTGCTCATCTACGTCGGCCGTCTGGGCCGTGAGAAAGGGATCGGTTCCTTGAAAGGCATCCTCGATACGGTCCCCGGCACGCGGCTCGCGATAGTCGGGGACGGACCTGCCAGGAGGGATCTGGAACGCAAGTTCGCCGGCACTCCAACCGTTTTTACCGGGTTGTTGCACGGTAGGCAGCTAGCCAGGGCCTACGCCTCGGCGGATGCTTTCGTTTTCCCCTCGACCACGGAGACCCTGGGCATGGCGATGATAGAGGCTCTCGCATCCGGCCTGCCGGTCATAGCCGCCCGCAGCGGCGCGACCCACGAAGTAATAGAAGACGGACGCACCGGCATCCTCTACGAACCCGGCTCGGAAGCCTCGCTGGTTTCAGCCGTTCGACGGCTAACCTCGGACCTTGAGCTTCGCGAACGATTCAGCCGCGCCGCGCGGGTCGCCGCCGAGCAGCGAGGATGGGACAACGCGACCAGGATCTTGCGCGGATACTACGAAACAGTGCTGGAAACTGGTCCGCGCCCCAGGTGAACCCCACACGCGAAAAGATAAAGAGCGGCGGAGCCAGGTTCTCGAAGTTCTCTCTGGTGGGCGTCACCAACGCCGTCGTTGATATCGTGATTCTGAACCTTTTCCTGTGGCTCGCTTCCACTCGCGACCCGACTATTCTCGCCCTCTACAACGTAGTAGCTCTGGTGATGGCGAACGTCAGTAGCTACATCGGTAACACGCGCTGGACCTTCAAGAAACGGGCTAGAAACGACCGGCGTCAGAAGGTCCTGTTCTTTTTGCAGGCGACGCTCAACGTCGCGGTGGGTACGGCGCTGTTCTGGGGGCTGCTCCATCCACTGCTCATTTATACTGATATACCAGCTTATCTCGTGGGGAACGTAGCCAAGATCATCTCCGTCATAGTCGCCTCTACCCTGAGCTTTTTCATCATGCGCTACCTCGTTTTCTCCGAAAAGAAGCGGTTCGGGGGTCGCTTGTAAGATGATCTGGATCGTGCTAAATTACTGCCGAACGCGGAAGTAGCTCAGCTGGTAGAGCATCACCTTGCCATGGTGAGGGTCGCGGGTTCGAATCCCGTCTTCCGCTCTGGCTGTCGTGCCGGGGACGGCTGTACTGGCGGCATGGCCGAGTGGTGAGGCAAGGGTCTGCAAAACCCTGTACCCCGGTTCAATTCCGGGTGCCGCCTCCAAACGGGGACATTTGTCTCATGCGGGCGATTAGCTCAGGGGGAGAGCGCTTCCTTGACACGGAAGAGGTCAGTGGTTCGAATCCACTATCGCCCACTCTCGAAACCATAAAGGCAGGCTCGCCTAGCTAGACTTCTTTCCCGCCTTTCGTTTTGTTTGTAAAAGATCTTTTTTGGGCATAGAGTGCGCCCATGGATGCGAGAAATGGAAGCCCTATCGGCAACGCGTGGTTCTTCTTGGCCTTAGCCCTTTTCGTGGCCGCGCTAGCCTATGTGATCGTCGCGGTAACTACTAGTCTGGTCCTTACCAGCATCGGTGATTTCGTACCGTTCCTGCTCCTCGCGGCGGTGGGACTCATCGTCTTGCTTGGTTGGTGGAGGGATCGAGCGGCCCGCGCCGCGGTGGAAGAAGAGAATCGGCGTGAGCGTGAACGCCTGGAAGGTTTGCTCCGCGAGCGAGACAAGCAACTGCGCCAGTCACAAGACGACCTCGACATCACGAAGGAGAACGAGCAAGCTCAGCGGAACAAACGACGACAGATGGAAAGTAGGCTAAAAGAGAAAGAGCAGGAGATAGGACGCGAACGCTACCTGCGCGGGCGCTCGGAGCACGCTCACCAACTCGAGAAAAACTGGCGCGACGAGTTGCACCAGGAAGTCATGCGTATGTCGCAAGAGAGAGGCGCTTTGGGTGATCCGAGCAATGTGCCGGCTATGGTGCTGCGCCTGGCGAAGACATTGGTCGGTGCCCAAAAAGGGCTGCTGCTCTCGCGATCTGACGAAGACGACGATGGAAAGCTCGACCTTCTCGCCTCGGAAGGCTTCGAGAACGATCCAGAAGGCAGTGACGTCGTTCAGCGGTTCGCGGAGAAAGTACTCGAACGAGACCAGACGGTTCGGGAGGAGCGTCCGGAAGCCGAAGTTGGTGAGAAGAATTCTGCGGTTGATGACGAGATAGACAATCTGGTCGCTATCCCCATATACCTGCAGGACGAGTTCAGCGGCGTTTTGATCTGCGCGAACAACCCCGAGGGTTTCGAAGACTATGAGGATGAGGTTCTGCTGGCGGTGGGAGACCATGCCGGCAATGCGCTGCAAAGCTCACGCCTGCAAGGAGAGTTGCGTGCCTCTTATCTGGCTACGGTGGGCGTTCTCGCAGAAGCGATAGAGGTCAAGGACCCTCTACTGGGCGGACACTCCGAGGAGGTCTCCGGCTATGTATTCTCTGTAGCCAATCAGCTCGACCTTCCTCCCAACCGCCGTGAAGAGCTGGTCTTTGGCTCCTTGTTGCACGACATCGGCAAGATCGGCATCAGCGAGCGCATCCTGCTCAAGCCCACCGCGTTGACCCCCGAAGAGCGCACCGTGATAGAATTGCATCCGAGGATCGGCTGCCAACTTATCCAACAGGTCCCGGCGTTGCGACCAATTGCCCCGGCTGTTCTCCACCATCACGAGCGCTTCGACGGTGGCGGCTACCCTTCGGGACTCCGTGGAGAGCAGATCCCTCTGGAGGCCCGTCTAATAAGCGTGGCCGACTCCTTCAGCGCAATGGTCTCAAAACGTCCGTACCAGGGTCCCATGACGCCGGAAGAGGCGTGCCAGGAGCTCGAACGCTGCGCCGGTACGCAATTCGATCCCGAGATAGTTCAGGTTTTCGTGGAGGAGGTTCGGCGTAGACCTCTGACCCTTGAAGGAAAAGCCTCAGAGGCTAGAGATCTAGAACTGGAAGTTTTGCTCCGGGGCGTGGAGCCTGTACTGGGACGGGGGGCATTCGCCATAGTCGATAATCTCACGCTACTGTACTCTCGCCGGCACCTGCACGAGACCGTTCGTGTCGAAGCACAGCGCTCCGCGGTACAAGGGCATCCTTTCAGCGTCCTACTCATCGAACTGTTCGGTGTCGAGGAGGTCAACAGACTACTTGGCTATGCCGCCGGGGACGAGGAGATTCAGGTTGCGGCCCGTGCAATAGAGCAGGCAGCGGCCCGGATAGGAGGGACCGGCTACCGTTACGGAGGCAACCGCCTGGCGGTGCTTTTCCCGGATGTAGACGAGATTGCAGCCGGGCTACTGATCACCAAGATCTCTCTTGATCTGCCGGATAGCACGAGAGCGCGGATGGCCGTCGCGACGTGGCGTCCCGGTGAGACCGGCGATGACGTAATATCCCGCGCCCGCTCCGGCCTGAGGTAACTCGGTGATTCGGACCTATCATCGCCCACTTTTCGGTGAGTCGCACAGCCAGTCGCCTCATGGCCGATACTCGGTCCTCTGGCGCAAAGATCGTTTATCCTCGTGAGTGATGCGAGTTCGATGGTTCCGGGATGTGAAGGGCGG
Organism: Rubrobacteraceae bacterium; assembly: GCA_965219175.1. Taxonomy (GTDB): domain Bacteria; phylum Actinomycetota; class Rubrobacteria; order Rubrobacterales; family Rubrobacteraceae; genus JBBPZK01. The sequence continues at coordinate 1,668,104 of CBDCNI010000001.1, forward strand.
TACGCGGATCTTCCGGGGCTCAGGATGCACTACGTTAGCGCCGGGCCGGAAGATGGTACGCCGGTGATCCTGCTGCACGGCTTCCCGGAGTTCTGGTATAGCTGGCGGTTTCAGATCCCCGCTCTCGCGGAAGCCGGATATCGGGTAATAGCGCCGGACCAGCGCGGCTACAACTTGAGCGACAAACAGGGACCGTACAACGCCTCGACGCTTGTGAGAGACATCGTCCATCTACAGGATGCGCTCGGGTTCTCTGCGAGTCACATCGTGGGCCACGATTGGGGAGGGGCCATCGCCTGGTCTTTTGCGGCGGCACGTCCAGAGCGTACCCGGCGGCTCGTCGCCATGAACGCGCCTCACATCAACGCTTATCAGGATGCGCTGATAAAGCACCCGCGGCAGATCCTCAAGAGCTACTACATCGCCCTCTTTCAGATACCGCGCTTGCCGGAGTGGGGGATACGCCGCAGCGATTACGCGCTGTTGGAGAGGGCTTTTCAGTCCGTCTCCCCGGAGCGGATGACGCAGCGGGACGTAGAGCTTTACAAGGAAGCCTGCGCGCGGCCTGGGGCGCTCGAAGCCATGATCGGCTGGTACCGGGCGATCAGACGCCCCAGGGAAGTGGTGTTGAACGTCGAGCGGCCTTCGTGCGTGATCTGGGGTGAGAGGGACGCGTTTCTTGAGAAGGGCTGCAACGAGACCCTCGGCCGCTACGTGCCGGACCTGCGCGTCCACTACCTGCCACGCGCGAGCCACTGGGTCCAGATGGACCTGCCCGAAGAAGTGAACCGGCTCATGCTCGATTTCCTCGCCGGCTGATAGGAATCTGTCGCTCCAGGCCCGAGCCGCTAGAATCAGCTTTGTAGATAGATCAGATGCTTTCGGAAGGATTTTGTATGGTGGAAGTGAGGCTGCCGGACGGCAAGGAGTTGGAGGTAGAACCCGGCGAGCGGGCGAGGGACGTGGCGGAGAAGATCGGGCAGCGCCTCGCCCGCGACGCGCTGGTTGCGAAGCTCGACGGCCGGCTCGTGGACCTCGACGCCCCGCTGGAGGAAGGCGGCGAGTTCGAGGTCGTGACCGCTGACTCCCCCGAAGGGCTCTACGTCCTGCGCCACTCGACGGCGCACGCGATGGCCCAGGCGATCACCGAGCTATATCCGGGGAGCAAGCTGACCATCGGGCCTCCCATAGAGAACGGCTTCTACTACGACATAGAAACCAACGGCAAGATCTCCGACGAAGACCTCCCCCGCATAGAGGAGCGGATGCGCGAGGTAGCGGCCCGCGACCTTACTATACATCGCGAGGACGTCTCCAAAGAAGAAGCCGAAGACCTCTACCAGGACAACCCGTACAAACTGGAGCTTATCCAAGACCTGCAAGACGGTGACATTACCGTCTACCGACAGGGCGAGTTCTACGATCTCTGCCGCGGTCCGCACGTACCGAGCACCGGCAGGCTGGGGGCGTTCAAGCTCCAGAATATCGCCGGAGCCTACTGGCGCGGCGACGAGAAGAACACGATGCTCACCCGCATCTACGGGACGGCGTGGCCGACGGAGAAGCAGCTCAAGGCGTATCTGCGGCGGTTGGAAGAGGCGCGTCAGCGGGATCACCGCAAGATCGGCAAAGACCTGAACCTCTTCACCTTCTCGCCGGACGTTGGCGCGGGCATCCCGCTGTTCCTGCCAAAGGGTGAGATGCTCCGCCACCTGATGGAAGGCTACGTCCGGGAGGTTCAGACCCACCGCGGCTACGACCACGTCTGGACCGGCAACCTGGCGAACGAAAGCCTCTACGCAAAGAGCGGCCATCTGGAGCACTACCGGGACGCGATGTTCCCCCCTATGGTAGACGGCGAGACGCGCTACCGGCTCAAGCCGATGAACTGCCCGAGCCACATGACGCTCTTCAACTCCGGGGCTCACTCCTATAGGGACCTGCCGCTCCGCTACGCCGAATTCGCGACGCTCTACCGCTACGAGAAAAGCGGCGAATTGACGGGTCTTACGCGCGTTCGGAGTCTTACCCAGGACGACGCGCATGTCTTCTGCACGGAAGCCCAGATCCAGGAAGAGTTCGCCCGCGCGTTGGAGATCATTCGCGAGGTACTCGATACTTACGGCTTCCTGGACTACTCGGTGCGACTATCGCTGCGCGACCCGGACGACGCCAAGTACATAGCCGACGATGAGAAGTGGGGCCGGGCCGAGCAAGCCCTGAGAGACGCCCTGGACGCTTCCGGGATACCTTACACTCCCGTCACCGGCGAGGCAGCTTTCTACGGTCCGAAGGCGGACTTCATGGCCCGCGACGTGCTCGGGCGCGAGTGGCAGCTCTCGACCATCCAGGTGGACTTTATCCAGCCGGGCCGTCTCGGTTGCGAGTACGTCGGCGAGGACGGCAAGGAACATACTCCGGTCATGCTCCACAGGGCCGTTACGGGGACGACGGAGCGGTTCATGGCCGTCCTGATCGAACACTACGCAGGCTCTTTCCCGGTCTGGCTCTCGCCGGTTCAGGCGGTCGTTATTCCAGTCTCCGATCGTCATCTGGAGTACGCCCGGAAGGTAAGAGATACGCTCTCTGATAACGGGGTTCGGGTCGAGGTGGACGACTCGTTGAACAGCATGCAGAAGAAGATCCGGGAGAACGCCCGCCAGAAAATCCCTTACCTCCTCATAGTCGGGGACGAAGAAGAGAGCGAGAGTACCGTCAACGTCCGCAAGAGAGGGGAGAAAAAGCAAGAAGCCGTCGGTGTCGAGGAGTTTGGGCGTAAGGTGGCGGAGGAGAGCAGGGATCGCAGCGCATGATCCTTATAGACAGGAGCGTGGCTGGAGGGGTATAATAAGGTCTGTAGTTGGGGTCGGCACTAGTCTTCTCGCAAGTCAGGAAACAGGTCAACGGCCCCGAAAACCTAATTTCGAGAGGAGTGGTTTACAGTAGCCGCTGAAGAAGAGCCGAGGATCAACGGTCAGATCCGGGCACGCTCGGTACGTTTGATCTCGGCGAGCGGGGAACAGTTGGGTATCAAGCACATCCGCGAGGCGATGGATTATGCCGAGAGGATGGACCAGGACCTGGTGGAGGTCGCCCCGAACGCCGACCCGCCTGTCGCCCGCACAATGGATTACGGCAAGTACAAGTACCAGAAAGAGCAGGACCGCAAGGCTGCCCGCAAAAAGCAGGTCAACGTCAACGTCCGGGAGATAAAACTCCGGCCGAAGATAGGCGACCACGACTTCAACACCAAGCGCGGACACGTGGAACGCTTCCTGCGCGGCGGTGACAAGGTCAAGGTGACGATCATGTTCCGCGGCCGCGAGGTGCAGCACCCGGACCTCGGCGAGAAGCTGCTGCGGAGGCTCGAAGAAGACCTGAACGACCTCGGACGGGTGGAGAGCCAGCCGAACCTCGACGGACGCAACATGGTCATGGTCCTGGGGCCGAAGAAAGAATCAAAAGAATCCAAAGAGGCGAAAGAAGAAGCCTCGCAGGATGAGCAGAGGGCGAAAGCCGCCAGCAAATAGAAATAGACAAATAGTCTGAGACTACTGCGCCGGAGGGTGGGACGTGCGGATCGCAAAAATCGTTCTCGTGGCTTTAGCGTGCGCGGTAGCTCTCTTTACGAGCTTTCTAACCATTATGATGGGTTTGAGCCGGTTCGCGAACCCTTTCGGTACTCCTAGGGACCTGTACTTGGGTATCGCGGTCGGGGCGGTCGGGCTTATTGGGGGCGTGGTGGTTCTACTGTGGGCGGACCTGGGCGCCGGTATTCTCTTTGTAGCCGCCGCCCTCACGGTTGTCCTAGTACCCCCGAACAACGGCCTCCCCACCGTGCTGTACATCGCCGGTGGTTTGTTGGCATTCTTCTCGCACAGGCTCGGTAGGGCTGCCACTGACAGAGAAGGTGGCGTGTAAGGAAAGTTCGTCTGGTACAATAATGCGCTGTTGTGAGGCGAAACGGCTTCGACTCCCGTGCCGCGAGCCTCTGAAAGTTTCGTAGATATACGAGAAACGTGGAGGAAACATGCCGAAGATGAAGACCCACAAGGGCGCCGCGGGGCGTTTCGAGGTGGGTAAAAAGGGAAAGGTCAAGCGCCGCCGCAGCGGCCACAACCACATCCTTGAGAAGAAGAGCCGCAAGCGCAAGCGGAGGCTCAACACCGAGACCGTAATACACAGCGCTGACGAGAGGCGCATCAAGCGTTTGTTGGGGGTGAGGTAGATGGCCCGCGCGGCGCGCAGCGTACACGCCCGCAAGAAGCGGCGGAAAGTTCTGGCCCAGGCCAAAGGTTACCGGGGTACGAAGAATAGCTCCTACAAGAGGGCCAAAGAGCAAGTCTGGAAGAGCGGAGTTTACGCTTATCAGGGGCGCAAGCAGCGCAAGAGGGATTTCCGGTCGCTTTGGATCCAGCGTATCAACGCCGGGGCTCGGGAGCACGGGCTCTCCTACTCGCAGTTCATTAACGGCGTCAGGCTTGCCGAGATAGATCTCGACCGGAAGATACTCGCCGACCTCGCCGCCACAGAGCCAGAGGCCTTCGGCGCGGTGGTCGAGCAGGCAAAGGAAGCTCTAAACCGGGCCTGATCCAGGCTCCGGGTTACCAGTTTGCTGCCCCGGCTCTCCGGCACCCGGCTGATAGTCCTCGGCTTCGCCGGGTTTATTGTCCTCGGGACGTTGCTCCTAAAACTGCCCGAAGCGAACTCGGACATCACCTGGATAGACGCGCTGTTCGAGGCGACGAGCGCCGTGACCGTAACGGGGCTGCAGGTTGTGGACCCCGCGACGGACTTCACCACCTTCGGGCAGGGGATAATCGCCTCGCTCATACAGGTCGGTGGGCTCGGGATCATGACGGTCACGACCACGGTGGCGCTGCTGCTCGGGCGAAAACTCGGGTTTCGTCAGGCGAGGACCGTTCAGCAGGAGATGGAGAGCCCCGGTTCTCCGAGGAGTATTTTGACGCTGCTCGGGCGCGTCGCGCTTTTCACGCTGACGCTCGAAGCCGTAGGTGCCGCCATACTCGCCGCGAGGTTCTATTTCAGTAGGTACGATCTCGCCACCTCTATAGGATACGGAGTCTTTCACTCCATAAGCGCGTTCTGCAACGCGGGGTTCGACATCTTCAAGCCTTCTCTGGGCTCGCTCTACGGCGGAGATCTCATCGTCAACGTCGTTTTTATAGTGCTGATCGTGCTCGGCGGACTAGGTTTCCCGGTGCTCGTAGATCTCTACTCCTATCCTCGGAAGAGACGTTTTACGCTCCACTCGAAGATCGTCCTCGTGACATCCGCGGTGCTCATAGTGTTCGGGGCCGGTAGCGTAGCCGTGCTGGAGTGGACAAATCCGGCCACGCTCGGGGGCGATTCGCTCGGTAAGAAGCTGCTGGAGTCTTTGTTTCAGGGGGTCACGCCCCGGACGGCCGGTTTCTCGACGCTGGACTACCCGGACATGCGTCACTCGACGTTGCTCTTGCAGATGGTACTAATGTTCATCGGGACGGCGCCGGCTTCGACTGGAGGAGGCATCAAGGTGACAACCCTGGCCCTCATATTCCTGATCTTCGTCGCCCAGGCCAGAGGGACGGAGGAGATCTCGGTTTTTCACCGTCGGATCCCAACCTCGTTGGTGGCGAAGACGCTCTCCGTATTCGCGCTGTCGTCTCTGCTGGTCATCTTTGGGACCGTCGTGCTCATAGCCACCGAGAATAAGGGGCTGCTCCAGGCGGTATTCCACGTCACATCCGCGCTCGGGACGGTCGGGTTGAGCCTCTTCTCATCCGCCGAGCTGACGGTGTCCGGCAAACTGTTGATCATATTCCTCATGTTCGCCGGTAGGCTTGGCCCTATCACCCTGATACTGGCCCTCAGTGAGCGGGCGCGCGTCCGCAATTACTCGTACCCGGAAGAGGAGATAGCGATAGGATGAGCAAGCAATTTCTGGTCGTCGGGCTCGGGCAACTCGGGAGCGTGGTAGCCGAAAATCTCCACTCCTTAGGCCACGAAGTCCTCGCAATAGACCACAGAAAAGCAGTTGTTCAGGCGCTCTCCGACGACCTGCCGGACGTGGACCTCGTCACGGCAGACGCCACTGACGAAGACGTGCTCAAGGAGCTCGGGGTGGACCAATTCGACGGGGCCGTAGTCACCATCGGGGGCAACGTCCAAGCCAGCACCCTGGTCGCACTCGCGCTCAAGGACATGGGGCTGGAGATGGTGGTAGCGCGCGCCGACAGCCCCATTCACGCCCGGCTCCTCAAGAAAGTAGGGGCGGATCTGATAGTAGAACCGGAGCGGGAGATAGGAGAGCAGGTCGCCCGCTCCGTCGTCTCGCCGGGCATCATGGGCTACGTGGACCTCGGTGAAGACGAGGCGCTGATAGAAGCCGAAGTCCCCGAGAAGTGGGTCGATAAGACGCTCGCCGACCTGCGCCTGGCTGATGAAGGTCTCGCGGTCGTCGCGGTTCGGCGCGAGGGTGAGGGAGGGCGCATTCCGAAAGGCGACACCAAATTGAAGAAAGGGAACGTCATCGTGGTGGGAGGGCCGAAAGACAAGCTCGACGAGCTGGACTTATTCCAGGAGTGATCTCCTCTAAGCGTGCCGCGAAGCTCAAGCAAAAGAAGCACCGCGAAGCCGAACGTCTTTTCCTGGCCGAAGGCGCCACCCTACTCGCCGAATCGCCGGAACCTCCGCTCCATACCTTCGACGACCCGGAGTCGATCCGCAGCCTCTCCACCCTGACTACGCCATCCGGTCCCGTTGAAATCTTCCCGTTCCTGGACGTGAGAGCGGAAGAGTTGTTGAACCGTGCGGAGAGGATCGTATTGCTCCACGGCGTCCAGGACCCAGGCAACGTCGGCACGATAATCCGGGCGGCTCATGCTTTCGGCGCCGGAGTCGCCCTCTCGAAAGGATGCGCCGACCTCTACAACCCGAAGACCGTACGTTCTACGATGGGTTCCATCTTCCACGCCGCCATTGCGCGAGAACTCGATTCCATCGAATTCTTAAAGGCCGCCGGAGCGTCGGGTTTTCACTCGACCGCCGCCGTGCCGGATGGCGCGGACGCCGGATCTTATCTGGTGGGTGAGAAGCCGCTGATCGTCATCGGGGCGGAGGGGAGTGGTCTGCCGGAACAGGTCGTCTCGGCTTGTGAGAATCTGGTCACGATACCCTCGCTCGCAGCCTCGCTAAACGCGGCGATGGCGGCTTCTATCCTGCTCTACCAGGCGTATTCGCGTGTGCTACCATAGCTCACGATGACGACTTCCGGGCGCATAGAAGAGCTTAGAGACGAGGCCCTGCAGAAGGTCGCCTCGGCGAGTTCTACCGAAGAACTAGAAGAGGTCCGCGTAAGGTATCTCGGTCGCTCGGCGGAGCTTACGGAGATCAAGAAGAGCATCGGCTCTCTTCCCCCGGATGAACGCAAAGAGGTTGGAGGCGCGGCGAACAAGGCGTCCCGCGCCGCCGAAGCAGCCATTTCCGGGCGTCACGACGAGTTGGCCGCCGCCGAACGAGAAGAACGTCTGCTCGCCGAGGCCGTCGATGTGACCTTGCCCGGTGTTCCGTATCCGAAGGGGCATCTGCACCCGACGAACCGGATCATCGACGAGGTCGTGGACTTCTTCGTGGGTCTTGGCTACCGGGTTGCGGAGGGGCCGGAGATCGAGACCGATTACTACAACTTCACCGCCCTCGGGATACCGGCGGGACACCCGGCGCGCACCATGCAAGATACTTTCTTCGTGGACGAGGGGCTCGTGTTGCGAACCCAGACCTCGCCGATGCAGATCAGGACCATGCTCTCTCAAGAACCGCCGGTCTACGTCGTCTGTCCGGGGCGGACTTATCGGCGCGATTCGGACCCGACGCACACGCCGATGTTCCATCAGATCGAAGGTCTCGCCGTGGACAAAGGGCTCACGCTTGCCCACCTCAAGGGAACGCTCGCGGCGATGGCCCGGACTGTTTTCGGAGAGGATGTGGATATACGTCTCCGTCCCAGCTACTTCCAGTTCACTGAGCCGAGCGTAGAGCTGGATATAACCTGCTTTGTGTGTGGAGGCTCGGACCCGAACTGCAAGGTTTGCAAGGGCGCGGGCTGGCTGGAGATGCTCGGTGCCGGGATGGTCGACCCGGCCGTCCTCGAAGAGGTCGGTTACGACCCGGAGGAGTACACGGGCTTCGCGTTCGGGATGGGACCCGACCGGATGGCGATGGTCAAGTACGGTATCCCGGACCTCCGCCTCTTTTTCGAGGGAGACTTGCGCTTCCTCCGTCAGTTTTAGTCCCGAGAAGGAGTTGGACCTTTGCGCGTTCCGTTGAGCTGGCTGCACGAATACGTTGACTTCGACTTGTCAGTCGATGAACTCGTCGACCTGTTTAGCCTCCGAAGCCAAGAGATCGACGGCGTCTACCGTCTCGGTGTTGCCGAGGGCGAGGTGGTGGTCGGAGAAGTGCTGGAGTTCGAACCGCACCCGAACGCCGACCGGCTCTCCGTGGCGAAGGTGGACCTCGGCGGCCAGGTAGTCCAGATCGTGGCGGGCGCCCCGAACCCTTATCCGGGCACCCGCGTCCCGGTCGTGAGGCCCGGCAGCGTCATGGCGGACGGTACGAAGCTCAAGAAAGCGAAGCTTCGCGGCCTGGAGTCAGACGGGATGATGATGAGCGAGCGCGAGCTTGGCATTTCCAATGAACACGGTGGGATCCTCCTTCTCGACGATTCCTACGAGGTAGGGCATCCGGTCGAGGAATACTTCCCGGTGGGCGAGACCGTTATAGATATAGACGTAACCCCGAACCGACCGGACTTGTGGGGCATGATCGGGGTCGCCCGCGAACTTGCCGCCATTCTCCAGACGGATTTCCGCACTCCCGAGCCTTCGTTCAATATCGGCGGCGAGCCTAGCTCCGTCTACAGCCTCCGGGTAGAAGCGGGAGATTTGTGTCCGCGCTATGACCTACGGCGCGTATCGAATCTGTCGCCGGGACACGAGGCTCCTCTGGAGATGCGGCGTAGGATCTTCGCCGCCGGCATGCGTCCGGTAAACGCCATCGTGGACGCGACCAACTATGTGATGCTGGAGACGGGACAGCCGATCCATGCTTTCGACGCCCGGAAGGTGCGTGAGGGCATAGTCGTCCGTCGGGCGAACCAGGGCGAGAAGATCACGCTGCTGGACGGCTCAACCCGAACTCTCGACGAGGAGATGCTCGTCATCGCCGACGAGGAGCGTGGCCTGGTAGTCGCCGGAGTAATGGGCGCCGAAGACGCCGAAGTAGACGACACAACCGTGGACGCGCTCATAGAAGTCGCCACCTTCGACGGCCGAAACATCCTCGAAACCTCCGCCCGGCTCGGGCTTCGCACCGACGCTTCGGGCCGCTTCGAGCGCGGCCTCGACCCGAACATGGCCGATTACGCTATGGACCGGGCCACAGCTTTGCTCTCCGAAAACGCCGAAGGAGAAGTGGCGGGAGATACCCTGAGCCAGTATCCGGAACCCGTATCTCCGTGGGAAGTGCTGTTGCGCCTGAAGCGGGCGGAGCTTCTATTAGGGATGCCGGTAGATACAAGCGAGGCTACGGACAAGTTGGAGCGGCTGGGATGCGAGGTAAGCGGAGACGAGGAAGAGGTGCGCGTTACCGTGCCGACATTTCGTCAAGACTTGCGGCGCGAGGCCGACCTGATCGAAGAAGTCGGCCGTCTTATCGGCCTCGACCGCGTACCGGAGGAGATACCGGGAGTCTCGCTTCCCGGTGGCCTGACGCCGGAGCAACTAAAGGTACGGCGGATACGTCACACCCTGGCCGACCTCGGGTTCGCCGAGGCAATTACTTATCCGTTCGGCCCGGACCGCTGGAACGCTACACCTGATAGCCAGGTGGGTGGCGAAGCCACAGGAGACCTTCGTCTAAAGAATCCTTTGAGCGCCGAGGCCCGAAACCTGCGCTCTACCCTGCTGCCGGGGCTGCTCGACGCCGCCGCCCGTAACCGCTCGTTCGGCGAGCGAGGCGGCGCACTCTTCGAGATCGGCCACGCTTTCGAGTCTCTCCAGGTCTCGTCTGATCTCAGAGACGAAGCGCTACGCTTCCGCCTGACCGGCCAAACGGACGTCCAGGACGTGGAGCAACTCATGGGCGTGCGAGAGATACAACGAGCCTCCGGCTTGCTGGCCGGCGTCACCCGCCCCGCAGGCTGGAACGCCCCCGTCGTCCGAGCCGGTTTCTTCGAGGCGAAGGGCGTCGTGGAGCGCCTGGTCCCCGGCGCGGACTTCGAAGTCCGCGCGCTCCCGAACCTCCATCCCGGCAGGGCCGCTGTCGTGCTGGTCAACGGCTCCGAGGCTGGATGGGTCGGCGAAGTTCACCCTGAGACCGTAGAGAACTTCGACCTGGAAGGATGGGCCGTCGCGGCATTCGAGCTGGACGTGTCTCTGTGCGAGCCGGACCCCGTATCTTCCTTCGAGACCTTCGCAAACGTCCCGGCGGTCGGGCGTGACCTGGCCGTAGTCTTGGACCGGGAAGTACGAGTCGGCAGCGTGCTCGCGGCCATTGAGACGCTGCGGAGCCAACTTTTGACCGAGACGCGCGTCTTCGATGTTTACGAGGGTTCGCAAGTGCCGGAGGGCAAGAAGAGCGTCGCCCTCGGTTTTACCTTCCAGGGAGAAGAGACTTTGACCGATGAAGTGGTAAGCGACGAGATGGCCCGAATTTCCTCCGCGCTGGAAGACGAGTTCGGGGGGCAGGTTAGGGGCTCTTAACGGCCTGCCATTCGGGCTTCACGAGGCTCATCAGGATGGCGTCGAAGTAGGTGTCGCCGCGTTTTATGGCCTGCCGGAAGCGGCCTTCTTCACTGAAGCCGAGCTTTTCGTAGGTGGCTATTGCGGCGTCGTTGAACTCGAAGACGCTCAGGGCGATGCGGTTTAAGCCGAGGTCTTCGAAGCCGTGGCGTAGTAGAAGTCCGATCGCCTCCCGGCCGTAGCCCTTGTCCCGGTCTTCCGGGCTGCCGAGGATAACAGAGAGGCCCGCCGAAGAGTGAGTTTCGCTGATGTTGGTCAGCGTGATCACACCTATAGGCCTATCCTCGTCCCTGATGTGAACGGCGAACGAATCGTCGGCTTGGGATAGTTCCCGATCGTCGAAGAGCTTCTTGACCGATCGTTTGTCCAGCGGAGCCGACGCCCAACTCGTGAGGTGCCATACCTCCTGGTCTCCGTACCACTCGCCGTACAGCGGGTAGTTTGCCCGGTCGTGATGCCTCAGTTCTACCCTGTCTCCGACGAGTTTGCTCGAACCTTTGAATAGTCGCATCATCAGAATATACCCGTTCCGTAAAGTACCTGCTATGTTAAAATTTGTTCAATATGAAAGTGATGCCGGATCGCATAGTATCGTTAGGTTTCGGAAAGTTCGTGAGGGCGGACAGGATAGTCGCGCTCGTCCCGATAGAAGACGATCGGGGCAGCGGACGCCGGACGCTCGTTTACGTCGAGAACCTCTCGGACCCGCTGGTGGCGGGGCGCACCGAGGGAACCATCCTCCGCGACATGGTCGGCCCGGAGAGCGGTTATATAGAACTGCTGCGAGAGTTGCAGATGCAGATAGGACAGGTCCGGCCTTTGCTTAAGACTTCCATTCGTTCCGAGGCGGGCCTAGACCTCGACAAGCTCTCCGGGCGCATCTCGGACCTCACCGGGGAGCAGTGAGCCCGAACCGGGTCCTACAAGCAGATTTTTACGACAGAGACCCTCGCGAAGTCGCGGTAGACCTTCTCGGTTGCACACTCACCCACAGTACGACGGAAGGCGTCTCGTCCGGGGTGATCGTCGAGACCGAGGCTTATCGTCCGGAAGACCCTGCCTGTCACGCCTATAAAGGACCAACGATGCGCAACCGCAACATCTTCGGCGAGCCCGGCATCGCCTACGTCTATCTCTCCTACGGCATTCACCGGCTGCTGAACGTCGTTTGCGAAGGTGAGGGGATCGGTAGCGCAGTCCTGATCCGTGCTTTGCGGCCAACGGAGGGCGAAGAGCTTATGGTCGAACGGCGCGGCAGAAGCTCTCAGTTGTGCGACGGACCCGGCAAGCTCACCCAGGCGCTCGACGTCCGACTCTCGCAGGACGGCCAGAGCCTCACCGAAGGGGATTTGACTATCTCGTGGGACGAAGCGCCGGAAGAAATCATCTCCACCACCCGCATCGGTATCAGTCGCGGGATGGAGTTGCCCTGGCGGTATCTGATCCCAGCCGACGAAAACGTCTCCGTCCGTCCCAAGACAATCTCCAGCCGTAACCTCTCGCGCTCGAAAGTCGGAAGCCGTAAAAGCTAGGGGACGGTGGGAAGGCTCACCCTGCTCTACACTGGCTTGCCGGATGGTTTAAATTAGTCGCATGGAGAAAACTCAGAGTCTACAAATGATCTTCCGAAACGCCGTGGACGTGATCCCAAAAGAGGAGCTTGCCCGGCGGCTGGAAGGAGGCTCTCTCCGGGCCAAACTGGGCATAGACCCGACCGCCCCGGACATACACCTCGGTTTCGCGGTTGTCCTCAAAAAACTGCGGGAGTTTCAGCGGCTCGGTCACACGGCGGTGCTGGTGATCGGCGACTACACTGCTCTCGTCGGGGACCCGTCCGGGCGTTCGAAGACCCGACCGATCCTCTCGCCGGAGCAGATCGAGGAGAACACCCGCACGTACCTGGAGCAGGCGTACCTGATCCTGGACCGTGACCGCACCGAGGTCCGGCGCAACTCCGAATGGCTCGCCCCACTGTCGATGGCAGACATCATCGGCCTGACGCGGGCCACGACCGTCGCCCGCATCCTTGAGCGAGACGACTTCTCGAAGCGCTACGCTTCGGGAGAGCAGATCACACTGACCGAACTCCTCTATCCGCTGATGCAGGCTTACGACTCTGTCGCCATAGACGCCGACGTGGAACTCGGCGGCACCGACCAACTCTACAACCTACTGATGGGCCGCCACGTAATGGAATACTACGGCAAGATTCCCCAGTGCGTCCTCACGACACCGCTGCTCGTCGGCACCGACGGCAAGATGAAGATGAGCAAGTCTCTCGGCAACTACATAGGCGTCACCGACCCGCCCAACGCCATGTTCGGCAAGGCGATGAGCATCCCGGACAACCTCATGCCCGATTACTACTCCCTTCTGCTGGACCGCGAACCACCCGAATCCGAGCCAGTCGAACAGAAACGTGAACTCGCCCGTTCGCTGGTACGGCTCTTCCACGGCGAAGATGCGGTTCAAGGGGCGGAGCAGACCTTCGATACCGTCGTCAGGCGCGGTGTTCCAGACGACATCCCGGAAGTAGAGTTGCCCAGTGGTGATGAGGTCTGGGTCGTAGACCTCATCACCCTGGCCGGTTTCGCCAAGACAAACGGTGAAGCCCGCCGCTTTGTCCGAGGCGGCGCCGTCAGGTTGGACGGCGAAGTAGTCCAGGACGAGCGCCTTTCATTGCCCGTGGAAGCCCTGAAAGGCAAAACCATCCAGGTCGGAAAACGACGCTACGCCCGCCTCGCGCCTTCTGCATAACTCTACAAAGATTTCCGAATATTCTCTTGACCTTCTTCGCGATGACGCTACAATCCTGGTCTCTGGTCGAGGGATACATTCTCTGAAACCAGTCGGGATCCCCCGACGTGAGGCAAGAGAAGTGCGGTCTCGCGAGTCGGAGATCAGGTTTTGAACGAGAAGCAAAATTCGGCCTCCGATGTGTTGACATCGGAAAGGAGGGTGGTAAACTCCTTTGGCTGATGAGGAAGACAGAGTTGAAAAACGAATTGGGGTCCGACAGGTAAGGCTCTCCGCAGATTGGAGAGGATTTACCAGCCCGCCGAAAGGTGGGCGTTTTAGTCGCTCCGAGGAAATCTCTTCTTCCGTTAGCTCCGCCGAGAGGCGAGGAGCTTGGAGGCTTTGAAAACTGAATAGTAGTGAAGAACTACAGCGTGACAGTTAGAACCCGTCATAACGCTGAGGCTGACTCTTCGCGATCCGAGAGTGTAATGCGGATCGTCGCGCGGGTGGCGCCCGCACCAACTATAACTTTAGCCCTGCCGCAAGGTAGGAGCGAGTTAGTTCGGAGAGTTTGATCTTGGCTCAGGACGAACGCTGACGGTGTGCTTTAGACATGCAAGTCGAACGAGAAAGCCCTTCGGGGTTAGTAAAGTGGCGAACGGGTGCGTAACACGTGGGCAACCTGCCCCTCACAGGGGGACAACCGGAGGAAACTCCGGCTAATACCCCGTAAGCTCTACGAACCGCATGGTTTGTAGAGGAAAGGTAGCTTCGGCCATCCGGTGAGGGATGGGCCCGCGGTACATTAGCTAGTTGGTGGGGTAACGGCCTACCAAGGCGACGATGTATAGCTGGTCTGAGAGGATGATCAGCCACACTGGGACTGAGACACGGCCCAGACTCCTACGGGAGGCAGCAGTCGGGAATCTTGCACAATGGGCGAAAGCCTGATGCAGCAACACCGTGTGGGTGAGGAAGGCCTTCGGGTCGTAAAGCCCTGTTGTTGGGGACGAAGGGCGAAGGGTTAATAGCCCCTAGCTTGACGGTACCCTTCGAGGAAGCCCCGGCTAACTACGTGCCAGCAGCCGCGGTAATACGTAGGGGGCGAGCGTTGTCCGGAATTATTGGGCGTAAAGAGCGTGTAGGCGGCTTGGTAAGTCTGCTGTGAAACCCCGGGGCTCAACCCCGGACGTGCAGTGGATACTGCCAGGCTAGAGGATGGTAGAGGCGAGTGGAATTCCCGGTGTAGCGGTGAAATGCGCAGATATCGGGAGGAACACCAGTAGCGAAGGCGGCTCGCTGGGCCATTCCTGACGCTGAGACGCGAAAGCATGGGGAGCAAACAGGATTAGATACCCTGGTAGTCCATGCCGTAAACGATGAACACTAGGTGTGGGTGGAGTCGAATCTATCCGTGCCGAAGCTAACGCGTTAAGTGTTCCGCCTGGGGAGTACGGCCGCAAGGCTAAAACTCAAAAGAATTGACGGGGGCCCGCACAAGCAGCGGAGCATGTTCTTTAATTCGATGCAACGCGAAGAACCTTACCTGGACTTGACATGGCACTGCAAGCGCACGGAAACGTGTGACCTTCGAGGGTGTGCCACAGATGCTGCATGGCTGTCGTCAGCTCGTGTCGTGAGATGTTGGGTTAAGTCCCGCAACGAGCGCAACCCCCGTGGTGTGTTGCTAACATTAAGTTGAGGACTCACGCCAGACTGCCGGTGACAAACCGGAGGAAGGTGGGGATGACGTCAAGTCATCATGGCTCTTACGTCCAGGGCTAGAAACGTGCTACAATGGCGTATACAAAGGGTTGCAAGACCGCGAGGTGGAGCGAATCCCATCAAAGTACGTCTAAGTTCGGATCGCAGTCTGAAACCCGACTGCGTGAAGGCGGAGTTGCTAGTAATCGCGGATCAGAACGCCGCGGTGAATACGTTCCCGGGCCTTGTACACACCGCCCGTCACACCACGGGAGTAGGTAATACCCGAAGCAGGCGCAGCCAACCCTTTTGGGAGGCGGTCTGCGAAGGTAGGATTTGCGACTGGGGTGAAGTCGTAACAAGGTAGCCGTACCTGAAGGTGCGGCTGGATCACCTCCTTTCTAGGGATTAAGTTAGGGTGGCAACATCCGACCGATCGGACATCGGCTATATAGCGGCTTGAGCGCAGCGTCAGTTGCAAGCTCGCCGTGCTGGTGTACCGCTCTAGGATATTTCGACCAGCTTTAGCGTTGGGTTCTAGTTCGTCCGCAGAGTTCGTAGCTACTATTCAGTTTTCAGGGCCTTTGTAGCTCTGGGGCCGCTAAATGCGGTTCGCGCCCGTGAGAACGCAGGCGTCTGGTCTTTGAAAACTGTATAGCGCGAATCTAAATACCATTAAGATAGTAAGAGCGTATGGTGGATGCCTTGGCGCCGGAAGCCGATGAAGGACGTGGCAAGCTGCGATAAGCCGTGTGGAGCCGCAAGCGAGCTTTGAAGCACGGATCTCCGAATGGGGAAACCCGGCGGGTGTAATGACCCGTCACCTGCACCTGAACACATAGGGTGTGAGGAGGGAACCCGGGGAAATGACACATCTAAGTACCCGGAGGAAAAGAAAGAAATGATCGATTCCCTGAGTAGTGGCGAACGAAAGGGGAGATAGCCCAAACCTGTTGCGTGAAAGCCTGTGGGCGTTGCGTAGCGGGGGTTGTAGGACCAACATGGTCGTCCCACAGGGCGGTCGGAGAGTTACAAAACGCGCGGATAGTCGAACGGTCTGGAAAGTCCGTCCATAGAGGGTTAGAGGCCCGTAGACGACATTCGAGCGACTCTCTCGTTGGCACCTGAGTAAATCCGGACACGTGAAACCCGGATTGAATCCGCGGGGACCACCCCGCAAGGCTAAACACTAACGGCGACCGATAGTGAACCAGTACCGTGAGGGAAAGGTGAAAAGTACCCCGTGAGGGGAGTGAAATAGTACCTGAAACCATACGCTTACAAGCGGTCGGAGCAGATCTTTAAGATTTGTGACGGCGTACTTTTTGCATAACGGGCCAGCGAGTTGCTGGTGTCTGGCAAGGTTAAGCGAGAGCGAGCCGAAGCGAAAGCGAGTCTGAATAGGGCGATAACAGTCAGATGCCGCAGACCCGAAACCAGGTGAGCTATCCATGGCCAGGCTGAGGCGGGGGTAAGACCTCGTGGAGGGCCGAACCGACTTGGGTTGAAAACCGAGCGGATGAGTTGTGGATAGGAGTGAAAGGCTAATCAAACCTGGCGATATCTGGTTCTCCCCGAAATATATTTAGGTATAGCCTGGCGTGTTTCGTCGCGGGTGTAGAGCACTGTTTGGACGCGGGGCCCTACAAGGTTACCAACTTCAGATAAACTCCGAAGACCGTAGACGTAAGAACGCTGGAGTCAGGGAGTGGGGGATAAACTTCATTTCCGAAAGGGAAACAACCCAGACCGTCGGCTAAGGTCCCTAAATAACGGCTAAGTGGTTAAAAGGATGTGGCGCTGCACAGACAACCAGGATGTTGGCTTAGAAGCAGCCATCATTTAAAGAGTGCGTAATAGCTCACTGGTCAAGTGGTGTTGCGCCGAAAATTCATCGGGCCTAAAAGTCGTTTACCGAAGCCACGGACTGTAGACTTGTTCTGCAGTGGTAGGGGAGCATCCTGTAACGAGAGAAGCGGCGGCGTAAGCTGGCGTGGACGGATCAGGAGAGAGAATGCTGGCATGAGTAACGAGAGACAGGCGAGAAACCTGTCCGCCGAAAGCCTAAGGGTTCCTGGGTAAAGCTAATCTTCCCAGGGTCAGTCGGGACCTAAGCCGAGGACGAAAGTCGTAGGCGATGGACAGCAGGTTGATATTCCTGCACCGCGTTTGTAGCGTTTGAGCGATGGAGGGACGGAGAAGGGTAGGCCAACCACGGCGCTGGTAGACCGTGGGCCTGCTCGTAGGGCGAGGACCAGGAAAATCCGGGCCTCATAAAGCCTGAGGAGTGGGCCGAATCCCGTTATAGGGCAAGTGGCTAACCCCATACTTCCAGGAAAAGCTTCTAAGCGAGTTGCAAGCGTGCCCGTACCAAAACCGACACAGGTAGGCGAGTGGAGAACACTAAGGCGATCGAGATAACTATGGTTAAGGAACTCGGCAAATTGTCCCCGTAACTTCGGGAGAAGGGGAGCTCTGGACGGTGTAGGACTTCGCGTCCCAAGCTGTACGGAGCCGCAGAGAATAGGCTCAAGCGACTGTTTACCAAAAACACAGGTCTCTGCTAAGTCGAAAAGACGATGTATAGGGGCTGACGCCTGCCCAATGCTAGAACGTTAAGGAAGCCGGTTAGCCGCGTTCGCGTGGCGAAGCTGGCGACTGAAGCGCTAGTCAATGGCGGCCGTAACTATAACGGTCCTAAGGTAGCGAAATTCCTTGTCGGGTAAGTTCCGACCTGCACGAAAGGCGTAACGACTTGAGCGCTGTCTCGACCATAGACTCGGTGAAATTGTAGTCTCGGTGAAGATGCCGAGTACCCGCGGAAAGACGGAAAGACCCCGTGAACCTTTACTATACCCTGGCATTGGATGCTGACCCACTTTGTGCAGCATAGGAGGGAGGCTAGGAAACCGGAGCGCTAGCTTCGGTGGAGCCGTCATTGAGATACCTCCCTTGGTGTGTTGGTGTTCTAACCCTACGCCGTAATCCGGGTGGGGAACAGTGTCAGGCGGGTAGTTTGACTGGGGCGGTCGCCTCCTAAAAAGTAACGGAGGCGCCCAAAGGTTCCCTCAGCACGGTCGGAAATCGTGCGCAGAGTGTAAACGCACAAGGGAGCTTGACTGCGAGAGAGACATCTCGAGCAGGGACGAAAGTCGGGGTTAGTGATCCGGCGGTAACGAGTGGAAGTGCCGTCGCTCAACGGATAAAAGGTACTCCGGGGATAACAGGCTTATAGCCGCCAAGAGTTCACATCGACGCGGCTGTTTGGCACCTCGATGTCGGCTCGTCGCATCCTGGGGCTGGAGTAGGTCCCAAGGGTTGGGCTGTTCGCCCATTAAAGCGGTACGCGAGCTGGGTTCAGAACGTCGTGAGACAGTTCGGTCCCTATCTTCCGTGGGCGTTGGAGATTTGAGAGGAGCGACTCCTAGTACGAGAGGACCGGAGTGGACGAACCTCTAGTGTACCGGTTGTCCTGCCAAGGGCACCGCCGGGTAGCTATGTTCGGAAGGGATAACCGCTGAAAGCATCTAAGCGGGAAGCCCACCTCGAGATAAGATCTCCCATCCCCATGAGGGAGTAAGACTCCTGGTAGACCACCAGGTTGATAGGCCACAGGTGTACGCACGGTGACGTGTTTAGCCGAGTGGTACTAATAAGTCGAGGGCTTAATGGTTTTTATTGGATTCGCAGCTATACAGTTTTCAAAGATCAGGCCGAGGCTTTTGGCCGGGTTTACAATTGAATAGAAGTACCTTTTTGAAAGGGTGATGATAGCGGCGGGGATACACCTCTTCCCATTCCGAACAGAGAAGTTAAGCCCGCCCGCGCCGATGGTACTGCAGGGGCAACTTTGTGGGAGAGTAGGTCGTCGCCCATTTTCATTTTAGCTGGTCAGCCGGTCAGCTCGTCAGCGGTCAGCTTTTTGGCCGTTTGATGGGCCGGGCCGGTTCTTTTTTGTTGTATGGTTTTGTGGTGTAGTAAGTTTGCAAAGAGTGAAAGGGGTTTGCGATGGCTGATACGCAGCTTGACGAGCAGTTCTTGGAGCAGCAGCGCGGACGCCTGGAGGGGATCCGCGAAGAGTTGGTCCGTATTCAGCGGGGTATGGAGGAAGACGCGAAGGACCGTAGTCAGGAGGAGCAGGATACCCAGTTGGACCGTGGTGACATGAGCCAGGATATCTTTGCTCGCGAGATGGATGCGACCGTCGAAGGACAGACCGGGCGACGCCTCGAAGACGTGGACCGGGCGCTGGAGAAGATAGCCGATGGAAGCTATGGCGTCTGTGATGATACAGGGCAGGAGATCCCCAAAGGCAGGCTTGAGGCGATGCCCGAGGCTATAAGGACGGTCGAGGCTCAGGAGAAGTTCGAGCGGGAGCGGCGGCCCGTTCAGCCGTGAGGACCATACTCTACACGGGTAAGGGCGGCGTCGGGAAGACGAGTGTGGCGGCGGCGACGGCGTTACGGGCGTCGAAAGCCGGCAAGAAGGTGCTCGTTATGAGCACCGACCCGGCTCACTCGCTGGCGGACGCCTTCGATACGGAGATAGGGTCGAGCCCGAAGCAAATGGCCGACGGGCTGTGGGCACAGGAGATGGACCAGACCTCGATGGTCGAGGAGCACTGGACGGAGATCCAGGAATACATGACGAGTCTCTTTGAGTGGCAAGGCGCCGATACGCTGGCCGCCGAAGAGTTGGCGATGCTGCCGGGGATGGACGAGCTGTTCGGTCTGTTGACGGTTCGCCAGCACTACAAAGAGGGTATTTACGACGCGCTCATAGTTGATGCGGCGCCGACCGGAGAGACTCTCAAGCTGTTGAGTTTGCCGGATCAGATCAACTGGTACGTCGAGAAGATCTTCCCGATCCAACGAACCGCCGCGAAGCTCGCGCGACCGTTCGCCAGGAGGACGAAATCTCTGCCGCCGCTGCCGGACGACGAATTCTTCGGGGCGGCGCAGCGTTTCTACGAAGCCGTCCTCCAGGTCGAAGACATCATGACGGATCGCGAGAACGCTTCCGTAAGGCTGGTCGCGAACGCGGAGAAGATGGTCATAGCGGAGGCGCGACGAGCGTACACGTACCTGAACCTCTACGACTACGGGGTTGACGCAATTGTCGTCAACCGTTTGTTGCCCGAGGAGGTCACCGACCCTTACTTCGAACGCTGGATCGAGGCGCAAAAGAGGCATCTGGAGACTATAGAGGAGTCGTTTTCTCCGATCCCGATACTAAAGGCGCGTCTTTTCGACCGCGAGATGTACGGACTCGAATCGCTCTCCGCGCTCGGGGAAGACGTGTTTGGCGAGACAGACCCGCTCGGGGTGCTGTTCAAGGGAGCGGCCCACGACATAGTGAAGAACGGAGCCGGGTACGAGGTCATCTTCAATCTCCCGCTGGTAGACAAGAAAAACGTTGATTTAAGCAAACGAGGGGCGGAGCTTCTGGTGCAGGTTGGGACCTACAGACGAAACATACTCTTGCCGGACTCGCTGGCCCGGCTCTCAGCAGCGGGGGCGAAGGTCGAAGACGGGCAATTACGCGTGAGGCTCGCCGATGGCTCCTGACCGTGAGGATCACCAGAAGCGAGGTTCATTGCTCGGCGTCGCTGCCTACGTGCTGGTGCCGGGCGAGAGACGCCGCAGGGCGGCCAGACACTTCCGACGCGCGGGTCTGGAAGCACTGCTTGGCGCCGGGGCGCTCGTGAGACCGGAAAAGAAAGCCGAAGAGTCCGGCGGGGGCCGGGAGCGCATAGAGATAGATTGAGGTGGCGGAGAGCGGATCGAGAGAACAGTATCAGGTAGTGGCAAAGATCGTCGCTGCTTGCGAAGAGCACTCGAAAGATCAAGGATCCTCAGGGAAGGCTTACTAAGGGGTACCCATGACACGGCAAGTATTCCAAAGAGTGGCGGTATTGGTGCGGCGAGAAGGGCAGGCGGCTGTTCCAGCGGCGATTCGGGCGGCGAGGCATGCCGGGAAGACATTCCTGAAGAAGTTCCCGGAGGAGTATGCCAAAGAGCGCCGGAAGAAGCGTTGAGTCGACTTCGTTTCGGGGCGTTCGCAATGGCGGGCTATTGGCGAGAGGGTGCGCTGGTAGTAAGATGTCCTTAATGGATTCTAGTAAGTGATAATAGGAGAGGCGCATGGCTGAGAACGGACAGGCGAAGGGTACTTTTCGGGTGAAAAGCGGGATGGCCCAGATGCTCAAGGGCGGGGTCATAATGGACGTGGTGAACGCGGAGCAGGCCCGGATCGCCGAGGAGGCGGGGGCCGTGGCGGTCATGGCGCTTGAGCGGGTGCCGGCTGATATCCGGGCTCAGGGCGGCGTCGCGCGGATGAGCGACCCGGAGATGATAACGGAGATCCAGGAGGTTTCATCCATCCCGGTGATGGCGAAGGCCCGCATCGGACACTTCGTCGAAGCCCAGATCCTCGAAGCCCTCGAAGTGGACTACATAGACGAGTCGG
The DNA here is from genome assembly GCA_965219175.1 of Rubrobacteraceae bacterium. GTDB lineage: Bacteria > Actinomycetota > Rubrobacteria > Rubrobacterales > Rubrobacteraceae > JBBPZK01. The sequence goes on from CBDCNI010000001.1 coordinate 1,689,817, forward strand.
AGGTCCTGACCCCGGCGGACGAGGCGAACCACATAGACAAGCACGGTTTCACCATCCCGTTCGTGTGCGGGGCCACCAACCTCGGGGAGGCGCTGCGGCGCATCGGCGAGGGGGCGGCCATGATCCGTTCAAAAGGCGAGGCCGGGACCGGAAATGTCGTCGAGGCAGTCCGGCACATGCGTTCGATCCTCGGAGGCATCCGGCGACTGGGCGTACTGAACCCCGAAGAGTTGATGGCTGAGGCGAAGAACCTTCAGGCGCCGTACGAGATCGTCAAATGGGTGGCTGAGAACGGACGGCTTCCTGTGGTGCTGTTCACCGCCGGCGGAATCGCCACACCCGCGGACGCGGCCCTGATGATGCAACTCGGGGCGGACGGCGTGTTCGTCGGGAGCGGTATCTTCAAGAGCGGAGACCCGGCGAGCCGGGCGGCGGCCATCGTGAAGGCGACGACGAACTACAAGGACCCGAAGGCGGTCGCGGAGGCGAGCCGGGGTCTTGGCGAGGCGATGGTCGGCCGGGAGATGGACGACCTCGCTGAAGGAGAGCGCCTGGCGGTCCGTGGCTGGTAGGGACGAGACGCGCAACGGAGGAGCGCCGGAGGCTGGGACGCCGAAGGTTGGGGTGCTGGCGCTCCAGGGAGACTTTCGGGAGCACGTGGAGATCCTGCGAAAGATGGGCGTCGAGCCGGTCGAGGTCCGGAAGATAGAGGACCTCGAAGGGCTGGCGGGGATTATTGTGCCGGGTGGCGAATCTACTACCATCGGCCGGATCATGGTCGAGTCGGGGCTTCTGGACGGCATCCGGAGCTTCTTTTATAAGGGCGGTCCGGTGTGGGGGACGTGCGCCGGGATGGTGCTGGCTGCTTCAGCCACTACCGGGGCTCGTCAGCCGTTGCTCGGGTTGATGAACGCGCTGGTGGAGCGCAACGGTTTCGGGAGTCAGGTAAACTCTTTCGAGAAAGACCTGGAGGTCGAAGGGTTCGAGAAGCCGTATACGGGGGTGTTTATCCGGGCGCCGTTCTTCGAGGACGTTGGGCCGGGGGTGGAGGTACTCTCGGAGATAGACGGGAAGGTCGTGGCGGCCAGGGGCGATAATATACTGGTAACGGCGTTTCACCCGGAGCTAACGGAAGATACGAGGTTTCACGAGTACTTTTTGCAGGAGGTTTGTAAGATATGAGCGGACATTCCAAGTGGTCCACGATCAAGCGGAAAAAAGGTGCGGCGGACGCGAAGCGCGGCGCGCTCTTCGGCAAGCTCTCTAAAGCGATAACCGTCGCGGCCCGCGAGGGCGGCGGAGACCCGGACATGAACCCGGCGCTGGGGTTGGCGATCCAGAAAGCGAAGGGCTCCAACATGCCCAACGACAACATCCAGCGGGCCGTGGACAAGGGGACCGGGGCTGGAGCCGACGGCGTTGAGTACGAGCGGATCACCTACGAAGGCTACGCCCCCGGCGGGGTCGCCGTCCTGGTCGAAGTCCTGACGGATAACCGCAACCGGGCCGCATCCGACGTTCGCTACATCTTCTCCAAAAACGGCGGCAACCTCGGCACGACGGGCTCGGTCTCCTACCTCTTCGACCGGAAGGGCATCATCCTGGTCCCGAAGGACGCCGTGGACGAAGACGGACTGATGGAGGCGGCGCTGGAAGCCGGCGCTGACGATGTGGAGGAGATGGAGAGCGACTACCGGGTCGTCACGGCGCCGGAGGAGTTCACGGCGGTGCGCGACGCGCTGGACGAGTCGGGCATCGAGTACGAGAATGCGGAGATCACGTTGGAGCCCCAGAACAGCATAGACCTCGAAGCCGGAACCGCCCGCCAGACCCTCCGACTCATAGACGCCCTCGAAGAGAACGACGACGTGCAGGAAGTCTACGCTAACTTCGACATCTCGGACGAGGTCATGGCGGAGGTCGCCGGGTAAGCGGAGGAGTAGAGTGCTATTGCTGTAGAGCTAAGAGAAGGCTACAGTGGGCTCTGGGATCGGCTTGCCAGCCTCTCTGGCGCTTTCGATGTAAGCGCGTATAGCAGCCTTCGCCATAGCCAGAGCTTCTTCTTGGGTGTCTCCGTGTCCTCCGGCGAACGGTAGATCAGGGATACGGGCGACGAAAGCGTCGTCTTCCGCACTGTAAGCTATGTCTATCTCGTAACGGTCTTCCAAAGGCAACTGCCGCACTCTCTGCCCTTTCTTTGTACTGTTGGCTAACTCTCCAGCCAGCAAGACTTGTCTAAAAACCTGCTGCTTCCTTGCCACAATGGTATTAGCGGTACGGTGGATTAGCAAGTAAAACTTGTGAAAGCAAAGAGGAGCTAGCGTAAGCTGTACTTGAGCAACACTTCACGCACCTGTTTCACCTGGTAGCGTTTAGCCGTCGCTTCTCCCTTGCTGGGCTGCAAAACAACTATATCCGGTATGTCGTCACGGGTAAACGTGTGGTGGCTGCCCGTGATGCGTTCGGAAAAACCCAAACGTATCAGCACATTACACAGCTGTTTGAAAGGGATGTTCGCATCAGATTGGCCGCTAAGGACTCTGTCCCTCACCTTCTCCCACTGAGCCAACTCCGACTCCTCCAGCAACTCCATCAGCGACCGGCTGCTAATTATACGCAGTTGTCCGGAGCATTGAACCGGTAGCCCCAGAACAGCATAGACCTGGAAGCCGGAACCCTCCGCCAGGCCCTCCGCCCCATAGACGCCCTAGAAGAAAACGACAACGTGCAGGAAGTCTACGCTAACTTCGATATAAGTGATGAGGTTATGGCTGAGGTTGCCGGATAGAAAAGAAGTTGAGCATCAAGGGGCATCAATACGATTATGGTCGCGCTGTTATCAAGATGTGGAAATTTGTTGTGCTATTTCAGCCCCAAGCTCTGTTAAATAGTAGACGTCAGAGTTTGTTTCAAACGTCTCTATGCGTACTAGCCCAAGTATGATCAGCGGTCCTAGAAAATCAGATATAGTATATTTATCTACTTCTCCAAAGTTACCTTCTATACCTGCAAAATTGCGGAGCGTACTTGCTAAGCTCCACGAGTTTGCGCCGGCAGCAATTTCGTTGGCGAGCGTAGAAAACAGAATCAGCAGAGAATTTACATGAGAGTTAAGCTCGTAGGTTCTAGCTTCTAGCTCGTTCAAGAGCAGATTTCTATCGGGAGATCTGGTTGAAGCTTCTAGCTGCGCGATTTGCACTCTAAGTTCCGCGTTGTCTCGTTGCAATTCTAGTAACTTTACTTGCTGCTTGTCTTGAGTCCCTTTAACTGTCTCTAGAAGTAATCCTTCCCATGCACGTGCAATTAGCTTTCGGACGGGACGCTCATACTCCTCGTCATTGAGCATTGGAGAATTTAAAGATTGGAGATCTAGTGGAAGTAACTTACGTGTATCATCGTTGTCGACAAAGGTTGAAATGAATCCGCCTCGCATCTCAGCATCTTGAATGAGTGCTGCATCCACTTCTTTTTGTACCCAGTAAGATGCTGCAGAGGCGGTGGTGAAGTATACGAAGAACAAGTTGCTACTGGGCACGCCCTCTTCAAAAATTTGTTTGCGAAAGGACTCTCCCATTCATCTACCCACACATCAACGCGTCCCACCCGAAGATCGTTTGCTAAGTGTTCAATAAAATCACGATCCTCTTTGGAATGGGACAAGAAAACTTGAGGCTTCATAAGTTTCATAATAGCATTCTATATATAGAAGTGGTTGTATAAGCTCGGACACGGCACAAAGATTTCCCTGTACTCAAGTACGAGCGAGAGCTACTGAACAAGCGTGCAGATGCGCTACAGATAGGAGGTGGTCAATTCGCCCGTTATTGGAGCTTAACCTGTGGCTCTCCTCTAAGCGTTTGCCGTCAAAAGTTCGGGGCCTCAAAGTCCGTAAGGCGTAGTCCCGCAACCCGGCCGAACTCCCGACGATTGAGGCTCACGAGGGTGAGATCGCGGGAGCGGGCCAGCGCGGCGATCAGGAGTTCGTTCGGGCCGATGGGCGTGCCCGCCCGTTCCAGATCCGCCCTTATGACACCGTACTCCTCAAGATGTTAGATTAAACGGCAGGCTCCAACTTTCACTTATCGCATCTTATCCGGGTTCAGAACAACTAGCGTATACACGCATTGCGTTTGCGTACGCGATGCGTTAGTATTAGCATGTGGCGATAAGAGGTTTCCGGGATAAAGAGACGCGCAAGGTTTTCGCTCGGGAGCGATCAAAAGCAGTGCCGGTAGAGTTGCAGAGGAAGGCGCTCAAGAAACTGAATCAGATCCACTACGCGAGCAACCTTGTCGATCTCAGGGTGCCGCCGGGCAACAGGTTGGAGAAGTTATCCGGCGAACGGGCGGACCAGCACAGCATAAGGATCAACGACCAATACCGGGTGTGTTTCGTCTGGGAAGATGGAGACGCTTACGACGTGGAGATCGTTGACTACCATTAGGAAGGAGCGGAATGGCTGCTGAGAAGAACATGGCTCCGGTGCATCCGGGAGAGCTTTTGCGGGAAGAGTTTCTGGAGCCGATGGGAATAACCGCGTACCGGCTGGCGAAAGATATAGACGTGCCGGAGCAGCGTATAGGAGCTATCGTCCGGGAGCAACGCGGCATAAGCGCGGACACGGCTTTGAGGCTTTCCCGCTACTTCGGGATGAGTGAGAGTTACTGGACGAATGCCCAGGCTCACTACGAGCGGGAAATAGTGAAAGATAAGGTGGGAGAGGAGATAGAGCGGATACGTCCCGTCGTCACCTGAGGGTGGATATTCCGCAGCCAGGTACATAACAAGCCTCGTTACGGCTACGGATAGCTTCGCTTGCTGGAAGGAGTTAGAGGTCGGCGACAACACTCAGCATTTCTCTGGAAGGACCAGGTACTACCTCCGATGTCGAACAGGATATCTACAGGTGGTTCTGTAGGAGGTTGCATGGACTGTCAGCGCGAAAAGTGCGAAACTAAAACTTTGGCTGGACGCAGCCTGTGTCGGTCTTGACTCACGTGCTATTTGGTGCTTATCATAGGCACATCCGGGAAGGGGAAGGTACTCTCGTGGGACGCAAAACAACCGAAGGAGGCGCCGTGAGGAAACTGTCGTTACTGGTCGCGCTAGCAATGCTGACCATGCTGGCTCTGGCTCCCGCTGCTTTTGCGCAGGCCGACCGAGACTGTATGGATTTCGCGTCCCAGGCGGAAGCTCAAAACTACTTCGACGCCAACGGAGGAAGCCCGTCCAATAATTTCGATAACCTGGACGCCAACAATAACGGTATGGCATGCGAGGACTACGATTATGGCGGTGGAACGACACAACCGCCAACGATAACCGTAGGGACCACTGCCGTAATGCCAACGGAAACCACTGTCGTCACTGCTCCTACGGTGACTACTGCCCCTACAGCAACCGCCGTTACGACTCCCGCGGCAACCACTACTATCGGCGCTCCTGCCGTGACTTCCACCTCTGGCGTGCTTCCTGATACCGGCGGGTCTGTGATCCTGCTACCTGCTGCAGCTCTGCTCCTGGGTTCCGGCTTCGTGGTGCTGAGGCTGTTGCGCCGCAGCTCGTAACACCGTCGCGTGACCTAGAGGGCCGGTGAAGAGGCGTAGGAGCGGTAATTATGCCTCTTTACCTCTGAAAGGGGGGCAATGAGAGCGATGGCGACGGTAATGATGCTGGTCGATATTCCTGGTAGCGGCATGTTCCGATCAGAGATTGACTTCCGGGAATCAGGGTAAGGCAAAGCCGCAGAACAACACTCCGAAGACTACCCAGGTCCAGGATCAGAAACAAAAGACGGTCGAATAGCTTGCTGGTCGTCCGGGATCCAGATTCTCGTGGTAGCACTGCCGTGACGTGCTAGGGTAGAGAATTGGTTGCGAGTTTGCTTCCGAAAGTGGTGCATGGATGGTTCAAAGGAGCACGAATTGATGGATTCCACACAGCGTTTCACTGGAAGGGTCGAGAATTACGTCCGGTACCGGCCCGGATATCCGAAGGCTGTCGTGGAGCTTCTCCGGGAGAGGTGCGGGCTCGACCGTTCTTCCATTGTGGCGGACGTGGGTTCGGGGACGGGATTTCTTTCACGGTTGTTTCTTGAGAACGGGAACCGGGTCTTTGGGGTGGAGCCGAACCGGGAGATGCGGAGAGCCGGCGAGAGGCTTCTGGCGGGCTACGAGCGTTTTACGAGCGTGGCGGCGACGGCTGAGGAGACGACGCTCGCGGATGGGAGCGTAGATGTCTTGACGGCGGGTCAGGCGTTTCACTGGTTTGAACCGGAGCGGACGCGAGCCGAGTTCGCCCGCATAATAAAGCCGGGCGGATGGGTTGTGCTGGTGTGGAACGGGCGACGGGAGAGCCGGACGGCCTTTCTGGAGGGTTACGAGCGACTCCTGCAAACTCACGGGACGGACTATGCGGAGGTTGGTCCCGGTCGGCGGGGAAGCGCGGATGAAGTTCGCGACTTCTTCTATCCCGACTCTGTCGAGGTGGCGACTTTCGATAACGAGCAGGTTTTGGACCTCGATGGATTGAAGGGACGAGCTTTGTCGTCTTCGTATGTTCCGTCGGAGGGGGAGCCGGGAGCCGCGGAGATGCTGCAAGGTCTGGAAGCCCTCTTTCGGGAGCACGAGGAGGGTGGAACGGCCACCGTCGAGTACGATACGCGAGTTTACTATGGGCAGTTGTAGCGGCGCAGGTAGAGAGGTCCCTCAACATCTTTCGTGGGGTAGTGTTGGGTGGGGCCGGAGGCACCACATGTGGGAAGCGCTGCAAAGAGAGGCTCCGAACGGTAAGCTAGGGTCATGCTTACGGGTGGAGATAGAGGGCGGACGATACTCGGCATTGATCCGGGAACGGCGACTATGGGCTGGGGGGTCGTCCGACAGGAGGGGAACCGGCTCCGCTACGTGCAGCATGGTGCGGTCACGACGCCGTCTACGTGGGAGATGCCCCGGCGTCTCGGGCGTCTTTTCGACGGGATAACAGAGTTGATCCGGGGTTATCGGCCACAGTCCGTCGCTATAGAGGAGTTGTTCTTCAACACCAATACGACGACGGCGATCACGGTCGGGCAGGCGCGGGGAGTCGCTATTCTGGCGGCGTACAAGGCGGGAATAGAAGTCGCCGAGTACACGCCGCTTCAGGTGAAACAGGCGGTGACCTCTTACGGACGGGCTGATAAGCGGCAGGTTCAGGAGATGGTGAAAGCTTTGCTGAACTTACGGGAGATCCCAAAACCAGACGATGCGGCTGACGGGCTCGCCATCGCGATCTGCCACGCTTTCACGGCCCGGATGTCGGGTAAGGTTGGGGTGGGGAAATAGCTACTCGTGCAGGATAATTAACTCATGATCTACAGACTCCGTGGACAACTGGTCGAGAAGGACGCCGAGGGCATCGTCGTGGACGTGGTCGGCGTCGGCTACCGGGCCTCGGCCTCCACCGCTACTCTTCGCACGCTTCCGGGACCGGGAGAAGAGTGCGTCCTGCACACCAGGATGGTCGTGCGTGAAGATGCGATGCTGCTCTTCGGGTTCGCCACGCGGGACGAGCGGGCGGCCTTTGATGCGCTGACCGGCGTGAGCAAGGTTGGGCCGAAGCTGGCCCTCTCGGTGCTGTCCACGATGTCTCCACTGGAGGTCTCAGAGGCTGTGGCTCGGGGTGACGTCATAAAGCTCGCCTCGGTGCCGGGGCTCGGGAAGAAGACCGCCGAGCGGTTAGTGCTGGAGCTACGTGGCAAGGACCTGGCGGCCGCTTTTACGGCTTTCGGGCCGGAATCGGTCGGAGGTCTCCAGGACCGGGCGGCGCCGGGGCCGTACATGGAGGCGCGGGAGGCGCTCGCAGCCCTCGGATACTCGCTTGAGGAGGCCGAGATGACGCTCAACGAGGTACCGCCCCAGGACTCGGTCGAGAAGTACATCAAAGAGGCCCTGCGGCGGATAGGGAGTAGGCGCTAGGCGTGGAAGAGATGGACGATTTCACGGTGCGCGGCGAACTGGACAGCGGACCCGACAAAGAGTACGACGGAGACTTGACGGGAGAATCGTCCGGTTCTCCCGAATTGCCGGGAGACAGCCCGTTGGACCCAGCGGAGCTTCCAAGTGACGATGAGCCGAAGCTGCGGCCCGGAACGCTGGATGAGTTTATCGGGCAGGATAAACTCAAGGACCTCCTCAGAATCTTCGTGGAGGCTGCCCGGCGGAGGAAAGAGCCCCTGGATCACGTGCTGCTCGCGGGACCGCCGGGACTCGGGAAGACTTCTTTGTGTCGGATTCTGGCGCACGAGATGGGTGTACAGATCCAGATCACCAGCGGGCCCACTCTGGAGCGTGCGGGGGATATAGCGGCTATCCTGACCTCTCTGGAAGAGGGTGACTTCCTGTTTATAGATGAGATCCACCGTCTCAATCGCCAGATCGAAGAAGTTCTCTATCCGGCGATGGAGGACTTCGCGATGGACATCGTGCTCGGGCAGGGGCCGTCGGCTCGTACGATCCGCATGGACGTTCCTCCCTTTACTCTGGTCGGGGCGACGACTCGAACGGGTCTTATAACCTCGCCCCTGCGCGACAGGTTCGGGTTTTCGAGTCGTCTGGACTACTACTCGGCGGAGGACCTTGAGAAGATCGTGGTGCGTAACGCCGGCATCCTCGGCATCCCGATCTCAGAACCCGGCGCGAAGCAGCTAGCCGGGCGCAGCAGGGGAACCCCGCGAGTCGCAAACCGGCTCCTCAGGCGCGTGCGGGACTACGCGGAGGTAGTCGGCGACGGGAAGATAGACGAGGAGACGGCCAATGCGGCGCTCGCCATGCAGGGTGTTGACGACTTGGGGCTGGACCGGATCGACCGGGATTACCTCGGGCTCATCATCCACAAGTTCGACGGCGGTCCTGTCGGGCTCGGCACCGCTTCCGTGGCTTTGGGCGAGGCGCGGGATACCGTCGAAGACGTGTACGAGCCGTACCTGCTCCAGTGCGGCCTGATCCAAAGAACACCCCGCGGCCGCATCGCCACCCGCCGCGCCTACGCCCACCTCGGCGTCCGAATGCCGGAATAAACCAAGCACGCTCCAAATGACTTCCAATTCAAAGTTAATTGAAAGGCGTAGATTCGGATGAGACGAGCACGTTGAAAGCAGCGCCTTGGGTCATCCTCGCCCGGTCCTGGTTGAAAACAGCCCATTTCTTGCGGCCGCCATCGTACCAGACACCTACCGGATGGTCGTTGTAGACGCCGCTCTCGCCCCCAGGATTCCAGTTCTGTGTGACGCTCAACAGGAGGTCCGGCCTGCCGTTTGTCAACGGGCTGTCTATGTAGGTGCTGTTCGCGGTTGTATTCGAAGCTGTGGATTTATGTACAAACATTATCATCGACGGTTGCCCGGACGATGAACCATTAACGGGTTGCGAAGTGGTAGTCGCTTCTGTGCCCGTCGTGTTCTGTACTGCTTCGGAGCTCTTCGCGTCTCCGTAGAACTGTAGAACGTAGTATCCCTCGACCGCCAGAGCCATGAGTACTACGATCAACGCCGTCCCAACCATAAACCGTCGCAAAATACACCCGTTCCTTCTGGCAACCTCGCCACAGCGCCAGACACCTACAGCTTTTCAGGCCCAGGCTACGGCCTCTTTACAACCCACCAATCAAACAAGCGGTACACCCGGACCGAAGAGCTCTTTTTCCCATTCCCGTCGACAGCATTTTACATACTTTGTACTGGATAGGCCATCGTTTGTGTTCGTGTGGTTGATTTTCTTCGTACATGGCGCTGGTCGTGGTCCTTCAGCTCTTTTCGGATGCTCTGGGCGTCGTAACGGCTCCCTCGGAGGCTGAGGAGACAAGAGCGGCGTACTTTGCCATCACGCCGGTCGTGTAGCGTGGTTCCGGCTCGGCCCAGTTTTGGAGGCGGCCTTCGATCTCCTCGTCCGACAGGTCGACGCTCAGGGTGCGGGCTTCTATGTCCAGGGTGATATTATCCCTGTCTCGAAGCGCCGCGATCGGGCCTCGGTGGGCGGCTTCCGGGGCGACGTGGCCCGCCATCAGGCCGCGGGTTGCGCCCGAGAAACGCCCGTCCGTTAGCAGGGCGACCGTCTCGCCGAGTCCCTGGCCGACTATGGCCGCCGTGACGCCGAGCATCTCGCGCATGCCGGGTCCGCCTTTCGGTCCTTCGTACCGGATCACGACGATGTCGCCTTCCACCACGCGCTCAGATTGCACGGCCTCCATCGCCGCCTCTTCGGAGTCGAAGACGCGGGCCGGGCCGGTGTGGGAGAGGCGGGTGTAACCGGCGACTTTTACAACGCAGCCTTCGGGGGCGATGTTTCCTTTCAGGATCACCAGCCCGCCAGTCTCACGCAGCGGGTGCTCTACGCGGGAGATCACATCCTGTCCTTCGTCTTCTTCCGCGCCCTCTACTTCCTCGCCGAGCGTCTTGCCGCTCACCGTAAGCTGCGTTCCGTCAATGAGCCCGGCGTCGAGGAGATGCTTGCCGAGCAGCTTCGAGCCGCCGGCGCGGTCCATGTCCACGGCGGTGTAGCGGCCGCCGGGTTTCAGGTCGGCGATTATCGGGGTGCGCGCGCTGACCCGGTCGAAGTCGTCTATGTCGAGTGGGATGCCGGCCTCGCGAGCTATGGCGAGCAGGTGCAGGACGATGTTGGTCGAGCCGCCGGTCGCCGCCCCGACCGCTATAGCGTTCTCGAAAGCAGCCGACGTTAGTATCTTCTCCGGTGTCAGGTCACTCTCCAGCAAGTCCATCACGAGCCTACCAGCCGCCTGGCACTCCTCGTCCTTGCGTCCATCCAGCGCCGGAGGACCGGCCGAACCGAGCGGTGAGAGGCCGAGGAACTCCAGCACCATCGCCATCGTATTTGCCGTGTACTGGCCGCCGCAGGCTCCAGCGCCGGGGCAGGCGTGGTTCTCTAGTTCCGTGAGGTCTTCGGAGCTCATCTTGCCCGCCGCTCGCGCCCCGACCGCCTCGAAGACGTCCTGGATGGTTACGTCGCGGTCCCTGAAACGGCCCGGTTGGATCGAACCGGAGTACACGATAGCCCCCGGTATACCGAGGCGGACGTGTGCCAACGCCGCCGCCGGGATCGTCTTGTCGCAGCCCACGATGGTGACGAGCGCGTCGAACATGTGCCCCCGTCCAACCAATTCTATAGAGTCGGCGATCACCTCGCGACTCACGAGCGAGGTCTTCATCCCCTGCGTTCCCATCGTTATCCCGTCGGAGATGGAGATGGTGTTCAGCTCCATCGGCGTGCCGCCCGCCTCCCGGATACCCTCCTTGACCTTCTCCGCGAGGTGGCGGTGGTTGTAGTTGCAGGGCATCGTCTCGATCCAGGAGTGGGCGACCCCGACTATGGGCTTTGTGAGGTCCTCCTCGCTATATCCCATTCCCTTGAGGTAAGAACGGGCCGGCGCCCTATCCTGACCTTCCAAGATGGTGCGGCTATTGCGGCGGGTGTCGGTGGTCTGCATCGTCTCTCCTCTAGTTGTACGTTTACAGGAGAGTATAAGAAGTGGCGGCCCATCGCGCCAGAGCCAGGTTTAGAATGGCCGGATGAAAAACTCTCCACTGGATAGACGGGTACTGGTCGCACTCGCGGTCACGGTCGTTCTGTGGGCGGCTGCGTTCGCCGGTATACGCGCCGCGCTTCTTTCCTACGGGCCGGGAGAATTGGCTTTGTTCCGGCTGCTCGTGGCTTCGGCTGCGCTGGCCGGTTACGCGCTGCTCACCCGGATGCGACTGCCGGAGGTAAAGGACCTGCCGATGATCTTCCTCAGCGGGTTTTTCGGCTTTACCGTGTACCACGTGGGCCTCACTTTCGGGGAGCGGACGGTTGAGGCGGGTTCGGCCAGTTTGCTGATCTCAACCGCGCCCATCTTCATCGCCCTACTCGCGATGGCTTTCCTGGGCGAGCGGCTGAAAGCCGTTGGCTGGGCCGGGTTGGGTTTGAGCTTCGTCGGGGCCGCCGTGATCTCCTTCGGCGAGGGAGGTGGTTACCGCTTCGATCTGAACGCCCTGCCGATACTGATCGCCGCCCTGTCCGAGAGCGTGTACTTCATCATCCAGCGACCCTACCTAAGAAAGTACGGCTCGCTCGCTTTTACCACTTATGCCGTCTGGGCCGGGACGATTCCCACGCTCTTCTTCTCGCCCGGCTTTCTGGGCCAGGTATCGGACGCGACCCTAGAGGCGACACTGTCGGGGATATTTCTCGGTGTCTTCCCGACTGCCATAGCTTACGTGACCTATGCTTACGTTGCTTCCCGCATGACCGCGACGGTCTCCGCAAGCTTCCTGTACCTCATCCCGGCGTTCGCTTTCTTAATAGCCTGGGTCTGGCTGGGTGAGACGCCGCACCTGGTCTCCATCCTCGGTGGTTTGCTGGCGCTGGCGGGAGTTCTGGTCGTCAGCGGTCGTCGATAGTATCAGGCGGTAAAATCAGATAGACACGGATCGGAAAAAGCGAAACCGGCGGGGTGATCTTGATGGAGACCAGGAAAAGTCAGCACCGGATAAATACCGGCGCTCGCATAGGACACGTCCACTTGAAGGTGGCGAACATAGAGTGCTCTCTCGGGTTCTACCGGGACATCCTCGGGTTCGAGGTTACGCAGTGGTACGGAGAAGACGCGGTCTTTCTCTCGGCGGGCGGCTACCACCATCACATCGGACTAAACACGTGGTCGGGGCGCGGCGTGGCGCCCGCTCCCAGAAACGCCGCCGGACTCTTCCACCTCGCCATTCTCTACCCCGAGCGGCGGGACCTTGCCCAGGCTCTAAGATGGTTGCTTGACGCCGAGTACCCGATAGACGGAGCCTCGGACCACGGCGTCTCCGAGGCTCTATATTTGCGCGACCCGGACGGCAACGGCGTGGAGCTCGCCGTCGACAGGCCAGAAGACCAGTGGCCGCGAACCCCTGACGGAGGCATTTATATGGATACCCGTCCGCTGGACGTGGATAGCTTGCTGGCGGAGCTTGGCGACGGGGAAGAATCGTAGGGCGGGTAGTTTAGTCGTTCACAGCGCGGACAGCATTACCAGGAAGATCAGGAACATGCTCCACAGAATTCCGCAGGAGCAAGCCATCAAAATAGTGCGTTCCCCACGCCCGATATATTCCCTCGACGCCTGATAGGCCAAAAAGATCGCCGTTACGCCGAGAGGGAAAGACAGCAGGTAAAGACCGAGAACGCTCATTAGAACCCGGCCGGTACGAGAAGCAAACTTTTGAAAGCCCTGTTGAACAAACGAGTCCTTCCTCTAGTAACCGTATAGTAACTTTTTCTACAAAAATTGGATGGTTCTGTCTGTAAGTTTAGTTACTCCTCATTAGTGGATGTCCAATGGATGTAGAGGTCGACGGATGGCTTGGAAGCAGGCGTGCTTTTTGGGCTTTGCTGATCTTGATGTATAGTTTGGTCTGTAGCTAACTCGGAGGGAAAGTAAGTGGTGAAAGCTGGCCGGAATGCAGCCTTTTTGGGTATGAGGTCGCTGGATCTGTCGACTTGTGTAGAGTGGAGTCAAGCAGTTTGGTAGATACTCCGGAGAGCGGAGGCCCAGGAGTCGAAGGTCTAAGGAAAGAGGAGCTGCTCGGCTCTCTGGTCCGTCACGCCTCGGATATGGTTATGCTGCTCGACGCTGACGGGCGCTTTCTCTACGTTAGCCCCGCCAGTAAACGGTGGCTCGGGTACTCTGCGGGAGAGTTGTTGGGTAGGATCTGTTTCGAGTACGTTCACCCCGACGACCGTAAGCTGGCTATCGCCTCGTTCTCCAATTTGCTGGTGAAGATGGAACTCGAAGAGCCCATGGATCTCAGGTTGCGTCACGAGGATGGCTCCTGGCGTGGTTTCGAGTTAATGGGCCGGAGCCTGGTCGAGGAGCCGGCGGTAGGTGGAGTCGTGATCAACGCGCGTGACGTAACCGCGCGCCGAAGGGTAGAAGAGAAGCTTAGGGAGACTGAGAAGCGCTACCGTTCACTGGTCGAAAATATCCCGGCGGTCATCTACCTGGACAGCGTCGGCGGATCCGGCGTCGAAACCTATATGAGTCCCGACGTAGAGCAGATGCTCGGTTACAAGGCGGAGGACTTTGTCTCGACTCCCGGCTTCTGGCACGATTTGTTGCACCCCGAAGATAAGGAATGGATGCTGGCGGAGAACGAGCGAGCCTGCCGCACCGGAGAATCGCTCAAGTGCGAATATCGCATGATCCACAGGGATGGGAGTACGGTGTGGGTCTGGAACGAAGCCGTTTTGATCTGTGATGAGAAGGGCAAGCCCCTCTATTGGCAGGGCATCCTCATAGACTTCACCAGTCGTAAGGAAACCGAGGGGAAGCTTAAAGAGCGCGAAGCGCTCTACCGCACGCTGGTAGAGCAGATCCAGGCGGTCACCTATGTAGACCGGGCGGATGGCGTCTACCCGGACCTGGCCCTCTACACGAGCCCGCAGATTGAAACAATGACGGGTTACACGGTAGAAGAGTGGAGCGTACCCGAGAAGGACGTGTGGGAGGAGAGCCTCCACCAAGAAGACAGGGAGCGGGTGCTCGCCGCAGACGGTCAGTCCAGGGCTACGGGTGAACCTTTCTGCGAAGACTACCGGATGCTCACCCGTGACGGACGGACGATCTGGGTGCGGGACGAGGCGGTGTTGCTCCGGGACGATTCGGGAAGACCCTGGTTGTGGCAGGGCGTGCTGCTTGATATCACGGAGATGAAACATACCGAAGAGGCGCTCAGGGAGAGCGAGGAACGGTTCCGCGGTGCGTTTGAGGATGCCGCCACGGGTATCGCCCTAATCGACCTTAGCAATTACTACCTACGGGCCAACCCGGCCTTGTGCGATCTGCTGGGTTACAGAGAGGACGAACTGCTGGAGAAGACGTCGTTTGAGGTTACGCATCCCGAAGACCGCGAAGTCAGCCGGGGGCGCACGAGGCGTATGCTCGAAGCGGGCGACGCGGGCAAGATGCGTCTCGAAAAGCGCTACCTGCGTAAGGATGGGTCCGTGGTGTGGGCCGTCTCGGATGTCTCGCTCGTCCGGGATGCGGAGGGCAAGCCCAGTCACTTTATCTCCCAATACCAGGACATCACCGAGCGCAAGCGTTTGGAAGAGAGCCTGGAGCGCAGGGCTTTCCACGATCCGTTGACGGACCTGCCGAACCGCCCCCTGCTCATGAACCGCCTCGGACGCGCGCTGGCCCGTATCGAACGTCACGGGGGAAGAGTCGCCGTGCTTTTCCTGGACCTCGATGACTTCA
Organism: Rubrobacteraceae bacterium; assembly: GCA_965219175.1. GTDB lineage: Bacteria > Actinomycetota > Rubrobacteria > Rubrobacterales > Rubrobacteraceae > JBBPZK01. The sequence continues at coordinate 1,705,087 of CBDCNI010000001.1, forward strand.
AGGTCGTCAATGACTCTTTGGGCCACGAGGTAGGAGACAGGATGCTGGTCATGGTTGCTGAGAGGCTTTCCAGTTGCCTGAGGCCGGAAGATACGCTCTCGCGTCTCGGAGGGGACGAGTTTGTGGTCCTACTAGAGGACGACGCTAGCGTGGAAGAGGCGACCGGGGTGGCGGATCGTATCCTGGATGCCTTGAAAACTCCCTTTGATCTGCAAGGAAGAGATCGGTTCGTCGGCGCCAGCATCGGTGTTACTTTAAGTGGAGTACCCCAGAACAGCAGACCCGGAAACCTTTTGAAAGAGGCGGACATGGCGATGTATCGGGCAAAAGAGAGGGGTAAATCCGGTTACGCTCTTTTCGAGAGCAGTATGGAGCAGCAGGTCACTGAGCGTCTTGAGCTGGAAGGAGGGCTTCGCCAGGCTATAGAGCGAGGCGGCGAGGAATTCTCGTTACGATATCAGCCCATAGTACGCTTACAAACAGGAGATGTCGCCGGCTTAGAAGCTTTGTTGAGGTGGAACAGCCCGTATATGGGCGCGGTAGAACCGGAGCGTTTCATCCCCGTCGCGGAAAAGAGTGGCCTGATCGAACCCCTCGGACGCTGGGTGATAAGCAAAGCCTTCCACCAGGCGAGAGCGTGGCGCGAACTACACTCTGACGCGGCTCCTCCCGTGATGTGTGTCAACCTCTCAGCGAGACAGTTTCGCAACCCAAGTCTGCTGGAGGAGATACGGGCGCAGGTAGCGGAGAGCTGCATCGAACCGGAGATTCTGGGTCTCGAAATTACCGAGAGCACGGTGATGGACGAAATTTCATCGACTACCGCGACCCTAGAGAGCTTGAAAGAGCTGGGGATAAAGCTCGCCGTGGACGATTTTGGGACCGGCTACTCTTCGCTGGCGAGCCTGACGCGCTTCCCGGTCGACTCCCTCAAGATCGACCGCTCGTTTATTGCTGGGCTTGCGGAGGACAGCAACGATGCGGAGATCGTGATATCCGGGATCATCAGCCTCGCGCACGGGCTCGGCTTGGAAGTGGTCGCCGAAGGAGTCGAGACAGAAGAACAACTAGCCGTTCTGAGAAAATACGGGTGTGAACTGGCCCAGGGCAACTTCTTCTGGGAGCCTCTGACCGATAAAGCCGCGTCTGAGTTGCTGGCGTCTCGCATCGACGCGAGTGTCTCTGCGGAAGACCTCACGCAGCAGTAGCGGGATCCCGTCAGAGTATTGGTCGTTGGCGGGTGAGCGCATAGAATAGGGAGATGGGTTTAGAGAGCGTAGGAAAGTTTCTGATCGGCGGGGCGCTGGTGTTGCTCGTGCTCGGCGGGCTGCTTTTCCTGCTCGGGCGCTTCGGGTTGGACCGTCTGCCGGGAGACCTCGTGCTGCGGCGCGGCGGCCTCACGGTGTATTTCCCGATAGGGGTAATGGTCCTGCTCTCTGTCGTCGGGACCATCGTACTCAACGTGATCTTCCGTCGCTAGCAGACCTTGCTCACCTCCGAACTAGACTACGCGCTGCCCGAAAGCCTGATCGCGCAACACCCGGCCGACCCGCGCGACTCCTCACGCCTCATGATAGTGGACGTAAAGAAGGAAACCATCTCCCACCACACCTTCCGCGACCTGCCAAACTTCCTGCAACCCGGAGACGCCCTCGTCCTAAACGAGACGAAGGTCTTGCCCGCCCGGCTCATCGCCCGGAAAGACAGCGGCGGCGAGGTCGAGCTGCTCTTCTTGCGCGACACGGGCGACGGATGGGAGGTCCTGGCCCGGCCGAGCAAACGCCTGAAACCCGGCACGATACTCGTCGCGGGCGGCGACGAGGTAGAAGCCGTCAAAGACCTGGGGGGCGGACACTGGATCGTCCGGGCCGATGACGTAACCGGCATCCTCGAGAAGAGCGGACAGATGCCGCTCCCGCCGTACATCCAGCCTACGGAGGAGGCCGCGAGAGCATACCAGACAGTCTACGCCCGCAACCCCGGCTCTGCCGCCGCCCCGACCGCCGGTTTCCACTTCACAGACGAGGTGCTGGAAGAGGTAGAGCGCGCGGGCGCCGACATCGCCAGGGTCACGCTGCACGTCGGGACCGGGACGTTTTCGCCCGTACGGGTCGAGAACCTGAAGGACCACGACATGCACGCCGAGCGTTACGCCGTACCCACTGAGACCGCCCGTACCGTCGAGGATGCAGGGCGGGTAGTCGCCGTCGGGACGACAGTGGCCCGGACCCTGGAGAGCTTCGCCGCGACCGGCGAGCCGGAGGGAGAATCGAGGTTGTTCGTTTACCCTGGATACAGTTGGCGGGCTGTGGATACGCTGCTGACCAACTTCCATTTGCCACGGTCTACGCTGTTGGCGCTCGTGATGAGCTTCGGCGGCGTGGACCTCGTGCGCGAGGCTTACCGGGTCGCCGTCGAGGAGCGTTACAGGTTCTATTCGTTCGGGGACGCGATGCTGCTCGTCGGTGGCGGGAGGTCCCAGTAGCCGCGCCGGTCACCATAGAGATCGCCGCGCGCGACGGAGAGGCGCGGGCCGGAGTTTTGCGCACGCCTCACGGCGCGGTCGAGACGCCGACGTTCATGCCTGTCGGAACCAGGGGGACGGTAAAAGGGCTCACGCCGGGAGACCTGCGGGCGGCTGGTGCGGGCGTGGTGCTCGGGAACACTTACCATTTGTATCTGCGACCGGGTTCGTCCTTGATCCAAGAAGCCGGGGGACTCCACGCCTTCACCGGATGGGACGGGCCGATGCTGACCGACTCCGGCGGTTACCAGGTCTTCTCGCTCTCCAAGACCCGTAGTATCTCCGAGGATGGCGTGCGGTTCGCCTCCGTATACGACGGTTCGGAGCACGTTTTTACGCCGGAGCTTACGACGCGGGTCCAGGAGGAACTCGGGGCCGATATCGCGATGGTGCTGGATGAGTGTCCACCGGCGGATGCGGGCCGCGAGTATCAGGCGGATTCATTGAGACGGACGGCTCGTTGGGCGGAGCGGTGCAAGGAGGCGCACAGGCGTGGGGATCAGGCGCTTTTTGGGATCGTGCAGGGTGGGCTCTATCCCGACTTGCGGCGGGAGAGTCTCGCCAGGACGGTCGAGGCCGGCTTCGACGGTTACGCGGTTGGGGGACTTTCGGTTGGTGAGTCGCGGGAGGAGATGCTTGAGATGCTCGCTTTGACCGCGCCCGAGCTTCCGACGGAGAAGCCTCGATACTTCATGGGGATCGGGGACCCGGTCGGCATCTTGCAGGTCATCGGCCTCGGGGTTGATATGTTCGACTGCGTTCTCCCGACTCGGCTCGCCCGCCACGGCGCGGCGCTCACCGCCGGCGGGAGGATCAACCTCAAAAATGCCCGCTACCGGCGTGACTTCGGGTCACTGGATACTGAATGCTCCTGCGAAACCTGTACGGACTATAGTCGAGCATATTTGGCGCATCTTACGCGGGAGAACGAGTTGCTCGGGCATCGGTTGATTTCGTTGCACAACGTTCACTTTATGGGAGATCTCTGCCGGCGGGCGCGGGAGGAGATAAGGAGAGGGAGTTACGAAGAGTGGTCGCGGGCTTGGATCCAGCGCTACACCAAACCTGGGGAGAAGGCCGACCTTACGGAGAGCAAATGATAAGTGTTAGAATCAGTCCCCGATCTTATGGGTAGTCAGAGAAACAACTTTATCGTTCTTGGTCTCGTCGCCGTCCTTATCGTGGCGGCGGCTTACCTGATCTTCATTCGCCAACCCGTCAGCCAGGCGACCCAACTCGGCCTGGACTTGAAGGGCGGCATCAGCGTGCAGCTAAAAGGTTCGCACGACAACGGGAAGCCGGTCACGCGCCAGGAGATGCAGACGGCGGTTCAGGTCATCCAGCAGAGGGTCAACGCCCTCGGCGTCTCCGAACCCGAGATACAGCAGCAGGGTACGGACGAGGTGATCGTCAACATCCCCGGCTTAACCAACCGCCAACAGGCGGTAAACACCATCGGAAAGACAGCCCAACTAGGTTTCTACGAAGTGCTCGCCTCCGAACCACAACTCGGAGGGCAGCCCGTTGTAGTTCCCAAAGACCAGGTGCAGAAGGCAGAGAAGCAGATCAAGCAGACCTTAAAGAAAGACCCGGCTTACAAGAAGGGCAAGACCAAGATACTCTTTGAGGAGACCCCAGTCCAACAGGGTAGCGGCGTAAGCGTGACCGGGTATGTCTTCCACAGCCAGCCGGAATTAACCGGCGCAATACTCAAAAGCGCGAACCTGAACCGTGATAACCAAGGCAATCTTGAGGTCGATATGAACCTCACCAACGCCGGGGCCAGTAAGTTCGGAGACTTCTCTGAGAAGATCGTTAGCGATGCCCTCTCTAGCGGCGTCACCGGCCGGTTAGCAGTAGTTCTGGATCAGGGTGTGGTAAGCGCGCCGACGGTGGAGCAGCGTCTGGACCAGGGTACGGTCGCCATCCAGAACCAGGCGGCGGGAGGCTTGCCGGAGGCAGAGGCGCAGCAGTTGCAGGTCGTCCTTAGTACCGGCGCTCTGCCGGTGAATATGAGTGTTCAGACCGTGCAGCAGATCGGGCCGACTCTCGGGGCCGACTCGCTCAATAGCGGGCTTTTGGCGGCGCTTCTCGGGTTCGGGCTGGTGCTCGTGTTCTTGCTCGTGGTCTACCGGGCGCTCGGGGTGGTCGCGGACATCGCGCTCATTATCTACGCTTTCCTGCTCTGGGGGATAATAGTGGCGATCCCGATAACCATGACGCTACCGGGGATCGCGGGGATCGTACTTTCCATCGGGGTTGCGGCTGACGCAAATATCGTGATCTTCGAGCGGATCAAGGAAGAAGTCCGGCGCGGCAAGACGCCCCGCTCTTCTATCCAGCTCGGCTACCAGAAGGGCTTCCGGGCGATCCTGGACGGCAACTTGACCACCCTCATTACGGCCTTCATCCTCTTCGCCCTCTCAAGCGGCTCGGTTCGCGGGTTTGCCGTTTTGCTCTCGGTCGGCGTCGCGCTCTCGATGTTCACGGCCATCGTCGTGACCCGCGCTTTGCTCGGCGTGCTCTCGGGCCAGGGCTTCCATCTCTCCTCCGGGATGATGGGCGTCCCGAAGAAGGAAGTCGGCAGTAGCGACAAGCAGCCCGCGGGGGTCCGCTAGCGCGATGTTCGAGAAGGTTGATTTCGTCGGCAGGTGGAAAGTGTGGTTCGCGGTATCGGGGGCTCTGCTCCTGATCGGGCTGGGCGCTATCGCCCTCGGGAACCTCAACTTCGGGATAGACTTTCAGGGCGGCGCGAAGTTCACGGTTGCGAACCCCGAGAAACAGTTGAGTACGGGCGAGGTGAAGGACAGCCTGCCGCAAGACGTGCGCGCGGGCGCCGTCGTCCAGACGGTCGGCAGCGGCGGCTACGAGGTCCGTACGCCGGTCTTGAACGACAACCAGACGCAGCAGGTGAACGACTCGCTCGCCAAGAATCTCGGGGGAGAAGTGAGCGTGAACACCGTGGACCCGACTTTCGGAGGACAGGTCAGGAACCAGGCTTTGCAGGCGGTGGTGGCAGCCCTGGTTATCATCGTCGCGTTTATAAGCATCCGGTTCGAGTTGGCGTTCGCGCTGGCGGCGATGGCGGCGCTGGTCCACGACATTCTGATGACGGTAGGTTTCTACGCGATAGTCGGGCGCGAGGTTAGCCTGGTGACGGTTGTCGCGGTGCTGACCGTGCTCGGTTACTCGCTCTACGATACGATCATTATCTTCGACCGTATCCGGGAGAACACGCCGAGCGTCGGGTACAACCGTCGCAGGTTCGACTCGATGGTGAATAGTTCGATCCGGCAGGTGATACGGCGTTCTATCTACACTTCCGTCTCGACCCTCATCCCGATAACCGCCCTGCTCATCTTCGGCCAGTCGACCCTGAGCGACTTCGCGTTCGCCCTGCTCGTCGGCATCCTCGCCGGTACCTACAGCTCCATCTTCATCGCCTCGCCGACCCTCTCGCTCTACAAGGCGTGGCGCGCCGGAAGGCTCAAGCCCGCACCTTCCAACTAGAGATTCGCGGGGTTTTCCGCTTACTTCTCGAAAACCAGATGACGCAGGAAGAGGAAGCTCAGGATCGTTACGACGATGCTAGAGAGAATTTTCGAGAGGTCGCCAACCAGGATGGGCGCGAGCGAAGTGTTGGCGAACAAGAAATCCGAAGACAGCCAGATCACCGTTCCAGCTACCACGATGCTCATAACCGCCTGCGCGGCGTACCTGGAAATTTGGCGCAGGTCGTGCCGGGCGCTCGCCCTGAAAGTCCAGAGCGTGTTCCAGAAATAGCTGAAGACGTTCGCGAGCAGCAATGATACGGCATTGTAGAGAGCGATCCGGGTGGGGACCGTGGTGACGAAAAGTATTAGGAGTAAATTCAAAACCCCGTAGTCTACGACCCCGGCCCCGAGGTTGACTACACAGAACTTGACGAACCCATCGAAAAAACCACGTTTGGAAGCTGGTTGTTGGCCTTCGATCAGTGACGGATCAGAAGACACGCAATCTCTCTATCATCCAGCGATTCTCGGTCTCAGGGCGGTAGCAGAACATGTAGCCGCCATTATAGCCTCCGGTTCACGCCTGTAGCCAGCGGAATAGCGCAACGCCAATAATTTGCCGGAGGGATAAGAAATTCTGAGAGTATCGTTCTGAACAAACGGGTAGTATGGCTCCGGGCACGGTTCTCAGGAGTTGTTATCCGAGTCAGCGCCGGCGTCGGCATCCGGGTCGAGTCGGTTTTGACGCGCGTCCATTTGCTCCTTGTCTCTGCCTCTCGACTGGGTGGTTCCGGTGACGACGAAAGCGTAGGAACCAACTAGCAGGAAAGCGAACAGGCCCATAGCGACGCCGAATTGTAGATACTCGGACGACTTGGTCAGCGTGAGATAGATGAGGACTCCGACCATCACCGTGGCTACCGAGCTGATGACTATTATCGTGTTCCGGAAGGATTTTTCGTTCAACTTTACTCCCTCGCACCTCCCCGAAAGAGGCCTCGTATTTCTACCTATCCGGTATCATATTACAGTAGAGATCGGTTGAGAAAGAGTCGGCGGTGTGATCCGTATTGGCAAACGGAGGACAAGGTTCGGTATCATGTAAGGCTTGTAGCGGCGTAGAGTTGGGAGGAGAGCATGAGCGAGACGTTTCTCGAAAGGTTGGTCCTACTGCAGATCGGGGCCGCGGCCGCGACGCGGGAGCGGATAGAGCAGATGGTCGAAGGGCTGGTCCAGCAGGGCCGGTTGCAGCGTGAAGAGGGCCGGGAACTGGTCAACGACGTGATGAGTCGGGCTAAGGAGCGCTCGGGCAGCGCCCGTTCTCTGCTGGACGCTTCGGTACAGCAAGGCTTGCGCGGAGCCGGGGTGCCGAGTCGCGAGGACTACGAGGACTTGATGTTCCGGGTCGAGCAGCTAGAGCACCGCGTCCGTCTGATAGAGGACATGCCCGCTGAAACGCCCCCGGTCGTAGGAGAGCCGCTTCCACCGGAGCCGCCTACTGATGAAACCGAAACGTCTCCGGGACTGTAGACGAGCTTCCGGGTAGGGCGAAGCTCGTGGCAAACGTGAGGAGCCCGGCGGCGCGTACGGGGAACCTCACGAGGTCCGCCCAGATAGGGAGGATCCTCGCCCGCCACGGGTTCGGGTTCGTGTTCGACGTCCGTCGTGACCGGCGTGAGAGAAAAGGTATTCAGGAAGCTCTCGCGCCGAACTTCGGGGTCAGGTTGCGGCGGACGCTGGACGACCTCGGGCCGACTTTTGTAAAGTTCGGGCAATTGCTCTCCACCCGCTCGGACATCCTGCCGGAGAGCATCCTGGTGGAACTGCAGAAGCTACAGGATACTGTGGCTCCGATCCCCTTCGATACGGCGCGGCGGATAGTGGAGCAGGAACTTGGGGCTCCGGTCGATACGGTCTTCGCCCGGTTCGACAGATCGGTGCTTGGTGCTGCAAGCATCGGGCAAGTGTACCGGGCGCGGCTCCGGAGTGGGGAAGAAGTGGCGGTCAAGGTCCAGAGGCCGGAGGCTGCCGGCAGGGTCGAGGCAGACCTGGAGTTGATGAGGAACTTCGCCTCGTTGCTCGATAGACGGTTCGGTGGCAGGCTTTTCCTGGACGTGCGGGGTCTGGTCGCTGAGTTCGAGGGGGTTATCCTGCGAGAGTTGGATTACGCCACCGAGGCCCAAAACGCCCGACGCTTCGCCGTCAACTTCGCCGGGACCCCGGTCGTGGTGCCGCGGATATATCTCGACCTCTCGACCTCGCGGGTCTTGACGATGGAGTTTATAGAAGGGACTCACTTCCAGGATATTCGGCCGTTGTTGCTCGCGCCGTCGGAGCGGCGGCGGGTTGCGGCGATGGGGGCGGAGGCGATCTTCAAGATGGCATTCGAAGACGGCTTTTTCCACGGCGATCCTCATCCGGGGAACCTTATGCTGACCCCGACGGGTGGGCTCGCGCTTCTCGACTTCGGGATGGTCGGCTTTATGAGCCGGAGCGACATCGAATCCCTTTCGAGGTTGTTTATAGCGGTGATCCAAAGAGATGCTTCGGCGGCTCTTCGCGGGCTGGAGGGCATCGGGGTCCGTTACTCGCCGGAGGTGCGCGCGGATTTGGTGCAGGATCTCCGGGAACTTTTATACAAGTATTCGGGGCTTTCGGTTGGGGAGCTGACGCTGGGGCAGGCGCTTTCGGAGTTGATCTCACTGATCCGACGCTACAGGCTCTCGGTGCCGCCGGTCTTTCCGTTGCTGATAAAGGCTCTCGTTACAGCCGACGGCCTCGCCCGTGCCATAGACCCGAGGATCAACGTATACGAGTTAGCGCGGCCTTTCGCCCAACGACTCTTCTCGGAGCGCTACAAACCCGAGGCGCTCCTGGATCGCTCCCAGGAACTGGCTTACGAGTACGCCCGTTACGCCTCCGATTACCCGGAGCAACTCCGCCAGGTACTCGCGAGCCTCGAAGACGGAGAGCTTGAGGTCCAACTCAAGCACAGGGGCTTGAACATGCTCAGTGGCGAGGTGGACGTACTGGCAAACCGGCTCGTCTTCGCCGTAGTGACCGGCGCGCTCCTGATCGGCTCTTCCATGATCGGCGCGTTCGCAACCGGCGGTCCTCAAGTACCTTACCTCGGCGTCTCGCTAGTCGCCTTCGTCGGGTTTACGATATCGCTCTTCCTCGCCGCCGTCGTCCTCTTGTTCATCATCCGTTCCCGCAGGCTTTGAACATTCGTCGGTCAATCGTAAAAGGAGGCAACTCATGCAGTTGAAAAGTATCGGGGTACTCTCCGCCGGCAAAGTTACGGGCGCGCTATACGCGCTGCTCGGGCTCATATTCGGGGTGATATTCGCCCTGATCTCGCTCCTGGGAGTCGCCATCACGTCGCTGGCATCCAACGTGAACTCTTCGGGGGCGCTATTCAGCGGGGTCGGCGTGGTGATCGTCTCGGTGATAGTAGTGCCGATCTTCTACGGTATCCTCGGTTTTATATTTGGCCTGATCTCCGCGCTTCTCTACAACCTGGTCGCCAACCTCGTCGGTGGCATTGAATTGGAGATAGAATCAAGGCCAAACGCGCAGCCGGAAAGTGTCCCGGATACCGGAATGGGCTAACCGTTCTCACCGAAACTCGGATAAAAAATGTCTTCGATGGTGGACCCGAACAGGCGGGCCAGTTGAAAGGCGAGCGGGAGGCTGGGATCGTATTTACCTTTCTCGACGGAGTTTATGGTCTGGCGCGAGACACCCACTTTTTCAGCGAGGTCCGCCTGCGTCCAGTCACGCTCGGCCCGCAGGACCTTCAGGCGATTCTTCATTTGTACTTTCTATCGGCCCGCGCCTTGCCAGCCAGCCACAACACCGCCATAATCGGCCACACGGCGAACCAGTTGACCTGCGGATAACCAGCGATCGACTGCAAGAAACCGTACCCGAAAGTCAACAGCGCCGTCCCACCGAAAGCAAAAGCCAGGGCTTCGAGCTGTATGCGCCTCTGAAGCTCGTCGACCCGGCTCATGTAGCGCACGAACGCAAAGAGCGCGAATACCAGCGGCACCATCGGCAACAGCGCCAGCGGCACGCGCCACACAGAATCCGAACTCGTGCTGTTTACCAAAGAAATAACCACCGCCAAGACAATGGCGTAGGCAAGCAGCGTTCCTCCCAACTCCAGCAGATACCTCCGACCAGTCCTTTCACCCACTACGACTCCTTCTCTTGCGTTCACTGACATCGCTGCTAAAGTAAACTAAGTAAGTCTAAAAGTCAAGCTAATTTGTCAAAAAGTATTAGAGAGTAGACTTGTGGTGGTTTGGAAGCGTGTTTCTTGGATTCTTTCGTCGAGGGGATGGTTTCGCGTTAGAATCTAAGATATGGAAGCTGCGCGCACAGAGAAGTTTCCGAGGGCGGTTCCGGCTCCGGAAGTTACCGTATCCTCTCTTATAGAGGAGGTTGCGTCCTACAGCCCGGATGGGGTTGAGGAGCTGATCGCAGACGCTTATGGCGTCGCTTATGCGGCTCATCGGGGGCAGACGCGCAAGAGCGGGGAGCCTTTTATCTACCACCCGCTGGCGACGGCCAAGATCCTCGGGGATTTGCACCTCGACCCGGTCACCATCGCCTCTGCGCTCTTGCACGACGTTCTGGAGGATACCGAGGTAGATAAGAAAGAGCTTTCGGGCCGCTTCGGGGATGAGGTCGCGGAGATCGTGGACGGCGTCACGAAGCTCAAGAACCTGCCTTCCGGGAACCTGGAAGAGGCGCAGGCCGAGTCGTTGCGGAAGATGATCGTGGCAATGAGCAGGGACGTGCGGGTCATTATCATCAAGCTGGCCGACCGGCTGCACAACATGAGGACGCTCGCTTATCTCAAGCGCGAAACGCAGTTGAAGAAGGCTACTGAGACGCTTGAGATCTACGCGCCGCTGGCCCACCGGCTCGGTATCTACTCGGTGAAGTGGGAACTCGAAGACCTTTCTTTCGCCACGCTTCATCCTCGTCGCTACGAGGAGATAAAGCGATTGGTGGCGGCCAGGAGAGACGACCGGGAAGAGTTCATCGGCAAGACTGGGGAGGAGTTGGTCCGGGACCTCAAGGAGGCCGGTATAGAGGCTGATGTCAGGGGTAGGGTCAAGCACTTTTACTCCATCTACGACAAGATGGTCCGGCGAAACAAGGAATTCAATGAGATCTACGACCTGGCTGGCCTGCGGGTGGTCGTGGATTCCCTGCGCGATTGTTACGGGGCTCTCGGTGTGATCCACTCGGTCTGGAAGCCTATTCCGGGGCGTTTTAAGGACTACATCGCGATGCCGAAGTTCAACATGTACCAGTCGCTGCACACCACGGTTATGTCGGGTGAAGGGAAGCTGCTGGAGATCCAGATACGGACCAGGGAGATGAACCTGACGGCCGAGTACGGCATCGCCGCCCACTGGATGTACAAGCACGGCTTGAGCGACGGGCAAGTTGACCGGCTCACCTGGCTCAAGAGCATGATGGAGTGGCAGAAGGAGACGACCGACTCTAGCGAGTTCATGGAGTCCTTGAAGGGCGAACTCGTGGCCGATGAGGTCTACGTCTTCACGCCTAAAGGGGATGTGGTAAGCCTTCCATCCGGCGCGACGCCCATAGACTTCGCTTATCACGTCCATACAGAGGTCGGTCATCGGACCGTCGGGGCGCGGGTCAACGGCCGGATAGTGCCGCTCGACTCGGAGCTGATCTCCGGGGACCGGGTGGAGATATTGACCGGAAAGAGCGCAGGCCCGAGCCGGGACTGGCTCTCGGTCGTCCAGAGTGGGCGCGCCCGAAATAAGATCCACCAGTTCTTCAACAAGGCCGACCGTGAGGACAACCTGGCGCTCGGGCGGGATAAGGTGCAGGAGATCCTCAAAAAGCAGCGTGTCGGTAAAGTGCCTACTGCGGTCTGGGATGAGATAGCCCGCGAGGTCAACTACCCGACCACGGACGACATGCTGGCCGCTGTGGGCGGAGGCTTCGTGTCTGCCGAGAACGTCGCGAACCGGCTCGTCGAGCGGGTGCAGCCACCGAAACCAAAAGAAGAGCAGGTGGAGCCGAGCAAGAGCCCTGCGCTCACGCCGCTGCCGCTCACGGACAGAAGCAAAGAGAGCGAGGAGACCGGAGTTAGAGTCGTCGGTTCAAGCGGCATCCTCACCCGCCTGGCCCGCTGCTGCACGCCGATGCCCGGCGACGATACAGTAGGTTACGTCTCTCTAGGGCGTGGGGTCGTCGTACACGCCAGCGGCTGCGCCAACGCGCGGGCCCTCAAAATGCGAGACCCGGAGCGCTTCGTGGAGGTGGAGTGGGATGCTGGTCCGGGCAGGTTGTTCACCGTGGAGCTTCTGGTCGAGGCGCTGGACCGGATGCATCTTTTGAGCGACATAACCAGGACGATCTCCGATGCCGGGGTGAGCATAATCTCCGCGCGCGTGGACACCGTCGAGGAGAGGACGGCCCTCTCGCGGTTCGCCTTCCGGGCGGCGAGCGTACCCCACGTCGAAGAAGTCATCCGAAAAGTGCGGGGCATCCCGGACGTCTACGACGTGCAGCGAGTATCGCGCGACGGCACCCCGATAGAGCACTAGCCGAGATGCGACTATCGAGCGTGAACGTTGGGCAGGAGCGTGAGATCAAGAGCGCCAAAACGTCCGGGAAAACGGGCATTTACAAGCGCCCGACGGACGGGCCGGTTCGGGTTTCCGTCGGCGGGTTGGCGGGAGATGAGATCTCCGACACCGAGAACCACGGCGGCCCGGATCAGGCGGTCTACGTCTACGGCGTCCCTGATTACGACTGGTGGATGGAGACTCTGGAGCGCGAGTTGCCGCCCGGTACTTTCGGCGAGAACCTGACGATCACGGACCTGGAGAGCGCGGATTTTGCTATCGGGGATCGCCTGGAGATCGGACCGGTCGTCCTGGAAGTGACTGCTCCACGCATACCTTGTGTCACGGTTGCGACTCGGATGGATGATCCTCTTTTCGTGAAGCGTTTCAGACAGGCCGAGAGGCCGGGTTTGTACTGTCGCGTTATCCGGGAAGGGTGGGTGAAGGCTGGGGACCCGTTATCTCTTCGCCAGTATACCGGTGAGAAGTTTACGGCTGTCGAGATGTTCCGCGACTTCTTCGAGCCGGACTTGAGTGAGAAGATGATCCGTCGTCATTTGGCCGCGCCGATAGCGGTTCGCGACCGGGTAGTCAAGGAGAGACAACTGGGGGAGATCATGGCACGAAAAAGCAAGCAGTCATCCAGCCGTTCGCAAGAGAGAGTCTAGCCGGAGATGGCGGATATAGAGCAGATAAACCTCGACTTCAACGGTTTCGCGGTCAATGCCTACGTCATCCACGCTCCAGAGTCCGACCTGATCGTGGACGCAGGCGCGGAGCCGGAGAAGATCCTGGCCGCCCTCCGCTCTCCCGCAGCCGCCATCCTAATAACCCACGGCCACGCGGACCACATAAGCTCCCTGGATGCTATCCGGGACGCAACCGGCGCGCCCGTCTACATGCACCCGATAGACGCCGACAACGCGGGCATAGAAGACTACGAACCGCTGGAAGACGGGGAAGACCTGGTACTCGCGGGAGAGCGCGTACACGTCCTCCATACTCCCGGTCACTCGCCGGGCTCCGTGACTTTCGTGATCGGTGGGGATCAAGTAGTGGGAGACCTGATCCTCCCTGGAAGCGTCGGCCGTACTGACCTCTCCGGCGCCTCCTGGGAAGAGATAGAAACATCTTTACGCAAAGTTATGCCATTATGGAACGATGACACAAGTCTCTACGCTGGACACGGCGACGTACTCTCTGCCGCCGAGGAGACGCTGTTAAACCCCTACCTTCCGCCCGTTCTGCCTTGAGCTACCGGGGGCCGAAGGGTACATACGACGTTTATCCCGGTGATTCTTCGCGGCAGGAGCCGCACGAGAGACCGGACCTGTGGCGCTGGGCCGAGGCTGTGGCGCGGGATTTCTTTCGGCGCTACAACTACACGGAGGTCCGGATGCCCGTCTTCGAGGAGGCGGAGGTCTTCGTTCGGAGTAGCGGCGAGGCTTCGGACATCGTCCGTAAAGAGATGTTCGCTTTCCAGGACAAGGGAGGACGGGACCTCGCGTTGAGGCCGGAGGGAACGGCCGGGGTCGTGCGAGCCTACATCGAGCACGGCCTCTACAAGCAGGCCCAGCCGGTCAAGATGTTCTATATCGGGCCGATGTTCCGCCACGAGCGCCAGCAGAAAGGTCGCTACCGCCAGCACGTCCAGGTCGGGGCTGAGGTGCTCGGCTCGGATGATCCACTGGTAGACGCCGAAGTGATAGCGTTGCTCTACGGTTTCCACCAGGCGCTCGGCGTCCGGGAAGAAACCGTCTATCTGAACAACCTGGGTGACCTCGAAACCCGGCGAAAATACCTGCCGGAGTTGAAGAAATTCCTCGAAGAGCACAGCGCTGAGCTGGACCGCGATTCCGTGGAGCGGCTCGAATCAAACCCTCTGCGTATCCTCGACTCGAAAGACAAGAGTACGCAGGAACTCTTGAACGAGGCGCCCAGGATGCGGGATTTCTTGAGCCCCGAGGCCGCCGAGCATCTGAAAGTCGTTACCGGGGCGCTCGGGACGCTCGGGGTGCCGTATGAGATCGACGAGCGGCTCGTGCGGGGTCTCGACTATTATACCTCGACCGTCTTCGAGCTAAAGAGCGCCTCTCTCGGGGCGCAAGACACTGTCGGAGGAGGCGGTCGTTACAACAGCCTCGTGGCGGATCTCGGCGGGCCGGACGTACCGGGAATCGGCTTCGGCAGCGGCATCGAACGCATCCTGCTCGCCGCGAGCGCACGAGAAGATGAGTCTTCCCTGGACGTATTCTTCGTGACGCTCTCACCGGAAGCCCGGCTCCCGGCGCTCGGCCTGGCCGGTATTCTACGTGAGGAAGGTATATCTTGCGAAATGGACTTCGCCGGGCGGCGCGCCAAGGGGCAGTTCCGGCAGGCAGACCGTTCCGGGGCTACGTGGGCGGTGGTGATCGGGGAAGACGAGTTGCGCGACGGGACGTGCAAACTTCGGAACATGGCCTCCGGCGAAGAGCAGGTGGTCAACGTAAGCTCCGGGTCTGAGGATCTCCTTCGGGCCGTAGGGGCTTGACCTGATAAACCGTAAATCTACCGCCAGCTCTGGTCTCCGTTCTTTACGTAACAATAGTGGTCGCCTGGATATACTTTTGGTGTGCGACTCGACTTGAGACCGGTGACTACCGAGGGGGATCTGGATCATTTCTCACGCGTCTTATTGGAGGTCGCCGGGTGGCTGGAGGCGAAGGGACAGCCTATGTGGACGGCTGACGAACTCGCGCCTGAGGCTTTGCTCGGGTGCTACGACCTGCCAGAGATGCGCCTCGGTGTACTTGCCGGGGAGCCGGTGGCGGTGATGGTGGTGCAGGAGAGAGACGAATTCTTCTGGCCTGACGTGGCTGAGGGCGATTCTCTGTTCGTACACAAGCTGGCCGTGGCCGCTTCGAGGCGCTTCAAGGGACAGGGAGCCGCCGTCGCGATGCTCGACTTGGCGAAGGTGATGGCCTTGGAGCAGGAAAGATCTTATCTACGCCTAGACTGCATCGCCGACCGGCCGAAGTTGTGTAGTTTCTACGAAGAGTACGGTTTCCGCCACGTCGGGAGAGAGATGATGGGAGCTTACGAAACAGCCTTCTACGAGTTGCCGTTGCGATGAGTGAAGCACATCTCGCCCCACTTGTAGCCCCTTTCACCGTAAGCCGGGAGAACTCCTCTAGTCTTCTCAAAAGGACCCAAAAGAGAGGAGAAACTATGCCTGTAGAAGACTTGCGCAAGAGTCCGATGATGAACCATATGTTGGACGCCCTGGATCGGGGCGAGGACATCGGGCATTACGGACGGCTCACGTTTGCCATGATTGGACGTTATTTCATGGGCAACGACGAGTTGGTAGAGCTTCTGACCAAAGACAACGATGCGGGCGAGCAGGAGATGCGCGCCCTGGTCCAGCAAGTCGAGGATAAAGGCTACAGTCCGCCCCGGCGCGACCGTATCTTGCAGTGGCAGGACCAGCAAGATTTTGATATCTGTCCGAACCCGGACGACCCGGACTCCTGCAATATCTATAACGAGTTGGAGATGCCTGATGAGGTCTACCAGAGCATAGAAGAGTATCGCGAGGAGAAAGCCAACTAGCTTCTAAGCTCGCGGGCCTTGCGAAGTGATATCAGAGGCGGGCGTTCTTCCAGGGCGACCCGCCGCGACTCAAGCCGATCCGGGAGAGTCATCACCAACGTACCTGGTGCGTATTCGTCCAGCAGGTCTTGTTTCATCGCGCGGAACGCCGCCGCCGTGGTGATTTGGTACGCTGCTTCGCTGGAACCTGGAGCCGCTTGCGGAGCGTCTCCGGGCAACTTTACCTGGGCAAGGGCTTGTACGCCCGCTACTTTGGCCGCGTCGATCAGCAGGCTCAAGCGGGCGCCTTCTCCGACTGGGAACGGTAGTTTTTGGAGGAGTGAGCGTTTGGCCGCGAGTTCTATAGAGAGTGGTTTAAGGAAGCCTGCAAGCTCCGGGTTGTACAGGTTGATCAGGGGTCGCGCTACCAGCTCAGTGAGGTAGTCGAAGTTCGAGTCCGGCGTGGGACGAAAACCCTTGACCATCGACAAGTCGTCCCGAGAGAGGAGCGGACCTAGCAAGCTTGCGATGGTGGAGAGGTCCGGGTGGGTGGGATCCAGGACGACCACTATCTCGCAGCTTGCCGTAGAAGTCGCACGCCAAAGCAGGTCGCCAAAGCCTCTCACCGGACCATATCCTGGTGTCTGATCCTGGTCGTCCAGCACGACGATCTCGTCTACAAGCCCCGATCTTTCGACGCGTTCCAATTCGTTTTCCCGATGAGACGGGATGCAGGCCGGCAAGATCAGGCTCACCGACAGGTCTTTCATGGAAAGCACCTGCTTCTCACTGAAATCACAGGTGTGGAAGGTGTTGCGTCGGGACCAGGAGATGAGTGAAAGGTCGTGGGAGAGGCCGCGATGGGCGCGGCCGGAGAGCCGGTCGGAGGTCACGACCCTCACGGATAGCGGTCGCTCGATAGGGATGCTCCGCTGACGCAGGACTCGCTCCAGGTACTCGTCTTCGAGCGCCGCGCGCGGTTCGAGGCCGCCGATCTCTCGGTACGTCGCCGCCGTCAAGGCGAGAGACGCGCCGCTGAATTGCCAGTGCTCCGTCCGGGCTGGAGACTCCTGTGTGGTTTCGAGGTCTTCCAGGAGATCTCGATGTCGTTTGTGGCCTTGCTCCGCCCTCCACTGTGAGACTTCATCCGGCAGTTTCGCTTCTTCCGGTAGCTCTATCCTTCCCCCGATGGCTCGCGCTCCCCGCTCCGCCGCCGAGAGTTGGGCTGCGAGCCAATCCGACGCAACCACCGTGTCCGCGTCGGTGGAGGAGATCAAACCACCCTCGCGCCCGAGACTCAACAACCGCTCACAGGCCGCCTCCATGCCGACCCGCCTGGCGTGTCCCGCACCCTTCCCCGGACCATCCAGGAAATGTAGCCGCAACAGAGGATGTTCATCGGCGACCTCTCGCGCCCGATCTTCCGTCCCATCCGTACAGCGGTCAAGGACGAGAAGGACTTCATATTCTTCGGAGGACACGTCCTGCTGGGTCGCCAGCGCCCGGAGGCATCCACCGACGAGGTCCTCTTCATCGCGGGCTGGTACTACTACAGAGACCCTTAGGGCCTTCTCCGGTGGGGCGAGCATCGGCATCATACGGGCAGCGGCGCCCCGGACTCGACCAGTTCCCGTCCTCGTTCGTAGTCTTCGTCGTGGTCGTGGGTCAGGACGCCTACGCAGACGCCTTCGTTCCCGTACCAGCAGGTGAACGCCCCGTTGTCGTGGTCCACGAATCGGGCGTCGTCGAAGCCGTCGCCCCAGGCGACGTACTTGAGCGTCTGTTCTCCTATCGTGGACCAGAAACCAGGAGCCACGCTCCAGACCGCTTCGCCACCCGCTATAACCGTTCCTGCGACCTTCCCGTGGTTGAGCGCTTCGCCCCAATGTTCGACGTGCAATCGCTTACCGGCAGCCTCGTTGTAGGCGAAAGAGATGTCCCCGACCGCGAAGACTCCCGGAGCGCTCGTCCTCATGGAAGAGTCCGAGACTATGCCGCCGCTCGCGACCTCCAGGCCCGCGTTCTCGGCCAACTCCGTCCTGGGTCTTACACCGGTCCCAAAAAGGACTGTCTCGGCCTCGACCCCGCTTCCATCTCCGAGCCCAACCTCGTAGTCGCCGTTCTCCCGCTCTATTCTCTCGACGCTCGCCCCGAGGCGTAGTTCGACGCCGTAACCCTCCAGCCAGGCTTCTATTCGGTTCGCGACCTCTTCGCCGAGCCGCTCTAGCTGGGGCCGTTCTTCCAGGCTGACCATCGTAACTCTGGCTCCCCTCATGGAGAGTGAGGCGGCGGCTTCACAGCCGATAAACCCACTCCCGACCACGACCACCCGGCTCTCCTCTCCAACCCTCGACCGGAGCCGGGTCGAGTTCTCGATGGTCCGCATTACGAGGATGTCCTCGTCTTCCGCGCCCGGCACCGGGAGACGTATAGGCTCCGAGCCGGTGGCGAGTACGCACATGTCGTAAGGGATCTCCCCGTTCTCAGTCTCGACTACTCGCCGGTCACGGTCGAGTGAGTGAGCGTTCGTCGCGAGGCGCAGGTCGACGGCGTTCTCTTCAAACCACCCTGGCGGCTCCAGCCAGAGGTCTTCGCGAGGAGTTTCGCCGCGCAAGTAGTCTTTGGTAAGCGGCGGACGGTTGTATGGTGGGTAGGGTTCGGTGGTCAGGATGGTGACCGAGCCGCTTCCACCGGCCAGGCGGTATGCTCGGGCGGTTGCTAGCCCGGCCGGGCCGCCGCCGACGATCACGACGCGCTCTCGTTGGTTCATCTCCCGTCCTCGAAAAGGTCCAGACGGTACTCCGGTTCGACGATCGTTCGCGTGTTCGTCAGACGGGTGTTCCGGACGAGCAGCTCGTGTACCTCGTCGCCCAGGAGAGGGTAGGTCTCGGTCTGCTTGCGCCAGTGAACTGCGAGGAGGCTGCCTCCCGGTGCGAGCGCCCCCTCGAAAAGCCTCAACGTTTCTAGCACGAGGTCTCGCGTCAGGTAGTAGAGGACCTCGGAGGCGACTATGAGGTCGAACGGACCTTGCGGCATCTCTTCTGGTAGAGTCCGCTGCTCGACTCGGACGTGTTCGGAACCGGCCAGCCGCTCGCGGGCCAGGGTGACGGCCCTCTCGGACGTGTCCACGGCGAGAAGATCATCACAAAAAGGCGCGAGTATCGCGGTAAATACGCCTATGGACGCGCCGACCTCCAGCGCCCGCCCGAACCGGCGACCGCCCAGAGCTTCGAGTGTACGGGCGTACTTGCGCCTCTCGTATTCGCTCGACTCGAAGCTCCAGGGGTCCGTGGAGCCGGCGTATAGCTCCTCGAAATATTCCCGCTCTAGCCGTTCTCTCATTGCTGTGGTCCTCGTTCCATTATTCCTTGACGTCCGGCGCGGGCGAGGGCCGGTTCCAGCCGGTGCTGAAGGAGAAAGATGTCCAGGTCGCGTTTGGCCCGGTCTAGGTCGTCGGAGACCGCGAACGGCCTTGAACCGCAGGCGCGGCCCGCTTCGTCCAGTATCTCCCGGCACGCCGCCGCAACTGACTGACGCATGTGGATCGAGAACGAAGAAAGCGAAGCGGATGGGTCCGCGTCCGCCCGACGAGCGACGTACTCGAACCAGCGATCTGTGGTTGACTGGGCTGCAAGCATCTTTCCGGCGGCCAGGGAGACGATGTCATCCGGGGCTCCGCCGCTTTTCGCGGCCAGCGTCGCGAGCGCCGACTCTACTGCCCGATCCGCGACTCCGGCCCAGGTCGCGGCCGTCCTTATGGCGTCGCGGCTGAAGTATGGCTCCCGCAATAGCTCGCCGGGCTCGCCGAGTATCGCGAGGACCGGCGTCTCGTGGAAGATGACCCTATGGCTTTGGGAAGAGCGCATACCGTAGCCCCGGAACCAACTCTCGTCTACCTCAACATCTTCGCCGAGGTCCACGTAAGCGAGAAGTGGCGGCCCCGGTGGTTTATCCTGTGGGCTTCGGACGAGCACCAGAGCCCGGTCCAGGGCGGTGGAGCCGGAGCAGAACGTTTTGACTCCTTCCAGGACCGGGCCGTCGGAAGTGTCGACCAGCCGCGCTGGTTCGCCTTCACCGGGGATTGGATCCGCTCCCCAGACTCCCATTAGTAGCTCACCGGTGGCTACTGCGCCCAATTCCTCTGAGCGCAGTGGCTCGGGGGCGAGGACGGCTATGCGCTCGACGCCGTTGAAGTGGCCGTCCAGGATGCGACCGACGGACCCATCGGCCCGCGAGACGGCCCGGAGCGTAGACCACTCTTCGGTGAAAGAGGCTCTTCTGCCTCCTTCTTCTACTGGATCCGGCACCGGAAGGGCGAGCACCCCGGCTACCGCAAGCTCCTGAAAAGCCTCCGTCGGAAAAGCCGGGTGTGCGTCGCGTTCCGGGGCGCCGGCGGAGATCCTGTCGAGCGTCGCTTCGAGATAGTCCGGACGCAGGTAGGCTTCTTCGTCCACGCGTCCGTTCGTCTTCAAGCAACAACCTTTCGCGCTGTGATTGGAGAAAGATCGCAGCCGAGCGAGCGGGCGCGACCCGCGAGCGCTCCTACCAGTGAAACGGTCTCCGCGCACCCGGAACGCGTGGCGCCGGGTCCGAGGCCATCGTGCATCAGAACGACCGAACCTGCCGCGAGGCCCGGCCCGATGCTCTCCATCATTTCGGGCGCTCTGTCGCCGCGCCAGTCGTGGGTGTCCAGGTCCCAGAGAGCGAGCCCGAGGCCGAAGCTCTCCGCCACCTCGCGTGTCCCCGCCGTCACCAGACCCCACGGTGGACGCCAGAGCGTAGGACGAACACCGAGAGCGTCGAGAGTTTCGAGTCCATCCTGAGTGTCTTCTTCGATCTCCCGCCGGTCTAGTTTCGTGTGGCGGATATGCTCCGTGCAGTGGAGCTCGACGCCGTGCCCGTCCGCCAGCATCGAGGAAATGAGGGCCGGATATCGTCCGGCGAGCGGGGCGACGACGAAGAAGGTTGCCCGCGCCTCTTCGCGTCGGAGCGCCGACAGGACGCGAGGAGTCCACGCGGGGTCGGGGCCATCATCGAAGGTGAGATGTATAGTTGGCTTCGCGTCCGGCGCTACTGTGCTCAGCTTTTCTCCCTACGAATTTCTTCTGCCAGCAGCTTACTTTCCCGATCGGGGTTCACAGTATGCACGCCCCCCGAGAAGTTTTGAGATGGTAGCACAGGCCACCCGCCGGCCAGCTTCGAAAAGATGTTGCGCGGCGGCCATGCTCCGGATGAGTTACAGTCCGTGGTCGAAGTGAAACGAACGCCCTGACTTTATCCCATCCAACGTCGAAGACAGGTGAGCAGATGAGCGACGATACCATCAAAGCCGTGTTCTTCGATCTCGACGACACCCTCTTTGATCACCGGCGCGCGAGCCTGGATGCTATCGGCGCTGTTCGCGAGGATAATGAGCTGTTCTCTGACACGTCCTTCGAAGAGTTCGAACGAGAGTACCATCGTCTTCTCGAAGAGACTTTCGAGAGAGTGCTGGCAGGAACGCTCACGATAGAGGAGGCCAGGAAAGAGCGGTTTCGTAGGCTCGTTTGCTGGTGTGGTGGAACCTACACGCCGGATCAAGTAGGGGAGATGGTCGCGCTCTATAGGGCTGAGTACCAAAGAGCCCGGTGTTCCGTTCCGGGAGCGGTTGCGCTTCTACGGTATCTCCGCCCCAGGGTTGCGGTCGGGATCGTCACGAACAATTTCGCCGCCGAGCAATGGGACAAAATTGCGAGCTGCGGTCTGCAAGATCTCATCGACTTCATGGTCACCTCCGAGGAGGTAGGACGTCCGAAACCGGAACCGGAGATCTTCTTTGAGGCTCTCCGCAAAGCAGAGTGTCGCGCGGACGAAGCGGTCATGGTGGGAGACAATTGGGGCGCTGATGTGATCGGGGCTCGGGCGGCCGGTATCCGGGCCGTCTGGCTCAACCGGGACGGCCTGCCAAACCCGAACCCGGATCTAGCCGAAGAGATCTCCTCTTTCGAGCCTCCGGATCCGGCGCTCCGTTGCATACTTGGTCTTTAATCTTGTAGGTCAAGAACTGCCGGGATTGTCTTTTGGCGCGTGCCGAAGGCTTATGTGAAGCTCCTTTAGCTGGTCTTCGGTGACGGGGCCTGGGGCATCCATCATCTCGTCGCGGGCGGCCTGAGTCTTCGGGAAAGCCATCACCTCCCGAATGTTCGGCTCGTCGCGGAGAACCATTATAAGGCGGTCTATGCCCGGCGCTATGCCGCCGTGGGGCGGGGCTCCGTAGCGGAAGGCCTGGAGGATCGCGCCGAAGCGCCGCCTCGCCTCTTCCGGGGGAATGCCGATCAGGGAGAAGACTTTCTGTTGGAGCTCGGGGCGGTGTATCCGGATGCTTCCCGACGCTAACTCGGTGCCGTTTGCGACCAGGTCGTAGAGTTGGCCGATCACCTTTAGAGGCTCCGTGTCGAGCAGCGGCAGGTCTTTCTCTCGCGGCATCGTGAACATGTGGTGCATCGGCTCTATGCGCTCTTCCTCCTCGTTCCACTCGAACAACGGGAAGTCCGTGACCCAACAGAGCGCGAGGGTGTCTTTGTCCGCGAGCGCGAGGCTGTCACGAAAGTGGAGCCGGAGCCGGTTGAGGCTCTCGAAGACGACCGGGTCCTTATCAGCCACGAAGAACAGATAGTCGCCCGGTTGCGCTTCGAACTTCTCCCGCAGAGAGCTTTGTTCTTCGGATGAGAAGAACTTCGCTATCGGCCCGGAGAGGCTGTCTTCGGAAACCTGGAAAAAAGCGAGACCTCGGGCCCCGGCGTCTTTTGCTATATCCGTCAGTTCGTCGGTCTCGCGCCGGGAGAGGTCGCCGAGACCACCGACGCGGATGCCGCGCACCGAACCGCCGCTCTCCACAGCGCCGCTGAAGACCTTGAAGTCCGAAGCTTGGGCCATCTCCGAGATGTCTTTTAGTTCGAGTCCGAAGCGCAGGTCCGGTTTGTCGGTGCCGAAGCGTTCCATCGACTCGGCGTAGGTGAGGCGGGTGAATGGTTTGCTTTGTAGCTTCTTCTCGGTGAGGCCCTCGACTATCTCGGTGTAGAGACCTTCGATCAAAGCCAGCACTTCGCCCTGGGTGGTGTAGCTCATCTCCAGGTCGAGCTGGGTGTGCTCGGGCTGCCGGTCCCCGCGCTGGTCCTCATCCCGCAAAGCGCGCGCTATCTGGAAGTAACGCTCGAAGCCCGCGACCATCAAGAGCTGTTTGAACTGCTGCGGAGACTGGGGCAGGGCGTAGAACTGATTCGGATACAGACGACTCGGGACCAGGTAATCTCGCGCGCCTTCCGGGGTCGAGGCCGTGAGGAGCGGGGTCTCTATCTCGATGAAGTCCCTGGCCGTGAGGTAGTCACGAATGTGCTTGACGACCTTGTGGCGGAAGATGATGTTGTCGCGCATGCGGGGGCGGCGGAGGTCCAGGTAGCGGTACTTCAGGCGCAGAAGCTCGTCTACGGGCCGTTCGCGTCCGATCTCGAACGGCGGGGTCTCGGAGGTGCTGAGTACCTGCAGGTCATCAACCTGCACCTCTATATCTCCAGTCGTCAGATCCGGGTTCTCGTTGCCTTCAGGACGGCGGGTTACTTCTCCTGATACGGAGATCGACCACTCCGGCCGTAGCTGCTCGGCTGCGGCGAAGGTTTCCTGTTGCTCCGGATCGAAGGTGACCTGGGTGACGCCCCATCGGTCTCTCAAGTCTATAAAGATCAAACCGCCGTGGTCCCGGCGACGCCCGACCCAGCCGGCCAGCCTCACTCTTTCTCCCGCGTTTTCGGCTCTTAGCTCGCCCGCAGTGTGCGTCCGATAAGGGTTGTCCTGCAAAATCCGGCGCTCCTCTCATGCTAATATCAAGTACACACATGGTAGAACAAACGCCGGACATTTGGCGCGTTACCGACTTCTCACGGCGTTCTATCTGCCTACGGAAGGATATATTCCGGCCATGAAAGGCAAAACCCTATCCGTGGCTCTACTCCTGGCTCTGACCGCGCTTCTCCTGGCCGGCTGCGGAGTGGCCCAGAGAACATCGCCCGGCGCCAAGACCGCTTTCGCCCAGGAAGCTGGTCCTAGCCCCGGAGGCACGACCGGCGGCGTCACGGTTGCCTCCGGAGGTTCCGAGAGCTTGCGGGCGGAGCCGTTCGTGCTGAATCGTCAGCAGGAGGTCCCGCTGGAGTTCAAGGCGGCCTACGACCGGAAAGCACCGATAGTCGTACAGTTTTATAAGAAGGATCCTGGTTCCTCCTATCCTCAGGGCCTAACCCCGGACCAATTGGTCGATGGGTTTGTCGGCAAGCTCAAATCGCGTTATCCGGCGGTCGAGTTTTTCTCTTACGGTATAGACAGCCCCGGAGAAATCGGCGACAAGAAGAAGCTCGCGAAGGACCAATACGGGACTCTCGCGGCGCAACTCGGGGTCGGCTATACGCCTTTCGTGGCGACGCTCGCACCGAGGGGCGGAGGGTATGTCGTCGAGAATTTGTTCCAGGGCTACGTCACGGAGCCTGTGCTCGACCAGGCTGTTTTCGACCTGGCTTCGGCCAACAGTGGGAAGAACACGAGTGGCGTGGATGCCAACCTGACCCAGGTCAAGCTCACGGCCAGCGGCGGAGGTGTAGATCACTTTACCGTCAAGAACCGGGGCAAGAAGACCATAGACCTCAACGGCTTCAGCCTCCGACTCGTCGATCAGCAGAGCGGGAACGTTGACGAGAGTTCTCCGGGGGTCCGGATCAACTCCAGCATCGAGGTGCGGCCCGGCGAGAGCGTCTCGGTTGGCCGCGTTCCGGATATTACCGGCTCGAACGGCAAGAAGGTCGCCGGTACTTTCGAAGGAGGACAACAACTGAACCTCTCACCGGGGGATCAGGTAGCCTTGCTCGACAAAAGCGGCGCCGTCACCGATACTTTCCTCGTCTAAAACCTGTGTAAAACCACCGCTACGGGTTAAACTCAAGCAGATGACGCAGACCTCTGTATACCTCGACTACGCCGCCACCGCCCCACTCGACGGCCGGGTGCTCGAAGCCATGCTTCCGTATATGCGCGAGCCGTTGGGCAACGCTTCATCGCTCCACGCGCCAGGGATCGCCGCCCGCGCAGCCGTCGAAGAGGCGCGCGAGTCGGTGGCAGCCCTGATCGGAGCTTCCCCGGCAGAGATCCTCTTTACCTCCGGCGGCACGGAGTCGGACAACATCGCCGTACTCGGCCTGACCCGAGCCGCCCCCGAGGACAAACGTCACATCGTCGTCTCGCCTATCGAGCACTCAGCCGTCCGGAACGCGGTGCGCCATCTCGAAAGCTCCGGCTGGGAGTTAACCCGCCTCTCGGTAGACGCCGACGGTCTCGTCGACCCGGCGGAGTTCGCCGGAGCCCTGCGCCCGGACACCGCGCTCGCATCCATCATGTGGGCGAACAACGAGGTCGGGACCATTGAACCCATCGAAGAACTGGCCGACGTGTGCGCCGAGAGAGGCGTTCCCTTCCACGTAGACGCGGTTCAGGCGGCTGGGAGGCTGCCGCTGGACGTGGGCCGTGTGCCGGTCTCGACGCTCGCCCTCTCGTCGCACAAGCTCTACGGGCCGCAAGGCGTCGGGGCGCTGTACGTGCGGGGCGGAGTCCGAGTCGAGCCCGTCATCTTCGGGGGCGGTCAGGAGGGAGGGCTGCGGAGCGGGACCGAGAACGTGGCCGGCATCGTCGGCCTCGGGGCGGCGGCCCGTCTGGCGAACGAAGAGTTAGAGGAGCGCGTGAGGCACGAGACGAGGTTGCGGGAACGTTTGATCTCCGGTGCGACCGCGCTGCCGGATGTCTCCCTCAACGGGCATTCCGAACGGAGGCTCTCGAACAACGCGCACCTGGCCGTGGAAGGTGTGGAATCGGAGGGGCTCGTGCTGATGTGCGACGCCCTCGGGTACGCCATAGGAAACGGGGCGGCCTGTTCTTCTGGCTCGGCCGGACACAAGGCCTCGCCGGTCTTGACGGCGATGGGTCGCGGGGAGCGAGAAGCGTTCTCGTCGGTCAGGGTCACGGTCGGCAAGGAGACCACGCAGCAAGAAGTAGACGGTTTTCTGGTGGTCTTCTCCGTGGCGGTGGCGCGGTTGCGTGAGTTGTCGCCGCTCACGATAAGTTAGTAATACGGATGAGAGAGGTAAGTTAGTGTCATACAGGCCGCAGGTGATAGATCATCTCGTAAAGCCCCGCCACGTCGGGGAGATCAAAAACCCGCACGGCTCCGGTGAGTCGGGGGACGCCGCATGCGGAGATGTCGCCCGCTTCACGGTGAGCGTAAAGAGTAACGTTCTGGAAGACGTGCGCTACAAGGTCTACGGCTGCGCGGCCTGCATCGCTGCCGGCTCGGCTCTCGCGGAGCTTACGCACGGCAAGAGCCTCGTCGAGGCTGCCGGAGTGTCGAAGGCCGATATCGAAAGGGCGCTCGGAGGTCCGTTGCCGGAAGGCAAGGAGCACGCGCTGACGCTTGTACTCGACGCCCTCCACAAGTCGTTCGAGGACTACTGGAACCACGGGGCCGAAGCGCTGCTCGACGGGAGCTTCGGGGGCGCTGCGAACGGCGGTAAGACCGTGGTCGCGGCTATGAGCGGCGGGGTCGACTCGGCTGTCACGGCGCTGCTCTTGAAAGAGGCCGGCTATGACGTGGTCGGGGTGACCTTCCGGCTGCACGACGGGGAGCGCGGGAGCCGCTCTTGTTGCTCGCCGGACACGGTCCTTTTCGCCAGGGATACCGCCCACCGCATGGGCATACCCCACTTCACGCTCGACTTGAAGGAGTTGTTCAACCGGCGGGTGATGCGGGACTTCGTCGGTTCGTACAAGGAGGGCCGGACGCCGAACCCTTGCGTGGCGTGCAACGCGCACGTCAAGTTCCACGCGGCGTCTTTTCTGGCTGACCGGCTCGGGTTCGACCGCATCGCCACCGGCCACTACGCCCGCGTGGTCGAGACGGATGATGGCGCTACTATGGCCCGTCCGGTGGATGAGAGTAAGGACCAGAGCTACGTGCTCTGGCCCATCCCGAAGGAGTTGCTCGCCCGAACCGTCTTTCCACTCGGCGAGTACAGGAAGACGGAGATACGGGAGATAGCGCGCGATAATGACCTCGCTGTCGCCTACACCCCGGAAAGCCAGGACATTTGCTTTATCCCCGACGGGAACTACCGCGGTTTCGTCCGTAAAAAGGTCGCGGCCGAGTCTGGTGAGGTAGTGGACGGAGGGGGGCGGGTACTCGGGCGGCACGCCGGCGTCGTTGACTTTACCGTGGGACAGCGGCGCGGTATCAGGGTCTCGGCCCCGGCGCCGCTCTACGTGACCGAGGTTCGCCCGGAGACGAAGCAGGTCGTGGTCGGGAGCAAGAGGGACTTGCAGGTAAGCGAAGTGCGCGTCGGCGGCATGAACTGGTTTATGGAGCCGGTCGAGGTGGGCTCCGTGCAGGTCCGGTACAACAGTTCGGATGTGGAGTGTGAGCTTGAAGATGCGGGCGGCGGCGAGTGGATCGCGCGTTTCGCGGAGCCGGTGGAGGGCGTCGCGCCGGGCCAGTCGGCCGTGTTCTACAATGGGGACCGGGTCGTCGGCGGGGGAGTGGTCGTTCGGAAAGGTTCTTGAAGCCATGGCCTGGTTGTATAATGCGGGTTATCGAGCGTAGTGGAAATCGTGCTGGAGGTGCGTTAGAGGTTGGACGTTTTCGTGGAGTTGATGAAGGGGTTGCTCTTCCTCGGGATCGCGGTGGCGTTCTTCGTGCTGGCGTGGATGTTCCTGAGGCTCGCCGGGATATTCTCGACGGCTGAGAAGACCATAAAGGACGTCTCCGAAGAGGTGGTTCCCCTGATCGGCAAGACCCACGTAACCGTCGACAACATAAACAGCCAACTCTCCCAGCTCGATGAAGCGGTCGGAGACGTGACGGGCATCACCGGTGAGTTGGACCAGACCACGGCTGTCATAACCAAGGGCGTGCGGGGTGGCGTAATACGGTTCTCCTCGGCGACCGCCGGTTTGTCTCGTGGGATCAGCACCTTCTTCGGCGGCGACAACGAGCTTCCGAAGAAAAAGGAGAATTAGAGGTTGGAAGGCTGGAGCAAGCTGATCGCCGGAGCCCTGATCGGGGCCGCCGGTACCGTCTACGCGACGAACGAAGAGTTCCGCAAACGCCTGCCCGGAGCAGCGAGAAACCTTCCCGGTTTAGTCCGCGACCGCTTTGTCAACTCTGTAGCCGCCGCTCGCGAAGCCTCCGCCACGCGGCGGGCGGAGATACTAAAAGAGTTGGAGACCCACGGCGGAGCGGAACACGAGTTACGATCTGTGAACACGGAGCCGGCCCCTCCGATCTCACCGCCGGAGACGCCCCTGGCGGACGCGCCCGAACCGTCCAACCCGCCAGCTAAAGACCTTACGGGTACGACGCCCGCGAAGATCGACTACTAGCAACCGCCAAAGGAGGTTTTGGATGCTCGACGCGCAAACCCCGGAGTACACGTACTTGAATGTCCCACCCGTCCCGCAGCTAAGGTCTTGTCCGGGTCTCGTCCTCGCGGGCATGGCGATACGGGCGAAGGTCGGGATGGGGGGGCTCGAAGAGGCGGTCGAGCGTTTGGAGATGTCTCATTCGGGCGACGGTTCTACCCGCTATCGGTTTCACGTCGCGGATGGAGGGGTCGTCGTCGAGATCGAAGACGGAGATAGCGTCGAGGCGTCCGGTGATACGCGCTGGCTCACGGTGGTGGAGTTGGCGCCGTGAGCCGGAGCTACAAGAGACCGAACAAGGCCCGCACCCGTCGCCTGCTCGTCCGTTATCACAAGGAAGGCGACCAGCGCGCCCGTGAACTGGTCATACAGGAGCAACTCCCGCTGGTAGAATTTCTGGCCCGCAAGTTCTCCGGCAGGGGCGAGCCCGTCGACGACCTCGTGCAGGTAGCCTCCGTCGGCCTCATAAAAGCGGTGGACCGCTTCGACGTCGACCGGAACATCGAGTTCTCGACCTACGCTACGCCGAGCATCCTCGGTGAGATAAAGCGCTACTTCCGGGACAAAGGCTGGTCGATGAGGGTCCCGCGCGGTCTCCAGGAGTTGAGGCAGTCAGCCAAGGACGCCATCCGCACCGAGACCATAAGGACCGGGCGTTCCCCGACTGTCCAGGACCTTGCGAAGGCTCTGGACGCAAACGAGGAAAACATCGCGGAGGCACTCACGCTCGGCCGAGCTTACAATACCTCCAGCCTCGACGCGCCGGTCAGCCAGGACGATTCGGAGGGCGATACGATCATGGACCTCCAGGCCGACGAGAACTCCCCGATAGACGGCCTCGAAGACCGGGTCCTGCTCCAGTCCGCGATGAGCGGACTCAAGGATCAGCAACAGAAGATACTCCAGCTACGCTTCAGCGAGGGAAAGACCCAGACGGAGATAGCCGACTCGATAGGCGTCAGCCAGATGCACGTCTCCCGACTCCTCAGACGCGCCCTGGACGACCTGAGGCAAGAGTTGGGCGAACTGGAAAAGCACCACTAGAAAAAAGTACAATACCCTTATGCAAAGCTACGAAATACGCCAAAAGTACCTCGATTTCTTCGAGCAGCGGGGCCATCAGGTCTACCCGAGTTCGTCACTCGTTCCCCACAACGACCCGACGGTTCTCCTGACGACCGCCGGGATGCAGCAGTTCATCACCTACTTCACAGGACAAGACCGGCCACCGACCCCGCGCGCTACCAGCGTCCAGAAGTGTTTCCGCACCGTGGACCTTGAAGAGGTCGGGGATGACACTCATCTAACCTTCTTCGAGATGCTCGGCAACTTCTCTTTCGGCGATTACTTCAAGAAAGAGGCGATCGAGTACGCCTGGGAGTTCTTGACAAAAGAGTTGGGTCTTTCGGCGGAGCGACTCTGGATCACGATCTTCGAGGGCGATGAGAACGCCCCTGAGGACACAGAAGCCAAAGAATTCTGGATGGATATCGGCGTACCGGAGGAGAAAATTTTCGGCCTACCTAAGAGTGAGAATTGGTGGGGGCCACCAGGCAACTCAGGACCTTGCGGGCCATGTTCGGAGGTCTACTATGACTATGGTGAGGAGTTTGGCAGTGGTGACCCGCTCGCCGATTCGAAATACGGTCCCGGCGGCAACGAGGGAGATTCGCGCTTTCTGGAGATCTGGAACCTTGTTTTCAACCAGTACGAGCAGCATAAGAATGGCACTCTTGCCCCGCTCTCCAAGCCAGGCATCGATACTGGCATGGGTCTTGAACGCACCACCGCTGTTGTTCAAGGAGTCTCCTCCGTCTATAGGACTGACCTTTATGCGCCTATTCTCGACCGCATAAAGGAGGAGACCGGAGCAACCCTGGGCACTTCGGAGGAATTGGACCGGGCGCTGTATGTGCTCTCAGACCACGCCCGCTCTATGGCTTTCCTGATCGCCGATGGCGTGCGTCCCGGAAACCAGCGTCGTGAATACATCCTTAGACGCATAATACGCCGGGCGACACGGGAAGCTTATTCGCGGCTCGGGATTGGTGCGGATCAGGTGGCGGGGCTCGCCGAGGTCGTGGTTGATTACATGGGCGACTTCTACGAGGAGTTGCGTGTCGCTCGGGATGATATCAGGAGGGTTGTCACAGGCGAGGCTGCGCGCTTTATCGAGGTCTACGATTCGGGGATGGGGCTTCTGGAGGTGGAGATAGGACGCTTGCGGGGCGGAAACCTGCCGGGCGAGGTCGCGTTTACGCTGCACGATACTTACGGTTTTCCGGTTGAGGTGACGCGCGAGGTCCTGGCGGAGCGGGGTATCTCTCTGGACGAGGCCGGGTTCGAGGTGGCTATGAGCGGTCAGCGGGAGCGGGCGCGGGGGGCTATGGAGGTCCACGAGCGGGTCGTGGCGGCTTTCCGGGACCGGGAGTTGAAGAGCCGGTTCGTCGGGTACGAGTACGAGCAGGTAGAGACGCGGGTCCTGGCCGTCGAGCCGGTGCCGGGGGCGGAGGGCGAGGTGTACGTGGTGCTCGCCGAGAACCCGTTCTACGCGACGGGCGGCGGGCAGGTATCCGACACCGGTTGGGTACAGTCCGAGCGGGCGCAGGTAGAAGTCGTGGAAGCTATACCCGCAGGTGATTACCAGATACTGCGGGCGATGGCCGAGCGGCGGGAGATCCGGGAGGGAGACCCTGTAACGGCTTCCATCAACCGGGTCCGGCGGCACCAGATCGAGGCGAACCACACGGCTACCCATATCCTCCACTGGGCGCTTAGGGCCGTGCTCGGCAAAGAAGTAGTCCAGGCCGGGAGTTACGTCGGGCCGGACCGTTTGAGGTTCGACTATCGCTACTCCGGGAGCGTCGGTGAGGAGGAGATCCGGCGCGTTCAGGAGCTTTGTCTACTCAAGATCACCGAGAACCAGCCCGTCCGGTACTACACGACGACGATGGACGAGGCTCGAAATCTCGGGGCGATGATGCTCTTTGGAGAGAAGTATCGGGATCTCGTGCGGGTCGTGGAGGTGGACGGATTTTCGCGAGAGCTTTGCGGCGGTACACACGTGCGGGGGAGTGCCGAGATCGGGGCGTTCAAGATCTCCTCGAACAGGAAGCACGGCGCGGACCTCTACCGTATAGAAGTCCTCACCGGCCGCGAGGCGCTCTTCTACCTGATCGAAGCGTCCGAAGTCGCCGAAGAGGCCGCGAGAGGATTACGCGTCGAGATCGGCCAGATACCGGATGCCATCTCCGGTCTTCGAGAGGAAGCCCAAAACGCCCGAGAGCTGGAGCGCGAGCAGGCGCTCAAGGCCGGTCTCGAAGAGGTCGGCTCTCTCGTCGAGAACGCCGAGTCCGTGGACGGGGCCAGGGTGGTCGCCGGGCAGGTGGTCGCCTCCGACGTGCAGGGGCTCCGTCAGATCTCCGACGACGTAAAGAACCGGCTCGGCGCGCCTTCCGCAGTGGTCCTCGCCGCAGACCTGAACGGTAAGGCGGTAGTCGTCGCAAACCTCCACCCGGATGTCTCCCGTAAGATAGAAGCTGGGGAGATAGTGCGGGAGATCTCCGGCGTCCTCGGCGGTGGTGGAGGTGGCGGCGCGACGATGGCCCAGGGTGGCGGCGGGAACATCGAGGCGATCCCCGAAGCCCTGCTGAAAGTAAAAGATATCCTCAACCGGCGGTTGGCGGAAACTTCGCGGGCGGCGGAGTAAAACCCTTGCAGGCTTCGGAGCGTGCTTCGAGGAAGGTAGCCGCCTTCGACCTGGGCGAAGTGCGCACGGGCGTTGCCGTCTCCGATGCGGGTGGCTCAGTGGCGCGTCCGCTGACTATCGTGTCGCCGGCGGAGCTTGTCGGGTGCCTGCGAGATCTCGTAGAAAACGAGGGTGTTAAAGAAGTCGTGGTCGGTGTGCCGAAAACCCTGGGTGGAGAGGTCGGCTTCCAGGCGAAGCGGGTACTGCGGGCGTTGGATCTTCTCCGCGGAGAGTTTCCGGGGGTTCGGTTCGTGGAGTGGGACGAGAGGTTCACGACGAGGCTAGTCACCGGGTCCGGTTCGAAAGGCGGCCGCCGGAAGAAGAACCGCGAGCCGGTTGACGACCTGGCGGCGGCCCAGATGCTCCAGGAGTACCTGTACGCTAGGGGGGAAGTTGGCCGGTAGAAACAAGAAAAGCCGCAGGGAGCAGAGAGACCTGGACGAGCGGCTGCAAGCGCTCCGCTCCAGCGGGTCTTCGTCTCGTAAGAGGCGGTGGTGGGTCGTCCTCTTGTCGTTGTTGTTCGGGTTGGCGCTCGTCGCGGTCGTGCTGGCGGCGATCTTCTTTATCTACACGTCGGCCATTGGCGGCAGCGGGTCCGGCGCGCCGAAGGAGGTCTCGGTCGTGAAGGGAGATACGCTCTCGAGCGTCGCTGACAAGCTCAAGAGCGCCGGTATCATAGAGAGCGCCACGGTCTTCAAGCTCGAAGCGCGGGCCGGCGGCAACAGCGCGGACCTCAAGCCCGGCTCCTACAAGTTCCGGCCCAGAACCGACTCCGCCAGGATCTTGAAAACCCTCACCGCAAACAAACCCGCCCCGACCTTCTCCGTCACTATCCCGGAAGGCTTGACGATCAAGCAAACAGCTGACGAAATCGCCTCACAGAGCAAAGTCTCGGCAAAGGATTTCGAGGCGGCGGCTAGAGAGACTAATTACAGTTACGGCTTCCTCAAGAACAAAAACATCAAGACGACCGAGGGCTTCCTCTTCCCGAAGCAGTACGACTTCGAGAAAGGTGCTGACGCCCATCAGATGGTGGACCGCTTTTTGAACCAATATCTTATAGAGACGGAGAACCTGGACTTCGGGTCCGCCGAGAAGAAGCTCAACCTCAACGAGTACGAGATAGTGACCGTCGCTTCTCTTGTGGAACGCGAATCAGCAAGCCCGGAAGAGCGACCGCTGATAGCGTCGGTGATCTACAACCGCCTCCGACAGGGAATGCCGCTGCAGATCGACGCTTCCGTCCAGTACGCCCTGGGTAAGCCGAAAGCCGAACTCTCACTCCAGGACTTGAAGGTCAATTCTCCTTATAATACTTACGAGAACAGCGGACTGCCGCCAGGCCCGATCTGCAGCCCGAGCCTCGACTCGATGCAGGCCGCCCTAAAACCCGCCAAGACCGACTACCTCTACTACGTCCTGAACAAGAAGGGTACGAAGCACACCTTTACCTCAAACTACGACGACTTCCTAAAGGCGAAGGCCGAGGCCGGACGTTGAGCTGGTAGCTAAAGCTCTCGACCGTCCCGGCCGATAATCCAAAGGAGTCTTGAGCTTGGATCCGGGACTGCGGCCCGGTGTGCGTCGTAGTTCCAATAGCTCGGTAGGAGTAAGTAGTGAGGTTGAATGGGAAAACGAGTCTTCTCGGCGTGGTCGGTCATCCCATCGGGCATAGTTTGAGTCCGAGGATGCACAACGCCGCCTTCGCAGCCTCCGGGCGCAATTACGCTTACGTGGCCCTTGACGTTCGGCCGGAGGACTTGAAAGAAGCAGTACGGGGGCTAGTGGCGCTTGGTTTCAAAGGGTTCAATGTGACTATGCCCCACAAGGAGGAGATCATCCCGCTCCTGGACGACGTTGAAGAGTCCGCCCGACTCGCCGGAGCGGTCAACACGGTCGTAGTCGAAGACGGGTCTCTGCGGGGTCTCAACACGGATGGTAGCGGATTCCTCCGGGCTTGCAAAGAGTCGGGGATAAGTTTCGGCGGCAAGCGTGTTCTGGTCCTGGGTGCCGGAGGGGCGGCGGCCGCGATAGCTGCCTCCGTACTCGGTGAGGACACTATGGAGGTTGGGATCTCGAACAGGAGTCACGACCGCGCCGAAAGACTGGCCGACAGGTTGCGCCAAACTTACTCGTCAACCCGTATACGAGTCTACCCGCTGTCGGAAGGGGTCGAGACGCCAACAGAGACGTTCACCGAAGCGTTCGCCGGGGTCGAGGTATTGGTGAACGCGACGTACCTCGGCATGAGAGACGAAGACCCGCTTCCCATATCCGAGGAGCTTCTAGGGCCGGACCTCGCGGTTTGCGACGCCGTTTACCGCCCGGATGGAGAGACGCGGCTCATCCGCGCCGCCCGTTCACTTGGTGCGCAGACCGTATCCGGCGAAAGGATGCTTCTCTATCAGGGCGTCGAGGCTCAGAAAATCTGGACCGGCCTTGAGCCGGATGTGGGTGTCATGAGTCGGGCGCTGCAAGACGCTGCCGGGACTTGAACGGTGACTTCCCTTTGCACCGAAATTAGAAAGCTGTAAGGAGCAAGTATGAAAGTTCTGATCGCCGAAGACGATTCCATAACCCGAAAGATAGTCGGCCGGACGGTAGAGAAGCTCGGCCACGAGATAGTTTCCGCCTCCAACGGAGCCGAAGCCTGGAATGAGTTTCAGGGTGACGACGGTATAGAAGTGGTCCTAAGCGACTGGATGATGCCCGGTATGAACGGCCTGGAATTGTGCCGGAGGATCCGTCAGGCCGAGAGACCAGACTACACTTACTTTATACTCCTGACCTCTCGCGGCAGCAGGGAGCACTTGGTGGAGGGGATGCGGGCCGGCGCCGACGAGTACCTCACTAAACCGTTGAACGGCGAGCAACTAAAGGCGAAACTTTTGGACGCCGCACGCGTAGCCTCCGCACGGCAACGCCTCGACTTCGATAGAGAGGAGAATGATGCCGCCGCCGCGAACAGCGGCTCCGGCAACGGAGTAAGAAACGGCTCGAACAACGGTGACGCGGCGGGGAACAGGGTTGCGTCGAACGGTGGGGGTTCCGCAGGTGGGCTCCAGAGAAAGGCGAGGGCCGGGGTACGGGGCGGCAAAGTCTGGGACATCCTGGTTGCCCAGGGAAAGCTGAACGAAAGTCAGCTTCAGGATGCTATCGCGGCACAGGAGAAAGACCCGAGAGAGCTCGGAAAGGTCCTCGTGTCACTCGGTTTTATAAGTGAGGCGGACCTCGCGCAGGCCCAGGCCCAGAGGATGGGTCTCGGATACGCGGATCTCTCGGAGGAAGAGATGGACCGCGGCACAGTAGCCCTGGTGGACCAGAAAGTGCTCCGCCGTCACGGGGTCTTGCCGCTTAGGGTGGAAGATGGGTGCCTGACCCTTGCTATGAGCGACCCGACCAACCTGTACGCCCTGGACGACCTCAAGATCATCTCCGGTTACCCGATAAGGCCCGTCGTCGCCACCGGGACGCAGATAAGGAAGACCCTCAACAGCCTCTTCGCCGTTGGGAGCCAGGTCAGTGAAATCCTCGAAGAAGCCGCTGCGGGAGACGTGGAAGCGGAAGGTCCTGAAGAGATAGAACTCGGTGTGGACGGCGGCTCCGAAGAGGCTCCGATCATCCGTCTCGTGGGTTCGATACTCCAGCAGGCGGTTGCGGAAGGCGCATCGGACATCCACATAGAGCCCCGCGCCGACGAACTCGCCGTGCGCCTGAGGGTGGACGGCGTGCTGCGGGGAGCGATGTCGATCCCGCCCAGGCTCAAGAACGGCGTGATCGCCCGTCTCAAGATCCTCGGAAGCCTCGATATAGCCGAGCGCCGGATACCGCAAGACGGCCGCTTCTCCGTCCGGCTCGGAGGCCAGAAAATAGACTTCCGGGTCGCGTCGCTGCCGACCATCTTCGGCGAGAAGATAGTCCTGAGGCTGATGGACAGCTCCAGCGTCGAGGCGGACCTGACGAAACTCGGGTTCGCACCGGAGATCTTCGAGAAATACCGGGAGGTATTCAACAGGCCGTACGGCACGATCCTCGTGACCGGCCCGACGGGAAGCGGCAAGTCCACCACGCTCTACGCAACACTCGCAGAGCTAAACTCACCCGAGAAAAACATAATCACCGTCGAGGACCCGGTCGAGATGCGGATATCCGGCGTAAACCAGATGCAGGTCAACCCGAAAGCCGGCCTGACTTTCGCCAAGGGCTTGAGGAGCATCCTCAGAAGCGACCCGGACA
Organism: Rubrobacteraceae bacterium; assembly: GCA_965219175.1. GTDB lineage: Bacteria > Actinomycetota > Rubrobacteria > Rubrobacterales > Rubrobacteraceae > JBBPZK01. Next base: position 1,741,768 of record CBDCNI010000001.1, read on the forward strand.
TCGTGATGATCGGGGAGATAAGAGACTTCGAGACCGCCAAGATCAGCGTCGAAGCCGCCCTCACGGGACACCTCGTTCTCGCAACCCTACACACCAACAACGCCCCCGGAGCCCTGAACCGTCTTACGGACATGGGCGTCGAGACGTTCCTAACCTCCTCAGCGGTGGACTGCGTGATCGCCCAGAGGCTCGCCAGGAAGCTCTGCGAGCGGTGCAAGGAGCCGGTCGAAATGGAAGAAGAAGTTCTGGCCGAGATGGGATTCCCATTCGAGTATGTCTCGAAGGACAACCTGCGGTTCCACAAGGCGGTGGGGTGCAGCCGGTGCGGAGAATCGGGGTACAGAGGGCGCATCGGCATCTACGAGATGATGGTCGTCGACGAGGCAATAAGGGAGTTGATCCTCAAGCATTCCTCGACTGCGGAGATCTCCCGCGCCGCCGAGAGCCAGGGCATGATACGCCTCAGGGAAGACGGACTGCTAAAAGCCGCCCGTGGAACGACGACTATCGAGGAAGTGCTCCGCACGGTGCTCTAAAGGCAGCGCTTCCAGCCAACTTAAAGTTCTCGCCCGAATGTGACGACTACCCTCATGGAGACCTTCTACGCAATTTATTTCGGGTATGCGACAGAGTTGGAGGAACCAGGTTTGATGTTGGAGAGCGGGTTGGGTGATTATCTGCTGGACGCCCTCAGGATGGAGGCGAGCGATCTGCACGTTACTGTTGGCGTGCCGCCCAGCGTCAGGGTCGGCGGGGCGATACAGCCGCTCGATTATCCACCGCTCACCCCGAACGTCACGCGGGAGTTGATCTACGACATCCTTTCGGACGAGCAGCGGCAACGGCTCGAGTCTACGCTGGAGTTGGACTTCAGTTATAGCGTGCCGCGCGCGGCACGTTTCAGGGTCAACGTCTACTTCCAGCGCGGGTCACTCGGCGCGGTATTCAGGACTATCCCGCACGAGATCAAGAGTTTGGACGAGCTTGGCTTGCCGAAGGTCGTCGAGGACGTCATGAATAAGCCTCGTGGGTTGGTGCTCGTAACCGGCCCGACCGGGAGTGGTAAGTCCACGACGCTCGCCTCGATGATAGACAAGATCAACGAGACCCGCCAGCAGCACATTATGAGCGTCGAGGACCCGATAGAGTTCCTCCACACGCACAAGAAATGTATCGTCAACCAGCGCGAGGTCAACCAGGATACAAAGAGCTTCGCCCAGGCTCTAAAGCACGTCTTGCGCCAGGACCCGGACGTGATACTCGTCGGTGAGATGCGAGACCTGGAGACGATACAGCTCGCCGTAAGCGCCGCCGAGACGGGGCATCTGGTTTTCGGGACGCTCCATACGCAGGACGCTCCGCAGACGGTTGACAGGATCATCGACGTGTTCCCGCCGCATCAGCAGTCCCAGATCCGGGCGCAGCTCTCCAACGCGCTCCAGGGCGTTATAACGCAGACTTTGATCCCGAAGCGCGGAGGCGGACGGACGGCGGCGTGCGAGGTTTTGGTGCCGACGCCGGGCGTCAGGAACCTCATTAGGGAAGGTAAGAATCACCAGATCTACTCGGCCATGCAGACCGGCGGCAAGTTCGGGATGCAGACGATGGACGCCGCCCTGGTAGACCTCGTGAAGCGCGGCCTCATCTCCCGCGAACAGGCTGAGAAATATTCGAGTAACCCGGAAGAGCTTAACCGGCTCGCCGGCAGCGCGTCATCGTTCGGGCGATCCGGCGAGAGCGTCGGGGGCAACGGCGGACCCAACCCCGGCGGTTACGCGACGACGATGAGGAGGAGGTAGACGCCGACTTTGGCTACTTTCACTTACAAGGCCCGTGACAGACGGGGCGGCGTCCTCCAGGATCAGATAGAGGCCGAGGACACGAGAGCCGTCGCCTCCACCCTGCGCCAGCAAGGTTTGTTGGTCATAGACATCAAGGAGCAGGGCGTCGGGCAGAAAGACATCCTGGAGCCCTTCAAGAAGGTCAAGCTGGACGAGGTGGTCATCTTCACTCGCCAGTTCGCGACCATGATAAACGCCGGGCTCCCGATAGTCCGGTCGCTGTACATCCTGGGAGAGCAGACGACCAACAAGAAGCTTACAGACACGGTCGTGCAGGTCCGCAAAGACGTGGAGGCGGGTTTGGCGCTCTCGGAGGCGTTGGCGAAGCACCCCAAGGTCTTCAACCGACTCTACGTCGAAATGGTTCGGGCCGGTGAGATCGGGGGCATCCTGGACGAGGTACTGCTCCGGATCGCCTCCCAGTTGGAGCAAGACCAGGAGTTGCGTCGCAAGGTCAAGAGCGCGATGACCTACCCGACGGTCGTCCTGATCCTCGCGATCGTGGCCGCCGCGTTCATGTTGGTATTCATCGTCCCGATCTTCGCAAAGATGTTCGAGGACCTCGGGGGAACGCTGCCGCTGCCGACGCGCATCGCGATGGGCCTCTCCAGCCTGTTGACGGGGCCTCTCGGGATACTGGTAGCGGCTGCGTTTATCGGCGGGATCGTCTTCTTCTTGCGCTGGAAAGAGACCGAGCAGGGCCGGAAGGTGTGGGGGCGTGTGATCTTGAAGTTGCCGGCCAAGATCGGCGAGGTCGTTCAGAAAGTCGCGCTCGCCCGCTTCGCGCGCACGCTCGGGACTTTGAGCGCCGCTGGGGTACCGATTCTGCAGGCTCTGGAGATCACCGCGACCTCCTCGGGAAACTGGGTTATAGAGCAGGCGCTGCTAAAGAGCAGGGACTCCATCCGCGAGGGGATACCGATCTACCGTCCGCTGGAGTCGGAGCCGGTCTTTCCGCCGATGGTCACACGCATGATAGCCGTCGGGGAGGAGACCGGAGATATAGACGGGATGCTCTCGAAGATAGCCGAGTTCTACGAGTCCGAAGTAGACGCGACCGTCAAGGCGCTGACCTCGATAATAGAGCCGTTGATGATCGTGGTCGTCGGCGGCATAGTCGGAGGGATCATAGTCGCGATGTACCTCCCGATGTTCAAGATCTTCGACCTGATCAAGTGAACGTCGCCTCGCGAGCCGAGGAGGATCGTGCCTCGGTCCTGATCGAAGCGTACCGCGCCAGCGGCGACCGCCGTTCTATCGAGGAGCTGTTCGAGATCTACGGCAGGCTCCTGAACCACATCGTTCATCGTTATTCCGGCCGCTCAAACGAGCCGTACCAGGACCTTCTCCAGATCGGATACGTCGGCTTTTTGAAGGCTGTAAAGGATTATGAGTTGGGCTCCGGAGCCCGGTTCGGTTCTTACGCTTACTCGAAGATCGACGGGGAGTTGCGCCACCATTTCCGGGATAATTCCCTCGTCCGAAAACCCCGCTGGGCCAGGAGCCTGTACTCGAAGGTCTCGGCGGCGACAGACCGGCTCACCGGTGAACTCGGACGACCGCCTCTTATCGAAGAGATAGCCCGCGAGGTGAACGTCACGCCCGAGGGAATCCTTGAGCTAATGAAGCTGTTTCTCGATACCGACGTCTACTCGCTGGATGAGGAGCGCGGGAACGGAGAAGGTGCGGACGTCGCGGCGATCAAGAACATCCAATACGAGGCTTTCTCCCTGCCCATAGAAGACCGCATCCATCTGGAGCAAGCCGTGCAGTCCCTCTCGGAATTGCAGCAGAAAGTCGTCTATCTTTTCTTTTACAAGGACCTTTCTCAGACGGAGATCGGCAAGAGACTCGGGTTGCCGCAGCGTAAGATCTCCCGCGTCATAGCCTCGGCCGTCAAATCCTTGAGAGGCAAAGTCTCCAACGACGAGTAGAGCTTGTCCGCCAGTCAGTCAGCATTTCGGCTTCTCGCTCCTTCCAGCAGCTTCGCCGCTAAACTACAAAGTACGATGTCCTGTCTGCCGTCCCAGGTGCGTTTTCGATGATGATCACCGCCCGACCGCCCTTGCTGACTGGTTGAAGTGTTGACCTGCTCGCTTTTGTACAATACTCGCGTCGGGACTGAAGTTTACGAGGAGGGGTGACTTTTGGCGTTTTTCGGAGAGCTTGGAGATAGGGTGGTCGGCGCGCCGTCTATATTGGCGGCTGACTTTGCCAACCTGGCGTACGAGGTCCGCAAAGCAAAGGAGGGCGGGGCTGAGTTGATCCACTTCGACGCCATGGACAACCACTTCGTCCCGAACCTGACGATAGGTCCCGTCGTGGCGGCTTCTCTCGCGGACGCCGTCGACTTACCGATAGACGCGCACCTGATGGTCGACAACCCGGACAACCTCATACAGCCGTTTATAGAGGCGGGTGTCGCTAGCATCTCCGTGCAGCCGGAAGCCGTGACTCACTTGCACCGGACGCTCACCCTGATCCGGGACGGCGGCTGCGAGGCGGGCGTCGCACTCAACCCGACGACCTCTCCGGAGTTCATAGAGTGGGCCGTGCCGTACCTGGACTACGTCCTGGTAATGAGCGTGGACCCCGGCTTCGGAGGCCAGTCTTTCATAACCGAGATGGCGGATAAGGTTCGACGGGTCAGGGAGCTAACGGGCCTTCCCGTGGAAGTAGACGGCGGCATTACGGAAGAGACCGCGCCGATAATGGTCGAAGCCGGGGCGCGGGTCCTGGTGGCCGGCTCAGCAGTCTACAAGGGAGAGCCTGCGACGGAGATGCGGAAGATCCTCGAAGCGGGACGCCGCGCCGCGGGCTAGAACGATACCTGAAACCGGCACTGGAATGGCGTGAACGTATTTCTTGACGCGCCTTCGGATTTTATGAGTCCGGGCAACGGTTAGATATATGGGCCGAGACGGTAACGTTTCTTAGTGTAGGAGGCTTGGGATGAAAGACCCGAAAACGCGCTTCTCTGACAGGGTTGAAGACTACGCGAGGTACAGACCAGGGTACCCGGATGAGATCCTTTCTTTTCTGGAAGACGAGTGCGGCTTGACTGACGGTTCGGTGGTCGCGGATGTCGGTTCCGGCACTGGAAACTTGAGCGTCCTGTTCCTGGAGCACGGCAACAGGGTCCTGGCCGTCGAACCGAGCGAGGAGATGCGCGCCGCCGCCGAAAGACATTTCGGCGGCCATCCCGGCTTCGAGAGCGTCGCCGGGTCCGCCGAGGCCACTACTCTCCCGGACGGTAGCGTGGACTTCGTCGTGGTAGCAAACTCGTTGCACTGGGTAGACCGAGACGCCGCGAAGGCCGAGTTCTCGCGCATCCTAAAGCCGGATGGTCGCGTGGCTGTCGTGTGGAGCATCGCCCGGACTACCGGGACGCCTTTCCTCGAAGCTTACGGCCGGATCATATCCACGTACAGGACAGATGACGGGGCGGGAGGAAACGCCAGTGACGTCTACGAGATGACGGAGGCGTTTTTTGACGGCTCTGACGGGCATCACTGCTACGAGATGGACACCTTCGAGAACTTTCAACGTCTGGATCGCGAGAGCTTGAAGGGGCTGGTGCTCTCCTCATCCAGTATGCCGGCCAGGGGCGAGCCGGGCGCGGAAGAGATGCTACGCGACCTCGAAGAAATCTTCCGCGCCCATGAATCGGACGGCGAAGTCATCCTGGAGTACGAGATCAGAGTCTATTGCGGGCGTCTGCCAAAAGAATAAGGGTCTCTCTATACGCGGGAGAGTGGCCTGAGACGGGAGTTCGCGTTCCTTGTTGGAACACATCCTCTGTGGTAATTTGACTCTGTAGCTTTCGGGGGCGGGTGGAATTCCCGCACCGGCGGTGAGTCCGGGGAATGTTGTTTCTCCGGAGAGCCCGCGAGCTTCCGGCGTAGAGCCGGAAGCTGAGCCGGTGAAGGGTTGTTTGTAGCAACCTGTAGTCCGGCGCCGACGGTGATAGTCCGGATGGGAGAAAGGAATATACGCTGCTCGAACACTTCATGGAGCGCGCCCGCGAACTCGCGGAGCGCGGCCGTTATACAGTGGCACCCAATCCTCTCGTGGGCGCAGTCGTCTCTCTGGACGGACATGTGATCGGAGAAGGCTGGCACGAGCGAGCCGGTAAAGACCACGCCGAGGTCGTCGCCCTCAAGGACTGCGAGGTCTCACCGCGCGGCGCGACGATGCACGTCTCTCTCGAACCTTGCAATCACTACGGGCGCACTCCTCCTTGTACGGAAGCAATAATAAGTGCTGGGATAGGGCGCGTGGTCGTCGGACACCTAGATCCGAACCCGAAGATGAGCGGCCGAAGCGTAGAGGTCTTGAGGGAAGCTGGTGTTGAGGTAGAGGTCCTGGACGACCCGTCTTTCGAGATCCAGAACGAGCAGTTCTTTCGGAGGATGCGTACCGGGCTTCCCTTCGTGCATCTCAAGCTCGCCGCCACTCTGGACGGTAGGATCGCCGCCGCCGGGGGTGACAGCAAGTGGATCACCGGCGAAGAAGCGAGGCTCCGGGCGCACCTCTTACGGGCGGAGGCGGGCGCTGTGTTAGTCGGGACTACCACCGCGATTGCCGACGATCCAAGCCTCACCGCGCGCGACGTGCCGGATGAGCCGCCCCGGATCACTCGTGCCGTCCTCGACCCGCACCTCAAACTCGAACCGGAGAGCCGACTTGTCAAGGGCGCCGGCGAGAACCCGGTCCTAATCTTCACGACCGAAGAAGCTGGAAACAACCGTGGAAAGAGTTTGGAGAAGGCGGGCGCGGAGGTGATCCCTGTTCCTGCCGCGAATGAAGGTCTCGACCTGATTCGCGTGTTGGAGGAGCTCGCGCGGCGGGATGTTAGTGGCGTGCTCGTCGAGGGCGGGGGCGAGACTGCCCGACGTTTCGTGGGGCGCGGGTTGGTCGACAAGATGACCCTGTTCTACGCTCCGAAGTTCCTGGGGTCCGACGGCGTTCCAATGATGGGAGCCATTGGCGTCTCGCGGGTGGCGGAAGCGCCCGAGTTCAGGGTCGAAAACTTGGAACCAGCCGGGGACGACGTCGTCGTGACGTTGTATCCGCTGGAATCGAAGCAGAGGTAAGGAGAAAACGTGTTTACCGGTTTGGTAGAGGAGAGCGGACGGATACTCGGGCTCGAGAACGGCGGCATGACGCGGCTGGAAGTCGCCGCCGAGCTCGTCACGCGAGATGTGTCGGTCGGGGACTCGGTCTCCGTGAACGGGACCTGTCTCACGGTTAGCGAGAAAGTCGGAGGCGCGCTCGTGTTCTACGCGATGAACGAGACGCTCCGGCGAACGGCGCTCGGGGGGCTATCCGAGGGAAGCCTGGTCAACCTGGAGCTGGCGATGAGCGCGGAGAGTCGGTTCGGGGGGCATATCGTGCAGGGCCACGTCGACGGGGTCGGCGAGGTGTTGTCCGTGAGGCCGGAAGGAGACGCGGAGATCTGGGAGTTCTCCGCGCCCGAGACGGCGCTCCGCTACACGGTGGAGAAAGGGAGTATCTGCGTGGACGGCATAAGCCTCACGGTGGTATCGGTCGGAGAGGGTTCGTTTACTGTCTCGATCCTCCCCCAGACCCGTGAAAGCACGAACCTCAGGGAGCGCGAGGCCGGAGACCGGGTGAACCTGGAGGCGGATGTAATAGGCAAGTACGTCGAGCGGCTGTTGGAGCCGCGGGTAAATAAGATTTCCGAGAGGAGCGTTTGAGAAATGCCGTTTAGTCCGATAGAAGACGTAATAGAAGATATCAAGCAGGGGAAGATGGTCATCGTCTGCGACGACGAGGACCGGGAGAACGAGGGCGACCTGACGATGGCCGCCGAATTGGTGAGCGCCGACGACATCAACTTTATGGCGACCCACGGCAAAGGGCTTATCTGCCTGCCGATGAGCGGCGGTCTGCTCGACCGGCTGGACGTGCCGGACATGGTCGTCCACAACTCCGCGCGCATGGGTACGGCCTTCACCGTTTCGATAGAGGCGAGAGACGGTATAACGACCGGCATCTCGGCCGCGGATCGGGCGCATACTTGCCGGGTCGCCGTGGAAGACGAGAGTGGCCCCAACGACCTCGTCATGCCGGGTCACGTCTTCCCGCTGCGGGCGCGTCCGGGTGGGGTGCTGCAGCGCGCCGGGCAGACCGAGGCTGCCGTTGATCTCTCACGACTTGCCGGTCTCAAGCCGGCCGGGGTTATCTGCGAGATCATGAAAGACGATGGGACGATGGCCCGCGTGCCGGACCTGGAGGAGTTCTCGAAGGAGCATGGGATCAAGATGATCACCGTCGCCCAGATCATCGAGTATCGCCGCGCCAACGAGGAGCACGTGAAGTTCGTCGTCGAGACGGACCTCCCGACGGACCTCGGTGACTTCCGGCTGCGCGCCTACGAGAGCGACCTGGATGAATTGACTCACCTCGCCCTCATTATGGGAGAGCCGGAGGGCAAGGAGGATGTCCTGGTCCGGGTCCACTCTTCCTGCTTGACGGGCGACGCGCTTCACTCTCTGCGCTGCGACTGCGGCGAGCAGTTGGAGGCGGCGATGATCCGTGTCGCCGAGGAAGGCGAAGGCGTCATCGTCTACATGCAGCAGGAGGGCCGCGGGATCGGGCTGCTCAATAAGATCAAGGCGTACCACCTCCAGGACGAAGGCTTCGATACGGTGGAGGCGAACCAGGAGCTCGGCTTCGCCCCCGACTTGCGCGACTACGGCCTCGGAGCCCAGATCCTAAAAAACCTTGGCCTGGATCGCATCCGGCTCTTTACGAACAACCTCACGAAGGTCGTCGGCCTGCAAGGCTTCGGTCTCGAAGTCTCCGAGCGAATACCTCTGGAGATGGAGCCGAACGAACACAACGAGCGATACATGAGGACCAAGCGCGAGAAACTAAACCACATCCTCAACGAGAAGTAGGGAGACGAGAGTGGAGAAAGGACCCAGCTACCTCGAAGGCAACCTGAACGCCGCCGGACGCTCGTTCGCGGTCGTTGCGTCGAGGTTCAACGACTTCATCGTACAGAGGCTGGTGGATGGAGCTTTGGACGGGATAAAGCGTCACGGCGGAGACTTGGACCGGGTGGACGTGGTGTGGGTGCCGGGCTCTTACGAGATACCGCTGGCCGCCAAACGGCTCGCCCTCAGCGGGCGCTACGACGCGGTGGTTTGTCTAGGGGCGGTGATACGGGGTTCCACCGCCCACTTCGACTACGTCGCGGGAGGAGCCGCCGGCGGCATCTCCTCGGTGGCGCTCGAAACTGACCTACCGGTAGTCTTCGGCGTCATAACCACCGAGAATATAGAACAGGCCATAGAGCGGGCCGGGACCAAGATGGGTAACAAAGGTTTCGAGGCGGCCCAGACCGCCATCGAAATGGCCGACTTACTGGACCGGATAGACGAGCGCGCCCCGAAGAAGGGCAGCTAAAACTTAGAAAGTAGCCGCCCTGAGAGGTTTGCTAGACGCTCATTCCTTCCGTGACCACGGGTGGCCGAACCTGGGCGGTCGCCTTCTGGACCTTGAAGGCCTTCAGGCAGGAGGTGCAGACCCAGGCGCGGCGGGTGCTCGGGCCTTCCTGGACCCGGATCTTCTGTAGGTTTGGGTTGCGGCGGCGGCGCGTAGCCCGCAGCGAATGGCTGCGCGCGTTGCCGAAGTCGGGGCCTTTGCCGCACGAATAACAGACTTTCGCCATCAGTAATTCTCCTGTGCTAGGATACCGTCGATTCTCGGGAGCCTGAACTTTTAGAGCGATCCCATGAGGGTCGCTGCCGTGTTCGGGCGCCGGGCGATGATTGTAACAGATCCCTGGTCTGACGGAAGCGCATAGACCCTGCTAAAGTCTATACGAGCGTTTGGTCGGGGAATAAAGAGAAAGGCTGGAACGGGTGGCGATAAACATGGCGTTTTTCGTGGCTGCCGCGCACGCCGCGCTCAAGGTCGAAGTCGCCCGGATCAACTCGCTCAACGTCTATCCCGTACCGGACGGCGATACCGGCACCAATATGCTCTTGACCCTCGAATCCGTCTTGAAGGAAACCTCCAGTAAGGACTACGATACGCCGGAAGAAGCCGGCAAAGCGGGTGCGCGGGCGGCGCTAATGGGCGCGCGCGGCAACTCGGGTGTCATACTGTCGCAGATGATCCGGGGCGCCAGTGAGGTCCTCTCAGAGAGGGCGTCCCTGACCGCCGAGACTTTCGCCGATGCCCTGGAAGGCGCGAGAAAGAGGGCGTACTCCTCCCTGCGAGAGCCCGTGGAAGGCACGATGCTTACCGTTGTCAAGGACGCGGCGCATGCTGCGCGCGAGGCGCTCGAAGAGGGGAGCATGGACCTCGCGGGAGTCGTGAAAGCTACTGCTAGAGAAGCGCACGCTTCCGTCAAGCGGACGCCGGAGCTTCTGGCTGTGTTGCGGGACGCCGGGGTTGTTGACGCCGGAGGACTCGGGGTCGCGGTGATACTCGATGGTCTTTACCGCTGTATTAGCGGGGAGGAGATCGAGACGGACAAGGACGGCGGCGGAGAGCCGGATACGCTCCACCACGGGGCTATTGCCGGAGCCGAGGAAGAAGCCTGGGGCTACTGCACCGAGTTTATCGTTACGGGTTTCGGGGGCGACGCCGAGGAGTTCTCGGGACACATCCACGACATCGGCCGGAGCGTTCTGGTCGTATCCGACGACGACCTGGTCAAGGTCCACCTGCACACCCAGGACCCCGGCGGCGCCATCTCTTACGCGGGCGGCTTCGGACGGCTTACCGGGGCGAAGATTGACGATATGGAGGCACAGGTTAGAGGGCGAAAGGAGCCCGAGTTCTCCAACCGTGACCAAGTAGCAACCGGGCCTCTCGGTGTGGTGGTTGCGAGCCGGGGCGAGGGGAGTAGGGAGCTTTTCGAGTCGATGGGCGCGGTGGTTATCGAGGGTGGGCAGGGGGCGAACCCGAGCGCCGCAGATTTCGCCGTCGCCGTCGAGGAGACGGGCTCGGACGTGGTGATACTGTTGCCGAACAACAAGAATATAGTTCCGACCGTGGAGCAGGTCGGGGAGCTTGTCGAGCAGGAAGTACGGGTCGTCCGAACGACGAGCATAGCGGCCGGACTCGCGACGATGATCGCCTTCGACGCGGAGGGCGACGCCGGGGAAGTGGCCGACGAGATGGACGAGATAGCGACGTCTCTGCGGACGGCGGAGATCACCCGCGCCGTCCGCGAGGCGAACATAGATGGTCGACAAGTCGCCGAAGGAGCCTACATCGGCCTCTTTGACGGAGAGCTTGCGGCTTCGGGGGAGAGCGTGGGAGAGGTTGCCATAGAACTCGCCCGCCGGATGCTAGACGACGGCGCAGACCTCTTGACGCTTCTCTGGGGCGAAGACCTCGGTCATGAGGAGGTCGGGGAGATCTCACGGGTCATAGAGAAGATCGGGGAAGGTGTCGAAGTCGAGGCGCGTTACGGCGGGCAGCCACTCTACCCGCTCCAGATGGTGGCTGAGTGACGACCGCAATAGTCACGGACTCGACGACGAGCCTGCCTCCCGGAGCGCGCGACCGGACAGACTTACGGGTGGTCCCACTGAGCTTCCACTTCGGACCCGAAGAGACTTACGTGGATAAGATAGACCTGACGGACGAAGAGTTCTACGAGAAGCTGAAACACGCGGACGCTTTCCCGACGACCTCGCAGCCGCCGGTCGGGGCTTTTGTCGAAGCCTACGAATCTCTGGACGACTACGACGACATACTTGTCCTGACCCTCTCGGGGGCTTTCAGCGGCACCTATGAGTCAGCGGTCGCGGCGGCTGAGATGGTTGACGTTCCGGTGCGAGTCTACGATACGAGGAACGCTGAGATGGGTTCCGGGATGGTGTTGTGGGAGGCTCTACGGATCGTGGACGAAGGGGCTGAGTTCGGGGAGGTGGAGCGGGCCGTAGAGCGGGCTATTTTGGGCTGCAAGGTCTTCTTCGCGGTCGGTACGCTCGAGTATCTGGCGAAGAGCGGACGCATCGGGCGGGCGCAGCGGCTGCTCGGGACGGCGCTGAACATCCGGCCGGTGTTGAAGATCGAAGACGGCGTGGTCGTTCCTCACAAGCGCCTGCGGGGCCGCAAACGGCAGATGGCCTCGGTGGTGGAGGAGGTAAAACCGGCGGTCGAGAAGGGGAGCCCGATGTTTTTCGGTCACGTGGCCGCCCCGGAATTGCTGGAAGACCTGTGCGGTTCGCTCGGGGTCTCCGAGCCGATGGTCGCCCGGATCGGCGGCGTCGTAGGTTCTCACACCGGTCCCGGAGCTTACGGCGTGGCCTATCTTTAAGGCGGAAGTCGCCGAGTACGAGGTTCGCGGTCCTGTTCGGACCACTCTGCCCGAGTTGCGTGTCAGGCCGGTGACGGAGTTGGTGGGAGTGGGGCCACGGATCGAGGCTTCGCTGAAGGACCTCGGCGTATCTTCGCTGGCGGACCTCGTTTCGCACTATCCGTCGCGCCACGAAGACCTCTCTAACGTCAAGAGGATCTCCGACCTGCGCGTGGGAGAGCGGGCTACGGTGGTCGGGCAGGTGGTCGGCACGCGCCCTCTGGGTCGTCCGGTGCGGGGCCGTTCGCCGGGTTTCTCGGTACAGCTCTATGATGGTACCGGTTACCTTCCGGCGGTAGTGTGGGGGCGGGGATGGCTCCTGAACCAGCTCCTACCCGACGTGCGAGTCGTCGTCTCCGGGGAAGTCCAGCGCCGCAACGGCCTTCAGGTATCTGCGAAGAGCGTCGAGGTGATAGACGACGCCGGTTCGGAGCGGGACGGCCCGAACGGAAACCCTCACGCGGGACGCTTTGTGCCGATCTACCCGGTCAACAAAGGCATACAAGCGCGGCGGATGAGGACCCTGATACACCGCGCGTTGGACGGCGTGGGCCGGATCCTGGACCCGCTCCCGACCGAGATACTCTCCCGGCACGACCTCCCGAGCTTCCACGACGCCGTCCTGGAAGTCCACTTCCCGACCGATAGACAGAGCCTGAAGCAGGCGATGCGGCGGCTTATCTTCCACGAACTTTTCCTGATACAGGCCGGATTGGCCGCCCGAAAGATGAGGCTCGATAAGCAGGAGACTGGGAGGAGCCATCGGGGGGACGGAAGCCTCCTCAACCCGTTCTTGAGCGGGCTCCCGTTTGGGCTTACCGGAGCCCAGGAGCGGGTCGCTTCGGAGATCCTCGAAGATATGCGAACCGAGAGCCCGATGCGCCGGCTGTTGCAGGGCGACGTGGGTAGCGGGAAAACGGTGGTCGCGGTCGCGGCACTCCTCACGGCGGTCGAGTCCGGGGGGCAGGGGGCGCTCATGGCCCCGACCGAGGTGCTTGCCGAGCAGCACTACCTATCCATCTCCGGGTCGCTGGCAGACCTGCCGGTGAACGTCGTCCTGTTGACCGGCTCTCAAGGCGCGGTCGAACGGCGGGAGGCGTTGGGAAAAGTGAAGAGTGGCGAGGCGAACGTCGTTATCGGGACGCACGCCCTGATCCAGAAAGGCGTCGAGTTCGACGACCTCTCTGTGGTCGTGGTAGACGAGCAGCACCGCTTCGGGGTTGGGCAACGGACGGTCTTCAAGGAGAAAGGCGCGACTCCCGATACGCTGGTGATGACGGCCACCCCGATCCCACGGACGCTTTCCCTGACGCTCTACGGAGACCTGGAAGTTTCCGTGATAGACGAGCTTCCGCCGGGACGCAAGCCGGTCGAGACGAGCATTGTGGAGGCTGGAGGCCGGGAAGAAGCCTACGAGGCGGTGAGAGTGGAGCTTTCGGAGGGGCGGCAGGCGTATGTGATCTGCCCGCTGGTCGAGGAATCGGAGGCGCTGGAGGACGTGCGGGCCGCCGAGGAACTTTACGAAGAGCTGGTCGGGGAGATCTTCCCGGAACGTCGCATCGGGCTCTTGCACGGCAGAATGAAAGCGGATGAGAAGCGTCGGGTGATGGCGGAGTTCCGGTCGAGAGAGATAGAAGTCCTGGTCGCGACGGTCGTGGTCGAGGTCGGGGTGGACGTTCCGAACGCGAGCGCCATAATTATCGAGGGGGCGGAGCGGTTCGGGCTTTCGCAGCTACACCAGTTGCGGGGACGGGTGTGTCGCGGGCTTCATCCGCCGAAGTGTTACCTGATCGGGGACCCGAAGACAGACGACTCGCGCGAGCGGCTCGAAGCACTCGCAAAATACCAGGACGGTTTCAAGCTCTCGGAGGTGGACCTCGCCATCCGGGGCGAGGGAACGCTGTTCGGTAGCCGCCAGAGTGGGATGCCCGACCTCAAGGTGGCGAAACTATTGCGCGACATAGATATTTTGGTCGAAGCCAGACGAGAGGCGTTCGCCCTCGTCGCGAAAGACCCGACGTTGAAGAAACCCGACCACCGGCCGCTGCGACGTGAGATCCGGGACCTACTCGGCGCCGATGTCGAGTGGTTGTTCCGGGAATAGCTCCCCGCGGCAACATGAGGGTCATCGCCGGTGAGGCGCGAGGAATTCGGCTCGCACAGGTCCCACCGGGCGTTCGTCCAACGTCCGATAGAGTTCGTGAGAGCTTGTTCAACTCTCTGGGCCAATTCTTCGACGGCGGCGACGTGCTGGACCTCTACTCGGGGTCCGGAGCGCTGGGGATCGAGGCTTTAAGCCGCGGGTGTGGGCGGTGTGTCTTCGTGGAGCGAGATCGGCGGGCGCTCGCCACCATCCGGGAGAATTTGCGCCGGACGGGTTTCGAGGACCGGGCCGAAGTCGTGCGGGGTGAGGTCGAGCGGGTTGTGGAACGAATGATCGGTAGCGACCGGCGGTACTGTTTGATCTTTGCGGACCCGCCATATAGAATCGCCACGACGGAGGTATGGAGGGTATTGTCGCGCTTTCATGACCTTCTCGCCGATGGTGGGCGGGTCGTGGTCGAGCGGGGCGGAGCCCCGGAAGACGAGCCTGGAGGCGGAAAAGGGGTTACGCGTCGCTACGGCGGCACGTCGATAACTATCTTTGAGAGATCCGAGCTTACATTGAACGTATCTGTTTGTCCGGGGACTTTCGATCCCGTGACGGTAGGACATCTGGACATAATACGCCGGTCGGCGACTATCTTCGACCACGTGGTTGTGGCTGTTGGGGGGAACAGGCGCAAGAGCCCGAAGGTCTCGGCAGTCGAGAGGGCGCGGCTCATAGAGAAGGTCACGGGGGAGATAGAGAACGTCTCCGTGGAGGTGATGAACGGGCTGCTGGTCGATTTCGCCCGCGAGCAGGGGGCGCGGGTGATAGTCAAGGGGCTCCGGGCCGTCTCGGACTTCGAGGCGGAGATGGAGCAGGCGCAGCTCAACAGGAAATTGTACCCGGAGCTTGATACCGTATTCATCATGTCCGCGCCGGAGCACAGCTTCCTCTCGTCGAGCGCGGTGCGGGAGATCGGCAGCTTCGGCGGCGAGGTGCGGGGGCTCGTCCCGGACGGCATTCTGGAGAACGTCCGGGAGATGTACTCGAACGGAGATAACTAGAACAAGCGGAACAAGCAGATCAAGCAGGCGATAGAGGGCAGGTTTTGAGGATGGATGTACTGGTACTTATAGACAGGCTGGAGGAATTGGTTGAGGAGGCCAGAGGCTTCCCCGGTTTCGGAAACACGGCCATGGTGGATCGGGAGGCGGCTTTCGACCTCGTGGATCAGATGCGCCAGACCATCCCAGAGGAGCTAAAGCAGGCTCGTTGGATCGTCAAGGAACGCCAATCCATGCTGGACGAGGCGCGTAGCGAGGGCGACCGTATACTGAGGCAAGCCGAGGACGAGGCGGATAAGATCACCTCCGACGAAGAGATCCTCAAAAGGGCCGAGAAGCGGAGTGCTGAGATCCTCGAAGACGCCCGCAGGCGCGAGAGGGAGATCCGTCTCGGCGCAGAAGATTACGCCGACGAGGTATTGGCGAACCTGGAAGACAACCTCGGACGCCTGCTCGAAGCTGTCCAGCGCGGTCGCTCCAAGTTGCAAGGCGTCCCGGAAGAGTAGAATAAGGTCATGATGGAGAGGATCCAACTAAAACGTCCCGGCGCGCAAGTCGGTGACCATCACGAAGCCGAGGCGTCTTTCGAGCTCGAGCCTTTCGATCTCTATGGCCGTCACCACGAGGTCTCCGAAGCGCACGCCGACGTGGGCGTAACCCGCGTCACGGAGGGCTTGTATCTGGACCTGAAATTCTCGATCAAGGTAGAGACTACCTGTGACAGGACGCTTGAGCCGGTAGAGTTAGACCTGGAGTTCGGTGACTCGGAGCTTCTTTCCGGGGCGAACAGTCCGGATCTCTCCGTGGAAGACTGGGCGCTGGATCTGGCGGACTACGCCAGAAGAGCGCTGCCGAGCGAGGTTCCGCTTCAGGTATTCGCGCCCGGCACCGAGCCGGTTCTGCAGGAGCCGCGAGGAGACGAGATCGACCCGCGTTGGCGGGGGCTCGACGGCCTTTTCGCTTCCGGTTTCTAATCCCGTTAGTTTTGCAAAGTTTGTAGATAATCAATCAGGAGGCAGAGTAATGGCAGTACCAAAGAAGAAGACGTCGCAAGCCCGCCGGGACCAGCGCCGTTCGCACCACGCGATCAAGAGCATCAACCTGGTCGCGTGTCCGAATTGCGGGTCTCCGCACAGGCCTCACCGGGTCTGCGCTGAGTGTGGGTTCTACAAGGGGCGCAACGCGGTCGCCGTGGAAGCGACCAGCTAACCTCAGTTAGACCGGAAACCGAGAAGAACCTGCGCCCATGCGTATCGCGGTCGACGCCCTCGGTGGTGACAACGCGCCCGACGCCATAATCGTCGGAGCCGTGGCCGCAGCAAAGCGGTTGACCGGGGACGAGATCCTACTGGTCGGCGACGGCGAGACGCTCGAAAGATTGGGATCGGATACGCCGGAGAACCTGAGCGTCCGCGAGTCCGGCGGCGCCATCGGCATGGAGGAAGACCCTGCCGGAGCTTTGCGGTCCCGGCCCGACGCGAGCGTCTCGGTTGTCGCCAGGATGGTCGGCGACGGTGAGGCCGACGCGCTATTCTCGGCCGGGAATACGGGGGCGACCGTCGGGGCGTCACTCATGCGGATCGGGCGTTTGGAGAACTGCCGGAGGCCGGCCATAGCTACTATGTTGCCGTTTCCGTCGCCGGTGTTGTTGCTCGACGCCGGGGCGACTATTCACTGCCGCCCGCAAGACCTGTTGAACTTCGCCATTCTCGGGGGAGTGTTCGCGGAGCGCTATCTTGGGGTAGAGGGTGGGGCGCGGGTAGGTTTGATCAACGTCGGCGAAGAGCCTGGGAAGGGGACGGATCTGGCGAAAGAAGCCCACGAACTCATGCAAAAATCAAGCACCATCAACTTCGTCGGCAACGTGGAGGGACGGGAGATCGGCGCCGGAGTCGCCGATGTGCTCGTGACGGACGGTTTTACCGGCAACGTCGTCCTAAAGACCGCCGAAGGCGTCTCACGCGAGATCCTGGGCATGATCCGGTCCGCCATGACCGGCAACGCCGCGAGCAAACTAGCAGCCGGCGTCCTCCGCCCGCGCCTCGCGGAAGTGAGAAACACCGTCGACCCCGAGAACTACGGCGGCTCGTTCCTGCTAGGCGTCCGGGGATCTGTTGTGATCGGTCATGGAAACTCCCAACCGCGCGGCGTCGAGAACGCCATCTCCGGCATCTCCAGAGTCGGCTCCGACCTCGCTGGAGCCCTCGAAGCGGCGCTCTCCGAAGAGGCCGAATCCGTAACCGGGAAAGCCGGCAAATGAACGCGCCGGTCGGCAAGATACTCGGCGTTGGGCGCGCCCTCGGTAGTCGCGCGGTAACCAACCATGACCTTGAAAAGACGCTCGACACCAGCGACGAGTGGGTGGTTGGGCGAACCGGCATAAAAGAGCGCCACTTCGTCGCCGAAGGAGAAGACTGCTCTACCCTCGCGATACAGGCCTCGAAAAACGCCCTCGAACACGCCGGGATGAACGGCGATTCGGTCGATTTGATCCTTTGCGCCACCTCTACCGCCCCCGAGTCCATGCCGTCGGTCGCGTGCTTGATCGGCGAAGCTGTCGGGGCTCCCGGCGTTGGCGCGATGGACCTCTCCGCCGCCTGTTCCGGCTTCTCTTACGCCGCCTCCGTCGCCGACTCGATGCTCCGGAGCGGTATAGCCGAGCGCGTGCTGCTCGTCGGGGCCGACGCCATGACTACAATTGTCGACGCGGAGGATCGCTCGACCGCCGTACTGTTTGCAGACGGGGCCGGGGCTACCGTCCTGGAGAGGGGCGACGGTGATTCGGGGTTCGTGGATCACATCCTCGGGGCCGACGGGCGGATGGCGCCGCTCGGCCGCGCCGGGCATCCCGGTGACGAGCAGAAGCTCTATCAGAACGGACGCGAGGTCTTCAAGTTCGCCGTCAAAGTCTTCCCGGAGATGGTCGAGAAGCTGGTTGCCCGAAACGGCATCACCCTGGACGAAGTGCAGTACATGATCCCACACCAGGCAAATGCACGCATAATACATGCGGCGGCGCGGAAACTCGACTATCCGGCGGAGCGGATAGTGGTGAACGTGGACCGCTTTGGCAACACCTCGGCCGGGAGCATCCCGATCTCCTACCCGGATATCTTCGACGATTTCGAGACGGGCAAGTACATTATTACCGCCGGCTTCGGCTTCGGGCTGACGTGGGCGGCCAACCTGTACAAGATCTGAGAAAAATGGAGGGGGAAAGTTTGGAGATAAGAAGGGCTGTAGTGTTTCCTGGACAGGGAACCGCCGGCGGCGAAGTATCTGGCGAGTTGGAGGATTTGGTCCGGCGATACGAGGTAGAGGATGAGACGCCTTACCAACTCTCGGTCTTCGCCCGGTCGGTGGAACTATTATCCGGGTTGCGAGACAGTGGCGTGGAGCCGGACGTGGTCGCCGGTCACTCTTTGGGAGAGTACGCCGCCGCCTACGCAGCCGGAAGCCTCGCGCTCGGAGACGCCGTGAGGCTCGTCGCCGAACGCGATCGCCTGATGAACGAAGCGTCGGCCGCTAACCCCGGCGGGATGGCGGCGGTCATAGGAGCAGACCCGAAAGACGTTGCGGCTGCCGCCAGGGAGGTTGCTGGGGAAGATGTCGGCGTGGTTGTCGCCGCCAACTTCAATACCCCGCGTCAGACGGTGATCTCCGGCGAGAAAACGGCGCTGGATGCCGTGGCGGCGCGGGTGGGCGGCAAGACGATTCCCCTGGCCGTCTCCGGGGCGTTCCATTCTCCGCTGATGCTCGAAGCGTCGCGGGAGATGGACGTATTGCTCGACGAGGTAGAGTTCCTGGAGCCGCGGATCCCGATGGTCTCGGCGACGGACGGCTCTGTGTTGGCGACCGCCGGAGACGTGAAACTCGCTCTACGCAATCAAATGCTCTCGCCGGTTCGGTGGGTTGCAGTTGTCGAGAGGCTGCTGGACCTCGGGGTCGAGGAGGTCTTCGAGACCGGGGAGGACGGAACCCTGACCAGGATGCTCCGAGATTTCAAGCGTAAGGACATAAAAGGTCGTACTGCGGCGCAGGTTTTGGCGTGAAGTTGCCAGAGCCGCCGCTGGGACCGGCGGAGATCCGGGCTCTCATCCCGCACCGCTACCCTTTCTTGCTGGTTGACCGGGTCGAGGAGGTCGAGCCGGGCGTCCGGGCCGTTGGGACGAAGAACGTCACCCAGAACGAGCCTTTCTTTCAGGGACATTTCCCGGATTATCCGGTGATGCCGGGGGTTTTGATCGTCGAGGCGATGGCGCAGGTCGGGGCAGTAGGCGTGATGTCCAACGAGGAGTTCCGGGGCAAGCTCGCGCTCTTCGCCGGCATAGACAACGTCAGATTCCGGCGGCAGGTGATCCCCGGCGACGTGCTACGGATGGAGGTCGAGATCTCCCGTCTCAAGGGCGCTATCGGCCGCGGCCACGGCCGGGCGACCGTTAGTGGAGAGCGGGTGTGCGAGGCAGACCTGATGTTCGCTTTTGTAGAGAGGGAAGAATGATCGAAAGTGGAAGGGTGGCAGTCGTTACCGGGGGCGGACGCGGCATCGGGCGGGCGATAGCCGTGCGGCTCGCCAAAGAAGGCGCGAACGTCGTCGTCTCCTACCGCAGGGACGAAGACGCGGCCCAGGAGACCGCGAAGCTAGTGCGAGAAGCAGGCACCGAGTGCGTCACGTTCAAGGGAGACGTGGCCGATCCCGATGACGTAACTGCCCTCTTCAAAGAGGTGAATGAGGCTTTTGGGCGGGTGGATATCCTGGTTAACAACGCGGGGACCCGCCGGGATAACCTGATGCTCAGGATGAAGGATGAGGAGTTCGACGAGGTGATCGGGACGAACCTCAAGGGGACTTACCTGTGTACGCGGGCGGTTATGAGGCCGATGGTCCGGGCGCGGTGGGGCAGGATAGTCAACGTCAGTTCCGTCGTCGGGATCATCGGGAACGCGGGTCAGGCGAACTATGCGGCTTCTAAGGCGGGCGTTATCGGGTTTACGAAGAGTGTTGCGCGGGAGGTGGCGCAGCGCGGGATCACGGCGAACGCCGTCGCCCCAGGTTACGTCGAGACGGAATTGACGGGGAGCCTTTCGGACGCCGTGAAGGATCAGATACTCGCCCAGATCCCACTCGGAAGGTTCGGTGAAGCCGAAGATGTGGCCGAGGTCGTCGCCTTCCTCGCCGGGGAGGGCGCGGGGTACGTCACCGGGCAGACCTTGACTGTGGACGGCGGGATGGTTATGTAGAGGCGCAAATTGCGCTACACTACGCGCTAGCTTTATGTAGGATGACTCGAATGAATAGTAAGAGTAGATAAGGAGATGGGATGGAACGCGAAGAAGCGCTAGAGAAGATCAAGGAGATAACCGCCGACCGGCTCGGGGTTGACGAGGGCGACGTTACGCCCGAGGCGTCTTTCCGGGAAGATTTGGAGGCTGATTCTCTTGACCTGGTCGAGTTGATCATGGAGCTCGAAGAGCAGTTCGGGATGGAGATTCCCGACGAAGAGGCCGAGAAGATCACCACGGTCGAGGAGGCCGTAGAATACGTGATGGGACACCAGGCGGCGTGACCGAGGGTACGACCGAAAGCGTAGCCGGGGAGGAACCGCGGGGCAGAGACGGAGCCCTCATAACCGGCGCCGGGGCGGTGACGCCGCTCGGGGTCGGTACAGAGAACTTCTGGGACGCCGCCCTGCACGGAAAGAGCGGCATCGGAGATATAACGATCTTCGATCCTTCGCCCTACAACTCGCGCATCGCCGGTGAGTGCTCGGATTTCGATCCGTCGGACTTCTTCTCTAAGAAAGAGACCCGCCGGATGGACCGCTTCGCCCAATTCGGGGTGGCGGCCGGTTTGCAGGCCGTCGAGGACGCGGGTGTTATAGATGAGATCCGGAGCGCCCCGGAGCGGGTAGCTATCGTGATGGGCAGCGGCATCGGCGGGATAAGGACCTGGGAGAAAGAGTACGAGGTTCTCCAGGAGCGCGGCCCGAAGCGCGTGAGCCCGTTCCTGATAACGATGATGGTGCCGAATATGGCCGCCGGTCAGCTCGCCATCGCGCTCGGGGCGACGGGTCCGACGCAGTGTCCGGTCCTCGCGTGTGCCACAGGCGCCGAGGCGATGGCCGAAGGGCTCGAGTTGATCCGTCGCGGCGACGCGGATATCGTGATCGCCGGTTCGGCGGAAGCCCCGATCACACCGCTCTCCATGTCCGGCTTTTGCGCGATTCGCGCCGTCTCGACCCGCAACGATGATCCCCAACGGGCGAGTCGTCCCTTCGACGCCAACCGCGACGGCTTTGTGATGAGCGAGGGCGCGGGCGCTATGGTCCTCGAAAGCCGGGAGCACGCCGAGCGGCGCGGCGCCGAGCCTATAGCCGCCGTCTCAGGATACGGACGTTCGACTGACGCCTACCACATCACCGCCCCCGACACGGAAGGCCGCGGCGTCGAGAGGGCCATGCACCTCGCGTTCGCCGACGCCGGTGTCAGAGCCGAAGACGTAGGCCACGTCAACGCCCACGCTACCTCCACCCCGACCGGCGATGCCCCGGAGACTCGGGCTCTCTCGCGGGTAGTACCCCAGGCGGCGGTCTCCGGCACCAAGTCGATGACCGGACACTCCTTCGGGGCGGTCGGGGCCACCGAAGGCATCATGTGCGCCCTGGCGCTGAAGAACAAAATTGCCCCTCCGACCATCAACCTCGACGACCTCGCCTCCGATTGCGAGCCGCTCGACTACGTCCGCGCGGAGCCCAGGGAGTTGCCGGACCTGCGGGTCGCGATCTCTAACTCGATGGGGTTCGGCGGACATAATGTAGTAATAGTGTTCACTGGTATAGAATAGTCTGGATGTCCATAAAAGACCTCATAGACGTACTACCGGAGCCGCTGAGGCAGCGTTCGCTGACCCATCCGAGCGTCGCGGACCCTTACGATTCGAATGGTCGTCTTGAGTTCCTGGGCGACTCGATACTAAACAACCGGGTGGCGGAGTTGGTCTTTCACGGCTACCCGGAGCTTCTCGAAGGAGACTTGACTCGTATCCGGGCCCATCTGGTTCGCAAGTCGTTTCTGGCGACCGTCGGCAGAGGCGAGGGGCTTGAGGAGATGATCGAGAGTTCAGTAATAAACGACTCCGTGATCGCCGACACCGTCGAGGCGATAATCGGGGGGGCGTACCTGATCGACCGCGACCTCGTCCTTAGGACCATAGACGAAATATTCGATCCTTCGGAGGTAGATACAGACGACCTGCGGGACTGGAAGACGCTCCTGCAAGAGACGCTCCAGGCTGACGGTCTGAGGCCGACTTACCGGGTTCTCGCGAAACACGGCCCGCCTCATCGTCCGAGCTTCAGCTCCGCCGTCTCCGTGGAGAGCAGGGAAGTCGCCACGGGCGAAGGCAACTCCATCAAAGAGAGCGAGCAAGCCGCCGCCCGCGCCGCCCTTGAAATACTGGGCATCCGCCCCGTCCCACGCTCGCCGGTAGAAGTCCACGTAGGAGCCTGAATAAAAGTCTGAGCCGGCCGCTTCGTTCCGGCGGTATGAAAGCTCATTTGCTGCGGTTTTCGTGTGCTTTTGGGGCTAAAGTTGCGTAGAATAGTATCGTAGTGCTCTCGGCGGTCTACATCAAGGGTTTCAAGACTTTCGCGCGGCCGGTACGGATGCCGCTCGAAGGCGGCCTGACCGTCATCGTCGGGCCGAACGGTTCGGGGAAGAGCAACATCACCGATGCCGTACTGTTCGCGCTCGGGGAGCAGAGTCCGGGTGTGTTGCGGGCCAGGGCGATCGGTGATTTGATCTTCTCGGGCTCCGAGTCCTTAAAATCTTCCGCTATGGCGGAGGTCACGCTCGTAATAGACAACGAGTCGGGCATGGTCTCGCTCCCTTACAGCGAGGTCTCAATCACCCGCCGCATCTCGCGTGCAGGAGATACGGAGTACCGGATCAACGGCGCCAGATCCAGGCTCGCCGACGTGCGAGCTGTGGCTGGAGAAGCGGGTCTCGGTCGTCACAGCATCCTCCGCCAGGGTTCGGTGGATGCCATCGTCTCCGGCGGACCCGCCGCCTGCCGTCTAGCTCTGGAAGAAGCCGCCGGGCTCGGCGTTTACCGTCGACGCAGGCTCTCGGCCAGCCGCCGTCTGGAACGTTCCGACGCTCAGTTAGAGAAGAGCCGCCAGCTAGAAGCCGAGTTGGAAAACCAACTGGCGAGGATCGAGGAAGAAGCCGTCGCCGCCCGCGAATACCGGGATCTCGAATCCCGCTACCGCAAACTTTCTCTCGCCCATCTCTACCGGGTCGCGACCAGAGACCTCGACGCCTTGCGGAGCCGGCTCGAATCGGAGGAGGCTCGCGTCTCCGGGGTGGCGGCGCGGGAAGAAGAGTTGCGCGGGGAGCGAACCCGGCTGGAACCGGAGATCCAGGCGGTCGAGACGGAGCTTCGAGACCGCGAGAAGAATCTGGAGGCGCTTGAGAATCTTTCGGAGTCCTTACGGGCGGAGTCTCTGCGCGCCGAGAGGTCTCTCCTGCGGCTCGAATCGGTTAAGAGCCGGGAGACGGAGCAGGCGAGAACGGTTCTGCGCCTGGAAGAAGAGCTTCGGAAGGTCGAGGATAACCTATCGGACCTGGAGGCTCGCGCCGGGCAGATCGAGAAAGAATATTCGGATCGTCTGGAGGACCTCGGCCATCGCGAGCAGGCGGTTTCAGCCATCAGTAAGGAACGCGCCGTTGCGGCAGAACGCCTCGCGCGCCTGACCGGGAACCTCGAACGACTCCGAGCCCGCCGGGAGGTCAACGCCGGCCGTGACGAGCACGTTTCCAAGCTAGGAGCGGAGGAACTCGGACAGATCTCCTCATCCGCCGAAAGCCTCGCCGCTGCGCCCGTTGGGAACCTGCGCGAAGAACTGGACGGGCTCTTGGAGTCTCTCGGAAGCCTTCGGAAGATGGCCGAGAGTTCGGCTGCTGATATCAACCGGCGGAAGGGTGCATTGGCCGCTGCGCGCGGTGCTTCCGAAGCCCGCATCCGGAGCCTGAGGGCTTCGGGCGAGAACGGCGGTTCCGGGACGCGGCTCTATCAGGTAGTCCGGGCGCTTCCAGGTTTCGAGGTGGCCGTGGAAGCGGCGCTCGGGGAGATCGGCAACGGTGTGCTCGCAACGGATCTCGACGAAGGTATAAAGCTACTCTCCGAGACCGAGAGGATAGCCGTTCGTCTGGACGCCGAAGGTGTGGAGGACGAAAGAACCTTGCCCGGAAGGCCGCTCCTGGAATGCGTGGAGATAGTCGACGAGCGTTACACGGAGGCTGTGGGGCGCATACTGGCCGGCTTCTACGTCGTTGACGGCCCGGACGTCGCCCCGAACAACGGCCACGTCGCCGTTACCCGCTGCGGCTTGCGGCTCACCCGGACCTTCGTTTCCCTGGCGGGATCCGGCGGACGTTTCGAGCTACAGGCGTTACTCTCGAACGAAGAGAGACGGCTCGCCGCCCTTGAGAGCGGCCCCGGCGAGACCCTGCTCCGTCTGCAAGAGAACGTGGCGAATGCCGCTAGCGGGGTCGAGCGTCTCTCGCGCGAAAGCGAGGCGTTGCGGTCACTAACCGACCGCACCCGTCGCGTCTCCGCCCTTCTCGCCAGGGAAGCCTTGAGGCGCGTCGAGAAAGCCGAGAGGGACCGGGGAGCCCTGGTGAAACAGCGCGAGCAATCAGGAGAGCTGGAACAGGAGATCCAGGCCGCCGAATCCGCGTTGCGAGACGCGGAGAGCGAGGCCGGGAGTGCCGGAGAGAAGCTCGCTGATGCTGATTCAGCGGCCGGGTCTTCCCGCGAGGAGTTCCGTCAGGTGGAGTTGCGCCGCTCTCGCCTCCGTGCCGCCGTCGCCGAGGCGCGGAGCCGTCGCGACCGCATCTCCCGCGCCCTCCGGAGCAGGAAAACGAGCCCGAACGAGAGTTCTGATCACCTGATCCGGACAACCGAACGCTCCGCCCAACTCTCCCAGACGCTCGCGGAGAGCTTATTGTCCCGTCGGAGCAAACTTCGTGGAGCCCGTACAGAAGCCGTGGAAAGACATCGCCATCTAACCGGAAAACAGGGCCTTCTAGCCTCACGATCCGCCGAGTTGTCCGGGGAACTCGCCCGCCTCCAGGCCGAAACCGCGAGGCTCCGCGAGAACCTGGAAGTCACGGAGAGGTCCGCCACCGAAGCCGTCGAGGAACTTTCCAGCGAGTGGGCCGCCTCCGTCGAGATGGCCCGTGAAGAGTCCGAAAACGCACCAACGGATCTGGAAGCGGAGCGCGCCCGACTGGCCCGCAAGATAAAGCGCTTCGGCGACGTGAACCTGCTCGCCCTCTCCCAGGAGAGCCACCTACGCGAGCGCCACGAGTTCATCTCGGCCCAGCGCTCCGACGCCGAAGCCGCCACGGACGAACTTAACCGCATAATACAACAAGTGGATAAAGAAATAGAGGAGAGGTTTTCGCTCACGTTTGCGGGGGCGAGGGACGCTTTCAGAGAGATGGTTCCGAGGATGTTGGGTGGGGCGAGTGGGGATCTTGAGTTGTCGGAGGAGGGGGTGGAGATCGGGATCCGTCTTGGCAGGCGGGGACACCGGTCGCTGAACGTTCTCTCCGGCGGGGAGAGGTCGCTGCTCGCCCTCTCGTTCTTGTTCAGTATCTTCCTGAGCCGGCGGGGTGACGAGCACCGGACCTTCTGCGTGCTGGATGAAGCCGAAGCGGCGCTGGACGACGTGAACCTGGCGCGTTTTCTATCCGTGGTAGACTCTCACAGGTCCAGCGGGCAGTTTATGCTGGTGACCCACCAGAAACGCACTATGGCCGCCGCCGACGTGCTCTACGGGGTAACTCAAGACGCTTCGGGAGCCACAGCGGTAGTATCAAAACGTTTATCAGGAGATTAAGACATCCTTTATGGCACGTTCATGGCGTAACTTTTTCAGGAAATCAAAAGAGCCCGAGCAAGAGTCTGGGTCAAATATAGCTACCGAAGAGCAGCAAATATCCGAACCCGAAGAAGGAGTAGAACCGGAACCCGAGGCCGTAGTCCTGGCCGAAGAGACATTCGAAGATGATCTCGTGGTCGAGGAAGAGGCAGAAGACGAGGAGTTCACGACCCCGGAAGACATCCCCGGACCCGTGGAAGAAACGCTGGAGCCAGAACCGGAAGAAGAGGTTGCGGAGACGGAAGCGGTTCCCGAGCCGGTGGAGGAAGATCCGGAGTCTAGGGTAGCAGGGGAAGAGTCGGACGGTTGGTTCGGGCGGCTGCGGTATGGGTTGAAGAGAAGCCGGGAGTCGGTCGTCGGGCAGTTGAACGCGGCGGTGGCGGAGTTTCGGGACGCGGAGGACGAGGAGTTCTGGGAGAGGGTCGAGGAGATCCTCATAGCTTCCGATGTCGGGGTGACGACGACGGCGAAGCTCGTCGGGGAGTTGGAGCAGGAGGCGTTGGAGAAGAATATCACCAGCAGTAGAGAGTTGCGGGAGATGATGGTCGAGCACGCGCGGCGGATGCTCGAAGGTCCGGTCGAGCTGGACGTCTCACACACGCCTACGGTGATCCTGATGGTCGGGGTAAACGGCACGGGCAAAACTACGTCGATAGGCAAGTTGGTGAAATATCTGCCGGGGCGCGTGATGCTCGCGGCCGGGGATACTTTCCGGGCGGCGGCTATCGAGCAGCTCCAGAAGTGGGGCGAGGCGACCGGGGCTCCGGTCGTGTCTCGCGAGCGTGGGTCAGACGCGGCGGCTGTCACCCACGAGGCGGTCGAGGAGGCGAAGCGGGAAGGCGTTGACATCCTGCTCGTGGATACGGCCGGGCGGCTGCACACCAAGACGAACCTGATGGCGGAGCTCGAGAAGGTGAAGCGGGTGCTGGAGCGGCAGTTGCCGGGTGCGCCGCACGAAGTGTTGCTCACGGTGGACGCGACGACGGGGCAGAACGGGCTGCGGCAGGCGAAGATGTTCGGGGAAGCGGTTGGTGTGACGGGTATAATATTGACCAAGCTGGACGGAACGGCCAGGGGCGGCATCGCGCTGGCGATAGCAAACGAGGTTGGGGTGCCGATCAAGTTGATCTCCGTTGGAGAGAAAGTCGGGGACCTGCATCCGTTCGACGCCGGCGAGTTCGCGCAAGCACTGTTCGGGGAGTTGTAGATATGTTCGAGACGCTGGGCGAGAGACTGAATACCGCACTCGACGGGGTGCGAGGGAGCGGCAACCTCACAGAGGACCAGGTAAAGAAGGTGACCCGTGAGATCCGTCTAGCGCTCCTTGAGGCGGACGTAAACTACGGGGTCGTCAAGGATTTCGTCGGAAAGGTCCGGGACCGGGCGACTGGTTCCGAGGTGTCAAAAGCCCTGAGCCCCGGCCAGCAGGTCGTGAAGATAGTGAACGAGGAGTTGGCGGAGCTGATGGGCGGCACGTCCCACAAGCTCACGTTCGCCTCGCGACCGCCGACGGTGGTGATGCTCGCCGGCCTAAACGGACACGGCAAGACGACGACCGCCGGGAAGCTCGCCCTGTTCGCGCGCAAGCTCGGCAAGAACCCGTATCTGGTCGCCTGCGACACATACCGTCCGGCGGCGATAGAGCAGCTACAGCAGATCGGACGCGAGCTGAACGTGCCGGTCTACACCGAAGGCACGGACCCCTCGCCGGAAGATATCGCCGAGCGCGGCGTCAAAGAAGCGAAGGCCGGCGGCTACGATTTCGTGATCGTGGATACGGCGGGCCGTCAGGTCCTCGACCAGGACATGATGGAGGAACTAAAGCGGGTCCGCTCTTCGGTGAAGCCTCACTCGGTGATGCTCGTCCTCGACGTGGTGACGGGCCAGAACGCCGTAGAGGTGGCGCAGGCTTTCCAGGAGTACGCCGACTTCGACGGGATGGTGTTGACCAAGCTCGACGGCGACGCGAGGGGTGGGGCGGCTTTGTCCGTTGTCTCGGTGACGGGGCGGCCGGTCCGGTTCGCCTCCGAGGGCGAGAAGATGAGCGAGTTCGACTACTTCTACCCGGATCGGATGGCCGGACGCATCCTGGGGATGGGCGACGTTTTGACGCTCATCGAGAAGGCCGAGCAGCAGATGGACCAGCAGGAGGCCGAGGCGCAGGGCAAGAAGCTAATGAGCGGCAAGTTCACGTTCGAGGACTTCTTGAAGCAGATGCAGATGATAAAGAAGATGGGGCCGTTATCGAGCCTGATGGGTATGATCCCCGGTCTCGGCAAGCAGTTGCAGAACGTCCAGATAGACGACCGGATGCTAGGACGGGTGGAGGCTATGATCACATCCATGACCGTCACCGAGCGCCGGAACCCCAAATTGTTGCAGAATCCGAGCCGGGCGCGTAGGATAGCGCGGGGCTCCGGGGCGACCCAGCAGGACGTCCAGAAGCTCGTCAAGCAGTTCGGCGAGATGCAGAAGATGATGAAGCAGATGGGTAAGGGCGGCGGTATGCCGCGCATCCCAGGAATGCCGACAAGAAGATGAGACGATGAAAAGAGAAACAGGAGAGGTGAGAGCATGGCAGTAAAGATAAGGCTGGCGAGGCACGGCTCGACGAAGGCGCCGTTCTACCGGATAGTGGTCGCCGATTCGCGCAGCCCGCGCGACGGCAAGTTTTTGGACAGGGTCGGCACGTACAACCCGCGCACGCAGCCCTCGAACATCGAGGTGGATGAAGAGAAGGCGCGGGAGTGGCTCGGCAAGGGTGCGCAGCCCACGGATCAGGTCCGGAAGCTGTTGAAGATCTCCGGGGTACTCTAGGAAAGCCGGAGAGAATCGTGAAGAGGCTGGAAGAACTGTTGTTGTTCCTGGCCCGCTCTCTGGTCGAGGAGCCTGACAAGGTCGAGGTCTCGGCGACTGAAGACGGTACTCGCGTGGATCTGGAGTTGACGGTTGCGCCGGACGACGTGGGGCGAGTGATCGGCCGGCAGGGCCGTACCATCCGGGCTATCCGTACCGTCGTAAAGGCCGCATCGGTCAACGCCGACCGGAAAGTAAGCGTGGAGATCGCCGAATAACAGAGCCGTGGACGACCTCTCAGACCCGGTCGTGATCGGCAAGATAGGAGCCCCGCACGGCGTTCGCGGCACCGTTCGGGTACGTCCCTCTGGCTCCGGCCGGCACCTCAGGGAAGGCGTGGAGCCGCTGGTAGGTGACTCCCGCGTTCGAATCCTTCGCTCTCGCGAGACCCCGAAAGGTTTCCTGATAGACCTGGAGGGTGTAGAAAGTCGTCCGAAAGCGATCAGCCTGCGAGGAATCGAGCTATTACTCGACCGGAGCGAGTTGGATGCGCCGGAACAAGACGAATTCTACGCTGCGGATCTGGTCGGGCTTGCCGTGGTAGATGAGTCGGGAGAAGTTTTGGGAAGCGTAGCCGAGACTTTCGGGACGCCGGCGCACGAGGTCCTGGTGGTGCGGTATGACGAGGAGGACGGAACTTCCGAGGATCTCTATGTGCCGTTCACACTGGAGCACGTGCCGGTGGTGGATCTCGAAAAGGGACGCCTGGTCGTCCATCCTCCTGAACCCGAATAACCGGCTCGAAGGACTACCGATGAGAGCGGTAAACAGGTGAAGAGCGTCGACGTTTTCTGTGTCTTTCCGGAGGCCGTACGGGCTGCGGCGTGTGTTGGGGTCGTGGGACGGGCGATAGAGCGCGGAGTCGTGGACTTCAGGACTTTCGATCTGCGGGAGTACGCGCCGGGCGGGAGGATCGACGACATGCCCTTCGGCGGCGGCGCGGGGATGGTCGTGCGGGTGGACGTCGTCGCGCGGGCTCTCGAAGAAGTTTACGGGATGCCCGCCACGGAGATCAGGGAGCATCGGCGGGTCGTGCTCACGGAGGCGTGGGGGCGGAGGATCTCACAAGGCTACGTCGAGGAAGTGTCGCGGGGCGAGGACCTGACCATTATCTGTGGTCGTTACGGCGGCGTCGACGAGCGGGTGCGGGATCGGCTGGCTACGGAGGTCGTTTCTCTGGGAGATTTTGTACTCTCGGGAGGTGAGATCGTGGCTGCCGCGCTGGTGGATGCCGTGGTCCGGCGCATTGAGGGAGTTCTCGGGAACGCGGAGAGCCTGGTAGGTGAATCTTTCGCCGATGAGGAGAGAATCGGGCCTCCGCAGTACACGCGTCCGGCCGAGTGGGATGGAGAGCGGGTGCCGGGCGTGCTATTATCCGGCAATCATGCGGAGATAAGGTCCTGGCGCGAGGAAGAGTCTAGCGCGAGGGGCCGGGCGAGGAAGGCCGGACGGCCTCTATAGCCCTCCTGTTAAGAATTACGAGAGGAGACAAGATGATAACGAGCGAGAACTTGCAGCAGGAAACCGGCGTCGTATTCCGTCCCGGCGACACCATTAGGGTCCATTACCGGGTGATCGAAGGAAACCGCGAGAGGACGCAGGTCTTCGAGGGGCTCTGTATATCCCGCAAAGGTAGTGGTATCAGTGAGACTTTCATGGTCAGGAAGAACTCTTTCGGGATCTTCGTGGAACGGATCTTCCCTTACCACTCGCCGAAGATAGCGAAGATAGAGGTAGTCACCCGCGGCGCCGTCAGACGCGCCAAGCTCTACTATATCCGGGAGAAGATCGGCCGCAAAGCCCGCGTCAAGAAAGCGAAGTAGAGCCAACACTACACACCGCAAGGTAGTCCGCCCAATCTTGGTCCGCTCTCGGAGAAAGAGCCTTCCAGAGGGCGAGGCTCTATACGCCTTCGACGCCGCGTGGACCGTGGAACGTTCCGATCCGCTCGCCGGAGCCGATGAGGCAGGACGCGGCGCCCTAGCGGGGCCTCTCGTCGGCGCTGCTGTCGTGCTCGGTGAAGAGAAGGTACCGAACCTGGGAGACTCGAAAGTCCTCCCGGTTGGGCTCCGGGAAGAGGTGTATTTGGACGTAATGAGGTGCGCCAGAGCTGTTTCCGTAGTCGCTTATCCGGCGTGGTGGATAGATCGCCACGGCGTCGGGGCGGCAAACCGGGGGGCGCTCGGGCGGGCGCTCGAAGCCCTGGAGCCTTTCTCCGGCTGCCACCTCGCGGACGGCAACTTGAGGCTAGGGGAAAATATAGAGTGTCGCCCGAAGGCTGACGGTAGCAGCGCCTCGGTCGCCGCCGCCAGCGTAGTCGCGAAGGTCTTGAGGGATGCGGCTATGGAGGCTCTCTCGGACGAGCATGACGGATACGGGTTCGAGCGGAATCGGGGCTACGGCACGGTGACCCATAAGCTCGCACTTGTTGAGTTGGGTCCTTGTCGGGTCCACCGCCTGAGCTACGCCGGGGTCGTCGTCTGAGCAGGAAGCGGGCCGGAGATCGGGGTGAGGCGCTCGCCCTACGGTATCTGCAACGGCGGGGATACACGTTGGTCCAGAAGAACTACCGGCGTCGGGGCGGCGAGATAGACCTCATCCTGCGCCAAGACGAGGCGCTGGTCTTCGTAGAGGTGAAGCTGCGTCGCGGCGTCGGGTTCGGAGATCCACTCGAAGCGATAACGCCCCGCAAACAGTCAACGATACGCGCCGTCGCCGAACAATACCTGGCCGAAGAGGAGCCCGAATTCTCCGAAGCCCGCTTCGACGTGGTCGGCATACTCGCGGGCGAAGGCCCACCGCGAGTGCAACATATAAAAGACGCTTTCTAAAAAGCCTTGCAGCTCTACAGCCGATAGTAAGCAAGCGTCGTCACTAAATGGCTGCTAAGATTAACTGAGAGCTAAAGTACGTGGCATTTGCTTGCGCGTGGGGCCGATAGGAGTAAGAACAACGATGATGAGTCGTTTCCAATAATGCCCGTATGCAGGGCCAGGAGCCTAACCCTTCTAGGGATAGACGCGTTGCCCGTGGAGGTCGAGGTAGACGTCAGTGCAGGGCTTCCTGGTTTCGCCATAGTGGGGCTTCCGGATGCGGCGGTCCAGGAGGCGAGGGAGCGGGTTCGGGTGGCGATCACGAACTCCGGTTACAAGTTCCCGACCAAGAAGGTGATAGTCAACCTCGCCCCGGCCCACCTTCGAAAAGAAGGTCCTGCTTTCGATCTCCCGATAGCGCTCGCGGTGCTCGCCGTTTCCGGCGTCGTTCCACCGGAGAGCCTGGAGAGGGTCGGAATCATCGGGGAGTTATCGCTCGACGGCGGGCTGCGCGGTGTCCGGGGCGCCCTCTCCATCGCCGAGGGCGCCCGCCGCGAGAAGCTGCCGCGGCTGATCCTACCCGAGACGAACATGACCGAAGCCGCATCTATCAGCGGGGTCGAGGTATACGGTGTAAAAACGCTCCGCCAGGCCGCCGACTTGCTTTCCAACAAGATGGAGATGTCTCCAGCACACCCGTCACCGAACGGAACGAGCAACGGAGGTCTCCACACCGACGACTTCGCGGACGTAACCGGACAACGCTACGCAAAGCGCGCGCTGGAGGTCGCGGCGGCCGGGTCTCACAACGCTCTTCTAAGTGGTCCGCCGGGTTCAGGAAAGACTATGCTCGCGAGGAGGCTGCCGGGCATACTTCCCCCGCTCACGATGGACGAGAGCATCGAGGTTACGAAGGTACATAGCGCAGCCGGGACCGGTGGCGGAACGCTGGCAAAGGAGCGTCCTTTCCGGTCTCCGCATCACACTATCTCTACCTCCGGGCTCGCGGGCGGCGGGAGCAACCCGCGTCCGGGGGAAGTCTCGCTCGCCCACCACGGCGTTCTGTTCCTCGATGAGTTTCCGGAGTTTAGCCGGGGGACTCTGGAGGTGTTGCGGCAGCCTCTGGAGGACGGTCACGTTACGATCTCTCGCGTGGCGGCCACGCTTAGTTATCCGGCGCGGGTGACGCTGGTGTGCTCGATGAACCCCTGCCCGTGCGGTTACGCGGGTGACAGGAGAAAGGTCTGTCGGTGTTCGGCCGGGCAGATCGAACGCTACCAGGGCCGCGTCTCGGGACCCCTGCTGGACCGCATAGACCTGTTCGTGGACGTGCCGCGTCTGACCCGCGAGGAGCTTCGAGGCGACGAGAAAGCCGAGCCTTCGGAGGCAATAAGAGAGCGCGTCGCGGCGGCGCGGGAGACCCAGATGGAGCGTCAGGACGTTCCGAACTCTGTGCTCGCCGGACGCCGTTTGCGGGAGGTGTGCGCCTTGCGGGGCGACTCGGAGGCGCTGTTTTCGCAGGCCATAGACCGACTCGGTCTCTCTGGGAGGGCGCATGATCGGGTGCTGCGGGTGGCTCGCACCGTCGCCGATCTCTCTGGGGCGCCGGCTATAGAGGTAGAGCATCTGGCCGAGGCGCTCAACTACAGGAGTTCGCGGTTCGTTGACCGATAAGCTTCGAAATTCTTACCTCTTCCTGTCTCTACTCCAGGCGAGGACCGGGCATAGCTTGATCTCCCGCCTCGGCGACCTCCCGCCCGAAGAATTCCTTGACCTGTCCGCAGCCGAACTCTCAGGACGGGTAAGGATGACCGAACGGGCCTTGCGGGCTTTCGAGGAACTCCGCGCATCCTTCGACCCTGATAAGGTCCTCGCGCGACTGGCCGAGAAAGATGCCGTTGCGGTCACGCTGGTCGACGACTCCTACCCGGAACTTCTGAAAGAGATACCGGACCCTCCGCCTGCACTCTTCGTGCGCGGAGAACTGCCCGAAGTGTCCGGAGTCGCGCTCGTCGGGTCGCGCAAGGCGTCCGCGACGGGGCTGGACGCGGCGCGAGAGATCGGACGCGCTCTCGGCCGGCGGGGAGCATGTGTGGTGAGCGGGCTGGCTCTCGGGATAGACGCCGCGGCCCACGAGGGCGCCCTCGAAGCCGACGGCCCGACCGTGGGAGTCCTCGGCTGTGGCATAGATATTGTGTATCCGAGAAAGAACGCCGGTCTCTTCGAGAAGGTGAGGGAAGGCGGAGCCGTAGTCTCGGAGTATTACCTCGGTGAGGCTCCGCTAGCCTGGAGGTTCCCTGCTCGAAACCGGATCATCGCCGGTCTCTGCGAACATCTGGTCGTCGTAGAAGCCGCCGAGAGGAGCGGCGCCCTCATCACTGCCCGTCACGCCCTCGACTCCGGACGGGAGGTGTGGGCCGCGCCGGGGCCGATGGGCGCACTGGAATGCCGGGGCTCAAACAAACTCCTCGCCGACGGCGCCGGGGTGCTCTGGGACGTGGAGGAGTTTGCGGAAGCTCTGGTTCCGGAATCGGACGTTCACTTCGCCAAAGAAGACCGGACTCTGGAGTTGCCTCTTGCCGATGGGCTGCCCGAGGACGAAGCTACGGTGCTCGCGGGAGTTGGGCTGGGACCGACGGAGGTGGACGTGGTCGCGGGCCGCAGCGGCATGGAGATGGGCCCGTTGCTCTCGGCGCTTTCGTTGCTGGAACTAAAAGGTTACGTGACGCGCAACGCCGGCGGCGCTTTCGTGAGAAAGGCGTTTCGGTGACGGGGGAGACCGTAGGACGACTCTGGGATGAGTATTCGAAGCTTCTCCTGGAGATGGAGATTCTTTCCGAACGTGTATCTGCGTCGAAGCGCCGACAGAGTCTCGAACGACAGGCTCGCAGAATCCGCGACCGTTTGCTCGTCAATTACTCACCTCTGGTCAAGTACGTGGCCGGTAGGGTCGGCGCCCGCATGACGGTCGGTCTGGAGAGAGAAGAATTGTACTCGTGGGGGATTATGGGGCTGCTGGACGCCATAGAGACCTTCGACCCCGAGCGCGGAGCCAAGTTCGAGACGTATGCGATCTCGAAGATCCGGTGGGCCATGCTCGACGAGATAAGAAAACGTGACTGGGTCCCGCGACGGGTTCGAACCCAGGCGCAAGAAGCAGATCGCGCCGTGGGCGCGCTGACCCAGAAGCTCGGTCAGGTCCCGCGTGATGGAGAGGTTGCCAAAGAACTCGGCGTCAGCCTGACGGAGTACCGGCTCTTTCAGGAGCGGCTGCATCGCGCCAGGATCACCTCGCTCGAAGCCCGTCTCGAAGCCGACGGGAACCTCGGCGCCGGCGTCCAACTCCTTGCCGGCAGCGCAGACGCCCACGACCCCCAGGCCGAGGCGGATCTCGGGGCCGTAAAAGAACAGCTCGTGGCGGCGATAGGAGATCTAAAGGAGCAGGAGCGGATAGTCACCACCTTCTACTTCTACGAGGACCTGACCCTCAAGGAGATCGGCAAAGCTCTAAACCTTTCGGAGGGCCGTATCTCCCAAATACTACGCAGCTCCATCCTGAAGCTCCGCGAATGTTTGACGAAAGGTTCTCCGTTATACGAAGGTTTGTAGAAAAGCCGGGGCCGAAGATCTGCTAGAAGCCTTGTCCTCCTTGTGCTACCATCTTCGATGATCTTAATCACACACGCCCGCGACGGAGCTACAGGCCCAGGTGGTGGTCCGCAGAACATCCTGCGGATTGCGTAGCGCGGGCGGAGGACACTAACCACCTGAAAAGGAGAAGCAAGTATCTTGGAGAAAACAGCCCAACAGGTAAGCGTGCGGGAGCTTCTGGAATCCGGAGTTCACTTCGGCCATCAAGCCAAGCGCTGGAACCCGAAGATGAAGCGCTACATCTTCGCCCAACGCGCGGGCGTTCATATTATCGACCTGGATCAGACGCTCACCCTGCTCGAAAAAGCCCGGAACTTTATCCGCGGCGTGGCCGAGTCCGGGCGCGAGGTCCTGTTCGTCGGTACCAAAAAACAGGCCCAACTCACCCTCGCGGAGCAGGCGATGCGGAGCGGACAGCCATACGTCGCGGAGCGTTATATCGGCGGTATGCTGACCAACTTCAAAACGATTCAACCTCGCATCCACTACTTTACGACGCTCGCCGAGAGGGTTGAGGAGACGCCCGAGGAAGATAGGACGGGCCGCGACTGGTTCGCCCTTAACCGCGAGTACCAGAAGCTGCGGCGCAACTTCGCCGGCATCACCCAGATGGAGCGCCTTCCCGGTGCCATTCTCGTGATCGACCCGAAGCGCGAAGAGTTGATGGTGCGCGAGGCGAACCGGCTCAAGATCCCGGTGGTCGCCCTGACCGATACTAACTGCGACCCGGAGGTCATCGACTACGTCATACCCGGCAACGACGACGCCATCCGCTCCATAAACCTCATCGCGAGGCTTATGGCTGACTCTATTCTCGAAGGCAGGGGCGAGGAAGGAATAGAGGAAGACCGTCCGGTCCCACCCGTTATCGAAGAAGCCAGGGTCGCCGAAGAGGGAGACCTCACCGACGCCGCCGAGGCGGCTGAGATCACGGAAACCACCGAGTCCGAGCCTGCAGAGCCTGTCCCGAGCGATGCCTCCACCAATGGAGCCGTCGCGGAACAGCCGGAAGCCGAGGAGGCGCCGGAGAGCGCAGCGCCGCAGCCGGAGGCCGAAGAGGAGCCACCGGAGACGGCTGAGGACGAGCCGAGCGGGACGGAAGAGACGAACGGCGCCAACGGTGCGGTCTCTGAAGACGCGCCGGCTGAAGATGCGTCTGATGACAACAGTGACAGTGACGAAACCGAGGAGAGTTAGAGGGATTTGGCGAGTACGATAGAGAAGATCAAGCAGCTCCGGGAGGAGACGGCCGCAGGGATGATGGACGTTAAGCGGGCGCTGGATGAGGCCGACGGCGACCTCGACAACGCGCGTCTCGTCTTGCGGGAGCGGGGACAGGCTGTTGCGGCCAAGAAGAGCAGCCGGGAGACAAACGAGGGCCTGATCGAGTCTTACGTCCACTTCAACGGCCGGGTCGGGGTTCTCGTGGAGGTGGACTGCGAGACGGACTTCGTGGCCCGCACCGCCGAGTTCAAAGAGTTCGCCCACAACGTCGCGTTGCAGGTCGCTTCGGCCAACCCGCTCCCCGTCGCCGTCGCCCCGGAGGACATTCCCCAGGAAGCGATGGAAGAAGAGCGCCAGGTAGCCGAGAAACAGGCGGCGGAGATGAACAAGCCCGAGAACGTCACCCGGCAAATAGTCGAAGGCCGGATGAAGAAGTGGGTTTCCGAGAGGGCGTTACTTACCCAGAGTTATGTAAAAGAGCCGGATCGAACCGTCGGCGACCTGTTGCAGGATGCGATCCAGCAACTCGGCGAGAACGTGGTCGTGCGGCGTTTCGTCCGCTACGAGCTTTAGAGAAAGCAGTGGACGGAGCTACTCCGAACGGGAGCGACGGGCAGCAGTCGGGCTCAAAGTCGGATCAACCCAGAGAGCTAGGCCCCGTGAAACGGGTCGTCCTGAAGGTCTCCGGTGAGAGCCTGGCGGGCGAGAACGGCTACGGCATAAGCCCGGACAGCCTAAACGCCATAGTCGTGAGCGTCATGGAGGCTGTGGAGGTTGGGGCGGAACTCGCCATCGTGGTCGGCGGCGGCAACATCTTCCGGGGCTCTCAGGTCGCCGAGGCTCTGGGCATAGAGAGTGCCACGGCTGATTACATGTCCATCCTCGGTACCGTTATCAACTCCCTGGCGCTCCAGGCGGCGTTGGAACGGCGGGAGATCCCGACGCGGGTGCAGACGGCCATCGAGATGCAGGAGATAGCCGAACCCTATATCCGCCGGCGGGCAATCCGGCACCTCGAAAAGGGGCGGGTGGTGATCTTCGCCGCCGGGACCGGGAACCCGTTCTTTACGACGGACACGGGGGCGGCTTTGCGGGCGCTCGAGATCGGGGCGGATGCGGTCTTGATGGCGAAGAATAGGGTGGATGGGATCTACGACAAGGACCCGCGCGTCTACCCGGAGGCGGTCAGGATGCCACATCTCGACTATATGGACTTGCTCTCCAAAAACCTCTCCGTCATGGACCATACCGCCGCCACCCTCTGTAGCGGGGAAGGGCTTCCCATAGTCGTTTTCGATATACTCAAGCCCGGCAACCTGCGGCGCATACTGCAGGGCGAACATATCGGCTCTTTGGTGTGGAGCGCCGAAGGCGGAGGAGAGTAAGAAGATGTCCGACATCATAGATCTCACGGCGGCAGAACGCCGGATGGGGGGAGCGGTCGACTCTCTCCGGCGGGAGTTCTCTACCATAAGGACGGGGCGGGCGAACGCTTCCATCCTCGACAGGGTAGAGGTCGAGGCCTACGGTACCAGGATGGCTTTGAGGAGTGTGGCGAACGTGAGCGTTCCAGAGCCTCGTCTGCTCACCGTTACGCCGTTCGACCCGAACTCTCTCAAGGACATAGAGCGGGCCATCGCCAACTCCGATATCGGCCTGAATCCGCAGAATGACGGAAAGATAATCCGGCTCCCGATCCCCGAGCTAACCGAAGAGCGGCGGCGGGAGTTGATCCGTCTGGCCCGGAGCATGGCCGAGGAGAGCCGGGTCTCTGCACGAAACGTCCGGCGCGACGAGATGCGGGACATCTCGGAGCTTCGCAAGGAGGGGGAGATCTCCGAGGACGACGAGCGCCGGGCGGAGGATGAGCTTCAGCAGCTCACCAACACCTACGTCAAGCGCATAGACTCGGCGCTCTCGGACAAAGAATCAGAGCTCCTGGAGGTCTGACCCTGGAACCCGTCCGAGAACATCTCTCCGGCGCGCCGGACGAGTCCCGTTTAACGCGCCTGGACCCCCGCAAGAGGTCGCCGCGCAACGTTGCGCCACGCCACGTCGCGATCATCATGGACGGCAACGGTCGCTGGGCGCAGCGCCGCTGGCTTCCCCGCGCCGCCGGTCACCGCGCCGGAGTCCAGAACCTCCAGCCGATGATCGAAGCCGCCGGAGAGGCCGGGGTCGAGAACCTTACTCTCTACGCCTTCTCCACCGAAAATTGGGTTCGCCCCCAAGAAGAGGTCAGCTACCTCATGTCCCTCTTCCTCGAAAACGCAAAAGTAAAGGTCCCCGAGATGCACGAAAAAGGCGCCCGGCTCCGCTTTCTCGGACGCCGGGAGCACCTCGCGCAACCTCTTCAAAGAGCAATGAACGACGCCGAGGAACTAACCTGTCGCAACGAGCGCCTGAACGTCTACATTGCTCTAAATTACGGTGGGCGGGCCGAGATGGTGGACGCCGCGCGGCGTATGATCTCCGACGGTCTATCTCCCGAAGAGGTAGACGAAACAACCTTCGCCCGCTACCTCTACGCCCCCGAAGCGCCGGAGGTGGACCTCGTGATCCGGACGAGCGGCGAGCTTCGCGTCTCCAACTTCCTGCTCTGGCAGATAGCCTATGCCGAGTTCTACGTCACAGAGACGCTCTGGCCCGACTTCTCGACCGAGGAGTTCTCGCGAGCCGTAGATTCGTTTGCGAGCCGTTCCCGGCGTCGGGGTGGGGTATAAGCTTTGCTCCGGTGGCGCGTCGCCACCGGCCTAACCCTCGCCCCGCTGGTCCTGGGCGCAATAGCCCTGGGCTACTGGTCCTCCTTCGGATACTGGACGCTCCTGGCCCTCGTCCTCGTCGTCGTTGCCCGCTCGGCATACGAACTGGCCCGAGCCCTCAATCCACTGCCGTTCGTCGCGGCGCTGGGGGCGGGTGCTATGCCGGTGCTCTTCTCTCTCCCCTTCGAGGCCCAAGGTTACGGCTCCACGGGAATTCTCGCCGGCGCCGTGTTGAGCCTACCGTGGACGCTCTTGTGGCTCGCGGCGAGGCCCGAGGCCCGAACACTGCGCGCGATCCTCGCGATCCTCCTGATGACCCTCTGGGTCGGCGTACCTCTGGCCCACCTTGGTCTCCTCGCCGGGATGAGAAACGGCGTAACCCTAATCCTGATAACGGTGGTCGGACCCTGGATCTCCGACGCCGGAGCCTACTTCGCAGGCATCTTCTTCGGACGTCACCTCCTTTTCCCGAGCCTAAGTCCCAAAAAAACGGTCGAGGGCAGCATCGGCGGACTCCTCCTAACGACTCTGGCGATCGGGTGGGTCTCCTACCAGTTCCTCGGGTTCACCGTAGTCGAATCTGTGGTCATGGGGGCGCTGGTCTCGGTCTTCAGCCAGAGCGGCGACCTCTTCGAGTCCTTACTCAAACGCCTCCTGGACCTAAAGGACCTCGGGCGCGCCTTGCCGGGACACGGCGGCCTCCTCGACCGTATAGACAGCATCCTCTTCACCATTCCTGCTGTATACTATTTACTCTTGCTTTATGAGATCCTCTAACCAGAACATTTCTCAGTGCGCCGTATAACCATCCTGGGATCGACCGGCAGTATCGGCCGTCAAGCCCTCGACGTGGTACGCGCCCACCCGGATCGCTTCGACGTAGTTGGCCTCTCCGCAGGCTCAAATGCAGAGTTGCTCGCCGAACAAGCCGCCGAGTTCGACCCTGAGTACCTCGCCCTCGAAAACAGCACCTCATCCGAACTGAAAGCCGCAAACGCCGAAGTCCTGGTCGGTGCGGGATCCGCCCGCGCGCTGGCCCAAGAACCCGTTGACGTGGTCCTGAACGGTATCGTCGGCTTTGCCGGTCTCTCGGCGACCGTAGCGGCGCTCCAGGCCGGAAACCGTCTCGCCCTAGCCAACAAAGAGTCGCTGGTAGCCGGTGGAGAATGGGTCATGGACCTCGCAAAAGATAACCGCATAATACCCGTAGATTCGGAGCATTCGGCGATTTTCCAGTGTTTGGAAGGACGAAACAAAGAGGAGGTTCGGGAGATCCTGTTAACCGCTTCGGGCGGTCCGTTTTTCGGGTTCGAGAAGGGGAGTTTGGTCGAGGCTGGGCCGGAAGATGCGCTCAAGCACCCGACCTGGAGCATGGGGCGTAAGAACACCATAGACTCGGCGACGTTGATGAACAAGGGTTTGGAAGTTATAGAGGCTCACCATCTCTTTGGTACGCCTTACGAGGACGTGCGGGTCGTGGTGCATCGGCAGTCCGTGGTTCATGGTGGGATCACGTTCGAGGATGGAACGATGATCGTCCACGCTGCGACCCCGGATATGAGGTTGCCGATAGCTTACAGCATCCTGTACCCGGAGAGGGTGAGCGTGGGTGTGGAGCCGGTAGGTTTCGGAGGTACGAGTTGGACCTTCGACGAGCCCCGGAGCGACGTGTTCCGGTGTCTGCCGCTCGCTATCGAGGCGGGGAAAGCCGGAGGCGTGTATCCGGTTGCGCTAAACGCGGCAAACGAGGTGGCGGTCGAGGCCTTCCTTGACCACCGGATAAAATTCCTCCAGATAGCGGAGGCGATCGAGGAGGTCCTGGAAGACTTTGAAGATTCCGCGAGCATGACGAGCATGGAAGCGATAGAAGGCGTGGACGCTTTGGCCCGGACGAAGGCTGAGGAGTCCGTGCGAGAGGTCGTGGGCCGGTGACGTTCGTAATAGCGCTCCTGGGGCTTATATTCCTGATCGTCATCCACGAACTCGGGCACATGCTGACCGCGAAAGCGCTAGGTGTCAGAGTGCCGGAGTTCGGGATCGGGTTCGGGCCGGCTATCTTCAAGAAGAAGATCGGCAAAACCGTCTATTCTTTCCGCATAATACTCCTCGGTGGTTTCGCAAAGATGGCCGGGATGGAGGGAGTCTCCAGCGTCGAGGTGGAGAAAGCGGACACCGGCCCGGACACTTATCCGGCCAAGCCGCCGTGGCGTAAAGCGCTCATCATCTTCGCGGGACCGTTCGCCAACCTGTTGGCCGCCGTCCTGATACTGGCCGCCGTCTTTATGATCTCCGGGGTGATAACAGGGGCCAAGACGACTGTGAAAGAGGTGGTCCCGAACTCACTTGCCTCGAAGGGAGGCGTCCAGAATGGTGACCGCGTCGTTTCTATTGATGGGACCCGGACGAAGAGTTGGGATAAATTCGTAGGGGTAGTGCAGAAGCGGAAGCCGGGAGATAGGGTATCCGTGAGCGTGGTGCGAGACGGGCAGCAGAAGCAGTTCTCCGGCAAGCTGGGCGCGAATCCCAGGGACCCGAAGCAGCCGCTCGTGGGGATCAGCCCGGTGACGATAAGGAAGACTTACGGGCCTATCGAATCCGTGGGGATGGCAACGAGGCAGATCGTGGACATCACGGGAAGGCTCGGCGGGTTCGTCGGGCAACTCGTGACCGGGAAGCAGAGCTTCTACAAGAACGTGAGCGGTCCCGTCGGTATAGCTTCCATCAGCAGCACGGCTCTTACGCAGGGTTATTATCCGCAGTTATTGGCGCTTATCAGCCTGAACCTGGCACTGTTCAACTTGTTGCCTATACTGCCGCTCGATGGGGGGCATCTGGTGATCATCGCGGCCGAGAAGGTCATGGGTAGACCGGTGAGACCGGAGACGGTAAATAAGATCGCCGCGCTCGGCGTGACGCTGGTGCTGGCGCTCTTTCTGTTCGCCACATACGCAGACATTAGTAAACTTTTCATGGGACAGCCGTTTATCCCGAAGTAAAATCTAGGGTGTAGACAACAACTTTTAGGAGAACCATGACAGAGGCAGCCTTGCAAGAGCGACCGGTCACGAGCCGACAAATTACGGTCGGCGGCGTGCCTATAGGCGGCGGCGCTCAAGTCGCCGTCCAGTCCATGACGAATACGAATACGAGCGACGTCGAGGCGACGGTCCAGCAAGTCTACGACTTGAACTCGGCCGGTGCGGATCTTGTACGGGTCTCTGTCAACGGCTCGAAGGCGCTCAAGGGATTCAGGGAGGTCGTGTGGCGTTCTCCGGTCCCCTTGATCGCCGATGTCCACTTCGACTACCGGATGGCGCTCGGGGCTGCGGATGCGGGCGCCGCTTGCGTCCGTATAAATCCGGGCAACGTCGGCAACGACGACCGTTACCGGCAGGTGATCGAGAAATGTCAGGAGACAGGTGTGGCGATGCGCATCGGGGTTAACTCCGGCTCCGTGGAGCGGCGCTTCTGGGACCTGCCGAAGGCCGAGGCGCTGGTCGCGAGCGCGTTGCACAAGGTGGAGATCGCCGAGGAGATGGACTTCTTCAACTTCAAGGTCTCCCTGAAGGCGAGCCACGTCCCGGAGATGGTCGAGGCGAACAGGAAGTTCCGCGAGCACTCAGACGCCCCGCTGCACCTGGGCGTCACCGAGGCCGGAACGAAACTGCCCGGAGCCATAAAGACCGCCGCCGCCTTCGGTCAGCTCTTGCCCTACGGGATCGGGGACACCATCCGGGTTTCGCTGGCCCAAGACCCAGTAGAGGAGTTGCCGGTTGCGTACCAAATCCTCTCGGCCCTCAACCTGCGGCATCGCGGCCCGAACGTGATCGCCTGTCCTAGCTGCGCCCGTACTCTAGGCTTCGACGTCATAGGTATGGCCGCTAAAGTCGAGGACGAATTAAAAAGCTACGAAGACCACTTCACCGTTGCGGTAATGGGTTGCATCGTCAACGGCCCCGGCGAGGCTCGTGACGCCGACTACGGAGTAGCCGGAGGCAAAGACGATGGCGTCATATTCTCCAAAGGCAAGCCACTTCGCAAGGTCGGCCGCGACGACATCTTCGACGCCCTCTTCGAGGAGATAACGAGCGACGGCTGGAAGTAGACCCGAGTGTTTGAGGATACTACCCCTAGATAATGGACATGTTACATGTCACTCGATAGTGAACTTGCAAAACGAGTTGATCGACTTGTCGCTAAAGGTGAGGAAGTTAAGAGAACGCATACCCCCAATCCTCCCAACGTTGCGGGCTTTACTACTCTCGACTCCAGTTCCTTTGCGGAGTGGCAGACACAAGGTCTCAACTTCCTGACTAACGTGCTCGGCAGCGAGCACGTATACACGGAACACTTCAGGTGTCAAGTTAAAGATGGGTATAACAGCCATGTTGAGACGGGGCAGGGAATTCTGAGAGCCTTTAAAGATGATCTCCAAAATGGTTACTTGACAGAAGTTAGAAATCTGATCTCCGCCGAATTATTCTCGAGCTTTTTGGAGATGGCTGAACACTTGCATGAAGCAGGATATAAGGATCCAGCAGCGTCTTTGGCTGGAGCCGTTCTTGAGGACGGGTTGCGCAAAATCGCTACGGCCAACGGCGTTAAACTGAAAGCTCGGGAAGACTTGAACTCCTTGAACAGAAAGATTGCGGACAAGGGCGTGTACAACCGGCTAGTGCAAAAGAAGATCCAGGTGTGGACCGACGTTCGTAACCATGCGGATCACGGTGCCTTCGACGAGTATTCATCAGATGATGTGTCCGATGTGATTCGCGGCGTTGAGAGGTTTTTGAGTAACTATTTGCAGTAAAGCTCAAACTATCAGGCATGAAGTTTCGGCTGCTTCACAGAGTTTATACGCCTTGTAACCTACATACTCTGATGTACAATATAGCTTGCTGTATGGGAGCAAGGGGCCTGCTTTGGGCTCGTTGCTTTTTTTATCGTTTGGAGAAGGTGAGAGAGACGGCAAGACTGGATCGTTTGGCGAATATAGTGGAGGAGCGGCTACCGGAGGGGACGGAGCTTGTAGAGGCCCGTTTTTCCGGCGGGCCGCTCCTTAGCCTGCTCGTGGATAGGGCTGATGGAGAGGTGGACCACGAGTTCTGCTCGCGGGTCGCCTCTACGGTGTCGCCGGTCCTCGAAGAAGAGGGCTACGACGGTATGATCGAGGTTTCCTCGCCGGGTATCGAGCGTCCGCTCACCAAACCAGAGCACTTCCGGCGCTTCGTCGGATACGAGGCGAAGGTAAAGACCTCAGAGCCGATGGAGGGGCGGCGCAACTTCACCGGCACCATAGAGCGGGCCGGAGAGAACAGCTTTGTACTAAAACTCTTGGAGGGGG
Organism: Rubrobacteraceae bacterium; assembly: GCA_965219175.1. Taxonomy (GTDB): domain Bacteria; phylum Actinomycetota; class Rubrobacteria; order Rubrobacterales; family Rubrobacteraceae; genus JBBPZK01. The sequence goes on from CBDCNI010000001.1 coordinate 1,786,712, forward strand.
CGGAGGTGGAGCTGCCGTTCGGCTCCATCTCCCGCGCACGCCTCAAGGAGGAAATATAAACAGATGAACGTAGCATTACTTTCAGCTCTACACGAGATAGAGACGGACAAAGGGATATCGTTCGAGATCGTCAAAGGGGTCCTGGAGGAGTCCTTGCTGGCCGCTTACGAGGGCCGGGAGGGCGCGGTCGAAGAGGCCGAAGTCGTCCTCGATCCCGAGACCGGAGATCTACGGGTGATGAAGGAGGGCGAGGACATAACGCCCGCCGACTTCACGCGCATAGCGGCTCAGGTTATGCGCCAGACTTTCTACCAGCGTCTGAACGAGGTGCACAACGACCAGCTTCTAGAGGAGTACGGCGAGCGAATGGGCGAGGTCGTCACCGGCATCGTCCAGCAGGCTCACAGGCGGATGACGCTCGTGGACCTGGGGCGGGTCGAGGCCATCCTGCCGGCAAGCGAGCAGGTCTCGAACGAGCGTTACGAGAACGGGCAGAGGATCAAGGTGTACCTGTTGGAGATCCGGGAACCGGGCCGAGGCCCGAGCCTGGTCGTCAGCCGCCGCAACGAGGGGCTTCTTAGGAGGCTCTTCGAGTTGGAGGTGCCGGAGATCTACGACGGGCTCGTGGAGATCAAAGCCGTCGCCCGCGAGGCTGGGCTCCGCTCGAAGGTCGCCGTCTGGTCCAACGAAAACGGGATAGACCCGGTCGGGGCCTGCGTCGGGCCGAGAGGGAGCCGCGTCCGGGCGGTCGTCTCGGAACTGAGAAACGAGAAGATAGACATCATCCAGTGGGACCCAGACCCGGCCCGATTCATCGCCAAGGCGCTCTCGCCCGCGAGGGTCAGGGAGGTCTACCTGGATGAAGACGAGCAGCAGGCGGAGGTGATCGTCCCGGACGACCAGCTCTCGCTCGCCATCGGTCGCGAGGGCCAGAACGCCCGATTGGCCGTCAAGCTGACGGATTGGAAGATAGACATAAAGCCCGAAAGCCAGGCAACCGACTACGAGGACGAAGGCGAGGAGTGGGCGCCTGAGGAAGACTCCGCGATGCACCGCTGCCGCGCGGTTCTCTCGAACGGTCGGCGTTGCGCCAACACAGCCCTGCCGGGGTCCCTGTTCTGCGGCATCCCGTCGCACCAGGCTCAGGCGGAGGAATTCGACGGACTGGTAGAGGGAACCTAAGGGGTTATATTGAGCAAGCGAGTATACGAGATAGCTAAAGAACTGAACCTCGAAAGCAAAGAGGTCCTAAGCCAACTGAGAGATGCCGGAGTAGAGGTGAAAAGCCACTCCTCTTCCGTGGATGAGCCAGTCTACGAACGGGTTTTCGGCAATGGGTCCAACGGTCAGGCGGACACAAACGGCCGCACGGCGGCCCAGGAGGAAGAGGCCCAGGAAGCGCGGGTCGAGGCGGAGCACTCCGGCCACAACGCCACGATCTCCGACGCTCCGGCGGAGGAGACTGTCTCCGTGCCTGACAGCCAGAAGCAGAAGAGTCAGGGCGGACGGAAACGTCGGCGGGTCGTGATCGACGCGAGCGCCACCAACCGGGGGCCGCGCCCGACCGCAGCACCTGTCGCGCAGAAAGCTCCGGAACAGGACCCGGTCGAGGAAGAGTCCCAGGAGAGCACGGCTGTCAGGGTCGAGCCGGGCGCCACCGTCAAGGACCTCGCCGATTCGCTGGAGGTTCCGCCGGCCCAGATCATCAAGGTCTTGATGGGCCTCGGCGAGATGAGGACCGTCACCCAGACGCTCTCCACCGAGGAGATAGAGTTGATCGCCGAAGAGATGGGCGTAGAGGTCGAGGTCGGCGCCATCGAAGAACCGCCCGAAGAGGTGATCTTCGAGGACGCGCCGGAGGACCTGGTCGAGAAGCCGCCGGTCGTCACCGTCATGGGTCACGTCGACCACGGCAAGACCTCTCTTCTGGACCGCATGCGTCAGGCGAACGTGCAGTCCGGCGAGGCAGGGGGGATCACCCAGCACATCGGGGCCTACCAGGTAGAGAGCGGCGGCAGGAAAATTACCTTTGTCGATACGCCGGGCCACGAGGCTTTTACCGAGATGCGCGCCCGTGGGGCGAAGGTGACGGACGTAGTCGTGCTGGTGGTCGCCGCCGACGACGGCGTGATGCCTCAGACCGAGGAAGCCATAGAGCACGCCCGCGCCGCCGGTGTTCCGATGGTCGTCGCGCTCAACAAGACGGACGTCCCGAACGCGAACCCAGATAGAGTCCTGGGACAGCTCTCCGAGCGGGACCTGGTCCCGGAGGTCTACGGCGGAGATACGGTCACCGTGCCAGTCTCGGCCAAGACAGGCGAGGGGATAGAAGATCTATTGGAGAACATCTTGATCGTCTCCGAGTTGGAGGATTTGAAGGCGAACCCGGACGCTCCCGCGAGCGGGTATGTGATCGAGGGCGAACGCGACCCCGGCCGCGGGCCGGTTGCGACGCTTCTGGTCAGCCGCGGCACATTGCACCGGAGCGACATCGTGCTCGCCGGAACCGCTTACGGGCGCGTCCGGGCGATGCTCGACTATACCGGCAAGCGGATCAATGAAGCCGCGCCGGGCGCGCCGGTCGAGATCCTGGGTCTCTCAGGAGTCCCCGAGGCCGGAACGCGCTTCGAGGTCGTCGAGCACGAGCGGAAGGCCAGAGACCAGGCGCAGCAGTCCGAGGCGGCCGCGCGGCGGCAGGAACTCGCCGAGGGCGGACAGCGCCGGACGCTCGAAGAGTTGCTCGGAGAGGGCGGCGTCCAGGACCTGAACCTGGTCATAAAGGCCGATGTCGCGGGTTCCGTGGAGGCTCTCAAGGATGCCCTGGCGAAGCTTTCGACCGACGAGGTGCGGGTCAACATCGTCCGTTCCGGCGTCGGGGCGCTCACCGATTCGGACGTGATGCTCGCTTCGGCGAGCGATGGGATCATGCTGGGCTTCAACGTCCGGCCGACCAACACGGCCAAGCAGGTCGCCGAGCGCGAGGGTGTGGAGATACGGACCTACGACGTGATCTACAAAGCCCTGGAGGAGATCGAAGCGGCCATGCGCGGCATGCTCGCCCCCGACATAGTCGAGAACGAGACCGCAACCGCCGAAGTCCGTCAGATCTTCCGAACGCCGAGCGCCGGGGTCGTGGCCGGTTGTTACGTCACGACTGGGGAGATATCCCGAAACAACCGCGTCCGGGTCGTCCGCGACGGCACCGTGGTCTATGACGGCCAGATCTCCTCTCTCAGGCGCTTCAAGGATGACGCCCGCTCCGTCCGGCAGGGCTTCGAGTGCGGTGTCGGCGTCGAGAACTTCAACGACCTCAAGGAGGGCGACGTACTGGAGTTCTTCGAGGTCGTCGAGGTCGCCAGGTAGACGCGGGTCCATACTTTTGTTCTGTACGGTAAGGCTGGAGTTGGAGTTGCCCTTCGCCTCCAGCCTCAAGGACAAGCGCCAGACTATACGCTCCTTGAAGGATCGTTTACGTCGCAAGAACGTCTCAGTGGTCGAGTCCGACCATCAGGACCTCTGGCAGCGCGCCACAGTGGAATTGGCGCTCGCCGCCGTTTCCCGTGGGGCCTGCGAGGAGAAACGCGAAGAGGTCCGGCGCGCCCTGCTCAACTACGAAGACCTGTCGATAGTCGAATGGCGGGAGGAGTTCATCAAGCTATGAGCGGCTCCGGAAGGACACGCAAAATAGAGTCCCAACTCAAGGAGATAGTCGGCGAAGAGGCGGACCTCCTCTCCGACCCTCGCATCAACGGCCTCGTGACCGTCACCGGCGTGCGCGTGAGCCCGGATCTGGGCCACGCCACGGTCTTCTACAGCGTGCTCGCCGAGGAGAACGAAGAGGATGCCCGACAGGGTCTCCAGAGCGCCGCCGGGCGCATCCAGGAGTCCGTCGGGAGACAGACGCGCATGAAGCGTACCCCCCGGCTACACTTCGAGCCGGACCCGGCAGTAGCTTACGCGACGAGAATAGAAGCCGCCCTGCAAGAGGTAAAGGAGACGAGGAGAGATGCGAGTGAGAGCGACCTCTAATACCACCGCCGAGACGGCCGAGTTTCTCAAAACGCTCGATCGGGTCGCCATCACCACCCACGTCGGGGCTGACGGGGACGCCATAGGCTCCTCCGTGGCGCTCCTGTACCTGATGCGCTCCCTCGGGGCCGAAGCCGTATTCTGCCACGCCGAGGAAGTCCCGAACTATCTCCGCTGGCTCCTACCCGAACCCGCGCTGCGCGAGCTTCCCCCGGATCACGCCCTGCTCGTGGTAGACACCTCCCGAGCCGACCGCTCCGGGGTCCCCATAGAAAACCCGGGTGACGCACGCCTCAACCTCGACCATCACGAGGACAACCCGTTCTACGCCGAGGTTAACCTGGTAGATCCTCACGCGGCGGCGAGCGCGGAGATAGTCGCCACGCTCTACCCGGAGCTTGGCATCCCGTTCGAGCAGCCAGCCGCCGAAGCTCTATACACCGGCCTCCGCGCCGACACGGGCGGTTTCAGGTTCCGGAATATCTCCCCGAAGGTCCACGAGATGGTCGCGGACCTCCTGCGGGCCGGGGTCGTGCCTGCCGAGGTAGACGACCGGCTCAATCGAACCGGCACCATCGAGCAGTTGAGGATAGTGGGCGTCTCGCTCTCCAACGCCATCCGCTACGGAGAAGCCATAATCTCGACCGTGGATAACGACGACTACCGGCGCACCGGCGCCACCGAACTCGATTCCAAAGAAGCCATAGACTACCTCCGCACCGTCGCCGGCGTGGACGTGGTCGCCCACCTCCGCCAGGTGCCGCAAGGTACCAAAGGCTCCCTCCGCTCCGAGAAGATGGACGTCGGCGAGATAGCGCGGGGCTTCGGCGGCGGAGGCCACCGGCTCGCCGCCGGCTACACATACCCCGGCCCCCCCGAGGCGGCCAAAAAAGACCTCCTCGAAGCCCTGGAGGGCGTCGTAGACTTGGGGAGCGCCGGATAACTCCGGAGCCCTTATCCGGCGCTCTTCTATTGGACAAGCCGTCCGGCATTACCAGCGCGCGGGCGGTCGCCCAGGTCAAGCGCATCCTGCCGAAAAAAACGAAGATCGGGCACACCGGAACCCTCGACCCGCTCGCCTCCGGCCTCCTCGTTATGCTTCTCGGCCGGGCAACCCGTCTATCCCGCTACATCATGGCGCTCGACAAGAGCTACACGGCGACGGCCCGCTTCGGCGCGACCTCCGACACGCTCGATGCGGATGGCGAGATCTCTCAACTCGACCTCGGCACTCCTATGCCTAACGAGCAGACTCTCTGCGACGCCATCCCATCCTTCACCGGCGATATCCGCCAGGTCCCCCCGATGGCTTCTGCCCTAAAAGTCGGCGGCGAACGTCTCTATAACCTCCAACGTCGTGGGGTGACAGTCGAACGCGAGAGCCGCCCCGTAACCATCCACTCCTTCCAACTCGTCTCCCAAAACCCGGACGAAGAGACCGCAACCTTCGATATCTCCTGCTCCAGCGGTACCTACGTCCGGACCCTAGTCGCCGACCTGGCAGCCCACCTCGACACCGGAGCCTACCTGACCGCCCTGAAACGCACCCGAGTCGGCCGCTTCACGCTCCAAAACGCCACCTCCCCGGACGAACTGACCCTCGACACTGTGCAAAACCACATAATACATAATAGGGAAGTGTTAGGGCATTTGCCGATTTTGGAGATCGGGTCGGATACGCGGCGGTTGGTCTGCAACGGTCGTCCTCTGGGAGACATCGAGATGGAAGGGATTTTCCGGGTCGAGGTTGGTGGTGAGCTTCTGGCTGTTTACAGGGGCGATGGTACGGAAGCGCGGGCGGAGGTCGTGTTGTGCGCGGGGTAGTGGTCGCGTTGGGCAATTTTGACGGGGTTCACCTGGGGCATCATTCCGTGCTCCGGCGGGCCGTCGAAGAAGCCGGGAAGCGGGGATCAAAGGTGGTGGCCGCCACCTTTGATCCTCACCCCGGATGGGTGCTGCGACCCGGAAAGCAGCCGAAATTGCTGACCACCCTGGATATCCGTAGAGAAGCTTTGCTCCGGTGCGGGGCGGGTGAAGTCCGCGCCATACAGTTCGACAAAGCTCTCTCTGAGAAAAACCCGGAAGAATTCGTGCGAGAGGTCCTACTCGAAGAGTTGGAGGCAGAGGTCGTCGTGGTAGGCGAGAACTTCCGGTTCGGGCACAAGGCGGCCGGAGACGTAGAAGAGTTGCGGCGTCTGATGCGCGCCAACGGAGGAGAAGTATTCGCCGTTGCGCTACAGCGAGGAGAGCAAGAAGAAGTCAACTCGACCCGCATACGCGCCCTGATCTCCGCCGGGGAAGTGGATAGGGCAGCAGAGCTTCTCGACCGCCCCTATGTCTTGCGCGGAGAGGTCGTGGCTGGGGACCGCCGCGGCCGGACCATCGGCTTCCCAACCGCGAACGTCCTCCCAAACCCGGACGTAGTCGTCCCGGCTCACGGCGTCTACGCAGGCTACGTGGACGTCGGAGACGAAAGATACGCCGCCTGCACCAACATCGGGGTCGCGCCGACCTTCGCGCGGGCCGAGAGCCGGATCGAAGCGTACCTGCTCGACTTCGACAGAGACCTCTACGGAAGCGTCATTGATGTCGGTTTCCTGTACCGTATAAGGCCGGAGCAAAAGTTCTCCGGCCTAGAAGAGCTCAAAGCCCAAATTTCTTCCGACGTAGAGGAGGCTCGCCGGGTTTACGGCGCTTATATAGCTCAAAGCGCGTAACGAGCTTTGGTACATGTGGTAGCATTATAGGTTGAATAAATAATAAAGAAATTGAAGAGGAAATAGAGATAAGAAGAGGAGAAAAGAAGAAGTTGGCGGTAGTAGAGAATAAAGAGGGAACGATACAAGAGTACAGGGCTCACGACACGGACACGGGTTCGCCCGAGGTTCAGGTCGCGCTCCTGACCAAGCGCATATCGCACTTGACGGAGCACCTGCGCGAGCACAAGCACGATTATCACTCCCGCCGGGGGTTGCTCAAGCTGGTCGGCAGGCGTCGCCGGCTGCTCAAGTACGTGCAGGGTAACGACGTCGAGCGCTATCGCGCGCTCATAGCCAGGCTCGGCCTGCGCCGGTAGAGAATATACCGGCATCCGGTTCGAGTCATCCAGGCAGAAACAAAGAGGAGAAAGAAAATATGCGTTTAGAGATCCCCGTAGGCGAGCGCTCCATGGTGCTCGAAACAGGCAAGCTCGCCAAGCAAGCCGGGGGCGCGGTCACGGCCCGTCTCGGAGACACGATGATGCTCTCCACCGCCACCCGTTCGTCGAGGCCGAGGCCGGGCGTCAACTTCCTGCCGCTCTCCGTGGACATCGAGGAGCGGATGTCGGCGGCCGGTAAGATCCCCGGCGGCTTCATAAAGCGTGAGGGGCGTCCTTCCGAGAAAGCCATCCTGACCGCCCGGCTCACCGACCGTCCGCTCAGGCCGCTCTTCCCGAAGGACTACCGGAACGAGATACAGATAATAAGCACGGTTCTCGCGGCGGATCAGGAGATTCCCTACGACACCGTCAGCATGGTCGGCGCTTCGGCGGCTATCGCGCTTTCCGACCTGCCGTTTGACGGACCGATCGGGGCCGTTCGCGTTGGCCGGAGCCTGGACGGTGAGTTCATCCTCAACCCGACTTACGAGCAGATCTCCGAGAGCGACCTCGACCTCGTGGTCGCCGGCACGAAAGATGCCATAACCATGGTCGAGGCTGGGGCGAACGAGGTGCCGGAGGACGTGATCGTCGAGGCTCTCCAGGTCGCCCAGGAGGCTATACGGGTGCAGGCCGAGGCCATCGAAGAGTGGGCCGGCGAGCACGGCAAGGAGAAACAGCAGCTCGACGCTCCCGAGGAGAACCCGTTCGTGGACGAGCTTCGCGGCGAGTATCTCGGGCGCATCAAGGACGGCATCGTGCAAACCGACCGCCGGGCGCGTCACGACGCGCTGGGCGAACTGCGCGACGAGCTTATCGAAGGTCGTGAGGAAGAAGAGGTTGCACAGATCTCCGCCGCGCTCTCGACGTTGGAGAAGGAAGCCTTCCGCGAGTTGTTGCTCAAGGACCACAAGCGCACCGACCTGCGGGAGTTCGACGAGATCCGCCCGACCTCTGCCGAAGTTGGCGTGCTGCCGCGCGTACACGGCAGTGGTCTCTTTAGCAGGGGCGAGACTCAAGTCCTCTCGTCGCTGGCGTTGGCCGACCTCGGGCTCGCCCAGAGGCTTGATACTCTGGAGCCCCAGACGGGCAAGCGCTACATGCACCACTACAACTTCCCCCCTTATTCCACCGGAGAAACCGCGTTCCTACGGGGACCGAAGCGGCGGGAGATCGGTCACGGAGCCCTGGCCGAGCGGGCGCTCGTGCCAGTCATACCTTCCGAGGAAGAGTTTCCCTACGCACTCCGGATCATCTCCGAGGTGTTGGAGTCAAACGGTTCGTCCTCGATGGCGAGCGTTTGCGGCTCGACGCTGGCGCTGATGGACGGCGGCGTCCCGATAAAGGCTCCCGTGGCCGGGGTTGCGATGGGGCTTGTCAAAGAGGGTGACGACTACGTCATCATGACGGACATTCAGGGCCTCGAAGACCACCTCGGCGACATGGACTTCAAGGTCGCCGGGACCACCGATGGGATCACCGCACTCCAGATGGACATGAAGATAACCGGTGTCTCGGCCGATCTCTTGAAAGAGGCGCTCGGGCAGGCCAGAAACGGACGGATGGAGATCCTGGAGGTCATCCGCGAGGCGATACCCGGTCCCAGGGAAGAAGTCTCGGACTTCGCCCCGAGAGTCGAGATGCTGCGTATCCCGACAGATAAGATCGGTCTGCTCATCGGCCCCGGCGGCAAGACGATCAACGCGCTGCAGGACCAGTTCGAGGTGAACATCTCCGTCGAGGACGGCGGCATGGTTCACATAGCAGGCGACGGCGTCGCGGCCAAAGAAGCCGCCTCGGCGATCAACGCGATGACCAGGGACGTCGAAGCCGGGGAGATCTACACCGGCAAAGTCGTCAAGACGACCAACTTCGGGGCCTTTGTCGAGCTCACGCCGGGTCGTGACGGCCTCGTCCACATCTCGCGTCTCGCTCCCGGAAAAGAGCGCGTCGAGCGGGTCGAGGACGTTGTCACCGAGGGCGACAAGATAAAGGTGCGGGTGCTCGAGATAGACAAGCAGAAGCGCATCTCGCTAGAGAAGCTGGAGGACTAACCTTTGGGCGCCACCAACGTGAACAAGAAGGTCTTGCCGGGAGGATTGCGTGTCTTCTCGGAGCATCTGGAGGAGTCGACGAGCGTCTCCCTGGGCGTTTGGATCCGCGCGGGCTCCCGCGACGAGCGGGATGAGGTAGCCGGCATCACCCACCTGATGGAGCACATGCTCTTCAAGGGAACCCCGACGATGAACGCGCTCGGCATCGCCGAGGCTTTCGAGGGAATAGGAGCGCAAGAGAACGCGGCGACCGGCGAGGAGTACACCGTCCTCTACGCCCGCTTCCTGCCCGAGCACCTCGAACGCGCCCTGGACATCATGGCCGACATGGTCCTGCGCCCGACATTCGCCGACCTGGAGCGCGAACGGGAGGTGATAGTCGAGGAGATCAAGATGTACGAGGACCGGCCGGACCAGATGTCCGACGAATATCTCTCTTCCCTGATCTTCCACGACGACACCCTCGGGCGTCCGATCATCGGCTCCGCCGAAACCGTCCGCGGCGTGGACCACGACACCCTCAAGAACTTCCACGCCGGCACCTACAATACCTCGAACATCTTCGTAATAGGAGCCGGTAAGCTCGACCCCGAAGAGTTCGAGCGGATGGTGGAAGAGAAACTCTCTAATCTCCCGCAGGACGGCGAGCCGTTCGTCCGCGAAGCCCAGCCCGAGAAGCCGGAGAGCCGCTTTTCCTACAAATTCAAGGAGACCGAGCAGTACCACGTCTCCCTGGGCTCCATCGGCATACCGGCCGGCAGCGAGGACCGTTACGCGATGGCTGCCCTGAGTAACGTTCTCGGTGGAGGGATGAGCAGCCGGCTCTTCCAGGAAGTCCGTGAGAAGCGCGGTCTCGCCTACGCCGTCTACGCTTACCACCAAGGATATTCGGACACTGGCGCCATGAAGATGTACGTCGGCTCGACCACGGGTAACGTCGAGGAGGCGATACGTGTGATCTCCGAGCAGGTGCATAGGATCCAGGAAGATCTCGTCACCGAAGAGGAGCTCGACCGCACCAAGCAGCAGCTCAAGAGCTCGACGCTCCTGGCGCTTGAGAGCACTTCGGCCAGGATGACCCGTATCGGCCGGAGCGTTATAACAAACTCAGAGCTTCTGACGCCGGAGGAAATATCCTCCCGCATCGAAGCCGTAACCGCCGACGACATGCGTCGTCTGGCCCAAAAACATCTAAAACTAGACAATATGTACCTCTCGGCAGTAGGTCCCAAAGAACTGGACCTCGGGAGGTACCTCAATAGCAACTAGCCGGTAGGCATTCAGCGACAGAACGCTAACGTGCTGACCGGCTCTGAAGGAGGTAGTTCGAGCTGTTAGATAACAAAACTTTGCAGGTCGTTCCCCTAGGAGGACTAGGGGAGATCGGCAAGAATATGACGGCGGTTCGCCAGGAGAGCGGAATGATCCTGGTGGACGCCGGTATGTCGTTCCCGGACGAGGAGACGCCTGGTATAGACGTCATCCTGCCGGATTTCACGTACCTTAGAGAGCACGCCGACGAGTTCAAGGGCATAGTCCTGACCCACGGACACGAAGACCACGTCGGAGCCCTGCCTTACGTCCTGAGGGAGTTCAACGTACCCGTTTACGGTACGAAGCTCACCCTCGGTCTCGTGCGGAGCAAGCTGCAGGAGTTCGGAATAAAGAAGGGCGACCTGCGCGAGATAAAGGCCGGAGACACCCAGCGGCTCGCGGGTTTCGGCCTCGAATTCGTCAACGTAAACCACTCTATACCCGGAGCGCTCGCGATCGCCATCCGCACCAACGCGGGTTTGATCGTCTTCTCCGGCGACTACAAGATAGACCTGACCCCGATCGAGGGCGACCCGATAGACCTCGCCCGTTTCGCCGCTTTGGGAGATGAAGGCGTTCTCGCCTACTTCGGCGACTCGACCAACAGTGAGCGTCCCGGTTACGTCCCTTCTGAAAGGATAGTCGGCGCCACCCTCAACAACGTCTTCGAGCAGGCTGCGGGTAGGATCATCGTTGCGTCTTTTGCCTCGCACATTCACCGCGTAAGCCAGGTCGTCGAGGCGGCCAAGAAGCACAACCGTCTCGTAGGCGTTACGGGGCGTTCCATGATCCGGAACGTCGACATAGCCCGTGACCTCGGATATCTGGACCTTCCCTCCGAGATGATGGTCAACCAGCGGGACATCAACCAGATCCCCGACAGCGATATCGTGGTCCTTACCACCGGTTCTCAGGGCGAACCTCTCGCCGCGTTGAGCCGTATCGCCAACGGAACCCATCGGAGCATAGAGGTCGGTTCGGACGACACCGTCGTCATAGCCGCCCATCCGATCCCAGGCAACGAGCGTGGCGTCTCGCGCACTATCAACAACCTCATGAAGCGAGGTGCCGAGGTCTGCTACAGCGCCCACATGCCGGTCCACGTCTCGGGCCACGCCGCCCAGGAAGAGCAGAAGATCATGCTCTCCCTCCTCAAGCCGCGCTACCTGGTCCCGGTCCACGGCGAGTTCCGTCACCTCCGCCACCACGCTAACACAGCCATGTCCATGGACATCCCGGAGGAGAATATCTTCATCCTGGAGAACGGCGGCCGGATGGAGTTCAAGAACGGAAAGGCGCGCCGCGAGAAGAACGTCTCGGCCGGAATGTTCCTCGTGGACGGCGGCGGACTAGCCGAAAGCTCCGACGGCGTCATGCGTGAACGCCAGCAACTCTCCGAAGACGGGATGTTTATCGTCGTCGCCCGCATCAGCGCCCAGAACGGCGCCCTTCTCGGCCCCCCGGATGTCATCTCCCGCGGCTTCGTAAACCCGCAGGAGTCAAACGGCCTCGCCCAGGAGTCGATCGAGGTCGTCGGTAAGACGCTCGCGCGGACCGCGAGCCAGCAAGTCACCGACTGGGGTGAGCTGAAAACGGCGATCCGGAAAGACCTCTCAGGCTTCCTGGCGAACCGCACCAGGAAACGTCCGATCATCCTGCCGCTAATAGTTGAGGTTTAACCTCAACTTCACCACCACATAAGGTACTTGACCCTCATCTACAGGTTGATGCGTTAGACTAAGCGGTATGGCTAACGACAAACGCGCCACTAGAAAGCCCCGCAAAAAGGCTTCCAACAGCCCCTCCAGGATGAGGAGGGGCTCTCCCGCCCGCAAGAAGAGCGGTCAGGGCGGGGAGGGTTCTCTCTCCGGGACACTGCGGAGGCTCGCTGTTTCTCGTGAGGTGGTCGGTCTCGTGTTGCTAGGCGCGGGGCTCTTTTTCACGGCCGCGTTCCTGACAGGACAGGGTGCTCTACTCGGGCGGGTAGGCCTCCTGGCGGTTAATTATTTACTTGGCGTGGCTGGTGTCGTGCTCGCGCCGTTGGCGGTACTCGCCGGAGGGCTGATGCTCTTTGGCCTCCTGTCGTGGAGCCGGGTGGCGGGGGCCGGGCTGCTGCTGGTGGCCGTTGCCACTTCTTTCGCGGCGACACTATCGCAGGGCAGACTCTTTCAGCCGGAGGCATATACAGGCGCAGGGGGCATAACCGGCAGCGCATTGTATTCGGCTATTTATTCGGTAGGCGGATTCATTGGAGCCGGTCTCGTGCTGGCGCTGCTGTATGCGGTTGGACTCTCCCTCCTGACCGGAGTGGGTTTCAGATCCGCTGGTTCATCGGTTGGGTCAGGGGCGCAAAGCCTCTACGGGTGGATGCGAAGTAGGAGATCCAAATCGCGTAATCAAGGTTCCGGGGGAAGCGGTAAGGGCCTCGGACGTGGCCTCAAGAGCATCCGTCAACCTTTCGCAAAAGAACAGAAGGAGCCGGAAAAACCGCATCCTGGTGGACAGGTTTCAGACGAGCGTGAGGGAGGATCCCAGGGAGAACCTCAATCTTTCGAGGTGATCTTGCCGGAGAAGCGTGAGATAGACGGGTTCCCGGAGATACAGGAGCGGGTGACGGGAGACTATTCGCCGCCTTCTCCGTCTCTGTTAACCCTCGGTAGCGGGGACCCGGAGCACGATGCTGAGGGGACGAGCCGTCGCCTCACGCAGGCTCTCTCGGAGCTCGGGGTCGAGGCGCACGTTATCCGGGCGGTCGTCGGGCCGAGGGTTACGCGCTACGAGTTGAGGCTCGGGGCCGGAGTAAAGGTCGGCAAGGTCCGAAACTTGCAGCAGGACATCGCTTACGCATTGGCGGCTACGGAGGTTCGGATACTCGCGCCGATCCCCGGAAAGAGTGCCGTGGGGGTCGAGGTGCCTAACACGAAGGCGGCCACGGTGACGCTCGGGGACGTCTTTCAGGACTATCCGGGGGCGAACGAGTGGGCGCTTCCCGTGGGGCTCGGAAAAGACCTCTCGGGACGGGGCGTCTTCCTGGACCTGGCGGAGATGCCCCATTTACTCGTTGCGGGAACTACCGGCAGCGGCAAGAGCGTGATGCTCAACAGCCTCCTCACCTCGCTCATCCTGACTACCGACCCGCGGCAGGTGAAGATGGTCCTGATCGACCCGAAGAGGGTGGAGCTTTCCCAGTTCGTCCGCATACCGCACCTCATAACCCCGGTCGTCACGGACGTAAAGAAAGCCGCGAACGCCCTCTCGTGGGCCGTGGCCGAGATGGAGCGCCGCTACGAGGTGCTCGAGAAGCTCGGCGTCCGCTCCCTGGAAGGCTACAACGACCGGGCGGAGACACCTTTGCCCTACGTGGTCGTGGTTATAGACGAGTTGGCGGACCTGATGATGACGGCGGCGGCGAAGGTCGAGGATGCGGTCATCCGGCTCGCGCAGAAAGCAAGGGCCGTAGGAATTCATCTCGTGGTCGCGACGCAGCGTCCGAGCGTGGACGTTATAACCGGTATGATCAAGGCGAACATCCCGAGCCGTATCGCCTTCGCGGTTTCGAGCCAGGTAGACTCGCGTGTGATCCTGGACGGTCCCGGCGCGGAAGCCCTGCTCGGCATGGGAGACATGCTCTACAAACCTGTTTCAGCCATACGTCCCGCGCGAGTCCAGGGCGCGTATATCTCCGAGTCCGAGGTGGACGAAGTAGTCGAGGCGAGCGCCGCCGGCGCGCGGGCTAGATATATAAAAGAAGTGACGGAGCCGAAGGAGAGTAAGGAGGAGTCCGGAGAGCAGGACGACGAGCTCGTCCCGGACGCCGCAAGCTTCGTGGTCTCGACCCAGCAGGCTTCGGTCAGCGCGGTGCAACGGCGTTTCAGGGTCGGTTACTCGCGGGCCGGGCGCATTATCGACACGCTGGAACGCAGAGGCGTCGTCGGGCCTTACGAAGGCTCCAAAGCCCGCTCCGTCGTCGCCACGGAATTGGATCTGAACAACATCTTCAACAAACAAGACGATGCTGCCCGAGCTACCCAAGACGACAACCAGAACGGAACCAATGGAACAGGAACAGACGCTGTTCCTAAAAGCTCCGACGTCGACGACAATGATGCTCCGCTCTTCGGGTGAGAGATGGTAATGAAGATGATAAGATACCAGGCATGGGCGAAGATCAGCGCACCAGCCTGAGCATCGGTTCGGCTCTGCGGAGAGCGCGCGAGAAGCGAGGTCTCTCACTAGAGGAAGCGGAGCAGGCAACCAAGATCCGCGCTCGTTACCTGGATGCTCTGGAGCAACAAGATTACGATATCTTGCCGGCTTCTATCTACGTTCACGGTTTCTTGAAGACCTACGCTACTTTCCTCGGTCTCGACGGCGAAGCGCTGTCCAGAGAACTCAAAGAGAGCGGTCAGGCTAAGGAAGAAGACGAGACCGGATCCCTGCCCGCGAGCCGCGAGAACCCGGAGGACTCTTCCGGGGCCGGGATCCAGGAACCTATGCCTGTCGCGAAAGCTCTTTCCGGTGGAGAGAGACGAAACCGAAGCGCGGGCCTGCTTTCCGGCATTGGCGTACCAGTCCTCGCCCTTGCTGGAGTTTTGCTCGTGGCGCTACTTGGAACGGTGTACTTCGTCGGGCGGGGGTTGCCTGCCTCAGACAACCAGGAGCGTCAGACCAATCACGACAACGCCGGGTTCGTCTCCAGGGATAAGGTCTCCAGGAACGATACGCCCGTACCGAAAGGCGCGAGAAAGAAGAAAGAAAGCGCGAAGAAAGTCGCCGCGCCGGGTAACCCCGGTAACACGGGGTCCAGCAAAGCAGCCTCTACCTCTGCAAGGCCGGATCCGGGTCCCCTGGAGGCGCGTATAAAGATAGTGGGGGCTGAATCCTGGATCGAAGTGAGGACCGACGGTGTTATCTCCTATTCTCACCTCTCCCAGCCGGGTTTCTCGGAGACTTTCGAGGCAAAACGGAGGCTCGTGATCTTCACCGGAAACGCCGGTGCTGTCAGGGTTTTGCTCAACGGCCAGAACCTCGGAGCTTTGGGTCGGGACGGGGAGGTGCTCAAGAAAGTCTATACTGTAAAAAACGCCAGTCCCGGCCAATAGTCGGGCGTTGGGAGCATCGTTCCACTACAGTATAATTTCGGTAGTAAGTTCAATCTTTTAGCAGCTATCTTTGGAGGGTTAAAAAACGTTGGATAAGTCCAAAGCCATAGGTTCAGCCGTAACGCAGATAGAGCGGCAGTTTGGCAAGGGTTCGATCATGCGCATGGGTGATAAGGTCCAGCAGAAGATCGCCGTTATTCCAACCGGCGCTCTCTCCATCGACCTGGCGCTCGGTGTCGGCGGTGTGCCGCGGGGGAGGGTCGTCGAGATCTTCGGCCCGGAGTCGAGCGGTAAGACTACCCTCGCCCTTCACATCCTCTCCGAGGCGCAGAAGGCCGGCGGCCTCGCCGCCTTCATAGACGCCGAGCACGCTATCGACCCGATCTACGCCGAAGCCATAGGCGTAGACCTCGAAGAACTGTACTTCTCTCAGCCGGACAACGGGGAGCAAGCCCTCGAAATAGCTGACACCCTCGTCCGCTCCGGCGCGTTGCAGGTCCTGGTGATCGACTCGGTCGCCGCCCTCGTCCCTAGAGCTGAGATCGAGGGTGAGATGGGCGACTCGCATGTAGGGCTCCAGGCCCGTTTGATGAGCCAGGCTCTGAGGAAGCTCTCCGGTTCTCTCAGCCGTTCCGGTACGACGGCCATATTCATAAACCAGCTTCGCGAGAAGATCGGGGTGATGTTCGGCTCTCCCGAGACGACCCCCGGCGGTCGGGCGCTCAAGTTCTACTCCAGCGTTAGGATGGATATCAGGCGTATAGGCGCTTTGAAAATCGGTAACGATACCGTCGGTAACCAGACGCGGATTAAGGTAGTCAAGAACAAGGTCGCCCCGCCCTTCAAGACCGTCGAGTTCGACATCATGTACGGCGAGGGTATATCTCGGGAAGGCAGCCTACTGGACGTCGCTATCGAGAACGACGTGGTCCAGAAGAGCGGAGCCTGGTTCGCCTATGGCGACGAACGGCTCGGCCAGGGTCGGGAGAAAGCGAAGCAGTTTCTCAAAGACGAGGACGGTGTCCGCGAACGGATCGTCACCGAAGTCCACGACAAGCTCGGTCTCAATCAGAAAGATGACCTCGCGGACCAGCAAGAGGCCGACGGACTGGAAGAAGATGGAGCGCCCATCGAGAATCCTGCAGGAGAGCCGGCAGTCCGGTCCCGCTAAGGCACCCGGTTACCGACCGGAGCGACCGTGCCACTCGTAACCGGCATCAGGTTTCGCGGTGAGCGGGCCAAAGTTTACGTTGACGGTGAGTTTTGGGCTGAGATCGACGCCAGGGTAGCTTCAAGTCGAGGTCTCGACAAGGGGGCCGAGCTTTCAGAAGAGGAGCTTGCGGAAGCTCGTAGGCTGGGAGACCGTGTGCTGGCGATGAGTCGCGCCTTGAGCTTCCTCGGCTACCGGGCTCGCTCCTCGGGCGAGATAAAAGAACGCCTGGTGCGCTACGGGTACTCCGGTGACACCCTAAGCGAGGTGATTGATCGTCTGGCGGAACTCGGGTACGTGGACGACCTCGAATTCGCACTCACGGCTGCCCTTCAGAGAGCCAAAAAGTACGGGCCACGCCGCGTATCCGCCGACCTGCGGAGGCGAGGTGTCGGAGAAGAGACCGTGCGCGCTGCGGTGGACGAAGCGTTTTGCGGACGTTCAGAGCTTGAGGACGCTCGCGCTTCCGCCGCCCGGAGATATAATACTAATAGAGGGTCTGATGCGGAGTCGCGTCGGGTCTATGGTTTCCTGTCGCGTCGGGGATACTCCGTCGCGGTGTGCGCGGAGATAGCCCGCGAGTATAGCGGAGATTTCTCCGGGGAGACCGACGAGTAGTAACCGGAGTTTTAGTCCGGCCGGCCGCCGTGAGCCGGGATGACCGCGAACGGTGGGCGCGGCCTTTTTGGAGGAAAATCTATGAACGTTTTGTTAGCGGTCCTGGCGCTCGCCGTCGGACTCGCCGTTGGCGGAGGTGCGGGCTACCTTTTTTGTAGCTCAAGGGTCGAGAACCGGCAGACTGCTGCCCGTTCCGACGCGAACTCTATTCTCGAAGAAGCAAATAGGACTGCCGAGTCACGAAAGCGTGAGGCCGAGTTGGAGGCGAAGGAAGCGTCTCTCAGGGTCAAAGAGGAAGCCGAAGCAGAGGTCCGTTCCAGGCGGGCGGAGGTTTCACGTTTCGAGGAACGGGTTAACAATCGCGAGACGTCTCTGGATAGGCGAGACTCCGAGCTGGAAGAACGTCGGCGCGAGTTCGAGCGCAGGGAAGAGTCGCTGCGGAAGCAAGGGGAGGAGTTAGAGCAGAGGGAGTCGGAGCATGTCAAGGCTCTGGAGGAGATCTCCGGCCTCAGCCGCCTAGACGCCGAGCATCGGCTGCTCACCGACCTGGAGATGGAGCTCGAGGACCGTCTCGGGCGCATGGTGCGGGATCGCACTTTCGAGGCCGAGGAAAAAGCAGATCTAGAGGCGCGTAGGATCATCACCACCACGATGGAGCGCCTCGCCTCCGATATAACGTCGGAATCTACGGCCAAAGCGGTCGCCCTCTCTTCGGATGATATGAAGGGTCGCATTATCGGACGCGAAGGTAGGAACATAAGGGCGTTCGAGGCCGCCACGGGTGTCGACGTCATTATCGACGATACGCCGGAGACCGTCGTTATATCCTGCTTTGATCCTGTACGCCGGGAAATCGCCAGGGTGGCGATGGAGCAGTTGGTCCAGGACGGGAGGATCCACCCCGGACGCGTGGAGCAGGTCGTTGCCAAAGCGAAGAAGGAGATCGAGAAAGACATAAAGAGCGCCGGTCGTCAGGCGATCTACGACTCGAAGATCGGCGGCGGTATGCACGCCGACCTGGTGCGTCTGTTGGGCGCCCTGAAGTTCAGGACTTCTTACGGACAGAACGTGCTCGCCCACTCGGTCGAGGTAGCCAACCTCTGCGCCATGATGGCCCAGGAACTCGGGGCGAACGTCAAGATCGCCCGCAGGGCCGGACTTCTGCACGACGTGGGCAAGGCAATAGACCACGAGGTCGAGGGGACCCACGCTCTCATAGGCGGTCGCTCCGCCAAGAAGAGTGGAGAATCGGAAGACGTTGTCCGGGCGATAAGCGCCCACCACCACGAGATCGAGATGGAGACCGTGGAGGATGTCCTCGTCGCCACGGCGGACGCCGTTTCAGCCGCCCGTCCCGGCGCGAGGCGCGAGACCACGGAGATATACCTCGAACGCCTGCGTTCCCTCGAAGATATAGCCCAGGGCCACAGAGGGGTGGACAAAGCCTACGCGATACAGGCGGGGCGTGAGATCCGGGTGATGGTCCAGCCCTCCGAGGTGGACGACCGCATCGCCGCCAAGCTCGCCTACGATATCTCCAAACAGATAGAGAACGACCTCGAGTATCCGGGGCAGATCAAAGTGACCGTCATCCGCGAGAGCCGCGTCAGCGAGGTAGCCAGATAAAGGTCGCGAGGTAGATCTTGTTGCGGACGAACGCTTACACAGCCACCTTTATCCTCTAGTGGAGGGTCCTTACAGAGACCTCGGTGGGGGCTTCGTCCGCCTCACCGGCGTGGAAGGCGCCCGTAGGAGTCCGTCCCGAATAAGCTCTGTTGAGGACGCCCTCTACGAACTTCTCCGCAACTCAATAGACGCCGGCGCCCGCAACATCTACGTCGCCACGACCCTCCGCCAGCGTCGCTACAGAACCCTGACCGTTATAGACGACGGACGCGGTGTTCCGGGGCCTTTTGGAGCTTTGATCTTCGAGCCCGGTGTAACGACCCGGCACCTGGATCCCTCATCCGACCACGGCGCGGGACTCTCCCTCTACCACCTCAAAAACGCATCCCTCTCAGCCGAAGTCCTCTCTACATCAGCCCCAACCTCTATCCGCGTAACCTTCGACACCCAAACCCTACCCGAACGCTCTCTCCAGTCCCGCTCCCGCCCCTCAAAAACAAACCTCCTCGCTACCCTCCAAAAACTCCTCCAACAACACCCACCCGAAAACCGACCCAACATCTACATCTCCTCCCCGGCCAAAATCCTCCCCAAACTCATTGAAAACCACATAATACCCCGACTACAGAAAGAGCATCGTGGACGGGAGGGGGCTGTGAGGTGTATCAGGGAGGATTCCGGGAGGCTAGGGCTTGATGTTTCTGTCAGGACGGCTCAGAGGGTACTTGCCGGGGAGATAAGCGCCGTGGAGAGAGCAGAGATCTCCTCACGCGAGCGCATCCGCAACGTTGTAAATTCGATAGAGAGCGGGAGCAGTGGGGGAGAAGTTCCCGCACCAGAACTCGACCTGGAAGAAATATCGGAGATACGGACTATACTTGAAAGTGCGGCACGAGCAAGATACCTGGAGATCGGTGAGATCGAGGCAGAAGCCGGCCAGGGAGGCTGGGTACTACGGGTGCCGGTCTACGAGCCCGAGGAGGAATATGAGTGATGAAATAAGATCCACTCCATTCAAAGCACCCAAACCCGCCGACTCGCCTCCGAACACACTCCTCGGAATCTCCCGCAAGCCGACATCCTCGGAAAGGACTGACGCTCCTAGTAAAGCCGTAGGCTCCAAAACTGCCTGCATAAGGACCTTTGGTTGTCAGATGAACGTCCACGACTCCGACCGCATGCGGCGAATGGTCCTGGATGCTGGATACTCGGAGGTCCGGCGTTACGAAGACGCCGATATAGTCGTCCTCAACACCTGCTACGTCCGCGAAAATGCCGTGGACCGCGTCCGGGGACACCTCGGCGAGATACTCCGCCTCAAGCGCGAAGGCCGGGTCGAAAAAGTCGCCCTAACTGGCTGCATCGGCGCCTCCAGCGAAGCCAAAGACCTCCAAAAGCAATATAGCATAGACCTCATATTGGGAACGCATAATACATATGAGTTGGCTGAGTTCGTTGGTTTGCCGAATATGCGGGAGACGTACACGCCGGAACTTCCGGGTACAGAGGGGGGAGCTTCGGCGTTCGTTACGATAATGACCGGGTGCAACTACCAGTGTAGCTATTGCATAGTACCTACTGTGCGGGGACGTATGGTTTGCCGGTCCATGAAGAGCATCCTCGAAGAGGTGAGGCGTCTCGTGGATAGTGGTACCAGCTATATAACCCTGCTCGGCCAGACTGTGGATGCCTGGCGGGAGGATGGAAAGAGGTTCTGTGATCTACTGGAGGAGGTTTCGGAGATCGCCCCTAGAGTCTGGTTCACCACCAGCCATCCGTCCAACATGGAGGATAGGACGATCCGTACCATAGCTGAAAAAGACAGCATAGTAAAAAGGCTCCACCTTCCCGTACAGTCCGGCTCCGACCGGCTGTTAAAGATCATGCACAGAGGCTACAAGTCGGATAGATATCGGCGCAAAATAGAGGTCTTCAGGGAACACGTTCCAGGCGGGACCCTAAGCACGGATATAATAGTGGGCCATCCCGGAGAGACTGACCGGGATCATCAGGAGACTCTAAACCTAGTCGAAGACTGCGGGTTCGACTCGGCATACATCTTTAAGTTCTCTCCCCGAACCGGAACAGAGGCGGCGAGCCTGGGAGACCAGGTTCCAGAGAAAATCGCCCAGAGGCGGTTCGTGGAAGTTTTGAGAGCCGTGGAGGGAAACGCATTCAAAGCGAACCAGATGAAGGTCGGTAACACCGAAGACATCTACATCCGTCATGGAGACAACGGAGACGGAAGGGCGATAGGCGAAACCTGGAGCGGACACGCCGTACACGTACCCACGAGTGCGACGCCGGGGGAGTACGTGAAGGCGCACATCAAGTCGGCTGGACCACACGTACTGTATTCCGGGGAACCGATAGTCTGAGCTCGGACCTACAAAGACGCCGGTCGATCGTCGTTTGTGGACCCACCGCGAGCGGCAAGAGCGATGTCACAGACTGTATCGCGGAAGATATGGGCGGTCGCGTCGGGTCCAGAGTACCCGTTTTGGTCTTCGACTCTATGCAGGTCTACAGAGAATTACCCGTCGTGACCAACCAGGCCAGGGTGCGAGAAGCAGATCTACTCGGGGTGTGCTCGGTAATAGAAGACTGGACCGTGGCCCGACACGTATCTGAGGCTAATAGGGTACTCGGGCGGTACGATCCTGGGCATCCTTTCGTGCTGGATGCTGGAACTGGAATGTACCTCAATGCCATGCTCTTTGATATTGAGCTTTCGCCAAGCGTACCTCCAGAGATCAGGGAGGAAGCTTTCAGCATGGCTGCCGGAGCCGGGAATGTCCGTAATGTCCGTAGGGAGGCGCGTCGTATAGAGTTATCCCTGGCTGGGGTATCTGAGAGGGGATCCATCTGGGAGGGGGGCCTTCGTTTCGATACTACTTTGATCTACCTTCGCCCCGAAATGGATGAGCTCGAGAAAAGGATCTCCGTGAGGTCCCGTCGCATAGTAAGAGATGGGCTTATCGAGGTCGAGAACCTCCTGTCCTCACTTCCGACCGGCTCCAGACCTAATGCTTCCGTAAGCGAGTCCATAGGCTTCAAGGAGCTCAAGGCCGTGCTTGATGGCGAACTCTCGATAGGGGACGCCGAAGAGCAAATCCGTGTTCGTACCAGGAAGCTTGCCCGGCGTCAGATGCGCTGGTTCGATAAACTAGCCTATATACTGCAAGGGAGAGCCGACATCCAGATCCTAAAAGATCAGAAACACGACATAAAGAGGATACAGTGGAGCAAGAGGTAGTAGAGAAAGCAATCCTGGTTGGTGCGGGGGATGATCGTCAGATGAAGGAGCTGGTACGTCTCTGTCGGACACTCGGCGTCGAGGTTGCCGGGCTTATCGAGCAGAATCGCAGGGACAGCAAAGGGTACCTCGGCAAGGGCAAGCGAGCCGAGTTGGCGGCTGTTGTGGACGAGAAGATGGCTGGAATGGTGATCGTAGACGATGAGTTGAGCGCATCCCAGTCCAGGTTGTTGGAGAAGGACGCAGGGGCTTCCGTGGTGGACCGCACAGAACTTATAATACGAATCTTCGAAGCCCACGCCAGCGATAAAGCAAGTCTCCTTGAGGTAGAGTTGGCAGACCTGGAGTATCGTTTGCCCAGGGTTAAGGGGCGCAACGCAGCGTTGAGTCGCCTGGGAGGCGGGGTCGGGACCAGAGGTCCGGGTGAGCAGCAGCTCGAATACGACAGGCGGGTGATCCGTGGTCGCATGGATACCATAAACCGCAGGTTGCGCCAGGAGAAGGCTTCGAGAGAGACAAGAAACGCTCGTCTGAAAAGAGAAGGCCCGCCGATCGTCTCCCTCGTAGGATATACGAACGCTGGAAAGACAACCATACTTAACGCCTTGAGCGGCGCCGGAAAGTCCACGAAGGACCGGCTATTCGAGACGCTTGAGACCACAACCCGTCTCGTCGAAGGAGAGGACTCCGGGAGCCCTGATTTCGTACTCACCGACACGGTTGGTTTTATAAGGAAGCTTCCTACCCAACTCGTCCACTCGTTTACGAGTACCTTAGAAGCAGCAAGGGACGCTGACATACTCGTCCTGTGCGCCGACGCGAGCAGCGGTTCTCTGGAAGATGAGATAGACACCGTTAAGAGCACCCTCGCCAAACTTGCCGATACGAGTTCCGATAAGAATGAGGGAACCGCCCAGCGTACGATACTATGTTTGAACAAAGTGGATCTCCTATCAGATAGAGATATGGAGAGAGTTTCGGACCTCTACCCGGATGCCGTTACCGTCAGTGCCATCGAGGACGTTGACAGTCTTCGTGGAGCCATACACGCTGAGATAGCGGGTGGCAGAGAGCGGATGGAGATCCTGATCCCGCACTCCGACCACGGTCTCGTGTCCCGCCTGTATGGTGCCGCCGAAATCCACTCATCTAACTACACGCCGGATGGCATCCAGTTGGACGTAAGCGTACCTTCCTCTCTTGTAACCAGATACTCTCCTTTCAAAGTCTAGTTACAGGACCCCAGGATGTTCTCTCTTTTCCCTCCGCCTTTCAAAGAGCTTGCACCAGAGGATCTCTACCTCGATATTTCTTTTCCAGAGCCACCACCTGACAGGCCTTATGTCTTTATCAATATGGTTAGCAGTCTCGATGGAAAAGCTACCGTGTCCGGTAGTGCCTCAGGTATCGGTAGCAAGGTCGATAGACAGGTCATGAACAACTTGAGGGCTCTCTCCGACGGCGTAATGGTAGGGGCCGGCACACTCCGCGCCGAGAAGATCTCACTGAGCGTCCCCGAGCATCTCTCACGCCTTCGTTCATCAACCGGGAGAAGCAGCCAACCCCTGGCTATCATCGCAAGCCACGACCCGCATCCACCCTTACACAACCTTCTCAACTCTAAACCACATAATACGCTTAACACTTCGGACCTAAGCTCTCCTGAGGAACTCAAGTTAGAAATGCAGGACATCCTAAGAGCGATACGCAATTCTCACTCGATCGAAAGGCTCTTAGTAGAAGGAGGTCCTTCTCTTAACCATTCCCTTCTAAGCGCTAACCTAGTAGACGAAATCTTTCTGACTATATCTCCTAAAATTTTGGGAGGCTCTACAGAAGATATATCCACGATCGTGGAAGGTACCACCGAAAATCTTCCCGGTGTAATGAACTCTAAACTCGTCTCCATAAACATTCACCAAAGCGAAGTCTTTCTGCGCTACTCGGTCCCCAGTTTCCGATAAGTACAATTCTCGGAAACTGGAAGAGTGGTCGTTCAGGTGTTCGAGAAGTCGAATCTTGCGTCTGCATGAACAGACTTGAACCCATCTAGCGGTTGGGCATGATACCCAGTCAGCACACCTGGTCCGCCCATGTTTCCTATTTTCACAGAACCACTTGGTCTAAAGCTCAGGATGTTTTTCTCTTCCAAGAAGTTCAAGTAAGGACGTAAAAGTTCGGCTTGCATGTCAGACAAGTCGACTTCTATTACACCCTCGCCGTCCTCCTGAATTTTCTTCAGCGACGGGATGAACTCAGACGAAAGAGTGTTCAGTTGTGCAAAAGCAGAGTTGCATGCATCCCAAAAGGTGTATTTCCCCTCGAACGCACTTACACGTTCGATGAACTGTGTAAAGTCAACCTTTGGTTTACTTGCTCCTATAGCTTCTGCGAAAACTGCGAAGATACGCTCTAAGTCCAAGGGGTCAACAGCGTTTGCCGCCTGCAACATATTAAGAGGGACGGGTAGCGCGTCTCGCCGCATCCCTGAGTGACACAGAGGAACTACAGGAACGTCCCTTATCCAGCCAGCTCCTGCCTCAAAGTTAATCCAGGGCCTACCCACAGAGTTTGGACTACAGATCACAATTTCTACAGTACACTTGTTGAGGGCCTGGGTGATTGATTCGAGCCAACGTCTGCCGACGGATATGCTCTCTTCATCCGATGAGATGAACACGTCTATCAACCCTAGGAAGGTCTGGTTAACTAGGTCTCTAAGCTGTAGAGCCAGTTCCTTTTCTTCAACAATATGTGAAATAAAGATTATTGATTTTTGCTCTTGCAAGTCCTTTCCTCCATTCACTTATGCGGTAGTGTATTGTACTGGTAAGCTCTGCTAGCCAATTCCTCAGCTCTTCTGATATATCTCATTGTCGTCTTGGGGTCCTCATGACCGAGGTACTGCTGTATTATAAGTAGAGGGGCTTCGTTTACGGCCATGTTGGTGCCAACGGTATGGCGGATGGAGTGTGGGCTTATAGCTTTGGTTATGTTGGCGGCGTTGGCGTACTTCTTTACCAGGTAGCGGACCATTCGGGTCGTCAGGGTTTTGTCTTTGCCTTCTCTTGAGGTAAAGAGTGGCTTGCGAGCATCAACGTGGGAAGTGAAGCTTCGTTTTGTCAGGATGACGTAGCGCTGGACTAGTTGCCAGAGGTCTGGGGAGATTGGGACGTTCCGGATCTTGTCTCCCTTGCCCCTGATACGGAGCAGTGTTTGATCCCCTCCCACTTCTTGGAAGTCTCCGATCCTTACGTCGACTACCTCTGCTTCTCTGAGACCACAGCCGGACATCACGACCAGGAGGACGTAATCCCGGTAGTTGTTGGTGCGGGCGGCGTTCAGCATCCGGGACAGTTCCTCATCGGTGAGGATGTTGTATGACGGGTCCTGTAGAACCCTGGGACTCTTGGCGAAGAACTTGAGCGCCTCGGGGTTTATCCGGGTGACGCCTCCCATGTAAGTGAAGGTAAGGAACCTACGAGCGGTGGTCAGCTTCTTGGCGACGGTTGCCGGCGCATAGTCGTTTATCAAGTGTTCCCTGTAGAGAGACAAGTCCTCTACGGTCATGTCCCCCACCTCTTTACCGAGCTCCCTCTGGACGTAGGAGGTCAACATACTTATCTCTGTACTATACGTTCTTTTGGTTTGTGGGCTGGTTAGGGTTCGTAGGTAGACGTCTAGGAGGCGTTGGGTATCGCTGGGTGAGGTAGCCGCTGGGGTGGTGTGGAGCGGTTGCGGGAGGTTATTGTTTTGGGTCATCGTAGGAGAGTAGCGAGATCACCTGGTACGGTGAGAGTTTCTCGCGGCCTTTTAGGTAGGTGAGTTCTATCAGGAAGGCGGTTCCGGCGACTACTCCGCCGGCGTTCTCGACGAGGTCGCACATGGCGCGGGCGGTGCCGCCGGTCGCGAGTAAGTCATCCGTGACGAGGACTCTTGCTCCGCGTGGGATCGAGTCGGCGTGAGCCTGCAAAGTGTCGGTGCCGTATTCTAGTTCGTAGGTTGCGGAGATAGTCTCCCGTGGGAGCTTGTCTTTCTTGCGAGCCAGAATGAGTCCTTTTCTTGCTCTGTAGGCGAGAGCGGTACCGAAGACGAAGCCACGGGCCTCGGCGGAGAGGACGCGGTCGTACTGGACGCCCTCTATCGCCCTAGAAAGGGCGTCGACAGCGGCGTGTAAGGCGGCACCGTCTTCTATCAGGGGCGTTATGTCCTTGAAAGATATGCCGGGACGCGGGAAGTCCGGCACGTTGCAGATGTGACGCTCTATCTCCTGGAGGGTGGAGTCCGGATCCCGCCTGTCGCTCAAAGCCCGAAGGAGTCGATAATGTTGGACATCATCAGCTCTTTCATGCGGGAGTCTACCGAAGCCAGGTGGCGGGCTTTCTCCACGGCCCCGAGAACCCTTGCTTCGTCTCCACTGCGCAACTCGGGGTTCAAGACTTGCTTGAACATGGCCGCCTCTCGATCTACGGCCGCCATGATACCTCTCAGATGGCGGGGCTGGATGGAGTACTTCGCCATCTCTCGCGCCATACGGGATATCTCGACGTCCCGCTGGGTCAGGGCGCCGTTGCGCCCGATGACCCCGACCGATACAAGCTCGTCCACGAACCTCTGGTCGCATTCGACGGCTTCGGCAAGCTCTTCGCGGTTGTAGGTCCTGTCTTCGAGGACCCTAGAGAACTCATCGGAGGTTTCACCGTTGGGGCCCGGTATCGGAATTCCGCCCTCGATGCGTTTCTTGATCACCTTGAGGGGTAGATATTCCTTGTCCTGTAAGGTCAGGATGTACTTGAGGAGCTCGACGTCGTGGGAGCGGAAAAGCCTGTAACCACCGCGGGTGCGGGTCAGGTTGATCAAACGCCTTCGCTCCAGATACCTGACCTTGCTGACGGAGAGGGTCGGGAACTCCTCACGCAAGGCACTAACCACCTCGCCTATAGTAAACGTGTCCCTGGTACTACTCTCAACCAACCGGAATCACCACCATCCTCTGTATTTTTCGCCCGCTACTCAAGCGCAAACAAACTTGAAGCGGTACTTTCCTATCTGTATCTCGTCCCCGTTTCGGAGGTCGACCGCATCTACCCGGACCCTGTTGACGTAGGTCCCATTCAAGCTACCACTATCTTTTATGCGGAAACCTCCTTCCCCCGACCTTATCTCCGCGTGATGCCTGGAGACGGTAACATCGTCTAGGAATACTCCGCTTTTGGGGCTTCTACCGACCACGACAGCCTCGTCCACCGGCAAGTCATGCATCCTACGACCGGCGGTACCCTCCACCTGATCCAACTCGATCAAGGCCGCCCCGTCTACCTCCAGACCACCTTCTTCCTCCTCCTCGACGAAACTGGGCGCATAAGAAACGGTTGACTGACCGTGCGCGAGAGGAGCGCCACACTCAGAGCAAAACCTCATGTCAGGGGTGACGTGAGACCCACACTCCGGGCATAAGCTCAAGACTGCCTCTTTTCTCCGCCGGGATCGAGAGGTGGTGTCTGCTCACCCAGAAGAATTCGCGCGAGCTCTTCTGGAGGAATGGCAACCCCACCACGGCTCACGAGTTCGGCACGCACAAGGTCGATCCTTCCCTGCAAAACACGCCTACGGTAGCTGATCTCCCGCTCCTCACGGACGAGATCCGTCAGCATAGCGCCCAACTCCTCCTCTGGTGTAGACGTGAGATCCTCACTGTCCCACCATTCAGAGCCGAATCCTTCTAGTCCCTCGCGATCACTCATAGTACGAAAGTATAACCTCCCCTCAACCTGAAGTACAGTCTGAGCTTGAGATAGTTTAAGGTTTGAGAGAGAACGACCTCGCTAACGGCTGCTCTTGACGTTGATCCGGACGCTCACGCCACGCAGGTCGTAGCGTTCGCGGAGGGAGTTCTCGATATAACGGAGGTAGCTGTCCTGTATGTCTTTTGGACGGTTGGCAAAGAGTGTAAACCTGGGAGGAGAAGAGCCTGTCTGGGTCGCGAAACGTATCTTGACTCCTCTGGGTGGCGCGCTCCTTCCGACCAGATGGTTTATGAACTCCGCTACCTCGTGGGTCTTCAATCGAAGGTTGTATGCGCGGCGGAGGCTGACGGCGAGCGGGAGGACTCTTTCGACCGCTGAACGGTTGAGGGCGGAGAGGGCGAGGGTTGGTGGTTTGAGATCCGTCATCCTGACGGATACCTGGTACTCGACCTCCCTGAGCCTCTCCTCTGAGACGAGGTCGCGCTTGTTTATCAGGACGCCGCAGGACCTTCCGGCGTCCTCTATCTGGCGGGCGAGTTGCAAGTCTCCCCCGACTAGACCTTCAGTTGCGTCTATCAGGAGGAGAGAGACGTCGGAGGTGCGTATTGCCTCTCCCGTCCTGAGCGCGGAGTAGTAAGGGACCCCGTCCGCCCGACGGGCGCTGCGGTTTACTCCGGCGGTGTCGAGGATCAAGTAAGTACCGTCGTCTTCGGTCGAGACTTCGCCGGCCACAGCGTCCGTCGTAGTTCCTGGAGTATCCGAGACCACGGAGCGCTCGGAACCTATCAGCTCGTTTAGAAGGGTGCTCTTGCCGACGTTCGGCCTGCCAATTATCGCCAGGCGCGGCAGGTGCTCATCGGGTTGCTCCTCCGGCTCCGGCAACCGTGAGACTACCGCGTCGAGCAAGTCCCCGGTCCCGAGCCCGTGGGCGGCGGAGATCGGGTAAGGTTCTCCCTCACCGAGCGAGTAGAAGGAGTAACGATCCGTATCGTCGGCGGGGTTGTCCAGCTTGTTCACGGCCAGCACCACCTCCCCAGGCGCCCGCCTGAGCTCCCTGGCTATCACGGCGTCGGCTTCAGTCGGTCCCGTTCTCGAATCCGCTAGGTGTACGATCACCGCCGCTTCTTCTATGGC
Source organism: Rubrobacteraceae bacterium (assembly GCA_965219175.1). Classification (GTDB taxonomy): domain Bacteria; phylum Actinomycetota; class Rubrobacteria; order Rubrobacterales; family Rubrobacteraceae; genus JBBPZK01. The sequence continues at coordinate 1,815,941 of CBDCNI010000001.1, forward strand.
TACCTTGGCCTGAAGTGTAACCAGAGCTTCGAGCCCCACGTTGGACAACGGCTCCATGCCGCCGGTATCGACCAGGGTAAACTCCGTCCCGGCCCATTCCGCCCTGCTGTAAGTCCTGTCGCGAGTCGTACCGGGCTCCCCAGAAACAACCGCCTGACGACGACCGATGATCCTATTTACGAGCGAACTCTTCCCGACGTTCGGCGCTCCCACTATCGCCACCACCGGCAGGCCGCTCATTTCTCACCCCCGTCATTCCCGACTGGAAGACCGTAAATAGTTGCGAGGATCCCCTCCGAGACCTCATTGTAAGCCTCTCTACCTCTCAGAGTATTATCCATGTTTACAGGTTTGCCGATATATGCTTTGAGTTTCTCTCCTCTCAGCCGGGAGGCAAGGGTTGGGGCTTTGCTTATGAAGACGGGAAGGATGGAGGCTCCGCTCCGGGAGGCGAGCATTATGGCCCCGTTTTTGGGTTGACGGTCGGATCCTGCGTCTGGTCCTTCGGTCCTGTGGGTGCCTTCGGGGAAGATACCGAGAGCCCAGCCTTCAGAAAGGTATCCGAGGGATGCCCGCAGGGCTGTGCGACCACCACCCTGGCGGTCGACGGGGAAAGTGCCTATGAACCTGAAGAAACTCCTGAACGGGAAGACGAAGACCTCCTTTTTAGCCATCCACTGTATACGCCTGGGTACGGCGGTGCAGACGAAGACTGGGTCGAGATATTGCGAGTGGTTGGCGACGATGACGAGAGGCCCGTTGTGGGGCACGTTCTCCCGGCCCTCGACGGTGAAACCGTATATGAGCTTGAAGAGAATATTCACCGACCACCGGAAGAGCCGGTAGCGGGGCGACAGGTGAACGTCACGAGGCTTATCGTTGCTTACTGACTCTCCGCCGCTAGAGGATGAAGTCAAGGCTCACGAGCCTCTCTTCGGGTCAAAGGCGGAGGCGAGAGCGAGTATTCGTTCCACCACCTCTTCGAGGCCGAGTTCGGTGGTGTCTATGATCCGGGCGTCCGGAGCCGGTTTTAGAGGAGCTGTCTCGCGCTCAGTATCTCGACGGTCGCGGGTCTTCATGGCTTCTCTGATGCGTTCCAACTCCGCTTCCCGGCCGCTCTGACGAGCCCGGCGACGCGCCCTCTCTTCCGGTGCGGCGGACAGGAATATCTTCAACTCCGCATCCGGCAGCACTATCGTCCCTATATCCCGCCCCTCGACAACGGCGCCGCCTTCTTCCTCACGAGCCCTCTCAGCCGCCTCTCGCTGTGCGGCGAGTAGCACGGACCTGACACGGGGACTCGCCGAGACTTTAGACGCCGCGGCGGAGACCTCAGGGCTGCGGAGCGCCTCATCCTGGACGGGCTCGCCATCCACCACGACGCCGTCGCCCTCCAACCTTATACGCCCGGCCGCCGAGGCGAGAGCTTCTTCGTGGTCCGGGTCGAGGTTTTCTCGCAGCGCCAGGAAGGCTACCGCCCTGTACGCGGCGCCTGTGTTTACGTCGGAAAAGCCGAGTCGTTCGGCGACCGCGTGGGCGACCGAACTCTTTCCGCTTCCGGCGGGACCATCTATGGCTATAAGGAATCCGTTCATCAACCCCGGAAGTATAGCCGATACGGCGCCCATACTGGCGTGGAAGCCCGCGCAGGTTGCGGGATCACCTGAGAGAGTCGAGGACTCGGAAGTATTCCGGGAAGGTCTTCGTTACGCACGATGGGTTCCGTATCCTTATTCCTCTCGCGACGAGCCCAGTGATCGAGAACGCCATCGCCATCCGGTGGTCCCCGTAAGTCTCGATGGACGCACCCACAACCGGGCCTGGCTCCACGCGCAATCCGTCCCGCTCCTCGGAGACGCGCACCCCGAGCCGGCCCAACTCCGTGACGACGGCGGAGATGCGATCCGTCTCCTGGCGCCGCGTGTGCCCGACGTTCTTTATAATGGTCGGCGTCGCGGCGAACGGCGCTATCGCCGCCAGCGTCATCATCGTGTCGGAGAACTCGTTCATGTCCACCTCGACGCCACACAAGCGCTCCGGCCCACTGACCTCGACGAAATCTCGCCCGATCTCCACTCCGCACCCCATCCTCTCCAGCACACCGACGAACTTCAAGTCTCCTTGTGGCGAGTTGTTTCCGAGACCGGGAACCCTGACCCTCCCGCCGGTTACGGCCGCGGCGGCAAAGAAGTACGAAGCAGCCGAAGCGTCCGGCTCGACGGCGTAGTCTATAGCCCGGTAGAAAGAGGGAGAGACCTCGAAACGTCCGAGATCCTCATTCACGAGAACCTCGACCCCGAAATCAGCCATCATGGAAGTCGTGATCCCAACATAGGGCTTCGAGCCACGCCCGCTACCGGCCATCAGGATCACCCGCTCCCCGGCATACGGCGCCGCCACCAGAAGCCCGCTCAAGAACTGGCTGCTCTGACTCACCTCGACCCGAATCTCACCTCCCCGAATGCCGCCCCCGTAGACCACAACCGGAAACTTCCCATCCTCTCCCGCATACCCGACTTCGACACCCAACGACCTCATGGCATCCACCAGATCCGCCACAGGACGCTCCCGCATCCGGGGTACCCCATCAACCACATAAGTGCCGTCCCCTAGCGCCAGCATCGGCGGCAAAAACCTGGCGACCGTCCCGGCGTTCCCCGCAAAAAGAGTCAACCTCTCATCCTTTGTTGGTATTATGCCTCTTTGTCCTTTGACGTGTACCAGGGTGCGGGCCTGGGTTTTTGCTGGATCCTTATCCGTCTTTACTTCGAGGGAGAAGCCGAGGGTTGCGAGGGCTTGCATCAGGTAGAAGGAGTCATCGCTTATAAGGGGGTTGGTGATGGTCGATGGTCCGTCGGCCAGGGCAGCGAGGAGTAGAGCCCGGTTTGTGACGCTTTTGGAGCCTGGGACGGTTACAGTGGCGTCTACGGGATGCGGCAGCGGCTGTATCTCCAGCTCTTCGGGGAACTCGCCTCTTACGTCTTCGATGGAGAAATCTTTGCCGGGAATACCGGAGACGGGGCTCATCACAGCGCCTTTAGTTCTTCTTGGGTGAGATCCCGGACTTGGCCCGGCGAAAGATCGCCGAGGAGCACGGGGCCGACCCGGATGCGCTCCAGGGAGATGAGAAATAACCCCACGGCCTTACACGCTCTTCGTATTATGCGTTTACGGCCTTCGTGGATGGTCAGGTCGAAGGTAGTTGTTTTTGCGGTGCGGTTGAGGTTGGTTAGTTTGGGTGGGAGCATCTTGCCGTCTTCGAGGGTTGGGCCGTTTGCGAGGGCGGCGAGTGATGATTCGGGGGCTCGGCCTCTGATGGTCAGGCGGTACTGTTTTTCGATCTCTGATGACGGATGGGCGATGTGGTGGGCGAGCAGGCCGTCGTTTGTGAGGATAAGTAGGCCGGTCGTGTCTGCGTCGAGGCGTCCGACCGGGACGAGACCGGGGACTTCGGGCATGAGATCCGAGACGGTCAGGCGTCCGAGGCCGGGTTCGTCTTGCAGGGTGGTAAGGTAGCCGGCGGGCTTGTTGAGGGCCAGGTAGGTAGACTTTTGCGGCAGGGTTACGGGTTCACCTTCGAAAGAGACTTCGTCTTGGGGCGAGACGCTCACGCCGAGGGTGGCGGTCTCCCCGTTGAGCTTGACCCTGCCGGCGGAGATCAGGGCTTCAGCCTTGCGGCGAGAGGGCGCGGCTCCCGCGCGGGCGAGGTAGGCTTGCAGGCGCATCTTTTCAGGCTTCCTCGGGGACGGCCGGGGCCTCGCGGACCTTTTCTAGGCGGTCCCGGAGGCGGTCCAATTCCTCGGGGGCGACGAGGGTGTCGAGAGATGGGAAGGCATCGCGCGAGGCGGCGCCGGTCGCGGCGAGGAACTCGGCGGTGACTTCCAGGAGCGCGGGCGAGCCTGGAGTGTCTTTGTCGGATCCAGCCTCGATCAGGAGGCCGCGCTCTAGCAGACCACGCACGACGGCGTCGGAGTTTACGCCGCGGGCGGCTGAGACGGCGGCGCGGGTCAGAGGACCTAGATAGAGGGCGCAGGAGAGCACCTCGTGGGCCGCGTTTGAGAGCGGGGTAGGACGCAACTCTCGCCTGAAACGCTCCACGGCCGGGGCGCAGGCCGGGTTCGTCGCGAGCTGGTAGCCACCGGCAACGTTTCGCAGGACTATGCCGGAGTCTTCTAAGGAATAGCGGGTTTCGAGTTCTGTCAGGGCGTCCCGGACTTCTTGAATAGGCAAGTCGACGGCGGCGGCTAGGTCTTTCAGGGAGACGGGACGTCCGCTGACGAGCAGGATCGCCTCTATCAGTTGGCGAGGGCTGGCGTTCATCCGGCGGGTAGGAAGGTAAGGGGACCCAGAGGCTCCGGTTGGGAGAGGGAGAGATGGCCTTCGTTGGCTAGAGATAGTGAGGCGGCGAAGGCCACGGCGGCGTGGAGACGGTCCATGTCGCGCACCAGGTCTTCGTAGGAGAGAGGGCCGCGGACGAGAGAAGTACGGATCAGGGCGGCTAGTTCCTGGATGGTCAGCGTGATAGGGCCGAGGTGGGCGGTCGGGGGCTCGACTATCCGCGAAAACGTCCGGCGGGCGACGTTTTGGAGGCGATCCGGGTCGATCCCGAAGCGTCCGGGGCGGGGACGGAGGGAATGGGCGGAAGCGTAGAAGCCGGCGTTCGACTCGAACCTCTCGCGGAGGTGCTCGGCTCCGCGCTTGACCTTCAGGTACGAGGCGAGCCTCTCGGCGAGTTGCTCCTGTGAGAGTGCTATTTCCTCGTCTGGTTCCTCGGGATCGAGGGCCGGGAAGAGCATCCGGCTCTTTAGCAGCACGAGGGAGGCGGCGGAACCAACGAACTCCGTGTCCCGTTCTAGGGTTCCCTGGACGCTTTCGGAGCGGGAGTCGAGGTAGAGGTCTACGATCTCCCGCAGGGGGACCTCGAAGATCTCGACTTCTTCTTTCAGGATCAAGGCGAGCAACCACTCGTAAGGCCCGGAATAAACGTCTAACTCAACGGTGAATTGGGCCAATGGTCTGCCTCCCTCCTCGTTCGCGTTTGGGTTCACACTTGGGTTCACACTTGGGTTCGCACTATGGTTCACGTTACCTCCGAATGGAGCGGCAGGACGGAGGAGAGCGGCTGTGGATCTTCGCCTCGGGCCTGGGCGAGAGGAGGGCTCACTACGCGACCCTCGGCGGCGACCACGCCGTTTCGGAGGCCGGCGTCAGCGTTGAGGGCGTCTATGAGGCCGCGGCCGGAGATCTCCCGGACGAAGGGCAGGATGGCATTCGAGAGGGCGCGGGTCGCGGTGACCGGGACGGTGGCCGGCACGTTCTTGACGCAGTAGTGGACGACGCCCTCCTCAACAAAAGTAGGGTTATCCAGGGTGGTCGCGTGGGAAGTCTCGACGCAACCGCCGTAATCCACGTCTACGTCCAGGATCACGCTGCCCTCTTTCATCCGTCCGACGGTCTTTCGGCTAACGAGCGTCGGCGTCCGGGCGCCGGCCACGAAGACGGCCCCGATCAGTAGGTCCGCCTTCGCGACGGTCTCTTCTATTTCGAGGCTGCCGGCAACAAGGGTCGTAACCCTCCCGAGGCGCGCCTCTTCCACGCGCCTGAGACGGTCCAGGTCGCGGTCCATGACGACGACTTCGGCCCCGAGCCCGCTCGCCACGCGGGCGGCGACCGACCCGACGATACCGCAGCCCAGAATCACCACGCACCCCGGCCGGACGCCCGTAGAGCCGCCGAGCAAAATGCCTCTCCCGCCGTTCGGGCGCTGTAGGTAGTGGGCCCCGATCTGGGGGGTCAATCGGCCAGCGATCTCACTCATCGGCGTTAGAACGGGGAACCTCCCACGATCGTCCCGGATGCCTTCAGCCGCCAACGCGACGCACCGCGAGTCGAGAACCGCCCGCGTCAGACCCGGATTTATCGGCAAAGAAAGAAAGGACAACAGGATCAGGTCTTCCCTCAGGTAAGCGTACTCCTCCTCTACGGGTCCGTAGACTTTCACGAGGAGTTCCGAGTCAGCGTACACTTTCCCGGCGTCGGTATAGATACGGGCGCCAGCCTTCTCGTACTCTTGATCCGTCATGTCCGAAGACTCGCCGGACTCCGACTCGACCATCACCTTATGGCCGACCTTCGTGAGTTCGTAGACAGCCTCCGGAGAAAGGGCGGCGCGACTCTCACCCACCGTAAGCTCCCTGACAACCCCAATCCTCACCCTCTTACTCCGTTCTCTGCTCGTGGTTCCGTCTCATACCTGGAGAGATTAACCCGAACCGGGGTTTCTATCCAGAGCTTCCGGTCAAAGATCAAAACCTCCACACGCTCTCGACGCACCCCGGAGCCATCTTCCAGGACGGATGGCCTTCGAGAAAACCTCGAAGCTCGCTGTCCAATCCCCGCGTACCCAGGGCAATATCGGCCACTTGAGCGTCTCCCCAAACGGTTCCTGGGATGGGCGTCCACGCCGAGGCAAAACAAGACTCGAAACCCGCTTCTTTCAGGTCTCTCGCCAGAAGCTTCCGGACGGAAGCGGGGAAATTCTGCGGTGAAGCCAGACGGACAGCTCTTGCTTCGAGCAGAGCTTCCGTGAGGGTGGCGGTCTCGTTTATGGTCCTCATGGCAGCGTCGAGGGCGGCGGTGAGATTTTCTTCAGAGAGAGCCATTATTCGGGCTGATAATCGTCTCGTACACTCCTCCGCATCCTCGGATTCCGAGATCGAACATTTGATGCCTCCCGTCTCGATTCCAGGAAGCTTGGGGAGCAAAGGTCCGGTCGGAACCTCCTCCAGGCTGCGCCAGGTCAGGGTCGCGATGAACTCAGCGGCGCCTGCGGTGGGCGTCGGGATGGCTCCGGCCGGCTCCTCGGGGAGCAGGAGAACACTGCGGGTGCGGGGTTTGGTTCGTCCAGCGGTCTTCAGCGGGCGGCCCGCTCCTTTGACTGATCTTCGGTTTCGATCCCGTCTTTCGAGACCTCGCTTTCTTCTTTGGACACGCTCTCGCAAGCCCCTATGAAACCCGCAAAGAGTGGGTGCGGCCTCAGTGGGCGGCTCTTGAACTCGGGATGGAACTGGCTCCCGATAAAGAACGGATGATCTTTCAGTTCGGCGATCTCGACCAACCGCCCGTCCGGGGAAGTGCCGGAGAAGACCATGCCGGCTTCTTCGAGTGTTTCCCGGTAGTCGTTGTTGACTTCGTAGCGGTGGCGGTGGCGCTCGTCAACCAGGTCCGTGTCGTAGACCTCGGCGGCGAGTGTTCCGGGCACGAGTTCGCAAGGGTAGCGACCGAGGCGCATCGTGCCGCCCATATCAACGCCTATTTGATCCGCCATGATGTCTATGACCGCGTGCGGGCTCTCCTCGTCGAACTCGGTCGAGTTGGCCCTCTCAAGACCCGCTACGTTCCGGGCGAACTCTATGACCGCTATCTGCATCCCGAGGCACAACCCGAGATACGGAGTCCCACTCTCACGGGCGTAGCGGGCGGCGCGGATCTTACCCTCCGTACCGCGATTCCCGAAGCCCGGCAACACCAGAACCCCATCGGCCCCTTCGAGCCGCGCGAACGTAGTATCGCCGTCGGTCAGGTCTTCGGAGTCGACCCAGTCAAGTTCCACCTGCACGCCGTGGGCGGCGCCCGCGTGCTTGAGCGCCTCGACTATCGAGAGGTAGGAGTCCTGGAGCTTTATATACTTCCCGACGATGGCAACCCGGACGCTCCCGTCCGCCCCGAGTATCCTATCCACCAGGTTGCGCCACTCTCCGAGATCAGCCGTCGGAGCCGGTAGGTTGAGCTTTTCGAGCGCCAGATCGTCCAGGCCCGCGTCGTGCAACCTCAGGGGGATATCGTAGAGCGTCGGGGCGTTCTCTGCCGGGATGACCGAGTCTAGCTCCGCGTCGCCGAACAGCGCGATCTTACGCCGGATATCCTCCCCTATCGGACGGTCGGCCCGGCAGATGAGTATGTCCGGGGAAATCCCGATCTCGCGAAGCCGCTGCGTCGAATGCTGCGTCGGCTTCGTCTTCAACTCTCCGGCTGCCTCTATATACGGCACGTAGGAAACGTGGACGTAGAGGACGTTCTTACGCCCGACGTCGTTCCGGAACTGCCTTATGGCTTCGAGGAACGGCAGACTCTCTATATCGCCGACCGTACCCCCGATCTCCGTTATGACGATGTCATTCTCCTGGCCGAGGCGACCGATGCGGTTCTTTATCTCGTTGGTAATGTGGGGAATGACCTGCACGGTAGCGCCTAGGTAATCTCCCCGCCGCTCCCGCTGGATGACCTCCCAGTACACACTCCCGGTCGTCACGTTCGAGAGCTTGCCCAGGTTCTCATCCAGAAACCGCTCGTAATGTCCGAGGTCCAGGTCCGTCTCGGCCCCATCCTCCGTGACAAAGACCTCACCGTGCTGATAAGGATTCATCGTCCCAGGGTCCACGTTGATGTAAGGGTCGAACTTCTGCAAAACGACCCGATACCCCCGGCTCTTCAAGAGCATCCCGAGCGCCGCCGCGCTGGTCCCCTTGCCGATGGACGATACGACCCCGCCCGTTACGAAAACATACTTGGTCCCGTACTCGCTCAAATCCCCCACGCCCCAAACCCTAGCAATGTAATACGCCAGCCTCCTCTACTCTTCACGACACCAGACACTCGAACTCAGACGCCCCTCATCAACGCCAATAATACGCCCCAAAACACGAAAATAAAACAGCCCACTCCCTACCGACTACGATTTCCGGTTTCCCTGCTCCCCAACTCCCCAGCAAGTAGCATCTCAGTGTTTGTATTATATATAATTACATCGGTATGGGACATCAGGTTTCTTCATTAGATTGGTCTATGGCGCTGGGAGATTCCATCTTTTCTCCGCGTTGGAAGGCTGCTCGGGCTATTACGTGGGCAGAGACGGGGGCGGTCAGGAGTAGGAAGGCTCCGGTTAGGAGGGCGCGGAGGATGATCGCCGGGTCGCCGGTGACGGTTGAGGCGATGAGCAAAGATATTACGCCGAGGAAGACCGCTTTGGCCGCCGCGTGCAATCTGGCGTAGGTATCCGGCATCCAAACCATGCCGTAGACGCCGATGGTCATCACGAAGACGCCGAGGACTACGAGGGCGTCGGCGAGCCAGGGGAGTATGTTCTGCAGAACTGTCAGAAGATCCTCTTTTCGCCGTGGTAGCGGGCTGCGCCGAGCGTGCCTATAAAGGCGAGGAGCGAGAGCACGAGGGCCGCGTTCAGGTAGTAGGGCGTGCGGAAGGCGTCAACGAAGAGGGTTAGTATGGCTACGAGTATGAGGGTCAGGGTGTCTAGCGCCAGGATGCGTCCGGCGGTCGAGCGGATCCGAACGACGGCCAGCACTCCGACGATCAGGAGCACGGTCATCCAGACCGAGGCGATGTAGAAGACTATCTCGTGCAAGGAAACTCCTTTTCTGTGGTTCTCAGGGGAACACTTTGCTCTGATAGCGGCGATAGAAGGTTTGCTCGCCCTCGCGGAAAGCGTCCGGGTCGCTCGCGTCTATGATGTGGATCAGCATTACGTCCCTCTCCCGGTCGACGCCGACGAGCACGCTCCCCGGCGAAAGCGTCGTCGAGAGCGCCGAGACCGCGACCCCGAGCGGCGTCCTCTCCCCTATCGGCACCGCCACTATGCCGGGGGTTTTTAGCTCTCTGAGATGAAGCGTCACCAGAGCAACCTCCCAGGTCCCGGCGATGACCCGACCCGCCGTCACGGCCGCGAAAGGCCAGAAAGCGAGAAACTTGCGCGGGATGCCTCCTCCTCCGACGCGCTGCTCTTCGAAGATAAAGCGCCTGAAAAGAAAGAGCAAGACTCCAGAGACGGCGAATCCTATCACGAGGTCCCACGGCTTGAAGCTCGCCAGCACGAGCGCGTAGGTGAGGGTCAGGAGGAGAAGGTAGAGTAGGATGCGCATCGTCATTAGCGGGAGCTTCCGAGTACGTTCGCGGCGGCTTCGCTGAGAGCCAGCAGGGGTTCCGGCCAGAGGCCGCCGACGAGGACGAGCGCTGCCAGGGAGATCAGCAACACGCGCGCCGGCAATGGAGAAGGTTTCTGTTCCTCTTGAGTCTCATCATCGGAGGTCATCATGTAGGTCCTCTGGTAGACCTGGAAAGAGTAAACGAACGAAAGAGCGCCGCCGATGAAGATCAAGGCGACCAACACGGCGCTTCCCGGAACGCCGCTAACGGAGAGTCCAGCCCTAAAGAGGACCAGTTTGCTCAGGAATCCGGCGGCAGGCGGCACCCCGGCCACGCTAAAAGCCCCGACAGCAAAAGCCGCTCCCACGAGCCGGCCGCGAGAGCCGGTAGCGAGGAAGAGGACCGCCTTGTTCGCGGAGTTGACGATGGCGTACAGGACGGCGGCCGCGTAGCTGACTTGGCCGCCGATCCCTATAGCTATAAGTATGTAGCCCGCCTGGCCTATAGCCGAGTAGGCCATGACTTCCGCCGGCAAGCGGCGTGAGATGGCCTGAAGGGCGCCGTAGAGGATACTAGCGCTGCCCAGAACGAGGAGTACGAGCGCCCCGCCGGACGCCTGTTCGGGCAGGATATCGGCTCCGAATCGGAGGAGGCCGTAGCTCCCGATGTTCGCCAGGGCGCCGGCGAGTATCGCCGAGACGGAAGAGTTACTGCCGACGTAGACCGCCGGGAGCCAGAAGTGGAAAGGGAAAAGACCGATCTTCAGGCCGAAAGCGACGAAAATCGCGATCCACACGGAGACCGTGGAGGCGAACTCAGCGTTCTTTACCCGGTCGGCAACCGTCGCCATATCGAGGCTGCCGGTGAGGTGGTAGAGGGCGGCGATCCCGACGACGAAAATGATTGAGCCTAGCAAGTTCACGATCGCGAAGACGAAAGCGGCCCGGATCTGGTAGTCGTGCTCCCGGTAGGCGGCGAGGATATACGCGGAGGTCATGGAGATCTCGAAAAAGACGTAGAAGTTGAAGATGTCACCGGTCAAAAACAGGCCCACGAGGCCGCTGTTCAAGAACAACACGAGCGCCGGGAAAGTCCGGGTCCCAACGCCGACGATGACCTCGTACAGTAGAGAAGCCAGGATCACCGCGCAAGAGATAAGCGCGAAGGCGATTCCGAGGGCGTCGGCGCGGAGTGTGATCCCAACGCCCTCGGGCCAGCCGCCCACAACCATCTCGACCGGGCCGTTTGTGAGGACCCTTGTCGCAAGCAGGCAGAGTGAAGCAAAGCCGGCGGTCTGTCCGGCGACGGCGAACCATCCGACCCAGGTCTTCCTGCCGTCAAGGAGGGCGAGAACGGCCGCAACGACCCAGGTCAGCATTACGGTGATCGAAAGCAAGATCACGAGTCGTCTTCCCGTGTCGGGTCGGCGCTCTCGGGTGGTTCTCCGCGTTCGAGTGCCTCGGCTTCTCTCACTTCTATCTCGGAAATAACTTCGAGGTCCACGGAGTTGTGAGAGACGTAGAGCCGGTAGACCAGGCTAAGGAGCAGGGCCGTGACGCTGGAGCTTATAACCAGCGCCGTCAGGGCCATCGCCTGCACCAGCGGGTCGCTCACGTCTACGCCGTCGGGTATCGGGTAGATAGGAGGCCGTCCGCGGGAGAGACCTGCGGCGATGATAAACAATATCGACGCGTTGGAAATCAGAATCATCCCGATAACCACCCGGATCAAGTTCCGCTGCAAGACCAGATAAGCGCCGGACCCGAAGATGACCGCGACGACTAGTGAGATCACCAGCGTCAAGAGACCGTCTCACTTTCTTCCGCTACAGTGGGATTGTCTACCTTGTCCTTACCGGTTCTGGCGACGAGCCGCATCGAGCCGACGGCGAACCCGACGACCAGCAGGAATATCCCGGCGTCAAAGGCGACCGCCGTGATCAACTCCAGGGTACCCAGGTAGATAACCTTCGAGCCAGGCGGCGGGAAATGGGTCAGGAGCGGCTCGCCTAGAAAGAGCGGGAAGATGGCGACGAAAAGAGCCAACAAGAGCCCGCCGATACCGGCCGCTTCCATGCCGCGCACGGGCATCAGACTCTCGACCTTCTCCCGACCGAAGGCGATGTACTGGAGCAGGATGCCGAGCGACGCGACTATGCCGGCCGAGAACCCGTCACCCGGCTGGGCGTATCCTTTGACGAAAATGGCGACCGCCGCGACCAGCGTCGGGAGCAGCAAGAGCCGCGCCACGGCCTGCGTCAGGGCGCTCGTCACGGCAGCCTCCCGCGTCCGAGCAAGGTCGCGACGGCCAGCAGGATCAGGGCGACCACGGTGATCTCACCTAGAGTATCCAGACCGCGAAAATCGGCCAGAATTACCGTAACGACGTCTTTAGCGTGAGCCTCGGGGGTGAGCTTTATCAGGCGGCTTGCGACCCCTTTCTCCGGGTACGGCTGGGAGAGCGTACCCCATACCACGGCCATGACGAAGGCGGCCGCCACTGTGGCGACCATCATCTTACGCCACGCACTCCCACCCTTCGAGCTATCCGACCCGGCACGGAGGGTCTCGGCTGGGATCAAACGCATTGTCCCGAAGATAAGCAACGTCAAAAAGGTCTCGATGAGTACGGCGACCAGCGCAACGTCCGGCGCCCCGAAGAAGGCAAAAGCGACCGAGATGGAGAAGCCCGCGCTGGATATCACGAGAGCCAGGGTGACGTGTTTTATCGTCAGGCACGTCGCGAAGGCGGCGATGGCGGCGGAGAGCAGGGCCAGCAGCAGCGGCAGGTCCCCGGCTGTGATCCCCCCGACCTTATATACGCCACGGATCGGCGTCGTCACCACCCCAATCCCGACGAGTATCCCGGCGGGGATGAGGATGGCTATGACCCTTCCACGCAGGTCCCGGACCTCCGCCATATGCGCCCTGTCGGAGAGCTTGTTCAACCCTTCCAACCCAACCGCGTACAACCGCTCCGGTCCAAGTTTCTCCCCGATTGTGGCGAACAACTCGGCGGCGCCCGACCAAATAGGGCGGGAGGCGATAAGAACCGTACCAAGTCCGAAAGTCGCCAGCGCCAGCAGGTTCTCGGGACGGACGTCGAAGTGATAAGCGGGCTCGACGCTCTCGACGGAGGCTGCGTAAGAGACGGCGCCTGCCGCCCTTGCGAGCACGGCGAAAGGCCCCACGAAGACGCCGCCGGCCAGCGCGAAGAGCCCGAGACCGGCCACAGGCGCGACGAGCGAAAATGGGATCTTGTGTGCGTCGGCCCCGACCTCCCCGAGGAAGATGCCGCCCCAGAACCTCCAGGTATAAGCCAGGGTCAGGACGGCGGCAAATAGGGAGATCCCGATAAAGACCGGCCCTCGCTCTAAAGCGGCGGCGAATAGCAATTCGTCCTTGAAGAAGCCGATGGTCAGAGGAAAAGCGGCCAGACCCGCCGCCGCGACCCCACCGGAGACGGCGAGGACCGGCATCCGCCGGGCGAGTCCGCCGAGGTGCGAGAGCCTGTTCTCTCCCGTCGCCTCCGTGACCGCCCCGGCCGTTAGGAAAAGGGCGCTCTTTGAAAGGGCGTGGGCGATGACGTAGAAGGATGCTCCGGCCGCCCCGTACTTGCCTCCGAGCCCGAACATGAACACGACGTAGCCGTACTGGGAGATCGTAGAGTACGCCAAGAGTTGCTTGAGCACGTCCTGTGTGAGCGCCAGGATACCGCCGACAGCTATCGAGGCGGCCCCGATGATGAGGAAACCAGTCAGCAGAGTGTCGCTCTTCTGGAGCAGCGGGTACACGCGCCCGATCAGGAGTACACCGGCGGCCACCATCGCGGCGGAATGTAGGTAGGCCGAGACCGGGGTCGGGGCGGCCATCGCCCGAGGCAGCCAGAACTGCAGCGGGACCTGGGCACTCTTCGCAAGACCCGCGACGGCAATGAAGGCTCCGGCGGTGGTTAGCAGAGGTCCCGCCTCCGTGAGCCGGGCGAGTTGCGGGATAGAGAAAGTCCCGTAGGCTGCGTAGAACATCAGGGCGCCTATGAGGAGAAGTACGGCGGTTATTCCGGTGATGAGGAGCGCCATGAGGGCGGAGTAGCGGGACTCTTCTTCGTGCTCGTCGTAGCCGATCAGGTAGTAGGAGGCGACAGCGGTAAGGTCCCAGAAGACGAAGAGAAGGATCAGGTCCTGCGACATCGCCAGCCCGACCATCGAGCCCATAAAAAGCAACATAAAGAAGTAAAAGCGCGGCGCGGCCGCCTCCGGTTTCCCCTCGTGCTCCAGATGTAGCGGCAGATATCGCCAGGAGTAGACTAGAACCGCGAAACCAACCCCCGTGGCGAGCAGGGAATAGAGGGCTGCGAGACCATCCATTTTCACCGCGAAACGGAGGTCGAGGGTGGGAGCCCACGCGAAATTCACTTCCCCGCCTCCCGAGAGCCAGGCGTAGAGCGTCGCCCCGGCGGCCAGAGCCGCAAGCACCGCCCCAACAGGAGCCGATAGAGAAGGACGGAGCAAGCCGGCGAACGCCGCGACGGGCGCGGCTACGAGAGCCAGGACGAGCGGCGCGAGTATTGCCGGGGCCGTCAGTTAACGCTCCCGACCCGGTCTCACGGCTACGTCTGGTGGTTCGGGGTTCGTGGGTTGCTCCAACTACATCTCCCGGATCTTTGGCGGCGGATTTTCCGAGGCAAGTTTAGCGGCTAGCCCGCCACTTTATAGTAGCTTATGACACGTTAGTTGGAGTCGAGGCCCACCCGGTAGTTGTGGGAGTGACCTTACTTGTTGGCGGGGAGCTTCGGGGAACTCTCTACGGCTACGGAGTTCATCTCGGCTTTGGCCCTGGAGCGGCGGGGACGCCAGATGCGCGCGTACTGGGCTGCGACGTAGGAGCCGATCACGAGTGCGGCGGCGATGGCCTGGGCGGCGAGACCCTCGGCTGTTGGGAAGACGGCGAACCACATCCCGAGCCATCCTGGGATGGGCAGGTTCAGTTCGGTCGTTGGGATCCAAGCCGCCTGCTGCAACTCCTGGGCGCTCTCTCCGACCATGACGATCAGGACGACGCCGAGCAAGACTCCGGTTGCAATCAACATCTTCTTGTACGGCAGCCGCTTGTGGGCAACAAAGGTCAACACCGCGACCACGGAGGTCAGGGCGAGCCCGATAGCCGTTCCCTTCAAGACGGCGCCGGAGCCGACCTCAAGCCTCAGGTTCTGCAAAAACAGCACCACCTCGAAACCTTCCCGGTATATGGCGCTGAACCCGAGCAGCGCGAGCCCGAGGTACGCGGCGGACTTGTTACCGTCCGAGCGTTCGAGGGTCCGCTTCCTGCTCCGGTGGTGAAGGCCGATCCAACCGGTCCAGTAGATCTTGTGAAAGAACCAGTTCATAACAACCAACAACACCACGATCGCCAACAACCCGGTCCCAGCCTGCACGTCCAAAGCCGGAGCATTGACGGCGGAGATCAAAGCAACCACGATAAACCACGTCGCCACCGTCGCAATAAAAGCAGCGCCCGAACCAGCCGCAACCGGCCGCCAGTGATCCCCGCGCTCGCGGAACAGACCGGCCGTGACCGCCGCGAGTACCAAAATCGCCTCAAGCCCCTCGCGAAAGACCAGGATGCCGCTGTTCAGGACAGCCGCCGCCGGGCTCAAGTTGCGGGCGCTCGGGTCCGGGACACCACCGGACGTAACCGCCTGCCACACCATCACACCCGCCACCAGCAAAGCCGCCAGGACCAGGGCGACCAGCCAGGGATTTCCGATAGTACGGCTCAGGCTGAATCTACGCAACAAAACTCCGCCTCCAGATGGAAATGATTCTCATTAAGGCCAAGTGTGTACCCCACAACGTCCACGGTCAAGGAATAAAAGGTCCCGGCGTGATCTGGATCAATAGAAAACACAACCCCGGATATGACACTTGCGAAAACGACTAAGGAAAACGACTAAGTGCTGCCGACCAGCAGCTCCGAGGCGTGGGCGAGTGAGGCTTCGTCCACCCTGCCGGAAAGCATCCTGGCGAGCTCGCGGCGACGCTCTTCGCCTTCCACTCGTAATATGCGGGTCAGGGTTCGGCCGTCTGATTCTTCTTTGGCGACAACTACGTGCGAGCCGGCTTCGGAAGCTATCTGTGGAAGGTGGGTGATAGTCAGGACCTGGTTGCGCTTACCGAGTTCTCGCAGCTTCGCCCCGACCGCCGTTGCCGTCTCTCCGCCGATACCAGCGTCAACCTCGTCGAAGACGTAGGTGGCTCCGGGCTCTATGCGCTCCTGGGCGAGCCGGATGGCTAGCATGATCCTCGACAGCTCTCCTCCCGACGCGTAACGGCGAACGGCTAACTCCGGTTCGCCGGGGTTCGGCTGGATGACGAACTCTACCCGCTCGACTCCAGAAGGACTCGGCTCCGACGGGACCAAATCGGCCCGGAAAGTGGTCTTGCCGAGGTTCAAACCCGCCAGGTTCTCCCCCACCTTCTCCGAAAGCTTCCGAGCCGCCCGCTCCCGACCGGTGGAGATCTCCGCCGCGAGCCCCCCGAGCCGCTCTTCACCGGATCGGATGCTTGCTTCCAGGCCCACCGTCTCCTCGTCCAGGTTCTCCAGCCTCCGCAAACGCCCCTGCGCCTCCTCCAAAAACCCTTCGACGTCCTCGCCGTACTTGCGCTCCAGCCCTTTCAGCAACGCCAGCCGATCCTCTACCACGTCCAGACGCGCCGGGTCTGCCTCCAACTCATCCAGGTAGGAGCGGAGTTCGTAGAGCACGTCTTCGAGTTCAGCCGAGAGTCCGTTCAAGCGCTCCAAAGTCCCCGAAAGCGACTCATCGTAGCGAACGGCCCGGCCAAGTTCTGAGGAAGCTTTGCCCGCTGAGTCGATAGCACCACCTTCCTCCGAAGATAGAACCGCAACCGAATCAGCCACGGCCTGGAGGAGATCCGTGACGTTCCGGAGCCTCTCGCGTTCGCGGTTCAGATCCACCACTTCTTCCGCGCCGTAGCCTGCTTCTTCGAGCTCCGAAACCTGAAAGCGGAGGAAATCTATCTCCCGGAGACGGGCCTCGGCGGAAGACCGGACCTCCGCGAGGTCCCGCCGGTCTCTCTCGACCTGAGACCAGAGCTTTATCCGCTCCTCTTTCGCCCGCGCAGCCGAATCGTCCAGGAAATCGTCCAGAATAACCAACTGCTCGGAAGGCTCGGCGAGTCGCGCCTGCTCCCTCTGACTGTGATAGGAGACGAGGCGTTCCCCGAGAGAGGCGAGCGCCTTTACCGGGACCGCCACACCGCCGACGTAGCACCGGGAGCGTCCCTCGCCCGTCAGGGTGCGGCGCAGGACGAGCCCGTCTTCGGCGTCAATCTCTTCGGCCAAATCTCCGAGTGCCCCGGAGATTATCTCCTGGCTGAATTCGTCGGATAGTTGGAAGGTGCCTTCGATGGTTGCTTTGTCGGAGCCTGAGCGAACGGTTTCGGAGCGGGCGCGGCCACCGAGGAGGAGTTGGAGGGCGGTGGCGAGCAAGGTCTTTCCGGCTCCGGTTTCGCCGGTGATGGCATTCAGGCCTGGGGAGAGTTCCAGCCTGGCGGCTTCGATCAGGGCGATGTTCTCGACGGAAAGTTCCGTGAGCACTACAGAAAGGTCCTCCGAACCGCTCTCCACCACGTCCACTCGTCGGTCCTGCCTATTCTAACGCTTTCCCCGGAGAGCTTTATCCGGATGCCGTCGCCCGCCTCCAGCTCCCGCACGCCGTTGCCGTCCAGAGACAGGAGCGCGCCACGGTCCACGAGCTTGAGGTGCGCCGTCTGATTCTCTCCGAGCACCAGCGGCCGGCTGACCAGCGCGTGCGGCGCTATCGGGACGAGCACGTAGCACCCGACATCCGCCGAGACGATCGGCCCGCCGGCCGAGAGCGCGTAGGCCGTCGATCCGAGAGGCGTCGCCGCGATAAAGCCGTCGCAGCGGAAAGCGAAAAGCTCCTCGCCCCCAACGGAGACGTCTATGGAGGCGATCTGATGCGGCTGCTGCTTGATCAAGACCGCGTCGTTTACCGCTAAATGCTTCTCTTCTTCTCCATCCACCCGCACGTCCAACATCCGGTAGTCCTGAACGTAAAGTCCGCCACCGAGCACTTTCTCGACCCCGGATTCGATCTCATCGGGCAACATACCGGACATGAACCCGACCTTGCCCAGGTTCACCCCGACCAACAGCTTTCCGGGATACATCCTGGAAGCCCTGAGCATCGTCCCGTCTCCACCGAGGACGAAGACAAGATCCAGATCAGAGTCGCCGTCGGGCTCGTCGCCCGCCCGCACTTCCACTATCTCGACATCCCGCTTCCCGAGCGCCGCCGACAGCCGCTCGAAGTAGCCGTCCCCCACCTTCGGGTTCGCGACCACCCCGACCCGGCGCACCGACAAGGGTGGATCAGCCACCAGCAACGACCTCCCTCAGCCGATCTTCCCCCACGACAACCGATGACCCACGCACCAGATAGAGCGGATACTCCCGGTTCCCGGAGCGCCTCCCCGCAACCGGAGCCCGCATAACACCAGCAGCCCCGAAACCAAGACCGTCGAAAGACTCGATAACCCGCCTTATAACAGCCACGTGGACTTCCGGGTCGCTGACCAGCCCCCCGCGCCCGACCTTCTCCGGCCCGGCCTCGAACTGCGGCTTGACGAGCACCACCGCCTCCCGGATTGAATCCGTAGTCGAGAGAAGCTTTTCGAGCGCCACGACGAGAGAGATAAACGACAGGTCGGCAACCAGTAACTCCGGCTCAAAAGGCACCTCTTCCCCGGATAGCCCCCGCACGTTGGTCCTCTCCAGCACGACGACCCTCGGGTCGTTTCGGAGCGTCCAGTCGAACTGTCCGTAGCCCACGTCCACCGCCAGCACTTTTCCGGCTCCCCGCTTCAAAAGCGCGTCGGTAAATCCTCCCGTCGAAGCGCCGGCGTCCAAACAAGCCCGCCCGGAAACCGGAACGCCAAACACCTCCAGGGCTTTGTCCAGCTTCTCCCCGGCCCGCGAGACGAACCTCTGTTTTCTCTCCACGCTCAGAGGTTCCTCCACGCCGACACGGAGCCCGGCTTTCGTGGTGACCCGACCATCGACCCGGACGGCCCCAGCCAGGATGAGACCTTGCGCCTTTTGACGGCTCCCGGCGAGGCCACGTTCGACGAGTAGATTGTCGAGTCGCCGTTTCTCACGCTGTAGCCCACGTTTTGCAACTTCGCCGGGGATGGTTAGTTCTCCCGGTGGCGGACGAAGAAGACCAGGTCGCGGAGGCCGGAGGAGTCGCCGTCTATACGCGAGAGGGCTGCCAGGGCGCGTTCGGCGGCTGTATCCGCCTCTTTGCGGGCGCCTTCGAGACCGTAGACGCCGACAAAAGTCGCCTTGCCCTGTTCGGCGTCGCTGCCGGCGCTCTTGCCCAGGGCTTCGCGGGTTGAGGTCGCGTCGAGTACGTCGTCTATTATCTGAAAGCAAAGCCCGAGTTCCAGGGC
The DNA here is from genome assembly GCA_965219175.1 of Rubrobacteraceae bacterium. Taxonomy (GTDB): domain Bacteria; phylum Actinomycetota; class Rubrobacteria; order Rubrobacterales; family Rubrobacteraceae; genus JBBPZK01. The sequence continues at coordinate 1,835,373 of CBDCNI010000001.1, forward strand.
GTAATCCGAGATGGCCGACTGCTCATCTTCCGTCGTGTCCGCGAGGATGGCGCCGATGCGGGCGGATGACTTTATGAGGGCTCCGGTTTTATATTTGTGGATCATGTGCAGCGTCTCCGGATCAACGGCCTCTCCCGACCCGGTGTGGTCCATGTCTATGACCTGGCCGCCGACCATCCCGTTTACCCCGGTCGAACCGGCGAGTTCCCTAACGACCTCCACGACCTGCTCGCAAGTGCCTCTCTGGTGAACCGTGATCAGGGTGAGCGCCTCCCCGAAGAAAGCGTCGCCCGCCAAGATAGCCATCGCTTCCCCGAACTTCTTGTGCGCGGTCGGCCGTCCCCGCCGGTAATCGTCGTCGTCCATGGCGGGCAAGTCGTCGTGGATCAGGGAATAAGTGTGGATTAGCTCTATCGCCGCGGCCGAGGGCAACGTAACCGCCGGGTCCGTCCCGAAGACCCGCGCCGTCTCCATGCACAGCGTCGGCCTGACACGCTTTCCACCCGCGAGCATCGAGTAGCGCATGGCTTCCACGAGCCCCGAGAGCCTGGGCTCCTCAGAGAAATACAGGCCTTCGAGATACTGGTCGAATTGCTTGCGGTGATCGTCCCAGAGCGTCGCGCTAGCCATGTTCCACCAGCCGACCGACCGCCCCGCGTAAGACACCCCCGACAAAAACAGGCGACTCCTCGCCTGAGAAACCAGTCGCGAGTTCTATGGCTTCGTTGATCGCCACCTCCGGCGGCACGTCCTCCACGTAAAGCATCTCGTAGAGCGCCACCCTCAAAATAGTCCTGTCCACGGAATTCATCCTGTGGACCGGCCACCCGACAGAGACCTCCGACAACCTTGTGTCCAGGTACTCTATCTCCTGGTCCACGCCCCGCGCCAGACGGAGCGCGTAATCGTCGAAGTCCCCCCGATAAGAACGCCAGCGCTTGACGGCCTCTCCGACCGGCCAGCCGTTTACGTCACTCTGATACAAGACCAAGAATGCTTGCTTTCTGGCGGTCCTGCGGCTCAAGGTCTCAGACCCTCGTCAGGTACTGGTTGGAGCGCGTATCGACCCGTACACGCTCACCGGGGTTGACGAAGAGCGGTACCTGAACGACGAGTCCTGTTTCGAGCGTGGCGGGCTTTGTGCCGCCGGTCGCCGTATCGCCCTTGAGGCCGGGGTCCGTCTCGGAGACTTCGAGGTCCACGTGGGCCGGCGGCTCCAGGCTCACGACTTCTCCATCCGCCGATAGTACGGTAACCACACCGTTCGGTACGACGTATCCGGCGGCTTCGCCGACGACGTCCGCCGGGATGGCGAACTGCTCGTAGGTTTCTTGATCCATGAAGTGGAGCAGGTCTCCGTCGCGGTAGAGATAGCTCATATGCCTCGACTCCGTCCTGACATCCTCGACTTTCTCCCCGGCCCGGAAGGTCTTCTCCACGACGGAGCCGGTATCCATGTTGCGCAGGCGCGTCCGGACGAAAGCGGCGCCCTTGCCCGGCTTGACGTGCTGGAAATAGGCTATGGTAAACCGCTTGCCGTCAACCCGGATGGCTGACCCGTTTTTGAACTGACTTGTCGATATCATCTAAAAACCCCTCTTGCGACCTGGAACTAGAGCGAAAAGCCCGGGACCGGCGATGCCCGGCGCCGATACGGAATTATTATCGCACAGATCGAACCTCTTTCAGCCGCGCTACAGTCAGCGGCCACCTGGCCCGCGAGCCAGAATGTAACGGATAGCAGCTTCGTAGCCGTGTACGCCCATCCCGGCGACGACCGCGTCGACCGCCGGAGACACGACGGAGAAGCGTCTCCAGGTCTCTCTAGTATGTACGTTGGAGATATGCACCTCTACTTTAGGTACATCTAGTGTTTCGAGGGCGTCGTGTAGCGCGTAGGCGTAGTGGGTCCAGGCGCCGGGGTTTAGGACTAGGCCGTCGTAGTTTGCCGCTTCCCGGATCCAAGCTACCATCTCTCCCTCGTAATCCGTTTGCCGGAACTCCAAAGCCGCCTCCGTAAACACGCCTTTCAAGCGTTTCTCTATATCCTCCAGAGTCTCTCCACCGTAGACCTCGGGGCGCCGCTGGCCGAGGGAGCCCAGGTTTACTCCGTTTAGGATCAGGACGCTACTCAACGACGGCCTCTATCGCCCGCCGGACCACGTCTTCCCCAACGCGCACGCCATACAAGGGCTTTCCTACGTCTTCGAGCAGCACGAACCTGTACTCCATAGCGGAGTCGGAGCCTTTTCGCTTCTTGTCCCGGCCCATCGCCGCCAGCACTTTCTCGACCGACAGCCCCGACGCCCTGAGCGGCAACCCGGCGGAGGAGAGAAACTCCTCGTGCAAGTCTTTCAAATCGGTCCCGATCATTTCCCCGGAGATGCCCGCGGCGGCGACCATCCCCACACCAACCGCCTCGCCATGGGAGAGAGCGTAACCGGAGGCGGCTTCCAGGCCGTGTCCTATCGTATGACCGTAGTTGAGGGTGGCGCGACGCCCCGCCTCGAACTCGTCCTCCGCGACCACCTCCGCCTTGAAGCGAATAGAGTGACCGATAACCTGCAGCAGGGATTCGTGCTCCAGAACTCTTACCTTGTCTATCAGGTTCAAAGATTTCAGAAACCCTCCACCGGAGAGCAAACCCATCTTGACTACTTCGGCGAGGCCGTTCGAGACCTCCCGTTTGGGGAGCGTTCGGAGCCAGTCGACGTTCGCCACGACGGCGCGAGGACGGACGAAGGCTCCGGCGAGGTTCTTCCCTTCCGGAAGGTCAACGCCGACCTTGCCGCCCACGGAGCTGTCCACCATCGCCAGCAGAGAGGTAGGGAGTGCCACGAAGTTTACGCCTCGCAGGAAGGTGCCGGCGACGAAACCGCCCAGGTCTCCCACGACCCCGCCGCCAAGGGCGAAGAGAGCGCCGTCGCGGGTCAGGCCGGCTCGGGCCAGACGACGGATCACGTCTCCATAAGTCGAGAGATTCTTGGAACTTTCCCCGGCAGGTATCTGTATTGTGTCTGCCACCCGCCACCCGGCGCGTTTCAGCAATTCGGTGATGGTCTCGGCGTGCAGCGGGCCGACGTTTGAGTCGGTCAGGAGGGCGCAGACGCCTGGTTCGAGGATGCGGGATATTTCCTCTGCGGGGTCCAGGCGGGATCCAACGAGGACGGGATACGGCGGGACGCCCGCGACTTCTACTGTTACTGTTTCAGCCACGCCGTTATCTCCCCGGTGACCTCATCCGGGCCTCGTCCCCCACACGAGACTTCCAGGTCCGCGAACTCGCGGTAGTGTGGCAGGCGGTCCAGGTATCGCCTCTCGAAATCCTCACGGCTCGCGGATCGCAAGGGACGTCCATTACCCCGTGTTCTCACGTAGAGAATCTTCATCTCCTCCTGGAGGAATACAGTTGGGACGTTCTCAAGGAGCCGACGGTTCGGTGGAAAGGTGACAACACCGCCGCCGCAGGAGATCACCTTCCCGGCAGGCTCTTTCAGCACGCGAGCCAGTGTTTCGTGTTCGATCTCTCTAAAGCCTGCTTCTCCATCTTCGTCGAAGATCTGTCGTATGGAGCGTCCCTCACCGAGGGAGATCTCCCGATCCAGGTCAACGAAGTCCCGGCTGAGCTTGCGGGCGAGGGCGCGCCCGACGGTGCTCTTGCCGCTGCCCATGTACCCGATCAGAGCCACGGTTCTTTCCACGGTTTCAGGAGGACCGCGCCCCGTGAACGGTGCCTTTGAGGCGGTTCATGTAGGCGTCATGGGAGGCGTGGATATCGGTCATGTTATCCGCCCCGAACTTTTCGAGGAGAGCTTCGGCCAGAACCACCGCGACCATTGACTCCCCGATCACCGCCGCCGCCGGGACCGCGCAGGAGTCGGCCCTCTCCCTGAAGGCGCGTGATTCTTCGCCGGTGGCGAGGTCTACTGTTCGAAGGGCTTTCGCTATGGTCGAGATCGGCTTCATGGCGGCCGAGACTATGACGGGCTCGCCGTTGGTCATCCCGCCTTCTAGTCCGCCCAGGCGGTTGCTCGCCCGCGCGATGTGTCCGTCTTCCAGGAGGATCTCATCCTGCACTTCGCTGGAGCGGTGACGCGCGACCTCGAAACCCATGCCAACCTCCACACCCTTTATTGCGTTGATGGACATGACCGCAGCCGCGAGCCGCGCGTCTATCTTGTCGCGCCAGTCCACGTAGGAGCCGAGCCCCGGCGGGCAGCCTTCGGCCACGACCACGAACTCGCCGCCCAGGGCGTCGCGGGCGTAACGGGCGGCGTCTATCTCCGCCTTCATCTTCTCGGAAACCTCCGGGTCCGGGCATCTGACCTCGGAACTATCGGCTTTACCGGCATCCGCCGCCGCCTGCTCCTTGCCGTAAGCGGCGCCCCCTATGCGATAGACGGCGCTCGTGATCTGGACGCCGAACTCCGCCAGCAGCTTTTTCGCGACACCGCCGGCGGCGACCCTGGCCGTCGTCTCGCGGGCGCTGGAGCGCTCCAGGACGTTCCGGAGATCGTCGAAGGCGTACTTCTGCATCCCGGCGAGGTCCGCGTGTCCGGGCCGTGGAAGGGTGACGGTCTTGGCGGCCTCGTCCGGCGGAGCCGGGGACATCCGGCCCTCCCAGTTGGCGTAGTCGTTGTTGCGGATCAACATGGCGACCGGCGAACCCAAAGTGTAGCCGTGGCGCACCCCGCCGAGGAACTCTACCTCATCCCTCTCGATCTTCTGCCGTCCGCCCCGTCCGTAACCTTGCTGCCTCCGCGCGAGGTCGCGGTCGACGTCTCCCGCCAACAACTCTAGCCCCGCCGGGACCCCATGCACCAGGGTCACCTCCGCGGGGCCGTGCGACTCACCCGCCGTCGAAAAACCAAACTTCACCGTAAAAGGTCCTCTCCAATAAGATTCGAGATCACGAAACTACTTGTATCCGCCGGAAAGCATACCACCGGTAGCGGGGAGCCGACCCCCGGAGTTGGGTAATCCGCCACCTGTTTTGCCCTGCGCCGCCTGCGCCCTGGCCTGCTTGCGAGCCTGAGCGACAGCGGCGCGCCTCATGCGGGCCGCCCGCTTCTGTACAGCGCGTTTGCGAGCCGCAGCCGTCCCTTTTCCAGTCCCGGTCCCCCCGTTTGAAGCATTGTTGCCGGCACCGTTAGAGTTGTTTTCGTTGGCCTGGGAGGGGCCACCGTTGGTCGTATTGCTACTTGGACCACCGTTATTGTTCGTACTGTTACTGCCAGTAGCGTTCCTCCCTCTGTTTCCGCTAGAGGTGTTTGTAGATCCACCGCCGGTAGTGCCGCCGGCATCACCTCCGCCAGCCGGTTTCACGAGTTGCCGGAAGTAGTCCTTGCTCGTGTACGCGGCGTATGAGTCGACGTTCTTGTTTTCGGACTGCGGGACCGGGGCTTCCGCGCCGCCCGAAGCTCCACTGTTTTGCGAACTACTACTGTTCTGTGAGCCGCCCGGCGCTTGCGCCAACGAGGAGCGATTCGCCGCCTGCTCGCTCCCGGCCCCGCCGGAGAGGGCGCCAGTTAGCACCCAAACGAAGATGAGGAGCGCCGCGACCGCCAGCACGGCCGGAAAGACCCTGCTCGCCCTGGGAGAGTAATTCGCGCGTGCTTCCAGCATGTCCCGCAGCCTACGGAGCACTCGACACGCCCCCTTGAACTCTCTCGGTCGAGCCAACCGACGCGCCTCCTGGAACGCTACCAGAGGTACTACCCGGAGCCGGGGTTGGCGGAGGCGAGGGCGCGACCGGGGCGGAGCCCGTGCCTCCCCCGGACGCTTGGTCGTAGACCTCAGCTTTTATATCAACCTTTAGCAGGCGCTCTATTCCCGGTTCGCTCGTGGTAGTCCCGCCTCCCTGCTGCACCGGCTCGTAGGTGACTTCGTTGACCGTTACGAGCCGGGCCAGGTTCTGCACGCGGCGCAGCAGATCTTCCATCTGCGCGGAAGTGCCTTCAAAGGACATTGTAATCGGTATGCGCTGAAAGTCACCTCCACCGGGCGGCGGCTCCGGGGTCCCCGGTTCGACGGAGAACAAGGTGACGTTCGCGGCGCGTGAGACCTCTTGGAGCTGGACCAGTAAGGTCGGTATCTCCGGCTGTTCGGGTATCCTTTTCGCGAGTTCCAGGATCTGGCGTTCCGTCTCCGGCGAGTTGCGGCGTACCTGCTCCAGGTTGCCAACCTGTTGCTGTAGCTGGTTTAGCTGGGACTGCTTGTTGTTCTTCTCTTCGACTCTCTGCGCGTAGTCGCTCCTCAGCGGTCCCAGTAGCAGGAAGTAGAAACCGAGGAGTAGGACCAGTATCACGAGCGCCCCGAGGATGAGTAGGTTGCGGTCGTCGCGTTCCACCTAGTGCCTGTCCACCAGGCTACTCGCCAGTTCTCGCGGGGTACGGGATGGACTCTCCCGCACGTTCGCCGAAGGGCCGCTTTCGAGCGGCACGGCCGGTCCGTTCTGGCCGACGACGGTTATCAGCTCCGAGGAAGCCTCGAAGTTTATAACGGGCCGCGCGTAGCCCTGGCGATCCAGTTGCGCGGAGTTGAGTTGGGTGTTGGAGAGGTAGCGCAGGCTGTTCATCTGAACGATAAAGTCGGCGACGTTGCGGTAATTAGGCAGCGCGACGCCGGTAAAGGTGATCGTACCCGGCGGCCGGAGTGTCTGGCCCGAGGAAGACTGGATGTCGATCGGGGCGGCCTGGGCGGTGAGGCTGTTCAGCGTGGTCTTCGGGGGGATTACGAACGAGAGTCCCTGGAAGAACTCGGCCCACGCGAAGCGTGTCCTGTATATCCCGTCGGCCACTGGTTTTTTGGCGTCCAGACGAGCTTGAAGGTCCTTGAAGGGGGCGAGTTCGGCCAGTCGCTGGTTCTGTTGGGATATCTTCTGATCCAGGGTCGCTATCTGCTGCTGCTCGTTGTTGAGTCGCACCAGGTAGAAAAGATACAGACCAGCCATGATCACGAGCGCCGCCGCCCCGACAACGAGCAGTATCCCGAACAACCCGCTTCTCGGGATGGCGAACCCTCTCCGGCGCTCCTCGGGAGGAAGGAGGTTTATCCGCCTCACTCGTCCTCCAGTGCCAGGCCGAGCGCGACCGCTAGAACGGGCTCCATCACCTCTAGTTGCTCTTCGGAGACGTTGGAGTTGTTGCCCGCCAGTTTCTGGAGCGGGTTGCCTCTGGAAGTCGGTAGCTGGAGCAACTCCCCGAGGTGACTCTCCAGCCCGGCGACCAGCGCACCCTCCCCGGAAACGAAAACTTGGGAGACTTCCCTCGCTCCCGGCTGAGAGTAGTGATACTCGATGGAACCCTGCACGTCTTCGGCCAGGTTGTCTGCCGCGACCTCGATCCCACGCCTTACGTTGCGCCGGAACTCCCGGTCGAGCGACGGGTCCGTCTCGTCCTCCGCCCCGCCGTCATCCTGCGCGTAGCTTTGTGACTCTTCCAATTCTTGCGGGTCTTCGAGCATGACTTTAGAGCGCGTGAGCAAGTCCTCCGCTTCGTCCTCCGGCAGCCCTGCGTACTCGGCCACCATCCGGGCGAAGTAACCCGAACCACCAGGTACGGTACGGGTAAACATCGGGTTCCCGCCCTGGCAGACCACGAGGTTTGAGAGTTCACTCCCGATATCCAGGAGAAGGATGTCTCCCTCGTCGAAGAAAGTATCGGGCAGGGTCGAGCGGACGAGGGAGAGAGCTTTTACGTCTATTCCAACCGGGCGCAGGCCGGCGGCGCGTATAGCGGAAGTGTAGCGGCCGACCATCTCCCGCCCTGCGGCCACGATCAGGATCCGGTCAAGATCGGACCCCTCGTCCACCGGGCCGAGGCTCACGTAGTCCATCACGGCCTCTTCCAAGGGCATCGGGATGTGGTCTTGGGCCTCGTATCCGATTGCGCTCTTCAGGTCCTCCGGGCTCATGCGCGGGAAGTCGAGCAGCCTGACCACCACGCCCTGGTTCGCGAGCCCCAAACTGACCGACGTACCCTTGAAAGAGTGAGAAGACCAGAACTCCCGGACCTCCGAGGTGAGCAAGTCGTGATCCGCAACCTCGCCCTCCTCTATAGCACCCGGCGCGAGCCTGTGATAACCAACGTGCTGGAGCGTATGACTCCCTCCCGCCTTCGCCAGTTGCACGGCCTTTATGGCTCCCCGGTCTATATCCATCCCGACGACCTGTGTCCTGAAACGGTCCACGAAGCGGTCCACCTCTCAACCAACCCCGGCCAGTCGCAAATAAGCACCCCAGATCACAGGCCCCAAGAACAACGCCGCCAGCCCCCCGAGCGCCAGAAACGCCCCGAACGGCAAAGCTGTCCGCCGGGTCGTTCTCCCTATTAGAAGTAGAATCCCGCCCGCAACAGCGCCAACGAGCGCCCCGATAAAGACGGCCAGCGCAGCGTAGGGACCGAGAAACAACCCGAGCATCGCCGCCATCTTCACGTCTCCCATGCCCATTCCGCCGGGATAAGCGAGCGCCAGCGCGAAGAGCGCCCCTCCGACCGCGAGAGCAGAGACCAGGTAGACCCACCACCGCGACGGCTCTACGGCGACCGATATTACGAAGCCGACCAGCGCGGCCGGACCGACGATGACGTTTGGGAGCAGCCGGTGCTCTACGTCCGTGGCCGCGAGGACTATAAGGGTTCCGATCAGCACGAGCGCCGAAAGAAGTTCCAGGCTCAGGCCAAAAGCATAAGCGGCAAGCCCGAACAGTACTGCGGTCAACGCCTCGACCAGCGGATAGCGGGCCGAGATGTACGTCTTGCAGTTCCGGCATCTGCCGCGTAGCAGGATGTAGGAGAGAAGCGGCACGTTGTCGCGGGGTGATATCTCTTCCCCGCACTCCGGACAGTGGGAGGAGGGCCAGACGATGGACTCGTGGCGGGGGACCCGATGTATCACCACGTTCAGAAAACTTCCCACGACCAAGCCAAAGAGTAGTACCACGGCGAAGATCAAGCCTGGACCTCGCGCGTGACCGCCTGGAGCGCCTCCACCTCCGCATCAGCCGCGACCTCCGCTTTGCGCCCGATGCTAGAATTCTGTCCCAGGATGGCCCTCGCCCCGACTCTGGCCCCAGGCCCCACGACGGCCCCGGCGGAGATCCAAGCTCCAGCCCCGATCACGGCGTCCCTATCCAATACCGAATGGGGTCCGAGGTAGCAATGACTCCCAACCACCGCGTCCGGCTGCACGACCGCCCCGGCCCCGACGACCGTTCCATCCCCCAACTCAGCCTCATCCGAGACGTACGCCATCGGATGAACCGCCTTTATAAACTTTCCTCCGAGGCTTCTTATGGAATTCGCTATCCTGAGCCGGGCAGCGTTGTCCGTTATGGCGACGATCACGTGTACCGGCTCGATGGAGAGCATACTCTTGAGCATAGCGATGTCCCCGAGCACCGGAAATCCCCGCACCCTGGACGGTATTACGGCGTGAGCATCGTCGTAGAAACCGAGGATCAAAGTCTCAGAGCCGGCCGATATCAAGACGTCGAGCGCGAGCCTTCCATACCCGCCCGCACCAACTATGGCTACCCGGATCTCTTCTTCGAATGAGATCTCCTGCATCTCTACCTGTGGTTGAGGTACAGCGCTTCTGGTCTCGGGCTCTCTTATCTCTCCCTCCTCCCAGAGGACGTGATTCTCCCGTATTTGCGGGGAAGTTTAACACTGTTCCCGGAAGCCCGCCCTCAACCGACACCGGGCCGTTGACTATTCAGGAATAGAAAGAGCCCGCGAGGGAGTTACCCCTCAAGAACTCGTCGGTTCGCAGGGCCTTACCGCCCGGAAGCTGGATTTCGAGGATTTCGACCGCACCCTCGCCGCAACCGACCAGCATCTTCCCCTCCTTACGCGATATCTCACCCGGCGCTAGAGATGGGTCACCCGGCGCGACTTTCGAGCCGAGCAGCCGGACGGGGCCATCTACGGCCGGGTGGAAAGTGCGGGCTCCGATGTGGGGCGCGAGAGCCCGGATCCTGTCATGAACTTCCTGTGCAGCACACTCCCATTCCAAAGTCCGATCCTCGGCTGATATCTTGGGAGCGTAGCCGATACTGGAGTCGTCCTGCTCTTCGAGCTTCAAAGCGCCGCCCTCCAGCGCTGTCATCGCTTGTACTATGGCTTCGACGCCCACGAAAGCAAGCTCACGGGCAAGCTCGCCGCCGGTAGTTTCCGGGGAGATCCGCACTTCTCTGCGGAGGGCGACCGGGCCGGTATCGAGCCCCTCGTCCATCTTCATTATCGAGACGCCTGTAGTCGTTTCGCCGGCCATTATCGCCCGCTCTATCGGGGCGGCGCCTCGGTAAGCGGGAAGGAGCGAGGCGTGTACGTTCCAGGCTCCGCGCCGGGCGGCTTCGAGAGTGTCTGCGCGTAGGATCTGACCGTACGCGGCGACCACGAGGGCGTCGTAGCGGGAGATCTCCGCCGCAACCTCCCCGATCCGGGCCGGTTGGGCGAGCGCAACCCCGGTCTCTTTCGCCAACGCTGCCACGGGGGTCGAGACGGCTTTTCTGCCGCGCCCTCGCCTGGAATCGGGTTGAGAGACGATTAGCCCGACTTCGTGGTCGGAGCCGAGGAGGCCACGCAAGACCGTGGCCGCAAACTCGGGCGTACCGGCAAATGCCAGGTTCAATGCTTGGGCTGCCTGTATCTAGCCGCGAGCCAGCAGATTCTCGCGCATCTCGCGCAACACCGCTTTGCGAGACTCCCGGTCTGTCCGGTCGAGGATCAAAACGCCGTCGAGATGGTCGATCTCATGCTGCAAGATGCGCGCCAGAAGACCCTCCACTTCTATCCGAACCGGCTCTCCCGTCGCGCTCTTGCCAGATATCGTGATGCCTTTCGCACGTTCGACCTCTACGTGAACTCCAGGGATGGAGAGGCATCCTTCCGGGGATGTCTCGGACTCTTCCGTGCGGCTCTCGACAACGGGGTTGACGAGGACGTATTCCTCTTCTTCGACGGCCGCGACCAGGATGCGCTTGAGGCGTCCTACCTGATTGGCGGCGAGACCGACCCCGTCGTGGGCCCGCATAGTGCTCAACATGTCGTCCGCCAGCCGTTCGAGTGATTCGTCGAAGTCTTTTACCGGTGTGGAGCGAGACTTGAGTACCGGGTCTCCAAACGTCTTCACATCAAGCTCCATCAGCCTCAAACCTCCTCGGGGTCTATATCTACTTCTACTTTAAGTTTACTATTGCCGCGAGCAATAGTACGGGCTGCGAGACCGGCGGCCCGCGCCACCGCTGGTCGCTCCCGGCTCTTGAGTAGCACCTGCCACGATGGTTGTTTCCCGGAGCGGGCCAGAGAGACGAGATTCAATATCTCTACCTTCCAGTCCAGAGCGGGACGCAGAGTTGATTCTACCGCAAGCCGGGCGTCTCTCTCACTTCCTTGCAGTCTCAATGAGGCCATATGCGTGTAAGGCGGATAACCGAGAGAGCGACGCCTGGAAAGCTCCGCCGAGGCGAAAGAAGGATAGTCACCGCGCAATGCCGTCTGTAGGGCGTAATGTTCGGGGACGCGAGTCTGTATCAGCAAACGCGTCCGGGCCGCCTCCGTCGCCCGGTAGATCAGTCGAAACGATCTCTCCACCGCCCCGACCCTGCTCCCGAGCAGATAAGAGTCGGCGTCTGGGACGGCGACTATATCCCACTCTCGACTGAGGATGGAGCGGGCGGTGCCGACAACTATGTCGGCGTTTTCTTGCTCCCGAGACTCGGCTGTTAGGAGACCTACGGGACAGTCGAGGGCAGTGGCGATTTCCTCACGCACTCGTTCGACGGCGAAGCCGGTGGTCGCCATACGTTCGGAGCCGCAAGCCTCGCAGGAGCCAACGAATTTCTCCCGCCGGCCGCAACGGCTGCAGACGAGCAGGTTCGTCTCTCTGTGCAGGGCGAACGGCAAGTCGCAATCCGGGCAAGAACGGACGGTCCCGCAACGGCTGCAAGAGACGGAAGTGGAGTACCCGAGCCTGTTCGAGATCACACCTACACGTTCGTCGGCTTCGACTCCCCGCCGGCAAGCGTCCAGCAGCGTAGAACTCAGCGCTGCCCCCGATCCCCTCATGTCGATGATGCGGGCCGACGGACGCTCCGAAGAGTTTCGCACCGGCAACTCATTCAAGCGGGAGTTCGCGTAGAGCTGCAGAGAAGGGGTTGGCGAGAGAAAGAGGGCAGCGGAACATTCGATCTTCGACCGCTCCAACGAGACTTCGCGGGCGTGGATCGGCACCCCTTCGTAGCCCGGCTCCGCGCGGTAGGAATCGTTCGGCTCATCAAAAACGCAGATGACGCCAGGACGTTCCAAGGGCAAAATCGCAGCGGCACGGGTACCGACTAGGACGTCGAGGTCTCCCTCACGAGCCGCCCGATAGACCGCAGCCCGGCTCCGGCCGAGGCCGCTATGATACGGGGCTACTGTACAACCCGCCGGCAGCGCCCGGCGCAATTCCCGGACCAGAGACTCGACAGTCTCTATCTCGGGTGCCAGTATAAGAGCCTGCCGCCCCGTCTCGACCGCTTCACGCGCGGCTGCAACAACCGCACCCTTTTGCTCCCCGGAAGGAAGCCGCCACAGCCAGGCTCCCCCCGAGTCGAGCACCTTTTCGGCGTTACGGGTGAAAAGATCTTCGGACTGGACCTCCTCGCCGCGAGTTTGGAAGATCGGGGGCGGTTCGGGACGTTTCTCTAGCCTGGCTGCGCCGCGCCGGACCAGTTGTTTTAAGGTCGTCCTGGTTGCGCCGGTCTCTCGTAGCAACGAAGACACCGTACAACCAGAGTGATGACGCTGCATCTCTTCCAGCAACTCCCGCTGGCGGTAGGCGCGTCCCAGGTCGAGGTCCGCACCTCCATCCACCGCCCACTCCACTTTGCGACGCTCCGCGGGCGCGGGCGACAGTTCTACCCTTCCGCCTGCTTCGGCCTCTTTCAGGCCCTCGCCTCCGAGAGCGTCGAGGAGCACCCGGCGACCGATGACGCTTCCTCTTCTCCAGATCCATCCGGGAGCAGGATCCACTACCAGATAGCGTCCGGTGACGAGACCCGGAGGCAACGCGGCGCGGAGCACGGAAGACAAGGGTATCGCCGCGGCCTCCGAAACCCAGCGGCAAAGCTCGGTAGTTTGGACGCCCGGTGAGATCTCCTCCAGCACTTCCCGCACGTCTTCCGTAGCCTTTTCACCGGCTTCGCTCCCGACACGGATCACGACGCCGAGCCTGGAGTAGCCGGAGAGAGGAACGACGACCGTTGACCCGACCCCAACCCTTTTGGCCAGACGCTCTGGAACGCGATAGCTAAAAGGCGGCAGGGCGTGCGTCGGTATCAGGAGGCTTACGAGCGCCTCGCGCGGCTTTCCGGCAGGGTCTGCTACTTGTTCGAGGACCTCTCTTTGCAACCCGTGAGTTTACAGGCCGGCGGCCTGGCGCAGGGCGTCGGCGCGCGAGGTTTCCTCCCAGGTGAACCCCGGCTCGTTGCGTCCGAAATGTCCGTAGGCAGCGGTTGCCGAGTAGATGGGGCGACGCAGTTTCAGGTCTCTTATGAGAGCGCCCGGACGCAGGTCGAAGTGTTCTTCGATCAGGGAGTTCAGCGTGGACAGGTCGATGTTCTCGGTGCCGAAAGTCTCGACCATGACGCTCTGCGGGTGGGCCACTCCTATTGCGTAGGAAATCTGGATGGTACACCTTTCGGCGAGCCCGGCCGCGACCACGTTTTTCGCGACCCAGCGGGCGGCGTAGGAGCCCGAGCGGTCGACCTTCGTCGGATCCTTGCCCGAGAAAGCGCCGCCACCGTGCGGAATAGAGCCTCCGTAGGTATCAACAATGATCTTACGTCCCGTCAAGCCCGTGTCACCCTGCGGCCCGCCGGTCACGAAACGGCCCGTCGGGTTTACCAGGATCTCGGCGCTGTTCCGGTCGAAAAATTCTTCTGGCATTACCGGCTCTATGACGGCTTCGAGGAGGTCCCCCTTTATCTCACCTTCCACGCCGTCCCGGTGCTGGGCCGAAACGAGAACTTTCTCGACCGCCACCGGCCTCGTCCCCTCGTAGCGCACGGTGACCTGGCTCTTGCCGTCGGGCCTCAGGTAGTCGAGCATCCCGGTCTTGCGCACCTCGGTCAGACGCCGCGTGAGAGCGTGGGCCAGGGTTATAGGCAGCGGCATCAGGCTCTCGGTCTCCCGGCAAGCGTAGCCAAACATCATCCCCTGATCTCCGGCCCCGATCTCATTGATCTCCTCGTCGCTGGCGTGATCCACACCCTGCGCGATATCCCCGGATTGCGGGTCTATGGAGGTCATAACGCCGCAAGTCTCGGCGTCGAAACCGAACTTAGCCCGTGTATAGCCGATCTCGGAGATCTTCTTTCTAACCAGCGTCGGGATATCCACGTAGGTCGTAGTGGTGATCTCCCCAGCCACCATCACAAGTCCGGTTGTAACGAGCGTCTCACAGGCTACCCGGCTCATCGGATCGTCGGCGAGCGCCGCGTCCAATATAGAGTCGGAGATTTGATCCGCTATCTTATCCGGATGTCCTTCGGTCACCGACTCGGAGGTGAAAAGGTGCGAAGTTTGCGCACCGGATCCCTCCCGAACCGCAGGCCCCGACAAAGTTTTCTCCGACATGCTACCTCCGCTTCTCCTCGTTTATTTCCTGTACCACTACGTCAAGGATAGCGCGAGCTACCTCTTCTTTTCTAGTCCTCGGTACGAACCGTTCCTCTTCACGCCCGACCACGTAAACTTCATTCTCGTCGGCGCCAAAGCCTATTCCAGACTGCGAAATATCATTTCCCACGACCAAGTCTATGCTTTTGGAGCGAAGTTTCTCGCGCGCGTCACCGACCGGGTCTCCGTGCGTCGCGGCGAATCCTACCATAAAGAGACCCGGATTCTCCTCCCTGACACCCTTCAATATATCCTCGGTAGACTCGAACTCGATAGTCAATCGCTCCTTGCGACGGATCTTCTCTTGCGCGGGAGATACCGGCGTGAAGTCCGAGACCGCAGCCGCCATCACGAGTACATCCGCCTCTCCAGCCTGCCGACTCACCTCTTCGCGCAACTCCCGAAAAGTTTCGACGGGAAGCCAACTCACCCCCGGCTCGACTGCATCCACGTTCGCCGCGACGACAGTAACATCGGCCCCCATCCGCGCAGCCTCGCGGGCAACCGCCGTTCCCATCTTCCCCGAAGAACGGTTGCCGACGAAACGAACGCTGTCTATCGGCTCCCTCGTCCCCCCAGCCGTAACCAGAACCCGAACCCCGCTCAAAGCACCGCCAAGCTTGCCCAGCGCCGCAGCCGAGATCTCACCAACCGAAGCTATCTTCCCTTCATCCCCACCAATCATCAGAACTCCGTCATCCCGCAAAATCTCCAGGTTTCTCCTGACTGCCGGATGCGACGCCGTCCACCTATCCATCTCCGGACACATTATTGTATTATGTGTTTGTGGTCTCAAACCGTGTGAGAGTTCGGCCAGATCCGGCGGACCGGCTGGGATGAAGACTTCGATCTCGGGTTGGCTTGTCGGTGTTTCGACCACGTTCCCCGAGCCTGCAAAAGAAGCTGGTCCGATGAAAAGTGTGGTCCGGGGAGCTAGATTTATTTCGACTTCCTGGCCGGCGGAGGAGAGTTGGCGGGCGACCTCCGGCGCTGATAGGGCTCCGGGTCCGGGTCCGACCGAAAGTAGGATCAAGGCCGCCGACCCGGACGCGATGCCCGGTTTTCTCTAGGCCGCGCCCTGGCCCTCCGAGCTTTCAGCCTCTTCTTCCACGGCTTCGGCTTCGACGACCTCGGCTTCGACGACCTCGGCTTCGACGGCTTCCGCTTCAACATCGGCGGTTTCGGATTCCAGGGTATCCACGTCGGTTTGGAGAACGGTCTCTTCCTGTTCAACTATCTCTTGTTCGGGTGTATCTAGGTCTCTGGGCGCCTTGAAAGTGACTTCCAGCTTGTCGGCCCGGAGCTCTTCTATGGCGATGGTGAGGGGGTGCTGGGATTGGGTGTGGACCTGCGGACCCGGTATACCCAGCGAATCGTTGAGGCCGAGGGTAGCGGTGTATTCATTGATCTGACGCGCCCTCTTGGCTCCGGCGATCGCCACGCCGTAGCGGGAGTCCACTTTCTCCAGCAGTTCATCTATCTTGAGGTCATTCAGCATTATTTTCTCCAGTCACGATCTTAGTCAGTGTGTCTATCATATCTCTACGGGCCTGCTCGCGTTCGCCGTTGACGATTTCGTAGTCGAATTCTTCGCGAGCCGAAACCTCGGTGACGGCGGTCGTCATCCTCGCTTCGACCGAGTCCGACGTCTCGGTGGCACGGTTTTCGAGGCGGCGACGGGTCTCCTCCAGAGACGGAGCCCGGACGAAGACCATCTTCGCCTCCGGTCTCTTGTCGTGCACCATTCTAGCGCCCTGCAACTCGATCTCCAAGATCACCGACCGGCCACTCTCTATGGCTTCCTCGACTTTCTGCTCCGGGGTTCCGTAGAGGTTGCCGGAGTATCCGGCCCATTCGAGGAACTTTCCTTCCTCGATCCAACGCTCGAACTTCTCACGGGAGAGAAAGATGTAGTCTCTGCCGTCTACTTCTCCGTTGCGAGGCGCGCGCGTGGTTGCGGATACGGAGTAGGCTAGCTGCGGAATGGCGGATAGGGCAGCCTGTATTAGGGTAGATTTTCCGGCCCCGGAAGGCCCCGAAACGACGATCAAACTTCCTGGCAACCCAGAACTCCTATCAGACGGTCCCGCTGTCCGTGAGTCAGGCCCACGAGCGTCTTAGCCCGGCTGATACCGGCCTCTCTCAGTATCCGCGTTACTTTTATACGCCCCGTACCACGCAGGGCGAGAAGCATCTCCTCGACTTTCGCGCCTTTCAACTCCTCGGAAGGGTCCATGAGCAAATCGTAGATGTCGAGGTCTCCGCTTTTGAGGTCTCGCTTGGCGTCGGCGCGGGCGAAGCGGATCCGGTTCGCTTCTTGCAAAGCGCTCCGGCGCTCTTGAGAAGTTCGTTCTGGGGCTCGCCTCAACATCGGTAGATGATTATAACATTGCCCCCGTTCGTCGTAACGACGTTTGATGTATCCACCTGGGCGCGTCTCGCCTTCGGCGCTATCGCGAGGGTACAATCAGGCCATGTTTTGGGCAGGAAACGCGCCGGACGCCCGGATCGACCAGTACATCCTCTCCGTGACTTCATGTTGAAGCAACCGGGAAGCGCGACACGATTGACTCTGGCCGGTTTCCTGGCTATCGCAGTAGCTTTCGGCCCCGCGCGTAACGGCTTCGGGTTGTTCCTGCCCGAGTTTCGCGACGAGTTCGGTCTGGGGGTCGAGGCCTCTGGCTTTATAGCGAGCGGGCTACAAGCAGGTTACTTGATAGCTCTGTGCGTGGCAGGATTTTTGGCCGCGAAGTCCGGCCCGAGGCTCCTGATAGTAGTGGGCGGGCTGTGCGCCGGTGTGGGCATGACGCTTGTCGCCCTCTCACCAAATACGGCCGTACTTTGCGTGGGAATCATACTTGCCGGCACGAGCGCCGGGTGGTCGTGGGCGCCGTACAACGATGCGGCGGATCTCATGGTGTCCCCACCTCTTCGAGGCAGGGTCCTCTCTATAATAAGCACGGGTACCACCTTTGGCATCCTGGTTGCGGGGCTGATCGCGCTCGCGGCAGGTTCCGGCTGGCGAACCGGGTGGTTGATCTTCGCCGGGGCCGCCGGTACCGCCACGATAATAAACGCACTCGTCTTGAGCAGTGGTGGACACAAGTCAACACCCGTCTCCAACAGCGATGCCTCGTCGGTTGCAAGTCATCGAAGAAACAACTTGTTGCGGCGAGTTGGAGCCAGGCCACTCTTCTCCGCAGCGTTTGTCTACGGGCTTATCAGCGCCTTCTACTGGTCTTTTTCGGTCGACTTCGTAGAGCGGTCGGGTAGTCTCCCGGCAGGAGCTGGACCGGCCTTCTTCGTCGTGTTGGGCGTTGCGGGTTTCTTGGGTCTGTTTGCAGCGGAGTTGGTAAATCGCCTGGGTGTTCGTCGGATGCTCTCAAGTATCTTCGGGACGTTTGGCGTGGCCGCTTTTCTGTTGGGCGCGTTTCCCGCAACGCTTCCAGCGGTGGTCTCATCGGCAGCCCTCTACGGTGCAAACGTGATGGTCATGAGCGCCTTGCTGGCGATGTGGAGCTCGGCCATTTTCCCGGAGCAACCCGCAACCGGCTTCTCCGTAACGCTTTTCTTCTTCGGAGTCGGCAGCATCCTCGGGCCGGCGCTGCTCGGCTTGCTGGGGGGCGCATTTGGCATAGGGAGCGCGTTCCTGGTTTCCGCCGTTTTAGCCCTTCTGGCAACCCGGATCAAACCGGGCAAAACCTCCCTGCCGTGAGCCGTACCCTGACCGGGAGAAATTCGCCGATGTCTATTTTATCCCAAATTCGTTGTGAGCTCGCAAGCGTCGAGGCCCATTTCCTTCAGGTAGGAGGAGAATTCTTTCAGTATTTGGCGCGGTTCCCGGACGAAGCTCGCGGCCCCGATTTGTACCGCCGTGGCCCCGGCGAGCATAAATTCGGCGACGTCCAATCCCCGTGAGACGCCGCCGCAGCCGATCACTGGTACGTTGACGGCTCGCGACGCATCGTAGACTGCTCGCAGGGCGACTGGCTTTATCGCGGGTCCCGAGAGGCCGCCGCGCACGAAGACCTTCCTCTCCCAGGGGTCAATCGTGAGGGCGGAGATGGTGTTGATGAGGGTCAGCGCGTCGGCCCCGGCTTTTTCGGCGGCGAGTGCGTTCTCGACGGCGTTCTCGCTGGCTAATTTGGCGAGTAGTAGTTTGTCCGGCAACGTTTTTCGGCAGGCGGCGACGACTTCTCCGACGCTTCCTGGGATCGCGCAGAAAGTGGCTCCGGCGTGCTCCACGTTCGGACAGGAGAGGTTTAGTTCGACGGCTGTTACCCGGCTATCCGTGGAGAGTTGTCTGCACAGTAGGGCGAAGTCTTCGGCGGTATCAGCGGCGACGGAGACGATTATAGGCCGGCCGACGTCGAAAGCATCGAGGTCTTTTAGGAAGCGGGCGATGCCGGGGTTCTGGAGACCGATGGTGTTGATCATGCCGGACGAGACCTCCGCTATCCGGGGCGGCGGGTTGCCGGCTCGCGGCTCCGGGGTGACGGTCTTCGGCACGATGGCTCCATAAGCCGCCGCCACATCCCCCACAATTTCTTTAGAGAGCGTCCCGGCGGCGGGCATCAGCGGGTTCGCCAGCAGGACGCCGCAGAGTTCCACTCCGAGCCGCGAGGTTCGGGCTACCAAGCGAGCGCCTCAGCATCGAAGACCGGGCCGTCGACACAGGCTCTGGCATAGGTTCGCTCCCCTGCCCTCCACACCGGGACGGCGCAACCGTAGCAGGAACCGACGGCGCAGGCCATCCGTTCGCGTACAGCCAACTGCGCCGGAACCATGTTCAGGGTTGCTTCTCTTACCGACGACAGTGTCTCGGAAGTTCCGCTCGCGTACAGAGCACGGTAACGTGAGAGATCTCCCATACTTTTCAGCAAGGCGCGGGGCGCTTCTTGGCCCTCGTTTGTACGCACGAAGGTGGCCGTTGGGTATGCTTTAGAGATCCAGGCGGCGTAGGCTTCGGGCGCGGAGGCGGGAATCTCAAGATACAGATCTCGGGGAATATCGAGGAGGCTCAGGTTTCTGGAGAGGAGCTTGAGCGGTGAGACCCAGACACCCCCACCGACGAGCGCGACGGGTCCGTCCACGTTGAGACCAAACCCCCGCCCCAGCGGCGCGCTGACCGATACGTGGCTGCTTTCTTCGGCGAGAAGCGCCGTCCCGCGTCCCCGAACCTCGAAAAGCAGGCTAACCTCACCATCGGCGTAGTCGTGAACGAAGAGCGGCCGGGAGAGGAACGGGTCGAGCGTAGAGGCCGAAGCTGAAAGCGTAGTCCTGACCATAACGAACTGCCCCGGACGCGGCTTGTCTCCGGTCCAGCGGTAACGGATGAGGGTGTGGTTGCCGAACTTCTCGCGGTCCAGAACCTCTGCCTGGTAGAGCTTCACGCCCTGGTTGCGTGGAGACTCTGGAGAGGATTTACCCGCTGCATGCCGCCTCTTATCTTCGACTCTATCCCCTGGATGGCGGCTGCTGCGCCCGCGAGGGTGGTTATGCAAGGTACACCGTGCGTGAGGGCTTTACGGCGGATCAGGTACCCGTCCGTTCGCGCCCCCCGGCCCCACGGAGTATTCACTATAAGGTCCACGCCACCGCCCTCTATAAGCGCGAGTACGTCCTCCCCGAGTTCTCCGATCTTCGGCACTACCGTGACCGGCAGCCCGTTGTTTTTGAGGACCTCGGCCGTCCCCTCGCTCGCCGCAACCTCGAACCCGAGGTCCGCGAACGCCCGCGCTATCAGGACGACCGCCCGCTTGTCGCGGTTTGCGACCGATATGTACACCCTCCCCGAGACCGGCAGCGTCTGGCCCGCAGCCGTGAGCGCCTTGGCGAAAGCCCCTCCGAAAGTCCTGTCTATCCCCATCGCCTCTCCCGTAGAGCGCATCTCCGGCCCGAGCAACGGGTCGGCATCGGCGAACCTGTCGAATGGGAAGACCGGCGCCTTTACGCTGAAATGACCGCTCACCGATGGTCCGAGCCTCATGCCTCGCAGCTTCTCCCCGACCAGCACCCGCGTGGCGACCTTCGCCAGCGGCACGCCCGTCGCCTTGGAGATAAACGGCACCGTGCGCGAGGCGCGCGGGTTGCACTCGATCACCATCACGCTGTCGCCCCTCACCACGTACTGCACGTTCATAAGCCCGACGACCCCGACAGCCAACGCCAGCCGCCGCGTGTACTCCTCTATCCGATCCAAGAGCGCCCGGTGCAGCGTGATCGGCGGTGTCACGCAAGAAGAATCGCCGGAATGGACCCCGGCCTCCTCCACGTGCTCCATGATCCCACCGATATAAACGTCCTCCCCATCCGAAACCGCATCCACGTCCACCTCGACATAATCCTCCATGAACTCGTCTATCAGCGTTGGATGATCTGGGCTCGTATCCGCACTGGAGCTGAGGTACAGGTTCAAGTCGTCGTCGTTGTAGACGATCTCCATCCTCCGACCACCGAGGACGTAAGAGGGACGAACGACAGCCGGATAGCCCAGTTCGCGGGCGACTTCGCGGGCTTCCTCAGGGGTGCTCGCGGTCCCGAAACGAGGGTGCGGAATTTCGAGCTCGGTCAGGAGACGCCCGAAGCGGGCCCTGTCTTCCGCCAGGTCTATCGCCTCCGGGGAAGTTCCGAGGATAGTCGTCCCGGCCGCTTCGAGCTCGCGTGCGAGCTTCAGCGGACTCTGACCGCCGAACTGGAGGATCACACCCTCCGGCTTCTCTCGCCGGATGACCTCCAGAACATGCTCCGCCGAGAGGGGCTCGAAGTACAGTCGGGTCGATGTATCGTAGTCTGTCGAGACCGTCTCCGGGTTTGAGTTGACCATGACCGCGTCGTAGCCGCTCTCCTTTAGAGCGTAGCTCGCGTGGACGCATGCGTAATCGAACTCTACGCCCTGCCCGATGCGGTTCGGCCCGCTCCCGAGCACCACGACCGAGGGACCGTCTCCACGTTCAACCTCGTCCTCAACTTCATAGGTGGAGTAGTAGTACGGCGTGCGCGCGGGGAACTCTCCGGCGCAAGTATCTACCGACTTGTAGGTCGGAACGATGCCAAGAGACTCCCTGACGCCTCGCACCACTTCTACCGAAGTCCCGGATGCGGCGGCCAGGGTTTCATCCGGCAATCCGAGCTTCTTGGCTTCCCGGAGCGCTTCGGAGTTTAGGGCGCCCGAGAGTGAGCCCTCGGCCGCCACTATTTTCGCCACTGAGGCTATGAAAAAGGGATCTATGTGGGTGCGGCTGAAGATCTCCGGTATGTCCACCCCGGCGCGAAGGGCGTCGAAAACGGCGAAGATCCTGTAGGGGCTTGGTTCGTCCAGGCTCGGTATGATGTCCTGAGGCTCTACCTCTAGTGAAGCCATAGCCTTGAGCAGGCTCTCGGTGAATGTCCGGCCTATAGCCATGACTTCCCCTACGGAGTGCATTGTGGTGGTGAGTGTGGGCGGGGTGCCGGGGAACTTCTCGAAGGTGAAGCGGGGTATCTTTGTTACGACGTAGTCGAGGGCGGGCTCGAAGGAAGCCGGGGTGGCGCGGGTGATGTCGTTTGGGATCTCATCGAGGGCATAACCGACGGCGAGCTTGGCGGCTATCTTTGCGATCGGGAACCCCGTCGCCTTGCTCGCCAACGCACTCGACCGCGAAACACGAGGGTTCATCTCTATCACGTAGAAGTCATCGCTCTCCGGGTCCACCGCAAACTGGATGTTGGATCCTCCGGTCTGAACTCCAATTTCACGTATTATGCGTAAAGACGCGGAGCGGAGGGTTTGGTATTGGCGATCCGAGAGGGTCTGTGCAGGGGCTACGGTGATTGAGTCTCCGGTATGGACGCCCATCGGGTCAACGTTCTCGATGGAACAAATGATAACCACGTTGTCCGCGAGGTCGCGCATCACCTCCAGCTCGAACTCTTTCCAACCGGCGACGCTCTTCTCGACGAGCACACTCTTGACGGGGCTCGCGTCCAAACCCTCCGTCACCGCACGGTGGAGTTGCGCTGAGTCCTGAACGACGGCGCCGCCCTTGCCCCCCAGCGTGAAGCTCGGACGCACTATTAGAGGAAAGCCTAGCTGCTCCGTGGTTTCCAGTATTTCGGAGGTTTTGTGTATTATGCGGCTCTCTGGGACTTTAAGGCCGATCCGGTCCATCGCTTCGCGGAAGAGTTGGCGGTCTTCGGCTTTGCGGATCGAGTCTACGGAAGCGCCGAGGAGTTCTACGTCCAGCTCGTCGAGGATACCGGAGTCGTGGAGTTCGATGGCGAGGTTGAGTGCGGTCTGGCCTCCGAGGGTCGGGAGGAGGGCGTCGGGGCGTTCGCGGCGCAGTATCTCCGAGAGCGTTTCGACGGTCAGGGGTTCGACGTAGGTTGCGTCGGCGACTTCCGGGTCGGTCATGATGGTGGCGGGGTTCGAGTTCACGAGGACGACGCGGTAGCCTTCTTCTCGCAGCGCCCGGCAAGCCTGGGTGCCGGAGTAGTCGAACTCGGCAGCCTGTCCGATGACTATTGGCCCGGAACCGATGATCAGGACGCTGGATATGTCGTCGCGGCGCGGCAAGGCTAGGCCGGAGCCTTCTGCGAAACGCTCTCCACGAAACCATCGAAGAGATAGCCCGAATCACGCGGTCCGGGGCTAGATTCGGGATGGTACTGGACGCTCCAGGCAAGCAAGTCAGTGGCGGCGATTCCTTCCACCGTACCGTCGTAGAGGTTCCGGTGGGTCAACTCGACGCCGTCCGGGAACGTCTCGCCGTCCACCGCGAAACCGTGGTTCTGGCTGGTTATCTCTATGCGGTTGGTAGCGAGGTTGCGTACCGGGTGATTCGCGCCGTGATGTCCGAAAGGCATCTTGTACGTCTCGCAACCGAGCGCGAGGCCGAGTAGTTGGTGTCCGAGGCAGATCCCAAACACCGGCACCTCCCCGAGCAAGGGCCGCAGGTTGTCGACGGCTTTGTCGAGGGCCGCAGGGTCCCCCGGACCATTTGAGAGGAACACGCCGTCTGGTTTCTCTTCCAAGACTTCCGATGCGCCCGTCGAGCTGGGCATCGCCAGGACCGAAGCTCCCCGGCTCCGCAGTTCTTTGTAGATGGAGCCTTTCACGCCGTAGTCAAGGGCGACGACCCGGCAGACCTCCTCGCCGAAGGCCGGCAGAAGCACGGGTTCCGTAAGCTCCGAGCCGGTCGAGGCGAGATCCAGGCCGGCCATTTCGGGATGAGCGTTCGCCTTGTCGCGCAGGGAAGCCACGTCGTTCTCGACGGTCGAGATAACCCCCCGCATCGAACCTTTATCCCGGAGATGTCGGGTCAGGGCGCGGGTATCGAGACCTTCGATACCTAGGACTCCGGTTTCGTCGAGGAGTTCGGCGAGGGAGCGTTGGCTGGCCCAGTTGCTGTAGTAAGGGGTGTACTCGCGCACGATCACGGCTGCGGCCTGGATTTTTTGGGACTCTTCGTCGCCTGGGATGACACCGTAATTTCCTATGAGCGGATAGGTGAAAACGACGATCTGACCTCTGTAGGAAGGGTCGGTAAGGGTCTCCTGGTAACCGACCATGCTGGTCGTGAAGACGACCTCACCCGCCACCTCGCCCTCTCCGGCGAAGCTCCATCCTTCGAAGACGACGCCGTCCTCCAGTACGACCGTCGTCCGGCTCCGCCCCGCGCTACCGTACTCCAAGCTCCGCTCCAGTCCTGTCGTGTACCAAATCTCCACCAACTATAGTAACCGCCACGCGGCCCGTTAACTTTTTGCCGAGGAAAGGACTGTTCCAGGAGCGACTCACGAGCGTCTCCCGACTCACCATCCACTCTTCCGAGAGGTCCACGAGCGCGAGGTCGGCCGGGGCTCCGACGGCTACGCGTCCCGTCCCTCCGACCCAGCCCCCCGGAGCGCAACTCATAGCCTCGATCAAACGCGAAAGCGGCAGCTTTCCTTCCAGCACCAACTCCGTGTACAGTGCCGAAAACGCCGTCTCCTGGCCGAGTAGACCGGGAGCCGCTTCTTCGAGCGGAAGCTCCTTCTCCTCGGAAGCGTGCGGCGCGTGATCCGTCGCCACGAAGTCAAGGACACCATCCCGCAAAGCCTCCCGAACGCCTTGCAGATCTCTCTCGGGCCGCAAGGGTGGATTGACCCGGTACATTCCGTCCAGGGTGGCGACCAACTCGTCGGTGAGCGTCAGGTGGTGTGGCGTCGTGTCGGCGGTGACGTCCGCCCGGTCCTTGAAGAAAGCGACCAGGGCCGCCGAGAGGGCGGTCGAAACGTGGGTGATGTGGACCTTCGCCCCGGTTTCGGAGGCGAGGATCAAAGCCGTCGCCGTCGCCGCGTCCTCGGCGCTCGCCGGGGAGCCGGGGACGCCGGCTAGTGCCGCCGCTGCACCATCGTGTACGACGCCGGTGACGAGCGTGTGGTCTTCGCAGTGCAGGATCACCGGAAGCCCCGCCGAGCGGGCGTACAGCATCCCGTTGCGCAGCACCCCGGCTGAGGCGGTCCCGAGCCCGTCGTCCGAGACGCAGAAAGCCCCGGCTTCTTTCAGGAGGCGCATCTCGGTAAGACGCTCGCCTTTCAAACCGGCGTGGAGGGCGGCTGAGACGTAAGCCCGGACCCGCGACTCCTGCTCGATGCGCCGCACTAGACCGCTGACTATGACCGGCTTATCCACGATTGGGTCCGTATTCGGCATCATGACGACGCTCGTAAAACCACCGGCCGCCGCCGCCGCCGAGCCCGTTTCTATCGTCTCCTCGTCTTCACGGCCTGGGGTGCGCCAGTGGGCGTGCACGTCCACGAATCCGGGGAACAAGAGCAGGCCGTCGGCGTCGATCTCTCGCCCGCCCCGGAGGTCTTCCCCGATCTCCGAGATGCGCCCCCCGGAGATCCGGACGTCCGTAGTGCGGTCGAGTTCTGAACTCGGGTCCAGGACGTGCGCGTGACGGATGAGCAGCTCGCTCACGCCGCGACTTCCTGGACGACGCCGGTCGCCAGCGCCAGGACCGCTGAGCGAACCGCGATACCGGCCGCGACCTGGGCGGGGATCAGGGAAGCTCTGTCCAGCACCACGTCCCCGGAGATCTCCACCCCGCGATTAACCGGACCAGGGTGCATCAACTGAACTCCCGGCAACAAGTGCCTGCGCGAGACACCGTAATAGGCTGCGTACTCGGCCACAGACGGCACGCGGGCTCCGGCCATCCTTTCTTTCTGGAGACGGAGCAGATACAGGACGTCCGCCCCCCACTCCAGCGCCTCGTCAACCGAGGAGAGCTCCGGCAGGTCCCAGGCTTCCGCCTCGCTTGGCAACAGGGTAAGAGGCGCGACCAGCGAGACATCCATCCCGGCGGCCTTGAAAGCCGGGATAACACTGCGCGCCACCCGGCTGTGCAGGATGTCTCCGGCGATGGCGACTTTCTTTCCGACCAACTCGTCGAAGCCGCCCGACGCCTCGCTGAGGGCGTACAGGTCGAGCAGCGCTTGCGTCGGGTGCTGGCCGCAGCCGTCGCCCGCGTTTATGACCGCCGCGTCCGTGTGGCGGGTAGCGAGTGTGGCGGCTCCGGCGGCTGGGTGACGGATCACCAGCGCGTCGGCGCCGAGGTTGCTCAGGGTGACGACGGTATCCACGAGCGACTCGCCCTTCGAGATGGCGGAGCCTTTCTCGGACAGGGAGATCACATCGGCCCCCGCCCTACGCGCGGCCAACTCGAAGGATGACGCAGTACGTGTCGAAGACTCGAAGAATGCCAGACAAACAGTCTTGTCCTCCAAAGGACGTTCGACCTTCCCATCGGCGAAGTCCCTCGCGAGATCCAGGACAGAGCGCAAGTCTTCCCGGCTCATCCCGTCAATGGTCAATAGATGCTTACCCTGCAACGACGATCACCCCATCCTCCCCATCGGTCTCCTCCAGCTTCACCCGCACCCGCTCCCCGCGGGATGTCGGGACGTTTTTCCCGACGTGATCCGCCCTAATCGGCAGCTCTCTATGGCCCCGGTCGACCAGGATGGCGAGCCGCACCGCCTCGGGGCGCCCCATCTCCAGAAGCGCGTCCATCGCCGCCCGCGCCGTCCGTCCCGTAAACAAAACGTCATCCACGAGCACAACCGTCCTGCCCGTAACTTCGAACGGGATGCTGCTACCGTGGACCTCCGGCTCTTCGGCGGCGAGGTCATCGCGGTGAAGGGTGATATCCAGGGATCCAACAGGGACCTCTATCCCCTCGAACCTCCTG
The DNA here is from genome assembly GCA_965219175.1 of Rubrobacteraceae bacterium. GTDB lineage: Bacteria > Actinomycetota > Rubrobacteria > Rubrobacterales > Rubrobacteraceae > JBBPZK01. Next base: position 1,862,257 of record CBDCNI010000001.1, read on the forward strand.
ATATTTTCCGAGATGCGACGCGCCAACGGAACCCCGCGCGTCAGAACCCCGACCAGGGCGAGGCCGTCGAGCGCCGATGCGTTTCGTTCGAGTATCTCGTGGGAGATGCGCCGCAGAGAACGACTAAGACCGTCCGGGGTTAATATCTCCGAACGCGCGCGTTCCTCCGTGCCTGAAGCTCTCAAGCCTACTACCTCCTTCGCGCCTCGCGGAGCGCCATTAAAGGTCGGTTGTTAATTAAGAGTTAAAGTAACAGAGCATCCGCAACCCGTCAAGCAGCATCCTCTTACCTCGATCTACCGGAAGCCAAGCCGTGACTCCGATTCACGTAAGTCTTGGGGTATCTCCGATTCGGAGTACATCTTTTTCTCCGTTACCGGGTGGATAAAAGAGAGGCGTTCGGCGTGGAGCCAGAGGCGGCTGTTTCGTATTGTTTTGCCGTAGAGCGGGTCCGCGTAGACTGGATATCCGATGGCGGAGAGGTGGACCCGGATCTGGTGTGTCCGGCCAGTCTCAAGCCTGACGCGGAGCATCGTGTACCCCGCCGCCTTCTCGAGCACCTCGAAGTGCGTGATCGCCCGCTTCCCGACCCCGGCTGCCATCAACGTCGGGTTCTCCGGGTCGCGGCCGACAGGGGAGTCAACGGTCCCCGTATCCGGCAACCCCTCGCCCACGACGACCGCCCGGTACACGCGCCCGACACGCCGCTCCGAGAGCATCTTTACGAGGTTCGAGTAGGCAGGCTCTCCTTTCGCCACGACCATCAAGCCGGAAGTATCCCGGTCGAGCCGGTGGACGATGCCGGGCCGCGAAGGGTCTCCACCCCCGGCGATTCCCTTGTCGAGGAGCGCGTTTACGAGCGTCCCGGAGGCGTTTCCTGCTCCCGGATGAACGACGAGCCCCGCCGGTTTGTCCACCACCAGGATATCCTCGTCCTCGAAGACGATCGGGACCGGAATATCCTCCGAACCAGGCCGCTCGTCCGGGGGTTCCCACTCGACCATATCTCCGACGCGCACTTTATAAGAGGATGAGGTTTCCGCTCCACCGACCCTTAATGAGCCGTCGGAAATCAAACGTTGCACCAAGCTCCGGCTCAACCCCGAACGTCGCGCCACCAGACGGTCGAGGCGCTCCCCAGCCTCCTCCGGCCCGACCTCGAAGCTCTGGCGCATCACACTCGCACGAGAAGATCCACAGGACTTTCCCGAACCTCTCGCGGCTCCTCGACCCGAACGAAGACGAACTTATCCCTACCCCATGCGCCCCGGAAGAACGAGACCCACGAGAGATACACCCCGAGAAGTCGCGCCAGAAAGCGTTCAACTCCGGCGTTGGGTCGCCCTTCCACCGAGGGAGCGGCTACCTTCAGCTTGATCGCCCGCTTACCGTAGGTACCAGCCACGGATATCTCCCTCGCCCCAGAAGAGACCCGCAAGTCGGGCATTGTCCCGACCTCGCCCGGAGCGACTCGGACGAAGTCTTTGCGGGAGAAGTCTCTAGTCACGACGGCGCAAGAATCGGCTCGCGCGCCAGGACCTGCCTTTCTCCTTGTCACCGTTCTCTGCTGTACCGTTACTCTCACTGTTTGGGGCGTCATCCGGGGCTGGCTCCTCCCGGTCGACCTCGGCAGCGGCTCCTGAATCCGTCGAAGCTGCGGCGTTTTCGGATGGGGCGTGCTCCGTGCTAGACGGCTCAACTTCCGGCTCTTCGACTTCGGGGTCTGTTTGCCCCAGGTCCTCTGTCTGAGAACCTTCGGACTGACGCTCCATCGACTGGGTCTCTTCGCCATCGGGTCCCCCGTCTTTCGCGGCTTCGTTGGCGGCTGCTTCGCGGGCGATGGAGAGAGACTCCAGGTCCAGGCGTTCGCGCAGGGCGGCTTCGATCTTCTTCGCGGAGGTGATCTCCGCGTTGTCCATCACGTCCAGGTAGCTTTTCAAAAGCTTACGGAAATCGTCAGTAAAGTATTTCTTGGCCTCCGTGAGAGCCTCGTAGGACTCCCGGACCCTCTCGGCCCTGCCGGACGAGTCGGCCATCAACTGGTGGGCGCGGGCCTTCGCCTCCCGGACGGTCAACTCTGCCTCCCGGTTGGCGTTCATCCGCGTGTTCTCCGCCTCCTGGCCGGCGCTGTGCCGGAGGTCCTCGGCTGCCCTCTCAGCATTCACCAACGCTGACTGGATGGACCCTTCGAGTTCCTCGAACTGATCCAGCCGGCTCTGGAGGTTGGAGATCTTCTCATTCATCCTGAGGTTTTCGCTGTACACATCTTCGTAGTTGTCGGCGACCGTGTCCAGGAAATCATCGACCTGGTTTGCGCTGTAGCCGCCAAACCACTTGCTCTTGAACTCCTTGCGCCTTACATCTACCGGCTTCATGCGCCTCCTCTCACCCCGTTACGGGCTGTATGAAGCTTCCAATGATCAACATGAGTAAGGACCGTGCTATAAAAAGCCCGAACAGCGCGATTATCGGGGATAAATCTAGCGACAGGGCACCGAGCCGTATCGGCGGTATGGCGTTCCGGATCGGCCCCAATATAGGACGGGTGACATTCCCGACCGCCTCATAGACCGCCTGCATAAAGCTATTCGACGGATATCCCGGCAGCCAACTGAACAGGATCGACGCGATAATGAACCCGAGCAGTACATAGTAAGCATACTGAACCACACCGGCGAGTAGGTCACTGATACTGAAACCGAACCCCGGAAGGGCAACCGCCAGCGTGAGCGCCGGCATCATTTGCCGAGCCCCCGCGACTGTTCGGTGGCGGCGTGTATCCCATCGTAAATCGCCCCGACGAAACCCGCTTTCTCCATCGCCACGAACGCCGCCGCGGTCGTCCCGCCGGGCGTCATGACTTCATCTCGCACCTGGTGGGGACTCTGTTCCTTGAGCAGTACGGAAGTACCCTGAATGGTCCCGTTGACCAAACGCCGCGCTATATCTCGCGGGATGCCCTCCCGGACCCCGGCCTGTATAAGAGCGTCGGCGAAAAGGGCCACGTAAGCAGGCCCCGAACCGTGGAGAGCCGTCGCCGCGTCGAACAGACGCTCCGGAAGCTCCATCACTTCCCCGACGCTCCGGAAGATCTCCATGACCATCGGCACCATCTCCCGCCCGGCCTCGTTCGCCGTGACCACGGCCGAGCCGAGCCCGACGGATACGCACACGTTCGGCATTACCCGCAGAACCGGAGTCCCCGGCGCGAGCCTCTCTTCGATGGCGGAGATTGGAACGCCCGCCGCGACGCTCACAACGGCCTTACTCGTGCCTTCGAGGGCCGACCGTATCCCTTCCACGACCTCCGCGACATCCCACGGTTTGACTGCCGCTATCACGATATCGCTCGACCCGGCCAACTCTTCGTTGGAAAGGGCGACCCGCACGCCATACTCTTCAGCGTAAGGAGAGAGGTGCTCGGGGTGGATGTCGCTTACGCTAAGATCGAACCGTCCGGACTCGGCCAGGCGGACGAGAAGAGAGCCTCCGATCTTCCCCGCGCCGATTATCCCGACGCGCGCCAAAGGTGTCGAAGAATCCGTCAAGATCAGAGCTGGTTGAAGAAGGCTCGCTCGGCGAGGCGCTTGCGCTCCTCGGCGCTCACCTCGACGTTGCGCGGCGTCAGCAGGAAAACGCGACTGGCGACGGTCTGGATCTGGCCGTCCATCGCATACGTGAGCCCGGAGCAGAAATCGACCATCCGCCGAGAGAGGTCGGTGTCTACGTTTTGCAGGTTCAGGATCACCGGCTGCTCGCGCTTGAAGCGGTCTGCGAGCCCCTGGGCGTCGTTGAAGCTCGTCGGCTCCACAACGCTCACGCGAGCCGGGGCCGTGCGCCGATCCGGCACGGGCCTCAGATGTCCTTGACCCTGTTGTTCAGGGTAACGCCCACGGCCTGTACCTCCACTCTCGCTACCGAAAACGTTCCCGAGAGAAGTGCCGGAGGCCGACGAAGACCTCTCCGCGCGGTTGAGGCGCCGGACGGCGGGAGAACCACCGCCCGCCTCCTGGGCTCGATCGGCGTAGTCTTCGCGCTCGTCCCGACCATAGTCCTCTTCGTCCTCGTAATACTCGTCCTCCGCGCCGAAACCGAACCAGGACATCATTCGTCCGAAACCGCTTCTAACTCCCAAATCTCCTCCTCACGAGCCACGTCTCTCGATCAGTGTTCGTCCGATCCTCACTATGGTGGCTCCTTCTTCTACCGCGACCGTGTAGTCCTTACTCATACCCATCGAAAGCTCCGAGAGGTCGAAGTGACTCTTCCATTCACTGGCGAGACTATCACGGATCGCTCTTAGTTTCGCGAAAACATAGCGCACATCCTCTGGGTCTTCAACTAGCGGCGCGATAGTCATGAAGCCTCTGGCCCGGACTTTGCCCCCGGTAGCGGCCGCCGCTTCCAACAATGCCTCAACCTCATCCTCCCGGACACCATACTTCGACTCTTCTTCGCTGACGTTGACCTGGACTAGTATATCCATGCCGTTCTCGTCTACCCGGTTCTCTATCTCCCTGATAAGCCTGACAGAGTCGACCGAATGTACGAGCGAGACGCGCGGGACCACTTCTTTCGCTTTCCGTCGTTGGAGGTGACCGATAAAGTGCCACTCGAAAACGTCCCCGAACTCTTGCTGCTTGCGGGCGAGATCCTCGGCCCGATTCTCTCCGAGTAGGCAGGCTCCCGACTCCGCCAGGATAGAAAGTTGTGCCGGATCGTAGTACTTGCCGGCGATCAAAAGCCTCGTTTCTTCCGGCCCGCGTCCACTCTTTTCGAGAGCCTCGCCCAACCTCTCTCGCACGACCGCCAGCCGTTCCTTCAGTATTGCTTCCGTCACAACGTTCTGCCAGCTCATGCGAGGGTCACACCTTTGTCAAGAAGCGTTTCTCGCCACCGCCGCCAGGGTGCGCCCGGTTTTGGGACCCTGTTTCCGGTGCGAGTAGAAGAGATCCGGCCTGCATCCCGTGCAGATCTCGAGGTCGTACACCTCAGAGACGCCGGCTTCGTTCAAGTCCCGCCGGATGGCCGCCGGGAGCGAGAGGTCGCGCCCGGAGACCACCTCCGCCCCGAACTTCGCAGCGAAGGACCCGGCAAGCTCCCACGAAACCTCGTAGCAACAACGACGGATGCAAGGTCCTATGTAAGCCCGCACGTTCCCGTCCATCTCACGGGCCGCCTTGCCGGAGATACCGGCGAGAGTACCGCGCCAACCCGAGTGGACCATTCCAACCTCGTCTCCCCCGACGAGGACAACCGGCACGCAGTCCGCCACCGCCACGACCAGAGGAAGACCTTCAGAACTGCTCACGAGCGCGTCCGCGTCGCCGGCGAGCCCGGCCTCCGACACCCGAACCACCCGTCTCCGGCGACCTGACGGACCCAAGCAGAAGGGCCGCCGCCCGTCGCCTCCCTTATAAGAGAGAGGTTCTCCGCGACCGCGCGCTCGCTGTCTCCAACCTTCGTCGACACGTTGAGGCTATCGTAAGGCGGTTCCGATACTCCCCCGAGCCTCGTGAAGAACCACACCTTCGCGCCTTCGGGCTCGGGTTCCGGCGCGACGTAAACGGCGCCGGCTCTCTCGCCGGAGCCGGAGTGAGTTTTGATCTCGTACGGAGCATATGGCGTAGCGCCCTGCGTTCGAGGTAGGTTTTGGCGTGCGGTCTTGCCGATCAGAGCCTCCGGTTACCGGCGGCGGAGGAAGGCCGGGATGTCGAGGTCGTCGCTATCTCCGACCGGCATCTCTTCCTCGCGCGGTTCGAAGATCGCCCGCTCAGTCACGCGCTGGTTCGCCATCCGCTCGTCGAAGCCCGTGGCGATGACCGTCACGCTCACCCGCTCGCCAAACTGTTCGTCTACAACAGCCCCGAAGATCAAGTTGGCGTCCTGCTGGGCGGCGTCGTGGACTATCTCCGCAGCCTCGTTCACCTCGAACAGACCGAGGTCCGTCCCGCCGGTGATATTCAGGATGATCCCCGTCGCACCCTCGATGCTCGCCTCCAAGAGCGGGCTGGAGATCGCCGCCTTCGCCGCCTCCACACCCCGGTTCTCGCTGCTCGACTCGCCGATGCCCATCAGCGCGGAGCCGGAGTTCGACATGATCGTCCGCACGTCCGCGAAGTCGAGGTTGATGAGACCAGGTACGGTAATGAGGTCCGTTATGCCCTGCACGCCTTTACGCAAGACATCATCAGCCATCCTGAAAGCGTCCATCATGCTCGTCCGCTTCTCAGCCACCTGTAGCAGCCGGTCGTTCGGGATGATTATCAGAGAATCGACGTTCTCCTTGAGGCGTTTGATCCCTTCCTCGGCATACGTCCCACGCCGCCGACCCTCGAATTTGAACGGCCGGGTGACAACCCCAACGGTCAGAGCGCCAGACTCGCGGGCTATCTTGGCGACCACGGGAGCGGCGCCGGTCCCGGTACCGCCACCCTTGCCGGCGGTAATAAAGACCATGTCCGCGCCCTGGAGGGCGGCTTCGATCTCCTGCTTGTTCTCTTCGGCGGCCTCCATCCCGATCTTCGGGTCGGCCCCCGCTCCGAGACCACGGGTGATCTTCTCCCCGATGTGAATCTTCTGGTCGGCGTCACACATCTGGAGCGCCTGCGCGTCGGTGTTGACCGCCACGAACTCGACTCCCTGCAAGCCGGAGTTGATCATTCGGTTGACGGCATTCGTTCCGCCACCGCCAATCCCGACCACCTTGATTACCGCCAGATAATTAGTCCCCGTATCCAACATCTTGCCTCTCTGTCGCCCTCCGTAGCCTACTCTCCCGCCTCAAAGCCGGATCAACCTCCCCTGAACCAACTCTTGATAGCGGACACTATGCTACCAAAACTGGTCGGCGCTGCACCTTTACTCTGAGATTCAACGTTAGAGTCTTCGGATGAGAAGTGTAACAAACCCGCTGCTGTAGCGTACTGAGGCTTGCTCAATAGTTTAGGGTTTCCCCGCCAGTATTGCGGCCTCACGGTGCGGGATCTCATACCGAGTATTTCCTCTGAGAGTTCAACGAGACCGTTTAACTGAGAGCCGCCGCCGGTTAAAACTACCCCTCCCGGCAGTCGGTTTTTGACCTGGGCCGACAGGAGTGAGTCGCGGGTGTAGTCGAGCACCTCGCGGGCGCGGTATTCGAGGATCTGGCTCATGAAATAGGCGTTGTGGTAACGCCTGTCGAGTTTGACCGCCGCTACCGGGTCCACGATATTTGGCAGAACGGTACCGTAGCGTCTCTTCAGTCTCTCGGCGGCTTCGAAAGGGACCTTGAGGCCGTAGGAAAGGTCCGAAGTAAAACTCTCCCCCCCGATCGGGATGATCGCTGTGTGGGTCAGGACACCACCTACGAAAGCTGCGATATCGCTCGTACCACCCCCTATATCGAGGAGGGCTACGCCTGATTCCCGGTCCTCTTCCGAGAGGCAGGATTCGGCGGCGGCTAGAGGCTCCAGCACCACTCGCGAGACGGTTACGCCGGAGTCTTCGACGGCTTGCAGGAGGTTTTGGATGCTGAAAACCGCGCCGCTGACGACGTGGGCGCGCAGCGTAACGCGCCGGGCGGCGAGACCGACCGGATGCATCACCCCCTCGGAGCCGTCCAGGACGTAGCCGCGAGGGATAACGTGGATCACTTCCTGATCTTCGTCGAGGTCCAGCCGGTGGGCCTCATCGTCCAGGCGCTGCAAGAACTTCTCCGTGATGGTGAGGTTCCGGCTGCGGTTGAGGAGCGTTACCTCCGTGTTGAAGGACCTGATGTGGCTTCCGGCTATGCCGACGCTCACGGGACCGCCGACCACGCCGCAGGAATCTATCGCCCTCGCTATTGACTTGGCGGCGGCTTCCCGGTCCACGACGACGCCCCGCTTGAGCCCGTGGCTGGGAGCCTCTCCCATGGCGAGGACTTCGGCCTGTCCCCGACGCCCGTCCGAGCGCCCGGCGACGGCGACTATCTTGGTTGTGCCAACATCTATCGCATAGACCAGAGACTGCGCCAATGCTAACCTCGCTATCCGTTCGGCGTGTTGCCGGGAGAGCCGCCCGGAACAACACCCGAAGTCCCGGCCGGCGCACCAACCACCACCCTCTCGGGCGAACGAAGGTCGAAGACTTTGGCTCCAGGATTCTTCCTCATTACGCCGCCCAGGGCACGCACCTGATTCAGTCCAGGCTCGCCCGCGAAAATGACCTCGTGGCCCCGGATCGAAGCGTAAACTCCACCCGGACCAGCGGCGTCAACCGACTCCATCTCGATTCCGTTCCTCTGTAAGACCTTCCCAGCCTTCACGATCTCCTCCAACCGGCTCCTGTCTAACTTGAGAGTCTTGAGCCTCGCCCCCCCTAGACCCGGCAACTCCGTACCGTCCTGCGCGAGTATGACCTTCTTCTTACCAAGGTCGGCGCTCAAGACGGCGTGGCGTTCCTCAACCTCAACGGTAACTATACCCGATCCCCAATCTCTAGTTACACCTACACCTTTAACCCATGGATTAGACTTCAAGTTACGTTTGAGCGACCAGGGGTTGAGGGTGAGTAGGCTCGTATGGTTGGGGATGTTCCGGATCGCTTCTTTTTTCGAGAGCATACGGTTCCCCTCGGCCCGCACTCCGTTGATCGGGAAGAGCAGGTAGGAGGCGATGTAGATCAGTATCGCCAACAGGGCCACGAAGGCGACCAAGACCGCGACGAAGCGGAAAGTTTGTCTGCGGAGGTCGTTCAAAGTTACAGGAGCTCCAGTAGCTCTTCGCCCACGCCGGAGATATCTCCAGCGCCCAGGGTCAGGACAACGTCGCCGGGGTTGGAGAGTTCACGGAGGACCTGGGGTATGGATCCCTGATCCGGTAGGTAGTAGATGTCCGGGTGGGCGCGGGTTTCGGAGATGGCGTCTACTATGAGCTTGCCGTTCACGCCGGGCTGGGGCATCTCGCCCGCGCCGTAGACTTCGGTGACGAGGACAGTATCGGCGGCCGAGAAGGCTTTGCCGAACTCCCTGTAAAACCTGCGGGTTCGCGAGTAGCGGTGCGGCTGGAAGACGGCTATTACCCGTCCCCCGTTGAGCTGGGTCGCCCGAGCCGTTTCGAGGGTAGCGTTTACCTCGGTCGGGTGGTGAGCGTAGTCGTCGATGACCTTCACCCCGGAACGTTCGCCCTTTAGCTGGTACCTGCGCCGGACGCCGCCGAAATCTCTGAGGCTCGAAGCCGCCTCGTAGGGATCATGGCCGAACCAGCGGGCGACCCCGGCGGCGGCAAGCGAGTTTAGGATGTTGTGACGCCCGTGGACCCCGAGTTCCACGAGTCCTCTCTCACGGCCACCTTCGATAAAAGTGTAGCTGTTGGAGGAGTGGATATCGGCCCGCAGGTCTCCGCTGGAGATGCCGTAGGTAGTCACTTCGCACGGCGCTTCCGCTGCCAACCGTAGGCAGGAGTCGTCTTCGGCCCAGGTAACGAGGTGTCCGTCTGAGGGCAAGGCTTGCACGAACTTCGAGAAAGTATCGAATACGTCGTCGAGCGACGAGTAGAAGTCCGGGTGGTCGAACTCGACATTCGTGAGGACGGCGGCGCTGGGCCGGAGGTAAAGCAGAGATCGGTCGCTCTCGTCCGCTTCGGCTACGACGAGGTCCGGGCTTCCCTCGACCACGTTGCTCCCGATGTCGTTCAACTCGCCGCCGACCAGCGCGGTCGGGTTCTCTCCGAGTGACTTGAGGGCGTGGGTCGTCATGCTCGTGGTGGTCGTCTTGCCGTGGGTTCCTGCCACCGCAACGCTCGATCGACTCTTTAGGATACCGGCCAGGGCCTGGGCGCGGGCGAGTACGGGTATGGAGCGGCGGCGGGCTTCCAGAAGTTCCAGGTTCGTCTGGGGGATGGCGGTCGAGACGACTACCTGGTCCACCTCGCCGACCTGCCCGGATTCGTGCCCGATATAGACCTTCATGCCGGACGCCTGGAGCCTGCGCGTATACGGCGACTCCTTCAGGTCCGAGCCGGTGACAGTGTGTCCCTCCCTCTGAAGAACCTCCGCTATGCCGCTCATACCGGCCCCGCCGATGCCTATCATGTGTATCCTCAACCTCTAGTTCTCCTCTCTAAGGGCGGTCCGGATCAATGACCCGGCCACCTCGGCGGCGGCACCTGGAGTAGCCAGCGCAGCCATGCGTCCGGCGAGCCTCTCCCGACGCTCATCGTTATATAAAAGCGATTCAATGCGTTCCCGTAAAGTGCGGGCTGTGACCTCGGAGTCGAGTAGCATCTCCGCAGCGCCCTTCTCGGTGAAGTAGCGAGCATTGTACAGTTGATGGTCGCCCGTGGCATAGGGAAAGGGGATCAGGATAGAAGCCCGCCCTACTGCGGCCGTATCGAACAGGGACCCGGCACCGGAGCGGATCACGACGACGCTTGCGGCCGCCAGATAACGCCAGATCTCCGGCTCGTACTCCAGGATTCGATGCCTGGGATTCTCAGTAGAGAGCCGCCCGAAATCCCTACGGCCAGCGATCTGCACGACAGTGTAGGGCGTCTCGTGCCTGAACGCCTCGGCGGCTGCGAGGTTTATCTTCAGCGCTCCTCCGCTACCCCCAAAGATCAAGACGACCGGCGGCTCAAGACCTAAAGAACGGAGCGCCTCTTCCCTCGAAGCCCCGAAGAACTCCTTGCGTGTCGGCATACCGACCCACGATGCGCCTTCGAGATGCTCTTTGGCAGCGGGGAAGGTTACCAAAACCTTGTTCGCGAACCGTCCGGCGAGGCGGTTGACCCTGCCGGGGACGGAGTTTTGCTCGTGCAGGAAGGTCGGAATCCCCATAGCGCGAGCGGAGATCACGACCGGCGCGCTCGCGTAACCGCCGACTCCGAGCACCGCATCGGGCCGAAAGTTCTTGAGGATCCCACGACAACGGATGAGCCCTCTGGTGAACAGGAGAGCCGCCTTCGCCCTGGCAGCGGGACTACCAGCGAGACCTTGCAAGGGTAGTGAGTGGAGGGTGTATCCGGCGGCGGGTACGAGGTCCGCTTCGATGCCGGACTCCGCACCGACGAACTCGACTGCGGCGCCCTTCTCTCGCAGGCTATCGGCCACGCACAACGCGGGGATCGCGTGTCCTCCCGTCCCGCCGCCGGCTATCAGGACGCGCGGCGCCCGCCGAATTTCCTCTGTTCTTTTTGCGAGGTTTGACCTCTCTGGCTCGTTCACTGTCCTCCGAAATTCTGTAGAGAATACCGACCGCCGCGAAGCTGACTATCAGGCTGGACCCCCCGTAGCTCACGAACGGCAGCGTCATGCCGGCGAGGGGCAACGCACCCATCGCAGCACCGATGTTGAAGAGCGCCTGCACGGCGAGCATGGTGGTCAGGCCGGCGGCGAAGCATCGGGCCATCACCGAGGGGGCGCTCATGGCGATACGGAAGCCCGCCAGCGCCAGAAAGCTGAACGCGGCGATCACCGCGACCATACCCAACAGACCAAGTTCTTCACCGATCAGGGCGAAGATCATATCGGTCTGGGCCTCCGGGACGTACGCTCCTTGCGCCCCGGCCCCCGCTCCGGCGCCTAGTATGCTGCCGGCTTTTATCGCGACCATCGACTGTACTATCTGGTACCCGGAGCCGTCTGAGGCGGACCAGGGATCCAGGAAAGCCATGAACCGCGCCCGCCGGTACGGTTCGATAACCATCACCAGGGCGAGACCGGCTGCGGCGAGACCACCGGCCGCCAGCAGTATCCGGGTCCTTATCTCAGAAGCCCAGAGGACGCCCGCAGCCCCGGCCAACAGCACGACCGATGTGCCGAAATCTGGCTCCAGCAACACCAGCGCGAAGAGCAATCCGACGGCCAGCAAGGGACCGGGCGGCATGCCGGAGCCAGGGCGGCGCTTCGCCACGGCGCAACTCAACGTCACGATGGCCGCCAACTTGGCGAATTCCGCCGGCTGGAGGCTGAACACCTTCAAGTCGAACCACCTGCGGGAGCCACCTATCTCCTGCCCTATACCAGGGATCAGCACGAGCACCAGGCTCAACAGCACGACCACGTAGAGCGCCGGGGCGTAATTGCGCCAGGCAGTATAGCGGATACGGCTCACCACGAAGAAAACGGCGAGCCCGATCGCGGTGTGCAAGCTCCTCATTATCAGAATTTTGGTCCCATAATCCCTGTATGTCGCCGAGTAAACCATCACGATACCGAGTAACGACAGCCCCAGGGCAACCAAAAAGAAGTTAGTCCGCAACGACTTCATCTTTCCGCCACCTTCTCGCGCTCCAGAGGCGTCGCCGACGCGAGCCTGGCGAACTCTTCTCCCCGCTCAGCGTAGCCCGAAAACTGATCGAAGCTGGCGCAGCCAGGCGAGAGAAGAACCACGTCACCCGGCTGCGACACCTTCCCGGCGACCGAGACGGCCTCCGCCAGATCCGGCGTTAGATAGACGGGTTTCTCCACCCGAACGGACTCCAAATATCCGGAGAGCCTCGTTCCCGCTTCGCCCTGGCAGATCACCGCGCGGCAGCGTCCGAGTTGCGGCAGGATCTCCGCGAAGTCAGTATCTTTCTCAGAGCCGCCGAGGATGAGCACTACCGGACGCTCGAAACTCTCCAACGCCGATGCGACAGCCGCCGGGTTCGTCGCTTTGGAGTCGTCCACGTACAGCACGCCATCCCTCTCAGCCACAGCTTCCAGACGATGCGGCTTGAGCCTGCTCTCGCGCAACCCATCCCGGATACTTTCCATAGGCACATCCAGCTTCCGTGCCGCCGCCGCCGCGAATAGAGCGTTTTCGAGGTTGTGCGTCCCGGCGAATCGAAGCTCGGAAGAAGAGACCAGACGTTCCCCCCGAAGAAACAATTCTCCATCCTTGACCCCTGTACTCGCTTCACCGACAATCAGCGTCTCGGCCTCGATGGTCTCAAGAGCTTCGAGCCCGATCTCATCGGCCGCGCTCACGATCGCCAAATCTTCGCTGTCTTGTCCATCGAAGATACGGAGCTTATCCTCGGCGTACTCCTCGAAAGAGGCGTGCCAATTCAGGTGATCCGGGCGGACGTTCAACAGCGCCGCGACCTCGAAACCAGTCCCTTTTTCCCTCGTGTCCATGTAGTGCAACTGGAAAGAGGAGACTTCCAGAACCAGGAGGCCGGCGCTACGGACTTCTTCAAGGCAACCGGTAAGCGCCCGCCAGGAGTTTCCGGCGACCGCGTACGGCAAGCCGGCGGCATCCAGTATGTAGCGCAGTATACTCACGACGGTCGTCTTGCCGTTGGTCCCTGTAACAGCCACGACCCGCACGTCTGGCCCGAGCATCGAGAGCCCGAGCGCGAGCTCCGACAGGATCCGTATTCCGCGTGCCTCCGCAGCCGCGAGCACGGGGTCGCGTGGCGGCACGCCGGGACTCACCACGACCCTTCCGACGCCTTCGAGTACCTCCGGCCCCGCACCGAGCTTCCCTTCGACCTCCAGATCACAGAGCACGCCTCGTAGACGTTCGTTGTCTCCGGCGTCTGCGGCGAGTATCTCGGTCTCCCCGATGTCCAGCAACGCTCGGATGGCCGACACGCCGGATTCACCGAGGCCGTAGACGAGTGTCTTTTTAGAGTCGTTCATGGCGCGTTGTAGAGGAGTAGGTAGTAGAGGACAAAGCCGGTAGCGGAAAACGCGGCCTGGACGATCCAGAATCGGACCACTATCTTGTTCTCTTCCCAACCCGAGAGTTCGAAGTGGTGGTGGATGGGCGCCATCTTGAAGACTCGGCGGCGGGTTAACTTGAAGAAAGCGTATTGGATTATGACCGAGAGCGCTTCTATAACGAAAAGCCCCCCGATGATCGGCAGCAGCATCTCGGTTTTGGTAAAGACGGCGGCAGCGGCCATGACCCCGCCGATAGCCAGGGATCCGGTATCGCCCATGAAGACCTCAGCCGGGTGGGCGTTGAACCAGAGAAAGCCGATCAGCGCTCCGACCATCGCCCCGCAGATGAGGGCGACGTCGTATTGGCGCTCCAGGAAAGCTATGGCGGTATAGGTGAGCAAGGCGATGCTCCCGGCCCCGGCGGCGAGCCCGTCTAGCCCATCCGCCAGGTTGACGGCGTTGGTGCTCCCGACTATCACGAGCAGCAAAAAGACGCTAAAAAGCGCCACCCCGATCAAACCGGGACCGAGTACCAGATTTTGGGCCAGTCCCGGCACGATGATGTTCTGCGTCACCCCTACGTAGCGGATCGCCAGGAAGTCTGCCAGTATTACCGCCAGGGTTAGAAGCGCGAACTTGTACTTGACGCTCAGGCCTTCGTTCCTCTTGTTGGAGATCTTCTGCCAGTCGTCGTAGAGACCTATGCCGGCGACCGTCGCTATTAGCACCAGAGCGCCGAACGTCGCCGCGTTAGGTCGTCCCACTACGACTAGAGCCGCTACGAGGCCCGCGAGCATTACTACTCCGCCCATCGTGGGGGTTCCGGTTTTGATCAGGTGCGTCTCGGGGCCGTCTTCCCGCACGAATTGCCCGAACTTTCGCGACTGGAGGTACTCTATAAACTTCGACCCGAGGGATACCGTCACGAGAAACGCTATACCCGCGCTCAAGATCACGCTAAACAAGAGCTAGACTCTCCCTCAACTTACGGGTCAGGGCATCCAGCCCAACTCCTCGCGACCCTTTCACGACCACGTAATCGCCCCGATTGAGCACCTCGCCGAGCTTTTCACCGGCGGCTTCCGCGTCCTCGTAATGGATGCTGCTCCCGTCGAACCCTTCGGCGTACCATCTGGCTTCGTCACCGACGCACACCAGTAAATCCACGCCGACATCCGAGGCGATCCTCCCGGCTTCGCGGTGGTAAGAGCGAGCCTCGGCCCCGAGCTCGAACATCCCCCCGAGCACAACCACGAGCCTCCGGTCCTGCTCCCGCGCCTGCCTAGCACCGTAACGCAACACGGCCGCTACTGCGACGGGAGAGGCGTTGTATGAGTCATCGTAGACGACAATATCGTCGCGCAGCGTGTAAACGTCCCCCCGAAGCCCCGTCCGGCGCAACCGGGAGACTCCACGGGCGCAGTCACCGAGGTCGAGCCCGAGCGCCAGGGCGCCCCCGAACGCCGCGAGCAAGGGCTCGACCAAATGCGTCCCGAAAACAGGAGTCCTCACTTCCTGAGTGCGCCCGTCGAAGTGCAAGACGAAGCGGAGCCCATCGTCCAGTTCTTCGACATCCGAAGCGTATAGGTCGGCGGTCTCTCTACCGAAAGTGATGCGCCTCCGCAGGTTGCGGCCGTAACCGGTCGCGGCCTCCGGCGCCTCGACCGGCGTTACCAGAGAGCCTTCTTCCGGGAGCGCCAGCGCCAACTCTCCTTTCGCCGCCGCCAGGGCGTCGAGGTCTCCGAATGAGTCGATGTGAACCGGCGAAACGGCTGTGAGAATGCCGACTTCGGGTGGCGCTATGCCGCACAGGTGCGCGATGTCTCCGGTGTGGGTGGCGCCCATCTCGAGAACCAATACTTCCGTTCGCTGGTCGGCGGCGAGCACCGTGAGCGGTAGTCCTATCTCGTTGTTGAAGTTTCCTTCTGTCGCTGAGACGCGCCTGCCCGCGCATCGCAGGACGGCCGCCAGGGCGTCTTTGGTCGTCGTCTTGCCAACGCTGCCGGTTATGCCCACAACCGTCGGAGTCGCATCTTCCGGATCCTCCCGAGAGAGAGTCCAGCGCGCGAGCCTCTGCATCGCCTCCAGCGGGTCGTCGACGACGAGTGTGGGGACCGGGAGCGGGCGTGTCGCGACTACCGCCACCGCGCCCCTGTCGTGCGCATCAGCAGCGAAGTCCGCCCCGTCCATCCTCCCGCGCAGCGCGAAGAAGAGATCCCCCTCGCGCACGAGCCGCGAATCGGAAGCACCGCCGCTTACAATAGCGCTAGGGTCCGCGCCGTGGAGAACGCCTCCGGTGATCCGCGCTACCTCCGCCAGAGAGGCCGGCCTCATCCGGCTCCACCGTTACGCGCGCTCTTTGTTCCGGACGCTCCCGCGTCCGGGGGAACGTTGTAGTACTGGAGCGTAAAGTCCATCACGTCGCTGAACGCCGGGGCCGCAGTCGTCTCGCCCCACATGTCTTTCACCGGATTATCCAGCACTATGAGAGTGATGTACTTCGGATTCGAAGCGGGAGCGAAGCCTATAAAGGAGGCGATGTACTTGTCAGTGTATGTCCCGGTTTTCGGGTCTACTTTCTGGGAGGTCCCGGTCTTGCCGGCCACAGTGTAACCTGGTATCTGGGCGTGAACGCCCGTTCCTCTCTCGACCACGCTCTCTAGCATCCTTTTCACTATAGACGAGGTCTTGGAGGTTATCACCCGCGAGCCTCGCTTCCCGGTGGAGTCTCCCTGCAAGACGTGCGGCGTAACCTTATAGCCGCCGTTGGCGATGGCTGAGTAGCCCGCCGCGAGCTGCAGAGGTGTGACCGTCTCACCCTGTCCGATGGGAAGGTTGCCGATGGAAGAACCACTCCAATCCTTTAGCGGAGGGACCACACCTGGGTTCTCACCCGGAAGGTCCACCCCGGTTGGTGTGCCGAAACCGAAGCGCTTGATGTACTCGTCGAGACGCGCCGCGCCAAGTCTGCGCGCGATCTCGGTAGTCCCTACGTTGCTCGACTCCTGAAGGATGTTCGCGGGCGTCATTATTTTCGTCGGATGTGGCAAAGAGTCGTGTATTATGCGGTCAGCTACCGGGATCTGGTCGGGGACGACGAACTTGCTCCGTGGGGTGATGGCGCCTTCTTGTATAGCGGCGGACATGGTGAACGCCTTGAAGGTCGAACCGGGTTCGTAGGCGTCGGTGATAACACGGTTGCGCTGGTTCTCGGCGGGGGACTTGCTGAAGTCGTTGTTGTTGTAGCCCGGTGTGTTGGCGAGGGCGACTATATCGCCGTTGTCGACGCGCATTACCAGGCCGAGGGCGTCTTTCGCGCCGTACTTCTTGGCCGTTTTGCTCAAAGAGCTCTGTAACTTCTGCTGTACCGCCGTATCGAGGGTGAGCTTCACGTCTTTGCCGCTCTTTAGGGATTTGTCCGAACCGGCTTCGACCCCGCCGAAAGGTTGGGCGTAACCGCCGACGTGTCCGAGGAGTTGGCTGGCGAGAGTTCCATCGGGGTAGGTGCGGATCGCGCTCGGGAGCGTCGTAATACCTTCTATCCCGAGATCCCGGACCTTCGCGGCGGTATCCGGGTCGAGCCCTTGCGCGACGACGCTATAGCCGCCGAGTTGTCCCTTGCTGTCTCTTTCCGTCAGGGAAGCTTTGATCTGCGCCACGCTCTCGTGGGCGGCGCCCCCGATCACACCTTCCAGTCTTTGGGCGACTTTATCGGGGTCTTGAATCTGATAAGGCGTCGCGACGACCTGGGCTCCGTTCAAAGTCGTGGCGAGCTTCCTGCCGTCGGCGCTTATTATGTCCCCGCGTCCCTGTCCCGGTTCTGGAGACGTCACCTGAAGACTCTGTTCCGCGGCCAGCGCCTGATACCTGGTGTCACCCGTAAAGCTCAAGTTCGCCGCGCGTCCACACAGCAGCAGGCCGGAAGCGGCGACAACAGCCACGACCAACCGTACCCTGCGGCGTCCGACAGACCCCGAACCAACGCCACCGGACGACGCGGAACTTCTTGCGAGGCTCGGCCCCGCGCGTTTTTTTCTCTTTCTGCCGTCGAGATACAAAACCTCTGCTCTTCTCGAACGGCGCTTGCCTGCACGGCCGGTTCCACCAACGAGTCCCGTCCGCACCTTGTTCACTGACTTCTTACGGCCGGCTTTTCCGGTTCTCCTTCGCCTGTTCTCCCCCATTTCGCTTTGCATCCTCCCCGTGGTTACTGTAAACCTGCAAGTTCTTGCCGTTCGGAGCCCTCATACCGAGTTTCTTTTGGGCTATCCCGATAACCCGACCAGGGCTCGAAAGTTGCGCGACCTGGAGGTCTAAGAGCTGTTTATCGTCACCCGCCTGGGATATCCGGCCTTTGAGTTGCTCGGCCTCGGTTCCAAGGTTGGCCGCCACCGTGTGCAAGTAGATGCTCCCCAGCATCAACAGCATCGGCACGACGACCAGCACCAGGAACCTCCGGTGCGAAGCATTCGCCCTCTTCCGTCGCGGACCGTGGCCCGCCGACCTCTGGTTTGTTCTCCTTTCTTCGGGACGCGCGTAAGGGCGCTCCTGATATTTCCTCTGGGGAGCGGCCACTAGCCGTCATCCTCCAGGACTTCTGCGGTTCTTAGAGCCACTCTCATCCTGGCCGAAGCGCTGCGCGAGTTTTGCTCCATCTCCGACTCGGAAGGCCGCGCGACGGCTCCTTTCCGGAAGAT
Source organism: Rubrobacteraceae bacterium (assembly GCA_965219175.1). GTDB lineage: Bacteria > Actinomycetota > Rubrobacteria > Rubrobacterales > Rubrobacteraceae > JBBPZK01. Next base: position 1,880,565 of record CBDCNI010000001.1, read on the forward strand.
GGGTCTCGCCCCGCACACGCAGACCGGCAACTCCGGCGGGCATACGCAGCGCCCGGTACGATCCGCGATAAACCGCTTCACCACGCGGTCCTCCCCGGAGTGAAAGGTAATAACTACCAATCTCCCGCCCGCTACGAGCAGCCTCTCGGACGCTTCGAGCGCCCTTCCGAGGCCACCGAGTTCGTCATTCACGTGCATCCTTATGGCTTGGAAGATCCTCTTCGACGGGTTGCCTCCGCGCTCCACCCAGCCGACTGCGGACCTCACGGCGTCCGCGAGTTCCGTGGTTGTGGTCAAAGGCCTCCGGCGGGCGACTTCGCGAGAGATCCGCCTCGCCTCGCCTCTGGGTACGTCTCCAAGATCCGAGAGCAAGCGAACGAAGTCTCTCTCCTCGACGGTGTTTAGAAACTCAGCCGCCGAAATACCGGAGGAGGGATCCATCCTCATGCCCAACGGTCCTTCGCGCGTGTAACTGAAACCGCGACCAGCATCGTCTATCTGGTAACTCGAAAGCCCAAGGTCGAAGAGAATAGCATCCACCCTCTCCCCTCTCTCGACCAACTCCCACAGCACCTCGTCGTAAGCTCCGGAGATGAAGGTAAACCGCTCACTCTCTGACAGTCCCGCAGCTCGACCCGCAGCCTCCGGGTCTCTGTCGATACCAACGACCTTTCCGCCGGCCCCGAGCTTTTCGAGGATCAGCCGGCTGTGGCCTCCGGCTCCGAAGGTGGCGTCCACGACGGTCTCTGGGCCTTCCAGAGCGAGCGCGGCCACGGCTTCCTCCAGCATCACCGGAATATGTTCCGTCGCCATCAACCTCCGAACTCCCTACCCGCGAACTCTTCGACGATCTCCGCGAACGACTCGTCCGCACCCGTCACGTAGCTATTCCACTCGTTGGTGTCCCAGATCTCCAACCTGTCGTCCACACCGGCCACCGTCACGTCCCGTTGCAGACCCGCGTACCGGGCAAGCTTCGTCGGGACCAAAACCCGACCCTGCCGATCCAAGCCAGCCTCGAACGCCATCGAGAAGAACATGCGCGAGAGTTGACGTCCCTTGGCCGAGAGATCCGCGTTCGCCTTGATATTCGCCTTGAACGTCGCCCACTCCTCGGGCGGAAAAGCGAACAAACAACGGTCCACGCCTTTGGTGATCACGATACCACCGTCAAAGTAGGGCCTGAGCCGGGAGGGGAGAGTAAGACGCCCTTTCTCATCCAGGGTGTGCTCGTACTCGCCTAAAAGAGCCAGGGTCCCATCCTTCCACTACGCTCCACTTTGACCCACAACTTCGTGAATTCTTGCATATAAGGCCGCCGCCCGCAATCCGCAGGCCTTTAATCCCCGGAAAAGCCCCCAAAATGACTCTTTTTGTCCTTTTATCCCTCCCCCCAAGGGATTAGGAATCCCTATTTAAGAAATTACTTGCGGCCGTCAACGCAGAAGTTTTGGGTAGGTTTTGCTTGCGCTTAGACTCTATATGTGGTGTTGATAAATTTGTTTGAGACTGTATGTTGTGATTACTGCGATCCGGGGGCAGTTTTATGGCGTTTGTGTGGTCGGGAAACTGGGGTTTTGGATCTAGATAGTAGAAGAGTGGGCCCACCAGGACTCGAACCTGGGACCGTCCGATTATGAGTCGGATGCTCTAACCAACTGAGCTATGGGCCCTTGCGGGGTACCGGCCGGCACCACCGAGCTCCCCTGGTAGGACTCGAACCTACAACCCTTCGGTTAACAGCCGAATGCTCTGCCTATTGAGCTACAGGGGAAGGTTTGCAGGAGAGAATTATACGTCCCGAGCCCCTTAGCTTCAAGCCTCGATTGAAATAGTCCGCAGCGCCGCGACCAGGGACTGCATCTCGGAGTGGATGCGGTCCTTCTCGTCATAGTCGGGGGTTTCGTTTTTATCTCGTTTGCGGCTCAGGATCTTCAGTCGCAGCCAGGCTTCTCGCGCAGCGATCTCCGAAGGGTAGAGTTTCTCGCCTTCGGCGGCGAGCGCTCCGATCTGGTCCATGAAAGGGCGAGCGCGCTCGTCTGCGAGTATGTTGTCTGTATTGCCGCCAGACTCCAGCAAGGAGGCAAAGAGTCCTCTTTGGTCTTCGTCTCCAAAATCTTCCGCCCGGAGTTTTACAGGTTCGTGAAGTTTGGGAAAGCTCAGTCCTTCTTCCAGAAGTTTGGAGGTCAAGTCCGGGCGGGCGATTATCAGGGCGAGCACCTCACGTCCCGCCTGCCAGAGCGGGTCACCAGGAGTTCGCCTCCGACCGGGTCGAGCTTCCTCCGCAAAGTCCGGCTCCGGTTCCTGAAGGACTTCCTGCCCGACACCGAGCGCTTCCGAGGCGAGCCGTAGGGCTTCTCGGTGCAATACTGGGTCTTTGACCTCGTGTATCAAGGCTTTTACTTCCGGCACGGCACGCGACCGCTCCATCGCGTCGGCGCCTCGGGCTCTGCGGACGATTCGCCGGATGCTGTACTCGAGGATCGGCACAGCCCCCGAGAGCAACCCGGCGAACTCCTCGGGTGGGTGGTGCAATAGCCAGTCAGCCGGGTCCTCGGGCAGCCGCACCACGCGGAGGTCCATCTTGAGTTCGGCGGCAGTCGCGGCGGCGCGCTCTATAGCTTTCTCCCCCGCCGCATCCGGGTCGAAGAGGATATAGATCTTCTCGGCGAACCTGCTCAAAGTCCTTAAATGGGCCGGCGTCGTGGCGGTGCCGAGGGTTGCCACGGCGTTTTTTATGCCCGACTGGTAGAGCATCAAGACGTCGGTATAGCCCTCGACCACGAGCGCGGATCTCTCCTTGCGCATCGTCTCGGCAACTTGCGGAAAGCCGTAGAGCAGATCCCGCTTGTTGAAAACTTCCGTCTCCGGTGAGTTGAGATACTTCGGCTGCGCGTCTCCCATGGCGCGGGCGCCGAACCCGACGATCCTACCGCGCTGGTCGGAGATAGGAAACGTGATCCTCCCGGAAAACCGCTCCCCTCCCCGCGACGACAGAAGCCCCGCCGCATCCAGAGACACCCGATCCAAACCCAACCTCTCCAACGCCCCCAATAATCCCGAACTCCCACGAGCCGGAGCATAGCCCAATCGAAATTCTTCTATAGTAGAAGGCTCTATTTGGCGGCTCTGCAGGTAGCGGCGGGCGGGTTCGGCGGCCTGGGAGTTGAGCAGGTACTTGTGGTAGTAAACTGCCGTGGCGGCGAGCGCTTTGTGAATTGAGCGGCGGCGCGCGGACCGTTCGCCGGCGGCTTTTAACTCGGCTGGAGAGCTGCCTTCGTACTCCAGCTCTATGTTGGAGCGCTCCGCGAGGTAGGTGATGGCTTCGGCGAAGGGGAGGGATTTCAGTTCGCTGACGAGTTTGATGGTATCCCCGCCTCTTTGGCAGTTGTGCGTTATACCCATCCTGGTAAGGAAAGTGTGCGAGCCCGTGGTGGCAATATCCACGACGGTCGTAGGTTCTTCTTTACAGACCTCGATGTCCCGAACTGCGGACCAGTAATAGTTGGCTCCGGCCACCGGGGCGAAAAAGCCCTTTAGGGACTCCTTACGCAGCAGATGTATAGAGTAAGCTTTCTGGTGCTTGACGCCGTCGTCGCCGACGCGCACGGGAGTAGAGTTGAGAGAGCAAACTTTCCGAGACTGAACGCATAGGGCGAAGATGCCGTAAGCCAACTCTTCGGACACGGCCTCGGCTCGCGTCTCTCCGTTTCGGAGGCATCCGTCTCCCGCCAGGTAGCCTTCGATCAACGCCTCCTGGCAAGCGGTGGTCCAGTAGAGCGCCTCCAGAGGTATCCGCTTGTTTGCACATCCACGTCCGAACCATCGGCTGAACAAAGCGCAGAGGTCCGTGCTGGAGCACGTAACCTCACAGTTATTCTTCTCTGTTCTGGTCGACATCGTAGAGGATCTCCCGAACTCTTGTTCGAGAAGGCGTGCGACTTGCGGGGCCAAGGTCTCGGACTCGTGGGCGCCGAAGGACCACTTGACGCCTCCTCTGTACAGAGACCCCTCGGCCAGCCAGAGACCGTACAGCCAGGCCGTACTTTCATTAACGTGTAGATTCGTGATCCGCCGATTCCTCGGTCCCTTTGTGTAAGCTTTGATCGTCGCCTCGCCGGATAGAGGAGAATCGTCGCGATCTCCATCCGGGATCACAGGATAGAGCAAGAAGTCGCCCGGACGAACATCCGAGGCGCGGGAGACCGACAACTCGACCGGCGCAACGTTTCCGCGGAGCCGACTCGATAGCCTGAGCTTCTCGTCGTCCCTACCCCTGCGGTGTAAACCCGATACCGTCCGCACCGCTTCATCCCTCTTCACGAAGACGCACCAGTGGTCCGGCGTAAGCTCGAGCCCTTCTTTCGCCGCTCCTGTTCGGATCAAGAGGGTAGAGCCGGTCTTGACCTCCTTGTCCACGATCTTTTCACGCTGACCACCCAGACCAATTACTTCGTCTCCTATCTCGGACTCGATAATCGGTATCAATCCTCGGGAAGTCCAGATGCGCTCGTTGGCTTCGAGGCAGCCAAAGCAGTAGTAGAAGCCCCGGTCGGGGGTTACGCTGAAAGAGGGTGTCTTTTCAGCGTGGTCCGGGTATGGGCAGAGGCCGGAGTAACGCGTTCCCTGGCGGCGTAAGGCGGTGAACTCGGAGGCGACCTCGACGATGTTGGCCGCTTCCCGCACTTGCTCTATGCTGCGTTGTGAGACCCTCAGGGCTTCACCATCCCTCATACATATGTACAAAGTTCTTCGCCGACTGTGGAAGTCACCCAGGGTAATGTTACTCTACGGATAGTGCGAATCACGGATCAAATAACACGCGTGCCTGAAGCTGGGTACGCGGATCTTCCGCCCGGCGTTGGTTTCGACGAAAGAGACGAGCCGCTACGACGGGACATCAACCTGCTCGGGCGGGTACTGGGTCAGGTGCTCATAGAGCAGGAAGGCAAAGGACTCTTCGGGGCGGAAGAGGAAGTACGTCTGCTGTGCAAACGGCTGCGCTTCGACTACGACCCGGAACTCGATGGGCGATTGAAGCGCCGTATAGAGAAGATGGGTCCTGGGGAACTCGGGCGGATCGTGCGGGCTTTCTCGGTGTACTTCCAACTCGTAAACATAGCCGAACGCTACCATCGGGTCCGCCGCCGCCGCCAGTATGAAGCTTCACCGGACAACCCTCCACAACGGGCGTCTATCGGCAGCGCGCTCGCGCGGCTCACCTCCGAGGGGATGGAGGCCGGGTCTCTCCAGAAGATACTCGGTGAGATGAACGTGGGTCTCGTCCTGACGGCCCATCCCACGGACGCCATGAGGCGCAGCATTCGCATGAAGCACGTGCGGATCGGCGAGATGCTCGAAGAGTTCGAGTCCGGGCTGCTGACCTGGCGGGAGAGGCGAAACCTGGAGGAAAGCCTGGCGGAGGAGATCACACTGCTGTGGCAGACGGATGAGTTGCGCGACCGGCGGCCGGAGGTGGTCGGTGAGATCGAACGCACGCTGCTGTTCTTCGAGGAACCATTGATCTCCGCAACCCTGGACGTGTACAGGGAGCTGGAGGAGGAACTGGCCCGGCAATTCCCGAACGACACTCCTGAGGTCGGTCGGGTCCTCAAGTTCGGCTCCTGGGTCGGTGGAGACCAGGACGGCAATCCCTTCGTGAAACCGGAGACGCTCGGCACGGCGCTCGGCCTGCACCGCGAGTTGATCTTGAAACGGCACTTGAGGGCGGTCCTGGCACTGGCAGGCCATATGAGCCAGTCGGCGCGGTTGGTCGCCGCCTCCGAGGAGATGTACGACTCAATCGAGCGAGACGAAAAGCTCCTGCCGGAAGTCGCAAAACAGCGCGAGAACGAAGACTCTGGTGAAGTCTACCGGCGGAAGCTGATCTTTGTGGCGGAGCGGCTGGAGCGGTCTCTCAGGGAGCCGGGTTCACCTGCGGCATACGAGAGCGCGGAGGAATTCAAGCAGGACCTCCTGGTCATCCGGCGCAGTTTGTTGCGTCACGGTGGCGAGCGCGTCGCCGAGGGAGGACTCAGGGACTGCATCCGGCAGGCGGAAGTCTTCGGGTTCCACCTGGCGAAGCTGGACGTGAGGCAGGATAGCTCCAGGGTGGTCGGGGCTGCCGCGGAGATCACGCGCGAGGCTACCGGAGAAGACCTGCTGCGGATGGACGAGGAAGAACGCATCGCCTCGTTGAAGCGTTTGATCCTGAGTCCCGACCTCCCATCCACCGGCGATTACACCGATGAGACTCGCGAGGTGATCGAGACTTTCGAGCACATTCGGCAGGCGAAAGAAGACTTCTCCGAGCCGCCGATAGAGACGTTCGTACTGAGCATGGCCCACCACGCCAGCGACGTACTCTCCGTTCAACTCCTGGCGCGTCTCGTCGGGCTGCTGGAAGTAGACGAAAATGGAGAATGCAGGGCGAATCACCTGCGGATGACGCCGCTATTCGAGACGATAGAAGACTTATCACGGGCGCCGGAGGTGCTGCGCGAGTTGCTCCAGGACCCGTTCTATCGGGCTTCGCTCTCGCGTAGCGGCGACTTGCAGGAGGTCATGCTCGGCTACAGCGATTCCGGCAAGGACGCGGGTTATGTCACCAGCAGTTGGAGCCTCTACAAAGCTCAGGGACTCTTGAGCGCCGTCGCGGAGGAGTACGGCGTGCGGTTGATGCTATTCCACGGTAGAGGCGGGACCGTGGGCCGCGGCGGCGGGCCTAGCTACGAGGCGATCAAGGCGCAGCCCCCCGGCACCGTGGACGGCAGGATACGAATAACCGAGCAGGGCGAGGTCATCTCGTTCAAGTACAGCATGAGGGGCCTCGCCCGCCGCAACCTGAACACTACGCTGGCAGCCGTCCTGGAGTCCAGCACCGACGACATCCCGGAAGACCCGGACGAAGCCCGGATCGAGACTATAGAGAACATCTCCGCAACGGCCCGCAAGACCTACCGCGGCCTGGTCTACGAAGACGAAGATTTCTTGAAGTTCTTCTCCGAAGCTTCTCCCATCCAGGAACTCTCGCTGCTCAACATAGGCAGCCGTCCGGCCCGCAGGGCTCAGAACCCGGACGTCGAAAGCCTGCGGGCGATACCCTGGATCTTTGCCTGGACGCAGAGCCGCTTTATGCTCCCCTCGTGGTACGGAGCCGGGACCGCGCTCACGGAGACGCTCGAAAGCCGGGGAGGTTTGCACACGTTGCAGACGATGTACCGCGAGTGGCCTTTCTTCCGGACACTGCTCGATTTCATGCAGATGACCCTCGCCAAAAGCGATCTGCGGATAGCAAAGACCTACGCCTCTCTCGTCGAAGACGAAGAGATCCGGGAACGGATGTGGCGCAAAATCTCCGAAGAGCACGCCGCCTGCGTAAAAGCGCTACGCGGGATCACCGGCTCGGAAAACCTCCTCGATGACAGCCCGGTCCTCCAGAGGTCCATCCGCCTGCGAAACCCTTACGTGGACCCGCTCTCCTATATACAGGTGCATCTCCTGCGCCGGCTCCGCGCGCTCCCGGAAGACTCACCCGAACGCGAACCCATCACCCAGCTCCTGCTACTCACGGTCTCCGGCATCGCCTCCGGACTGCTCAACACCGGCTAATCCTGGATCGCGTCGGTGCGTGGTAGGAAGAGCTTTTTGTAGGCGGCGAGGGCGTAACGGTCGGTCATGCCGGCCACGAAGTCAACGGTCTCGACTATAGGGTCCTCGTCGCTCTGGGCTCGTTCCTCCGGGTGATCCAGATAGTAATCGAAGAGCGCCGCGACCACGCCGGCCGCTTTCTTGTTTTCCCGCGAGCGGGGGTTGTGGTAGACGTTCTTGAAGAGCCAACTTCTAAGTTCCATGAGTGCCTCGTATACGCCTTCGGAAAGAGAAATTTCCGCCCGTTCCCCGGATGTGGAGATCATATCGCGCACCAGCGTGTCTATCCGGACGCTCATCCTCTCTCCGAGAACTTCGAGCGGCCGCTTCGGAAGATCCACCCATGAGATAACCCCCGCCCGTAAAGCGTCGTCTACGTCGTGGTTGACGTATGCTATACGGTCGGCTATCCGCACGATTTCACCCTCCCGCGTAGCTGGTAAACCCACGCCCGAGTGGTTGAGTATTCCATCCCGGACTTCATGCGTCAGGTTGAGACCTTCACCGTCCCTTTCTAGTACCTCCACGACGCGCAGGGAGTGCTCGTTGTGCCGGAAACTACGCCCGTGTCCGGCGAGCACCCGCGCCAGGGCCTCTTCTCCTGTGTGTCCGAAAGGCGTGTGTCCGAGGTCGTGGCCGAGGGCTATCGCCTCGGTCAGGTCTTCGTTCAAGCCGAGCGCGCGGGCTACGGTGCGCGAGACTTGCATCATCTCCAGCGTATGGGTCAGGCGGGTGCGGAAGTGGTCCCCGTCGGGTGAGATGAAGACCTGAGTCTTATGCATCAAACGCCGGAAAGACTTGGCGTGGATAATGCGGTCCCGGTCGCGTTGAAACTCGTTTCGAACGCCGTCGGCGGGCTCCGACCTCTGACGACCGGCGCTCGATACGCAAGCCCACGGAGACGAGAGACGCTCGCTCATGCCGGACGCCTGGTACCCGTCCCCCCGGCAAACACGCTACCCGGAGCGTGGGCCGAAACGTGAGACCTGACCACCCGCCGAACGCTTTCCTCCACCCGAGAATCCATGGAAGCCTCGCGCACTGGAGCCTCTACAAGATCTCGCAGCGCCTCCGGCGTGCCAGGCGCGAGCGGGAAGGCGTCTCTGGCAGATGACCGGCACTCCGCGCACAGCAAGCCCCCGAGCTCCGGGGCGAAGTAGGAGATAACGTTTCCTGGCTCCGGGGCGACGCCGCATCCCAGGCAAACGTCCAGTTGAGGCGAGTAACCGGCGAGAGCGGAGAGCTTCAGGGCGAAAGCCATCTCTACCGGCTCGAAGCGAGATGCTCGCTCTTCCAGTGTATCGAGGCCCCGGTAGAGCAGGTTGAAGATGCGCCGGTCAGCCTCATCCCCACCGGAAAAAGCTCGAACGGTCTCGATCAGGCCGCCGGCAGCGTCCAGCCGCGCGAGGTCTTCGCGAACACCGTGAAAACTCCGCAAGACCTCCACCTGCGTCACCGTATCCAGACTGCGCCCACTATAGGCCAGGAAGTCCACGCAAGACAACGGTTCGAGACGCGCCCCGAAACGGGACTTGGTGCGCCTTATCCCCTTGGCGATGGCCGAGATGAGGCCATCATTCTGCGTGTAGAGATCCAGGATGCGATCCGCCTCGCCGTAGCGAATGGAGCGGAGGACTATTCCCTTACTCCTGTAGACCGCCACCTTCGGCCTCCTCCATAACGGCGACGCTGCTGCTCATCCCGAGCCTTGAAGCCCCGGCGTTCAGCAAGTCCAGGGCGTCCTGCAAAGTGCGTATTCCTCCCGAAGCTTTCACCGCGAGTCCCTCAGGAGCTTCCTCTCGCAACAAAGCGACGTCGGCGGTAGTCGCGCCCGAAGGCGCGAACCCGGTAGAAGTCTTCACGAAATCAGCGCCGCTGGAGGCCACTATCTGGGTCGCGAGCCGCTTCATCTTATCTGAGAGGTAGGAGGTCTCTATGATGATCTTTATGACCACGTCGTTGAGACCGTTGTTCATCGCGACGGCGCTGACCTCCTGGTTGATACTCGCCAACTCATCGGCGACATAAGAGAATTCCCCGGAGAGAAACTTAGATACGTTCATCACCACATCCAACTCCAATGCCCCACCGGCGATAGCGTCCCGAATCGCCGCCGCCTTGACCGCCGTGGTATCAGCCCCGAAAGGGAAGGAGATGACCGTGGCGACCTTCACGTCCGTCCCGCGCAACTCCCTGGCCGCCCGCCTCACGTAGCACGGCAAGATACATACCGCCGCAAAGTGGTGGCGGGAAGCCTCTCCACAAAGACCGACGATCTCCTTCTCCGTAGAGTTCGGCTTCAAGAGGGTATGGTCCACCATCTTCGCGAACTCTCGCACCCTCATAGCCACAAAACCCCTACTCCTTCCGTAAAAACCACAAAAAAAACAGCCCCTCAAACGTTACTACAGGTATTATAGACCCAGACGCTCCAAAAACTTGGGGTCGCTCCGCCATCCTGGACTAACTCTAACCTTTAAGTCGAGATATATACGGGTGCCGAGCAATTGTTCCACGTCGCGGCGGGCTTCGATGCCTATCTGCTTTATGGTCTTGCCGCCTTTGCCGAGTACGATCATGCGCTGGGTGCTCCGTTCGACGTGGATAACGGCGTACACGACCGTGACGTTCTCCTTGCGCTCCACCTCTTCGACTTCGACGGCTACCGCGTGCGGCACCTCATCCCTGAGCGCGCCCAGCGCTTTCTCCCGCACATACTCCGCCAGTATGAGAGACTCCGGATAGTCGGTCGCCGCGCCATCAGGAAAGTAACGTGGCCCAGTCGGCAGAAGGTCCACGACGGACTCCATCAGAGGCTCGACGTTCAGTCCCTGTGTGGCGCTGACCATGAAGACCTCCTTCCACTCCGCCATCTGTGCGACCTCGTTGACCACGGGCAAAGTTTTTTCCATATGGCCGTCCAGCAAGTCCACCTTATTGATACAAGCGATGGTCGGCGTGCCGGACTGCGCGATGAGACGCGCCAGGTAGCGATCCCCCCCTCCGATTCCGTCGGACGCCCCGGAAACATCGAGCAGGAACAGCAACACATCTGATTCGGAGAGGCTATTCATGACCTGCTGCTGCATCCGGGCGCGCAGCGTGTCCTTCGGCTTCTGAGAACCTGGAGTGTCGATAAAGACAGCCTGGTAACCAGGCCCGTTCCTAACGCCGCGGATAGGGCTGCGCGTGGTCTGGGGCCGGGGGGACGTTATCGACACCTTCTGCCCGACCAGCCGGTTTACAAGGGTGGACTTACCGGCGTTCGGCCTGCCGAGCACCGCTATGAAACCGCTCCGCAGGCCGCCATCGTCGGGGCCGACGAGATGCGTGCCGCTCACAGGCTCTCCGGCCCGAAGGCGTTGGGTAGGATCTCCTCGAACGGATAGTAACGGAGATCATCCTTTTCCTTGACGATTACGCCTTTACAGCCAAATTCTCTTAGGACCTGCCGGCACGCGCCGCACGGAAAACAAGGCTCCGCGTCCGGGCTGGCGACCGCCACGAGTTTTATCTCTCTGTCTCCTCCACTGGCCGACACCATTGCGGCAACGGCGTTGCGCTCGGCGCACGCGGAGAGTCCGTAAGAGGCGTTCTCGACGTTGCAACCGGCATAGAGCGCTCCTCCTTCTGTCAGAACAGCGGCTCCGACGTAGAAGTTACTGTACGGAGCGTAAGCGTTGAGGGCTGAGGATACAGCCCTCTCCATTGCTTCAGTTACGTCCAAGCCTAACCCTCTCATAGAAGTTGAAACACCGCCAGGGTGACGAGTATACCGAGTACGCCCCCGACGAGGACCTGATAGATGGTGTGGATACCGCTCTCTATGCGGCTCTGGCAGACCAGCAGGGCCATGAGGAGTGTGATCAGGGATACCAGCCCACCATGCCTGCTCTCCGCTGCTATGAAGCTTGCCGCCACCCAGCCCGCGAAGGAAACAGCCGCGTGTCCGGAGGGCATTCCTCCGGCGAAAGAGTTGGGGGAATGGGTCAGAGCTTTTCCGGCGAGCACCGCCATCGCGACCAGGACCAGCGCTACGAGCGTCAGGTGTCCCGGCCAGCTTCGCACCTTCTCAAGCGTGTCGAGCGAGAGAGGCCCGAGGTTATTCGCCAGTATCAGGTACCCTACCAGCACCGCCCCCACGCTCGTAACGAGCACCGCCCCGGCTGATACGTCTTTCGCCAGCTTCGCCAGAGGATGGTACTCGCGGGTCACGAGGTCTACAGCGAACTCCATCGCCGTATTGAACAGCTCGGCTATAAAGACCAGCATGATCACCAACACCAATATCGCTAACTCCACGGCGCTCACGCCAACCAGCAAGCTCAAGGCGAGCACCGCGACAGCGATGAGCACGTGAATACGCATATTCCGCTGCGTACGAATAGCGAAGATCAAACCATCGTAGGCGTGATTGAAACTCCGCGCAACTCCCTGCTGGCCCTTTTTTGGCGGCTCCTTACCTTTCCCGACCACTTACCTTCTCCATGACCGCCTCCTGCACACGGGCCATCTCACTCTCCTCGAAATCGTCCCCGTGGTCCATCCCGCACAAGTGCAGCGTCCCATGCACCACCAGTTCCTCTATCCCCATCTCCAGGTTCGCTGAGTCTGGTGAGATCACCACCTCACCCACCATTTCTCCGTACGGCCCGTCGATCTCGAAGCTCAAAACATCAGTAACCAAATCCATGTTCCTGAACTTCAGGTTGAGACTTTTTATAACTTCGGGCTCCACCAACACTACCGATAGTTCCCCGGTACGCGCGGGGTCTATATTCCGGCTGTGGAAGGCCGCTTCGCAGAGTTCGGTGGCTCGCTCTTCGCTTAGTACGCTGTAGTTCGATTCGTTCAGGACGGTTACAGTGGGCTGCGAGTTGGAGTTTGGCGCGTTCAGGTCGGGTTCCGTACTGGTTTTTCGGGAGGCTTTTGAACTGTAGCCGCCGGGTATTCGATGCGCGGGCCGAGAAAACCTATGAGAGCCTCGCGGATAGCTTCGCCTGACTCGTGGATCTCTTGCATCGTCAGGGCGCATTCGTCGAACTGTCCATCGTCGAGCTTACCTTTTATGGTTGACGCGACTATGTCTTCGATCCGCTTGGGGGTTGGCTTGCTCAGTGACTTGACGGTTGCCTCGATTGAGTCGGCGAGCATAACTATACCTGCCTCTTTGCTCTTGGGCCGATGTCCAGGGTAGCGGAAGTCGGATTCCCGGATGGTTTCGCCGTCCAGGGCGTTCTCTATTGCCTTGCGGTAGAAATATTCGATGCGGGTCGTGCCGTGATGCTCGGCGATGATGTCCAGGATCTCCTGCGGCAAGTTCCAGGCGCGTCCGATCTCCACCCCGTCCTTCACATGACGTTTGATGACCTTGGCTGAAAGAGCCGGGGTGAGGGTAGCGTGGGGATTCATCTGGGAGATCTGGTTCTCTATAAAGTACCCAGGATGCTCCAGTTTGCCGATGTCGTGGTAGTACGCTCCCACCCGCGCCAGTAGAGTGTCCGCGCCGATCCGCTCGGCGGCGTTCTCAGCCAGGTTGCCAACCTGCATCGAATGACTGAAGGTTCCGGGAGCGCCGCGTAAGAGTTTGTGGAGAAGCGGGCTGCCGGGGTCCGAAAGTTCCAGTAGCTTCATCGGCGTCAGGAGATTGAAGGCGTTTTCGAGCAACGGCTGGAGCACCATCGCGATCATCAGCGAGAGTAGCCCGTTGCCGAGACCGAAAGCTCCCATGCCGAAAGCGGTGACGAGCCCACTACCCCCAATGAGGGTGACCGCGAACGTGACGATAGCCATCACACCCGCGATAAAGAGTCCCGCCTTGAGCAGCTCCGTACGAGACTTGACCCTCACCACAGTGTAGATCGCAAAACCTGAAGAAATTAGTAACGCGGCGCTCAACAGAAAGTTATTGCCGGCGATGATCCCGATATTGACGCTGCTGATAACGACCATCAGGAACATTAGCCGTGGCCCGAGGAGTATGGTCCCGAGGATGCTCAAACCCGCAAGCGGTATCAGGTACGGGCTGATGGAGAAGAGCATGAAAGCCCGTGCAACGGCGGTAAACAGCACCGTGAGCGAAGCCGCGAGCAGCACTCGTATAACGGCTTTGGTGCGTATTATGCGGCTACCGAATCGCTCCAGGAAGTACCAGGCGACCCCCATCTCGGCCGCGACGAACAGTCCAACGCCCAGGAAAACAGTCCACGGGTCGGGTCCTCCGGTCTGACCTATCGCCTGCAAGCGGGCGAGGGCGAGCCGGTCTATCACCTGACCACGCGAGACTATGCGCTCTCCTTGTTGCACGCTGCCCTGCACGGGCTTGACCTGGGAAGACGCCTCGTCCCGGCTCTTCTGTGTAGCCTGGCGGTTTATAACGTAGTCGGGCTTCAAGAAACCCCGGCTCAACGTCGCGACGAGACTCCCTACATCTCCCGACGCGTCTCTCTGCGCCGCTTCGGAGAGACGGCTCCGCGCTTCGGAGAGCGTCATGGCGGCGGCCGTGTCACTCGTGCTGTTGTCGGTTACGTCCGTGGAACTGTAGAGTTCACCGAGGTTCTCCAGGACGTACCCTTTTGCTTTCTCTATCTGATCTTTGTCCAGGAATACCAGCGCCCGTGCGTCGCTTCGCGGAAGGTAAAAAGGTGCGGAGTCGGCGATCTTTGCGGCCTTCTGGTCCCTGGAGCTGTTGGAGGAACGGACTTTGCCGACGGTGTCGAAGTAACTCTTCACGTCTTTGGAGACCTGATCCGGGACCTTGCCGTCCTGGCGATAGACTTCCGGCGCGGCGTCGGCGGCCTGCTGCCGGGCTTGTTCCGTAGCTGTAGGGTCAACGTAGGTCACGGTGCTAGGCGCGTAGATGTCCCTTCGGCCGATATCTCCTACCTGATAGCCTCCGGTGCCGATTCCAACCGATTCGAGCGTCCGGGAGTCAAAGCTGATCAAAGCCGTCAGCAATACCCAGGTAACGACCAGAAGCGAGATGTATATCCGTCTTTTCGGACGAGCCTCGACCCAAGCCCGCAAACGCTCGAAATGCGTGGATTTCCTGTGAAATTCGTCCACGCGTTTGCCCGACGCCAGTGTCTTCTCCCCACCAGCTCCGGAGCCGTTCTTTCTCAGAGGCATTGTCGTCCTCGCCCAGACATACTCTTAAACCTCGTCCTGCTCCCGGCTGCTCTCGTAGGCATCCACTATCCGCATCACGAGGTCGCTCCGCACGATATCGTCCCGCTTGAGCTTGACAAAAGCCACACCCTCCACCTCCGCCAACTTCTCCTGGACTTCCTGCAAACCACTCGGTCGTCCTTTCGGTAGGTCGGCCTGGGTAGTGTCGCCGGTAATAGCCATCTTGGAGCCGAAACCGAGTCGAGTCAGGAACATTTTCATCTGCTGGGGGCTCGTATTCTGCGCCTCATCCAGAATGATGAACGCGTCGTTCAAAGTCCGGCCTCTCATGAACGCCAGGGGTGCAATCTCGATTATACCGCGCTCCAGATGCGACTGGAATTTGGCCGGTTCTATCATCTCGTAGAGGGCATCGTACAGCGGACGGAAATAAGGGTCCACCTTCGCCATCACGTCTCCCGGCAAATACCCCAAAGACTCTCCAGCCTCAACCACGGGACGAGTCAGTATTATCCTCGAAACCTCGCCCTTCTCTAAAGCGTCCACGGCGAGGGCGACCGCGAGATACGTCTTCCCCGTTCCGGCGGGGCCGATCCCGAAAACGACCCTGGTATTGCGTATCGCGTCGGTATAAGCCTTCTGGTTGCGAGTCTTTGGAGCCACCCTGCGCCCCCGATGCGTGAGGATGACGTCACCGAGCACCTCCCGGCCTCCGCCGCCGGCGCCTATCTGGTAAAGGCGTTCGGCGGTCTCAGGCGTGGGGTGATGTCCGTCCTCGACGAGACCGACAAGACCCTTAAAGATCTCCTCGGCCTCGTCCACAGACCCGGTATCGCCGCGCAGCAAGATCTCGTTGCCGCGCACCACCACCTCACAACCGACCAGCTCCTCCACCCGCCGCAATACCGAATCTCGCTCGCCGAGGACGTCGAGCATCCGGCCCGGCGCTACACCGATCTTGACCTCTACCTTCCTGCTCGTCTCTGTTTCCGTCACTCCTCCTTATACATGTACTTTAGGGTTATTGTAGCCGACTCAGCGCTATTTTCGAGAGTTCTCTGCCTTCCGCCCGATTTCCGGCGATCGCCGTGGCCCGTCCCATCACAGCGCCCATATCCCGCATCCCGGAGGCGCCTGTCTCTTCGATAGCCTGGTCCACGATCTTCTCTAACTCCTCCGAGGAGAGCGGGGCCGGCAGGTAAGTACGGATCATGCCCGCTTCAGTGGCCTCCGTCTCCGCCCGCTCTTCGCGTCCAGCCTTCCGAAACGCCTCCGAAGATTCCTCTCGCTGCTTGAGTTGTCGCCGCAGCACGACCTGTTCCTCTTCTTCAGTCAGGGGCCTTCCGGCTTCTATTTCGCTGTTCTTCAGGGCGGCTTGCAGCATCCTTAGGGCGCTCGACCGCTGACGGTCCCGGCTCTTCATCGCTTCCTTCGTATCACGCTGTATCTGCTCGGCTATACTCACGGCATCCCTATCTTCTGTCCCCCGAGGACGTGCAGGTGAAGGTGAAAGACTTCCTGGCCGGCGTCGGGACCGTTGTTGATCCTGACGGCGTAGCCGCTCTCGGCGACACCGAGCTTCTCGGCGACGCTTTGACTCACCTCGAAGAGCCGACGCGCCACCGCGTCCGGCAGCTTGCCGATCTCCTCCAGCGAACCGACGTGCTGCTTCGGTATGACCAGAACGTGTACCGGCGCCCGTCCCCTTATATCGTTGAAAGCCAAGATCTCATCATCCTCGTACACTACTTCAGCGTCCATTTCTTTGCGGACTATCTTGCAGAATATGCAATCCTGTTCGCTCACCTGGTAAAGACTCCTCCTTAGAAATACTTCTACGCTTGCAGCTTCTTTTTGGATCTCTCAATTGATGTCTCAAGGACCGCCTGAGCCCGCGCCACGGCGACCATCCCGGCCGTTTCGCTCCGCAGCCGGTAGGGACCGAGTTGCGCGAATAGAAACCCCGCCTCATCCGCGAGCCGCAGCTCTTCCTCGCTCCAGCCGCCCTCGGGTCCAACAAAGAGACTGATCGGCGGTTTCGCAACGACGCTTTCCAGAGGCGGCAATTCATCGTCGTTGTGCAGCAAAACCGCGCAGCTTTCTCCAACCTCCAGCAGGGCTTGAGCGAAAGACACCGGCCCTCCGACCTCCGGCACGCGTAACTGCAACGACTGCCGCGCTGACGATTCGGCCAGCCTCCGCCACCTTTCGACTTTATTGCCGCCGGGCTCCACTACGGAATGAGCTGAGACAAGGGACGCTATAGTTTCCACGCCAAGCTCCGTGGCTTTCTCAACCACAAGGTCCATGCGCTGCCCTTTCGGAACCGCCTGGTAGAGAGTGATTCCGGCCTCCGCGACATCGGGCGTCGGGAGTTCTTCGAGGGCGAAAGTCTCCCGGTTCTCTCGCACCTCCACCGTATGCAACCGCCGAGCGGCGTCCGAAACCTCGAAGATGTCTCCGCTGCGCGCGCGCAAGACCTTGAATATGTGGTGCGCCTCATCGGGTGGTAGTTCCAGCTTCTCGCCGGCGGCCACTGCGAAGTCCACGAAGATGCGCGTTATCGGCGCGCGTGTGATCCCCACACCTACCGGAATACGCCCTTGAGCCGGTCAAAGAAAGACCCACCGCTACCGTTGTAAGTATCTTCTCCGCTCGACGCTTCGAACCTCTCCAAAAGTTCCCGCTGCTCGCCCGAGAGTCGAGTCGGGACCATCACGTCTATTACGACCTTCAGGTCTCCGCGTCCGCGTCGCTTGAGACGCGGCACTCCTTCTCCCCTGAGCCGCAGCGTTGCTCCGGGCTGGGTTCCGGACTCTATCCTCACTTCTTGCTCGCCTTCGAGCGTCGGCACCCGCGCCTCCATGCCAAGCGCGGCCTCGACGAAGTTGATCTTCATCCGGTGGATCAAATCTTCCCCGTCGCGCATAAGCTCCGCATCTTCTTCGACCCTGACCATCACGTACAGGTCTCCGGGTGAGGCTCCCGGCTCTCCGGCGTGACCGGCCCCCGGAACCCTCATGCGCATGCCGTCTTCTATACCAGCCGGTATCTGGAGATTCCGACGAACGACCTCCGAGACGCGCCCGCTCCCGTGACACTCGTCACAGTACACGTCGATGATCTGACCACGTCCCCCGCACGTTGAACAAGGCTGCATGCTCACCATCTGGCCGAGGAGGCTCTGCCGGACGGTCCGTACCGCCCCTGCGCCGCCGCAAGTACCGCAAGTATGAGACTCCGTCCCGCCCACACCGTCGCACACGGGACAGTTTTTTATGGTCTGGACGTTGATCTCCCGGTCGACGCCGAACGCCGCCTCCCGCAGCGAGACCTCGACCTCGACTTCGGTGTCCGAACCCCTGCTCGGCGCGCGGGCGCTAACGTCCCCGAAGAATGAAGATCCACCGAACCGATCTCCGAAGAACACCTCGAAGATATCCTGAAAACCACCACCGAACGGGTCTCCGCCTCCGGGGTATCCGCCTCCAGGAGCCCCGCGTGGAACCTGATGTCCGTAAGTATCGTAAGCCCTGCGGGCATCGGGGCTGGAGAGGACTTCGTAAGCCTCGGTGAGTTCCTTGAAACGGTCCTCGGCCCCGGCATCGCCAGGGTTTGCGTCCGGGTGGTGATCACGGGCTAGACGACGATAGGCTTTCTTGACATCCGTCTCCGAAGCTTCTCTGGACACGCCTAGAACTTCGTAGTAATCGCGCTTCGCGGCCAATCCTAAAACCTGGCGTTCAAGCAGAGGGTTAGGGCTTCGGCGGCGGACCTCACGGTTGATATTGCGCCATCATAATCCATCCGCTTCGGGCCGATCAAACCGACGACCCCGTATGGCTGCTCGCGATGGTTGTAGGCGGCAGCCACGATGCTGGTACTCGCGAGGTTGTAGAAACCGCTTTCAGCCCCGATGGCGACCACCACGTCCGAACTCGTCACCGAGCGTTCGAGGGCGTCGCCCAGCAAGCGCAAAAGCCATCGGCGCCGCTCGAAGACCTCGATTATCGCGGCGAGGCTCGTCGGTTCCAGGTCGTCCAGCCGGGAAAGCAGGGCCGACACACCCTGTATGAAAACACCGCGCTCCGTGGACCTACCCAAGACCTCTACGGCTTCCAAAACCGCCCCGACGACGCGCGGGTTGTGGTCGTAGAATACTTTGCGGGCCGCCGTGGCGAGTTCCATGTCTATACCGAGGGGACGACCTTCGATCCACGCGTTCAGGGAGTGGAAGATCTCCCGCAACTCATCCTCTTCGACGTACGCCGGCAACGTGACCCTGGCACTCGACGATAGCCCGCTCGCCATCGAAGCCACAATCAAGAGCATTCCTTCTCCCAGCGGCAGGTAATCTATCCGGGTGACCGAATCTCCGAGCGCCGCCGGTCCCGCGACCACCGCCAGCAGCCGCGTCACCTCGGACATCCCTTCCGAAACCCCCCGGAGCAACCCGTCCACGTCGCTGTAACCAGCCGGAGCCTCGAAAGGCGAGGCTTCTTCTTGGTCTCCGCCCGAAATGAGGGCATCCACGTAGTAACGGTATCCAGCATCGGTCGGTACGCGACCGGCGGAGGTGTGAGGATGGGTCAAAAGGCCGCGTGATTCGAGGTCTGCGAGCTCTGACCGGATAGTCGAGCTACTGGCGTCTACCGTGTCGCTCAACGCCTGGCTGCCGACTGGCGCGCCCGTAGAGACGTAAAGTTCCAGCGTCTTGAGCAGTATTTCGCGTTGCCGGTTGGAGATATCGTAGGTCTTCATACGAGACAGATTTTACCATGACAGCGGCAGCCGCCCAGTAGAGACTTTCTCAAATGCGGAGCGCTGCCAGGAAGGCTTCTTGCGGTATCTCCACCCGCCCGACCTGTTTCATCCGGCGCTTACCAGCCTTCTGTCGCTCAAGAAGCTTGCGCTTACGCGAGATGTCGCCACCGTAGCACTTCGCCGTCACGTCCTTACGGTACGCCCGAACGGTCTCACGGGCGATGACCCTCTTGCCCATCGCAGCCTGAATGGGGACCTCGAACTGCTGACGCGGTATAAGCTCCCTCAGCTTCTCGGTGAGCGCCCGCCCGCGATGATAGGCCTTTTCACGATGGACGATAAACGACAGCGCGTCCACCGGCTCCCCCGAGACCAGGACCTCGACCTTTACCAGGTCCGCCGTCTCGTAATCCCTGGGCTCGTAGTCGAAGGAAGCGTAGCCTCTAGTGCGGCTCTTCAAGGCATCAAAGAAATCCGTGATGATCTCCGCGAGCGGCAGGTCGTAGGTGAGCTGGACCCGACG
The DNA here is from genome assembly GCA_965219175.1 of Rubrobacteraceae bacterium. GTDB lineage: Bacteria > Actinomycetota > Rubrobacteria > Rubrobacterales > Rubrobacteraceae > JBBPZK01. The sequence goes on from CBDCNI010000001.1 coordinate 1,900,630, forward strand.
GGTCGAGATGTACTCCATCCCGAGTGAAACCCCGCGACGCTCGTGGCACAGCCCCATCACCGCCCCAATGTACTCCTTCGGCCCGATGATAGTAGCCCGCACCACAGGCTCCCGGATCTCCTCGAAGAACTCCGGCAACTCACTCGGGTTCGTAATCTCCACAGTCTCACCTTCGACCACAACCTCATACCTGACGCTCGGGGAGGAAGCTATAAGGTCGAGGTCGAATTCTCGCTCCAGGCGCTCCTGGATGATCTCCATGTGCAACAAACCAAGGAAACCGCACCGGAACCCGAACCCCATCCGCGAATTTTCCGGCTCGAAGAAGAGCGAGGCGTCGTTTAGCTGCAGCTTCGAGAGCGCATCCCTGAGCTTCTCGAAATCGTCCCCTTCGGTCGGGTAGAGCCCGCTGAACACGGTCGGGAGGACCTGGGTATAGCCGGGCAGAGGCTCGGCGGCCGGGTCCGTAGCCTGCGTAATCGTGTCCCCGACCCGCATGGCCTCGATATCCTTGAGGCCGGCGATAACGTAACCGACCTCTCCCGCATGCAGGATAGGGAGAGCTGTGGGTTTAGGCGAGTAGCAGCCGACTTCGAGCAACTCGAACTGCTCGTCGCTGCCCATCGCCATCACGGTATCGCCCTTCTTCAACTCCCCGTCGAAGAGGCGGGTTAGGGAGACAACGCCCCGGTAGGGGTCGAAGTACGAGTCGAAGACCATGGCGCGGGTCTCTGATTCCGTCGTTTGGGGCGGCGGGACGCGATCTACTATGGCGTCCAGGACTTTGTCGACGCCTTCGCCGGTTTTGGCGGAAATCTTGAGGATCTCATCCTCGTTCACACCGAGTAGTTCGACCAGTTCTTCAGTGACGGCCGGTACATCGGCTATCGGGAGGTCTATCTTGTTCAGTACGGGGATTATCTCCAGATCGTGCTCCATCGCGAGGTAAAGGTTCGCGAGAGTCTGGGCCTGTATCCCCTGGCTCGCGTCCACGACGAGCAGCGCACCCTCGCAGGCGGCGATGGCGCGTGAGACTTCATAGGCGAAGTCGACGTGTCCCGGCGTATCTATGAGGTTCAGGTTCCAGTTACTATCCGGGCGGTTGTAGAGCAGGCGTACGGCCTGGGCCTTGATGGTAATGCCCCGTTCGCGTTCGATCTCCATCGTGTCGAGGATCTGGTTCGTCCGCTCCCGCTCCGGAACGGCGTCCGTCGCGTCCAGGAGCCGGTCGGCCAGTGTACTCTTCCCGTGATCAATGTGCGCGATGATGCAAAAATTGCGCGTAAGTTCGATATCCTTCACCTTCAGAGTTTAACATGATTGCTCCTCTGCCCCCGATGTGTTACATTCTCCCGGTTAGCGAAGTATCAAACCAAGAGGAGCTAGAGAGTGCCCGCACCATCTAAACGCGACAAGCAGAGCATCAAGCGGTACGAGCAGAACCGCACCATCAGAACTCGTCTCAGGAACCTATCCAGGAACTTTTACAAAGCGGTAGAGTCCGGAGACCTCGAAACGGCCCGTGAGTTGCGAGATCAGTCGCAGGAACACTACTCCAAAGCAGCCGGCAAAGGCATCATCCACCCGAACAAAGCCTCCCGCAAGGTCAGCCGCCTCGACAAGGCGCTCGCCAAGACCAACGACGGAGAAGCCTAACTCTCTACAGAATCTCGGCGTATCCTCTTGCGTGCTTCGGCGTTGTCTATGGTCTGGTAGAACCATTTTCTCAGGATGAAGAGGACAAACGCGCTTTGAAAGCCAGTAAAGAGGTTTCGGAAGATATTGTTGGCGGGCACCCACCCGTGAAAGCCGACTACAGACGACACGATAACAACTCCCAACATAGCAGGTAAGGACAAAAGACCCAGCGCGGCAAACCTGGAAATCCACTTGGGGTCACGAGCCCAGCGTACCAAAACATACCCGACGAGGGTTCCGAGTTCTACGAAGACAACGTCTACGACCGCTGAAGCCCCGAAAAGAATGAGAATACCGAGCAGCATGAGTACTGACGACGACACTACAACACCCATAAAACGTTTCGAGACTCTTGGTTCCGTACTAGTCTTCCTCACCAAGAATAAACTTTAGCTGGAAAGTTTCAAGACGGCGAGTTCCAGTTGGAGTTCATCCCGGATATCCAGGCCGCCTTTCAGGCCGCGTTCGAGGTCGAGCACTAGCGAGAGAGCGCAGTCGAGGTCTTTCTCGTTCATCTTTCGACTCTGCTCGTCGAGTTTGCGGGCAACGAACGGCGGGACTTTGAGGTCTCTTGCTACTTCGCCCTGGGGCGTTCCGCGATCCAGCAACGCTCTGGCGCGTGATAGGAGTTGGAACTGGCGACGGACCATGAAAGTCAGGCGAAGGGCGGGTTCTCCGGTCGAGATCAGGTCTTCAAGCAAAGAGAGAGACTTGCCCCGGTCTCCAACCGCCAGCGAATCTACGAAGGCGAAGATGTTGGACTGGATATCCGGTGGACAGAGGATTTCCACGTCTTCGAGCGTCGCGTTCTGTCCGTCAGAGTAAAGCGCCAGCTTTTCGACCTCACGAGAGAGACGCACTTTGTCTCCCGAGCACCGGTCGACGAGACTTTGGGCCACGTCTTCCGGCAGTTCCAGTTCTTGCTGCCGGGCGTAACCGATCAACCATTTTACGAGCGCCCGTCCGGTCGGCTGCTGGAAGTCGTGGACTTCCCCGGACTTCTTTACCGCCGCGAGTAGCTTCTCGCGCGCCCCGAGTTTCTTTCCGAGCAGCACGAGGTCCGTCTCTGGTGAAGGGTCCTCCAGGTAAGCGGTGATCTTCGCTTTCTGGGCGGCGTTCCAGGCGTCAAGGTTCCTGACCAGCACGAGGGCTCCGCCGCCGAACAACGAGTATGAGTTGCAGGCCGAAACGACCGACTCGGGGCTGACGTTTGCGGCGTCGTAGGTATCGGCCGTGCGGCCCCGGCGCAGACGATCTACGCCGCGAGACTTGCGCTCTTCGTCGTCTCCGAGTAGTAAGTAAACGGCCACAGCGCTTATTCTACCGTTCTATTGTCATGCGACCGAGACGAGCACGAGCCAGAGCGCGGCCCAGAGGACGGTGACTCCCGCCCACTTCGGCCATTGTTTCTCCGGCAGCCAGGCTCCTGCGATAACAGCTGGCATGCAACCGACGTAGAAGAGCGGTATCAGCGGCAGGGCGACCCCGGATATCTGTATGGCGGCGAAAGGAAGCGTCGAGGCTCCCTGGGCGACCCATTCAAGGATGGTGACGAAAAAACCGTTCACGGCGTTGAGCGGATAGGCGAGGGAAGAAGCAACGTTCCCGGCCAGTGCTCCGAGAAATCCGAGGGCGAGGATAGGACCTGAGAGTGGAACGGCGATCAGGTTAGTCAGCACCCCGATTATCGAGACGGTCCCGAAGCTCGCCGCAATGATCGGGGCGGTCGCTATCTGGGCAGCCAACGATATGGAGAAGAGGTTCGAGAGGGCTTCCGGCGGCTTCGCGAACGGACGGAAGATTGTGGCCTTGACGAGTTTCTGGAAAGGTTTCCTGAGCAGCAGAATGCCGGAGACGGCTGTAACGGAGAGTTGAAATCCGGTGCTGTAGACGAGAGCTGGGTTGTAGGCGAGGACGGCCGCGAGCATCGTCGTCAGGAAGTGGAGTGGAGACAGTTGGCGTCCGAGAAGTGGTGCGGCGAGTACGAAGGAAGCGACAACTCCGGCACGGATGGCCGATGGCGGCGCGCCCGCGATTAGGATGTACAGCCAGATCAGGGAAAGCGTACCGGCGCTTCGGATTGCCAACGGAACGGCGAGACCCCGCAACAAGAAGTAGACGAGGGCCGCCAGAACAGCCACGTGCTGCCCTGATATCGCCAGGATATGAGTTATTCCACTTCTCTGAAAGTCCGTCTTTAGTTCTTCCGGGATTCGAGAGCGGTCGCCGAGCACCATGCCGCGTACGATCGAGGCTTCGCGCGGACGGAGACCATAGCCGAGAGCCAGGTCGGTCCGGCGATGGACCTGCCCGATCCAACCTCGACTCTCTCCAACGGGCTGGACGCCACCGGCGTTCACGACTGCGGAGATCCTCTTTGTCGAGAGGTAACGGGCGTAGTCGAAGCCATCTTTGCCGGGCTCGGGCGTGGAGATCTCCCCGATGATCCGCACCCTGTCACCTACTCCAACGCTCATGTCGGGGGCGAAGACCTCGACGCCTCCACCCCGCAGAATCTCTTTATTCTCGTACCAGAGTCTCTCCACGCGCACGTCTGCCCGAGACCCGAACTCGCTGTGCGTGGGCGCGGAGATGACCCTGCCGGCTATGGTCACTTCCCCAGGCTCGACAGCCGCCAGGTCTGCAAGAGGGTCGGGGGTTGCGGTGTGGAGAGTCGCTATTCCTACACCGGCGGCGACGAAGAGCGGTCCGATCACCGCCATCATCCTCCATTCAGGTGGGACGAGATCCCGCCGAATTGCCGCGCCAGCCGAGACGACGAAACTCGCGAATACAAGCATGAGGGCGAGAGGCTGCACCACGGTCCCAGCGACGATACCCACTGCAAGCGTGATCGCCCACAAATCCAGGCGTACGGGCGGGTTCAGGTCCAACTTGAAACCGGCGCCGATCCTAGCCCTGGCTGCGCTCATTTAACGGCTGCGAACGGCCGCATCTTCTCCAGTGTCGCCGGGCCGATCCCACTAACCTCTTCCAGGTCGTCCACCGAACGGAACGGTCCATTCCCCTGTCGGTACTCGATTATGCTCTGCGCCGTGGCGGGACCGACTCCCGGAAGCTCATCCAGCGCCTTTTCATCGGCGGAGTTGATGTCGACCACGAGTGGTTTCTGGGCCTGCTTCGAAACGTCATTCAGAGAAACGTTGTATACGACTTGCGGAGTCTTCTCGGAGATCCGGGCGGAGTACATGGCTCCTCCAGCCAACGTCACCACCACGAGTAAACAGACTACGATCTGTGGCCGGTATCTCGCGAGCGTGGCAGAACCAGGCCTACCTGAAGCACCGCTCCCACGCACCCTCGTGTCGAAGTTTTCCCTTGACATATTGGTATCTAAATTTCATTGTCGGAAGATCTCCCGGAAAACTTTAGGAGGGCGACGTTGTAGTGGAGCCGAGGGGGATCGAACCCCTGACCTCCGCGCTGCCAGCGCGGCGCTCTCCCAGCTGAGCTACGGCCCCAAAGACTCGTCAGAGTATATTTACCGGGTGGCCCAGTGTCAACGTGTGGCGCGGACCCCGGTCTATGCCGAGCTTATCCCTCCCAGCGTTCCTGCGGCGCGCTGCGCCAGAGAGATTCCAGGCGGTAGTAGTCGCGGGCTTCGTCGGTGAAGACGTGGACCACCACATCGAGGAAGTCTAGTGTGATCCAGGGCGTACCCTCGGTGAGACGCCGCGAGCGGGGACGGTGTCCCTCCGCGTTCATCTGCTCGATGACCTCGTCTGCTATGCGGCGGGTCTGGCGCTCGGTCTCCGCGCTCGCTATAACGAAGTAGTCCGTGTAAGAGACGGCCTCGCGCATGTCCACGATGATCACGTCTTTACCGAACATCTCGCTCGCGGCCCGCGCCGAAGTCGTAGCCATATTACGGGTTATCTCTGCGGGATCACGCGTCTCTTCCCAGTTTTCACGCCTGATGGCGGCCTCGTCACCTCTCAAGAAGAAACCTCCTCTCTCAAATCATTTCCTTCCGGTATCTTTCCATCGTCACTATAGTCGCCATAAAGTCTCCTCTCATGGATGATCTTATAAACCTCTTCCGGCACCAGATAGCGGATCGTCTTCCCTCGCAGGATGCGCCGACGGATTCCGCTGGCCGAGATATCCAGGCGCGAGCACTCGACCGGGAAGATCCGGTCGAAGTTATCCAGCCCGTCTTCCAGATGCCCAAGCGCCGAAAGATCGTAGCCGGGCCGCGTGGCCGCAACCATGACCACCTGCTCCAGCAGCAAGTCCGCACCTTTCCAGGAGAGCAGGTTCGAGACCTCATCCGCCCCGCTGATGAAGAACCACTCATCCTCAGGATAGCGTTCCTTGAAGATCGAAACCGTCTCGACGCTGTGCATCGGACGCTCCGCCTCTATCTCGACCCTATCTACCGAAAAGTTCTCGTTGCCCGAAACCGCCGCCTCGACCATCGCCAGGCGATCCGTCGCGCTCGCCCGGATGCTGGAGGCTTCTTTGTGAGGTGGGATGCCGCTCGGCACGAACACGACGCGGGAGAGGCCGAGTTCCTGCATAACCTGTTCGGCGATCACAACGTGACCCAAGTGTATCGGGTCAAAAGTCCCGCCGAAGATACCCGACTTCACGATAACCTCACTGGAAATCTAGCACTTTTTCACCGATCTTTACCTCGTCACCGGTTTCGGCGCCCTCACGCCGGAGCGCCGTCAAGACGCCTTTTCTCTCCAGCTCTCGCTGGAAGTGATCCACGCCTTCCTGGTTCTCCCAGTCGGTCTTGAGCGCGAGGCGTTCGATCTCTTCTCCATGCACTTCGTACGCACCACTCTCCGCCCGCGTCACCCGCAGACCTTTCCAGGACGGCCGAAAGACCCGATGCCCCTTCTGCTCCTCCGCGTTCGAGCCATCCGCCTCACCCATCTCCCGGACCCTCGCTTCGAGAGCGTCCCGCAACTCTTCGACGTTCTCGCCGGTCTGGGCGGAGATCCTAAACGCTTCCGGGAAGCTCTCTTGCAGGTATTCGCGAAGCTCTTCATCCAGCAGGTCGATCTTGTTGAGCGCTACTACCGTTGGTTTTTCGTGGAGCTTGGCGGCGTACAGTTCAGCGCGCAGCGTGCCTTCCGCCCCTTCGGGGTCCTCACTCGCATCCAAGACGAGCACCAAAAGCCGGGCCCTCGAAACGTGCCGCAGAAACTGGTTGCCGAGTCCCCGGCCTTCGCTGGCCCCGGAGATCAAACCAGGAATATCAGCCACCACGAAAGGCTCCCGATAACCTTTCTCGTCCACGACTCCGAGCTTCGGTACGAGCGTGGTAAACGGATAAGCGCCGACTTTAGGCCGGGCGGCGCTCAAAGCGCCGAGCAAAGATGACTTGCCCGCGTTCGGCAACCCTACGAGACCGATATCGGAGAGGACCTTGAGCTCCAGACGAACCTCTAACTCCTCACCCGGCAGGCCTCTTTCCCTGAAAGCTGGAGCTTGACGGGTCGAGCTTGCAAAAGAAGAGTTCCCGCGCCCACCTTCACCACCGCGGGCTACGACTACCTCCTGCCCGGCTTCTGAGAGGTCGGCCAGGAGACCTTCTTCGTCGTAGGCTTGTGTTCCTAGTGGGACTTCGAGGGCGATATCCTCGCCGCGTTGGCCGGCCCGGTTGCTTCCGGAGCCGTGGCTTCCGCGCTCTGCTTTGATGACTTTACGGTAGGCATAGGGTTCCAGGGTGGAAAGGTCTTCGGTCGCACGCAAGAGAACCGAGCCTCCGTCGCCGCCGCGCCCGCCGTCGGGGCCTCCGCGGGGCTTGTACTTCTCACGGTTGAAAGAGACGCTGCCGTCTCCGCCGCGCCCCGCGCGTACCACGAAACTCGTTTCGTCAATAAACTGCAACGGAGCTAGAGACTCCGGTAGCCGGTGATCAGGCCGTGGCCTCCTCGACGATGCTCACGACGCTCCGGTTGCGCGAGCGCCTGAAATCCACCTGGCCGTCGACCTTGGCGAAGAGCGTATCGTCCTTGCCCTTGCCCACGTTCTGGCCCGGATGGACCTTCGTGCCTCTCTGGCGGACGATGATGCTCCCGGCCGGAACCTGCTGACCACCGTAGGCTTTCACGCCGAGCCGCTTACCCTCGGTGTTGCGTCCGTTGCGGGACGAGCCGCCGCCTTTTTTATGCGCCATCTCTAAACCTCCAGGATCCGGATCCGGGTAAGCTCTTGGCGATGCCCGGTCTTCTTACGATAAGTCTTCTTCGGCTTGTACTTATAGATGTGGATCTTATCTCCGCGCAGGTGCTCCAGTATCTCGGCCTTCGCCGTCCGCGCCCCGAGGTCGAAGTTACCATCATCGGCAACGAAGCTGACCGACAACTCTACAGAGTCCCCGACGTCTCCTCGCAACCGGTCTACCGTGAGTTCCTGATCCGGGCTCACCCGATACTGCCTACTACCACTTTTTACAACCGCGAACATGCTGCTCCTAAAACTCTTGAAATTTCGACAAGGTACTCAAAGTTTCTCTGAAGGCACAGTATAACCGGAGTAGCCCGAATCGGCCAGTACGGGTTGCTTTCTCTATTTCTTCGAGTATTTCGAGGGCTCGTTTCGAGAGCGGATCGCGACGCTTTGCAGGATGCCGATCGAGACGATGCTCACCACCAGGCTACTCCGTCCGTAGCTGATAAACGGCAGCGGAATGCCGGTCACGGGCATTATTCCCATTACCATCCCGACGTTTACGAAGACGTGGAACAGGAAAACAGTCCCGATCCCGACGGCCAGAAGGACCCCGAAACGGTCCGAGGAAATAGTCGCAACGTGGAGTATCCGCCAGATCAGGACGAAGAACAGCCCCAGCAACACCGCCCCCCCGAGGAACCCTATGCGCTCGGAAAGATTGGCGAAGATAAAGTCTGTGTGATCTTCAGGTAGGAACCCGAGGTTTGCAAGCGTCGTGGCTCCGAATCCCTTGCCGGTAAGCCCTCCGGAGCCTATCGCCAGTTTCGATTGGGCCAACTGGTAACTGTAAGCGCCCGATTCGTTCGGGTTCAAGAAAGACGTGAGACGCGCCACCTGATATTCCTGCAAGAGCTTCAGTTTCAGTGCCAGAATGACGCCCGCGACCCCGGCTACTCCGAGAGCGCCGAGCTGATACAACCTGGCACCAGCTATAAAAGACATCGCCACGAACAGGGCCCCGAAGACCAGGGCCGTTCCGAGGTCCGGCTGCATAAACACGAGCAGAGCAGGGGCGCCAACGATCCCGAGCGCGATGAGAAATACCTTATTGTTACTCACCGGATGTTTCGCCAGGTATCCGGCGAGTACGACGACCATCAACAGCTTGGCGAACTCCGACGGCTGCACCCGCACGGGACCAAAATCTATCCAGCGCTGGGCTCCACCTGCCGAGGCGCCGAGGACGAGGACCGCCGCGAGAAGGGCGAGCATCACGCCGTAGATCACCCGCAGATACTTGAGCATTATCCGGTAGTCGATGAGCGCCAACGGAACGGCGCCCGCGAGACCAACCACCAGCCCGAGGACCTGATTGACAGCGTAAGCGTTCCGGCTCTGGTCTCCGGCGATATAGACCGCGAAGACTCCGAAAGCCGTGAGCGTCAAGGCCGCGAGAAGCAACAATACGTCTATGCCCCCGAACCACACGGGCTTGGGCGCTGTTGTTTTAGTGGACCTGGTCCTTGTCTTTGTCAGGCTCATCTTCCTCCCTTGTTCCTGACAAGTCTGAAAAGCTGTGCGCTAATAATATACGCCAGGATACCGTTTAGTAGGGCATCCGGCAGCATACCCCCGATAATAAATCCGCCTACTGATGGACCGCTAAAGCCCGCGAGACTATTTGCGATCACCTTGATCAGGTCGTACGAGGCGACCGACAGGAAAACCGCCACGGCCAGGAGCGGCTTCGAGACGCTCTTTCGCTGGTAAGAGCCGGCCCTTAGAGCGAGCATCCCGGCCACGAGCCCGCCGAGAACTCCGACCCCGAAGAGACCGACGCCCACCCCGAGCGCGTCGGTGAGGATGCCGCCGAAGAAGCCGAGCGTTATGGCCTGAAGCTCCCCGAGCCCCGAGGCCGCGACCACGATGCTGATCACGGTCAGGTTCGGCGCGACGAGCCCGAATGTCAGGTACGGCCCGATCACCGCATCGAAGACCACGGCTAACGCCACCAACAACGCGGCTCGAACGACGGAAGTTTGGACCAAGTCTCTCTACCGCCCAACTACCAACCGGTGATCACCCGCACGTAACCGAGGTCATCCGGGTTTACCGCCGGCTTGACGACTATCGACTTGTACTGGTTTATGTCCTGCGAGCTCACCGATTCGACCTTCCCAACGAATAAGCCCGGCGGAAACAGAAGCCGCAAACTCCCCGCCCGTCCGCTGGTCACGACGTAATATCCACGTTCTACCTTGGCGCTGACATCAACGTAATCGACCCCAAGATACCCGTCGGTAGTCGTCTGCAAGAGTCCGCTCGCCGCCGCCACGGCCCCGGAGTTGTTGGAACCGGAAGTAGAGCCGCCCGTGGTTCCTCCCATCGTGGTCCCGCCCGTAGTGCTTCCCGTAGCAGGAGGTGCGGCGCCGGGCTGGGTATTGGCGGTCGTTTGGCCGGATTTAGGATCGAAGTTGGCGGGTGGCAGAATATTTGCTCCGGCGGCGAAGTTCTGGTCGGTGATGAGGAGCACCTCGGCGGTATGCGCCGTTACCCGCTCCGTGGTGCGCCCGACGAGAGTATTGTCTCCGACGATCACCGGCTGATCCGGCTTCACCCCGTCTCCGGTCCCCACGTTTATAACGACTTTATTTGTAAACTGGCCTCCGACGGGGGCGACTACCCGTGCCAGGGGAGCGTACTTGAAAGAGACCCGACTCCCGCCGAGCAGTTGACGCATCTGGGCGTTCTCTCTTTGCATCCGTGCCGCCTGGGCGTTGAGTTCCTTGTTCTTGAGTTGCTCTTGCTGGAGCTTCCTCTTGCTCTCCGCTTTCTGGAAGGCCCCGCCTACCGTCTGGCTCATGTTTTTGAACGGCTGCGCCACGGCGGCCGTCATGCTTCGAACCGGTCGCAGGATCTCGGCGGCGCCTAGCTGTACGGTGTGCAAGGGTCCTGCCTCTCCCTCCCGCACGTATACGGTAAAGAGAACGAGGCTCACGAACCCGAGGATCATTACGGAAATGAGGCCTTTCGAGAGGCGTGAATTTCTACGTCTCATGGCGCCTAGTCGGATCTTAGGGCACTACGATAGTGCTCTATTTCTTCCAGAGAGCGCCCGCTGCCGATGGCGACGCACAGCAACGGGTTGTCGGCGATGTGAACCGGGATGCCGGTCTCGCGCCGGAGCCTCTCGTCCAGCATCCGCAAAAGCGCCCCGCCGCCCGCCAGGACCATGCCCCGGTCCATTATGTCGGAGGCGAGTTCCGGGGGCGTCCGGTCGAGCGTGTCAAGGACAGCCGATACGATAGCGTCCACCGGGACGCTTATAGCTTCCCGAAGCTCCTCGCTCGTTATTACGATGGTCTTTGGCATACCGCTAACGAGGTCTCGACCCCGAACTTCGGCCGACTCTTCTTCCTCCAAAGGGAAGGCGCTCCCGAGTTCCAGCTTCAACTGCTCGGCGGCCTGGGTGCCGACCGTCAGCTTGTATTCCTTCTGGATGTAGTTGGAGATCGCATCGTCGATGTCGTCTCCGGCTATCCTGATTGAAGTCTTAGTGACTATCCCCCCGAGAGAGAGAACGGCGACCTCGCTCGTACCGCCGCCTATGTCCACGATCATCGACCCTTGGGGCTCTGTCACCGGCAGCCCCGCGCCTATGGCCGCAGCCAGCGGTTCCTCTATTGTGAAAGCCTGGCGCGCACCGGCAGACTCGGCCGCCTCCTTGACCGCCCGCAACTCTACTCCGGTAACCCCGGAAGGCACGCAGATCACCACGCGCGGGCCGATCAAAGCCCGGAGCAGCCTTCTCTTGGTCTGGCCCTTGCGGATAAAGTAGGCGAGCATCTTCTCCGTAACCTCGAAATCGGCGATAACGCCGTCTTTCAAAGGCCTCGTCGCCACGATATTTGCCGGCGTTCGCCCGAGCATCTTCTTGGCCGTCACGCCGACCGCGAGAACCTTATCCGTCTTGTTGTCTATGGCGACGACCGAGGGTTCGGAGATCACTATGCCTTGCCCCTTGACGAACACGAGCGTGTTCGCCGTCCCCAGGTCTATCGCTACGTCTTGCCCGAACAGTCCTCCGAACATACCAGGTCCCATCCTTGTTAATTAACTGCTCCGTGCCTCCGCCCGTAGGCTACAGCATCCCATGTTCTCTCATACTAAAGTACCCGTCGCCAACAATCACGTGATCCAGGACCTCTATACCGATTATTTCCGCCGCACCGACTAATCTTTTGCTCACCTCTTTGTCTTCCCTACTCGGCTGGACGTTTCCACTCGGATGATTATGCGCCAGCACGACACTCGCGGCGCTCGCCCGGATAGCCGGTTTGAAGACCTCCCGAGGATGGACCAAAGCCGCCGACAAAGTCCCGATGGAGATCGTCGGAGCCTCCAGCACCTCGTTTTTCGAGTTTACCAGCACGGCGACGAAGTTTTCACGATCCAGGTTGGCGATTCTCCCTCGCAACAGCCCGTCCACATCTTCGGGACCGGAGATCACCGGCCGCCCCGGCCCCCTAGCCAACCCGAGCCGCTTCCCCAACTCCACAGCAGCAAGTATTATGCATGCCTTCGCTTCGCCGATGCCGTTTGTCTCGGTCAATTCGTGCGCCGATACTTTGTAGAGTCCGTGCAGGCCGCCGGCGCCGGAGATAACTTCCGAGGCCAGCTCGACGGCCGTCTTCTCGCGGCTGCCTATACCGAAGAGTAGGCCGAGAAGCTCGGAGTCGGAGAGGGCGCCGGGACCTGCGGCGAGGAGCCGTTCGCGGGGACGCAACTCCGGCGGGAGTTGCTTGATGGTGTAGCGGCGGCGCTCCATGCCGCTATTCTAGTACCAGCGCACCCCTGCTCGCTGCAGCATCCGCAGCGTGAGGGCGAGCGGGAGCCCAACTACGTTCGTGTAGTCGCCGCCGACCCACTCTACGAAAATCGTCGCGCGACCTTGTATGGCGTATCCACCCGCTTTACCGACACCTTCACCTAGCCTCGCATAAGCGTGGATCTCCGGCTCCGGGATGTGCCTCATTCGGACTTCCGTGACGGCGTGACGAACCGAGACCTCCTCACCCCGGCCGACGGCTACACCCGAGTAGACCCGATGGACGCCGCCGCCGAGGAGTTTCAACATCTCGCGCACCTCTTCGCCGGTTTTCGCCTGTCCGAGGGTACGCTTCGAAAGAGGCTCGTACACGACGGTGTCCGCCGCCAGGACTAGCGTGTCCGGCGTCGTAGCGGCTACCGCGAGCGCCTTGCCGCGGGCGTTGGCTACGACGGTTTCGCGGGGATCTTCCAGGAAGACTTCGGGGAATCCACTCTTGCGGGCCTCGAAGTCGAAGCCCGCGCGGTCGAGCAGGTCCACGCGGCGGGCCGACTCGGAGGCGAGGATGAAGTCCAAGGGGGTTTCGGAGCCGTCCGCTCGGGGCTCTCTACGAGCCGAAAAAGAGGTTCAGTTCTCTCTCGGCGCTCTCTGGGGAGTCGGATCCATGGACGAGGTTGTCCGGCATGCTCAATGCGAGGTCTCCACGGATGGTTCCGGGGGCGGCGTCGGCCGGGTTAGTCGCTCCCATCAAGGCGCGCACGGAGCCTATAGCACCGTCTCCTTCCACCCGCAGGGCGACGACCGGGGTCGAGGTTATGAACTCCACGAGCTCCTCGAAAAAGGGTTTCTCGCGGTGCTCGGCGTAGTGCTCCTCGGCGAGCTCGCGGCTAACGCTCATGAGCTGCATCGCTCGGATATCCATACCTTTGCTCTCGATGCGGCGCAGGATCTCACCTACCAGACGGCGTTTTACACCGTCTCCTTTTACGAGTACAAGAGTCTGTTCCATGTCTGTTCTCCTTCTATAGTTCGGATTTGCCGGTACGCTGATCCGTCGTGCAGAACGGACAGATTTTCCATTTGAGGTCTAGCGGTCGCTCGCAGTAGACACACGGTTTCTTCAACTCCCAGTTGCACTCCGGGCAGATGAGGTAGTCGCTCTGCACTATCGAGCGGCAGTTGGGACACAGCACCACCCGGTTACGCAGGTCTTGCTCCAGGACCGCCAACTCCAACTCCCTCTCACGGGCGTCGAGCGCGTATTCGGGCGGGCGTACGATCAGGTATACCAGCGTCCCCAGAAACGGGAAAATGATGGCGATGATTCCCCATAGCGGCCATATGGCGCCACGTCTGCGGGCGTCGGCGAAAGTCCAGTACACGAGTGCGAGCCACAATATCCCGATGAGCAACAACAAGAGTTGGCCCGCTATACGGAGGATCGGACTCCCCAGGATATTCTGGATGACCTTGAAAGGGTCCGTGGACTGAAGGACGACGGGCGCACCGCTCATCGACAGACCTCCCGCGCGACAGCGACACTATACCTCACGCAGCGCCTCCGATACTGCGGCTCTCATATACAAAGAGCCCGTGACCAGCACGACGCCACCCAGGCGCTCCATCTCCCCGGCGGCTACTGTCAGCGCCTCTCCAGCATCTTCTATCACCCTGGCCCGCCTCTCTCTACAGTCTCTCGGTGCGTACTCGCTTTGGACCCACGCAGGTTCCGCCGCCCGCTCGTTCGCCGGGCGCGACAACACCAGGAAACAAGCCTCTTTTTTTAACGCAACTAGCATACTTCTAATATTCTTGTCCCGCAAGCAGCCGAACACGACCCCGAGAGGCCTCTCACCGTGGATGCTCCTCGTTCCAGCAAGGGCAGCTTCGAGGCCGGGAAGGTTGTGACCACCATCAACGATAACCGGCACCCCGCGAAACTCGTGAGCCTCGAACCGTCCGGGCAACACGCCGCGTATCTTCCGGCTCGCTTCTTTCCTGATCTCGGCATCCAACTTCCCGCCGAGGACGACCTCCGCCGCCCGTAGACCGACCGCAGCGTCATAGGATGCGTATGGGGCGAAACCGAGGCCATCGAACTCCTCTCCGGGATCTTCAGTAGATGCTTCGATCAGTTTGGCCCCGACCCTCGCGCACTCACGGCGGGAGATCTCCACGACCTCCGGGTCTCGCGTACCGAGGATCAAGGTAGAGCGGGCTTCGAGGCTGGCGAGTTTTTCGAGCGCTATCTCTTCAATCGTCTCACCAAGGTACTCCGTGTGATCGAGGCCGACGTTGGTCAGGATCACGGTCCCCGACCTCGCAGCGGTAGTCGCGTCGTACCGCGCCCCCATCCCGGCCTCTAAAACTGCCCAGGAGAGCCCGGCGTCGGCGAACATCTTTATAGCACCGGCGGTCAGGAGCTCGAATTGGGAAGCTGGGATGCCGTGCTCGTCGGCGATCCTTATAACTTCTCCCATCCCTGAGGCGAACTCTCCTTCCGAGACGCGCCGTCCCTGCAGCATAACCCGCTCGGTGTACGAGAGGACGTGCGGCGAGAGGTACGCTCCGGCGGGTTGGCCCGACGCTTCAAGGGCCGCCGCGAGTGCGACGGCGGTCGTTCCTTTCCCATTCGTTCCAACGACCTGAATCGTCTGTAAACGGTGGTGCGGGTTGCCGAGGACCGAGAGGAGAGACTCTATACGTTCGAGTCCCAGGGTGATGTGGCGTCTGCGGTCCAACTCTTCGCAGACGTTCGCGAAGGAGAGCCGTGAGGACGAGAGTTTCAACGGCTTAGAGGTACTCTTCGAGGCGTTCGGTGAGTGTTGCGAGCATCCGGGTGTTAGCCTGGAGCTTCTCGCGTTCGCCTGCGACCACTTCGTCCGGGGCGCGTTGGACGAACTTCTCGTTGGAGAGCTTGCCTTCGGCCCGTTTTATCTCTTTTTCGACGCGGGTTGATTCTTTGTTAAGGCGTTCGATCTCACTCCGCCGGAGGTCTTCGGTCAGGGAGATCTCCACCACCACGTCTCCCGCCGGGAGCGCCGCCACAGCTCCTTCCAATCCCCCAACCGGACTCACCCCGGCGAGCGACGCAAAAACGGCCCCGTCCACTCCGTCTGGCACGCGACCCTCCAGCTCTCCGCTTACCTTCGACTCCGCCCGGAACGACCTGACGGCCGAAACGGCCCGCCGCGTCTTTTCGAGCGTCGAGTCCGCGGCAGAGTCCTCCAGGCTGTGATCAAAGGCAGGAAGGTCCTGATGCACGAGGAAACCTTCTCCTCCGAGCAGATGATACATCTCCTCCGTCGCGAAGGGCATGACCGGGTGCAGGAGCTTCAGGATGCCGGTGAAGACTTCTCGCAGCACGCGCGGGGTGGCGCCGGAGGGGGCGGCTTTGGAGATCTCGATATACCAGTCGGCGAAACTGTGCCAGGCGAAGTCGTAGACGAGTCGCATCGCCTCGGAGAACTCGCACCTTTCGAGGAAGGCGTCGTAGTCGCGGGCGGTGCGGTTGAGTTCCGAGAGGATCCAACGATCCGAGACTGACTCTTCTCCCCCAACTTCGCCTTCCGGATAGCTCAGGACGAACCTGGTCGCGTTCCAGAGCTTCGTGACGAAGGCCCGGCCCATGCTCGCCCGCTCGTACGAGTAGGCGAAGTCCTGGGTCGAGGACTGGTAGAGAAGCCCGAAGCGTACCGCGTCGGTGCCGTACTCGTCGAAGAGGTCCAGCGGGTCTATGCCGTTCCCTTTCGACTTGCTCATCTTGGAACCGTCGGCGGCGAGCACGATGGAGTGTACGTTCACCTTCCGGAATGGAACTTCGCCCCTAAAACGAAGTCCGGACATGACCATCCGCGCCACCCACAGGTACATGATCTCGCGCGCCGTCGAGAGCAAAGCCGTTGGATAGAAATACTCCAGGTCTCTCGTCTCCTCCGGCCAACCCAGCGTGGCGAACGGCCACAATCCGCTTGAAAACCAGGTGTCGAGGATATCCGGGTCCTGCTCGTAGCCCTCGCCGGGCGACCCCTTCCCGACTACGACCTCGCCCTCGGGGCCGTACCAGACCGGGATGCGGTGCCCCCACCAGAGCTGGCGCGAGACGTTCCAGTCGTGGATATTCTCCAGCCAACGCATGGTCTCCCGCCGCCAGGAATCGGGGTAGACCGTGATCTCACCACGCTCCAACGCCTCTATGGCGGGCTCCGCAAGCTCCTTCATCGAGACCCACCACTGCTCCGAGAGCCACGGCTCTATTACCGCCCCGCACCTGTCGCAATGCCCGACCCGGAACGTGTAGTCTCTAACCTCGCCGAGCAAGCCTCTTTCGTCCAACGCCGCGACAACCGCAGCGCGGGCGTCCTCGCGACTCAGGCCCTCGAACCCGGCTCCGTTGCCGTTGATGGTGCCGTCCGGGTTCATGACGTTGACGGGTGTGAGATCCAACCTCCCAGCTATCTCGAAGTCGTTCGGGTCGTGCGCCGGGGTAACTTTGAGGACACCGGTCCCGAACGCCGGGTCGACGTACTCATCGGCCAGCACTTCTACCTCCCGCTCGACGAACGGCACCCGCACTTTGCGTCCCACCAGGTCCTTGTAACGCTCGTCCTCTGGGTTCACGACGAGCGCCACGTCGCCGAGCATCGTCTCGGGGCGCGTGGAGAATACTTGAGCGTAGTCTTTTCCATCGGGTCCAGGGCCTTTTCCGTCGGCGAAAGGGTAGCGGATGCCGTAGAGCTTGCCGTCGAACTCTTCGTAGGTGACTTCGAGGTCGCTGATGGCGGAGCGGTCATGGGGACACCAGTTGGTGATTCGGTTGCCCCGGTAGATGAGACCGGATTCGTATAACTCCGTGAAGGTGGTCGTCACCGCGTCGACGTACCGTTCGTCCATGGTGTAGCGGAGACGGCTCCAGTCCACTGACGCGCCAAGCCGCCGGAGCTGGCCGAGTATCTGGGAGCGGGCCTCGTCGGCGAACTCCCTACACCGCTCGACGAACTCCTCGCGCCCGAGGTCCCATCGGGTCTTGCCTTCTTCGGCGGTCAGTTTCCGCTCGACGACGTTCTGGACGGCTATGGAGGCGTGATCCACACCGGGGAGCCACAAAGCCTCGTAGCCCTTCATCCTGGCGCGTCGGATCAGGGCGTCCTGGATCGTCCCGTTCAGCGCGTGTCCCATGTGCAGAGCGCCCGTGACGTTCGGCGGCGGGAGCACGATGCAGTATGGCTCCTTGCCGGAGTCCGGGTCCGCCTCGAAGGCGCCTTCCCGCTCCCACTCGGCGTAGAGTCGCTTTTCGACGGTGCGGTGATCGTAAGTTTTCGGGATATCGGTTTGGCTCAAAACAGGGGAATTTCTAGGCGGTCTCTTCTTTGTCGTAGGAGTATTTCGAGTTGCCGGAGCTGGTCGTGAGCGTCGGTTGGACGCCATCCTTGACGGTATCGGCGTCTACCACGCATTTTGCTACGTCCGAACGGCTCGGAAGCTCGTACATCGTCGGAAGGAGAGCCGTTTCGAGGATACTCCGCAAGCCACGGGCTCCCGTTCCTCGTTCGAGCGCCAACTCCGCAACGGCGGTCAGAGCCTCGTCTGTAAAGGTAAGGTCTACCTTGTCGTAGCGGAAGAACTGCCGGTACTGGCGGACAAGAGCGTTTTTGGGCTCGGTCAGGATGCGGACCAGATCCTCTTCGCCGAGGAGCCTGAGCGTGGAGATCACCGGCAGCCGCCCGACGAACTCGGGGATCAAACCGTACTTCAGCAGGTCCTCCGGCTGGGCGTGTCGCAGGAGCCCACTCGCGTCCTCCTCGACGCGCTCGGAGCCGTCACTGCCGAACCCGATGCTCTTCTTGCCGACGCGACGCCGTACAACGTCTTCCAGCCCGCCGAAAGCACCTCCGCAGATAAACAATACGTTCTTGGTATCTATCTGGAGGAAGTCCTGGTGCGGGTGCTTGCGACCTCCCTGCGGCGGTACACTTGCCACCGTTCCTTCGAGGATTTTCAGGAGCGCCTGCTGGACGCCCTCGCCTGAAACGTCGCGCGTGATAGAAGGGTTGTCCGATTTGCGGGCGATCTTATCTATCTCGTCGATGTAAATGATGCCCGTCTCGGCCTTCTTCACGTCGAAGTCGGCGGCTTGGATGAGCTTGAGCAGGATGTTCTCGACGTCTTCCCCGACGTAACCGGCTTCGGTTAGAGCGGTCGCGTCGGCGATGGCGAAGGGTACGTTCAGGATCTTCGCGAGCGTCTGGGCCAAGAGCGTCTTGCCGGAACCGGTCGGGCCGAGCAGGAGTATGTTCGACTTCTGAAGCTCGGTGCCGTCGTTCGGCTCGGGGCTCATGCTTATGCGCTTGTAGTGGTTGTAGACGGCGACCGCGAGGACCTTCTTGGCGTCCTCCTGCCCGATAACGTACTCGTTGAGTATGCGGTTGATCTCACGAGGCTTTGGGAGGTCGTCGTCTTTTAGGACCTCGGGACCGGAGAACTCCTCGTCAATGATCTCGTTGCACAACTCGATGCACTCGTCGCAGATATAGACGCCGGGACCGGCTATGAGCTTCCTGACCTGACGCTGACTCTTCCCACAGAAAGAGCACTGCAACTGGTCCGACGGGTCCCTCATACGGTTACGCCCTCCCCTTGATTCGTTCCTCTTCAATGATTTCGTTGCACAACTCTATGCACTCGTCGCAGATGGCGACGCCTGAGCTTGAGATCAATGTCTCGACCCGACCCTGCTCTTTCTCACAAAAGGAGCACCGTGGAGCCTCCGGGTCCACCGAATAGTCTCTATGCCTTCTGTTACTCAAGAACCTCCTCAGCATGTCTACTGCTTCCACTATCGAGCGTCCATAGAGAGATTAAACCGCCGAATGACTGCGGACGATGCTGTCTATGACGCCGTACTCGACGGCCTCTTCGGGACCCATTATGTAGTCGCGGTCGGTGTCGCGCTCGATCCTGTCGTAGGGCTGGCCGGTCCTGTCGGAGAGGATCTCGTTCAGGCGCCGCTTGGTCCGAACCAACTCTTCGGCGTAGATTTCCACGTCGGACGCCTGTCCGCCTATGCCCTGGGTGCTCGGCTGATGTAAGAGTATCCGCGTGTTGGGAAGTGCGTTTCGCTTACCCTTCGCCCCGGCGGCCAGCAGGAATGCGCCCATCGAGGCGGCCATGCCGAGCGCGGTCGTGGAGATATCCGGCTTGACGAACCGCATCGTGTCGAAGATGGCGAGACCGGCCGAAACACTGCCGCCCGGAGAGTTTATGTACAGGTTGATGTCCTGCTCCGGGTCTTCACTTTCTAGGTGAAGAAGCTGTGCCATTATGGCGTTCGCCACCTGATCGTCTACGGGCGTGCCGAGGAAGATGATCCTATCCTTCAGCAACCGCGAATAAATGTCCATCGCCCGCTCGCCTCGCGGGCTCTGCTCTATAACGTAAGGGATAACACCCTGGGGATCCAAGCTCACTTAGACTCATCTCCTTCTGTTGCTTCGACTTCCACCGGAACAGCATCAACCACTTCGGCTTCGTCTTCTTCCTCTGCCACTTCTTCTTCGACCGCCTCTTCCTCGGCTATGATCTCTTCAGCCACGGCTTCGGCTTCGGCGATTTCTTCCTCTTCAGTCATCTCTACAGCGACGGCGTTCTCGACCAGGAAGTCGAGCGCCTTCTGGCGGGCCAATTCTTCTTCTAGCAACGCGTAGGTCCCGTTGCGACGCATAGTCTTGACAATTTCTTCAGTCTTGCGGCCGGATTCCTCGGCAAGATGGCCGATCTCGTGCAGAAGATCCTCTTCGTCCGCCTCGATCCCCTCGGCGGAGACCACGGCATCCAGAACGAGTTCCTTCTTCACCGTGTCTTCCGCGTCGGGCCGGACTCGCTCCTCAACCTCGTGGTGGCTCGACCCGGCGAACTGGTAGTACTGCTCCGGCTCGATGCCCTGAGACCGGATGCTACGCTCGAAGCTTTCGACCATCTCGTGGGCCTTCTCGTGGACCATGACGTCGGGGACTTCGACCTCGGCCTTCCCGGCCACCGCGTCGAGCACCCGCCCCCGAAACTCGCCCTCGACCCTCTGGTCGGCGGCCCGCTCCAACTCTTCCCGGACGGCGCCGCGCAACTCGTCCAGCGTCTCGAACTCGCTCGCCTCCTTGGCGAAATCGTCGTCCAGGGGCGGCAGGTCACGTTCCTTGATCTCCTTGGCGTGGACCTGGAACAAGACCGACTGCCCGCGCAGCGACTCTTCCTGATAATCCATCGGGAACGTGACGCCGAACTGCTTGCGCTCACCAGCGGTAGCGCCGACGAGGTTGGTCTCGAACTCCTCCAGCATCTCGCCGCTACCGACTTCGAGCATATAATCCTCAGCCTCGCCGCCCTCCAGCGGTCCGCCGGTCATCTTTTCGCCCTTGTAGTCCAAGATAACGAAGTCGCCCTCCTGAACCGGGCGGTCCTCGACGGCCGCGAGGGTCGCGAACTGGCCGCGCATCTCCTCCACCCGCTCCTCGATCTCTTCGTCGGAGGTTTCGAGCTCGCGCCTGGGAACTTCCAGCCCCTTGTACTCGCCGAGCGTAGCTTCCGGACGGATAGCGACCGTCGCCGAGAACTTGAAGCCCTTCTCCTCGTCGAGAGACTCGTCGAAGTGGATCTCCGGCTGGTCTATCGGGCGCAGGTCTGTCTCTACGACTGCCTCCGAGTACCAACTCGGGAGCCGGTCCTGTAGGGCTTCCATGTAGATGTAGTCGCGTCCCAGGTGGTTCTCGACTATGCGCCGCGGCGCCTTACCCGGACGGAAGCCCGGTACGCGCACCTTGCGCCCTAGTTCCTTGACCTTCGCCTCGACGCCCTTCTTCACGGCCTCGGGGGAGACCTCGACCTCGATCCGGACCTTGTTCTCTTCGATCTTCGTAACGTTCGCCGTCATAAACTCCAACTCTTCTCGACTTGCCAACCATACATCCGGACCCGGCGCGAGAGCCGGGGAAGCCAGGTGCGAGAGGCGGGACTTGAACCCGCACGCCCTGAGGCACTAGATCCTAAATCTAGCGTGTCTACCATTCCACCACTCTCGCTCGCCTGAAAAACCTGAACGGGATTATAACAGCCGCCCCGCTCTCACCCCTTTCATAGCGTAGGTTTGCGCTGAGGGCGTAAGCTTTCCAACGATAAGGACTCGTCGCAAGGATGCTTCCCATCCATGCTATGCGCGGGTGTGGAGACGCCGACGGATCTAGTGCCGGAAATACTGGAGGGCCGTATCATTCTCTCGGCGGTCCGGGACGAGTACCTCATCCCCATTCTTTCTAGTCTCGGGCTTGCCTTTGAGCTGCACCGCCGTCATTGGAGCGCCGCGGCCTTTTTCTATGAGAGCTTTGCCGACGACGAGAGCATCGGACGTACCCATATCCGTCTTAACATTCTTCTCCAGAATGCTCACTAGCTCCGGCATTTTGGGGATGGTGCTCCACTTTAGGAGTTGGCTGCGCAGGGCGGCGACCATCTGCTGCTGGCGCCTTATTCTATCCAGGTCGCCTCCGGACGTGCCTCTGTAGCGGGCGTAGAAGAGGGCTTTGTTTCCGTTGAGCGTCTGGATACCGGGCGGCATGTGCCACTTTTCGGGGAAGCCTTTGTCTACGTTGATCTTCACCCCGCCAATCGTGCGTACCACGTCTTTGAACCCTTTGAAGTTCACGACCGCGTAGTGATCTATAGGTATACCAGCGAAGTTCTCGACCACCCGCACGACGTTGCGGACGCCGCCGTGTTCGTAGGCGGTGTTGATCCGATCCTCTTTCCCCGGAGCGACTTCCACGAGGAGGTCCCTCGGGATAGAGAGCAGTCGGATGCCGCCGGTTCCTGGGTCTACCTGTACGACCATCATCGTATCCGTCCTGGTATTGCTGGCGGCAGTCTTGCTACCGGTCACCTTGTCCAACCCGAGCACCAACACGTTGAACGGCCCACCCGCATCAGCGGACGGCTGCCTGGAAGCAATTCTCTGTGAATCTAAGACTCCATTGCCAGAACCGGGACTCGTTCCTGCTTTGTCTTGTGAGTTAACCTTTTCCTTCAGGAAAAGAAGCCCCCAAACACCCAAAGCGGCCACCAGAAGCAACAGCACGACCACGGTCAGCGGCGACAACCGCGTGCCGGATACTCTTACTCCGGGCTTCCTGGTAGTTGTTCGAAAATCCCGCATATCAGTGAAGTTTAATCCGCAGGTGAGGCTCCATCAATAGCAATTGGAAAATAACAGACTCTTGAGCCCCGCGTAAAGTACCGCTATTGTCTCGCATCAAGCTTCAGTAGACTCCGTCAGCGCCTCTATGCATTCTTCTCTCGCCTGCCTACAAGGCGCCTCCCATATCTACCGTATATCTCGTGTCTCGTACTCCGGAGCGAGCTTCTGAAGCGCCAGGTAATGGCGGGCGGCCTGGAGCAACGCTTCTTGTGGGAGGGGCCACCTCGAAGAGCCGGGGCATCTTTTAGGAGCCGCCGAGGGCTTCGTCGAGGTGTATGGCGGCGCTTATTAGGGACAGGTGGGTGAAGGCCTGGGGGAAGTTCCCGAGGGCTTCACCGCTCCGGCCGATCTCCTCAGCGTAGAGCCCGAGGTGGTTTGCGTAAGAGAACATCTTCTCCAAAGCGAGGCGGGCGTCGTCGAGACGGCCGGCCTGCGTAAGACACTCTACGAGCCAGAAGGAGCAGATACTAAAGCTGCCCTCCGAACCTTTCAGTCCATCTGAGGCTGCTTCTTCGACTTCGTAGCGGTCCACGAGGGTATCATAGGTGAGCTCTTCCTGGATCCGGTCGAGCGTCGCCAGCCAGCGAGGGTCGGTCGGTCCCACGAACTTGACCAGCGGCATCAGCAGGAGCGAGGCGTCCAGGGCGTCGGAGCCGTAGGACTGGACGAAGCTGTTGCGCTCAGAGTTCCAGCCTTTCGCCATGATTTCCTCGTAAACAGCGTCCCGCTCGGACTTCCAGTGTCCTTCTCCGGCGGGTAGCCCCCGCTGTCGGGCGATGCGTCCCGCCCGTTCGAGGGCGACCCAGCACATTACCTTAGAAGAGACGAACTGTTGTCGCCCGCCCCGCACTTCCCACATACCCTCGTCGGGCAGGCGCCAGTTCTCGCTGAGCCAGTCGAGCACGCGGCGGAGGTTCTTCCAGACGTCGTAGTCGAGGGGAGCGCCGTGCTTGTTGTAGAGATAGGCCGCGTCCATGACGGCGCCGTAGAGGTCTAGCTGGAGCTGCTCGTGGGCGGCGTTTCCGAGCCTGACCGGTCCCGAACCTCGGTATCCGGAGAGGTGATCCAACGTCGTTTCACCAATTTCCTTGCGTCCGTCTATGCCGTAGAGCGGCTGCAAGAGCCCATCCTCGTCGGAGGCGCAGCGGTCCCGGAGCCAACCCATGAAGCTTCCGGCCTCCTCGTCGAAACCGAGAGCTATGAGAGCGTAAAGCGTGAACCCGGCGTCCCTGAGCCAGGTGTAGCGGTAGTCCCAGTTCCGCTCGCCCCCTATGCTCTCGGGAAGTCCCATCGTCGGAGCGGCGACCAGTGCGCCCGTTGGATCGTAGACCATCAGCTTCAGGGCAAGGGCGCTGCGCCTCACCATTCCGCTCCACCGCCCGGAGTAGGTGCATTTAGAGATCCAACGTCGCCAGTAATCAACCGTGCTCCGCAAGAGGTCCTCGAACCGCTCGTCCGAGAGCGCCTCCCCCGGCCCGTTACCAATCCTGCCCTGCGACAGAACGAAAGTCGCCCGCTCGCCCTCCTCAAGGTCGAATTTCGCACTCGCTGCCCCATCCAGCCCTTCTTCCAGGGACACGTTCGTCGCGAGGCACAAAGTATCATTCGGCCCCTCGAAGACGGCCCCGGCCTTGCCAACGGAGACGGTATGCTCGGCGCGGGCGTAGTCGAATGCCGGCTTGCACTCTACCTCGAAGGTCATCTTCCCCCGGATAAGGTTGACGCTGCGGACGAGCCGGTGACTCTCTTCGTCGTCTACGATCGGCATGAAATCCAGAACTTCCGCGACCCCTTCCGGCGAGAGAAACCGGGTCAAAAGAACGTTTGTATCCGGCAGGTAGAGTTGCTGACTCTTTGCGTACTCTACGGAACGCAGCTTAAAGTGGCCGCCCTTCTCGTCGTCGAGGATGGAGCAGAAGACGCTCGGGGCGTCGAAGGCGGGGAGGCAGAGCCAGTCTATCGTCCCCTCGTCCCCGACCAGGGCGGCCGTGTGGAGGTTGCCTATTATCCCGTGATCCTCTATCGGAAGGTAGCCCACGCGTCTCCTTTTCTATCTTAGTCCAGCGGTAGGTTTCTCGCTCCCGCGCTCGTCTCCGGCGGCTAGTAGCGTACCACCAACACGCCTCCGATCATTACCAGCAGCACACCGGCGACTCCGGCAAGCACGGGGAGAAGGGTAATGAATCTCGAAAATACAACCTCTCCGGCTCGTGTCTTACGTATAGCGTAACCAGACCACTTCCTCTGGAGCCAACGAGATTATAGTCTTCGCGGCCGGCCGTTTCTCCGGCGTCGGCTTGGGGTATGAGATAAGCTTTATGCAACACGTAAAGGGCAAGCTATAAAAAGGAGAACAAAGTGGAAGAGATGCTTGGAGGGGTTAGGATCACCTACCTCGGACACGCGACTTTCCGGATCGTAACGGCCGGAGACGAGCAGATCCTGATAGACCCGTTCCTAACAGAGAACCCTCAAACGCCCGACGACCTCAAGGAGATCGGCGAGCTGGATACGATCCTCGTCACCCACGGCCACTTCGACCACTTCGCCGACGTAATCCCTCTCGCCCAGAGGACGGGTGCCGCAGTTGTATCGAACTTCGAGATCTTCTCCTACCTCCAGAGCCAGGGCATCGAGAACGCGATGCCGCTTAACAAGGGCGGCAACGTCGAAGTAGGCGGCATAAAAGTGACCGGCGTAAACGCCTTCCACTCCTCCAGCATCCAGACCGAGGACGGCTCCTCCATCTATGCCGGAGAGCCGATGGGCTTCGTCATAGAGTTCGAGAGCGGCTTCAAGCTGTACCACGCAGGAGATACGGCCGTATTCGGCGACATGCGCCTGATCGGGGAACTCTACAGCCCGGACCTGGCGCTCCTTCCCATCGGCAACAGAGTCGTGATGAGCCCGTTCGAGGCGGCGCACGCGGCGAGGCTCCTCGACGTCCGGCACGCCGTCCCGATCCACTACGGCACCTTCCCGTTCCTGCCCGGCACCCCGGAAGAGTTCCAGGAGCACGCAAACACTATCGCCCCCGACCTCAACATCCACGTAATGAAGCCCGGAGAAGACCTGGCTTCCTAGCGAAAAGGACGCGTAGCAAGATAGTCTTGCGAAAAACTGGCTGGGACGATAAAGAGGTTCAGCGCATCCTCAAAGTCCCAGCCAGTTCTCTATCTCAAGGTCCGGCATCTCCTATTGAAGTGCCGAGCCGTTCCAACTCGGCGCGGATCTCACCGTAGCGTCGGGCCGCAGCGACGTCGAAAGACAGGACCAGCAAGTTGGGCAGCAGGATGTCCTCGATCTTTTCCATAAAGACAATCGTGCGCTCTCTCAGCCGGTGCGACCATATACAAGGTCCCCGAGCTTAATACTCGACGTGAACTGTTGCTATGCCGGGACATGGGCCACCTTTTGCCACCAAATCGCTCGACGGAGATCGCTTCATAAGGTTGCTCAGGATATCCGTATCGAGAAGGTACATCAGGCACGGAGATCTACCGGGCGTCCAGCATCACGTTCGCGTTCCGCGTAGATCTCGTCTATCACCGCGTCCAAGCCTTTCTCTTCCGCCTCGCCCCACGCTCCCAACAGAGCCAACGCACCCAGCGGCCGGGAAGTACCACCATGTCGTTCTTCCAGCAGCCTGAGGTTCCCAACCCCAACCAGTGCCGCCAGTGGCCTTCCTCGCCTCTCTATAACGAAGCGTTCACCTCCATATCCAACTCGTGCCATAAGCGCCGAAAGTTGAGCTTTCGCCTCTGTAACTCTCACCTTCTTCGCCATCTCCACCTCCATCTCACTCAAACAAGTTATTTTGACCATCTTAACACTGGTCTGTTTGTAAAATGTTTACCAAACACCCGTACAGCCGCGTAACGTCCTGCATGCAAGAGATAGGATTGTTGCCACATTCCAGGGCTTCCCTATAGCGTAAGATGACTCTAAGATCGGTCAGGCTATCTACGCGGATCTACTTTCCGCGTTCGTACTACCGTCAGCGGAATCGCTAATAGTGTCGTTTCTGGGTTTCCGTGCGACCAACTTTATCGTCTCTTGCAGAATCCATACGCAGCGCCATAATCGTAAGACAACTAAAGTGCTTAGAATAAGCACCGCGTGAGCTATCCAGAATGTTGGGGCGCTGTCTTGATCCAGCACGAGCGCGCAGAGAGCCGTGAGCGTGGCTACACCTAGCCACCTGATAGCGCTAAAAAGAGTCTTCCATAGATCCCTGTAGCCATCACTCTCTCTAACCACAGCTAAATGCGCGCTTCCCGATACTCCCAAGATAATGGAAGTCGCAGCGATGACGAATCCGAACAAGGAGGCAAAGATGGAGGCGAGAGCACTGTAGAAGGCTTCGCGGCTACCACTGAGCAGCCCATTTATGACGTGATTACCACCGTAGTGGTAACCATAGATCACGTCGAGCACCCCAAGAACTAGAGCAATCGCGCCTTCAAAAACCAAGAAATGCCTGCGCCACAACTTAGGGAATAGAGTCACTGCCAACTTCCAAACGAGTAGAAGATTCCTACCTACTAATGATACTCTGACTACCCTGCTTGCCCATCCCCAGATCTCAGTACATACAGGCGAGTGGCACGCGCCAGTTTGTGCTCCACTTGAGTGTGGGCTTCAATTATCGCCTGGTATGCTGATTCCGGATCCACGGCTCTTGAGCGACCATCTTGTTTAATCATCGGCTTTCTAACAACTAGATCGTCGGACAGCAGATCGATTATATCCTCTGTATTACCCAACTGGGTTATACCCTGAACGCGGAAACGACTCGCTTTGTCACGCAACTCCTCATTCAGAAACATGCGCTTTACCCTCTGCAGAATATCTCTGCCAATACCACCGCGAGAGTGTGATTTAGGCCGCAATACTAGCTCAAGCTGCGCATCTTCATCCAAGAGACTATTGGCCGCTTGGTATGCATCTGCCAAGGAATCCGAGTAGTTACGCAGTATCTCTCCGTCAGCGGGCCGCATTCTCAACTCCAATACGCGCAATTCCTCGTATCTATTGAGCCGTTCGGCGGTATTGGGGTCGAGAAGGATTCCGAACGTCAAATTATGGCACCATTGATTGGCTTTAACGGCCAAGTATCTTTCTAGACCGCTGATTCGTGGTCCGTAGAAATTAAAATCCGCCCCCACAATGTTGTCCTCGAAGAAGACAACGTGGATGTGGTCGGATAGCCCGGAGCCCTGGCGGATATTCAGGGGCGTGAGGTTTCCATCTAGCTCCACGAAAGGGAAACCGGACCTCCTGATGTTGGCGATGCGTAACCTCTGTTGTGGTGCCGAACTGTTGTCTACCCAGCAATACGACACCCTATCGTCGGGTAGCTGAAAGCGTCGATCAGGACCATGAAACGGCATGTTGTCGATGTGCCTCAAGGGAAGCGTAGGGTCGAAGGGTAACAGTCTTCCAGACCCGTCTACTCCTATATCTACCCCGTAGAAGTAGATGTTGCGTGTCACTGTATCCTGTGCAGCCACGATGCCAACCTCCTCCGATGCACCCGAACATTAGGCATCACAACTAGAATCGCAAAAGTCTATCCGCAACTCTATTGATGCCTACTACTGTGACAGGAGAAAAGCACAAAAGTGCTTCTTAGAAGCTTCTCCTGCAAAACTCAGGGTGACCGACGGGGCTCGAACCCGCGACCTTCGGAGCCACAATCCGATGCTCTGCCAACTGAGCTACGGCCACCACGTATGAGACTGGATTCTATCAGGAACGATCCAGGGTGAAAACTCGGCGCGCCCGGCAGGACTCGAACCTGCAACCTGCGGATTAGAAGTCCGCTGCTCTATCCAGTTGAGCTACGGGCGCTGGCTTGCGGGGGTGCAGAGCGGGTGAGGGGGATCGAACCCCCATCGCCAGCTTGGAAGGCTGGAGCTCTACCATTGAGCTACACCCGCGTGGCTCCTCGGTCGGGGCGAGAGGATTCGAACCTCCGACCCCCTGCTCCCAAAGCAGGTGCGCTACCAGGCTGCGCCACGCCCCGATTAGGCCGAATTTGAGTATAACAAAGAGCGCGGAACTTTAAATGACTGAGGCGGGAGCGGCTACCTTTATCTCTTCGTCCAAAAAACGGCTGCCGAGCGCGGCGAATTCCTCTGGGTCGGCGCTGCAAACGTAGGTAGGCTTGCCGTGATCCTCGGCGCTCCGGGGACGGCGGAGGTAGCCTCTTCGGGAGAGGATGCGCCCTACTTCGAGGGCGGTCTGCCCGGCGGAGGATATGAGACGTACTTCCGGTCCCAGGATGCGGTTGATGGTCGCGGAGATGAGCGGGTAGTGGGTACAGCCGAGCACCACGGCGTCCACTTTTCTCTGCATGAGAGGTTCGAGATAACCGCGTGCCGTCTGTGTGAGTTCGGGTCCTCCGGTTATTCCTCTTTCGATCAGGGGCACGAACTCGGGCGCCGCCTGTTCGTAGACTTCTATCCCGGCGTCCAGGTAATGGACCGCCCGCCGGTAGGCCCCGCTCCCGACGGTGCCCTCCGTCGCCAGGACACCCACGCGCCGGTTCCTGGTTTCGAGTACGGCCGCACGTGCTCCCGGCTCTATCACGCCGATGATCGGTACATCGAAGCTTTCCTGCACAGCCTCCAAAGCCGCCGCCGTCGCCGTGTTGCACGCTATAACGACGAGCTTCACGTTCAGGCTGGTGAGATAACGCACGATCTCGAACGCGAACTCCCTCACCTCGCTCAAGTCTCGCACCCCGTAAGGAACACGAGCCGTGTCACCGAAGTAGACCGTGTGCTCGTAAGGGAGACGGTCCCGGATCTCCGCCAGCACCGTAAGCCCCCCAACTCCCGAGTCAAATACGCCTATGGGCCGTGGATCGCTCACGGACCAGCATTATACTCATTCTCCATGTCGTTTACGTCCAGCCCGTATATTGAGTCGCAAGATAGCGAAAGCCCGACTATAAAAAGCCGGGCTCTCTGTAGTGGAGGCGGCGGGAATTGAACCCGCGTCCGCAAACGCGCCGTCCGTGAGATTCTACGAGCTTAGCTCCCGGTAATGTTTCGCCTGACTCTGCGGACCGGAGCGCCGCTGAGAGGCTAGCCCGTTGTGTGTCCCCCGAGAGCCCCGGGACCAGGACTCAAGAGGTCGAGCCCACTTAATGACACCGGGAACCGGGCCGTGGGCCGCCCGGGCCGATGAGCCACTTTTATTTAAGCGGCTAGAGCCATTTCATTGTTGGCGTGTATCTTTTTTGCCGGCGTTTTACGAGTCTCCAGCAAACTCGGCTCGTCTCACTGGACGCTGTCCGCTCACGTCGAAGCCGGTACGCCCCCTTTGACAAACTATATTCTAACATTCCGGGAACCTGGATCAAGGACCGTATAGGGTCCGGCTAGCTCCTCATCCGCTCTTTCATAGCCCGTTCGATCTCACGGTTGGCGGTCTTCTGGGCGATTTCGCGCCGTTTGTCGTACTGCTTTTTGCGGCTGGCGACGGCGATTTCGAGCTTTATGTTGTCGTTTCTGGTGTAGAGCCTCAAAGGAATGAGGGTCTTGCCGTCCTCCTGGCTCTTGCCGATCAGACGGGAGATCTCCCGCCGGTGCAACAGCAGTTTCCGGTCGCGCGTGGCGAGCTGCTCGATGTTCGTAGCGTTCGTGTACGGTGAGATGTGAGAGCCGATCAAGAACACTTCCCCATCTTTCACCCTGGCGTAACTCTCCTTGAGGTTCGCCCGCCCCGCCCGGATGGACTTAACCTCCGGCCCGGTCAGCGAGATCCCCGCCTCGTAAGTCTCTTCTATGCTGAAGTCGTGGAGCGCCTTCTTATTGCGCGCGAGATCCGTCATAATCTCTTCACCACCTTTAGTTCCGCCCGCTTCATCAGCGGGAATACGTCGATCAGCTCAACCATCACCCGGTCTCCGACCCTGTAAGAGGCCCCGATGGAGTTATTGGAAAGGACCACCCCGCTCGACTCCAACTCCCACCAGCCAGGAAGTTTGCTGACGTGAACGAGCCCCGTGGCCCCGGTCTCAAGCTCGACGAAGAGCCCGAAGGAAGTCGTGCTGACGACGGTCCCTTCCAGGAGTTCACCCACCCTGTCCCGCATCAGCCACATCAGCGTGTACTCGTCGGCGGTACGCTCGCAGATCACACCGCGATACTCCCTCTCCGATATACCCTCCGCTATCCTGGATAGGTCATCGGGAGCCTCCTCGTCCAACAACGCCCGATGGACCAAAACGTCCGCGTAGCGACGTATGGGCGAAGTAAAGTGCGTGTAGTCCTCCAGCGCTAGCCCGTAGTGACCGGGGCTCGAAGGCGCGTAGAAAGCGCGCGGGATGGAACGTAGGATCAGGTAGTTCACCGCGTCGGATTTCGATTTCTGGGAGATGGTCCCCAAATTCTCCGGCGTCGGCTCCGCCTGCACGCCCACAGCGGCGAGCCGCTCCGCGAGCGTTTCAAGGTCTTTCTCGTCCGGGCGGGGATGCACCCGGAACACACCGCCCGCGCGACCCCGGATCTTCCGGGCGACCTCCTGGTTTGCGAGGACCATTAGCTCCTCGATCAACTCCCGCGCCGGAGTCGAGCGCCGGACCCTGGCCGCTATCGGCACGCCGTCGGAGTCCAACTCGTACTCGGGCTCCCGGCCGCCTAGCTCCAGCTTGCCCCGCACCGCCGCCCGAGTCTTGAGCTTCCTCGAAAGCTCGTAGGCGACCGCCACGGTCTCCGGCTCCTCCAACTCACCCGCCTCGCCCAGGAAAGCGTCCACGCCCTCATAAGTCAGGCGAGCATCGCTCAGGATGGTGCTCCGGAACGCCTCGCTGCTCTTCACCTCTCCCGATTCCCCGATCTCCATCGCGACAGTAACCGCCGCCCGCTCTACTCCTGGTTTCAGGGAGCACACGCCATTTGACAGGACCTCCGGCAGCATCGGGGCAACCATGCCCGGCAGGTACACGGAGTTGGCACGCCGGAGCGCCTCCACATCCAACCTACTGCCCGGTTTCACGTAGTGGGTGACGTCCGCTATGTGGACCCAGAGTCTGTATCCGCCCCGGTCCGTGCGCTCGATGGAGATCGCATCATCGAAATCCTTCGCGTCCTCCCCATCTATCGTCACGGTCGGAAGGCGTCGCAGGTCTTCACGCCCGTCGCCTATTCCACGCTCCGCCGTCTCGATCGCCTCTTCTTCTATCTCCTGTGGGAACTCGCGCGAGGTGCCGATGGAGGCAAACAGGGCCTCGTAGACGTTGCGCGGATCTTTCGAGGAACCGAGGACGCGGATGACCTCGCCGCGCAGGGAGCGCTGCTTCTCGCGGGCACGCACAAGGACGATATCGCCAGCCTCGGCTCCCCGGCGCAGCTTGCGGGCGACCAGCACGGGACGCCGCTCGTCCACGAAGAGTGGATCCGCGACGGAATACTTGCCCCGACGGACCAGCATGGCCGGTAGGATCACCTCCGGCCCCTCGAATTTACGATGATTTACCATACATGCTTAGTCTATCATGGGGCTCCGAAGCGCTAGAGAACCGCCGAGGCGCCGCCGCTGAAAGGGCTACACCTTCAAGAAGCGTGTAACGGAGACGAAGCTCCCAAGGATTCCTATCAGGGCTCCGACGGCCATCAGCACGAGCACGACGAGGAAGGCGTTCACCGAAGCCCCGGAGATCTGCATGAAAGCGAGGGAGTTCTCCGACCAGTTGACGAAGAGAGAGTTCAGCCAGACTACCGCCAGGGCGGCGAACCCGGCCCCGATAAGACCCTGTACCAACCCTTCCAGGACGAACGGCGTCCGGACGAAGCCATCTGAAGCGCCGACGAGCTTCATCACCTCTATCTCCTTGCGGCGCGAGAAGATAGAGAGTCGGATAGTGTTCGAGATCAACAGTACGCTCGCCACGAGGAAGAACAAAGTCGCAACCAGCGTCCCGATCCCGATCCAACGCGTAAGCGTGTTCAGTTTCTGGATCGTATCCCTCGGACTCTCAAGGTTTCTCTGGGTGAACCCCGCCGCCTCCAACTTCTTGGTCACGGCGTCGGCCTTGCCGAGGTCTTTCAGGCGCAGTTCCAGAGACGCCGGCAGCGTGTCACTTCCGATGTCTTTATAAGCGCCCGGTTGACTCTGGAAGTCCTTCTTGAACCGCGCCAGCGCCTCCTTCTGCGAGACGAACGTTACGCTGGACACCTCCGGGTAGCCCTCCACGGACTTCTTCGCCTCGTCCATCTTCTTCTGGGAGGTTCCAGGGTCGAAGAACGCCTGGATAGTAACGTCCTGGTTTACGGAATTGATGATCGAAAGTATGTGCGCGCTGACCATCAGGCCGAGACCCAGGATCAGGATGCAGATAAAGGTCGTCGTGGCCGCCGTGATGCTCATCAGCAGGTTGAGCCGGATGTTCTTGACTGCTTCGCGGATGAACAGGCCCGGATTAAACCTCATCGGCGTATGCTCCTTTCACCCGGTCGCGGACGAGATGGCCGTCTTCCAGGGCCACGACCCGCTTGCGGAGCGCG
The DNA here is from genome assembly GCA_965219175.1 of Rubrobacteraceae bacterium. Classification (GTDB taxonomy): domain Bacteria; phylum Actinomycetota; class Rubrobacteria; order Rubrobacterales; family Rubrobacteraceae; genus JBBPZK01. The sequence continues at coordinate 1,934,063 of CBDCNI010000001.1, forward strand.
TTCACCATGTCCCGGTCGTGGGTCGCGACCAGGACGGTCGTACCCATGTTGTTTATCCGCTCCAGCAGGCGCATGATCCCGACGCTCGACTCCGGGTCGAGGTTTCCAGTCGGCTCATCGGCGATCAAAACCGGCGGCTGAGAAACGAAAGCGCGCGCGATTGAAACCCGCTGCTGCTCCCCGCCGGAGAGTTGCTCCGGGTACTTTTCAACCTTGCTGCTCAGGCCGACGAGGTCTAATATCTGGGGAACTTTCGTGCGAATGGTCTTCGTCCTCTGCCCCGTGACCTCCATCGCGTAGGCGACATTCTCAGAGACGGTCTTATTTGGTAGCAGCTTGAAGTCCTGAAAAACGCACCCGATATTGCGCCGGTGACGGGGCGTCTGCCTGCGGCTAACGGTAGAGAGTTTGACGCTGTTCACGTAGATAGCGCCCGCCGAGGGCTCCATCTCTTTAAGGATGAGCCGGACCATCGTTGACTTTCCGGAGCCGCTCGCCCCGACCAGGAACACGAACTCTCCAGCCTCTATTTCGAGGCTCACCCGCTTAAGGGCGGTCGTATCACGCCCATAGACTTTAGTGACGTTGTCGAACTGGATCACTTGCCCCCCAAAATACGGCCACCCGGCCGGAAGCTTCTATTCGGTGTAACTACCTCGTAATCGTACACCGACCACCGAGGAAGATAGCAACAAACCGCTGATGATGTCAACCGCTGGATATATCAACCACTCGGAATGCGCTCCATGCGCCCTTCGAGCACCAACCGTTTGTCCATTACCCTCAACTTGTTTATCTTCGTACCGTAGGGTAGCTTGCCGAGCGGATAACTGAAATCAACGCCGGAGAGCAACTGCCTGGAGAGGTTTTTCGGCAGCGGCGTCCCGGCAGCGTCTATTTGCCGTGGCTTGAAGTCGAGCTTTCCGCTTCGCAACGACAGCTTGCCCATAACTCCTACCGGGAGCTTGAAACCAAAGACGCTCACGGAAGATTGGATGGCTACGCCGTTTTTTCGTAGTTTCAGGCCGTCTATCGGGTAACCTTTCACTTTTTTCTTCGCGATCCGCAGGACTTCCTTCTCCGAGAGGGCGACCCGCAGGTCCCCGGATAGTTGCTTGCGCGTCTCGAAAGCGCCGCTCGTGAGGCTCTTCAACACTTTTACGTTAAAAGGATCGAGGTTGAGAGTAACCTTCTCGGGGCGCACGCCACCAAACCTGGGGTATTTCAGGTCAACCAACCCGCTAGAGAATTTCCCGGTTAGCATCTCCGGTGGTGGATCGCTCTTCAGTTTTACATCCGGCTTGTTCTGGAGGTCTAGCCGGGATTGGAGGTCCCTTTCGAGGGTGCTGTTTAGGATCGGTGGGATGAAAGTATAGACGCCGACGACGACGATGATGATGAGCAGCAGGACGACGCCCAGTCCTATGAACAGAGCTTTTCGCAGGGGTCTTACGCCACGTCTTTAGACGCCGGACGGCTCTTGAGGTAGGTGTAGATAAAGGAGTCCAGATCTCCATCCAAGACCCGGTCCACGTTCGCCGTCTCTTCGCCGGTGCGGTGGTCTTTTACGAGCTTGTAAGGGTGGAGGACGTAGGAGCGGATCTGGGACCCCCACTCTATGTCCGCCTTCTCGCCGCTCTGGGCGGCTATCTCCTGCTCCCGCTTCTCCCGCTCCAACTCAAAGAGCCGCGCCCGCAGCACCCGCATCGCGACCTCCCGGTTCTGGTGCTGGCTACGCTCGTTCTGGCACTGCGCGACTATCCCGGTTGGCAGGTGCGTGATCCGAACCGCGCTGTCCGTCTTGTTGACGTGTTGCCCACCCGCCCCCGAAGCCCGGTAAGTATCGACCTTCAAGTCTTTCTCGTCGATCTCCACCTCGACCGCGTCCCCCACCACCGGGGCCACAGCCACCGAGGCGAAGCTCGTGTGCCGCCTGGCGCCCGCGTCGAACGGGCTGATCCTGACGAGCCTGTGAACCCCGCGCTCGGCCAGGAGCAGCCCGAAAGCGTACTCCCCGCCGATGCTGAAGGTGGCGCTCTTTATGCCCGCCTCTTCGCCCTCGGTGTACTCGATCACCTCTAACTTATAACCCCGGCGCTCGGCCCATCTCCGGTACATCCGGGCGAGCATCTCCGCCCAGTCCTGGGAGTCGACCCCGCCGGCTCCTGGGTTTATGGTGACAATGGCGTCTCCTTCGTCGTACTCGCCCGAGAAGAGCCTCGCCACCTCCTGCTCCTCAAGCGTCCGCTCGACCTGCCCGAGCTCCCCTTCGACTTCGTCCAGAAGCTCCCTATCTCCCTCGGCAAGCTCCAGGATCTCCTTGGAGTCCGAGATCCTACCGCGCAGGTCTTCCAAAAGCCGCACCCGTCCTTCGACGCGCGAGAAGCGCCCGGAAACCTCCCGCGCCTCGTCCGGATCGTCCCAGAAACCGGGACTGCTCATCTCCCCGGAGAGCTTCTCCGACTCGGCCCGCAAATTCTCCACCCCGAAGAACGACTCGAGCTCCGCGAGACGGCCTTCCAGGTCAACAATTCTTTCTTCCTGCTCGACCAAAACTCTGAGCTCTAGCCACCCATCCGGGTCGCGCGTCCGCCGGCCGCCGGGGCCTCCGTGTCGGCGCTGCCGTGGCACTTCTTGTACTTCTTGCCGCTCCCGCACGGGCAAGGGTCGTTTCGACCGACCTTCTCAACCCGGCGCGGTATGCTCTTCGCCTCTTCCTGGTTCGGCTCGTCCTCACCACCGCTGTAGGAGAGTTCTTCTATCTCCAACTGGTCGGGCAACTCTATGTTCTCGACGCGGTAGATATAGGTGACGTAGTCTTCCTTTAGGCCCTGCTCCAGCTCCTGGAACATGTCGAATCCCTCGCGCTTGTACTCTACTAGCGGGTCTCTCTGGGAGAGCCCGCGCCACCCGATACCGTCGCGCAGGTACTCCATGTCGTAGAGGTGATCCCGCCATCGCTGATCCACGATGGAGAGCAGCGTGCGGCGCTCGGCCTCCTCGAAGTCGTTGACGTTGTCCGCCCGCATCAAGCCGTGGCTGTCAAGACGGTCCATCCGCTCCTCCCACTCGGACTTCCGCTCCTCCAACCGCTCCCGCGCGTCTTGCAGGACCATCTCCATGACCTGCTCGCTGGTCAGCTCGTCGCGGTTCAGGTTTTCCAGGTCCAGCGAACTCGGGTAGAGGCGGTTGACCTCCGCCGAAAGAGCCCCAAGGTCCCAGTCTTCGGGATAGATGGCGTCCGAGACGTACTCCGAAACGGCGCCGGAGAGGACTTCCTCTATGTAGCTCCAGGAATCTACCGTGCCGCCCAGCAGGATGTCGCGCCGGATCGCGTAGATCACCTCGCGCTGCTTGTTCAAAACGTCGTCGTACTCCAGGATCTGCTTCCGCTGCTGGAAGTTCATGTTTTCGACCTGCTCCTGGGCGCGCCTCACGGAGCCGGAGATCATACCGGCTTCGATCGGCACGTCCTCCTCCAGCCCGATGCGCTCTATAACACCCTGCATCCGCTGCCCGCCGAAGCGCCGCAACAAGTCGTCCTCGAACGATAGATAGAACCGCGACTCGCCGGGGTCCCCCTGACGCCCGGAACGACCACGAAGCTGGTTGTCTATGCGGCGCGACTCGTGGCGCTCGGTGGCGAGCACGTATAACCCGCCTAGCTCCGCAACTCCCTCGCCGAGCTTGATGTCCGTACCACGACCGGCCATGTTCGTAGCGATAGTCACCGAACCGCGCTCTCCAGCCTCGGCTATAGTCTCGGCCTCCCGCTCGTGCTGCTTGGCGTTCAACACGTTGTGCCGCACGCCGCGACGCTTGAGCATCGCTGAGAGGCGCTCAGACACCTCGACCGATACCGTCCCGACCAGAACCGGCTGACCCTTCTTGTTCCGCTCGGCGATATCCTCTATAACCGCGTTGTACTTGTCTTTCTTTGCCTTGTAAACGAGGTCGTCCTTATCGTCCCGGACCATCTCCTCGTTCGTCGGGATGGAGACGACCTCCATCTTGTAGATGTGCATGAACTCGTCGGCCTCTGTCGCGGCCGTACCAGTCATGCCGCCCAGCTTGTCGTACTGGCGGAAGAAATTCTGGATCGTGATCGTGGCGACCGTCTGGTTTTCTTCCTTGATCTCCACGCCTTCTTTTGCCTCTATCGCCTGATGAAGCCCCTCGGAGTAACGCCGCCCCTCAAGCACTCGCCCCGTGAACTCATCCACGATAAAGACCTCGCCGTCGCGCACCAGATACTCGATGTCCTTGTGGAATAGCGTGTGCGCCCGCAACGCCTGGTTTAAGTGGTTGACCAGGTTCGTGTTCACGTCGTCGTAAAGGTTCTCCATGCCGAGCGCCTTCTCGACTTTCTCGACGCCCTCCTCCGTCGGGGCGACCTGACGCTTCTTCTCGTCCACCTCGTAGTCCTCGCCCGCCACCAGGCGCGGCATGATCGCCGCGAAGCGGTAGTAAGTGTCGGCGGCGCTCTCGGGCATCCCGGAGATGATGAGCGGCGTCCTAGCCTCGTCTATGAGGATAGAGTCAACCTCGTCCACTATGGCGTAGGATAGGTCGCGCTGGACGAGTTGGTCCGTCTCCGTGGCGATGTTGTCCCGCAGGTAGTCGAAGCCGAACTGGGCGTTGGTACCGTATGTGATATCCGCCTCGTAGGCGACTTTCCGCTCCTCGAAGTCCATCGCGTCCTGGATGATGCCGATTGTGAGCCCGAGGAACTCGTAGACCGGCTGCATCCACTCGGCGTCTCGCCGGGCCAGGTAGTCGTTGACGGTGACGAGGTGGACGCCCTTTCCGGCCAGCGCGTTGAGGTAGAAGGGCATGGTCGCCGCGAGCGTCTTGCCCTCGCCGGTCTTCATCTCGGAGATCTTACCTTGATGCAACGCTATCCCGCCCATGACCTGCACGTCGAAGGGCCGCATCCCTAAAGTACGCTTCGACGCTTCCCTGACGACCGCGAACGCCTCGAACAGGATGTCGTCCAACGTCTCGCCTTCAGAAACCCTCCGGCGGAACTCTTCGGTTTTCGCGCGCAACTCGTCGTCGGAGAGCTTCTCGACCTCCGGTTCGAGGGACGAAACTTCCTCGACGTCTCTCCAGAGGGCCTTTACTTTCCGGCCCTCTCCCATCCTCAATATCTTTGTCAGCAGATTAGCCACTGGTCAACACCAACCTCGGTTTAGGCGACTCACGACCGCCCGCGTATTAACGGACGATCTCTTTGTACCTATATTCTAGGATATCCTGGGCTATTTTGCGGGCTCTATAAGCCCGTAGTTTTCGTCCCGCCGCCTGTATACCACGTTTATGTCGCCCGTCTCGGCGCTCGTGAAGACGTAGAAAGAGTGGTCGAGGAGTTCCATCTGGAGCGCGGCCTCCTCCGGGCTCATCGGCTTCATCTGGAACTGCTTGGTCCTCACTATCCTCGTCTCGATCTCCTCTTCCTCCTCTACGATGAAGGGCTCCGGCTCTGGAAATCCGTTTTTCATCTTATCCTGCCTCTGGCCCCGCCAGCGGTCTACTTGCCGCCCTCGGTAGCGTTTGACCTGCCGCTCCAGCTTATCGCTCATCAGGTCTATGGAGGCGTACATATCGGCTGTGGCTTCCCGCGCCTTCAGGACGCTTCCGTTGATAAACATCGTCGCCTCGGCGACCTCAGGCTCGGAGATAGAGGGGTTCCGTTCGTGGATCAACTCGACCTCGGTCCCGCACTTGACCCGATCGTCGTCGAAGAACTTGCTGATCCGCTCGACTTTCTCCCTCGCGTATCGCTCCAGAGCCTCCGTCACCGCGATGTTGCGTCCCTTGATCGCCACGTCCATATTACGGCCTCCTTTCAGTCGGCTGCCGGTCAGCTTGTCAGCTTTTCAGCTTATAAGTTCTCCTTCAATGATTTCGCCGATCGACTGACCTTATCAGCGTAGCTTGTCCGCGAACCTGGGAGCGAAACATGCCTCGCTCTCTGTTTTCTGCGAGATCTCCTCATACACCATCAACCGCTCCCTGACATCTTGAACATCTCTTTCCAGTACCCGGCGTCTCGCCAACCTTGCTGACAAGCTGACCGGCTGAAATGCTTTCAAACTCTAAACCGCCCTGCACAGGCTCACGGCGTGTACCTCGGCCGCCCCGGCCCGCACGAGCATCTTCGCGCATTCGCTCATGGTCGCGCCGGTCGTGAACACGTCGTCCACTAGCAAGACTCTGCCCCCGATACGTCCCTTCGCGCCGAAAGCGCCCCTCACATTGGCCCGGCGTCCCGCGCCGGAAAGCTCTACCTGATCCCTCGTGCTCCTCACGACTTCTAGTGTATCTGAAAGGATTGAGCGCATCTCCTCCGCGAGGCTCTTCGCCATCAATCGCGCCTGATTGAATCCCCGGCGCCTGAGCCTGGAACTGTGCAGTGGAACCGGTACCACGGCGTCGAATCTTCCCTCCACGACCTCCAGCAAGAGCGGGACCATCAGGCGATCTACTACCCTCGTGTAGCCTTTGTACTTGAGGGCGTGGACTATCTCCTTGCCGACGCCTTCGTAAATCAGTGGAGCTTGCGCGCTTTCGAAACCGAAATCTACGCCCTTACACTCCTCGCACATGGGCGTTTCGAAGGCCGTCGGAGCGCCGCACCGGCGGCACGAAGGAGAACCGATTCTCGGCAGAGCCTCGAAGCAATCCCGGCATAATAGATCGCTCGCCCGATGCTCGCACCCGACGCACCGCTGCGGATAAAAGAAGTCCGCCAGCGCCGAGAGGTAGGGTTCCACGCTCGCCGTCTACCGGAATACGTCTGCGATCGGGAGCTTCCAGCCGGGAAGAACGTCGCCGCCGTCGAGCGTGTCTTGTTCGGTGAGGGTCCTGGTTTCTGTACGAGAAAGATGCACTCTGACAGTTCGGCCCCGAGGGTTTACCACCACGACCATCCGGGCGCCGGCGTCCAGCCAGTCCCACACCTTCTCCTCCACCTCCGTGTACAGGTCATTCGGTGAGACTACTTCTACCGCCAGATCCGGCGCTCCCGGCCAGTATCCTCCTATCTCACCCACCTCTTCGACCCGCTCCCGGCGCACGAAAGCCACGTCGGGGGCACGGACCGTATCAGGGTCTGTCGAGAGTATGAACCCTGTCTCGGCGGCGTAGACGGTGCCGAGGTCTTTTTCGCGCACGTGTTGACCCAGCGGTAGCGTTACGTTGATCGCCAATCGTCCGTGAATATTTCCAGCCGGCGCCATCCGACGCACCTCCCCCTTCACCAACTCGCTCCGAAGGCCATCGTCAGGCATTTTCAGCAACTCTTCGGCGGTTACGGGTTTCTGGATCACGGCCACGAGACGCACCCCACAGGTAGCTTACCTGCTCCTATTGTAGCTACTCCGGTCTATTGCCGTCAGAAGAAAGCAACAGTCGGCTTAAAGATGACAATCTGAAGCGCTTTCTCAAAACCTCAGGCTTCTCGGCTGCAACACTACACCGGGATTCACCCGGATGCCCTGGTCGAGGACGTTCCCCTCACCGACCACGCACCCGGCCCCGAGCACCGAGAGCCCCCGGACGATGGCGTCTTGGCCGACGCGAGCTCCGGGGCCGAGTATGGACCCTCGCACCACGGCGCCCGCTTCGACCTCGGCGCCGTCGAGGAGGATACTCCCCTCGACTACGGCCCGCTCTCCTACCCGGCACCCGCGCCCGAGCGCCGACCGTCCGCCTATAGTGGCCCGCCGCCCGAGCACGCAACCGGGGGCTATGGAGACCGGCGGTAGGACCTTGACGCTCTTGCCGATCGCGGTGGAAGAGTCGACGTCCAGGTACTCGAAACTCGCGCCGCCCGCTCCGGTAGCGCCGACCGCCCCGGAGAGTACGTCCTGGGAGGCGGCCAGATAACTGCGCGGCGTCCCGATGTCGCGCCAGTAAGAGCTTGAGACGTGCGCCCGGAGCTGTCTACGGGCCTGCAACTTCGGGAAGATCTCCCGCTCTATTGAGACTTCGCGGCCTTCAGGGATCATCTCCAGCACCTCGGGCTCCAGCACGTATACGCCGGCGTTCACCAGATTTGTCGTCACTTCGTCGGCGGCCGGCTTCTCAAGGAAGCGCCGGACCAGCATCTCGTGGTTCACCTCCACGAGCCCGTAGGCGGTCGGGTCCTCGACGCTCGTCAGGGTAATGGTCGCCAGGGCGTCAGACTCTTTGTGTACAGCTATTACTTCAGCCAGATCGAGGCCGGAGAGGACGTCCCCGTTCACGACGACCAGCGGCCCGCCGTCGAGATACTCTTGCGCGTTCTTGACGCCGCCCGCCGTCCCGAGCGGGTTGTCCTCTACCGCGTAGTCTACGGAGAAACCGTTCAGGTCTTTTCCGGCGATGTACTCCTGGATCGGGTCCGGAAGATAACCGAGGGAGAGGATCGCCCCATCCAGACCGCCGGCCTGTAGAAATTGGATCATGTACCCCATGAACGGCTCGTTCCTGAGCGGCACGAGCGCCTTCGGCACGTCGTAGGTGATCGGCCGCAAACGCGTACCCCGACCTCCGACCAATACGACCGCCTTCATAAGACGAGCCTACACGAGTCCGGAGGCTTGCGCCAGCGCGGAGAGAGGCCCGACCAGGAAGATAAACACGGTCGTGACAACAGCTAAAGCATACACCGAGAACTTTAAACCGCCGGGTCCTTCCGGCTCTCCGGGTTCCTTTGTCGGTTCCTCGAAGAACATGTTGCGGATGATGCCGAAGTAATAGGGCACGGAGAGGGCGCTGCTCAAGACGAGAGCGCCAACCATCACGTAGACCAGCACGGACCCGGACTGGACTCCGGCCAGTATCACCCAGAGCTTGCCAAAAAACCCGGAAAAGGGCGGCAGCCCAACGAGCGCCGCCATAAAGATCAGCATGCATACCGCGATCCCCGGACGGCTCCGAAACAAGCCGTTGAAGTTCTTGACGTCTTCCCCGACAAGGTCAATCACGAAGAAAGCCCCGAGGTTCATGACCGCGTAGGCCGCAGCGTAGATCAAAACGGCCTGAACGCCAGTCCCTACCGCCGCCCCTTGCAAAGCCGCGAACGCCGCCAGGATATACCCGGAGTGAGCGACCGAACTGTAGGCCAACATCCGCCGGACGTTCCGCTGGCGCAAGGCGAACAGGTTGCCCACGAGCATCGTGAGGATCGCTATAACGGCGATTAGAGGCGTCCAGACCGGAGCTGCTTCCGGCATACCTTCCACCAGTATCCGCAGCAGGACGGCGAAGGTCGCTGCCTTTGGGGCGACTGAGAGGAAGGCGGCGGCGCTCGTCGGGGCGCCCTGGTAGGCGTCCGGGGTCCAGAAGTGGAAAGGCACTGCGGACACTTTGAATGCGAAGCCGGAGATGAGGAGCACGAGCCCCGTGAGAGCGACCGGGGAGAGGGTGCCGGTAAACTCTTTGGCAACGTCCGGAAGCGCCGCGGAGCCGGAGACGCCGTAGATCAGGACTATCCCATAGAGCAGCACGGAGGATGCTATGATGCCCGTCATCAGGTACTTCATCCCGCCCTCGGCGCTCTCGCGGCGCTTCCGGTTGAAGGCGACCATCGCGTACGAGGGAATCGTAGTCAGCTCTAGGGCAAGGAAGATCCCGAACAAGTCCCGCATCGAGACCAACAGCATCGCCCCTAAGACTACCGAGAGGATCAGGACGAGGTACTCCGGCGCGTCTCCGGTTTCGCCGGCCCAGCGCGACGCTGCCAGAACGGCGAAAAACGCGGAAGCCGAGACGACCAGCTTGAAGTACAGCGCGAAGTTGTCCACCACGTAGCCGTCTCCAAAAAAGCTCCCGGAGAACCCGGCCGCTAGAAGACCGGCCGCGCTCCCGAGAACGGCGAGCGTCCCGAGGGCGGCGAGACCGCTTACGAGGCCGGCGGCCGTCTCGCTGAAAGCGCCGATCATCAGCACCAGTATCAGGAAACCGATGGTTACGAGCTCCGGCAGGAGCCCGAGGAAAGCGTCTCCGGGGACTGTCACTAACTACCTCCTATCGAGGTGAGAAGGGCCTGGACCGCCGGTTGCTGGATGCCGATCAGGAGCGACGGAAAGATCCCCAACAGGAGTAGCAAGATCGCCAGCGGCACTATCGCCGTCATCTCGAGCGGGTTGGCGTCCTTTATACCGGCGTACTCGGGTTTTTCGAGTGGACCGTAGATCACACGCGCCAGCATGTACAGGAAGTAGAAAGCGCTCAGGAGGATGCCAACCGCCGCGAGCACGCCCTGGACCGGGTAAGCCGTGTACCCGCCCATGATGCTCATGAACTCCGAGACGAAAACGGCGAGTCCCGGCAGTCCCATCGCAGCCAGAGACCCGACGGCGAACAGTCCGGCGGCCCACGGCATCCGCCCGAGCAGGCCACCGAGTTCGGAGATCCTGCGCGTCCCGGTCCGCGCGGCGAAGATACCGACTATTATGAACAGGAGCGCCGAGTACAGGCCGTGCGTGAACTGCTGCAAAACGGCGCCGTTGAGACCCATCGCGTTCCCCGAAGACGCTCCCAGCAAGACGAAGCCGAGCGAGGCGATGGAGGAGTAGGCGACGAGCGCTTTCAAGTCTTGTTGCATAAAGCCGACGAAAGCTCCGTAGAAGATGTTCACGACGCCGAGTATGGCGATGTACGGCAGAAAAGGCTGCACTCCCTGCGGCAGTAGTGGGATCGCTATTCGAAGGATGCCGTAAGTCCCGAGCTTCGGCAAGATGCCGGAGAGCACGACGTTGGTCGAGGTCGGGCTCGATAGGTATACGTCCAACAGCCAGTTGTGGAGCGGCACCGCCGGCACCTTGACCAGCAGCCCGAAGAGTATCGGGGCGGCTATGGCGATCTGGGCTGTACGATCCAGTCCCCCGCCGGCGGCCAGAGCCTCGAATGAGAAGGACTTGGCGAGGATGCCGAAAGCAAGGAACCCCGCGAGCATTACCGTGCTCCCGAAAAACGTGTAGATAAAGAACTTGGTCGCCGCCCTCCGCCGGTTCTCGTCCCCCCAGATGCCGACCATCAAGTACATCGGCACAAGCGTCAACTCGAAAAAGACGTAGAAAAGGATCAGGTCCTGCGCCGCGAACACGCCGAGCATCCCGACCTCCGCGACGAACAGGATGGCGAAATACTGCCGGAGATTCGCCTCCACATCCCAGGACGCCAGGATAGCGATGAACGTGAGGAGCGCCGTGAGCAGGAACATCCCGAAGCCGATCCCATCCAGCCCGACGCGATACCCGGCGTCGAGAGTCTGTATCCAGGTCAAGTCCTGAGAGAGCGCCGCAGAACCGAGGTTGCTCCCGAAGAAGAAGTAGATGTACAGCGCCAGGAGCAGCGGGACCGCCGCAACCGCCAGCGCGCCGTAGCGGACCATCCGCTCATCGTCCGGCAGGAACGTCATCAGGAGGGCTCCTAGCAGCGGGACGAAGATGGTGATCGTGGTGATCATATACGGACCCCAACCATCACCGCGACGACCGCGACGAGCACGCTAAACAATATGTACAGCGCGTAGTTCTGAACCGCCCCCGTCTGGAGCACCCGCAACCGCTCCCCGCCCCACGAAACAGCCCCCCCGATCCCGCCGACGAACCCGCCGAGCGCCTTCGTGTCAAAGCCTCTCACAGCCCGCCCGAGAGCCTTCGTCGGCCGCACGAAGACCGCCCCGTACAAGGCGTCGATGTACCAGCCGTTGAGTAGGAAAGCCTCGATACCGGAGAACCTGCGTCCGAGGGCTGCGGAGAGATCTGGTCGTCTTATGGACAGCAAGTAGGCAAGCCCTATCCCAGCGAGCCCGAACAGGACCGAGATGGCGGCCATAAGGAAGCTGAAAGTGTGGGGCGTCGGGTTCAAGGCGTTCAGCGTGCTGTTTGCGAAGTTACTCGGCTGCACGAAGTCTCCGAAGAAGTCCTTGATCGGCAACCCGAAACCCTTCGGAATACCGGCCCAACCGCTCACGATCGACAGGAAAGCGAGCAGCATCATCGGCGTCGTCATTATCCCCGGTGACTCCACGGCATCGCGCGCCGCCTCACTCCGGGGCTCGCCCAAGAACGCTATGAACAGTCCTCTGAATATGTAGAACGCCGTCAGGAACACGGTCACGAGCGCCAGCCCGAACAGGACGTAGCGTCCCTCGTCGAAGGCGGCCGCGACGATTGCGTCCTTACTCCAGAACCCGGAGAACGGAAAGATACCGGCAAGTGAGAGCGCCGCTATCACGAACGTCCAGAAGGTAATGGGCATCCTGCGTCTCAGGCCGCCCATATCGGCCAGCTTGTAGCCGCCGAGGACGTATCCGAGGGAACCGGCGATCAGGAACAGTAGCGCCTTGAAAAAGGCGTGGTTGTAGATGTGGAATACGCCCGCCGTGTAGGCGCCGAGCCCGAGCCCGAGCATCACGTAGCCGAGTTGGGAGATGGTCGAGTAAGCGATGATCTGCTTTATGTCCTTCTGGACCAGGGCCATCGTCGCCGCCATGAACGCCGTGAACGCCCCGCCGTAGGCGACGATCAGCATAGCGGTCGGGCTCTGGACGAAGATGTCGTAGGTACGCGAGATCAGGTAAACGCCGGAGACGATCATGGCCGCCGCGTGGATCAAGGCCGAAAGCGGCGTCGGACCCTGCATCGCGTTAGAGAGCCACACGTGCAACGGGAACTGCGCGCTCTTGCCCGCCGCCCCGATAAAGACCATGATGAGCGCGACCGTCAACGTAGTGCTCCCGATAAAACCTGCCTGCGCGGCCGAGGCTATATCAGCGAACGAGGTCGTGCCGGTCTGGCGCCAGAAGATGATGATCCCGATAAACAACGCGGCGTCCGCGACGCGGTTGACGATAAACGCCTTCTGGGCGGCGTAGACGGCCGCCGGTTTCTCGAAGTAGAAGCCGTGGATCAGGTATGAAGTACCGCCGACTAACTCCCAGAAGAAGTATGCCTGGATGAAGTTCGGCGAGACGACCAGCCCGAGCATCGAGCCGGTGAAGATGCTGGCGACCGCGAAGTACCAGGCGAAACGCGGATGTCCCTCCATATACCCGCCCGAAAAGAGCTGCACCATCAGGCTCACGAAGCACACGATGATGAGCATCACCGACGCCCACTGGTCTATGTACACGCCCATCGAGATAGAGCCGCCCGGCCCAAGGTCGATCCAGTTGACCGAGAACTCTATCGGTCCTCCCGGAAACCCGAAAAGCCCCGCCACGTTGATGAGCGTAAAAACGGAGAAGACCAGCGAAACGGTAACACCCAGGATGGCGACGTACTGGGCGTCCTCCCCGAGCAGACGCCCGAAGAGAACCAGCACCAGGAACGACAGCAGCGGGATGCCGGGGATGGCCGCGATTATTAGCTGTTGGCTGACGGTTTGCAAAGCTCTGCCTCCCCTACCGCTTCATCGAAGTTACTTCGTCCACGTTCACCGTCCGGCGCGAGCGGAATATCGCCAGCACTATCGCCAGCCCGACCGCAACCTCCGCCGCCGCTATCGTGATCACCAGAACCGCGTAGCTCGCGCCGAGGCCGTTGGCGTTCGGCAGATAGTCGGAGAAGGCGCCCAGCGTCAGGTTTACGGCGTTTATCATCAACTCGACGCACATAAAGATGACCACGGCGTTTCGGCGGATCAGAACGCCCCACATCCCGATTGCGAACATGAAAGCGCCTACTATCAGGTAAGCCTCTACGGGCAACTGACCCGCCACTACTCTCCCTCCGCCCCGACTTCAGCCGGTTCGTCTTGCTTGCGGCGACTGATGACGATCGCCGCCACGACCGCGACGAGCAGCAGCAGCGAGGCGACCTCGAAGAGTAGCGAGAAGACCCCGGCGCCCTGGCTCACGCCGAGCAGGTTGCGTCCGAAAGCCTCGACCGTACGCGGCCCGTGACCCGGCGTAAAGCCGGCCCAGTCCTGGATAGAGAAGACGTAAGTAAGGAAGCCGCCCACGCCAAGGGCTACGACGAGTCCCGGCCAGAGTTGACGGTTGATGATCGTGGAGAAGCGCCGGACCTGGGGCTTCTGGGTGAACATGATCCCGAACAGGATCACCACGGTCACCGCCCCGACGTAGATGAGTACCTGAAACGCCGCGAGTGCCGGGGCATTGAGCATCGCGAAGAAACCCGCCACCCCCAGGAAAGACCCAGACATAAACAGGGCCGAATGGACCACGTTGCGGCTCAGGACGACCCCAAGCGCCGAGACGAGCGTCATCCCGGCTAGAAAAGCGAAAACGAAGATCAAGCCGCCTCACCTTTCTTGGACGCCTTCCTCGGAGCTTTCTTCTCACCGTCACCGGCAGCTTTGGCGTCAGCCTTGCCGGCACCTTTTTTCGGTTTTTTCTTTACGGTCGGCTTCGGGTCGACAGTCGGGTCAACCGGCCGCTCCCCGAACTGCCGCGCTAGCTCCAGGCGATTGTAGGCCTGAACTTCGAACTCTTCGGTGTGGTAGATGCAGTTGACGGGGCAGACCTCGACGCACAGAGAGCAGTACATGCAGCGCGAGTCGTCTATGACGAAGCCAACGGCGTATGGTTTGGGTTTGCCGGAGCCGTCGGCGTCTCGCTTGGTCTGTTCTATGGAGATGCAATGGTCCGGGCAGATCCTCATACACTGCAGGCACGCTATGCAGCGGTCCATGTCCACGGTGAGCATCCCGCGGGTACGTTCGGGGAGGTCCCGTTTATACTCCGGGTACTGGCGTGTGATCTTCTGTCCGAAGAGGTGCTTTAGGGTGATCCCCATCCCCTTCATGATGCCCTGTCCTACCTGCGGCATAGTCGAAATCCTCCTAAAAAACCAGTATCGCCCCGGCCGTCACGAACAGCCAGATCAGGGTTACAGGAACGAGCACTTTCCAGCCGAAGTCCATGAGCTGATCCATCCTGAGCCGCGGGACGCTCCACCGGATCCACTGAAACGTGAACATGATAAGCGCTGTCTTGATCCCGAACCAGGCCCAGTTGAAGTTCCCGAGATCCAGGAACGTAAACGGCGGCTGCCAGCCACCGAGAAAGATCGTGGTCGAGAGGGCCGACATAAGGCCCATCGACGCAAACTCGGAAGCCTGTATGAGCGCCCACGTCATCCCCGAATACTCGATCATGAACCCGCCGACGATCTCACTCTCCCCCTCCGGCAAGTCAAACGGCACGCGTTTCACCTCCGCTATTCCAGCGATGTAGAACACGATAAACATCGGGAACTGCGGCAAGAAGTACCAGTGCCAGAACCCACCGCCCTGGGATTTGACCACCTCTACAAGCGAGAGGCTCCCGGTCAGCATGATGACCCCGAGCAAACTCAGTATCAGGGGGACTTCGTAGGAGATCATCTGCCCCGCTCCCCGCAAAGCCCCGAGCAGCGAGAAGCTCGACCGGCTCCCGTAACCGGCCATAATGACCCCGAGCGCCCCGATGGAAGTTATCGAGACGAAGAAAAGGAGCCCGATGTTCAGGTTCGTAACGACCGCGTTCGGCGCGAACGGTATAACCATCCACACCAGCGCCGCCGGTATGAACATCGCGATCGGCGCGGCCAGAAAAGTCCACATATCCGCCCTGCTCGGCGCAACGTTCTCCTTGGTGAACAGCTTGAAAACGTCCGCCATCGGCTGCAAAACGCCCCTCGGCCCGACCCGGTTCGGCCCGTAGCGGAGTTGTATGTAGCCAGCCACCTTCCTCTCGGCCATCGTCAGGACGGCAGCGAGGTTCAAGACCAAAAAGATTATCGCCCCGAAGGAGATAATGAAGCGCCAGGGCTCCTCGTCCAGGTAGCTCACGAACGTACCCAAGTTACTTGTCCCAACCGCCCGAAACAGGGTCGATCATACCCATTATCGGCATGATGTCCGGCAGGTAATGCCCCGGAATGATCTCCTGCAAAAGCTGCATATTGGCGAAGCTCGGGTCACGGTAATGAACCCGATAAGGCGTATCCGAACCGTCGGAGACGACGTGAACGGCGAACTCGCCACGCGGACTCTCCACCCGCCCGAAACCTTCACCCTCCGGAGGCCTCAAGCGTCGGCCCATGTCCGCCATCACCGCGCCCTCGGGCATCCTCTCCAGGACCTGTTTGATGATCTTGAAACTCTCCAGACACTCCCCGACCCGCACCCTATACGAGGCTTCGGTGTCGCCGGCCGTGTCCGTGACGACGTCGAAGTCGAGTTCCGGGTAGACACTGTAAGGGTAGTCGCGCCGGATGTCGAAGTCGACGCCGGTGCAGCGCAGCGGCGGCCCGGTTACGCCCATCTCAAGGGCTTGCTCCGGGGTCATCTTGCCGACGTTGCGGGTGCGGGAAATGAAGATCTCATTACCCGCGATCAGGTCCACGAAGTCGCTCTTGAACCTGCTCTCGAAACCTTCGATGTAGTTCAAAATCCTCTCGGGCATGTCCTCCGGCAGATCAGCCTTCACCCCGCCTATCCTGACGTAGTGGAACATCATCCGCGCCCCGGTTATAGCCTCGAAGATGCTCTGTATCCGCTCCCGCTCCCGGAAGCCGTACAGGATAGGGGTGAACGCCCCGAGCTCCAGCAGCAAAAACCCTATGGACGGGATGTGGCTCGCCAGCCGCATCAACTCGCTCATCAAGACCCGGATGTACTCGGCCCGCGGCGGTATCTCCACACCCAAAGCGTCCTCCACGGCCAGGCAGTAGCCGTGCTCCATGTGGATGCTCGAAAGGTAGTCGAGCCTGTCCGTAAGCGGGATGACCGCCGGGTACATCCGGTTCTCGGCGATCTTCTCCTGGCAGCGGTGCAAATATCCCATCACCGGATCGCACCTCACCACGGTCTCGCCATCGAGTTCTAGTATGAGCCGCAACAACCCGTGCATCGCCGGGTGCTGCGGGCCCATGTTCATGTCCAGGGTCTCTAGGCCGAACTCGTCCCGGATATCGGGGGCGGCCAGTCTTCCGCTCGCCTTTCCGCTAAGAGAGGTGTTTTCCATCCGGCTTTCTTCTCCGATCATCCCTACCTCAACCCCTCGAACGTTCTTCTGGTCGTGATCTCGAAACTCTTCAACAGCGGGTGGTGGTCGAAGTGGTCCTGCCACATGTAGATCCTACGCAGATCCGGATGCCCGGCGAACGCGACCCCGAACATGTCGTAAGCCTCCCGCTCGTGCCAGTTGGCCGTCGGATAGACTTTCGTCGCCGTCCCGATCACCGGCTCCTCACCCTCTATCACCGTCTTGACCCGAACTATCCCGCCCCGCAAGTCGATCAACTCGTAGGTCAGGTCGAAAGACCCCTGCCGATCAACAACCGTAATAAAAGAGAGGTGCAAAATCCCGAGATGCTCGCGCGCCGTCGCCAGCACGTTCGGCACCGACTCGGGGCTCACCACGACCCTGACGGCGTTTCCCTCTACCTCCGCTTCCTCCAGCCCGTGTTGAGAGCGGAAACCTTCGAGGTAGCGCTCCAACCTGGTCTCCAGATCTCCTTCCGGGAGCGTGACGGCCACCGCTAGGCCTCCTCTTTGCCGTCGGTTTTGCCGTTGGTGGAGCTTTCGTCCGCCGCCTTCTCGCCGTCGCTCTCGGCTTTCTTAGCCTCGGCTGCTGCGGCTTTCTCGGCCTTCGCCTGCTCCTTGAGCTTCTTCTTGGTGGCGGCGGGGACCCAGCCGACCTCTGTTTGCGGTCCCGGTGGCATGCCCTCGCGCTCGAAGACGTAGGTGCGCTGTAGCGGCTTTATGCCCTCGAAGCGCGGGGATTTGCCTTCGCTGATCCCGCCGTATTCGCGCTCCGGCAGGTACTCCATGACGTAGCCTTCATCGTCCACGAGAGCCGGACGGGGCCGTTCGTAGCCGACCTGCTGATCCCGTTCGATCTTCTTCTGGAGCGTCAGGATGCCGAAGATGAGCGCCTCCGGTCGCGGCGGACACCCCGGCACATACACGTCAACCGGTATAACCCGGTCCGCCCCCATCAGCACCGAATACCCGTCTAGAAAAGGTCCTCCGGAGATGGCACAGGCTCCCATCGCGATTACCCATTTGGGATCGGGCATCTGCTCGTAGAGCCGGGTCATACGCTCGGCCATCTTGGTCGAGACGGTGCCGGAGACGATCATCACGTCCGCCTGACGCGGTGAACCCACGAAAAAACCGGCCCCGAAGCGGTCCAGGTCATTGTGGGCCATCCCCGTGGACATCATCTCGATCGCACAGCACGCGAGCCCAAACTGCAACGGCCACAACGAGTTCTTGCGCGCCCAGTTGAAGAGCTTATCCGTGCTGGTGGTAAGGATATTGGGCTCGTTGAACCTCTGCATTACACCCATTTAAGAGCCCCTTTCCCCCAGGCGTAGGCGAGGCCGACGCTGAGGATAAACACGAAGATGACCATCTCCACGAACCCGTACACCCCGAGGCTCTTGTAGATAACCGCCCACGGGTACAGGAAAGCAGCCTCCACGTCGAAGATGAGGAAGAGAAGCGCGAAGACGTAGTAACGAACCGGGAAAGGACGCCACGGGTCGGTGACCGTCGACTCGCCGGTCTCGTAAGTCTGTCCCTTCGCGCTGGAACGGCGGCGCGGGGAGATCAAACGGGCCAGCACGAGCACGGCCGCCACGAAACCAGCGACCAACAACATAAATAGCCCGACGTACAGGTACAACGTCCCGTATGCCGTGCTTTGTTGCAAAAGACCTAACGTCAAGCCGTGCCTTTCTACCCGGAAAACTACCCGAAAATATACTCTTGAATCATCGGACTTTCAAGAAGCTACTAATGGTAGCAAAAGGAGATCAAACACTCTTCCCGTTGCGGCCGAGTATCTGCACGAACTGGACGAGCATCTGACGGTAGGTTTCGAGCGAGGAGGCGACGACGTACTCTCTCGGACCGTGGTGTCCGCCGCCTATCGGGCCGAACTCTACTCCGTGTACACCGGCCCTCTGGAAGTAGACTACGTCGCTCGCGCCGTGGCGTCCGACGCTAACCGGGTTGCCGTGAAAGTGGCGGGCGGCGACTTCCCGTAAGACTTTCACGTATGGGTTGGCGCGGGAGACGTAGGTCGGTTCGCGCCAGAAGAGGACTTCCGCTTCCGCCGGAAGGTCTATGGAGCGGATCTGGCGGGTAATCTCTTCGGGGTCTTGCTGGGGCAGGTAGCGGATATCGAGGTCGTAAGTGCAGCGGTCCGGGACGCGATTTATTACGTCCCCTCCGATGATTCGAGAGAGGTTGATGCTCGGGTACGGGAAGAGGTCGCTCCTCTCGCTGGCGAACGGCAACTCCAGTACCCGCCGGTAGTGATCGTAGGCTTGCAGAACCGCGTTCTTGCCGAGCCAGGGCTGGGAGCCGTGGGCGCTCCTGCCGAGCAGCGTGACCCGGAGGTCGAGGACGCCCTTGGCCTGGGTTCCGATCTGGAAATCCGTCGGCTCGCCGGTGATCAGGAAATCTCCCGTGTGTCCGTTCTTGAGAAGTACCTCCGCCCCCGAAGGCCCACCGTGCTCGTTCTCTTCATCCGGGACGATCAACAACTCCACCGTCCCCTCGCACCCGAGGACGTTCAGGTCCTCGATGGCGTACATCATCGCGGCCAGGGCGCCTTTCATATCGTAGACGCCGCGCCCGTAGAGTTCGCCGCCTTCTTCGTGGGGGTCGAATTGCCACTCCTCCCCCGGCACGACGTCCGCGTGACCGTGCAGCAATATCCGGGGGCTTCCCGAGCCAACCCGCGCAACGAGCGAGGTGAGGTTGCCGTCTTTGCCCGCGCCGTCGTGGCGGATCGTTTCGAGACCCCGCGCCTCGAACCAACCGCTTATAAAGTCTACGGCCGATTGGGCGACGCCGGGAGTGTAGGAACGGTAGCGAACCAGCGTCTTCGTAAGCGCCAAGACCTCTGTGGCTTTAGTCCCGATCTGCGGCACGCATCTCCGTCTTTCTAGCCGTTTATTGCCAATTAAAGCACCTCTGTCGCGCAGTCAGGTTGGATCCGCGAACCGATACAGTCTACATATTTTGTAAGACTACGGCGCTACTGCTTCCGCCGGAGACTCAAGCGACTCGAAGGCGACCGTAGCTCCGAGCCTTGAAAGCTTCTCCTCAAAACCCTCGTAACCACGCAGGATGTGGTGGGCGTTGTCCACGACGGTCGTACCCTCGGCGGCGAGCCCGGCCATGACGAGGGCGGCCCCACCACGAAGGTCCGGAGCCTGGACGATTGTCCCGGAGAGACGCCTGCCTCCCTTGACCAGCGCCCGATGACCGCCGAACAAGTCTATCCCGGCGCCCATCCGATTCAACTCCTCAGCCGCCTGGAACCGACCCTCGTAAACATTCTCGGTAATAACACCCGCCCCCGACGTCTGGGTCAGGAGGACCATCATCTGAGCCTGCAGGTCGGTAGCGAACCCCGGAAAAGGAAGGGTCGAGACGTCCACGCCCATTAGATCCACCGGATCGTCGACCCGCACCCGGAGCCCCCCGGAGGCGGCGTCGCGTTGCACGTCGAGGCCCATGTCGTTCAGCTTGGAGAGCTCCATTTTGAGGTGATCCGGCACGGCGTTCCGGATCAGGACATCCCCGCCGGTCGCAGCCGTAGCCATTATGAAAGTGCCGGCTTCTATCCGGTCGGGCATTACGGAATACTCGACGGGATAAAGCTCCTCGACACCCTCTATCTCTATACGCCCCGTGCCGGCCCCTGTTATGTTTGCGCCCATCGCGCTCAGGAAGTCAGCCAGGGCGACGACCTCCGGCTCGCGCGCGCCGTTTTCGATGGTCGTGGTACCAGAGGCGAGCACGGCGGCCATCATGACGTTCTCGGTGGCGGTAACGCTCGGGTAGTCGAAAGAAACCTCGGCTCCGGTGAGACCGTGGGGAGCCGTCGCTTTTATGAACCCGTGATCCAACTCGATATCCGCCCCGAGCGCCCGCAAGCCGTCGAGGTGGAAGTTAAACTTCCTCAAGCCCAGGTTACACCCACCGGGAGCCGAGACCTCCGCTTCTCCGAAGCGTCCGACCAACGGCCCGAGGACCACCAGGCTCGCCCGCATCTGGCGGACGAGCTCGTAAGGAGCCGTGTACGAGCTTATATCGTCGGTGTCTATCTCCAAAGTGTGGCCGGAGAACGTAGAAGTCGCGCCCAGTCCTTCCAGGACCGCCTGCATCGTGTTCACGTCCTTTATGCGGGGAACGTTGTGAAACGTGGTCCGCCCGGACGCCAAAAGGGAGGCGGCCATTAGCTTGAGCGCCAGGTTTTTCGCGCCGGCGACTTCCACCTCCCCGTGGAGCCGCACACCGCCTTCGATCAAGAACCTCTCCATGATTGCTCCTCCCACAGCCTTACTCTCACGACAAAAGCCCGGAGCTTGAAAGAAACCGGGCGGGTATCTTTCTAGTTCTCTCCGCTTCCGTACTCATTGGCTACGCGCACGAAATTCTCGGCGACGAGTTGGCGGCGTTCGATCTCCTCCCGCTCGAACTCCATACCCTCGTCCGAAAGGTCCGCCATTTCCTGCTCCGCTTTCTCGATCCGCTCCTCCGCCTCGTGTACGTCTATCTCGTCAGCCGGGACAGCTTCCTCGACCAGCACCTGAACGAGGTTCTCCGAGACCTTGAAGAAGCCGTCGGAGGTGGCGAACACCTGCCGCTCGTCGCCTTGAGTAACTTTCACGTCGTGGATACCGACCGTCGAGACCGTGGGCGCATGGTTGACCATTACCCCGAGGTCCCCGTCCGCAATCCTCACGACGACCAGATCCGCCTCGCCGTCATAGACGATCCGCTCCGGCGTGATGACCCGGCAGAAAAGCTGCCGCCGATCCTGGTCCTCACCTCTACCCTCGCTCACGCCAGCCTACTTCTCAAGACTCGTCCTGATCGTCTTCTTGCTCATCGTTTCGTTCCTCGGAAGACTGTTCCTCCTCGTCCTGCTCTCCCTCGCCATCCTCCTGATCTTCTTCGTCTTCTTCGCCGGAGATACTCCTCGCCTTCTCTACGGCTTCTTCTATATTGCCGACGAGGTAGAAAGCCTGCTCCGGCAAGTCGTCGTGCTTGCCCTCGACCACTTCCTTGAACGAGCGGATCGTGTCTTCCATCTCAAGGAACTTCCCGTCCAGCCCCGTGAACTGCGCGGCCACGAAGAACGGTTGGGAGAGGAACCGCTGCAGACGCCTCGCGCGCCCGACGATCACCTTGTCCTCCTCCGAAAGCTCGTCGATACCCAGGATCGCGATGATGTCCTGAAGCTCCTTGTAGCGCTGGAGGATATTCTTGACCTGCTGGGCGACCTGGTAGTGTTCGTCACCGACGATAGCCGGGTCAAGGATCGTCGAAGACGAGGACAGCGGATCGACTGCCGGGTAGATGCCCTGCTCCGCCAGCGACCGTGCCAGCTCGACCGTCGAATCGAGGTGGGCGAAAACCGTAAAGGGCGCCGGGTCCGTATAGTCGTCGGCCGGCACGTATACGGCCTGGAAGCTCGTTATAGAACCGCGCTTGGTAGAGGTGATCCGCTCTTGCAGAGCGCCCATCTCGGTGCCGAGCGTCGGTTGGTAGCCGACCTCGGAGGGCATCCGGCCCATGAGCGCCGAAACCTCGTTGCCTGACTGGACGAAGCGGAAGATGTTGTCCACGAAGAAGAGAACGTCTTGTTCGAGTTCTTCCCGGAAATACTCCGCCAGGGTGACGCCTGTAAGGCCGACGCGGAAGCGGGCGCCGGGCGGCTCGTTCATCTGCCCGAAGACGAGGCCCACATTTTCGAGGATGCCCGCCTCCTGGAACTCGCCGTAGAGGTCGTTCCCTTCGCGGGTGCGCTCCCCGACTCCGGCGAACACGCTCGTACCCTCGTACTGGAGCGCGATATTGTTGATCAACTCCTGGATGATGACCGTCTTGCCAACCCCGGCTCCCCCGAACAGCCCGACTTTACCGCCGCGCCTCACCGGACAAAGGAGGTCTATAACCTTGATGCCGGTGATGAATTGCTCGGTCTGGGTGCTCAACTCGTCGAAGTTCGGGGCTGGGCGGTGTATCGGCCAGTAGGCATCGGGGTCTTCGATCTCACCCTTCTCGTCCACCGGGTTGCCGAGCACGTCCAACACTCGTCCGAGCACACTCTGCCCGACGGGAATGGCGATGGGTCGCCCGGTATCCCGAACGTCCAGGCCGCGTCTCACGCCGTCCGTCGAGGACATGGCGACCGTCCGGACCATATCGTCCCCGAGGAGTTGCTGGACCTCGAGCACCAGCTCCTCGTCTTCGCCCTCTTCATCCCCGTCTTCATTGGATTTCAGTTGCACCGAGAGGGCGTTAAAGATCTCCGGGATCTCTCCCGGCGGGAACCGCACGTCCACAACAGGACCTTTGATCTCCACGATGGTCCCGACGCCGCCTTCCTGATGCGTCTCGTGGCCGTTCTGCTCCGACCGCTCTTCCGTAACCTGTCCGTCGGCGGAACCGTTCTCCGACCTGCTTCTGGTCTCTTCTTGCTCGCTCATGTTAAAAGGTCCTCCTGCCGCATCGCTAACCGGCGGCGAGGGCGTCCGCGCCCGCCGCTATCTCTAGTATCTCCTGCGTGATCTGAGCCTGCCGCGCCTTGTTCATCTGGAGTGTCAGGTCTTTGACGAGGTCGTTGGCATTGTCCGTAGCGTTCTTCATCGCCGTCATCCTGGCCCCGTGCTCGCCCGCCGAACTCTCCAGCATAGCCTGCCAGATCATGGTCTCGACATAGCGCGGCACGAGTTTTTCGAGGATCACATCCGCATCCGGCACGTACTCCAGAACACTGTCGTCTTCCCAGGACCGCTCTTCTTCCTCGCCGTCCCCTTCCTCGTTTTCGTCGGGAGCGGAGGGCAGCAGTCGTTTTACCACCGGCTGCTGGGTCAGGGCGCTCTCGAAGCGGTTGTAGATCAGGTAAAGCTCATCAGCCTCTTCTTCCTGGAACAACCTGGTGAGCGCACGCCCGATCTCGCGCGCCTTCTCGTATGTCGGGGTGTCTGAGAACCCGGTGTAAGTCTCTTCGAGCTTGATACCCCTGAAACGGAAAAAAGCGACAGACTTTCGGCCACTCGCGACCTGGGCGAAGTCGTTTACGTCCTGGTTCTCCCTGAACCGCATGGTGCGGCGCAAGACCTGCGCGTTGAACCCGCCTGCAAGTCCCCGGTCGGCCGTTAGGGTGAGTATCCCAACCCGGTTGACTTCATCCCGGCCGACGAGCAGCGGGCTCTTGCTCCTCGCCCGCTTCGCCACGTCGCTCATCATTTGCTCCATGTTCTCCGCGTAGGGCCGGCCCTTTTTCACCCGCGCCTCCGCCTTTCGGAACTTGACCGCCGAGACGGTCTGGAGCGCCTCGGTGACCTTCGAGATGTTCTGTACGGAGCCTATCTGACGCTTGAGATCCCTGAGACTAGCCAAACCCTAGCTCTCCTCCTCCTGGTTCTCATCTTCGTCGTTTTCTTCCTCATCCTCAGCCCCGGTCGAGACGTCCACCAGGTTCTCTTGCTCCGGCTCGTAGCCGTCGTTGAAGCTGTCGATTGTCTCGCGAAGATCCTTCTCGGTCTCTTCGGAGACCACCTGCTCCTCGCGGATGGAGTCGAGTATGTTCTCGTGGCTGTCCTTCATGTAGTTCCGGAACTGCTGCTCCCAGTCCGAGACGTTGTCAGCCTCGATATCGTCCAGGAAACCGTTCGTCGCGGCGAAGATAACCACTACCTGCTCCTCGACCGCCATCGGGTCCTGCTCGCCCTGCTTCAGGACAGCCGTCAGGCGCTCGCCTCGTGCCAGGGTCTGCTGGGTCGCTTTGTCGAGGTCGCTCCCGAACTGGGCGAAGCTCGCCAGTTCCTTGTACTGGTTCAGGTCCAGGCGCAGGGTTCCGGCGACGTTCTTCATAGCTTTGATCTGGGCGGCCCCTCCGACACGCGAGACAGAGTTGCCGGTGTCGATGGCCGGACGTTGGCCCGAGTTGAAAAGGTCCGAGTCGAGGAAGATCTGTCCGTCCGTGATCGAGATGACGTTCGTCGGAATATAAGCCGAGATGTCCCCGGCCTTCGTCTCGATTACCGGCAGCGCCGTGAGCGACCCACCCCCGATATCATCGGAGAGCCGCGCCGCCCTTTCGAGCAACCGCGAGTGGAGGTAGAAAACGTCCCCCGGATAAGCCTCGCGGCCCGGCGGACGCCGCAAGAGCAGCATCATCTGCCGGTAGGCCGTGGCGTGCTTGGAGAGGTCGTCGTAGATCACCAGCGCGTCCTGCCCCTGGTTCATGAAATACTCGCCGATGGCGCACCCGGCGTAGGGCGCGAGATACTGGAGCGTCGCCGATTGGGCGGCCGAGGCGTTCACGATTGTCGTGTAGCTCAAGGCGCCCGCTTCTTCGAGCGCCGCGACCACGCCCGCGACCGTCGAGTCTTTCTGGCCGATGGCGACGTAGACGCACTTCACGTCCTGGTCTGCCTGGTTGATGATCGCGTCGATCGCGATGGCAGACTTACCCGTTTTCCGGTCGCCGATGATAAGTTCGCGCTGGCCCCGGCCTATCGGGATCATGGCGTCGATCGCCTTGATGCCCGTCTGGACCGGCTCCTTGACCGGCTGGCGCTTGATAATCCCCGGCGCGATGATCTCCACCGGCACGACTTCTTCGGCTTCTATCTCACCCTTGCCGTCCATCGGGGCGCCGAGCGCGGTTATGACCCTTCCGAGAACACCCTCGCCAACCGGCACGCTAGCCAGCCGCTCGGTGCGCCGCACGACCGAACCTTCCTGGATGTGGCGGTCGTCACCGGCGATGATGACGCCGACGTTGTCCTCCTCCAGGTTCAGGGCGATCCCGATAACCTTCTCTCCCTGCGAGTCCTCGAACTCCAGCATCTCCTGGTACATCGCGTTCTGGAGGCCGTGGACGCGGGCGATGCCGTCCCCGACCTCCAGAACCTGCCCGACCTCTTCGGTGCGGGTCCGGTTCTCATAATCCGTAATAGCGCCCTTTAGTATGGAGGAGATCTCCTCCGGCCTGAGCCTACCCACTACACAACACTCCTCTCGAGCATCGTCTCCTGGAGGCTCTGCAACCGCCCCCGAACACTACTGTCCATCATCCGTCCCCCGAACCGGAAGACCGCCCCGCCGAGAAGTTCGGAGTCTACTTGAGTCTCTAATATGACCTCCCGGCCGTCGAGTATCCTTCCAAGCCGCTCTCTCAGGCGCTCTATCGAGTCCTCCGACAATTCAACCGCCGTGGTAACCTGCACCTCGATCCGGCCCAAATGCTCCTCTACGAGGTCTTCGTAGCGCCGGAGCACGTCTCCGAGGATCTCCTCACGCCCGTTGTCGGAGAGCACTTTCAGGAAGTTGGTCGTCGATTGCTCCATGTCCTCCGTGAGGGCCTCTATGGCCCGGCGTTTCTGGGTTTCGATGATCTGGTCACCGTAGAAGAATTGACGCAACTCCCCGTTGTCTTCGAGCGCGGCGACGAACTCCTTTAGGTCTTCGAGGACTTGTTCCACGTCTCCCTGCTCACGGGCGGCGTCGAAGAGAGCTTCCGCGTAAGTCGAGACGGCGCTCAAGCAGTCCCGCTTCCGGCGGTGGAGCCGGCGATCTCCGCTTCGAGGTCATCGAGCGCCTCGGAGATCAAACGCTCGTGCTCGTCGGCGTCGACCTCGCGGCCGATGACCTGCTCGGAGGCCTGTATAACCATCCCGGAGACTTCCCGACGTATCTCACGCAGGGAGGAGTCCCGCTCGCGCTCTATCTCCTCACGGGCACGCTGGATTATGCGGTCGCCTTCCTCTCGGGCTTCGCGCTTGGTCCGCTCTCGCTGCGCTTCGGCCTGCTTGCGGCCTTCTTCCAGGATCTTACGAGATTCGCCACGAGCTTCCTCGATCTGGCGCCGGTACTCGGCGAGAAGTTCTCTGGCCTCGGCGCGGGTCTTCTCGGCCTCGTTGATCGCGCTCTCGATCTGGCCCTGGCGACGCTGGATCTGATCCCGAATCGGCGGATACACGAACCAGTACAACAGGCCCAGCAAGATCGCGAAGGAAACTACTTCCCAGAAGATCAGGCTTACGTTCGGTAGGTCGAATACGCCTGAGCCACCACCCATATACTCTCCTTTCCCCTTCTATCTTTAAGCGAAGACGAAGGTAAAGAGGATAGCGAAGACCAGCGCGTAGAGTGCGAACGCCTCGACCAACCCGATGCCGAGGAACATGAGCGTCCGCGTCTGCTCGAACGCTTCAGGCTGGCGATGGATGCTCGCGATGGTCTGGCCGATCAAGTAACCCATCCCGGCCCCCGCCCCGATGACCCCACCGCCGGCCGCGATACCGGCTCCTAAATACGTTAACCCCTTCTCGACATCCCCACTAGTCTGAAGTAGCGCCAATATTTCCACGTCTTACCCTCTCTTCCATTTCTGTTGACTTACTCTACCGAAAGTTTTAGTGAGCCTCGCTGGCGAACACCGCCTGCTCTATGTATACCTGTGAGAGTATAGCGAAAATATACGCCTGGATGACCGCCACGAAGATTTCGAAAGCATATAACACGATAGCCGCCGGCACGGAGATAACCGCCGCAAAAGTACCGAAAGTCAGGATGAGGCTCAGGAACACGAAGATGAGGAGGTGCCCGGCCAGCATGTTGGCGTAGAGCCGCAAACCCAGCGTGAGAGGCTGGGTAAATTGCTGCAAAAACTCCAGAGACCATATGAAAGGCACCATAGGTTTGGGCATACCGGGTGGCGCGAAGCTCTTCATGTATTCGCCCACGCCGTTACGCCGGAAACCCTGATACTGGGTTATGAGGAAGGTTAGTATAGCCAGAGTGAAGGTAAAAGATATGCTGCTCGTGACCGGGAAGCTGTTCGGAAAAAGCCCGAGCAGGTTCAGGGTGAGGATGAATATGAACAACGTCAAGGTGTAAGGAAAGAACCTTCTTCCCTCTTCTCCCTGCTGTCCGGCTATGTGGTTGCGTCCGAAGCCGTAAATATCTTCCACGATCACCTGATAAGCACCGGGCCGGTCTTTCAGAAGACGGCTACCCACAAACAGAATCAGGAAAGTGATCGCCGCGCCTATAAACAGGAACCAAATCGACTTGGTGATCGAGATATCCACCGGCCCGATCTTTATCGGTATAACCCAGGCGTGGGAAGCCGCGTCCCACGTGTGCAGGATCTTCTCCCTTATCTGCTCTTGACTGAGCTGCGCCAGTACCAACGTTCCGGTCAAACCTCCACCCTTCGTTCTAATTTCCCACCCATCAGGTGATCCACCTCTCGCTCCTCACCCTTCGTTCCCAACATCCTCAACGCTATCAGCGGCAAGAACACGATGTTCTCAGCCATGTACACCCCCGCAAAGCCGGCCAACATCGCAACCGCCGGCCAGAGTCCGAGATAGGCGGGTACCGCTAACGCCACCATCGCAAACCCATAACGGGCTACGAAAGAGGCGATACCCATTCCCTGCCACACCTTCGAACCTCTCGTCAGCCACGAGACCGTGATCGCCACCGAAACGAAGCTCACCAATCCTGCGCCGGCTCCGTAGAGGAAAGCTCCCGCGTACGTCCCTCCGTAGACGAAAAAGATCACCACCGCCGCCACGACCGCCAGAACGACTACCCAGGCCGCGCACCGAAGAGCGAGCAGCCAGTGGGCGCTCACCCGACACCGAACTTCTTGAGTTCCAGATACAGGTAGTAGAGTCCTCCGGCGAACCCGAGTCCGAGACCCAGGAAGACAAACAAAGGCAGCGTCCCGAGCGCTTGATCCAAGAAGTAACCCGCCACCGACAAAACCCCCAGAAAAAGCATAAATACAACGCCCATCCCGGCCAGTCGAGCAGGGCTGGTCTTGGACGCTTTTTTTCGAGAATTACCTTCCGCCATCGCTGTTGACTATACCTCAAACTCGCATCTGTTGCAATTGGTTTCAAGCTCCGTCGCGCCCTACAGACAAACAGGTTCCCGCCGGAAAGGTTACTAATGGTAGCATTCGTTACTCTCCCACGCTCTCGTCACCCTCTCCGAAAAACACGAAATCCCGGATCAGGACGACGAGTCTCTCCGGCTGATCCTCTGGAACGAAGGCCAGTGAGAAGCTAGGGCGAAAAGCTATCTAACCTAAGTTGCCCCCTATACCGGTAAGCAATATCCTCCCGATCCGAAGGCCACCACAACCTTCTCTCTGGATCGGGAGGACTCATGGAAGATACCATAATTACTACCTACTACATCTGCGACGAGTTCCTCAAGGCAGAAGGCCACCGCGACGATCCGCAAGTTCATCTTTCGAGTGCAGAGGTGATGAGCGTAGCCCTGATCGCGGCTGCTTTCTTCGGCGGCAACATCGAGGCGAGCCGCTCGTTTTTGGACGAGTACGGATACATAGAAAAGGCAATTTCAAAGAGCCGCTTCAACCGAAGGCTGCACGCTATAGACTCGTCCCTCTGGCAAACGCTCTTCGATCTGCTAGCTGAAGTCTTCAAACACAACGATTCCACCGGCAGCTATGTGGTTGACTCCCTGCCTGTTGCGGTCTGCGACAACATTCGCATTCGTCGCTGCAAGCTCTATCCTCTACAGGAGCATGGTGGGGCTTTCCGCGGCTACATAGCGAGCAAGCGACGCTACTTCTATGGTTTGCGAGTTCATCTGGTGGTAAGCGAAGCTGGAGCGCCGGTGGAGGTCTCTTTGGCCGCGGCTTCGGAAGCTGACGTGGCAGTCTTCAAGGAGTTGGATTTGGAGTTGCCTGAAGGCTCGATCATCCATGCCGACAAAGCTTACAACGACTACCACTACGAAGACCTCCTCAAAGAGGTCGGTTTGCACCTAAAAGCCCAGCGCAGGAAGAACTCAAAGAGGCCGATGCCGGCATGGGAGGAGTTTTTGAGCAAGCCTAGTCGCCAGTACATCGAAACGGTCTTCAGCAAGCTGAGCGCGATGTTTGCCAGGAAGATCCATGCGGTGACGCCCAGGGGCTTTGAGCTGAAGATCGTCTGCTTTCTGCTGTCCTTCTCCATCCAATGCCTGTAGGGGGCAACTCAGGTTATCTAGCCTTTGTCGGGCGCGAACCGGACCATATCGAGGCCGCCTTCGGAGGCGAGTTCCATAGCGAGCGGGTCAGGGTATCCTCCGGCGTAGTGGACTTCCTCGATGCCGGAGTTCATGATCATCTTCACGCACATCAGGCAGGGCTGATGCGTGCAGTAGACAGACGCCCCGTTCACCGAGACGCCGTGGTAGGCGGCCTGTATGAGGGCGTTCTGCTCGGCGTGGAGCGTGCGCTGGCAACTCTCTCGCCCGTCCACGATCCGGATTAGACAACCCACGTCGTCGCAGTGCGGCATCCCCGCCGGGCTACCGTTGTAACCCGTGGTCAGGATGCGCTTGTCCCTCACGACAACAGCACCGACGGCCAGCCGGGGGCAGGTGGAGCGGGTGGCGACTTCGTGAGCTATCCGCATGAAGTATTCGTCCCAGGAGGGACGAGCTTTCTTGAGGGCGTCGTGCTCGCCCGTGGTGTCCACCGAAGGGTCCTTAAAGCGTTCCATAGATCCTATCTCCCGCGTCGCCGAGACCCGGAATTATGAAAGCGTTCTCGTCCAGTCCAGAGTCTACGGCGGCGGTGTAGAAGTTTACGTCGGGGTGCTCGCCCGTCACCCGCTCGACGCCCGGCACTGCGGCGACGGCGTGGAGGCAGGAGATCCAGGTCGCGCCCTCTTCTTTTAACTTGCTTAAAGTCGCCGAGAGGCTCCCGCCGGTTGCGAGCATCGGGTCGAGCACGAGCACCAGATACTCTTCTAAATTCCGGGGGAGGTTGACGTAGTATTCGACCGGCTCGGTTGTCTCCTCATCCCGGAAGAGTCCCATGAAACCGACGGTCGCCTCCGGCATCAGACCGAGAGCGCCGTCCAGCATCCCGAGGCCCGCCCGCAAGACCGGCACCAGGCACACGGGACCGGAGATCTCACGAACCTCCGTCTCGGTCAGCGGCGTCCGTACAGTAACGGCGCTCGTCGGCATCGAGCGCGAGGCCTCGGCCACCAGGATCAGGGCGAGCTCCTTCATCGCCTGCCGGAACTCGCGCTGTCCAGTCTCCTCGTTGCGCAAGACGGCGAGCTTGTGACGGCTCAGAGGACCGTCCACGACGTGGAGGTTGCCCGCCTTTGGCTCCTTCTCCAGCCCCGCCTCACTCATACAGCGGATAGGCTTCCGTTAAGGCGGAGACCCGATCTCTGAGGCCGTCCGTCTCTCCGTGCACGGCCTGTACGATTATGCGGGAGATCTCCCGCATCTCCTCCTCGCCCATCCCGCGCGTCGTCATGGCCGCCGTGCCGAGCCGGACGCCGCTGGTCACCATAGGGCCTTCGGGGTCTCCGGGGACCATGTTCTTGTTGCAAGTCACCCCGATAGAGTCGAGAAGCTCTTCGAGGTCCTTGCCATTGGTGCCGGTGTCGCGCAGGTCTACGAGCATGAGATGGTTATCCGTCCCGCCCGAGACGAGGTCTATTCCGCCGTTTACAAGCTCGTCGGCCATCGCCCGCGCATTGTCCACGATCCCCTGGGCGTAGTCTTTGAACTCCGGCTGCAACGCCTCCCCGAACGCGACGGCCTTGCCCGCGATGGCGTGCATCAGAGGTCCGCCTTGCATTCCGGGGAAGACACGGCTGTTGACCTTCTTGGCAAACTCTTCGCGGCAGAGGATCATGCCGCCCCGCGCACCGCGCAGCGTCTTGTGGGTCGTGGTCGTCACGATCTCGCAATGAGGGACCGGCGAAGGGTGAACGCCCGCCGCGACCAGCCCGGCGATGTGGGCCATGTCCGTCAGGAAGAAGGCGTCAACCTCGTCGGCGATCTCCCGGAAGCGCCCGAAGTCGATTATGCGCGGGTAGGCGCTCGCCCCGGCCAGGATCAAGCGCGGCCTCTCCCGCAACGCGATCTCCCGCACCTCGTCGTAGTCGATGTACCCGTCCTCGTTCACCCCGTAATGAGCGAAGTCGTACATCCGACCGGAAAAGTTGAGCTTCATCCCGTGCGTCAGATGTCCGCCGTGGGCCAGGTCCATTGAGAGCACCTTGTCACCCGGCTCTATAAGCGCGGCATACGCGGCCTCATTTGCCTGGCTCCCGGAATGAGGCTGCACGTTCACGTGATCCGCGCCGAAAATCTCCTTCGCCCGCACGATAGCCAGCCGCTCGACCTTGTCTACCTGCTCGCAACCGCCGTAGTACCGCTTCCCCGGATAACCCTCGGCGTACTTGTTCGTCAACACCGAACCCTGCGCCGCCAAAACAGCCGGAGAAGCAAAGTTCTCACTGGCGATCAACTCGATAGTCGTCCTCTGACGCTCTAATTCCCCATCCAGAGCGTCCTGAACCTCTGAATCCACATCTGTATAAGGACCTATCATCGCTTGTACCTCCACTTTAAGGTTAGATATCGAGATCCCGATAGAGGGATTTGGAACTTTTCCACATAGCTTCCAGTGTTCACTAGATCCTCCCTCGGATCCACTCGGTGTCGTGCGGTCTAACAGAGTATAAACGGTGCCAAAGGCGGGCTCAAATGACGAGGATGAAAGATCGGCTTACGTCTGAGCCAGTTCACGTAGGAATTCGCGTGTGAGCTTCTCCGTTGGCCTGAGAAGTTCTACTCTGTTCTTAGAGAGATCCACGACAGCAGACGCTTCGCCGCTTCCCGGCGCTCCTTCCAGAATAAGGTCAACGGCGCCAAGGATTGAAGTATCCACTTCATCAAGGGCGGACGGCGCGTCCTCCCCGGAGAGGTTCGCGCTCGTCGCATACAGCGGCTCCCCATATGCGAAGAGCAAGTCTTGCACGGCGGGATGATCTGGTACGCGTACTCCGACGGTCCCGCCGTCCGCGTCGTTCAGCACGAGGGTAAGCGGGCCGGGCCAGTAGAGCCCGGCGAGCTTCTTTGCCAGAGCCGGAACCTCTTCCACGCTCTCGAAGGCCTGTTCCGCTGAAGCGCAGAGCAAGGCTATTGGTTTGTCAGGGTCGCGCCTCTTTATCTCGGCCAATCTGTGGAGTCCTTCTCTTCCAGCCACGAGGCCAACGACCGTCTCCGTCGGGACGAGCGCCACCTTGCCACTTCTCAGGGCACTCGCAACGTCTTGCGGGGAGGACAGCTCCACTTCACGGCCTCCAACTCAGGAGAACCGCGCGAGGCGTTCCCGTGAGGTCGTCCCTTGAGCCTAGCGGGGTAAACCCGGCACGACTACCAAGCTCGAGGACCCCTTCCGCCTGCCCGTCGCCGATCTCCAGTACGATATCGGCTCCGTCCTTGAGAATCGCGGGCGCTTCCTCGAAGATCCGTCGGTAAAACGCGAGACCGTCCCGCCCGCCGTCCAGCGCGGAGAGAGGGTCCCAGCACCGCACTTCAGGCGGCAATCTTTCTATATCACCTGTCCTGATGTATGGCGGGTTCGAGACCAGGACATCTACTCCGCCCAGAAACTCCAGATCCGTCATTACGTCCGACAGATAGAAACCAACGCTCACATCCGCCTGGCGTGCATTGCGGCGGGCTACTTCCAGCGCAGCTTCGGAGATATCCGTCGCGAAGATTTCGCAAGACGGGCGCTCCTGGGCAATAGAAATGGCGATAGCACCGGAGCCCGTCCCGAGGTCCAGCACTTTGCAGCCGGCACGCCGCCCGTCGATACGTTCCAGCGCCGCTCCAACGACGCTCTCCGTATCCGAACGAGGGATCAAAGTCTCACCGTTTACTTCGAGTTTCAGGTTTCTGAAGTACGAGTACCCGAGGATACGCTGCACGGGCTCACGCCTCTTGCGGCGCAGGATAAAGTCGCTATACGCTGTTTCTTGGTCTTCCGTAAGGGCCTTTTCGTACAGAGCGAGTTCCGCGCGACCTACACCCAGCAGTTCGCCGAGGAGGACTTCAGCGGAGACGGCAAATTCCGGAACACCGGCTTTTTCTAACTCTCTGGCGGCGTGACGACCCACCTGACGGACGTTCGTCGCCCCGGTTTGCATCTTTAAGAAGGAGTACCGGCTGCCTCGGCGGCGAGCCGGTCAGCCCTCTCCTTGGCAGCGAGGGCGCGGGTAAACTCTTCGAGGTCTCCGTTCATGGTCGCTTCGAGGCCGTGGGAGGTAAGCCCGACCCGATGGTCCGTGATGCGTCCCTGTGGGAAGTTGTAGGTGCGAACCTTCGCCGAGCGGTCGCCGGTCCCGACCTGCGCCTGTCGCATGGCGCCCTCTTGCTCCTGGCGCTCCCGCATCTCGCGTTCGAGGAGGCGTGATTTCAGGATCTTCATCGCCTGCTCCTTATTCTGGAGCTGGCTCTTCTCGTTTTGGCACGTCACCACTAGGCCGGTCGGCTTGTGCGTGATCCTAACGGCCGAGTCCGTCGTGTTGACGCTCTGTCCGCCCGGACCGCTCGAACGGTAAACGTCGATCTCAAGGTCACCCTGGGCTACGTCTATTTCCACATCCTCCGCTTCCGGTAGAACGGCGACCGTGGAGGTCGAGGTGTGGATGCGGCCCTGACTCTCGGTCTTCGGGACCCGCTGGACGCGGTGGGTTCCGCCCTCGTGCTTGAAAACGGAGTAAGCGCGGTCGCCGCCGATCTCGACCGTGACTTCCTTGAACCCGCCGACTTCGGCCGGGCTAGAGGAGAGTGTGCGATGTTTGAAGCCCAACCGGTCGGCGTAACGGACGTACATGTCGTGAAGTTCCCCGGCGAACAGGGCCGCTTCATCGCCGCCGGTGCCGGCCCGGATCTCAAGGATCACGTCCTTGTCGTCATTCGGGTCGCGGTCTATCAGTTCGGCCCGAATTTTCTCTACCAACTCTTCCGAACGTTCTTCAGCCGCCCGCGCTTCTTCGGCCAGATATTCCCGCTCCTCGGCGTCCTCAGCCATCGGCAGCAGATCCCGCGCCTCGCGCCCCTCTTCGATGGCGTCCAGGAGACTCTGGCACATCTCCGCGCCGCTTCTCAAATGGGCGTGTTCCTTTGCGACCTCCGCGTAGTGGCGCTGGTCGTCGTAGATGTGCGGGTCGGAAAGCTCGACGGTGAGCGCATCGTAGCGCCCGATCGTCTCCTCCGCTAGTTTTATTACCTGACTATCCATATCGCGTTATCCCAACGTCTCAGATCACCAGCTTGCTCGTGACCCCGTCGGTTCCTATCTTCGACTCTTCCTCCATCGCGAGCACCTTCTTCAAAGACGCCATCGCGACCTCGACCATGTCGTCCGAAGGCTCCCGCGTGGTCAGGCGCTGAAGCTGAATGCCGGGCCAAGTCAAAACCTTTACTACAGAGTTATCCTGGTGCCGGGCGCTCCAGATGATGAACTCGAAAGCTATCCCGGCGACTATCGGTATGACGATGACGCGACTCAGGATCATAGCGAGCCAACCTTGCACCCCTAGCAGAGAGAAAACGAGGATGCTCATCACCAGCACGTACAAGATGAAGCTCGTTCCGCAGCGGATGTGGCTCGTATCGAACTTGCGGGCGTTCTCGGGTATCAATTCCTCGCCCCGCTCGTACACTTTGATCGCCTTGTGCTCCGCGCCGTGGTAGCCGAAAAAGCGTTTTATATCGCTGCTCAGGGCGGTGATACCGACCAGGTAGACCATGAAGATCAAGATTCGTATGGCGCCCTCGACGAGGTTGAAGATTATCGGGTTGTCTATCCTGTCGCCGAGCAACGCCCCGACGCCTTTCGTCCCGAGTACAGGGGCGGCTAGAAAGAGCAACAGCGCCAGACCGAGCCCGAAGACCATCGTCCCGGCGATCTCCTTCTTGGTTAGTTCTTTCTCTTCTCCGAGCGCCACGTTCGTGGAGAGCGTGAGCGCCCGCATGCCGAGCCAGAGTGTCTCCGCGAGTGAGAGAAAACCTCGAATTATCGGCAGCCGAAACAACCGGCTCCGGCGCGTAACTGAGCGGAAATGCTCGGCCTTGATGTCTACGTCCCCGGACGGAGTCCTGACCGCCATCCCCCAGAAGTTGGGAGAGCGCATCAAGACCCCTTCCATTATTGCCTGTCCACCGACCCGCACGGCTTCGGAATCCCTTACTTCTTCTGCCGGTTCATGCGGTTCTGGAAGCGCTGCACGCGACCGCCGGTGTCGACGATCCGCTGTTTGCCGGTGAAGAATGGGTGGCAGACGGAGCAGACATCTACGGTGATTGAGTCACCCGCCGTCGAACGAGTCTCGAACTCGTTGCCGCAAGTGCATCGCACAACCGTCTTCGTATACTCGGGGTGTATTCCAGTTTTCATAGATCCTCCATCTCGAATTTTCGACTACCACTATAGTGTATTACTCGTGTCCAGGGCTCGCTGTGAAAGGCCCGCAAAGGTTCGCGGGCCTTCACTTTTCCTCGTCGAATTTATCCCCGGACGCGCTGGAGTTCACGAAGGAACTCGGCGTTGGTGCGGGTCTCCTTGAGCTTCTGTATGAGGAGCTCTATCTTCTGGCCGGTATCGAGGGCGTTCAGGATGCTCCGCACCTGCCAGACACGCTGCGCCTCCGCCGCCTCCATAAGAAGCTCTTCCTTACGCGTGGAAGAATCCTCGATGTTGATGGCCGGGTAGATCCTACGGTTCGCCAGCCTCCGCTCCAGGTGGAGCTCCATGTTGCCGGTGCCCTTGAACTCTTCGTAGATGACCTCGTCCATCCGGCTGCCGGTCTCGACTAGCGCGCTCGCCAGTATCGTGAGTGACCCACCGTGCTCTATGTTGCGCGCCGCGCCGAAGAAACGCTTAGGCGGATAGAGGGCGGCCGAGTCGACGCCACCGGAGAGGATGCGCCCCGAGGCCGGGGCCGCGAGGTTGTAGGCGCGGGCGAGACGCGTGATCGAATCGAGCAGGACTACCACGTCCTCACCCTCCTCAACCAGACGCCTGACGCGCTCCAGGACGAGCTCCGCGACCGCGATGTGGTTGTCGGCCGGCTGGTCGAAGGTCGAGGCGATAACCTCAGCCTCTTCCACGCTCCGACGCCAGTCCGTAACTTCCTCAGGGCGCTCGTCGGCGAGTAGCACGAAGAGCTTGGTATCCGGGTAGTTCATGGCGATGGATTGGGCGATCTGCTTCAGGATCGTGGTCTTACCGGCTTTCGGCGGCGAGACTATGAGGCCGCGCTGCCCTTTTCCGATTGGCGCCACGAGGTCTATAACCCTCGGGGCGATGTCGTTGGGCTTCCACTCCAGGCGGAGCCGGTCCTCGGGGTAGAGAGGCGTCAGGTCGTCGAAGTTCGGACGCTTGCGTCCCTTCTGAGGTTCCTGGTCGTTGACCGTCTCTATCCTGACCAGGGCCGGGTACTTCTCACCGTCGCGGGCCGGGCGGATCTGCCCGACTACCTGATCCCCGCGCCTGAGGTTGAACCTCTTTATCTGAGAGGTCGAGACATACACGTCTCCCTTGCTCTGGCTGTAACCGCCGGTCCTCAAGAAACCGAACCCGTCCGGCAACACGTCCAGGATGCCGCTCTGCTGTAACTCGCCGCCCCGCTGCTCCTGCTGGCGTTCTTGACGATCCTGGCGCCCTCCACCCCGCTGCTCCTGCTGGCGCTGACGCTGCTCGGAGCGCTGTTCGGTTCGGTGCTCGGGCTTGTGCTCCGCCCGACGCCCGTCCTCACGGGCTTCCGTCCTCGCCTCCGCTTCGGCGTTCGGGGTTTCGGTTATTTCGTCTCTCTGTCTGGGCGCTTCCTGCGGCTCTTCTTGCGGCGCTTCCATGTGGGCGGAGCCGTTGGACGCGCCGTTGGAGCCACCGTTCTTACCGTTCTGGGCCGCTTGCTGGCTCGCCGCCTGCTCTGTGGCGGTACGGTAGATCAACTTAGCCAATTCCGGCTTGCGATACTTACGGTACTGCTCTATGCCGAGCTGCGAGGCGATCTGGTGAAGATCACTCAGACGTTTGCGCTCCAAGGTGTCTAACTCCGTCATTTTGTTCTACCTCTTTTGTGTAGTGATACGAGAATATCTGCTCACTTACGAATACTTTGAAATCGGAACTCTTTTCGTCCTCTGTCGGACTTCAGAGCGTGGATGGAACCGCTTGCTGACTTTACCATACCGGCTTCCCCGAACGTTACCACCCATCAGGCCGCGTCGCCACCCCGGAGTGGACCCACCGGCTCATCATCTTTCTCGATACGGGTTCGAGGCTCCCGCCTGGGGAGCGAATCACGCCGACAGTCAAGGTATCCAACCTCCAGCCCGTGAGCCCCGCATCAAACAGAACTCTTCCGGGTTAGCTTCCGGTGGAATCGAGCGAAAGAATCCCTACGAACAAACGTCGGGAGTTCGTGCTCTTAGTAAGATCATTATACACCAGAGGTAGGAGATCGGCCAGTACCATGCCGCTCGAAGTCATCGGAGGCCTCCCTTGTGAGCCGGAGCAGAGCTTCGTCCAGCCCGTCTCCGAGCGGGTCGTTGTCGCAGTAGAAGACCGGCTTGCCCTCCATCTCCCCCCTACGCGTCACCACGTCTACCGCCGCCGCTTTTATCTCCGTCAGGTACACTTCGACACCATCCATGTCTTCGAGGTCTACGGCGAGCCGCCGACGGTCGGAGAGATTTCCGGAGGCTGCCACCACTTCACAACCGTACAACTCCTCCAGGTGACGCGCGAGCTTGCCCAGCACCGCCGGGGGCGCCGTCGAAACGTAGCCGACTCGCAACCCTTCCAAGTCTCCCACGGGCCGCGGCCGGAAGATGACCGGGATGACTTCGATGCCGGGCTTTACCTGCCGGACTTGCCCGACTATCTTCTCTATCTTCTCCCGCCCGGCCATCGGTTCCTCGCTCATGGTGAGGAGCAAAAGGTCCGAGACGAGCAGCCTGTAGGCCCCGAGAAAGCCGGTTATGTACTCCGGGTCCTGGTGCGCCCCGGCCACTAGCACGCGCCTCCCGACCTCGACCGGCGGCACGGCGGCGCCCGAGCCGTCGAAAACGGTAACGCCGGTGTCGAGGGTGTTGGCTATCTTCGCGCCTTCTACCACGTTCGAGACAAACGGCTCTCCAGCGAGCCCGCCACCGCAGCGGCGGCAACCGACCGTAACGACGCGGCTCAGGGCGGCCGTCTCGTAGTAGTCGCTGGCCGCGTGCGAGCCGCGTTTTAGGGCCTCCAGCAGATGCTCGCTCCCGACCTGGAGCTTGTGGCCTTCTATCACCTCCGGTTCGGCCGGGCCTCCACGTCCCATCGAGACGACGCCAGGCGCGAACCCTTCGCGGGCCAGCAGACGCGCCAGATATCCCGCGACGGCCGTCTTGCCGACCCTTTTGCCCGTTCCAATCACCGCGAGCGAAGGTTTCTCCGAGACCGCATGATACTCCGGCGGCCGCAACTCGAAGTCGCTCCCAACGTACCTGGCCCCGGCAGCGAGAACGAGCGAGGCTATACGCATCCGATCCCTATAACCGACCACCGGCTCGTCAGAAAGATCAACCACAACATCCACCGGATACTCCGAGAGCGCCTTCTCTACAGCAGAAGCCGGGTCCTCACCAGTGATGAGCGGCACGCCATATTCTGCCCCCTCCTTCAGCTTCTCCGTGCCGCCCAGAAAAGCGGCCGCGACCGCTTCGGCGTTCATGGACGCGCCGACGCTCGCCATGGCGTCCGTAACCACGGGAGGGTAGTGTTCGCCGTCGATCAGGAAGAGCGCCCGCCGTCTTTGCACGCGCGGTCGAACCTAGTGTTCGCTGAGGGGAAGCTCGGCGTCTATCTTCTCCTCGTGACGCCAATACTGGTGCGATTCCGAGTTGAAGTCCAACGTCAACTCCCGCTCTTTGAAAGGATACTTTCGGAAAACCCTCACCCTTCCGTCCTCAATCTCGATGATGTTGTAGCAGGGGCGCGTGTTTCCCCGCAGGCGGGTCGTCGAGGCGGTCCCGGCGTTCACGATAAACATGTTTTCGAGCTTCCACGAGTACGGCACGTGTTTGTGGCCGGACAGGACCAGGTCAACCCCGACCTCATCCAGCATCTCCAGTATGTCTCCCGCGTCGAAGATGATGTTCCGTTCCCTGCCGGTTCCGGGGATCGGGAGCAAATGATGGTGGACCACGAAGATCTTGACCCTGTCCCCGGCATTCGAGAAAGCCTTCCGAATAAACCCATAGTACTCGCGACCTACCCGACCGTCGTTCAGATCCGGCTCCGAGGAGTCGACCCCGACCATCACCGCGTCGTCGAAGTCTATGACCGAGTACCGCTCGCCGAACAACCGCTCGAAGTGGACGTAGCCGACGTTGCGAGAATCGTGGTTGCCGGGGATCACCATGACGTGCTCGCACTGAAAGCGCCGGACGTACTCCGCCGCGACCTCGAACTCCTGCCGGTAACCGGCGTCCGTCAGGTCACCCGAGACGACGACCGCCGTGGGGTCCAGGTCGTTGATCTCCAGTATGGACCGCTCCAGAAGGTCGGAGACAAAATAAGGGCTGCCGCAGTGGATGTCGCTGATCTGGCAGATAGTCAACCGGCCTTCTTTGCTCATACTCTCCCCAACACTATTTTGTCTCGAATAAAGCATAAGGAGTATAACAGAGCACGGTTCTAGCCTTTCCCGCCTCTCTACGGACGTTTCGGAAAGAAACCCTTGAGAAAACCTGAGAGCTTATCGGTCAATATCCCGGCCGATACGAGCACCAGCGAAAAGGCAACAGCTGGAGCGCGCCTGCCGCTCATCGCCACCGCCGACGCGACGATCGCGACCACGTACAAAGCCAGTGCGCCAACGAAGATCGGAACCCGGCCCACCCAAACCAGTAGTCTGTAAAACTTCTTCAGGATACCTCCTCAACTATTACACAGGCCTCGCCAGCGTGAACATCGCGAAGACCAAGTATGCCACGAGACTCAACGGCCCCGTGAGCATTAGTGAACCGACGAACATCAGCCTCACCAGCTTCGGGTCACACCCAAAGTACTCGGCAATCCCCCCGCAAACGCCGAAAACCCATCGATCGTAGCGGGAGCGATAGAATGGGCACGCTGGCCCTCGTCCATCACCGCCGTAGTTTCATCTGCTCTGGAGCACTGTGAAGTCACCTCCATGCCTGGATCTCCAACGCCCCGATACTATCCCAGCCCCCGATACGTTTCCTGCTAGTCGGTCAATGCCCTACCGAGCCCGGTTCCTCGCGGATTGGAAAGGTCCAGAATCGTTTGCCGTCACCCCGGGAGTTCTCTAAAAAGCGAAGATACGCTAAAGGTTTCCGTCCACTGTCCGATAGTAGGTGTACGATTGTCCGATCCGATAACGAGAGCCGTGGTTTGCGGCTGTGGAGGGGTAGTATGCGGAGACTTGGGTTGGCCTTGCTGGCGATGTTCTGTGTTCTGGGAGTGGCCTCACAAGCCTCGGCCTACACGAAACCTTACTCACAGGTAGTCGACAATTCGATGAAGAACCGTTTCACGGCCGCGAAAGTCTGGAGCACCAGCAGCTACAGCGCCAACCGCTACGGTAAAGATTACAGCTTCGTGAGGCCCACGAAGGCGGGCGGAGCCGCCCGGTTCAAGACCAAAATACCCAGGACCGGACGTTA
Organism: Rubrobacteraceae bacterium; assembly: GCA_965219175.1. Lineage (GTDB taxonomy): Bacteria > Actinomycetota > Rubrobacteria > Rubrobacterales > Rubrobacteraceae > JBBPZK01. Next base: position 1,975,580 of record CBDCNI010000001.1, read on the forward strand.
CACGATCTACGCTCGCTGGCCCTCCAACAGCGGCTACAACGCTTCGACCCCGATAGGTGTGAGGAGCATCTCGGGCATGAAATGGAACCGGGTGGATCAGCGTAAGAACGGTGGCCGTTGGGTCAGGCTTGGCACCTATAGGATGGAGGTTGGAGACCGCTACAATGTAGCAGTTTCCAGACGAGGCAAAGGTAGTAACTACGTTATCGCGGATGCCGTGAAGGTCGTCATGGCTAGCCCCGTCATCAGCACCAGAAGTGCCGCCCGCCGCGATCCTGACTCCATGCTCGGCGCCCCGATTTACAGCCAAGCCGAGGCTCAGAGGTACGCCCGCTCGGTGGGGAGCACCCGATACATCCTGCAAGCCATCCCGTATTACTACAAGCTGGCGCCACGGACCGGTATAGCCCCGGACGTGCTCGTGGCCCAGGCGATGCTGGAGACCGGAAGGGGACATTACGGTGGCGACTCCAAGCCCTGGAACATGGCCGGCGTCAAGAAGGGCGGCGCGGTCGGAGACGCGCCGCGAGACTTCGAGAGGCCCGCAACCGCCTACGAGGGCGTGAGGATGCACATAAACCACATGGCCGCCTACACGGGCAAGAAGACCATCGGCAAGCCTCACGCCCGTTACTACGACGCCCGCGCCGCCCAGAGAAATCGCGGGTGGTGGGTAAAGAGGATAAGCCAGCTAGGAAACGGTGTCTGGGCGACGGACCCCGCCTACGCCGGTAAGCTCCGGCGGATACTGGACAATATGGGTAAACGATGACCCGCGAGGAGGTTCCCAATAGCGCTACCCACGGGGGCCGAGGCGGTCCCGAACGACGGGTGCGGCCCGCGCCACCGGTATGGTCCTGGCCGTCCTCGTGAAGCGACAGGATAGTGTTTCGACGCCGACTGGAACCACCTATCACAATGAGGTTCGCGACGTTTCTCCCGCCGGACTTCACATCTTCTCGGGGGCGGTTACTCCCATCAGGTCGAGGCCGTTCGCGAGCACGATCTTGGTCGCGGCGCAAAGTGCGAGGCGTCTGGCGCGCAGGTCCTCTTCATCCACCAGCACCCGATGCACGGTGTAGAACTGGTGGAAACGGGTGGCGAGGGTTTCGAGGTAGGTCGGGATCGGGTGCACCTCGCGGCGGGCGGCGGCATTCCGGATCACCCGCGGGAAGTCCAGCAACTCCAGCGCGAGAGCCCGTTCCTCCGGAGCGAATGGTCCTTCCGGCGCTTCTCCCAAATCGTCCATTTCTATGCCGGCCCGGCGGAAGATGCTGGCGATGCGGGCGTGGGCGTACTGGACGTAGAAGACGGGGTTCTCATCCGACTCTTTCACGGCCAGGTCGAGGTCGAAGTTCATCTCCGTCTTGTGGGAGGAGCGCACGTAGAAGTACCGCGCGACGTCCTCGCCCACTTCGTCGAATAGCTCGTCCAACGTTACGACCGCTCCGGCCCGCTTGCTGAACTTGACCTGCGCACCGTCCCGAATCAGCTTTACCAGGCGGATCAACTCCACGTCCAGGAAATCCTCCGGGATGTCGAGGGCGACCAATCCAGCCCGTATACGCGGCGGATAACCGGCGTGATCCGCACCCAGAACATCCACCGCCGTCTCGAATCCCCGCTCGTGCTTGTCTCGATGGTAAGCCAGATCCGGGGCCATATAAGTATAGGAACCGTCACCTTTCACGAGTACCCGGTCCTTATCGTCTCCGAGCCTGGAGGACGCGAGCCACAGGGCGCCCTCGCTCTCGTAGGTATAGCCGCCCGCTTTCAACTCTTCGGCGACGCCCTCGACGGCCCCCGATTCGTAGAGGCTCTTCTCGTTGAAGAAGTCATCGAAAGTCACCCGTGCCCGTCCCAGCGTCTTCCTGATGTCACTCATACACCAATTGGTCGCGAACGAGCCGATCTTCTGTAGCGCCCCCGCCGGTTCCATCTCCAGCAGACTTTCACCATATTCACCGGCCAAGTCTCCTACTATCTCATCTATGTACCCCCCCTTGTAGAGAGATTCCGGGTCGGAGGTCGGCCATTCCTTGCCGTACATACCCGCGTAGCGAACGGCGACCGACTCCGCGAACAAGCGGATCTGGTTTCCACCGTCGTTGAAGTAATACTCGCGGGAGACAACCCCTCCGGCCGCCCTTAGTATCCGCGCCAGAGAATCTCCATACGCCGCGTGCCGCCCGTGCGCCACGTGCAACGGTCCGGTCGGGTTCGCGCTCACAAACTCAAGCAAAATAGGCTCGCCCGAGGGCTCCTCGTGTCCGAACTCCGAGCCCTCCTTGAGTAGCGTCCCGAGTTCTCCCCACAACGCTTCCGGCGTCAGCCAGAAGTTTATAAATCCAGGTCCTGCGACCTCAGCCCTCTCTACGAAAGGAGCGTCGATACCCTTCACGATCTTCGCGGCTACCTCACGGGGATTCCGCCTGAACGCTTTTGCACTCGCCAGCGCGACGTTGGTGGCAAAATCTCCGTGTTCCGGGTCGTTGGGACGTTCGACGTGTACGTCGTCCAACTCCACCTCGTAGGCTCGGCGGGCCGCGTCCCTGACGGCGTCCGCCAGCAGCTCTTCCAGGTTCACTCTTCTCCCCCCAGGAGCTCGTCCATCAGGCGGCGGTTCTCGACGGCGAGCCGTTCCGTTTCCTCCCGGTCATGCTCCAGGCGAACTTCGAAAACGTCTCCGGGTTGCGCCTCCTCGGGCAGCAATTCGCGCGGCGCGTCGAAGCTGCGACTGCCGTCCGGGTACAGCAGCAAAACAGCCCACCCGTCGTCCTCGAATCTGTCTAGTTGAACGCGCATATTTCAATATTAACAGGCGTATACACGAATAGCCGGGTCTCACCGTTTACCAGTGGTACTTCTCGCCCCGGCTTATCTTCACGGCCCGGTAGAGTTGCTCCAAGAAGACCAGGCGGGCGAGGGCGTGTGGCAGCGTGATCTCCCCGAGCGACCACAACTCATCCGCGCGCCCGAGCATCTCCGGCCCGAGCCCGAGGACGCCGCCAAGAACGAAAGCCACGTTCCCGCGACCGGACACGGCCAGGGGTTCTAGCCTCTTCCGGGACAGGTCTTCAGAAGCGAACTGTTTTCCACGTTCGCGGTCGAGCCCGACGACGTAGGCACCGGCGGGTATTCGTTTCATGAGGCGTTCGGATTCGGCGGAGAGCACCTCCCGGCCGGCGCGCCGGTTCATGTCCTCTTCAGCAACCTCTATAACCTCGACCGGGAAGTAGCGCCGGAGACGGCCGAGGTAGTCCTCACAACCCTCATCGGCCCAACCCTTCGTCTTTCCGACGGCGATGACCGTTGCGCGCTGGAGCATCGCCCTCTTACTCCACCTCGAAGAGACGTCGCAAGCCTGCATCTTTAGCGTAGCGGTAGACGTGCTCGCTGCTTTCCGGGGACGCTCCCACCTCGATCCAGGGCGTCGGATGCCCCGCGAGCGCCGCCCGGACCCGGACCCCATCATAACCAGCCTCCCGCAAAGCCCGGCTCACGGTCCCACACGCGCGGGCCGGCGAGTTGTTGGTGGAAGAGAGGTGAGCCAAAACGAGGTCTTTCATGCCGTGCGGGGCCAGAGCGAGGGCAGCCTCGGCGGCCTGATGGTTCGAGAGATGGCCGGAAGAAGAAGAGACCCGTCGTTTCAACTCCACAGGGTACGGTCCCCGGCGAAGCCAGTCCGGGTCGTGGTTCGCTTCCAGGACTACCGCGTCGGCCCCGAGCAGACCCGTCATCACTCCGGGGACCACTTCCCCGAGGTCGGTGGCGAGAGCCGCAACCAGCACCCCGTCAGAGATCCGCAACCCGTAGGTAGGCGCGTCGTGCGGTATCTCGAAAAAGCGGGCGTTTAAATCTCCAATTTGGAAAGTCTCTCCTGAATCGACGACCGTCGTGCCCGGCCGTTTCCAGACGCCGGGAGCTGCGTACACTTCGGCACCGCGTTCTCTAATGAGGGAACGGACGCCGGAGGTATGGTCGGAGTGTCCGTGGGTCAGGAGGACGGCGTTCACGCTTTCGAGGCTGCGGCCGATACTGGCGAGAAGCCCGGCGATGCGCCGGCACGAAAGCCCGGCGTCGAGCAGCAGGCCCACGCCGTTCGACTCTATGTAGGTTGCATTGCCCGAGCTACCGCTCGACAGAACACTCAGCCGCAAATTCGCCCTTCGAGTCCTTCGGAAAACAGTGTGGGAGATCTTAACACGACTCTAAAACCGCCCAAGGCCGCACTCAGGACTTCTTGCTTACGAGCTCTCCCTGAACGATCAGACGCTTCTTGTAATCCGGCAGCGTGCAAGTCTGCAACGTAACGACGCTCTTTCCGGCCACCGGGTTCATCACCTCGACGTTGCTCGGGTCTACAACCTCTTTCCTGTCAACCCGGTAATAATATTCGCCTCCGTTAGAGTCTTTCAGGAGGATTTCATCCCCCGTTTGGACCTTGTCGAGATCGTAGAAGATGTACAAGGAACCGCTTCCCGTATATCCAATACGGTGGCCGGCGATATATGAGTTCGCCCCGTCTTGCCAGGGGAATCCCGTAGACGGAACGTGGACGGTAGATTTAGCGAGCGCGTCCTCGGAAGTCGAGTTGTAGACTGGAACGCCGCTCAAGCCCATAGCCGGAACGGTCAGGTAGAGCGTTTTGTCTTTCGGGCCGCCGGGGTCTCTCCCGAAGTTGAACGGCCTGACGTTCGGTATAGCCCCCGCTGAAGAGCCTTGAGGCACCAACTTACTAGAACCGGCGCTGGAGTTCGTATCGTTCCATCCACCAAACTTCGGCACCCCGGTCAATTCTTTCTTCGGAAGAACCTCCTGCGGCAACACAGCCTTGATGGTCGTCTCCCCAGCAGCCTTCGACTTAGAAGTTTTTGACTTCTTGGTCCCTGATTTGGAACTGGTCATCGCTACTGGTCCCGTAGCCTCCGTCTTAGCACTGGTGGTAGATCCAGTGGCGGCGAAAGTTTTTCCGGCAGATCCCGAGTTGGTGGAACCCGGCTTCGTGGTCTGTGTTTTTAGGGTCGCTCCCTTGCCTCCGTTCTGGGCGGATGTAGCGTTGCTACACGCCGCGAGCGTCAGGAGACAGAGAAAGAGCAGGGCGGTAATTACCGCCCTGCCCACCATAAACCTCTGTTGAGGCAATGTTATACCGGCTTCTGCCTAGATGGCCCGGAAAGGACCACTGCCGGAAGACCCACCGGTGTTCGGCATCGCCGACATACCGAGGAACGGAGCAATCGCGTTGAGAACTTCGTCCTTGGTCAGGGGCTGAGGGAACGCTTCAAGAACGGAAACAACGTCGCCGAGCAAGCTGTTGATTGCGACCACGTGCTCGTCCTCTACGCCGAGGATGCTGCCCGCGGCTGCGAGAAGGTCCGGGCTCTGGATCAACGGAGCCTGGCCTAGATAGGCACCCACGCCGACCGGCTCGAAAGTCGCGGCCAACTTCAGTATCGAATCGGTGCTCGAAAAAGCATCCGAAGGATACGTGAACTCCGGCTTCGCAACCGGGGTCGCGCCCGCCGCCTGAAGGTACTTGGTTATGGCGTCCACGTGAGCGATCTCGTGGTCGCGCGTCGCGGTTATTATCGAAAGCGCGTTACCGGAGAGTACACCGGCGTCGACCGCCTTCGTGTAGAAGTCTGCCTCCAGGTACTCCAGGGTTAGCGCGAAGTTGCCGATGTCCGCGTCCGTGGTCCCGCTCTGGGCGGAAGCCTTGCGCGCGAGAACGGTCGAACCGACCGCTGCGCCTGCGCCCGCCACCGCGAGGGTCTTGAAAAAGTCCCTCCGGCTCCGGGGCTGGGCGAGAGCTTCCGCGCCCGGCGCGTTAATTGTCTGCTTATCCATAATTTAGCTTTCTCCTCCCTAACCAGTTATGCCGAATGGCGCGACGGCCTGCTGCACGGTGCTTAGCGGCAGCGCCTCTTCGAAGGCCACGTTGTTCGGCGGGACTATGCCCTGCAGAACCTTGATCGCATTCCAGTGCCGGCACTCGGCGCTGTGGATCTCCAGCGCGGGCAACAGGTAATCCGTCCCCATAATCGCCGGAGCAGCTCCCTGGTAAGCCCCTATACCGACGGGCTCAAAGGTAGCCGCCAGCTTCAGGAAAGCGGTTGGATCCGTGAAGGTGCCACCCGGGAAAGTGAAGTTCGGCGTCGCGGGAACCGCCGCGCCAGCCTTCTGTAGAGTCGATGCGAGCGCGTCAACGTGCGCCATCTCGTCGTCCCGGATCTTGGTTACAACCGCCAGTGTGGCGCCGGAGAATATCCCAGCCTGCACACCCTGGGCGTAGAACGTACCCTCCAGCAACTCCAACTCGTAGGCGAACGCCAAAATATCTGTCGCCGATAGCGGCTGGTAGGTCGTGTAAGGCGCAGCCTGCGCGTTTGCCCTACGGCTGAGGCCGAACCCTCCAATTCCCGCCGCCGACAGCGCGGCGGTAGCCCACGCGGCCGTCTTCAGGAAGCTTCGCCGCGAGTACTCCCGGTCTATAGCGACCGGGCCTATGCGGCCGTCTGCTTCACTCATCAACAGTCTCCTCTCTTCTGCTTGCTTTACAATTCCGTGCATATTACTTACTGACATCTACGGGATCATCCTCTTTATGGATCACCCTCCTACTTAATTTTCCGTCTCTCTTCCCGCCTACGTCAGTAGCTAATGTTAACATATACTAATAACTCATTACAAAAGATGCGAACAACCGCGTAATCTTGCACAACCCGATAGAGTTGATGGGTAGCGCTTCGGGTGATCCGGTACAGCGGTTATAGCGTAGGAAGGTAATGTGGCGGACAGGACACGACAGTACCTGCTTCTGGCGGATGAAGACCTCATAGCCTTAGTCCAGGCGGGCGAGCCGGAGGCTTTCGCGGTTCTCTACGACCGTCACAACCGGGTGGCCTTTTCACTGGCGCACCGGATGATGGGAGAGCGACAATCAGCCGAGGATTTGGTGCAGGATGTTTTCTTGAGAATATGGCGTTCAGCCGACAGTTACCGGGCGGAGCGGGCCAGTGTGCGAACCTGGATCCTCTCGATAGTCCACCATAGGGGGATAGATCAGATCCGCTCCACGGCCAGCCGCCGCAGGACTCAAGACAAGGTCGAGGCTGACGCTTCCAAGGTCCAGCCGAGCGAGGCTTTCGCCGAGACCTGGCGCAACTCCCAGCGGGACCAGGTTCGCGAGGCGCTCAATACGCTCCCACCCGAGCAACTGAAAATCCTGGAGCTGGCGTATTTCTCAGGCTACACGCACGTTGAGATAGCCGAGATCATGGATATCCCGCTCGGCACCGTGAAGGGTCGCATGCGCCTCGGACTCAAGAAGATAAGGACGTTCTTCGACCAGCAGAACATGGCGGTGCCGGGATGAACGAGATGAACCGCGAGCGCTTCGAAGACCTCAGAGAACCTCACGCATTGAACGCCCTCCCCGAAAACGAGAGACGGGAGATGGAGGAATACCTCGTGTCACACCCCGAACTACAGTCGGAGATAGACGAGCTAGGAACCATCGCCGGCCTGCTGGCCTTCTCCCCACCAGAGCAAGAACCCTCACCCCGACTGCGCGAGGACCTCATGAACACCGTCAGGGTGGAATCCGTCCGTTTCGGCGACGCCCATGCTCCCGAGCGGGACCCGTTCTCGACCAGGGTAAGGGAGTTCTTCGGTTTCGGAAGGCTGGCGCTCGGCGCTGCGGCGCTCGTGGTGCTGGTTGGTCTCATCTCCTGGAACGTCTCGCTCCAAAATCAGAACAACGATCTCCAGGGCAAAGTCCAGAGCGTCCAAAAACAGGCGCAGCAAAAGCAGACCCAAACCTACGCGCTGAAAGGTTCGGGGACAGCCCAGAACGTCTCGGGCGAAGTCGTCAAGGTCAACAGCAAACACACCGTCCTGACAGCGGACGATCTACCCTCGATACCGAAGGACAAGACGTACCAGATCTGGGTCATAAAGAACGGCGTTCCAAAGCCGGCCGGCGTCTTCAACCCAAATCACGGCAAAGCGGCGGCGATGGTGACCATCTCCCTCAAAGACGCGGATACCATAGCCATCACCGTAGAGCCCGCCGGAGGCTCGTCCAAACCGACCACCAACCCGATAATCTCCACAAAGGTATAGGGCGCCTCCCGCTGAAATAAGTAGTTTGGGTTCCTATATACAGAGCGCGCGTGCGCCGCTCGGTAGAATCTCCGCATGATAAGAATAGGCTACGCGACCCAGAATTTGGAGATCCCGGCGAGCACCAACAGGACGCTGAGGCTCGCCGGACTGAGAGACGCGGATAAAGTGCGGGACCTAGTACGAGAGAACATCTCCGGGCTCCAGACCATCCTGAAGTGGAACGCCGAGCACGGTGTGGGACTGTTCCGGATGGGACAGAGCTTGATCCCCTTCGCCTCTCACCCGGATTTCCCTTACGACTGGGAAGCCGAACACGGGGCCGAGCTACAGAAGGCTGGAGAGCTGGCCCATGAACTCGGCATCCGGCTCTCCATGCACCCCGGCCAGTACATAAACCCCGGCAGCCCGAAACCAGAGGTCGCCGAGCGTAGCCAGGTAGAGCTTCGTTACGTGGCCCGTATCTTCACCATCATGGGAAGCCCAGACGGCGTTATCGTGCTTCACATGGGCGGCGCGTACCAGGACAAAACAGCCACCGCGAGACAGTTCATAGAAGCCATGCGCCCCGAAGAAGGGACACTCTCCTACCTCGCGCTTGAGAACGACGAGCGTATTTGGACGGTAGCCGAAGTCTCGGAAACGGCGACCGCTCTTGGGATACCGGCGATCACCGACACCCTCCACCACGACTTGAACCCGGCGGGCCTAACCCTAAAAGAAGCCTTCGACCTCTCGTTGCCGACGTGGGAGGTACGCGGGGTGCGCCCGAAGCTGCACATCTCTACCCAGAATCCCGAAAAGCAGGCCGGCGCCCACGCCTACTCTATAGACCTCCGAGACTGGGATGCTCTAGTCGAAGCCCTGGACGGCCGGGATGCGGACGTTATGGTCGAAGCAAAGGGCAAGGAACAAGCCCTGATCCCGATGGGCATAGAGGTGGACGAACCCAAAGAGACTACGGAGACGACGTCTTGAGCACCAATCCGGGCGACGGGGAGATCCGGGACATCCTGCGCGAGTCGAGCACGGTAGCGGTCGTCGGGCTCTCGGAGAGACCGAACCGCACGAGCCACGCCATCGCCCGCGCCCTGCAAAGTTTCGGATACAAAATCTTCCCGGTCAATCCGAAGCTGAAGGGGCCGGTGCTCGGAGAGGAACCTTACGATTCCGTTCGGGAGATTCCAGCGAAGGTAGACATAGTGGACGTGTTCCGGCGCGCGAGCGAGGTAATGTCGGTGGCGGAAGATGCGGTCGCGGTCGGAGCCCGCGTGCTGTGGATGCAGTCGGGGATCGTAAACGAAGAAGCCGCCCTCTACGCCCGTGAACACGGCCTGATCGTCATTATGGACCGTTGCATAAAGGTCGAGTACGCCTCTCTGGTAGGCCGGTAATTTCCACCCGCGATGGGTCTTCGTCGTTATACATTCGGCGAAACGGGTATGATCTCTCTTGGAAAGGGAAGCTAGAGAAAGGTTTGTGTGATGCCACGCATTCAACCCGTTGAACCGGAGAACGCGCCCGAAGAGTCGCGGCCGCTGATCGAACAGGGCAAGAAATCGGCCGGAGGCCAGGACCTTAACTTCTTCCGACAGATGGCCGTCTCGCCGAAGTCGTTCAAGGGATACATGAACCTGAGCGGAACGCTGCAGGGAGGCGCCCTCGACCGGCAGATGCAGGAGTCAATAGCCGTCGCCGTCTCGGACTTCAACGGCTGCGCCTACTGACTGTCGGTCCACTCCGCCGTGGCGGAGCAAGAGGGCCTCAGCCAGGAAGAGAGCGAGCAGGCGCAGAAGTTCGAATCGGAAGACCCAAAGCGGGCGGCGGCGCTCGACTTCGTTCGCGAAGTAGCAGAGGAACGCGGCCACGCCTCCGATGAGGCGTTCGAAGCGGTTCGGGAAGCGGGATACAGCGACGAGCAGATCATGGAGATGGTCGCGAACGTCGCCCTGACCACCTTCTCCAACTACATGAACAACACAATGGGTACCGAAGTAGACGTTCCGCTGGTCGAACCGACACACAGCTAGAGATAGAGACTTTGGGCGCGGCACTGTCGCGCCCTTTTCATTACGAGGAGTTACGAGGAGGCGGAATATGGTACGTGAGATCGCTGTTTTTCAGGTACAAGAGGGCCACGGAGAAGACTTCGTGGGAGCTTACGAAAGCGTCGCTGAAATACTGACCGGCGCTGAAGGAAACCACGGCGCGAGCCTGCATCGGGGTATCGAGGACCCGTCCACCTTTACTTTGATCGTGGAGTGGGATTCGGTAGATAGCCACACGGCCGTGACTCAGAAGCCCGAGTTCGAACAGTTCGGTGATGCTATAGGACCGCACCTCGCCGGGCAGCCACAGGTAAATCACGTCGAAGCTGTAGCGTAGAGGAGCGGGGATGGCTAGGGTTTGCGTATTCGACGTTAACGAGACGTTGCTGGACCTTTCGGCGCTCGACCCGGAATTCGAGCGGATCTTCGGTGACGCTTCCGTAAGGCAGGCGTGGTTCGGGCAGATGATCCAAACAGCACTCGTCTCGACAGTGACCGACGCCTACTCGGACTTCGGCGCCATAGGCGGCGCGGCTCTTCAGATGACCGCCGAGCTTCAAGGAGTGGAACTCTCCGACGAGGACCGCCAGAGTATCCTGGGCATGGTCCCGCAACTACCGCCCCACCCGGAAGTGGATGAGAGCCTCGCCCGGCTCAAGGAAGCGGGCCTGCGCCTGGCGACCCTGACCAACTCCACCCAGCAGGTGGCTGAGAACCAGATGGAGAACTCCGGCCTCGGCAAGCACTTCGAGCAGGTCCTCTCGGCGGACACTGTCGGGCGGCTCAAGCCCTCTCCGGAGCCGTACCGGATGGCGGCCGAGAAGCTCGGGGTCGACATTGGCGAGATAAGGCTCGTCGCCGCCCACGCCTGGGACATAGACGGGGCGCTGCGCGTCGGTTGCGCGGCCGCCTTCGTCGGACGTCCTGGGAAGGTGCTGGACCCGCTGGCCGACCGTCCCGACGTAGTTGGTTCAGATCTGGCGGAGGTCACGGACCAGATAATCTCCATAGAGCAACCGTAGAAGGGAACGGCCTCGCATGCTCGACGCCATAGCCTTCGACATCTACGGAACGCTCGTGAACCCGCTGGAGATGAACGAGCATCTGCGGCAGTTCGCGGGAGATAACGCCGACAGGTTCAGCGAGTTGTGGCGCGAAAAGCAGATCGAATACTCCTTCCGGCGCGCCCTGATGCGCCGCTACGAAGACTTCGGGACTTGCACGCGTCAGGCGCTGCTCTTCGCCGCCCGCACCCTCGACATCGACCTCACCGAGGAAGATCAGGAAAAGCTGATTGAGGAATACCAGAACCTCAGGGCTTTCCCGGACGTGGCGCCGGGCATCGAGAAGATAAAGGCGCGGGGACACGCGACGGTAGAGTTCTCAAACGGCGTCGAGGCTACGGCCCGCGTTCTGTTGGAGCGGGCGGGTGTACTCCCCCACCTCGATAGCGTTATTAGCGTGGACGATGTTGGAACCTTCAAGCCAAACCCGGACGTTTACCAATATCTGGCGAGCCGCCTCGGACGTTCGGTAGAGGAAGTCTGGCTCGTTTCGAGCAACCCGTGGGATGTGATCGGGGCGAAGTCCGCCGGCCTCAAAGCCGCCTGGATAAAACGCAAACCGGACGCTGTCTTCGATCCCTGGGGCATCGAGCCCGACGTGGTGGTCGATAGCTTGGAGCAACTCGCGGAGAAGCTCTGACCTGGGCTTCGCGTTTGTTCTCATAGAGTAGGACGTGTAGCTGTGGCAGGATCGTAAAGCTTTGCCAGCTTTCTATAAACCATAACCTTCCTTCACTCCTCACACACCGAACAGTCGGATCGAAACCCAGAGCCCGAGGGCGGCGGCCAACAGGATAGCGGGCGTCGAGAATACGCCCACCTTAAAGTAGTCGCCGGACGTGATCTCCAACCCTTTCCGGCGTACGACTCCGAGCCAGATCAGGGTCGCCAGCGAACCTACCGTGGTCAGGTTGGGTCCTATGCTCGCCCCGATAACGACGGCGTAGATCACCGCCGGATCTAGCGTCCCTCCCGAGACAAGCGGATGTATGGCCCCCAGAGCCAGCACGGTCATCGGTACGTTGTTGATAATATTGGAGCCCAACGCCGACCCGCCCGCCAATCCGAGGATCTCCCAGAACCCGTTTCCGGGCGCGGCAGAGGCGAATATCTTCTCCGCCACCAAAGCCAGCCCGGCGTTTTCCACCCCCCGCACTACCACGAACAGCCCCACCACCAGCGCGACGATCCCCCACGGTACAGACTTCACCAACTCTCCAGGTTGCATCCAGCCCATCAGCCACGCAACGAGGGCCAGCGCCGCTCCACCCACCAACGCTACCACCCCAATAGGCACCCCCACCAGAGGGCGACAAACAACGCAGCCAGCACAACCGGGGCACCACCCGCCGTCGTCCGGAAGAACGCCCTGTTCTCGGGGACGAACGCGGAGGTATCTCGCTCGTGAAACCCTCCCAGGTCTTTGCGAAACAACCAGGAAAACAGCGCGAAGTTCACCACGACCGCCAGCGTAGCCGGAAGCGCCATTACGAGCCCAAACTCGATGAAGCTGAGCTTGAAGGCGTTGTAGGCTAGAAGACCCGTAAGGTTGGAGATAGGCAGGAACAGAGAGGCGGTATTTGCCGCGTACACGCAGGCGAACATGAAAGGCATGGGGCTAAGACGCAACCGCACCACCATCCCGTACACGATCGGGGTGAACACGATTGCCGTGGTATCAAGCGAAAGCGTGGCTGTTATGACCGTTCCCACCAGGAACACCGAACCATAGAGGACGAGCACCCGCCCTCCCCCAAACTTCGCCGTCATCGAGGCCGCCCACTCGAAGAACCCAGCCTCCTCCGCCACCGCGCTCAACATCATCATCCCCACCAGCAGGATAAGCGCATCGTGGGTCTCGACCACTATCCCCATGGCCTGCTTTATCGAGACGAGTCCTAATATCAGGACGATCGCTCCACCTCCGACCGCCCACCACGCCTCGTTCACTCCCCACGGGCGCGTGAGGATCAACACCAGCGTCGCCGCGAGGACCGTCCCCGCCAGCGCCGCCTCCATGTTCCCCTAACGCTCCGGTTTCGGCGGCTTTGAATGCTTCTCGTGAGACTTACGCCCTTGCGGCCCTGGACCCGGTTTGAGACGAGCGCCGTGCTCCTCCGGCAAAGCCTCGGCCTCGGCCAACGCCTCCTCCAAGAACTTTTCAGGGTCTTCGGGAGCGGCCCACGCCGCGTACTGTTCGACGGCCTCTTCCACCGCCGCCCGGACCATCTCCTCGGCGAGCCTTGTCTTCGGAACGTCGAGCCTACCGGCCAGCCAGACCAACCTGGCATGATCCCGCTCGCCCAACCGCATCGAAAACGGCACAGGCTTGGAGTGCTTCTTACCATCCCGATTCTCAAGCTCCTCTAAGTAACCCGACACCAGACCTTTTAACCGGTCTCCCACCCACACTCCTCTCGAACAACATTTGCCATCTATATTGTATTACACGCGTACTACATATTAAATACAAAATGGGTATGATTTCGAAAATTGGGCCGTAAACCCGGCTTCGGGTTTACGAGAGCTTACGAATTACGGGCAGCAGGTTAGGAAGCGTTCCGGCTCAAACTCCGCGTTTGTTTCCGTGGAGCAAGACGTGTAGCTGCGGCAAGACCGTGGCCTCGTTCCATCTATCCTCCAGCACTTTCTCGGAGAGCCAAGCGTAGCGGTCCAAGAGCTTGCCGGGGTCCGGCTCCGAGCCGCCGTTTTGATCCGCGTCCGGCGGGCTGTCGTTGCCGACCTGGAGGTACATCGGAACTTCGGGGAAGCGAGACCCGACTTCACGGGCGTAGGCGTAGTCGGCGTCATCGAAAACGACTATCTTCAAGGTCGTCTCGGTACTCCCACCTCCCGAGCTCAGGCAACGCGCGAGTTTCTCCCAGTTGGTTTTCATCCCGGAGCTTGGCGGTTTCGGAGAAATAGTAAGGAAGTCGAGGTCTCCGAACCAGTCTCTGGCGACGGTACCCTGGGTCTCGATGGCGAACGTGTAACCGTGTTCTTTTCCGAGTGAGATCAGGGGTCCCAGCGGCTGCAAAGCCGGGTTTCCTCCCGAAAGCGTTACGAGCAACGGTTTCTCAGAGATCCTGCGCACTTCAGAGAAGACTTCTTCCGCGCTCATCACACGCCACTCGCCACGATGCTCCGGCAAGACGGCGAACTTTGAGTCACACCACGAGCAATTGTGGCTCACCACTCCTCCGGCGATGAAATTCTGCGTGCTCGTCTGTAGATCGTACAGAACACGCCCCGCAACTCGCTCGACGGCCACAACGGTTCGCCAGAGCTTACGAAGACCACGGCTGGCGGCAGCGAGGCGCTTGTGGTGACAGCGCACACCCAGGTAGGGGATCAACTCGACCGGGTGTTTGGCGAAAACAAGACGTTCAGCGCGTTCGGCATATCGCTTTCGTTCGACCTTGAGACCGAGAGAGCGTGCGTAACGCTCTGTCCGTTCCAGCACCTCGCCGGGGTTCTGTGTGATGTAGGCTCCGCCCGAAGGAACGTGTCCCTCGGCATCGAACATGCCGGCGAGGTACCCTCGTTTGTAATCAGGGTCTTCGTCCGTGGCTACGGCATCTAGGTAAGCCTGCCTGCGGGCCTCCGGCAGCCTGGAGCGATACAGCGGTGTGCCGTATGTCGTCCTGCCCTCTGCGTACTCCTCCAGTCGGGCTCCAACAAGCTCGCTCGACTCTAGCAGCGAGTCGAAAAAAGATTGGCTGGTAACGCGGAAGGAGATCCAAGCGTCGCTTACGTGGCCGTCTCCGTCCATCGCTCCTGCCAGATAACCTCGATGCCACGCCTCGTTTTCCAGATGGGGCAACATCTCCGATCCACTTCCCTTGAGTAACATACCGGGGCGCATCTCTTTTGCTTCCCGGTAGTTGCCTTCGAGACCTTTACGTTTGGGAGATTTCCAAACTTGTCCGTTGGCGCGAAGCTGCTCTACCCACCAGCGGTGATCAGGAGAACACACGAGTTCCGTGCCGTCGTCGAGGGTCAGCTTAATGCACTCCTCGGTCTTGACCGTCCGGGAAGCCTCGACAACGGAAGGGATTAACCGAAGCGGCCCCATCGTCGTCTCTCCGACTCGGGCGTAGCCGAGCACCACATCCCCCGGTTCAACTTCTTCTATCGGCTTTGTAGTGAGGTCGAATAGCGTGATTCGTGTTTCTGCCGCAAGACAGCGATAATCACATCCACCGGTACGGACGAAGACGGTTGGTTTGCCGATCACCGCTCCTTCGCCCTGAATTACCGGCCCGTAGACCTCGGATATGGAGATATCTTCTCTCATTGCTTCATGGGCGGTACTCGGCCCAGGTCTTGGGGGTCTCGCTCACCCTGACGGCGACGACCTCGGGCCAGATCCCGCGCGCGAACTCGTAGAGCCATCGCGCGAGGTTCTCGGCGGTCGTAGGTCCGTCCACTACGTCGTTCAAGTGACGGTGGTCGAGCTTCTCGTCCACGAATGTTTTGAAGGGCTCTAGTTCTCCGTAGTCCCGGACGAAACCGTTCTCATCCAAATCCGCGCTCTCCAGCACGACCTCGGCCCGGTAGGAGTGTCCGTGCAGCCTGGAACACTTATGTTCGGGCGGAAGGTGGTCGAGCTGATGGCTCGCCTCGAAAGAGAATTGTTTCGTTATCCGGTACATCTTATTCCCGGTATTCCGTCGGGTCGGGGACGCCGGCGAGATCAAAAGCCTCTTTCCTCTCTGTGCAAGTTCCGCAGAGACCACAATGGACCTCTCCGCCCTCGTAGCAACTCCACGTATCCGCATACGGAACTCCCAAAGATGCTCCAACCTCGACGATTTCAGCCTTCGTCTTGTCGAGGAAGGGGGCGTAGAGATGGAGGTCCGGATCACCGAAGCCTTCCACGGCCCGGCGCTGCATAGCATCGAAGGCGTCTATGAAGGCTGGGCGGCAGTCGGGGTAGACGTAGTGGTCCCCGGCGTGTACGGCGCAACCGACCAGCACCGCGTCCCTGGCGACGGCGATACCATAGGCTATGGAGAGAATGATGGCGTTCCGGTTCGGGACGACGGTGACGGCCATGGTCTCCTCGGCGTAGTGGCCGTGGGGAACTTCCACGTCGTCGGTGAGGGCCGAGCCGGAGAGGAGACGTCCTACGGAGGAGATGTCCGCGACTTCGAAGCCTGCCACGAGACGCTCCGCGCAGAGCCTTGCGTACTCAATCTCCTTCGCGTGCCGCTGACCGTAGTCGACCGAGAGCAGGTGCAGGTCGTAGCCCCTGGAGTCCAGCAAGTACGCGAGCGTAACGGAGTCCATTCCCCCACTCACCACGGCGACGGCTGTCTTGTTCTCTGTATCGTTCCGGCTCACGAGACAATTCTAAGACATGAGCGGACCTTTGCACGCCACACTTCCGGCAGCGTACAATCTCACGCGGACAATCACAGAGAGGACTACCACGGAACCGACACGACTCACGCTATTCGTCTACGGCTCCCTAAAGCGCGGTTTCGAGAACCACGAGGTTTTCTGTCGAGACGCACTCTATACCGGAGAAGCAGTCGCCCAGGGGCGACTCTACGATTTGCCGGACGGTTATCCGGGGCTCGTGGTCCCAAACGGAATAGTTCAGGCCACCGGCACCGGAGCTCCGTGGACCGACGCGGCGACCCAGGAGCGCTCGAACAGCGCGGCGTCCGCTGTTCAGGAGTTTACAGATGAAAACCAGGACGTGGCGCACGGCGAGCTTCTCGTTTTCCCGGAACCGGGGAGCCAACTTCCGCCGCTGGATCGGCTCGAAGGCTTTGATCCCTACGGGCCAAGCCTCTACCGGCGCGTGCTGTTACCGGTAAAGACGGGCGACTCCCCACTCTTGGCTTGGACCTATATCGTCGAGGCTCCGTCGGGGACGCACCTAACGGGCGGCCGCTGGCCGCTGTAACCAGGCCCGCTCTATGCGTCTCCGAGCAGCTTGAGGGTTGCGCCGGTGAACATTGTGACTCCGTAAGTCAGGGCGCTCTCGTCTATGTCGAAGCGAGGATGATGGTGCGGGTAGGTGATCCCACGCTCCTCGTTACCGGCCCCGACCAGGAAAAAGCAGCCCGGAGCTTTTTGTTGCAGCGCGGAGAAGTCCTCTCCACCCATCGTCGGGCGCATCATCTCCAGGGACTCCTCGCCGACGACCTCCCGAACCGTCTCCTCGATGGCGCAGGTTATCTCCTCGTCGTTGATGACGGGCCGGTAGCCTCGCTGGTACTCGAACTCGTAGTCGGCGCCGTGGGCGGAGGTGATCCCGCCGATGATGCGCTCCATAAGCTCCGGCACCTTCTCCCTGAGCGAAGCGTCGAAGCTGCGGACAGTTCCCTCCATCTCGACAACTCCGGGGATGACGTTGTGGGTGTTGCCGCCGATAAATTTCGTGACGGAGAGGACCAGGTTATCTATCGGGTTCACGTTGCGCGAGACGATGTGCTGGAGGTTGGTGACGACCTGCGAGCCGATTGCGATGGCATCGACCGTCTGGTGCGGGTTGGCCGCGTGACCGCCGCTTCCTTTTATGTTGATCTTGAAAGTATCCGGGGAGGCCATCATCGGGCCGTAGACTACCCCGATCTTCCCTGCCGGGAGCCCGGCCCACAGGTGGATCCCGATCACCGCGTCCACGCCGTCCATAACCCCGGCCCCGACCATCTCCTCCGCCCCGCCCGGAAAAAGTTCCTCGGCGTGCTGGAAGAGGAAGCGGACCTCGCCCTGGATCCGCCCCTTCATTCCCGATAGCACTTTCGCCGTCCCGAGCAGCATTGCGGTATGCCCGTCGTGGCCGCAGGCATGCATGACACCGGGGTTCCGCGAAGCAAACTCCAGGTCGTTCTCCTCGGTTATCGGCAGAGCGTCCATATCCGCCCGAACCGCGAGCGTGCGTCCCGGAGCGTCTCCAACCAGCCGCGCGACCACGCTGGTCGGCGTCGGACGCGAGAGCTCCAGGTTTCCGAAAGATTCAAGGGTCTCGTAAACGAACCGCGAAGTCTCCTCTTCACGAAACGAAAGCTCCGGGTTTCGGTGGAGATGTCGCCTCCAGCCGACGACCTCTTCCCTGACTTCTTCCACGATGCTATCGAGCGTAGCTTGCTGCATGGATCTCCTCTCCGAAGGAAACA
The DNA here is from genome assembly GCA_965219175.1 of Rubrobacteraceae bacterium. Lineage (GTDB taxonomy): Bacteria > Actinomycetota > Rubrobacteria > Rubrobacterales > Rubrobacteraceae > JBBPZK01. The sequence goes on from CBDCNI010000001.1 coordinate 1,993,952, forward strand.
TTGGGCGGACTGTAAGGAACCCTATACCGGCTCGCATCAGCCCGCGCTAACTTCTGATCCACCTTAGACCATGAAAGGCTGCGGGGCAAATCTACGTTCGCAGAGGCTTGCTAAACTACGGTCAAGGTCGGCTGGCTGAGGGTAAAGGTGGGATCATGGAGAGAACATCCGGCACGAAAATTCTGGCGGTTGACGTGGGCACCTCTTCGGTGCGGGCCGCGCTGCACGACGGCGCCGGAGACCCCGTGCCGGGGACGGAGACGAAGCTCGACTACGAGATCTACTACACTGCCGACGGCGGGGCGGTGAAAGATGGCGAGGAACTGTTGGAACTCGTGGCCCGGGCCATCGACAAGACACTCTCTCAGGCCGCCGGAGATATTGGCGGCCTCCGTGGGGTCGCCTTCAGCATGTTCTGGCACGCCGTCCTCGGCCTCGGCCAGGACCATAAGCCAACCACCCCGGTCCTCACCTGGGCAGACCGTCGGGCCGCCGGTGCTGCTAGGGAGTTGCGGGAAAACATGGATGAACAGGCCGTACACAGCAGGACGGGGTGCGTGCTCCATTCCAGCTACCTGCCGGCGAAACTGCTGTGGCTCTCCCGCGACAACCCCGAAGCTTTCGGGAAGTCCGCCTCCTGGGTCTCGCCCGGCGAATATATCCACGGCGAGTTCTTCGGGTCCGACAGCGTGGCGGTCGGGACCTCCATGGCCTCGGCGACGGGGCTCTTCGACCAAAACGGCAAGAGTTGGGACGATGGGGTACTGGAAGCCTTGCCTATCGAGAAAGAGCAACTCTCCCCCATCTCGGATGAGCCGTTGCGGGGTTTGCGAGAAGAATGGGCCGAACGTTGGCCGGCATTGAAAGACGTGCCGTGGTTTCCGGCGGCCGGAGACGGCGCCTGCTCCAACGTCGGCTGCGGGGCGGTCAGGCGGGAGCAACTGGCGCTCATGGTCGGTACCAGCGGCGCGTTGCGCTCGCTGTGGAAAGCAGATTCGGTGGAGATTCCAGACGGTCCCTGGTGCTATCGGGCGGACGGTGAGAGGTTCGTCATGGGCGGGGCGCTCTCAAACGGCGGCAACCTCGTTGAGTGGCTCCAGGATACGCTGCGCCTCCCGGCTCTGGAGAGTGCGGAAGCGACGCTCGACCAGATGGAGCCCGATTCCCACGGCCTCACTTTCCTGCCGCTGCTGGCCGGGGAGCGCGGGCCGAGTTGGGCGGACCGGGCGAACGGAACGATCGTGGGCCTCTCCATGAGTACGACGCCCGTCGAGATCCTGCGCGCCGCGATGGAGTCCGTGGCGCTTCGTTTCGCGCTTATCGCCCGCACGCTGGAGGAAGCTTCGCCGGGCAAAAAAGAGGTGATCGCCACCGGCGGCGGTCTCCTCGGGTCTCCTGCCTGGACCCGTATCATGGCTGATTGCCTCGGCAGGCCCGTAACCCTCTCCGGGGTGGAGGAAGCTTCCAGCCGGGGGGCGGCCTTGCTGGCGCTGGATGCTTTGGGTGAATTGGAGATCGAAGCCGTAGAAGCACCGCTCGGCGAGACTTACTCCCCGAATGAAGCCCGGCACGAGGTTTATCAGGAGGCCCTGGAGCGTCAGAGGCGCGTCTACGACGCAGTATTGGGCGCTACAGAAGAGCGGTAGCGCCCAACCCGGTCTCTATTATCGTTCGTTCAGGGGGATGTAGTCGGCGTCGCGGGCGCCGGTGTAGATCTGACGGGGACGCGCGATCCTCAGCTCCGGGTCCTGGCGCATCTCGTTCCACTGAGCGATCCAACCGGACGTACGCCCGAGCGCGAACATCACGGTGAACGCCTCGGTCGGGATGCCCATCGCCTCGTAGATGAGACCGGAGTAGAAGTCCACGTTCGGATAGAGCTTGCGATCGGTGAAGTATTCGTCGTCCATCGCCCGTTTTTCGAGCTCCAGCGCGATATCCAGCAGCGGGCTATTCTGCTTGCCCGTGGCCTCAAGAACCTCGTCCACGTGGTCTTTGATGAGCCGGGCGCGGGGATCGTAGTTCTTGTAGACGCGATGTCCGAAGCCGTACAGAAGCTCCTCTTTCTGCTTGACGCCTTCGAGGAAGTCGGAAATGTTGTCCTTGGACCCTATACGCTCTAGCATCCGCAGGACGTTCACGTTCGCCCCGCCGTGCAGCGGCCCGTATAGCCCGGCGACCCCGGCGGCGACCGCCGAGTAAGGGTCAACCCGAGAAGACCCGACGACCCGAACCGCGGCCGCCGAGCAGTTCTGCTCGTGGTCGGCGTGGAGGATGAGAAGGGTGTCGAGCGCTTTCTCCAGGCGTGGGTCTGGCTCGTATTTAGGCTCAGCCATCTTGAAGAGCATCGAGAGAAAGTTGCCGGCGTATGAGAGGTCGTTGTCCGGGTAGACGTAGGGCAGGCCGAGGCTGTGACGGTAGGCGTAAGCGGCGAGGGTTGGGATCTTGGCGATCATACGAACCGTGGAGAGGTAGCGCTGGTCCTCGTTGTCTATGTTCTTCGCCTCGGGATAGAAGGTGGAAAGCGCCCCGACGCTCGCCAGCAGTATCCCCATCGGGTGCGCGTCGTGCCGGAAGCCGTTCATGAACTCTTTTATGTTCTCGTGGACGTAGGTGTGGTGCGTGATGTCGTGGGTCCAACTTTCGAGCTCGGTCTCGGTCGGCAGATGCCCGTAGTTGATGAGGTAGGCGACCTCCAAGTAAGTCGAGTGCTCGACTAGCTGCTCGATCGGGATGCCCCGGTGCTGGAGAATGCCTTTCTCACCATCTATGTAGGTGATGGCGCTCCGGCAACTCGCCGTGTTGGTGAAGCCGGGGTCGTAAGTCATCAAGCCGAAGTCGTCATCGTCCACCTTGATCTGACGAAAATCCATCGCCCGGACGGTACCATCCTCGATCTCCACGTCGTAACTCTGGCCGGTACGGTTGTCCGTGACCGTCAGACTGCTGTTCTTCTCCGTCGTGGAAGTACCGCCGTTCTCCGCGCTACGAGGCTCTTCACTCACCTTGCAACCCCTCTCTAAAAGCTTGCTACAGGATCGACGACGAGTGTCATCGAAACGCACATATATACAGCGCATTATACAACCCGTCGCAACCCGCCCGCGACCTCGAAAATTCTAGCGGCTATAGTCAGACGAAAGTCGGCTCCAGGAGCCCATTCTTTTCCGCACCGGCAGCTCGCGCTGTGAAGAATTCATCCATCCTTCTTGCGAACGGAGCCGAGGCCCTCTAACATAAGTAACATTTGGTTGATCTCCGTAAGAAGCTGGGCTCATTCGGGCCCTCCAACAGTCCCAACAAGGGTGTGGAGTCCTCTACTCTTGTAGGGAAATTCTCCTTGCCCGTGTTTGTCCTGGCACTGGCCGCCCTCGTGTACGCTCTGTATGGTTTCGAGGGTCCCCTCTACCGGGACTACGGCATCTACCTCTACGGCGGGCAGAGGATGGCCGACGGGGTTCCTCCGTACGTCAGCATCTTCGACCATAAGGGGCCGCTGCCAGTCATGATCGCCGGTGTGGGAGCGGCGCTGGCGGAATTGTCCAACTGGGACGACGTCTACGCCGTGCGGTTCGTTTTTTTCGTAACCGGCTGTCTCTCGGCTGTGGCCGTCTACCTGCTCGGCGACAGCGTGTTCCGGTCCAGGGTGGCTGGGCTGTTCGCGGCCCTGACCTTTCTAGGTTTCTACAGCTTCGCCCGCTCGGTCGCCTCGGGTCCGGACGCGAAGACCCCCATGGTTCTTTTCGAAGCCCTGAGCCTGTACCTCGCGAGCCGGAAGAGTTGGTTCTGGGCCGGGGTCTGCGGCTCTCTGGCGCTGCTGGTTTGGCAACCCATGGGTCTCTTAGGAGCTGGAATAGTAGTCCTGGCGATCACACAACCACGAGAGGACCGTTACAGGGCCGCTTTCCGTACACTGGCGGGGCTCGCCGTACCGCTACTGCTCACCGGAGTTTACTACTGGTACGAGGGGGCGCTGGACAAGCTCGTCGACGGGATGTTCCTTTTCAACGTCCTTTACATCAACCGCGGAACCTCGCCGATCTTCAACCCGGCAGGACCCATAAGCCAGTTGGTGACGTGGTACGGCATCATGCTCGTCCCTATAGTCATCGGCCTCTGCGTCATCTTGAGCCTCTACTTCCTGAGGCCCCTCAAGTACCGTTACGCGCCCGTTTTGATCTCTCTGCCGCTGTTTGCCCTGTGGTCCCTGACAGATTTCCAGACGCCTGACGACTTCTACGTTTTCCTGCCCTATGCGGCAATCGGTTTCGGTGCGCTGCTCGCGGTCGCCCTCCGCCGGGTCGAGACCCCACGGCTCATCGGGGCGGTTCTCGCCGCCGGGCTTCTCGTGGTCGCCCTATCCAACACACCGGTTATCGAGGGAACGGCAAACCAGAAGCCGAGCCTGGAATCACAGAGAGAATCAGCACGGGAGATACAGAAGAGGTTCGGAGAAGACGCGCGGATAGTTTCGATCAACGCACCGCAGGTACTCGTGTTCCTCGACGAGAAGAACCCGAACCCCTACCTCTTCACTACAGAGGGAATAGACAGCCTCATCGCCGCGAGGACACCGGGAGGGTTTGAAGGTTGGCTAGACGAGTTGGGGAACTACGATCCAGCGGCGATAGCCTTCTTCGCCGAATCGCAGCGTCAATTACCGGGCGCCGGGATGACGAGAGAACACAAGAAGCAACTATACGACTGGATAGGACCCCGCTACCACGCGGAGAAGATAGGCGTGTTCTGGCTCTACGTCAAGGATTCCCCCCGCAAATAAAGCCGGCCGGAGCCTCCGCGGCGGGAGAGTCTCCGGCCTTTTGCTACTTCTTCCAGCCGACGAACAGGCGGTTCATGCCCCACTGCGAGAGAAAACGTTTCCGGGTTATGTTTCGGAACCCGGCCCGCGCCATCCTCTCCACCACTTCTATCTGGGTAATGTAATCCTCTTCTTCCTCGTCCATCTCCCGCAGCAGGTCCATGTCGTAGACCTTTCCGAGGAACTTCGCGTGCAGCCGCGTGACCCGGTGGACAGCGAAGGTCGCGAGCGGCAGGGTGTTGGTCACTATGACGTTGCCGCCAGGCTTCAGGACCCGGAACACTTCGGCCAGCTCATCGTCTCTCTTGGACCTCGGTATGTGGTGCAAGGTGGCTATAAGGGTGACCGAATCGAAGGTGTCGTCCTCGAAAGGGAAGCTGGTCAGGTCGGGGAAGACTTGCTCTTTCTTTAGTCCCTCGAACTGAAACACGTCGACGCCCATACCGTTACCGCCGAGGTATTCCCTAACGAATCGGTCATACGGGCCGCACCCCACGTCGAGGGTATAGCCGACCACCTCACGGGCGGCGTAGTCGAAGCGCTCCGAAGCCCGCGAAGACAGCCCGAACTTGCCATCCTCTCCCACGCGAAACGGCATTATCGTCCGGATCGGGAACGTCAGGAAGTCAACCGCTTCCTGGAGATTGCTGCGCTGTGGGATACTCCCCCCTTCTTATCTTTTCTAATCGCCGTCAACAGCTTCGTTTACCGCCGGTTCAGTCTGGAGCACCCTCAATAGTCTCTACCCTGGCCGGTCTGTCGGTAAATCCGGAACACTTTACCATAGATAGAGCCTCGTCAGATCCGGCTGCAACGTGTCTCTCTCAGGCTCTCGGGGGACTATTCCAGTCTCTGAAGATGAGCTTTACTTGGTAGAGTCGGTCTTGCCGTTCTTCGGCAGCAGTTGGTAGAGCCGATCTTTTACGTGGACGACCTTGAAATTTTTGTAGAAGGGAGGTGGTCGCATCTCCGGTTCGTAGAGCACGTAGACGGGGCCTTTCTTGAGGGCCATCTTCGCGGCGGTGACACCACTCGGATCTTCGGTTCCGTAGAGACGATCCGTAGCCTTTAGGGTCATGGGCGCTCCGGGGTCGGGCCAGACTATGTCGTTGTACTTGAGGCTGTGGTCCCGGTAGAAGGGGTCCACGAGCGTGAGGTCCTGACGGCGCTTCTCGACCAGCACCATGTACCACAAGAGGCTCCTGTGGTGGAGGATGGTCGCGTTCTTCGGCACTTCCTTCGCCACTACGTCGAGAGTTTTCTGTCCCCGATACAGGTTGCTCACGTCGTTTTTGGCGTAGGCCTCGGTGATGCCCGGCAGCGGCAGGAGGAGCAGCACAACCGAGAAGACGCCGAGGATCGCTAGTTTTGGGATCCGGCCGAGGCGCGAGGCGAGCGTCTCCAGGTCTTCGAGGGCGACGCCGAACCCTACCGCTATCCAGATAGAGAGGATCAGGTACGTCGGGATGAAGTATAAGTGGATGTCCGGGATGTTGTCTTCGAGGGCGAAAAAGAGCCATCCGAGGTACAGGAACCCGAGCAGCAGAGCGGCCTTCCGATCCCAGAGAACCATCGCCACCAGGCCGACCACCCCGGCCACGACCAGCCACCAGTTGTAGTCCCCCGAAAGATAGCGCCAATAGTAATCTACCCGTTCCAAAAGACCCGCCGGCCCGAAGTTGAGGAAAGTACCCCGCAGGTCTCCCCCGCTGACCAACCACAAGAAGCGGTCCAAAGTGGTCGGGTTGTTGACGCTCATGGGCGGGTCCATGGCGGCCCTTATCGGTATGTAGAGGTACAAAGAGAGCGCGAGCGCGAAGGACCCGAGCCCTTTCAAGACGGTCAGCGGCGCCACGAGTTTGCGCCAATCCACGGCCAACACGAAAAGGAACGCTCCGGGCAAGAGGATCCCACTGGTCAGGTGGTTCGTCATCGAGAGCCCAACGCAAAAGGCCGAGAGAAAGAGGTACCGGTTTTTTCGGGTGTGCCTCCAGACGAGCAGCACGAATATCGTGAGCGAGATAAAGAGGGCGTTCAGGGTATAGACCTCGGTGATTACGGCCTGGGACCAGAGGGTGCCGCCGATACCGAAGGCGATTGCGCCGGCCGCTGCGGCCACCGCTTTCCGGCTCAGTAGATAGCCCGAGGCGTAGACCAGCAACACGGCGAGCGCCGCGTAGACGGCGGAGGCGAGGTTGCTCCGGTAAGCCTCGTCTCCGAACGGCAGGTAGGTGAAGAGATGCGTCAGCATCAGGTAGCTCGGGTAGCCGGTCGGGTGGGTCATGCTCAGGGTGGCGGTCTGCATCTGGAGCATGTCCGAGTCGGGCATGTCGGGAAAAGTGAGCGGTAGGACGGTCGGCGCGAGCGTCTTCAGGTACAGGATAAAGCAGAACAGCGAGACCGCGATCCCCGTGAGGGCCACAGCGGCTTTCCGGATCCCACCCTTACCCTTCAACCTAACCCCGATATCCTGCGAGCGCAAGCGTGCGAAGCAACCTGAGCCGGGCCAGACGACGTCACAGCACTCGGGCCGAGGTTGGGTTGCTTCGCGCCTGCTCCTGGCCCGTCGGTCCTTCGCGGGACGCGACGATGAGCACGTCGTGGTTCTCAAAGGCTATCCTGTAGAGGTCCGGGCGGGATTTAAAGAGTTGCCAGTAGGGAACCACGTATCTATCCGGCATGCTCTTGTAGAGCACGATGTAGCGGACGTCGTATTTCTTTAGTATCTGCTGCGTCTGTTCGCCCTGGGGATGGTACATCACCCACAACTCGTCCTGGTAGCGTTGGGGACTGTAATCCGGCGGGAGGTCTCTCGGGTTTGAGATCTGGTACTGCGTAAAAGACTGCATGGCGCTGTAGTGGCCCATCGCGAGCATCATGCGGCTCGGCACCTGATTTGACTGCGGGCTGATCATTATGTTGCCGCCCTGATTGTGGTCTTTGAGCCAGTCTCCGGCGGCCTGTATCTGTGAGTTCGTCGTAAGTTCCGCGCTAGGTCCGATCGCCTGCGCGTAGCTTTGCACGGCCCGGAGGCCCAGCAAACCGACCATGAGCAGGACCGCCACCGAAGCCGTGTAGACAGCCAGCGGCCGGCGCAGTTTGACCAACGACCGGAAGATCATTATCAGGGCGAGTGCGCCGAGTATGGAGAGCGGGATGCCGAGGTCGCGGGCGAAACGCTGCGGGAAACCGCTATAAGTCGTCCGGCTGCCGGCGAAGAGTATCAGGACCCAGAGTAGCAAGGTGAAGTGGGCCAGCGACCTCGGCCTGTACTCCCAGCTATTCCTGGCGAAGATGAGGAAGAGCGTGCCGAGCAGCCCGAGCCACGCTATGGGCTGCGAGACTATGGCCCCGATCATGCCTTCGATAGAGTACGGGTTCTGCGTGCCTATGACCATGTCGACGGCGCTGCCGGTCGCCGTGGACTTCCCGCCTTCGAACACTTTGGCGAAAATCTGAGGCAGGTTGTAAGCGCTCCAGGCGTACGGAATCGCGAGGATGACCGTTAGAGTCAGTGAGACGAGCAGGACGACGCCCGCTCTCCGGTCGCGCAGGAGCAGGTTCGGCAGGATCAGCAAGCTCACGAGCGCGAGCAGGAGTATCACGTAGAAACTCGACACCTGATGGTAGAGGACCGCTGAGGAGCCTAGCAGCGCGAGGAGCAGTCCGTTGCGCGCGGTAGGCGCCGCGTAGAGCCGCATCAAGGCCGCGACCGTCATCACCAGGAGGAGTTGCGAGGTGATCATGTTCGGGTACATGGCGTCGTCGAAGAAGTAGTAAGAGCCGCCGAGCAGCCCTCCGGCCAGAAAGGCAGCGACTGCCCCATACTCCCAGCCCCACAACCGGCGCGCGAGAACGTAACACGAGATGGTCGGCAAGAGCAGGAAGGCTGGACCCACGATCGGGAATATCCGCAATGGGTCTACCCCTCCGCTGAGACGCGACACCTCCGCCGTCAGGAGGTGAAGGCCGGGCGGATAGACGAGATAGGGTTGAATCTGTCCTTTGGTGAGCATCAAGTTCGCCATAACGGCGTGAGAGTAGTTGTCAACGCCACGGATAAAGGGCCAGTCGTGCAGGATCGGCCCGAGGTAACCTCGCACGAGCACCGCCAGAATGACCACCGGTAGCGCAAACCTGCGAGCTATACCAGACCACCGGCTCGAGCGCAGGTCCATGCTCTCCTGGAGGCTATCTCCTAAATCTTCTTCGGCGTGCTCTTCATCGGTCGGGGGTTGGTGAGCTTCTTCCCGGCGGGAGGTAAAAAAGTACAGGACGCCCGCGATCAAGAGTAGCAGCGCCACCGGAACCGTGACCCAACGTATGGGGCCGGTTGACAGGCAAGCCTCCGAGGACCATCCCCAGCACGAACGGGCGAGCCAGAAAGAGCCGGGGAACAGGAGGTCCGCCCCTAGTACGACCCCGAGGGCGAGAGCGGCCGGCACCAGCGGGGCGAAACCAGGCAAGGCGAGACGGAAGGCAACCGTTTCTTTTTTCTCTCTGGCGGCCCCGAACCCGATGTAGAGGGCCAACCCGGAGAGAAAGACTATGGCGACGGAGAGGATAGCCAGGGGTAGCGTCAGGCCCGAGCCGAGGATACGGACCTCGGCCAGCGCTACGGCCGAGACGAGCGCGACCGAGAGGGCCAGCGAATATGCCAACCGCTCGGCGAGTTCATCCGAGCCTACGAGAAACCGGGACCAGAACCATCCAGGTAGGATCACGACCAGCGCAACCACCGGCACCACCCGGAGAAGGTCGAGGATCACACCCTCCTCCCGCGCGGGCCGGACGCCGAATCACGGACGAAATATCGTGCCGGTTCGCCCGCCGGCAGGACTACACTCATTCTCCTAGAGAACCTTATCTTCGTCTCCTCCGGTAAAGCAGCCACACTACAATAGGACACTTCTTCGATCAGGGCAATACTGCCGCGAATTTACAGGCCGATTCTCCGCGCCTCGACCATCTATTACGGCCGCGCCTATGATATTACACGCCTTCGTTAAGAATTCGATGAGAACCCGTCAAGAACACTCTTCTTCCGGCGGATGGACCATGATCCGCAGGAGGTGCTCCAGCTTCTCCTCCGGGTCGTCGGTGAATCCGGTGTGTATGGGCGAGGACTGAACCACGGTACTGCGGGGAGCGACTACCCGTCCGAAACGCTGGCGGGCGGAGAGCCGTCCTACCGCGCCGGCCCCGCTTCCACCCGCGCAGATGCGCCGGGCGGTCCTCAAGTGCTCCAGCACCGCTTCCGGGTCCTGCTTCGGGTCCAACGCCCGCAACCGCCTGGCGTCTAAGTGTACGCGCGCGTCTAGAAACCCCAGCGCCGGACAGTAGAGGACCACGCCCGCGTTTATATACTCCCCGCGCTCCGGCCTCGGCACGACCCGGAGCAGGGCATACTCAAATAGCTCGCTCACGGGCCTCCTCCAGAGCCTGCACCCACTCGCGAGGCTCTTCCAGCCGGGCGGACAGGTACTCTATATAGGCGGCGCGCACCTCTGCGGCGTCTCCGAAGCCCGGCTCGTCCACGAGCCACTCGTCCGGCACCAACTTCAGTACCTGGTCCAGGGCTTCCATCGTAACCAGGGGACAGAGGTCGGCGTCGGCCCGCTCTATATCGGTCGCGAAAGGGAGTAGTACGTGGTCCCGGACGGCGGCGTAAGGACGCTTCGCGGCGGCCAGCCAATCGGACCAGGCGTGGTGGAAGTAGAGGGAGGCGCCGTGGTCTATGAGCCACAGGCGTCCGTGCCAGCGCAGGAGGTTCGTGTTGTGGATGGAGCGGTCCACGTTGGCGACCAGAGAATCGAACCACAAGATACGCGAGGCGAGCTGTGGGTCCGGGGGGTCGGCGAGAGGGTCGAAGCCAAGGGAGCCGGGGAGGTAATCGAGGGCGAGGTTGAGTCCGGCGCTCGCGCGGATCAAGTATTGAATCTCCGGGTCCGGCTCGGCGCGGGCGAGCTCCGGGTCGAGGTTCGCCAGCACGACCTCCGGCACGTCGAAGCCGAGGTGACGCGCGATCTCCCCGGCCACGACCTCCGCCACGAGCGCCTTCCGGCCCTGTCCCGCCCCCCTGAATTTGAGCACGTAGGTCCCGAGGTCGTCAGCCTCGACTATCGCCGGCAGAGACCCACCCTCGCGCAGAGGAGTGACGTAGCGCGTTACGGTAATCGTCCTGAGCAAAGGCGCCTCTCTCCGCCGGTCAGCGGACTCCAACAAGACTTATCTCCCGAACATGCGCGAAAAGTTTAGCAGAGCGGCGTCCGGCGGCGCGGAAAGAGAAAGACTTGGCCGGCGCGGGGAGAAAGAGGTATAAGTGAGAGTATGAACATGAGGTTTCGGATCTGGATGCCACTCGCGGTGATACTCATCGTGCTGATCTGCGTGTCCACCCTCATCCTTTACCTCCGCCCGGCGGTCAAGGCTCGCCTGGGAGATTACGAGCAGGGCCGCACCGTGGATAAAGCATTCGCGGCGGCCGACGCCCTCGCGCGCGGCAACAGCCAACCGCTCCAGAGCAAACTGGACCTCGCCGCCCGCTCCGGAGGCGGCCGGGTGCTGGTAGTGGACCGCCAGGGCAAGGTAACCGCCTCGGCGGGCCGCAAGCTCCTCTCCTCCGTGCCGCAGCGGATACTGAGCGCGGCCTCCAAAGGCGAACGCAGAAACGAAATGGTGGGAGATAACAGGGTCGCGGTGGTGCCGATGGTACGGAACGGCAACGTGGAGGGCGGCGTGGTGTTCGTCTCCGGAGGAGGAGAGACATCCGTCTACCAACTCTTCCTGCGGAGCGGCATTGAGGCGGCCGCGCTCGCCTCGGCGGTAGGCGTCGTCCTCGCGCTCCTCATGGCTACCTTCCTGGACCGTAGGGTGAAACGCTTCGGTCGAGGCGTCGAGGAGATGGAGCAGGGCAATTACTCGTACCGCCTAAACCCTACTTTCGGCGACGAGTTGGGCCAGTTGGCGCTCGCTTTCAACTCCATGGCCGGCAGGTTGCAAAACTCCTTCAGCCAACTCGAAGAGAGTAGCGCCACGCTCAACGCAATACTGGACAACCTCAACGAAGGGGTCATGGCGACCGACCTCGACGGAGACATAATGTTCGCCAACCCTATCGCCCGCGACGCGTTGAACCTTAGCGCCGACGTAGATGAGGAAGGTAGTCACGGCAAAGTCCCAGACATGTGGGAAGACTTCGACCTGCCCGGCGCGGTCGCTCGCTGCGCCAACAAGCAGGAGTGTACCGAGGCCCGCGTAAGTGAAGGCGAAGAGTTCCTGGAGATCAACGTCGAGCACCTGCCCAAGTTCGATGACCATAAGGGAGGGGTGCTGGTCGTGATCCGGGACCTCTCCGAAGGACGACGCCTGGAGGCGAACCAGCAACGTTTCCTGGCGAACGCGGCCCACGAATTAAAGACGCCCATCACAACCATCCTCGGCTCGGCGGAGATACTGCTGACCGAAGAGAAAGACGACCCGGAGGTCCGCAAACGCTTCCTGAAACACATCTCCACGGAAGCCTACCGGATGCAGCGGCTCTCGGACACTTTGCTGCGGTTGGCCCGGACCGGATCCAGGACCTCGGACGCCGACATAGAGCCCGTGGACCTGGGAGAAATCACCCGCGATACCGTGGACCGGATGGAACCGCTGGCCGAGGCAGCCGGCATGACGCTTGAAGTGCGAGGCGACGGAGGCTGTGTCGCGGCCGACCGGGAGTGGCTGGAGCAGTGCGTCCTGATCCTCCTGAGCAACGGCATCCAGCACTCCAACCGGGAAGGCGGGATCGTCGTGAACCTGGATGGAACCACGCTTGAGATTCGAGACACGGGTGAAGGCATCAGCGAAGAAGATCAGCCACACGTCTTCGAGCGCTTCTACAGGGGCAGAGGCAGCTCCAGCGGCTTCGGGTTGGGACTCCCGATCTGCAAGGAACTGGTCGAAAACATGGGCGGCGAAATAAGCATATTTTCCGAAAAAGACGTCGGAACGAGAGTGAAGATCTCACTCCCGGAGTGTGAGAAAGTACAGTAAATACACATTATGGTGCATGTTTATAGGTAGTAAGCCGGGTAAGATATATGCGGCCTGTAAGTTGTATCCGTACCGAGGGGGGTTGTGCCGAAGATACTGGTGGTAGAAGACGAGTCGGCGGTAAGAGAGGTTTTGGAGCACGCCCTCTCTCGCGAGGGGATGAAGGTCATTTCGGCCGGGGACGGCGAGGCGGCGCTCGAGCGCATGCGCGACTCTGAGCCGCCGGACCTCGTGCTGCTGGACGTAATGTTGCCCGGAATGGACGGTATCAGCGTCTGCCGGGAGATCCGGAACGGCACGGCGGGTGGGACCAACAAATACGTGCCGGTGATGATGCTGACCGCACGAGACGACGAGATGAGCATCGTGGTCGGTCTGGAGGTCGGGGCCGACGACTACGTCACCAAGCCGTTCAGCCCGCGAGAGTTGATCAGCCGGGTGCGGGCGCACTTGAGGCGGAGGAGCCTGGACAACAGCGCAGCCGGCGGCGAGTACAGGATGGAGTTTCCGGGCCTGGAGATGGACTTGATGCGCCGGGAAGTACGGGCGGGCGGCGAGGCAATCAACCTGACCGCCAAGGAATTCGAAGTCCTAACGTTCCTCGCGGCCCATCCTGGTCGAGTTTATAGCCGGGAGGGGATCATGCGCCACCTCTACGACGGAGACTTTTTCGGAGAGGCACGCGCGGCGGACGTACACATCCAGCACATCCGCAAGAAGATAGAACCGGACCCGAAAGCCCCGAGATACATCCAGACCATCCGGGGAGCCGGCTACCGCTTCGCAGATTTGTAAAGCGTTTCAGCTCGTCAGCAGTTCAGCTTGTGACGATACTTCCGACCGGAGACCGTCGCCTCAGCGCTGACCGGCTGGTGGGCTTCTTCATTCCTTCGGCCCCCAAACGGGCACCTTCACGCCGAGGGAGCGGTTGATGATCCAGGCGATTACCACGATCATCACTATACCGGCCATCAGTGAGACGAACTGGGGGAAGGTCGTGAAGAGGCCGAGGCTCACGAGCAGCGTCGTCGTACCCGCCGGTGTGTGCGGCCTGCGGATGAGGAGCAATAAGGCCTCCGTAATCGCTACTGAAAAGGAAGCCGCCCACACTCGTGGGAAAGTCACGCCCTCCTGGAGAACGCTCGGCTGACTCTGGAGTCCGAAGAGGTAGAGCATCCCGAGCCCGACGCAGAGCGCCAGGAAGTGTCCGATGATCACGTTGCGGGGACAACAATCCTCACCTAGGGGCTGTCGGAATAGGATAAAGACCGTCGGTGAGAGGCTCGGGAAGAGCAGCGGCTGCTTTAGGAAGTAGGCGGCCAGGCCGTTTATGGTGATGGCGACGAACCCCGTGCAGAGCATATAGAGCGCTTCGCCTCTGTTACCGTAACGGTCGATCAACCGGTGGTAAACGTCCGGGCGGTGTTCTTCCACACTCACACCTCCTTGGCTACTCGTCACGGGGACTCGGGAGCGCCGGATGGACCGCCCTCGGATACAGTCGTACCCACTTCCGGCCCATCCTACGACTACGTTTCGCTATCTCGACTCTCCCTCCCTGTCGGCGAGTGCAACGGCGGCTGCGATGTGGGAGAAGTGGGTGAGCGCCTGGGGGAAGTTCCCGAGCAACTCCGAGTTCGCGGTATTGAATTCTTCAGAGAAGAGGCCGAGGTCGTTGCTCGCCGATAGGCTCCGGTCGAAGACGGTACGAGACTCTTCCACGCGGCCCTGATGGGCCAGACACTCCGCCAGCCAGAAAGAGCACGCCAGGAACGCTCCCTCCTGGCTGTTGCCTTCACGGTAGCGACGGAGCAAGCCGTTATCGTCGAGGTCCTCCCAGACGGCGTCGGTGGTCCGGATCATGCGCTCGTCCTTGTAGTCTATGAAGCCCATCCTCGGCAGAAGCAGGAGGGCGGCGTCCAAGTTTTTCGTGCCGAAGGTCTGGGTGAATATCCCCCGGTCTTTATCATAGCCCTCGCTCTCTATCGCCTCGCGAATCTCGTCGCGGGCTTTTTTCCACTTGCGCTCGGGGGCTTTGCGCATGCTCTCCTCGGCGAGCCGCAGACCGCGGTCGAGGGCTGCCCAGCACATTGACTTGGAGGTAACGAAGTGTTGAGGTTCTCCGCGCATCTCCCAGATCCCGTGGTCGGGCTCTTTCCAGACCTCGGCTGCGGCGTCGCAGAGCTGATAGAGGAAGCGCCAGTAGTCGTCATTGGGGGAGTTGCCGCGCAGATGCCATTCCCAGGTAAGCTGGAGGAGTTCTCCGTAGACGTCGAGCTGGAGTTGGCCGGAGGCGGCGTTGCCGATCCGTACAGGACTCGCGCCCCGGTAACCCTCCAGGTAGTCGATCGTTTCCTCTGTCAAGCGGCGCTCCCCACCGACGCCGTACATGATCTGGAGCTTGTCGGCCTGACCGGCAGCGCTCCGCTCTATGAAGCGGCGGAAGGTATCGGCCTCCTCCTCGAAGCCTATCTCAGCGAGGGAGCTTACCGAGAAGAAAGAGTCGCGGATCCAACTGTAGCGGTAGTCCCAGTTGAGGCTTCCACCAGGCGCCTCCGGAAGCGAGGTAGTGGCCGCCGCCGCGATCGCACCCGTCATCTCGTTCATGAGCGCTTTTATGGCGATGGCGGAACGCTTTACACCGGGCTCGTAAGCGCCCTTGAAGTTTATCCGGGAAGACCAGTCGCACCACCATTGGAGCGTTTCCTCCAGGCGACGGTCCAGTTCTTCGGGGCCTTGCACTTCGGGCATATTGTTGTCGAGTTGTTCCGGGGGAACGTTTGCGATAGAAAGGCGCACTCGCTCTCCGGCGTGGACGCTCAAGGTCGCTTCGAGGTCGTGGTCGCCGGTCGGAGTGAGGTCGGCGTCGCTGGAGATCAGGAGCCCGTCGTCGCCACCCATCGCGCTGTAGAGACGGACGCCTTCCTGGCGGATCCAGGGCGCCAGGCCACCGTAATCGAAGCGGGGAGCTATCGTAAGGCCGAACTCCACGTGTCCCCTGACACCTTCCACGATACGGATGATCTGACGGTGCGGGTAGTGCTCTTCATCCATCGGGAGGGCGAAGAAATCGTAGATGCGGGCCTCCCCGCCGTCGGTGTTGAAGGTGGTTTCGAGCACGAGCGTATCGTCGAGGTAGCGTCTGGAGGAGTCCTGGATCCCACCCGTCGGGTAGATGGAGCAGTAGCCGCCTTTCTCCCAGTCGAGCAACCGCCCGAAGCAACTGCCGGTGTCGATCCGCTGCAAACAGCACCAGTCTATCGAGCAGTCTTTGGAGACGAGCGCCGTCGAGTTGCTGTCGGCGATCAGCGCATAGTCCCCGATAGGTGGATAAGAGTCTTTGCTAGCCATTGGCGCCTCCCGAAAAAGTAACGTCCCTCATCGCCGCGCGAGCCCGAAAATAGCCGCACCGACGGCGGCACCGGCCAACGCCAAAGCGCCGCGGTTTTTGGTGGCCCAGAGTTGCGGGCTCTTTTCGTGCGCCTGTCCGTCAAAGCGTCCGTGCGCACCAGGGTCCTGCGTAACCGGCTCGAAGAGGTTGCCGGGCTGGTAGGAACCCTCCAGAGGCTTTTGGGTCTGTTGGGAAGAGTATCCCGTACGCCCGAGGTACCAGTCACCGAGACCGGGCAGAAGCTTGTTCCCCATTATGACGATCGCCGAGGAGGCCCCCACGTATACCTCCCGCCGCTTGTGGTGGGCGGCATAGTAGATCCCTTCCGCCGCTACCTCGGGCTGGTAGATGGGCGGCACGGGCTGCGGGTAGTGGCCCAGCTTGATCCGGCAGTGGTCGAACTGGGGAGTGTTGAGGCCGGGCAACTGAGTCATGGTGACGTGTACGTTGCTCTTGTCGTGGATCAACTCCGTGCGGAGCGAGTCGGTAAAGCCCCTTATGGCGAACTTGGAGCCGCAGTAAGTGGACTGCAGTGGGATACCTCGGTAGGCGAGCGCCGAGCCAACCTGCACTATCGTGCCGCGATCCCTGGGCAACATGCGCTTCAAAGCCGACATCGTACCGTAGACGAAGCCGAGGTAGTTGACCTCTGTTGCGCGTTTAAACTCTTCGGGCGTGATGTCCTTCAGAGGCGCGAACACGACCGTCATGGCGTCGTTGACCCAGATGTCTATGGGTCCAAATTCCTCTTCCACCTTATCGGCGGCTGCCTCGACCTGTTCGTGGTCGGTGACGTCGGTCGGGATGACTAGCGCCCTGCCTCCGAGCGATTCCACTTCGTCTTTAGCGTCCTCAAGGGCTTTCTCGTTGCGAGCAAGGAGCCCTATGTGCGCGCCGTGCTTGGCGAACTCCCGAACCGTGGCCCGACCGACGCCGGACGAAGCTCCGGTTATCACTACTACTTCCGCTGTGTTGTTCTGCGATTCCATACAACCTCTCCTTGTCTAGAACAATTCTCGTTTACGCTACTACAATTTAGGACTCGGGTCCCACCGTTCTCCTCTCTGTACAAAGCTCGCCGATACTCATCTAGCCAGCTCTTCCTCTAAGGGCGGGCGGTGACGAAGGTAACAAAGAACGCCCGGAGATGTAGAGGTGAACGAACTCCAAGAGCAGGACCGACGCTGCTCCTGATCGCCCCCTCCGCGCTATGCTTCACTTGAATGCGCCATCGTTACCGTGGTTACGCCCCTGGGCTCAAGAGTGGTAGGCCGGTGTCCGGGTCGGTCTCGCGTTTGAGGTGGGCCGGCGACTCCGTGATCGTGACCTCCAGTATGGGTCGCACGTGCGCCTCCAGCAGATGTCCGCCCCTTGTCGTGCCGTCGGAGAGGCCGACCACGACGTGGGGATGGGGCTTCGGCTCCCCCTCGAAGAGCGCGATGTCGCCCACGAGCGAGAGGACCTCCACCTGCTCCTCGACGGGTATCTTCTTGTAGTCCTTTTTCTCCATATCGAAGTAGCCCAAAGTCGCGTCCGAAAAAGCCCCGAGAGCGGTGAAGCTGGCGGCGTCGAGGGCGTTCTCCTTGGCGAAGTCCGTCATCCCGGAGACGACCTCGTCTCCGGGCTCGAACGCCAGCATGAAGGTCTTGCGGCCTCCCTCTTCGTGGATCTGCCTGGACTGCATCAGTCTCCTCTCAACGCTAATCGACCTCTTCTTCGGCTTCTTCTCCGTGCTCGACGATGTCGCCCTCTTTGAAGAGGATGTCCTGCATGATGGCCCGCCACTCCGGCTTCCTGCGCAGCAGGAACTCCAGGTCCATGCCGAAGTGCTTGTACTCTTCCTGCTGGGCGTTTTGCATGATCGCCTTGGCCTCGGAGTCCTTCTCGACCGCCATGCGCTGCTCGTACCAGTCGATAGCCTCGGCTTCCTCGGTGAGCGAGACGATCATCCGTGCAAAGGTACGGGTCTCATCCGGTAACTCGTTGGCCGGCTCGTGGTACTGCTCAAAAGGCATTCTTACCTCCTTGCTTTCAGTCTTTATCTACCTGGAACTTCTACTTCTCAGCCACGCCGCCAACCCGCCGCCAATCAAAGCAACCCCCGCGCCAAAGGCCGCCACCTTGAGGTCGGTCTTGTCGCCGTTCAGTACCACATCGGGATACTCCCGCTCCGGGTACTCACCTTCTACGCCGCTCTCGCCATACTCCTTAGCCATCTTGATGACCTGGGAGATGTGGAGCGCCCGACGGTCGGAGCCCTGCTCCAGTTGAGTCTTGCAGGAGAAACCGTCGGCGACGAGGATGGTGTCCTTTTCAGCGCCGCGCATCACGGGATAGAACTTGTGCTCGCCGATCTGCATGGAAATGTCGTGGTGCTCGTCCTCGAAGCCGAAGGAACCGGCGAGGCCGCAGCAGCCGGTGTCGAGCATCGTGTAGTCGGCGCCGAGCTTCTCCATCAGGTTCTGCTCTCCGGTCATACCAACGGTCGCCTTGCCCTGACAGTGGCCGTGGACGAGCACCTTCCGGTCCAGCTTAGGCGGCTCGTAGTCCTCGGCGACCTCCGTAAGGAACTCGCCCAAACTGAGCGTATTACTGGAGAGGCGTTTGGCGTCCTCGTCGTGGGGCATCATGTTCGGCAGTTCGTCCCGGAAGGTTGCGATGCAGCTAGGCTCCGCCCCGACCACTTTGATCCCCTCTTGCACGTAGGGTGCGAGGGCCTTGACGAGCCGGTTCAGGAAAATTTGGGCTGTGTCGAGCATGCCGTAGTCGTAGAGCGGGCGTCCGCAGCAGAGCGCTTCCTGCGGCACGATCACACGATACCCTGCATCTTCCAAGACCTCGGTCGTAGCCTTCATGGTCTCCGGGTGGAGGTAGTTGTTGAATGTATCCGGGAACAGGACGACCGGCGGTTTGTCGGCGTTGACGGGGCCGCGCTCCTTGAACCAGTCCTTGAAAGTCTGGGTGGCGAAAGGCGGCATCTCGCGCTTGGTGGAGATTCCACCGAGCTTCTGCACGATGTCCTTGAGTACCGGCGTTTGGGTGGCGAAGTTGGCGATGTTCGGGACGTACTGGGCGATCCGGGCGTGGAACATTATGAGTCCCATCGTGTAGGCGTACATCGGACGCAGTTTGCCCTTGTAATACTTCGACAAAAACTCGGCCTTATAGGTTGCCATGTCCACGTGGACCGGGCAGTCGCCCTTGCAGCCCTTGCACGAGAGACAGAGGTCGAGAGCGTCGTAAACTTCCTTGCTCTTGAAACCGTCCTGGATCGGGCCGTCACCCCGGATCATCTCGCTCAACATCCGCGCCCGACCACGGGTGGAATGCTCTTCTTCGAGCGTCGCCATGTAACTAGGGCACATCGTGCCGCTACTCGTGTCGCGGCACAGCCCGACACCTACACAACGCAGGGTCGCGTTGGCGAAGGAGCCGTTGTCCTCCGGGTAGGCGAAGTGGGTTTCCGGGTGCATCGGGTTGTAATGGTTGCCGAGCCGCAGATCATCGGTGATCTTATTGGCGTCTATGACCTTGCCGGGGTTCATCTTCCAATCCGGGTCCCAGATGGACTTGAACTCCCGGAACGCTTGCATCAACTCTTCGCCATACATCTTGGGCAAGAACTCCGCCCGCTGCTGCCCGTCGCCGTGCTCGCCCGAGAGTGAACCGCCATAGGAAACTACCAGGTCGGCTGCCTCGTTCATGAAAGCGCGCCAGGTTTCGAGACCCTCGGCGGTGTACAAGTCGAAGTTGATGCGGCAGTGGATGCAGCCGTCGCCGAAATGTCCGTACAAAGCCGCCTTGTAGCCGTGTTTGTCCATAAGGTCCCGGAAGTCCCGCAGGTAGGGGCCGACCTTATCCGGCGGCACGGCGGCGTCCTCCCAGCCGGGCCAATGCTCCCTCTCACCGGGAATGTGGGCCGTCGCCCCGAGGCCGGCTTCCCGGACCTCCCAGAGCTCCTGCTCCTGGATGGACTGGTCGAAGAGCTTCATGGACGGCGCGTTGTCGTCCTCTTTGAGCGCCTCCATGAGCTTGTTCGCCTTCTCGTCGCTCTCGTCCTTGTTTTCGCCGCCGAACTCGACCAGGAGCCAGCCGTTGCCTTCGGGCAGTAGCGGGACCTCCTCCTCGTGCATGCCCTTGGTGAGCATGTTTTGGATCAGGCGGTTGTCGAGACCTTCCAGGCCGATAGGCCCGTATTTCAGGATCTCCGGGACGTGGTCACCCGCCTCATACACCGACGGATACCCGAGCACCACCAGCGAACGTACCGGCGGACTGTGAACCAACCTCACCTTCGCACTGAGGACCGTTGCGAGCGTACCCTCGCTGCCGACGAGGGCGCGGGCGACGTTAAAGCCTTTCTCGGGCAGGAGGTCGTCCAGGTTGTAGCCGGAGACGCGGCGTGGGATCTGGGGATAGCGTTCACGGATGAGGTCGGCGTACTTGTCGCGAAGATCCTTTAGCTTCTGGTAGATCTCCGCCTTTCTGCCGCCCTCGTTTACGATCTTCTCGAACTCTTCGTCGCTTGTCTCGCCGACGGTCATGCGGGTACCGTCGTAGAGGACTACGTCCATCTCGTAGATGTTGTCCGAGGTGCGCCCGGCCATCACCGAGTGGATGCCGCAGGAGTTGTTGCCGATCATGCCGCCGAAGGTCGCCCACTGATGAGTCGAAGTGTCGGGGCCGAACGTCTGGTTATACCGGGGGGCGGTGATATTGGTTAGCTGGTCGTGGACCACACCCGGCTGAACCAGCGCCGTTCCCATGTCGTCCGGGCCGGCATCCGGGCTTATGTCCATTATCTCGTACATGTACTTTGAGAAGTCTATGATGACCGCCACGTTGGTCGTCTCCCCAGAGAGACTCGTGCCGGCCCCCCGCGAGAGTACCGGAGCGCCGTGCTTGTGGCAGATCTCTATCGTCGCCACCACGTCGTCTTCGTCTTTGGGGATCACCACCCCGAACGGCACCTGCCTGTAGTTCGACGAGTCGTGGGCGTAGACGGCCCTCGTTCCGGCGTCGAAGCGTACTTCTCCTTTCACCCGATCCCGAAGGTCGGATTGCAACGCCAGCGTGTTCAGGTTCATGCGCTGGCGGTCGTTTAGCTCGTAACCTCTGCTCTGCACGGTATCCGTCATGTCTCTCCCCTCTTATTCTTCTCTCGAAATATCTTGAACTCAGACAGCGTACTTCTTGGCCTCGGCGCGCTTTAGCTCCAACCCCAACCCCGGTCGCGAGGAATCGGGCGTGAGGTAGCCGTTCTCGGGGCTCAGGGCGCCCTCGAACAGCAAGCTTTCGAGCCGCACGTGGTCGTGGAAGAACTCCAGGTGCCGCAAGGTCTCCATCGCGCAGCAGACGTGGGCGTGGACCGACGGGGCGCAGTGGCCGGAGAACGGGATCATGTGCGCCTTGCAAAGCCCGTCTATCCGCAATACGTCGGTGATGCCGCTGCAGCGGGTCACGTCAGCCTGGAGAACGTCCACCGCGCCGGCTTCGATCAGGCCGTTGGAGTAGAAGAGGTTCCAGCTATATTCCCCGGCCGCTATAGACATGCCCGCCGGCCCCCGGTCGCGCAGGAGCCTCAAGCCCTCCAAATCTTCGGATGTCAGCGGCTCCTCGAACCAGCGCACGTCCCACTCCGCGAACCTCTCGGCCCAATAAAGCGCCTGCTTGCGGTCGTAGGCTCCGTTGGCGTCAACCATCAACTCCACATCGTCGCCAACCGCCTCCCGCACAGCGAGTATTCGTTCGGGGTCTTTGTCGGGGTCACGCCCTACCTTCATCTTCACGCGGGGGATGCCCTCCGAGGCCCAGCTGCCGAGCTGCTCTTGCAGCCGGTCGAGTGAGTAGGAGGTGAACCCGCCGCTGCCGTAGATCGGCACGGATTCGTGGAAGCGCGGAAAAATATCCGCGAGCGGCTTTTCGAGCAGCTTCGCCTTCAAGTCCCAGAGGGCGATGTCCACGGCGGATATCGCCATCGACCCGACGCCGGGACGTCCGGCATTACGGATAGTGCTCTGCATGGCCGACCAGGCGGCGGGCGGGCTCATGACGTCGGTACCCTCCACGAGGTCGGCGAACTTCGATTCGACCATCTTCGCCACCGAGACATCTCCGTAGGTATAACCGAGGCCGGTCTTACCGCCGCCTTCTACTTCGACCAGGATCATGGTCGTCGAGTCCCACTTGAGGGTCCCGTCCGACTCCGGAGAGTCGGTTGGGACCGTGTAAGCAGAGACGCGGAGCTTCTCTACGGAGACCTTTTCGGTCTTTGTCGCTTCGCTCATCATCCGGGGCCTATCGGTTTCGGATTTCTTCGGCGTACTCGACGAGTTTGCCCTTGGCGGCCTGCAGCGCGATCCTCACTGACGCGGGGTCCCCCTTGAGCATCGCCTCGCTTATCCCCTCTGCCTGCTCCAGCCGGATGTGCGGCGGCAGCGGTGGAACCTCTGGGTCGGTGATCGCCTCGAAGAGGACGGGCCGGTCAGCCCCGAGCGCCTCGTCCCAGGCGGACGCCACGTCGTCGGGGTTGTCCACACGGATGCCCTTGAGACCGAGCAACTCAGCGTAACGGGCGAACGGGAAGTCGGTCACGACCTGCGACGCTTCGAGCTTCGGGTCGCCGGCCATTACGCGCTGTTCCCAGGTAACCTGATTCAAGTCGTTGTTATGTAACACTAATATAATGAGGCGTGGGTCTTCCCACCGGTGCCAGTATCTCACGATGTCGTTCATAGCGGCGTTGCCGATCATCTGCATCGCGCCGTCGCCGACCGTGGCGATCACCGGCCGGTCCGGGTGGGCGAACTTGGCCGAGATCGCGTACGGCACGGCGGCGCACATCGTCGCCAGGTTCCCCGAAAGTCCGGCCATCATGCCGTCACGCAGCTTGAGGTGGCGTGCCCACCAGTTGGTGCCCGAGCCCGAGTCAGCGGTCAGGATGCACCGTTCAGGGATGCGGGGAGAAAGCTCGTGGAAGACCCTCTGGGGGTTCAGCGGCTCGGCGTCCTCCATCGCCCGGTCTTCGAGGATCTTCCACCAGGTCGAGACATCCTTCTCTATCTTCTCCCGCCAGGAGCGGTCCTGCTTGCGCTCCAGGTGCGGGATGAGAGCCTTCAGGGTTTCTTTAGCGTCGCCGACCAGGTTAACCTCCATCGGATAGCGGAGACCGATCATGGTGCCGTCGATGTCTATCTGGACGCCGCGGGCCTGGCCTTCGGGCGGCAGCCACTCCGAATATGGGAAGCTGGATCCCACCATGAACAAAGTGTCGCAGTTCTCCATCATGTCGTCGGTCGGCTTCGTGCCGAGCAGCCCGCACGCCCCGGTGACGTAGGGCAGGTCGTCCGGCAGAACGGCCCGGCCGTTCAGGGCTTTCGCCACCCCGCAACCGAGAATGTCCGCCACCTGCTTGATCTCATCGACCGCGCCGTACGCCCCGCCACCGATCAGCATCGAGACCTTCTCGCCCGCGTTCAGCGCCTCGGCGGCCCGTTTGATGTCGGCCTCGACCGGGACAATGTGGGGGAAGGTTATGTTCGTACCGGAGTACGTGACGCCCTCGCCGGAGTAGATGGCGCCGTGCTGACGCGGAGGCTCGCTGTGCTCCATCTCAGCCACGTCGTCGGGCACGATGATGCACGTTACCGACCGGGTGGCCTGGGCTATGCGCATGGCCCGGTCCACGAGGTGGCGTGCTTGAGCCGGGACCATGCAGTACGCCACGAACTCGCTCGCCACGTCCTTGTATAGCGTCTGGAGGTCAACCTCCTGCTGGAAGCTCCCGCCGAGCGACATCCGCTTCTGCTGCCCGATAATGGCTACAACCGGCTGATGGTCCAGCTTCGCGTCGTAGAGTCCGTTCAACAAGTGTATGGCCCCGCCGCCCGAGGTCGCCATGCACACGCCGGTCTCTCCGGTGAACTTGGCGTGGGCGCTGGCGGCGAAGGAGGCGATCTCCTCGTGGGCCATCTGGGTGAACTCCAACTCCTCCACGTCGTGGAAGGCGCCCAGGAGGCCGTTGATGCCGTCTCCGGGAAAGCCGTAGACCCTCTTTACTCCCCACTCCACCAACCGGTTGAGCATGAACTCCGCTGTGTTCTGCGCCATCGTAACTTCTCCTCTCCGCTTACTCTGTGCTTACTCGTTGCTCGCGTACGCTATGGTGCTCAGTACCGCGTTCTCCGCCTGCCGGGAATCCAGCCTTGTGTGCTGAACCACTATCGGGACGTCAGACTCGATCACGCTGGCGTAATCCGTATCCGTCGGGATCTTCTCCGGGTCTTCGAGCCCATTGAAACGGACGTGGCTCGTGCGCCGTGGCGGAACAGTAACCCGGTAAGGTCCGGCCGGCTCCCGATCCGAGAAGTAAATCGTGATCTCTACGTGCGCCTCTTCATCCGATGTGTTGAGCAAACACGCCGTCTCGTGGCTCGTAAACAACGGCTCCGGGCCGTTGCTCCAACTCGGGATAAAGCCCTCCGCTATCGCCCAACGCCTGCGCCCAATAGATTCACTCACCAGAAAATCATCCTCCCCATAGTCCGAAATACGGAGCCGGAACCCTCGCGCTGTCGCCTGAATTCAGAGCTTCCATTCTCCCGGCGAGGCCGTCCGCAATAATACATTTCACACTTTCGTAGGATTACCCGAAAGATTGTAAATAGCCACAGGATACGGTTAGCCGGTCGTAAAGAAAGTATTAAGGTTCTTTAATAGGGGACGGCCCGGCTTCCGGCTGGCGCTCGAAAGAGGTAATTTAGTGGTGGTGAGCCCAGAGAGAAAGGTGGAGATGAGCCAGAATACGGACCATAGGATACTGCCGAAAGGTGCGATCCTCGCCGCTATCGGCCTCATTTTGGCGATAGTGAGCGCGTTCTACATCTCCGCCGCCACGGCCTTCTTCGGGATCGTACTCGGCGGCCTGGCTTACGCGCGAGGAGGACGCCGCTTCGCGGTCTTGGTCGTCATACTATCGACCATAGCGCTCTTTATCGGGTTGTTCGTAGGCCAGAGCGCGGTACCGGGGTCTTACAGCTAGTGAGGTCGGCGTGTTCGGTTGCGGACCCTGGCGGACCCGGCATTGTAACCCTGAGGGAAAGGACGTGAGGTTATGGTGAAGTATCTGGCCGGCACGCTAGGTTTGGTCGCCCTGTGCGCGGCGCTCGTGATCGGGTGGTTGGCGGCGACCGGGATTTTCAGCTACGCTCCTATATCTTTTCTGACGTACCGCTCCGAACCGAGCCGGCCGGACCTCGGGCCGTTGACCACGCAGAAGGCTCAACTCTCTAAAAAGACCTTCACCGCCGGAGACGTCCGCTGGACCATTACCAGCGTCCGTCACGTAAACAAGCTAAAGGCTTTCGCCTATCCGCCCAAGAGCGAACGCGGCGACTTCGTGGTGGTGTCCTTCGAGGCCAAGAACACTTCCAAGAGCCCGGTGACGCTCTCCAAGGAGCTGATGGACCTGACGAAGGATGGAGAAGTGATCCCCCCCGCAGCGGTAACCAATACCGAATACGTCCCCCCCGAAAAGGACCTGCTCTTTACCGAGGTCGGCCTCCTCGCGCCGGGCGAGCGCAAGAAAGGCACGGTCAACTTCGACCTGGACCCGTACAGCGTGAAGTCCCAAGCGAAGCTCAAAGGTGTCGAGCTAGAGATCAAAAACAACAACCTGTCCACGGGCAAGAGTGAGTCACTGGACCTGAAGTTCTAAAAGAGCGGAAAAGAGGCCGAAGGATTCACGGCCCCTCTTACTGCTGCCTAATCTCCTTCTTCCTCGCCTTTGCCGATCCAGTGCAGGAATAGCGCCACGCTGGGTACGCCGGTCAGGATCACGACGAGCGCTATAAAGAAGCGCAGGACGGGAGGCAGGAGGGCTAGTTCCAGCATCATCCCGCTCACGGCGCCGGGCTCACGTTCTTGGGACATCCTCCACTAACATAGTTCTGGCCGTGGAGGGTCATGCAGTTGTAGACCAGCCAGCCGCCGTTGGGGCCTCCGCCTCCCCGCCGGGCCGTCTCCCTGGCATAGCCCATCGTCATCATCGTCGCCACCACGGTCACGGCGCAGATCATCAGGGCGTACTGGCTCACACGCCCAGCCTGTCCCCAGTTAAAGCCGCTGGCAGCCGCCTTCAGGTACATCCCGAGCGCGAAAACACCGACCAGCATGATCCCTATGAGCCCGATAAACTTCCACGGGTACATGCCGCCGAGCGGTATCAGGGCGGGTTGTCCGATCGGGTATCCGTAGGGCAGGTGCGGGCCGAAGACTAGACCGATCTGGGGTATCAAGTACCCGTCGGCCGGGATAACGTTCAGCACGGAGAACAGGATCATGAAACACAAGGCGCCGATGGTCATGTTTCGTAAAGTGGGCATCGGTTTTGTCGCGAACTTCAGCTTGTGCAAGCAGTAGTACACGGAGGAGATAGCCATGATCCCTAGCTCTATGACGAGTAAGTTAAAGAGCCAGGCTTTGGGACCGAGCATCAGGTAGTTGAAGGCGTCGGGGTTCGAGGCCCGGATCTCCTTCATGTACCCGTAGCCTATGACGGGCTGCAAGAGCATGAACCCGAAGCCCCACAGGATGCCCCAGTGACCGAGCCAATCGTAGTATTCCCGGTCGCTCTCTTTACGACTCCTCAGGTAGCTGTAGGCGGCCCATCCCGCGACCAGGAAGCCGGTATAGGAGAGGTTGCCGACGAAGCGGTGCATGTTCAGGGGCATGTAGGTCGGGTTCATGAACGTCCATCCGACTTGCGTCGGCGGCGCCTGGGAGGGAGTGAGCATGTAGCCGGCCACCACGTTGATGAGGGTCTGCTGGGCGAGCCCGAAGAGCCCGCCGGTGAAACCGAAGATCACGTGCAGGTTCTTGCGGTAGGCCATCTTGTCCCAGGCATGATACCAAGCGTAGACCGTTATGACCTCGCCGACGAACATGAAGGCTTCTCCGAGGAGCACCCAGAAAAAGACGTTCTGCATGTACGACCAGAAGACCGGGAAGAGGGTCATCAGGGCGAACAGGAACGTGAAGGCGATAGCCGAGCCCGTCGTGAAGAGGAGCAGCGTAAACTTGGCGGCGCTTCGGGCGAAGCGGTCGTAGTGGGGTTGTTTAGTGATCATACCCACGTACTCGCTCGTCGGCGCTATCAAGGTTACGCCGACGACGAAGGCGGCGATCAGGATGTGAGGCACGACGAGGAGCGGGATGATGACATCCTTCCCAATTCCCGCTATCTGAAGGTTGCCTACAGGCACTTTGGTCTACCTCTCTATCTCTCTAACCGGCCGGGGATCCGCCGGTGAAGTTCATTATCCTGGTCACGCCCAGCAACAGATTCGTTATTACTACCAGGATCACCAACAGGCTCACCATGATCATGAACGGCCGCTGGGCCGGGCTGTAGACCGGCTCTGTATCTATCCACGGGACCGCGAACAATAGCAGGGCGAACAGCGTAGGTATGACTATCGCCCCGAAGGGTATGAGCGCGTAACCGGGGAAGAATATGAGCATCTGATCGTAGAAGAAGAAGAACCACTCCGGCCGCGGCACGTAGTCCGTGGTGCTTATATCCATCGGCTCCGTGAGCGGCGTGGGCAGTATGTACGCCAGCGCCACCACGACCAGGAGTAGGATAAAAGAGACTGTCAGGTCAGCCATAATCTGTCCGGGGAAGAAGCTCTCCGTCCGGTCTGGGAAGTCAAAGACGTTCTCTTCGGTCACTTCCTCCGTCTCGATAGGTCTCGCGTGTCCTTTTGCCTTTACATACACCACCCCGCTACGCCTCCAATTCCCGGTCTGTCTTCGTGGTTTCCATGACTTCTCTACTCCTCGACGAGTTCATCCTCTTCCTCTTCCGTCTCGGTTAGTGCTTCGATCTGGCGCGTCTTGCGAAGTTTCGCCAGTCGCTCTGAGTATTCGAACGCCGCACCAAACTCGCCGTGCAGGCGAAGCAAGAACAAGTGAGCCCCGATCAGGGGGGCGAGGGCCGCCGGCACGAGCCAGACGTGGATGGTAAAGAGCCTCGTCAGGGTCGCCGGCCCGACCGTGTCTCCGCCGAGGAGTGCTGCCACCAGCCAACTGCCGACAAACGGTGTGTAGGAGGCTATCTTCACGCCGACCTCCCACCCGTAGAAGCCTTCCTGGTCCCAGCGCATCGCGTACCCGGTAAAAGCGAGGATGGTGACCAGGAAGATCAGGGCGACCCCGACGACCCAGTTCAGCTCGCGCGGGGCCTTGTAGGAGCCGCTAATGAACGTCCGCATCATATGCAGACCTATAACCAGGAGCAGCAAATTCGCCGACCAGAAATGGATACCCCGGATCATCTTCCCAAAATACACGCTGTTCATGATGTAGTAGATAGAATCCCACGCGTGATCCGCCGACGGCACGTAGTAAAAGAGCAACAAGATGCCGGTCAGGAACTGTAACGTTATGAGGAAAAGTGTCGCGCTCCCCAGGGTATAGAGCCACTTTCCACGGCTCGCCACGGGCTCCGCGGCGAATTTCTTCGCCAACGAGACGAGGCTCATGCGGCTTTCGAGCCAGTCGAGGGTCATGTGGGTCAGCTCTAAGGTACGCAACCGGATTTTGCCTATCATCCCTGCCCTTCCTCTTTCAAACTACCCACGGCCTGCCCTGCTCCCACTTGTGCTTTATGCGGATGCTCCCGTCTTCACGGATCTGGAACATGTAGCGCCAGAGGCCGTGGGGCGGCGGCCCGCCTACGTGGGTCCCGTTTATGCTGTAGATCCCACCGTGGCACGGGCAGAGGATCTGGCCGCGATCCGCCCTCCACCTCGTCGGACACCCGAGATGCGCGCAAGCGTTTGACATGACGTTCAGCTTCGTGCCGAGTTCTTTGATCTCCGACTCGCCGAGCGTTCCGCTGGTCTTGTCCTTGATAAACCCAGGACGCTTGCCGTCGTGCCAGGAAATGAGCGCCGTCTCTACGAGTTCCCCCGGCTTGGAGGCCAAAACGCCGGACTTGTAGGTCTGTTTCTGGGTAAACTTCGTCCTAACCGCCAAGACGTCTTCCTCCGGGATTTCGTACACGGACGCAAGCTCCACCCAATCGTCCGGGACGTCGGACTTGCCGAGAGCAACGGTCTTTATAGACGGGTCCAGGAAGTAGACGACCGGCGGGATGGTCAGCAGGGCGCCCATGATCGAACCCATAAAGCCGAGCGCCAGGAACTGTCCGCGGGTTACGGGGTCCTGCTGTGACTCTTCTTCCGGCAAGCTTCCTCCTCCCGGTCTCTAGGGTTTCGTCGTCTGCTGCTGTAGCTGCTCGTGTCCGATAGGACGCTCGTTCTGGACGGTGTACTTCTGTTGGCCGTAGATGGTGTAGGGCGAGCGGGAGTTGGACTTCATAAAGCCCATGTTCAGTGAGATCACCGCCGCCAGGACTCCCAGGGAAAGAAGCACGGCCCGGTAGCCGCTTCCGGGGCTCCCGTACTCGAACGAGCGTCGGCTCCGCACGTAGGCGAAGAGCGCCCCGGAGGTCGCCAGCACCATGATGAGGAGCGCTATGTACCGCGCCCAGAACACGGGGAACATCGCGATAGGCGACACGGAGTACAACCCCGCTACCGCCGCCAAAAGCCCGAGAAACCGTATCGGCAAGCGTCCGGCCCGCTCCGGGTGCCTGACCGCCCCGAGGTACATCGCGGCACTCGCGAAAACGAAGAGCAAGACAACCATCAAGAGGTTGATGTACAGGAGGTTGGAAGTCCAACTCCCCGCGCCGGGTCCTGTACCAACGAGCCGGTCGTAAGGCCCGCCGGTCCCCTTGATGGGGAGGTTGCCGGGGTTATAGCCAAGTTTCATCATGGAGTAGGTGACGGCGAAACCGGCGAACGGCTGGAGCAGCAGAAACCCCGTCCCCCACACCACGCCCATCGAACCGGCCCAGTCGAAGAAAGCCTTGTCATCCGCCCGCCTGGCCCGCCGGTAGCTGAAAGCGGCCCAGGTCGCGACGGCGAAAGCCGGCCACGAGAGGTTTGCGAACGTCCGATGCAGGTCGAGCGGTATGAACATCGGGTTGAAGATGCTGCCCAGGGAAGAACCGATGCTGCTGAAACCGGCTCCCGTGTCGATGCTGCTACCCGCGCCTCCTCCGGTTGTCATGAACGTGTCGACGCCGGTCAGGATGGTCTGCCAGAGAAGGATAAAGAGCGCGGCCAGCACTCCGGCCGTGACGCTCTGGTGTTGGGTCCTGTAGTGGTAGATGTACGTCGCGTAGATGGTCAGGAACATCGCGACCATACCGCCCACCGGGAAGATCCAGAAGAAGTGCGTAAAGAGCGCCGAGGTAACCCTCGGGTAGAACCCCACGATGAGCACCAGGAACATACCCGCTATCGTGCCGCCGATGCTGAAGGTCAGGACGTTGAAGCGGGCGAGCGAGTGGGCCAATCGGGTCATCCACTCGTTCCCGGAGCGCTTCCCGAAGGCTTGCAAGAGCGGGGAGGCTATGGCGAACCCGATAAACAGTTGGGCGAAGAACATGTGCATCAGCATCACGATGCCTGTCAGGCCCCGAGTCCCGAGGTAGGCGAAGTCTACGGCGGGGAGCTCCGGCCCCGTCTGGCTCTGCTGGAGCAGGAGGTAGATAAAGGCAACTGGCGGGTGTGTCATTCCCATAAGCTTTCTATCCCGCCTCCTGGGCTTCCAGGCCGAGCCTCTCGTCGCCCCCGATTCCAGACTGGTGGATAACGGCGTCATTTACCGGCTCCGGGACCAGCCTTTTGCCGATCACATCGAAGTAAATAGCCCGGTCTTGAATGGTCCGCCAGACGTTCTTCACTTCCCGCCGATCATCCGAGCAGGCGAAGATGAGGACCTTCCCCTTCTCGAACTCTTCGTTCCAGTAGCCGGATTCTTCCGGAGGCGCCTGCATGTCTATGAGTATCGGCAACACCCCGACCTTGCCGAAAGCGCCGGCCGCGAGGATAGCCGCCTGACCCATGAAGAAGATGAAGAACGGCAGCCCGATGCCGGGCGTTGTAAACGCGAAGAAGAGACCGCAGATGGCGAACACGATCGAGAACCCGACGATGAGATCCAACCCTCGGTCGTCGTCCGGGACTATGATGTAGCGCGTCCCTTCGGGGAAAGGCTCTTCCTGATCCGGATCTTTCCGCTTCAGTACGACGGTCAGGTCCTCACCTTCTATCCCGTACTTGTTCAAGTCCGCGATGGTCTGGCTCACGCCGCCGCCGTCCTCGAAAACCCCGATCACCGTGTACCCCTCGCCACGCTCTACAGGCGCGTCCCGCCGCAACTCGGTCAAGGTGAAACCCAAAAAGATAAAGACGCCTCGAAAGAGAGGGATGTCCGCCACCCCGGAATCAGCGCGCCCCTACATCCCGTTACAAAGCCGCGTATACCCACCTCGCCTCCTCTCCATCCGAATACTCCGCCTCAGTCCGAGAGCCTCGATCAGAGAGCCTCACAGCCGAAGCCTGGCACGAATTTGTGAGAAGGTTAACTGAAAAGCGCCTAGCAAAAGTAAACTACGGCAAACTAGCGGTAAAGATATGGTTAAGGTTCTTTAACTCTTGCGGTCCCGAGCTCCAGAGTTACGAGAGAAGCAGGATTTTCGGATTTTCGTCTACTTTACGGAGAGCAGAGTTTTTGTCTTTTGGAACGCTCTTCAGCGCCCGGCGAAGAAGTCCGCGAGGAGGCCGCCGACCTTCTCCGGGTCGTCTTCCATCGGGATGTGACGGGCGCCGGGAACGGTTGCGAGGAGCGCGTTGGGCATCTCGCGCTCGAAACGCTCGGCGTAGGAGATGGGCTGGAACTCGTCCTCCTCGCCCCACACGAGTAGCGTGGGCAGGCCCAGTTCCTTCAAGGGCTCGACCAGATCCAGGGTGTACCGGGCGTCGGCGGCCGCGGCCAGGGCCGTCCAGGAGCGGGTTCCGTTCTCGGTGCGCCAGGGAGATAGATAGTCTTCCTCCTCGGATGAGGACAGGTCTCGGGAGATCGCCTTGCCCATGGACCCGCGTCGCAACTCGACCAGTTCCTCGGGCGTGATGTTCTCCGCCAGTTCCGGATCTCGGAAGCGTGAAACCGCCGGTACCGGCCAGGAGTCATAGAGGACGCTGTTGACAAGCGCGAGCTTCCCTACCCGGCCCTGCCCCGAAACCGCGACGTGCTGGGCGACCGCCCCGCCGATGTCGTGACCGGCGACGGCGAAAGAGTCCCCGACCCCGAGAGCTTCGGCGACCTGCAATACTAACCCGGCAAGCGCCGGAACCTCGGCCTCCTCCTTGGAGAGCTTCCCTCCGGAGCGCCCAAATCCGGGGAAGTCTAGAGCGAATACTTCATTGTCCTGCCCGATCCGTTCTATGACCGGCTGCCAGACCCGGCTCCAGAAAGTGCCGTGCAACAGCAACACGGGGGTCCCTTCACCAACGTGGAGGTAGCTGATCTCCCGTCCGCCAACGTCTACGTTCTCTCTGCTTAATGCTGTATTAGCCACAAAACTCCCTCGTGATAGCCGTATCCGACGCTTCTCGATTTGCCCGCGCCTTCCTACCCGGCATACCGGTACGATGCACCCTGCAACGATTAAGACTCTCCGGAGCCTCTAACAGGGATCCACATACCAACTTTATAAACCCAACAACAAAAATGCCGGATTCCCGGACAATACTTCTACTTGAGTTCCAGGACTTCTTGGCCCGCATCCACGGCTTCTTCGTTCTCCACCAGGAACTTCGAGACCGTGCCGCTCTCTTCGGCCTTGACCTCGTGGAAGGACTTCATCACCTCGATCAGGCCGATAGTGTCCCCGGCGGAGACCTCGTCTCCCTCTTCGACGTAGTAGTCGCTGTCCGGGTCCGGTCTACGGTAGAAAGTACCGGGTATCTGCGCCTTTACGGTCTTGTCTGCCAACGTTTTCTCCTCCTAGGAAACTTTCTGCTTCGCACGACCCAACGGGCGGATCTCGATACCGTTCTCCTCAAGCTTTTTCGCTATCGCCTCGGCCAGCTTGACGGCGCCCGGAGTATCTCCGTGTACGCAAACGGAGTCGGAGGCGACCTCTATGTCATTACCACTTTCGGTCTTGACTTTGCCTTCGGTAACGGCCCGGACCACCCTCTCCCCTACTTCTTCGGGGTCCAACTCTTCGGTCACGCTGCGGGTGAAGATGATCTGCCCGTCGTCGTTGTACTCGCGGTCGGCATAGAACTCCGCGGCTACCGGCTGGCCCATCTTTTGAGCCACTTCGTGAGTTACGGAAGCTTGCATGCAGAAGAGTAGCAGATCGGGGTCCACCCGCTGTATCGCCTCGATAATGGCCCTGGAGAGCTCTTCGTCGCGGGCGGCGACCATGTATAGGGCGCCGTGGGGCTTTACGTGCTGGACCTCCATATCGTGGTAGCGGGCGAACTCGCGCAGGGCGCCGAGCTGGTAGATAAGCTCGGCGTGGATCTCATCCGGAGAGACGTTCATCTCACGGCGCCCGAAGCCGACGAGGTCCCGATACCCCGGATGCACGCCCACCGCGACGCCGTGCTCTTTCGCGAGCGCCACGGTCTTGCGCATGGTGCCCGGGTCACCGGCATGGAAACCGGCCGCAATGTTGGCGGAGGAGATGTAACGCATCATCTCCTCGTCGAAGCCCATCTTCCAGGGGCCGAAGCTCTCTCCCATGTCGCAGCTAACGTCTACATTCATCCTACTCCTAACCCAAAGCCTGCTTGATCTCCGCCATCCGGCGCCGCCGCTCCTCGCGGGCCCCGAGCGCCTCTTCGAGGTCCACGGAGCGGAAACGAGTCTTGTCGTTGGTCTTGGACTGGGCCAGCTTGTCGCGGTCCGCGCTTATGACGGCGCCGATGGTCGCGTAGCCGCCGCCGGTCACCGCGTCGTTCATCAGCACGATTGGCTCGACCCCACCAGGTACCTGGATAGAGCCGATCGGGTACCCGAAGTCAACGACGTTCGCCTGATCCGCGCCCGCGCCCGCCGGCTGCTCACGCTCGACAAACTTCAACTCGCCTCCCTTATAACGATACCCTACCCGGTCCGCGTCTGGTGTCACGGTCCAGGTAGTGTCTAGGAACTCCTCCATGCTCTCCTCGGTAAGGCGGTAGCTCGCCAGCCCGATGACCACGCGCAACTCCGTCTCCTTGCTATAAGCCGGGATCTGCTCTCGTACCACGGCCATTCCTAGACGCCCGGAGCGGTCTCCCGCCCTGCCGATCTCCAACTCGTCTCCCTCTTTGAGGGCGCGTCCCTCATGGCCGCCGAGCCCGATCAGGGTATAAGTGGAACGGCTGTGCAAGAATACTGGAACCTCCAATCCACCTGCAACCGCCAGATAGGACCTGGCGCCGTTCTTCAGGTAATCGAAGGAGAGCACGTCTCCCGCCTCTACCGCGAACGTCTCCCAGGTCGGGGCCTCCCCGCCGTTGACCTTCGGCGGCATCTCCGCGCCGGTGATGGCGATGACGCAGTCCTCCGTGAACTCCAGCTCCGGCCCGAAGTAAGTAATCTCGAGCCCGGCCGTCCCTTCTTCGTTTCCGACGAGGTAATTGCCGACCTGGTAAGAAAACACATCCATCGCCCCCGAAGGCGGCATCCCGATCGCGTACTCTCCAAAGCGTCCCGTGTCCTGAACCGTGGTTAGAAGCCCCGGTTTCCTGACCTTAATCGCCATAGAGCACTACCAGGATCTCCTTGTTGTAGGCGTGCGGGTCTTCCAGCGAGCGGTCCGGCTGGAAGGTGAGCTCGCGAATACGATACTCGAAAGTCCCATCCTCGACCCGCGCCCGAACCTCGTCAAACTCCTCCTGGTCTATGCCGCGATAGTTGAAGATGTCGCCGGGCCTGGGGAAGACGATGGAATCCTGAAAGTCCTTTAGCCGCTGGCTGACGTCCAGTACCGGAGCCGGCGCGAGCCCGTAGAGCTGGTAGCCCCCGGCGCCCTGGACGGAATAGACCACCGCGAACCCGCCGCCAAAGCCAAAGGCTCGTTCTGGGGTGTACGTCCTGGGCCTCACGTACTTCGGCACCTCTACCTGCTCTTCGGGCGGGACCAGTTGGTAGCACCAGGGCAGCCCCGGCACGAAGCCGATCATGGTGACCAGCCACGGGGAACCCAGCAGAGCCGCTATAAAGTCCTCCTTCGAGTTGTAGCCGTTTATGCGGGCAGAGTACTCAAGGTCGGTCGCCTCCGGGTCCTGGTGCCGGTCCCGGAAACGCATCAAGGCCTCGTGGGTCCAGGGGTCTTCCATCATGACCGGTACGTCCACGACCCGCGTGTGCAACTCGAAGTCCTGGATGTCACCGACCTCTTCGTCTATCTCTTTGAGGTGTGAGATCAACTCATCCGGGTGCAACTCTTCAGGGTCTATCCGGACCATGTAAGAAGCGTTGGAGGGACAAATATCCGTCACGCCGGAAACAGCTTCCTCCCGGAGCCGGTTCGTAATAGCCATCGCCCGGAAGTTGACCTCCAGGCTCATGGCCTCCGCCAACTCAACGAAAACGTACTCGTCCCCGCCATAACTGTACCGGGCCTGAGGTAGCCCGGCCTCGACGCTGCGGCTCATATAACGCTTCCACTCCCCTTACGTTGACGACTGCCCGATACTACTAGCGCCGGAAATCCACGTCAATAACTGCTAAAAGATATTTGTCAGACCGAAATGTTCGAGAGAAAGCTCGGTACTCGCTGACGGTATGATGTTGGGCAAGCTCGTATGTGGAGGGATGGGCGTTATGTTCGAGAAGGTTCTAATTGCAAACCGGGGGGAGATCTCCTTGCGCGTCATCCGCGCCTGCCAGGAGCTGGAGGTCACGGCGGTGGCGGTCTACTCTGACGCAGACGCCGAGTCGCTCCCCGTGCGCCACGCGGACGAGACGATCAACATCGGCCCACCGCCGGCCGGCAAGAGCTACCTGAACGTGGAGAATATAATCGAGGCGGCGAAGGAGTCTGGAGCGGAGGCGATCCATCCCGGCTACGGCTTTCTCGCGGAGAACGCGGCGTTCGCCGCCGCCTGCCGGGACGCCGGGATAACGTTCATAGGGCCTTCGGCGGAAGCTATCGAGGCGCTGGGCAACAAGTCGGGGGCGCGGGAGCTGGCGAAAAAAGCAGGCGTGCCGGTTGCCCCAGGCTCGGAGAACGTAGGCTCCGCCGACGAGGCCGTCCAGACCGCCGAGGACATCGGATATCCGGTCATGGTCAAGGCGGCGGCGGGTGGTGGCGGACGCGGTATCCGCCTAGCCGCCGATGAAGATGAGCTTCGACAGGCGGTGCAGGACGCCAAGAGGGAAGCTACGTCCGCTTTCGGGGATGGGTCCCTGTACCTGGAGAAGTTCCTGACCAACCCGCGTCACGTAGAAGTTCAGGTGATCGGGGACAACAAAGGCAACGTCATCCACCTCTACGAGCGGGAGTGCTCGATGCAACGCCGCCGGCAGAAAGTCCTGGAGGAGGCGCCTTCACCAAGCATCAACTCCGAAGTCAGGGAGGAGATGACAGAGGCGGCGGTCCGGCTGGCACAGGAAGCTGGGTACGCGAACGCTGGGACAGTCGAATTCCTGGTCGAAGGAGGCGAAGCCGGCGATGATTTCTACTTTATCGAGATGAACACGAGGATACAGGTAGAGCACCCGGTAACGGAGATGCTCACGGGCGTGGACCTGGTGAAAGAGCAGATCCGGGTCGCCGCGGGCGAGCCTCTGAGCTTTACGCAGGAAGACGTGCCGCTGGTCGGCCACGCGATAGAATTCCGCATCAACGCCGAAGACCCGGACAACGACTTCATGCCCTCGCCCGGCGAGGTCACCTTCCTCGAAGTACCCGGCGGCCCCGGCGTCCGCGTGGACTCGGCCGTCTACCAGGGGTATAGGATCCCACCCTTCTACGACTCGATGGTCGGCAATCTAATCGTGTGGGCCCTGACGCGCGAAGAGGCGATAAACCGCGCCCGCCGCGCCCTGCGCGAGTACCGCCTGGAAGGCATAAAGACAACCATCCCCCTACACACGCGCCTGCTCGGCGAGGAAGCCTTCCGCTCCGGCAAATACCACACAGGCTATCTAGAAAAGCTACTGGGTGACTAGAGCTGAAGGATGGCGGGCCGGGATCTTCATCCGACGAGCTTGAAACAGCCTAAATCACGGAATTCCGACGGAACGAAGCAGCTGCTTCTTCGCCGTAACCTAGTTCCTTGAGTATAGCTTCGGTATGCTGACCGACCTCCGGGATCGGGGACATGACCGGCTTCACGCCCTCCATCGTCACCGGTGGTAATAGAGCGCGCAGGGGACCTACGGGAGAACCGACCTCCCTCCATCTGTCACGGGCTTCGAGCTGCGGGTGGTCGAGGAAATCCTGGACGCTCCTCATGCGGGCGTTGGCTATGCCGGCCCCCTCCAGGCGTTCCATGACCGCCTCCGAGGAGAGTTTCTGCAAAACGTCCTCGATCTCCTGGTGAAGAGCATCCCTGTTCTCGACACGGTGCGAATTGCCGTCGAAACGGTTGTCATCGGCCAGGGCGGGACTTTCGAGTACCTCCCCGCAAAACCGTTCCCACTCTCTTTCGTTCTGTATTCCGAGGAAGATGGTCTCTCTATCTCCGCACTCGAAAGGCCCATAAGGCGCGATGGAGGTATGGCTCGCGCCGCTTCTACGAGGCTCCTCGCCGCCGTACAGCGTGTAGTAGCCCGGAAAACCCATCCACTCTCCGAGAGCCTCGAAGAGAGAGACCTCGAAAGCGGCGCCCTCTCCGGTACGCTCCCGGTTGAAGAGGGCGGTGAGTATGCCGGAGTAGGCGTACATGCCGCAGGCTATGTCCGCGACGGAGATGCCGACCTTCGAGGGGGTTTCGGGCGTGCCGGTGATCGAGACGAGACCGGCCTCGCACTGCACCAGCAGGTCGTAGGCTTTCTTGTCCCGGTACGGCCCCGAAGAGCCGTAGCCCGACACGTCACAGACGATCAGCCTGGGGTGCTTCTCCCGCAAGTCACCCGACCCGAAGCCGAGCCTTCCGGCGGCGCCCGGCGCCAGGTTCTGGATAAACACGTCGGCTCTCTCGACGAGCCGGCCGAGTATCTCCCTGGCGCTTTCTTCTTTCAGGTTCAGCGTCAGGGACTCCTTGGAGCGGTTGAGCCAGACGAAGTGACTGGAGAGTCCTTCCACGGTCTCGTCGTAGCCGCGGGCGAAGTCCCCGACGCCGGGGCGCTCTATCTTTATGACCCTGGCGCCGAGGTCGGCGAGTTGGCGGGTGGCGAATGGGGCGGCCACGGCTTGCTCAAGGGAGACGACGGTGATTCCTTCGAGGGGGAGCATTCTAGAAAGACCTCGGGAGGCCGAGGACGTGCTCACCTACGTAGGAGAGGATCAGGTTGGTGGATATGGGCGCGACCTGGAAGAGCCGGGTCTCCCGGAACTTGCGCTCTATGTCGTACTCCGTATCGTAACCATACCCGCCGTAGGTCTGCATCGCGACGTTGGCGGCCTCCCAGGCGGCATCCGCAGCCAACAGCAAAGCCATGTTCGCCTCTGCCCCACACGGCTCACCTACGTCGAACAACTCGGCGGCCTTGAAGCGCATCAGGTCGGCGGCCTCCACGTTTATGTGTGCCCTGCTTATTGGGAACTGGATCCCCTGGTTCTGCCCGATAGGGCGACCGAAGACCTCGCGATCCTTGGCCCTCCGCGTAGCCTTGTCCACGAACCATCGTCCGTTGCCGATACACTCGGCGGCGATGAGGATCCGCTCGGCGTTCATGCCGTCGAGGATGTAACGAAAGCCCTTGCCCTCCCCCCCGATCAGGGCGCTCGCCGGGACGCGCAGGTGCTCGAAGAGGAGCTCGTTGGTCTGGTTGTTTATCATGACGCGCCGGGGATTTACCGTGAGACCGTTGCCCACAGCTTCGCGCAGGTCCAGCATGAAGACCGAGAGCCCATCAGACTTGCGCTTCACCTCATCGAGCGGCGTGGTGCGTGCCAGGAGGATCATGAAATCCGAGTGTAGGACGCGGGAGATGTAGATCTTGCGCCCGTTTATGACGTAGCCATCGCCCTCTTGAACAGCGGTCGTAGTCAACTGGGTGGTGTCGGTTCCGGCCTCGGGCTCGGTAACACCGAAGGCCTGCAGCCTCACCTCTCCGCTTGCCATCTTCGGCAGGTACTCTTTTTTCTGATCCTCGGAGCCGTGCCTCAGCAAGGTGCCCATCGTGTAGACCTGGGCGTGAGCGGGCTGGGCGTTGCCGCCGGAGCGGTTGATCTCTTCGAGGATGACCGAAGCCTGGGCGAGGTCCATTCCCAGTCCCCCATACTCCTCCGGGATCAGGGCGGCCAGATATCTCTTCTCGGTCATGACCCGGACGAACTCGTCGGGGTACTCACGTCTTGCGTCCAGCTCGCGCCAGTAGCTATCCAGGAAGTCTGCGCACACCTCGCGGACGCCGTGGCGCAAATCCTCGTGTGGATCTGCCTTCGTCACGTCAACCACGCTCATTCGGCGTCTCGCGGTGTGATCCTGGTGATCTCCGGGGCGTGACCATGACGGTAGACCATGATAGTGCGCTTGAAGGTGATCACGACCTCTCCATCCTGGTTGTAGCCGGTCGTCTTCACGGTGACGATTCCCACGTTCTGCCGGGAGCGAGACTCGCGCTTCTCAAGGACCTCGGACTGGGAGTAAATAGTATCTCCTTCGAAGACCGGCGCGGGAAGCCGTACCTCGTCCCATCCCAGGTTGGCGAACACGTTCTGCGAGACGTCCGTGACGCTCTGGCCGGTGACCAGCGCCAGCGTGAAAGTCGAGTCAACGAGCGGCTTGCCAAACTCGGTCTGCGAGGCGTAATTGTGGTCGAAGTGGATGGGAGCAGTGTTCTGCGAGAGCAGGGTAAACCAGATGTTGTCGGTAGTGGTGACCGTGCGCCCCAGGGGATGCTCGTAAACGTCGCCCACCTCGAAGTCCTCGAAGAAACGCCCCTTCCAGCCTTCTTTCACCGCCATGAATATCCTTTCTCAGCCCGCGACGCGATAGCGATACGAAGGTATCGTAACCCGAAGCAGATAAGACTTCACGTTTGCTCCGGCACATCCCGCGCTTCGTAATACGGGCTATGACACCGGTATTCTATTCCCCTCCACGAGGAGAACCGGGCTCGCCCCGAGCAGATCCCGGAACGCCCTCAGGGACTCTAAAATCTCTCTCGGGCGAATGTGCTTCGTGATGAAGATGATCCGCGAACCGTGGTCATCGTCGGGCCACTCATCGAGATGTTCCGGCGGATGGATGATGTGCTGCACACCGTTCAGGACGACGGGTCCGTCCGCCCCGACATCCAGGAAACCTTTCACCCGCAATACACTCTCACCCCTGGAATGGAGCAACATGCTGAACCAGATCCCGAACGCCGTCCAGTCGATAGGACCGTCGAAAGTCACCGAAACGGAATGCGTATCTCCCACGTCGTGAGGCTCGATAGGTTTCTCCGGTATAGCTCCCGCCGCGCGCATTTCCATACCGCCCGGCCGGAAGAGGTCTCCAACGTCTATCTCCCCGAAGGCCGCCGTCAGGACCGAGGCGGACGGGTTCATCGTTGTCAGGCGTGACAGCAGGTTCGGTACGGAGTCGGGCTCCGCTATATCGGTCTTGGTCACGACGATTTTGTCAGCCGCTGCTACCTGCTTGAGCGACTCCGGGTTACGGTCGAGGTGCAGGTTGCCGTTGACCGCGTCCACTGTGGTTAGGACGAGATCCACCGAGAAGTGGTGCTGCAACACGGGATCGGTGAAGATCGTATAGAGGATCGGGGCCGGGTCGGCGAGCCCCGTGGTCTCGACCACGATTCGGTCCAGTCGGAGGATCTCACCACTCTGGTCTTTGTCCAGAAGCTCCAGGAGCGCGCCGACTAGGTCCTCCCTGGTAGTGCAGCACACGCAACCGTTCCCGAGCAGGACCGTTCGCTCATCTACCCGGCGTAGGAGGTGGTGATCCAGGCCGACTTCACCAAACTCGTTGACCAGAACAGCCGTGTTCGCCATCGATGGCTCCAATAGGACCTTCCCGAGCAGCGTGGTCTTACCGCTACCGAGGAAGCCGGTCACGATCGTCACCGGACGCCTGGCGTCTGTGTTGCCCATGTCTCTACCCGCTATGCGCCGAGGACAGCGCCTCTTGCACGGCAGGGTCGAGTGGGTCGAGGGTCCGGCCCGCCAGCTTCGCCGCGGCGGGCCAGAGCTCACCGAGATGTTGGATGATCTTCGCGCCGCCCTTCCGGTCCCGGAGTATATATTTGCTCCCGCTCCAGTCCTCGACCCGGAGACCGTAACAACGCAGCACCTCGTTCGTCAGGGCCACCCTATGCAAGCGATCCCGTTTCCGGTCGCGCTGGTACTCTCCGGGATCGGCGCCGGGTCCGGAAGCCCGCGCCTGGTCCTCTATGTGACGGTCAGACCAGTGGGCCTGCGCCACGAAGTCCTGACCGCAAAGCACGCACATACGGTTATCCTCGGAAAGCAGCCAACATAGCCTAGCTACCCTTGGGGGTAAAGGCTTCGGCGCCGGGGTCGTGGTTCGGCTCGGACCTCGGGTAACGCCGGGCGAAGTCGTCGGCGATGTCTTCCATCGGGGCCCAGCGTACACCCTCGTGACCGCTTATGTACTCGATCAGGCGTTCGAGCATCAAGAGAACCTGAGGCCTACCGGAAACGTCCGGGTGGATGGTCAGGCAGTACGTTGCGTAATCCATCTCCCTGTAGACCCAGTCGAACTGATCCCGCCACATCTCTTCTATGTCCCTGGGGTTGACGAAGCCGTGGGTGGCCGGAGAGGTCTTTATGAACATCATCGGTGGCAGGTCGTCGAGGTACCAGTTGCCGCCGATCTTGACGAGGTCTATCTCCTCACCACGCACCAGCGGCTTCATCCACTCGGCGGCGGGCTTGGAGTAGTCGATCTTGGTCCAACTGTCGCCCTTGCGGGCCCAGTAGGGCGTGAAATCCCGATGCTGCAAACTGTGATCGTACTTGTACCCGTACTCCAGCAACAGGTCGTTGGAGACGTTGGAGACTTCCCACCACGGCGCGACGTTACCC
The DNA here is from genome assembly GCA_965219175.1 of Rubrobacteraceae bacterium. Lineage (GTDB taxonomy): Bacteria > Actinomycetota > Rubrobacteria > Rubrobacterales > Rubrobacteraceae > JBBPZK01. Next base: position 2,036,285 of record CBDCNI010000001.1, read on the forward strand.
GCCGGCTGCTTACCGGTGAGATTCTCTATTAACTCTATGGCCTTCTCCAGCACGTCCCGCTCTTGCTGGGGCGTCATGGCGACCGGGTTTTCGTGAGAGTAGCCGTGGCTGCCGATCTCGTGTCCGGCGTCGGCGACCATCTTTACCTGATCCGGGAAGGTCTCCATGGAGTGCCCAGGGATAAACCACGTCGCCCTTAGATCGTACCTGTCGAAGAGCTTCAAGAGCCGCGGTACGCCCACTTCCCCAGAGAACATACCCCGCGAGATGTCGTCCGGCGAATCCTCCCCACCGTAAGACCCGAGCCAACCAGCAACCGCGTCGATATCTACTCCTATGGAGCAAAATATTTCTTTATCGGCCATTTATCCTGCCTTTCCCCTTTTGTCTGACCAAAGCCATTGTACAGCAACCTCATATCCAGTCTCAATACCCACCAGGGTACTCCGTTGCCGACGGCAGGTTTGCCCGGCGTCTCTACTATCGGTAAGATTATTGTCAGACTAATTAGGGATGTTGGAAAATACGGTGGTACGAGGAGGAACTGTGGCGCTTCCGAAAATAGCGGTTCTATCGCTTGGGGGGACCATCTCGTCGACGGATTCCGGAGGGAAAGGCGTCGAGCCGACGTTGACGGGAGAGGCATTGGTCGCGGACGTACCCGAGATAGCGGAGATCGCCGAGGTTTCGGCAGTCTCGTTCCGGCAGGCGGCATCGGGAGAGCTCACGGTAGACGACCTGGTCGAGCTTGCGGCGGAGATCACGCGCCGCATAGACAGTGGCGCCGGCGGGGCCGTGGTCACGCAGGGTACCGACACCATAGAAGAGACTGCTTTCGTGCTGGACGTGCTGGTGGATCGCGCCGCCCCGGTCGTGGTGACGGGAGCCATGCGCAACCCGACGCTTCCAGGGGCCGACGGACCGGCGAACCTTCTGGCTTCGATCCAGGTGGCCGCGAGCGAAGCCGCCCGCGGGCTCGGCGCCCTCGTGGTCCTGAACGACGAGATACACGCCGCGCGCTTCGTGCGTAAAACCCACACACAGAGCCCGGCGACATTCCGCTCGGATCCGGTCGGTCCGGTCGGTTGGATCTCCGAAGGAACGCCAAGGATAGCGCTGCGTCCGGTGGGACAGCGAAAAGTCGCGCTTACCGGAGACAAGCGCGATTATCCCGTGGCCCTGCTCACTGTCACCCTGGGCGATGACGGGAGACTCCTTCCCGAGATAGAGCGTCACGGATACGCCGGCCTAGTGATAGAAGCCCTGGGCGGCGGCCACGTGCCTTCCGTCATGGTGAAATCCTTGGAAAATTTGGCCCAAAAGATACCGGTCGTGCTCGCTTCGCGCACCGGTAGCGGCGAGGCTCTGCGCTCGACTTACGGCTTCCCCGGCTCGGAGACCGACCTGCTGGAGCGCGGCCTCATAAACGCCGGCCCCCTGGATGGTCTAAAGGCCCGATTACTACTCGCACTGCTACTCGGGGCCGGAGCAAACAGAGAAGAGATAGAAGCCTCTTTCGATCCCCCACCTGACGAATAGATACCATCCGGCAATTCGTCGCCCGGACGTTCTCTCCCCCAAAGTAAACAGCCGCTGCAGACTGAAATAGAGTCCAGACCTTCACGCTAGGCTATTTGTTTGACAAATCAAAAGTTCGTCGTTAGAGTGACTAGCGTCCGCATCTGGATTCGACGGGGAACAGTCTCCGCCAAAAGGAGGTTGGAGTGAAAAGGGTAGTAGATCTCTCTCTAGTCATGACCGACAACATGCCGGCGCACAAGTTGTTTCAGAGCCCGGTGATACTGCCGGCCCTGTCGCACGAGCAGACGAAAAGCTTCGGGATGGGCGTACCCGAGGACAGGATGACCTTCGCCACCAACTTCCTCGGGATGCTGGATCACGTCGGCACCCACGTCGACGCCTTGTACCACACCAACCCGAGTGGAGCCCCGGTCGATGAGATGCCGCTTGAGATGTTCTTCGGCAAGGCGGTCTGCTTCGAACTAACCCACATACCGGACCTGGGTGAGATAGGGGTGGAGGACCTTGAAGACGCCGAGGAGAAGTGCGGCGTCCAGGTCGACGGCCACATCGTGCTCCTCAACACCGGCCTCCACAAACGCCACTACCCGGACCCCGAAGTGGTGCGGAGTAACCCGGGCCTTACCGCAGAGGCTACCCACTGGCTCGCCGACCGCGGCTCCAAGGCGCACGGCGTCGAAGGACCCTCGACCGACATGCCCAGCAACGACCTCTTCCCCAGCCACCGCGTCTGTCGGGATCGGGGCATCTTCCATTGGGAGTGGCTCGTGAACCTGGAAGAGCTGGTCGGCAAGGGTGAGTTCACGTTCTACGGGGCGCCGCTGCTCGTAAAGGGCGGCAGCGGCTCGCCGGTCAGGGCCTTCGCCGTCCTCGACGAGTGACCGGGACTCCGGGAGCGCTTCGCTATTATGGGTGACGACAACTACGCTACCGCGCGAGAGATACGAGCCGCTATCGTCAAGAAAGAGGTCTCCGCGACCGAGGTCATGACCGAGACTCTCTCCCGGATGGAGGCTGCGGAGCCTACGCTCAACGCCTTCGTCACGCCGATGCCCGAGCAGGCAATGGAAGCCGCGAGGGCCGCGGATGAAGCCCTGGCCGGAGGAGAAGAGCCGGGGCCGTTGCACGGCGTCCCGATCTCCGTGAAGGACCTGATCAACGTCCAGGGTATAAGGACCACGTTCGGCTCGCGCACCATGGAGAACAACGTGGCCGATTCCGACGCGCCGGCGGTCGAACGGGTCAGGGCTGCGGGAGCTTGCATCATAGGCAAGACCACGACGACCGAGTTCGGGTGCAAAGCGGGAGGCGGGGACAGCCCGGTTTCGGGTGTAACGCGAAACCCCTGGGATACATCCAGGACTACCGGCGGCTCCAGCGCGGGCGCGGCGGCCTCGGTGGCGGCCGGGGTGACGCCCTTCGCGCTCGGCACCGACGGTGGCGGCTCCATACGCATCCCCGCCTCTCTTTGCGGCGTCTTCGGGATGAAGGCGCAGTTCGGGAGGGTGCCCGTCTTCCCGACAAGCGCCACGCCGACGCTCGGGCACGTCTGTTCCATGGCGCGCTCGGTGCGGGACGCGGCAGTGCTGCTCGGTGTGATCTCCGGCTTCGACGACCGGGATCCCGCCAGCGTCTCCGAACAGATACCGGACTACCTCGCCGCCTGTGATGCTCCGGTAGAAGGTATGCGCGTCGCCTGGAGCCCCACCCTAGGCTACGCCAGGCCCACCCGCGAGGTGCTGGAGGTCGTCGAGGGCGCGGTCAAAGTATTCGAAGACTTCGGATGCACGGTAGATCTGGTAGAGGGGGTGATGGAAGATCCGGTGGACGTGTGGACGGCCGAGTTCTACGCCGGCGCCGGAACGAGGCTCAAGAGCGCGCTCCGAAACTCGCGTGAACTCCTGGACCCCGCCGTGGCCGACATACTCGAAGACGCCCTCAAGGGGACGGTTGAAGAGTACTACGCCCAGGTCTTCGCGAGGTACGAGCTGAGGGAGAAGGTGCGCCGGTTCTTCGAGTCCTACGACTTGTTGCTAACGCCGACCTTGCCGGTGACGGCCTTCGGGGCCGGAGTAAACGTGCCGCCGGAGCTACCAGAGCGCAACATCGTCTCCTGGGTCTACTACACTTATCCGTTCAACCTGACCGGTAATCCAGCCGCCTCGATCCCCTGCGGGTTCACCGGAGACGGTCTGCCCGTCGGCCTGCAGATGGTGACGGGCACGAACCGCGAGACAGATCTGCTGCGTGCCGCGGCGGCCTTCGAGGAGGCGCGTCCCTGGACGCACGTCGTTCCCGGTCTGTAGTCAGAACCGGAAAAGAAGGGAGAATAACCATGGCGGCCAGATCCTTGACTATAGACCGCGTGAAGAGTACGGAGAGGATAAGGCGCGATATAGAGACCCTCGCCGGTCCCGACTATACGCGCTCTTCTGAAGCGATCCGGCGCTACGCCTACACGCCCGAGTACCGCAACACCCTAGACTACTTTATCGGAGAGCTGGAAGCTCTGGGCTTCGAGCACTACGAGGACCCCGTCGGCACGCTCGTCGCCCGGAACCGCCCGGCGGGCGAGAAGGTGTTCGGCCTCGGCTCCCACTGCGACTCGAACCGCAACGGCGGTAAGTACGACGGCACGATGGGCGTCGCCGCGGCCCTGGAAGTCTGCCGCCTCAACGAGGAGCTACACCTCGACCTTCCGCTCCAGCTCATCTCTTTCCTGGAAGAGGAAGGTTCGGGCTTCGGCCAGATGCTGCTGGGAAGCCGCATAGTGGCGCAAAGGACGACCGAGCAAGAACTGCGCGAGGAGTTCCGCGCGACAGACGACGGGCGCAGCTTTTGGGAGCATGCGGAGGAGGCCGGTTACGAGCCGGGACGCTGGCGAGACTCGGCCCGCATCCTCGATGACCTCTCCGGTTGGATCGAGCTACACATCGAGCAGGCGCGCGTGCTCCAGGATACGGATAACCGCATCGGGGTCGTCGGCGCCATCGCAGGCTACGTCCACGCCGACATTACGGTGCACGGCCGAGGCGACCACGCCGGGGCAACCCCCATGGACTTCCGCCAGGATGCCGGCCTGGTCATGGCCGAGTGCATGCTGGAGCTGGAGCGCCTCGCGAAAGAAGCAGGCAACGGTACGGTCGGAACAGTCGGGGAGATCGAACTTAGCCCGAACTTGATCAACGCCGTCCCAGGCGAGGCCCGCTTCTCGCTCGATATCCGTGGGGTGAACGAGGAAAGCTTCCACGGCGTCGCCCGCGATATCGCCGCATTCGCGCGGGAGGCCGCAGAGAAACGAGGCATGAACGCCGCGTATTCGCAGCGTCAGGCACTGCCGGTGACGCCACTGGACCAGCGGGTGGTAAACGCACTGGAGTCAGCGGCCGAGGCGAGCGGCGAACCGTACGCGTCGATGAACTCCGGCGCGGCCCACGACACCATGAGCATCGCCGAACGTGTCCCGAGCGCGATGGTATTCGTCCCCTGCAAGGACGGCATCAGCCACGCGCCGGAGGAGGACGCAGACCCGGCGGATGCGGCTCTGGGAGCAGAGGTCATGCTCAACGCCGTAAGAACCCTCACCAGATAGCCGGGGAGAAAAGGCCGTAGACGAGATCGGTCAGACCTTCGTTGGGGACGGCGCCGAGAAGAGGAAGATCTCTACCTGATCTAATATCGTCCCGGTAGCAAACCTCCGTCCACCACGAGCACCTGACCGGTGATGTAGCGGGCGCTTTCCGATGACAGAAATACCGCCACATCGGCGATATCCTCGGGCTCTCCGACCCTGCCCATCGGGATGAACTCCGCGGCCTTCTCCAAGCCTTCGGGACCGAGCGAGTGTTCTTCGGAGAGCGCCTGCGCCGTCCGTATGTAACCTGGTGCTATACCGTTGACCCGAATTCCGTCGCGGGCCAACTCCACCGCCAGGCCACGCACGAGGCCAACCACGCCGGCTTTGGCCGCCGAGTACTGGACGTGCTCGTCCCATCCGTAAGCGACCCCCATGATCGAGGAGAGGGCGATCATGCTCCCTCTTCCGGCTTCTCGCATCGCTGGAGCCGCCGCCCGGCAGACCCTCATCACGCCCTTGAGATCTACCTCGTGGGTGTGATCCCACTTCTCGTCCGTCAGTTCGACGAGGGGTACCCGGTGGGCGATCCCGGCGTTGGCCACTACCGAGTACAGTGGGCCGTACCGTTCCTGGACGGTCGATACCAGAGAGTCGACTCCACCGGAGTCCGTAACGTCAAGGTGATGGTACTCGGCCTCGCCGCCCTCGGATTCGATGCCGCTGACAACCGATCGACCTTCTTCGAGAATATCCGTCACTATGACCCGGTATCCTGCCATCGCGAACGCGTGAGAGGTAGCCGCGCCGATCCCGATGCCGGCCCCGGTCACCAGGACTACAGGTTTTTCCTCTTTATTCGCGCTCATAGCATCACATCTCCAGAGTTGGGACCGAGCGTCTGGCCGACGTACAGAGTGGCGCCGTCCGAGGCAAGGAAAGCAACCGTCTCGGCCACCTCCCACGGCTCTCCAAACCGTCCAAGTGGTAGCTCCGCAGCCTTATCCTGTTGCCACTCCTCGGAGAGACCGAGGATGAGCTCGGTGTTTATGGGGCCGGGCGCGACCGCGTTGACCCGGACGCCTTGCGAGGAGACCTCGCGGGCCAGCGACTTCGTCAGACCGATGATACCGGCCTTCGCCGCACTATAATGGCACAACTCGGTGCCGCCGATCTGACCGAGTTGAGAAGCGACGTTGACGATGATGCCATTGCCTTCTGAGATCATACCCGGCAGCACGGCGTGCGTACACAAGAACATTCCGCGCAGGTGGACGGCGATCATCCGGTCAAAGTCCTCTACGGTGAGGTCTGTGAACCGCTTCTGCTGCAAAAACCCGGCATTGTTGACCAGGATCTCCGGGGGGCCGTAAGCTTCTTGCGCCACTTCCAGGATCCGCTCTACGGATTCCGGGTCTGAGACGTCGCCGGGAGCGGCGGCAGCGCTTCCACCCGAGTCGTTTATCCGGGCGACTACCGCTTCGGCTGCCTCACCACGCAGATCGTTGACGACGACACGGTCTCCGTCCTTCGCCAGTTTCTCGGCCACGGCTCGGCCAATCCCATTTCCAGCTCCGGTAACTAAAGCGACCCGGGAGCGTTCAGATGCCATTAAAGTCCTCCCTCCTGCTCAGGTTGAAGAGGGCGCCTCGGATGAGGTCCGCCCTCTTCGCCGTTCTCATAAAGGTTGTTTACCGTCCAGGGATCACCGCACGCGGGCGGACGTGGAACCCGAGCCGGTTGCTTCGGCCTGACGGGAGTCTTTCACGTCACGGGTGCCCAGCATGAGGAAACCCGACACGAACGTCGCGATGGCGCCGGCGATAAACGCAGTGGTCGTAACACCCACCCCAAAGCCGGTCAACAAGGCGAACAGGCCGGACCCGGCGATCGCCCCGAGTGGTCCCATGGCGTTTACGAAAGAAGAGCCCGTACCGCGCACCCTGGTCGGGAATGACTCACCCATGAAGAACAGCAGCGCCGCGTAGGGTCCGATTATGAAGAAGAGGCCGATCGTGTACATCGTCAGCACGAAGCCGGATGAGTTCGGCCCGAACAACATCAGGGTATAGGCGAGCCCGGAGATGATCCAACCGCCCGCGATGGTCAAACGCCGCCCGATGCGGTCTCCCACGAACCCGTGGGTCAGGTACCCTATATAGGCGGCCGCGTTGGAGATGATGAGCACGATCAGCGCGCTCGAGAACTGAACCCCCTTGCCTTCCGTGAGCACGGTGGTACCCAGAACGGCGAATACCTGAATGCCGATCCAGTTGCAGAGCATCGCCAGACTGATAAAGATCGTATGCTTCCTGATATCCGGCTCGAAAAGCTGCTTGAAAGTCGACTCTTCCGTATGGTGGACATCTATGTCGAATTCCCTGCCAAACTCGACGGCCTCTTCATGCCGGCCTTCTTTTTCGAGAGAGCGAACACGCTTCATGGCCTGGAACTTCGGAGACTCCCTCAGCTTGACGGCGAGGATGGCGATGACGATCGCCGGGAACGTTGCGACCAGGAAAGTGCTCCGCCACCCGATAACCGGCAGCAATATCGCTGACAACGCCGCCCCGAGCAACACCCCGATCGGCCAACCACCCTGCACGAGGCTGTAGATAAAGCCCCGCCGCGGGTTGTTGCCATACATTTCGTTCAGGTAAGTAGCGTTGACCGCCTGCTCGGAGTATCCGAGGCCGGAGAAAGTCCTTACGACCGACAGGTAGAGCCCCGCAAACGCCGCCGGGGCCAACGCCGTGAGGCCGGAGCTCAAGGCCGCGCCGATAGTGGAGATAACCAACGCCGGTTTCCGTCCCAGATAGTCGAGCATCGGCCCGACTGCAAGGGCGACGAAGAAAGTACCTACAGCCACGATGGTAACTATAAAAGTGCCAAAGGAAGTCGACCAGCCGAATTCCTTGCTGATAACCGGAAGTAGAGCCCCGAACAACGTGTAATCGTAAACGGAGAAGACCCAGGCCAGAAAGCAGACGATCGAAGAGTAGACCAGCGTCCTGGTGGTGATAGTGGTGTTGATCCTCGAAGCGCCGTCGTTAACCCGCCCGGAATTTCGACTCCCCCCGCCGGATCCCCCGGCTCCTCGATTGTTTGGTGTGTCCACGTCGCGTTCCCCTTTCCATCGCCCTGCCGAACATTCCACCTGCAGTGACTGCGCCAGCAACGGCTGCGCACCCGCAGGTTCACCCACAGGAGCAAGATAGCCAAAGCCAGTCTATTTGTCAAACAAATTGGTGCATGACATAGTTTTCATGTCCAGGCGGGTGCATTTTGCTCTAGTTGGGTACATAATTAGGGATGTAAATAGCTTTTGGGGAGGAGGTTATGCGGATACTTCAGAATGTAGTCACGGTCGGGACTGAGAAAAAGAAGACTTATCAGCAGATAGTTGCGAGCATTCGTGCGGCTATCTCTTCGGGGGAGTTGCGTCCCGGCGACAGGTTGCCTCCGGAGACAGACCTAGCCAGGCAACTTGGCGTCAGCCGGCCGACGGTTCGGGAGGCGCTCAAGGTGCTGGAAGCGCTGAACGTGCTGGAGAGTTCTACCGGGCCTACGGGCGGAACCTTCATCAAATCCCTGGACGGCACGGGTGTGGCGGAGTATTTGATAGATTCCATATCCTTGCTACTAGACGTACACGAGCTTACGCTAGAAGAGTTGTGGGTAGCGCGTGAGACTATAGAGGTGCCGGTAGCGGGAACGGCGGCGATCGAACGTACGGAGCAGGATCTCGCGAAGATGCAAAATATCATCGAGAGTGATGAGTACAAGGATTATGACGTTTACTTTCCGGACATAACATTTCACACGACTATCGCGAAGGCTTCTAAAAACCGTCTACTGAGCCTATTCATGCTCTCTATACACACGACGATCAAAACATGGGCCGAGCAATACATCCTACCAGGGGACAAGGAAATCTCCCAAAGTCAGCATCGGCTGATCTACGAAGCCATCCTCAACCAGGACGAGACGCTGGCCAGATCTCGTATGAAAGAACATTTGCAGATGGCTTACAAAGTCTACCGGGACGCCATTCCAAAAACAGCCGCGGAAGACACCTCCACGAATGGCCCGACTTGAGAGGAAAACAATATTCGCGCGGACCTGGAGGCGGCTTTCACTGGAGACGGAGTAAGTATGAATGAAGCTTACACCGGGACAAATAACAAGCACGTGGCGCCTGGGACGATGGGTTGATCTGGCTATGCCGGCAACCGTAGGCCCCGTCCTCGTAGCTGTTGCGTGGTTGCTGGTCGTCTTCGCGGTATCCGCGCTCTGGTTCTTCGCTATATCGAATATCTTGAGCCGGGCCTACGGCAACCTTTTCACCAAAACGCAACTAGTGTCCATGGCCGCCGCCATCTCGGTCGTTGCGATAATATCGGTCGGGGCGGCAGGCGCCCTTCTGATTCAAGAGCGCCCAGGAGCGTCTTCGGCTATCTTTGGCAATAGCATGGTAGGAACAGGGGCCCTGGGATGTCGAGATTTGACGAGAAGCAGTTTCGTGTTCAGCTTCGGTTTGGAACGCGCCTCACACTCATTGACAAATGACGCTGCGTCCAGGACCGATGGTAAAGCTCGTGGAGCCTGCCCAACCCATAGGTGAATAAGCTTATTCGTTCCGTACCTTTACCCCAGTACGGTCACGCAGGCGTCAGGCCCTTAGTTCGTCACGATGTCATGCTACAGGTTCTTTTTGAAATAACCCGCTAGGAAGGTCGATTTGCCGTCAAAGAACGAGAACATATCCGTCATCACGGCGGCTTTCGAGCCGCTTGAGGGAAAGCCAATACTCGACATCGGTTGTGGCAAAGGTGTCCTCGCGCGCTCGTTGTCGGAACTGGGAGCGTGCGTTACCGGGGTCGACCCAAACGGAGAAGCGGTTGCGGTCGCCCGGCGAGCCGTTCCTGCGGGAACGTTTCATCAGGCCGGCGCGGAAGCGCTGCCGTTCGCGGATCGTTGCTTCGATGGGGCTATCTTCTCGAACTCTCTTCATCACGTCCCGGAGCTCGCCATGCGTGAAGCCCTGCAAGAAGCGGCTCGCGTCGCGAAACCTGCGCAGCCCATCGTTATCATCGAGCCCCTTGCCGAAGGCTCGTTCTTCTCTGTTTTGCGGTTGGTGGAGGATGAAACGTATGTTCGCGCCGCCGCTCAAAAGGTAATCGACGAGGTCTTCGAGAACGGAATGTTCGAGCAGATCAGACGCATCGATTACACGAGGCGGGAAAGTTTCACGTACCTGGGCCAGTTCCTGGACCGCATCGTCGCAGCGGCCCCCTCACGTACCACGGTTATCGAAGAACGCCGCCCTCAAGTCGAGGCCGCTTTTCTTCGTTACGCGAAAGTCTCCACCGACAACTCAACAATCCTGGAACAGCCCATGCGCGCGCACGTACTGAAAGCGAAATCCTGATCCCGCAGAGGTCCCGGCAAACTCAGCAGGCGGCTAGGCGGTCTGGGGCCCGGCGCCGGAGATCAGACGCGTCAGAGCTTCCACGGCCTCTTCGGCGTCCACGCCATCGGCGCTTATCTTTATCTTCTCACCTTTCTTCGCCCCGAGCCCCATGATTTTTAGTGCGCTTTTGGCGTTCGCCTCGCGTTCACCTTTTATCACCCGGATGTCCGAAGTGAACTGCTTGGCCGTCTTTACGAACTCAGCCGCCGGCCGGGCGTGCAAACCTTCTTCGGCTCCTACCGCAGTCTCCTTCTCCGCCACGATAACTCCTCTTCAAAGTCTGTCTCTTTGCTTGTTACGAGAACGGTTTTCAGTCTAACAGGATACCCACTTCTACCCGGCTACTATGCGCTCCAGAGGAAGGCGCACGTTCTCCGTGCCGCCCACGCTCAATACCTCATCCAGGTACTGGAGCAACGGAAGCTTCTCCCGGATACCGAGTGACCGGGCGAGCATGAGCGCCGGCGGCAACGTCCCGAGCCCCTCCACGGTTGCGCCGTCCATGATCTCCCGCGCTTTCTCCGGCGGGTGTCCTTCTCCGAGCAACTTCCCGAAGTCGCCGTTGCGGCCCGTAAGGCAGGTAACGTAGAGGTCGCCGGCCCCGGCGGCCCCCGAAACCGTTTCCGGTCGTCCCCCGGAAGCCGTAGCGAACAGGAGCATCTCCCGCAACGCGACACCGAAGGCCAGAGACCGGAGGTTGGCGCTCTCAACTTCTCCGGCCAGCAGGTTGACCGCTATCGCGTAACAATTCTTGAGGGCGGAGCAGATACTCGTGCCGATCAGGTCGTCCGTGACCTCCGGAAGATAGTAAGACGTCCCGAAAGCGTCCCGCAGCTTCTCGGCGTGTTCGACGCTCTCCGACGCGAACACGGTTTGGGTCGGCAGCTTGTGGATCAACTCCGACGCCTTTACCGGCCCCCCTACCCCGACAACCGGCCGCCCCGCCCCGAGAACCTCCTGCACCCACGCGCCTATCGGCAAGACTTCACCCTCGCGCTCCATAAATCCTTTGGTCAAAACCATAACGGGTGCGCTCTCCGGGACTTTCGCGGCCACCTCCTCAACGACCCAGCGGATCCCCTCCGAAGAGACAGCCAGAGCACAGATATCTGCATCTTCCACGGCTTCTTGCAGGTTGAGGGTAGTCTCGACCGGCGACGCAGACAGCCGGACCCCCAAGTCCGGATGCGCCTCCCCGGAAGCTATGGCCCCGAGACGTTGACCATCGAGCCACTCAGGTCCCCAAAAGCAGACCTCGTGACTCCGCTCCAGCAACGGCGCCCCAAAAGCCGTACCCATCTGGCCCGCACCGAGGACCGCTACGCGCATCTTGCGAACCCTTGCCGCTGTCCGTAATCAGATGGGAACGGCATACCCGGTCTATACCAGACTCTATGTCGCAAAGCAGAATTGAACCTGCCAGGCATAACCTTCGTCATTTGCCGCCCCCCTTAGCAACAACTGTTTTTGTATACTTTTAAACTTTATCATGTGAAAACACGCCCCGCTCGGGGTGCATGTGTAGAATAGATCAATGGAAATACGAAAATGGATTGTAGAGTCTGCCGATCATGACGCCTAACGACGGGCGCACGAGTGGAAGCTCTACGCCATTTCTGAGGCAGGAGCAGATAGCGGAGCACGTACTCCGGCACGGCTCGGTATCGGCCAAAGAGCTTTCTTCGATCTTCGGCGTGAGCGTTATGACGGTTCACCGCGACCTGGACGAGTTGGAGCGGCAGGGAGTATTGCGGAAGTTGCGGGGGGCGGCAGAGCCCCAGCCTTCGAGCCTCTTCGAGAGCAACGTCCGCTACCGGCTCCGGGCGTCAAAAGCCGAGAAAGAGGCGCTCGCCCGGCATGCGATCAAGAAAATAGCGCCCGGCCAGGCGGTAATGCTCGACGACTCGACCACCGCGCTGCCGCTGGTGGCGTTGCTTCACGCCGTCGCCCCGTTGACCGTTATCACGAACTTCGCGATGGGTATCAGGGAGTTGAGCATGGTCAAGGGGATCACCCTGATATGCCTCGGTGGCGAATACCTCGCCGGGCACGACGCCTTTACCGGCGTGGTCTGCGAAACTGCCGTTGCCTCCCTGCGGGCCGACATCCTCTTTATGTCCACCTCGGCCATTTCGGGGTGCGTCGCGATGCACCAGGAGCAGGAGATCATCCGAACCAAGCGGGCTATGCTCGGCTCCGCCGAGTACAAGGTTCTCCTGATGGACCACCACAAACTCGGTAAGGTCGCCCTCCACCGGCTCGCTCACCTGGATGAGTTCGACCTGGTCATAGTAGATTCAGGCGTGGACAAAGCGCAGCTCGCCGAACTCCGGGAGTGCAACACGCCGGTCGAAATAGCACCGGCCTAGCGCAAAGCGACTCGGTCCTCTCTAGTCTTCGCGGCCGGTGCCCTTCGGCGCGGACTTCGACTGACCGTAATCGTGGATCTTGGCCGAAACCTCCGCCATCTGCTCTTCGTCGAGGAGGATAGGCTCCCCTACCAGACGTGCGTGGTAGTAGATCTCCGCCATATCCTCCAACACGACCGTGAGAGAGAACGCCTTTTCCGGCCCGTCCCCGACAGCTATGGTCCCGTGGTTCTGTAGCAGACAGACCCGGTGCGAGTCTCCGAGCGTATCGCTCGCGTGTCGGGCAAGCTCCTCGGTCCCGTAAGTCGCGTAAGGTGAGATCGGCACCCGGTTCTCGTCCGAGAGCACCGCGAGCATGTAGTGAACCGTCGGTATCTCCCAGCCGAGGCAAGCAAGCGTGGTCGAGAACTTGGAGTGAGTGTGGACGATGCCGCCGACCTCCGCGCGCGAGCGGTAGATTCCGGTGTGCATCGGGGTCTCGGTGGAGGGCGCGAAGTTCCCTTCCAGTACCTCCCCGCCCTGGTCCACGACGACGATATCGTCCGGTTCCAGCACGGAGTAGTCCAGCCCGCTCGGTGTTATGAGGATGTTCCCATCCTCGGTGCGGGCGCTCACGTTCCCCGAGGTCCCGGTGACGAGACCGGAGGAGATCATCTCGCGCGCGACCTTCGCCACTTCTTCGCGCAAATCCTGATGCTTCATCTACGCTCCCTGAGGTTTTATCTCGTACTTGATGCCTTCCTGCCGCCCGTGCCTCTCCAGAGCGTCGAGCACGTTTTCTAGCGACTCTACCCCGGAGACGAACGCATCCGCGTCGAACCGGGGACCGGACAGCAGGTCATACGCGAGCCGCACCGTGTAGGGAGTGTGGTGGAAGATCCCCCGGATGGTAAGTTGCGAGTAGTGGAGGAGCAGCGTGTCAACAGAGATCGAAGTTCCCGACGGAGCCCCGCCAAAGAGCGTAACTTCCCCGCCTTTTCGAACCATCCGGAGCGCCTCTTCCCACACCTCCGGCAGGCCGACCGCCTCGATGACCACGTCCGCGCCGCGCTCTTGTGGCGTCCACTCCCGCACCATCTCCGCGCTGTTTACGTTTTCTGAAGCCTCAACGGTCTCCTCGGCCCCGAGCCGGCGGGCGACCTTCAGCCGTTCGGCGCTCCGGTCCACGCAGACGACGCGCGCGCCGCGCATCGCCGCCAGATGGACGAACATCAGCCCGATCTGTCCGGCCCCGACGACCGCCACCCGGTCTCCCATCGCGATCGGCGTCCTCACGACTCCGTGAACCGCACACGCCAGCGGCTCTAACAAGGCCGCCCGCCGGTACTCCATCCCATCCGGGACCTCGTACATGTTCTGTTCCACTATCCTCGCCGGCACCACGATGTACTCCGCGAAAGCCCCGTTAAGGAACTCAAGCTCTTCGCACATGGACTGATCTCCGGCCAGACAGTAGTAGCAGTGGTTGCACGGCGCAGAGTTGGCCGCAACGACCCGCATTCCCGTCTCCCAGCGCGGGTCGACGCCCTCGCCGAGCTTCTCGATCGTCCCGCCGAACTCGTGTCCGAAAGGCGACGGCAACTCTTTCATGAGTGTGGGATGCCCCCGCCGGTAAGTCTTCACATCGGTGCCGCAGGTAAGCGCGGCCCCGATCTTGACCAGCACCTCCCCCGCCCCCGGCTCGGGTGCCGGAACGTCTTCCATACGCACGTCGCCCGGACTGTAGAACATAGCCGCTCTCAAAGACCTCTACCTCCTGAATCTCTTACAACGAACACGAATTTTTCTCCACTACACATTCTCTCACTCTTTAGCGGTCCACTGGAGCAGATCAGCTCATCAACAGTCCACCGTTGATCTCCAGCACTTCCCCGAGTATGTAGCCCGAGCCGGAAGAAGCCAGAAACAGGACAGCCTCGGCCACCTCTTCGGGTGTTCCTTCTCGCGCCAGGGGGATAGCTTCCGCTTTCTCCGCCCTCTTTTCGGGTGGTGTGAACTGATCGTGGAACGGCGTGTCTATGCGTCCCGGCGCCACGGCGTTTACCAGGATACCCTGCGGTCCCAGGTCTTTCGCCATCGTCCGGGTCATGGTGCTGACGCCACCTTTGGCGGCCGCATAGGCGATAGAGTTCGCGCTGCCGCCGTCCCTCGCGGAGATGGACGAGACGTTGACGATCCTACCTCTCCCCTGCCGTTTCATGAGCGGCAACACAGCCTGCGAACAGAGATAGACGGACTTGAGGTTCACAGCCATCACCCGGTCCCACAACTCCTCCGTCATCTCCTCCAGCGACGCCCTCTCGACCATCGAGCCCGCGTTGTTTACGAGGATATCCAGCCTGCCGTAATGCTCTTCTACTTCCCGCGCCATTCTTTCCACGTCCTCGGCGTCGGCAACGTTCCCCTGCACCAGAAGAACGTCTCTACCGAGTTCTTCTACCCGACCGGCAACTTCCTCCGCCTTGTCCCTACTCTCACCATAGTGGACCACGACATCACAGCCACGCTCGGCGAACGCTAGACAGATCGCCCGACCTATCCCCGTACTACTTCCCGTAACCCACGCTACCTCTCCCGAGAACACCCCGCTCCTTCCCTGCTTCAGTCGCTCCAATCTATTTTCTGTGACTTTTGTTCTAACTATAGACAAAAGTCACGCTCATTATGTACTATGTCTGTGGGAAAGTACAGGCTAGGGAAAGAGGTGCTAAATGGGTGTGGGATCCTACTCACCTTTGAACTTCGGTATTTTGTATAGCTACCGCTTCGGAATGAGGCTTTTCTGGTGAGCATGAGACGAAGGCTCGAAGAGTTGAAAAAAGCAGACACTCCCATCCGGGTCGGGCTCATCGGCGCGGGCCAGATGGGTCGGGGTTTTATAGCCCAGGTTGCAGGCATCCCCGGAATGACGGTGGTTTCCGCGGCGGATGTGGATACGGAGCGAGCCTTGCGAGCTTTCCGGGAAGCGGGCCAGGAGCCGGTCGAAGGTAGGAACGGCTCCACCAGCAATCCCGCAGTCACCGCAGACGCCCTGGATGTGGCACGTTCGGAGCGGGTGGACGTGGTGGTGGAGGCGACCGGCATCCCGGAGATCGGGGCGCGCGTGGCCTACGAGGCCATCCAGAACGGCAAACACGTCGTCATGCTCAACGTCGAGACGGACGTCACGGTCGGTCCCATATTGAATCGGATGGCGGAGAGCGCGGGCGTCGTCTACACCGGCTCCGCGGGCGACGAGCCGGGCGCCATCCTGGAACTCTACGACTTCGCCCGGTCTCTGGGGTTCGAGATCGTCGCCGCCGGTAAAGGTAAAAACAATCCCCTGGACGTGTCCGCCGACCCCGATTCTCTTGTAGAAGAAGCCGAACGAAAACACATGAACCCGAAGATGCTCGCTTCCTTCGTGGACGGCACCAAGACGATGGTCGAGATGGCGGCGGTCGCAAACGCCACTGGTCTCACGCCAGACATTCCGGGGATGCACGGTCCGGAGGAGACGGTCCCGGCTCGCCTCACGCAAGTGTTCAGCCTGAGAGAAGAAGGTGGAGTTCTCTCTCGCTACGGCAGGGTGGACTACGTGCGCGGGATAGCGCCTGGTGTGTTCGTCTTGATCCGCTCCCCGGAAGGTCCCGTCAGGGAGACTATGCAGTACCTCGGACAAGGCGAGGGACCGAACCACGTTCTCTATCGCCCATACCACCTGACCAGCCTCGAAACACCAATGTCCGTGGCCCGCGCGGCCATCTACGGCGAAGCCACCATAGCGCCCGGACGCACGCCTATAGCCGAAGTGGTGGCGGTGGCGAAGCGGGATCTCGCGGCCGGCGAGAAGCTCGGCGGCATCGGCTCGGCGGACTACTATGGGCGGATATACGAGTCTTCGGAAGCAGCAGGGCTGTTGCCGCTCGGGCTCGCGTCCGGGGCTCGCGTCACGCGGCCCGTTGCTAGCGGGGAGGCCATATCCCGCGCCGGGGTGGAACTCGACGGGCGGTCCTTCGTGGTAAGCTTGCGGCGGCTCCAGGAAGCATCTCTCGAAGGCGAGGTCTGAATTTTTGACCGTGGATCGTAGCACCGTTCAATCACAGGCGCTCACGGATCAAGAACGTCTGATCCTGAAGGTGCTCCGGCTCTACTACGAACACGACCTAACCCAGGCCGACATCGCCGCGAGGATGGGTTTCTCGCGGCCAAAGGTGTCTAAGTTGATCTCCGACGGCCGCGACATGGGACTGGTGAAGATAGAAGTAGCCCGTCCCGAAGACGACCTCGCGCCGCTTGAGATAGCCCTCGAAAACGGCTACGGTCTCACGGAAGCAATCGTCGTGCCGTCGAGTGGAGCCCGCGAGGCTACCGAGACCTCGGCCGGCCTCGCCGGGGCCGCCCTGCTCAAACGCATCTGTAACTCGACAACCGCCCTCGGGCTCTCCTGGGGCGTTTCGCTGCGCGCCCTGGCAGACGCCGTGTCCCCCGGAGCATTTGCCTGCGGAAGGGTAGTGCCGCTCGTCGGCGGCATGGGCAAAACGAAAGCCCGGCTACACTCCAGCCAGGTATGCGCGACCGTCGCGGGGAAGCTCAGGGTCGAAATCCTGGACCTGGCTGCACCGGCCATCGCCCGCTCTCCGCAGAGCAGGACTGAACTCGCGGCTCTGCCCGGCATACACGAGACTCTTTCCGTGGGGAAGAGTTGCGACGTAGCTGTGGTTGGTATCGGCGGCATACTACCCGATTCCACGATGGTCGAAGCCGGTTACTTCTCACAGGAGGAGTTCCTCAGACTCGGGGATCAGGGCATCGTGGGAGATGTTTGTTGCCACTTCTTAGATGCGGAAGGAGAGGCTCGGTATCCGGATCTCTCGGGGCGCATAGTCGGCGTCACGCCGGAGGACCTACGCGCAACCCCAACGAAGATCGGCATCGCCACCGGGAGGGAGAAAGCGTTTGGGGTGTCGGCGGCGATCCTGGGAGGCTACATCAGCAGCTTGATCTGCGACGGCGACCTCGCCGTTTCTCTACTAGACCTTCTGAAACGGAGAAAAAGCAGTGAGCAGGTCGGATAAGGGCAAGTTCGCGGGTTCCATGAGCATGATATCTAGTACACTCAAGGCGAGTTGTCGCATGGCGGAGCCTGTTCCATCGGCGGCGACTTTGGTTAGGGAGCCATCAAAGGAGAGACTTTGAAGGTTGAGCGAGACGCCATACTAACCTGCTCGGCCTGCGGAGTAGAGGGGCCGCACGAACTGCTGTACCTGTCCGAGCACCTGTCGGCGAGCCGCTGCGTAAACTGCGGCAAAAGCCAGATCTACTCCGGAAGGATATACAGCGAGTATGCCAGAGACCTCGTAGAGCGAACCGGACGCCTGCCCCGCAAGTTCGTGGAAGAAGCACTGAAGCACCCGACAAAGGTTGTAGGTTGGCCTCTAAAAGCCCTCCTGAAACCTTACGGCCTTATCAGGGAAGTAGATCAGGTAAACACCTTCCACCAGAGCAACCGCTCCCCCACTCCCGGCAGAAGGATCTAGCTAGATACAGGAAGAGAGCGGGCCGCGTGTAGCAAGTAGCTCACAAGATCTCACGTGTCGCCCTGACTTCCTCCAGGTATTCGAGCACTTCCTCCACCGGAATCACATCCCCATACTTCGCATCTATGTCATAGAGGTTCGCCTCGTGGGCATCGAGGTTTCGATCTCCAATTGCTTCACGCGGGACCACTATGCCACGATATCGGGTGGGCCTGATTCTATAGCGCCGCCATTCCGCTCATCAGCCATGCTTTTCCCCTTCTCGATTTCATTTTCGCCCACACTCCTCTTTTTGGCTGACGGGCTGCAATGCTGACGGGCTGACAAGCTTCATCCCGCCACTGGCTCGAAATTCCCGGCCTTGTAGACTTGTCCCGGCAGTTCTTTACCGAGCTGCTCCGAAAGCCACGCGGCCACCTCGATGAGTTTGCCCAGGTCTATCCCCGTGTCGTGGCCCATCCCGTGCAACGTGTATACGAGGTCCTCGGTGGAGATATTGCCGGTCGCGCGGGGCGCGAATGGACAGCCGCCGGTTCCGCCAACCGAAGCGTCCAGCACCGTCACTCCAGACTCGATGGCGGCCACGGCGTTCGCTATGCCCGTGTTTCGGGTGTCGTGGAAATGACAACCAACCGTTACGCCCAGGGCCGTAACCCCTTCGACCAACTCGCGTACTTGCGTCGGAACCCCGACCCCGATCGTGTCGGCGAGGACAACCTCATCCGGCTGCGCTTCGGCGACTTGTTTAGCGATGCGTAGCACATGCTCCGGCTCGACCCGGCCCTCGAACGGACACCCGAAGGCGGCGCTCAAAGTAATAGAGACCCGCACGCCGTCCAGCCGCGCCCGCTCCACGAGCCTCGCGGCCAACTCTGTCGCGTCTTCCACGGTCGTGTTCTGGTTACGCCTGGCGAACGTCTCCGTAACCGGGAAAGCGTAGCGCACCTCGTCCACCCCGGCCTCGACTGCACGCTCGTAGCCCTTCTCGTTCAGCGCCAGTCCGGCGTAGGAAGTGTTGGGGCGGCGCTTTATTTTCGCGAGCACCTCCTCGGCGCCTGCCATCTGGGGGACTAGCTTGGGGTTTACGAAGCTCGCAGCCTCGACCCTCGGGACGCCGGCGTCGGCGAGCCGGTCGCACAGTTCGGCACGGACTTCCGGGGGGAGACTCTTGTCCTCGTTCTGGAGGCCGTCGCGGGGACCTACGTCAACTATCTCTATCTTCATCAGACGATTCCTCTCTCCCACCGACGACGGAGACTCCGTAGCAAGGTTGGTCGTGTAGAGATCTAGCCTAGCTCACCCTCGGGCGTGTAGCTTTCCAGCCGATGCTTGACGGCGTTCAAGAACCGTAGGGCCGTTCCACCGTCGAGGATGCGGTGGTCGAAGGAGACCTCCAGGTTCATCATGCTCCGGATGGCTATGGCTTCGCTCCCAGCGTCTTCCACTACAACCGGGCGCTTCACTATGGCTTCGGCGGAGAGTATGGCCGCCTGCGGGTGGTTGATGATCGGGGTAGAGACCACGGAACCTAATGATCCGGGGTTGTTGACGGTAAACGTCCCGCCGGAAGTGTCGTCGGGGGTTAGATTTCCGGTTCTGGTCCTGCGGACGAGATCGTCTATCTTGCGAGCCAAGCCTAAAGTGTTCAATTCATCAGCGTCGGGGACGACCGGGACGATCAGGGCGTCTGGAAGGTCCACGGCGACCCCAATATTGATTCGTTTACGCAATACAATGCGGTCCCCATCCCACACGGAATTGAGTACCGGATGTTCCTTGAGTCCTTCGACGACCGCCCCCACGATAAACGGCAGGTACGTGAGCCTGACACCCTCACTATCGGCGAACTCGTCTTTTATCCTCTCGCGCAGCCGGACAAGCCCGCTCACGTCCACCTCGACCATCGCCCAGGCGTGGGGAGCCTCGCGCTTGCTCTGAGACATGCGTCCGGCTATCGCCCGCCTTACGCTCGTAAGGTCCACTACCCGGTCGCCATCGTGGACCGTAACCCGAGAACGTTCGGAAGGCTCGTGCTCGGGTGTGGTCTCAGGTGCAGTCGGGGTTTCGGGGGCGGTCACGCGCCCTTCGATGTACTTCTCGATATCTTTCTTGGTGACCCGGCCCTGGATGCCGGTACCGGAGACCTCCGACAACTCTACTTCGTGCTCCACGGCGAGGCGGCGAACAACGGGTGAGGAGCGCGTCAGACGCAGCGACTCGGCGCTCCTTACTTCCCCGTTGGTGTCGCCGGGCTGGCGTACAGTCGCGCTCCGCGATTCACCGTCCGTTGCGACCGGCTGAGCCTCGGTCTCAGCCGCCGGGAACTCTTCCGTCGGGGCTCCGGCGGGGGCGTCTTCCTTCGTCACGGGCTGTTCATCCGCAGGTTCATCTTCACCGGCTACAGTCATCATCAGCAGTTCGGTTCCCACGTCTACCGTTGTGCCCTCGGAGACCAGGATCTTCTGTACCGTTCCGGCGAGCGGCGAGGGTAGCTCGGCGCTGACCTTGTCCGTGTCGACTTCGCAGATAGGCTCGTCTTTTTTCACCTCATCGCCTTCGGCCTTGAGCCAGCGGGCGATTGTGCCTTCGGTCACGCTCTCCCCGAGTTGGGGCATGGTTACGGGTTTCGCCACGGGACCCTCCTTCTAGTAGCGGGCCAACTCCAGCATCGCAGCCTCTATCTTTTCGGCCGACGGCACGAAGAAGTCCATCATCGGTTTGGCGAATGCGGCCGCCGGTATGTCAGGCCCACCAAGCCGCATCACCGGCCCATCCAGCCACTCGAAAGCTTCCCGCGCCACGACAGCCGCTATCTCTCCCGACAAGGATCCGGTGAGGTTCGCCTCCGAGACGACGAGGAACTTGCCGGTCTTCTTGGCCGAGTCGAGGATGGTCTCTTTATCCAATGGATACAGCGTCATCGGCTCGACGACCTCGGTTTCTATACCGTGCTCCTCGGAAATCCTCTGCGCCACCTCCAGGACCGAGTGGAGCATCATGCCGTAGGAGACGACGGTGATGTCCGTCCCTTCGCGGTGGACTTTTGCTTTATCCAGCGGGACGGTGTAATCGTCCTCCGGGACGTCTTCCTTGACGAGGCGGTAGGCTTTCTTGTGCTCGAAAAAGAGGACTGGGTTCGGGTCGCGGATGGCGCTTTTGATCATTCCCTTGGCATCAGCTGGAAAACTCGGGGCGACGACCTTCAGGCCGGGTGTGTTGCAGAAGTACGCTTCCACACTCTGGGAGTGGTAGAGCGCCCCGCCGGGCACGACGCCGTAGGGGACCCGGATCGTCATGGGACAGTTCCAGGCGCCGTTGGAACGGTAGTAGAACCGGGCTGCTTCGCTTACGATCTGGTTGAAGGCCGGGGGGATGAAGTCGGCGAATTGTATCTCCGCCACCGGGCGCATCCCGTTTACCGATAGCCCGATCGCCGCCCCGACTATGAGGCTCTCGGCCAGCGGCGTATCCATAACCCGTTCGCTGCCGAACTCCTCCTGCAAGCCTTCCGTCAACCGGAATACTCCGCCGGCCCGGCCGACGTCTTCTCCCACTACTATTACGCTATCGTCGGAGCGCATCTCCTCGGCCAAACCGTCGTGGATGGCCTGGAGCAGGTTCTTGACGGCCATCTCAGGAGCCTTCCGCGTACACGCGCCCGAGCGCTTTTTCAGGTTCGGCGTGGGGCGCGGCCTCGGCGTAGTCGCTCGCCTCGGCGACCTCCTCTTCTATTCCGGTGGAGATCTCCTCTCGCTCCTCTTCGCCTAACAGGCCGTTTTCTTCGAGGTACTGCTCGAAACGGACGATCGGGTCCTTCAAACGCCACTCCTCTATCTCTTCGCGCTCCCGGTAACGCCGGTCGTCGTCGTCTGAGGAATGGGCCATCATCCGATAAGTTCTGGCTTCGATCAGGCTGGGACCTTCTCCACTGCGGGCGCGTTCGAACGCTTCTTTAGCCGCCTCATAGACCGCGAGCACGTCATTCCCGTCGACCGCGACACCCGGAAAGCCGTATCCTTCCGCCCGTCCGGCGATGGACCCCGCGACCTGCGCGTCCTCGCGGGTTGAGATGGCGTAGACGTTGTTCTCGATAAAGAAGACCACCGGCAGGTTGTGGATGCCGGCGAAGTTCATCGCCTCGTGCCAGTCACCGCCGCTGGTTGAAGCCTCGCCGCCGCACGCCAGCACGACCCCGCTCTCGCCGCGCATCTTGAAGGCCAGGGCGGTTCCGGCAGCCTGCGGATATTGCACACCCACTGGTGCCGAAGAGGTGACGATGTTTAGCTCGCGGTCGGAGTAGTGTCCGGGCATCTGGCGTCCACCGCTGTTCGGGTCTTCTTCTTTCCCGAGGATGCTCAGGAACTGCCCGCGGGGCTTCTGCCCGAGGAGCATCGTCATCCCGGAATCCCGGTAGTAAGGGTAGAGATAATCGTGACCGGACTGGAGGTTGTACGCAGCGCCGACCTGGGCGGCCTCTTGGCCCTGGCAAGATATGACGAAAGCAGCCTTGCCCTGACGGTTCAGGATCCAAGACCGCTCGTCCACCTTTCTAGCCAGAAGCATGTAGTAGTAGATCCTACGCAGGTCGTCCTCGTCCAGACCCAATACCTCGTGATAAGCCCGGCTTTCCCGGATAGCCATAGACCTCCTCCTCTACTCAAAGGTCCCCACAGGAGAAGCGAAAAGCACTCCTCTATACGATGTATTCTAACAGAACAGCCGCGCTCTCAGGACTCTAGGAAACACGCGACCTCAAACCTCACGCCCGTTTTCACGAGAGCTTCATTGCTCTCTGACCGGCGATAGGGAGACCGTTTGGAGCAAGGTCGCGCACGCTCGACTCTCACCGTCCGCGACCGCCTCGACCTCGGCCTTGCAGACGAACAGCCGCCGCCCGGCGCTCACTACCTCGCCGCGGGCGACGAGCTTCTCTCCCCATGCCGGGGCGAGGAAGTTCACCTTATACTCGACCGTGAGCACCTCCCGGCCCGGCGGCGCGAGGGTCAGCGCAGCATAACCCCCGGCGGTGTCACCTATAGCGCCCGTGACCGCGCCGTGGAAGTAGCGTTCCTGCTGCGTCAGCTCGTCGCTGAAAGGAACTTCGATGACGCAAATCCCCGGACTCGCTTCCACAACCTCTGCGCCAAGCAGACGCATCAGCCCTTGTTTACGGAAACTGGTCCGCACCCGCTCCAGTGGATCTGTCCTCTCCGGTTCGGTCATCGACACCTGAAACCTTAGATCACCGGCGTCTCACGGTAGCCGCCGAAGACTTCTTTCAAAGCGTCGGAGATCTCTTGCACTGAGGCGTAGGCTCGCACGCAGTCGAGGATCGGATACATGGTATTTTCGTCTCCTCTGGCGGCCTCTTTCAACTCTTCGAGATGACGCTCGACCTGTTCGTTGTCCCGGCGCTCTTTGAGGCTCTTGAGGCGTTCGACCTGCGCTTTAGAAACCGCCGGGTCTACGCGGTGGGTCTCGACATCTGATTCGTCCTGGGGCTCGTAAATGTTGACGTTGACTATGTGGCGGGTTTTGTCCTCTATCTCCCGGTTGTAGCGGGCGCTCGCCTCGGCGATCTCACGCATCTGGAAACCGTCTTCGATAGCGGGGATCACCCCACCCAACTCGTCTATCTGCCGGAAGTAATCGTAGGCCTGACGCTCCAACT
The DNA here is from genome assembly GCA_965219175.1 of Rubrobacteraceae bacterium. GTDB lineage: Bacteria > Actinomycetota > Rubrobacteria > Rubrobacterales > Rubrobacteraceae > JBBPZK01. The sequence goes on from CBDCNI010000001.1 coordinate 2,060,433, forward strand.
CGTCCGTGAGCGCCTCGACGAAGTAAGAGCCCCCGAGCGGGTCTATAGTGTTCGTCACTCCGGTCTCCAGCGCCACTATCTGCTGGGTACGAACTGCGACCCTAACGGCCTCTTCCGTGGGCAGCGCGAGAGCTTCGTCCAGTGAATTAGTATGCAAACTCTGCGTCCCGCCGAGGATGGCGGCAAGAGCCTCGAACGCGGTGCGGGCGACGTTGTTGTAGGGCTCCTGGGCCGTCAGGGATACGCCCGCCGTCTGGGTGTGGAAGCGCATGAGGAGGCTTCGCTCGTCTTTGGCGCCGTAACGTTCTTTCATCTCACGCGCCCAGATGCGTCTGGCGGCCCGGAACTTGCAGATCTCCTCGAAGAAGTCTACGTGCGAGTTGAAGAAGAAAGAGAGCCGCGGCGCAAAGTCGTCCACGTCTAGGCCCGCCTCTATACCGGCTTCTACATAAGCGAAACCGTCGGAGAGGGTGAAGGCGAGTTCCTGGGCGGCGGTCGAGCCAGCCTCCCGGATATGGTAACCGGAGATAGAGACCGTGTTCCACTTCGGCATGTGCTCGGTGGCGTAGACTAGCATGTCCCTGAAGACCCGCATGGACGGCGCGGGCGGGAACAGCCACTCTTTCTGGGCGATGTACTCCTTTAGGATGTCGTTCTGGTTGGTCCCACCGAGGGCTTCGGGCGACACGCCCTGCTTCTCAGCCGCGACGACGTACATGGCGAGCAGCACCATCGCCGGGGCGTTGATGGTCATCGAGGTCGTAACCTCGTCCATCGGGATGCCGTCGAACAGACGCTCCATATCCTCTAAAGAGTCGACAGCCACACCCTCGGTCCCCACCTCGCCTAAAGAGAGCGGCGAGTCGGAGTCGAGGCCCATGAGGGTCGGCATGTCGAATGCGACCGAGAGGCCGTTCTGGCCGTGATCCAGCAAATACTTGAAGCGTTTATTGGTGTCGGCGGCATCCCCGTATCCGGCGAACTGACGCACCGTCCACAGCCGTCCCCGGTACATGTTCGGGTAGACGCCACGGGTGTACGGGTACTCACCCGGATATCCCAGCTTCTCGTCGTAGTCGCCCGGCGCGTCTTCGGGGGTGTAAAGCGGTTTGATCGGCACGCCCGACATGGTCGAGAACTCCGCGTCGCGCTCGGAGGTCTTGGAGTACGCTTCCTCCCAGAGCTCCTTCGCACTCTTCCTGGTATCCACAGTAAGGTCCTCCTGGGTCTCTTTCCCCTATGGACGAACTGTAGCATAAGCTGTCTAGCCGACCACGGGACGCTCTTTCGTTATGCCGGTCGGCGCTTCAGCCTGTTCTTTGAGGATAGCGCGGGAGATGACGAGACGTTGGATCTCGCTGGTCCCTTCGTAGATCTCCGTGACTCGCGCGTCCCGATAGTATCGCTCGACGGGATGGTCCTTCATATACCCCCGACCACCCAGGACCTGGACCGCCTCATAAGCTACCTCGTTCGCCGTCTGCGAAGCGTAGAGCTTCGCCCGCGCACCTGCTTCGGTGTGGCGCATCCCCTGATCCTTCATCCAGGCAGCCTCGTAGACGAGTAGTCGTGCCGCCCGGATCTTCGTCTGCATGTCCGCCAGCTTGAATGCGATGGCCTGATGCTCGGCGATTGGCTTGCCGAATGTGGTCCTCTCTGCAGCGTAGCCTCGCGCGTACCGGAAAGCGGCCTCCGCTATTCCGACGGCCTGGGCGGCTATGCCGATGCGTCCGCCGTCGAGGGTGCCGAGCGCCACCCGCAGGCCCACGCCCTCCGGTCCCAGCCGGTTCTCCTCCGGCACGAAGACATCGTCGAGGAGCACGTCGTCGGTGGTCGCGGAGATCACACCCATCTTCCGTGCGTGCTCACCAAAGGAGACGCCCTCGGAGTCCATCCCGGCGACGAAAGCCGTAACACCTCCTTCGGCGCGGGCGAAGAGGACCACCGTGCCGGCGACGCGGCCGTTGGTGACCCATTGCTTGTGGCCGCTGACGCGGTATCCGCCGTCAACCCTCTCGGCTTTCGTCTGGACGGCCGCCGCGTCGGATCCCGTCTCCGGCTCCGTGAGAGCAAAACATCCGATACTCTCTCCCCGCGCGAGCCCCGGCACCCATCGCCGGCGCTGCTCCTCGTCGCCGTGGTCCAGGATGGGCAGCGTCCCGGCGCTCGTGTGTACCGCGAGCGTCGCCCCAACTCCCGCGTCGGCCCGGCTGATCTCCTCCAGCATCAGCGCGTAGGACAGGAATTCCATCCCGGCCCCGCCGTACTCCTCCGGCACGCACAAACCCATGAAACCGGCCTCCGCCAGCTTCTCGAACGTCTCAGCCGGGAAACGGTCCTCCCGGTCGAGCTCGGCAGCATAGGGAGCTATCTTCCGGTCGGCAAACTCCGCCGCCCGTTCCTTGATCCCCCGCTGCTCATCTGTCAGGTCGAAGTTCATTGAGGACCCCTAGTTGATAGTAGTCTTTTCGTCAGTGCGCGATAGATGCCTTGATCCATCCTATTGTTTCCATTGCTCCGGATTATACTTCCGCTATGAGCCCGCTCGCCGTAGTGTTATCAGATACTCACCTTCCCAGTACGATTGCAGGTCATTCTCACGCTTTGCCCAAGAGAATTTTCCCATACTTGAGAAGAGCAGAGATCATCTTCCATGCGGGGGATATCGTAAAAGCGTCACTTCTCGATGAACTTGCGGCTTATGCTCCTGTTCATGCGGTTAAAGGGAATTGGGATTTGGACTCTTCCGTTACAAACCTTCCGGATACTCTGGAGTTCGAGTTCGCTGACATATCTATCGCCATGCTCCACAATTCTGGCTCCAGAGCAGGAAGAAGGAAAAGATTACGAAGGCGTTTTCCACACGCCCGTGTAGTGTTGTTTGGGCATTCGCACGAGCCTGGCATCGATTACGAAGACGGTCTTCTGCTTATCAACCCCGGAGGGGCTTCTAAATCCTGCGCCTTGCTGCATGTAGAGAACGGTAACGCGCACGGTGAAATAGTTGATCTCAAAAATGGCAAGCATCACTCAGCGGGCCATTACCTACCTCTCAGCATTGAACCGCCGAAGCGACCGAAGGGAGCCGACTTTACTACCGATATTAAGAAGCTCCTGCTAGAAAAAGCCAACCACAAATGTCAAAGTTGTTTTTCTAGAGAATCGCTCGAATTCTCACACAGCGTCCCCGTTTCTGAGGGTGGGAGAGGGACACTAGACAACGGTAGAGTTCTGTGCCGACGCTGCCGGGTCGAGAAAACTCGCAAGGAACGTCGCCGCAAAGAACTGAACAAGTATCTGAACAAAGAACCCACCAGGACCATCTCCAACCACGCCATTGACTTGAAGTTCGATCATCTACTTACTTTGGGCGCGTTACTGCCGGTTGAAAGAGAAGAATTATATGGACTCACTGTAAAGAGTCTCGTAAATAAGTTAAGAGCGAAAGAGGCCGATCACCTGACCCTAGACCTTGTACGACCTTACGTTTCAGACGACCACGCCGCATGCTACAGAATAGGCCGCAAAAGCAGATAGTCCGTCGTTCGCTATGCCAGATAAAAACGATACTAATCAGCAAACGGATACGATCCGAACAATGTCCGGTTCCATCCTCCAACCTCAGCCATCCGGCGAAGTCTCCCGGACGAGCATGTCAACGACGTCTTCGAGCTTTCCAGCGCGTTCGTAGGCGGCTCGCTGGCGGCTGGCCCCGTTGCCGCGCTCCAGCGTCTCAGCGACGAGGGCGGAGACCTCTTCCCAGTCTCCGGACGCTTCGAGCGCCGGACGGGTAAAGCTCAGGAGGTTCTGAATTACTTCTCGGGCCGGTACGGAACGTTCGGCTTCGAGGTCTATTAGCTCGGCGTCGAGTCCGTCGCGGGAGGCCCGCCAGTGGGCGGCACGCACGAGTTCCGGGCGTGGGTTTGGGCAGGGTTCTCCGCGCAGGGTCCGCTCGTGGCTCTCACGGACCAGGGCGCGGGATAGCCCGGTCAGCATCACGGTTTCGTCCAGCTTGCTGCATACGTCGGCCACCCGGATCTCCACGGTATCGTGCTTCTCGGGGAGCCTCGCGTCCCAGTAGATGCTGGCGACATCGAGCACGCCGCCAGTTTCGACCAGCGACTTTACGAGGGAGTCGTGGGCTGAGAGTGAGCCCAAGTGTCCCGCCGGACCCGCCGTTGGGAAGCGGCCCCAGATCTGGGTTCGGTAGCTGGCGTAACCGGTGTCCTCACCCTGCCAGAACGGAGAGTTGGCCGATATCGCCAGTAGCGGCGAGAGCCACACTCGCAGCCGATTTAGAACCTGGACGGCGGCTTCGCGGTCGGTCAGGCCGACGTGGACGTGGAAACCGAACGCGAGTTGCACTTCGGCGAGCCGCTGGAAGCTCTCCATGATCCTGCGGTAGCGGTTGTTCTGCGTGAGGTCCTGATCCTCCCAGTGCGAGAACGGATGTGTGCTGGCCGAGGAGATCCAAAGTCCCTCACCCTCAGCCGCCTCGATGACGCCCCGCCGAAGCTTCACCAACTCGCGCCGCACGTCCGAGAGAGTGTCGCAGACGGGTGTCATCACCTCGATCTGGGAGGCGAGCATCTCCGGCTCGACCTGGTCTCCTAGAGCCGAACGCGCCCGCTCCAGCAAGCCTCCGCTGTCGGAGACCAGCCCGCGAGTTTCGGGGTCCAGGATCTGATACTCCTCCTCGACCCCAATCGTATACTCCTCCGCTGACAACCCGACTACCTCCTCAACTAGAAAGACCGATGGACCGACGCAAAAGGCTTAAAGCCAGCGCCGTACCCGCGCCTTGTACCGGAGATACTCGTCGCCGAACTTGCCCTCCAAATACCGCTCCTCGCGCTCGATAACATCCTGCTTCATGACGCCGAGTACGACCGGAAGAAGCAGCGCGGCCGGTAGGGAGTTGGTGAGAGCAGTGACTCCGCCGTACATCAGCGTGAGCCCGACGTAGAGCGGGTTGCGGGTGTAACGATACGGGCCGGTCTCTACGATAGCGGTAGTAGGTTTGTAAGGGTCCACATTTGTCTCGGCACGACGCTGAGAGTCTATCCCGGAGCTACCCAACAATAGCCCGCCGGCGAGAAGCGACCATCCGAGGACCCGCGAAACCTTGCGCGGCAGAACGGCAACCGGGTACAGTCGGCCAACGAGCAACCCGGCGGCGAGAGCCCCTCCGTAGATCAGTGGCGGCGGGGCTAAGACGCCTGGATTGTCCGGAGTTTCGCCGGATCTGTCGCTCATACTTCCACCAACACCGCGTCGCCCTGGCCGCCGCCGGAGCAGATAGCGGCGAGTCCCTTGCCGCCTCCCCTGCGCCTCAGTTCGTAGAGAAGAGTCATAAGGATGCGCGCACCGGAGGCGCCGATGGGATGGCCGAACGCCAGCGCCCCGCCGTTGACGTTGACAATTTCCGGGTCAACGCCCAGGATCTCCGTAGAGCGGATAGCGACCCCGGCGAACGCCTCGTTTATCTCCACCAGATCGAGGTCTTCCGCCTTCCAGCCGGATTTCTCGAGCGCGAGCTTCCCCGCGTTGCCCGGCACTATCAAAAGGTCCGGTGGCTGCTCTGCCACCTTTGCGTGGGCGATGATGGTCCCGAGTGGTTCGAGGTTCCGCCGCTCGGCGAAAGACTCGCCCGCGAGCACCAGCGCGCCTGCCCCGTCGGTCACGCCGGGCGCGTTGCCGGCAGTCACCGTCCCACCCTCGTCTATTGGTTTGAGGGCGGCTAGCTTCTCCAGGCTGGTATCGCGCCGGATCGACTCGTCCGCCTCGACGTAGTCTGAAGACCCTCTCTTGCCGGGGACTTTTACACCGACTATCTCTTCGGCGAAGCGGCCCTCGTCCGTGGCGGCGGCTGCGCGCTGGTGGCTACGAAGCGACCACTCGTCCTGGGCTTCGCGGGAGATATCGTACTTGCGGGCGCCGTCGGTGCCGAACCGGATCATGTTGACTTCGTGGAACGCGTCGAGGAGGCCGTCGTGCATCATCGAGTCAACCATCGGGACGTCCCCCATCCGCGCGCCCCAGCGGGCTTTCGGCAAAAGGTACGGGGCGTTTGACATGCTCTCCATGCCGCCGGCCAGGACCACCTCGTAGTCGCCCACCCGGATCAGGGTCTCCGCAAGCGTCGCGCTCCTGAGCCCCGAGGCGCAGACCTGATTCAATGTCTCGGAGGTAAGCTCGAAGGGCAACCCGGCGTGGAAGTTCGCCTGGCGACTCGGGATCTGACCTATCCCCGCCTGCACCACGACACCGAAGATGGAGTGCTGAACCTCTCTGTCTTCGACGCCGGACCTGTCGACGGCCTCCCGAATAGCCGCCCCACCTAGCTCCACCGCGCCGAGTGGCGAGAGCGCTCCACCAAACTTGCCGAAAGGCGTCCGAGCCGCGCCGAGTATTACAGTCCGTTCCATCCGTGAGCCTCCGGTTCCGTAACTTGCGCCCATAGTCTATCGGACCGGATCCAAACAGGCAGGCGGCTTCGCTACAAGACGATGAGCAACAAGATACCCAGAATTACCAGCACCGCCACGATGAAGACGAAGATCCAATATCCCTTCGAACGTTCGACCGGTGTACTTTCACCCCGGATGCGGCGCATCTGTTCTGCGTGCGTACGCTCCCTGTCGGAATCTCTCTGTCTACCCCACATGCGGAGATTCTACCTTCTTGTAAAATACGGTGCCAGGGGCAGCGAGAAAAGGAGGAGAAGTGTCGAACATAGGCGATTACGAATCTACCTACGCGGAATTTGACTGGGAGACGCCGGAGAGGTTCAACTTCGGCCGCGACGTGGTGGACCGCTTGGCGGAAGGGGACCGTCCGGCCATGATCTGGCTAGGCCCCGACGGTACCGAGAAACGTCTGGATTTCTCATACTTCTCCCGGCTCTCGAACAGGTTCGCCAACGCCGCGAAGGAGCTTAGCATAAACCGCGGCGACCGGGTGATGGTGCTAATGGGCAAGGTCCCAGAATGGCACGCGGTCCTGATCGGGCTGCTGAAGCTCGGGGCGATAGCCATCCCTTGCGCCCCGCAACTCCGGGCAAACGACCTGAAATTCCGGGCGGAGCACTCCGGGGCTGTCGCCCTGATCTCCGACCAAGACGGAATAGAACAAGCTGAAGCCATGCGCGACGATGCCCCAAACCTGCGCCACTTCGTCTCCCTAGGCGATACGAGGGAGAGCTGGAATTCCTTCGAGGAATTGGTGGATGGAGCACCAGAGGACTTCACAGCCGAGGACACGGCAGCGGACGAGGGTGCGTTCATCCTGTACACCTCCGGGACGACCCGGCATCCCAAAGGAGTCCTGCACACGCACGGGTACACGCACGCCAAGCGAGTGCAGGCCCGCTACTGGCTGGACTTGCAGGAAGACGACAGGCTGTGGTGTACCTCCGGGACGGGGTGGGCCAAGAGCGTCTGGAACGTGCTGCTCGGGCCGTGGAGTTGGGGGGTGGAGATCTTCTTTCACGAAGGCGCCTTCGATCCGGCCGAGCGCCTAGACCTCATATCCCGCTACGGGATAACCGTCCTCTGCCAGGCCCCGACGGAGTACCGCTTCCTCGCCAACACCCCGGACCTCGCGGACGCGGACCTCTCCTCCATCCGTCACGCCGTATCAGCCGGCGAGCCGCTGAACGCGCCCGTCATCGAACGCTGGAAAGAGTTACACGGCCTCACGATCTACGACGGCTACGGCCAGACGGAGAACACCCTGCTCATCGGGAACTATCCCGGCATGGACGTTAGGATCGGTGCGATGGGCAAGCCCTCACCTGGATGCGACATCCGCATCATCGACCATGAGGGAAACGAGTGTCAGCCGGACGAACCGGGCGACATCGCCCTCGCCGATCGCATCCCTGCGCTCTTCAAGGAATATTGGGAGCAGCCCGAGGCGTCCGAGGACGTTTTTCGGCACGGTTACTACCTGACCGGGGATCGGGCGATGCGGGATGAGGACGGCTATCTGTGGTTCGTGGGCCGAGCGGACGACGTGATCCTCTCCGCCGGTTACCGCATCGGGCCGTTCGAGGTTGAGGAGGCCCTAATAAGCCATCCGGCGGTAGCCGAGAGCGCCGCCATAGCCTCCCCGGACGAGGACCGCGGCAGCGTCGTCAAGGCGTACATAGTCCTCGCGGCGGGTTACGAGCCGGACGAGGGACTCGTCAAAGAGTTACAGGACCACTGCAAGAGCGTGACCGCCCCGTACAAATATCCGCGCCGGATAGAGTTCATAGACGAGTTACCAAAGACCACCAGCGGTAAGATCCGACGCGTAGAACTCCGCCAACGCGAACAGGACGCGCTGAAAGGTTAACCGGAGGTCAACCGCGGGCAGCGACGGGCCGGACGTTGTACTTCCCGGTCTGCTCGAAGGCGTGGGCGGCCCGCAGGATCGTCTTCTCGTCCCACTTCCTGCCCACGAGCATCATGCCGACGGGCAGTCCCTCGGAGAAGCCGCAGGGTACGGTCATCGCCGGATGGCCGCTCACGTCGAACGGGGCGGTATTATTGATCATCTCCAGCCCTCGCGCGACGACCTCCTCGGTTGAGGCTTCGGCCGCCGGGAGCGGGGTCGCCTTCATGGGCAGGGTCGGCATCACCAGCAAATCCACCTGGCTCAGCGCCTCGTCGTAGGCTGCGGCGAGCTTACGGCCGAGGTTCTGGGCGATGGCGTAGTAGCGTCCGTGGTAGCTCTCCCGCAGGTACTGGCCCGCGAGCATGGTTAGCTTGACGGTCTCTGAGAGGTCGTCGGCGCGCGTTGTGCGACCACGGGCGTAGGCGTCGAGCAGCGAGGTGCTGTAGTGCCCCTTCCAGTTGGTCCCCATGCTGTTGCCCCGGACCATAAGCTCCGTGGCCCCCTCGATGGCGATGCCGTTCCAGATGTGAGTGCCGTCGCGGTGCATCGGCACGGAAACCTCGCTAACCTCCGCCCCAAGCTCCTCGAAAGCCCCCGCTGACTCGCGCACCAAGTCGTCCACGTCTTCTTCCGAGAGGCCCGGCCAGGCGAAGCCCTCGGTCACGATGCCCACGCGTAAGCCCTGCACGTCGCCGTTCGCGGCGTCCCCATAGTCATCAACCCGCACGTCTTTTTGGCGCGGGTCCAGGCCATCTTCACCGGCGATGGCTTGCAGGAGGAGGGCCACGTCCCGGACGCTGGCGGCTATCGGGCCGACGTGGTCCAGTGTGATCTCGATTGGGAACACCCCCGTGTACGGCACGAGCCCGTGCGTCCCCTTGAGCCCGTAGACCCCGCACCACGAAGCCGGTATCCGGATGGAGCCGCCCTGGTCTCCGCCGATAGCCATGTCGCACTCCCCGGTAGCCACGAGCGCGGCGCTGCCGCTGGAGGAACCGCCCGCCGATCGGGTGTGATCGTGTGGGTTTAGGACAGGACCCGAGTCGCTCGTGTGGCTGCCCCCGGAGAAGCACAGGTGCTCGCAGACGGCCTTGCCCACGATCTCCGCGCCCGCGTCCAGGATGCGGGTCACTATGGTCGCGTCGAACTCGGGCACGTAGCCTTCTAGCGTCGAGGTGCCGTTCATCATCGGCACCCCCGCTACGCAGACATTGTCCTTTATAACCACCCGTTTACCGGATAGAGAACCATCCTCGGCGCCCTCTATGGAGCATTGGCGATACCAGGCGCCAAGTGGGTTATCCTCCGGTCGGCTACCCCCCGAACGCGGATAACGCACCGGCAACTCCGGCTCGACCAGTTCGCCGAGCCTTTGGTAAGAGGCGAACGTCCCTTCCATGAGGCCGAGGTAAGACTGTACCTCTTCGTCTCCGAGGTGCAACCCGAAGCCCTCCGAGATCTTCTTTAACTGCTCCGCAGTAGGTGGTCTGACCATCTTCCGCTCCCCTCTCTAGCCACGCGTTTGCAAACCTATCTCCGGGCCACGCTACCAGAGCACGATACTGTGGTCAAAATCGTCAGCCTTCATTCTCGCCAATCTCTTCCAACTCGACGAGCACGGCCCCGCCGGGTACGAGATCCCCTTCCCCGTAAGGTATGGCGCGCACAATACCGGAGTAGGGGGCCTTCACCTGCTGCTCCATCTTCATCGCCTCCAAAACGAGGAGCGGCCGCCCTTCCTCGACCTCTTCACTTTCATCCACCAAAACCCTCACCACCGTCCCCGGCATCGGGGAAGTCAGGCTCGTGCGCCCAGAGTCCGCGCCCGGCCCGGCGGCGTCAACACTGGGTGGTGGCGGTTTCGTGAGCCGGTATTCCGTGCCGTCTAGGGAGATGTACACGCCGCCGCTATCTGACGCGAAGCCGCAACCTAGAGGATTTCCACCGACCGTGGCGTTCAGCAGGCCGTTCTGTAGCGAGATATCCTCGAAGACCGTATCGTGGCCGTCCAGCCACAGCCGAACCTTCCCGCTCCCCAAACGTTCCGCTTCTATTTCGTACACTGCGTCACCCACCTCGTACCGGAGCCGCACCACACCCAGAGAACGCCACGGGCCGGCCGAGAATGGGTCTCCCAGGTTGCGCGAAGAACAAAGCTCACCCGCCGCCGCCAGCAGGAGCGCATCCGGTGGAGTGTCGGCGGGCTCTTCTTTGGTTCCAGAGATGTGTTGTTGTTCCAGGAAGCCGGTCGTGGTCTTTCCGGCGGCGAAGGCTGGGTTTTCGGCGATGCGCCGGAGGAGCGGCAGGTTGGTCGGCACCCCGAGGACAGTGTAGTCCCGCAGCGCTTGGCGGAGGCGCAGGACGGCCGTTTCGCGGTCTGCGGCGGAGACGATCAGCTTGGAGATCATGGAATCGTAGTTGAGTGAGACCTCATCTCCCGTCTCGATCCCAACGTCGTTCCGGATGCCGGGTCCTTCGGGCGGCCCGAACGCGAGCAGAACACCCCCAGCGGGAAGGTCGGTCTCCGGGTCTTCTGCGTAGAGGCGAGTTTCGATCGCACTTCCGCGCAACGTTACATCTTCTTGGGCGAAAGGAAGAGGTTCCCCGGCTGCGACCGAGAGTTGAAGGTGGACCAGGTCCAGGCCAGTTACCAGCTCGGTGACGGGATGCTCGACCTGGAGGCGGGCGTTCATCTCCAGGAAGTAGAACTCATCGCCGTCCAACAGAAACTCCACCGTCCCGGCGTTGTAGTAGCCCGCTTCACGGGCGAGGCGCACCGCCGCGTCGCAGATATTCTTCCGTAGTTCTGCATCGAGGGCAGGAGACGGGGCTTCTTCGACGACCTTCTGGTGCCTGCGTTGGATCGAACACTCCCTCTCGTACAGGTGGACGACGTTGCCGTGGCTGTCCCCCACCACCTGCACCTCCACGTGCCGGGGATTCTCGACCAACTTCTCAAGGAACACCGTCGAGTCTCCGAACGAAGACTCAGCCTCCCGCTTCGCCCCCCGAACCGCCTCCCCGAAGTCTTCCGGCCGCGCCACCGAACGCATCCCGCGCCCCCCACCACCGGCGCTGGCCTTGACCAGCACGGGATACCCTATCCGCTCCGCCTCCCCGGCAAGCCGCTCCTCGTTCTGCTCCCCACCCGCGTAGCCTGGAACGGTCGGGACGCCGGCCTTCTGGGCCAGTTCCTTCGCCCGCACCTTGTCTCCAACGGCCTCCATCGCCTCCGGCGGCGGGCCGACCCAGACCGCGCCCGCTCTCTCGACCGCGCGGGCGAACGCGGCGCTCTCCGAGAGAAAGCCGTAGCCAGGATGCACGGCCTCCGCGCCGGACTCCTTTATGACCTCTACGATACGGCCCACGTTCAGGTAACTCTCCGCCGCCGGAGCCGGGCCGAGCAGGTAGGCTTCGTCTGCGAGACGGCGGTGCATCGAGTTCGTGTCCGCTTCGGAGTAGACGGCGACGGTCCGAACGCCGAGTTCGCGGCACGCCCGGATCACACGGACAGCTATCTCACCCCGGTTGGCGACCAGGAGCTTCGAGAAGCTCACGACCCTTCTCTCCAGTACGGCTCCCTCTTCTCGATAAACGCTCCCAGCCCTTCCTGCCCTTCAGCCCCCGTCCGAAGCTCCGAGATCCGACGGGCCATCAACTCTGTCCCTTCCTCCTGCGCTGCTTCCCGCAACTCTCGCAGAAGACCCTTTACCGTCGCTAGCGCCTCCGGGCCTCCTTTCAGCAACTGCCCGACCTTCTTCTCCACCGCCGCATCCAACCCGTCATCCGGCGCTACTTCGTGTACGAGGCCGAACTTCCTCGCCTGCTCCGCGCCGAAACGTTCACCGGTCAAGAATAGCCGCCGGGCATGCGAGAACCCGATCTTGCGTAGCACAAACGGGGCGATAGTGGCAGGCGCTATGCCGAGCCGGACTTCCGAGAAAGCGAACACCGCCTCCTCTTCCGCGACCGCCACGTCAACCGCAGCCACGAGCCCGGCCCCGCCGCCGATGGCCGCGCCCCGCACCCTCGCCACGACTGGCTCAGGACACTCTTCCACGGTCCGGTACATCGCGGCCAGCCGCCGGGCGTCCTCCAGATTCTCTTCGTAAGAGAACTTGGCCGTGTCGCGCATGTAACCGATATCGGCGCCTGCGCAGAAAGAGCGCCCCTCGCCCGACAGGACCACGACTCGCACCTCGTCGTCTTGCTCTATTTCGAGGAAGCAACTGGTGATCTCCTCTATAAGATCGGCGTTCAGGGCATTGTGGGAATCCGGCCGGTTCAGCCCGACGCGCAGCACTGGTCCGTCCGCGTTTATCGTAAGGTTGCGGTAGTTGTCGGAAGATATGTTCGTCACACGTCCGCCAGAGTATTGCCCACGAGTTTCGTAATCCGCACTCCTACATCCTGAAGATACCGTAGCGGGTTTCGACCGCCGGAGCGTTGGCAGCCGCTGAGAGGCCGAGGGCCAGCACCATTCTCGTGTCTACCGGGTCTATAACGCCGTCGTCCCAGAGCCTCGCCGTCGAGTGGTACGGGTTTCCCTCCGCCTCGTACTTCTGGAGGATAGGCTTCTTGAACTCATCCCGCTCGTCTTCCGTCATCTCCTTGCCCTCGCGACCCAGGTTGTCTTCCTGGACGGTTAGCAGGACGTTCGCCGCCTGCTCTCCGCCCATCACGCTGATCCGGGCGTTCGGCCACATAAACAACAGCCGCGGCGAGTAGGCCCGGCCGCACATCCCGTAGTTCCCAGCGCCGAAAGACCCCCCGATAACGACGGTGAACTTCGGCACGTTCGCGTTGGCGACGGCCATGACCAGCTTCGCGCCGTCCTTGGCGATGCCGCCCGCCTCGTACTCCCGGCCGACCATAAACCCGGTGATGTTCTGCAAGAACACGAGCGGGATGCCGCGTGAGCAGCACAGCTCTATAAAATGGGCGCTTTTCTGCGCGCTCTCGGAGAATAGGATGCCGTTGTTGGCGAGGACGCCGACCGGGTGACCCATGATGCGGGCGAACCCGCAGACCAGCGTCTCGCCGTAGCGTGGTTTGAACTCGTGCAGGCGGCTGCCGTCCACGACGCGGGCGATGACCTCCCGCGCGTCGTAGCCCTGACGGTAGTCGCGCGGCACGATCCCGTACAACTCTTCCACGTCGTAGATCGGTTCCTCGGGCTCTTCGACGGTCCAGGGAACATTTTTCTCGCGGTTCAAGTTCTCGACGATCTGACGGACTATGGCGAGGGCGTGCTCGTCGTTTTCGGCGAAGTGGTCGGCTACACCCGAGAGCCGGGTATGAACGTCCGCCCCGCCCAGGTCTTCGGCCGAGACCTCCTCACCGGTCGCTGCCTTTACGAGCGGAGGGCCGCCGAGAAAGATGGTTCCCTCTTCTTTTACGATCACGACCTCATCGCTCATCGCCGGGACGTAGGCGCCCCCGGCGGTGCAACTCCCCATCACCGCCGCTATCTGGGGGATACCCTTCGCGCTCATCCGGGCCTGGTTGTAGAAGATGCGCCCGAAGTGCTCCCGATCCGGGAAGACCTCGTCCTGCAAGGGCAAGAACGCCCCACCGGAATCGACCAGGTAGATGCATGGCAAATGGTTCTGCTCGGCCACTTCCTGGGCGCGGAGGTGCTTCTTGACCGTCATCGGGTAGTAGGTGCCGCCCTTTACGGTAGCGTCGTTGGCGACGACCATTACTTCCCGGCCCGAGACGCGGCCGATACCGGTGATGATGCCGGCCGCCGGCACGTTGCCGTCGTACATACCGTGGGCCGCGAGCGGCGAGAGTTCAAGGAAGGCGGTATCGGGGTCGAGCAGGCGTTCGATCCTATCTCGTACGAACAACTTGCCCCGTTCTTCGTGCCGCTTGCGGGCTTTCTCGCTCCCACCGCGCCGGACTTCCGACGAGCTTTCACGCAGCCCGGCGAGCAGTTCCTCGTAGGCTTCCGAGTTCCGCCCGAAACTATCGCTCTTGGGATCCACCTGCGTGCGGAGCTTGCTCATCCTCCCCCTCTCTTATGCGGCCTTACCGCATCTCCGCCCGGCTCACGCACCCTCACGTTGATCCTGAAACAACGGTCGCAGATCTTCCAGCTTTTCGTAGGTCCACCACAGGTAGTTGCGCGTCCCGTCTTCGCGCAGCGGATGCAGGTCTTCGTTTTCCGAGTCGTCGAGAAACCCTTGAAAAGCTTCCCGCGAAGGCCATTCGACCAACACCATAGCCTGGCGGGGCTCGGTGTCCGGGTCGCTCTGGAGGGCGTCGTCAAGCTTTCCGAGCGCGACGACCTTTCCATCGTACTTGGAGACGGCCGCGACCGAACGGCGGGAATATTGACGGTACAGGTCGTTATCAGAGAGATCGAACAAGTTCAGGGCGTAGAGTGGGATTTCGGCACCTCCGTATCCGTAGCTGATGGACAGTCTATCTACTGGGCAACCATCTTTTCGTGAGCTTTCTCGGCGCTCTCTTTGAGGAGCGAGCGGGCGATGATCTGGCGGTTGATCTCGCTGGTCCCCTCCCCTATCTCGTTGATCTTGACCTGCCTCCAATAACGCGCCACTGCGCTCCCCTCCATGAACCCTTCGCCGCCCCAGATCTGGGTCGCCCCATCCGCCGCCCGCTTGGCCGCCTCGGAAGCGAACACCTTAGCCATGCTCGCCTCGCGCCCGAAAGACCGCCCCTGGCCCCTGAGCCACGCGGCCTTCAAGACCATGTTGCGCGCCAACTCTATCTCCATCGCCATATCCGCCAACTTGAACTGTATGGCCTGAAACTCCGCTATAGACTTGCCGAACTGCTTCCGCTCCTCCGCCCGAGCTATCGCCTCGTCGAAACAAGCCTGCGCCAGCCCGACCGAAAGAGCGGCGACCGCGACCCGTCCGGCGTCAAGCGTCGCCAGGAATTGTTTGAAACCGGATCCCCTCTCGCCCAGCAAGTTCTTCTCCGGCACCCGGCAGTCCTCGAAGTAGAGCGGGTGCTGGTCGGCGGCGCGCCAGCCGAGCTTCTCGTAGGCCGGGCCGCGTGTATATCCTGGCGTGTCTTGCGGGATGATGATAGCGGTCAGCTCCGGCTTGCCGTTCTCGCGTTTTCCGGTGCGGGCGATAATGGTAACGCCGCCGGTAATATCCGTGCCGGAGTTGGTGATCCACTTTTTAGAGCCGTTGACGACCCACTCGCCCTCTTCCAGTCCGGCGATGGTGCGGGTGCCGCCGGCGTCGGTGCCGGCTTCCTCCTCCGTCAGCCCGAAAGCCCAGAGACGTTCGCCGGTCGCGCACTTGCTGAGAAATTCTTCTTTCTGCTCCGGCGTTCCGTAGGCGGCTATGGGAGCGCAGCCTAGAGAGATGTGCGCCTCCATCGTGATACCGACCGAGGTGTCGGCCCGGCAGATCTCCTCCAGCGCCAGGTTATAGGCTACGAAGTCACCCCCCGAGCCGCCGTACTCCTCGGGGAGGGTGAGGCCCATCAAGCCCAACTCCGCCATTTTCGCGACGATGTCGTAGGGGAACTTCTGCTCCCGGTCGAGTTGCTCGGCGCGCGGGCGTATCTCGGCCTGAGCGAAGTCTCGGGCGATGTCCCGCCACCGCTGCTGCTCGTCTGTCAGGTCAAAGTTCATAGGCTTACTCCTCCCGGCTCGAACATAGCCAATAATAGCAGCGGGAAAGTCCGTGGGCTGCGGGGTACCGCTCAAGAGAGCCGAGATGCTTGCCGAACGTTGAACTAACGTACTTTGTGAGACAGATGTTTTCTTTGACTGTAGGGGGGAATATATCTGGTTGACAGCAACTATACGCGAAGGAGGAACTAGAGTGGGTATTATAGCCTGGATCATAGTGGGCTTGATCGCCGGAGCGCTGGCGAAGCTGATCATGCCGGGTGACGACCCCGGTGGGATCATTGTCACGATGCTCATCGGTATCGTCGGGGCTTTCGTAGGCGGGTTCGTCTTCGGACTCTTCGGAGGCAGCGGTGTAAGCGGAATTAACATAGGTTCGATCATCGTGGCAGTTGTGGGTTCGATTATCCTACTAGCTATCTACCGCCTGATCGTAGGCAGCAGAACAGCCAGCAGGTAAGAACGACAATCCAGAGGGCTGGAGCTACCGCAGTTCCGGCCCTCTTCTGCATAGTTCTATCAACTCAGGCGGTATCTACTTCAATCGCCGTCTGCAGGTCGTGGCGTTCGACTGCGGCCTCGCGTAGCTTGTATTTCTGGATCTTTCCACTGGCCGTCATCGGGTACTCTCCGACGAAGTCCACGTAGTAGGGTACTTTGTAGCGGGCGATGTTCTCGCGGCAGAAGTCCCTGATTTCCTCGGCGGTCGTTTTCGCGTCGGGCTTGAGTTGTATAGCCGCCGCGACTTGCTCTCCGTACTTTTCATCCGGGACGCCGTAGATTTGTACGTCGGAGATATCCGGGTGAGTGTAGAGGAACTCTTCGATCTCCCGTGGGTAGATATTCTCGCCGCCACGGATGATCATGTCCTTCGCCCGGCCGGTGATCCGGACGTACCCGTTCTCGTCCATGACAGCTAGATCGCCGGTATGCAACCATCCATCTCCGTCTATAACCTCGCGCGTCATATCGTCCATCTTGTAGTAGCCCTTCATGACGTGGTACCCACGCGTCAGCAGTTCACCTTGCTCGCCAGGGTCACAATCCTCGCCGGAGTTCATGTCTAATATGCGGACTTCCACGTCCGGGAGCTTTCGGCCGACGCTCGAAACGCGCAGCTCTATCGGATCGTCGGTGCGGGTCTGGGTGATGACGGGGCTCGACTCGGTCTGGCCGTAGGCGATGGTGATCTCCGCCGCCCCCATCACGTCCACCACCTTTTTCATCACCTCCATCGGACACGTCGTACCCGCCATGATGCCGGTGCGCAGGCTTGAGGTGTCGTAGTCACCGAACTTTGGGTGGTCGAGCTCCGCGATGAACATGGTCGGCACCCCGAGCACGGCGGTACACCGCTCCTCGTGGATGGCTTGAAGTACCAGCTCCGCGTCGAAGCTCTCGACCGGGACCATCGTCGCCTCGTGGGTCACGGTGTTGAGCGTCCCGAGCACGCACCCGAAGCAGTGGAAGAACGGCACCGGGATGCACACCCTATCCTCCGGCCCTAGCTCCATGCACTCGCCGATGTAGAAGGCGTTCTTGATGATGTTGGCGTGGGTGAGCTGCACACCCTTCGGAAAACCAGTCGTCCCGGAGGTGTACTGCATGTTTATGACCTCGTCCGCCCCGAGCGACGCCTGTCGCCCCCGCAACTCCTCCGCCGTAACCTCTTCAGCCCTCTTCACAAACTCCTCGAAACTCGTCATGGGTAGGCTCTCTGGGGCTTCGTCGCCCATCAGGACGACGTGCTTCAGATACGGTAGGTCCTCTGCCTGTAGCTTGCCTGCTCCGGCCATCTCTGGTACGGCGCCCTGGAGTATCTCCACGAAGTCGGTGTCTTTTACGCCTTTCGTCAGGAATAGGGCCGCCGAGTCTGATTGCTCCAGCACGTACTTCAGTTCGTTCTTGCGGTAGGCCGGGTTGACGGTGACGAGGACTGCCCCGATCTTGCCAGTCGCGAACTGGAGCGTCACCCACTCCGGGACGTTCTGTCCCCAGACGGCGACGTGATCTCCCTTCTCGATTCCGAGAGCCATCAGCGCCCGCGCGCACTCCTCTACCACGTCCCTGAACTCCGCGTAGGTATAGCGAAGGCCGCAGTCCACGTACACGAGGGCGTCATCTTCCGGGCGACGCTCCGCTACGAGATCCAAAACGCCGCCAACTGTTAGACCCTCGATATCTTCCGGTCGCATATTCCACTCCTGTGCCTCGTTCCCCGAGAAAAGAAAGTCTAGCAGTTGCTCCGATCCGGGCAAGCTCCTACAGAACAAGAAGAGCCGTGAAGTTTCCTACAGAGCTGTTTCACATGCGTGTTAAGGTATGTATTCGAGTTTGGTCATAGCAATTTCGAGACGATCAGGAGGTTCTGAAGTGGCATTTTTGGAAGTAGGGAGAGAGAACAGCACGCCGGTCGAACTTTACTACGAGGACTACGGCTCGGGGAGTCCGGTCGTCCTGATCCACGGTTGGCCGTTGAGCAGTCGGTCTTGGGAGAATCAGGTTCCGGCTCTCGTCGAGGCGGGGCATCGTGTCATCACTTACGATCGCCGCGGTTTCGGCAAGTCTTCCCAGCCGTGGACCGGCTACGACTACGACACTTTCGCCGCTGACCTGGAGGCGTTGCTCACGCACCTGGACCTGAGCGACGCAACGCTCGTCGGCTTCTCGATGGGTGGTGGCGAAGTCGCCCGCTACATCGGCCGCTACGGAACCGCCCGCGTTTCGAAGGCAGTGCTCGCCTCGGCCGTACCGCCCTTCCTCTACCAGAGCGAAGACAACCCAGACGGCGGGCTGGACGACGCGACGATAGAGCAGTTCGAGGGTGGGGTGCGTGGAGACCGCATCGCGTTCCTCGACGGATTCACCACTAACTTCTTCACCGCTGGTGACCGGGACGACCTGGTAAGCGAGCCAAACCGGGTCTACCACCGCGACATCGCGGCCTTCGCCTCGCCGAAGGGAACGCTGGACTGCATCGCGGCGTTCGGGCGCACCGACTTCCGGGGCGACCTAGCCGAATTCGACGTGCCGACCCTTATTATTCACGGGGACTCCGACGGTATCGTCCCGTTCGAGGTCAGTGGAAAGCGGTCGCACGAGGCGATCTCCGACAGCTCGCTCGCGCTGATCGAAGGTGGACCCCACGGCATCAACGCCACCCACGTAGAGCAGTTCAACCGCGCGCTGATCGACTTCCTGGGATAACGCAAAGTGGGGTAGTCGTAACTACCATCCCGAATTAAAGCAAGGCGAAAACCCGGCTCTCGAAGGAGCCGGGTTTTTTGGTTGAACGAAAGGGTAGAAGATCCGCTACCCGCCGTCGCTGGCTAGAACGCGGCGGCTCCGGCTTCGGCGACTTGCTGGTCTTGATCCACGGTCCCGGTACTCACACCGATGGCGCCGACGATAGCGTCGTCGCGGACCAGCGGGATGCCGCCGGGGAAGATCGCCAACCGGCCGCCGTGGGCGTCGCTCAGGCCGTAGATCTGCCCGTCGGGGCGTGTATCGTCCGTGAGGTCTCTCGTCTGGCACTGGAAGGCGATGGCGGTGTAGGCCTTGTTGATGGAGATGGTTATGCTCCCCACGTTCGCCGTGTCCATGCGGACGTGGGCCTTGAGGTTACCCCCAGCGTCCGTGACGGCTATGTCCATCGGTTGCCCGATCTCCCGCGCTTTCTCCTCCGCCGCCTCGATGACCCTCTTCGCATCAGCGAGCGAGATGGTATCTCTGATCTTTGCATCAGCCACGCTAACTCTCCTTTCCTATTAGTTCGGCTTTTTATTCTACGCGCCGTTGCGGCGTGACCAGTGTTCTTCGTTGACCTCGGTCTCGGCGAGCTCGAAGGTCGTGGCGTAGCCGACGAAGTTCACGTTCTTGTTTACGGCATACAGGGCCTGCGGGTAGACCAAAAAGACCGAGAGCGCCTCCTCGTAGACGAAGCGGTCGATCTCGGCAGACAACTCGCCCTGGCGTCCGCCGTCCACCTCTACGGCGAACCGGCCCATCAACTCCTCGAACTTCTCGACCGGCGGCCCCATCCGGAAAGGTCCCGTGCCACCGTAAAGCTCGCCGTGCATGAATGCGGCCGGGGCGTCGGAGGTCAGGTCGATCCAGGCGAACAAGAGTATGTCGAATGGCAGCGTCAAGACCTTCTCGACCAGCTTGTGCTGGGTGGCGAGAGCCTCCTCGGCCGGGATAACGGTAACATCCACCCCGATGCCCAAACCTTCGCGCAGGTCTTCGGCGAGCATGTCGGCTATAGGCTCGGTATCCGGGAAAGTCGCGAGCCGCAAGGATCTCCCTTCAGGCCAACCGGCCTCGGTGAGCAACCGCCTCGCCTCTTCGAGGTCGTGCGGATAGGGCTCCAGGCGTGACAGGCCGCCTACAGCGTGGGGTGGAGTGACCCCGGAAGCGGGCTGGGCGTAGCCACCGAAACCCTCGCGGACCATTCGGTCGCGGTCCACGGCCATGTTGAGCGCCCGGCGCGTGCGCGCGTCGTCCAGGGGCGCATCCTCTACACTGCGGTTTACGAGGCCCAAGACCACGCGCATCGCGTCGATGGCGTGCAGACGGGCGTGCTCGCTGTTCTCTACCCGCTCGATGTCAGCCGGGGAGACCTCCGTGACGATGTCTATCTCGCCTTCAGTGTCGCACACGAGGTCGAGTCCTTCGGCGGGCGAGATGTCGTTGTGGAAGACGACCCTCTCAAGACGCGGGCCGCGCTCCTTGTTCCAGTGGTCGGTGTTGGCGGTGAGGACGACCTTATCCGTGCGGTCCTGCCTGGTGTCGAGCCAGGTGCAGGCTAGAGGTTCGGCGTTCATGATGGCGATCTCGTTGTACAGAGAAGAGTAACCCTCGGTGAGGGTAAAAGGACCGGTGCCCCACGGGCCCGGAGCGTCGATCACTCACCAATGTCCCTCGCCGCGCCCGAGCTTCCTGTAGCCAAAGCCTTCCTCTTCCCAAAAGCGCGTGCTGGGAATATGCATCCCCCGCATCTTTCCCAGGACGAGCCCATCCGGCGCGGGGAAATGGAGGCGCAGCTTGTAGTCATCGATGACCTCGGCCTTCGTATCCTGGTGTATGTTCAGGTTGGAACCCGGCGGGTGCGGAGCCCTCCAGCGCTGCATCTCCTCGAAGGCCCGCTTGACGTTATGCGCGGTGCATTCCTCACCATCCTGAAACCGGATGTCGCGACGCACGTCTATCTCAAGCGTCTTATCGTTCGTCCAGCGCGAGTCCTCCATTATCGCCCCGACCATGTGGCCCCGCTCGTCGGTGCGTACCGGCTCCTCCATCGTGTTCCAGGTAATGTACAGCCAGTTCAGCGGGTGAGGATCCACGATGTGGACCGTGCCCACGGGCGTATGTCCTCCCTGCTCAGCCCCTGCCTGCGGGGATGCTTGACTCGTCATGCCTCTCCTTTCCCTTACCTGATGCCTTCGCGAGGGCCACCGGAACGTAGCCCGCACAAGCCGCCATCCTCGTGAAAATAGCGACGATATTGCCTGCCTCCACCCAACAGAGGAGTAATGCTACCACAACCGACGCTACCCACCCGAGGCACGCGGAGCGGTCGAAGGGATGAGTGACGAAGTTTCGTGTGGGCTGCTCCATCCTCTTGCGGTGAGCCTCGCCCAGTCGCTTTCGCGCCCGCCGACCGTCCGACCGGAGACATGGGCATCTAATAAAATTCACCTGTACCGGGCGAGACTGTAGGGCTGCATGAGACTGTAGGGCTACACTCTAGCTATGTACCGGCGGGCGCGGTACGATGCTCGGGTAGAGTTCGTGCCATTCCTCCGGCGTGCGGGCGTTCTCTTCGAGCGCCTCGTCTATCTCGCGCGGGTACGCCTCGTGGTAGGAGAGGGCAAGGTCTAGCTGGCGTTCGGAGACGTTGTGCTCCGAGAGCAGTCTTTCCCTACCTTTACTCTCGTAGAGTTCGATGACCTCCCAGACATCCAGTGCCGTACCGATCACCCACACCCGTCTTGAGTGCTCGGCTCCCCGGAAACCAATGCCGGGGAAGCGGCGGGTGCGGATGGATTCTTCCGCCAAGACTTCCAGCAAGGCGCTCTTGGGCAGCTTCGTTCGACGGTTCTCACGATCCAACCACCCCCCCACCTCGTCGGAGAGCCTTATGGTAAACGGCTTGGATTTGGGCATCGTTGACCTCCGTATAGCACCATAGTATTCATTGTAATACAGAGATTACGAAACTATAGAGAAGACCTTCCGTCTGGCTCAGCACACCAGCACCAACAAGGCATCGGACATTGGTTATCCGACCCTGAGTCTCCAGGCGAAGCGCGGCAGGTCACCTGGAGAAGCCCCTGAACGCCCGAGGTAGCGCCGGAGGGCCTCTCATAGGCCACGTCGCGCGGTACCCACCTGGTTCCTCAGACGCATGGCATCCACCACGCTTCGCTCGGGAGAGTAAATGAAGATCTCCTCGCCAGAGTCGAGGTAGATCCGCTCGCACCCTAACTCGCAAGTATCTGCGGCGAAGACGTGAACCTGCATTGGGGGATAGTCTATCCAAGGCGGACGTGAACCCCTGGACACTGTCAAGTGTACCTCGGCCCGGACCTCGTCGGTGAGATCCCAGAAAGAGAGCGCCGAAATGAGACAGATAGTCCCTCGTGGGCTAAGTTTGCCAACAGTGACAAGGTCTAAATTAGAGATCATCTCAGCGTCCGCGAAGCGGAAAATCCCGCGATACAGCTCGATCGTTCAAGCGCCCACCGGTCGAGCTCGGCGACCGTCATAAAGGAGACTACCAGGAGATTGCCGGTTAGGTGGGGACGGTAGGCTTCTGCCCTGGAGTCACCTTTGAAGAGGTAGGACACGACGTCGGTGTCTACGACCACTGTCGGGGCCGAGACCGGGGGCACCTACAGAAACTCTCTAGTCGTCCAGGATCCCGCGGCGCCACTCACGGAGCGCGACGACGAACTCGTCCGGATCCTCGTCCTCGGGCCAGAAGTCGCCGAGTAGGGCGTCGAAGTCGTCGGCGACCTCGACTCCTTGCTCGTCCGCGAGGGTTTGCAGGTCCGGCGGAACGTCGAAGGAACGCGGCACGCTTTCCGCACTCTCGGAACCAGGGACTGCGACTTCACCGTTTCCAGGTTCGAGAGCCACCTTGGCGTTTTTTAGGGCTGCTTCCTCGGTCTCACCGTGGACCAATACGTCCGGGTTGTCGGGTACGGTGGCGACAAAGCCGCCGTTCTCCAGATCTGGCTTCACTATGATGGCGAACTGCTGCACCTGTTCATCTTCCTTGGTGGCTGCTTTGCTACATGGCTTATTGTATCGCTTGATAGCGTCAGCTCGCACCATCAGTCCTCTTCGACGTCCAACTCACCGCGGTCGCGGAGGTTAAGGAGGATAGCGAGCGTGGCCTGCAGTGGCCCGCCAGACCAGTAGACCATGGACCCATCTACTCTGCCCTGGCTCCTCCTATCAAACCGACTTATCTTCTCAGCGGGTTGCGGTACGGTTGCGGTAAGTTGGGCTGAAACTTCTCCCAACAAAATTTCGTCTCATCACATTTTACCTGCAAAACTGAATAAAATAAGAGAGCCGACGAGCGGACTCGAACCGCTGACCTGCTCATTACGAGAAAGAATCGTTACATTTCGGGGTGTTTGTGGTTGTTGCAAATCCCCTGCAAACAGCCACATTCCGCTCGTCCGGCTACATCCCGAAACAACCGGAAATATGGCCGGGTTGGTGTACGGTTGGTGTACAGAGTTTGGGTTTTCTCGGCCATCAGGATTGCTTGAGATGCAGGTCAAGTGGCAGTACCTAACGCCTCCTGGCCCAGCCAACTCGGTTAGTCCATTCGTCGGGTGGAACGTTCCGTAGCTCGCGGTCCATGGCGGAGATGAGAGGACCGAAGTCTTCGTTGCGGAAAGAGTTGGGGATTAGGATGCAGCCTGAGTGGGACCGGCTTGATTCGCCAAGTGCGGTCAGGAGCGGCAGGAAGTCCCCGACGTTGGCCGTGATGAGTACGCGGACCTCGGAGATGGCGAGTTCCACCACATCTTCGTCTTTGAGCCCTTCGAGGTTCTTTTCGGCATCTATGGCGTGGACGTTGTGGCCTCGCTCCTGTAGAGTCCGTCCGATTACCCTGCCTGAGAGGTGGGCGTCAAGGAGAAGGCGGATCAATACTCGATGGGCTGGATGTTCAGGTTGGGGTAGCGCTCCCGCCAGTATTTCAACGGGCGATTGTTCTCTTCGATCATCTCGTCTACCTCATCCTGGTAAGCCTCGTAGTAGGCCAGGGCGACGGCGAGGTGATCTTCGGAGATGCCACTCTCTTCCAGGAGCCTTCGGCGACCCATCTCTTCGTGACCGGCGACGATCTCCCACACGTCCAGCGCCGTGCCGAGCACCCAAGCGCGGCGCTTCCCTTCCGAGCCGCGGAATGCCATGCCGGGGTGCCGTTCCGTCCTGTCCGCTTCTTCGGCGGACCATCGGAGGCGCTCATACTCGGCGACATCCAAAACGACGCCTATTCGCTACCCCTGCTCGTCAGTTAGATAGCGCGCTTCCATATCCTTTATTGTAACCGCTCAACTCACTTCGAACGACCGGTTTACAGCACCACCGGTTAGGCTAGCAATGTCAAGTTTTTGATGTAGGACACCGGGCACTTGTGACCGCCCCTCGAGGCGGCTACCGGGAACCGAAGGGCGTGTAGGAGATCAGGCCGAGGGACCCGTCCTCTTTGACTTCGAGGTCTACAAGCCCTGCGCTGGTGCCGTCCTCTCTGCCGATTTCCACGAGCAGCATCCGGCCACCTTCGTAGATGGTGACGATGGTCCCGGTCGCGCTGGCCTCGACACCGAGCTCCGGAACGTCCTCGGGGAGGGCGACTATCTCCAACTCTTCATAGGTTGTGCGCATTTTTGGTGCCATAATCGCCATTATAACTTTAACTTCACAGCACCGTACGGACCTTATAGCGGCTCTGTCCCTTCGTTGAGGATGTCGAGGTAGCGCGTGTAGGCGAACACTCGCTCGCGCTTGCGACCGGTGATCTCGCGCACGATGCCAAGGTTCTCCAAAGACTCTACTGCGCGAGAGACGGTAGGGTAGCTGGCTCCGGTGCTCTCGGTCAGAGCATTCAGGTTAGCGAGGGGCCGGTCACAGAGCGCGTCGAATACCCGCAGGGCGTTGGCGGCGGCGCGCCCGAGCGACTGCACGCGGACGGCGTCTTCGCGGAATAGGGCGAGCAGCCGGTGTGCGGTGTCCACGGCGCTCCCGGCGGTGATGGCGACGCCTTCGAGGAAGAAGTCGAGCCAGGCTTCCCAGTCGCCCTCGGCGCGCACGGTGTCGAGCAGGCGATAGTATTCAGGACGATGCTGCTTGAAGTAGTAGCTGAGGTATAAAAGCGGCTGTCCGAGCCCCCCGGCGTCGAAGAGCATCAGCGAGATCAGTAGCCGCCCGACGCGGCCATTACCGTCGAGAAACGGGTGGACGGTCTCAAACTGCACATGGGTGAGCGCGGCTTTGACGAGCGCAGGCAGACCGTCGTCAGTATCGTGGATGAAACGTTCGAGCGATGCCATGCAATCTTCGACGCGCTGCGGCGGGGGTGGCACGAACTGGGCGTTACCGGGTCGGGTACCGCCGATCCAGTTCTGGCTGCGGCGGAACTCGCCAGGCTGCTTGTCTGCACCACGACCGTACGCGAGCAGCTTTTCGTGTACCTCGCGCAGCAGGCGGTTGGAGAGCGGAAAGCCTCCGCGCAGCCGGGACATGCCGTGTTCGAGGGCGGCGACGTAGTTAGAGACTTCCACGACGTCATCGAAGGGCACGCCCGGCGCTTCGTCGAGCTCGAAGAGCAGCAGGTCGGAGAGAGAGGATTGTGTGCCCTCAATTTGACTGGAGAGCACCGCCTCACGCCGGACGTAAGCGTAGAGGAACAAGTCCGGGTCCGGCAACAGGACGGTCACGCCGTCCAGCCGCCCACAGGCGAGCAGAGCCTGCTCCAGCAAGCGCTGACGTGCTCCGGAGAGATCTAGCGCCGGGTTGGGCGGCAACGACGCGGGCACAAATGCGCGCACGGTCTCATCCCCCGTTGCGGCGATCTCATATTGTCCCGCAGGTCCGCGTTTCATCGCTATTCTCACTTGCGTAAATAAGGCCGGCAACTATTAACAAAACAGCACTTGTTCGTTAATAGTGCATCCTAGCATCTTCAGACTGGCGTCGCCTCACACAGGCGTGATAGCGCCAACTCGCACCATCAGTTTTCCTCGACGTCCAACTCACCGCGATCGCGGAGGTTCAGGAGGATGGCGAGCGTGGCCTGCAAGGGTACGCCGGACCAGTAGGCGGTGGATTCAACATTCCAGTAGCCGCGCCACTCGTGCTTGACTCGCTCGACCCACTCGGGCTCGTCCTGTTCTATGGTGGGTCTCAAGGCGCGCACAGTGTCGGGATCCAGCTCCAGAAGGCTCCCGGCCGCGTAGCAGAACTTGTCGTTCCACTTGAACGAGAGCGGACGCTCCTCGTATCCGCGCGCCTCCAGCTCGCGGGCGCGCCTGGCCTCCGGTCTCAGATCCTCGTGTACGGCCAATACCGACGGTTCGAGGTCTCTAGCGTAATAGCCTTCCAACCCCTGGTTGCGGAACCCCCACTCCAACACCCGCAGGCTCAACCCTTCCGCGCCTCCCCGCTAAGAGCGCCTTTGGCCTCCTCTTCGAGCATCCGCCGGTAGAAGGCTCTAAACTCCCTCACGTCCTCCAGGTCTTCCCGGCTAACCCGCTGTCCGTAGGCAAAGGCTACCGCAAGCTCGACCCACTCCTCTTCGGAGAGGTCATAGAGGTGATCCAGGAGGGTAGGCAGGTCCCTCGGCGCCGCGTGTACGCCACGCATCCAGTTAGAGACAGAGTTCTGCCGGTAGTCGTGGCCCCGGTCGCGGGCCTCCCGGGCCAGAGCTGACTGGTTGGAGCCGCGAGAGCGCAGGATGCGGTAGAGGACCTCACCGAACCACGTATAGTCTCTGCCGTCCATGCGCTGCGCCTTTCTTCTCTGCTCGCGCCGTCCTCCAAAGAGATGCCACGCAGTCTAGCACAATCATCTGCTCACCTGATACACGAGAGTGTTGCACGGTTGCAGGTGGGATCGGGGGGATAGACGCCCCTCCCCCACCCGCATCCACATTTCAGTAATCTTCCGGCAATAGTAGACAGGTGCTCGACCTGTCAGCTTCGGTAATGATCCAGATCCAGCGCGGGCCGACCTGGTAAGCGCTCAAGATACGCCAGCCGTGACGAAGACTGCGCCGGTTCTCTGTCGCGTCTTCGTGCGGGACGTCGCCCCAGTCGCCGGATTGGTGGCGCTCCAGGAGTTCGCCGGGGTCCTGGCCGGCCATCACGAGTGCGTTCAGTGCTCTCGGTGTCGCTACGATGCGGCCCAGAGGGAACAGCGGGTCGGCCATGTCAGGATCGCCCCGCGCTGATGGCCGCGAACGCTTCTTCGAGTTGCACGGCAGAGATCTTCTTCCATCGCCGCCTTGCGAGCAGCACGAACCAGCCCCGACCGTAAAGGGCCAGGGTAGCGAGACCGCCTCGCCTGCCCCACCGCACGAAGTCGCCGGCTTGCGAGTGCCTGGCGCGGTGCTCGGAGGCCGGGATCGGCGCAGCCGAGGAGTCGATCAAGCCGACTAACATTTCGCGGGAGATGTCTGGGTCTACCCCGTAGCGAAAGGCTTCCTCTTCCCAGTCAAACCAAGCCTGGAGGCCCGCCCCATCAAGTTCGCCCGATACCGCATGGTCGAAAAAACCGAGCAGACACCGGGGAACGCGGTGATGAACCTCGACGGTGGAGACGGCCATCAGGCCGCCTCCTTTTTCGCCCGGCGGAGCGCCACGCGCTGCTTTGCCGCCCATACGAGAGCCGCGAATATATGCTTGCACGGCTCACGCCGACGCCGCCAATCGGTACAGCCGCAGCGCCCCTCGTCAGCCAACGACACCCGGTAGCTACGCCCGGGCTGACTGCACGAAGGGACCGACAAACCCCCGGAAGGCATGGGCCGGATCTCTGCTTTGCGGTTGCGCCAGAGCCGAATGCCCCGGCACGCACGACGCGATACACTCTTCTCGATCAAGGATTACCCCCTTGGTCCGGGCCTCGGGGTGCGCCAACACCGCCGAGGCGTTTTACTTTTTGCCCCTACAGCAGGAGCTTTGCCTGGGAAGCCTTCATCCGGCGGCAAGGAGTGGAGTCAAGGGTGGGTCCCAGAAAGTTTTGTGAAGCAAACCCGTAGGGCGGCTAGCTTCGCTGGCCGAGTTTGTGGGTACCCTTGACGGAGGGACGCCGCTGGTACGCTTTGGGCAGCAAAGCCCTTGCGTCTACTGACTTGAGAGATAGCGATCTACGAGTTCAGGACGTTCGAGAAAGTTCGTATTCGTGGGCGGGGTGCCGACCGTTAGGGCGGCTCTGCGCCTTCACAGAGTTTCAATTCGTATGGCCGTTGGTAGAGGATCGGGGCGCCGGAGCTTGCGGAGGCGTCTGCGGGCCGCCCCCTAGAGCTTCGACATTCGCTCTCGCACTCAACGGGAGCACAGCCCGGTTCCTGCCAGGTTGCCGAAGGCAACCCCAAAGGGGCGGCATAGGGCCGCCTGGGAGGTGGGTGTGCGGGATCTACACGGAAGTTGCGATGACCTCGCTGGGGTGGCGCCTGCACTGCGTCGCAGTCGCGCCTTGTGGACTACGGGTCTTATCTGCGGATGGTTTCGGTGGCGAATTTCTGGAGGATGCGAGAGCTGGGATGATTGGCTAGCGAGACGAGTTTGTTGGCAAGGGCGACGGGGACGAGGGCGTTGTCGTACATATCGCACCGGAGCTTCTCTATGTTGGTCAGGATCTCCGGGAGGTTCTCGAGATCAGTTTCTGTGGGATGGGCGAGGATCTCGCGGGTGGGAACCGAGATCACGTAGACTCGTCCTCCGTGGGTCTTGAAGATGAGCTTGTTGCTGTAGTAGGTAGTGCGGCCGTAGGGGTTGGCCGGGTCGGCTTTGCCGGGCAAGACGTAGCGGTAGATGTAGTCGTTGTCGAGTATCAGGACGGTTCCGGGGTCCAGCTTCGTGGTGATCTCATCGGCGTGCTCCACGAAAGAGCCGCTCTTCTCCAGGCCGGCGAGGTAGAGGGCATTGTGGTCCAGGAGGTGGTTGACCAGCTCGCGCATAGGGCCGTGCATGTTGGCGGTCTGACCGAAGAAGGCCAGGGGGCCGTCTTTGATGAAGAGGACTTGGGCGAGCAGGGCCGGCTTGGTCTTGAGGATCAGCCGGATCAGGTGTACGAGGATTATCTGCTCGATGGTGGTGGTGACGTAGCCGAGGATGCCACCGGCGCCCAGCTCGTCGTCCACGGCCTCGTGAAGGCGAAAGACGTCGCTCAGAAAGATCTCCCCGCCGCAGATGTCGCAGGAGAAGGTGTGGTCATTGGTCATCTCCGCACGGCGCAGTTGCACGTTAGGGGTGGCGCACACTGGACAGCTCGCCAGGATCCAGGCGGCCACCTTCGGTCCGTACTCCTGGAAGATAAACCAGCTCAAGGTGTCGGCGAGGCGTTCCTCATCCATCTTCTGTCGGAAGAAGTCGTGGACCGCCCGGCGCACCGAGTTGGTGAGCGTGCTCTCTTCCTTGAACGTGATGTTGCTGACGGGCAAGGTGAGTTTCATACGCTGGATACGCTTGAGCTTCGACATGTCATCGGGGTCTATGAACGGCTGCTCTTCCAACCCTTCCAGGTCCTCCACGCTGAAGATAAGCGCTCCGAACTGAAAGAAGCACATGGTCGAAGAAGGAAACTCGGAGCGCACCACCACCTCGTCGTAGCCACCGTCTATGGCGATGACATGGCGGATGGGGTTTTCGACGACGGGCTCGAAGCGAAGCTCGACGTGATCGTCTAGGGAGACCTCCTCGGCATGCTTGGGGAGGGAGCACTTCTGCAGGAAGTCCCGGACCGAAGGATCGTTGACGACCTGGCTGTGTGCAGATTTGCTGGCGTACTCGGCGGGACGCCGACCATATTTGCTAGAGTAGGCCACGGATCAGCCCTCGTCCTTATTTTCGGGGAAGCGGTCCACCTGAACGGGCACGACGAAGGGGTTGGAGTAGGTTTTCATGCGGACAAAGCCTTTGTCGCTGCTGGAGCTGAAGCGGACGAGGGCCTCGGTGAAATCCCCGAAATCGTAGTATTTACGGATCTCGCGGGTCTCATCCTCGTTGTTGAGGTGGGCGATGAACCAGTTCTGGGTATTCTTGAGGATGTTGGCGCTGATCGAGCTAACCTCCTGGGTGGCGTAGAGGAGACCTAGGTTCAGCTTCGCGCCCTCCTTGGCGATCCGGTTATAGACTTGACTGAGGTCCCTGTCGTCCTTTTTCGGGAAGAGGTTGTGGGCCTCCTCGAAGTAGAACTGGACGAAATTGTTGGGTTTGCCTTCGATGAAGCGAGCCATCGAGTCCATGAAGACCTTACGACATATGCGCTCGGAATAGAGGCCTTGTATCTCGGGATCTCCCTGGGAGAGGTCCACGATGATTATGTGACCCTGGCGAAGCTCTCTAATTATCTCATCCTCAAAAGGCCGATCCGCCACTTCCGTGTGCAGACTGGCAAGGCTTCGTAGCTTGATATAACCGGAGTTGTTGGGGTTGCCTCCAGGTTTGGATTTGCGCGTTAGTACGACAAGCAAGGCCTTAAGGTTTTCGTCGGCCCAAGGGCGCCCTTTCTTCTGCTGATAGTTAGTGAAAAACTGCTGGTTCAAATTGTCGTAGATAGTCTCGAACCAGAGAGAGGCTTCCTCCAACAAGATACCTCTGCTCGGGTCGAGGCTGCCGTCTGCTTTCACCATCTTGTTGAGCTCATTCTCGCCCTGGAACTTCACCTTGAACCCGTTCGGGGGACGAAAACCCGCCCGGTAGAGACAGCACAGGTAGGCTGCCTTCGCCCGTCCATGTCGAGTCTTTGCAGAGTAGTCGTTTTCGTCCTCTGGCTCCGTCAAATCAACAGACAAGAAGCTTTTCACGTAGTCGGCTCCGTCTCCGGTCAAGTCACTGCTCTTAATGAGCTCAAAGCCCGATAACACATCTTCGTAGAAGTTGACCTTCATGGTCTTGAATCCGCTCTTGTTTATGGTGCTGTAGCGAGTAGTCTGCTCCTGAAACATTTCGAAGATGGCCGTGCCCTCGTCTTGGAGATTGGGGTTGGCGTACTCGCCGTTGATGTCGAAGATGATCTGCCCGACCGGGTACTTAGGCAGCCCACTGTCGGTGAAGGGCTCCAGGGTCTCATCCGCAGTACCCTCTACGGGGCGATCGAGTTCGTGGGGAGCCTTTTCGGTCATGCCGACGGTCGCCTGGATGATCTTCTTGACCGAGTTGGACTTGCCCGTCCGGGTCATGCCGAAGAGGGCGGTGCGCTTGCCGAGGAAGTCCTGGGGACTGACGTAGACGGGCACGTCCTTCTCCTGGGCCTGAAAGCGGCGGCTGGAGCTGTAGCGGACCTTGCCGATCCTAACGTCCGTCGGTCTGCCGGTGACATCGCCCTCGCGGAAGTTGGCGATCAACTCCAGGACCTCGTCGTTGGGCTTGACGACACTGTAGTTGTGGGCGCTGTAGAAGTTCTCGACGTCGGCTCCAAAGCTCGTGTGCTCATTCTCGTCCCTGTAGAAGGTGCCGAGGATGCGGCACTCCAGGCCGGAGAAGCCGAACTCGTAGCGGGTGAAGGTATCCAGTTGGGTCTCAGAGCCGCTGGTACGCAGGTTATCCTTGTAGTATTCGACCATCGAGCTGATCATGTCGTTGTCCGTGGGGAGCCTAGCCGGTCCCAGGACCCGCAGCAGCACGGCCTCGGAGACGTCCTCCTCGTTCTCGTAGTAGGCCAGCAAGAAGGAGCCCTGCGGAAGGCCCTTTGCCTTGAGCTTCCAGCTATCGGCCACGAGGAGATGAGCGCGGTTGTAGTCCAGGTAGAAGGGACGGCCCACGAACAAGCCGGTCTGCAGCTCCTGGTCTCCATTGCGCTTGAACAGGTCTACAGAGGCGATCCTGGCGATCTCGTTAGTGAAGCTCAGTTCGGCCACGGCTATCCCTCCTCGGCTTGGGTGGCGAGCGATTCTTGTAGAACGGGGTCTTCTAGGCGGATCTGAGACTGCTCGGCGTAGTCCTCCTTGACCTCGATGGAGGCCCATCTGCGTCCCAGTAGCTCGGCGGCAAAACCAGTAGTATTGCTGCCGGCGAACGGGTCGAGGACCAGGTCTCCCGGATCAGTCAGGAACTCGATAAAGAAGGCAGCCAACGCGGTCGGCATCCGGGCCGGGTGAGGCGTGATCCCACGTTCCCGGCATGTACGGAAGAAGAAGTCGTTGGAGGTGGTGTGGGCGGCACTGAAGGCGTTTGGCAGACGCACCTCCCGATTCTCGTCCATCTGCTCCAGCTCCAAGAGGTTCAGGGCGATGCTGCCCCCGTTGTCGGTCATGAAGCCGTTCTCGCTGATGCCGTGCTCGGATGGGCGCTTGCCCGAGTTGTATTTGCGGCGTTTGATTAGCGACTTCATGCTGTCGCTATACGGACGGAGCACCTTGCGATTGTCGGCTTTGGGATAGTCCGTCTTCGACATCCACCAGAGGTGTGTGTAGCTGTCCGTCATACGGATGCGTTCGATGGTGACCCACTGGGCGGGCGACGGGAGTCGCGAAGGGTTGAAGCAGACGAACTGCTGGCAGAGCCGTAGGTCAGCCTCCGGACTGTTCACGAAGCCGATCAGGGACTCCAGGTGCAGCAGCGACTGCACGGGGCGGCCAGGGACCCACGAGTTGCCCATCTCGACCACTATGGAGCCGTCCTCGGTCAGCAGATCGGCGAACAGCGGCGCCATGCCGACGAACCACTCCTTGTACTCCTCGCCCGCAAAGTTGCCGTAGCTTTTCTTCCTGTTGAGGGGGAAAGGTGGCGACGTGAGGATCAGTTGTACCCGTCCGCGAAGTTCCTCGCCCAGGTCAGACTTGAGAAGTTCTGCTGAGTCGCCGAGATGATATGTTCCCAAGTCGGTTCCGTGTGAAAGGTGCTCCAAAAAATCCTCCGTCCCCGTGTCCGTCTCCCTAATGTTATCGGGATGATGCGAGAAATGCTTTAGTACTCTAGCTTCCTCACAAGCAACTCAGTCTGAAGGATCAACTCGCCACGGCCTCTTCGGGTTCTGCAAGGACCGTCATCTCGACGTACTCTTTGAACTCTTTCACCGTTGTGAAGAAACGATAGCCAGCCCGGTTGGCAGCCTCTTCTACCTCGCGCGCTTCGTTGAGCAAGACGGCCAGCGCCTCTCCAGAATTCTCGTCTGCACAGACGAAGTCTATTTGAGGAGAGGGAAGACCGTTTTCCTCGGCCCAATAGGCACATTCGAGTTTCTCGTCGTCCTCGCGCGAGGTGCCGGTGCCCACCACAATTGCCGTCGAGGCCTCGTCTTCGGTGGGCGCGCTTTCGACGTCCGCGGATGCAGGTTCGATGTCCGCATCGCCTTGTAGGCTTTGCCCCGCTAACAGATCTTCGAGGAGTCGGTTCGAAGCATCCGCGAGTAGCTGACGGCGGGCGGCGAGGAACTTGCGGTAGTTCTCTACACGCCACAGGTCAGGGTCCATCGGTATCCACTGCGACTCCAGTGCTCCTGGCTGCTTTTCTGCAACCTCCTTGAAGTATTCGTGGGGCGGTCGGTCGGAGAGCTCCTGGTTCGTTTTAGCCGTCAAGAACGCGAAGTTGGCTAGAGCGTTGACCTCGGTCTTGTCGTAACCGTTCTTGTAGAGGTAGGCCTTGGGGAAGATGTGGTGGAGCTGCAGCGAGCTGAACTTTCCGAGCAAGTGCATGGAGAGAGCGTTGCCGTTACCCCAGTCCCTGGCTCCCCACACCCTGGTGAGGAGGTAGAGCAGTGGGTAGAATCTCGCCCCCTGGCTCCAGCCGGAGAAGTCTGCTTCTCTGACCGTCAAATCCCCACGACTACGCCTGAGCTGATCGATGAGCCTGTCCAGAGGATCCACACCATCCGCAGCCCCATCAACGTACTGCAAACCTTGTATAGCGGCGAGGTCCCGATTGAGAACGGTCTCCGTTGACCCCGCGTACCAGCCCCAAAGGAAGCTGTGGACGTACCAGTAGAGCAGCTTCCCCTGCTGATGGTAGTCAGTAAGGTCGCCCCCATTCTGTTGAAGAAATCTACTCATAACCGGAAACGCATAGCGGCCTCCCAACACGCGGTCGTGATCCAGTCCGAGGCGTGAAGAGATCAGATTGAGGAGCGTATCTATCGAGCTCTCGGCTTTCTTCAAGCCATCTTCTACGGTCTGGGTGTCGGTATCGCGCAGGGCGGAGAAAAGCGCCTCGCCGGTGACGATGGTGTTGATATTGCGTAGGAGCCAGTCCATCTCGAAGTTGAACCCGGCATTGCGCCATTTGGAGAGCCGCGCCCTTAGTTCGTCCCTGGCCTCGGGCCAGCCGGCACCGATACGGGCCAGGGCGAGGTCACCTTTAGAGAGCTTCGTGCCCCCGCTGTTGACCAGGTTGAAGATCTCGACGACCACGTCTACGGTCTTGTCCCGTCCGGTTACTTCCTCAATGTGCAGGTCTACCTGCTTTATGGCATCTATGGCGGTCAGACGATTGATATAAGTCTGGAAGTCGCCACTGACATTCTCGTTACCATAGAGATTTCCTATGGCCTTACCCGCACCCATTTGCATGAGCTCGGTAACGTTGACCCACATGGGGTTGCCGTCCATTCTGGTCGGCCGGTAAAACTCGAAGACCTCATCGTCGAGGTGAAAGTAGAGCCCAGTAAAGGCAGCGGCATTGCCGTCGAAGAAAGGCGGTTGAGTTCCCCTTATGAGTCCGTAGAGTGTGGTGATGCGCTGCTGGCCGTCGAGCAGCAGCTTCACCTGGCCGGGTGGCAAGTTCTGATCTCCGCGTGGCTCGGCAGTGTCCGCGCTGGTGACCCAAGCCAGAAGACCTCCAATCGGCCATCCTCGATAGAGAGACCCCATCACGCCACGAACTTGCTCGCGGTTCCACACGTACCCGCGCTGGAACTGTGGCAAGGCCATGCTGCCACCTTCTATCTGGTTCAGGATATCTGATACTTTCACTGGGACATTCCTCCTTGTTTCTCTACGATGAAATCAATGCTTCGCTGCACACGACGCGCGGTGTGTCGCTCTCCTTGACAGCTTCCCTGCTTTGCTGGCGGAGACGGTCTTGCAAGCCGTAGCGAGAGTAGATGCCTTCAAGAGCTACAAGAAGATCTTCGCTGCGAAGCCTATCTAGAAGGTCAAGTACATCATCTTGCAGTAAGTTCTCGCTCATCAGCCAAGCCCCCTACCTATGTGGAAACGAGTTTCCAACAATACTACCTGGATATTGACAAAGAGTGCCAGCCTGTCCCACCGGGCGCAACTATACAACCTCAATCTAGCACTTGCGGGGAGCGTAACCTGGTGCGGTATTGCCGCTACCGTCCTTGATCCTTACCTCGTCGCTACTGTAGCCATTCTCGCCCATTCCCTTGACGATGGAGTTCATGAACTCCTCGGCTGAGGTATAGACGTAGGCTTCGTTCAGCTCAAGGCAGCGCTTCTCCCAGGCGTTAGGCAGACGCAGGACACAGCCCAGCTTGAAGGCCTGCATGGAGGGGCGATGACCGTAAGCACATCGCACACTTGATCGGGACACACCCGCTAATTTGCGAACAAAGTCAAATGATCAGACTCTATGCTTTCGACCAGTGATCTCGGTAGTATCCCGAAAATCTCCTTGGCTGAGGCATTTCCCAATTCTTTAGGTTCTATTTTATGTAGTCCCCCGCCGTACACGCGCCCCTCTCCCAAGAGGGTTTCGGGCGAGATCTCGTTGAGTGCCACCCAAACCTTTCGCAACAAATCGGGTTGTTCTTCGAGTGCTGCGTGCAATGGCGGCTTCGGATAAAGCATAAGGTACACGTTGTGTGCTGTCGCCGTGGAATGGTTGAGTACGAACCGGAACAGCCTGCCATTCTCGGCTCCTCTACGGTTCATGTATGTACACAATAGTGGTGAAGGTGGGCGCTTCTCCTGCGAGTACCACGGACGGCGGTGTCTGCACAGATAACGCTCGTTGATTCCCTCCTCGACACCCTTTTGCAAGTAGCGCCAGAGAACAGGATACGAGGCCCTCACAGCTTTTTCTGGAAGATCACACGCTAGCAAGAATCGCTTGCGCTCCAGGATGGGCTCACCCTTCGCGTCACCCTCGACCTCGTCGGTTGTCAGATACCGGGGACTAGGCAAGATGGGCTTCAAGAACTCACTCGGCAAGTCGTACTCAGCCACTGCTTCAGAGGTGAGCACGAAAAACTCGTTGGCCCCTGTTGCCATACCTCGCTTTATCTCGAAAAGATCCGACAACTTCGCACCAGGAGGAGGCTTGATCTTGTGTCCCGGCTCTCGCGGGAATCCGGTCCACTTCGTCGAGCGTCGCAGCGTTTCCGCAGAGACCCGTCCAGAGCTCTTGGAGCGCAACAACGTACCCCCGTAGGTGAACTCGACCTCGTGCGACGGTGGCGGTGGGGCATTCCTAAACCAAACCACCGCGGAGGAGACCAAGGCATCCGCGAACTGCGCGTCCTCCGGATCGAAGCGATGAATCCTAAGTAGGGTAACGTGGTTTAGCAAATATTCCTTAACTCGTTTCCCGTAACCTACATCCATAAACTCGCTCGGTATAAGCCAGCCAGCCAAACCGTCCTTCGACATCCATGCATGAGAGATGAGCAGGAAGTGGCAGTATAGTCCGGCCAGACCACTCAGCCGCACGCCCGATGCCCACTCCGCTGTCCGGGCGAGCCTTTGCTTCTCCTGACGACTGAGGTGATGATGACGTACATAGGGAGGGTTGCAGATCAGCAGGTTAGACTTCTCTCCTTCAGAACGTGGAGGCTGGGCTCGGGTAAAATCTTCTATCTCGATACCGAGAGGCGCATCCTTCCATACTCGATCAGCCGCTTTGCCATACAAAGCATCTACTTCGTAGCCCGTAGCCGAAGCGACCCTTTCTTGCGGGAACGTTCGCAATAAAGCCGAGTAAAATGAACCCGTGCCGAAGGCAGGATCCAGGAAACGAATGTCCGTGTCGGACGTCAATCGTTCCTTAGCGTACGCCAGAACGTTCGAGGCAAGGGCGGTAGGGGTAGCAAACTGGCCGAGCCTATTACGCTCTGCCGGCGTTTTCGTTCGGTCCACGCGGTCTTGGATCTCAAGCCGTGCTTGCTCCCGTATGTCCAAAACCTCCACCCTCAGATCCCGAACTGCGCCAGATCGTCCACGCGATGCTCCCATACCCAGTCTATTCCCTCAGCAGCCTCATAGCCCAGATAACCGCTGTCGAAGTAGCCGCATAAGAACAGCACGAAGCTTACATCCTTACCGTAAGTTCTTCTGAGTTGGGCGAACTTGGTTGCCTCTTCTTTCCTGCGCTTGTTCGTATTAGCATAGTCGCCAGCGGACTTCGCTTCAATGAGGAACGGTAACTCGTCGGGCCTGGATCCGAGGGGCTTAATCACCGCATCGACCGGAATGTTAGTCGTGGCTCCGCCATCCTCCCGTTCGACCGGGACGATAAGCCGAAACGAGAATGTACCAGGCTCCATCTCGTCGAACTTGAGTCCGTGCCCCGCACTTATCTGCGAGTAGTCCCTCGCCTCCAGCCATTCTTTTATCTTGGCAAGTTGCCTCTGCTCTTGAGCGTTTCGGATTATTGGATTAGCCTGGGAACCGCACAGACGGTCAGCGACGATAGTCGCCGCACGGTGGACCTCGGCTTCCGACGGCTGCCTTCTCTCGCCGATCCAAGGGAAGATGCCCTCGTCTGCGAGTCTAATCAACACTGCAGCTAGCTTCTCGAGGTTGGCTTCTAATGTTGCTCCACGGCCTCGTACCGGAAGCCTGCCCTCTTCCATGCTCTTCACCAATCCTGGCGGGACTCCAGCCAGCCCTATAAGGCGGTCACGGGCAAGCGGAGGCGCCGTTGCCATACGCAGCATTGGTAGAACAGAGGGGTCGCTGCGTAGGACCGAAGCCGTTACGTCTGTCAGGTTAGCGGTTTGTCCTAAGGCATCCTCGACCTGCCTCGTGGCCTCGACGCGTTGGGTGCGATAGGCCTGCGGGGCGAACCGCAGGAACCAGTCATTGTAGAAATCTACGGAGCGAACTGTATCCGACTTCCACAGATCCGGTTTGTCACGATTAACTGCCAATCGCTACCTTTCTAGCGCATGGGATTTATTTATCGCAGTGTAGGTCACCTAGCGAGGAAAGCACTATGTTAAAATGATGCTCCATCATTCTTCTATTGTCTCAGATTTGCGGCGTCATCCAAAAAAGTATCTATTCAGTCCTGTTCCTTGGAGAGCCAGAACTCGCTCCGGAGCATTCTGCGGGCGAGATACCTTGCCTGGGCGCGCCGGGTTCCCGCACGCTCCTCGCCTTCGAGCCGGTCGGCGATTATGTCCTCGTAGTTTTGTAGAGGATCCTCCTCGTCGAGGAAGCCGTGACCTACTTTGACCCGGTCGCTCTTGAGCTTCTCATACACCTCGAAAAGCGACTCACCTAGCAACTCGGGCGCGAACAGATCTTCCTCATCATTCTCGGTGATCTCATGATCGAGGAAAGCCTCTTGGCGAGGTACCTTCCTCCAGGACTTGCCCTCCTGTTCGGCGATTATCTTTCGCCGCAGCAGCATGATGCCCTCGGCAATGCGGAAGAAGCACAGGAAACCGTAGTCCACACTGGAGGAATTCGCGCCCTCCCGATAGAGACGCATAAAGAACTCATAGTTAGGCAGATTCTCGTAGTTCAGCCCTTCCCCCAGGAACTGCTCGGGGTCGAAGACCTTCTCGCGGAAATCATCCTGCTTCATGACGCCTACCGTCAGAGTAGCCAGTTCGACGACGTTCATCTGCAAGACTTCGACAGGCACATCGTATCTATATGAGAGATCGCTCAAGAAAGGATTGAGTATGCGATACGCCTTACGCCGGGCGTCGTCGGCGCTCTCCGCGCGGAGTACAGTGCTAATCTGGCCCAGCCTGCCCTGCTGATTGGCGAGCAGTTGGAACTCGGTCATTCCACCATCGGGGTTGGCATACGTGAGCAACGGAATTTGCAAAGCACCATCTTTGCGGCGCCTTTCGACCATCAGGAGGTGAGAATCCCCCTCCATAGAGTAGGCATCGGTGACATACATGTATGGGACATCCGGCGCACCACGCCGAGTGAGTGTAGCCGTCACCTGGTATGGGCCTTCGTGGCCCGCCGCGTCGAGTAACCCCCCTCCGAAAGGGTGCCCATCTTCGTACATTAGAGGGGCCAGAGACCAGCGCGTACCAGGAAAGGGCAGCTCTTCAAGCATACGGAACTCCTGAGGTTCTTGGGGTTCCATTCTCGGCGAGCGCGCTACACGGTCGAGGTCATCCTGGGTAAGAACGCTATTCTCTACGGCCCACTCCTTCAGTTTGTTGTACGGCTCGTACGACAACGGCAGCACTACTGGACCACCATATTCGGTTTCGACATGGGCTACTGAGCCGCCGAACCAATGCGGATGAGGCCCTGCAACCACACCGCGACTCGTAAGCGCCGCGTCGAGGGCTTTGGAGCCCTTGTTGGTGATACTCAGGATCGGCGGCGAGCCCTTGGCGACAAGCCAACGTACCTTCCTGGCTCGCTTGATGGCATTAGCCGACCACGAATCTAATTTACGTGCCTCGCGTTCGGGGAGACTGCCGCCGTGGTCAGCCTGGATACGGTAGACAAGCTCGATAATCTCTTCTCTTTCTTCTTTCCAACGCATGTCGGCCACAGTGCTATCTCCCGGTCAGACTCTTTATTCGATTGCAGCCGGCACAATAGACACTTCGTGACGCTGCTCAATCACCTGCTGCAAGACGTGTAGCTCATCAAGAAACATATTCTATCTCGCACCCCACAAACATCTACATATGAATGCTCTGTGTGGCTAGCGATAGCTTGCCATCTTTACAGGTCTTCGGTCTCCGTGACATAGGCAGAGGGCCGGGGACGCCGAAGCCTGCGGAGGCGTCTGCGGGCCGTCTTGCTGAGTTTCGCCGTTCGCTCTCGCACTCAACGAGAGCACAGCCCGGTTCCTGCCAGGTTGCGGGCGAAGCCAGCAACCCCGAAGGGGCGGCATAGAGCCGCCTGGAAGGTGGGTGTGCGTGCCTGGCACGAAAGCCTCGTGATTGGAGCGGTGATCTCGCGAACAACAAGAGCGAATATCGGAGAGGAGAGGATGGAGTTTTCGGACGAGAAGATGTGAGCTAGAATTTTGAGCCTGAAGTTCGATAAATTGCGAGCGATCCTGTGCGAATAGGAGACTAGGATGCGCTACTATGGCCGCTAATCAAGAGTACATCGACGCGCTTCTCGCCAACCCGCGCGAGAGCCTTACCGTGGAGATAAAGGACTGGATCGACCCGCGTTCCGCCCACGGTCAAGCCAAGATTGTGAAAGCCTGTATCGCCATGAGGAACCAGAACGGTGGATTCTTTCAGGTCGGCTTCAAGGATGGCACCTGGATACCGACCCTAGCCGACGCACCGACGGATTTAAGATCGATATGGGACCCTGACGAGATACAAGGGCTTGTAAGCAAGTTCGCCTCCGACCTTTTCGAGGTCCACTTGCGCTTCGGTGAGCGCGACGGACAGGAGTTCCCGGTTCTTGAGGTGGAGCCCGGGGTGCGTTCCCCGGTAGCCTCCAAAAGAGAACTAGCCGATTCGCAGGATGCAAGCAGGAAGCTCGTTAAAGCCCATGCCGTCTATGTGCGCTCGTTGTCAGCTAACGGCACGGCGAGCACTAGCGAGGCTAAACATGGTGACTGGGCAGAGTTGACCAGGCGCTGCTTCGACAACCTTGAGGCCGACGTCGGACGCTTCGCCAGGAGGCACCTCGGCAACATCGACCCGAAGGCCGCCCGCGCTCTGGCAGAGGCTCTGGGCGGTGCTTCAGTGGCGACCGGTCCGTCCGAGCCTTCGCCGCAAGTGCGGACGCTAAACTTCCTCCGAGACGGGTACGAGCGCTTCCAGCAGGAGAAAGTCAAGAGAGACCTCACCATGATGGCGCGGCACGGCTCTTTGGAGTCCGCTGCGATCATCGACGGCGCCGTCGCGCCGGGTGGCCCGCCGACGGAGGAGTTCTTGAACCTGCTAAACGCGGCCAACCCCCGCTACACTGGGTGGCCGCTCTGGATCAATGGGCTGGGCTTCAAGGATCATAACGACGATCCCGAGCCGTACACTTTCCAGGGAGGATGGGAAGACTTCCTTTATAGCTACGAGCCGGGGAGTTGGTACAACCACCTGGACTTCTGGCGTGCCGAGCCTGCCGGCAAGTTCTACATCTACCGCGGCTTCGAGGATGACGTCACGGAAGGGCAAGGATACCCCGAGACCATGACCACCCTGGACTTCGGCATGGCGATCTGGCGTGTCGCAGAGGCCGTAGCTGTACCGCTGGCGTTCGCCAAAGCGATGGGACTCGCCACTGAAAGTACGACTCTGCACTACGCCTTCCGCTGGTCCGGTTTGCGTGGACGATACCTGTCCTCCTGGACGAACCCCCGAAGGTCCGTAACCTCGCGTTACGAGTGCCGCCGACAAGACATGGTCGACTCGCCGGTGATCGCCGTCCCGCTCGACACCCCAACCTCGGCTCTGGGCTCTTTCGTGCGCACGGCTACCGCCGACCTCTTTGCTGCCTTCGGTGGGTTCGAGCCCGGTCCAGGAGTCACCGAGCAGCTCGTTGGTGAGCTGCTTTCCCGAGACCAAACCGCACGATGATAATCTGCGTTCAGGGAACGATGCGTATTTAAGAGGTCTAGTCTTCGCTACTGGATTGTGTCGGGACAGGCACTCCAGAGCCCCGCACCCCGATCCTCGGCCTCATCGCGCAACCGCTCGAACTCCCGGCTGTGAGCGTGGGAGAAGGTGGTGGTGCGAGCGAGGCCGAGTTGGATCAGGTCCTCGTTGTAGAGATGTTCGTAGCGGCCATCTCGATCGGTGTCTATGTAGACGTAGGCGAGGGTGCGACCGTAGGCATCCTCAGAGTCTCCTATGCGAGGGATTTCCAGTCTCACGAGGCGACCTTCGCGGAGGACACGACCTTTGTCGTTGGTCTGACGCTCGTAGAGAACTTGTTTTGTGTAGTCGCTGGCTCTCTTGCCGTAACAACCTATGGGTTGATCTGGGGCTACGGTCTCTGGGGTGTCTACGCCTATTAGTCTCACTGGCGTAGTCTTGTTTTGTGTCTCCACCTCGATGGTGTCTCCATCGGTTACTTTAGTGACCTGGCCGTAAAGCGTGTCTGAGCCTCCCATACGGTAGATCAATCCATCGAAGCCCAGTCGAGACACCGGGTAGAAGAGCAGGGCGAGTATGAGAGCTATGGCGACGAATACCCTTTCGGAGTTGCCGCCGGAGACCACCCGGTACTCATCTCTACCAGGGAGAACGGCTATGAGTCTACTCGGCCAGAAGAGTTGGACTCCTCCCAGGGTCATCATGTCTGCTAGAAGATGAGAGCCATAGCCGACGAAGACAGCCGCGATTACAGCCGGACGCCCGAAGATCCACCATAAGGGGAGGCCCAGTATCAGGGTGGCGAGCATGAGGGCGAATAGTGAGTGAAAGAAACTCCTGTGTCCGAAGAAGCGGTTGAGGTCTTCGCTAATTGAGCCGAGCTGGTGGCCGATCCAGCTCTTGGGGTAGTCGGCATCTGGCAGGACCGATGTTGCTGCGGCTATGAGGACTGATGGAGTCTCGTAGTGGACGTTGAAGATAGCACTGGTGGCGAATCCGCAGCACTCGGCGAAGATCAGGTGTGTCGC
The DNA here is from genome assembly GCA_965219175.1 of Rubrobacteraceae bacterium. Taxonomy (GTDB): domain Bacteria; phylum Actinomycetota; class Rubrobacteria; order Rubrobacterales; family Rubrobacteraceae; genus JBBPZK01. Next base: position 2,103,375 of record CBDCNI010000001.1, read on the forward strand.
TACCTTCATAAAAAAGAGCTACTCTCTGGGGCGCTGCATTTTGGAGAAAAAGGGACGAAGCCCGTACATCAGGGCGAAGCCTATACCGGCCAGGATGTAGAGGTCCTGGTCATCCAGTCCAAGAGAGATGTAGCGGACGGCCATAGCCACCGCTGCAAAGACGAAGATGACGGGGGTCATGTCTATGTAGCGTTTCTCATCCTCAAGCTGCAGCTCCTCCACTTCGGCGCCAAGACGCTCAAGGGCGGTGCGCCCGGCACCAGCGAGATGTCCCTCGACTACTACCTTGCGGCCTTTCAAGACGGGACCGAGGATGTGTTCGATCTCTCCGACCGAGGATCGGTAAAGGGCGCGCTGCAGACCGGCCTCGTCCACGTCCCGACCGCGGACCTCTCCGAGCTCCTTCGGATCGAGAAGATTGGCGCGGTAGGCGGCGAGGCCAAGATACACCAGGGCGGACTTCCTGGAGCCAGCAGGTATTCGGAAGTCTTCCTCCGACTCGGGCTCTGAAGACCCGGGGGTGGTGCTGGTAGAGAAATCGGACAGGCCGGAACGAGGCGGTCGTCCGTTGTCGTTATTTGTGGTGTCGAAGTCCAAGCTCTTCTTCCGCCCTCTATGTGCGTAATTTTCTTTCTTATATAGGTATTCTCACACATGACGATGAACCCCTAGCCCCGCATCCGCTCGCTCAAAATGAGAGCCGGATCTCAAGCGAGTCGGCCTTCGGTACGGATGGCGTGAAGGTCTGGATTCCACCTCTCAAGAAGAACCCTCGCAAGCCCAAGCTCGTTGGCTTCGACCCGGCGCATCAAGCGGTCGGCGTGTACCGGTGAGAGGGAGCTCAAGCCCCCGACCACGATTCTATAGCTCGCCGGATCTCCAGAGTCGTCCTCCACCCGAACTTCGAGGCCGAGGGAGCGCAGCTCCAGGTAGAGAGCTCGTGCCTGTTTGCGGTGGCGGGCCATCTCCCGATAGCTGCTCATGTCCGCTCCCTGGCGCGCCGGTTGTGTGCTTTCGCGGACTCCACGAAGCTCGGCGGACACTCGGAGGCTTTGACTTCGTGCCACTCTCCGGTGGTGGGATCGTGCAGAGCGAGGTAGCCGGGCTCCCTGCTCCATTTGATGACGAGGCCCCGCCGGTCGGCGGCTTCGAGCTTGAGGCGCTCGCGTTCGAGGTACCGGATCAGGGCTCGCTTGTTCTCCTGAAGCATTCTTCGATCCTCGTCGGTGATGACACCGGCCGGAGCATTCACGCGGAGCGTTAATCCCTCGACTTTCAGGTGCGCGTCGCGGGCGTGCAGGTCTTCGAGCAGGGCGTGGACGCTCATATGGTGAGCTCCTCCCGGCCGTTTGCGGAGGGAGGGTTGTTTATCCCCTCGTTTTCGTCTGCAACCGTGCAACCCCTCAACCTCTCTACGGTAGGCAGGATCTCCAGGTCCTCCGGCAGAGGCTCGTCGAGCACGAGCCGGGCGGGACGGCCACGGCGGTCTTCGAGGTTCTTCAGGTGGCCCCGGTCTATGGCGTTCCTCACACGACGGAGGGCGGCGCTCTTGTCCAGTTCGAGCTCCCGGGCGACGGCGACGGTAGGGATAGCGTCGTCATCGGAGTCTTCGAGCAGACGCTCCACGGCCCCGACAGTCTCCCTTACCGTCTTTGGAACCGTGGCTTCTATTCCTTCGGAGATGAGGTCAGCGATCAGCCCGCGCACGGCAGCGTAGTCCCCGAGGGTGGCGACGATTCGTTCTCCGTCGCGCTCGCGGGTGGCCCCGTGCAGGACGGTGTGAGCGCGGATCAGGTTGAGAACAGCCCCGAAGTCGCGGCGCAGCCTGACGGCCACGGGCGGGACGTGCTCGGCCAAGTCTTTCGCGTAGGGGATGGTCACCCTATGGGCGGCGCTTTCGAGCCACTCCTGGAGGGAGTGCCAGGGCGCGAGATCGGAGGCAGGCGCTTCCTCTGCGGCCAGGGCGGAGAGTACGCTACGGGTCTGCTCGCTGGTATCGCTGACCGTGAGGGAGAGCAGGCGGGTCTCGTTCTCGGGGTGGAGCCTGACGGCGGTGGTGGTGACGATGAGGCCGGTAGGGCCTTCACGCTCTATGAGCCGGGGCTTAAGACCCTCAGAGGTTTTCTCGACCACCTCGTAGCGCAGCCGTCCTTCGGAAAGCAGGGAGCGCATCAGGTAGGTGGCGAAGTCGCTCGCCATGCCTTCGGCCTCGAAGATGACCAGGAAGCGGTGCCTTATAGGCTCTTCGGAGTAGGCGAGGGCCTTCTCGCTCATGGCGGTCATGGCGTGGTAGGCGCTGTCGGGGAAGTAGTCGAGGACCCTTTCTACGAGGTAGGTCTTGCCGCCAGAGGACGGTCCCTTGACGGCGACGCTCACAATCTTGGGCAAGAGGCGGCTCGTGAGCGCCAGGTACAGGAGCTTGGCCGCTCGGGTCTCGCCGGCGAAGCCGGAAGCCTTTAGCTCGGAGGCGAAGCGTTCGAGGATGTCGGGCTCGTGGGCGAGGCGCTCGCACGCTGCCCACGCCTTGCGGGTCTTCTCCCGCTCCTTGCTCTCGGCGAGATCCAACCAGGCACGGGCGTTGACACGAGCCTCTTCCAGGCGCTTTCGGAACTCGTCCGGTCCCGAGAGGTGCAGATCGGAGACATCCTTCACGCCGTCCAAGTCAACACGGTAGAGCTTCTCGCGTACTGGAGAGGCTGCTAGCCGCTCCCAGAATGCTTCGCCTCCAGCGTCCGGCTCGACCACGGCGTAGAGCTTCTCCACACCGTCGAGATGGTCGGCCCACTCGTTGCGCCAGGTGCCCGCACCGGGGACCCCAAGAGCCGGTAGCCCATGATGCCAAAGGGTATGGCAGTCGCTCTCACCCTCGACGAGGTAGGCATAGTCAGACTCGCGGGCATGCTGCAGGCGCCATAGCCCGTAGGGTGTGGGCTTCGAGCCCTTGCGCCACCGGAAACGGTCGTCGCCTTCCGGGCCTTTCTCCAGGGCCAGCCGGTAGCGGACGGCTACCTCCGAGCCGTCCTCATCTAGGTAGGGTACGCGGACCGCCTTCTTGCCCGAGTAGCGGGCATCGGTGATTCCGAGTTGCTCCAAAAGAGCTACCGGAAGGTCCTTAGCCTCTGCGTAGTCTTCGAGGGTGCAGGGTTGCACGGTTGCAGTCCTATTGGAGGGGATAGAGATTCCTCCTCCCCTTCCGGCCCTGTTACGCGCCGCGCAGAGTTCAGCTCTGCCGACGCCCCGATCTTCGAGGGCGTCGAGAACCTGGTCCTGACCGCAGCCGGCGAAGCACCGGAGCAGCACGCGTCCGTCTTCGGTTTCGCGTACGCGCAGGTTGGGTGTCTTCCTGTCGTCGTGAGCCGGGCAAAAGGCCCGGTATTCTCCCCTGTTGTCGGGACCATCGGCTACCGTGAGTGCGTCCAGTACGCGCTCTATTGCCGAGCCCCGGTCCTCCCCGTTACCTGTCATGGGATCGTCCTAGAGTTCGGTGGAGTCGTTGGCCGAGCAACGGCTCATGTAGGCATCGAGGCTCTGGAGGTTGATCCTCACGGCCCGGCCCACCTTGGCGGCCTCTACTTCTTTAGAGGAGATCAAACGCCACAAAGTCGTCCTCGACAACCCCGACAACTCCTCCGCCTGCCGGTACGTCCCCCACTTCCGTGTCATCGTTTCAGCCTGCAAAACTACAGTCCTCCTCCCTCGTTACTTCACATTTCCATTCACGCCTGCTATCAGGTTGACTTATAGAGATGCTATCAGAATAGTTGATAAAACACCACGAACATTTACCGATTGGAAGAAGGTTTTGATCGGTTAAACTGATAGTATGTTTCTGGACGTGCGTCGGCGGCGCTGTTCGTCGGCCTTGAAGTGGAGAGGAGAAATAGCGTGGCGAATAAGCGCGGTAATGGAGAGGGGAGTATCTCCCGGCATCCGAAGAGGGGACTTTGGATGGCCCGGTACACGGTGGAGACGCCGGCAGGGACGAAGCGGCGAACGATCTATGGTAAGACTCGCAGGGAGGTGCGCGACAAGCTGGCGAAAGCTCTGGCGGACCGGGCGGATGGACTCGTCTTCGACGACGAGAACATGACCGTGGGCGAGTACGTGACGCGCTGGCTGGAGGACTCGGCGAAGGGGGATCTGGCGCCTCGCACGTACTCGAACTACAAGCTGCAGGTCCGGCGGCACATCGTTCCGGCCATCGGCCGCGTGAAGCTGGCGAAGCTCAATCCCGCCCACGTCCAGGGCTTGTATGCTGCGAAGCTGCGCGACGGGCTGAAGCCTTCCAGTGTGCGCTACATCCACTCGGTGTTGCGCCGGGCGCTGGAGCAGGCGGTCCGGTGGAACCTGATCCCTCGCAACCCAGCCGCAGTCGCTGACCCGCCGAAGGTCCGGCGGGAGGAGATCACTCCCCTCGACGCCGGCCAGGCATGTGAGCTTCTCCGGGCGGCCAGGGCGAACGGGGACCGGCTCGAAGCCCTCTACGTCCTCTCGCTCTCGTGCGGCCTCCGGATAGGCGAGGCCCTGGGTCTAAAGTGGGTCGATGCGGATCTCGGCGGCAAGTCCCCCACGCTGCGGGTGAACCGCCAGCTACAGCGGACACGCCGGGACGAAGGCACGCCAGGAGAGCTTGTCTTCTCCGAACCCAAGAACGCCAGCCGCCGCACCGTGGATCTTCCCCGGAGGACCGTGGAGGCGCTCAAAGACCACCGGAAGCGGCAGGCGGAGGAGAGGCTCAAGGCGGGGGCTGATTGGGAGGATCACGGGCTCATCTTCGCTACCCACAAGGGCACGCTCCTGGACGCCCAGAACGTCGTCAATCGCTCCTTCAAGCCTCTGCTGAAGCGCGCCGGACTCCCGGATATACGCTGGCACGACCTGCGCCACACCTGCGCAACCCTGCTTCTCTCCAAAGGCGTCCATCCCAAGTACGTCCAAACGCTCCTGGGACACGCCAGCATCGCTCTCACGCTCGACCTCTACAGTCACTGGGCGCCGGGGATGGGCAAGCAGGCGGCGAGCGCGATGGACGACGCCCTCGACGAAGCCGATAGCCAGGACGAAGATGAGGAAGGGAAGGACGTCCTCAAAGGATAGTTTCTTTCTCGTACGTGTAGCTCCCGGTAGAATAGGTTTGTCAGCAGAAATGTATCGTTTCTTTCGTGGAGGTCACTTTTGATAAGCGATAGAATAATGTCGGAAGCTATTGAGACCGTATGCGATCGGCTTTCAGAGCGCACCGCAACTCTCTTCCTGGGTGCTGGTATTAATGGAAACGTAAAGGACAATGGTGGCGAATCTTTTCCGCTAGGCCAAGGCCTTAGCCATTGGATTTCTACAGACTTGCTCAACGCTCCAAGCTTGGACGCTTCTCTCGAAGAGGCGGCAGAGATGTCTCGTTACCGCTGCGGCGAAGATTCAGTAAACAAGTATCTGTACGAAGGTTTTTCACGCTTCAAGCCTTCCACCGCACATCTGGCCTTGGTTCAACTTCCATGGGATGTCATTTATACTACGAACTACGACCTCCTCGTTGAGGAAGCTGCAGCGTTAATTCCTAATGAAGCAGTAGGTGTTATCCGCCCAGTGTCTTCTACTGCCACGGATCTATCATCCTTCACAGAGGACGATATCCTTTACTACAAGCTTCATGGGAGTATCGACTCAGCGAATACTACAGAGGGACGTTTGGTCCTCACTAGGGAGGACTATAGACACTATCAAGTACACAGGAAGCCCTTATTCAAGAGACTAGAGCGTGATCTTTTGAGCAGGACTTTTGTCTTCGTCGGGTACTCGCTACGCGACTCGAATTTCAAGGACATCCTACAAGACTGCCGGGACGAGTTAGGTGCAAAGACGCTGCCCCTCAGCTATGCGGTGCTACGCGACTTCTCCGAAGTCGAAGAGACTTTCTGGCGCGAGAAATACAATATACAGTTACTGAGTAGCGATGCCGGCGAGTTTCTGAGTTGCTTGAAGGATACGTGGGTCGGTCAAGAGCGATCGGTTGTGCCTCTAGAGGCCAGAAAATCCAAAGAGTACCTACAGGTCGATCAAGCAACGCGGTTTCACAAGGTCGCCGAATCTTTCTACCGTGTTCGCCGCTCCGACTGTACCGGTCAAAGCAACGCGAAACTGTTCTTTCGAGGAGGTGAGCCCTCTTGGGCCGACATTCGTGACGAGGTAGCGCCAAAGCGAGACGAGTACTGGGCAGTTTTGGAAGCGATGTTTCCCGAGCTAGCAAACCCCAGCTTACCGACAAACGCTTACTTGATAACAGGGGCAGCAGGAACCGGGAAGACTACGCTAGCACGTACCCTAGCCTACGACTTATCTGACGAGTTCATAGTTCTTGCGCACATACCCGGAACTCCCCTCGACGCGAGATTCCTTGCACCTCTAGTAGATGAAGAGAATCCTCAAAGAATTCTCCTTTTGGTTCGTCATGCTGCGGAGCACGCGCACGCTTTAGGACAATTCCTGGATGAATCGCGTGATAGATCAATACCCGTAACTGTTCTCCTTGAGGAGCGGAAGAATCAGTGGAATGTGGCAGGCCCAGCAATTCGCGGTCGGCTTGCGCCGGCTGAATTTACTCTAGGCTCACTGTCCGGTACCGAAATTGAAGACATTTTGGATGCTCTCCAGAAAAACGAAGCTCTGGGCAAACTAACGGGAGCTACGCGCGACTATCAGATCGACCATTTCACGGAACTTGCGACCAAAGAACTGATCGTTGCACTGCGTGAACTGACTTCCGACAGTTCATTCGACGAAATAGTCAGGGATGAGTTCGAAAGAATACCATCGGAAGTTGCAAAGCAAACCTACACTTATGTGGCAGCCTTAGGTCAGCTTAATCTACCAGTGAGGTACGAGATTCTCGTCCCCCTACTCGATGTGCGCGCTGATCAACTTGGCTCAGAGATTTTCCAGCCAACAGAAGGTGTGTTGATCTCCGGCGAGGAGTCTGGAGGATCCCGACACACTGTCGGTTTTAACCTGAGGACGCGACATCCCGTAATTGCCTCTATAATCTTTGACTTAGTGGCTTCCGACGACGAGTCGAAGTTTGCTATAGTCAACGATCTGTTAACTCAAATGGATCCAGGCTATCCTGAGGATCGTCGGGTGTTGGACTCTATCGTCCGCGGTAAAGAACTGGTAGATACTATAGCGTCGCATGAGAAACGACGGTCAATATATGAGCGCCTAGAAAGCATTCTGCCAAATAGTTCTTATGTATTTGTACACCGCTCTATCCTAGAAAGGCGGCTCAACGAGCCCGAGCTCGCTGTCCGCTATGCAAGGAAGGCGGTAGAGCTAGACAGGTACAACCCGACTGCATTGACTACGCTTGGCTTCGCCCTTGAACTCGAAGCGCGCCATATGGAATTCAGCCCGCGACGTCAAGCACTCATCGTTGAAGCTTCCAAACTGTTCGAAGACGTGATCAGACGCGACCCCAAGAACCCGTATGGATACATAGGCAAGGTAACCATACTCAAGCAAATGATTGACAGAGAAGAAGACGAAGAGCAGAAAAAGCTGCTTCAGGCTAACGAGTTGTCGCTTTTAGAGGAAGCATACGAGGCGACCGAGGAATCAAATATTATCGCCACCAACTTGGCTGATGCGCGCGAGCGAATTGACAATTTGGACACCGCGATTGAAGTCATAACAGCCGGTCTCGAGAAAGCTCCAACAGACAACAGGCTGCGGGGACTGTGGATACGTTTTGAGATGGAAGCTCATAACCTACCAGAAGCTCTCGACATAGCTATAGAAGGAGCAAGGATAGACCCTACGTCATGGCGGATGCAAAGATACATCGCACGTTTAAAGAAGGCCCTGGACGAACCCGTGGATGCCGTGAAGGGCCATTACGAAGCGGCGATCAGGCATAATAGGGGCAGCATCGCCCTCCTATCAGAGCTAGGAGCCTATTTATTCATCAATGGTAGGCAGCAGGAGGCTTACCCGGTCTTTTCCCAAGCGAGTAACCTTGCTACGAACAGTTCCGAGAGGCGCAAGATCCGCGAAAGATGGGAAGATCACGATGGCAAGGAGCGCGTGTTTTCGGGGAGGATAGAATCCATTGGTGGGGCTATAGCGCGCGCTATGGCTATACCAGATAACTTCGAGGCCTCCTTTTGGAGGAATCTTCCCAAGCTGTCAGACTTGCGTGTGGGAGATCCAATCGAGTTCCACGTACGCTTCAATGCCCAGGGACCAGTGGCACGTATCCTCCTGAATACATAGGGTAGCTCCCGCGTTGGTGTACGGGTTGGTGTACAGAGGCCCCGGTCGAGTCGCCGGGGGTTTCACTGTTTTGCATTTTGCCTGCAAATCGTGAGAAAAAAAGAGAGCCGACGAGCGGACTCGAACCGCTGACCTGCTCATTACGAGTGAGCTGCTCTACCTGCTGAGCTACGTCGGCTTGTTTCGGGCGAAGAGTATACCGCAGCGTGTCCAGGCTTTCATGTCTACTGGATGAGGTCTCCTACCTTCATAGTACCCCGCTCTATTAGCTCTATGCGGTAGCCGTCGGGGTCGACCACGAATGCTATGCGGTAGTCGTGTCCCTCGACCGTCATCGTCTTGGGTTGGAGCGCGACCTCGACACTACTTTGCTCTAGTTTCGCTACCGTGCCTTCGAGGTTGTCCACAGTAAACGCGACGTGGGAGTATCCGTCTCCCGTGTCGTAGGGTTCGCTTTGATCGTGGTTGTGGGTAAGCTCGAGCATCGGTTGTGACGCGCCAGCCTCCATCGCGAAGAAGTAGTTAGTCGCCGTGTCGAAGTGCATCTCCCCCACCAACTTCATCCCAAGCTTACCAGCGTAGAAGTCCTTGCTCTTCTCAGGGTCCAATATACGATAGCAAGTGTGTATGTAAGTAGCGCCCACTGACACGTCCCTTTCTTATTAATTTCGGAGCCTGCGACTATATAGGTTATGTTACCCTCGCGCCCGTTCCGATCAACAAGATGGACCTGCTCCGGGGAGGTGTTATCTTCCCGGAGCAGGTCCGAACGGTCTATCTAGTTGGCGACGGCTGGAAGCTCGGCCTCGCCGGCGATGAACGCCCGGCGTTGGCGGCCGAAAGCGTCGGCGGCGAGCATGGCGTCCACGACCATTTGGGGATATACGTCGAAGGGCTCGTTGTGGATGGTCTCACCCTCCGCGCAGGCGGCGTCGGCTACCTGCTTCAGGTCTTGACGACTCGCTTCTTCGACCCCGATATCTTCCAGGGTTACCGGCAGACCGACTTCCAGGCAGAAGTCCACTACTTCCTCGACGATTTCCGCCGGGCGTTCTTCGAGCATGAGCATGGAGATCACCCCGAACGCAACCTTCTCTCCGTGCCAGTAATCGTGCGTGCCTTCCAGGACCGTAAGACCGTTGTGGATGGAGTGGGCGGCCGCGAGCCCGCCGGACTCGAACCCGAGGCCCGAGAGCAAAGTGTTCGCCTCGACCACTTTTTCGACCGCCGATGTTACGGTTCCTTGCTCGGCCGCGAGCCGCGCCGCGAGACCGTACTCCAGCAAAGTGTCGTAGCAGAGCCGGGCAATCGTAACCGCCGCAAGCGTAGGCACGCCCCCGGACATCGCCTGCTTGCGGGTCCGCGACGAAGAGTCCGCCTCGAAGTACGTGGAGAGCCCGTCGCCTATCCCGGCAACCAGGAAACGAACCGGCGCACCGACGATAACAGAGGTGTCCACTATGACCGCGTCCGGGTTGCGCCCGAAGAAACGGTATTCCTTAAACGCGCCGTCCTCGTCGTAGACTACAGACAGCGAGTTGGTCGGCGCGTCGGTCGACGCGATGGTCGGCACTATGACGAGCGGCAAACCGGCCGGGTGGGCCACGGCCTTGGCGGTATCCATCGTCTTCCCGCCACCGATGCCCACGACCGCGTCGGCGCCGCCTTCCGAAGCCGCTTTCGCTACGCGGTCTATCTCCGAGGGGGAACATTCACCGCCGAACTCGACACGCTTGGCCCCGGACAACGCATCGAGGTCGTCGCCCATGATCTCCGAGACGATCGGGTCGCTCAGGACCAGAGGAGACTCAGAACCCAACTGTTCCAGGACTTCACCCAGCCTGCTGACGGCGCCTCTCCCCTGGATGTACTTCCCCGGCGCCGCGAATACCGCGGCCAGCGGGCCTCCGCCATTCTTTTCCATCCCGAGACCTCCTTTATCGGTCTTTCTCTGTATCCATTGTCTAGTCCCCTTTGTCTGCGTCCGCCCTTCTCGTGGATTGCGCGTATAGGACTCAACTTTGTTTCGATGTTTCCCGGTCGATCTGCTCTCTCACCCCCGGCGGTGGACCCTGGATATATAGCACCGAGCTCCACGACATGAAGAGGGTGGGATCCCCCACGTTCCGCTTGACTTCTATTCCAAGCGGTCCGTAGCTCTCCAGATAGAAAGATGTGGTTATGACCTCGGGCTGTCCTTTCACGGGCTTGGTTGGCTCGTTTGGGTCTATGTTCGGACCCGCCATGTAAGAAACAAAGACCCAGTAATCGACCCAATCCGAAAGTACAGTCTCGCTCGGGGCCGGTCCTCCGTTCTGTTCCACCTCGCTACCTCCTTGACCTAAACACTACATAAAGTCCATGTTCATGCCGGCCCGGTTTACCGCCGCCGCGCCCATCGCCGCGTCGGGCTCGGCTATAACCACCTCGGTCGTAACGACCAAGCCACCGATAGAAGCCGCGTTCTGAAGCGCGGAGCGCGTTACCATGGCCGGGTCTATGACTCCGGCGGACACCAGATCCTCATACTCGCCGGTGAGGGCGTTAAACCCCATGCCGCCACCCTGCGCGCGAACATTGCTCACCACGATAGAGCTGTCGGCTCCGGCGTTTGCGGCTATCTGCCGTATAGGAGCTTCGAGCGCCCGGTAGATGATTCTCGCACCCGTTCGCTCGTCATCTTCGAGAGAGTCGAGCATGTTGGCTACCGACTCCTGGGCGTGCAAGAGCGCCACGCCACCGCCAGGCACGATCCCCTCTTCGAGGGCGGCGCGGGTCGCGGAAAGGGCATCCTCTACGCGATGCTTTCTCTCCCTGAGCTCGGTCTCGGTAGCCGCGCCTACCTTGATAACGGATACGCTCCCGGCCAGCTTGGCCTGGCGCCCGTTGAGCTTCTCACGGTCGAAGTCCGAGGCGGTATTCTCAAGTTCGCCTTTGATCTGGGCGATGCGCTCCTGTATCCGCCCGGCGTCTCCCGCGCCGTCCACGATAACCGTTTCATCCTTGGTTATGATGATCTTACGAGCCTGGCCGAGTTGGGTGAGCTGAATCTTCTCCAGCTTCCTGCCGAGCTCTGCCGTAACGACCTCACCGCCGGTCAGGATGGCGATGTCTTCGAGCTGGCGTTTTCGCCGGTCGCCGAACCCCGGTCCCCTAACCGCCGCCACATCGAAAGTGCCGCGCATCTTATTGACGACTAGAGTCGCCAGCGCCTCACCCTCCAGGTCGTCGGCGATGATCAGGAGCGGGCGTCCCGCCTGCATAACATTGTTGAGGATCGGGAGTAGGTTTTTGACGCTGCCGATCTTCTGGGCGGCGATCAGGATGTATGGATTTTCGAGTACCGCTTCCATCCGCTCCTGGTCAGTAACAAACTGGGGAGAGACATATCCTTTATCGAACTGCATCCCCTCGGTGAACTCTAGCTCCATGTGGAGGGTCTGCCCGTTCTCGACGTTCACGACCCCATCCTTACCGACCTTGTCTATAGCGTCGGCGATAACGTTGCCGATCTCCTCACTGCGGGCCGAGATGGTACCCACCCTCGCAACCTCATCCCTACCGGAGATCTCCGTGGCCTGCCCCCGGATCGCCTCGACGGCAACCTCGACCGCTTTTTCGATGCCACGGCGTAGGATCACCGGGTTGGCCCCGGCAGCGACGTTCTTCAGACCCTCGTGTACGATGGCCCGCGCCAGGATCAACGCGGTGGTAGTACCGTCACCGGCGACGTCGTTGGTCTTGGTGGCGACTTCCAGGACTAGTTGCGCGCCCTGATTCTCGAAGATATCTCCCAGCTCGATCTGGCGGGCTATAGTCACCCCGTCGTTGGTAATGGTCGGCGTACCGAAGGCCTGACCCAACACCACGTATTGTCCTTTCGGCCCGAGCGTTCCCCTGACCGAGTCGGCGAGTTTGTCCACGCCTCTTTCCAAAGCCCGCCGCGCATGGGTGTCGAACCTTAAATATTTGTGCGCCACTCCGAGCCCTCCTTATCCAAATCCGGCTACCCTTCGACGAGGCCGAGCAGGTCGTCGGAGTCCAAGACCAGGTAACTTTCTTCGTTTAGTTTGATCTCCGTGCCGGAGTATTTTGCGAAGACCACTAAATCCCCTTCGCCCACGTTCCCGTCTTCTAAGTCCCCTACCGCTACAACCCTCGCGGTCTGTGGCTTATCTTTGGCGGTCTCGGGCAGCATGATTCCAGAGGACGTTTTCTCCTCCGCCTCTTCGATCTTGACCAGAGCCCTTTCACCAATGGGCCTGAACTTCATCCTTCACAGCCTTTCACTTGTAGGACAGAGCATCTCCACTAGCAGTTGGTTCGACGATCAGGCTCCAAGATGTGTTGTTTAGTTGCAACAATGGAGCGAGGCTGACAAGCAACCGGCCTCGCCCTATAGCTTGGATCAGGCTGCGGCGCCCTCCGGGATCAGGATCCCCCGTCCACCTGGAATACGACCGTTGTTCAAGTCGTTGACCGCATCGTTTATGGCTTCTAGCGAATAGGTGTGAGTCTGCAAGCTAACCTTGCCCTGCGCCTGCAACACCATCAATTCCGCCAGATCGTTGTAGGTCCCAACCAGGTTGCCTATGATGTTCCGCTCGGTGGAGATTATGTCGATGGTCGCGACCTCCACCGCGCTCCCATAGCCGACGACGAAGTGGGAACCGGCTTCCTGCGTCATGTTCCACGCGTCAGCCTGGGCGCCCTTCTCACCAACAAAGTCGATGACTACTTCGGCTCCCATCCCATCGGTCATCTCCATAACGGTGTCCACGTGAGAACCGTCCGCCTGAACGACCTGATCCGCGCCGAGCCGCTTGGCTACCTCCAGCGCCTCCTCCGAACGGTCCACGACGATGACCTCGGTGGCACACAGCGCCTTCAAGGACTGTATGCCGATGTGTCCCAAGCCTCCGGCCCCTATAACTACCGCCCGAGTGCCAGGATGGAGCATCGGCACGGCCTTTTTTACCGCATGGTACGCTGTCAGGCCGGCGTCGGCATGGGCGGCGACATCTTTTGGCTCTACTCCCTCGGGCAGCTTCAGGACCGAGCGGGCGCTGATCTTCAAGAGTTCCGCGAAGCCCCCGTTGCTGTCTATACCGGGAAACGCCGAGTTCTCGCAGTGCATGTCGTCGCCGGCCCGGCACGCCCGGCACAGCCCGCAGGTGATCAGAGGATGCACGATCACCGCGTCGCCGACCTCTACGTTCGTGACCGCCGAGCCCACCTCCTCGACCCACCCGGCGTTCTCGTGACCGGGAGTATAAGGGAGGTCGATACCCGTGAGGGGAGCCCACTGGCCCTCTATGACGTGCAGGTCAGTCCGGCACAGACCAGCGCCACCGAGCCGGACGATGACGTCCAGAGGTCCTTCAGCTTTCGGTTCGTCCACCTCTTCGAGCTTTAGCGGCTTTGTGCCAATATCCTCGTTGTACTCGTAAAGACGTGCTGCTTTCACGCGCTTGCCTCCTCGGATTCCGGGCTTCCATAACGGGCGGCGAGTAGTCCCAGGCAGTGGGCGGCGTTTCCCTCGATGCTCACCCGAGTGGTGCGGGCGAACCGCAAGTGTTGCACGACCGCCTCTTCGGGTACCCGGTTTCCGTCTGGATCAACGATCAGAGGGGAACCTTCTGAAACGTCCAGCCCCAACTCTTCGCGTCGCCCCACGTATGTCTCCAACGCCTCCGAGTATGGCGCGTCCCCGAGCGTGAGACCCGCCAGCTCGACGGCCGCATAGCCATCCGCCAGTAGCTCCCGGCAGAGTATCTCCTGCCGACGGACGAATGCTTTGCGCCTGAAGGTAGTCCTGACGCCGATCAGGTCTTCTCCATTCGTTTCTCCGGCGAATGAGGAGTCGAACCCGCGTTCGTCACCGACGCCGGTGTTGATCTCACCGGAGGCGTGATGCCCATCGAGCATGACCTCGACGCTGCGCACGCCAGGCACGGAGAGCGCCGCCCCCCGCGAGTCCTCGACCATCAGGTAGGAGAAGTTCGGCGCGCAAAAGTACGTCGGCAGCCTGAGCCACACCCTCACGGCGTCTCCGAGTACCTCTACCTCCGAGACGAAGCCCAAAGTCGTTAGCGGTTCATCCAGTTCGGGGTCCCGGACACCCGTAAGGGCATCCAGGACCGATTCCTTTACTGTCACGGGGCGACGGGCTCTGTTTCGCTGAGTTGCGGGCCGGTGCCGGCGTGGGCGCCTTCGAGCCGCAGCTCTTTCGGGACCTCGATGTCGTAGAGCCCGGCGGCGTTGAGGCCGAGGATCTTCTTGCGGATCTCCGTGGTCAGCTCTCCGTACTCGCCTTGCATGTCCTCGGGGATCTGGAAATCAACGAACTGCTCGACGAGCCACTTCGGCTGCCAGATGGCGTAGTCGCTGGCGAACATGATGCGGTCTTCGCCGATCCAGTAAAGGAGCTCGCCGATGATTTGGGCGAAGTACCGCGGCCGGGAGTGCATGAACGGAATGGCTACCGCGAGCCCGCCGTAAACGTTCGGCTCCTGCGTGGCGATCCAGCAAAAGTCCTCAAGCCTCGGCAACCCGACGTGCTCGACCACGAAGTTGAGGTCGGTAAACTCGCTCGCCACCTCGTCCACGTCCGCCACGTCGAAAGCGTCCCGGTTCAGCGGCCGGATGGTCGGCCCCTTGTGAACGTGTATGTTCTTGACGCCAAGCTCCCGGCACTTCTCGAGGTACCGCTTAGACCACTCGTCCCGGAGGTCCCAGCCCTTCGACTCGCCGTACCACTCGGCCGTGTATAGCTTTACGCCCTTCAGCTTGTAGCGCTCAACGAGAGCCTCGAAGTCTTCCATCCCGGCTTCGCCGTTGCGGGGATCAAAAGACCCGTTGACGATGAACTTGTCCGGGTGCTTCTCGGCCAGCTCGGCATCCTGCTCGGTGGTGTTGAACCCACTCTTGTAGAAGTCCTTCAGGTACGTGGGCTGGAAGATCGCCCTGTCGGCGTAACCTACCTCGAAAAGATCGTGCAGGATCTTCTCTTCAGTCTGAGTGTAAAACTCCTCGATGGGCCACTTGTACTCTTCGGGGCTCAGGGCCGTCTGGTAGTCGTGGAAGCACTCGATAAATTGCTGTCCATGGACGTTCTTCCAATTCTCGGGACGCGCATCCCAGTGGTGAACGTGTTCGTCCACGACGAAATACTTTTCGCCATCTTTCTCGTACAAGAGACTCCTCCTTCTCGATAACTTGGATCCGGCTACCAAACACGTCGTGCAAGAGTAGCCTTACATCTTCTGTCTTGAATCCACCCTAGAGAGGCGGTCAAAGAACTTCGGGACCTGTGAGCTTTCTCTACAGTCTCCTTTCGCTGATTTCCCCTGACGGATCCGATCTCTGATCGCCCGCCTTTCGCCATCATAACCAACCTCGAATTGCGCGGCAACCGACAGAAGATTTTTCCAACAATGTGAGAATTTTTCAACGGCGCGGGAAACGGGGTGCGATAACATCGTGCTATCCGGTACAGTCAAGGTTGGACCAGGAGCCGACCTGACCGAATGCATCCGTTCGGGGAAAGGAATCGGAGATGCAGGAAGATAATTCCGGGAACAAGCAACTTCCCGTCAAAGAGTTCGAAGAGCGGACCCTGAACGCGGGCCGCCTTTACTCTCTACTGCGCGAAGAAGTCGGGATCGAAGACCCGTGGCACATCATCGCGCTGTCACTTTGCTCTTTCGGGCAGATGCATCCCAAAGACGGCTGGGAGTTCATGCTGACGAACCGCAAAGACATAGAAGATGTAGGCAAACTTTTCGAGCGCTCCAAATCTCGGGAGGAATTTACGGAAGGGCTCATAGCTTTGAAGGAACAGCATTTGAGGGGTCAACTAGGAAGTCAAGGTTGACTACAAGGGTACGATAAATTTGGGTACAAAAACCGAGTAGGTGGCGGTTCTCGAAGGAACCACCACCTACTGTCGCAGACCTGAATCAAGCTGAACTCAGGCTGGTAGAGTCGGCTCGTCGTCCTCTGGAGCTTCCGCGGAGCCGAGATACTCAGCGGCGTCCTCGGGGTTGGCGAATAACAGTATCTTGTCGTCGAGACGAACCATCCGCCCGTAGTGGGTCGAAGTTTCTATTTCGAAGTCGTAGGTAGTGAACTCATCTTCGCCGAGGTACTCGGCGATCTCATCCATGTCGAACTCGAGTTTGTCGTTGGCGTCGACCCGGATCATGGCCGGATATTTGGTGATCTCAACGCCTTCCTTCTCGCCCATTAGTTCGGCGATGGCGTTTCCTTCGACGCTCGCGCTCATCGTGACCCCGCACCTGTTCGACGAGGTTCGCTCATTCGTATACTGCTGTGGCTGCTCGCTCATGCTTTCACCTCCTCCGGCACCTTCAGGCCGAGGTCCGAGAGAATGCCCTCGAAACGGTTCTTGATTTTTTCGTAAGACTCTTCGAAACTCACGGGCTGCTTCTCCGGCTCGGACCAGATGGGCTCCAAGCCTTCAGCCGCCGCGACACTGTAAGGAACCCAGTTGGAGAGCCACTCTTGCATCAACTCCCTGTTCTCGTCACCGTGGGTCTCGTCCTCCAGCATATCCTTCATCATGTCTCTGGTGTAGCTAAGATCGCGGTCGTTGAATTCCCTCTCGCCCACGCCCACTACCGAGGGAGTCAGGAAGTCTCCGTGCAGCGGGGCGAACCGCATCGCGAACTGGCTGCGGAACAGCTCGCCGACCAGCGGCTCGAAGACGATGTTGGCCGCGAACGTGGTCTCCGCCCAGTCCGTGGCGTTCATTATGCGCTCCACGTTCTCCCGCACTCCCTGCCACGATGGGTCTTCCATCCAGGCTTTCTGGTGCGCGGCGCCGTCAAACTCTTCGGGGAAGATCTCGCTCAGTTCCAGGTTGTACAGCAAGAGATCCTGGGCGGTGCGTAGCTTGTGCATGCAGTTGACGGCGATGGCGTTGTTGTGCATGTTGCTCATGGCGGCCCGCTGCGCCGGCATAAAGACGTACATCCCGAGACCGTGATCTGCATGAGACCACGTGCTTACGTGCCGGGCGACGATGTCGAGCCAGCTCTTGTCCCAGTTCTCGAACACGTTCTCGGATTTCGCGTTCTCGATGTTCTGCTGGATCTGACGAATGGAGTTGGAGTTGTTGACGTAGTACGTCTTCTCCCACTCCTCATTTGGATCCCGGAACCTGTGCCAGTCGGAAGACTTTATTTTCGTCCAGTTGGCGTCGTACCCGAGGTCTCCGTTGGCCCAGCCGAGGATCCAACCCTGCGTAAGGTACTTGTCCGGATCGGGCTGTACGTCGAGCGTTACGTCCTCGTACCGGGTTGACCTACGCCCTTTGGGCGTAAAGTAGTTGTATTTCCTGCTGTCCGACCCCGCAAACGTGGCCGCGCCGGCTTCTGCGTCCGTCAGCCGGATGGGGGGTAGACTCCTCGTTCCTCTTCCGACTCCTTCTGTGATCGCGCTCTCTTCACTCACAGATCAACAACCTCCTTTTCCCTTTCGTGATGCTCTGCCGTTCACACTAGATTCCGGGATTTGGATTCCTGCTTCCCCACCACAGACTTACCAACCCCGTATCGAAGTAGCGTGTCCTGCTTGAACTGTCAAACCATAGGCGCCCTCCGCACTGTGTCCAAGATTTTCGCCACCCGAACCCGTACCTATCCGACCGCACCGGGGAAGGTCGGTCCGCTCTCTTCTTTCTGATCCGAGCCTTCTTCCGCCCCGGTCGTGGTGAACTTGTCGTAGAAGATGCTCTCCTGGTCAATGCCCTTCATTTCGAGTACCGGGATGGCGGCGTCGACCATTGGCGGCGGACCGGCCAGGTAGGCCTCCGTGCCGGTGAGGTCCCCTTCGAGACGCTCGAAGACGTCCGTGATGAGGCCCGTTTCTCCATTCCAGTCGCTGTCGGCGTCGGGCTCGGAGAGGGCCGGAACGAACTTGAAATCAGACAACTGCTCCTCCAATTCCTTCATCTCGTCCAGGTAGAAGAGGTCTTTCTCGGTTCGGGCGCCGTAGTAGTAAGTTGCTTTCCGCTCTATACCCTTCTCGACCATATGGCGCAGGAGCGAAAGGATCGGGGCCGTACCGGAGCCGCCCCCGACGAAGATAATGTCACCCTCGGATTTCTCCCTCAACATGAACATGCCGAAGGGAACCTTCATCTTCATCCTCTGGCCGATCTCCAGCCCGTCTTCCAGCAAACTCGAAAACCTGCCGCCCTGATACACCTTGATAATGAACTCAGCCCGCTCGCCGCTGGAGGGCGTGTTCGCCATGGAGTACGCCCGGTGCACGTCGTCGCTGCCCGGTATGTAGAGTTCCGCGTACTGACCGGGGATAAAGTTCATCTCCGGCGGATCCACGAGTTTCAGCACGAGCCGCCTCATATCGTGGGTCAGTTCTTCGATTTCCTCGACCTCACCGTAGACGAGCTGTATCGGGACGCCCTGGTTCAGCATCTCCTCGCGGAAGCTGAGCAGCTCGACCTCCAGGTCGCTGTAGGCGTGAGACCGGCAGAGAAGGACGAATCCCTCCTCCTCTTCGTTTTCATTGAGGGCGAAGGTGGAGAACCGATCCATCTCCAGATCCCCATCCAGAAGGAAAGACTTGCAGGCCGAACACTGTCCTTCCTTGCAACCGTGCATTAGCATCACACCGTGACGAAACGCCGCGTCGAGTACGGTTTCGTCTTCATCGACCTCGATCTCGATGCCAACCGGCTCGAAATTAACCTTATGCTTCTCACCCATATATAAACCTATCCCCTAACCCGTCGCCCGTGGCTCCGGACCGCAATGACTGCGACTTTTGTGGTTCTTTTGATCCTATCCAGGGGGGAGTTTCCGGTCAAGCATGTAACTCAACTGATTTTCCAACATACAAGGAAAGAGGCGAATGGAACTTACCATCCGCCTCTTTCGGCATCTTTGTCAGCCTTGACCAGGGGCCGAAGATGTTAGTAGCTGGAGTTTATAGTGAAGCCTTTCTTGTACTCCTCCATGTGCTTCTCGCGCTCGTCGTCCGACATCTCGTTGAGCAAGACGTTCGGGCTCTGGAACTCGATGCCCCGGAGATTGTCGGTGGTCCACATCTTGTCGTCCTCGAAGATGACGTGCGGCTGTGGAACGAGTGTCTTGCCGTCGTTCCGGACGTAACCGAGGTCTTGAACGATGTCCGCCAGATCCCAGCCATGGTACAGGGTCTCCCACTCGCGCTTGCCGGTCTGGCGGCCCATAGCGGGCGTCGGACGGCCATTGTACGTATCGCGGAAAGCAACCGTGTCCTGCCAATGGCACCACTTGGAGCAGTAGGTTCTCCACTGGTCGTCCACGTAGTCCATGATGGTGTCCTCGCGGATCAGGCACGGAACCATGCAGCTCCAGCAACGGTGCGGGTACACGTAGCCGGTATCTTCGAAGGCTATAGGCTTGTGGCCGTTCGGCTCGGAGAGCGAACTGTAATGCTCCCACCACTGGCCGAACTTGTCGTACCAGCCCGGATACTTATGCTCGAACCACTCAAAGTCTTCGTTGGTCATCGGGTCGATGCGCCAGTAGTTGACCATCCAGCCGGTTGCGAAGAACTGGGCAACGTGATGGTGGTAGAAGCCCTTGGAGATCCTCTCCCAGCTATCCTCGATAACTTCGTGAGGCACCTTGAGGCCGTACTTCTCAAGCGGGACCAGATAGCTACGATAGTAGTCATCGTAGTACCAGCGGCGCCACATCTCGGCGTAGCTCTCACGGTCCTGGCGGCGGTCCTTGGTGCCGTAGTCGATAAACGTACCGATGGCGGCATCCACGACGGCGTGCTGGTTCCAGAGAGAGTAGATCAGGTCCCGCTCTATGAGATCTTTGTTCTCATCGTGGGCCAGTGCCATCAAGAGAGTGCCGTAGCCGTTGTTCATGTGCCGCGATTCGTCGGACTGTACCGAAAGGAATACCGTCGGCAACAAATAGTCGCCGTTTGCTGCAGCCTCCGACGGCATCGCCACGAACAGCGTGTTCGTGAACGCGGTCTCGGCCACGACCTGCAGGTAGATGTTGCAGGCGGTGATCGCATCCCCCGTGATGAAGCCCTCACCGAACTGCCGCCCAATAGTGCCGGCGTAGTTGTTCGAGAAAGCCTTCTCCGTGATGTCGAAGCCGGCCGGGTCGATGTAGTTCCTCATGTACTCGCGCTTGAGGTTCATCTGGATCGTCGAGTGGCGAACCTCGTCGATCATCTGGAACGCGAGACCGTTGTGGATCTCCGGGTTCGGCACCGCTTCGGTCAAAAGCGGCATGGCCCTCGCGGCCGAGATCTCCGGGAACGGAATTATGCTCAGAAAGAGCTTCTGCCACTCCATCCATCGCGGCTGCACCTGACGCCACATGTTCCCCCGGACGGCCCCGTCTATGGCGCCGTAAACCCGGTGGTCTTTCTCTTCCTGCATCGGGAAGTAGGACTGCATGACCTGCTTCATCGGGTCCTTCATCGAACCCTTGGTGAGCTTGTAGTCGGTCTTGTACTTGGGGTCCTTCGTGACGAAAGTCGGGTCCCAAGATAGCTCCTGGATCTTATTGTGAGCCTTGGTAACACTTCTGCGTGCCACTATTTTGCTGCCTCCTTTCAGAGGTACTGACGGGTTGATCCATCTTCCTTACGGTAAATTCCCTTGCTCGCACCCCCTTGCGCCGCACGATTCAATCCTATCTGCCACCATGGTAGTGGAGGCTCGTATCGCAAGAGGCACACGAGAGTCGTTTTTCCAACAGTGTATGAAATTTCACGGAAAGTTGGAATTCTATTAGAAGTGTGGCAAGCTATGTACGGGAATCGGGGTAGAGGAGTTGCTTCCTCCGGGAAGCCGACGTGGTTCGAAGGGTGATCATTGATGGAACCGGGCCATCTTAATGAAAGTTTCTTGGACTTCGAGCCGAACGGTTCGCAAGCGGGTCCTAAATTCAAGAGCGTCCGCAGGACCCTCAGGATCCTGGACCTCATCAGTCAGCGGGGAGAGCAGCTGAACGCGAAGCGCATCGCGCACGAGCTTGGAACGAGCCTCTCTAGTTGCTACTATTTGCTCAACATACTTTCGGATGAAGGGTACATCGAGAAGATCCCTCATTGTGGCGGGTACAGGGTAGGTCCCGCTATCTCGACGCTCTACGAGTGCCGCCCCGAAAGTAGCCTCGACGTCAAGATCGAGTCGGTTATCGAAGAACTGGCGCAAAAGGCGCAGAGACAAGCATATCTGGCCGTTCTTATAGACGGAGAGATAACGGTCGCTCTGGTGAAGGCGCCGCCCAAAAGCCCTCCTGCGGGCGTAACCCAGGGATTTCACGGGGCTTCACACGCGCTGGCACTTGGAAAGATATTGCTGGCAGGCATGGGTTCCGAGTACGTACAGAAACACATAGAAGATCGAGGCTTGGAGGTTTTTACTCCGCGGACTATAGTCCATCCTACCCAGTTGCACGCGCAGTTGAATAAGGTCCGCATGGTCGGGGTGGCGATGGACTTTGAGGAATTTGCCCAGAACCTCTGCTGCGTGGCGGCACCCGTAGAGAACCACAAAGGAGAGGTGCAGGGTGCTATAGGACTCTCCACCACGACCCGGCGCATCGGTAAAGAAGGGCATCACCTCGTGGAACTGGTTCAGTGGGCCTCCGCCGAAGCTACAGCGTTACTCAAACAGAGTTCTTAGACAAGAGTAGTTGGCGGTTTTTGGCGAGAGGAGAAATAAATGCCCCGATTGGAAGTTGACGGTGCGGGTACGTTCGAGGTCGAAGAAGGCAAGCGTCTCGTGCTGGCAATAGAGGAAGACGCGGATGTAGACATCCAGCATCAGTGCGGCAGCTACGCCCATTGCACCACCTGCCGCGTCGAGTTTCTCGAAGGCGAGCCCGAAGACATGACTCAGGCGGAGATGATGGCGCTCCAGATGCGGGACCTTCTGGGTAAAGCGCGACTCTCGTGTCAAATTCTCTGCGAAGACGATATGAAAATCCGCCCGATGCTGACCGTCAGCGGAAGCGGGGCCAACGACGCCGGAGGCAAACCGGAGGAAGAGATCACACCGGAACCCGTGTGGATAGAGAGACCGTATTAGCGCAAGCGATGCGCAGGCTAAGTACCACGACAACAGGGAATGGAAGCAGGGAGTTAGGTAGGTTGGGTCAACCTTTCACATGATCGGAATAGGAAGGTACACCAGGAGATCCGGTCGCCTCCCGGATAGCTCGGAGAATCGCGTCCTGCATTACGCGCGCTCCCCAGACACCGACGAGGTCCGTAGTTGCAGCAACGTCGCCGAGGCTCGCGGCGAAAACGGCGTCGCCGTCGACGGTCGTGTGTACAGGGTGTATCGTCCGGGCGAGGCCGTCGTGGGCCATCTGGGCTACTTTCGTAACCTGTGTTTTCGTCAGGTTCGCGTTGGTCGCGACGATCCCCAGGGTAGTATTCTGGCCCCAACGCATCCGGGAGGCTGCCCCTGATAGTAACTCAACCGTATCTCCCAAAGTACCGTCTTCCTGTCGAGGTCCGGCCAGCACCATACCGCTGTCCGGATCTCTGACTTCTCCGAAAGCGTTGACGGCGGCTATGGCGCCGACTACCAGCCCGTCGTCGAGGGTTACGGAGGCGCTGCCGATGCCTCCTTTCATCGCCCCTTCCAGGCCGAGGATCTTACCGACCGTCGCCCCGGTTCCGGCCCCGACGCTACCCTGCTCGAAATTCTCGCTGGCGGCTGACGCTGCGGCGTAGCCCATCGCGGCGTCGGGACGGGATAGAGGGTCACCCACCATCAGGTCGAAGAGTACGGCGGCGGAGACGAGAGGTATCTTCGCTAACCCTAGATCCAGGCCGACTCCTTTTTCTTCGAGGAACTTTACGACGCCGTCGGCGGCGGCCAGCCCGAAGGCGCTGCCGCCGGTCAAGAGGACGGCGTGCGTCTGATGGATGCTGGCGGTCGGGGCGAGGCGATCCGTCTCGCGGGTGCCGGGCGAGGAGCCGCGCACTTCCACGCCAACGGTTGCCGGCCGGTCAAAAAGTACCGCCGTGCAACCGGTGAGACCTACAGGGTCCGTGGCGTGTCCGACGAGAACGCCCGGCACGTCACAGATGTCGCCTGAAGCAACCTCTCTCAGGAGCCCGGCTGCTCTAAATTGTCCGAGGGTTCTTGGTCCGGGAGCTTCCACTCGTCGGGGTCGGCGGGTGTTATATCCGGGTTCTCTTGGGAGAGTCGTCCGAGTGGGATCAGCTCCTGGTCGCTACGCTTCTGACCGAATTGGACCATGACGGAGTCTTTTACCATCGAGTAATCGACGACTTTCCCCTCTCGCTCCCCGAGCTTGACGGACGTGTTCTTGAACGGGGCGCGTTCTTTGAACTCTTTGTAGGCGTCGTGCTCGTAGCGCATACAGCACTTTACCTCGCCGCAACAGCCCATGATCTTGTCGTTGGGCGTCACCCCTTGCTGGCGGACGAGCCTGACGTTGACCGGCCCCATGCTCCGCGCCCCGCTCCACACCGAACAGCACAGCGGCAATCCGCAGGTATCGCATCCGCTAGCCGCAGCCGACCGCTCGATAAACACGAAATTTCTGAGGGCTACCGCCGCGTCGTAGGCGCGTTCGAGGCCGGCCTTCAGAGGTCCGAGATCCTGGTCCTTCTCCGACTGGTACTTCACCTCGATGTACGAACCGTCGAGAGAGAAATCGCAGCCGATGAACTGGATGTTTTGTATCCGGTGGTCCCTTGCGAGCTTCCGGGCCTCCTCTCGAACCTCCCGCCCCAACTCACGCTGCCGGTCGCCCTCGCGACGGTCGTGCTCGGAGGCGAGCCTCAAGATGTTGAACGGAGGCGTGTAGGGCTCGCGGCGGCGAGGGGTCAAGGCGACACGTCCGATGTACTCCCCGAAATCCGTCTCCACGACGACCTCGTAGCCGACCCGGAGGTCCAGGTCGCGCGCGTAGCAGAGCCTCGTGACGCCCCAGCCGGGGATGCGAACGTCTACGAGACGGGGGAGTTCAACGATATTCTCTGCCGTACCCTCGATAACGTCACCTCCAGGCTAGCCTCCGGGGAGACATTATACGCAAAGCCGGAACGCGCTTCCTCCAGCTCGAAGGCCGCACCCGGCCAGTCGGCGCGAGGGTTCCTCTCCACGTGACCCTTTATCTCCTCTACCCGGTCCAGGTTTACCGCCAACTCAGGCGCCCCGGCGGCAACTACCGCCGCGTCCCGGTACACCAGCGCCAGCAACTCGAGTGCCTCCCGCACCGCAGCGTCCCGTCCAGCGCGCCCGGCCCGCTTCGCCCCATCCTTGGCCCTCCGGTCCGGCTCCTCGAACCTCTCCAGGTACGCCGCCTCCCACGCAGACCCCACGGCCTCCGCACGATCCAGGATGCGGGCCGCGGCCCGATGACGCTCCTCGAAGTCCTCCGCATAAGCGAAAGCCGCCTCGAAAACCTCTTCCCGCAGACCAGATAGTTCCTCCTCCCCCGCGTAGCGGAGCGCTAGCCCGACGCTGCCGCGACCTAGAGAAGCCGCGAGCCGCGCGTCCTCTACCGAAAACCCTCTCTCCGCAAGGAGACTCACTACCTCTTCTACCGGAACCGGGTTGAGGCGCACCACCCGCGTCCGCGAGGCGACAGTCGGAAGCACGCCCTCCAGAGAAACGGCGAGCAGGATAAAGACAGCCTCTCCTTCCGGCTCTTCCAGGCTCTTCAGCAAGGCGTTCGCCGCCTGGACATTCAGCGTATCCGCCTTCAGGATAAAGACGCGGCGCGCCCCTTCGAACGGCCGGCTCGCCACCTGACGCAACACGTCCCGGACTTGTCCGATGGTAGTAAAAGCCCCCTCCGGTTGTATCTCGACCAAATCAGGATGAAGCTCCCGGTTCGCCCTTCCCTCCGCTTCGGGGTCGCCGCCGGAGACAAGAGCCGCCCCCAGCCTCCGCGCTACCGTCCGCTTACCGACACCGGCAGGTCCGTGGAACAAGTAGGCGTGCGAGACTACACCCGTCCGGAGACTTTTCTCCAGAACCCGCACGACAGCCTCGTTGCCAATGATACCGTCGAAAGGCTCTAACACGCGGCTTCCCCAGGTTTCCTCAAGATGCTGTCTCCCCTGCTTACCGTCGCTATAGTTCTTCCCCTTTTCGGTGGAACCTCAGCCCTCACCGTTGGCGGGAGTATAACGCAGCTTCAGTACGCTACTCCGCACCGCCTCCGCGAGTTGATCCGGCGGCAGCGTGGCGTCCAGGATCTCTATCCGGTTCGGCTCCGCCCCGACCAGTTCCTCGAAACCCGCGGAAACAAGGTCCATAAATTCCGTCCCGGCAACCTCGATCCTATCCAGATTCCCCGAACTCCTGGCGCGCCGCTCTCGCTCCTCCGGCCCGAGACGCAGATAGAAAGTCTTATCAGGCGCGACGTTCCCTACCGCCCACGCGTTCAACTCGCGCACGACCTTCGCGCCGAGCCCTCTGGCATATCCCTGGTAGGCGAGGCTCGAGTCGAGAAATCGTTCGCAGAAGACTGTCTCCCCGCGCTCCAGACGGGGCAGGATCTCCCGTCGCACGTGGTCCGCGCGGGCCGCCGCGTAGAGGTACGCTTCCGTCCAATCATCCAACTCGATATCCGGGTCGAGCAGCACTTCCCGGATGCGCTCGGCGGCTGGAGTGCCTCCGGGCTCGCGGGTGAAGTATACCGGCGGGTCGAGGTCCGCGAGAAGCGGTTTGAGGTTACTCACCAGTGTAGATTTGCCCGAGAAATCCGGGCCTTCCAAGGTTACGAAGATTCCCCGCGAAGGTCGCGCGGCGAACCCGTTCGCCCTAGGCCGCGGCGCGGCGGAGCGAACGCCGGCGGGCCGCCTCGACGTGAGCCTCGAAAAGTTTCCGGTGCTCCCTGCCCGACTCGCGCATCGCCTCGGCGTGCCACTGGACCGCGAGGATCCACTGCTCGGAGAAATTTCGCGCCTCCACAGCTTCCACGATCCCATCCGGGGAACTTCCACTCACGACGAGCCCATCCGCCAGGTCTTTCACCGCCTGGTGGTGATAAGAATTGACCTTGAAGCTGCGGCTGACCACGACCTCCCCAACCCTGGAACCGGCGTCCACCTCTACCTCGTGAGTCGGCTGGCGTTTGGGGGTGTTCTGGCGGTGTTTCCCGGCCTCCGGGTCGAATTGGGAGGGCAAGTCCTGGTAGAGCGTCCCACCGAGGGCTACGTTCAGGACCTGCAGCCCGCGGCAGATCCCAAAAACAGGGATGCCTCGTTCCAGCGCATACCCCAGTATCTCCATCTCGAAAGCGTCGCGCTCGGGGATGGTGACGCCTATCTCCGGGACCGGCTCTTCGCCGTAGTAAGACGGGTCAAGGTCGCTGCCGCCGCTCAACAACAAACCGTCTATGCTCTCCACGAGCGACTCGGCTGCTTCGATGATAGGTGGCAAAATGATGGGAGCACCGCCGGCTTGCGCCACTCCTTCCACGTAATCCAGGTCCGCCCGGACGTAACCGCCCAGCGGGCGCGTGTCTATACCTTCCGGGTCTTCCTTGAGCGTCGCTGTTATGCCTATTACGGGAGCCAAACTACCTTATCCTCCGAAAAATCTCGCCGACTCACAAACTACATCGCGGCAGAATAGCAAACTACAGCTACGATGGCTAGCAGCAACAGATAGCCGCTCACACGAGTGAGCGGCGAGGTACGGCGGCTGGGAGCCTCGTCCCGGAGGTCGAGGGCGACCCGGCCTTCTATGTGGTGGACTTCTCCAACTCTTTCACCTTCTCCTCCGATCTCCCCTCACCCCCCTCTTTGGCATCTCCGTTCGCTTCCGCTTTGGCTTCCGCCTCGGCCTTGGCCTCTTCCTCGGCTTTTGCTTTCGCCTCGCGCTGCTCCTGCTTTTTCGGGCAGTCCATGTTGATGCAGGTGATCCAGGGCCGCTTGCCGCCGAGCACCTTTATCTCGGGCACCCCACAAGCCTCGCAGGTAGTCCCGAGCGGTATGATAGTCCCTCTCTGCGGCAGCGGATAGGTCACCCGGCACTCCGGGTATCCCTTACATCCGACGAAACGCTTACGGCTCTTTCGGTTGCGACGAATAATAAGGTCGTTCCCGCACTCCGAGCAAGCACCGAGCGTCTCGTCCCCGCGGATACCCACCCACACCGTATCGGCGAACTTCTCCTCCGACTCCGTCAGGTTTCCGTAGACCTTCCTGAGTATGTCGCGCGACTCGTCAACCACGGAGTCTTTGCTGATCTTACCTTCCGAGATGTCGTCCATGCTCTTTTCGAGCTCGGCGGTCATCTCGTGGGAGGCTATCTCCGAAGCGAAGTCCTTGAGCGCCGTGGCGACCGCGATCCCCGTCTCAGTCGGGATGAGCGGGTCGTCGTGGACGTAGCCGCGGCTGTAGAGGTTCTGGATGATGTTCGGCCTCGTGGCTTTCGTCCCGAGCCCCAGGTCCTCCATCACCCGGATGAGCCGTCCCTGGCCGTAACGGCCCGGCGGCTGAGTCTCCTTGGAAAGCACCTCCGCCCCGAGCACCTTCACTTCCTGGCCCTCTTCGAGCGCGGGCATCTCCTCGTCGGGCCGGCGACCGTAACGATAGACCCCGAGCCAGCCTTCCTCGGTCACAACCGTGCCTCGCGCGACCAGCGGTTCTCCACCGGATTCCAGGTGAAGCGTAGTCCTGAGCGTTTTGGCCGGGCTCGATAGAGTAGCCAGAAAACGGCGCACTATGAGTTGATAGATCTTCCACTGATCGTCCCGCAGAGCCTTCTTGGAGGCGTATCCCGTCGGGTAGATCGGTGGATGGTCGGTCGTCTGCTTTTTGCCCCGCGTCGGCGAAAGTTTCTCCTGCGCGAGCAACTTCTCCGCGAACGGCCCGGCCCCCTCCACGCGCTTGAGGTAGCCCAGGACTCCCCGCAGATCCAGAGAACTCGGGTACACGGTGTTGTCCGTACGAGGATAGGAGACGTAACCGTTGGTGTAGAGGTCTTCGGCAAGACGGGCCGCCCTTGAAGGGCTGATCCCGATATTCGCCGCCGACGTGAGGAAACTCGTCGTGTTGAACGGCGCGGGCGCCGGACGCGTTGCCGCTTTCTCGTCTATCTTCGTAACGGTCGCCGTATCCGTCAGGTTCTCGTAGGCCGACCGGACGGCCGCTTCCTCGGTGAAGCGAGACGTGGCGTGCCGGACGGTGAAGTCCTCGCCGTTTCGGAGGTTGGCTTCGAGTTCCCAGTAAGGTTCGGAGACGAAGGCCCGCCGCTCGCGCTCGCGTTCGGAGATCAGGACGAGGGTAGGCGATTGGACGCGGCCTACGGAGAGGAACGCGCTGCCGTAACGTTTTGTGGCGCGGGAGACCCAGCGCGTCAGGGTTGCACCCCAGATCAGGTCTATATCCTGTCGCGCCGCCCCGGCGTTCGCCAACTCTTCGGAGACCTCCACCAATTCGTCGAAGGCGCGGGTCACCTCACCTTTGGTCAAGGCGGAGAACCGGGCGCGCTCGACGTGGTCCACGAGCTTCGGGTTCGCGTCGAAGACCAGCGAGAGCGCCTCCACCCCGATCAACTCGCCCTCCCGGTCGAAGTCCGTGGCTACGACAACTTTGTCCGCCTTCTTCGAAAGAGACTTGACGGCGTCGGCCACACCCTTTTCGGAGACGGACTTCAGTATCTCCGCGTCTATGAGCGCGGAGGGTTCTACCTTCTGCCAGTTCGAATACTCCTCCGGGTACTCGGGGTTCAGCACGTGACCTTTCAGGCCGACGGAGACCGTCTCCTCGCCCTTCCAGGTAAAGGTGTGGTGGGGCACGCTGCGGTGTTTCCCTTCCTTGACCGGCCCCTCGGCCAAAGACTGGGGAATTTTCTTTGCAGTATTTGCTTTCTCAGAGATTATTAGTCGCATATTGATCTAGTTTATAACACAGCGCCAATGGTTGTTCTGTGCTCTAAATCTCCCGTGTTCCCGGATCGAGGCTGCGTTACAACCCGGAATCAGAGGGGATCTCGACAGCTTCGTCGGCCGGCTCGTCCGGGATTACGTCCCCGATCATGTACCGGACGAGCAGGAGTCCGCCCACCCCGATCAGGGTAGCGAACCACAGGGTGGCAAGGCGGATCAGGAAAGTCAAACCAACCGCCATCCCGGCCGAAAGCCCCGCGTAGAACTTGAACAACCCAGTCAAGCTCGCCTCCGCCGCCCCGATACCACCCGGCAACATGCTCCCGACCCCGAGCAGCGAACTGACCGCGAAAATGAATACCACGACCAGAAACGGCTGCCCCGCCCCGATCCCAACAGAGCAAAGATAAACCGCCGTACACTCAAGCCCCCAAGAGAAAAATGAGAACACGGACCCGACGGCCAGCGACCGCAACGACAACAACTCGCTCGACGCCCCGTGAAAGTCGCTCAAGTGAGGCGCAAGCTTGTTCAAGACCGGGATTTTTTCGAGCACCCGTTCCGCCAGCAGCGAGAGCCGCTTGGAGCGCAGGACAACGATGCCCCCGACCGTCACTGCCAGGAACAGCACCAGCACGCCGGGACCGAAACTGAAGGTGAGGGCGCCGAGCATGCCCCAAGCGACCATGCCGGTCCCGTCGGTTGCGCGTTCTGCAACCACGGTCGGGGCCGTGCGCGCTATCGGGACTCCCGTCACCCGGCGCACGAAGACGCTCTTCAAGACCTCGCCGAGCTTACCCGGTGAGATCGCCATGCTCAGGCCAGCGGCGAAGATCGGGACGTTCAGCCGGTGTGGAATGTGTATCTTCAAGACCTTCAGGTAGTAGTTCCAGCGGAGGTAACGTCCGACGTAGGAGAGGGCCACGAGGCCGAGTATCGCCGGGACGAGCGACCACTGGAAGCCGTCCAGCGCCCGCTCCAGTTTGTCGAGACCAATGAACATGGCAAGGGCCACGTAGACCACGAGGCCGAGGCCGAGCGCCAGGATCAGGTTTTTCTTCAACCGTTCCATCAGGCTAGATGACGTAGATAACCGTCATGACGACGGCGAGCCAGAGTACCAGTGAGATCTGCAACGGCCGGTCGGCGAGCAGCAGCGTATCCGGGTTACCGCCGCCATCGCGGTGGACGAGGAGCATGTACCGGAAGACCCCATAGACGACGAACGGGATGCTCGCCATCATAAAGAACTCGTCCTGGTTCGTGTACACGGTGAAGGTGTAGAGCGAGTAGGCGATGATCGTGGCCGACACCATAATGTTCATCATCTCGTCCAGCATCGGCACCGAGTAATCCCGCAGGTTCTTGCGATGCCCGACGGCCCCGTCCCCGAGCGTGGCTAGTTCGTGGCGGCGTTTGGAGAACCCGAGGAACAGCGTCAGGAGACCGGTACAGACGATCAGCCACGGGGAGACGGGACGGCCGACCGCCTCGACGCCCGCCAGCGCCCGGATCACGAACCCCGCCGAGATGCTCATAACGTCCAGTATCGCGACGTGCTTCAAGATAGGCGTATACAGCGCCTGCAACCCGAGATAGGCGAGGGCCGTGATCCCGACCCCGACGTTGATAGCGAAGCACAAAGCGAGCCCGGCAGCCGCCAGGAAAACCGCGAAGAAGAGGGCAACACTGGCAGATATCTCGCCGCTCGCCACCGGGCGCAGCCGCTTGAGCGGGTGCTTCCTATCCTCCTCGACATCCAGGACGTCGTTGGCGGCGTAAACCGCGCCGGAGATGGCGCAGAAAGCGACGAAGGCGAGCAGAGACTTAGCCACGGAGGATGCGGAGAACACCTCTCCCGCGAAGACCACCCCGGCCAGCACGAACCCGTTCTTGGTCCACTGCTTCGGCCGGACCAGCCGGAAGAGCGACCCGGCGAGCCCCTTGGAACTACCTGCTTTCACAAGACGAAGTTTCTATCACAAACTCTCTCCGAAGTCCCGATATCCTGCGTAATTCTACCCGCCGGGATTGAACCTGGCCCCAAACAACGCCAGAATACATCACGAACAACATGGACAAACCTTCCAAAAACAGACCAGAGAACCCCCCGCACCCGGTGCGGGCAAGCTATCTCATCCCCGACGTTACGCCGGAAAGAGTATTCGCCACGCTGCTCGAAGTAGAGCGCTTTACCGAATGGTCCTACGGGTTGAGCCGGTCGAGTATCGTAGGCGGCGGCCCAGAGGTCGTCCCCGGCACAGTACTAGAGTTCGGCCTGAGCGCCCTCGGCCTGACGCACGAGGTAACCAGCGAGATCACCGCTGTCGAAGCGCCTCGCTTTTTGGAGTGGCGCTACACGAGCGGGGCGTTCGGGAGCGGCAGTTGGTTGCTTGAGGAGGCCGGGCCTTCGGCCGTCAGAATGACGCTCTCGACCGATTATCACGTAGAACCCGCCTGGCTCGACCGGATCGCACACCGCCCGTTCTTCCGGAACGTGACCCAGGACTTACTCCGCCGCTCGGTACGACGCTTCGGCGAGCAACTGAAGAAACAGGGCCGAACCTAGAGGTCTTCGTCGTCCTCGTCGTCTATGGTCGCCGGGAGCGTCACCGCGTTGATCGGGTTCACGCGACGGGCGATGATGATCGAGATTTCGTACATCCCGAGCATCGGTCCCATCATCAAGAGCATGCTGAACGGGTCAGGGCTGGGCGTAAGGGCAGCAGCCAGCACTGCGTTTACTACGACAGCGTGCCGCCTGTACTTGCTCAACAGCGGCCCGTTTACGAGTCCCAGCTTCGCCGCCACATACGTCGCCGCCGGAAGCTCGAAGACCAACCCGAACGCGAACAGGAAGCGCGTGACGAACGCCAGATAATTAGTAGGCGTGGGTATGGTTTCGTAACGGCCCGGAGCCCAGGTAAGCAGAACGTGTACGCCAACCGGAAGGACAACAAAGTAACTAAAGGCTACGCCCGCCAGGAACAACGAGGACGCCATCGCTACGAGAATATAAGTAAACCACCGATTCACCTCTCCCACAGCCGGGGCGATAAAGGCCCATATCTGGTACAGGAACACCGGTATGGTGAGCACGAATGCGGCGTAGAGAGCCAGCTTCAGGTCCGAGACGATCTGCTCGGTTATTCCCGTCACGTAGAGCTTACCGTGCAGGCTTGGTGCGGGAGCTAGAAGCGCGTCGTAGATCTGGATGCGGAAGAACCAAGCGACGATAGCAGCGACAAAGAAGATTATGCCGACCTTGATGATCCTGGAACGAAGCTCGTCCAGATGCTCGATTATCGTCATCTGCGCTTCGCTGCGCTCGCGGTTCGGAAGTCTTAGACGACTAGCCATCTCTTAAGGTCTCTGGTTTCCTAAGTTTCCGGCGCTAGTTGTGCTTCTGCTCGGCGCGCTCGGCCTCCGGCGATGCGTGATCCGCCGTGTCAGCGGAGGAGTCTTCTACGCGCGACCCGACCTTCTCTTCTTCAGCCTCGTCGAGCTTCTCTTCATCTTTCTTCTTGCCCTCTATCTCGTCATCTTCGCCGCTGGCGCCCTTCTTGAATTCCTTCATGCCGGTACCGAGCCCTTTAGCAAGCTCAGGGATACGCTTCGCGCCGAAGAGAAGTAGAATAACCACTAATATTATTATTAACTCTGTTGGACCTGGAACCATCTTTCCTCCTTGCTTTCGTAGTCTCCCTATATCTTACGTCGTATTGTACTACGCTGGATCACCGCTAGGCTACGGATTTGTGCTCCCCGACACTCCTCCGGTCGAGCCGCCGCCTTTGAGAAGTTGGGAGATCTGGTCCTTCACCTGCTTCGCCTGCTGTCCTTTGGGCTCCAGATCCAGGTAGCCATTCCAATACTTTATTGCTTCCGCCGGCTGCCCGGCTTGATCGTAGGATTGGCCCGCGTACAGGTAACTCTGGGCGTTTTTCGGCTGAAGCTTCGTGGCGGCGGCGAACGCGTCCGCCGACTTTCCGTAGAGCTTCTTCTGCGGCTGACCGGGAGCCGCCGTCTGGGCCTGCTGCGCGTAGACCTGACCCGACAGGTTTGCTATGTCCGGGTTCTTTGGAAGAGTCTTGCGACCCTTCTCCAAAACTTGCGCGGCTTTATCCGGCTGGTTATCGCGATAGTAGAGGATGGCGAGACTCCGGATCGCATCAGCGTTCTTCGGGTTCTTATCCAGGTTCTTTTTCGCCTGCTGGATCTGGTCCTGCAAGTTGACCGTCTGCCCCGGCTGCTGTTGCTGTTGGGAAGAGTTCTTGTTTCCAAAAAGATCCCCGATGTTGAAGTTCATACTTCCCACACCCAGGAACGCAAAGGAGAAGATGAAAACTCCGGCTATCACGAACGCGAAGATGCGAACCCAAAAGTTTAGTTTGTCGCGGTTCATCATCATGATTGCTTCTCCTCGGAAAAGTCTTGCTCGCGGCGAGTTATAGCATAAATAAGCTACCGACCGGGTTACTTGCCTCGCCGACGGCCGGTTTCCGGCGACCAGCGGGTCTGACGGTAGCCTAGTTCGTGGTGGATCCGAAACGGTCGTGGATCACTACTCCGCCCACGACCGTCGCCGCTACGGCGCCGCCGGCTGCGGCTTCCAGGACCTCGCGCTCCGGGTCTTCGCCTCCGGGGACTACCTCCACTATCGCGAGGTCCGCCCACTTACCGGGCTCCAGGCTGCCGGTTTCGTCCTCGACGCCGAGCGCCCGCGCGCCTTCTAGCGTCGCGAGCCTGAGACCCGTCTCACCGTCGAAGCCGTGCAGTTTCACGGCGAAGAGCGTCTCCTCGAAGAGGTTCATGCTCGGGCTGCTCCACAGGCCGTCGGTCCCCATCCCGACCCGCACGCCCCGGCGCATCATCTCCGGGACCGGCGAGACCTCGCACCCGAGGTAATCATTGGAGCGCGGACAGTGGGCCGCCGCAACCCCCGTGCGAGCCAGTATCTCCAGGTCTTCATCCGAGACGCTGGTTGCGAGGTGGGCCGCTATGGTCTGGGGCGCGAGAAGCTCGACACCTTCAGCGTAGCGAACCGGCGAGAGTCCCGTGCCGCCCCAGTCGTTGCTCGAGAAGATCTCCGCGAGTCCCCCGGTTCCTTCCCGGACGAACTCGACCTCTTCCGGGCTCTCCGAAAGGTGGATCGCCAACCGCTCTCCAGCCTCCCGCGTCCGACGGGCCGCCAGCCTCGCAGACTTCGGGTCCACAGTGTACGGAGAATGAACGCTGACCTGCGCCCCGACCCTCTCCGGCAGACCTTCGCGCAACTCGGCGGCCTTTTTCACGATGAAATCGACCGCTTCTTCGGGTGTGCCAATGTCGTTCGGAAAAAACTCGGCGTAGACCGTTCCGGCCATCCCGGATTCGGCGAGCTGCGGCAGGCATTCCCCGTATGGAGAGGACTCGGCCATGAAGATCGTACCGGCCTCTATCGCCTCGCGGGCGGAGTCTCGGGCGGCTTCGGCGGTCCAGGAGTCTTTCTCGGGGAGGCGTTCGACCAACTGCGCGAGCCATCCGGCGAAGGTGCCGCCCTCCGGCTTGTCTTTGAGGCGAAAACCGAGGTGGGCGTGCGTGTTTACCGCGCCTGGGACGATAGTACAGCGCGGGAAGTAGCGGACCTCCGCGTTTGGATCCTCCTGCCCCAGATCCGAGAGCTTACCGACAGCCGCTATATGCCCGTCCCGGACCAGCAACGCACCCTCTTCGATAGCGGGGCCGTGTACGGGCAGAACGAGTGCTCCCGCGAAGATCTTTGTTCCGTCAAGGTTCGAAGCCAATTGCGCTCTCCTTTGTATCTCAGGCGTCTCTGCCGACGACCTCGGCGGCCACGGCTTCAAGGATAGCGCGTTCGGGACGGTCCGGCAGGAGGGCGAGCCCGCCTATGGCGGCGTCTATTTCGCCCCGCGCCCACTCCTCGGTCTTTGCGATGGCGTCGGTGGCGAGCACTGCCTCTATACCGGCTTCGAGCACTTCGGGGGAGGGATCCGGGGTGGCGAGAGCCCGCCTTATGGCTCCGGCGTCGCCTTCCCGGAGCGCGAAGATCATGGGCAGCGTCACTGTTCCTTCCGCCAGGTCCGTCCCGATGCCTTTGCCCATGAGGCCCGGCTTACCGGCGAGGTCCATAACGTCGTCGGACATCTGGAACGCGATCCCGAGGGCCTGCCCATATGTCGCGAGCGCGTCTATCTGCAGGATTGAAACCCCACCCAGGCTCCCACCCGCAACGCAAGCCGCCTTGAAGAGACCGGCGGTCTTCATCTTGATGTACTCCAGGTAAGCCTCGACCTCGACCGGCGTACCCGACGCCCGATACTGCTCCAATTCCCCAATGGCAAGACCTCTCGCTGCTTCCGCGAAGGCCCGGATTATGCGCGGCTCTCCAACTTCCGCCAGTAGGGAGAATGCTTCGGCGAAGAGGTAGTCTCCGGTCGCGACCGCCATCTCCCGACCGTAGACGGCCACGGTGGTCGGCTCGCCCCTGCGGCTCTCGGCCCTGTCCACTATATCGTCGTGGATGAGGGTCGCCGTGTGGAGGACCTCTATAGCGGTGGAAGCCATCAACAGCGGTTCCTGGTCCGGCTCCCCAACACCCGCACTCAACATCAACAACAGCGGCCTTAGCCGCTTGCCGCCGGAGGTGAGCGCTTCAAGGGAGGGTTGCACCAACTCTCGCGGGGCACGCTTGGCGACCGCGACGAGGCCGTCTTCTACTTCGGCCATCGCTTCGTTGGCGCTATCCGACAGCGCGGAGCGCAGGTTACGGGCGTCCTGATCCAAACGGCTTTCTTCCGCGGTGGAGCGTGATGATACCGCCAGCGAGTCTGTTCCATGTAGCGTCTTGTAATCCATTGCTCTTCATTATGCCAGCTAATTCCTCGGGCGCCACGAACGCTTTCACTGATTCGGGCAAATACGAATAGGCTTCGGCGTCCCCGGAGACCTTTCCGCCGAGCCAGGGTACGATCTTATCGAACCACAGCCCATAGAAAGCCCCGGAAACCCTACCCGGCGGCCGCGCTATTTCCAAACACACAACCGTCCCGCCCGGTGCCACGCAACGGGCCATCTCAGAGAACAACGCCTCCAGGTCCGGTATGTTCCTCGCCCCATAAGCGATGGTCGCCGCGTCGAAACTCTCCGACGGCACGCCTTCAAGGTCCGTAGCGTCTCCGAGCCGGTACTCGGTGTTCGGCGCAGTGCGTTTCCTGGCAGCCTGGAGCATGCCTTCCGAGAAGTCTATGCCGAGGACGTAGCCCTCCGGCCCGACGCGGCGGGCGAGGTCTCGGGTGAGGCTGCCCGTTCCGCAGGCGAGGTCGAGGGCGCGGTCTCCAGGTTCGAGTTGGGTCGCGGCTATTATGGCTTTGTTCCAGCGACGGTGGAGACCGGCGGTCATGAGCGTGTTTAGAAGCTCGTAGCGGGTGGAGATCCGATCGAACATCTCCCGCACCATCGTCGCCCGTTCCTCCCCGACCGGCAGACTCCCACCGGAGAGTTTGCCGCCCGATTGCCTAGCCACGACGTTCGCCTACGCTCGCGGCCGCTCTCCTGATTCGGGCTTCGCAACCCTCCTGTCCCTCACCAGAGATCACATCGAGCAAGCCTGCGAGATGCGGGGTCCACAACTCGATGGAGACTTCTCCACCGGCGGCTATCTGCCCGGCGCCGTCACGGATCATACGACTCGCAACCGCCACGAACCGGGGCTCGTCCAGACGGGCTATCGTCTCGACAGCCTGCGCGTAAGAGTCGTCCCCAACGAGTATCGCT
The DNA here is from genome assembly GCA_965219175.1 of Rubrobacteraceae bacterium. Classification (GTDB taxonomy): domain Bacteria; phylum Actinomycetota; class Rubrobacteria; order Rubrobacterales; family Rubrobacteraceae; genus JBBPZK01. The sequence continues at coordinate 2,140,316 of CBDCNI010000001.1, forward strand.
TCATCCGTGGCCCCATTCGTCTCGGGGTCCACGGCGTAGTGCGAGTCGAATCCCTGCTGCAAGTGCCCGAGCGCCTCGGCCACGACTTCGGCCCGATGGTCCTCTCCGGGCAGGTCTTTCGCGGCCCGAAGGAAAACTTCCCGGAGCGAGACGTCCGGCGTCCTGGAAGTCGTCTTCTCCAAAGCCCTAGTTCCCCGCTTTCGAGAACCACTCGTGCGCGGCTTCGAAGGTCCGGTCCAGGTCGTCCTCCGAGTGAACGGTCGAGATGAAGCCCGTCTCGTACTGGCTCGGTGCCAGGTAGACCCCGCGCGAGAGCATGTGCCAGAAGAAGTCCTTGAACGCCTTCGTGTCGGAGGAGGCGGCGGAGGAGAAATCTGTGACGGGGCCTCCAGTGAAGAAGATGCTGACCATCGAGCCGACCTGGTTTATGGTGGACGGGACCCCGCTATCTGATGCGGCTTCGTTCATTCCGCTCTTCCAGCGGTTGCCGAGGTTTTCAAGTCGTTCGTAGAAGCCGGGTTCGGAGGCGGCACGGATGGTGGCGAGGCCGGCGGCCATCGCGAGCGGGTTGCCCGAGAGGGTTCCGGCCTGGTAGATCGGGCCGGATGGCGCTATGCGTTCCAGGATCTCACGCTTCCCCCCGAACGCCCCGACCGGCAACCCGCCGCCGATGATCTTACCGAGGCAAGTCACGTCCGGCACGACCCCGAACCGCTCCTGCGCCCCACCCCGCGCCAGCCGGAATCCCGTCATTACCTCGTCGAAGATGAGCACGACCCCATACTCTGAAGTCAGAGCCCGCAGTCCTTCGAGGTACCCTCTCTCGGGCGGCACGCAGCCCATGTTCCCGGCCACCGGCTCCAGGATAACGGCCGCGAACTCCTCGCCCCGCTCCTCGAACAGGTCTCGCACCGATTCGAGGTCGTTGTAGGGCAGGACGGTCGTGTCTTGCGCGGCTCCCTTCGTGACGCCGGGGCTGTCCGGCAGGCCCAGGGTCGCGACCCCGGAACCGGCCGAGACGAGCAGGGCATCGCCGTGACCGTGGTAGTTTCCGTCGAACTTTAAAAGCTTCTCACGTCCGGTGTGGCCGCGCGCGGCCCGCACGGCGCTCATCGTGGCCTCGGTACCGGAGTTGGTCATCCGGACCATCTCGATAGACGGGACCGCGTCGCACACGAGATCGGCGAGGTCCACTTCGCGCTCCGTCGGAGCCCCGAAGGTCGTTCCCTTACGCGCCGTCTTCTCTATCTCCTCTATAACCGCCGGGTAGGCGTGTCCGAGGACGAGAGGACCATAGCTCATCACGTAGTCGACGTAGGAGTTTCCATCCACGTCGAAGATGCGCGAGCCCTCTCCCCGCTCCATAAACAGCGGGTCGCCACCAACCGACCGGAATGCCCGCACGGGGCTGTTGACGCCGCCCGGCATGCGTTTTGCAGCCCGCTCCATCAGCCGTGCCGAACGGTCCATCGAAAGCGCTGTTCTCGCGTCTATGCTCTCTCCGCTGCTCTGCAACAGAGTCAAACCCCCTTTGAGATCTATTTACTCGTTATACCCGAACCGCGAGTGTGAACCGTAACACTACTTACTCCGGCCTTCCGGCCAATGTCCGTCTAACCTTCCAGCCAGCGCGCCACGTCCGGCGCGTGGTAGCTGATGATGATATCCGCCCCGGCCCGCTTTATGCCGGTGAGCGACTCCATCACGGCCCGCTCTTCGTCCAACCAGCCGTTTTGGGCTGCTGCCTTTATCATGGAGTATTCACCGCTCACGTTGTAGGCGGCGATCGGCAGGTCCGTAGTCTCCCGGATGCGGCGCAGCACGTCCAGGTAGGGCAGCGCTGGCTTCACTATGATCATGTCCGCACCCTCTTCGACGTCTAGCGCGGTCTCTACTAGGGCTTCGCGGGCGTTGGCCGGGTCCATCTGGTAGCTGCGGCGGTCGCCGAACTGAGGCGCGCTCTCGGCGGCCTCTCGAAACGGCCCGTAGAAAGCCGATGCGTATTTGGAGGAGTAGGACATTATGGGCGTGTTCTCGAACCCCTCGCGGTCCAGATCCGCCCGTATAGCAGCCACTCGCCCGTCCATCATGTCCGACGGGGCGACGATGTCCGCCCCGGCCTCCGCCTGCGAAGAGGCGGTGCGGGCCAGAAGCTCCAGGCTCACGTCGTTCATCACCTCGCCGGTGTTTTTCTCCACCACGCCGCAGTGACCATGGCTCATGTACTCGCAGAGACAAACGTCGGTGACTACCAGCAACTCCGGCATCGCTTCCTTTATGGCGCGCGTGGCGAGTTGCACGATGCCTTCCGGATCATAAGCGCCCGTGGCTGCCTCGTCCTTCTCATCCGGGATGCCGAAGAGCAAGACGCCCGGTATCCCGAGTCCGTAAGCGCGCTTCGCCTCGGCTACGGCGTGGGTTATGGAGAGTTGAAAGATGCCCGGCATAGAGGAGATCGGGTTACGCACGTCTTCTCCGGCGGTCACGAAGATCGGGTATATAAAGTCCTGCGGTGAAAGCCGCGTCTCGCGCACGAGCCCCCGCAAAGCAGCGGTTCGACGAGTCCTACGCAGTCTCTGTTGTGGGAATGCCATACTACTCACCTCTCTCTACCGGGTCGGCGGCGAAGAGGTCCAAGACCGCCTCCACAAGCCCCAGTATAGTGTACGTTTTTGCCTCTACATCGACCGGAAGTCCGCTTGCCCTGGCGGTCTCCGCTGTTATAGGTCCGATGCATGCGACGCGAGTCTCAGAAAGTAACCGCGCTGCCCTCTCGTCGCCGAATGCGCCGACGAAGTTCTGGACGGTCGAGCTTGCGGTGAAGGTTATGCAGTCGAACTCACCGTTCTCCAGTCTTCGCGCCAGATCCTCTTTGCCGTCGGTGGATGGGACGGATTCGTAGGCCGGAGGCACAACGACCTCTGCTCCAGCCTCGCGCAGCTTCTCCGGGAGTATCTCGCGGGCCACTTTGGCGCGTGGGATCAGGACCTTCCGCCCGTCGAGCGAGTCGTGACCGAGGGCTTCTATCAGAGCCTCCGCCCGATATTCTTCCGGCACCACATCTACTCGTAGCCCTGTCTCTTCCAGCGCCTCCGCCGTCGCCGGACCGATGGCGGCTATTTGGGCTTCGCGGGGCAAGGCCCGGAGATCCAACCCGTGATGCCGCAACCGCTTCATAAAAGCTTCCACGCCGTTTACGCTCGTAAAGACGATCCAACCAAACGTGTCGAGTTCCCGGATCGCCTCGTCCAACGATCCGAAGTCATCGGGCGACTGAATCCCAATAGTCGGAAACTCGTAAGCCTCCGCGCCGAGAGCTTCCAGTTCTCCAGATAGTTCACCAGCCTGAGCCCGCGCCCGCGTCACGACCACGCGCTTCCCAAAAAGTGGACGCTTCTCGTACCAGTCCAACCCGGACTCGCGCAGCGCCACCACGTCACCCACGACCGTGATGGCCGGTGGTTTCAGGTTCGCCTCGGAGACCAGATCCGCTATATCCTCCAACGTGCCGGTCACGGTTCGCTGCTCCGGGATGGTCCCCCACCGGACGCAGGCAACGGGAGTGTCGGGAGGTCTTCCGGCGGAGATAAGCTCGGCGGAAATTTCCTTCAGCCGCCCGATTCCCATGTACAACACGAGCGTGTCCGCGCCGTTGGCGACCTTTTTCCAGTCCACGTCCGAACGGCCTTTTGTCGGGTCTTCGTGTCCGGTTATAAAAGCGACGCTAGTCGAGACGCCCCGGTGGGTGACGGGGATTCCGGCGTAAGCTGGGGCCGCGACGCCACTCGTTACACCGGGAACTACCTCGAACAGGATACCAGCTTCTATGAGGTCGAGCGCTTCTTCACCGCCGCGCCCGAAAATGTACGGGTCGCCGCCCTTCAGGCGCACGACGGTCTTTCCATTCCGTCCCAACTCGACGAGGAGGCTGTTGATCTCCTCCTGGCTCATGGTCGGGTTGCCCGGTTTCTTGCCGACGTAGATCCTCTCGGCCTCCGGCCTCGCATAAGCTAGCAGACTCTCGGGCGCGAGCCGGTCGTAGACGACGGCGTCTGCCTCCTGCATACAGCGAACGCCTTTTACCGTAAAGAGACCAGGGTCTCCAGGACCGGAGCCGACCAGGTAGATCACACCTTCCTCGCTTCCCGGATCTCCCCGAGCACAACCGCAGCCCCCTGCTCCAACAAATCCAACGCCAGCCGCCTTCCAACCTCTTCGGGATTCTCTCCCAGCGCCTCACCGCTGTACAGAAGAGCCCCGTCTATAGAACCGACGATGCCCCGCAATCGCACCTCGCCTCCACCAACCTCCCCGAGAGCCCCGACCGGGACCCGGCATCCGCCCTCCAGCTCGTTGAGCATCGCCCTTTCCGCCCGAATGGCGAGTCTGGTCGGCTCGTGGTCCAGAGCCTCGCTCATACTTTGGCATAACGAACTATCTTCGCGGGTAGCAACCGCCAGGGCTCCCTGCCCGACGGCTGGAAGCATTACCCTAGCGGGGATGACGGTGTACGGCGCGGAGAGACCCAGACGCTCGATGCCGGCGCGGGCGAGGACCAGCGCGTCGGCCTCTCCCTCGCGCACCTTACGGATTCTGGTATCCACGTTCCCCCGGATATCTACCACCCGCAAGTCCGGCCGATGGTGGAGGAGTTGCGCCCGTCTCCGCAGGCTGGAGGTCGCAACCACCGAGTTTTGCGGCAGCTCTTCTATGCTCCACCGCTCCTCCGAGACGAGGGCGTCCGATGGGTCGTGGCGTTCGGTGATCGCCGCGAGGTATATACCTTCCGGGACTTCCGTCGGCACATCTTTGAGAGAGTGGACGGCGAAGTCTATCTCTCCGGAGAGGAGCGCTTCGTCGAGTTGGCGGGTGAAGACGTCGCGCTGATCTATAACAGAGAGCGGCGTCTCCGGGCGGTGCTCGCTCGTGGTCTTGACGACGCGAACCTCTACGTCGAGGCCGGTCGCGCGGAGTTTACCGGCGCAGTGCTCTGCCTGGACGAGAGCCAGCTTCGAGCCCCGCGTCCCGAGGGTTACGGTCCCGGAGTTTTTCACGGCGAATCGGGCCGGTACAACTCCAACTCTAGACCGTCGTCCAGGGACATCAGGCGTCGCCGGACCTCCAGGCTGTCGAGCGGGGAGCCCGCCTCGGCACGGGCTTTTATCTCCGATATAGGTCCGTGAAGCAGCTTCTTGACGAGCGAGTGACTGAGACGTTCGACAGCTTTTTGCTCTTCGGGAGAGAGGTCCATCTTGCCGAGAGTGCGGGATACTTCGTGGTGCCGAATACGCTCGGCACCGTCCCGAAGCTCCTTTATGAGCGGGACGACGTGCAGCGTCGAGAGCCAGCCCATGAACTCGAAGACCTCGGGACCGACCATCGCCTCTCCCTCACCGGCGGCCTCCTCCCTGCTGTCCGCGTTTCGCTCCACCACGGCCTGCAAATCGTCTATGTCGTAGACGTAAGCCCGACCGAGCGTCTGGACAACCGGGTCAACGTCGCGCGGCACCGCTATGTCTATAAAGAACAGCGGCTCCTCGCGGTTCGAGAGGGCGTCCGCGACGACCTCGCTGCCGATCACCCACTCCCCGGAGCCGGTTGAGCTGACGACGACGTCCACCTCCGGAAGCTCACTACCGAAGTCTTCAAAACCGACGACCCGTCCGCCGACTCTTTCGGCCAGCAGGCGAGCCCTTTCGGGAGTGCGGTTGGTTATCCAGATCTCCGCTATCCCCCGGTCTTTGAGGTGTTTTATGACCAGTTCGCTCATCTCTCCCGCCCCGACGACCAGCGCCCGACGGCCCCGGAGCGTTCCGAAGACCTCTTCGGCCAGTTTGATCGCCACGTGCGGCACCGAGATGGAACTGTCCCCGATACCCGTCTCGGCCCGGACCTTCTTCCCGACCCGGAGCGAAGTGTGAAATAGTCGGTTCAAGATCGGCCCGGTGCATCCTTCTTCCGTTGCAGACCGGTAAGCCTGGCGAACCTGGCTCATGATCTGGGCCTCCCCAACGATCATCGAATCGAGAGACCCCGCAACCCTATACAAATGCCGCACGGCTTCCGCGTCGGTGAGCCAGTAAGTGTCCCGCTCCAGAGAATCACGGTCCACACCGCGATCCTCGGCCAGAACGTCCAGCAGACGAACGCGCGCTCCTTCGTCTTCCACGACCGCGTAGACCTCGGTCCGGTTGCAGGTCGAGAGCAGCACCGCCTCAGCAGCGATCCCTTCCTCTTTGAGTCGCCGGAGGAAAGGCCGGCCCGCGCACGGCGGAAAGGCGACCTTCTCGCGCACCTCGACCGGGGCCGAGCGATGGTTCATCCCCGCAACCGCGACAAGCATCCCTCCACCTCCTCTTCCAGTTTCGCGTCCGGCCTCTCGCCGTTTTTCCTGGTCTTCTCCAACTCTTCTACCACGCCGGCCCACTCGGGTCCAAAAAGCGCTTCGAGCTTGCTACGGATGGACCTCGCGAGCGTCGGGGACGCGCCGCCGGTCGAAACCGCCACCTGGAGCTTACCCCGCCGGAGGGTCGAAGGCAGCGCGAAGTCTCCGTCGGAAGGAGCATCGGCGACGTTGATCGGGACGCCCCGCTCCCGCGCCTCTCTGGCAACCGCCGCGTTGACTCCTCTCACATCCGTCGCCGTGAAAGCCAGATACGCCCCCGCGAGGTCTCCATTTCTGTACGGACGACGGTGAACCTCGACGGCCACGCTCTCGAACTCCGGCTGAACCTCCGGGGAGATCACCACGACCTCAGCCCGCGCCTGGAGGAGCTTGCGGGCCTTCCGGTTCGCAACCTCGCCTCCCCCGACGACTACGCACCTGCGCCCTTCGAGGTTCAGGAATATCGGGTACAGGATGGGACTCTCGACTTCGATCTCGAACCTCCAGACGGACGATCTCTACTGTTTCATTGCCTTACAAAGTGTTTCATGTGAGCGTAGCCGGGGCCGTATAAGCCTTCACCTTCCGCATTACGAGTCCTTCGTTTTTTCGAGGAGTTTTACGCCGTCGATTATCATCTCTTTGTCCACGGCCTTGCACATATCGTAGATGGTCAGGGCGGCGACGCTAACCGCCGTGAGCGCCTCCATCTCGACCCCGGTTCGGTCGCTCGCCTGGGAGGTCGCCACGATGTCCACGCCTCCTTCTCCGACGGTAAATTCTACGTCTACGTTGGTCAGGTTCAGGCCGTGACAGAGTGGGATCAGGTCCGGCGTCCTCTTGGCGGCCATGACACCCGCGATCCGGGCCGTGTTGAGCGCGTCTCCTTTCGGCAGCGCCCGCTCCCGCAACAACTCCACTGTCTCCGGGGACATCCGAACCGTCCCGGCGGCCTTCGCGGTGCGCCGGACCACCGCCTTCTCCCCGACGTCAACCATCCGGGCGGCGCCCTCACTGTCGAGGTGTGAAAAATCTGTCATCTCTAAACCTCTCGCCTCTCTGATGGATCCCGCACAGGACGGAATGCGGGGGAATCGAACCACCACGGCCGCATTGCGGCCGCAAACCGGTTTTGAAGACCGGCCGGGCCACCAGGCCCACGCATTCCACGGCTCGGGCTCTCCATATACGGAAAGCCCGTATATATTAGCTTACCGGCTGCCGGTAGCGGCGGGTCAGGACGCGAACGTCGCCCGTGCGGCTCGTCACGCCTGCGGCGTCGGAGTATTCCAGCCACGCCTGGGCGTATCGGCGGCTTGTACCAAGCAAGTCACGGAAGCCGGACAAGGAGATCTCACCTTGCTCCCGGCAGACTTCCTTTATCTTCTCCAGGACTATCCCGGCGGTCTCTCCGGAAGCGAAGAGTTTCTCTCCGAGCCGCACGGCCTCCCCGCGCTTGAGGAGCAGCCGGACGCCCGATGTCATCTCCAAAACCGGGGGCTCAATACCCGCGCCCCGGATGGTTTCCAGGGCGACTTTCGCCTCTTCTTCGATCTCCGGCGGGACCTCGTCCGCGCCCGGCAGCCTCACCCCGGAGCCGGTTACCCGCAGCTCGCGCCCGTCCATCGCGCCGAGCAAAGCGTCGGCCAGACGCGGGGCGAGCCCGGTCGCGGTGCGCGCTTCGGCGACGGTCAACTCCGGGTTCTCGGGGCGCTCCCGGCCACGCTTCTTCAAGGCTTTTACGAGCCGTTTGCGCGCAGCTGTGATCTCCGCGTCAGGCGCGTAGAAGCCCCCGAGTTCGACGACTTCCGGGACTTTTTCCGCCGCCGACCTCACCTCTTCCGGCGTCGTCGATACAGCCAGGGACAGCTCGTCGGCGTTCATCCCCTCGCCTGATGCATGGGCGAGCGCGAGCGGCACGCTGCGCGCTAGGTCCCCGCTTTCGAGGGCTTCGAGCCATCCGGGGTCGGGACGGCGACCGGTCGGAGCGGGGTCGAGAATCGTCCCGCCGCCGATAGTATTCTGGGGGCTAGAAGAGCGTAGGATAAAGCGGTCGCCGGAGACGACCACCAGCGGGTCCTGCAAAGAGAGGCGCGCAAAAGCGCTCTCTCCGGGTTTCAGTTCATCTCGGTCGAGCAGTCGCACCCGAACGTTCGTCGTCCGCGTGCCGTGGTGGAATCGCACCTGGACTCCGCGCTTGAGTGGACGCGAGCCTTCCAGCAGCCGGATGCGCGCGTCCAGGCTGCGGGTCTCGGGGACGGGGCGTGAGAGGAGCACCTCGCCCGGCTCCATCTCCGAAGCCTCGACGCCCACGAGGTCCAGGGCGGTGCGAGCCCCGGCGTATGCTACTTCCGCCGGATGCCCGTGGTTCTGTACGCCGCGCACTCGGGGACGAAGGCCAGACGCCGAGTACAGGGTGTCGCCGGGGCGCACTTCACCCGACCACAGCGTGCCGGTGACGATCACCCCGATCCCCTTTAGCACGAACGCCCGGTCCACCGGAAGACGCGCCAGCGTGCCGCCGGACCGCCCTCCCGACGACCCGCTCGCGAGACTATCCAGCGCCCCCAGAAGCTTCTCCACCCCTTCACCCGTAACGCCGCTCACCGGAAGGATCGGCGCGTCGAGGCCGGTTGATTCGAGTAACTCTTCGGCGTCCAGTTGCGCCAGCGCGGCCGTCTCTTCGTCCACGGCGTCGACCTTGGTGAGCGCCACGACGCCCCGCTCGACGCCGAGTACCCTCAGCACGTCGAGGTGCTCCCTGGTCTGGGGCATCACGCCGTCGTCGGCGGCGACCACGAGCAGGAATGCGTCTACCCCGGTCGCCCCGGCGACCATGTTCTTTACGAAACGCTCGTGGCCCGGCACGTCCACGAGGCTCACCCGGCGTCCACCCGGCAACTCAAGTTCCGCGTAGCCCGGCACGATGGAGATGCCCCGCCGGTGCTCCTCCTCCAGCCGGTCGGTGTCGGTGCCGGTCATGTAGCGGACCAGCGTCGTCTTGCCGTGGTCCACGTGTCCGGCCGTCCCTATGGTAAGCGCTATCGGCCGCTCGTTCCTCTCGCCCACTACAAGCTGCCTACGGCTTCTACGATTGCGTCCTCGTCGCCCAGCAGCAGCGTCCGCAGGTCCAGCCACAACCGCTCCTCGTACACGCGCCCGACTACCGGAGGGTCAGCCGACCGCAACTTCGCGGCGAGGGCGTCGGCGTCCGTGCCGCCCAGACAGACGGCGTAAGAGGGAATTTCATACACCGGCAACGTTCCGCCGCCGCTCCGCGCAACCGACGGGGCAACGCTCACCTCAAGGTCCGGCGCGGCTTCAGACAATTCTTCCGCCAGATGCCGGGCGCGTTCTTCCAGCTCATCAATCGGGGCGTAGATCATACGGAGCGTCGGCAACTCCTCGGTGGCGGTTCCTTCCAGGTAGGCGCTCAAGGTCGCTTCGAGTCCGGCAAGGCAGAGTTTGTCGGCCCGGACAGCCCGCGCCAGAGGGTGACTACGCATCTCGGAGATCCAACGAGATGCCCCGACCGCGATCCCAGCCTGCGGCCCGCCGAGCAGTTTGTCCCCGGAGAAGATGGTGAGCGCCGCCCCGTCCCGGACCACGCTCTGCACCCGAGGCTCGTCGCTAAGGGGCAACAACGCCCCGCTCCCCACGTCGGCGACGACTGGAGGGCTAAGTGTTGCAAGCTCGGCGACGCCGACCGACTCGGTAAAGCCCTGGACCTCGAAGTTGCTCGGATGTACCCACAGGATGGCGCGGGTGTTTTCGTTGATGGCCCGATCGTAGTCGGAGAGTCGGGTCCTGTTCGTGGTCCCGACCTCGCGCAGGGTCGCGCCGGAGAGGGCGAGGACTTCGGGGATGCGAAAACCGCCCCCAATCTCTATGAGTTGGCCGCGAGAGACGATCACCTCTCCCCCCGAAGCTACCGCCGCGAGCGCGAGCAACGTCGCAGCCGCGCAGTTATTGACGACGAGCGCATCCTCCGCCCCGGAGATCTCACGCAAGAGCGGCACGGCGTGGTCGTAGCGCGACCCACGCCTCCCAGACCCAAGATCGTACTCGAGGTTCGAATAGCCGGTCGCCGCCTCGACAACGGCCTCCGCCGCTCGCCGCGAGAGGACCGAGCGTCCCAGGTTGGTGTGCAGAATGACCCCGGTGGCGTTCACCACCCGCCGGAGTCCTCTTCCCGAAAGGACTTTCACCGCCGCCGATAGGACGGCCTCTTCCGACATCTCGGGTTCTGCGCCACCGAGGATCTCGCGCCGCGCGCTTTCCAGCGTCTCCCTCACCGCAGCCGCGAGCGCCGCCCGACCGTGGCGCTCGGCGAGAGACCACGCTCCCGGATGACGTAGCACGACGTCCACGGCGGGAAGACTTCTTAGCAGCTCTTTTTTCTCCGTTTCGAGCATCTCCCCGCCAGTATAACGCGGCGCTAACGCGCAGCTTTTGGGTGCGGCTTTTGACGAGGGACGAGGCGGAAGGCCGCTGTGCTAAACTTGCCCCGGCATGACGGAGAAGGCGGAGAAATTCCCGAGGACGGAGGAGTTTCCGTGGTGAAAGGTTCGACCAAATTTCTTGTCGGTACGGCTGTCGGCGGCGGGCTCGGCTTCGCCATAGGCACCTTCGCGGCCACTTCGACGGCCCGTTCGGCCGGTCACGCGGTTCTCGGCGGACTCGGGCTCTCGGGGCGGTTCGTCGGTAGGAATACGGTTCGGGCCATCAACGGCCTCGGCTCCACGCTAGAGTTCGCTTACACCAGCATCCGGGGACGGGAAGCTTACCTGGAGTATCAGATAGAAGAGTTGCGCGGTCAGATCACACGCCTCGAACAACGCCTGGATTAACCTGCGGAACGACTATCGTCAACGGCATCAACGCCAAAACAGGCGTCGGCGTCTCCTCACCTTTAGATCAGGTGCAGGCCTGGATATCCCAAATATACCTCCAGCCGCAATGCGTCCCCACTTCAACTCGCCTTCGGCAGCTATCGTCCTCTTGATCCCAGCCACCCGCTCGGCCTTTCGCTCTTCTTCCGTGGGACCAGTGTCGAGGGAGTTCATCCGATCCATTATCTCTCTGCGCAATTCCGCACTCATCACCAGGCTCCTTTCGTATCGCCACATTATACACATGGCTCCGGTTCGCCACGAGCTTGACGGGCCTCGTCAAGGGGATCAAGCACCACCGAAGAGCCGGCGGACCCAACCCGGCAAGATCGGGCTATTACCCGCCTCCATCGCCTCTTTGTAATCCGAGACGTCGTCGGGATGAACAGCGGTCCCCGACTCACCGAGGATGGCCCTCGCATCGGCGAGCCGCGAGTCAGGCGTATCGTGTGAAAAAGCTGCTTCCAGCAGATAGTTGCCGTTCCAGCGGACCCGGTAGATGCGGAGACCGGTCATCTCTCGCTCGGTGAAGCGCCGGTCTAGTTCTCCGGCGGCGGAGCGGGCCTCATCTTCGAGGGCGAACTCGTATCCTATGGAGTGGTCGCGTTCCCCGCCTCTGTCCCACATCTCAAGCTCTCTCCATCCTCGTCATCCACAGACCGGGGTCCCGAACCTCCTCCATCAGCGGGAGGTTTTCGGGGCGCTCCCACACGCGGTTGAGGCCTTCCATACCCTGCCGCTTCGCTACCGCAGCCGAGAACTGTTCGCCGAGACGGTACTGCTCCAGCTTCATATCCATGCCCGTTATGCGGAATATGAGGGTCTCAAGCGGCGGCCGATGCGCGCGACTCCGGGACATGCTCTCGCTCAGGTGGTCGTAGGCCGGGACCAGGTTGTGGCCGACGTGGTGCATCACGTAGTCCGAATACCCCTCTATAACGGACATCGCCGCCTGCATCCGGTCGAAGGAGTCTCGCTGGCCGCGGCTCATCATCAGCTCCACCGAACGGCCGCCGCTCCTCAGGTTCTCCGAGAGCCGGCGCACGGTTTCCCGGACGCCGAGCTTCTCGGCCAGGGGCGCCATGAAACCTTCCAGAAGCTCCCCGAGGTAGCTCCGCACCCAGGGATAACCCTCGAACTGGAGGGCGTGGGTCATCTCGTGCAGCACGATCCAGAGCCGCAAGCCATCCACAGGGACCCCGAGCCTCCCGGCCGCCGAGACTATGTTCCCATCCAGGAAAAAGACCTTACCAGGCTCGTCCGCCCGTCTATCCACCAGGAGCGGCCCGGTATCGTACTGACCGAGCACCCGCGAGGAGAGGAAACCGAGCAGCAACCCGACCTGGGCCGTAAGCGTCACGCCACCTATCGCCCAGGTCATGTTCCCGGCCTCGGATGCGGCCCGTTTCAAGGCGGGCTCCAGCAACACCCCGAAACCCTCGATGTTGAAGTCGATCCACTCCGCCCGGTCGGTGACCCGCAACTCGCGTCCACCCGGAGGCGCCGTTATGCCCGTAAACTCAGAGAGAGGCTCCATGATCCGCTCGACGGCGAGCTGATAATCGAAACCATCGCCCCCACTATTCTCCGTACGGGAGGCGAGCGTGACCGCTATCGTCCGTACCGCGCCCCAGGAAATCACCAGACATTCTCCACTATAGAACTCATACGGTGAGTATATACGCTGACCCCATTCCGGAGGCTCCATTCCAGAACCATACGTCGGCCCCAGCATTGTAAGTCCGTCGGTGGCGGAGTATATTTAAGGAATGTTTGGCATAGGCCCAGGAGAACTCGCTGTAATCGCCGTGCTTTTTCTGGTCATCTTCGGGCCGGACAAAGTGCCGCAGATGGCCCGCGACATCGGGAAGTTCACCAACGAAGCGCGGCGTGCGATCGAGGACTTCCGCGAAGACATCACCCAAATGAACGATGATGAAGATGACGACGAAGACTCATACGCCGAAGACGACGAAGACCAGGACGCCGACACCGATTACGAGAACGACGAAGACGAAGAAGGCGACGCCAAAGAGCGCGACCTCTGAGCTAAAGCATTTCAGCTAGTCAGCCGGTCAGCACTTCAGCTTTCTGCCTCGCAAACGACACGGTCTTTGTAGCCCCGGTCTCACCTCCAGACCGGGAATCACGACACGTTTTCGGAACAATATTTCAACCGAGCGGACCTGGCTGACCGGCTGGAACGCTGACTAGCTGAAATGCTGGATAGCTCTATCCGCTTTCTTTGGCGGCGGGGATGTACAGCGCGCGGCCCAGCGGGTTCTGGTGGCTGCTCCACCCTTCGGTCCTGACGTTTTTGGTAGCTTCGTCGAACATCGCGGCTCTGGCGTCCAGGTTGTCGATCATGTGTATCAACAACGCTTCCAGGGTGCGGGGACGCTCGGGGGAACCGTACTCGATCTCCCCCTGATGGGAAAGAAGTACGTGAGACACTTGCAACGCGAGATCCTCCGGGAAGTCCGGCAACAACGCTATATAGGACGCAACCAGCCGGTCGCCGAGTACGACGTGTCCCTGCAAACGCCCCTCGGTAGTATACGCGAAGCCGCCGCTGTCCCAGGATAGCTCCCGCACCTTGCCGACGTCGTGGAAGATCATCCCGAAAAAGAACAAGTCCCTATCCACCGGATAAAGTTCGGCGAGCGTTCGGGCGATCCTCAAACACTGCGCCGAGTGCTCCAGCAAACCGCCGATGCGTGCGTGGTGCATGCTCTTGGCCGCCGGGGCCGCGCAGAACGCCTCCCAGAACTCTTCGTCCGAAAGCATCAACCCGAAAAGCTCCCGCAGGTGAGGGTTTTCGAGCTCTCGGCCGACCATCTCCACCTCAGCAGCGAGTGCCTTTCGGTCCTTCTCTGTTGCGGGGAGGTAATCCTCTTCTGAGATATCCTCCTTACGGAGGATTTGCATGCGTTCGATCTTGACCTGGAGCATCCCCCGGTAGTCGTGGGTGTTGCCCTCCACCCGGACGTACTCCGGGCCGTTGAGGCCGCCCACAAGCTCGTGCGGCAACTTCCACATCCGGGCGTCCACCGAGCCCGTTCGGTCAACCAGCTTCGTCGAGAGGTACGGCGCTCCCCGGCTGTCCTTACGGACCTGCGTGTCGGTGGCGAGGAAAGTAGAGCGCAGGCTCTCGCCGGGCTTAAGATCCCGCGCCCAAAACCTTTCCTTATTCAGAGAACTATCCTTCTAGCCGGGCGTTGCGCCCGGATCAGCCCTTCACTGCTCCAGCCGTCAGTCCGGAGACGATCCGGCGCTGGAAGATCAGGACCATTATAACCAGTGGAATCGTCACCACCACAGCCGCACCAGCCTGCGCCCCGTAGTTGGTCACGTACTGCGAGGCAAAGTTCGGGATCACGACCGTCACCGGCTGGGTGCTGTCATCGAACAAGAACGTCGTCGCGAACAGGAACTCGTTCCAGGCGAAGATGAACGTCAGGATGGCCGTGGTGAATACGCCGGGCGCGGCGAGCGGCACGATCACCTTCTGGAACGCCTGTATCGTCGTCGCCCCGTCAACCTTCGCCGCTTCTTCGAGGTCCTTCGGCAGCTCCCTGAAGAATGCTACCAGCAGCCACACCGTGAGCGGCAGGGCGAAGACCGTGTCGGCGATGATCACGGACCAGTAAGTGTTGATCAGGCCGATCTGGGCGAACTCTTTGAACAGCGGCGCGATGATCGCCACCGCAGGGAAGAAGCTGATCGCCAGGATCAAGGTCATCACAGAACCCTTGAATCGGAACCTGAGCCTCGCTATCGCGTAGGCTGCGATGGCCCCGAAGAACAGGCAGAGGATGGTCGTCACCCCGGCGATTATCACGCTATTCAATAGCGCGTGCTGGAAGCTCGGGTCACTAAAGATTGTCGTATAGGAGCTATCCGTCGGGTTCTGAGGGAGTATCGTCGGAGGCGAAGCGAAAAGCTCCGATTTGGTGACGATGCTCATCTTGAACACCCAGAGCAGTGGGAACAGGCTCACGAGCACGAACCCGATGAGGAACACGTAGAACAGCACCTGGTTCAGTGTGTTGCCGCCGCTCTTTCCTTTGCCGGCTGTTGCGGTTGCCATATCTCTACTCCTCCGTGGAAGTCTGCATGCCGAGTACCTTTATAAAGAAGAGCGCAACCAAGAACGCCGTCACGAAGATGAAGACCGCCGCCGCGTTCCCGGTAGCGTACTGCAACTGGGTAATCTTCACGCCCTCGTAGACGTAGGTGCTGAGAGACTCCAACTGATGGTTACTTAGGACCCAGAACAGGTCGAAGACCCGATAGGAGTCGAGCGTCCGGAACAGAACCGCCACCAGTATCGAGGGCTTGAGCAGCGGCAGCGTGATCTGGAAAAAGCGTTGGAGGACGTTCGCGCCGTCCACCCTGGCCGCCTCGTACACGTCGGCCGGTATCGTCTGCAACCCCGCCAGCAAGAGGAGCGCCATGAAAGGTGTCGTCTTCCACACGTCGACCAGGATGGCCGAGATGAGGAGCAGCGTGTCGTTGGAGAGTATCGGCTGGTTGATGAGGCCGATGGTGTTCGCCACGTAGTTGATGATCCCGACCTGGTCCTGGAACATCAGCCGCCACATCGCCGCCGAGATGACCGTCGGGAAAGCCCACGGCACCAGTATCGCCGCCCTTACGAGCCCCCGCCCTTTAAACGCCCGGTTTATGGCGAGCGCTATGGCGAGCCCGATAACGAACTCGATAGCCACGCTCACCACCGTGAAGATCAGGGTATTCTTGAGACCGGTGAGGAAGCTGCTGTCCTGGAACACGTTTATGTAGTTCTGGAGCCCGACGAACGAGCCGGTCGTCGTGGGGGTCGCCTGGTGAACGCTCAACCATACGGAGGATACTATAGGTAGCAACGCTACTACCAGGATGATGACCAAGACGGGTAACACCATATAGTAAGCTGTACGTCGCTCGGGGTTTCCGAACTCTTCCTTTAAGAAACCCCGACTCTTCTTCCTGTCCGCTGATGATGTCGTCACACCTTGTCTCCTTTTCTAGAAGTCTGGCGGCGGGGGCAGATGCTCCTCGCCGCCGGAGGCTTCACCGAAAGCACTATGCGCCGCTTCCCTGCTTAATGATCTGCTTGAGTTCACTCTGCAACGTATTGGCGGCCTTCTTGGGCGTGGTAGCGCCTTTGAGCGAGGCGTTGAACTGATCCTGCATCTTCAGCGACATGTCCGAGTAATAAGGTGAGATCGGCCGCGGCACCTGGTTGGAGAGCGCCTTCGGGGCCAACTTTATGACCGGTATGTTGTTGATGATCTCCTTGTCATTGTAAAGTTCCTTGAGCGTCGGCAGGAATGAGCCTTTCAACGCCCGGAACTTCTGTTGCTTCGGGGCTGTGGCGAACTTGACGAACTCGTAGGCCGCGTCCTGCTTCTGCGAGAAAGCGCTTATGTAGAAGTTCCACCCGCCGAGTCCCGCGACGCTCTTGCCGCCGGACCCCGAACCGGCCGGCAACGGGGCGACGCTTACCTGGTCCGGCTTAACCTTCGACTGCTTCGGGTCAGCGATTAGCGCGTACATGTACGGCCAGTTGCGGGCGAAGACAGCATCCCCGTTGGTGAAGGCAGCCAGCGTCTCATTCTCTGTGTAGGTGGAGACAGCCTTCGGGGAGACGCCGTCGGCTATCATGCTATGCTCGGTCTTGAGGCCGTCCACGGAGTTGGAGCTGTCGATGGTGACCTTCTTCGAGTCACCTGGGGCCAGGACGCTACCGCCATTGCTCTCTATATACTCCACGCCGTCGACGACCCCGCCCTCGTACGCCGCGCCCTGGAACACGAAGCCAAACTTGGTGCCCGAGTCCTGCATGACCTTCTTCGCCATCATCTTCAGCTCGTCCCAAGTCTTAGGCGCAGAGTTGAAACCGCTCTTCTTCAGCAGGTCCTGGCGATAGTAGAGCATACCGGCGTCGGTGTACCACGGCACGCCGTAGATCTTTCCGTCGTACGTGTTGGACTCGATAGGACCATCGAGGAACTTCTTGCGCTCGCTCTTCGGGAAGCGGTCCGAGAGGTCGATAACCCAGCCGTTGGCGGCGAACTGGGCCGGCCAAATCACGTCGCCCCCGATCAGGTCTATGTCACCACTCTGGGCCTGAAATTGGGTCCTTAGCTGATCGAAGTAAGCTCCGGTGTCAGCCTGCATTTGCCGCCACTTGACCTTGTACTTCCCTTTGTTCTGCTTGTTGAACATGTCCACAAGCTTTTGGAGCGTGCCGGAATCGTCGGGGCCGAAGGAGAGTACGAACTGACCTTTACTTCCACCGCTCCCGCTCCCGCCGCCTCCACCACATCCCGCCGCGCCAAGCACCACCGCTCCGGCCAGCCCGGTGCCACCAGCCTTCAAGAATTTGCTCCGGCTGATCTTCTTTCCCTCGGACGCTTTTGGCCTCTCGCCCGTTCCCTCACCTTGGTTCTGCGTCATCTACTAAACTCCTCCTATCTGTTTCCCTTTACACGAACTGCGAGCTTCCCGGATCCCACACCGTCAGGTACCTCATTTTCTCCGCCGCCCGAAGGACGAAACGGAGGAACGTCTTATTCTTCTCGAATTGCACCTCCACCCCGAGGTTAGATTCTCTAATGAATCGTTTTACCATAATGACATTGACTTCGCTCCGCGTCAAGCGCAGGATGCGATTCTAGTATCATGGTGGGGGTGGATACTGGAGAAAATGGGGTGAGGGTGAAACGGTCTCCGACTATCGGCGACGTGGCGAGGCGGGCCGGCGTCTCGCCGACCACAGTGTCATACGTGCTCAACGACGTGGGCGGCAGCAGCGTCTCGGCGCCGACGAGGGAGCGGGTCAGGAGGTCGGTACGGGACCTCGGCTACCGGCCGAACGTCGCGGCGAAGCTCTTGCGCGAGAGCCGGTCGCACACCATAGGCTTCGTTACGGATGAGATCGCCTCGACGCCTTTCGCCGGCGGGATCATCGAGGGCGCGCAAGACGAGGCCTGGGAGAACGGCAAGATACTCATGATCGTCAACACCGGTCGCAACCGGAAGATGGAAGAACGCGCCGCCGAGATGATGCTGGAACGCCGGGTGGAGAGCATAATCTACGCCACGATGTTTCATGAGGCCGTGGAACCGCCGAAGGGCTTCCGCGAGGTACCCGCGATACTGCTCGACTGCTACTCGGAGGACGGGGATTGGCCCTCCGTAGTCCCGGACGAAGTATCGGGGGGGCGAACGGCAACGGAGGCGCTCCTCACAAAGGGCCACGAGAGGATTGGTTTCATAAACCTTCCTCCCGGCTCACCCGCCGCAGCTGGTCGTCTGGAAGGCTACGGACAAGCGCTCGAAGCTCGCAGGCTGGGCTTGGATACTTCTCTGGTCAGATACGGGGACGGGAGATCAAGCGGCGGATACACGGGCGCCCTGGAGTTGATGCTGACCGCCGACCCTCCAACTGCCATCTTTTGCGGCAACGACCCGACGGCAATGGGCGCGTACGAGGCGCTCAAGGAGCTCGGGCTCTACATCCCGCAGGATGTGGCCGTAGTCGGTTTCGACAACCAGGCACTCATCGCCGACCAACTGCGGCCGCCGCTCTCCACCGTCGCGCTCCCTCACTACGAGATGGGAAGGTGGGCGGTGAACTACCTCATCGAGCACGCCGGGTCCGGGGAGCCGCCGCCGGTCCAGAGCACGCTCGATTGCGTTTACATAGAGCGCGAATCAGTCTGAGCATTCCTTAGGAGGGGGTCAGACGCCGGACCATGCTAATATAGCCGCTGCTCATGACCAAAGGACCTCCGTGGTGGCAAAAAGGCGTCATATACCAGATCTACCCTCGCAGCTTCGCTGAAGCGAATGGCGATGGGGTGGGCGACCTCCGCAGGACAACCTCGAAGCTCGACTATCTGAAGTGGCTCGGCGTGAACGCCATCGGGGAAGGATAGGATGGAGAGAGCCAGATGGCGGACTTCGGCTACGATGTCTCCGACCACTGCGACGTCGACCCCGTGTTCGGCACGCTCCCGGACTTCGACGAGCTACTGGAAGAAGCGCACCGGCGCGGCATACGGGTGATCATAGACCTCGTCCCCAACCACTCCTCCGACGAGCATCCCTGGTTCGAGGAGTCGCGCTCTTCTCGCGACAACCCGAGGATCTACTAGTTGAATAGGCCCGGTCCGTAGCAGGACGTCCCAGATGCTCCTACTGACACTCCGGGGCACCCTAACCCTCTACTACGGGGACGAGATCGAGATGACGGACGTAAAGATACCGCCAGAGATGACCCAGGATCCACAGGGCGCCAGCGACCCGGAGTATAGCTGCGGACCCGGCGCGCACCCCGATGCAATGGAGTGGCACCGCGCATTAGCGATGCTCGCCGGCGCCAAGCCGAAAAGTATAGCTACCTAGATTATCGCCTCCTCGCTCTCCGGGTCGAAGAGACGGATCTTGCTCGGGTCTATGACGAGGCGCATCTTGTCGCCCCTCTTTGCCGTGCTCTCCGCCGATATACGTGCGACCATCATGTCGTCCGAACCTTCCGGGGAGCCGCCTTCATCAGTGTCGCCGCCCTCGTCGTCGGTCATCGCGCTCAGGCTGTCCAGGCGGGCCGCGTGCTCTTTGGAGATGGAGAAGTAGACGTATTTCTCGCTTCCCATGCTCTCTATGACCTGCGGGTCAACGTCCATCGTGCTTTCTTCGCTGCCCTCGATCACCGAAGCCTCTTCGACGCCGGCGTCCTCGATGTGCTCCGGGCGGATGCCGAGCACGACCTCTTTGCCGACTAGCTTGTCCGGGCTCTTGCCCCTCTCCTCCGCTTCACCGAGCGCCTCGCGGGAGAGCGGGAGTACGGTATTGCCGAACTTGGCGGCGAGCCCACCGTCGTGCTTCTCAAGACGGGCCATGATGAAGTTCATCGCCGGAGAACCAATAAAGCCAGCGACGAAGACGTTGTCGGGATGGTCGTACATCTGCTGCGGAGTGGCTACCTGCTGCACCTCGCCGTCTTTGAGGACCACGATCCTGTCGGCCATCGTCATCGCCTCGGTCTGATCGTGGGTGACGTAGATCGTGGTGGTGCCGATCCGGTTGTGGAGCTTGGCGATCTCCGTGCGCATCTGGACTCTTAGCTTCGCGTCCAGGTTGGAGAGAGGCTCGTCCATCAGGAAAGCCTTAGGCTCCCGGACTATCGCCCGTCCGAGCGCCACCCGCTGCCTCTGCCCACCGGAGAGCGCTTTCGGCTTGCGGTCCAGAAAGTGCTCGATCGAGAGGACGCGGGCCGCCTCTTCGACGCGCTCGTTGATCTGGCTCTTATCCATCTTCTTGAGCTTGAGCGCGAAACCCATGTTCTCCCGCACGTTCATGTGCGGATACAGCGCGTAGTTCTGGAACACCATCGCGATGTCGCGCTCGCGGGGAGGGAGGTCGTTCACCACGTTGTCCCCGATGAATACCTTGCCCCCGCTGATGTCTTCGAGACCGGCGATCATACGCAGCGCGGTAGACTTCCCACAACCCGAAGGCCCGACGAAAACCACGAACTCCCCATCGGGGATGTCCAGGTTCATGTCCTTCACCGCCATCACGTCTTCGCCGTAGACTTTGGTGACCTCTTCCAGGGTAACTTCAGCCATCCTGTTTCCTCCTTCTAGCTCGAACCGGAAAACCCGGAACACTTCCCAAACACCCTTATACCTTGTTTCATTCTACCTTATCTCGCCGCACCCTTGCAGAAATGATAATTCTCCTTGACTTTCATGATACGTTTCACCGACTCCCGGACCCTTTCTCGCGGTATCTCTCCGGACTTGACCGCCGCGAGTACGGCGTCGTAAGCGTCGGCCTGCTGTTGAGGTGGACTGGAGATAACGAGCATGTCCGCACCGGCGCCAACCGCCTCTACCGCGGCCCGAGACGGCGGACCTCCACCGTTGGCGCCTTCCATCGCTAAATCGTCGGTGACGATGATCCCTTCGAACCCGAGGTTCCGGCGAAGTAGCTTTATGGCGGCAGGCGAGAGGCTGGCCGGACGGTTCGGGTCGATGGCTGGGTAGAGCAAATGTCCGACCATAACCATCGGCACTCCGGCTTTTACGGCAGCCCGAAACGGCGGCAAGTCGTAGGATTCCACCTCCGCCATGTCGTGATCCACGACGGGCAGTCCGAGGTGCGAGTCAGTGTTCGCCGGGCCGTGGTTCGGAAAGTGCTTGGCCGCCGAAACCACGCCCGCCTCCCTGAAACCTTCGACGGATGCCGCACCCATCTCCGAGACGAGCTTCGGGTCGCCGCCGAAAGAGCGGTCCCCTATGGCGGCCCCGAACCCGGTATCCACCACCGGGGCGAAATCCGTGTTGATGCCCGCCCGGAGTAGCTCGCGACCCATCACCCTCGCGATATCCAGGGCTTGTTGTGGATCTCCTCCGCTTCCAACCTCGGCTGCCGCCGGCTCCGGCGTTACCCAAGGAGCGTGAGAGACCCTGCCTCCTTCCTGGTCTGCGGCCACGAACAGAGGGACAGCTGGTCCTGTTTGGGTGGCGAGGCGTTGCAGGGAAGAAGTCAGAGCTTTCGTCTGCTGCTCGCTTTGCATGTTGTACCCAAAGAGCAATACACCACCTATATTCCGTTCCCGGACCATCTTCTCTATGTAGTAGTCGGGCTCCGTCCCGCCGATGCTCACGATAAACATCTGCCCAACCCCGTCTCGCAAGCTCATCTTCCCCCCTCCGCAAGCATTCTTTTTACCCGGAGTCTTCGCCGGGCTTTGGGCGGTAGCCCTAGCTGTAGTTTCATCTGTCTTCTCGATAGCTTTTGTTGAGCTTTCGGGCTTCTGGGAGAGACCTCCACCGCCGGCGCATCCGGCGGTAGCCAGCAGGATGAGCAACGTAATCGTGAGGCGAAGGGTCGGCAAGGCTGATTCGAGCTTCGCAGGTCCCGGCGGCCATGTTCTCCAAAAAGGCATGGGCGGCAGTTTACCGCTGATAGGGAGTCGTGGCTCGGGTATTCTTCTTTGAGATGATCGAACTGAATTACGAGTCCGGCACCCTACTCGCGACCGCTACGGGCGGCGAAACGCCCCCGGAACCTTTCGTGTGGGACGGCCGCACGGAGCAGTGGCGTGCCCCGGCGAACGCCTACCGGGAGACGGTGCTCGCCCTTCGCGAGTCTGGCATTCCTCACAAAGATGGGGCGGCATCCTTCGAGAAACTCTCCCTGGAGTCACGCGTCTCGATGGAACCGCGCCCCTACCAGCGGGAGGCTCTGACGGCCTGGCGGCGCGAGACGAACGTTTCGGCGGGTTTGCGAGGCGTCGTGGTGCTGCCGACCGGTGCGGGCAAGACAGCGGTGGCGGTCCGGGCGATAGAGAAGACCGGGCGGAGCACGCTCGTCGTTGTGCCGACCCTCGCCCTGCTCAAGCAGTGGTACTCGATCCTCTCGGACGCCTTCGGCTCGTCGGTGACGGTTGGCTTGCTGGGAGGCGGATACCACGAGGTCACGCCGCTGACGGTTACGACCTACGACTCCGCCTACATCCACATGGAGCGCTACGGCGACCGGTTCGCGCTGGTGATTTACGACGAGGTCCACCACCTACCCGCGCCCAAAAACGCGATCATACCGAAGATGATGCTCGCCCCCTATTCCCTCGGCCTGACCGCCACCCCAGAACGCCCGGACGGCTGCCACGACCTCCTGCCGGACCTTTGCGGGCCGATCGTCTACCGGCGCTCGCCCGAAGACCTGGCCGGTACCTACCTCGCTTCCTACGAACTCGTCCGTCTCCCAATAGAGTTGACCGCCCACGAACGACACGAGTACGCCGAGGCCAACGCCGTATACCGGGACTTCTTGCAGAAACATCGCCTACCCATGCGCTCCCCGGAGGACTGGCAGCGGTTCATCATGGTCGCCGCGACGAGCCATTCCGGGGGACGGGAGGCGCTTCTGGCGGCGCGTCGGAGGCGGGAGATACAGGCGGCGGCTACGCGTAAGGGCGCGACGCTCGAAAACCTGCTCCGGCGGCACTGGGAGGATAGGTGCATCGTGTTCGCGAAGAGCGTGGAGGAAGTTTATGCTCTCAGCCGGCGGTTTTTGATCCCCGGCATCACCTACGAGACGCCGGCGCGGGAGCGGAAGGAGATCCTGGACCGTTTCCGCGAAGGCCGCTACCGGACAATAATCGCCTCGGACGTCCTGAACGAGGGTGTGGACGTCCCGGACGCGAACGTCGCCGTCATCCTCGCCGGGAGCGCCTCCCACCGCGAATACGTCCAACGCCTCGGACGCATCCTCCGCCCCAGAGAAGGAAAGCGAGCCCTACTCTACGAACTCGTCACCTCCGCGACCGGCGAAGAGTCCACGTCCCGCAGGCGCCGCGAGGCGCTCGTCTAATGCTCCGGGGCGAGCACGTCATGGCCCGCGTGGCGCGTGGAAACCTGGTGCCGCACCGACTCTCACCCGACGACGGGCGGGCGCTCGCGGTCGCCGGAGAACTGTGCGACCTCTACGCCGCCCACGAAGGCAGACCTCGCTACGAGTTGGAGCAGGAATTAACGGCGGCCGAGGAAGAGATCGGGCCGGGTCTCGACGTTCGGAGGGGGTTCAAGATCGTGCGGGCGCTCGCAAAGCTGCTGGAGGAGAAATCCGAGTGGACTCCCCCGACCGACGCCGACCCTTACACGGTCCGAACCAGGATCTTCGAGCTCGCCTCCGCCCTGCCGGAGTTCCCATCAGCGGAGCCGGGGTTGCTCGACACCGTATCCCGAGACGACATACTCTCGCAAGTAGCGCGGGAGACAAAACTGGAGGACCCGGTCTCGCTCATGTACGCCGACCGCCAGGGCGCCCAACTCCTCGGAGAGTTCGAGAAGCCGTCCCCGGAAGAGTTGATAGACCGCTACAACGTCGCCCAAGTCCAGGGAGTCCTGTACTCGGCGCGAGAACTGACTCTGGACCTCGGCTCGGAGGCAGACGCCGGTCTCATCTTCCATTACATCAAGCTGTTCGGTTTGATCTACCGAGTCGAACCAACGACAAAGGGGTACAGAATACAGTTGGATGGTCCACTCTCCCTATTCTCCAGCACCCGCAAATACGGCCTCCGCCTCGCCAAACTACTCCCAGCCCTCCTCCTCACCTCGCCCTGGACGATCTCCGCCAACGTAGAGTGGAAAGGTCGCGCCACATCACTGAACCTCGACTCCGAAACCTGCGGCCTGAAGAGCCACTACGCCGGACCCAAACAAGACGACGAAGAGGACGACGTGCGCGAAGCCTTCCGGCGGGCGTGGGATCGGGCGAAGGACACCGGCGACTGGGACCTTCGAGACGGGGCGAACATCCTACCGCTTCCCGGACTAAAGACCGCCCTCGTCCCGGACTTTACGCTCGCGAACTCCCGGACGAGAGAAAAAGTCTACCTGGAGGTTCTCGGCTTCTGGTCCGAGCGCCAACTAGTGGAGCGGGTCGCGCTGGTCCGGGAGGCGGCGGGTCGTGGGAACCGGGTGCTCGCCGCCGCCTCCGAGAAGCTCGGGGCCTCGTCCGAGGCGCTGGAGGAAGCGGTCAGGGGAGGTGTGATCCCCTTCAAAGGCCGTCTGAACCCGAAAGACGTACTCGCAGCCCTGGACAAAGGTTCCTGAAACAAGCGCGGTCGCTACCTCTTCGTCAGGCGTCCGGCTGCGATAAGAGCGGCGAGCGCTCCACCGGAGGCGAGGCCGACCGTGACGAGGTCCCGGCGCGGAGAGGCGGCCGGGTGGCCGTGACGCGGCACGTAGCGGTTGAGGACGAAGGTCAATAGCAGGTTCACGGAACCCGGAGCCGTGCGCGCGAGTCGTCCGCCGATACCATCGCCCAGTGAGACGCTTTTTTGCCTGGGACGTTCGTGCGCCGCGGCCCAGATGGTCTCCGCCACTTTGCGGGGCGGGGCGCCACCTCCCGGTCCTTCCACCAAATCGTCCGGAAGGATGAAATCGTCGGTTGAGCCTGAGCGGACGGTGCTTCCTCCGAAGCCGGTATTCGTGAGTCCGGGCAGGACATTCGTGACGGCGACATTGGCGTGGGCGAGCTCGATGCGGGCGGCGTCGGAGAGGTAGCTCAGGGCGATCTTGCTCGCGGAGTAGGCGCCGAGCAGGGGCGGGGCGAAGTTCTCGGCCTGAGACGAGACGTTGACGATCACACCTCCGCCACCGCGCCGCATCGCCGGGACCACGGCCCCCATCATCGCCACCGGGGCGAAGACGTTCAGACGGAAGACGCTTTCGAGGTCTTCCACATCCAGGGAAGCAACCGTACCGAAGATCCCACGCCCCGCGTTGTTGACGACTGCGTCTATGCGCCCGAAAGTCTCCAGCGCCCGCGCCGCGAGGTCGTTCACGCTTTGCTTCTCGGTCACGTCGGCCGTTACGGCGAGAGCTTGTCCCCCGGAAGCTTCTATCTCACCGGCGATCCGGGAGATCTCCTCTTCCGAGCGGGCGGCGAGCACGACCGCCCAACCCCGCTCCCCAAAAAGTCTGGCGGTAGCCTCGCCTATCCCCCGGCTGGCGCCCGTTACTATAACGACCTGACGTTGCTCGTCCATCTCCGCTACCTCCAACTCGCTAACGCCCCGGAAGACTGCCGTTACGCCGGGGCTCCATGTACCTCTCGTTCTCTACGTCGCCACCGTTTTTCTTCATCGCCGCGCTCAGGGTAGAGACGGCGAGCGGTCTCAAGACTTCTCTCGCGGCGAGTCGCGCCCGCTCGTGTCTAGAGCCGTCACAGTCGCCGTCGGGGGCGAGGTTGGAGGCGGCGCTGACCAGGTTCGGGAAGTCCCCGTTCGCGTTCTCGATGCGCCGCGCCAGATACTCCAGGGCTACACCGGTCAGGAGAAGGTTTTCAGGAGGAGACGAGGGCTGCGGCTCCGGATCATCCGTATCTCCTTCGATGTTGAGTCGTGGGACCAGACGGTCGAGGACGGGCGGGAACCACCAGTTCCAGCGGCCGAGAAGCGTCATGGTTGCTGGTACGAGGACGAGCCTTATGACCGTGGCGTCCACGAAGATGGCGGTCGCGAGCCCGAGGCCGAACTCTTTGATTATACGGTCCTCTCCCATCACGAAGGAGAGGAAGACGAAGATCATGATAGCCGCAGCCGCCGTTATTACCCTGGCGGTGATGGCGAGCCCCTCGCCCACCGAACCGCGCGGGTCGCCGCTCCTGATGTAACTCTCCCGGATGCGACTCACCAGGAAGACCTCGTAGTCCATCGAGAGACCGAACAGAATAGCGAAGAGCATCATCGGCAAGAAAGAGTCTATCGGCCCGGCCTTCGGTATCCCGAGCAAGCCGTCGCCCCAGCCCCACTGAAAGACAGGCACCAGAACCCCGTATGCCGCCCCGATGGAGAGGAGGTTCATAATGGCAGCTTTCAACGGGACGAGTACGGAGCGGAAGACGGACATCAGGAGAAGGAAGCTCAGGCCGATCACCGCCGCGAAAAAGATAGGTATCCGGGACACGATCCTGTTGTCTATATCCACGAACGCCGCCGTCGCACCCCCGACATAAGCCTTAGCTCCGGAACCCTTTATAGCCTTCGGGACAACGTTGTCGCGCAGCCGGTTGACGGTGTCGGCGGTGCGGGCGCTCTGGGGCGAGGTCTTCGGGTACACGGTTATGATGGCCGTGTTGCCCTTCTTGTTCGTGACCGGAGGCAGCGCGCTCTCGACGCCATTCGCGTCGTTCAGCTTCCGGGACAAGTTCTGGAGCGTGTTTTGCGAGAGGCCGCCGCTCTTCTCGACGGAGACCAGGAACGGCCCGTTAAAGCCCGGCCCGAAGCCTTCGGCCAGGAGATCGTAGGCCCTGCGGCTGTTGAGCGAGGTCGGCTTGTTCCCGTCATCTGAAAAGCCGATACGCATGTCCAGAACCGGAGAAGCCAATAGGATCAGGAGTACCGCAGAGGTGAGAGCGTAGAGTAGCGGCCTGCGCTGTATCGCTCGGCTCAGACGGTAGCTGAACGTATCCCGGCGGTTGGTCGTCGCAGCGGCTGCGCCCCGAAGACCGGGGACCTTCCATCGGTTCACGCCGCGCCCGACGAGGCCGAGGAGCGCCGGAAGGAGCGTCACCGCCACGAGGACACTGAGACCGACTACCACGGAGGCGGCGACCCCGAGCGCCGTAACGAACGGGATGCCCATAATAGCGAGTCCGAGAAGCGCTATCACGACGATGGTTCCGGCGGCTATGACGGCACGCCCAGCCGTATTTACCGCCCGCGCCACCGCGTCCGGGACATCCAGCCCGTCCGCCAGTCCTTCTCTAAAACGGGTCACGACGAACAGCGCGTAGTCTATGCCGACCCCGAGGCCGACCATCGAGGCGAACGCCGGGGTAAAGGTGCTGACGTCCGTGAACTTGGCGACGACGGTGATGAGCAGGAAACCGCTCCCGAGGCCGACGAGCGCCGTAACGACCGGTAGGCCCATCGCGACGACAGAGCCAAAGGCAACGAGCAGTATGATCACCGCCGCCAGCAACCCCACTACCTCCGAGCGTCCCGGCGGCGTAACCTCGGTGCTGGAGATCACCTGCCCACCAACCTCGACGCGCAATCCATTCTTGTTAGCCCCACTCACGAGGTTCTTCAACTTATCCACATTGCTCGCGGGGATCTCCGGCGCGGCCTTATCGTACTGGACCGTCGCGTAAGCGATCTTCCCGTTCTCCGAAACAGCGCCCGGCACCTGAAACGGAGAAACGACACCAGTCACGCCGGGCAATTTCTCAGCCTTCGAGACCACATCCTTGACGCGCCCGCTCGTACCTTTACTCTTTATGCCGCTCTTCGACTTAAAGACGAGCGTTGCGCTGTCTCCGGCCTGGCTCGGGAAGCGGTCTTTCAGCAAGTCCAGCGCTTTCTGGGACTCGGCTCCGGGCAGCTTGAAAGCGTCTGCGAACTGCCCGCCGAAAGCAGAGGAAGAGATGACCAAGGCGGCGAGTATTCCGACCCAGCACAGGATAACCGGCCAGCGGTGGCGGGCGGCGAAACGCGCCCAGCGCGAAAGCAAACCTTCCCGAGCTTCGGGCCTGGTCCCGGTTTTCCCGGTTGAACGCCGTTCCCGAACGCTCAAGCGCGCGTCTCCTCGAATATTCTCTCCGTCAAGCTCTCTCCAGAAAATTTACTTCCGAACCCATTGAAGATATCAGCTAGGAGCAGATGGGTATGATGCTCCGATCACAGATAAAGCGTTAGCCAAAGCTTCAGCGTCGGCAATATAATGCGGGATATGAAGCAGAGTACGAAATCTCTCGTGGCGCTCACAGTGGTCTGTACGCTGGCGGCGATCGTCTTCGGTTTCGGTTCCGAGGTCTTCTCGTTCAAGAGCACCTACCAGGGGACTGGTCGAACGCCGATCATAATGCTGACCCGCCTGATCTTCTACCTCGCGCTGGCGGCTATCCTGGCCTTCAAGGGAGGATGGCCGGGCGTCCTGGCGGCGATAGTTATGGTCGCCACGGCGACGACGGTTGAATGGCTGCTGTTTCCGTTCTCGTATGGCTGGGCGGCGATCGGCAACCCTTCCGGGTACGCGAAGGAGTTTGGTGAGATTTCGCGTCCCTCTTACACACGCTGGGGAGGCATCTACGACATTATCGGGGTCGGCGCGAGCGCCGCTTTCGCAAGAATCCTCAAGATGATGGCGTATATGGATCCCAAGGGGCCGAAGGAGGATTGACCTCTACTTCCTCGTCCACGTCGAAATCTACCAGATAGACCTCTCCCAGAGCATTGAAGTCGTAACGCTCCGGCGGCAGCACTCCCTCCACCGAGTCCTCGACCTCGACGCCGGTCACGAGAACCCCGTGTCCCTTGCACCTCTTGCACTCGAACGGCCGCCACGCGGAGCCGTCGTCGCCGCGCCCCTCGCAGTTCGGACACTCCCGAAAGCCTTTGTAGTTGATGGTTAGTGTTCTGGTCACCGTAGCGCCCGCAACCTCAGAGAAGTGACCCGTTCGGGAGGTAAGGCGCTAGAGACCCCACCTCGCCCCTCACACACAAAGCGCCCCACGGCTTGAGCGCCAGCCCTGCAGAAAGCGCAACGTCCATCGCCCATCCCTGATCGGCCGTCAGCCAGTTGACCGTGACCTCCGTATCTCCAGCCGGAGCATCGGCCAGACACGCCCACAGCAGATCGGATGCGGCTTCCGTAGTCGTGGCGGCCACGATGCCGGGTGAGCCGTCTTTGGATAAGGCGTAGCCTCTGGCGCCCGGATCCTCGCAGACGAACATGCGGGCGCCGGTACCAAGTAGGAATTCCAAGTCGGGGCCGTGCGGAGCGCCCCGAAGGTGGCGATCTACGTCGGCGGCGAGGTCAAGGTCCGATTCCCTCCCTTCGCGCACGGCGAGGCCTCTTGGTAGGGCTCCGCGCCTGACGGTACCACTTGCGGAGAAGGTCGGTAGGAGTGCAAAACCGGCCATTGCATAGCGGCGGAGGGCGGCCGGGTGGGACGATGAAGCCAGGAGGGCGCTCTTACAACCCTCCGCATAGGAGAGGGCGCCGTTTAGTAGAGACTTACCGACTCCTCGGCTCCGGTATTCTGCGTCCACGGTTAGTAAAGAGAGCACCCAAAGTCTTTCGCGACGGAGAGAAACTGCTACACCGGCTATCCTCCCGTCGTCTTCTGCAACCCAGGCACCATCGGGGTCCGTGCGTAGGAGATAGTGGAGGCGCTTCTGGCGACTCGCGACTTCTTCTGGGGTGCGGTTCTCTATTCTGGCCCGATCTTCGGGATTCTCGGCAAAGGCGTTGGAGGAAGTCTGGTAGGCCGCCTCCACGTCTTTGCTCGTCATCGGACGGTAGTTCAGGGGTGGTCCTACTGCCAGCTATTCTGGTAGGAGATTTGCTCTTCGGTCAGCGTCTCGGGCTCGACTCCCAAAGTGGCGAGTTTGGTGCGAGCTACTAGGTCGTCTATCTCGTCCGGGATGAGTTGTATGCCGGGCTCGAAGTCCTTCGCGTGGCTGGCGAGGTGGTGGATACCGAGGGCGTGGAGGGCGAAGGTGAGGTCCATGATCTCGATCGGATGTCCGTCCCCGGCGCCGGAGTTTAGGAGCCTGCCGCGCGCGATGACTTGCAGCCTTCGCCCATCCGGCATCTCGTACTCGGTAATGTTCTGGCGTACCTCGCGCTCTGCAACAGCCATCTCCCGCAGCGCCGCCATGTCGAACTCGTGGTCGTAGTGGCCGGCGTTCGCGAGCACCGCCCCGTCTTTCATCCGCTCGAAGTGCTCCGCGCGCAGCACCCTTATGTTGCCCGTGCCGGTCAGGAAGAAGTCCCCGGCCTCGGCGGCGTCGAGCGAGTTCATCACCTCGTAGCCCTCGGCGTAGGCCTCAAGCAACTTCACCGGGTCCGGCTCGCAGACGATGACCCGTCCACCGAAACCGGCGGCGTATTTGGCGAGCCCGCGGCTCACCCAACCGAAGCCCATCACGACCACCCGCTTGCCGGAGAGGAACAGGTTCGTGTTGGCGAGCAGGCTGACTATAGAGGAGTGTCCCGTACCGTAACGGTTGTCGAATAGATGCTTCATACGGGCGTCGTTGATCCCGAGTACCGGAAACGGCAGCACGCCCTCACCCGTCATGGCCCTCACCTTGAGGATGCCCGTGGTCGTCGTCTCAGTAGCGCCCTCCACGTTGTCTATGAGATCCGGGTGACTCTGGATGAGACGCCCGACTAACTCGGCCCCGTCGTCCAACAACAGGTCCGGCCCGGTCTCCAACGCCAGGTGGATGTACCGCTCGAAGTCTTCCTCGCTCGGGTCGTGCGTAGCGAAGACGCGGATGCCCCGGTCTACGAGCCCGGCGCAGATGGCGTCCTGGGTAGAGAGCGGGTTGCTCCCGGTGACGGTAACGTCCGCCCCGGCCTCGTGCAGCAACACCGCCAGGTAAGCCGTCTTCGCTTCGAGGTGGACGGTGACGGCGACCTTCCGGCCCTGTAGCGAGCCGTCGGAGAGACGGTCCTTCGCTATAGTGTTCAGCACCGGGCAGTGCTGTCCGGCCCAGTCTATCTTCCGGTTGCCCTCATCTGCCAGTGACGGGTCTGCGATTATGGATTCCTGGATCATGGCCTCATCCTCTCTGTAGCGTACGATATGACGTTCGCGCATAGTTTACAGGCCGGAACGGAAGATGGCTCACGGCATCGTGTCTCCGTCCTCCACTCTCGCTACAATCACGCGAGGTCAACTATGCGACACAGATATCGGATAAAAACAGCCTGGGTTAGTTACGTGGGGATACAGGCGGCGTGGGTGCTGCTGGTGATCCTCACGCCGCTGGGCGTGCACGCCTATCCGTCGAGGCTCTGGGCCTTGCCCTTCTGCGGCATCACGTCGGCCGGCGGCCTGCACATGACCATTTTCCGCTACGAGTACAACGCGCTACTCCGAAAAGCAGTCCAGATCTTCCCCTACGCCCGCTACGTCACACCGTCCCAGCGAAGCTCCTCCTTCTTCCTGCCGATCGGCATCGTCTACACTCTCTTCGGCGTAGCCTCGGCGGCCCTCGTCTTGTGGAGCCTGTACTAAAGATCCGCACGACCGATTTCCACACCTGGCAACATCCATTCACCCTCGACCAGTTGCTAACCGTAGAGCGCGACGACGAGGTGCGCGATCAGGGCCAAGACTCCCCAGGCAACGGCGACAAGAACCACCAATCCCATGAATAACCCGCCCACTATCAGCACACTACGGACGCTCTCCCTGCTTTGTCGGTTTGCTTCTTCAGAAGTTGCCGGCAAAAGTGCAGGAAAGGAGAACCTTCGGAAGACTTGTCCAAAGTATGAGAATGCAAAGCCGAGCGCCAAACGTCCGAGAGTCGTGCCGGCTCCTCCCTGATAGAGGTTCGCGAAAACCTGGAGTAGATCCGGGTTCACGAACGGCGAAACCAGCAGTAAGCATCCAAGTATCAGAGCCGTTGCCGCCGAGAGTGCAGCGGTAACCCGCGCCCATCCGGGGGCTCTAGCCGAGGTCACGAGGTGGGCGACGACGTATCCTGCCGAGAACCCAACGAGGAGCGGTAAGGCAAGCGCGGCAGCAGGATATCCGAGGAGAGCGAAGATAGCCAGCAAGGCGCCGAGTCCGACGAACAAGCCAGTGCCGAGTAGATCCCTCCCGGACAACCTCTCGAAGACACTCATTAGACTCCGGTCCTTATGCTCGCGAGATGTTTCTCTACCGTATTACGGCCAGTACCTCGGCTAATTCGCCGGGCCGGTCGGTCATAACGGTGTCGACGCCGAGGTCGAGCAGGTGACGCATCTCACTTGAGTCGTTGATGGTCCACGCTTCAACCCGCACCCCAAGCTTGTGGGCCGCCTCAACGAACCGGGGAGTCAAGATCTCCAGGATTCCGTACCGTACCGGGACCTGGAGCGCGTCGTAGGAGGGACGTAGCAACCCTTCCAGGCGCAGTTTGCTGAGGAGGTAGAAGCCCCTGATCTCACGCTGGGAGGCGGACGTTGGGACAGTGCCGCCAGACGCCTTCCGAAAACGTCTCATTATGCCGTGGTCCGACGCCGCCACGAGCACCCGATCCGACGCCCCGGCTCCAAGGATCACCTCCAGCACCACAGCTTCCACACCCGGCAGGGCTTCTTTTATCTCCAGGTTTATGAAGGCCCGCGGAAACTTCTCCAGCACCTCGGAGAGCGTCGGCGCATACAGCCCCTCTCCCCGATAAGGATAACCTCCCTCCGAGCCGAACCGGTATCCGGCGTCGAGACCCTGAAGCTCCTCCAGAGTCATGTCCCTAACGGGTCCTGCTCCGTTTGTCGTACGGTCCACGGTATCATCGTGGATGACGACTATGTACCCGTCGAGAGTCATGTGAACGTCCAACTCCAGTCCTCCGGATCCGGCGGAGAGACCGGCCTCGAAAGAAGCGAGGGTGTTCTCCGGGAACCTGTCCGAGTCACCTCGATGGGCGAGGTTTATGGGCCGTCCACTGGATAGAGTTTGGGTATCTCGTCGGAGTAGTCGGGAGAGTAGAGCAAGCAAAACCACGACCGAGATGGTCGCCACGAAGAATGTCGCGCGCCGGCGCCGCATCATCGTCGAAACTTAGCACACGCCGGTTGGTAGCGCCACACGGGTCGCCGACCGGCACGTTGACCGTTGCAGGGGTGTCTCGTATACTCTTCTGGTCGCAACGTCGGAGTGGCGGAATAGGTAGACGCGCTAGGTTGAGGGCCTAGTGCCCGATAAGGGCGTGGGGGTTCGAGTCCCCCCTCCGACACATACCAAAGGTGCCAGGGCTTACGCCGGTACTGTTTTCGATATATACCTTCAGATTTATGTAACGTCTTGTACGCCCGCCGATATGGCACAGTGTATAATGGTTTCGGAGTCGCCTGTTCTCCCCATCCTCCCCGGGCGACTCCTTTTCTTTCTCTTTTTTCGGAAGCTGTCTAGGCCAGGAAGATGAGCAGCACGCTCGTCAGGGCGAAGAGGGCGACCGCTCCCAGTGTGAGCCGGGTCAGGTTCTTCTCCATGATGCTCGTGCCCGAGAAGGTGCTGCCGACCCCGCCGCCGAGCGACGAGGAGAGCCCGCCGCCTTTGCCGGAGTGGAGCAGTATCAGCCCGATGATGCTTATACAGAGCAGCGCGTGTACAAAAGCTATTACGTAAATCATGAGATATACCTTATCACAATAGCGTGCTTACTCTACTGCTTGGCTGCTTCTACAAGCTCCACGAACGAGTCTACTTCGAGGCTCGCCCCTCCGACGAGGCCGCCATCCACGTCTTCTTGAGACATGATCTCCGCTATGTTATCCGGCTTTACGGAACCGCCGTACAACAGCCTCACGCTCCCGGCGAACTCCTCGTCCCTCGACTCTTCAAGAAGCTCCCGGATCTGACCTATAGCGTCCTGGGCGTCATCCGGGGTCGCCGTATCTCCGGTCCCGATGGCCCATATCGGCTCGTAGGCGAAGACCAGGCTCTCGCCGCCGACGTCGCTGCCGAGCTCCTCCATCACCCGGCTCACCTGTCCGGAGACCTTGTCCCACATCCCGCCGGAGTCTCGTTCTTCTTTGGTCTCTCCGACGCAGACGATCGGGAGTAGACCGGCCTGTATCGCCCGCGCTGCTTTGCGGGCGACCATCTCGTCGGACTCGCCGAAGACCTCCCGCCGCTCGGAGTGACCGACGAGCACGCTTTTCACCCCGAGATCGAGCAGCATCGGGGCCGAGACTTCTCCGGTAAAAGCGCCGGAGTCCTCATAGTAGAAGTTCTGCGCGCCGGAGATCACTCCTGAGTTCTCGGACATACGGGCGACTTCGGCCAGGCAGGTGAGCGGCGTGAAAACCGCGACATCTACTTCCTCTTCAACGTCCGCCACGCGCGGCAGCAGTGCCGCCGTATAATCTTGCGCCTCCCGAACGGTCTTGTTCATCTTCCAGTTCGCGGCCATCATCGGCTTTCGGGCCATCTCTAAGACTCCTCTCCCGGCAGGACCGCCACTCCCGGCAGTTCCTTGCCCTCGACGTATTCGAGCGACGCGCCGCCGCCCGTTGATATAAAGCTCATCTCGTCTTCGAGGCCGAGTTTGCCAACGGCGGCGACCGAGTCTCCCCCGCCGACGACGCTCGTGGCATCGCTTTCCGCCACCGCCCGTGCCACGCCCTCCGTGCCTTTGGCGAAGGCGTCCATCTCGAAGACGCCTATCGGACCGTTCCAGAAGATCGTGGCCGCCTCCGTGATGTGTCCGCGGAAGAGATCCACAGTCTCTCCTCCGATATCGAGACCCATCCAACCTTCGGGGATGCCATCCACCTCTACAGTCCGGCTCTCGGCGTCTTCTTCCATCTTCTCGGCCGCAACGATATCCGTGGGCAGCACCAGCTTGTCACCTGCCTCGCCCATCAGGCGCTCCGCTTCTTGGAGGTACTCGTCCTCTACGAGAGAGGCGCCGACTTCGTAGCCTTGCGCCTTAAAGAACGTAAAGCACATGGCGCCGCCTATGAGGAGGGTGTCGGCAGTCCCGAGAAGACTTTCTATGACGCCGAGCTTGTCCGAGACCTTCGCACCGCCCAGGATGGCTACGAACGGGCGTTCCGGGTCTTTGAGAACCCCGTTGAGGTAGTCGATCTCCTCTTCCAGCAACAGCCCCGCCGCCGCCGGGAGCTTCTCCGCCACCCCGACGGTCGTGGCGTGCGCCCGATGCGCCGCCCCGAAAGCATCGTCCACGTAAAGGTCGGCGAGCGAAGCGAGTTGTTCAGCGAACTCCGAGTCATTCTTCGTCTCGCCGGGGTAGAAACGAGAGTTTTCGAGCAACACTACGCCGTCTCCGTCCCACCCGTCCAGCGCTTCTTGAACTTCCGGCCCGACTGCGGCGTCCAGTTTCAAGACCGGCTCTTCCAGCAACTCTTCTAGCCTTTTGGCGACCGGGTCCATAGTGTAAGCAGGGTCGCGCTCGCCTTTGGGACGCCCGAGGTGGGAGATCAGGACAGGATGCGCCCCCTCGGACAACAGATACCGGATAGTCGGCAGCGCCCGCCGAATTCGGGTGTCATCCGTCACCCGCCCGTCTTTTATAGGCACGTTGAAATCGACCCGGACGAGCACGCGCTTGCCAGCGACATCCAGGTCTCTAACGCTACGTTTATTCACGCTGCCTCCCTTCGGTCGGCGCTTGTCAGCCGGTCAGCATTTCAGCTAGTCAGCTTTTCCGCTGGATGCCCGGCCGTTGGACGAGACTATAAAACGGTCGGCGACGGCCAGACTATGTTCGCATCCGGCTGCGTCGACGTATGCTCTTTTGCCTGACCTGCTGACTAGCTGATCGGCTGATTAGCTTTCTTAGAGCTTCTCTCCCATGAAGGCGGCTATGTCGCAGGTACGGTTTGAGTATCCCCACTCGTTGTCGTACCAGCCGAGGATCTTGACCGTCTTGCCGCTGGACATCGTGAGCGGCGAGTCGAAGATGCAGCTCGCCTGGTTGCCGACGATGTCTCGGGAGACTATCGGGGCGTCGGAGTATTCCAGGATGCCCGAGAGCTCGCCTTCGGAAGCCTGCTGGAAGGCGGAGTTGATCTCCTCGACGGATGCCTCGTTGGTCAGGTTGGCTACCAGGTCGGTTATGGAGCCGTCGGGGATCGGGACGCGGAGCGACATTCCGTCCACCTTACCCTGGAGCTCCGGGTAGATCACACCTACAGTCCGGGCCGCGCCGGTAGAGGTCGGGATGATCGACTGCGGCGCCGACCGGGCGCGCCGGGGATCCTTGTGAGCCGTGTCCAGGAGTCCCTGATCGTTGGTGAAGGCGTGGCAGGTCGTCATGTACGCCGACTCCAGACCGAAGCTGTCTATGAGGACTTTCGCCATCGGCACCACGCAGTTGGTCGTGCAACTCGCGTTCGAGACGATGTTGTCGTTTTCCGGGTCGTAGGACTCGTGGTTGACCTTGTAGACGAAGGTCGCGTCCACGTTCTTTGCCGGGGCGGAGATGACTACCTTCTTAGCGCCGCCCTCCAGGTGCGCGGCAGCCTTCTCGCCGTCGGTAAAGACGCCGCTGGACTCGATCACGATGTCCGCGCCGACGTCGCCCCAAGGGATGTTCTTCGGGTCACGCTCGGAGAACGTCTTGATCTCCCTATCACCGACGTGCAGGATGTTTCCATCGTAGCTGACATCCTCGTCCCAGATGCCGTGGGTGGAGTCGCGCTTGAACAGTTGCGCCAGAGACTCGAAGGGCATGAGGTCGTTCGCCGCCACTACCTCGATGTCGCCGTGCAACACTGCAGCCTTCGCGACCATCATCCCTATACGCCCGAAGCCGTTAATACCTACTCTAACTGCCATCGTTCCTCTTTCTTTCTCTTGCCGTCACTATCTATTGTGCCCGAAACGCCCGTAGATTAACAGTTGAAACGTCCAGTGATTACCAGTTTATACAACTTCTCAACGCTTTATAGGACCAGATATGCTCTCGGCAAGCTCCACGAGCCGCCTCAACCGGTGGTTGGCGGCGCTCTTACCGATGCCGCCGAGTAGGGCGAGCTCGGCGAGCGAGGCGTCCGGGTGCTCCAGCCTAAGCTCCAGCATCTCCCGGAGCGCGGGCGGTAGCTTTTCGGGGTTCAAGGCGGCGAGCGCCCGCTGCTGGCGGGCTGCGGCGTTCGCGGTACGCCGGGCGTTGGCCGCATCGAAGTTAGTCGCACGGTTGGCGTTCGCTTTCGCCTCTCCCAGCACGGCCCGCGCTTCGTACTCCATAACCGCGTCGTGCAGGCCCATCTGGGCGAGGAGCGTGGTCACCCCGTCGGCGCTCTTGGTGTAGACGACCCAGCGCCCGCGCCGCCAAATCACTTTGAGGGGAGCGCGGGAGAGCGCCACGACCCGTTCGATAAATTCCCGGTCCCGGTGGACGAGCTCCAGGTGATGCCCGCGTCCGGGTCGGGTCAGGGAGCCGACGCCTTGAAAAGCTCCGCGCAGATAGGCGTTCCTGCCGGCGCCGGTACGCGGCGGGCGGGCGGCGCGCAGCTCGTCCCGAGCCTGGAGCGCACCGTTGCCTCTGGCTCGAACCGCGTAGCGGGTGCGACCGAAATGGTCCGGCGAGGCGCCGTCACGGAAGATCTCCGACTCGAGCCTGAATTCCGAGCGCCACAGACGAACCACGGAGCGGGCGACGGCCGCGCTGGAGGTAAATAAGGTGATCCCCTCACCGTCCCACCGACCGGAAGCGTCCACGAGACCGGCAAGCTCCGATAGTCGCTCACGCTGTCCGGCGGCCCCGGAGGACGTGGACGCGGCGAGCTGGCGGCGGACTTCAGAGGCGAACGAGGGCAGCCCGGCACACCTCCCCGGCGAGCCTGGCGGGGTCGTGGCGCACTCCGGAGTCGTATTCCCGAGCCAGGATGTCGGCCGAGCGGACCCGCACGCCGAGGTCTTCGACGGTGCTCTGGTCGAGTTCGACGGGCGCGGCTCCTTCGGCGGCGTAGCGGGAGATCAAATCTTCTTCCAGGGGATCGCTGTGGACCAGGACGTCCGTTACGACTGGCCCTACGTGATCCGCTATGGCGCGCAGGTGATCGGAGACGCTGAAACCCGTCGTCTCGCCCTGCTGGGTCATCACATTCGCCGCATAGAGGATAGGACCGGAGAAGGAGACGAGGGTTTCGCGTACCCCGCCGCCGAGCAGTGAAGGGATCGTGCTCGTAAACAAACTCCCCGGCCCGAGTACCACGACATCCGCCGCTTCTATGGCCTGGATCACACCTGGCGGCGCATGCGCCCCCTCCGGCTCGACCGAGACCGAGGAGATCTCCTTACCCGACTCCGAGACGACCGACTCCCCTCTCGAAACCGTACCGTCCGGGTGTGCGGCGACCAGCGTCAGGCTCTCGCTCGCCGCCGGAAATACTCGCCCCTCTATCCGCAAGAACCGGGCCGCCTGCTCCACGCCTTCGCAGAAGTCCCCGGCCATATCCGCCAGCGCCGCGATAATGATGTTGCCGACGGTGTGGTCCGAGAGATCCCCCTTCCCCTCGAACCGATAGTTGAAGACCTCGGCGAGCCTCTGCCGCCCGGCGAGAGCGACCAGGCAGTTCCTCACGTCCCCCGGCGGCGCGACCCCGAGCTCCTGCCTCAACCTTCCGCTGGAACCGCCGTCATCGGCCACCGTCACGACGGCCGTCAGATCCCCAACCCTCTCCTTGAGACCTCGCAGCAATACCGGCAATCCGGTACCGCCCCCGAACGCGACCACCTTCAAATCTTCGACTCCACCCATAGAGATTGAGTATAACCGCCCGCCCGTTTCGATAGACGCTCGGGTAAGCGGTAGAATCTCTTTAAGCTGCGACCGGCGGGGATGGGCCAGTCAAATTACAGACGATAGACTATCTTTCCATCCTCGACCCTTACTTCGAGATATCCACTCTCGGCCAACTCCGTGAGCCGCCGATCCGCCTCCGCAACGGGCAGCTTCGCTTCGAGCGCCGCCCTCGCCGGGGTGACCTCTCCGTGATGGCCTATGGCTTCCAGAAGACGCAACTCCGGGCCGTCACCTTCCACGGTGGCGCCAGGAGTTCCAGAAGGCGGAAGATCCTGCTCGACGGTCCACACCCCCATTAGGCCCGTTATCCCTTTTGCCAGACTCCGCAGCACCGTTGGGGCCAGCATGCCACAGGTGAATGCGCATCCAAACAAGAAAACCGCAGCCAGTAGAGATATTAGAGAACCCGTGTCCCAAATACCGAAACCGGTTCCTCAAATGCCTACTACCAGCATGGCCGCCACCAGCAACATGATCGCACCCATCGAAACGCCGTAGGCGAGCCAGGCTCCAGGACTTCTCTCCCGTTCGTTCACCCTCGACGTCCTCGAAGAACGACCAGACCGCTCTATTCTCGACTCTTCCAACTTGCTGATCTCCCGAGGCCCGGTTACGACTCTGCTCCGTCCGTGATCCTATTCCGGTTATCCTTGCATCATACACTACAGTCTGCAAGCGCATGAGGCTTCGGGATAGTAGATCAGGCGGAGAATTGTTCGCGGTCGTGGGGCTCGACGAAGTCTATTTCGGGGCCGAGCGGGACTATGCCCGTCGGGTTTACGGACTCGTGGCTGGTGTAGTAGTGTTCTTTGATCTGCCCGAGCTTCACCGTCTCCGCCACTCCCGGCTGCTGGTACAGGTCCTTCAGGTATCCCCACAGGTTCGGATAATCAACGATGCGCCGCAGGTTGCACTTGAAATGGCCGAAGTAGACGGCGTCGAAGCGGACGAGCGTCGGGAACATGCACCAGTCGGCTTCGGTGATCCGGCCTCCGCAGAGGTAACGCTGCCCGCCGAGCACATCTTCCCAGTGGTCGAGGGCGTCGAAAAGCTCCGTCACGGCCTCTTCGTAGGCGGCTTGTTTGGTGGCGAAGCCGGATCTGTAGACGCCGTTGTTGATCGGGTTGTAGATGGCGTCCATCGTGTTCTCGACCTCATCCCGCAGGTCTTCGGGGTAGAAGTCGGCGCTCGTGGTCGCGAGTTTACCGAACTCTGTGTCGAGCATGTTGATGATCTCACGGGACTCGTTGTTGACGATGGTCCCGGTCTTTTTATCCCAGAGGATGGGAGTCGTCACGCGGCCGGTGTAGTCTGGGTCGGCGAGCGTGTAGATCTCGCGTAGGTAGCCCGCGCCGTTCAGGTCGTCGGGCTGCTCTTCTGAAAAAGCCCAGCCGCCTTCTCCCATATACGGCCGCACGGAAGATAGAGAAATAGCATCTTCCAACCCTTTTAGCTTACGGAAGATGGCGGTCCGGTGCGCCCAGGGACAGGCCCAGGAGACGTAGAGGTGGTAGCGGCCCGCTTCGGCGGGGTAACCGCTGGAACCATCAGCCGTGACCCGGTCGCGGAAGCTCGTCGAAGGTCGCACGAAGCGGCCTTGCTCGTCCTCCTGATCCCGCGCGGTCTTCCACTCACCCTCGACAAGCATGCCCAACGCCATACTGCTCCTCCTAGTTTTAGGATCTCGTGTGTTTCCATAGAACCAATCGCCTAAATCTCGTCCCACCGTCTAGCGCTCGTTCAAATCCTGCTTCTTCTGTATTTCTCGATACTCTGTATTTAGCAGCTCCTTATCTTCCTGACGCTCTAGACCCAAATCCTTCTGGGCAACCCGCATGAACATGTGCCGTCTTTTCTCAAGCTCTACGCCCTTGGCCTCTGTGTCTCCCGAGTTCTTGAGATGCGCAGTAAAACACTCCGTAAACGAACGGATGAGTTGTTCACCCATTCCCCGCACTACGAGGGGAGTCAACATCCTCAACTCTCCGCTCAATCTGGCTACAGTCTCCCTGTACTCTAGTGCATCTTCTATCCGCACTTCCTGTTGAGCCCGACTCAGTTGAGCATGATCCGTCATCTGCATAAGCCCTGTATACAATCTTCTTCGCTCTTCGTAGTTTCTTAGTCCGTCTTCCCGTTCCCATCTTTGCTTCTGTATCTCATCTTCTCTAGCCCACCTTTGGCGCTGACCCTCATCATCTTTGGCCCATCGTTGCCATTGAACCTTGTCTTCCCTATCCCAGCGCTCTTTTTGAACGCTACGTTCGTTCTGGAATCTGCGATTGTCTTGGAATCGCTGCAAAAAGAAGTTGACTAGCCCTGTAATCAAGATACCTACGGCTGCCGCGACAATGGCGATGAATACGCGGTTGGTTATTAAGTTTCCTGCTTGGCTTCTGCTCTGGATTAACAAATGAAGCATGATTGTAGGATACGCGAAACCGAA
The DNA here is from genome assembly GCA_965219175.1 of Rubrobacteraceae bacterium. Taxonomy (GTDB): domain Bacteria; phylum Actinomycetota; class Rubrobacteria; order Rubrobacterales; family Rubrobacteraceae; genus JBBPZK01. The sequence continues at coordinate 2,181,853 of CBDCNI010000001.1, forward strand.
GAATTAGTCCGCCTCACCCTCAACATCCCGGTGGCGAACGTAGAACCCGACCCCGCCGTCCAGCGGTGTGAGCCTGCGGGCCAGCTCCTCTACTATCGCCACGGAACGGTGTCTTCCGCCAGTGCATCCTATGCCCAGTGTGAAGTAGGTCTTTCCTTCGGCGGCGTAGCGGGGGATTAGGAAGGAGACCATCTCCTGCAGCCGGTCGAGGAACTCGCGGGCGTCGTCGTGGCCGAGCACCGCGTCGCGGACGGGTCCGTCGTGGCCGGTCAGGGGGCGCAACTCGGGATCGTAGTGAGGGTTCGGGAGGAAACGCACGTCGAGGAGCATGTCTACGTCGAGCGGGGCGCCGTGTTTGAAACCGAAAGAGATCAAGCTGACCGTCAGCCGGTCCGCCAGCGTCTCGGCAAGCTTCCTGAAGCGGGCTCGGATCTCACCGGCCGAAAGGTTGGAGGTGTCCACGATGAGATCCGCCCTCTCGCGGAGGTTGGCGAAGTACAGACGCTCGTCGCGGATCGCAGCCAGCATGTCGCCGTTCCGGGCGGCAGGATGCGGGCGGCGGCTCTCCTTGTAGCGCCGCACGAGCGTCGGGTCGTCGGCTTCTATAAAGACGACCTGGTGCTCCCACCCGTCCCCTATCTCCCCGAGCGCCCCGAAGCTCTGTTCCGGTTGCTCGCCGAAATAGCGGCGTCCCCGGATGTCCGTCACGACGACGACCCCACCGGCACCGTCCACGTTGTCCGTTACATCGGCGGCGGACTCGACGACAGCCGGGATCATGGCGGGCGGGAGGTTGTCCACGCAGAAATATCCCGCGTCCTCGAAGGCTCGTAGGGCGTTAGTCTTGCCTGCGCCCGAGAGCCCGGTTATGACCACGATCCGTCGCCGGTCCCGTTTTTCGGGGTTCGGGGCCTGCGGCACGTTCTGATTCATGCCGCTCCTGCCACCTTATAGTGTGGGGTGAGAGCCATATTCCAGGGCGAGACTAGCACCCTGACATAGGTCTTGCAACGGAAAGTCCGTATATTTAAGGGATATTTAACGGTGGATGCGGGCGTGGATCTCGCGTGCCACCTTTCCCGGCAGCGCGGGAACAGCCTCTAGTTCCCGGAGTGAGGCTTCCATGAATGCTTCCGGGGTGCCGAAGTGGTCTAGTATTTTCTTGCGGCGCGCAGGCCCGACGCCGGGCAACTCGTCGAGGACTGAGGCTGTCATTCGTCTGCCGCGCAGCTTTCGGTGGTAGGTGTTGGCGAAGCGGTGGGCCTCGTCGCGGACGCGCTGGAGTAGGTGAAGCTCGGCCGAGTCTCGCTCCAGGATCACCGGCTCCGGCCTTCCCGGCTCGAAGACCTCCTCGTCGCGCTTGGCGAGCGAGCGGAGCGGTATGTCCGGCAGATCCGTGCCGACGCCCATTTCGCCGAGGATCGGGACGACCGACGAGAGTTGCCCCTTGCCGCCGTCCAGCAGTATGAGGTCTGGTGCCGGCGAGAACTTCTCGTCCCCCGCTTTCAGCCGTTCGAGGCGTCGCTGTATGACCTCGGACATGCTCGCGAAGTCGTCCGCCCCTTCGACCGTCCTTATCTTGAACCGCCGATACTGGTCTTTCGCGGCACGCCCGCCCTGAAACACGACCATCGAGGCGACCGAGTCGCTGCCCATCGTGTTCGAGATGTCGTAACACTCGATCCTGACCGGAAGCTTCGGCAACGCCAATTCTTCCTGCAGCGCATCCAGGGTCGAAGCGACCCTGTTCCGGCGGGCTTCTTCGAGCACCCGCTCGTGGTCTATGCTCAGTTTAGCGTTGCGCGCGGCCATCTCCAGAATGCGCCGCTTGTCTCCCCGCCGCGGACGCCGCACCTCGACCCGCGCCCCCCGAAGCTCCGAGAGATGCGCCACCAGCGGCGCGAGCGCCTCATCCGTCTCATCAGACTCGACCAGGACCTCGCGCGGGACGGCGGCGCTCCCGTAATACTGGGTCACGAACTGGAGCGCCACGCTCTCGGCCGGGGACTCGCCGTAGTTGTCCAGGAGGAAAGAGTCGCGATTCACGATGCGCCCGTCGCGCACGGCGAAGACCTGCACGCAGGCGCTCTCTCCCTCCGCGTAAGAACCGAAGGCGTCGAAAGATTCTTCGGAGGAGATCGCCGCCTGCTGCCGGTCCCGGACGTGGGTGAGGGCCGTAAGCTCGTCGCGCAACTTCGCCGCCCGCTCGAAGTCCATCGCAGCGGCTGCCTCGCTCATGGCCGCCTTTCGGTCCCCTATCAAGGCGTCCACCCGCCCCTCAAGGAAAGCTACGACGTCCGCGATGATTACATCGTACTCCTCTTTGGTCACCGCCCCGATGCACGGCGCCGCCGAGCGCCCGATGTGGTAATTCAGACACGGCACCCCGCTCCGACGGCCGGGCTCAGGCCCGCGGCACTTGCGGAACGGGAAAGTCTTGTTCAGCACGTCGAGCGTGGCGTGGACGCTCCCGGCGCTCGGAAACGGCCCGAAGTAGCGGTGACGCGAATCGTGGGTGCTGCGGGTGGCGAAGACCCGCGGGTACTCGTCACCCGTCGTCACCACTATGTACGGGTAGCTCTTGTCATCCTTCAAGGAGGCATTGAAGCGCGGTCGCTGGCGCTTTATGAGGTTCGATTCGAGAACCAGCGCCTCAGTCTCGGTTCGCGTGGCGATGAAATCTATCGTGCTGACCCGCTCGCGAAGTTCCGCTATCTTGGGCCGTCCGTCGCCGGAGCGAGTAAAGTAATTAGCCACCCGGCTGCGGAGGTTTTTCGCTTTTCCGACGTAGATCACGACATCCTCGGCGTCCTTGAAAATGTAGACGCCGGGCGAGGTTGGGAGGTGCGAGCGATCCGGATAACCGTTTTGGGACATCAGAGGAATTATACCGCGCCAACAGGCACTTTCCGGCTACAGTCCGCTTACCCGCTTCTCTTCCGGCGCGGCTCTTTGCGGCGGATGGTAGCGCCCGGTGGGATCATGTCGTCGCCGCCGGCCCGCGCGTAGCCTATCCCGGCGGTCCATCCGCCCGCTGCCCCGGCGAGCGTCGTGACCAGAAGGCCGACAAGACCTACGACGCTCGGTCCCGTGACGAAGACGAGAGCCCCAGCCACCAAAGCAACCGCTCCCCCGATCAGGATGAGCCGCTGACGGGCGGCGAACGTGGATCCGGTAGAGAAGAGACCGTACAACACGAGCCCGGCCGTGGCGAACGCGAGCGGGATAAAGACGTAGAAGGCGAAACTTCCGCCGAGACCTTCGAAGATGGCGCTCCTTATACCGAGGGCGCTCTCCAGCCAGGCCAGTGAGAAGAAGCCGGTCCAGCCGACGATGGCTCCGATTCCCGTGCCTACCCGGATGGCGCGTTGGCGCTCCGACCGATAGGTGCGCGAGCCGAGCAGGGCCGCGAGCGCTATGCCGGGCAGAATGAGCGCGAGACCGACCAGCGAGGGTATGCCGAGCGTCTCCGCGAACAGCTCACCGTTCCCTATATACCTGAAGGGCAGCGACAGGAGGAAACCAACGCCGAGGAAGAACAGGATGCCCATGTACAGCCAGGTAACACACCCGAACGCCCGCCGCGAGCTCGGCCTCAAGCCCTGGGAGCTATTGCCGGAGGATCCATTGCTCTCGGGCCTGCTAGAAGACGCCATGCTCTGCCTCGCCTCCTGTTTCGAGCTTCTCCCGACCAGCGCCGAAGTGGGCGAGGAAGTTCGGGGTGACTTCGGTGATCCTGCGGGGCGCCGGGATGCCGCAAGCCAGCGCGAACACGTTCGAGTCGCTGGCGTGAAGCGAACCGTGGTCGCTCGCCTCGTGGAAGCCCCCGGTGACCTCGCCGAAGGTGTAGCCCGGCGTCGCGGAGAGAACAACGTCCCCGCAACGCGGCGAGTCGAGGCATCCCCACAACCGCTCCAGCGCGTCCGGGTAATCTCCGTAGCTTATGGAGCCGTCCGAGACTTCAAGGTCCAGGACTCGGCGGTCTCCACTTAGTTCCCACGAGCGTCCGAAAGCGTCACGTGGTCCTTCGTTTGCTGGCCGGAAGGAGAGCTTGCCGCCGTGTCCGAGGACCGTTATCCAGCCATCGTCACGCCGGATGGATAAGTCTATTCCGGTGCGGGAGACGAGTTTTTCGGAGATCTCCTCTGGTGAGGCGGACTCGCTCAGGTACAGTAGGGCGGCCCGACCGTTCGGGACCGCGACGATGCTCGTGCCGAGCTTGAACTGCGCCCTGGCTCCGAAGGAGATCCGCTCTCCTGGGATCGTCCGCAGGTCCACGTAGCGCCCGGTCGGCAAGAGCGGGTTGTGGCCGTGGTCGGAGATCGCGAGTATCGCGTACTCTTCCAACATCCGTTCGACCCCGCCACCGGCCTCGAAAATACGGCCGACGTAACCGTCCACCACCGCCACGTGCCGTTTCTGGGCGGCGAGGCCCTTGTGATGGGCGATTGAGTCTCCCTTGAAGAAGTAGACCAGGTTGAAGGGTGAGGTCCGCTCCTCGACGAGTGTCGCCCCGACCTCTGCGGCGTACTCGTCGTTTATCCCGACCGAGCGGTGAAGGCCGCCGCTCCCCCGCCGCCCGTTGGCGCTCGTCTCGCGGCTGTAGAACAAGTCGCCCATAAAATATTCTTTCGGACCCTGGACGCTGGATCCCAGATATTTCCCGCCCGCCAGGTAGCCCTCGACGGTCTTCATCCGAACCGGATGCTCGTATGGACCGCGCCGGATCGGGAAGTTCACGCACGCCCCGTCGTAGCCGAGCTCGTGCAACTTCTCGAAGATCGTCTCCGCCTGCAGGTGGTCCCGGTTCATACGCCAGACGTTGTTATCGAAGACCTTTATAGGGCCTACTCCGAGGACGGTCTCGGTCTTCGCGCCGTAGACGATCACACGTTCCTCGTCCCGGTCGTACCAGGCGTGTCCGAAGATGCCGCTCTCGGCCGGGGCCTTGCCGGTGGCGATGGCCGAGGTCGCAGCCGGCGTTATGCTCGGAAAGACCGAGACAGCGTCCCACACCGCCTCGCCCTTCTCCGCCAGCGCCCCGAGGTTCGGCGCCTCGCCGTCCCGGATGGCCGCCTTGAGGACATCGGGACGAAGACCGTCGATCACCAGTAGAAGCGCCGGTTTGACGAGCTTACCGCTATCAGTTCCATTTATTCCAACCAAAGTCCTTATATTCTAGCCGCAAGGAGCCTCCAATAGTGTGAGCCCGTCGCCCTCTCTTTCTCCCCCGGCGGATAAAAATAGGCTCTACTAACCGTCATCTTTGTGCTCCGGGCCAAAGACCGTTGGCAGATTGTCCGGTACTCTTCCCCGAAACAAGCAGACTGATTTAAGGATTGGGTGCTTGCTATTGCGTTTCATCTTGGGCAAGGCGTAGAATGCACTCCGTTAAAGGATCGTAAAAAAGGGGGCGAAGATGGCAGAAGAATCCGGTAGGGATAGGGGCAGAGAGTTTCAAGAGTCCGACAGCAGGCTTAGACGGGACCTGTCTTTCCAGCAGTTGTTCTTTATCTCGTTCGGCAGCATCATCGGTTCCGGGTGGCTGTTTGCAACTTTGCGGGCCGGCTCCGTGACCGGGCCTTCGGCGATCCTCTCCTGGATCATCGGCGCGGTCCTGGTTATATTCATAGCCCTGAACTACGCCGAGGTCTCGTGCATGATTCCACGCAGCGGCGCGGTTGTACGATACCCACACATGACACACGGAGGCTTCCTCGGCTTCATCATGAGCTGGGCGTTCATGCTCGCTACCGTTACGGTTACCGCCATCGAGGCAGAAGCCGTCGTGACGTACGCTTCGGGTTACGTGAAGAACTGGACCGGCATAGAACTGACTACCGTCGCCCAGGACGTTACCATCCTCACGGGAGCGGGGATTCTTCTGGCTGTCGTGCTGATGGTCTTCTTCTTCCTGGTCAACGTCTTCGGCGTGAAGTTCTTCGGGACATTTAACCAGTACATAACCTGGTGGAAGCTCGCCATTCCGGTGGCTACGTTCTTGATCCTCTTCCTGGCCTTCGACGGCTCCAACTTCACCTCTTACGGCGGGTTCGCCCCGCGAGGTGTCAGCAACATCTTCAACGCCGTAGCCATCTCGGGGATAGTCTTCTCCTACTTCGGTTTCCGGCAGGGGCTTGACTTCGGCGGCGAGTCGCAAAACCCCCAGCGAGACATCCCGGCGGCCACGATCTCCTCGGTTTTGGTGGCGGCCGTGATCTACATTTTGCTCCAGATCGGGTTCCTCGGGGCCATCAACTGGGGCGACGCCGGCCTGAACCCTGGAGACTGGGCGGGTCTTGCGGGAAGCAACTGGGGAGACCAGCCGCTCTTCGCGGCTATCACCGCCGCCGGACTCGGGGCTCTGGGCCTAATCTTCGGCAGCCTTCTCCTGGTCGACGCCGCCGTCTCGCCGGCTGGGACCGGTTGGATCTACATGGGTGCCTCCACGCGGGTCCTCTACGGGATGGCGATGCACGATGACCTTCCACGCCCGCTCACCCGCGTCAGCAACGAGTACCGGATTCCCTGGGTGGCGCTACTCTCCGCCCTGGTGATAGGGAGTATCTTCTTCCTCCCGCTGCCGGGCTGGTATCTCCTGGTCGAATTCATTACCTCGGCGACTGTTTTCACCTTCGTCATGGGCGCGCTCCAGCTACAGGTCTTGCGCCGCACCGCCCCGGACCTGGAGCGGCCGTTCTGGCTCAGGGGAGCGAGCATACTCTCGCCTTTGGGCTTCCTGTCGGGAAGCATGATCTTCTACTGGTCCGGGTTCGGCAGCCTGGAAGGCGTCATACCAGCCGTGCTGACCGGGCTCGCCGTCTACACGTTCTTCCAGGCTCCCGCCCGAAACCGCATGAGTCGCGGGATGGGTCTCGCGATAGGCATTCCGTTCCTGGTGATCTGGCTGGTCACCCAGTATTTCGGACCCGTGGGACAGGACAGCCTGCCTTTCCTCGTCTACTTCTTCCTCAGCCTGGCGGAAGTTCTAGTGTTTATCGGGGTTGTCTATGTAGTCTCAACCGACGAAGGCAAGCGCGAGGTAAACGCAGCCTGGTGGGTAATATTCATGACGTTTGCCCTGTTCCTGCTCTCCTACTACGGCTCCTACAACTCCGACGTATTCCCCAACAACCCCCCGATAGCTTTCCCGTGGGACAACTTGATCGCTGCGGTGATCGGGATCATCGCCTACTACTGGGGCGTCGCCAGCGGCTTCGAGACCCAGGATATAAAGGACATAAAAGCAACCGGCTCCGGCCTCGTCCCGACAGCAGAGGAAGAGCAGGAAGACCTGAACCTGGCGACCTGAGCCGAAACAAAACATCCTCAAAGCGAGGAGCTTCACGCGGCCCGGCTGGTTTCTACCGCCGGGCCGCACTCGTAACTATCGCGGAAAGAGCCCTTTCCTGCATCGAGAAGTTTTCCGGGTCGAACCCGGCAACGGCAAGTAGAATTTCGGTTCGAGGTCGAATTCACAAACGATATCCAGCAGAAGATGTCTCTGTCTCCCGAGATTCCGAAGTTGCACGCTACCGCGCACTACTGAAACTACCCTTTATTGCAGGCGTCGAAAAATCGAGAACGCCGGACGTTTAAGGCTCTTATGGCGAAGACGGCTGTTGTTGACCAGCGCCTCCACCGGATGGGGCCGGCGCTGCGGGCGGCTGAGAAGGTTGCTGCGCCGGCGGTTGTTGCGCAGGCGGTTGCTGCACCGGCGGCGACGCCCCACCGGGAGCAGGCTGCGCGGGTTGAGACGGCTGTGCGGGTTGTCCCGGCGAGGGCTGGGCGGGGGGCTGCCCCGGAGCCGGTTGCTGCCCCGGAGCCGGTTGCTGCCCCGGAGCCGGTTGCTGCCCCGGAGTTGGCTGTTGTACCGGTGGCGGCTGTCCCGGTGCGGGTTGGGCGGGTTGAGACTGTTGTTGTCCCGGCACGGGCTGCGGTGCGCTCTGGTTGTTGGAACCGGGTATCAAGTTCTCGAATAAGCCTTTCGGCTGATCCTGGGTAGAAGTCGTCGCGGGGACTGAAGCGGGACTTGCTTTCGACCGGGCGAGAAATACGGAAGGTTCCGCCCCGGCGCCCGTGTTCGAGCCGCCGACGTGAACACCTGCCACGGCCCCCGCGGGGCAAGTTCCCCAGAACCCGCAGGAGAGGCTGTTGCCTATGGCGGCCTCGGCGAAGGTCACTACAGCCATCCCGATCACGAACGCTCCTATCGCGGCTACGGCTCCCCGAACCAGGATGGAACGCCTTCTGTACTGGGGAAGGTAGGAGAACCAACTCAAGGCGTTTCGGAGACGGACGAAGAAATTGTGCCGTAACTCCGGCCCGCCGAAAGAGCCTCCAGTCTTGCGAAGGTTGACCCGCGAACGCAACTTGCTCGGGACCTCTCTGGCCTTACCAGCGGCGCTCTCGAAGTACGCCCTCAAGATGGCCGACCCTCCGGTGATGATCATGGTAGTGAGCGCCGCCCCCAAAAGCGTCCCCGCAACCCCGAACTTCGAGGTCACAACAGCCGCCATGGTAGACGCCAGCCCGGCCGACATCACCGCGCTGCCACTCACCGTAGCCTGTTGCCTACCGTCACTCATGGTCCTAGACTACCAGCCCCACCAGCCCGTTTCAAAAGCTTTTCGTGACGATATCAAAGAACAATGCTACGCCACGCTCTCAGCATAAAACAGGCCACACTCGTCAATACCTGAACCCGGATACAACACGCTCACCCACCTCAGAAAGGTAAACCGGAAGCTGAACAATAGCTCCCCAACAGTGAACTGGCTGTCAATACTCGCGGTGATGGCTATATCTACTCTGGTGGCCGCCCGCGCGGTCGTCCGGGGCTTCTCGGCCCGCGCGGGTTCCTGAACTCAGCTTGCGGTAACTGCGGGAGAGATCTAGCCGCGTCCCGGCTTCGTTCCTTCGTAGATGGCGGCCATGTCCTTTTCACCGTATCCGGCTTCTATGGCCTCGTCGAAGTGGGCGACTACCGCTGCGGCTATGGCGAGGTGAAGGTCGTTGGCTCCTGCGGCGTCGAGGACGAGGCTCGCGTCTTTGCGCGCCAGCGTCACGGAGAAGCTCGTCGGGAAGTCTTCTTCGATCATCATATTCCCCTTCATCTGCGCGTAAGGCAGGTCGAGAGGACCTCCCTCGATGGTTTCGAGGAACCGCTGTGGGTCTACTCCCGTGGCGCGGGCGAGGGATATGGTCTCCGCCAACACGCCGAGCAGGCCGACGATCCAACTGTTTACAACGAGCTTGAGGCTGCTTCCGCCGCCAGCCTCCCCCAGCCAAACGGTCTTTGGGCCGATGGACTCGAATACGGGCTCGCATTTCTCGCGCAGCTCATCCGGGCCGGAAGCCAGCACGATCAACTGCCCTTGCTCGGCCGGCTGCTTCGTCCCCAAGACAGGCGCGTCCACGTAAGCGACACCGCTCTGTTTTGCGAGGCTCGCGAGCCGTTCGCTCCCCTCGCTACCGACGGTGCTCATCTGGAGCCACACGCCACCGTCAGCGAGCGCGGAGAGAGTGCCACCCTCCCCGACGACACTCTCGATCACGCCCGCGTCGGCGAGCATGGTCAACAAGAAGTCAGCCCCGTCGGCGGCTTCGGCGGCGGAGTCAGTGACCGTCACCCCGTCCCCGGCAAGCGGCTCGGCCTTCTCCCGCGAGCGGTTCCACGCCCGCACCTCCATACCGGCAGCGAGCAGGTTGCGGGCCATCGCCGCCCCCATTATCCCGGTCCCGAGAACGGCGACCGAAGTCTTATTGTCAGCCATCTTTCTTCCTTTCTATCGGGCTTTACGCGCTCCCTGATTCTACCCGCGAGGCCTCCGGGGACAAACGATTCTAGTCGCGCCGGACGACGCCTTCGCGCCAGGCGTAGATGGCGACCCCTACCGGTCGACGAGGCGGAGCTTGCCGAAGATATTCGAGACGTGGCTCTTAACGGTCTTCCCGCCCAAATTGGCAGGCTGTATCTCTATAAACACGTCCTGCTATCATTACGCTAGCGCTACATACGTAATGTCGTAAGGAGATAAGAGGTGCGCCAGACACAGGTTCAGTTAACCGAAGAACAGGCTCTTGTTTTGGAGGAGTTGGGACGAGAACTCCACGTTTCCAGGGCGGAATTGGTGAGGCGAGCCGTGGATCTACTTTTAGCCGACGAGACAACGGGACGAGTGTTGGCAAAACGCCGCCAACGTGCGTTGACCATTGCCGGGAGTTTCAGGTCGGGTGGAAAAGATGCTGCGCGCAGGCACGACGAAGCGCTGGCTGATGCGTTCGCCGAGAAAGAGTCGAAATCTGGCTGGCGCGTGGAAGAGAGAGGTTGAGCGTCTTCGTAGATACTTCGGCCTTCTACGCGGTTTTGGATGCGGACGATGAGGAGCACCTGGCAGCAACGCGAGCATGGGAAAGTCTCGTCAAGTCCGAGGAAGCGCTATTTACGAGCAACTACGTGCTGGTCGAGACACTAACTATACTACAGAATCGGCTCGGGGTCGAAGCTGTAAGGGCTTTCGAGGACGCTGTGGCCCCGCTACTGCGGGTGTTGTAGCTGGATGAGGAGACACACCGGCAAGCCGTTTCAGCCGTTCTCACGGCGGGACGCCGTAGGCTCAGCCTCGTGGATTGCTCCAGCTTCGTGCAAATGCGCCGCCACGGGCTCGACTCCGCATTTGCTTTCGACCACCACTTCTCCGAGCAAGGTTTCACGACTGTGGTTTGAGTCGCCGGGGACCGCCGGTTCCGACTCTCAGTCGCGCCGGACGACGCCTTCGCGCCAGGCGTAGACGGCGGCCTGGGTCCGATCTGCCAAGTGGAGCTTGCCGAGAATGTTCGAGACGTGGCTCTTGACGGTCTTCTCGCTGACGTAGAGCCGACCGGCGATCTTGGCGTTGCTCAACCCTTCGGCGATGAGCTTCAAGACTTCGAGTTCCCTGTCGGAGAGCTCCTGGAAGACGTTCGGCTCCTCGCGCCGGGCGCCGTGAAGCTCGCGGACGACACGGGCGGCGACACGCGGATGGAGCACCGCCTCTCCGGAAGCCGCTTTGCGGACGGCGCCGGCCAGCTCTTCCGGGCCTATTTCTTTCAGGATGTAGGAGAGGGCGCCGGCCCGGATCGCGGGGAAGATATGTTCGTCGTCGTGGTAGGAGGTCAGGATCACGACGCTCGTGCGCGGCGAGTTGGCGGTCAGGCGGCGGGTCGTCTCGACACCGTCCATACCAGGCATTATGAGGTCCACGAGCGCCACGTCCGGGGCGTGCTCAGCGGCGAGCTTCACCGCCTCTTCCCCGCTCCCCGCCTCTGCGACCACACTGAGACCGGGCTGAGTTTCGAGGAAAGCCCGCACCCCCTGACGCACGAGTGCGTGATCGTCGACCAGCAGGACTGTTATCGGTTCGCTCATGCTCTCCCGTCTTTCGCGTTAACTACTCCCTTTAGCGGACAAACGCAAACGATTCGCGTCCCTTTGCCCGGCTCACTCTCAACTTCGATGCTCCCGCCGATACCGGTCGCCCTCTCCCGCATGCTCTTCATCCCGAAGCCAGCACTCGATGTCCTGGCGGGGTCGAAGCCGCGGCCGTCATCGATGACGCGGAGCGTGATGGTGTCCGCGTCGTAGAAGAGGTCCAGTTCGGCCTTCTTCGCGCCGCTGTGTTTGGCGACGTTGGCGAGCGCTTCCTGGGCGATTCGGAAGACGGTCTGTTCCACTTCCAGAGGGGCTTCGCGTTCACCTTTGACGTTGACTTCAGTTGGTATTTCACTCCCCTGAGACCATCGGGCGGCGTACTCGCGCAGCGCCGGGGCGAGGCCCTGTCCTTCCAGCGCCGCCGGGCGCATCTCGTGGATCAACACGTTCAGCTCCTTCTGGGCCTGACGGACCAACTCGTCTGCCTGAACGAGGTGGGATCCAGCGGCTTTCGTATCCTTGTCTATGAGGGCGCGGGCTGCGGCGACCTGGAGAGAAGTGGCGAAGACCTGCTGCTTGACGGAGTCGTGCAGGTCGCGGGCGAAGCGGTTTCGGGCTTCCAGGGTGGCGAGTTCCTGACGCGTTTGGATCAGGTGCTCCAACTGCCCGGCCATACTGTTCAACTCCCGCGATAGCTGTCCGAGCTCGTCTTTTGAACGGTCCTCCACCGAGACCGTGAAGTCTCCCCGGCTCCAAGAGCGGGCTGCGAGCGCGAGCCGTCCGAGACGCCGGGCGAGCCCCCAAGCCGTCAAGAAACCGAAGATGGTGCCGAGAAGAGCGGCCGGGACCATCAGGGCGAGGGCGCTTACGCCGGTCAGGACGAGGAGCGGCCCCGTTGGGTTGGGCAACTGGACGGCGCCGACGAGCAATCCGACGACCTTACCGCCATCGTCCCGGATAGGAACTGCAGCAAGCATCCACCTGTCGGGCGCGTTAGTCGAGAGTGGACCAGGGTCGCCCTTGTTGTCCAGCGCTTTTTTCACGAGAGGCGCGAGCCCTGGAAATCGTCCGGCACGGAAACGTTTCCCGGTTTGGAATCTGGCTAATTGTGGTTCGGCGACGAGAAGCTTCTGGTCTTTTCCGAGGACGAAGATGCTCCCGGCGGCGGGGTCGCCGCCCGCAGGCCCGTTGTCTACCCCAATGCTCTTCTGGAGAGCCGCTCGTAAACCTTTTGTATCCGGATTCTTCTGCGCGAGGTGGGGTTCCAGTCGCGGGGCGATGTTGCTTGACGCCCATTGGGAGATCAAATACGGAGGAGCGGGTGAGTAAGCGAAGGTGACCAGGGCGCTTGCCAGGATCAACTCCAGGACGAGAAGCGCCACGACGGTCACCAGCATATAACTGAGCGTCAGCTTCCACCGCAGCCGCCGCAACGAAAAGATACCGCTCTTCACAGGTCACGCTCCCGTTTCATCTATGCACCAAGTCTAATCCCAAGCGCCCGGACGCGCATCTAAGCTTCGCTTTCACGTCAACACAACATAAGACTCGCGCGTTTTGCGCCTGTAATTCCATGCTGCGACACAGAACAGCATTCCTCCCAACAGAAACCACGGGTCCCAGAGGACGAGGTACCAGAAAGCAGCGGTTGAATGCATGGACGGCGGAGTGATCATCACACCGGCCGCCATGAGCCCGCGCACGATCAGGTTCGACCCGCCGTGGAGGATCAGCAGGCTACCCGCACCCCAGGCGGCAAGCAGCATCCAGCACGGAGCCGGCCGTCCCCATCCCCGAACGAGCGCCAGGGCGAGCAGCCCCAAAAGAACTTTCGCCGCCACGACACCCCACAGTAGCGGCGCGAACCACGGGCTTTGAGTCAGCGTCACGATTTCGGGGCTGACAGCATCGAGACTGAGGGTTCCTCCGGCGGCCCAGTAAGCGCTCGTCGCGGCGAACACGAACGACCACGCGCAAGCGGCATATCCGGCCCACAGCGTCGGCCGCGAACGAACGTCCTTCATCCGAAAGCTCTCCTCTACGTCTAGTGGTCCGCAGCAACGACGAAAGCCCGGACCTAATTTAGAGTCCGGGCTATCGGTCGTGTGTCTCTCGCTTTTAGCGGTCCTGGATCATGTCGGCCACGAACGGGTAGCGATAGTCGTCGTCCTTGCTCACCCGGTACGCAGCATACGCGGCGTGAACGAACGGTACGAGCGTCACGAGCGCCATCGCGGGTATGAGCAGGAAGCCGATCAGGACGAACGTGAGAAGCCCCGTCAGCGCCCATCCGGCGCTCAATATAACGAGCCAGCCAACCTGATAGTAGACCGACTGTAGCGCCTGGAACGCCACCCGCTCCGAGCGATCCTTGTAGACGAACCAGATGATTAACGCCGCCACCGGCCCGAGGAACCCGGTAAACAGGTTCAGGAAGATGCTCAAATGCGAGACCGTGGACCAAGTCCGCTCCTCCCTGTCGCTCATCAACGCAGCGCCGCCTCTGGGCTCTGGGGCCACGCCGTAGTTCTTCGGGTTCTCCATGACTTCTCCTCTCGTTAGATTTGCTGCTTGACCTAGATATTAGGTTCAGCCAACCGCCGTGCCATCGGTCCCGAGTAGGAACATGGATAGGTCCCGAGGACCAAAGCTCTTCACGAAAGTTTTCTGCAAAATCCGGCCTACCTGTGAGAGTATCTCTGCAAAACTATCAACATCGGGAGGAGAGCGACGTGGGAAGAGACATAAAGAAGCTCAAGGAGAGGCTTGGCGAGGTCTACGACCTGCGTAACGCGGCGGCGGTTTTGTGGTGGGATCAGACGACGTACATGCCCCCGGAAGGCGCCACGGCCCGAGGCCGGCAACTCTCCACCCTGGAGCGTCTCGCCCACGAGAAATTCACCGACCCGGCGATCGGAGACCTCCTCGAAGACCTGAGATCCCACGAAAAAGAGCTACCCTACGACTCAGATGAGGCGGCCCTGATCCGGGTGACCCGCCGCGAGTACGAGCGCGAGGTCAGGAAGCCGTCCGATTTTGTGGCGGAGTTCTCGGCCCACGCATCCGAGTCGCACAACGCCTGGAGACAGGCGCGGCCCGAAGACGACTTCGCCGCGATGCGTCCGTACCTGGAGAAAACCCTCAACCTGAGCCGTCGACTCGCGGGCTTCTTTTCCGGCTACGATCACATAGCAGACCCACTCATAGCGGAGTCGGACTACGGAATGACGGCGGCCTCGGTAAGAGCGGTCTTCTCGGAGTTGCGCGAGCATCTAGTGCCGCTGGTCCAACAAATAACTGACCGGCCACCCGTGGATGACTCGTGCCTCCGTCAGCCGTTCGGCGCCGCGGAGCAACTCGCTTTCTCCGAAGAAGTCATAAGACGCTTCGGCTACGACTTCCGGCGGGGACGGCAGGACCTGACCGCCCACCCGTTCATGACGAAGTTCTCTTGGGGCGACGTGCGCATTACCACCTACGCTAAGAAGAATGATCTGCGCAACCCGCTGTTCTCGACGCTGCACGAGGCGGGCCACGGTCTCTACGAACAGGGCATCGCGCGAGAGTTGGAGGACACGCCCCTGGGAGAAGGACGCTCAATGAGCTTGCACGAAAGCCAGTCCAGACTGTGGGAGAACGTAGTCGGGAGGAGTCGCCCGATGTGGCGCTTCTTCTATCCCCGGCTACAGGAGGTATTCCCGAACCACCTCGAAAACGTACCACTGGAAGAATTCTACCGGGCCATAAACAAGGTGGAGCGGTCTTTGATCCGCACGGACGCCGACGAGGCGACCTACGACCTGCACGTCATCATGCGCTTCGATTTCGAGCTTGATCTTTTGGAAGGCACCCTCGAAGTACGCGACCTCCCCGAAGCCTGGCGCGAGCGCATAAAATCCGACCTCGGCGTGACCCCGCCGGACGATCGGGACGGTGTGCTTCAAGACGCCCACTGGTACGACGGCGCGGTCGGCGGCATGTTCCAGGGCTACACCCTGGGCAATATCATGGGCGCCCAGTTCTATGGCGCGGCCCTCGCAGAACATCCCGGCATACCGGAGGAGATAAAAGTTGGAGAGTTCAGCACGCTCCACGGTTGGCTGGGACAGAACATTTACCGTCACGGCGGCAAGTACACCACCAACGAAGTCTTGGAAAGAGCAACCGGCTCCACCTTGAGCGTCGGGCCATACGTCGACTACCTACGCTCCAAGTTCGGGGAGATCTACGACCTGTAAGATAGGGAGGAGTTTTACTCTGGCCCGCCGCAGCCCGAGTTAGTCCGCAACGCCTCGCGACTGTACCGGGTTACGAGATGGGTGTGGTCGTGATCTTCTCGTAAGCGGATCTCTCCAAAAGTCTCTCATACCAGGCCTGGAGATTGGGACTCGGCGGTCGTTCGATATCGAGGCTCAACCACCGATGAATGGTTACGCCAAGAGGTACGTCACCCATACTAAAGCGATGACCGCCGACGTACTTATTCTCAGCCAGATACGATTCCAGAATAGCCCAGTTCGCGGTGGTGCTCCGGATCGAAGCTTCCACGGCGGCGTGGTCTCTCTCGGATTCCGGCGTGCGAATGAGCCCGATGAAAGCCGGCCGGAAGTTGGCCCAGAGGGCCGTGGCTTGCCAATCCATCCAACTGTCGGCGCGGGCGCGTTCGTGGGGATCAGAGGGACAGAGTGAACCCTCACCGTACTGGTGCGAGAGGTAGCGTACGATGGCGTTCGACTCCCAGAGCGCGAATCCGTCGTCTACTACGGTCGGCACCAGTCCCGTAGGGTTCAGGTCGAGGTATTCGGGCTCGGAAGTGCGCTCGAAGGACCCGCCGGCATCTATACGACGGTAGGAGAGTCCAAGTTCCTCGCAGCACCACAGTACCTTCTGCACGTTTATGGAGTTTGCCCGGCCCCAGAGTTGCAGCATCTCGCCCCTTTCCCGGTGGACGCTATCCGAAAGCCTGGTTCGGCAACCAGGTTACCAGTCCGGGGAATACGGCCAGGATCACGATTCCGACCGCCAGGACGACCACGTAGGGAATCGCGCCCATGAGTATGTCCCGCAGCGGGATATCCGGGGCGATGCCTTGTACCACGTACAAGTTCAGGCCGACCGGCGGGGTGATCAAACCCATCTCCATGTTCAGCGTCATTACTATGCCGAACCAGATCGGATCGAAGCCAAGCTCCGTGACGATCGGGAATAGCACCGGCATCGTGACGAGGATGATCGCCACCGGCGGGATGAAGAACCCCAAAAACAGGAACAACAGGTTCATCCCCAAGAACACGATCCACCTATTGACTTCCATCCCGGCGATAACCTGCGCCAGGTCTTGCGGCAAGTCGAGGAAGCTCAGGATCTGCCCCAGCACGGCGGAGAAAGCGACGATCATCAGGATCATGGTGCCGGTGCCGGTTGTTTCGAGCGCCACGGCCATGAGGTTCTTGAAGTTCAATGAGCGATAGACGATAGCCACCAGTATCAGGGCGAACAGGGCTCCCACAGCCGCGGCCTCGCTGGGAGTGGCTACACCAAGATACAAGATGCCCAGGACACCGGCGATCAGAACAACGAACGGTATAACCTTGGTTAGCGTCCTGATTCGGTACCTCATGCTGTAGTTCTCCGCGCTGGCGACTATCTGATCCGGCGCGTCGTCGTGCTCCGCGCCGGCGGTAGGCTCTCCTTGCTCACCGGCGTTTGCCGAAGCAGCTCTGGACCTTGCGAACGACAAGGCTATCAGGATCCAGAGGCAAAAGAGCAGGGTAACCATGACGCCCGGCACGACGCCGCCCAGGAATAGCTGGCCGATTGACTGCTCGGTGGCTATACCGTAGAGGATCAAGGTGACGCTCGGCGGGATCAGGATGCCCAGTGTGCCGCCGGCTACTATGGCTCCCGCGGCTATACCGTTCGGATATCCGCGTTTGGTCATCTCGGGGATCGCGATCCGGCCTATAGCGGCGGACGTAGCTGGGCTGGATCCGGTCAAAGCGGCAAACAGGGCGGAGGCGACGATGGAGCTCATAGCCAGCCCTCCGAGCAAACGTCCCATCCAAACGTGCGCCGCTTCCAAAAGGTCCTGACTTGCCTTCGAGTTCCCGAAGATCGCACCCATCAGTACGAACAGCGGTATCGACAGCAGGGCAAAGTTATCCAGTGAGCTAAACAGGAAATCGGCAAAGTAACCAAACTCGGCCGGCGTAAGAAACACGACCACGGAGATCAAAGCCGTAAGGCCGAGGGCGAACGCCACGGGTACGCCTATGGCCATAAGCACGATGAGCATCGCGGCGACAATGAGCCCTATCAATAAGCTGCTCACCGCAACGCACCTCCCTTAGCCGAAACCTCGGTTTCATCCTCGTTTTCATCTCGCGCATCGTCTTCCGACTCTCCGAATCTCAACCGTTGTACGAGTTCGGCCGCTATGGCGAGGTATTGCAGAGAGATCAGGGTCATGCCCAGCGGGAGTATGAAATACGGTAAGGAGAGCGGAGGGTTCCAGGCGGTGCCGGAATGCCTTCCCTCCACCGTAGTCTGCCACCACAGCAGAATGGAAATAACGTCGATGAGCACGATGAACACGAGCCCGACGACTGCCGCCAACAACCTTACCGCTATCTGACTCCTCCCGGAGAACCTGTTCACGAGCAAGTCTATGCTTACGTGGTGTCCGTGCTTCAAACCGTACGCCCCGCCTACGAAAGCGGCGAACATCAGGAAGTACACGGCGAGTTCCGTCTGCCACACCGTGGAAGCGCCGAGCACATAACGCAATACGACCCCATAGCAGATAACCAACATAGCGGCCAGGATCAAAAGCCCGCTCACGTACCCCGACAGCTCGGAGAGTCCGTCGACGAGCCTGAAGAAAAGAGACTTCTGAGTTCTCGGTTTGCTCACCCTGGCTCTCCTTAGTTATACGTGGGCGCCGTGCAGGGGCGCGTCGTTCCCGCCGTTAGCACCCTACGATACTTTGCTGGCGAGATCGATCAACTGCTGTCCCCCGTCTACCTGTTTGGCGAAGTTGTCCCACACGGGCTGGGAGGCTTTCCGCCAGTCCTCGAAAGAACCGTCATCCATCGGGGTGACTTTGACGCCGGCCTTCTTGAACTCCTTGTCGACGCGGGCGTCGTCTTCCTCCGAGGCGCTGTAAGCGAAGTCTTGAAGCTCGTTCCCAACCTCTTCGACGGCCTTCTGCTGATCTTCGGTCAACTTCTTGAACTGATCCATCCCGATTATCAAGGGCTCGAACATGAACCAGAACGTGTTCCCGCCCGTTGGAGAGGTATACCCGGACAACTGTTCGTAGAGCCTGTAAGAACTGAACGATCCGGTCGAGGTGATCGCGCTGTCCAACGTCCCCGTCTGAAGCGCGTTGTAAATGTCGGATGAAGGCATGCTCTGGATACCGAAGCCCACACGCTTGAGCATCTGCTCAACCCGATGCCCCGCGGCGCGGGTCACGTTCCCCGAGTTGACGTCGTTCGGCGAGAGCAAGGGGTCTCCCTTCCTTACCCCGACCGCGCCCGCGTTCCACACCCACGTGACGACCTTGACGCCATTGTCCTCCATTATCTTGCTGACCTTTTTCCCTATCTCCTGATCTTTCCACTTTTCGGCCACCGCGTGGCTGCGTACCATGGCCGGCATCAGGGTGATGCTAAAGGCAGGCACGTCGCCCGAAGCGTAGTCGAGAGGGAAGACCGACATGTCGCTCGTACCCTTCGTTATAGCCTGATACTGCTCGGTAGGATCGTCTATGAGCGAGTTGTTGGGATAGATCTTGACGGTTAGGTCGCCGTCGGTCTTCTTCTTTATCTGGTCGGCGAACTTTTGGGCCAACACGGCGCGGAAGTCCCCCTCGCCCTTCTTGTTCACGCCGGGCCACTGATGGGACAAACGTAGCTTCGTGCCTCCGCTGGACCCACTAGACGCCGCGCCGCAACCGGCGACCCCGAATGCAGCCAGACCAGCGACGCCGGCCCCGCTCATCTTCAGGAAGCCCCGCCGACTTAGTCTCCGTCCCGCTATCCCCCCACTACGCAATTCTCTTCTCTCCATGCGCTGTTCGCGCTCCTTTCCCTTGTTCCCCAATGCTTCTTTGCTTCTGTCGCACTCCGTGTATCTTGCTTCCCCAACACCCCCGCACCCGATAAACTAGTTCTATCCCACACTTATTGGCCGATCACAAACTGTAGCTGGAGATTCGCCTCCAACCCTCCGCAACGCCCCGTAAGTTTCCCTTATCCCTTCTGGCGATTGTCGACTAGAAGTCAAGTAGAATTAATATCATATTGCCTTAGCCGGGTCAAGACGCTCCATTCGTTCGCAGCTATCTGGTGAGGTTCTCCTCGAAGCTACTGCGGTTGATGGGCTAGTCGGGGAGCCGTATCTTTCAGGCGCTCTCTCGACGGTCTTTCGCCCGGCTCTCTAACCTCTCTCCGCAGCTTTCCTCCGAATTCCGCCTACGGCTTTCAGTAGAGACTTTCGCTCTTTCTCGGGTTCGTAGAATCTGGGTGGGCGCTTTTCGAGAAACGCCTGCACGCCTTCCGGGAACTCTTCGGGGTCCACGTAACCATAGGCCTCGGGGAACCATCCCGAGCCGGAACCGCCCCACCGCTTGGCGGCAAGGATAGAGGCGCGAGACTGCTCGCGTATAACTCTAGAGGTCTCCAGGGTCTCGTGCAGCACCGCTTTCTCCTCCGGCACGAGCCGGTTCACGAGCCCGATCCGCTCGGCTTCTTCCGCGCTCACCAACCTCCCCGTGTACACGAGCTCTTTCATCCTCGACGGTCCAGTCAGGGCCATCAGACGCTTGACGAACGGCTCGCTGAGCGTGATGCCAAGTCGCGCTATGGGCATTCCGAAGGTCGCGCCTTCGCCGGCGAAGCGCACGTCGCAAGCGAGAGCCATCAAAAGCCCCGTTCCGAGGGCGTAGCCGCGAATGCAAGCCACAGTCGGCAGCGGACTCCTCTCGATAGCCGCAGCGCACTCCTCGGCCCGCTGAAATATCTCCTCGACCCGTCCAAGATCCGAGCTCCCGAGCTCTTTGAGGTCGGATCCCGCCGAGAAATTCTCCCCCTCGCCGCGCAAAACCAGCACGCGGACGTCCTCGTCCCTTGAGAGACGACGCACCAAACGGGTCACGGTCTCCCACATCTCGGCGTTTATGGCGTTCAACTTTTCCGGACGGCGCAACGAAATTATCGCCACCCCTCCGGCAACGTGCAGACCAACCGGACTGTAACCGCGCGCCTCGCTCTCACCGTCGTGGTACGAAACACTACCAGTTTCTCCCAGAGCCTTCGGCGACACGACACCCGCGATCCTCCCCCAGATCACCCGCGGCCCCCAAGACCGTACCTCTTGCCCCCCGTCGACCTTGCTTTCCTCCATGCCGGACACCCCTTGGTCGATTGTCGACACTACACTCGCTTTAATAATTACATACCCGCGTTTCAAAGTCAACGCGGGTATGATGTAAGTAGTGTTCGTTGGTCGTTAACGGCTCAGAGGACGTTATCGCCTTTTGGAAGGGTGGCTAGGGCGCGGCGCATACCGTCCTCGTCGTGTTCGTGCAGTATGTTGCACGCCGTCTCGACATCGGCGTCTTCGATAGCTTCGAGGATTTGGAGATGTTCTCCGAAAGACTTCGGCATCGCGCCTTTCGTTGAGAATGATTTTCTGAGGACGACTTTTAGGGGGCCTTCGATCTGTGTGTAGAGTTTCCTGAGGAGGCTGCGTTGCGAGAGGAGGATGATGGTCTTGTGGAACGTAAAGTTCAGTTCGTGGTAGCGTTCGGGGCCGCCTCTAGCTTCCTCCATCTCACGGGCGATTGGTTCGAGGGCGGCCAGGCAAGCTTTGATCGTCTCGGGTTTCTCGCAGATGTGCTCCAGCGCGAACCTCTCAAGCATAATTCTGACCTTGTAGAGTTCGAGGATCTCTTGCTTGTCGTACCCTTTCACTATCGCGCCTCGCCTGCGCGCGCGTTCGATCAGCCCTTCCTGCGTCAGGAGGTAGAGCGCCTCTCTAATGGGAGCGCGACTCGTCTCGAATCTCTCCACAAGAGCGGGCTCGGGCAGCCTCGTTCCAGCCGGTAGATTGCGCTCGACGATCTCCAGGCGGAGGACCTCGGCGATCTGCTCCGGCAAAGACCGGCCAAACTCCTTCGCCCGGCCTATACCTCCCACAGCCGAGCTATTTTCGGTAGCGTGTTCGTCGAAAGGATCTACAACCAAACCGTTTCCTCTCTGCTTATCTCGTGATCAGCCCCAGCCATACAACCGACGCCAACTTCACCGTACCCTAAAACAACCTAACACATCAACGCGCTCCGAGACGACCAAAGCACCATACCCGATCTTCATCTAGTGAACAAAAAGGAAGCAAGCCTGATGGTCCTTAGCGACCGCCAGGTCGATGGCAGCAGATACAAAATGAAGCAGGCGAGGTACTCGATAACTTGGCTCGGTCAATCCACCACGGCCTCTTAAAGCGTCTCGACAATCGAGAAGATCCGACCCGGCGTACTGTGTCCGCGCGGAGAGCCATCATGTTCCACAAACGAATGTTGTATCGGATGCAAATTCCCATTCTCGGTGAGCGGGTTGACGGTGAGTAATATAGTCGCACCGTCAACCCGGAGTACGATGTTTCGGTGATAGAGCCGAAACATCTTTCCTCTATCGACCCGTCAACTTATCCATCAGTCCTTTGTCGTCCTCTCCACTTTGTATGTTCACCGCGTCGAGTTGCTGGAGGATGCCGAGTTCATCCGAGCTTCCCCAACGCTCGACGAGCTTGCCGTCTTCGAAGCGGGCGATCTGGCATCCGCGCGCCGAGAAGCTCTTGCCGGTTGGCTCAACACCCTGAAACTCGCCCTGGTGAGTGCCGGTAACCGTGTAGGCGATCGACACGTTATCTTCATCAGCGACCATGTGATCCACCGCGATCCCGAGGTCCGGGAAAGCGCTGCGCATCATACCGAAGAACGTTTTGAAGCCCTCCGGGCCGCGGCCCTGGTCGGGCGCCGGGTCGTGGTCCAACGCATCAGGGGCGACGACCTCGTCGAAGAGGTCGAAGTTTCCGGTGTTGGCAGCCTGGCCGAATTTCTCCTGGGCGGCGATGTTCGTTTCTTTGGACATAAAGCTATTCTCCTTCTCGTTTGATGTATGGAGAGCGGATGTCGCGGTTACCTTGAATGGTTCCTGGTAAACCACTGCTTCCGCAAAACTCCTTGAGCAAGCCGGACGAACTCACGTCCGACTATTTTCGTTGGCAATAGATAGGCCCTGTTGCGAGCCTTCTAAGAAACGCCTACTTCTTTATACCCTGTATGGAGTTCTTCATAACAGCTTGCGACCCCGCTCTAAGCAAAATGGCCCAGAGTATGCAAGCTATTGGATCGTCATTGTTGCCCGAATCACCGTACGTTACAAGTACCTCTGCTTCCCGTCCACCTGCTCAGTAGGCTGCTCAGGTCCTCGTTTTTGCTCCAGATTTCGTGGGCAACTACCGAACCTTGCTCTCCTTCTTCTACGGTTTGAGGACGCACTTGATGGCGCCGTCCCGTTTTTTCTGGAACATCTCATAGCCGAGAGGCGCGTCTTGTAGAGGCATGGTGTGGGTGGCGAGGTCTTCGGTGCCCAGGGGGTCGTCGTCACCGAGGAGCGGGAGTATGTCGTCGGTCCAGCGTCTTACGTTCGCCTGGCCCATACGGATCTGAAGCTGCATGTCGAAGAGGTCCCCGAGCGGGAACATCTGTATCGGCCCGGCGTACACGCCGCTGATGGAGAGCGTACCGCCGCGCCGGATGGCCGAAGCGCACTCGCGCAAAGCGGTCGCCCGGTCGAGCTGAATCTTCGTAGCCTGGAGGATGGAACCAACCACCGAACCTCCAGCTTCCATGCCGACCGCGTCTATCCCGGCGTCGACCCCTCGCCCGTCCGTCAGGTCCAGGATCACATCCCGCACGTTGCCCACCGCTGAAAAGTCTATGGTCTCGACACCATATTTCGCGGCCAGCGAGAGACGTTCAGGAACATTGTCTACGCCGATCACACGTCCCGCGCCCCGGTTCAGCGCGATGCGGGCGCACATCTGCCCGATTGGACCGAGGCCCCACACCCCAACCGTTCCACCCTCGGGTACGTCGGCGTAGGCGACGGCCTGCCAGGCGGTTGGTAGCACGTCCGAGAGGTAGAGAAAACGCTCATCTGGGGCGTCCTGGGCTTCTTCCGGAACTTTGATCGGCCCGAAGTGGGCCTGCGGCACCCTCAAATACTCGGCCTGTCCGCCTGGAACCGCACCGTAAACGTGCGTGTACCCGAACAGGCTCGCACCCCTACCGCGTCCCAGCAAGTTCACGCTCTGGGCGAGCTTGCCCCGGTCCCGCGTCGTCTCGCACTGCGAGTAGAGTTGCTCTTCACAGAAATAGCAATGCCCGCAGGAGACGTTGAACGGCACCACGACCCGGTCGCCGGGCGAGATGTGCTCCACGTCCCGGCCGACCTCCTCTACTATTCCCATCGGCTCGTGCCCGATGATGTCGCCCTCGCGCATCAGGGGACCGAGCTTGCCGTAGAGATGCAGGTCCGAGCCGCAGATGGCCGTGGACGTTACCTTTATTATCGCGTCAGTAGGTTCCCGTATTGTCGGGTCTGGTACATTGTCAACCCGGATGTCTTCCTTGCCGTGCCACACGACCGCTTTCACGGCTCCCTCCTTCCGACACCGGTCATTATTTCCCGGATCCTAAACGGCCCGCCCGCATCCGGCGAGAGCACGGGCGTGTCGAAACCCGTATTGTGCGCGAGCCCATCCAAGACGCTCAAAAGGGCGTCCCCAGCGCTGTACTCCGGTGTCCAACCGAGTTCCTCGCGGGCGCGGCTCGTGTCCATGATCGGGACTTCGAGCGAAAGATCCAGCCAGTCCGGTGAGACCGGCTGCAACCTGAACCGCCAGGCCAACTCCGCCCCCGCCCGGACAGCCCTCGCCGAAAACGGGAACGTCCGCGCGTTTAGTATTCGTCCGATCTCCCGCGCGTCCAAAACCGGCTCCGCCGCCAGATTGAACGCTCCCCGCACATCCCGCGTGACCGCTAGCCGAAAAGCCTCCCCAACGTCGTAAGAGTGAACCACCTGCGAGCGAAGGTTCTCGATTTCCGGCACGAAGTTTATGAGGCTCGGACGCGCCAGCACACTCGGCAGGAAAGGCCCGGCGAACAACCGACGAATGCCCTGCGAAGCCTCCTTCTTGAAGACCAGCCCAGGACGCATCCTGACAACCCGCACATCCGGCGTTTCGTGCTCGAAGCGGTCCAGCCGCCGCTCGACTTCCGCTTTCTGCCTGGAGTAGTAGGAAGTCGAGATGCCGCCGGTCGGCCAACTCTCGTCCACCGCCCGGTCCTTGGGTCCCGGCGAGTAGGTCCCGACGGAAGAGGCGTACAAGAGCGCCGGAACCTTGGCGTCTTTTACCGCACGCATCACGCGCGTGCTGCCTTCCACGTTCACCATCCACAGCTTGTTCAGATCGCGCGACGGCTGTATAAGCCAGGCGCAGAGCACGACGGCGTCGGCCCCTTCGAAATGCGGTATGAGGTCGTCGGAGGCAATGTCCGCCGAAGCCCACTCTACCTTCGGTAACGTGAGGTCCGGTATACGGCGTGAAAGCCCGAGTATGGATTCGATTTGATCTTCTCTCGCGAGCGACCGGAGCACGCTCGTTCCAACGTTGCCGGTCGCACCAACTACTATTACTCTCATGGAGATACAATACCCATGCTGCCGGACCCCAAACCATAAGACCTTACGGCGATTTTAGATGGAAGAAAAGATGTCGGAAGTTTGAGAAGATTCGTTTTTGTAGATAGCCGGAAAGAAGGTTTCGGCCCGGCGGGCACGGGTAACAGGGTACGCAGATCAAACCAAAAGGAGGCGTGTACATGAACGAGGCGACGAAGCAACGGCTAATAACCTTCGGGGCGGCTGGGATTTCTTACGTCATCAGCCAGTTGCTGGTCAACAGGTTTATAGATATCCCGGATGAGCGTGGGATCAAAGACGACGCCCTAGAGGCGCTTCTAAAGGCCGGTACGACCGCGACCGCGACCATCCTCGCCTCGCTCCTCGTCCGGAAACTTCTGAACGACTAGCTGGCGGCCGCGACTTCGGGGAGCAGGTCGCGTAGGAAGCTACCGGTGTAGGAAGCTTCGGCGCGGGCTATATCCTCCGGGGAGCCGGTCGCGACTATCTCACCGCCGCCGTCCCCACCTTCGGGGCCAAGGTCTATAACGTGGTCGGAAGAGCGGATCACATCGAGGTTGTGCTCGATGACGATAACCGTATTTCCCGTGTCCACGAGCCGGTGCAGTATCTCCAGCAACCGCTCCACGTCCGCGAAGTGAAGCCCCGTAGTCGGCTCGTCCAGGATATAGACGGTCTTACCCGTCGCCCTCTTGCCAAGCTCGCTCGCCAACTTGACCCGCTGCGCCTCACCACCGGAGAGCGTAGTCGCCGGTTGTCCCAATCGGACGTAGCCGAGGCCCACGTCGCGTAAAGTCTCCATGCGGCGAGAGATGGCCGGGACGGGCTCGAAGAAACCGCAAGCCTCGTCAATGGTCATCTCCAGCACGTCGGAGATCGACTTTCCCTTGTAGGTGACGCGCAAGGTCTCGTTGTTGTAGCGGCGGCCCTTGCAGACCTCGCACGGGACGTAGACATCCGGCAGGAAGTGCATTTCTATACGGATCTGTCCGTCGCCCCGGCAAGCCTCACAACGCCCGCCCTTGACGTTGAACGAGAAACGACCGGGCTTGTAACCCCTGATCTTCGCCTCCGGCGTCGCCGCGAAGAGCTGCCGGATATGGTCGAAAACCTTCGTGTAAGTCGCCGGGTTGGAGCGGGGCGTCCGGCCGATGGGACTCTGGTCTATGTCTATGACCTTGTCCACGCTCTCGACGCCCTTTATACCTTCGTGCCGTCCCGGACGGTGCTTGCCGCGGCTGACGGCGTTCGCGAGCGCCTTATAGAGGATCTCATTTACCAGCGTGCTCTTCCCCGAACCCGAAACTCCCGTCACACAAGTAAATACCCCGAGCGGAAATTCTGCGTCTATGCCCTTCAAGTTGTGCTCGCTCGCCCCGAGCACCGAGACAGCGCCGGTCGGCTCCCGGCGGCCTTCCGGCGGCTCGACCCGCCGCCGCCCGGAGAGGAAATCTCCCGTCACAGAGCGTTCCTCCGCCTCTATGTCCGCGACGCTCCCGGCGGCAACGATCTCGCCGCCGTGAACCCCTGCTCCCGGCCCGACGTCCACGACGTAGTCAGCAGCCCGGATCGTCTCCTCGTCGTGCTCGACGACCACAAGCGTGTTCCCGAGGTCCCGGAGCTTCGTCAGGGTGGCGAGAAGCCGCCGGTTGTCCCGCTGATGGAGCCCGATGGAAGGTTCGTCCAGGACGTACAGGACCCCGACCAGCCCGCTCCCGACCTGGGAAGCGAGCCGTATCCTCTGCGCCTCGCCGCCTGAGAGAGTTCCGGCCGAGCGGCTTAGAGTGAGGTAGCCGAGGCCGACGTCCACCAGGAAGCCGAGACGTTCACGGATCTCCTTGACTACCCGCTCGGCGATGATCCACTCCCGCGCCGTGAACTCCACACCCTCGAAGAAGTCCTGGGCGTCGGTGACGCTCATGCGGGTGAACTCGGAGATGTTTCTCTCCCCGACCGTCACCGCAAGCGCCTCGGGCCTGAGCCGCGCGCCACCGCACTTCGGGCAGGGAACGTGGCTCATGAACTCCTCGATCTTCTCCCGTCGGTACTCGGAGTCGGTCTCAGCGTAGCGCCTCTGGAGGTTGCCGACCACGCCGTCGAAACGGGTCATATACTGACGCCTGCGCCCGTAGCGGTTCTTGTACGAGACGTATATCCGCCCCTCTTCGCTCCCGTGCAACACCAGCTTCTTATGCTCCTCCGGCAGATCCCGCCAGGGCACGTCCATCTCGACCCCGAACTTCTCAGAGAGCCCGGACAGGATGCTCGCGTAGTATTCGCTGGAGGAGTTGGCCCACGGGACCAACGCTCCCTCATCTATGCTCAAATCTCCATTCGGGACGACGAGTTCCGGGTCTATCTCCAGCCGGCTCCCGAGCCCGTCGCAGCGGTCACAGGCCCCGTGCGGGCTGTTGAACGAGAACGTCCGGGGCTGTATCTCGGCGATGGACGCCCCGCAGTTGGTGCAGGTGAAGTTCTCCGAGA
Source organism: Rubrobacteraceae bacterium (assembly GCA_965219175.1). Taxonomy (GTDB): domain Bacteria; phylum Actinomycetota; class Rubrobacteria; order Rubrobacterales; family Rubrobacteraceae; genus JBBPZK01. The sequence goes on from CBDCNI010000001.1 coordinate 2,209,525, forward strand.
ACAGCATCGACTCCCCGGCTCCACCACCGTCTTTATTCACGGTCTCGACGAGCACGAGCCCGTCGGCGAGCCGCAGGGCCGTTTCTATTGAGTCCGTCAGGCGGCGCTCTATGCCTTCCCGGATCACCAACCGGTCAACCACGACCTCTACGTCGTGCTTGTAGTTCTTGTCTAACCCGAGGTCCACCGGCAGTTCGTGAAGCTCACCATCCACCCGGACGCGGGCGTATCCGTCTTCGGCCAGATCCTTGAAGAACTTCCCGAACTCACCCTTGCGTCCCCGGACGACCGGCGCCATCACCATAAAACGCGTCTTCTCCGGGAGCGCCAGCACCTTCTCAACCATCTGCTGCGGGGTCGAGGAGGCGACAGAAAAACCACAGACGTGGCAGTGCGGCCGCCCGGCGCGGGCGTAGAGCAGGCGGAGGTAGTCGTAGGCTTCCGTTACGGTTGCAACGGTTGAGCGAGGGTTGTTGCTCGTTGTCTTCTGGTCGATTGAGACGGCGGGTGAGAGGCCGTCTATGTGGTCTACGTCGGGTTTATCCATCTGCCCGAGGAACTGGCGGGCGTAGGCGGAGAGGCTCTCGACGTAGCGGCGCTGGCCTTCGGCGTAGATGGTATCGAAGGCGAGCGAGGACTTGCCGCTGCCCGAGAGGCCGGTGACGACGACAAGCTCGTCGCGCGGCAGCGAAACGGTTACGTTCTTCAGGTTATGTTCCCGCGCCCCGTGGACGGCTATATGGCTCTCGGAGATCTCACGCCCCCTTCCGGATGACCCGACCAGACAAGTATACGGCCTCCGGATCGGAGGCCAAAGGTCTAATTCTTTATACTCAATTTTAGCACCGGCGCGCCCGCGAGTTGTCTCATATTTCACGCCCTGACGCATTCTCGCATGTTCGTATATATTTCTAACAGTAATGTTTGTTAACCCCGAGTACATTGATAGGATATTCTGTTGACCCTCGAAGAGTTAACCAGAACGCTCACGGATGAGTTCGAAGCGCGCTGCCTGGCGCCGGGCGACGTCCGGCGCGCCGTGCGGGGCTTGGCGCTGGAAGAGAGCGCGAAGGGATGGCTGGAGCCGGACGAGGTCGTCATCACCGCACGGAAAGACCTGGACAGAGAGTACCTCGAAGGATTGGTCGAGGCGGACTCTCCGGGGCTCGTGTTGCGGGCGGAGAACGCTCCCCCCGAATTGGTCGAGCTTGCGCGGGAGTTAGGTCTCGGGCTCTTCACGGTATCTCCATCTACGCCGCTCCGTCGGCTCCTCTCCATCTTTCACGCGGGTAACGACGATCTCCTGTTGCGCTCTCACGCCGTCGGCCGGGCGCTAATCGAGAGCGCTGGCGGTGAGGTCTCTTTAGGTAAGCTGACGGCTCGTATCTCCGAGTTACTCGGGCGTTCGGTGGTGGTCGAGGACCCGGTCGGTCGCCTGCTGAACGTGGACCCGGACAGCCCGGACGAACTGGCGGTTCTGCTGGAGGAGCGCGGGTTGCGGGCTTCAAAGGGGCTCGGGGCCGACGAGACGCGCCGCGAGCGCCGCGACCGCTACGCCAGGTTGCCGGACGGCTTCCTATCGGTGCCGATAGAGCGGTGGCGGGTTGCCGATGGAGAGTTCTTCTGGACGCCAATCGGGGGCGGCGCGGCTCCGGCGGGGTATCTTTGGATCGAGCCGGGCGGTAAGCCTCTCGGGCCGGAGGACGTGGTGCTCCTGTACTGGGCGCGGCGGGTCCTCGAAACAGCGCTCGGCAAGGAGCGGGTCCGGCTCGAGACGGAACTCGGCGTGCGAGGAGACTTTATAGACGACCTTACGAGCGGCCATTACGGCTCCGTCGAACTCTTGTTGCAGCGTGCCAGATACCTCGGCGCCGATCTCTCCGGGGGCGGGTTGGTGGTGATTGTGGACATCGACGACTTCGCCCGATACCTCGACCGCCGCAAGCTGAAAGAGCCGGCCATCCAGGAGTTGAAGCGCAGGTTGGCCGACGCCACGCGCCTTCAGGCCCGCGAGCTCTTCTCGAACTTCCTGCTCGGCCCGCGCTCGGACAACGTCATACTCTTTATAGGAAGCTCCACGGAAACATCCGGGGAGGAACCGGCGGATCTACCGGAGATGGCGCTGCAACTCGCGGCGAGGATACAGCGTTACGTCAAGGGGCTCCTGCCGGATCTCACCGTCTCCGTCGGGATCGGCCGCTACACCGAAAAACCGGCCTCTCTCCCGGACGCCTACTCCGAAGCGGAGGTGGCGCTGGAGATCGGACACCGCATCCACGGCCCATCCTCAGTCTCTACTTTCGAGAGAGCCGGCACGTACAAGCTACTCTTCCGCGTCCTGCAAGAAGACCCGGCGGAGTTGGAGTTGTTCTACAGCGAGACGCTGAAGCCGGTGGTCGTCTACGACTCCCGCTACGGCACCGAACTCGTTCAGACGCTCACCACCTACCTCGACAACGACGCGAGCACCGTCAAGACCGCCTCCGGGCTCTTCGCCCACCGCCACACCATCCGCTACAGACTCGACCGAGTTGGAGAGCTAACCGGCCTCGACGTAGACAAGAGCGAAGATAGGGAGCGTCTCACCCTCGGCATAAAAGCGATGCAACTCCTCGGACACGTCCCAGAACAGCCGTCGAACCTCGGAGACCGCTAGGCTGCTAGGCAGTATTCAGCGTATTTCTGTACAAAGAGAACAACAAAACGCCCTCTGAGACGCCCCATCTTTATACATTCGGCTAAAGACCTCTTTCACATAGGCGGGTATTCTGTGGTGGTCTGTAGGCTTCACACGTAGGAGGAGTAGAATTTTGCGTCGATTGAGTATGGTAGTTGCGGCGATGCTGGCGATGGTGGTGCTGGCGCCGGCGGTAGCGTTCGCGCAGGATAAGCCTACGGTGGCGAGCGTTTCTCTGGCGGTAGATACCATATGGGTGATCGTCGCGGCGGTGTTGGTGATCTTTATGCAGGCCGGATTCGCCATGCTCGAAGTCGGGTTCTCACGGATGAAGAACGTCGGTAGCGTGGTGGCGAAGATCCTGGTGAACCTGGGGATCGCCGCGATCCTGTTCTGGGCTTTCGGCTTCGCGTTCGCCTTCTCCGACGGCGGGCCGCTCAACTCCGTTATCGGGCTGCACGGCTTTTTCCTGAACCTGGGCGGCGAAAACGTGGATAAGGTATTCGCCGGGCTCTCGTGGACGCAGGTGCCGCTCTCGGCCAAGTACCTCTTCCAGGTGGCGTTCTGCGCAGTCTCGCTCGCTATTGTGTGGGGTACGATGCTGGAACGGACCAAGTTCGCCGTTTACGTGATCTTCGCGGTGGTCTTCGCCGGCCTCATCTACCCGATAGTGGGACATTGGATCTGGGGCGGCGGTTGGCTCGGCCAACTCGGGATGCAGGACTTCGCCGGATCTACGGTCGTCCACCTCTCTGGCGCTATGGCGGCGCTTGCCGGAACCTTGCTCCTCGGACCCCGCATCGGCAAGTACGACGACAACGGAAACCCGATCACCATCCCCGGACACAATATGCCGCTGGCGGTGCTCGGCGTCCTTATACTGTGGGTCGGCTGGTTCGGCTTCAACCCCGGCTCTACGATGGCCGCGACCACCCAGGTCGCCGACGTGGCCCTCACGACAAACCTCGCCGCCGGCGCGGGCGTCCTCGGAGCCATGTTCATGAGCTACGTCTACCGGCGCAACGTCGATGTCGGCATGGGCGGCAACGGAGCCATCGCGGCCCTCGTCGCCATCACCGCCTCCTGCGCCTTCGTCGCGCCGTGGGCGTCTATCGTGATCGGCTTCCTTGCCGGAGTCATCATGTACGCCACACTCGTCTTCGTGGACCGAATCGGCGTGGACGATCCGCTCGGGGCCATCGCGGCGCACGGGATGGGCGGTATCTGGGGCACGCTCTCTACCGGCCTCTTCACGACCCCCGCGCTTGCGGCGGTCGGCAAGCCGGGCCTGTTCTACGGCGGCGGGTTCACCCAACTCGGCGTACAGGCGCTCGGCGTGCTCGCTGCGGGAGGGTTCGTGTTCGTCTCTTCACTCGCGGTTTTCGCCCTCTTGAAGGCGACCATAGGCATCCGCGTCAAGCCGGACGAGGAATTGAACGGCCTGGACATCAGCGAGCACGGTGTCTACGGTTATCCAGACCTCGTCGCCACCGACTACCAGAACGGCAGCGGCAATGGCAACGGCTACGGGTCCTCCGAGCAACGGGTTGGAGCGCCGTCCGAGGGTAACGCCTGATATAACAAAGGCTAGACCGGATCGGGGCTTTCCGTCCCGGTCCCTTTATGGGACTCCGGAGGTTATCATCTCCGGGGTCTTTTTGGTTCTTATTTGAGAGGAGGAGAACTTTTGGAAGCTCCAATAACCCAGGCAACCGGACACAACAACAACATCGTCCTCGTCTACCCCGACCGCGTGGAACTGCGGAGCGGTTGGCAAGGACAAAACGTGGAATCCTTGAACCTGCGGGAGATCTCGGGGACCACTATCCAGGGATGGGTCAACTGCACGATGACCATAACCAGCAACAAGGGCCGAGTCTACCAACTCACCCGCATGGCCCTCCCCGACGCCCGCCGCATAGAAAACACTATAGAACGCCAGAAACAGAAGGCCGGTCTCTACGAGTAGATAAAGTAGCGTCCTGCGGTCACCCTGGAAAGGCGATTCTTGTACAGTAGGCTGTTAGAACGCTTTCCGGGGAGGTTTTGAGTGGTAGAGGCACACCGGCAGTTGAGAGAGAAAATCTTCCGTTGAAGACTTTCCCTGTCCGCCACCCACTCATCTTCTCGTTGTTGATCTTGGTGACGCTCTTCTGCCTCACTTTCTTGAGCAGAGCAATTCTGCCGTCCGCCATTGTGGGCAACGTGTCAGGACTCTCACCGGGAGCGCTCGAACAGCCATCCGGCCTGGGCGGGGCTTTCAAATCTCTAAAGACCGCCGATAACTTGTTCTGGCTCCTCTCGATCCTGCTGGCCGCCGCCCTGCTCTCGTGGCTCCGCTGGTGGCGGGAGGCCGGGTTCAGGCGCTCCCGGCGACGTAACTGGTATCTGTTGATACTGCCTCTCGCCCTATGCGTCTTCGCGCTCTCGGGCGGCATCCAGAGCCCGTCCGCCGGGCTACTCGTCACCCAGCTCATCGTAATGCTCCTCGCGACGTTTGGAGAGGAGATCATCTTCCGCGGCATCCTTTGGAAAGCCCTGATCCCAACCGGCCCGATCCGCGCGATGTTCGCCACATCCCTCCTTTCCGGCGCTCTGCAACTGGGCAGAGTACTCACCGACGGTCCCTGGCCGGAGGCTGTCTACGTGACGCTGCTGGCGTTCTGCGGCGGCTTCACCTGGGCGGCACTCCGTTTCCGCACCCGCTCCATCTGGCCGGCCTTCATAGTCCACACCGCCCTGGTCCTCACCACCAGCCTCGCGCTCCTCGGCCCCGGCGCCTACCCGATATTCCTCATCTCCATCACGCTCGGCTCTCTCATCTACGGTCTATTCCTGCTCCGCAACCGGAGTGTGCGCGCAGATGGAGGCTAGCCGGCAAGCTCTCATCGTACGAAATTCACGAAATACCCACCGAATGCTAGAATTGTTTTGCCCGAAAGTTCGAATATCAGGCAAAGAGGTGAGAGGTGGACGTAAGCAAAGTCGGCAAGAGAGGTTCAGTTGTGATTCCTGCGCCGCTCCGGCGTCGGTTCGGGATCCAGGAAGGTTCCCTGGTAGTGGCGGAGGCGACGGAGGAGGGCGTTTTGATCCGTCCGGCGGTCGCCGTACCCGTCGAGGTTTATTCTCCGCTGCGCAAGGCGGAGTTCCTACTCTCGAACGCAGTGGACGGCGAAGACTACTCTTGGGCCGTCGCCGAGGTGCGTCGAATGGGATTGAACCCGGAGGAAATTCTACACCGAAAGTCTGAGTAGCCAGGCGTTCATCGCTCCCTGGTCCACCGTGCATAAGCTCTTTCTGGACGCCAACGTACTCTTCTCCGCAGCCTATCGTCCCAACACGCCGATCCGACGACTATGGAGGTTATCCGAAACCAGGCTCTTCACCTCATCCTACGCTGTAGGAGAAGCGTACCGAAACCTTCTCGAAGACCAGCAAAGGAGAGATCTCACAGAGCTGCTGGTTCCGATATCCGTTGTAGAAACATCGACGGATACCGACGCCTCGCCTACACCGGAAACCGCAAAGCTCCCCGAAAAAGACGTACTTATATTACTTGCCGCAATAGTCGCCGGTGCGACACATTTGATCACCGGCGACGTTACCCACTTCGGCCAATACGGCGAGCAGGTCGAAGGTATCCTGGTGCTCTCCCCCGCCGTTTACCTGCGCGAGTACAAGAACCCGGAAAGTTAAGCTGACTGTCTTTACGCTTCATCACACTCGGCGGTTCCCGAATCACCGTAAGCCTAACTAGGCGCCAACTTCATGGACCCGAGCAACGAGCTCGAGCGAGGTGTATATCTCATGTTTTTACAGACTCTACCATCCTTTGCCCTCTCACCAAAAAAGCCCGTGGCAAGCCTGCTACCCGTCGGGAGAGCGGTGGGTTGGTCCACCGACCAAAACCCGCTCCTTCTTCACCAGGCTGTGTTACTCGCACCCTCCAACCGTGGCTCTCCAGCAGGGCTTCCGGATCGTTGGTCCCGAAACGTCCGGGCGCGCCGCGGCCGGCCAGGATGGCAAGCTGCGGCCATGCCGCCGGAGAGAACAGGAAATCCCTGTTCATCACGTCGAGCCCGAGAAGGCTGCCGGGCGCCGACAGCGCGGCCACCTTCTCCAGGAGGCTTTGTACGGCCGCGTTGGGCAGGTAGAGGAGAAGTCCTTCTATAAGCCAGACCGACGGCTCTTCCGCTTTGTAACCGGCGGCGAGGAGCGCTTCGGGCCAGTTCTCCAGCTTCAGGTCCGCCCTGACCGAATGCCTCCGGCAAGTCGCGCGGGCTCCGACTGCGGAGATCTCATTTTCTTTGGCATCCAGCACTTCCGCCAGGTCCATCTCGTAAAGATGCGTATGGGGAGGCCAACCCAGGCGGAATGCGCGCGTATCCATACCAGCGGCGGCGATGACCACCTGACGCACGCCTTGACGCGCATCGCTTGCCTCGCAGGCGTCGAGCAGGAAATTATCGAAGAAGCGGGTCCGGATCACACCGTACAAGCCAGGCCCCGCTGAGAGCGAGGCGAACTCCATTCGCTCGAGCCAGGCGAAGCCATCAGGGCCGGCCAGCGCTGCGGCAAGGGGGTCTTCGAACAAGGCATCCGGGCGCTCACTTTCTCGGGCTCGCGCGGCCGCCATCCATCGCGCCGTCGGCGCCACGGGGTTGGCTTCGGTATCCGGGCGTGTGCCGGTCATCCGGTTTGCCGGCCCGATCGCGGCGCGAGCCAGTCCCGTATAAGAGGCAACGAACCGGTCCTGGCGCCGGGTCCCACGAACATCCCCACGTGACCGGCGTTTAGAGAGATGGATGTCTTGTCCAGGCTATTGGCGAGCGTGGTCGTGGCCCTTGTCTGGGAGGAGGGTACGACATAGTCCCACTTACCAGAGACGTTGAGCACCGCGCACTCAATATTCGAGAGATCCACCAGTCGCCCGCGAAGCTTTATGCGTCTGTTGACGAGGCCGTTGCGCTGGTAGAAGTCCGCGACCCACTCCCGAAAAGCCTCTCCAGGAAACGGCGCCGCGTCGTCGACCCACCGGCTCGCCGCCAGCCAAGACCGGAAGGACACGTCTCTCCTACTCATGTCTCGCAACTTCCGCAAAGCCATGTCGTAGACACCGGGGCCGAAAGGACGGGCGGCCGCGCCGAGAGCGATCGCCTGCATGGAGGACGCTGACTGGATGACAGTGCTGGCGAGATCCGTTGGTAGGTTGCCGAGAAACCGCGGCACCACTGCCGGATCGAAGAACGCGCCCCCGCTCCTGCTGGCAAGCGTCCAGAGACCGAGGAGTCCCGGCCTACTCGGGGCGAACTCTGTTGGGGCGGAGAGAAGGGCGAGGTTCCTGACGGGTCCTTCCGGAAAGAGAGCCGCGTACATGGCGCACATCGTGCCGCCCTGAGACTGTCCGAGAAGGCTGATCTCAGCGGCGCCCGAGGTTTCGAGAACCGTCCGTACAGCGGCGTCCAAGTAGTCGAGGATCAAATCTCCGAGAGATAACCCCGCATCCTCGGGACCCAGGGTCCCAAAATCAAGCATGTACACGTCGAAGCCCTCGCTGACCAGGTATTCGACCAGGCTGTTGCCCGGCGTCAGGTCCAGTATGTAGGGCTTGAGCACGAAAGCGTAGGTCAGGAGTATAGGTACGGAGTGTCGGTTGCCGGAGCCGTCGGGACGCCGGTAACGGTAGAGGCTGGCCTTACCATCCTGCCAGACTACCTCTTTGGGCGTAGCTCCCGTTTCGACCTCGATCTCGTTCACGAGCACGTGCGTACCCGTAGCGTACTTTCTGGCCCGGATCGTCACCGGGTCGTCGTAATCGTTGAGCTTCAACGGACCGGGTAGACACGCGCCGAACCGATTGACCGGGCTCCGTTCCATCTTCCCGTTCTCGGGGGCGGCGAGATCCCGGATCACGCCCGACCCCTCGCTAGACCGTCCGCTTTCCAAACGGACCAACGAGTGTTCCACCCTTCGCAACCAAGCATTTCTCTCTCCTCTGGTTCGAGTCTTCCTGTCAAAGCACCGTGCTCGTTCATAAAGGCCGCCGGATCAGAGTTCAGGTTATGATACCCGCACTTCCTCTCATCCGGAAGTCGATCTTATTGTTCTTATCTCTCCTGTCCACGCTCACGAAATTTACATCACAACATCGGCGCCACTTTCACGACAACCCGTCTCAGGATGAAATTCATATTTTCACCTCCTGCGTTATTGTGCGTCGGACTCCAAAGCCCGATTCGAATTCGAGCATTCGCCGCGCCGCGCTATCTCTCTGCCGGATGTATATTTGACTCTATGCCCCACCGGGAAACTTGCGAACGCGTTTTCGCTGCTAAACAGATAATTTGTGTCAAAAGGTGCAGATTTTTTGGTTCAGAGCATGTAGGAATCGGAAGTCGGAGATTCAGTATGCTTCAATGGACCCAATCTTGGATCCACCACTGCTTATAGAGACTCGCGAGCTAGAGACCAGCCCGAAGCTCGAAGGTTGGCATGCCGGGCTCTCCGGTGGAACGGGAAGTGTGACTTGGGATCACGCGGAGCAGGAGACGTAGAGTTTACAGTGACGACGATAGTGGGGCGATGATGAGCGGTAGAGAGGATCCCAGCATGGGATTGACCGAAGCGGCGCAGACACTGGAAGAGTGTTTTGACGAGATCTTCGGGGACTACAAACGCCGGCTGCGGGAGATCGGCAGCCTCATGATCCTCGGGGACGGGACCAGCCCCGCGCAACTGGAGGCCAACGCCAGGAGCATACTGGAGCGGACGGCGAAGGTGCTGCGGGGCGAGGAGAAGTCGCTGCTCGCGGTCGAGGAGGAGATCTACCGAAACATCGAAGCTTCCAAAGAGCCTCTAAACCCGCACCCGGACGAGTCATTCCGGGCCGGCGTCGCGCTGTGTAAGGCGGCGATTTCGGTGGTGATGAATAGGCTGACCCCCGGAACGTCACCGGACGAGATTAGCGGAAATCGCCCTTGAGGTCCAGGAGGAATAGTCAGCGTGTTGGCCGAGCCGAGCCTGATTCGCCGGCTCATCGGGCTCGGCGCGAGCGCGTACCTGGTCAAGAACGCCTCGATGCGCACCCTACTCGACACCGTGCGCTCCGTCGCCCACAGTCAGTCGCGAGACAATGTGATCGTGTCGGTGCCGAGGGAAAGCCTGAGAGAGGAACAGAGACCCCTGGAGCTACAGCTCTCCCGCCGCCAGATGGGGATCCTACGCCTGACAGCCAGGGGGATGAGAAACAAGGAAGTAGCCGAAGAGCTCGACCTCGCGGAGACAACGGTTAAACGTCACCTGGCGGATATCTACAAGAAGATGGAGGTTGGCTCGCGAGGAGAGGCGGCGAGAAAGGCAATGGCGGAGGGCTGGATCTCCCCCGAAGACGTAGCCTTCAGCTAACCTCCGCAAATAAGGTCAAACCAACCGGGTTAGTGAAATTAGTAATTAAATGCACATAATTCTATACAAGTTTAGCCCAAAACCCTGTGAATCCGTGTGCGGCGCGTATACACTCGCTCCAGGCAACTATCCGTGGGCGACTTTCACCGGGCCGTTTTAGTTAGCAGTTACTCGTTGGCCGTTTCGCGACAAACTAACAACGCAAAGGAGCGGAGACCACGTGCGCATACTGATCACGGTAGCGCCTCTGATGTACCGGGAAGCTATAGCCCTAGCCATCCATCGCGACTACGCCGATACGGAGGTGATGATCGCCTCCCCAGAGGATCTCGACGGCCACGCTGAGAGCTTCAAACCTCACATGTTCATACGCAACGACACCGACGGAGTCGACACGGACCAGTTCACGGACGCTCTCTGCTGGATCGAGATACTGTACAGTGACGGCCTGGACGCCAGAGTCAGCATAGACGGCAAGACCTGGAATATAAACGATATCAGCATGGAGGACCTGCTCGCGCTCGTCAAACAAACGGAGAGCCTGATCTCTGAAGGCTCCACGGAACCCGTAAGCTGAACGAGGCTTCTCACAGAACTCGTTTTTGAGTCCGGTCTGGATCGGGATGCAGGCTGGTATGTGGCCCTCGACCCGTTGCCGGAGCTGTTCGCAGCGGGGATGATCGGCCTGACGAGCATGAGCCGGGAACGCTTCGTAAACGGCATCATCCACGGGCTACACAATGACAGGGCGTATATTCAGGAGTATCTCGCCAACTACCTTTGACAGGTTTCTATACTATTCGTGCTTTGTTTTCACCCCTGCTTAAATCGACTTCTCTGCGGCCGTTAGAGTTGTAACCTTCTGAATTCTCAAAACTATAAGAGATGTAATGCTCTCCAACAGGACTAGAATGTATAAAGATTGGAATATGATAAGCTTTGTCTGCCATGCGCGACGGACCAAGCTTTTCACCATAATCGCCTATAGCAATTTGGTGATGCGCTCCAATCCCGCTCGGGTCGCCCACGGACTTGATTTCGTTGACTTCTATATCAATGTCCGACAAAAGTTTCTTGACTGGGTCTAAAGGATATTTCATACCGATAGCGCCTCTAACATCTACAGCCGTCCGATTGCCGATATTTTGAAGCCTTATTTGCAGAATGTGTTTCGGCAGTTCACCTTGATAAGAAAGCTTGTCACTGCATCCCGCATCTCGAAGCTCCTGAATCCTCTTAACCTCTGTACTTATCTTAGCATCTGCTTCCGCAGGAATTATCAGCAACTCGACATTGAACCTTGGCCTACGCATCCAATGCCTCACAGCTATAGAAGCCGCAACAATAGCGGCTACCATACCGAAAAAGGTCATAACGCCGATCAGCACATCAAATATCCGTGTACTTTCCCAACTGCTCACACAGCTCTAGCGAAACAGTCATGTCCACCACCGTTGACTAGCGTTTCTCAACCTATCTTCCAACTCTCTCTCCGCACTCTCTCATCCCGAGCCTGCTGCTACATGTACCCTCGGCACACCTACGAAACTACTTCCTGTAGCTGACGCTCCAGGTCTTTGACTTCGTCCCGCAGCTTGGCGGCGTACTCGAACTTTAGCTCTTCGGCGGCTTCTAGCATCTCGGCTTCGAGGTCGGCGATGAGGGTGCGTAGTTCGTCCGGGTCCTGAGGCGCTTGGCGGGCGGCCCCTTTCTTGCCCGCTTTGTAGAGTCCCTTTGCCTCCGCGGCGATTAGGATGTCAGAGACTCCCTTCTTGATGGTGCGGGGCTCTATGCCATGCCGCTCGTTGTAAGCTTTCTGGATCTCCCGCCTTCGTCCCGTCTCCCCTATCGCGATCCGCATAGCGTTTGTCTCTTTGTCGGCGTACATTATTACGCGACCGTCAACGTTTCGTGCGGCGCGGCCTACCGTCTGTATCAGGGCGCGTTCTCCCCGGAGAAAGCCTTCTTTGTCGGCGTCGAGGATGGCGACGAGGGTGACTTCGGGAAGGTCGAGGCCCTCACGCAGTAGATTGATGCCGACGAGCACGTCGAACTCTCCCGTGCGGAGTCCCCGGATGATCTGGATGCGGTCGAGCGTCTCGATGTTGGCGTGCATGTAACGCGCCTTTATGCCCCGCTCCAGCAGGTAGTCCGTTAGGTCCTCGGACATCTTGATGGTTAGCGTGGTGATGAGCACGCGCTCCTCGCGCTCTGTTCGCTTGGCGACCTCGTTTAGCAGGTCGTCTATCTGGTTCTTCGTGGGGCGGACGTCTATCTCCGGGTCGACGAGGCCGGTCGGGCGGATGATCTGCTCCACTATCTGCCCCGAGTTCTCCAATTCATACGGCCCAGGCGTCGCAGATACGAAGACCAACTGGTTCGTCTTTAGCAGGAACTCGTCCCACTGCAACGGCCGGTTATCGAGCGCCGAAGGCAACCGGAAGCCGTGCTCCACGAGAGTGAGCTTGCGCGAGCGGTCGCCCTTGTACATCCCCCGAACCTGCGGCAACGTTATGTGCGACTCGTCCACGAAGGTTATGTAGTCGTCCGGGAAGTAGTCGAGCAGCGTGAAGGGCGTCGAGCCGGCGGGCCGGCCGTCGAGGTGGCGCGAGTAATTTTCGATGCCCGAGCAGTACCCGAGTTCCCGCATCATCTCCAGGTCGTACTGGGTCCGCTGGCGCAGCCGGTACGCCTCCAGGATCCTGCCCTCTTTTTCGAGCTCCGCCTGACGCTCTTCGAGCTCCGCCTCTATGTTCACCACGCCTTTCGCCAGCCGCTCGTCTCCCGTGACGAAATGGCTCGCCGGGTAGATCGTCAGAGTGTCGTGCTCGCGCAGCACCTCGCCGGTCAACGGGTCTACTTCGGTCATGCTCTCGACCTCGTCTCCGAAGAAGGAGACGCGATAGATGGTGTCCTGGTAAGCCGGATGGACTTCCAGCACGTCGCCCCGGACCCGGAAGTTGCCGCGGGTGAGTTGGAAGTCGTTTCGGGTGTACTGGATGCGGACGAGGTCTCGCAAGATATTGTCCAGGTCGTAGAAATTGCCTTCTTCGAGTAGGACCATCTTGGAGCGGTACTCCTCCGGGCTTCCGAGGCCGTAGATGGCTGAGACGCTCGCCACCACGATCACGTCGCGGCGCGTAAACAGGCTGCTCGTCGCCGAGTGTCGCAGGCGGTCTATGTCTTCGTTGATCTGGGCGTCCTTCTCGATAAACGTGTCGGTGCGCGGGACGTAGGCCTCTGGCTGGTAGTAGTCGTAGTAGCTCACGAAGTACTCGACGGCGTTGTTCGGGAAGAAGTCGGCGAACTCGCTCGCGAGTTGCGCGGCGAGCGTCTTGTTGTGGGCGATGATGAGCGCCGGACGCCCGGCCTGCTCTATGGTGCAAGCCATCGTATAGGTCTTGCCGCTGCCGGTCACGCCGAGCAAGGTCTGAGACGGCATCCCGGCTTCGAGGCCGGAGGTGAGCCGCTCTATGGCCTTCGGCTGGTCGCCGGTCGGCTCGTATTCGCTATTTACCCGGAAGCTGTTTTTAGTTTCGATCTAAATTCCTCCCGTAGAGATCCTCGTAGGTCTTCTGGGCCGCGAGCACATTCTTCACGTACTCGTGCGTCTCCTTGAATGGGATGCCCTGGCGGAGATCCCGGCCCTCGGCCAGCCATCCGTCGACCCGACCCTCACCTGAATTATACGCCGCGAGCATCAACGTCTCATCCCCCGAATAGCGCCCCTTGAGATACGCCAGATACCAGGCCCCCATCCTTATGTTCACCCGCGGGTCTCTGTAATCTCCCTGTATACCGCTCCGCTCCGAGATAAATGCCGCCGTCCGTGGCAGCAGTTGCATCAGGCCGTATGCGCCTTGCGAAGACTGTGCTTCCGGGTTGAAACGGCTCTCGGTACGGACCACCGCCGCCACGAAAGTCGGCTGTAGTCCGTACTCCTTGCTCGCATCCCGGATGGCTTGCTCGTACCGAAGCGGATAAGCGGTTCGCCGGATGATATCCGGAGCTTTGAAAGCCAGGAACAAGGCCGATACAAGCAAGATAGCAGCCAAAATCAACAGCGTCAGACGCCGACGCCTCTTTCGCAGCCCTCCGCGCTTACGTCTCTTGCGTGCGTATGCCGTCGTCCGGGCTCCTCTCTCCGAGCGCCCTGTCCCGGAGATCTCTTGCCTGATCTTCCAGCCTCTCAAGTCCTCCGTCGTTTTCTACCACAAAATCAGCCCGTCCGGCTTTCTCCTCTCCCGAGAACTGCCGCTCTTCTATGGCCCGGAGCTGCTCTTCACCAACTCCACGCTCCTCCGCCCACTCCCGGCGCCGTTCCTCGGGGACTGTTACCGCAACGGTGTAGTCGAAAGCATCACTCCGCCCGCCCTCGAAGAGCAGCGGGATCTCAGCCACGAATATCTCGGACCCGGAGTTCTCGATGCGCAGCCCGGTCTCACGCCGCACGAGCGGGTGGAGGATGTCTTCGAGGTCTCGCAGGGCTCCGGCGTCTCCGAAGACCTGTTTAGCGAGTAGCCGACGGTCTATCCCACGCTCACCCCGCACCTCTTCCCCAAAACGGCCTACTACCGTGGCGATCGCTCCCTCGTCCATAGAAAGAAGGTCGTGCACTATTTCGTCGGATGAGACCGTCTCCGCCCCCAGGTCGCCGAGGATACGGACGAACGTGCTCTTCCCGGATGCGAAAGGGCCGGTGACCGCGATGGTCACCGGCCCTTGGTTGGAGCCTCTCTGTCGCTGGCCGGGTCCTATTCTTGGCCCAGGTCCAGGTCGCTCAACTTGTCGAAGGCGCCGGTGCGAAGGCCGCTACTCTCGCGCGGACGCTGCTCCTCGCGCTGCTCGCGGCGGGGACGCTCTTCCGGCTCGCGGCGGGGGCGCTCCTCGCGGTCCTCCTTCTTCGGACGGAGGCTCAGGGAGAGACGACGGCGGCGGGCGTCGACATCGATTATGCGGGCGTCGACCTCGTCGCCGCTTCGGACTATTTCGTCCGGCGTCTCGACGTGGTGCTCGGCAAGCTCGGAAATGTGGATCAAACCTTCCACACCCTCGGCGACCTCGACGAACGCGCCGAAGGAGACGAGCTTGGTGACGCGGCCTTGTATCTGCGCCCCAACCTCGACGCTCTCGACGACCTCCTGCCACGGGTCCTTCCGGGTCTGCTTGAGGCCCAGCGAGATCCGCTCCCGATCCCGGTCTACTTCCAGAACCTTGACCTTGACGTCCTCGCCGACCTCTACCACCTCGCTCGGATGATCCACGTGGTTCCAGGAAAGCTCGGAAATGTGGATCAAACCGTCTATGCCTTCGAGGTCCACGAACGCGCCGAAGTCGACGAGGTTCGAGACCGTACCCTCGACAACGTCGCCCTCCTGTAGAGAGGTGAGGATCTTCTCGCGCTCTTCCTTTCGCTCCTCTTCCAGAACCGCCCGGCGCGAAAGCACCACGTTGTTGCGGGTCCTGTTCAGCTCGATGACCTTGCACTCCAAACGCTGCCCGATAAAGGAGTCGAGGTTCCTGACGCGCCGGATGTCCACCAGGCTCGCCGGCAAAAAGCCCCGCAGCCCAATGTCGATTATGAGACCGCCCTTGACGACCTCGATAACCGGGCCTTCAACGGTCCGCTGCTCGGAGTAGGACTCCTCGATCCGTTTCCAGGCCCGCTCGAACGCCGCCCGCTTGGCCGAGAGTATGAGCCGGCCGTCGGCGTCCTCTTTCTGGAGTACGAGCGCCTCCATGTGCTGGCCCAGTTCCACGATGTCCTTCGGGTCCGCCCCCTTGCGGATGGAGAGCTCGTTGGAGGGGATGAGCCCCTCGGACTTGTAGCCGATATCCACGAGGACCTCGTCCTTGTCGATCCGGACGACCTCGCCCTCGACTATGTCGCCGTCCTTGAAGTCTATTAGGACGCTGTCGTCTATGGGGACTATCTCCCCGTTCTCCTCCCGGAAGAAGTCCTTCATGGTCATCTCGCGGGTCCCGTTTTCAGTAATTTCCGTCATCTAGTAGTTACTTTCCTTTTTTTGCTTGCCAGAGAGAAATAAATAGAAGCCTTAAATCCAATGTCTACAACTCTATTACGTCAGAACACGATTATACCTTATCTCCCGGCTGCCGTCGGTACAGCGGGCTCACCCTTCCCCACCGCTCCCCAACCTTTACCTCGACCTCCAGCGGCGGATTCAAGTCGTAGGCGGCGACCATCTTCTCAGAGACGAGCGCCGCGACCTCCTCGACCGCTTCCTCATCCACGTCGAAAACCAACTCGTCGTGTACCTGCATGAGCATCTGCGCCCCCAGAGAAGAGAGCCGCGGCTGCAAATCGACCATCGCCACCTTGACAATGTCCGCCGCCGTCCCCTGAACCCGCGCGTTGAAAGCTATGCGCTCCCCGAGTTTCCGGACGTTCTTGTTCGGGTTCTTTAGCTCCGGGACGTAGCGTCGCCGTCCGAAGAGCGTCGTCACGTATGGCTCCGGCTCGCGCGCCTCGGCCTCGGCGTAAGTCTCCTCCATAAACCGCGTGATGTTCGGGTAGCGCTCCAGGTAGCGCTTGATGTACCGCTCGGCCTCCGCCGGGTGGACGTTCCCGAGCCGCATCGCCAACCCGTAGCCGGAGATGCCGTACATGATGCCGAAGTTGACCATCTTCGCCCGTCGCCGCAACTCCTGGGTTACGGACTCGAGCCGCACGTCGAAGACCTCGGAAGCCGTGCGCGTATGAACGTCCTCATCATTGTTGAAAGACTCGACCAGCGCCGGTTCCCCGGTCATGTGAGCCAGTATCCTGAGCTCTATCTGCGAGTAGTCGGCGACCACGAGCCGCCTGCCCTCGGAGGAAGTAAAAGCTTCCCGGATGCGGTTTCCCATCTCGCTCCGAACGGGGATGTTCTGGAGGTTCGGGGAGTCGCTCGAGATGCGGCCCGTGGCGGTCGTCGTCTGGTTCAAGGTCGTGTGGATGCGGCCGTCTTCACGGATCAAGCCGACCAGCCCGTCTATATAGGTTCCCTTGAGCTTGGCGAGTTCGCGGTACCGGATCACACTGTCGGCGACGGTGTAGCCCTGAACGGCGAGCTGCTGCAAGACCTTCGCGTCGGTCGAGTAGCCGGTCTTCGTCTTCCGGATCGGGGGTATGCTCATATCCTCGAAAAGGACCTCCCCGAGCTGCTTTGGCGAGCCGATGTTGAACTCGTGCCCGACCTCCTCGTAGATGCTCCCCTCAAGCTCCCCGAGCAACTCCTCTATCTCCACGCCCACCGTTTCGAGGGTCTCTATATCTACCGGCATCCCGATGTTCTCAAGCTCCCCAAGCACATCAGCCAGCGGCAACTCGATGTCGTAGTAGAGCCTCGCCAGGCCCATCTCCTCCAACTCCTCGTTCAGCCGGGGAGAGAGCGCGAACACGAGCGCCGCGCGCCGGGCCGCCTCGGAGACCTCCGGCAAAGAATCCGGGTCGAGACCCGAATCGTCGTCGTAGACGACCTCGATATCGGCCATACCGCGTTCGGAGGCGAGGGCTTCCAGTTCGTAGCTGCCCAGACCAGGTTTGATCAGGTACGCCGCGAGATACGTGTCGAAACTCGCCTCTCGAACCCCGTTCTTCTTGGAATCGTGGACTTTCAGGGGGAGATCCGGCAACCCATCTTCGATCCTCACCTCATCCTCCGACACAGCCACGCACCAGCGCCCGTCCCCAATAGGCGCCGCCGCGACCGGCTCGAAAGAAAGCTCGACCGGCTCCCCGGAGACCCGAACGGCGAGCCTCTCGGGAGCGGGCATCGCCTCGCCCCCAACGACCGGCAGCGAAGCGAAGCGCGGCTCCAGACTCCGGAACTCGTAGCGGCGCAGGATGTTCCCGGTCTCTGGCGAAACCCCCTCGAACCGGAGCGTTTCGAGGTCGAACTCGACCGGCACGTCGAACCGCATCCTTGCCAACTCCAGCGACATGAAGGCGCTCTCGCGACCGTCCTCCAGCTTCTGCCTCGTTCCTTTGGCGGAGATATCTTCCAGGTTCTCGTAGACCTCCGCGACAGTGGAGAAACGCTGGAGCAGGTTCGAGGCGCCTTTGGGACCGATGCCGCGTACTCCGGGGATGTTGTCAGAGGGATCTCCGGTGAGGGCCTTGTAGTCGGGTATTTGCTCCGGCGTTACGCCGTATTCCTCTATAACTTCGTCCCGGCCGTAGCTCTTTACTTCGGAGACGCCGCGCGTCGTGCGAAGCACTTTGACGTTGCCGTCCACGAGTTGCATGGCGTCCTGATCTCCTGTGACGATCATCAACTCCACGTCTTCGGGGATGCGCCTGGAGAGCGTCGCGAGGGCGTCGTCGGCTTCGAAACCTTCGGCCCGGATGGCTGGAATATTCATGGCTTCGAGGATCTCATCGAGGTGGTCCAACTGCGCCCTTAGCTCCTCCGGCATCGCGGACCTCTGCGCCTTGTACTCCGGGTAGACCTCGAGCCGGAACTTCGGCATCCCACCATCCCACACCACCCCGAGCCCGACCTCTTCCTCGTCGGAGTCGAGTAGTTTCAGGATCATGCTGGTAAAGCCGTACAGAGCATTGGTCGGAAGTCCGCCGGAGGTGGATATGCTCTGCGGCAGCGCATAGAACGCCCGGTAGAGCAGAGAGTAACCGTCGATTAGATAAACACGCACCTGATTAATTATACAGGAGGCTCGCGCTCATCCCACTAGAATTACCCGGTTCACCGCGTATAATCTACGTTGCTCGCCGGAGTGGCGGAATAGGTAGACGCGCCGGACTCAAAATTCGGTGATCGAAAGATCGTGTCGGTTCGAGCCCGACCTCCGGTACTTCCCTGAAAGGAAGATTTCATGTCCCATCTTGCGGAACTCTACGAAAACCACTTTTCTCCGGCTGGCTAGGAAGAGTGGTGTCGAAGCTCGCGGATAGAATGTGTGAGCCGTGTAGGGGCGGCACGTCGCCGCTCGGAGGAGCCGAGTTGGACACGCTGGCGCGACATGTGCCTGGTTGGAGCGTGGTCGAGGATCATCATTTGAGCAAGCGGTTTCGATTCCGAAACTTTCGAGAGGCGTTCGGGTTCGTGGTACTGGTAGCGGATCTTGCAGAGGCGCAGGGACACCACCCCGATATAAGCTTTGGTTGGGGATGGGCGGAGTTGGTGGTCTTCACGCACGTTATAGACGGGCTCACCGAGAGCGACTTTATTCTCGCAGCGAAGATTGAAACGCTCTAACTTCGACACGAACTAATAACGGGACTACCAGCATGGCAGCCCCGTTCATAAACCAACTTATCTGAGGTTTCTAGAACTCCAGGATAATGCGGGACCTCTTGCCCTTTCTTCTGGAGGAACGTCCTCCGCCGCCGCTACCACGGAGCAGGAAGTAGAGGAGTAGGCCGCCGCCGAGGACGAGGAGGCCGGTGCCGGAGGTCAGGGCGGCTACGATACCGCTCTGGGCGCTGGCGCCGGAGGTGCGTTCCTGGATCTCCTCCGGGGTGGCGGTCCCTTCCATGATCTCCTTGAAGTTCTGGAGGTCTTGCTCCAGCAAGACCTTCGGGTTCGCCACTAGGCGCGAGGCGACCTCTCCGAGCCTGCCTGCTGGCGGGTCCCAGTAGTTGATCGTCGTTTCTACACGGGTGTTCCCCCCGGAAAGCTCACGGAAACGGACCTGACCCGAGGTCTGAACGGCGCCTTCGACGGAGTTCCACCCGAGGGCCTCGTTCTGCTCTTGCTGGGTAGTCCGAACGTCGAACTCGATCTTCGCGCCGAGCGGCCCCTTGACCTTCCAGTGGGTCATATCCGGCCCGGTCTCCCGGATCTCCTCGATGTTGACCATGAACTTGGGTAGGTTCTGTAGCGTTTCCCAATAATCGTAGACCTGCTCTACGGGGGCTTCTATATCTACACTTGCTTCGACCCGTTCCGGCATGCTCGTCTCCTAGCGATTCTTCTTTTTACATTGATTGAATTTCTACCCTCATCGGCTCTTGTCAAACCCACGGCATTTTCAGGATAGCCCAGGCCGACTTCAGCAACCTCCGCCGATTCCGTTTCCACGGTCTCTAAGACGGCAGAGCTTGCTTTTCGGGAGGCTCCAGATCCCAACTCCTGCCTCGCGAGCGTTCCGCTGCGCCTGCTCGAAACGCCCGACGTAGCGGACGTTCGGCGGGAAGGTGGCTACCTGCGCGTAACCTTTCTCGACCAACGTCTCGTTAAACATCGAGCCGTCCGGCAGATAGAGGTAGGCTAGAACCCGTCCGTAGCGGTCTTTCTTCTCAGCTCCAAAACGCAACGAAACCCTCCGCCCTTCGAGCTTCTCTCGGGTAAATCGGGAAGCTTCCAGCGCATACGGCTGGGCTTCGCGGGAGGAGTATGCTTTCTCGGGAGTATCTACTCCTATGAGCCGCACGTCCTCTTCGCCGTCTATCCGAGGCCGAACCTCCACGGTATCGCCATCCACCACGCGTGAGACGGTAGCACGCGCCAGCCCTCCCTCTTTCGACGACTCGCCGGAGACGCTCGTTGCGCCACACCCTGTCGAAGACGCCGCCAACAGTGCCACAGACGAGAGGAAAACGAAGAGTAGAAGATATCTCACCACTTCCAGATCCCCTGGCGGCGGTCCATAAAGCAGACGATCACGACGTGCGGGAGGGTGAGGAGGGAGATCAGGGCTAGATACAACGCCAACAGCGTGTCCGGCCCGCTCACGTTTCCGGGTACGACGAAGTACAGCCCGACCAATATAACCAACGCCATCAAGGTGAGCGGCGCCGCGTCCCGGAAAAAGACCTTGAAAGCGGCCAAAGCGCGGCCTCTCCGCAGGTCGGAATCCGAGGCTTTGTTTATCAGCATCAAGCGGGCTACGTGACGCAAGGCATGCCACAAGCTGAAGTAGACCCCGACGGCCAAAACCGGCGGCACCAGCGAGAAATAGACAGCCAACATAGCCGTCTCGGCAGCGTCCAGGAAGAAAGGTTTCTTGCCCACTTTTCCAGCCCTCAGATATCCCAGTGTGAGTGTAAAGAGCACGAGGGCGGCGTAGCAAAGCGCTGCAAAGGTCCGGAACGCGGGACCGAAAACAAAGGATATATCCCCGATACCTCCAGGGATGAAGAGGCCGGTTATATTGTTGGCGATGCCCCGGTAGACTTCCGGGAAAGCGAGCAGCGGGACGAGCATCGGAAGCCCGCCCCGGACGAAAACGGTCAGGGGTCGCAGGAGCGGCGACCGTAGATATTCAGCGCGGGAGAGCGCGAGGAGCGAGTAGAGATCTCCTTGCCCCCAATGGAACCACGTTAGCGCGATGAACAGGGCGAAGGCCACCACTGGAACCGTGAACCACAGCGCCAGGTAGAGCGAAGCTAGAACTAGGTACAGAGCGACGACGCCGAGGATGGATTTGAATGATGCGCCGCTTCCCGAGAGCCTGCCGGGGACCAGGTGATCCACGGCTCCGTGCGGCAACCCGAGGAAGAGCAGGCTGACGGCGAACGGGACGTACTGCAACCAAGTCGGGATGCTGAGTCCGGCGACGTAGAGTGAGATCAGCAAGAGCGTAAAAGCCCACGAAGGCAACAGGACAGACCGGAGCAGAGTGCGTCGGGCGGTTTCCTCCGGGGTTGCCGGGCCGGTCACCTCAACCCTCTGTCCGGCTCCCGAGGAGCATACGACCGGCGATCTTTATAAAGGGCATCTTGGGAAGGGCCATGACGAGCCGCAACTCATCCATAGGCGAGCTTCGCTCGGTAAGAAAGCGGATCAGGTACTCCGGCTCCAACCCGGCGAACATTCGATGGTAGATCTCCGGCAGCTTCTCGGGATGCTCCAGCATGTAGCGCAGAAAGATGCCATCCAGGAGGTTCAAACGTCCCGGATGGACGTTGCGAGGGGCATCTCCATCATTCGCCAGGCTCCCGGCGAGGCTCCGACAGTAACGCTGGATGCGCAGGAACGTGTAGCCCGTCGAGGGACGAGTCTCGCCGCCGAGCATGCCTACGGAGTAAGCACGTTCCCCGAGCCGCCTCGGGAACCGGTAATCCGTCATCGGGATGTAGCCGCGCTCTTCTCCGTCTACGACGTAGTCTCCGGGACCCAGGCCGTAGCGGTAGTCCAGGTAAGCTGAGATCTCCGCATAGTGCTCTTCCCGCGAAGTCTCCCCCTCCGCCAGATAGACGTTCTCGACGAGCGCCTCGCGCTCCCCGAACGGGAGCACGTACATAAAGCGAGGCCCTGGATCCTGGCTCACCGAGAAGTCCATCAACGTACATACCTCCGGGTCAAAGACCGGATGATTCGTCTTGAGCCGCAACCCGAGGAACCTCTGTGGAACCCACCGGGCTTTTTTCCGGGCTTCCTCGAAAACCTGGGAGCCGGGTAGCAGGCCGCGTCCGTCGAGTACGTAGTCGGCGGTATAGGTCCGCTCCGGAGTCCTGACGTAGGTGATTCCAGCGTGCTCTTTGTAGTCTTCGACGCCCTCGCCGAGACGAAGCGTGACGTTCGGATAGATCGAAAGCTCATCGAGGACGTGCCGGTAGAAGTCAGCGCCGGTCAGGCACAGGTAAGGAGCCTCATCCGAGGTCTGCACGACGTTTTCACCACCAGCGTGGAGGCTCCAGGAACTCCAGCGGCGGGTAGCCAGACGCGAGAAAGGTGTTTCCTCGACGTCCCAGAAGCACCAGGTCCTGTCGTCCTCGAAACCACCCTTGCGGTCGAGGATGAGGATAGGAACTTCGACGCCCTGCTCCAGCAAGTAGTAGCAGAAGCTGAGACCCGCACACCCGGCGCCGAGTATCACGAACCCGTAGTGACCGGTTTCAGAATGGTTCCCGACCAGCAGGGCCTCCGGCACCAAGACCGGGCCGCCCCGTCTGGTGCCGGTGCCGGTTGAAAAGCGTTCTCTGGAACCTTGTTCTTCGATGCGTGCACCTCTCCGATTCTTGCGGGCGTCGTCCGTCCTGCGGACACCCCCTGGAGATGATAGCCGATGGCCCGGCCGCGCACCGGAGCGAAAGGAGGAGAAACCGGAATCCTCCCCTCCTCGAGCAAGACTCTAGGCGCTTGGTTGCAGCTCCACCTTCAGCCAGCCCGGCTCGCGCTTGTCGAATATCTCGTAAGCCTCGACCGCGTCCACTATGGGCTCGTTCTTCGAGTTAAGCTCGGTTGGGTCTATGGCTCCGGTGGCTACGAGCCCGACCAGCATCGGGATGTAGGCCCGGTGGTTGCAGTTGCCGCCCTTGACGGTCAGGTTACGCTGCTGGAGCATCCCGATCGGGAACGTCTGGGCGAGCGGCGGGTACACCCCGATCACACCGATGGACCCTCCCTTCGCCGCCGCCTGCACCGACCAGGAGATCGCCTGCGAAGGCGCGCTCCCCGGCTGCCAGTTACCGTCCTGGGGGTTCGTCTCCGGGGCGACCTGGCCGATCTCCTGCTGGAACTGCTCCTGTCCCTGCTCCGAGGGTGCGGCCGGGCCGTGTTCGGCGTGCTCGGCATCGACACCGACGGCGTCTATGACGCGGTCAACCCCGATGTTCCCTGTAAGGCGGTAGATCGCCTCGACCGGGTCCTCCTCCTCGAAGTTGACAACCTCCGCACCAAGTTTGCGGGCAGCTTCGAGACGGGAGGGGATCCTGTCAACCCCGATCACACGCCCCGCGCCCTTTATCATGGCGCTCAGGACGGCGAACTGACCGACGATGCCGAGCCCGAAGACCGCGACGGTGTCGGAGTTTCCGACCTCGGCGATATCAGCCCCGAAGTACGCCGTAGGGAAGATATCCGAGATGAGCAGCGCCTGCTCGTCGGTGACGTTATCCGGCAGCTTGACGTGGTTGATGTAGGCGCAGGGGATGCGAGCGTAATCGGCCTGCAAGCCGTCGAACGGTCCCGTCATCTCGGGGCCTCCGAAGAACGCGGTGCCGGCCTGCGGGCCGTTCGGGTTGATGTTGTCGCACTGGGCGTAGTAACCGGCGCGGCAGTAGGAGCAGTACCCGCAACCGAGGGTCGAGGGGATCACCACCCGGTCGCCGGGGACCAGGTTCCTAACGTCCCGGCCGACTTCCTCCACCACACCGACGCCCTCGTGCCCGAGGATCGTCCCCGGTTTCATACCCGACAACGTGCCCCGCACCATGTGCAGGTCCGTCCCGCAAATAGCGCTGGAGGTCAGCCTCACAACGGCGTCGGTCGGCTCCTGAATCTGCGGCTTCTCTACCTCATCCAGCCTTATGTCTCCCACACCGTGAAATACGACGGCTTTCATCTGGCTCCTCTCTTTCACATTCTTTCACATTCGGCGGACTTCCCGAGGGTGGAGCTACCTTGCCTCCCGCGAAGCCCACGAAGTATTCAATGGTGGATTGCTACCCGATCCGGTGAATCCTTCGTAAAACTAGGTTTTTGTTTTATGAAGATCGGGTTGAGTTTGTCGTGTTCGCCTCTTCTCCTCTGGAGATTGAGGCAAAAAAGAGGCCAGGCTCTATTCGGATGGCCCGGCCCCTTGGTGTAGCTTCGGGTTGTTAGTTGTTTACGCTAGGCGCTGCAGGCTTGATCCTCGTGCTTGCCCTCGGCGAACTCCTCGACGATCTTATCGCAGAAGGCAGGCAGGTCGTCGGGGTTGCGGCTGCTGACGAGGCCCTGGTCGGTGACGACTTCCTCGTCTACCCACGTGGCACCCGCGTTGCGGATGTCGGTCTGCAGGCTAGGCCAGGAGGTGATGGTGCGTCCCCTTAGCACGTCTGCCTCGATCAACGTCCACGGACCGTGGCAGATCACACCGACCGGCTTGGCCTGCTCGAAAAACTCCCGCGCGAACCGAACCGCATCCTCGTCGGTCCTCAAAGCATCCGGGTTCGCGACGCCGCCCGGCAACACCAGACCATCATAGTCAGAGGCGCTGACCTCGGATGCCACCTTGTCTACCGGGAAGGTGTCAGCTTTGTCGAGGTGGTTGAAAGCCTGCACTTCTCCCGAGCCGGTCGAAACCAACTCCGGGGTGCCGCCGGCTTCCTCTACGGCCTTCCACGGCTCGGTCAATTCCACCTGCTCGATGCCCTCCATCGCTACCAGAAAAGCTATTCTTTTGCCCTGGATCTCGTTCGCCATTCGAACGCTCCTTCTCGTGTTTGTAGGTCAGTTTCTACTGTAAACTCTACCCGGAAAAGTCGCTGTTCAAACAGGCTTTCGACCTCCCGATGGGAGAGCCGAGTTTCGGGAAGACTCTTTCTGGACGGTTATTCTCCGGCTCGGTGAGAACCTCGCCTAGAGCGAGACCTCAGCACCGGCTGCCGGCAGGAACTCGTAGAAGACCGGCTCCTCAAAGCCGTTTTCGGAGAAAGTCCGTAGCGTGGCCTCCGAGAGGTTTTCCACGCTTTCGGAGGGCAAGAGGGCGATTGCGCAACCGCCAAACCCGGCGCCGGTCAGCCGCGCACCGGGCGCTTCGTTTTTCTCCGCGCACTCGACGAAAGCGTCTAGCTCCGGCGTGGATACTTCGTAGTCGTCGCGCAGGGAGGCGTGCGAAGCGTACATCAGACGTCCGAACGCTTGGAAGTCTTCCGCCCGGAGGGCATCGACGGCTTCCAGGACGCGCGCGTTCTCGGAGACCACGTGCCGGGCGCGTTTGAGCTGTTCGCCGGAGAGACGTTCAAGGTCTTCTTCGGTTGCATCGCGCAACTCTTCGACACCGAGGGCGCGGGCCGCTTTCTCGCAGGTCTCGCGGCGGTCGTTGTAGCCCGTGTCCGCCAGGCCGCGTTCTACGCGCGTGTCGCAGACTAGAAGGGAGAGACCAGCCTCTTCGAGGTCGAGTGGGACGCTCTCGGCTTCTAGGGAGCGACAGTCCACGAGCAAGGCCGCGCCGGCTTCACAGAGTAGCGAGGCGTACTGGTCCATGATCCCGCTGTTGACCCCGAGGTACTCGTTCTCGGCCCGCTGACATGCTACGGCCAGGTCTCGACGATCCATCCCGAGCCCGAACAATTCATCCAGCGCGAGTGCCGTCGCCGCCTCTATAGCCGCAGAGGAGGAGAGGCCGGAGCCGAGCGGCACGTTCCCGGCGAATGCGGCCCGCATGCCCCCGATTTCGTGACCTTCCTCGCCGAGCGCCCAGACGACGCCGCGCGGGTAGTCGGCCCAGGAGGAGTCTTTTTCACCGAGCGGGCGCGACTCTTCGAAGTCGGCGGAGTACAACTCGTCGCCGCCCTTGCCAAGTGCCGTGGCGACGCGGCGGCCCACGGCGCACGGCAGGACGAAGCCGCCATTGTAATCGGTGTGCTCCCCGATCAGGTTGACCCTGCCCGGCGCGCTCGCGACTAGCTCCGGCTCTTCCCCGAACTTCTCGCGATAGGCGTTCGCGGCTCTTTCTTCGATCTCCCGCAAGTTCTCTCCCTCCGGCTAACCGTATCCGTGAGGATGCCGTTGCATCCAATCCCAGGCGTCGGAGATCATGGCTGACATCTCCGGCTTCTCGGGCTTCCATCCCAACTCGCTGCGTATCTTCTCGCTGGACGCCACGAGCACCGGCGGGTCTCCGGCCCGACGCGGCGCCTCGACCGCCTTTACTTCCCTACCCGTAACCTCGCGAGCCGCCTCTACGACCTGCCGGACAGAGGATCCCGCGCCGTTCCCGAGGTTGTAGACCGCGTGCTCACCAGGCTCTGCCGCCTCAAGCGCCAATAGATGCGCCCGCCCGAGGTCCTCGACGTGGATGTAATCGCGGACGGCCGTCCCATCCTCCGTGTCGTAGTCCGTGCCGAAGATGCTGACCTCCTCCCGCTCCCCCGAAGCTGCTTGTAGGACTATCGGGATGAGGTGTGTCTCTGGGTCGTGGTCCTCCCCGAGATCTACCCGCGTCCCGACAGAGGCCCCGGCGACGTTGAAGTAGCGGAGGCTCGTCGCCGCCAGCCCGCGGGCCTCCGCAACGGCGGAGATGAGCCGGTCCACGGCAAGCTTCGAAGCACCGTAAGGGTTAGTCGGCAAGGCCGGAGCCGTTTCCAGGATCGGAACCTCTTTCGGCTCGCCGTAGACAGCCGCAGTCGAGGAGAAGACGAGCCTTCCTACGCTCGCCTCTCGCATCGCCTCCAGAAGATTCAGGGTTCCGCAGACGTTGTTCCTGTAGTAAAGCTCCGGCTCCTCGACAGACTCCCCGACCAACGAGAGCGCCGCGAAGTGCATAACCCCGTCGAAGCCTTCCGCCAAAACCTCGCCGCAGCGCTCCGCGTCCAGCAGGCTACCTTGTACGAAGCGCGTGCCTTCGGGGATAGCTTCCTTATGTCCCTTGGACAGGTCGTCCAGGACTACTGTCTCGTGACCTTCCTCGACTAGTTGGGAGGCGACAACGCTCCCTATGTAGCCAGCGCCTCCGGTCACGAGCACCTTCACGAACCTGCTCCCTCTACCTTCTCCCGCAACTCTTCGGCGGACGCTTCCGGCAGCACGTCCATCACGTACACCCCGGCTCCCGTCTCGCTGCCGGCCAGGTACTTGAGCTTCTCGGCGGTCCTATTGGGCGGATAGAACTCTATGTGGAAGTGGGCGACTCCCTCGTATTCTCCTCCGTCAGTCGGGGCCTGGTGCATGACCATCATGTACGGTAGCGAGAACCCGAACAAGTTGTCGTAGCCCGTCAGCAGCCGCTTTAGGACCCGCGTCAGGTCCCATCTTTCCTCGGGGCTCAGGTCTTGTATCGAGGGGGCGCATCTCCTGGAGTAGAGGTGTACTTCGTACGGGAAGTGGGCGTAGAACGGGATGAAAGCGGTGAAGTGCTCGCCTTTGGCGACGATGCGGCGTCCGTCCTTGTGTTCCTGGGAGAGGATGTCGCAGTGGAGGCATCCGCCCTCTTCCGTGTGGTACTCGCGGGCGGCTTCGAGTTCTTTTTTCGGACGCGGGGGGATAAATGGGTAGGCGTAAATCTGGCCGTGCGGGTGATTCAGAGTCACCCCGATCTCCTCGCCCTTGTTCTCGAAGATAAAGACGTATTCGACGAACTCCTGAGAACCAAGTTCCCCGTACCGGTCCGCCCACACTTCGATCAGGCCGCGGATGCGCTCCTCCCCGAGCGCGGCCAGCGTCGCGTCGTGATCGTCGGTGTAGAGCACGACCTCGCACACCCCGCGTCCGGGAGCTACCGGCGTGAGAGGCGACCCTTCGCCGTCCTGAAGCGTTGCGTCCGGCGTGAAGGATGGAAACCGATTCTCGAAGACGACTATCTCGTAGGATTCTCTTGGAACCTCCGTCGGGAAACCGCCCGGCTTTGTCGGACACAGCGGACAATACTCGGCGGGAGGCAGGAAAGTCCTGTCCTGGCGATGGGTCGCATAGGCCACCCACTCCTTCAGCGTCGGGTCCCAACGGAGCTGGTTCAACTCTCCTCTTTTTCCTCGTTCGGGAAGGTATAGAAGATGATGTAGCGTCCGTCTTCTTTAGTCTCTCGCTCTTTCTCCATCCTTATCTCCTCCTCTCGCTCCGTTCGGCTCGTCACAAGTCTCCTTTCCCTAGCTCGTGGCTGCTACGCCCTGGCGCAGGTCTTCCTCTATCTGCTCCAGGCTACGACCCTTCGTCTCCGGCACTATGAAGTAGATAAAGGCCATGGAGAGGATGCAGATCACACCGAGGCCCCAGAATACGGGCGTGTTGCCCAACGCCGCTATAAGGATCGGGAACGACTGGGCGACGATAAAGTTGGCGACCCAGTTGCTCGTGGAGCAGACGCCCGCCGCGGAACCCCGGATCTGCAACGGGAAAATCTCCGGCAGCATCACCCAGACTATCGGCCCGAAGCTGGCCGCAAACGACGCTATATAGAGGAGCATGCTGGCGAGCGTGATCCACGAGACGATCCCCGACAAACTAGGCAGGATAAAGCCCAACCCGAGTACTATGGTGCCGATCGTCATACCGGTGAGCCCATAAAGGAGCAGTTTCTTCCGGCCCAGCTTGTCGATAAGCCAGATCGCCACGAAGGTAAAGGCCACGTTCACCACGCCTATGCCCACGGTCGCCAGGATAGAGGCCGAAGCCCCGAGGCCGGTGGACTTAATGATCGTCGGCGCGTAGTAAATGATAGTGTTGATGCCTGAGAACTGCTGGAGCATGGCGAGCCCCAGGCCGACTATGAGCATGGGACGTACCCAGGGTGAGAGCAGCTCGCGAGCCCCGGTTTGCGACTCCTCTCTCTCGACCTCCTGGATCTCTTTGACCTCTTGCTCGACATCCTCACGTCCCTGTGAGCGGCGCAACACCTCCCGCGCCCTCTCCATATACTCGTTCTTTATAAGCCACCGGGGAGTCTCCGGCACCAGGTACATCCCGATGAACAGAAGGGCCGCCGGCACCGCAGCCAGGCCGAGCATCCAGCGCCAAGCGCCGGCGCCCGCCAGCGCAAAACTCACCCCGTAGGCGAGCAGTATCCCGATAGTGATCGCCAACTGGAACATGGAGGAGAGACTGCCGCGGATCTCCGTCGGAGCTATCTCCGATATATAAGTCGGAACGAGCGCCGAAGCCGCGCCCACGGCGAGCCCCGCGAAGATTCGGAAGGCAACCAGAACGGCGATGCTGGGCGAAAGAGCCATGCCGATAGCCCCCACCGCGAAGATCACAGCCGCTACGAGCACCAGCCGCCGACGGCCCAGCCTGTCGCCCAGGGCACCGCTAACCCCCGCTCCTATCGCCGCCCCGATCAAGATAGAACTGACAACCAACCCTGTTAAGAACGGGGTGAGCGGGAAGTCGTTCTTGATAAAGAGAATAGCCCCCGAGACGATCCCTATGTCGTAACCAAAGAGCAACCCCCCAAGCGCCGCAACGCCCGCCACCATGTACGTAAACCGCTTGCCGCTACTGGAAGCCCCCGAAGATGCCGCCGACTGTGACATACCCCACCCTTTCTACGTCAAGGTCCATCTTGACTTATAGAGCCCGGCGACCGACTGATAAAATCGTATCCGCCGCGCCACCCTCTTACACGTCCTTCTCCTTCCAGCCAACCATATTACCCGAGAACGCGATTCCACGATCCAGCCACCTCTAAAATAGCATCTTAGCGATAATTTCAACAACTATCAACAGCAAAATGCGCCCTCGTGTTCGGTTTTCTCTTCTATCGGAAAGCGCTGCACAGGTACAAGGTTTTTCCTCACATACTCCGGTGCTTGCGGGCGGTGATCTCACGTATACGGGTCGTGTCGGCTTTGGGCTTGCGATCGTAGGTGAGGAGGCCATTTGTCTCCTGCTCTACGTCGGTGAGTTGCGTGTAGCAGAAGCCTTGTACGGGCTCGCTTTGCAGTAGGGCTTCGATCAGTGATTCGTAGCGTTCCAGAAACTCTTCTGGATCCGAGACGGTGCGGTAGCCCCATCCCCCACCGTGGGTATCGAAGGCAATGCCGCCGAACTCGGTTATGAGGATCGGCTCACCCCGGTAACCGTGACCCGGAACGTAGATCGGACGATTAGCAGGCTGCGCTGCAACACTAGACTCCGGGGTTGCGTAGCTGTTCGTTAGGTTCTCCGCGTCGTGGTAATTGTGGATAGTGCATAGGTCGGTCAAAGCGTGCTCCCAGCCGTCGTTTGAGACTACTAGCCGGGTGGAATCCAGGGAACGCGTAAGATGGTAGAGTGCGAGGAGGTGATCTCTCTGCCTCTGGTCCGTGGCGAGTTCCGGTACACCCCAACTCTCATTCATCGGGACCCAGGCTACTATGCACGGATGATTGTAGTCGCGCCGGACGGCTTCCTGCCACTCCTGGGTGATGCGCCGGACATAGTCGGCGGAGTACGCGTAGGCGTTCGCCATCTCACCCCAGACCAGGAAACCTAAAGTGTCGGCCCAATAGAGCCAGCGCGGGTCTTCGACCTTCTGGTGCTTGCGCGCGCCGTTGAAGCCCATCTCCTTGGCGAGCTCTACGTCCCGGCGGAGGTCGTCGTCGGTCGGGGCTGTCAAGATACCTTCGGGGAAGTAGCCCTGATCCAGGACGAGTCGCTGGTAGTAAGGACGATTGTTGAGATAGACTTTGCCGTCGCGGATTTCGATCTTCCGCATACCGAAGTAGCTCTCGACGGTGTCGAGCAACCTGCCATTGGCGTCGAGCAGTTCGATCTTGAGGTCGTAGAGACGCGGATTTTCGGGACTCCACAGAGCGAGGCCGGGACGTTCGACGATGTGGGACGTATCCGGTGCAGCGCCGCGCGCGAGCAGTGGTAACCGGCGATCCACGATCGTGGATCGCGCCGAGATGGTGTCGTCGAGTATTCGTTGTCCGTCCAGATCCACGACAGCCCGCAATTTCATGCCGGGCTCGAAACCCTCGATCTCGATTTCGGCGTCCACAGAGGCAGCATCCACGTCTGGGGTAAGTTTCAGGGAGGCGAGCCGGCTGCGGTTTACGGGTTCCAGCCACACGGTCTGCCAGATCCCGGTGGTGCGAGTGTAGAAGATCCCCTCTGACTCTTCTTTCCAATACTGCTTGCCACGCGGGATAGTTACGTCCCTGGAGGGGTCTTGCGCCCGCACGACGATAACGTTCTCCCCATCTCCCAGAGTGTGGGTTACGTCCGCTGAGAACGGCGTGTGTCCACCCTCGTGCTCCGCCACCAGCCCACCGTTGACCCAGACGGTAGCCCGATAGTCAACGGCCCCGAAGTGGATCAGGAGCCGCTCATCCCTGACAGATGCATGCTCGAAAGTTCGAGAGTACCAGACGACGTCGTGGAAATCCGTCTCCCCGATACCGGAGAGCTTCGACTGGTAACAGAACGGCACGGTGATGCTCCGGTCGAACGGAGAGCCCCCGTTCTGGAGAGCTTCCGCCCCTAGCAGTTGCCAGCCTTTGGAAAGGCCCACATCGTGGTCGTCGAAGGCGAAGCGCCACTCACCGTTGAGGTTGGTCCACTCATCGCGCCTGAACTGTGGACGGGGGTACTCGGAGCGAGGTGTTTCGGTCATTCAGTGTCTCCGTTTCTATTGTCGAACTATCTGATCCGCGCGCGCAGAACCGTGACGGAACACGCCGGAAAATCGTGCTCGAAGGAGCTTCCCGCCATATCCACGGAACGTTCCTTCACCCCGATCGGCTGCTCCTCGAAAGAGTTGATCGCATCCGGTGACGGTCCCGTAACCTCGTAGACGGCAGCTTCTCCCTCGAAACCAGCGTCGGTGAGTTGTATTGTGGTGGACACTACGTTCTCCGGGTCGCGGTTCACTACGAAGAGGGCCACCTCACGCCGGGATTCATCACAGGTCGCCGATACGTCGAGCACGTCGAACGGTCCCATATCCGAGACGCGGTGAGGCCAGGAAGAGGACTCTTCTTCTTTGGCGAGGTCGTGCGTCTCACAGTCCACGAAGGCGTCGAGTACCGTTTCTTGGGCGTGTTCGGCGTAGAGTCTCAAGGGATGGTAAATCGTCTGGAGGAACAGGCCATCCTCGCTGGTGACGATCGGGGCTATAACGTTGACCATCTGGGCGAGGTTGGCGATCTTGACCGTCTCGCAGCGTCGGGAGAAGATGTTCAAATAAGTGGCGACGGCCAGCGCGTCCGAGAGGTTGTAGCGTTCCTCCAGGCCGGAGGTCTCGTCCCGCTCCCGGAACCAGACGTTCCACTCGTCGTAAGCGACGTGGATGGGATGTTCGATGCTCCTCTCGTACCGGGCGCGCTCTATGGTTGCTTTTGTAACGCCGAGCGCGCGATCCGCCTGATGAGGAGCGAGGACGTTCGACCAGTAGTCGTCGCTGCCCGTGTAGATGTGGATGCTGTGGAAGTCCACGAAGGGAGCTAGACCTTCGATCACTACCCGGTCCCAGTCCGTAAGGCCGCTCAGGCCGCAACCTACGAGCTGGATGCTCGGATCCGTCCACTTCATCACCTTCGCGAACTCACGGGCCTTTCGCACGTATTCCTCGGCGGTGAGAGCCCCGATCTGCCACTCTCCGTACATCTCGTTGCCGAGCCCCCAGTACTTAACGTTGTAGGGCTCCTCGTGGCCGTTTTCGCGGCGCAGGTTCGCCCAGTACGTGTCACCAGTTCCATTGCAGTACTCGACCCAACCCTGCGCCTCATCCATGGTGCCGGTGCCCATGTTCACACAGATGTACGGCTCCGCGTCGAGCAGACGACAATACTCGATGAACTCGTCGGTTCCGAAGCGGTTCGACTCTTCCGAGAACCACGCAAGCTCCGTCTTCCGGGGACGCTCCTCGCGAGGCCCGATCCCATCCGTCCAATGATAGCCACTGACGAAGTTGCCGCCCGGCCAGCGCAGGATGGGAATCCGGAGCCTCTCCGCAGCCTCCAGAACATCGCGCCGGAAGCCATGCTCATCGCTCAAGGATGAGTCCTCATCGAAGACGCCACCGTAGATGCAGCGCCCCAGGTGTTCGGTGAAACCGCCAAATACGCGCCGGTCCAACTTCCCGACCTTGCGATCGAGGTCTATCTTGATCTTCGCCAAACCGTTATTCCTTTCGGGTAGAGGAGATACTCATTGCATTTGCTCCGCCTCCACAGGAGGAGCGCTGCACGAGATGGACCGGAAGCAGGGTACGCTTGGGCGGCTCTTGGCCGCTGTTCTCGATCATGTCGAGCAGCAACCGCGCGGCCGTTTCACCCGTCTCGTAGAATGGCACGTGAACGGTGGTCAGCGGCGGGATGGTGTGTGCCGCGAGAGGGATGTCGTCGCAACCGACCACCGCGCAGTCCTCCGGCACGGAGAGTCCCCGGTCGTGAAGCGCAGAGAGAACACCAAGCGCCATCGTGTCGTTCTGGGAGAAGATCGCGGTTATATCCGGCGAGCGGTCCAATAATCGCATCGTCGCCCGGTATCCACCCTCCGGCTCCCAGTCTCCCGCTTCCACGAGGTCCGAGTCGAAGGCAACGCCCGCTCTTTCGAGAGCCATCTTATAACCCTTCAAACGGCTAAAGGTGACCCGCCGGTCTTCGTCGCCCCGGACGGTGGCTATACGTTGGTGGCCCAGCTTCAGTAAGTGGTCGGTCGCCAGGAAGCCGGTCCGGGCGTGATCTGAACCGACGAGAGGGATACCGCCACCGGGAATGCGATGGATGCTAACCGTGGGAACAGAACCGCGCAGCAACTCGCCGGCGCGGGCGTCGTTTTCGAGTTGCGGGGCGGCCATCAGGATGCCGTCCACGCGCCGCTCCAGCAGGATACGCAGGTAACGCCCGGCGTCGGAGCCCTTCTCGTCCAGGCTCCCGATAAGTACGCCGTGTCCCCGGCGGCGCGCCTCACGCTCAGCCCCGACCACAAACCGGGCGAGGATATAGTCGCTAAGGTCGCTGGCTACGATCCCTATGGTAGAGGTGCTCTGGGTGACAAGGCTCCGCGCGAGCGCGTTCGGCACGTAGCCGAGCTCGCCGGCAGCCTCCAGGATGCGCTCCCTGGTCTCTGTCGAAACGGTTCCCTTGCCGTTCAGAACCTTACCGACGGTCTGGAAGCTCACCCCGGAGCGCGAGGCAACGTCGCGCAACGACACGTCCGCCAACCTGTCTTCCCCTCTCCTTATATCCGCGGCTTCTTCTAGCCCTTCAGGCCCGTGTTGGCGATGCCCTCGACGATCTGGCGCTGGAAGAACATAAAGACTATCAGGAGCGGCAACCCGCCGATAACGGCTGCGGCCATGATCTGGGCGTAGTGGATGCCGTAGGCGCTCTGCACCGTTGCGAGGCCGAGCGGGATGGTCATCATGTCCGTGCTCGTGATCAGAACCAAAGGCAGTATGAAGAAGTTCCACGAGAGCACGAAGGTAAAGATGCCGACCGCCGCCATCGCGGGCCTCGCGAGCGGCAGCCAGATCTGCCAGTAGATCCTGAGCCGGCTCGCCCCATCGACCAGCGCCGAATCCTCGAGCTCCTGCGGGATGCCGTCGAAGAACTGCTTGAGGATGAACAACGCCAACGGAGAGGCGATCTGGGGAAGTATTATACCCTGGTAGGTGTTGATGAAACCGAACGCCTGCATCTCCGAAAATAGCGGGATGATGAGCATCTGCGGCGGGACCATCAGCCCCGCGAGTATCACCCAGAACAGTATCCCGCGCCCCCGGAAGGGGACCCGTGAGAACGCGTAAGCCGCAAGGCTGGCGAGCACGATCACCACGGCCGTGACTATTATCGAGATGAGGGCGCTGTTGAAGAACCATCGGAGCATGCTGCTGGCGGCGAAGACCTGCCTGTACGCCTCAAGGGTGAAGGTCGAGGGGATCCAACTGATCGGCACGGCTGTCGTGTCGCTCTCGGGTTTGATCGAGGTGTCCACCGCCCAGGCCAACGGCACGAGCCATACGAGCGCCATTATGAGCAGCGCGACGAAAGCGACGGTCCTACCGATCCTGTCCCGCCGTCCCCCGGTGGAGGCTTCCTGGACGGCTGGGGTCTCTTGCTGGACGTCCGGGCCGGTTTTTTGGGTCTCTACCGCCATCAGGCCGTCTCCCTCCTATTGCTGTACATAAACCACGCCACGGACGCGGCTACGATGATAAAGAAAAACACCGTGGAGACCGCCGAGGCGAATCCTACCCGGTAATTGGTGAAGCCCTGGTCGTAGAAGTATTCTATGACTGGCCGGGTACTGAAGTTCGGTCCTCCGTAGGTCATTATGTATATCTGGTCGAAGACTTTCAAAGATGCGAGGATCTGCAAGACGAGCACAAGGATGGTGGTGCGTTTTAGGAGCGGGATCGTGATCCAACGCGTCTGGGCCATGGGGGTCGCCCCGTCCACCGCCGCCGCATCGTACAGATCGCGCGGTATCTCCTGTAACCCCGCCAGGTAGAGCACGAAGTTGAATCCGACCGTCCACCAGACGGTCATGATGACTATGGAGATCATGGCGACGTTCTGGTCGGTGAGCCATCCGATGTTGCCGAGCCCTATTACCCCGAGATAGCTGCTTATCAGGCCGAAGCCGGGCTGGTAGAGCCAGATCCAGATAAGGGCCGCCACCGAGACCGGCAAGATAAACGGCGCGAAGAAAGTAAACCTGAAGAACCACTGCGCGAACCGGATGCGGTTGGTCAGCATCGCGAATACGAGCGCTATTATTACCAGCGGCGGGGTGCTCAAGATGGTGAACAAGGCCGTGTGCCACAGCGAGCTCCAGAAAGCGGGATCGCTGAACAGTTCTTTGTAGTTGGCGAGCCCCAGGAACTCAGCTCCCCCAGACCCGATCAGGCTCTTGTTGGTAAAGCTCATCTCGAACATGCGCAAGACGGGATATATAAGGAAGATAGCGTACGCCACTAGAAACGGGAGTACGAAACCCCATCCCGTTAGCTGATCCCGCCAGCGCGTATCCGATCCTTCGGCTTTCGCTTCGCGCTTGTTCGGAGCTTGATCTGTTCTTTCTTGTACCGCCATACTCTGACCCCCTTCGATACCGTGGCTGCCCTAGAACGGCTTGGGCGTGTTGACCAGTTTCTGCATACTGGAACGGAACTGCTTGAGAGCCTGCTTGGGCGACAGACTTCCACTCATCATCGACTGGAAAACGCCCGCCTGTAGCTCCAACTGGGACCCGGCGCCACTGAACCAGGCGATCGGGTCGAGTACGGCGTACTTGGCCTCCACCGTGTAGTTGGACTGCGGCTTCAGGTTCTTGTACTTCTTGCTCTGGACCACCGGCTGGTAGGCTGGGATGTGCCCGCCTTTCGCCCACGTCTGGCTATTCTTGAGCATGGAGCTGATGAACTCCAGCGCCCGCTTCTTGCTCTCGGGGTCCACGCCCTTGGGGATAACGAAGGAATGATGATCGGCTATGGTCTCATTGCCGCCGAACAAATTGGGGAAAGGCACCATGTTGAAGTTCATATCCGCGTCCTGGAAGGTGGTCACCTCCCACTCCCCGTTCCAATAGAAACCGGCCCGGCCGCTCTGGAATGTCGCCACCGAACCGGGGTAATCTAGGTTGGCCGGAGCGACCTTGGCATCCAGCGTAAGGGTGGTCATAAACTCCAGCGCCTGCAGGGCTTTGTCTTCGTCTATCACCACCTCTTTCGCGTCGGGCGAAAGGACCTTACCTCCCATCTGACTGTACAGAGTGTAGAACAGACGCCAGTTGGACGACGGGTCGTTCGCCACGGACAACGACAGGCCCCAGGAGCCCGTCGCTTCCTTTGCCTTCTTGAAAGCCCGGATAGCCTCGTCCGGCCCGTTCAAGGGCTTGAGATTGCCGTCGGAGCCCAGAAGATCGGCCTTCTTTAGAACGTCCAAGTTGTAGTACTGTACGAACGGGTGGGTATCGAGCGGTATCGCGTAGATCTCCCCTTTATACTTCGCGCTGTCCAGCACTTCGGGCAGGAACTTGTCGGGGCCGATATCGTACTGCGAGAGCTCATCCGGGTGCAGCGGCTCCAACAGTCCCGCCGGGGCGAAGCCGCCCATACGAGAAAGATGCATGACGGCGGTGTCGGGAGGACTACCACCGGCGATCGCCATCGCGAGCTTTGTGTAGTAGGGCGGTCCCCACGTAAACGTGATCGACTTGAGACCGAGGTCAGGATGGTTCTTCCTGAACGTCGACTCCATCGTCCCCAACCGGGCGCCGTCCCCACCACCGAACAGGTTCCAGAACGTGACGACCGGTTTGCTTCCTCCTATGAGACCCACGGAAGGAGAGCATGACGATAGCGCAAGTCCTCCCACTCCAGCCGCCGCACCGTACAGAAACCGGCGCCGACTTATAGACCTCGTACCGTGCCGCCCGAGAGGTTCACTCTGGTTGGACATATCTCCTCTTTCCTCATGGCGAACGTTCGCCTTCCACCTGAACGGACTATAAACCCTGGTACGCGGGGCTGTCAAGCATTTCGTTGTGTTGGGAGTATTCCGCTACTTCTTGGCGACTGCTTCCACGCGCTCGAAGGCACGGTTGCAGTAGTAGTAGATCAAGTACGCCGTCACACTTCCGGTTAGGACCAAGGTGAGCGGTACGACGTAGGATATGGCGGCGGCGACCGCCAGGACCAACAGGCATCGAATGGTGATTCCGAGCTGGCTTATAGACAGCAGGAACGAGTTCTTGAGCACTCTTTGCCATCCGGCATCGTAGTGGACCATCACCGGGAACAGATAGAGTGAGGTGAACGTGTAGAGGAGAAGCATAATCGCCAGCAGGGAACCAAAGACTGTTTTCGGGAGAGGCGCCATCTGGACGACAAGGTATAGGTCAAGGCCGAGCCCGAGGCCGATGAGAGTCCACAAAAGTCCAATCCCGAAGCTCTGTTTGAAGTTCTCTCGAAAGCGCTCGACGAAAGGCCCGAGGATTTCAGTATCGCCTTTCCTGACCCAGTCCCTCGTGACGCCGAACATGGCGGCCGTAGCGGGGTAAATCGTGACGACCGGCAGACACGAGACGAGCCAGATCAGGTCGAGTATCAGGAAGTTGGTGAAGACTTCCAGCCACCGGTAAACCCTGCTGTCCAGCACGTTCACACCCCACGAACCTCGCTATCTATGCCAAAGTAGTCTACACGGCTTGAAGGTCTAGCGGGACCACAACCAGACCTGCATGGCGCCGGGTTCGCGGTTGGCCCAGGCATAGTACGGTACGGCGGTGATCCGAACCGCGTTGCCGTTCTCCCCGTCTGCAATAGTGCGGGCAGTGCGATAGAGGCGACCGTCCCACTCCTTGTCCGGGGCGTCCGTCCGGGCGCGGCCTTCGAGTACGCTCACGCCGCCGAGCAATTCGGGGCGGAAACGGTCCAGGAAGTCCTCACCGGCGGGCAGGACGAGGTCTCGCAGGTCGATCTCCGGGTTGTCCGCCTGCTCCAAGCAGTAGAGTAACGGCCCGCGCATGAGCGCTACCCGGCCGGTATTCTCGGTCACGTGAGGATGGGCTTCGACGCGCCGTACGAGCATAGGCAACATGATTCTCACCGTGTCGCCGGACTTCCAGGCGCGCCGGACCCCTGCGTAAGAGCCGGGAGATACAGTACCCCCAAACAGCTCACCGTTCACCTCGATGCGGGCGTCCGTCTCACACCAGGAAGGTATACGAAACATGAGAGAAAAGTCGCCTTCCCCGCCGACTTCGACCTCGATGTTCCCGTCCCAGGGATAACTCGTGCGTTGTTTCAGGTGGATGTCGCGCGTCTCACCGAGACTGACTTCTGCTTCGCTTTCGGCGTACAAGTGAACCCAGACGGCTTCCTCGGAGACGCTGTAGAAATATCCGGGGATCGAGGCGAGCAGCCGGGCGATGTTCGGCGGGCAACAGGCCGTCCCGAACCAGGGTTGGCGCCGGTGCTCTCCGTCGTCAGCGAGCGGGTTCTGGTAGAAGTAGTTCTGGCCGTCGAGTGAAAGGCCGGGCAGGACGGCGTTGTAGAGCGTGTGCTCCATCAGGTCGGCGTAGCGGGCGTCGCCATCCTGCACTAACATCCGCCAGTTCCACATAACGCTGCCGATGGCCGCACAACTCTCGGCATAGGCGCGGGCGTTCGGTAGCTCGAAGTCCCGCCCAAACGACTCTTCATCGTAGCGCGAACCGATACCGCCGCTGACGTACATCCGGCGCGAAGTCATGTTGCCCCAGAGCTTCTCCAGTGCCCGGAGGATATCCCCGTCCCCGGTTTCGGCGTATACGTCGGCGGCCCCGGCGTAAAGGTAGACGGCGCGCACGGAGTGGCCGACGGCTTCGTCCTGATCACGCAGAGGTCTATGATCCTGATGGTACTCACTCCCACCTATGAATCCATGTCCGCGGGCGTCGATGAAATATCTGGCCTGTTCCAGGTAGCGAGTTTCTCCCGTGTCCCGGTAGAGCTCGACGAGGGCCATCTCGATCTCCTCGTGCCCTCCGACACCTTCCTTCTTGCCGCTCTCTTCAGGGCCAAAAACCTCGCATATGTGGTCCGCGAACTTGCGGGCGACTTCGAGCAGGCGTTCGTTGCAGGTGGCGCAATGGTGGGCAACGGCGGCCTGTATCAGGTGTCCGGCGCAGTACAGCTCGTGCATATCACGCAGGTTCGTCCAGCGCTCAGGAGCCTTGTCGAACATGAAGTAGGTGTTCAGGTAGCCGTCCGGCTGCTGGGCGGCCTCGATCTCCGTAACAGCGGTGTCTACCAGCTCTTCCAGTTCCCGATCCGGGTTGGAGGCTAGTTCCCAGGAAGCTGCTTCCAGCCACTTGTAGACATCCGAGTCGTTGAAGTAGATGCCCTGGAACGGAGCCTCTATCTTGCCGGATGCTCGCCGGAAGTTATCCAGGCGTCCCGTGTTCTGCAGTAGATCGTACTGCGAGGGTAGGGTGACTTTGTGGTTGACCCGCCGCCGCGGTTCCCACAACCCGTCCGAGAGCCGCACGTCCGTTAGGGGCAATGATCTCAGTCGGGCGTGAGGACTCCGCGAGGTATCTACCACCACGGATGGTCGTTGCGTCGAGTCGAGCATATGCTAGGTCTCTACCACATGTGGTGGACCTGCTCGCGGATGTTCTGGTCGTAGAACTCGCGGATATGGTCCATATCTTCTTCGGAGATTGGTCCTAGATCCGCCGCCGCGACGTTGTCTTCTAACTGCTCGGGGCGCTTGGCTCCGGGAATGGCGCAGGAGACGGCCGGGTGCATGAGGATCCAACGTAGGGCGAGCTGCGCCAACGTGTGTCCTTCCGGGACGTACCGCTTTAGCTCCTCGGCGGCCTCCAGGCCGGTCTCGAAGTCGACGCCGGCGAAGGTCTCACCCCTGTCGAACGCTTCGCCTTCGCGGTTGAAGTTGCGGTGGTCGTCTTCGGGGAACTGACGGTCGGCGCTCATTTTGCCAGAGAGGAGGCCGCTGGCGAGTGGGACCCGGACTATTATGCCGATGTCGTGCTCTTCTGCGAGCGGGAAGAGTTCTTCGGCCGGCTTCTGGCGGAAGATGTTGAAGATGATCTGGACGGTCTTCACCCCAGGATGCTCCAGCGCCATCCTCGCCTCTTCGACCTTCTCGACGCTCACCCCATAGTTCTTTATCTTCCCGGCTTCCTGCAAGCGGTCGAGCGCCTCGAAGGTCTCGTCCTGATGGTACGTTTCGGTCGGTGGGCAGTGGAGTTGTAGGAGGTCGAGCGCCTCCACTCCGAGGTTCTCCAGGCTCCGTTCGACGAAGGTGGAGAGGTTGTCGTAGTCGTAGCCTTCGGCGGTGTGGGGATCCAGGCGGCGTCCGGCTTTGGTGGCGACGAAAAGCTCCTCGTCTCGTTCTTTTAGCAACCGGCTGATGAGCTTCTCGCTGCGACCGTCGCCGTACACGTCGGCCGTATCGAGGAAGTTGACGCCGAGGTCTACGGCGCGGTTGAGGGTAGCGTAAGCTTCGTCGTCGCCGACGGAGCCCCAGTCGCCCCCGAACGCCCAGGTGCCGAGGCTGATCTCCGACACGCGCATCCCTGTTTGCCCTAAATTACGGTACTCCAAAACTACCTCCCAAGGTAATAGTGCTTGGTCTCCGGCATCAGTCTACGGGACTTTCTCCCTTTGCGACCTCGGCGTCGGGGTCCGTGGAGAGGTGACCGACCTCATTCCTGTAGACGAACGTCACCGGCTCCGCCACGTCCGGCGGGACTTCCATCTCCGTTATGGAGCAGTTGTCCAGCCTCATGTGCTCGTGGGGCCAGTGATCTCCGTTTTCCCCGAGCAGGCGCGAGAGCAGCCAGGCTAGCGCCCCGCCGTGCGACACCACGATGACCGCGCCCCTCTCTTTCCGATGGGTCTCTACGATGAGATCCGCTTCGGCGGCGGTACGCGCGGCGACCTCACGCCCACTCTCCCCACCGGGCCAAGCGTAACCCAATCCATCTTCCCTGAACCGCGCCGCTTCATCCGGGAAACGCTCCGCCCACTCCTCGAAGCTGTACCCTGCGGCATCCCCCACGTCCACCTCGGCGAGACCGGCGCGAGGCGCCGGCTCCGTATTCAACGCGTCACCGATGGCGCGGGCCGTCTCGTAGGCGCGCCGGAGAGGACTGGTGTATATCGCCGTTATGCCGGTTTGATCTCTCAGGTAGGCCGCCAACTCGCGCGCCTGCCGCCTGCCGCGCTCCGTGAGCGGGTCGTCCGCCCCCTGGAGCTCTCGCCGCGCGTTTCCTTCGGTCTCGCCGTGCCGCACCAGCAGCAACCTCATACTCGCCGTCCTCTGTGAAATACGACCTAGTCCTCCAATCCGCCTCTCCGGATAACGTCAGCGTACCAGCGGGCGCTCGCTTTCGGAATGCGCCGCTGCGTGCCGTAGTCCACGTACACGATACCAAACCGTTTGGAGTAGCCTTCGGCCCACTCGAAGTTGTCCAGGAGCGACCATACCATATAGCCGCGCAGGTCCACGCCTTGCTCCATCGCGTCGTGTACCGCCCGGAAGTGTGCGTCGAGAAACGCGACCCGCTCCTCGTCATCCACGTTTCCCTCGGGGTCGACGTAGTCGTGGACGGCGACGCCATTCTCCGTGACGTATAGGGGCAGCTGCGTGTACTCCTCGTGCAAGCGGACGAGTATCTCCGTGAGACCGTCGGGCTCGACGGGCCATCCCATCGCGGTCGTCTCGGCTCCAGGCGGGAGGATCGTCGCGGCTTCGAGGTCTTCGAAGCGCATGGCAATCTTTGGGTTGGAATCTCCACGGTCGTCGACGACGGTATGGCGCATGTAATAGTTGACCCCGAGAAAGTCCAGAGGCGCGGAGACGACTTCCAGGTCGCCGTCGCGGACGAAAGAGAAGTCGCTATCGGAGCTGTAATAGTCGAGCACGTCCTCCGGGTATTCTCCACGGAAGAGCGGATCCAGGAAGATCCTGTTCGCGTTGCCGTCGACCCGCCGCGTCGCCTCGACATCAGCCTTCTCATCCGTCGCCGGTCGGGTTGGCGAGAGGTTCAGCGTTACGCCGAGTTGGTTGTCCTCGCGGTCGAGGG
Source organism: Rubrobacteraceae bacterium (assembly GCA_965219175.1). GTDB lineage: Bacteria > Actinomycetota > Rubrobacteria > Rubrobacterales > Rubrobacteraceae > JBBPZK01. The sequence goes on from CBDCNI010000001.1 coordinate 2,252,464, forward strand.
AGCGCATCTCTTGCAGGGCGAGGCCGTGGCCGAGCAGGAGGTGGTGGGTTGCGGCTAGGGCTTTGCCCGTATCCTTTACGCCCGGTGCGTGGACGCCTGCGCCGTAGCCGAGCCAGGCGGAGACCCAGGGCTCGTTCAAAGTGATCCAATACTTCACGGAGTCGGCGAACTCTTCGTAGACGACGCCGGCGTATTCCGCGAACCGTTCGCTCGTCTCCCTACTCGTCCAACCGCCCCGGTCTTCCAAAGCCTGCGGCAGGTCCCAGTGGTAGAGCGTCAACATCGGCTCGATGCCCCTGTCTCTGAGGCCGTCCACCAACCTCCGGTAGTAGTCGAGACCTTTCTTGTTGACCTGGCCGCTACCCTCGGGTTGGATGCGCGGCCAGGCGACGGAGAACCGGTAAGCTTTTATGCCGAGCGAAGACATCAGGTCGAGGTCTTCGCCGAGGCGATGGTACTGGTCGCAGGCGATATCTCCGGTGTCACCGTGAACTACATTGCCGGGAGTGTGGGAGAAAGTGTCCCAGATCGAGGCGCCCCGCCCGTCCTCTTCTACCGCTCCCTCCACCTGGTAAGCCGCCGTCGCCGTACCCCACAGAAAATCATCCGGAAATCGGACTGTCATGTTTGCTCCTTATTTTGTCTTTGGATGTACGAGGCTAGATCTCGTGCTCAGGATGAGCCGGTATCCGCCCTGGCGACCCGACGTTGCGGCGAGTCCTCGGTTAGCTGCATCAGCTCTATAGCGTTGCCGTCTGGGTCCTGGATCCAGGCCTGCAAATTTCCGTCCAAACCTTCCACGGGCTCACGGTCTATCCTCACGCCCTCCCCGCGCAAACGCTCGACGACACCGCCCAGGTCCTCGGTCAAAAGACAGACGTGCATGAAGCTCTGGACGCGGTTTGGGTCAGGTTCAGGCCCGCCGGGGAACACTTCGATAAAACGGTCACCCGAGACGTGCAGGTAGACGAGCATGAGAGATCTGTCATCGTGGTTCAGACGGAACGCCTCCTCGATGCCGAGCAGCTTATAGAAAGCAAGCGTCTCTTCGACGTCGCGCGCGGCGAAAGCGGCGTGTCCCAGGTCGGAGATCACCGCTCCTCCCCTCCAACATCCTGATCCGCCAACTCATATACCCGAACTCCGTAAGGCTCGATCCCAACCGGCAAAGACACCGACGCAACCCCATCACCGGAAAGCTCCAAAAGCCGCGTCCCCTCCGGTATATCCGGCGTCACCTGGACTCTCTCTTCGGACTCGCTGATGAGCCATACGAACCGTCGCCCGTCCTCGTGGACCAGACAATCCGCGAATACGTCAGGTCTGTCGACGCTTACAGGAAGCTCGACGCCGGCCCGGCGGGCGAGCGCCCGATACAGGCGAAAGGTGTCTTCCGGGTTGGCCCGCGCCCGCGAGGCGGCCAGGTATTCGAGCGGATAAGTCGAGAGAACGATGCTCCCCTCGCCGACCTCTCGCTCCAGGAGCGCCGGCCGACCATGCCCATCAGTCGCGAGAACCCTCGCTTCCGTAGGTCGCACGGGGAAGAAGGCGCGCCCGTGCTCGTTGCCAGCCACCGGGAAGGAGAGATTCTCGCCAGCCCGGATATCGCCGAAGTCCTCCTCGAAAGACCACGATACCGGGTCGTCCTCTATGGGATCCACCAACCCGTAGCGCAACCGGCTCTCGACCCCGAAGAACTCCTCCGGCGACGGGTGCCAGAGTCCACGCTGAACCGGTACGTCGCCGGGGAAGTAGGAAACGTAGACAACCGCGCCCTCGCGCGCTTGCTCTTCCAGGGCTCGCCACGAGGGACCTGTAAGTTGTTTTGTGGACGGGACCAGGATGAGCCTCGTTTCGGGGATACCGTCGACCTCTCTCACCAGCGCCGGTGCGAGATCCGCCTCTTTCGCGGTCACGTAGGACTGGAGCAGCACACTCCGGATGGCGGAACGCTCTTCTTCGACGGTAAAAGAATAGTCCGTCTCCAGGTAGGAGGAGACCACGATGGCAACCTCCGAAGGCGGTCTCTCGCACTTCTCGACCTCTATGTCGTCGAGTATCTTCCGGAATCTCTGAAGCTCCAGGAGCGGCGCTTTTGGCGTACCGTCGGCGCGGGTGATGCCGAAGTTTAGCTCGAAGGGATGGTGACGGTACGGGTCCTGGTCCACGAGGTCGAAGTCGGTGTTGTTCCAGGAGATCCAACCAACCGTTCCAGCCAACAGCGAAGTATGTAACACCTGCCGATAGTAGTCTCCGGCGTGCCCGTCGGAGGTGAAGCTACTGGTGACGCCAAACTCCTCCAGGACCACGGGTTTGCCGAAGTGGCCGGCAAGCTCGCAGTTGAAAGCGGCCGTCAGGTGCTGGCGAACCGGGTCGTCGCCCATCGGGTAGACGTGCGGACCCATAAAGTCTATGCTCGGGGCGATATCGCGCAGCCTGAAACCGTTGTCCTCGCCGGTGACCTCCATTCCCCAGGCACCGTCGCCTAAAGAGACCGGCCCTTTCGCGCCGGACGCCCGCACGGCCTGGACCATCAATTCCGCCCAACTCTTGCCGTATTCGGGGGTTGTGGGGCCGCCGTAGATCGGCATCTCGTTTGAGATCAACCACCCGGCGATAGCCGGATGATCTTTGAACCTCCGGCTCATCTCCCGGACGAAAAAGGCTTGCTGGGCCAGCACCCAACCGTCGGAGTACAGGTCCCTGCCGTTTCTCCAGGAAACGTCCCAATTCTCCCCGGACATGTGGCCGACGATGAAAGTCGGGATAGTGGCTACGCGTTCCTCTTCGCAGAGTTCCAGGAACAGCGCGTAACGTTCGACGTAGGTATCGTCTATTGTGTCCGGCTCGGGCATGAAGTCCGGCCAGTAGAAAAAGGAGCGGGTCAGGTTGAGCCCGTGGTTGCGGAGGACCTTTAGCTCCTCCCGTACGACGGTCTTATCGAACGAGCGCCACATCAGGGGTCCGCCGACTCTCGACCAGAAGTTCGCCCCGAGCCAGGTGCGCGGGTTGACGTCGTCGGGGAGCTTGCGCATCGGCCTCTCTATCATCCAACCTCCATTCTTGTTATTCGACGCATTAGCCCTTCACGCCGCCGGCTGTGAGTCCTTGGACCAGGTATTTCTGGAGCGCCAGGAAGCCGGCGACCACGGGGATGCTGACGACGATCGAGGCGGCCATTAGTTGGTTCCAGTACACGTTTGATTGGTTGGCGTAGTCTCTCAGGCCGATGGCGAGGGTGCGGGTGGCGTCGGTGGTGAGCGCGGAGGCGAAGAGCACCTCGCCCCAGGCCGTCATGAAGGAGAAGATCGCCACGGCGATGATGCCGGGCATGCTCACCGGCACGAGTACGCGGAAAAGGGCTCCGAGGGCGGTTGTGCCGTCCACCATCGCGGCCTCCTCCAACTCTCGGGGGATGGAGTTAAAGTAACCGACCAGCATCCAGATCGAGAGCGGCAGCGCGAAGGTCAGGTAGGTGATAACCAGTCCTATGCGTGATCCGTAGAGCTGCACGCCGAAGGTCTGGTCTATGTTGACGAAGATGATGAACAGCGGCAGGAGGAACAGTATGCCTGGAAACATCTGGGTGGAGAGTACGACCAACCGGAAGGGGTTGCGTCCGCGGAAACGGAAACGGCTTATGGCGTAGGCGGCCAGTATGGCGAGCGTCACGGAGATCACCGTGGCGCTCACGCACACGACGACGCTGTTTATGAAGTAGCGGGCCAGCGGCACCGTGCTCCACATCTGGATATACGGCTCGAAAGTGACGCGCGAGGGGATCCAACGAAACTCGCCCTGCACGTCTTGAAGCGGTTTGATCGAGGATACGACGATCGTGTACAGCGGGAAGAGCGTGATCAGGGCGAAAAACGCCAACCCGACCACCTTTAGCGCACCGTAGACTTTGTCTTCACGCATTCTCTTCACTCCCCACTCTAAGCAGACGGATGTACACCACGGAGACGATCAGCAAAAATATCAAGAGCAACGTGGACATCGCCGCCCCGAGCCCAAAGTTGAGGTTCACGAATGAGTTGACGTAGATGTGCAGCGAGAGCAGATCGGCCGAGTCCGGCGGCGACTGCCCGAAGAGTATGTAAGGCGTGTTGAAGTCGTTGAACGTCCATAGAAACGTCACCAGCACCACCACGGCGCTCACCGGACGTATTAGGGGGAGCGTTATGGACCGGAACTGCCGCCACCTGGAAGCGCCGTCGACGCTCGCCACCTCGTAGAGGTCCGGGGGTATATTCTGGAGCGCGGCGAGCAGGAGGAGGAAGGCGAACGGCCAGGTGCGCCACAAGGCGGTAACCATGATGCTCCAGAAAGCGTTGCTCCCTATAAGCCAGAACGGGGGGCTATCCAGGAGGTGAAGGTCTTTGACTAGCAGCGTGTTTACCGAGCCGTTCTGCTGCTGGAGCATGAACTGCCAGCCGATCACCGTCACGTAGATTGGAAGCGCGTAAGGGATCAGGAACAACATCCTGAACCACCCGCGCCCCCGAAACTCGCTATTTACGAGGATCGCCGCCGTCAGCCCCAGCAGCCAGCCGCCACACACGACCAGCACGGTGTAGGCGGCGGTTATGAGGAAGGAATGGAGCAGGGAGCTGCCGATAGGTCCGCCGATGTCGAGCCCTATCTTGAAGTTGCTGAAACCGGCGAAGGGCGCGCTGGCCCAGTTTCGGATGTAGAGCGCCGTCAGTTCGAAGAAACCGACCACCACGCCAAAAAGCATCGGTACGATGTGGATCAAAAGCTCGAAGATGACCGCCGGTATTACCAGCAGGTAGGGAAGCGCGTTCGGCCCCAACCGCCCGCGCAGCCCCTTTCTCGGACGCGGTGGCGGGCTACCGCCGTCCCGCGCCCCGACACCTTTTCGGTCCTGCGTCACGCTCATTTCTAGCTCCCGCCGCCCGCAGCCATCTTCTGGTTGGCCGCCGTCAACTCTTTCTTGACGTCTTTTTCGGTGACCTTGCCGGTGGCGGCTTTGGCGAACAGGGTCTTCACGGCGCCGCCGATCAAGGTCTCCATCTGCCCCTCGTCCGCAACCAGTGGCATCGGCGCGGAGTGGTTGGCGTAGATGTCCTGGAATACTTTGGTCGTTTCATCCTGGAACGCCGGGTCGGCCGCAGCCTCTTTGGTCACGGGCAGGGACCCGAACTTCTGATTGAGCATCACCTGCATCTTCTTGTCCGTCATGAACTTGACGAACTTCAGGGCGGCGTCTTTGTTCTTTGTATTCTGGAAGACGCTCATGTTGATACCGGCGGCGTGACTCATGATCGGCTCACCGCCGGGCGGTAGCGGCTCCAGAACCGGGATTCGGGCCACCCCGTACTCGCTCTTTTTCATCCCGTTGCTTTCGAGGTTCGACGTGGCGTTTTTCTGCCACATGACCATCGCCACTTTGCCTTTGGCGAAGTCGGAGAGAGAGTTCGTCCCCGAACCGTACTGTGCGTCCTGCTTGGCGACTATATGGTCCTTCGACATGAAGCCAACGTACTGCATGACCGCCTGCACGATCGGCGGAGAGTCGAAGGTCGGCTTGCCGTTTTTGTCGAAGAGGTCTCCGCCGTGCTGTTTGCCGAGGATGAACGGCCAGTGCGCGTTCTCGGTGATGCTCGCTCCCTCCAGGGCGAGACCCCACTGCTTGGGCGGGTTGGTGAGTTTCTTGCCGATCGCGACGAACTCCTCCCAGTTCTTGGGCGGACCCTGTATCCCCGCTTTCTTGAACATCGCCTTGTTGTAGAACAGGCCATAGGAGAGGCCGTAGAGCGGCAAAGATGTATACGGCTCCTCGTAGCCGGAGGTTTGGTAGGCCGTCTGGACGAACTTATCCTTGCCTCCCACGGCGTCTAGCTCGCTCTTGTCGAACGGCAGGAAGGCGCCGGTCTTCTGGAAGGTGGGCGACCAGGTGTTGCCTATGTTCAGGTTGTCCGGCCCCTGCCCGCTGGACACGGCCGTGGTGATCCTGTTGAACAAGTCCGGCCAGCCGATAACCTGTAGGTCGGACTTGACGCCGTCCTGCGACTTGAATTTCGACAACACTCCGCTAAGTATCTGCTTGTCGTCCTGTATGGTCGGGGCCTGGTTGCTCGCCCAATAGGTGATGGACTTGCTGCCCGAACCCTGGCCTCCGCCACCGCCGCCTCCACCGCAGCCGGCCAGACCCAGTACCGATACCCCGGCGAGCGTAACCCCGCCCGCCCTCAAGAATTCCTGCCTCGTAAGCCTCTTGTTCATGCTCCTCCTGTCCCAAAAATGAACTCGTTACGATTCCCCAACCGTAAACTATCCCCAGATAAACCTATACCGATTCCATAGTATCCAACCTTTCATCCTCGCCGTCTACAGAGTCCGTCAGTTCGGGGCAGCCGCAGGAGCGACGGATCACAGTCCGCGTCTCCAGCAAGCGCTGGATACTCTTCTCTCCGGGCGCCTCTATGCGTTGGAGAAGCGTGCGTACCGCCTCGCGGCCCATCTCTCTGAAATCCTGGTAGACGCTTGAGAGAGGCGGCTGACTCGTCGCGCCTTCCTCCAGCCCGTCGAAGCCGATGACGGCTACGTCCTCGGGGACGCGCAGCCCCGCCTCCCTGAGCGCCCGCATCGCCCCAAAAGCCATGAAGTCGCTCGCGGCGAACACGGCCTCCGGGCGTTTGGGCAGCAGAGACTTCATAGCCCGGTATCCTCCCGCGTTGGTGAAGTCTGCGTGACGGGTGAGATCCGGGTCCGGCACGAGACCAGCCGCCAACATGGCCGAGACATAGCCACCGTAGCGGTCTATGGCGGGGATCATGTTGGTCGGCCCCCCGATTACGGCGATTCGCTCGTGTCCGTGCTCTAGCAGATGAGTCACGGCCCCGTGCGCCGCGCCCTGGTTGTCCACGTCTACATAGCTCGTCTCCAAACGGCCGGGGTGACGCCCGACGAGCACGAACGGGAACCGGTCCTCCCGCAGCCACGAAACCACCGGGTCGTCTATCACGCTGGACGAGATCACCACCCCGTCCAGGTGCCGCCCGCGTATGATGCGGCTATACGCCCGCTTCTCGCCCTCCGGCTCTCCGGCCGTGTCCATGAGCATCATCAGGTTGTAGTCCGCGTCGTTGCAAGCCCCGACTGCGCCCTCGATCATCCGCGGAAAGTACGGGTCCCCGAAGATATTGCCCACGGCCCGCGGTATCAAGAGGCCGATGATCCGGGTCCGCCGCGAAGCGAGACTGCGCGCCGCCGCATGCGGCTGATACCCACTCTCCCGAATGACCTCCCGAACCCGCCGCCGCGCCTCCTCACTCACCCGCCGATCGTCATTGACGACCCGCGACACCGTAGAACGCGACACCCCCGCCTTCCGGGCCACATCCTCCAGGTTCATCGCCCTCCCCCACAACCATCCACCAAAACCCATGTGAGCGCACCCACCAATGCACGGCTCAAAAGGGCCACAATCCGCCTGCTTTCATGGTACCGCTCCCACACATCACAGCGGTAGCATACAGCATGGGACGGGAGAGGGCAACAAATATTGCGTCCGGCCTCACGGCAAGCGGAAATATTTTTACCAAACCGCTTCGGGCATCTGTCACCACACTTAACGTCGAGCAACCCAAATCAACAGACGGAGTGTTGATTTACTCTATCGTTTTGAGTATAAAGTGGTGGTTATGGAGGTTAGAGAGTGTTAAGAGAGCAGCGGCAGCAGACGATCCTGGAAGAGTTGGAGCAGGAGGGAAGCGTTTCGGTTACGAGGCTTTCGGAGCGGCTTTCGGTATCGGACATGACGGTTAGGCGGGATCTGGAGGAGATGGCTTCCCGCAAGCTGTTGCGGAAGGTGCATGGCGGCGCGATCCCGGTTCCAAAAGCGGCATCCGAGCCTCATTTCGTACAGAAGCAGAAGTTGAATCGGCCCGAGAAGCAGGCCATAGCGCGGGCGGCGCTCGGCCTTATAAACGACGGGGACACGGTGGCTTTCAGCGCCGGCACGACCACCTGGCACATAGCCCAGGCGCTCAAGTATGGCGGGAAGTCGCTCACTTTCATTACCAACTCGACCAACATCGCTCTCACGCTCCAGGAGAACGGGTGGGAGCAGATTGTGCTCTCCGGCGGGATGTTCCGCACTCCTTCCGACGCCCTCGTCGGCCCTTTCGCCAACAGGACCCTCCGCACGCTGAACGCCGACATCTTGTTCCTCGGGGTACACGGCGTGGATCCGGCATCGGGGCTTACCACTCCGAACGTAGCTGAGGCGGAGACCGACGGGTGCCTGATCGAATCAGCCCAGAAGGTCGTCGTGGTCGCAGACAACTCGAAGCTCGACGTCGTCGCCCTCTCCAAGATAGCTTCACTCTCGAAGGTGGATGTTTTCATCACCGATGACGGCTCCCCACCCGAAACGCTGCGCGAGATAGAACTCGCCGGGGCGCGCGTTGTAGTGGCTGGTTCTCAAGCCCTGTAAGGTCGGAAACCCGCCGGTCACTCGCCAACAGGTCTTTTGGAGCGAGGCGTCGGAGTGGCTTACACTCTCTGTTTGTCTTCTATGAAGCGGGCCGGATATGTCTTCTCGGGCGGCGCCGCTTCGGAGAGCCGGCGCACCTGCTCATCGTCGAGCGCCCATCCCACGGCGCCGAGGTTGTCTTCGAGTTGGTCCATCGTGCGCGCCCCGATGATGGGAGCGGTCACCCCCCGCTGCCGGAGGAGCCAGTTTAGCGCTACCTGGGCGTAGGTCTTTCCGGTCTCTTCGGCGACGGCGCCGACGGCGTCGAGCACGCGCCAGTTTCGGTCTGTGGCTCGCTTCTCCCAGTACTCGTCCATCCCCTCGTCGGCACCAGCTATCCGGGAACCCTCCGGCGGCTCCTCGCCTCGACGGTACTTGCCCGAGAGGAACCCTCCACCGAGCGGGCTCCAGGGTATGATCCCTACCCCTTCGGAGACGCAGGCCGGCAGCACTTCGTCCTCGATACCTCGCTCGACCAGCGAGTACTGCGGTTGCAGGGACACGAAGCGCTCCAGGTCGTTGGCGTCGCTCACCCAGAGGCTCTTGACGAGCTGCCAGGCCATGAAGTTCGAGACGCCGATGTAACGTACTTTTCCGCTATGCACCAGGTCGTCGAGCGCTCCCAACGTTTCATCGAGCGGCGTCGCCTCGTCCCAGCAGTGGACCTGGTAGAGGTCTATGTAGTCGGTACCGAGCCGCCGCAGGCTCTCCTCACAGCCACGCATTACGTGCTTCCTGGAGACGCCCACGTCGTTCACGCCCTCTCCCATCGGGAAGCGGACCTTGGTGGCGAGCACCACCTCCTCGCGGACGCTCTTTATGGCCCGACCGGTGATCTCCTCCGAGACGCCGTTCGAGTAAACGTCGGCGGTGTCTATGAAATTGCCGCCGGCCTCCAGGAAACGCTCCACTATTTGCCTGGAGGCCGATTCGTCCGCCTCGTCGCCGAAGGTCATGCATCCTAAGCAAAGCTCGGAGACCAATAGCCCCGTGCTCCCCAACTTCTTGTACTCCACGCCCGCGCCTCCCCGGTCGGTGTTGTGAGCTTCTCTGGCGAACCCGTAAACGTCTTAGAACGGCATGGAGATAAACGGAGAAGAGTAGCCTTGCGCCTGGGCTAGTCTATCTTGGGCTTCCTCCAGCGGCATCCGGCGCCGTTCGGCTTCGATCATTGCCGGGACCAATCCCACGTCTCCGGCCATCGCGATACCGGTGATTTCTTCCCGGTCCAGCACGAAAGATACCGCCGCGTCTATTAGCTCCTGGTCCTCGAAAGGCTCGTACCACGTGGCCCGCCGCTGCCCTTCCGGGACATCTTCCTCCCAGTTGCGCCGCGAGATGGTCTTTATGGTCATCAGCCCCGTGCCCTGGCGCTGTATCTCCTCCACCAGAGACTCGAAGTCCCGTGAGAACTCCTCGTCGGTCGAGAGGACGTAGTTCCAGGGGGTCAAGATAGTGTCGAACGGGTGGCGGCGAAGGGCTTCGAGGTGCGTGGAGGGAGCCCCGTCGCCGTGGCCGGTGATGCCGACGGCCCCGACGAGTCCCTGCTCTTTGGCCTCCATCGCGGCTTCGAGGGCGCCGCCCTCGCCGGTTACAGTGTCGAGGTCTTCGATGTCGCCGATGGCGTGCAGTTGGATCAGGTCCACCTTCTCTACCCGCAGCCGCTCCAGCGAGGCGTTTATGTTTCGCCAGGCGCCGTCTCTGTCGTGCTCCTCTATCTTGGTGGAGAGGAAGATCCTCTCCCGTATCTCCGGCATCCAACGACCGTAATGCAACTCTGAATCTCCGTAGTCCGGGGCGGTGTCGAAATGGTTGACTCCGGCCTCCAGAGCGATGGAGATGGCCCGGTCGGCATCATCCTCGCTTACCTCCCCGAGCGCGGCCCCACCGAAGATGAGGACTGAGTTCACCCGCTCCAGACCCCCCAATACTCTATACTCCACTCTAAACTCCTTTCCGAGAGCAACCTCATACTATCTTACACTCTCTCCAACCTCACGCGCAGCGTCACCACCTCGTAGGGCCGGACACGGAACCGCAACTCCCTTCCCGAAACTTCCAGCGCCCCACCTTCCGGCTCTTCCAACAGGTTGACGCGCTCCGCGCTACCGATCTCGCCGGAGAAACGCAACTTACAGACCCCACGTGCGCCGTGAGGTTCGTAGAGCCTGAGGAGGATCCCACCTCCACTTTCAGCGAGTTTGAGTGCCCCAAGCGCGAGCTCGACTCCTTCGGCCTTGACGAGACCGGCCTCCGACGAAGGAGACGTTTCCTCGTTCGCTTCCACGGTGAATAGAGGGCTGTTTAGCGCGAGCGCCTCGCGGACCACGCCGGCTTCGGTCCAGTCACCGAGATGAGGGAAGAGGCTGTAGGTGAAACGGTGATCTCCCTCGTCGGCGAGCGGGTCCGGGTAGAGCGATCCGCGCAGCAGAGAAAGGCCGAGCACGTTGTCGCGGGCGCTGTGTCCGTACTTGCCGTCATTGAGAAGGGCAACACCGTAGCCCGGCTCGGAGAGGTCGCAGAAGCGATGCCCGGCGACCTCGAACCGGGCCTCGTCCCAACTCGTGTTGCGGTGCGTCGGGCGTTTTACCACACCAAACATCGTCTCGAAGGTTGCCTCGTGGGAGCGGGCGGCGAGCGGAAAGAGAGCCCGCAAGAGAACTTGGCGCTCGTGCCACTCGACGCGCGTCTCGATGTCCAACCTGCGCGAGCCGGCATGGAGTTTGTAGGTTTGATCTATTACCGAGCCACGCCAACGCCGCAGGACCCGCACCGCTCCTCGCAACGGCCCGGCCTCCAAAACCTCGACGCTCTCCACGCCGGAGACTTCCTCGCCTTCCAGCTCGTAGTCTTCGTCAACGTCCCAGGCTTCCCACTCGCGCGGTTTGTCCGTGTAGGCCCAAAGCTGGTTGGCCCGATCCTCCAGGACCTCCCGATCCAACTCCCTGTCGCAGACGCGATGCAGAGTCCCGTCAACCCCGACCTCGACGCGCAGCGACTCGTTCTCCAGAAAGGCCCCTCCTTCCAACCACCCGGATACAACACCCGACGAGGAAGGCCGGCTACCTACGCATTCACGCAGAGAGAGAATCGTCTGCCCGAGACCCGGCACCATCAACTCCGGGGCGTGCAATAGAAGTCCTTCACGAGTTTCTTGCGTCGGCAGCACCTGTCCGTCCATACTCACTATTTCCAGGGCGGATTTCAGCGGGTTGCCTTCAGGTAGCAGAACGGTGAGCGGCCGTGGGTGTAGGCCCGCGTTGGCTATGACCACGGCATTTGCCCTATCAGGCGCTTCTACCTCTCGCGGCAGTTCTTTCAGTGCTTTTTCGCGCAGCTTCTCAGCACTCTCCACTGTCTTTTCGAGCTGGCGATGGGCGTCTTCGTAGACTTCGGAGATGGAACTTCCCGGCAGGATGTCGTGGAACTGGTTCAGGAGAAGCGTCTTCCAAGCTTCCTCCAGTTCCTCGCGAGGATATGACGCTCCTCCAAGAGAAGCCACCGTTGCGAAGGCTTCGGCTTCGAGCAGGCGATGCTCGGCCTCGCGGTTCAGCTTCTTGACCTTTGCCTGGGTTGTTAGCGTGCCTCGGTGGAGCTCCAGGTAGAGTTCTCCCACCCATTTCGGCAGTCCTTCACGCGGGAGCGTCGCGAAGAACTCGTCTACTCGGGCCATACGCAGCCGTGGAAGGGCGGGGAAGTCCTTCAGGCGGGCGTAGTTCTCGAGCATCTCTTCGCTCGGGCCGCCTCCGCCATCGCCCCATCCGAAGGAGAAGATACTCTCCGGGTGGCGGCGTTTGCCCTCGAAGTTGCGCCAGGTGCCGAGTAAGTCCAGCGGCGCGAGGTTGCCGTTGTAGTCCTGTCCGGGGTTCTCGAAATCGTGGGCGACGACGCTCGTGCCGTCTATTCCCTCCCACAAAAAGAGGTCGTGCGGGAAGTGGTTGGTCTCGCTCCAGTTCATCTTGTAGGTGAAGAAGCCGTCCATCCCCGCGCCGCGCAGGAGTTGCGGAATGGCGGGCGAGAAGCCGAAGGCGTCCGGTAGCCAGGCGACCGTCGAGCGGCGTCCGAACTTATCCTCGAAGTATCGCTGCCCGTAGAAGAGTTGGCGGACGAAGGATTCACCTCCGGGGAGTTGGCTGTCGGGCTCCGTCCACGAGCCTCCGACCGGCTCCCAACGTCCCTCTTCGACGCGCTGTTTTACACGCTCGAAAATCTCCGGAGCGTCCTTCTCGATCCACTGGTAGAGCTGCGCCGAAGACTGGTTGAAGGTGAAGTCATCGTAACGGTCCATCAGGGAGAGTACGCTGGCGAACGTCCTGCGTCCCTTCCGGCGCGTCTCGGAGAGCGGCCAGAGCCAGGCTAGGTCCAGGTGGGCGTGGCCGGTCAGGGCGAGCCTCCCGACCGGCGGGTAGTCCGCTTTGATCCCCTCCAGGCGTTCGGCGAGGATACAACGGGCCTCACGCAACGCTTCGCGCGTCTCCTCCAGGATAGGTTCGATCTCCCGCTCCGGCGCCGGCAGACTCCAGGTGGCCCCGTCGGTTGAACGCGCGTACTTCCCGAGGTAACGAGGGATCACAACCCCCGTCTCAGAGGTCCATCGTCCCGCAAGAACCATAAAGCAAGCGTCCACCGCGTCTAACAGATGAGGGACCGCCTCGTGCTCCCCGAGCTGCTCGCAAGCCTCACAGACGAGGGCGAGATCCCGCTCCAGCGCCCGCACCTCCGTTTCCGGTACGACGAGCGAAGCATGCTCGATACGAGGCTCGGCGACGTTCGAGCCAAACAGGGTCCTCGGCACGACTTCAGCCTCTATCCGGACACTCTCCCCGCCCCGCGCCTTCGCCGCCACCGGAAAGCTGCGGTGAAAAGGGTTCAGGCCGCCGCTCACACCGGTCGAGAGCCACACGAAGCCCTCACCGCCCAGCCAAAGCTCCAATTCCACCAGCTCACCAGCCCACTCCTCGGGGATGCTGGTCTCCGCTGAAAGAAACACCGGCACGCCAACCTCCGGCCAGAAGTCTCCCAGAGAGACCTCGCGCGTCTTCCCCTCCTCCGTGGCGAAGCGCCAACCTTGGATCTTCCACTCTCGGGCGTTGCGCCAGAGCTTTAGTTCTTCGATCCTACCAGCGTAACGTTCCAGGCGCCGTCCATCGTGCGCGTTCATCGAGCCTTTACCAATCCTCTCCTGACAGACCCATCCAGCCCCCGGTACTGTACTCCATCCCTCTCGCAGGTTTCCACTGGAAAGCCACGACCCTTATACTAAGCTCGGGCGGATTGGTACCGGAAGGAGCGACATCTTGAGCGAAAAGGTCTACCGGAGCGAGCTAACCCCGATCAGCTTCCTGAGACGAAGCGCGTACATGTTCCCGGATAAAACAGCCGTGGTCTACGGCGAACGGCGCTACACCTACAGCAAGTTCGAGGAACGGGTGAACCGTCTAGCCTCGCGCCTCAAGGACTCCGGGTTGGGTAAGGGCGACCGGGTAGCGTTCCTCTGCCCAAACACGCCACCGATGCTGGAGGCCCACTTCGCGGTTCCGGCGGCTGGATTGGTACTCGTGGCGATCAACACCCGACTCGGCAAGGACGAGGTCTCCTACATCGCCGAACACTCCGGGGCCAAGCTAGTCTTCGCCGACCACGAGTTGGAGGACCTCCTCGCGGACGTGGGCGGCGTCGAGATCGTCCGGATAGACGACACCGGAGAGATCGGCGACCCTTACGAAGAATATCTCGCCGAAGGGTCTCCCGAGCCGGTCGAGAGCGTGTTGGAGGACGAGGAAGAGACAATCTCCATCAACTACACTTCCGGGACGACCGGGCGTCCGAAGGGCGTGATGTACACGTATCGGGGCGGGTACCTGTGCGCGCTCGGGAACGTCATCGAGACGGGGATGGGTTACGAGACCCGTTACCTTTGGACGCTGCCGATGTTCCACTGCAACGGCTGGACCTATCCGTGGGCGGTGACGGCGGTCGCCGGGACTCATGTATGTTTGAGGACGGTGGAACCTGAGAGGATCTGGGAGCTCTTTGAATCGGAGGACATCACCCACTACTGCGCCGCCCCGACGGTTCAGATCGGGGTCGTAAACCACGAAGGCGCACACCCCCTCGACAAGACCGTAACCGCCGCCATAGCCGGAGCGCCGCCCTCCCCCACCCTGCTCGGCCAACTCACCGACCTGAACATCCGGCCCATGCACATCTACGGCCTGACGGAGACTTACGGCCCGATGACGACCAGCGGCGACCATCCCGAGTGGGACGAACTGAGCGCCGAGGAGCGGGCGCGGCTCATGGCTCGTCAGGGCCAGGGTTACGTTACGTCGGACCTCGTGCGGGTCGTGGACGGGGAGATGAACGACGTGCCGCGCGACGGCGAGACTATGGGTGAGATCGTGATGCACGGCAACATGGTCGCCAAGGGCTACTTCGAGAACGAGGCGGCAACCGAAGAGGCATTCCAAGGCGGCTGGTACCACTCGGGAGACGTGGCCGCCTGGCACCCGGACGGGTACGTGGAGATCCGGGACAGAGACAAAGACATAATCATCTCCGGCGGCGAAAACATCTCGACCATCGAAGTGGAACAAGTCGTCGCCCGCCACCCGGCCGTGATGGAGGCAGCCGTCGTAGCCATCCCGGATGAGAAATGGGGCGAACGCCCGAAAGCCTTCGTCGTTCTCAAGAAGAATCAGGATGCAACCGAACAGGAGATCATAGACTTCTGCAAAGAGCACATCGCCCGCTTCAAAGCCCCAGCCGCCGTCGAGTTCACCGAGTTGCCGAAGACCTCGACCGGCAAAGTCCAGAAGTTCGTCCTGCGCGATAAAGAATGGGCCGACCATGAGAAGAAGGTGAACTAGAGCGAGATGCCGGAACTACGCGTCCTAAAAGTGTTCGTCGGAGACGGTGGGACCGGCGGCAACCCGCTCGGAGTTTTCCTGAGGGGTGGAGATATCCCGGCGGATCACCGCCAACGCGTCGCGGCGGAGCTTGGTTTCTCCGAGACGGTCTTCGTGGACGAACCAGAGCGGGGCGAGGTCCGTATCTTCACGCCCGGCACCGAGCTGCCGTTCGCCGGTCATCCGCTGGTCGGCGCAGCGTGGCTTCTGGCAAGAGAAGGATACGAAGCAAACAAGCTCCGTCCACCGGCGGGCGAGGTCCCGGTCAGGGTCGAGGGAGAACTAACTTTCATCGCCGGGCGGCCGGAGTGGGCGCCGGTGTTCGCCCACGTCCAGTTAGAGACGCCGGTGGAGGTAGAGGCTCTCGCGGGACCACCAGAAGGTTACGACTTGGTAGGAGTATGGGCGTGGGAAGATGAAGAAGCCGGAAGCGTGCGCGTCCGGGTATTCGCGCCGCGGGTCGGCGTCGAGGAAGATGAAGCAACGGGCGCCCACGCCGTCCGGCTGTCGGATGTGCTGGGACGGAGGCTCAGGATCCATCAGGGCGAGGGCTCTCTAATACTGGCCGAACCCAGGCCCGACGGTATGGTGGAAGTTGGAGGACGGGTAGAGATGTTAGAGCAACGCGATGTAGAAATAGAGTGAGGAGGTCCACCATTATAGAGACCGAAAGAACTTACGAGCACGTCCTGGTAGAGCACGAGGGCTCTATCGCACGCGTCACCATGAATCGCCCCGACAAGCGGAACGCTCTGTCGCTGGCGCACATGGAGGAGTTGGTCGACTGCTTCAAGGCTATCGGTGAGAAGCACGAGGCGCAAGCAGTCATCCTGGGCGGCAACGGCCCTGGGTTCTGCGCCGGGCACGACTTGTCGGAGATGGTCGGCCGGGACCCGCAGTTCTACCGCTATTTGTTCGACGTGTGCTGCGATCTGATGGAGACCATCCAGGCCATTCCGCAGCCGGTTATAGCGAAAGTACACGGCGTCGCGACCGCCGCCGGCTGCCAGCTCGTCGCGACCTGTGATCTAGTCGTCGCAGCCGAGGAGGCGCGTTTCGCCACTCCAGGGGTGAAGATCGGGCTATTCTGCTCCACCCCGATGGTCGCCCTCTCCCGCGCCGTCGGCCAGAAAAAAGCGCTGGAGATGCTCCTCACCGGGGACTTTATCTCCGCCGAAGAAGCCCACGCCGAGGGCTTGGTAAATAAGGTCGTACCGGCGGAGAAACTAGAAGCAGAGACGCGGACGCTGGCGGCGAAGATCGTCGAAGCGAGCCCGCTGGTAGTCGGTGTCGGCAAGAAGGCATTCTACCGGCAGCTGGAGATGAGCGCGGACCAAGCCTACGCCTACACAAGAGAAGTCATGTCCTTCAACGCCACCTTCGCAGACGCCCAGGAGGGAATGTGCGCCTTCCTCGAAAAGCGCAAGCCGGAGTGGACTGGTAAATAGCCTTGCGGTTGGAACAGGTATGATCATGATGTACCCTCGCAATTGAAAAAGTGAGTAGAGCAAGCAGCACAAATCTCGGGGCGAGACGTTGACGAGCACCATCACACAACCAAAACAAAAGAGCGAAAAGAGGCTGGAGGGGCTGCCTCCTTACAACGTCATCCTGCTCGACGATGACGATCACAGTTACGAGTACGTGATCCAAATGCTACAGCAGGTCTTCGGGCATCCGCCGGAGAAAGGCTACCGGATGGCGCTGGAGGTGGACGGTACGGGCCGGGTGGTGGTTATGACCACGAACCTGGAGCAAGCCGAACTCAAACGCGAGCAGGTCCACGCTTTCGGCCCAGACCCGCTGATCCCACGCAGCAAGGGCTCGATGTCGGCGGTCATCGAACCGGCGTCCGGCTGAAAACCTTCCGCCTCCTGCATGAAAGCAATGCTAATATAGCTCTCATCTAAAGTTGGTTTGTCGAGGTTCGGGCACGAGGAGGAGCGACTGCATGACTACCATCGAAGCTCGCCCGGAGGACACCGGAAGTGATGACCGTGACGTGACACATCTGCGGGTGGCGATCGTCGGGGCCGGCTTTAGCGGGCTTTCGGTCGCCTCGCGGTTGCGAGAACGGGGAGAAGAAAACTTCGTTGTTTTAGAGCAGGGCGAGAGCGTCGGCGGCGTCTGGCGAGACAACACCTATCCCGGCGTGGCGTGCGACGTGCCGTCACACTTCTACTCGCTCTCCTTCGCGCCCAACCCGGAGTGGGACCGGTCGTTCTCGAGCGGGTGGCAGATCAAGGAATACCTTGAGTCGGTGGCGGATAACGGTGGGCTGAAACCTTGGATCCACCTGAACGAAGAGTTGCTGGACGCTGCCTGGAATGAGAATGACGCATTGTGGCGCATCACCACGACGCGGCGACGCCTGAGCGCCGAAGTCTTCGTGAACTGCGCCGGACCACTCACCGAGCCAATCTACCCGGACGTGCCGGGGCTGGACCGCTTTGAGGGCAAGACTTTTCACTCAAACCGCTGGGATCACGGTTATGACCTAACAGGGAAGCGTGTCGCCGTGGTCGGGACGGGCGCCTCGGCGGTTCAGATCGTCCCGGCCATACAACCGCTCGTCGGGAATCTCATCGTCTTCCAGCGGACGCCGGGTTGGGTCGTGCCGCGCCCGGAGCGGGAAGTTCCGGAGACTGAGAAGCGCCTGCTGCGTGCATTACCGGCGCTTGTAAAATTGTACCGGCTCAAGCAGTTCCTCGTCCGGGACCTGTTGAACTACCGCATGATCCGCCGAAACCCGGTCGTGCGACGACTCTTCCAGAAGGAGTCCAGATCCTTTCTGGAGAAGAGCGTAGGCGACCCGGAGTTGCGAGCCAAACTCACGCCCGATTATGAGATCGGCTGCAAGCGCGTCCTCATAACCAACGACTTCTATCCAGCCCTCGATAAACCGAACGCGGAGTTGGTGGCGAGCGGGGTGCGCGAGATCCGGGAGAACAGCATCGTCGCCGACGACGGCACCGAGCGCGAGGTGGACACGATCGTCTTCGCCACGGGTTATGAGACTACGGACCCAACCATCTACAAACGCATCCGGGGTCGCGACGGTCGCTCGATAGACGAGGTCTGGAACAGACGGCCAACGTTCCATAGAGCCACGACCGTCGCCGGGTTCCCGAACTTTTTTAACCTCTGCGGACCCGGCACCGGCTCCGGGCACGGGTCCATGATCTGGAAAGCCGAGTCCCAAACGGCATACGTCCTGGACGCCCTGCGCGTGATGCGCGAGCGGGATCTCGTAAGCATCGAGGTGCGGCCAGACGCCCAGGACCGTTACATGATGTGGGTCGGCGAGGACCTCGGGGAGACGGTGTGGGCCCGAGGCGGCTGCCAGAGCTGGTATCTGGACGAGGGCGGTAGACCAACCCTAATGTGGCCCCGAACGATGTGGAGATTCCGCCGCATGCTGCGCCGTTTCGACCCGGAGCACTACCTGCTGAAATCCGCGAAGCCAGCCGGTAACGACGCACCGGCCGATAGGAAGCGGCGCACGTCCGTCCTCGCAGACAACCCGGCCCGGCCAGCTTACTACACGAGCCGGGAGGGAGGCGTTCGACGGTTTATCGGGCGACTTCTTGGCCTTCTTACAACCCGTCCACAGTCCAGATAGGATCCAACAATGACCAACAACGCCCTCACGACCCGCCAGCGTTTAGAGTTCCGCGCCGCCCGCCTGCTCTCCGGCCTGCCTCCGCGCGCCCAGGTCGGTCTCTCAGGTAAGCCGCCGGTCCGCGTCGACGGCCAGACGCTCGAACCGGACATTCAACTAACCCTCGCCCTGGTCGAGCGCCAGGGCGCCCCCAAGATACAGACCCTCTCACCCTCCGAGGCGCGAGATGTATACCGCAAACAGGTCGCGGTATCGAACGGACCACCACCCTCCGTAGGCTCCGTGCGAGACCTGACGATAGACGGCGCCACCGGGCCGCTAAGAGCGCGCCACTACTCTCCCGCCGAGGTCGGAGGTCCACATCCCCTGATCGTGTTCTTCCACGGCGGCGGGTTCGTGGTCGGAGACCTTAACACCCACGATTCGCCTTGCCGGCTCCTGTGCAAGCATGCCGGGGCGCACGTGCTTGCCGTGGATTACCGCCTGGCCCCGGAGCACCCATTCCCGGCGGCTGTGGAGGACGGGCAGGCCGCCTTTCGCTGGGCCACCGAACATGCGGCGGGGCTGGGCGCCGACCCGGCCCGCGTCGCCGTCGCCGGTGACAGCGCCGGCGGAACCATATCCGCCGTTGTCTCGTGGCAGGCGGCGAAGGTAGGTAGGCCGGCGCCCGTCCTCCAGGTCCTGCTCTACCCCGCCACCGAGTCGGCGAAGAGTTCCCGCTCGCGCGAGCTCTTCGCAGACGGCTTTCTGCTCGACCGGGACCTCCTGGAATGGTTCACCGAGCAGTACGTCTCTGGGTCGGACACCACGAACCCGCGCCTCTCCGTTAGTCGCGCCGGAAGCCTGGAAGGTGTGGCTCCGGCCTTGGTCGTCACTGCTGGATTCGACCCTTTGCGCGACGAAGGAGAAGCCTACGCCGGGTCGCTGCGTGCGGCGGGGGTAACCGTCGCCGCCCGGCGCTTCCCAGGACTCATCCACGGTTTCTGCAGCACCATCGGCACCAGCAAGTCCTCTTGGGATGCCCTGATCGAGGTATCCGGCGCCACACGCGCCCTGCTGGACACACTACCCCACCCGTGAAATCGTTCGCCGGCAAGGTGGCCGCCGTCACCGGCGCCGGGTCCGGCATAGGACGCGAGCTCGCCTTCCAACTCGCCCGGCGCGGCTGTCACCTCGCGCTCTGCGACGTAAACGAAAAAGGTCTGGCCGAAACTGTCGAGGCGATCCGCTGGATGGGAGTAAAGGTAACGGACGCCCGCGTGGACGTGTCGGAACGCGAAGCCGTGCATCGTTGGGCGGATCGGACGGCCGGAGACCATGGCAAGGTCAACCTGGTCTTCAACAACGCCGGCGTCGCCCTCGGCTCGACGATAGAAGGCGGGAGCTACGAGGACTTCGAGTGGCTCTTCGACATCGACTTCTGGGGCGTGGTGCATGGGACCAGGGCTTTCCTGCCATATCTGAGGGCTTCGGGCGAGGGGCACATTGTCAACCTATCGAGCGTGTTCGCCCTGATCAGCGTTCCAGGACAGGCCGCCTACAACGCCTCTAAAGCAGCGGTGCGCGCCTTTACCGAAGCGCTGCGCATGGAACTGGAGATGAGCGGCGCGCCCGTAAGCGCAACCAGCGTCCACCCCGGCGGCATCAAGACGAACATCGCCCGCACCTCACGCGGGGACGCCAGCCTCGAAGACCTCGGCCTGGACGCGAAGAACAGCCGTGAGAAGTTCGACAACCTGTTCATCACCGGACCAGACAAGGCAGCAGGCGTGATCCTGCGAGCCGTCGAGAAAGACAAACGCCGCGTCCTAGTCGGCCCGGACGCCTACGTCATAGACGCGATGTCTCGCCTGATGCCCGGCGCTTATCAGCACATAGTCAAGAGGCTCGTGCTACGGTCCATGGGCTGAAATCTCCGGCTCTCAGTCCTTGGCGGGGGCCAGACGGATGATGCGGTCGTCGGAAGAGACTGGAGAACCGCGTCCGTCGCGGTTGCTGGTCAGCACCCACAGCGATCCGTCGGGGGCCTGTGCGACGTGCCGTAGCCGTCCGAACTCGCCGTCCAGGAGTTGCTTCTTCTCCGTCACCGAGCCGTCTGTACCTAACTCCAGCCGCCAGAGACTCTCGCCTCTCAAAGCGGCCATCAGGAAGTCGCCGTTCCACTGTGGGATGGCGCTGTCCTCCAGTATCGCGGCGCCGCTCGGGGACGCCTCGGAGGTAGCGAAGGTGGCGACCGGGTCTATGTACTCGGGCTCGCCGCCGGAGCCTTCGACCTCGGGCCAGCCGTAGTTGCCGCCGGCCTGTATCCGGTTGACCTCGTCGTAAGTGCTCTCGCCGAACTCGGAGGCGTAGAGTTGCCCGTCTTCGTCCCAGGCTAGACCCTGCACGTTGCGATGACCGTAGGAGTAGACCGGGTTGTCCGGGAAGGGATTGGCTTTCGGGACATCGCCCTCGGGGGTGAGGCGTAGGATCTTACCGGAGAGGGAATTCCTATCCTGGGCGTTCTCCGAAACTCCGGCGTCGCCGGTCGCGACGTAGAGTAAGCCGTCGGGTCCGAAGGAGATCCTTCCGCCGTCGTGGTAGGTGTTCACCGGGATGCCGCCCAACAGCAACTCGGGCTCTTCGCCGAGCCTGAAGCGGACCACCCGGTTCTCTTCTCCGGTCGAATAGTAGGCGTAGAGGTAGCGGTCGTTTTCGTAGTTCGGGGAGGGCGTCAGGCCCAGCAGCCCCCCTTCGCCGCTCCCGTCTTCGGGCAGCTTATCTACTTCTTCGGTGTCGCCGGAAGGTCTCACGGTCAAGATGCGGCCGGAGTCGCGCTCCGTGACGAGCGTCTTTCCGCCGGGGAGGAAAGCTAGGTCCCAAGGGACTTCGAGTCCCTTGGAGATCACCCGCGCCTCTACCTCGACCGGACCTGCCGCAGTAGCTCCGCCGCCCGAGGTGGTTCCGGACTCGGAGGTGGTGGAAGACTTCTTCTGCTCCTCGACCGTTATGTTGCGGACGCCATCTCCTTCGGAAGATTGGTTGGTGGAGGCATTGCTACAAGAGACCGCGAACACCGTCAGGGCCAGGACCGCGAAAGAACGATAGATGTTCTTCAGGTTTATGCTCAATACACCCATACACTAATTGTACGATCCCGACAGGATATTGTTTCGGAGCCGGTACTGCTCGCCTGACCGTGGCCGCGTTCGAGGCTCAAACTGCCCGGTAGGTGACGACCTCTCCTTCCTCGCGTTCGGCACGGCCTTCGAGCGCGAGTTGGTCCAGGTGCGCAAGCGTCTCCGCGAGCGCGAAGCATCGCTGGTAGAGCGTCAGGGCTCCCCGAAACGCCACGCGGGAGACGGCGAAGGAGGTCTTGGGACCGTCTTCGAGAGCTGCGTGCATGGCGTCCAGACGCTCTTCGTGGTGGTGGACGAGTTCTTCTATGCGGCCCTGGAGGTCGTGAAAGATCGGGCCGTGGCCGGGGAACACGAGGTCCGCTTCGAGGTTCCGCAGGCCGTCCAGGGATTTCAGGTAGCGGGCGAGCGGGTGCGGCAAGGACTCAGGCCAGAGACCGATATTCGGTGTGATCTTGAGTAGTACGTGATCTGCTGCGAAGAGGATGCCGCGCCGCTCGTCGTGGAGCATAAACTGATAGTCGGCGTGTCCGGGAGCGTGGAGAATCCGCAAAGCTCCGTCACCGGCAGCTAGCTTCTCCCCTGCATAGAGCGGCAGCATCTTTTCGGGGAGGGAGAGTCCGGTGCGCATCTTCGCAGCCGCCGACTCGGCGAGCTTCCGGTCCATGCTGTGACGGGCCAGATGCTCCAGGAAAGGAGCTGCGCCTTCGGGATTGTCCCACACCCGCCGGGAGTTCTCTATCTCTTCGGCCAGCATGTAGACCGGCGCACCGGAGCGCTCCTGCAACCACCGCGCGCCCCCGAGGTGATCCGGGTGGAAGTGTGTAACGACTATCCGCGAAACGTCCCGGCCCAGGTCAAGCCCTACCGCTGCGGCGCCAGCTTCCCACGCCCGATAATTCTCCGGATAATCGAAGCCTGTATCCACGAGCGTCCAGCCGTCATCACCTTCGATCAGATAAACAGAGATAAAACGTAGCGGCAACGGCACGGGTAGCTTGAGCTGATACACGCCCTCTGCAACCCGCGCCGCCTCACCTATCGGCTGAGAGCCGAGCTTCGAGGGAGCGACTCCTTCAGCCACCGAACACCGACCTGGAGATCAAAAACAAGCAATTCCTCCCGACAAGAGCCGGCCAGCCGCCAACTTTAAGCTGACGAGCTGACCGGCTGAAACGCTGACTAGGTACAACTCTAATTCTGCAGGTTCTCGAAGATGCCCGCCGCACCCATACCGCCGCCGATGCACATGGTCGTCATGCCGTACTTGGAGCCGCGGCGCTTCATCTCGTGGATGAGTTGGACGGTGAGCTTGGTGCCGGTCGCGCCCATCGGGTGGCCGAGGGCGATGGCGCCGCCGTTCACGTTCGTCTTTTCGAGGTCCATGCCGACTTCCCGGATCACCGCGAGCGCCTGGGCGGCGAACGCTTCGTTAAACTCGATCAGGTCTATCTCGTCCAGGCTAAGACCGGCCTGCTTCAAGACTTTCGGAATAGCCACGGTCGGCCCTATTCCCATCACTTCCGGCCGCACCCCACCGACGGCGAACCCGACGAAGCGGGCCAGCGGCGTGAGGCCGCGCCTCTCGGCCTCCTCGCGCTCCATGACGACGACTGCCGCCGCCCCATCCGAACGCTGGGAGGAGTTACCCGCCGTGACGGTACCGCCGTTCTGGAACGCAGGCTTGAGGTTGGCGAGCTTCTCCGCCGAGGTGTCGCGCGGTCCCTCGTCCCGCTCGAAGGTCGTCTCCTGGTGGTGGACCTCGCCATCATCACCGACCCAGTCGTAGTCGACGTCGAGCGGCACTATCTCCTCATCGAAGACGCCGGAGTTCACGGCCTTCTGGGCCAGGGTGTGGCTGCGGAGGGCGAACTCGTCCTGGTCTTCGCGCGAGACCTCGAACTCGCGGGCGACCTGCTCGGCAGTGTAGCCCATCCCCATATAGGCGGCCGGGTTGATCTCCAACAGCCTCGGGTTGGGCGAGAAGTTCGGCATCTCGATGGTCGAGGACATGTGCTCGGTGCCGCCGGCGACGATGGCAGTGGCATGGCCGACCATGATCCGCTCGGCCGCCAACGCGATAGTCTGCAACCCCGAAGAGCAAAACCTGTTCACCGTCTGGGCCGGTACGCTGTCCGGCATCCCGGCGAGCAGCGAACTAAGACGGGCGACGTTATTGCCCTGGGTCCCCTCGGGCATAGCGCACCCGATGATTACATCTTCTATTTCTTCTCTCTCCAGCCCTTCGGCGCGACGAATAGCCTCGCTAATGGCGGCTGCGGCCATGTCGTCCGGACGGCTCGCCCGCAACGTCCCCCTCGGGGCGCGCCCCACGGCGGTCCGGACCCCGGAAACGATAACTGCTTCTTTCATGGTTCTCCCTTCGGTCGAAAGCTGGTCAGCTTGTCAGCACTTCAGCTTGTCAGCACTTCAGCTTGTCAGTTTTTTGTTCTTTAGTCGGTTTATGAACGGCGCCAGCATTCGCTTTACCTCTTTCACTTTTTGCTCTAGTTCTACGTAGACGTGGTTATCGAGATGGTTCAGGTCTCCGGCGAGGAGCAACTGGTATTCTAACTCGCTCGCGGAGCCCATCGCTATTTGCATGAACCTCGCCAACTCCGGGTCTCCGCCTCTGCCGCAACCTTCGGCCAGGTTAGCCGGTATGGATGCCGCCGACCTGCGGACCTGACTTGTCAGCCCACAAAGCTCCTCTCTCGGGAATCCGGAGGTCGCTCTGTATACGTCCAGAACGAGATGATGTCCCTTCCTCCAAACCTGTAGCTCCCTGAAGTCCCGCATCATTCCTACCTGCTGACAAGCTGACCGGCTGAGTAGCTGACCAGCTACTCAATTCCTCAACGGTTTTCCGGTCTTGAGCATGGCGCCGATACGCTCGTGGGTCTTCTCCTGCTTGAGCAGGTCCAAGAACGCTTCTTTCTCCAGTTCGAGCAGGTATTCCTCTGGCACCCACTGGGGGAGCGAGAGGTTCCCGCCGGTCAGGATACGGGCTACGTGGCCCGCTATGACGCCGTCGTACTCGCTGGCGTAGCGGCCCCACTGGAGCGTTTTGATCCCAACCTCAAGCGCCGCCCGCGCCGAGCGTCCGGAAGCGTAGACGTTCTTGCCGCGCTCCGGCGGGCCGTAGCCGTCGGCGAGATCCTGGACTTCCCGTTTCGCGGCGGAGAGCAGATGGTCGGGGTTCATCACTACCCGGTCGTCTTCCTTTAGCAAGCTCATTTCCAGCGCTTCGAGAGCGCTTCCGGCGACCTTCGCGAGCGCTATCTGCTCGAAGGCTTTCTGGAGAAGCGGCAGCGGCGGGGTGTTTGGGGCGGCGTGGATCGTCGGTGAGATTAGCCTGCGGGCCATCTCCTTGGTACCGCCGCCGGCCGGGATGAGGCCAACGCCGGTCTCGACGAGGCCCATGTAGGTCTCTCCGGCCGCGACCACCCGATCCGAGTGAAGGCAGATCTCCAACCCTCCGCCGAGCGTCTGGCCGCGCGGGGCAGAGACGACGGGCTTGGGGGCGAAGCGGAAGCTCATGAGGAGGTCGTGCAGGGCGTCTATCCGATGGCCGATCTCGTCGAGCTGCCCATTCTGGGCGGCCTGGACCATCTCGCCGATGTTCGCCCCGACGCAGAAGTTGCGACCTTCGTTGCCGATAACGAGCCCGACTACGTCGTCCCGCTCCAGCGCCTGGAGGGCTGTGTACCCCATCTCCATCACACCGCCGTCTATGGAGTTGCCCCTGGAGTGGAATTCCAGGCACAGGATGCCGTCGCCGAGGTCGAGCAGGCTCGCCGAGTCGTTGCTCGCAAGCTCTCCGCCCTCTTCGCGCACGGCATCGAGGGAGAGGTACATCGGGTCCTCGCGGACCGGCACGTAGTCTTCTTCGATCGGGCTGTACTGAAGCTCTCGCGTCCCTTCTTTCTTGTAGAAGCTCTCATTGCCGCCTTCGAGCATCTTCTCGACCCATCCGGCGACTTCGAGACCCATGCCTTGCATCCGTTCGACGGTCTCGCGCACGCCGAGCAGGTCCCACATCCGGAACGGACCGGCCTGCTGACCGTAACCCCACTCCATCGCGTGGTCCGCGTCCTCCAGAGTGTCGGATATCTCCGGTATGCGCCGCGCGGCGTAGGCCAGGTCCGGCAGAATGGTGTCCCGCAGGTATTTGGCATGCCGGTCATCCTCCGCCTGCTCCATGATGTAGCGCAGTCTCGCCCCGAGGTCGCCCTGCTTTCGGGCCTCTTTGACTAGAGGGACTTCCGGGTTTTCGGCGGGCTCGTACTCGAAGGTGTCGAGGTTCAGCACGTCGAAGACGGTCTGGCCGTCGCGCCGGTCGCGCTTGTAGAAACCGCTACCGGTCTTGATGCCGAGCAGGTTTTGCTCCTGCATCTGCTTCAGTTTCTCGGGCGGTCTGAGCATCTCGCGGGACTCGTCTTCCGGGACGAGGTCGTAGAGATTTTCGGCGACGCCGAGGGCGATGTCGAGGCCGACCTGGTCATTCAGGCGGAAGGTGGCGGTTTTGGGACGCCCGATCAGGGGTCCCGTTATGGCGTCTATCTCTTCTATCCCGTAGCCGTTCTCGAAGGCGTAACGGGCCGAGTTCATCCCGGAGAAGCTCCCGAGCCGGTTGCCGATGAAGTTCGGGGTGTCTTTGGCTATTACGCCGCCTTTTCCGAGCACTCGCTCCCCGAAGTCCCTGACTCCTTCGACGACCTCCGGGGCGGTGTCCTCGGTCGGGATGATCTCCAGCAGCTTCAAATAGCGCGGCGGGTTGAAGAAGTGGGTGCCGAGGAAGCGCTTCCGGAAGCTTTCGGAGCGGCCCTCGGCGATGCTGCCAAGCGGGATGCCGGAGGTGTTCGAGGAGATGATGGCATCATCTTTGGCGAGCGCCTCTACCCGTTCCATCAGGTCACGTTTTGGTTCTAGTTTCTCTATTATGGCTTCGAGGATCCAATCGGCTTCCGCCACGCGTTCGAGGTCGTCCTCGAAGTTGCCGAGGCGCATCCTGTCGGCCACGTTCTGGCCCATGAGCGCCGGCGGCCGAGCCTTTCGCATCCGGTCGAAGCCGCCTTTTACGACTTTGTTCTTGTCGCCTTCATCCTGTGGGGCGACGTCGAGCAGGTCTACTTCGAGGCCGGCGTTGGCACAGTGGGCGGCTATCGCGGCGCCCATCGTACCCGCGCCGAGCACCGCCACTTTCCTGATCTGATGTGTCATAGGACCTCCAAAGTATCTGGCGAATTATCCATAAAGTTCCTCCTGCAGACCTTCGATGGCCCGCTTCATCCGGAGCAGGTGCTCCTCGAACTGTTCCTTTATCTCCCCGTACTTCTCTTTTCCCCGAGGGGTGATCGTGTAAAACCTGCGCGTCCGGGTGTCAGGGTCCTCCCACTCGGCGCTGAGGTAGCCTTTCTCCTCCAGCCGCCGGAGCAAGGGATAGACCGTGTTCGGGGAGACGCTCATAACGCCCGCGGTCATCTCTTTTATTCCCCGGATGATGCTGTTGCCATACTCCGGGCGCTTGACGACCATGTGAAGGATCAAGAGCGGAAATACGTTCCTCGACTTGACCTCGCCCAGGAAAATCTCTTTCGGCGTCGCTTCCGTGCGCTCGATATATTCCTCCTCGTTTCTCGTATTGTCCGTAGCTGTAGCTCGCAGGTCCATCAAGAATACAGCTTCTCTATGACTCCGCCGTAGCGCTTGCGCACGACGCGCATCTTGACCTTGAGCGTCGGCGTCAACTCCCCATTTTCGTGTGAGAGTTCCCGAGCCAGCAACGCGAACTTCTTGGGCCGCTCGTAGGCGGCGAAACCAGTAGTCGCCGCGTCCAGGTTTTTTTGGATCAACTCGCGCACCCGCTCATCCTCCGACAACTCTCCGTCTTTGGCGGCGGTGCCGAGTTCTCTTCGGACGGCGTCGTATTCCGGGACTATGAGAGCAGAGACGTACTTGCGACCGTCGCCGAGCAGGATAGCCTGGGAGATGTGCGGGGCGGTAACCAGGGCGGTTTCGATGGGTTGGGGGGCGACGTTCTTGCCGGTGGAAAGGACGATCAGGTTCTTAGAGCGGTCGGTGATCCTCAAATACCCGGCCTCGTCGAACTCCCCGATATCGCCCGTCCTGTACCATCCGTCCTCGGTGAACGCCTCGGCGGTCGCCTCCTCATCGTCGAGGTAGCCACGCATCACACCCGGCCCCTTCACCTGGATCTCACCGTCAGAAGAGATCCTGACCTCCGTGCCGGATATAGGCAACCCAACGGTCCCGAACCGCAACCTCCCGAGCCGGTTGCAAGAGATGACCGGAGAAGTCTCTGTCAGCCCATATCCCTCCACCACCCGTATCCCGGCGGCGTAGAAGAACTCCCCGACCTCCGTGCCGAGCTTCGCCCCGCCCGAGACGAAGAACCGCACCTGCCCACCGAGAGCCTCCCGCAGCTTCCGAAAGATGAGCCGGTCGTAGAGTGCCAGCCTCGCCTTCAACAACGGCCCAACATCTCCCCCATCCCTCTCGATAGCGTAAGCTCTCCTGCCGGACGACACCGCATCTTCGAACAGCTTGCGGCGCAACGCTCCACCCTCCGCCGCCTGCGCCCGCACCCGATCGTAGACTTTCTCGTAGAGCCGGGGCACGCTCAGGGCGACCGTCGGACGTACTTCCCGCAGATTCTCCGGCACCTTCTCGAAAGACTCGGCGTAGTAAGTGGTAGCGCCGAGCGTCAGCGCGAGGAACTGGCTCGATGTACGCTCGAAGATGTGCGAGAGCGGAAGAAAAGAGAGAAAAACGTCTTCGGTACGCACCGGCAGCGACTCCAGAGTTCCCTCCAGATTCGAGAGGATGTTCCCGTGCGTGAGCACAGCGCCCTTCGGCATCCCGGTCGTCCCCGAAGTGTAGACTACAGTCGCCACGTCTTCCCGACCGATAGACCGCCAGCGCTCTTCCCAGCCCTCCAGCGGGCTATACTCCCCCGTCCGCTCCACACCGTTGAACCAGTGGACATCATCTTCCCCGCTACCAACGTCACCGTCCATTACGATGATGCTCCGCAGGGCCACCGCCCTGTTCCGTAGGCCGGAGACTTTCTCAAGCAATTCCCGGTCTTCGACGATGGCGACACAGGCCCCGGAGTTGTTCAGGATGTGCTCTATCTGGGAGGCCTCCAGTGTTGGGTAAACTGGAACGGTCACAGCCCCGAGGCTCTGAATCGCGAGGTCGGAGATCGGCCACTCGACCCGGTTCTTCGACACGAGCGCCACCCGAGATCCCACCTCGACTCCCAAAGACGCCAGCCCGGCGGCGAAGCCCTCGATCCTTCCCTTGAAACCTTCGTAAGAGAGACTCGTCCACCCGTGTCCGGTCTTCCAACACAGCGCCGGCTTGCGTCCCCTCGACTCTACGTTTCGGAACACGGCCTCGACAAGGCTGCCCGTCCCCCTCAGCTCCCCGGCTTCCCGCCGCGTCGCCTCCCGTTGCATGACTCTCCTTTCCCGGAAAATGTTGTCAACCTTGATAACTACCGCTATGATAACATGGCATCGAACAGGCTGGAAGACTTGGATCTTACGGTCATGTTAGAGTGCGGGATGAGTAAGGGAGCCGTGTGGTGACTGTAGAGTTTCCGGCGGCAAAGTGAAGGAGGAAGGCTTTTGATCGCCGACGTTACCAGGTCTCTCGGGACCGACTATTACCTGATCGACGAGTTGTTGACGGATGAGGAGCGTGAAATACGGGATAAGGTCCGGGCGTTCTCCGACCGGGAGGTCATCCCGATCATCAACGAGTATTGGGAGAAGGCGGAATTCCCGTTCGAGTTGGTGCCGAAGCTCGCGGAGTTGAACATCGCGGGCGGGCCTATCAGCGGATACGGGTGTCCGGGGATGAGCCACGTAGCCGCTGGTATCTGCGCGATAGAATTGTCGCGGGGAGACGGGAGCTTCAACACGTTCTACGGGGTCCATTCGGGCCTGGCGATGGGGACCATCGACATCTGCGGGAGCGAAGAACAGAAAGAGAAATGGCTACCGGCGATGGCGCGGCTGGAGAAGATCGGGGCCTGGGGCCTCACCGAGCCGGACCACGGATCGGACTCCGTCATGCTTGAGACGACGGCCCGGCGTGAAGGCGACGAGTGGATACTGAACGGCAAGAAGCGTTGGATCGGCAACGCCTCCTTCGCCGACATCGTCATCATATGGGCGCGCGACGTGGAGGACGGCCAGGTCAAGGGATTCGTCCTCGAAAAAGACGAGAACGGCGACATGCCCGAAGGTTACTCCACGGAGATAATCAAGGGCAAGATGGGCAAGCGGGCCGTCTGGCAGCCGGACATTTACCTGGAGGACGTACGGACACCGGTGGAGAACAAGCTAGAAGGCGCCAACTCGTTCAAGGACACCAACAAGGTCTTGACGGCCACGCGCGGCGGGGTTGCGTGGGAGGCCATAGGGCATGCGATCGCCTCCTACGAGGCGGCGGTGCAGTATGCCAAGGAGCGAGTTCAGTTCGGCAAGCCTATAGCGAGTTTCCAGCTCATCCAAAACAAGCTCGCAAATATGCTCTCGGAGATCACCAACATGCAGCTCATGGTCTACCGGCTCTCCCAGCTACAGGAGCAGGGCAAGATGACCGGCCCGATGGCCTCCCTGGCGAAGATGAACAACGCCAAGAAATCGAAGCAGGTCTGCGCCGACGCCCGCGACATAATGGGTGGTAACGGCGTGCTCTTGGAGTACCACGTGGCGAGGCATCTCTCGGACATGGAGATCGTCTACACTTACGAGGGAACCGACACGATCCAATCGCTAATAGTAGGCCGCGACATCACCGGCATAAGCGCCTTCGTATAGCGATAGAGCATTTCAGCCGGTCAGCTTGTCAGCCGGTCAGCTAAAAGCTCCTGGATAAAGGCCCGTGCTCTTTGAGAGACGGCGCGGCCCGTAGCGTCGTCTCTCAAAGAGCACGGAGCCACCATCCATAATAAGCTGACAAGCTGAAGTGCTGATTAGCTGACCAGCTTTCGACCGGAGGGAGAACCATGAAGGCGATAAGGTTGCACGAGATCGGCGGCCCCGAGGACCTGGTATACGAGGACGTGGCGGACCCGGAGCCCGGTCCAGGCGAGACCCTGGTCGGGCTTCACGCGGCGGCATTGAACCGTCGCGACGTGTTCGTCACCCGAGGACAGTATCCTGGCGCGAAGCCCGACGCGCTGCCGATTATCCTCGGCTCCGACGGCTCCGGCGAGGTCGTGGCCCACGGCGACACCGGCTCCGACGGCTCGACGGACCTTCCGCCCGAAGGCGCGGAAGTGATCATAAACCCGGCGCTCTATTGGGGCTCGGACCAGCATACTCCCGGCAAGGAGTATCGTATCCTCGGCCTACCGGACAACGGCACATTCGCGCCGCTGGTGAAAGTGCCGTCGGAGAACGTCTTCCGTAAGCCGGCGCACCTGACCCACGAGGAGGCGGCAGCCATCCCGCTGGCAGCCCTTACGGCCTATCGGGCGCTCGTCACCAGGGGAGATCTCAAAGGCGGCGAAACCGTCGTCATTCCGGGCGTCGGCGGTGGGGTCGCGACTTTTCTGGTCCAGATCGCCAGCGCCCTCGGGGCTCGGGTATTCGTGACCTCCGGCAACGACGAGAAGCTGGAGCGGGCAAAGGGTCTCGGCGCGGAGGGCGGTGTCAACTACAACTCCGAGAACTGGTCGAGGGAACTAAAAGAGATGACCGGCGGCGTGGATCTCTCAGTTGATTCCGTGGGCGGCGAAGTCTTCGACGCGCTGCTCTCACTAGCGAAGCCCGCCAGTCGCATCGTCACCTTCGGGGCGACGGCTGGTCCGGTAGATATGCTCGTGCTGCCGAAAGTGTTCCTCAAGCAGCTAGACATACTCGGCACCGCAATGGGCACCAACGCGGAATTCGAAGCCATGATAAAGCTCTACGGCGACCGCGGCCTCAAGCCCACCATCAACGAGACCTTCCCGCTCGAAGAAACGACTGCCGCCATGAACCACATGGAAGAAGGCGCGGGCATGGGCAAGATCGTACTAACCATCCCAACATAAACCTCTCATCCTGCGAGCGGGAGCACCTTTTCTCCCGCTCTTTTTCTTTCTACTCTAAACACTTCTAACTTTCTGCTTGACAATTTGTTGTATTTGTACTACATTTTGTTTTATGAGGAGTGCTCCCGATAAGAAGGGTGCCGGTGAC
Source organism: Rubrobacteraceae bacterium (assembly GCA_965219175.1). Lineage (GTDB taxonomy): Bacteria > Actinomycetota > Rubrobacteria > Rubrobacterales > Rubrobacteraceae > JBBPZK01. The sequence continues at coordinate 2,284,836 of CBDCNI010000001.1, forward strand.
GAGTCGGTCTTGCACAACCGGCTCAAGGTGTTGCGGGTGGAGCGCGGGTTGTCTCGTCAGCAGTTGGCGGAGGCTTTGGGGATCAACTACCAGACCGTCGGGTACATCGAGCGCGGCGATTACAACCCGAGCCTTGAGTTGGCGTTCAGGATAGGTGAATTCTTCAGGCTGCCGATAGAGGCGGTCTTCTCCCGCGGGCCGTTCCGACCGTTAAGCGAGGCGGTCTACGGTAAGCCGGAAGATCGCACGGAGCGAGCGAGTTGAGAGGATGAGCAGAGAAAAAGTCTGTAGAGAGGGAGGGTTGGGTTGTGTTCCGCTGGTTTGTAGATAAGAACTCGACCCGTAGACGTCGCAGGAAAGCCGTCGCGGGCTCTTACCTGGTCCTCGCATTGGTCTACAGCTTAATAATCGCCGCGTATGTGCTGAATGCGAACATCGGTCTCGTAGGAGGAACTCTACTCTTCGGGTTGCTATTGGTTAGTTTATCTCTAATCAAAGCTATAAGAGCTTCCATCCAGAACTTAGCCGATGCGAACGTCCAGCTTCTGGACGAGAGGCAAAAGCAGGTACGCAACGACGCTTATCGCCTCGCTTACAAGATCCTGAGCTCTATTCTCCTGCTCTCACTCATCCTTTTGTGTACTATATTCATGGTCGATTCGGTTTTGGGACTCCCAACGTTGAGCCTACCAACTCTGAAGACGGGCAACGTTGGATACATCTACACTTTCATTTACATACCCTGTTTCCTGATCGTTACGACCTTGCCTACGATGATTGTCGCCTGGAACGAGCCGGACTCGATCGAGGAGGGCGAGTAAGTCTTTGCAGGAGAACAAGAAGATTACGAACAAATAGAGTTCGGCTGGCCGGATGACGGAGGTTTGGGAGAACGCCTGATCCAACAGGTTCTGGACGGCACGAAAACAGCTACGCGCCCCCCGATGTAGACGAGGATGGTGGACACAGTGCAATGCGAGGATGACCGCCGTCTACGAGACAACTTTCGGAGACTCGGCGCAGAGTCTGGTCCGTGGGGAAGAATATGGGGACGATGCGGAGTGCTTCCGGCGGGATCTCTCCGTCCGGGCAGCCGAGATGGAGGCCACAGGACATCCTCTAACAGACAAAACCATGCTAATCGTAGAAGAGTTTGATGTGGTGAGTAAGTAGAGACCGTGGGGCAGTTACAGGTCCCACAGCTTTCTGTAGGTCTCCAGAATCGCCTGTTGAGTCTCTTGGGGGAGGTCAGAGAACGAGACTTCCCGTCCCATACTTTCGTATGGCGGCTCTCCGCGATGCAGCGTATGAGAACCATCCGCATCGGTGCGCAGGTACGGGTACTCGCCGGGCTTCTTTGTGGAGAGGAGGCCGGTGAATACAGCGGTGTAGCGTTCGGCGGTCACGCCGCCGTCGTCGTAGAGTCAGGCGTAGAGTGGGACGCCGTCCGGCAGCAATCGGTCGCGTCTGTTCTTTAGGGCCATTCCCATATTATGCAACACGGTGGAGACCAGGGAGCCGGTCTCTTGTGGTTCCGCTCACCGGGCTGCTACGCGACCCCGGCCGTTCTCCGTTCGCGCATCAGCCACACGTAGCCGTCTTCGAGGCTTGGGGGTGTCTCTTCAGCTTCTAGATGCGGTGGCGGCTCGCCGACGACTCGGTATTGGACGGCGCTTCCGAGGTGGAGGGTCGAGACGACGGTGAGGTTGCCGTCGGGCTTCGGACCGTCCGTTTCGACGGTGAAGACCTTGCCTTTTGCGCCTTCGATCAGGCCCGAAGTCGTGCCCCGGAACAGGACTTCTCCCCCGTCCAACACGGCCAGGCTTCGGCTCGTTTGGGCCACGTCTTCGACTATGTGAGTGCTGAGTAGCACCGTCCGGTCTCCGGCGAGGTCGGAGAGAAGGTTGCGGAACCGGATGCGCTCTTCGGGATCGAGCCCGGCGGTCGGTTCGTCCACGATCAGGAGCCGCGGGTCGTTCAACAGCGCCTGGGCGATGCCGACTCGCCGCCTCATCCCACCGGAGAAACCTTTGAGCTTGCGCTTCGCCACGTCCTCTAGCCGCACGACCTCCAGCAACTCCTCGACACGCCGGTGACGTTCCTTCTTGTCTCCGAGTCCCTTCAGGATGCCGATGTAGTCCAGGAACTCGCGGGCGCTCAGGTCTGGGTAGAGTCCGAGGTCCTGGGGCAGGTAGCCGAGCGTGCGCTTGACTGAGGTCCGGCCCGACTCTGTCGAGCAATCGAAGCCGCCGATGTGGACGGAGCCCGAGGTCGGGTGGAGGATGCCGGCCAGGATACGCATCAGGGTGGTCTTTCCGGCGCCGTTCGGGCCGAGCAGGCCGTACATTCCGGTCGGTATTTCGAGGTCCACTCCCGAGAGCGCCCGGACGTGTCCACCGTATACTTTGCTCAAGCCTTCGACGACTACCTCCATGTTTCGCTCCTCTCTCATCGTCTTGCTTTTCGCTGGATCAGATACCGGTGGGCCGCGTACAGAGCCGCCACCCCGAAAGCAACCAGCCGTCCGATGCTCGCCAAGCCTTCCCAAGCTGTGCTCCGGATGACGAAACCGGGGACACCGAACAGTCCGGTTGCGGCGTAGTAGCCGGCCGGGGTGAGCAGGGTCCCCGAGAGAGTCGGTACGGGGATGTAGAGTGGGCTTTGCGGACCCTGGAGGAGCCAGTTACCCCAGAACCAGTAGCTGGTGAGCAGGAATTGGTACAGCGGGACCCACAGAATAGCCGTGCAAGCTATCGAGAAAGCCCCGACAAACAGCAAACCGGGCAGATTGATCGCTGCAAACGCGAGCAGCCCGAGCGGGACGGCGGTCCAGTCACCCCGATCCACCGATAAGTAAACGATGCCGATGCAATAGAAAAAGAAGATCGGGGTCGCCGTCGCGAACGCCGCGCCCAGGAACTTACCCGCGAGCCTGCCACCGGAAGTAGCCGGGAGCGTGTCGAGCAACTCATCCACGCCGGTTCTCCGGTCGCGGGGCAAACGTCCGGCCAGTAGAATCCCGAAGATTAGCGGGAGGATAATCTGCACCGTCATCGCCCAGTTTCCGACCGCTTCGGTGAGAGGTATCTTTGCCGGGACTTTCCAAGGTGTGTAGGTACCGGAGAGCATCGCGAGGTCGCCCAGGATAACAGCACCCAGAGCGCCTTCCGCCGGACCTGTATCCGGAACTCGTAGGCGGTAGCTCCCGCGAGCTCCGACGCGCCACCTTTCTTCACTACATAGTCCCCTTCGGCGTTCGACGTTCCGTACATCACTTCCTGGCCTGTTGTAGGAGGATCAAGCGGTGGCCGCAGTACAATGCCAGCGCAGCGAGCCCGAGCAATAGTCCCATGCTGGCGAATCCTTCCCAGGCCGCCTCTTCCCTGCCATTTAACCCTCTGAGTTCAAAGAACCCGTTCAGCATGTAGTCGCCGTAGGGCGTGAGCCACGTACCACTTATAGTAGGTACAGGACTGTCGGGACTCAGCAGGTTGCCCCAGAACCAGTAGCCGACGAACAGGAACTGGTAGAGCGGCACCCAGAGCACCACCGGGCATGAGATGGAGAAAGCCGCGACGAATAAGAGGCCGGGCAGACTGGCGGTCGCGAACATCGCCAGTCCCAAAGGTACGGCTCCCGCACTTCCCCGGTCCACAACGACGTAGCCAACGCCGGCGGCGTAGATCAAAAAGATGGGCACCAGCGTCGCGAGCGTAGCACCAAGATACTTACCGAGAAACCTCGTGGCCGGAGAACCCGGCAGCGATTCCAGCAACTCGTCCGCGCGGAGACGGCGGTCACGCGGGAGCCGGTCCGCGAGCAGAACCCCGAAAGCGATCGGCATGAGGGTTTGCATCTCACCGGTCCACATTGCGAGTATACCGATGACCGGCGTATCGCCCGAATACTGCCACGGTCCCTGAAGGCCGGTAAAACTCATCAGTGCGAAGAAGAGGCCGGTCACGATCCACAGCGCCTTGCGGCGGATCTGCATCCGGAACTCGTAGATCGTCGCCCCAGCCAGCACCGATGATCTTCCCTTGCTCATGCTTCGCTTCCTTTCGCCATTAGTTCGGTCCTCGACGAGAGCAACCATACGGCCAGGCCCACTACGAACGCGGTGGAGATCAGGGTGAGCCTGTTGGAGAGCCAGTAGTCCGTACCGGGCGTATAGATGGTGGCGAACAGGAACTCGGTCCTTAACCAGTCTTTGCCGATGAACAAACCCCGAAATAGGATCTCGAAGGTCCACAGCCCTCCGAGCAAGGCTCCGCTAACCGAACGTCCACCGAGGGCCAGCGCGACGACGGCTCCAACCGCAACGAACCACAGCAGCGGCGAGATCCAGACGAGTTGCCCGACCAGGAACGGCTCCGGCACCCAAAGACTCCAGAGCCCCGAGAGTTGCAGTACGACACTCCAGGCAAGAGCGAAAAGCGATGTCCAGACCACGAGCAGCGCCAGCCGCCGGAAGAGCGTCGTCCGGTAGCGGGTGAGCAGCGCGAGCTGGAGGTCCATTGCCGGCTCTTCCGCGACTATGCCGGCCGCTACCACGCCCGCGGCCAACGGAAGCCCGAGTTCGAGACCGGCCACGAGAATGCGCGAGACTTGCGCTTTGTCCGCCCCACCGAGCGTCATCAGGAGGGCCAGTCCGCAGAAGAGGATTGCTACCAGGGCGGGCGTTATGAGCCCCATCCATCCGAGCCTGCGAAATTCGTAGCGGATGAGTTGCGCGGCCATCAGGCGCTCCATTCCCGCGAGAGTTTCTCCTGGCGCGGGGCGTAGAGAACGGTGACGAGAAGCAGCAGGGCGGCCAACGGCAGGAGCAGCGGGGTTGACTGCCAGAAGGATTCCAGGAACCTCATTCCCCAGGAGAGATCCAGCCCCTGGGCTGCGGAGCTATACGCTACGAGGCGCACTCCCCAGAGGGTGAGGGCGACGAGCGTCGCGGGCGTCGGGCCGAAGAGCAGGGAGAGGAAGAGGGCGAGCGCGGAGAGGAAGAGCATCGGGCCGATCCAGAGTGAGATCAGGGGCAGCAACCCCGCCCCGCCGTTCGCCTGCGCCAGAACCACAGTCGCGACGAGGGCGAGCGCGAGGTCGTAACCGTAGACCAGGGTGAGACGCGCCAGCAGCACGAGCCGGGGAGACGTCGGTGTCGAGAGCGCGACCTCCAGCGAGGGATCGTTCTCGGGGCCGTAGATAAACGCCACCCCGACCGCCGCCACCATCGGGGCGAAAACGGCCAGCACGACGCCACCTGCTGAAGCCCCGGCCGTCAGCAGAGCGACCAGACAGCCGAGCGCCATCGTGACCGCCGAAGCGGTCCAGATCTCCCGCCGCACCAAAGCCAACTGGCCCACGAGCAACTGCCAGCCGAGAGACAGACGATCGGAACGGGACGCGGAAGGCTCATCTTCCTCGATGCGGGACCAGACCCGTTCCATCAGCGCCTCGGGCGGGTCCGGCACCCGGCTAGATACCGACCTGGACGCGGTCCCGACCGCCCGCCAGGATGCCAGTTCCGCGCGGCAGGCGTCACACGAGTCGAGGTGAGCGGATACGAGCCGTCGTTCTTGCGGGACGAGGGTGCCGTTGGTGTATGCGGGTAGGGCTTCGATGATGTTGGCGTGCTCTTTGTTGTTCATCCTTACACTTCCTCCGGGTCCTGCAGTCGCGCCCTCAGTGACTTCTTGGCGTTGGAGAGGCGGCTTTTTACCGTGCCAACCGGGATGTCCAGTATCCTGGCCGTCTCTTCGTAGGAGAGTTCGTGGAAGAAGATCAGGGCGAGCACCTCGCGGTGAACCGGCGAGAGACGCCCGAGGCCCGCCTCCAATTCTTCTCTTCTGGCGTCGGAGAGTAGACTCTCTTCCGGACCGGACTCCTCATCCGGGCAGGCGTGCAGCATCTCTTCTCCGGCCAGCGGGAGGTTGCGACGGCGCAGGGTATTGTGAGCCTGCCGCCGGGCGACGCCGAACACCCAGGTCTTCGCGCTGGAGCCGCCCCGGAACGTATGAGCGCTCCGCCAGACCGCGACCAGAGTGTCTTGAAGGACCTCCTCGGCGACCTGATAGTCGCCGGTCAGCGTCGAGAGATACCGGACCAGCGCCCCGCCAAAGAGATCGTAGACCTCCTGTAGAGCCCTCTTATCGCCAGACGCGACCCGCTCGATCACGGACACGTCCTTCTCGACCCGGTCTCTACTCACCCGGAAAGCCCTATCCGAAACCCCTCGCCATGCACTCGTACCATCCATCTAAAAGGTTAGTAGCGAGATGAAGCGTAAATGTTCACCCGTTAATTATGCAAACGAATGATGGCGGACAAAGAGAGAGGGGCCGGTTTCCCGACCCCTGACAAGCTGACCCGCTGAACGGCTGACCAGCTATTTCACGAACTGCGCTTCTTCGGTGGATCCGGTGAGCGCCGTGTTCGAGGATATACAGTCGGCGGCGACCTAGACCACTTCCTCAAGTTACCCAATAGTCTCTTGTGTCTTCATGGTCATTGTTGAGAGGAAATCACAGCAGCCTTCTTAATAGTTTCGTCCCAGGGATGCAATTTTTTCATGGTTTCCAAACTTAGATCGTAGATACTGGGGATTTCAGGTGGAAACGGCGACAAGGGTATTCCCGTCTCTTCTTCCAACTTTCTATGCATGCTCTCGTTGTGCTCTCGATAGGCTTTGAGGAATGTCCTACCATGGAAGTCAGAGAATGGCTCCTCGGCCCATCTCAGCCTTGTGTCCTCCGACATATCCGCATCTTTGAGATCCTCATATATACTGTCGCAGTATTCTAAGATACTCACATAGTCTTCACGGTATTCCAACATGATCCGGTTTATTGGTTTTTCGAAAGTCAGAGCATCAGGGTATTCTCTGGAGAGCAACAGCGTTGATAGGGCTCGTGCCATTCGGCCGTTACCATCGCAGAAGGGATGTATCCGAACAAATCTGTAATGAAACCGGCCTGCTGTGTGCATGCCCTCTAGCGCAAGAGAGCCCCGTTCGACATCTTCCAACAAAGTCAATACATCTGTTTTCACCCGCCATGCTGGGCTCATATGCCTTGTCAAGTACTCTACCCCGTTTGTCTCCATCTCATCTGTCACGTCCCTGAAATGGCCTGCTTTTATGGGCCGTTTAGGTCTTTCAGGCACGTCTTTCATTAGCATGGCGTGCAACCCACGCACCATACCCAGGCCCAAAGAACGTCCTTGCTCCACACAAGTAGAGATTGCCTTCTCGACCTCAGCTAAGTTGGCAATCTCTATAGGGTGCTTGTCAGATTGCAAGCTGCTGACTGCTAAACGTTATCGCTTAGCAAGACCTTACGAACTTCTTCAAGAGTAACGGTCGGATCCTCGATAGCGAGACTAGCGTAAACCGACTGGATGAGGCTTTCGATCCTCCGATCCTCGTCGACAGATTCCATGGCTCTTCGTGCCTCTTCAGCGTCCAGTCGGTCCTTTTCTCCTGAATCAAGTTCCCCAGGAAGTACTTCGGCGATAGCCTCCGCGACTTCTTCCAAGGTCATTTTTTTGGTATCAAGCGCAACCTTGTCAGCGAGAGACGGACTATATTCGAGCACATCTTCGTGACTCAAGTTGTGCCAAATAGGCAGGATCAACTTTTTCCGTCCCGAGATTTCTCTAGCGGTCAACCCGTCCAACTCGCGCTGCGGCCAAGCCTTAGCAAAGAAGTGCGGAGAGAGTACGACAAGACCGTACGCGGAGTTAGCTATGCCCTTGTCGATGGCTTGCCGTAAGCTGTCTCCGACCTTTAGCACGAACTCATCGTACCAGACTCGGTACCCCATGCTTCTAAGCAGCCCAGCTAAAGGCTCTACGAACTCCTCTTTGTCTTGGCTGGCGTGCGAGATAAAGATATCGTACTGGCCTTCGTCCTTGCCGCCCAGGGCCAAGTCATACTGTGGAAATTCTACTAACAACCTGTCCTGCAGACCTTGTATATAATTGCGCTCTCTGACCTCTTGCGTTAGAGCTTTCTCGTGTCTCAGTTCCTCCACCCGTCGCTTCTTATCTTGCTTGGCTTCTTCCTGATGCAGTCGCTGTTGGGCAACGTTAAGTTCCTTGCTTTTCCTTGCTATATTACCCTGTAAGTCGGAAGCGTTTTTCTGGATTTTCGCCAATTCTTTGCGGAGACGGTCAGCTTTAGTTACCTTTGTTCTTAGACTCGATTGTGAAGTACTCTTGTTGATGCTTTGCTCGGTCTGCGTAAGTTCACTACTCTTCTTGGCTTCCTTGTCCCGCTCTGACGCGAGCTTCTTACTTAGAGCAGAGATATCAGACGTGAGCTTTGCGACCTTATTCTGGTACACGGATACGGACATAAACTAGCCTCGTCTCTGATCTATAACGTTTGCGGCTCTCATGTGAAGGATACCGCAAACCTCAGAGGTATCGAGAAATGCTGTCCGATGGTAGCCATTCTTTTTCATCTTGCAGCAGCATAATGCTGTTTCTATCCGCTAAAAAGAGGGACCGGATAACCGACCCCTCCGCTGACAAGCTGAACTGCTGATGCGCTAACCAGCTACTTCACGAACTGCGCTTCTTCGGTCGAGCCGGTGAGGGCCGTAGTGGAAGCGGCGCCTCCGGCGATGACCTGGGCGACCTCGTCGAAGTATCCGGCCCCGACTTCGCGCTGGTGTTTGGTTGCTGTGTAGCCGTGCTTCTCGGCGGCGAACTCGGCTTGCTGCAACTCGGAATAGGCGGCCATGCCGCGCTCCCGGTAGTCGTGAGCCAGCTCGAACATGCTGTAGTTGAGGGCGTGGAAGCCAGCGAGGGTGATGAACTGGAACTTGTAGCCCATCTCCCCCAACTGCTCCTGGAAAGTGGCGATGTCCTCCTCGGAGAGTTTTGCTTTCCAGTTGAACGACGGCGAGCAGTTGTAGGCGAGGAGCTTGCCGGGATGCTTGGCGTGGATGGCTTCGGCGAAGCGACGCGCCTCCTCGATATTCGGCTCGGAGGTTTCACACCAGATCACATCGGCGTAAGGCGCGTAAGAGAGGCCGCGGGAAATCGCCTGCTCAAGCCCCGCCCGGACCCGGTAGAACCCTTCCATCGTCCGCTCGCCGGTCAGGAACTCATGGTCCGCCGGGTCTATGTCGGAGGTTATGAGGTTCGCGCCGTTCGCGTCGGTCCGGGCGACGAGCACCGTAGGCACGCCCATCACATCCGCCGCGAGCCTCGCCGAGATGAGGTTCCTGACGGCCTGGGCAGTCGGAATGAGAACCTTGCCGCCCATGTGCCCACACTTCTTCTCCGATGCGAGCTGGTCCTCGAAGTGAACGCCCGCCGCCCCAGCTTCGATCATCGCTTTCATGATCTCGAACACGTTCAACGCTCCACCGAAGCCAGCCTCCGCGTCGGCGACTATCGGCGCGAACCAGTTGACGCCGTTCTTGCCCTCGGAGTGGTGGATCTGGTCTGCCCGCTGCAACGCCTGGTTGATCCTCTTGACCACGTTCGGCACGCTATCGGCCGGATACAAGCTCTGGTCCGGGTACATCTGTCCGGCCAGGTTCGCGTCGGCCGCGACCTGCCAACCGGAAAGGTAGATCGCCTTCAAACCAGCCTTGACCTGCTGCACCGCCTGGTTGCCCGTCAGAGCCCCGAGCGCGTTGACGTAGCCCTCATCGTTCATCGAGCTCCACAACCGCTCCGCGCCAAGCCTCGCCAGCGTGTGCTCGATCCTGACCGACCCCCGCAACCGCGCCACACTCTCACCCGAGTACGGACGCTCGACTCCTTCCCAGCGCTCCCCTCTCCACTCCCTCTCTATCTCTATCTCCCCAACCTGGTTCCCGTTCATCATCACTCTCTCCTCTCGTCGGACCTGTTTTTCCTACTGACCATCAAGCACATATGTGTGCATATATGTGCAAGCATCGAACAAGCTGCCCGGTCCATACCTGAGACGAACCGGGCCAGGGTACGTGTCCCACGCTCCGGGGCAGGAGGACGGTAGCCGGCGGCCGGGCTGTGTGGCCGCCGGCTCGGTCTCTGACGGGTGTCGAGAGAGTGTTTACCGTTCCTCCTTACTTGAGCAATTCGTAGCCGGGCAGGGTCAGGAACTCGACGAACTCGTCGTCGGTGGAGATGCGGGCGAAGAGGTCGGCAGCGTTGCCGAACTCGTCGTTCTCCCAGCGGTCCTCACCGACTATGTCCTTTATCTTTTCGAGTTCCTCGTCGAGGACTTCGTGGAAGAGTTCCTCGGTCACTTCGGTGCCATCTTCGAGGACACCCTGGTCGTGGTGGATCCACTGCCACACCTGCGCCCGGCTGATCTCCGCCGTCGCCGCATCTTCCATGAGGTTGAAGACCGGGACCGCGCCTCGTCCCGCGAGCCACGCCGCCAGGTACTGCACGCCCACGGAGACGTTATTGCGGAAGCCGTCCATGGTGATCTCACCTTCCGGCTTCTCTATCAGGTCCTCCGCCGAAACATCCACGTCGGGCATCTTGTCGATCTGGTTCGGTTGCGGCATGTACTCGTCGAACGCCTTCTTCGCGAGCCCGACCATTCCCGGATGGGCAACCCACGTTCCGTCGTGGCCGTCTTTTGCCTCGCGCTCCTTGTCCTCGCGCACCTTGTTGTTGGCGAACTCCGTCCACTCCGGGTCGTCGGAGCGTGGGATCTGGGCGGCCATCCCACCCATCGCGTGGGCCCCGTGCTGGTGGCAGGTCTTGATGGTCAACAGCGAGTAATCCCGCATGAACGGGACGGTCATCGTTACCGAGTTTCGGTCCGGCAGCAGCATATCCTGCTCGCGGAACTTCTTGATGTACGAGAAGATGTAATCCCACCGTCCACAGTTGAGGCCAGCCGAATGCTCGCGCAACTCGTAGAGGATCTCGTGCATCTCGAACGTCGCAAGTATCGTCTCTATAAGGACCGTCGCCTTTATGGTCCCCTGCGGGATCCCGAGCTCGTCCTGCGCCATCACGAAGATGTCGTTCCAGAGCCTCGCCTCAAGGTGGCTCTCCATCTTCGGCAGATAGAAGTACGGGCCGGAACCGCTGTCCAGGAGCGCCTGCGCGTTGTGGAAGAAGTACAGCCCGAAGTCGAAGATGCCCGCCGGGACCTCTTTACCGTCCACCAACATATGCTTCTCGAAGAGGTGCCAGCCGCGCGGCCTCGCCAGGATGACGGCGACTTCGTCGTTTAGTTCGTAGTGCTTGCCGCTGCTCGGGTCGTCGAAGGCGATAGTGCGCCCGATGGCCTCTTTCATGTTTAGCTGGCTTTCGAGCATATTGTGCCAGGTCGGGCAGTTGGCGTCCTCGAAGTCCGCCATCCAGCAACTCGCCCCGGAGTTGAGTGCGTTTATGGTCATCTTCCGGTCGGGAGGGCCGGTAAGCTCCACGCGCCGATCCTGGAGGTCTTCAGGGATGGACGCTATTTGCCAGTCACCTTTCCGAATTTCCTCCGTCTCAGGCAGGAAGTCCGGCATCTCGCCGGCGTTGATCCGCTCCTGACGCTCCTGCCTCGCCTGGAGGATCTCATCGACCCTATTGCCGAACTCTCGGGCCAGCTTCGCCACGAAACCGACCGCCTCTGGCGTCAGTATCTCCTCGAACTCCTCCGGGACTTCGGCTGTGACCTCGATCCCTTCTCCATATCTCTGTTCTTCCATAACTTCCGGGCTCCTTTCGCCTGTTTCCGAAACTACTCGCTAGGACAAACCTACTCTAGCAAGCAGCCGACCGCGACGCTCGGAGCCCGACCCGAACACTAGGCGGCGACCCGAACTTCTTTCTCGACCCGTCGCACGTAAACCACGCACGCCGTCGGGTTGCAACGCCACCTGTACAGCACCTGGAACTCGCCGACTCCATCCAACACGACCCTCTGCCCGATGGCCGGCGCACCCTCCTCGTGCCGCCAATCCAGAACTTTCTCCGTCTCCGCATCCCTGTACTGAATGGGGATCATGGTCCCCTCCTTTCCCTAACCTCGACCTTGACGACAGGTTAGCCAAGCTCTTGCTATAAGTCCAATTGTTTGCTTTAATCTTCTCTATAAACTATTTCAATATCTAAGGAGAGATGAATAATCTTCCGTCAGTTGGAGTGTTTTCTCGCGGTGGCGCGGCTCGGGAACTTGAGTCGGGCGGCGGAGGAGATGTTCTTGACGCAGCCGACGTTGACGGCGAGGTTGAAGGCTTTGGAGGAGGAGGTTGGGGAGCCGCTTTTCGTTCGGACGAGCCGTGGGATGCGTTTGACGGAGGCTGGTAAGGAGTTCGTGCCTTACGCCGAGCGATGCGTGGGTGCTTTCGAGGAAGGAAGGCGTCAGCTAGGAGAGTTGCGCGGAGGCTCGGGCGGGCGGTTGGTGATCGGGGCCGCGCCCGGCGTCGGGACTTACGCGCTGCCGGGCCTTCTGGAGCGCTTCGTGGTCGCGTACCCGAAGGTTTCGATCTCCGTGCGTACCGGGCATTCGGAGGATATCCTTGAAATGGTGCTCAAGGAGGAGGTGCAACTCGGGCTCACGCGGGAGATGCGCCACCCGGACGTGGAGAGTTTGCCGCTCTACGAAGATGAGTTGGTGCTGGTTGTGAACCCGGACCACAGGTTCACGCGCAGGGGTTCGGCGGACCTGGCGGAGGTCGGGGAGGAACAGTTGATCTTCTTCGACCACGACTCCAGCTACTTCGAGCAGACGCAAGCGTTGTTCCGGGACGCCGGCATAGGGGAGCTAAAGACGCTGGAGGTGGATAATATAGAAGCAGCCAAGAGGATGGTCGAGCACCGCCTCGGGGTGGCGTTCTTGCCGCGCACGGCGATCCTCAGGAGCGTCACGGCCGGGAACCTGCGCCTGGTCTCGGTCGAGAACAGCCCCACGATGAGCCGCTCCATAGTGGCCCTCAGGCGTCGGGACGTACCGGCGAGAGGTCCGGCGGAAGCTTTTCTGGAAGTCGCGGGCAAGGTGGCCGAGACAAACGGCAGGACCCAACTCTCCCCCACCATGGCCGCCGAGTTCGAGAACCTGCAGTTGATCGACCTGTTTACATAGGAGGATGGATATGCAAAGAGACCGGGACCAGTTCTCCGGGAAGAAGTACCTGAGCCTGGAGACTTACCGCAAGAACGGCGAGGGGATGCGGACGCCCCTATGGTTCGTCGAGGACGGCGGCGTATTCTACGCCCAGACGCTCTCGAACACGGGCAAGGTCAAGCGGGTGCGCCGCCAGCCGAGGGTGCGGCTAGTGCCGTGCGACCGTCGCGGCGGATCGGAGGGAGAATGGGTCGAGGGCGAAGCCTGGGTCGTGCGTGGTGCTGAGAAGGAGAAGCACATAGACGAGATGCTTAACCACAAATACGGCGTCGCCAGAAGGCTAATCGGGGCGGCGCAAGGGTTTAGTAAGTCGGAGCCGGTGATGATCGGGATGCGGGTTCACAAGGAGGGCGGATAGCGTCTCCGCAGGCTCGTATACTAGTCTGGTAGGCGAACCTAGAGATTCAGAGGTGCGATAAGTGGAGCCCAAGACGATAGTAGTGATGGAAGGGGACCAGACCGGCCAGGAGTTGCTGGAGGATTCTTTACGGGTCCTGGAGCCGGGCGTGACGGGCCTGGACCTGGAGTTCCGGCGCTACGACCTCTCGCTGGAGAACCGCGAGGAGACCGGCAACGAGGTGGTCCACGAGGCGGCCGAAGCGATGCGAAAGCACGGCTTCGGGCTAAAAGCGGCGACCATCACGCCCGAGAAGAGCAAGCTCGGTTCCCCGAACGCCATCTTGAGAAAAGGCATAGACGGGACCGTCATAGTACGGACCGGCCGTCGCATCCCAGGCGTCAACCCGATGAGCGGCGTCCACGCCCCGATCTCCGTCGTCAGGATGGCCGTGGACGACGCCTACGGGGCCGAGGAGAGGCGGGAAGGCGAAGACCTCGACGAGGTCGCCTACCGGACGGAGAAGATCTCCCGCCGCGTGTGCCGGGGCGTCTCGGAGTTTGCCTTTATCCACGCCCGTAAGATGCGCGCGAAAGTCTTCGGCGGTCCCAAATGGACCGTCTCGCCCGTCTACGAAGGGATGCTCAAAGAAGAGATGGACCGGGCGGCGGAGCAAAACCGCGACATCCGCTACGACCCGCAACTAATAGACGCCACCTACGCCCTGTTGCTCTCGACCTACGGTGAGCCGCTAGTCATCCCGACACTGAACCGCGACGGCGACTGCCTCTCGGACATGGTAATGCAGATGTTCGGCTCCATAGCGGGCGCTGAGTCGCTTCTTCTCTCGCTAGACGAAGACCAGAACCCTGAGACGGTTATGGCAGAAGCCCCGCACGGCACCGCTCCTTCGCTGGAAGGCAAGAACGTCGCCAACCCGATGGCGATGATCCTGGCCGGAGCCGGCCTGATGACCTTTTTCGGCGACGAGGATGCAAGCCGGGTCTCGCGAGCCATCTACGAAGCGGTCTTTGAGACTATTCTGGATGGCATCAGGACGGCGGACCTCGGAGGCTCGGCGGGCACTACAGAGTTCACGGACGAGGTGATCCGTCACGTACGCACAAAGCTCGAAGTCTGGAGCGCTTTGGCTTAGGAATTAGGAACTTGTCAGCCTCTACGCACGACAACGACGAGTTTATTGGCGAACCTATTGGGGACCAGGTCTTGCTCTCCGAGTATGATGATTCGTGGCCGGAGCAGTTCCTGCAACTACGGGATCTCTTGCACGCCTCGCTCGGAGCGACCGCGAAGCGTATAGACCACGTCGGCTCGACGGCGGTGCCGGGACTTCCAGCCAAACCGGTTATAGACGTGCAGGTGAGCGTCGTCGGGCTCGGAAACGAAAATGCCTACCGGCCACGGATCGAAGGTCTAGGCTATCCGCTGAGGTATCGCTCGCCGGAGCACCGCTTTTTCCGGCCTGCGGTGGGTGAACCACGAACGGTTCATATACACGTCTGCGAAACAGGCGGACGGGAGGAACTAAACAAACTGCTCTTCGTCGCTTACCTCCGCTCGCAACCGGAGAAACTAGATGAGTACGCGGAACTGAAGCGCAAACTCGCGCGCCGGTTCAGGGACAGTCGCGGAGACTACTTGGCAGGCAAGACGGATTTTGTGACTCGGACCATTGCCGTGGCGCGGCCGTGGGCGGAAGACACAGGATACCGCTTGTAAACCAGAAAGGGAAACTACTCGTGAAACACACCGCAAAAAGTACGGCCCTCCGTAAGACTCTGGGGCTCGGCGCCGTCGCCGGGATGCGCTCGATGTCCGCGCCGGCGCTCCTGAGCCGGGCGGCCATACGGGGTGATGTCGGCGGTCTTGCTGGTACACACTTCGCCCCTCTGCTCTCTTCCAAAGTCTCCTACGTCCTTTACGCGCTCGCCGCCGGGGAGATGGTCGCCGACAAGAGCGCCGGGATACCGGGCCGCATCTCGCCGCCGGCCCTGCTCGGGCGCGCGGCATCCGGGGCGCTGGTCGGGGCCGCTTTGTTCGTTTCCGGCGAACGCCGGGGGGTTTCCGGGGCGGCGGTCGGGACTTTGGCGGCTATCGCGGCGGCTTATGCCTCCTACTATGCGCGTTCCGGAGCCGGCGAGGCGCTCGGCGTCCCGGACCAGATACTCGGCCACCTGGAGGATGGGATCGTCTTGTTCGGAGGCTTGCGCCTTCTGAGTTAGGTAGTTAACCTGAGTTGCCCCCTACAGGCATTGGATGGAGAAGGACAGCAGAAAGCAGACGATCTTCAGCTCAAAGCCCCTGGGCGTCACCGCATGGATCTTCCTGGCAAACATCGCGCTCAGCTTGCTGAAGACCGTTTCGATGTACTGGCGACTAGGCTTGCTCAAAAACTCCTCCCATGCCGGCATCGGCCTCTTTGAGTTCTTCCTGCGCTGGGCTTTTAGGTGCAAACCGACCTCTTTGAGGAGGTCTTCGTAGTGGTAGTCGTTGTAAGCTTTGTCGGCATGGATGATCGAGCCTTCAGGCAACTCCAAATCCAACTCCTTGAAGACTGCCACGTCAGCTTCCGAAGCCGCGGCCAAAGAGACCTCCACCGGCGCTCCAGCTTCGCTTACCACCAGATGAACTCGCAAACCATAGAAGTAGCGTCGCTTGCTCGCTATGTAGCCGCGGAAAGCCCCACCATGCTCCTGTAGAGGATAGAGCTTGCAGCGACGAATGCGAATGTTGTCGCAGACCGCAACAGGCAGGGAGTCAACCACATAGCTGCCGGTGGAATCGTTGTGTTTGAAGACTTCAGCTAGCAGATCGAAGAGCGTTTGCCAGAGGGACGAGTCTATAGCGTGCAGCCTTCGGTTGAAGCGGCTCTTTGAAATTGCCTTTTCTATGTATCCGTACTCGTCCAAAAACGAGCGGCTCGCCTCGATGTTGCCGCCGAAGAAAGCAGCCGCGATCAGGGCTACGCTCATCACCTCTGCACTCGAAAGATGAACTTGCGGATCGTCGCGGTGGCCTTCTGCCTTGAGGAACTCGTCGCAGATGTAGTAGGTAGTAATTATGGTATCTTCCATGAGTCCTCCCGATCCAGAGAGAAGGTTGTGGTGGCCTTCGGATCGGGAGGATATTGCTTACCGGTATAGGGGGCAACTTAGGTTAGTTAACCTCTCTAGAAACCGAACCGGCTCAGGATGCTCCGGACGGAACTCAGGTAGCTGCCGCCGAAGAAGTAAGTGTGGACCAGTAGCGGGTAGAGGGTGTAGAGGTCGCGGCGAGTCTCGAAAAAGCCTTCTCTTATGCCCCGGATCTCCTCGTAGCGCTCGAAGAACGGCTCACCGAAAGAGTTGAACATGTTTATAAAGGCGAGTTCTATCTCGGGGTCGGCGTGGTAGATAGCAGGGTCGAGGAAAGCGGAAATCTCATTCCCCTTCGCCAGCACGTTCCCGCTCCACACATCGCCGTGGATCAGGGCAGGAGGGTTCGGCTCCCCGATGAGGTCTTCCAACCGCTCCGCGAGACGCTCCACTCGTTTCAAGTCCTCCGGCGGCAGTCGTCCGGCGTCGTGGGCGATTTTCGCCAGGTACAGGAGCCGCTGCTCGCGGAAGAAATCTACCCAATTCTCCGACGGCGGGTTCGGCTGGTTCAGGCTGCCGATCAAAGTGTCCCGTTCGAAGCCGTAGGTCTCCGCCTCAATGCCGTGCAACTCCGCCAGCAACTCAGCGGCGTGGCGCTCCGCCCCGTCCGAGAATCGACTGCTCCCTTCGATGAACTGCATAAGTAGAAGAGTTTCGGAGCCGTGATAGACCTCCGGGACTGGAAGCTCGCTCTTCTCGCGCAGGTAACGGAGCATGAAAGCCTCCCGTTCCAGGTGAGACTCGCCCTCCCGGTCTACTTTCGCGACCACGACCGAGCCGTCGGCAAGCTCCGCCCGGTAGACTTCCCCGATGCAGCCGCCACCCATCGGCCGCGCCGAAAGAAGCCGCTCCCCGAGAGAAGCCTCGATCCCCTCGGCGACCATCCTCTCAGACACGACGGGAGAAATGTTGCTCTCGGATGTGATTCAACAACCCTTCGGAGGCTCTTTCGGCCAGGTCCATCGCCCGCTCGAAGCCCTCGGGGCCCCCGTAGTAAGGGTCCGGTATCTCACGCTCCGGTAGCTCTGGAGCGTAGTCGAGAAAGGGCCTCACGACGGCGCTTCCACGGCACAGATCCGTCACTTTCCGGTAGTTCTCCTCGTCCATCGTCAAGATGTAGTCGAATCTCTCGCAGTCCTCCGCCTCGATCATCCTCGACCGCTGAGAGCTAATATCCAGGCCACGACTACTAGCGCTCTCCTGGGCGCGAGGGTCCGGCTGATCCCCGAGATGGTAGTAAGCGTGCGTCCCGGCTGATTCAGCCTCGATCTCCCCCTCCAGCCCTTCGCGCCTCACGACCTCCTCGAAGACACCCTGGGCCAGCGGCGAGCGGCAAATATTTCCGGCGCACACGAACAAGATACGAATCATGAAGTAGATTGTAGGGAATTTGGTGCTGAATCACAGGGCTGAAAGAGCGTCGCTTTGCGGCTAGACTACGAGAAATAATCCGAAAGAAAGAGGAGAACATGGCCGAGGTACGCAAAATTGGGATGTTGACGGGTGGCGGGGACGCACCGGGATTGAACGGTGTGATCCGGGCGGTCACCATGAAGTCCATCGAGGACTACGGTTACGAGGTCGCCGGTATCAAGCGCGGCTGGAAAGGGCTGCTCGCACCCGAGGCCGACAGCTTGATGGAACTCGGCGTGGGCGATGTGCGCTACATCCTCCAGGAAGGCGGCACCATCCTCGGCTCCTCCCGAACCAACCCCTACAAGAACGAGGGCGATCCCGAGAAGGTCGTCGAGCAGATGAAAGAGTTCGGCATAGACGCTCTGATCGCCATCGGTGGAGACGACACTTTAGGCGTCGCCAAGCGTCTGCACGACGACTTCGGGGTTCAGGTTATCGGGTGCCCGAAGACCATAGACAACGACCTTTCGGCCACGGATACGACGTTCGGCTACGATACGGCGGTTTCAATAGCGACCGATGCCATAGACAAGCTCAGGACGACGGCCAAGAGTCACGAGCGGGTCGTGGTGGTGGAGGTAATGGGGCGGCACGCCGGTTGGATCACCTGGGGCGCGGGCGTCGCCTCCGCAGCAAACGTCACCCTCATCCCCGAGGTCGAACCGGACCTCGAAGAGATCACGGCCATCTTCAAAAAGCGTGCCGATAACGGCGAGAAGTGGGGCCTCGTCGCCGTCAGCGAGGGCGTCGTCCTCTCCGAAGACTACATCACCCAGAGCGCCGAGCGCGACGAGTTCGGCCACGTCCAACTCGGCGGCATCGCGGAGACGCTCGCGAAGGAGATCGAAGAAAGGACCGGCATCGAGACGCGCCACGTCGTCCTCGGACACCTCCAGCGCGGCGGCACCCCGACCGCCTACGACCGCATCCTCTCCACCCGCTACGGCCTGCGCGCCGCCGAAGCCGTCAAAAACGGCGAGTGGGGCCAGATGGTCGCCCTGCGTGGCAGCGACGTAGTAACCGTCTCCCTGGATGAAGCTACCGCCGAAACGAAAACTGTCCCCGATGACCTCTACAACGCCGCCCGAACGTTCTTCGGCTAGGAGCGGCTACTCCGTGAGGTAAGCGCCGATGTTCCTGTAACGCTCGTGTCGGGCCTTCAGGAGAGCGGAGGGATCGGCCCCTGAAAGGACGGAGAGTACCCGTCCGAGCGTTTCTCCAACGGCTTTTACCGCCGTCTCCGGGTCGTTGTGGGCGCCTCCCAGAGGTTCGGGCAGGACTTCGTCGGCAACGCCTTGCTCTTTCAGGTCGCGTGCAGTCAACTTCATGGCTTCGGCGGCTTCGGCGGCGCGGCTCGGGTCCCGGAAGATAATGGAGGCGCAGGCTTCCGGGGCGATCACCGACAGGTAAGAGTTCTCGAGCATTCCGACGTAGTCCGCGACGCACATCGCGAGCGCCCCTCCAGACCCTCCCTCCCCGATAATAAACGCCACGACCGGCACCGGCAGGCGGGCCAGCGCCATCAAGTCCTCGGAGATGGCCCACGCCTGCCCCCGCTCTTCGGCCTGGCGCCCCGCGAAAGCGCCGGGCGTGTCGATCAGCAGCACGACCGGGAGCCCGAACCTGCCGGCCAACTCGTAGAGTCTCTTCACCTTCCGGTAGCCTTCCGGGTGGGCCATGCCGAAGTTGCCCGCCACCCGGCTCTCCACGTCCGCTCCCTTGTCGTGGCCGATGAGCATGACTTTGTGGCCGCCGCTGCGCAGTTTGGCGAAGCCGCCGCGCACCGCCGGGTCGTCGCCGTAGGCCCGGTCGCCGGAGAGTTCGTAGAAGTCTTCTGTCAGGGCTTCGCGGTATGCGCGGAAGTTGGGCCGTTCGGAGTGGCGGGCTACCTGGACGCGCTGGTAGGGCGAGAGGTTCGAGTAGATCCGCTTTTTGGCCGCGTCGAGGGCGTCTTCGAGACGGGAGATCTCCGCCTGAAGCTCCGTGCTCTCGCCCGCGAGCCGGTAGAGACCGGAGATCCGCTCTTCCAGCTCTTTTACCGGACGCTCGAAGTCCAGGATCACGCGAGGAACCCAAGCAACCGTTCGAGGTCTTCTTTTAGCTGGAGCCGGTGGACGATCCTATCTACCATCCCGTGCTCTTTCTGGAACTCAGCAGTCTGAAAACCTTCCGGCAGCCTCTCTTTGGTCGTCGACTCTATGACCCGCGCCCCGGCGAACCCTATGCGAGCCCCCGGCTCCGCG
The DNA here is from genome assembly GCA_965219175.1 of Rubrobacteraceae bacterium. GTDB lineage: Bacteria > Actinomycetota > Rubrobacteria > Rubrobacterales > Rubrobacteraceae > JBBPZK01. The sequence continues at coordinate 2,305,062 of CBDCNI010000001.1, forward strand.
ATGACCACGTCCGCCGCCGTCGCGAAAGAAGCCGTCACGCCGCCGAAAGTCGGGTCGGTGAGCACGGAGACGAACGGTCGCGAGCCTTCGGTGTAGCGGGCGAGCGCGACGCTCGTCTTCGCCAACTGCATTAGAGAGTAGATCCCCTCGAACATCCTAGCCCCACCGGAAGACGAGACGATCACCAACGGCAATCCTTCCTCACCGGCCGTCTCGATGGCACGGGCGACCTTCTCACCGACCACGCTCCCCATCGAACCGCCGATAAACCGGAAGTCCATCACCGCCAGCGAAACGGTATGACCGCCAACGTCACCGACCCCGCTCACTACGGCGTCGCCGAGTCCCGTCTTCCCTCGCGCCTTCTCCAACCGCTCGTCGTACCCCTCGAACTCCAGAGGGTTTCCGGCATAAAGGTCCGCGTCCCTCTCTTCGAAGGTCTCTGCGTCAACGAGCAGCCTTATACGTTCCGGGGCGGAGAGCGGGTAATGAAACTCGCAGTTGGGACAGACGTTAAACCGGTTTTCGAGGTCCTTCTCGTAGATCGGCTGCCCGCATTGCTTGCACTTGGTGAAGACGCCGTCGATCGAACCCAGGCCGCTCTCGGTCTCTGGGGCGGTCCTAGTGTACTCCCTGCGACGACTGAGCCAGTTCCTAATTTCTCTCCCCCACTCCCACCCGACGGGCTTTCGGGACGATATCGGAGATCGCCTCACGAACCCCCGCAAGCCACTCACCGGCCTTCTCCGGCCCGCCTTCCTCGACGACCTGCATGAGCTTGCTGCCGATTATGACCCCATCCGCCTCAGCCGCCGCTTCCGCCGCAGCCTCCGGAGAGCCGATCCCGAACCCGAGCGCCACCGGAACGTCGGTTACGGCACGTACCCGCCGCAACAGGCTCACAGCCCCCTGCGGCAATTTCTCCCGAACACCCGTCACGCCAGCAACCGAGACGCAATACACGAACCCCGAGGCGATCCCCCCTATAAGCCTTAGGCGTTCTTCGGTCGTGGTCGGAGCCGCCATTGGACATACGGCAATCCCCTTCTCCGAAGCCGAATTCGCGAAGTCAACCGATTCACCCACCGGGAGATCCGGTATAACCAAGCCACAAACACCAGCCTCATCCACCGCATCCAAGAACTCTTCGGAGCCACGGGCGTGTATGGCATTGTAGTATATCAATAGCACAACTGGTTTGCGGTCGGAGAACGTCGAGGAGAGTTCGAGGCAGTGGTCGAGGTTCGTGCCGTTTGCGAGGGCTTGGGTGGTCGTATTTTGGATGGTCGGTCCGTCGGCCAGCGGGTCTGAGAAGGGAACCCCGATCTCGACGATGTCCGCACCCGACTCGATGTACGCTTCTCCTACCTCGCGGGCGCCATCCAGGGTTGGGTAGCCGCCAGTGAGGTATGGGATCAGGGCGGCCCGGCTTCCGGGAAAGGCGGCCCGCAGCCTCTCGCTACCCGTCACCCGGAACTTCCTCGGAAGTGGCGGACTCTGGTCCCGAAACGACCTCCGCTTCGTCCGCGCTCACGCCCAGCTCTCTAGCCACGACTTCTACGTCTTTGTCGCCCCGGCCGGATAGGTTGATCACCAAATTCTTGCCCGGTCCCATCTCTCTCGCCATCTTCTCGGCGTAGTGGATAGCGTGAGACGTTTCCAGCGCAGGGATGATACCTTCGAGGCGCGAGGTCTTCGTGAAAGCTTCGAGCGCCTCTTCGTCGGTGGCGCTCACGTACTCGACCAGTCCCTCGTCCTTGAGATAGGCGTGCTCGGGACCGACGGAAGGGTAGTCGAGCCCGGCGGAGATGGAGTGGGCCTCACGGATCTGGCCGTCATCCGTCTGGAGGACGTAGCTAAGGTTGCCGTGGAGGACTCCGGGGCTTCCTCCGGTCAGGGAGGCGCCGTGCTCTCCGGTCTCGATGCCGCGTCCGGCCGCCTCCACGCCGACGAGCCGCACGTCCTCGCGCCCGACGAACGGGTGGAAAGCCCCGATGGCGTTCGAGCCGCCGCCCACGCAGGCGACGATGGCGTCCGGGTCGCGTCCGAAACGCTCGCGAGCCTGAACCTCTATCTCACGGCCGATCACCGTCTGCAAGTCGCGCACGATGCGAGGGTACGGAGCCGGTCCCGCAACCGTTCCGATAATGTAGTGCGTGTCCTCAACATTCGTCACCCAATCACGGATCGCCTCGTTAAGCGCGGCTTTTAGGGTCCCGGAGCCGGTCGTAACCGGGCGAACCTCCGCGCCGAGGAGCTTCATACGGATCACGTTCGGCTTCTGGCGTATGGTGTCTTCCTCGCCCATATAGACGACGCACTCCTTGCCGTAGAGGGCAGCGACGGTCGCAGTCGCGACGCCGTGCTGCCCGGCCCCGGTCTCGGCGATAATGCGCGTCTTGCCCATCCTTTCGGCCAGTAGGATCTGACCGAGAGCATTATTTATCTTGTGCGCCCCGGTATGTGCGAGGTCCTCCCGCTTGAACCACACGTTGGCCCCGCCCCATTTTTCGGTGAGCCGGGAAGCGAACATAAGGGGCGTTGGTCGTCCGACGAAGTCTCGGGCGAGCCTGTCCAGCTCCTCCAGGAACTCCGGATCGTTGCGGTAACGCTCGTAAGTCTCTTCCAGTTCTTCGAGGGCGTGGATCAGGGTTTCCGGCACGTAGCGGCCCCCGAAAGGACCGAAGTACCCGCTATCTACCTTTTGCTGCACTTACGAACCTCCGAACCCGCTCGCTGTTCTTTTTACCAGGACTCTCTTCCAGGGAACTCGAAGCATCCACCCCGTAAGGGTAAAAGAACTCCACAGCCTCCCGCACGTTCTTAGGCGTAAGCCCCCCGGAAACGACGATGTTACCATACCCCTCCAGCGCCTTCGCCAACCCCCAGTCGAACGTCTTACCCGTCCCGCCGCGCTCCCGCACGCTATAAGCGTCCAGTAGATACAAGTCCGCCCCATAATCCTCCAACCGCTCCAGAGAACGAGCATCCCGCACCCGCAGAGCCTTAATAACCGCGAGCCCACTATCTCTAATAGCCGCGACCGTCTCCAGCCCCTCATCCCCGTGCAACTGCGCATAGTCGAGCCCGACCTTTTCAGCGATCCGCAAGACCTCATCCGGCTCCGCGTTCACGAAAACCCCGACCTTCAGAACTCCTTCGGGTAATGCGGAAGCTATATCCGCCGCCTGCTCCACACCGACCTGGCGCGGACTCTCCGCGAACACGAAACCGAGGGCGTCCGCACCCGACTCGCAAGCCGCAAGCGCGTCTTCCGTATTAGTTATTCCGCATACTTTTACTTTGACCATAGTGGCTGATTGTACCGCTCTATAAGGTTGCCGCTAATGGCTACCAGTTCAGGTTGGAGCTCTTACGAGCAAGGAGGCACGCATGGCTGCTTCGCCAATGGTGACTCGCTAACCAGTGGTAGATTGAGGGTACCCCAATCGGACGACATCCCAGTCGCGTGCGGCCACCTGCTCAAGAAGGCGTCCGCTATTCAAAGTCAGTTCGTCCCAGTTCGACTCGTTGATCGAATCCATATGTTCGAGCTTGAGTCGGCTCCGGTCGAACATCCAGTATTTCATGTGCGGAAATAGGTAGCGGAGGAAGGCCATCCACTCGGCTTGGTTAATAGCGAAGGGATTACCCTGATAGAGGGCAACCTTACCGGCATTTGCCGCAGCCGCTACACCGTGCGCGGCCAGCAACATCGAGCGGTACTTGGGACTCTGGGCTACCATCACTTTCGTCTCTCCGTGCTCGGAGTAGTGCCGGATCATGATGTAAGCGCGGAGGGTGATCTCGATGACGAGTGGCGTAACTCCGCTGACGACGAAGTGCCGGAGATCGTACCCGTTGAAGTACATCCACCGGGCGAGCTCCCCCGCCGTCCGGCCCTTCTCGCCAAAAGACCCGACGTTGATCCCCTGAAATAGAGTCATAAACGGCGACGGAAGCCCCATCGGCGTCGCGACGTCGGAGATGAGATGTCCGATGTGCTTTAGGATGGCTTCGATAAGCCGCACAATCCGCTCTTGCATGTCCGCCGCAGGAAGTGGACTGTAGACTTCCCCCTGGAAAGGACTGTGGGTGCCGGTGAGATTGTCGTAGGAAAATCCCGTGACTGTGCCACGGAGGATATCGAGTACGCCAAACACGAATCCGAGGACGGGGTCGTGGCCGAACGACTGGAGCCGGTGGGATCTGCCGCCCATGCCGGGGATATGGTCGAACTCCTCACCGAAGACGGCGTCTTGCGCATCATACGGCGTCTTGCACGTCTTCTCCAGATTCCGTGCCCAATCAGCGAACCATCCCTCGGACTCGCCAGAGTTTGTGTTGTACTTCTTGACCCATTCCGTGAGCGGGCTGCCTTTTTGACCGATATACTCCCCCGTCAATATCGTCTTCGGGATACGGACTAGGAGATAGTCCGTGAGCGCGGCCAGCATTCCGCTGCTGTATACAAAGAAGTAGTCCCACTTATCCCAACGAAGGCTGGCCTTGTAAGACTCGCGCTTCAGCCGCCCAAAGTCCTCCTCGCCGAGGAAGACGTCGAAAGGAGCCAGCGGGTCGAGTCCGTAGCTTACGGCGAAAGTGCGAGTCTGCCGGACGAAGTCGTCCCAGTTACTATAGCCGATCCTCATCAACTCGGAAGATACGGCCGTCCGATGATGTTCGTAGATCCGGGAGACCTCCTCTGGATCAAAATCGGCGAGGTCTTCGGCATCGAGGAATTCGGTTTCCTCCTCCAACTCGGCGAGGGCAACCTCCATTGCGTTGATCTCACCCGGAGCGATGCGATTCTGGTCAAAGTCACGCTCGACACTTTCCGCGGTACGCTCGATACGGCGGAGAAGGTTGTTCTGGACCTGTATGGCCGTGCGGAGTTCGGCCTCGAAAGAGCCGGATAGCATCGGTTCAGGCACCTTCCGCGAGGTCTTCTTTGCGACGAGCAAGTACCTGCTGGAGCTTGGTGAGCCGCTCGTTCATCTGCCGGATCGCTTCCTTGTTGGCCTTCGCGTCGGCGGCATCCTCCTGCAGCCGCACCATGCGGTCTACGAGGTGGTTGATCGTCTCCTGGAGGTTCTGTATGGCAAGCTGCGCTTTCCGCTCCCGCTCGTGTTGATGAGCTTCCTTCTTGCGCTCGCTCCCCGTGTCGAGCAGCTTGTTGACTCCAATGAACACCCCGGCCCCGATAAGCGCGGCTACACCGATACCCGGCACCATCCCGAGTCCGAGCCCAGCCGCCGCCAGTCCGGTAGAGATCCCCACCGCGCTCAGACCGCTGATCCCGAGGTAGGAAACGACAAGGATAGGAGTGCCCACCGCCGACAGACCCGCTGGCGGCAGACTTCAGGACATCCGCCGCGTGGTCGTCGTCTATGCCGCGCTCACGAACGTAACGTATTTTCTGGGCGGCATCCTTCATCGCTACGATCTGCTCATCGCTGACTCCCAGGATATTCTGGGCGTCGGCAATGGCGTTTTCTTCTTGCTCAAGCAGCAGGTGATCCGCGACGGCCACCTCCACGAGGTTGAGCATAAGAGCGTAGCGCGCGGGTGCGGTGGCGTCGCTGAGAACGTAGAGACCTTCGTGCAAAGCGGGCGGTTCGATAGCATAGGCGTAGAGACGCCGACGCGCCTCGTCAGACAGGTCTTCCGCGTCGAGCATCTCGTAGATTAGCTCCAACTCTTCTCGCTGGATCTGCCCGTCATCGTCGGCCATAGCAAAGAGAGCGCCATAGAAAGCCACGCGCTGCTCATCTGAGAGTTGCTTGATGTCGAAGTGCTCGCTACCACTCATAAATCCACTCTCCCCAGCGTCCGTATAGTGTTGCGCACCGCGTATATAAGCCACAAGAATGATCAATTCAGGTTATGAACGGTACACTACTTCTCATCCTTTTGCAACAAGCATCTCAATGACTTCAGGGGATGTACGTTAGAGATGTTCTGTGTTTACTCTTCCTTACCAGCGCATGTTGGAGATCTTCGCGACTAGCGAGGGGTCGCGCATGGCCGCTTCTCCGACGAGTACGGCGTCTGCTCCGGCGTCGCGCAGGCGGCGGGCGTCGGCGACGAATTTGACGCCGCTCTCGGCGACGAGGGTCGCGCCGGTGAGAGTTTGGGCGAGGCGCTCGGTTGTGGCGAGATCCACGGTGAAGTCCTTGAGGTTTCGATTGTTGACGCCGATGATCCGGGCTCCCGCCTCCAGCGCGACCTCCGCTTCCCGCTCGTCGTGGACTTCGACTAGCGGCGTGAGACCGACCTCGACGGCCAGCGAGATGTAGCGGGCGAGTGTCTTCGTGTCGAAGAGCGTAACTATTAGCAGGACGGCGTCGGCGACGGTTCCGGCTTCAAGCACCTGCGCCTCGTCCACGGTGAAGTCCTTGCGGATTACGGGCAGGGTGGTGCTCTCGCGGGCGGCGTCTAGGTCCAGGATCGAACCCCGGAAACGCAGCGGCTCGGTCAAGACCGAGAGGCAGCGGGCTCCTTCTTTTTCGTAACGAGGCCCCCACTCCGCCGGATCCGCTTCCCGGATGAAACCGGCTGAGGGTGAGGCCCGTTTTATCTCGGAGATGACCGACAGGCCAGGAGCCTGTAGCGCATCGGCGAACGGCCGTTTCTCGAAGAGGAGGGCCTGCTGGTAGAGGGAATCGAGGTCGGTGCTGCGCCGGAGTTGTTCCGCCCGCTTGCGCGAGGCCGCCGCCAGCTCGTCCAGCACGTTCGTCTGCTCTCTCACGCCACGCTCCCGAGACCCGCGAGCCTCCGCGTAACGGCGATGAAGCCCTCCAGGGAATTGCGGGCTGCTCCGGAGTGGATCGACTCTTCCGCGAGCCGGACGCCTTCTTCTAGGGTGGTGGAGATCCCGGAGACGTAGATGGCGGCCCCGGCGTTCATGAGCGTCACGTCGCGGGCTGCTCCTCGCTCCTCGCCGGAGAAAACGTCCCGCAAGATACGGGCGTTCAAGTGGGCGTCGCCGCCGAGTAGACCATCGGGGCTGTGCAGGGCAAGGCCGAAGTCTTCCGGCGAGAGTTTGTAGTCCTTTATCTTTCCATCAGATACTTCCGAGACGATGGTAGGTCCGGTCGTGGTGATCTCATCCATCCCGTCCGTCCCGTGGACGACGAGAGCCTTCTCGGCCCCGAGTTCGGCGAGCGCTTCGGCGACGGGCCGCACGTAGTCCCCGTCGAAGACCCCGACGACCTGACGTTTCGCCCCGGCCGGGTTTGTGAGCGGACCGAGGAGGTTGAAGACGGTCCGGAACGGAAGCTCCGCGCGCACCGGGGCGACGAACCTCATCGCCGGGTGGTGGGTGCGGGCGAACATGAAGCCGACGCCGACCTCGGCGATGCACTTTCCGACTTGATCCGGTTCCAGCTCAATCCCGGCTCCCAGGGCTTCGAGCACGTCGGCCGAACCGGCCCGGCTGGTGGCGGCCCGGTTGCCGTGTTTGGCGATCTTGACCCCGGCCCCACGCGCCACAAAGGCGGCGGCGGTCGAGATGTTGATCGTACCCTTCGAGTCTCCCCCGGTGCCGCAGGTATCGACCACATCCTCGGGAGCTTCGACGGTCGCCGCGAACCGGCGCATCGCGCGGGCGAAGCCGACGATCTCCCCGACCGACTCTCCCCGCAGCCGGAGCGCCGTCAAAAGGGCGGCCGTCGCAGCCGGGGCGGCGGTACCGGACATGATCTCCTCCAGCGCCCGCTCCGCCTCGCCATCGGAGAGAATCCCCCCGGCCGAGACCTTCCTGAGCGTCTCCCGCAGCACGCCCTACAGCTCCAAAAAGTTCTTGAGAAGCTGCTTGCCGGACCCGGTAAGGACGCTCTCGGGATGGAACTGGACGCCCTCGACGCTCCGTTCCCGGTGCCGGACGCCCATGATGACGCCGTCTTCGGTCCTCGCGGTGACTTCCAGGGCTTCCGGGACTGAGTCAGGGTCTATGACGAGCGAGTGGTAGCGGGTGGCAATAAAGCCCTGTTCGAGACCGGCGAAGACGCCTTCCCCGTCGTGGAGGATGCGGGCCGTCTTTCCGTGGACCGGCTCGCCACGCACAACCTCCGCCCCGAAAGCCTGTCCGATAGACTGGTGTCCGAGGCAGACCCCGAGGATCGGGACCTCTTCGGGGGATCTTTCTATAAGTTCGACCGAGATCCCAGCCTCGTTGGGGGTGCAGGGACCCGGTGAGATCACTATCCTGTCGGGATGGAGTTCCGAGACATCTTCGGGTGTGATCTCGTCGTTGCGCCGGACGATGACCTCGGCCCCGAGTTCGCCGAGGTACTGGACCAGGTTGAACGTGAAAGAGTCGTAGTTGTCTATAACGAGAACCCGCATGAGTAGAGAGATTCTAACAAGCGCGACGATAATCCACAGAGAGGAGAAATCATGACCCTAATCCTGAACGAACGAGAGGTGGAAGAACTGCTCGATATGTCCTCCACCCTCGACGCGGTAGAAGAGATACTACGCCAGCAAGCCGAGGGACGGGCCACCAACCGCGCCCGCCGCCGGGTCTCACTGCCGACCGGCGGCCTGAACGTCATGTTCGCCGGAGCCCCGGAAATAGGAGCTTTGGGCTTGAAGGCTTATACGATCTCGCGCACCGGAGCACGTTTTTTCACCATGCTCTTCGACCCCGAGAGCGGGGAGCTTCTCTCCATCCTCCGCTCGGATAAACTCGGCCAACTCCGCACGGGCGCGGCAAGCGGTATTGCGACGAAGTACCTGGCGCGCGAGGATGCTTCAACGCTCGGCATCTACGGCTCTGGATGGCAGGCCGAGAGCCAGCTAGAGGCGATAGCGGAGGTCATGGGAGATCGGCTGGAGCGGGTCATAGTCCACAGCCGAAACGAGGAGCCCCGCAAGGAGTTCGCGGACAAGATGGGCGAGCGGCTCGGGATGGAGGTCGAGACGACCGCCGCCCCCGAGGAGCCGGCCGCCCAGGACGTTGTGGTGACCGCGACCTCCTCGAAAGAGCCGGTGCTCTTCGGCGAGTGGATCCAGCCTGGGGCGCACGTAAACGTCGCGGGATCCAACGCCATGTTCAAGAGCGAGATCGACCGCGACGTGATCCGCCACTCCAGCTTCGTCTGCGTGGACTCCCGCGAAGAACTCGGCCTGGAAGCCGGAGACTTGATGCTGCCTCTCGAAACAGGCGTCATCCTTCCAGAATCCGTCTACGAGTTGGGGCAGGTAGTCGCCGGCCAGGTACGGGGTCGTCGCGGACCGGAGGACATAACCGTCTTCGCCAGCCAGGGCCTCGCCCTCGAAGACATGGCCGCCGCCCGGCTAGTCTACGACCGGGCCATAGAGCAGGACGTCGGTCGCGAGATAGAAGTTTAGCTCCGGCTCACAGCGTTTTAGAGAGGGAGTTCATTCGGTGGAGGGAGTAATCCCAGCAAGGTCCGCGAGGATGGCCCGGCTGGCGGTGTTGGCGATCTTCTTCCTGAACGGCGTCGGGATCGCGACCTGGGTGGTGCGCATCCCGGCGGTGAAGGAGAGGCTCTCCCTGAGCGCGGGGCTGCTCGGCCTCGCGTTGCTCGCGGTCGCGGTTGGGGCGCTGGCGTCGATGGTCTTTACGGGGTCGCTCATCTCCCGGCTCGGGAGCCGTCCCGTGGTCGGGGCTACGGCGCTCCTCTTTGCATTTGCGCTCGTGCCGCCCTCCCTGTCGCCGAACCTGCCGCTGCTGGCGCTCTCGCTAATGCTGTTAGGGGCGGCGAACGGGGCGCTGGATGTCTCGATGAACGCCCAGGCGGTAGCGATAGAAAAAGAGTACGGCAAGCCGATCATGTCCTCCTTCCACGCGGCTTTCAGTGTCGGGGGGCTGGCGGGGGCGGTCGGAGGCGGGCTGGTCGCGTCTCACGGGGTCGGAGTGACGCCTCATTTCCTCGGCGTCGCGGTCACGATAGCGCTCGGGGTCATCGTGGCCCGCCGGACGATGTTGCCGGCGGAGGTGGACGCGGGCGGTAGCGATGGCGGGCCGGCTTTTGCCAGGCCGACGCGGGCGTTGTTGGGGCTCGGGATGATCTCCTTTTGCGCCCTGCTCGGCGAAGGGGCGGTGGGAGACTGGAGCGCGGTCTATCTAAAGAGTTCTCTCGGGACCGGCCCAGGCTTCGCGGCAACCGGTTACGCGGCGTTCTCCCTGATGATGGTGGCCGGTAGAATTACCGGAGACCGGCTCACCGGGTATTTTGGACCGGCCCGACTCGTCCGACTCGGAGGGGCGGTCGCGGCGGTCGGACTCGGTCTCTCGCTGACGGTCGGGCATCCACTCGTGGCGCTGGCCGGATTTGCCTCGGCCGGCGCGGGGTTCTCCATAGTCTTCCCGCTCGCCCTGAGCGCCGCCGGTCGCACCAAAGGGACGGCTCCCGGTCCCGCCCTCGCCGCCGTCTCGACCCTCGGTTATACGGGCTTCCTCGCAGGGCCACCCATCATAGGATTCCTCGCCCAGCTCTTAGATCTCGGCGCGGCCCTCTACGTCGTCGTGCTACTGAGCGCCGCCATCGTGCCGCTCGCAGGCGCGGTCGGACGCGGATACAAGAGCCCATGATCGGCGAGATACCAGCCTCCGTGGAAGCCCAGGTCTTCGTAGCCGCCGTCCTGAGTTGGATAGACCTAAACCTCTACGAGACCTCGCGTGACCCCAGGACGCCTCCGGGCGACGCCGTCCTACTCAACCTCTGGCTCGGACTCGTAACAGTCGCCGTCGTCGTGCTCTGGTTCGGCGCCGCGTTGCGGCTCCTCTACCATTAGCGTGAGCCGGGTACGATGGAGAACGAGTAATTATTCTACAATCACGGCTCGCGTTGGTGGGCCGTGCTGTTATCGAGAAGGAGGCAGTGACCTTGACGGAGATCTTCGAAGAGACGCCGGAAACAGGCGGAGACTACGAGCCGATAGGCGAAGCGGAGTTGGCGGACCATGGCGATAGAACCATCCGCCTCAAGTCCGGCACGACGACGGTGGAGATCACCGCGCTAGCCCCCGACCTCTTCCGGGTCGGAGCTTTCCCGAACGGCCGAACTCCACGCTACACCACCGAAGCCATAGCCAAGGAAGACTGGAGCCCGGTCGAAGTCTCGATGGAGGAATCCAACGGAGGAGTCGAACTCTCCACGACCTCCGCCACCGCCCACGTCTCCCTCGACCCGCTACGCGTGAGCTTCACCGACGGCTCCGGGCGCACCTTCGCGGCGGACGACGAAGAACTCGGGATGGGTTTCGTCCGCCAGCCAGGCTCGGACGTGTTCTCAGCACCACTGGGAGACGCGGTGCGCCTTTACAAGAAGCGTGGTGAAGGCGAGCGGTACTTCGGGTGTGGAGAGCGGACCAGCGGGCTCGACAAGACCGGATCCTACCAGGTCTTCTGGAACGTGGACCCACCCATGGGCCACACCGCCTCCTACCACAACCTCTACACTTCGGTGCCGTTCACGCTCTCTCTAACGGACGGCAAGGCTCACGGCTTCTTCTTCGACAATACCCACCGCGTCGAGATCGACCTCGCAAAAGAAGACCGGGACCGCGCTTACTACGGGGCCGAGGGCGGGGACATCGTCTACTACGTGTTCTGCGGGCCGACCCCGAAAGAGGTACTCGACCGCTATACAGAGCTTACCGGCCGCACCCCAATGCCGCCCAAGTGGTCTCTCGGCAATCAGCAGTGCCGCTGGAGCTACGAGACAGAGGAAGAGGTCAGGGATATTGCCCGGCAGTTCCGGGAGCGGGACATCCCGTGCGATGTGATCTTCCTGGACATCGACTACATGGACGGATACCGGGTCTTCACCTGGAACAAGGACCGCTTCCCCGATCCAGAAAAGCTAATCTCCGACCTGCGCGAACAGGGCTTCCGGGTCGTCACCATAGTAGACCCCGGTGTGAAGACGGACGAGGGCTACCCGGTCTACGTCGAAGGCCGGGAGCGCGACCTCTACTGCAAGACATCCGAAGGCGAAGAGTTCCACAACGTCGTCTGGCCGGGTATGTGCGCCTTCCCGGACTTCACGAACCCCGAGACGCGAGAGTGGTGGGGCGCGAACCATGAGGGGCTTCTGGACTCCGGAGTTTCGGGGATCTGGTGCGACATGAACGAGCCCTCGCTCTTCGTCCCCCAGCAGTCCACGATGCCTGGAGACATCGTCCATCCCGGCGGGGGCGATACGAAGCTGCACGCCCAGATCCACAACACCTACGGCTCCTTGATGGCTCGCTCCGTCCGCGAAGGACTCCTGAAGCTCCGGCCCGAAGAACGCCCGTTCGTCATCACCCGCGCCGGATACGCCGGCCTCCAGCGTCACGCCCTGCAATGGACCGGGGACAACTCCTCCTGGTGGGAGCACCTGTGGATGAGCATGCCACAACTCCAAAACCTCGGCCTCTCCGGCATCGCCTGGGCCGGGGTGGACATCGGCGGGTTCTTCGACGACTGTGACGGCGAGCTTCTGGCCCGCTTTACCGAGTTCGGCATCTTCCAACCCTTTTGCCGCAACCACAGCGCGAAGGGAACCGTCAGCCAGGAGCCGTGGGCCTTCGGGGAGCCCTACGAAACCGTTTGCCGGGAGATGATAAAGCTGCGGATGCGCCTCGTCCCGTACATCTACACTTTATTCGAGGAGTGTCACCGGAACGGGGCGCCGATCCTACGTCCCCTACTCTACGAGTACCCGGAGGACGAGACGACCTACACCGCCGACGACGAGTTCCTGCTCGGGAACGGGTTGCTCGTTGCCCCGATCACACGTCCCGGCATCGAACACCGCCACGTCTACCTGCCCGAAGGGACCTGGTTCCACTTTTGGAGCGGCGAACGCTTCGACGGACCGGCCCACGTCCTCGCCCACGCGCCGCTCGGCGAGCCGCCACTCTACATAAAGGCAAACACCGCTGTCCCGATGGGACCGGACATAAACCACACCGGCGAACATCCGACGGAACCGCTGACGCTGCTGGTCCATCCGGCAGAAGGTGCGGGTCTCTCGGCTTTGTACGAAGACGCCGGGAACGGCTTCGGCTACGAGAACGGCGAGTATGCCAGGAGAGACGTAGCCTGCGAGATGGAAGACGGCCGGATCACGATCCACATCGGAGAGCTCGAAGGCGCCTTCGAGCCCGAACGCCAAGAGGTCTTGCTGGAACTCCGGGGAGTGGAAGACCCGCAAAGCGTAACCGTGGACGACCAGGAAGCAGATTTCCAACGGATGGAAGACGGCCGGGGCGTCATCGTCTCGCTCTCAGAGGTTACCAACGCAACGACGGTTGAGGTGAGGACCTGAGGGGAAAACTGGGGGTCGCCCTCGCGGTGGCGATAGCCGGAGCCGGGTACGCGGGGGTCTCCCTCATCGTCGCTTCCCGCCTGAGCGCTCCTCACTACAAGAAGCCGGGGCGCACACCCTCGGACTTCGGGTTGGACTTCCAGGAAGCCCGACTCAAAACAGAGGACGGCGTGGAACTCGCCGCCTGGTGGGTTCCCTCGGAGGCTTCGCGGGCGGTGGTGCTGGTTCACGGGCAGGCGAGCAGCAAGGCGGAGCGGCACGTCATCGAGACGGCCCGCGTCTACGCTTCTGCCGGCTACGGCGTGCTGATGATCGACCTTCGGGGTCACGGGGAGTCCGGCCGGGCGCGGCGAACCCTCGGTCTCCGGGAGGTATTGGACGTGGAGGCGGCGCTCGGCTGGCTGCTCGAGCGAGGCTTCGACCCGAACCGGATAGTTCTACACGGATGGTCGGCCGGGGCGGCGACGGTGCTGCGGGCCGCACCCGGAACCGGTGTTGCGGCGGTCGTCGAAGAGTCCGGCTACGCGGACCTTCCACCGCTTCTAAGCGCCCAACTCCCCGAGCAGAGCGGCCTCCCGGCGTTTTTCAACCCCGGCGTCATGCTCGCATCGAAGTTCTTTCTGGGCGCCGACCCGTGGGCGCTGCGTCCCGAGCTAGAAGCGCGGGAACTCTACGAGAGGGGCACGCCGCTCTTCATCATCCACTCTGCGGACGATCAGGTAGTACCGCTCGAACACGCCCGCAAGTTGCTCCTGGCACATCCCGAAGCACGGTTCTGGAAGCTGAGACGGTACGCCCACGTCAAGGCTTACGCGCACCCGGAATATCGGGAGCGGCTCTTGAGCTTCCTCGAAGAAGCGGTCGTCTGAGGGATGTTATCCGTGGTAGAGGAACATGTTCAGGGCGCGGGTGATTATGAGTAGCGCTCCTAGGTAGAGCAGGACGAAAAGGTGGCCGCGTTCCTGGCCCTTTCTTAGCGGGCTCGTCTTGTACTCGGCCATCCCGAGTAGCAGCCCGAGCGCACAAAGCCCCCAAACCCAGTAGAGCGCGAGATAGCGCGTGAAGTTGCCTGGGTCCGGCACGAGCATCGCCCACGTAAAAGTACCCGTAACGATAGCCGCCACGAAGATCGAGAGTACGAACAGCACCTTGTTCGGCCGCCTGCGACGCTTCCAGGCGAGCCAGCCGAAGAAAGTCTCCTTGAAGCTACGAGCAAAGCTGCGGACGCCTGAATCTTCCATAAGTGACATGCTAACAGACCCCGTCCGCGAGCCCGGTAAAACCTCTCTCAAGAGAATCAGGAAGTGTGGAACCTGTACGTTTTTGGATCCGGCCCGGCGGTTAGAATGGATCTCATGCGCCGACTTCTCATCCTCGCCAGCGCCATAGTTTTCGTGGACACCATCTCCTACGCGGCGCTGGTCCCGCTGGTGCCGTACTTCAGCGAGACGCTCGGTCTCTCCAAGTCGGCGGTCGGCCTACTGAGCGGTGTCTTCGGTGCGGGGGTGTTCGTCGGGTCCGTGCCGGGGACTTACCTGGCCTCGCGGGTCGGCGTGAAACCGGCGGCGCTGGTCGGACTCTCCTTGTTATCCGTGACGAGCTTCGTTTTCGGGTTGGCCGAGACGCCGGGTGTGCTCATCGCGATCCGGTTTGTGGGAGGAGTCGGGAGCGCTTTCTCCTGGGTCGCCGCGTTTACCTGGTTGACCCGCCGCGCCCCGGAAGAGAAAAGAGGACAGTACATCGGGACGATGCTCAGCGCCGCCGTCGCGGGAGCCTTGCTCGGCCCGGTAGTAGGAAGCGCCGCCGCGAGCTTCGGCATCCTCCCTTCCTTCTCGGCCATAGGCGTGCTGGGAGCAGGCATCCTTGTCTGGACCCTCTTCGAAGAAGCTCCGAAAGTGGGAGCTCCCTCGCCGCTCTTGCGGATGTTACGCAAAGCTCTCGGCTTTCGACTCTTACCCGGACTCTGGCTTATAGCGCTCTCGCCGCTCCTCTTCGGGTCTTTGGCGGTACTGGTCCCTCTGCAACTCGGGGGAGCAGGTTGGGACGCCACGGCGGTTGGGGTGGTTTTTCTGGTGAGCGCCGCCTTCGAGGCGGTCCTTCACCCTCTATTCGGACGCTGGGCAGACCGGAGCAGCTACCGCTCACCGGCGCGCGCCGGCATCTTCGCCAGCATCGGGATATTGCTGGTTCTCTCCGGAGCCTCCAACCCGTGGCTCCTCGGACTCCTAGTCGTCCTCGCGTCCGGGGCCTTCAACGCCACGCTCGTCCCCGGAACGACCCTGTTTTCGAGAGGGACCGAAAAAGCAGGCATAGACCAGGCGCTCGCCTTCGGCCTGACAAACGTAGCCTGGGCCTCGGGCTACGCCGTCGGCGCGCCCCTTGCAGGCGTCCTGGCGGACCTTGGCGGGGACACCCTCTCATACCTCTCCCTCGTCGGGGTTTGCGGGGTTACGCTGGTTCTACTGTGGGCTATGTCAGGAAAATCCTCTAGCTGAACACCGAGGGCTCCGGCTGTCGTCGTATAAGCGATCGGGTGGAGTCGCACGATGCACAAATCGTATTACGAGTGAAAGGAAGCGGATATCTCGGACTTCACGGGAATCTGGGACGTAGTATCCAGCCCTCACTTCGACGAAGAGTATCTGTGCCTGAGAGGGCGCCCTCACGTGACCCTCCGTCAGAACGGTGCTTTCGTAAAGGGAGAGTATGAGATCGGGCTCCAACTCGGCACCATAAACGGCGGCGCCCACGAGGATTTTATAGACTTCGATTTTGTCGGCAGCGACGAGATGGAGGACGCCTTCGGCGAAGGCGAGGCCACGCTGGAAGGAGCTCGACTAACCTTCGAACTGCGCCACTACCACGACGATGAGTACATTTTCTACTGCGAACGCCGTGGATAAGCTATCAAACATCTGATCGCTAACTTACCTCGCACATGAACAGCGGCGGGATGTGCATGTAGGTCTTGCTCGGGCTCGGGCCTACGATGTCCTGGGCTATCTCCAGAGCCTCGGCGATGGTGTCGGCGCGTTTGTAGCCCATACGTTTGGTGGTCATCGGGTCGCCGCCGACGAAGATCACACCGCCCACGTGATCCAGGGCGTGCGCGCCCCACTGCCAGGTGGTGAAGGGATGCCAGCCGTGGTAAGCGTAGGAGTTGCGGTAGAGGGTCCGGTACCAGGGGTCGTGGATGTATTTCTCCTCGAATTTCTGCTCGGCTTCTTGCGGGTCGGTGGTCTCCGCCAGGACTTCGTTGAAGAACGGCTCGTAGCTCGGGTGATGGACGCCGTCGAACTCGTAAGGGACGGGGTGGGTCGCTAT
The DNA here is from genome assembly GCA_965219175.1 of Rubrobacteraceae bacterium. Classification (GTDB taxonomy): domain Bacteria; phylum Actinomycetota; class Rubrobacteria; order Rubrobacterales; family Rubrobacteraceae; genus JBBPZK01. The sequence goes on from CBDCNI010000001.1 coordinate 2,321,675, forward strand.
GATGACGCCTCCCTCTCGCACCAGCGGCTTGCCTTTGTAGAGGTTGAAGAGGTAGCCGAGGACCATGTTATGAACCAGGATCGGGTTCATAACGCTGTTGACGTTGTAAGGACCCACGTAAGGTACGCCTAGCATCAGCACGTCGGACTGGCCTTCGACCTGCACGAGTTGCTGGCGGTGGAGGTTTTTTATCGTCTCCTCGTGGACCGGGTCCGTAGCCCCCGCCTGTACGCTCGTCATCTTGTGGGGGGCCAAGATGGACTGGAAGATCTTACGCGCAGCCTTGCGGGGCATGGTCTGGGTCGCTTTGTGATTGACGAGGAAATTGGCTTTAGTCAGGGCGTTCCACTCGTGCTCGGGGTGGGCCATGAAGTTGAAGACCGCCGGGAAAGTCGCGTTGTTGAGGGTGGTTTCGATGTGGAATACTTTCAGCTCTTTGTCCAGGATCTCCCCCATCCGGTTTACCGAGCCGTGCAGCGCGCTGTTCGGCGGGTCCATCAGGGAGCGAGTGTTCTTGAGCGTGTGGGCGTTGTGGTGATGCCGGATAGAGCTGTAGGGTGAGATGCCGGTGTGGACGGATTTGTGGCCGCCGTTCATCGAGACGAGGTTGATGTTCACGTAGACGATGAGGTCGCTGTCGGCGGCGCGTTTGCTGATGCGGACCTGCTCCCCGTGCTCCGTCTCACCTATTACCGTGTTTCCCTCTTCGTCTTCGGCGTCGTAGTTATAGAGGCGGTCGGGGTAGTAGCGGGTCATGATCTTCCCACCCAGCGCCCAACGCAACTCTTTCTCCGTCATCCGGCGATGGAGGCCGAGTGCGGCGATGAGGTGTATATCCTCGACACCCTTCGCGGCGGCCTTTTCGAGAACCTTCTCTATAACGAGTTGGCGGTTGTCCGGCGGCTTCATCGGCGGCAGAGGGCAAGACACGTCGTCGAAAACGATCGTTAGCTTCATACCGGAGAACAGAAGCTCGTGCAACGGCTCCATCCCCATCGGCTCCAGCAACGCACGTTCTATTGCTACACCTGGATCTTCGAGCGGTTCGACGGGGCCGGGAGGGTAGATCACCCGCGTCCCCTCCGGCAACTTCTCGTAGTGAAACCCGTCCCCCGCGTTGAACATCATCGGCGGACTGTCCTTGTCCAGGGTTACTATCTGTGCGGGACGGCTCATTGGTTTTCTCCCTTCGGTCGAAGCTAGTCAGCGTTTCAGCTAGTTAGCAGTTCAGCTTGTTAGCAGTTCAGCTTCTTGCTTTCTCGGGTCACTCGCCGAGCTTATAGTATCTGCGCGAGCCTCGCCGGATACATACCGCTCTCCGAACTTCCGTGCAGATCATCCCTGCTGACAAGCTGATCGGCTGAGACGCTGATCAGCTTATTGCCCCCTCAAATCGAAGGCGACTTTTACGTTTCCGTCGCGTCCAGCGGAGCGCGCGGCGGCTATCGCCTCGCGGTATTCGGAGAGCTGGAAACGTGGGCCGACTAGCTTCTCAAGGCCCAACTCCGGCGCGAGGCGCATTGCTAACTCGAAGCTCTTTACCCGCTCTCCCTGATATTCCTCGAAGCCGTATGCGTAAGCGCCGGAGAGTTTCACTTCAGTGTGCCACAGTGGCGTCAGGTCCAGGCAACTCCGCGTTCCGGGCATGCCGACTAGCGCCACTTCTCCGCCGGGTTTGGCAAGACGGATCGCATCTTCCATGGTCCCCGGAGAACCAACGCACTCGAAGACCTTGTCCGCCCCGCCGAGCACGACCGGCTTGCCCAACTCCGGACGATGCGCCTCCGCCCCGAGCTTTCCGGGCAATGTCTCGTAAACGTCCTTCGGATGCACGACCTCATCAGCCCCTAGACGTAAGGCTTCTTCTCGCTGCCGCGCGTGCTTCGCGACGCAGAGGATGCGGCCGGCGTCCGTCAGCCTCCGGAGCGCCGCCACCACGAACAAGCCGACGCTGCCCGCCCCGATGACCAGGGTTGTTTCGTCCGGCGTAGGGTTCACTTTGAGCGCCGCGTGGACCGCGCAGGCCAGCGGCTCAAGCGCGACGGCGGCCTCGTCCGGTATCGTGTCCGGGACGCGGTGGAGCTGAGATGGGTGGGCGACGAGCGTTCCACTGGACCAGCCTCCGCCGGTATCGTGGCAGAAGCCGGTCTGGATGCCGGGAGATATGTCGCCGTCGGTGACTTTGAGACACAGGGCGTATCGTCCGGCGGCGCACATCCGGCACGGCGGCGTGATACCCCGGACTTCGCAACCTAAAGCTGGCTCTACCACGACCCGCTCCCCGGCCTCGAAGCCTCCGCCCTCGACCACTTCGCCGACGACCTCGTGGCCCATCACAAACGGCGGGGAGGTCACGGGCGAGAAGTACGGCGAGCTTTCGGCCGATAGGGTGGCGAGGTCCGAGCCGCAGATCCCCGAAAGCAGCGGTCTTACCCGCACCCACTCGGGAGTCGGGAGTTTCGGCTCCGGGACATCTGCCAGTTGAAGGGGTGAAAAGCGGCCCGTTTCGAGGTTCTTTATACGCTTCGCCCCGTAGCGCATGAGCAGATATCGCGGGACGGATTTGCTGTAGCGGAGGGCCTGTATCTCTAGTCCCCCGTTCCGTTCCTCCTGATATTCCAGCGGCGGACCTGCCAGCCGCGGTTCTTGGCGGCGGCGGCGAGCCTGCGGTCGGGGTTGACGGCGACCGGGTTTCCCACGGCCTCCAGCATCGGCAGGTCTGAGATGGCGTCGGCGTAGGCGTAGGAGTTGGAGAGGTCGAGGTTTCGCTTCCGGGCGAAGGAGGCGAGCATGCGGGCTCGCGCATCCCCGGCGATCGGCGCGCCGGTTAGCTCTCCGGTGTAGACGCCGTTCTCCTCTTCCAGGGAAGTGCAGAGCACGTCGTCAACGAGCCCGCGCATCGGTTCGAGTAGGAAGTCCAGGGCGCCGGAGAGCAGGACGACGCGGTGTCCGGCCTCTTTGTGCTCCCGCAGTCGGTCGAGGGCTTCCGGGTAGATCCTCCCTAGCGTGAAGCCGGAGAAACTCTCTTTGCCCAGGTATCGCGCGCGGGCCGGCTTCCAGCCCCGGTAGTTCTTGTAGAAAGCGTGGTTGAAGTAGGAGCGGTTCACCTTGTCCAGCGCCCAGTAGTAAGGGATCTTTGGCAGGAAACCGACGAGCCACGCGAGCCCGGCCGCCGGTGGAAGCTCTCTCATCCTGAGCCACGCGAAATACGAGACAACGTTCGAGCCGACGAGCGTCCCGTCCACATCGAAGATAGCCGCGACCTGCTCCGGTCTTTCGGCGGCGCTCTTGCGGCGTTTCTTTCGGTTCGGTTTGCTCGTGAGCGCGGGCAGGTGTGTATCCTGCAGCCATTCCCGCCAATCGTAGCCCGTGATATCGAACGGGAACTCTCTTTTGCTCTCCGGGTCCAGTTCTTCGTACAGCTTCGCAGTCCGGTCGGTCGAGAAGGTCGAGGCCATGTTGGTGTAGGCGCCGTAGATACGGCTGTAGTAGAAGCTCATGCGCGAGCGCTTCTCGGCGCGAGCCACTCTTCCACGCAAGTCCGTCGCTATGTGGCCTTCCGGCATCCGGGATGTTATTGCTCCGGCTACCTTGAGGCCGGCGAGCTCCAGCCTTAGTCCTCTATTGACTGCCTTTTCACCGGGGAAACTCCACTCAGGTGGCGGGACCGGGCGTCCACCCGAATCGCGCAGGGGGTTTGCGAGGAAGTATTCCCGGACGTAACGGTAGAGGTTTCTGTGAGGTAGCGGGTTCCTGTCGCCCGAGGCGTTTTGGAAGACCTCCGGCTCTTCGGGACGGCGGACGGCGGCGGCCAGGATAGCGTTTACCACGTGGTCCACGGGTACGATGTCTATGAGGCTCTCCGGGTCGCCTGGGAACTCGCGCAGGATGCCGCGGGCGAACGCCATGATTATGGGATCCGCCATCCTTGAACCCTGGATCCAACCAGGGTAAGGCTCCGCAACGCTGCTCTCGATTATCGCCGGACGTAAGATAACGAGCGGCAACTCCCCGCACTCTTGAACCACCATCCGCTCGGCGAGTGACTTGGTAAAGGTGTAGACGTCGGGCCACCCGAGCTCCTGCGCCCGTCCGGTCCCCCTCTCGACCAACCGCTCGCGCATCCAGGCCCGCCGGAGTTGGTCCGTCCTCCCTGCCACCTCATCCTCTTCGCCGACCATCCCGAGCTCCCGCCGCGCCTCCGTCTCGAAGCCCGAGAGACGTTGGCGCTCCCGCGAGTCGTGGTCCACCTCCGCCACGACCGCCTCAAGAGCTTCGACCTCTTCCCGCGCGTCGAGCGGTGTACCGTTTGGTGACTCCGGTCTCGGCGGCTCTTCCGGTATGAGGCCGCCCCGAGTTCCCGAAACGTAGGCGGTCGAGATGTGCATGAAGAGCGGCTTTTTCTCCCAATCCTGGGCGAGCGCCAGCAAGCCCAGCGTCCCCTGGACGTTCGAGTCTATGGCTGCGTCCACCGGGGCGTCGAAGATCACCGACGCCGCCGAATGGAGGATAATATCCACTTCCCGCGAGAGTTCCGCGACCTCATCCGTCCCAAGCCCGAGTCTGGAGGCGTGTACGTCTCCTTCGAGGACCCGTACTTTATCCGAGACGTAATCCTCGAAGCCCTCGCCGAGTTTCTCCCGGAGTCCGGCGAAAGCCGACGAGCCGAGCACGTCCTTCTCGAAGCGTTCGGAGGCGCCCTTATCTCGGGAAGGTCGGATCAGGAGGTATAACCGGCCGAGTTCCGGGAGGCTCCGCAGTATCTTCTCGACGAGCGCCGTCCCGAGGAATCCCGTCCCACCCGTGAGCAGGATGGTCTTACTCCGGTACTCCTCAGCGAGCACGCCGGACCTTTCCTTTGGGACGTTGCCCAACCTTCCGCTCCCTGCCCTTCAGGAGCGCGCTGGCGTTCTCCCGGTGACGCCAGAGTACGAGCGCACCGCCAATGGCCGTGTACAGGACGTATGGCGCCGGCTGGCCGGCGATCAGGAAAGCGAACGGGCTCACGATCATGACCGCTATCGCCCCGAGCGAGGTATAACGGCTAACTATCACCACGGCCCACCAGAACACGAACAGCCCGAGCCCCACGACCGGAACCAGCCCGATGCTCGTACCCGCGCCGGTAGCGACCCCCTTGCCGCCTTTGAAACCGAGGTATATCGGCCAGCAGTGACCGACCACCGCCGAGAGCGCCACGGCCGCCACGATCCAGGAGCTATCTGTGAACTCGCGCACGATGAGCACGGGAATGAGACCCTTGAGCATGTCTCCCACGAGTGTCAGCACGGCGGCCCATTTGCCGGCCGCCCGCAGGACGTTCGCCGTGCCGATGTTCCCGCTGCCGACCTTCCGCACATCTACGCCGAAAGCCCAGCCGACCAGCATCCCGCTGGGGATGGAGCCCAGAGCGTATCCTATCGGTATGAAGATCGCGGCTAACATAGTGGCGGAAGTATAGCGGAACCGGCGGACTTTAGCCGGGGTTTATGGCGGACTTCGGGGACAATCTTAGAGCAGACCGCGTTTGCCGAGGAAAACGACTGCGGCGGCGACGAAGACGACCTGCACCGCTATAAAGATCCAAAACGCCAGCGGACCATCCGAGCCCGGCAACTGCCTGAAGTTCGTACCGTAGATGCCGGAGAGCAGGGAGAGCGGACCGAGGATCGCGGCGAAGACCGTCAGCCGCCGGATGCCGAGACCGCTGCGCTCGTCGCGACGAAGACGATAAGCTTCGACCGCCCCCTCGACGTAGTCGCGGGTCGCGTCAGCCATGTCCACAGCTTCCCGCTGGTTGTCAGCCACATCCGAAAAGCTCCCCCGCAAGGAGCGTGAAGTCCGCCCGACGCGCCGCAGTATTTCCTGTTGGGCGATGGCGAGCCTCCGGAAGGCGGAAAGGTCGCGGCGCAGTGCGATCAGGTTTTCTAGCGCCGCTACCGAGGCCCGCTCTTCTCCGGGGTCGAGCGAGAATTCCAGCTCCTCGGCGGCGGTTGCGATCTCGACCAGACCCGGCAGATGCCCGTCTATGAGCCCGTCGAGAACGTAGTAGGCCAGCATACCTCCCGGTTCTTCGCCCAGATCCCCGGAGCGCAGGCATTCCCTCACGCTGCCGGAGATCTCCGGTAGCGGCCCGTCGCGCACCGTGACCAGGTAGTTCGGCCCGACCACCAGATCCACTTCGACCGCCAGGAGCCCGAGCGACTCCTCCCTCTCCACCCGGACGGCGAAGACCGCGACGAACACGTCACTCCTCTCTTTCACCTCGAAGGCGTCCATCTTCGGCATCCGCAGGGGCGCCGTGCAATCCTCTACGGTCAAGGGTGGGAACTCCAAGGTGTCGCGCAATATCCCCTCCGCCACGGTTCGGGGACGAATGAGGTCTATCCAGACAACGCCGCCCTCCTCAGAAAGCGCGGCGTCCAACTCGTTTACCGGGATCTCCTCTGTATCGCCCGATGGATCTCGGTAAAAAATACGGACCTTCTCCTCGCCCACCTCGACCGGCAGCCCGCTCCCCTCGCGCTCCGCCCCACCGGTCGGGTCCCAGACCCCGAGGTACCGTCGCCTACCCTTGCCGCGCTTTTTCTCCGTAGCCATCCTGTAAGTGTACCCAACCCAGATGCTAACATTGGCAAAATCCGAGAATAGGAGGTAAAGATGAGCGATCACAAAACAGTCGTCTACACGCAGCCTGGTTGAGGCGCCTGTCACCAGGAGACAGAGTTTCTGTCCCAAAAAAGTGTCGAGTTCACCGAAAAGGACATCCAGGCGGATCCAGAAGCGCTGCAAGAGTTGATCCAGATGAACTCCCAGGCGACCCCCACCACCGTAATAGACGGCGAAGTTATAATAGGCTTTGCCAAGAAGCAGATAAGCGAGAAGCTCGGGCTCTGAAGCCAACTCACACGTAGAACTCCATGCCTTCCGGAGGATCCTCCCGGTCCGCCCGCAGCCTGCTCTCCAGGTCAGAGGCGTGTATCTCCAGGCGGTGTCCGTCCGGGTCGGTGAAGTACAGGGAGTCGCCCTCCGTGGAGTTCTCTTGCCAAATCCGTGCGCCGGAGTCCTCGATACGCTTCGCCAGACGGTCGAAGTCCTCCGACGCGACGGAAAAGGCGAGGTGCGTATACCTGGCAGACGGTTTTTCCGGCGTACTTTCGTCCTAGATCAAGACGACCCAGGCTTCTCCGACCAGAAGATACGCCCCAGTATTCCACCGGGCGACCGGACGACATCCGAGCACCCGTACATAGAACCCGAACGACTCGTCCAGGTCGGCCACAGAGAACGTAACGTGGTTGATCCCCTTCAAAGCACCGCGCAGAAAGGCCACGCCCTTTCACAACAACCGCCAACCATCAGCCGTCGGCTTTTGCTTTCTACTGACAGGCTGAAATGCTGACTAGCTGACAAGCTCCTACAGCCACATCCCCCGACTGCGGGCGACTTCCAGCGCCTGCACCATGGCCCGCGCCTTGTTACGGCTCTCCTCGTACTCTAGTTCCGGCACCGAGTCGGCGACGACCCCGCCGCCGGCCTGGAAATGGACGACGCCGGCTTTTAGCAGGGCTGTACGGAGTGTTATGCAGGTATCGAGGCGTCCGTCCACGCCATAGTAGCCCATCGCCCCAGCGTAGGGGCCACGGCGGGTTGGTTCCAGCTCGTCGATGATCTCCATCGCCCGGACTTTGGGCGCCCCGGAGACGGTTCCCGCCGGGAAAGCAGCCGCCAGGGCGTCGAGGGCGGTCAGGTCTTCGCGCAGGTTCCCCTCCACCGTCGAGACGATGTGCATCACGTGAGAGTAGCGTTCGATCTCCATAAAGCTCGCGAGTTCGACGGAGCCGATCTCACTGACCCTCCCGAGGTCGTTGCGCCCGAGGTCAACGAGCATCACGTGCTCGGCCCTCTCCTTCTCGTCCGCGAGCAACTCCGCCGCGAGCGCCAGGTCCTCCTCGTCACTCGCGCCCCGGCGACGGGTTCCGGCCACAGGCCGGGTCATCGCCCGCCTCCCTTCCACCCGCACCAACGGCTCTGGCGAAGCCCCGACCAGCGAGAGGTCCCCTAGCTTAAGGTAAGTCATATAAGGAGATGGGTTTACCGTGCGCAAGCCCCGATAGAGTAGCAGCGGGTCAAGGTCTCCAACTTCCGCCCGGAAGCGTTGGGAAGGCACGACCTGAAACGCGTCTCCCGCCCGGATGTACTCTATGGCCCGTTCTACCGCCTCCGCGTAGCCTTTCTGGGTGAAGTTGGAGGAGATGTCCGGTGCGCCCGAGCCGCCGTCTGAGAGCGTCCGGTTCCGTAGCGGCGCCGCGAGCCTCTCGGAGACCCTTCGCACGTCGTCGGCCGCGCGACGATAAGCGGCCGAGAACCCTTCACCCTCCACGTCGCGCAGCTTTCCGGCGTCTACCAATGAGATCACGAGCACCTTGTGCCGCAGATGGTCGAAGACGACCAGTGTGTCGGTGATGGCGAAGTACGCCTCCGGCACGCCCAACTCGTCCGGGGGAGCGTCCGGCAGATTTTCCAGGTAGCGCACGGCGTCGTAGGAGAAGTATCCCACGGCCCCGCCGACGAAAGCCGGTAGGTTCGGCAGCGGCGCTACAGTCTTCTTGCCGACTATTTCCGCGAGCCCCCGGAAAGGGTCTTTGGTCGGGACTTCCCGCACCCCGTCGGCGTCGATGACCGTGTAGATGCCGTCGCGGTAGGAAAGCGTGCGTTTGGGGTCGAAGCCGAGGAAAGAGTAGCGGCCGAACCTCTCGCCGCCCTCGGCGCTCTCCAGCAGAAAGACGTTCTCCTCGTCCGAGAACTTCAGGACGGCGGAGATCGGGGTTTCGAGGTCCCCTATAAATTCCGCGTAGACGGGCACCACGTCGAAGGACCCGGCGAGCTTGCGGGCCTCGCCGAGCGTAGGTGTGAGGTCTGTTTTAGCCGTGACGATCACTGAGTATCCTCGCGACCTCTCCTGTCCCGACGCCGCGTTCCTCCAGGAGGACGAGCAGGTGGTAGATCAGGTCGGCCGACTCCTCGGCCAGCTTCTCGCCTTCGAGCGCGGCGATGACCACCTCGACGCCTTCCTCCCCCACCTTCTGGGCCACCCGGCTCGGGCCGCGGGAGATCAAACGCGCCGTATAAGACTCCTCCGGCATGTCCCGATGCCGCCGCGCGATGGTCCCGGCCAGCCGCTCCACCATCTCTCCAAGTCCTTCGGGTTTGCTCTCTTCGTGCTCGACCACGACACCGACCTCTTCTCCTGCGACCGTCCTGTAGAAGCAACTCCTCGCGCCGGTGTGACAGGCCGGCCCACGCGACTCGACCCTGTAGAGCAGGGCGTCCTCGTCGCAATCCAGGCGCACCTCGACCACTTTCTGAGTATTGCCGCTCGTGGCCCCCTTGCGCCAGAGTTCTTCGCGGGAACGCGAATAATAGTGAGCCTCGCCGCTCGAAAGCGTCTTCTCGACCGCCTCTTGGTTCGCGTAGGCGAGCGTTAGGACTTCGCCCGTCGTCGCATCTTGGGCAACGACCGGAACGAGGCCGTTCGGGTCGAATTTGATCTCATTCGCCTCGCTCACCGAACCGGCACACCCGCCTCCGCCAGACGCTCCTTCGTCTCTCTTATGGTCCACTCACCGAAGTGGAAGATGCTGGCGGCCAGCACTGCTCCGGCCCCGGCTTCGACGGCTGAAACCATGTGGTCCGGGTGTCCGGCCCCGCCGGAGGCTACTATCGGGAGGCTCGTTTTCTCGGCGACGGTGGAGATGAGGTCCAGGTCGTAGCCGCTCTCCGTACCGTCGGAGTCCATGCTGTTCAACACGAACTCACCCGCCCCGCGCTTCTCTCCCTCGACAAGCCACTCGACGGCGTCCATCTCCGTGTTGAGGCGACCGCCGTTGAGATACACTTCCCACCCGGTTCCAGATTCCCGGCGCTTCACGTCGACGCTCAGGACTACGCACTGACTACCGAAGCGTTCGGCGCCTTCGTTTATGAGGTTCGGGGTCTTTACGGCGGCGCTGTTTATAGAGACCTTGTCGGAGCCGGCCCGGAGCATGTCGCGCATGTCCGCGACCGTCCTGACGCCTCCCCCGATGGTGTAGGGAATAAATACTTCCTCAGCCGTCCGGCGGGCGAGGTCGGTCGCGGTGTCGCGGCGCTCGTGGGAAGCGGTTATGTCATAGAAGACGATCTCATCGGCCCCTTCGGCGTCGTAGCGGGCGGCCAACTCCACGGGGTCTCCAGCATCCCTCAGGTTCTTGAAACGCGTCCCCTTGACGACGCGTCCGGCGTCTACGTCCAGGCACGGGATTATCCGCACGAGCAGGCCCACGCTAGAAGTAGGGGAGCCCGGCCGCGCGGCATTCCTCGGCAATATAGTCGTGCAGGGCGTCGGCTGTCGGGAGCAACACGGAACCCTTGTCCCCCGTCCCGATTACCATCGAGCCGTCCCGACCTTTCCAGTGCCGATGCACGGTGTAGGCGGCCAACGTCCCCTCTACGAGGCTCGCGACCCGATCGAGGTCGGCGTGAGAGAGAGAGGATGTTATGTCCAGCTTCGAGAGGTCCACGTTCTCGGGCGTGTGAAGCTCCGCGGAGAGGTTCCCGGTCCTCAGGCGGAGGCCCCGCGTGTTCCACAGTATCCCGACGGCCGCTTTCAGGGCGGACGCCCGCTCCTCCTTGTTACCCTTGCGCAGCTTCGGCTCATCCATCTCCCTGAGCCTGGAGGGCGAGCCTCCGTCCCGCCCGTCGCGCTCCAGATGCAATATCTTGAGCGCCGCCACCGAGTCGACCTCCACGACCGTCCGCTGTCCCCGAGTCCGCGAAAGAGGATAATCCGTGTATTCGACCCCGACTTTTTCGAGTGACTCCAAGACTTCCTCGGAGTAAGGCTCCCCACCGAACATCTTGCGGCTCGCCGAGTAGGCCGGTAGCGCCACCCGCGACAGCAATTTCTCTATCCTGCGCGTCCCGCGCTCGTTCGGGATGGCGAGTGGAGCGTCCACGCCGACCAGAACGCCGCGCCGATCAGAGGAGTAGTCGTCCACCGTACCGGAGATCTCCTCCGCGCCGCCGACGAACGAGTTGGCGATTATGCTACCCCGCTCGTCCAGGACAACCAGGCAAGAAGTCTTGTCCCGAGCCTCGCCCGGCCTCCACGCCAGAGCACAACCAACAAACCTCACGATACCCGCACCTCCGCTTTTATGTCGGAGCCGTCGCCGGCTTCGGCCACGACGCCCGCGACTCTCTCGCAGACTTCCCTGCACACCTTCTCATCCGCGTGCTCTACCATCACCCGCACCACCGGCTCCGTTCCGCTCGGCCGGAGCAGGATGCGTCCTTCCGAGCCGAGCCTCTCCTCCGCCCCGGAGACCGCGAGCCCGACTTCCCGCGAGGACGCTGCGAGTTTAGCGGCGACCGGGTCTTCGACGGTAACGTTTATTAGGCTCTGTGGATAGACTTCCATTACCTCCGAGAGTTCCGAGAGAGGCTTGCCGTTGCGCGCTATCACGTCCAGGAGCGCGAGCGCCGTCACGATCCCGTCTCCGGTGGTCGCATACTCCGAGAGGATAACATGGCCCGACTGCTCCCCTCCGACCGACGACCCCAGCCGCCGCATCTCGGCCGCTACGTGCCGGTCACCGACGGGCGTGACCTCACACGATATTCCGAGACGTTCCATCGCCTTCAGGAAACCGAGGTTGCTCATCACGGTCACGACGACCCCACCGGCCAGGGCTCCACGCTCCGACAGGTCGCGGGCGAGGATGGCGAGGATCCCATCCCCATCCACCACGTTCCCCTTCTCGTCCACGGCGAGCACCCGGTCGGCGTCTCCGTCGAACGCAAAGGCAACGTCGTACCCCGCCGCGCTCAAATTCTCTATGTTCGTCGATCCGCATCCGTCGTTTATGTTCGTCCCATCCGGCTCAGCACCGACGACCGTCAGGTCCGCGCCGGTCTCTCCGAACGCGGCGGGAGCGACCTCGTAGGAAGCCCCGTTGGCGCAGTCGAGCAGGACCTTCATCCCGGTCGCATCCGGGTGCAGGCGGTTCGAGATCTCCTGCACATAAAGCTTCCCGGCGTCCGGCAGCACTTCCACGGAGCCGACTTCGTCCCCGACGGGTCTCTCGTAGCCCTCTTCGCCGACCAGACGCTCCAGCTCAGCCTCTTGTTCGGCCGGGAGTTTTCGTCCTTCTCCGGAGAAGAACTTGATACCGTTATCCTGGTACGGGTTGTGAGAGGCGCTTATTACGACAGCAACAGCGGCCCCGAAGCGTGGCGCGAGGGCGGCGACGCCGGGGGTGGGCAATACGCCGAGGTCTATAACCTTCGCCCCTCCGCTCGCCGCTCCCGCCGCCAGGGCGGATGAGAGCATGCCACCCGAAAGACGGGTGTCGCGACCGATCAGGATGGGACCTCCGAAAAGACGCGCGGCGGCCAGGCCCAACTGAAGCGCGTCCTCCGGGAGGAGCCTCTTGTTTGCGACGCCGCGCACGCCGTCGGTGCCGAATGTGATGTCCGGTCTCTTCCCCAACGAAACCTCCTCTACGCGCGACGGGTCCCTCTCGCCGGACGAAAAGGACCCGCCTACCGCGATATAACGGTCCTGTTGCTCTAGCGCTTCGAGAACTGAGGGCGCTTACGGGCCTTTTTGAGACCGTACTTCTTGCGCTCCACGGCCCGCGAATCTCTCGTGAGAAGACCGGCCGCCTTCAGTTCGGCGCGCGCGTCTTGAGACTCCTCGGCCAGCGCCCGCGCTATACCGTGCCGGACTGCATCGGCCTGCCCCGTTTGACCGCCGCCCTCGACCTTGACCACCACGTCGTAGCGGCCCTGGCTTTCGAGCAGCGTTAGGGGAGACATTACCCCGATCTGATAAGCCGCGCGCGGGAAATACTCCGTGTACTCCCGGCCGTTCACCGTGATCTTACCGTCACCCGGCAGCAGCCGGACCCGTGCGACCGAAGTCTTGCGCCTTCCGGTCCCTCTGTACAGTGTCTCGGCCATACTTACCTCACCTCGTAGGGCTCGGGCATCTGCGCCTCGTGCGGATGCTCGGAGCCGGCGTAGATCTTCAACTTCTTGAACTGCTGACGGGCGAGCCGCGTCTTCGGCATCATCCCGTAGACCGCCTTGCGCAGAACCTCGGTCGGCTTGCGGGTCAGCATCTGCTCATAGCTGGTCTCCTTCAACCCACCCGGATAACCCGTGTGCCGCCGGTAGACCTTCTGCTCGGCCTTCCTGCCGGTCACTTCTATCCTGTCGGCGTTGATGACCACCACAAAATCGCCCACGTCCACGTGCGGCGTGTACTGGGGCTTATTCTTCCCACGCAGGATACGCGCCAACTCGGACGCCAGCCGCCCGAGCGTCTGCCCCTCCGCGTCTACGACGTGCCACTTACGCTCGACCTGCTGGGGCCGCGCCATGTAACTTTTCATTATCCTCCGGAATTCTTGCAAAGTTCAACGGAATTTCAAACGCATTAGATACTAGCATATATCTATAGTACGGTCAGGCCGCCGGAGCGTTGATAGAGATCTTATCCACCAGTTCCTGGATGACGGGAACAATATGACTTAAGTTTTCATCGTATCCGGACGCCGGATCCGGCCCGGCAGTTTCTTGAACTCATCTAAGAGAGTCGCCGCCGCGCTTACATCCATTCCTTGTGCCTACAAGACCCGCGCCACAGTGAGACCATCTACCCTCTTCTTGAAGAACGGTAAGATAGTGGCCGAGAGGCGCCCGTCCTCCGACACGGCTTTATTGTACTCCCGGACGCCATGCGCAAGGTCGTCTTCCGGGTCCATTACGCCGCCGCCCCGGATAGTGTTGTCGGCCAGTATTAGAGAGCCTGAGTGTGCGAGCTTTAGCGCCCATTTCAAGTACTCCGGGTAGCCACCCTTATCCGCGTCTATAAAGATCAGGTCGAATGGTCTCTCCTCTCTCTCCGTCATTTCGGATAGAAGAACGCGGGCGTCTCCTACCCGCACCTCTGTACGTTCTCCGAGTCCGGCGCGGCGGATGTTCTGGCGGGCGACTTCGGCGTGACGCTCTTCAAGTTCCAGGGAGATCAGGACTCCACCTTCGGGTAGGGCGCGGGCCAGATGGATGGTGCTGTAACCACCGAGGGCGCCGACCTCCAGGATGCGCCGCGCGCCGGATATCTCGACCAACAGTCCGAGTAACTTGCCCTGGTTAGGGGAGACCTGTATCTCCGGCAGCCCGGCGCGGCGCGTTTCTTCGAGGGCAGCTTCCAGCGCCTCGTCCGACGGCGCGAAGAGACCCTCGATGTACGAGTCTATGTCAACGAGCAGGTTTTCTTGTTCTTCTCTTTCCATGGGGTCTACTCTACAGGTCGAGGCTGTCGTATTCCACACGCACGAGCGTGAGACCGCGGCTCGGGGCGGAAGGACCAGCCTCATCCCGTCTGCCGCCGGAGAGCAGAGGCTCGAAGTCCGCGAGGGTCCGTCTGCCGCCGGCGACCTCCAGCATCGTGCCGACGAGGGCGCGGACCATCCCGTAGAGGAAAGAACCGGCGGTAATGCGGTATATCAGCAGGTCTTCACTCTTCTCCCAATACGACTCCGCGATAGTCCGCTCGAAGCGAGCGTGATAGCTCTTGGCCGGGGTGAATGCCCGGAAGTCGTGGGTCCCGAGCACGAGCGCGGCTGCTTTTTGGAGTAGATCTAGGTCCAGCTTTTTCGCGACGTAGCTCGCGTGGCGGCGGGCGAGCGGAGATCTTATAGGGTCGTTGACAACCCTATACTCGTAACTCCGGCTCCCAGCGCTCCGGCGGGCGTCGAAAGAGTCTCCGACCACCACGCAACGCCGTAAGGCCACGTCCGGTGGGAGCAGGGCCGTCGTCCGGTAGGCTATGGATGGCGCGGTGAGGCCCGTGTCTGCCTCGAAGGAGACGACCTGACCGGCGGCATGCACCCCGGCGTCGGTTCGACCTGCGACGGCGAGCTTCACCGCGTCGGGCTGGCGCAGGATGGTACGGAGCGCCTCCGACAAGGTTCCCTCGACGGTCCTGCGTCCCGGTTGGGAGGCCCAGCCGGCGAAGTCCGCGCCGTCATACTCGACGAGACCGGCGAACTTCACAGCGAGACCAGGATCGCCACGACGATCACCGTTACGGCCAGGGCCACGGCGTCCTTGAGGCCGAAGCGCAGCTCCCGGTATCGGGTCCGGCCCACGCCTCCCTGGTAGCCTCGGCTCTCCATCGCATCCGCCAACTCGTCCGCCCGACGGAAAGCACCGATTACGAGTGGGAGAAGCACCGGCAGGAGCGACCGGGCGCGACGGATCAGGCCACCCTCGTCAAAGCCCGCGCCCCGCGCCGCCTGGGCGCGTGTGATCCTCTCAGCCTCCTCCTGCAAAGTGGGAATAAACCTTAAGGCTATCGTCATCATCATAGCCGCCTCGTGCGCCGGGAAGCGTATCTTCTTCAGAGGAGAGAGCAGATCCTCCAACCCGTCGGCCAGGGCTACAGGGCCGGTGGTCGCCGTCAACAGGCCCGCCGCCCACACGAGCAGAACGATCCTGAGCGCCAGGAAGACACCCACCCGGAGCCCACCTCCGTACACTTCAAGCGGTCCCCAACCGAGCAACACCTCACCTCGATGAGAGAAAAGCGCCTGGAACAGAGCCGTAAACACCACGATAAACAAGACCGGCCCCGGCAGCTTAAAGAAAACCCTGACGGGGACACGGCTCACGGCTACGCCTGCGAGCAGCGCAACCGCCATCAGGATAAGATCTTCTATCCCCCCAATGAAAAACAGCCCCAGCACCAGAAGCGCCACGGCGAGGATCTTCGCCCGAGGGTCGAGCGCGTGAAGCGGCGAGTCAACCGGATAAAATTGCCCCAGAGACCGGCTCGCCCCCATCGCTACCGCTCCAGCAACTCTCTCAACGCCCTCACAGTATCCGCGTAACGCACGGGCCGACCGACCTCGGGATAGCTCTCCCCTAGAGAAGAGGCCACCCGTACCGTCGCCGGCGCGTACTCCGGATGCCCGTAGAAGACCTCGGCGGGTGTTCCAGCGGCTTTTACCTCGCCTCGTTCCAGTATACAGACACGGTCGGCGACCTCCGCCACTTCGTCCAGGTCGTGGGAGATCAAGACGACCGACTTCCCGGTCTCCCGGAGGTTGCTTATCAACGCGAGAAGCGATTCCCGCGTCGCAGGATCTAGACCGGCCGTCGGCTCGTCGAGGACCAACACCTCCGGGTCCATGGCGAGCACCCCCGCGACCGCGACCCGTCGCTTCTCACCACCGGAGAGCGTATGGGGCGACCTTCCCGCCAGTCGCGACGCCCCGACGGCGGCGAGCGCCTCTCTGACCCGCTCGCTGACCTCTTTTTCCACCAGTCCGAGCCGGCGAGGCGCAAATGCTACGTCCTCCTCAACCGTCGGCGCGAAGAGGGCTTGCTCCGGGAACTGGAAGACTAGCCCGACCTTCTGTCGAAGCCGGATTTTCTCAAGTGATGCGGCGTCCACGCCGTCTACCAGGACCCGTCCGGAAGTGGGCGAGAGAAGGCGGTTCATGTGCTGGGCGAGCGTGCTCTTCCCGGACCCCGTACCACCGCAGATGCCGAGCACCTCCCCCGCCTCGACCACCAGCGAGACCCCCCGGAGCGCCACCACCTCGAAAGGCGTCCCCCGCGAATAAACGTGTGTCACATCTTCGAGCTCAAGCTTCACCGGAGAGCTCGCTTTCCGACCTTCGTACGGATAACCTGGGCCAACTCTTCGGCGCTGCCGGTCTCCAGAGGATGCAGTCCTAGATCCCGCGCGAGCCGCAGAACCGGCGGTAGTACGAGCCCATTCTCACTCAAAAGACTCGCGTCGGAGAACAGAACGTCCGGCCGGGCTTCCGTCACCAGCCGCCCTCCGTTCAGCACCAGTATACGGTCCGCCCCGAGCAACTCTTCGAGGTGGTGGGTGACGTGCAGGATAGTCTTCTTTCCCCTTAACCCGTCCAACCTATTCAGCAACTCGCGCTTGCCGGAAGGGTCGAGCATGGAGGTGGGCTCGTCGAGCACCAGAACCTCCGGCTCGACGGCGAGCAGCCCAGCGAGGGCCAGCCGCTGCTTCTCGCCGCCGGAGAGGGTATGAGTCTCCCGCTTCTCGTAGCCTTCCAGCCCGACGTCCCGCAGAGCCGCCGGGACCCGCGCGCGCATCTCCTCCACCGGAGTCCCGAGGTTTTCGAGCCCGAAAGCGACGTCATCCTCCACGAAAGGCGCGACGAGGCCGTTCTCCGGGTTCTGAAACAGAATACCGACCTTCCTGCGCGCCTCGACGGGCTCGGCTGTCGGGTCCACTTCAGCCACTCGTACAGACCCGGAAGCCGGAGAGAGCAGGCCGTTCAGCAGACGCGCGAGAGTGGACTTTCCACCGCCGTTCGGCCCCACGACGCCGACGTATTCGCCGGCCCGGACCCCGAAGCTCACGCCCGAGAGCGCCGGACGGCCAGCCCCTGGATAGGAGAAGGAAAGGTCTTTACAAGATATGACGAGAGGCCCGCTGTGGCGGACCTCTCCAGTCAAACTATCCATCTCCCGTTACCGGCTACTCCGGCGCGTGGTTGACCAGCTCCAGGTAGACCTGCTCCGCGCCGTCGCCGAGACGCGGCCCGAGCCTCAATATACGAGTGTAGCCCGAGTTACGGTCGTCGAGGTCCGGGGCGACGTCTTCGAAGAGCCGCCGCACTATCGTCTTGTCCTTCAGTACCTTGACCGCCTGGCGGCGGGAGTGGAGGTCATCCTTTTTGGCGGTGGTTATAAGCTTATCGACCACGCCCCGGATCTCCTTCGCCTTCGGCCCGGTAGTCTTGATGCGCCCGTGCTGTATAACCTGACCGGCCATCGTGCCGAGCATCAGCTTCCGGTGCTGGGCCTCGCGCCCCAGCTTGCGGCCTCTCTTGGCGTGCCTCATTCCTCACTCTCCAGTGCGTATCCGATCTCCAGGAGCTTAGAGCGGATCTCATCCACGCTCTTCATCCCGAGGTTTCGGATGTTCATTAGCTCGTCCTCGGTCATCGTCGCGAGCTGCCCGATAGTATCGACGCCCTCGCGCTTGAGGCAGTTGTAGGAGCGAACCGTAAGCTCCAACTCCTCGACCGGACGCTCGTCGGTTATAACGGGACGCCCCATGCCCCGGCGCGGTTCCATACCGGCCCCCGCGCCCTGATGACCGTCGGTGAACAGCCCGAATATGTCGATGAGCTGCGTGGAAGCGTCTTGCAAAGCCTCCCGAGGCTCGACCCGTCCGTCGGTGAACACTTCTATACGAAGCGAGTCAAGGTCGGCCCGCGCCCCGGCCCGCGTCTCGGTGACCGAGTAGTTGACCCGCTGAACCGGCGAGAACAACGAGTCAACGGCGATAACCCCTATAGGGTCGGCGTCGCTCTTGTTCTGCTCGGCCCGCACGTAGCCCTGGCCCCTCTCGACGGTCAGTCGCATGTCGAGGTGCGCACCGGAAGAAACGCTCGCGAGATACACCTCCGGGTCGATGACCTCTACGTCCGCTTTTAACTCTATGTCCGCCGCCGTAACCTCGGCTGGTCCGTCCACGGAGACCTCTAACTCTATCGGCTCGTCCCGCTCCAGTTTGAACTTGAGCCCCTTGATGTTGAGGATGAGGTCGACCACATCCTCTTTGACGCCGTTCACGGTCGAGAACTCGTGCGAGACGCCCTCCACCCGGACTTTCGTCACGGCGGAGCCGGTCAGACCACTGAGCATCACCCGCCGCAGCGAGTTACCCAGAGTATGACCCAGCCCCCGCGGGAGCGGCTCCGCGACGAAGATCCCCCGTCGCTCATCTTCTTCTTCCACCCTGAAACGGGGCGGTGCCACATCTAACATCGTCAAACTACCACCTGCTCGATATAAATTCGCTGTTTACCTTCTATTTGCCCCGACGCTGGTTCCGGCCTAGCGGCTGTAGAACTCGATGATGAGCTGCTCCTCCACGGGGGCGTCTATCTCGCTTCGCTCCGGCGAGTGGAGCAACCGACCCGCGAAGTTTTCGTGGTCGGCCTCCAGCCACGGCGGGACGGCCACTACCTGCTCGACCGCCGTCTCTATCGGCTCCAGGTTCCGGCTCTTCTCCCGAACCGTCAGCACGTCACTCGCCCTCATTATCGCCGAGGGGATGTTGTGCTTGCGCCCGTTGAGCAGGAAATGCCCGTGGACGACGAGTTGCCGCGCCTGCGGCCGGCTCGTTGCAAACCCCAGCCGGTAGACCACGTTGTCCACCCGAAGCTCCATCAGCCGCAGCAGGTTCTCACCGCTCACGCCCTGCATCCGGGTCGCCCTGTCGTAAGCCCTGCGGAACTGCTTCTCCGAAACCCCGTAGTACCAGCGGGCTTTCTGCTTTTCTAGGAGCCGCATACCGTACTCCGTCTGCCTCTGGCGGCCCCGGCCGTGTTCGCCGGGCGGGTAAGGTTTCTTCTCCAGCGGGTTCTTCCGCATGGAGGAGATCATCACCCCCGCTCTCCTGTCTCGTCTGCCTCTCGGTCCCGTGTAACGACCCACTGCTCCTACTAACCTCCTGAAAATTCTCTAGTTCGGATCTAGCCCCGACGCCGCTTGGTCGGCCTACAACCGTTGTGCGGCTGTCCCGTAACGTCCCTGATGCCCAGGACCTCTATGCCCATGGACTGGAAGGTTCGGGCGGCCATGTCCCGGCCCGAGCCGTGGCCCTTGACCTCGATGTCCACGCGCCTCACGCCCTGATCCATAGCCTTGTTCGCGCAACTCTCGGCCGTCATCTGGGCCGCGTAAGGCGTGCTCTTGCGGCTCCCCCGAAAACCCAAAGCGCCGGCCGACTCCCAGGCTATGACGTTCCCTTCCTGGTCGGTCACGCTGACGATTGTGTTGTTGAACGAGCTCTTTATATGAACGACGCCGGTCGGTACGTTCTTGCGGACCCTGCGCCGCGAACGGCTCGCCCCCCGTCGCTGTTGCCTCTGCCTACCCATCTACTTCCTCTTCCTTCCGCCTATGGACGGCTTCGGCCCCTTGCGCTGGCGGGCGTTGGTCTTCGTCCGCTGCCCCCGAACGGGAAGCCCCCGGCGGTGCCGGATGCCCCTGTAAGAGCCGATCTCTATGAGCCGCCGGATGTTCTGGTTCGTCTCGCGCCGCAGGTCTCCCTCGACCTCGACGTTCTGATCCACGTAGGTCCTGATGGTCCCAACCTCGCCCTCGGCCAGGTCCCGCACCTTCGTGTTCGGGTCAACGCCGGTCTCCCGGCAGATCTTCTTCGCCGTAGAACGCCCGACGCCGAAGATGTAGGTGAGACCCACCTCGATCCTCTTCTCTCTTGGCAGGTCTATGCCCGCTATACGCGCCATACTATCCCTGCCTCTGCTTGTGACGAGGGTTCGTGCAGATAACCCGCACCACCCCGCGCCGCCTTATGACCTTGCACCGATCACACATCGGTTTCACACTCGCTCTTACTTTCATCGCTCTCGAATCCTCGCTTCTCGTACTCTGATGTCCTCGGCTTACTACGCTTTACGTCCTGAACCTGTAGGTTATTCGTCCCCGGCTAAGATCATAGGGGCTCAACTCGACTTTCACCCGGTCTCCCGGCAGTATCCGGATATAGTTCATCCGCATCTTGCCCGAGATGTGGGCCAACACGTTGTGTCCGTTGTCCAACTCGACCCGGAACTGCGTGTTCGGCAACGCCTCGTTGACCGTACCCTCTACCTCTATGACATCTTCTTTAGCCAAGGACCTCCTCCGACAATGTTACGAATTGGTTGAAGCCAAACGGGTATTCTACCATGCTCCGGCTGATTCTCCCACCCCGGAGTCGTCCTCCGTCAGCACCCAAGGGCCGTTTTCGGTAACGGCGATGGTGTGCTCGTAGTGGGCGGAGAGCGAACCGTCGGCAGTATAGATGGACCATCCGTCCCGTTCATCGAGTTGGATGTCGTAGCTGCCCAGCGTGATCATCGGCTCGACGGCGAAGACCATGCCCGGCTGGAGCCGCGGCCCGGTACGGGGCTTGCCGTAGTTCGGGATCTGCGGCTCCTCGTGCATCTTGCGCCCGACGCCGTGGGAGACGAGGTCCCTCACGACCCCGTAACCTTCTGGTTCCGCGACGGACTGTATCGCGTAGCCGATGTCCCCGAGCCTGTTGCCGTTTCGGACCTGCTCGACAGCGGCCGCCAGGCATCTCTGGGTGATCTCCATAAGGGCCAGCGTCCGGTCGGGGACTTCCCCGGCCGCGACGGTCGTTGCCGAGTCGGCCACGAACCCCTCGAAGCGGGTACCGACGTCCAGGGAGATTATGTCTCCGTCCTTCAGGCGGTAGGAGCCTGGAATGCCGTGTACGATCATCGAGTTCGGTGAGGCGCAGATAGAACCCGGAAACCCCTGGTAGCCCTTGAACTCGGGCGTGCCGCCCCTGGAGCGGATGAACTCCTCCGCCATCCCGTCCAACTCGCCCGTCGTGACGCCGGGCCGGACGTTCTCCGCGAGCATGTTCAGGCAGGCGGCGTTGATGCGGCCGCCCTCACGCATCGTCTCCAACTCGCCCCGGCTCTTTCGAACGATCATGGGCTCAGTCACCTTCTCCCACGGCTTGCAGGATCTCCTGGGTGACTTCCGGGATATCCTGGGTGGCGTCCACCGTTGCCAGGAGTTCCCGCTCACCGTAATAGTCCTTCAGGGGCTCGGTGTGCTCGTGGTAAATTCCAAGCCGCTTGCGGATGGCCTCTTCCGTGTCGTCGTTGCGCTGGATGAAAGGGCCGGGGTCTTCGCTGTCGCCTTCCTCAGGCGGCGGGTCGTGCTCGACATGGTAGATCCTACCCGTCGCCTCGCTCTGCCTGCGCCCGGATAGCCTCTTTATAAGCTCTTCGTCCGGCGCTTCCAAGGCTACGACCTTGTCGAGCTCTATGCCGAGGTCTTCGAGAGCCTCCTCCAGCGCGCGGGCTTGCTCTTTGTTTCGAGGGAAGCCGTCGAGCAGCCAGGATTCCGTGTTCTTCAGGTGAGGCTTCGCCATCTCGACGATGATCTCATCCGGCACCAGGTCTCCCTGGTCGTTGTACTCCTGGACTTTCTTGCCGAGTTCCGAGTCGGCTTTGATCTCCGCGCGAACCATATCTCCGGTCGAGATGTGCTCCGCGCCGGTCTCCTGGGCGATTCTTTGCGCCTGCGTTCCTTTGCCGGCCCCCTGGGGACCGAGAAGTATTACCCTCATCGTTTCTTCAAGAACCCTTCGTAATTACGCATCATGAGCTGGCTCTCCAACTGGCGCACCGTATCCAGAGAGACGCCCACCACGATCAGCATCGAGGTACCCCCGAGGAAGATCGAGTTCGGCATACCCGGCACGACGTTGGTGATGATGTACGGCAGCACGGCTATCGCCGCCAGGAAGACGGCCCCGAAGAGCGTGATCCTCGTGAGCACGTTGTTCAGGTAGAGCGCCGTCGGCTGTCCCGGACGTATGCCGGGGATGTAGCCACCGCTCTTCTTGAGGTTGTCCGCATGCTCGACCGGGTTGAACTGCACGGCCGTGTAGAAGTAGGTGAACATCATGATGAGGAGCGCGAAGAGTATCAAATACGGCGTCTTCGGCGGTGAGAAGAACTGCGCGACCTGATACAGGACCGAGGAATTGTTGCCCCCCGCGAACTGAACTATTACGGTCGGGAAGATCAGGAGCGAGGAGGCGAAGATGATCGGGATGACCCCGGCCATGTTGACCTTGAGCGGCAGATACGTCGAGCCACCCTGGGTCATCCTCCGCCCGACCTGCCGCTTGGCGTAGGTGATCTGGATGCGCCGCTGTCCCTCGTTCACGAATACGATCGCCGCGACGATGGCGATGGCGATGATCGCCAAAACGATAAAGACGAGCGGGTTGCCGTTGTCTATAAGAGTCTGTACCGCAGTCGGCGCGCGCGAGATGATCGCCGCCGTGATTATCAGCGAGATGCCGTTGCCGAGACCGCGCTGGGTTATAAGCTCACCGAGCCACATCGTCAGCATCACACCCGTTACGAGGGTGATCGCCATCAAGAAGTAGTCGATGGGCGTCGCCCCGGCGAGCACCGCCCCGAACTGGCCCGACTTCGCCACGTAGAAGACCATCACTATTGACTGGATCAGGGCCAGGACGAGCGTGAAGTAGCGGGTATACTGCGTGATCTTCTGTTGCCCGGTCTCGCCCTCTTTGGCGAGCTCTTGCAGGGTCGGTATGGCGACCGTCATTAGCTGCATGACGATTGCGGCGGTTATGTACGGCATGATCCCGAGCGCGAAGACCGAGAGCTGGCTGAACGCCCCGCCGGTAAACACCCCGAACAGCCCGATCAAAGCATTTCCTCCGGAGGCTCCTCCGGCTTGTAGCGCCTGACGGTTGACGCCCGGCAGCGGCACGTAGGCCCCGAGCCGGTACAACGCCAGCATCGCTGCCGTGAACAGCAGTTTCCGCCGTAGCTCTGGTACTTTCCAGGAGTTTGCTAACGCACCCAGCATATATCTACCGCTCCAATATCTCGACGCTCCCGCCGGCCGCCTCGATCTTCTCTGCGGCGGACTTGGAGAAAGCGTGGGCTTTTACCGTGACGGATCGCCCGATCTCACCGCTGCCGAGGATCTTTACCAGCATCCCCCGCTTGCCGACGAGACCTGCCGTCCTTAGCTCTTCGACACCTATGCTATCACCGGATAGATCGGCGAGTTCGCCCACGTTTACCGGCGCGTAAACTGTCGGACGCGCCACCGTGTGGCGCCCGCGAGCCATGCCCCTCAAGCGCGGCAACCTGCGCTGAAGCGGCATCTGACCGCCCTCGTAAGTAGTGTTCGACTTGAAGCCCGAGCGGGCTCCGGCGCCCTTGTGGCCCCGGCCGCTGGTCTTGCCGTGTCCCGAGCCTTTTCCGCGCCCGAGACGTTTACGACTCCTCGTCGAGCCGGAAGCCGGGGAAAGTTCGTTCAGTCTCACTGGCCGTCCACCTCCTCCACTTGTACCAGGTGCCGCACCCTGAGGAGCATGCCCCGGATCTGGGGCGTGTCCTCGTGCGTCCGCGAGTCGCGGATACGCTTGAGCCCGAGGGCGCGCACCGTTCGCTTGTGGTTCTCTTTGGAGCCGATAACGCTCCTCATCTGGGTTACTTTCAGCTTCGCAGGGCTCATATGGTGATCTTGACCCCCCGCGCCTGCTCTATCTGGGCTTTCGTCCGGAGGCTCTTCAAGCCTTGCTCCGTAGCCTTCACGAGGTTCACCGAAGTGGTCGAGCCGAGCGCCTTTGTAAGTACGTCCTTGATCCCGGCGAGCTCCAATACCGCGCGCACGCCGCCGCCCGCTATAACCCCCGTACCTTCGGAGGCCGGCTTGAGCATCACCGACGAGCTCTCGAATTTCCCGAGGACTTCGTGCGGGATGGTGGTATTGCGCATCGCCACCTCGAATATCTCGCTCTTGGCTCGCTCCTGGCCTTTCGAGATAGCCACGGGGACCGTGTTCGCTTTCCCGAGGCCGATACCGACCCGGCCCTTGCCGTCTCCGACAACCACGAGCGCGGAAAAGTTGAAGCGCCGTCCACCTTTCACGACCTTCGAGACCCGTCGGATCTCGACGACCCTATCCTGAAGGTCGGACCCGCCGTCGCGCTGGCCTCCGCGTCCGCCACCTCTTCCGCGTCCGCCCCGTCCACCGCCGCGGTTGTCCGGACCTCCACCACGATTCGGGCCGGATTGTCCCTGCCCGCCACTGTTAGCTCTTCGTCCCAAAACCTTTCAGCCTCCTAAACTTTCAGTCCGCCGGAGCGCGCGCCCTCTGCGAGCGCCGCCACCCGTCCGTGATACCTGTTGCCGCCCCGGTCGAAGACGGCAACTTCGATGCCCGCCTCGCTAGCCCGGCTCGCCAGCAATTCGCCGACCTTGTGGGCCGCGTCCTTCCGGTCCTCAGCACCCTCCACCTCGCGAGAGTCGGCCGAGATAAGTGTGTTACCCGCGTCATCGTCGACGATCTGGGCGTAGATATGAACGTTCGAACGGTACACCGAGAGCCTCGGCCTCTCCGCCGTCCCGGAGACCTTCCTCCGGATGCGGGACCGCCGCTTCGCCCGCTGCGCCCGTTTCTCCAAAACCGCCACTAAAACCTCCTGAATTTCATAAACGGTACAACCACTCGACTAGCCGGCCTTACCGACCTTGCGTCGGATCTGCTCGTCGCTGTAGCGGATGCCCTTGCCTTTATAGGGCTCCGGGGGACGAACTTTCCTTATATCCGCCGCCGTCTGGCCGACCCGCTGCTTGTCTATCCCGCGCAC
The DNA here is from genome assembly GCA_965219175.1 of Rubrobacteraceae bacterium. GTDB lineage: Bacteria > Actinomycetota > Rubrobacteria > Rubrobacterales > Rubrobacteraceae > JBBPZK01. The sequence continues at coordinate 2,346,981 of CBDCNI010000001.1, forward strand.
TACTATCGTCGTCGCGTTCGGGACTTCGAAACTCACCCCTTCGGGCGGCGTGACCGCCACCGGGTGCGAGTATCCAACCTGCAGGTTTATGTTCTCGCCCTGCAAAGCCGCCCGGTAGCCGACGCCCGCGATCTGGAGCGTCTTCGTGAACCCGCCCGTAACGCCAGTAACGGCGTTGTAGATGAGCGACCGCGTCAGCCCGTGCATCGCCTTGTGCTCCGGAGACTCCGACGCCCGCTCCAGGACGATGTTCTCGTCCTCCTGGCTGACCGTCACGCCGCGCCCGATCGGCACGGTGAGTTCACCCTGCGACCCGGTAACCTTCACGCTGCGGCCGGAGATCTCGACCTGCACGCCGCCGGGGACTTCGACCGGCGACTTTCCGATTCTCGACATAGCCTCTTCTAACCTTCCCTGGTTTCCCTCGTAAACAACTCTAGTAGATAAAGCAGAGGACTTCGCCGCCGACGCCCATCCGCCGGGCGGTGTGGTCGGTGAGTATCCCCCGCGAGGTCGAGAGTATCGCCACCCCGAGACCGTCGAGCACCCTTGGGATGTTCGACTGCTTGCGGTAGACGCGACGCCCAGGACGACTCATCCGCCGCAAACCGGATATCCCGCGCCTGCCGTCGGGGCCGTACTTCAACTCTATGGAGAGCTTCGCCTGCGCGCCGATTCCGCTCAAGGAGAACTCGTTTATGTAGCCCTCCTCTTTCAGGATGCGGGCGAGGTCCGCCTTCAGCTTCGAGTTCGGCATATCGACCGAGTCATGCTTCGCCATCTGGGCGTTCCGGATACGAGTCAGGAAATCCGCTATTGGATCATTAACAGCCATAGTCCTCTACCAACTCGCTTTCATCAGACCGGGGATCTTCCCCTCGTGCGCCAACTCCCGCAGGCAGATCCGGCAGAGCCCGAACTTCCTGTAGTAGCCGTGCGCCCGACCGCAACGCTGGCACCGGTTGTACTGCCTCACCGGATACTTCTGCGTTTTCCGCTGTTTTACAAGAAGCGCTTTTCTAGTCACTAAATACTCCCTAACTCGTCCTGAAAGGCATCCCGAGGAGCCGCAATAGCTCACGCCCTTCCTCGTCGGTCTCGGCCGTCGTCACTACCGCGACGTCCATGCCGCGCGTCGCGTCTATCGAATCGTAAGATATCTCCGGGAAGATCAACTGCTCCCGAAAACCGAGTGCGAAGTTTCCCCGACCGTCGAAGGAATTCGGGTTTATCCCCCTGAAGTCCCTCACCCGCGGGAGCGCTATCGAGATGAGCCTGTCCAAAAACTCCCACATCCGCTCGCCGCGCAGCGTCACCTTCGCGCCGATGGGCATGCCGTCCCGGATCTTGAACCCCGCGATGCTCTTTCTGGACCGCCGTATCTGGGCTTTCTGGCCGGTGATCTTCGCCAGGTCCTCCATCGCGCCGTCCATGGCCCGCGAGTTCTGCACCGCCTCACCGACGCCCATGTTCACCACGATCTTCTCTACTTTCGGTATCCTCATCGGGTTCTGTATGTCGAACCTCTCCTTGAGGGCCGGGGCGATCTCTTCCCTGTAGCGGTCTTTCATCCTAGCCATCTATATCCACTCCACTCTTTCTGCTGACCCGGAGCTTCTCCCCCGAATCCGTGAACCGGTACCCTACGCGGGTCGGCTCACCGCTGGAGTCGACAACCATTACGTTCGAAGCGTGTATCGGCGCGTCGAAGGTGTAGAGCCCCTGCTGGTTGGTCTGACTCGGCCGGGCGTGGCGCGTGCGCTCGTTGACGCCTTCCACGATCACCCTGTTCTGTTTCGGCAAGACCTGCTGGACCTCGCCGCGCTTGCCCTTCTCCTTGCCGGATATCACCACGACGGTGTCTCCGCGTTTTACCTTCATACTCATTACAAAACCTCCGGGGCGAGCGAGATGATCCTCGTGTAACCCTTGTCCCTGAGCTCCCGAGCCACCGGCCCGAAGATGCGAGTGCCGCGCGGAGCGCCGTCGGTGTTGATGACGACTCCCGCGTTCTCACCGAACCGGATGTACGACCCGTCGTCTCGCCGCGTCTCTTTCGCGGTCCTTACCACCACGGCCCGCACCACCTCGCCCTTGCGGACGGCCCCGCCCGGAGTCGCCTCCTTGACGGCCGCCACGATAACGTCGCCGACGCCGGCGCTGCGGCGCTTGCTGCCGCCGAGGATTCGGATGCACAGGATGCTCCTCGCCCCCGAGTTATCCGCGACCTTCAGTCTGGTCTCGTTCTGTATCACTACTCGGCCCTCGACAACACGTATGCCAGACGCCACCGCTTGCGCGCGGAGAGCGGCCTGGTCTCGATAATCCTCACGGTGTCACCCACGTGGGCCTCGTTGCGCTCGTCGTGTACCAGGAACTTCTTCGAGCGCCGGATGCGCTTCTTGTACTTCGGATGCCTTACTAGCGACTCGACCACCACGGTAACGGTCTTCTCCGGAGCGTCCGAGACGACCATCCCGACCCGCTCCTTGCGAGTGTTCCGCTCGGTGCCCGCACTCTGTATTCTTCCCTCGTCCTGATCCAAACGAGGCCCGACCGCGAGGGCTGCGTCCGGCTCCTCGACTAGCTCCTGGTTCTCTACCATCGGTTCCTCTGTCAACTCTAACTCTCCTGCTTCTGGTTCAGGGCGGTCAGGAGCCGGGCTATGTTCCGCCGGACTTCCTTTAGCTGCCCCGTATTCTCCAACTGGCCCGTCGCGTGCTGGAAACGCAGGTTGAAAAGCTCCCGCCGCGTATCCACGATGCGCCGCTCCAACTCTTCGACAGCCAACTCGCGTGCCTCCGCCGCCTTCACTGCTGACCACCTCCACGTACGAGGAAACGGGTCTTTATCGGCAGCTTCTGGGCCGCGAGCGACATCGCCTCGCGCGCCAGGCTCTCGTCGACGCCGCTCATCTCGAACATAACGCGGCCCGGTTTTACGACCGCGACGTAGCCCTCCGGGGAGCCCTTGCCGCTACCCATGCGGGTCTCGGCCGCTTTCTTGGTCACCGGCTTGTGGGGGAAGATGTTGATCCAAACCTTCCCTCCGCGCTTGATCTTCCTGGTCATCGCGATACGGGAAGCCTCTATCTGGCGGTTCGTGATCCAGGCCGCTTCGAGCGCCTGCAATCCGTACTCGCCGAACTCGATCTCCGTGCCGCCCTTCGCGAGCCCCCGCCTCCGGCCGCGATGCGGCTTTCGGTACTTGAGCTTCTTGGGTACCAGCATCTCTTATCTCCTGCCTTCTTCGTCTTCGTGAACGCCGTGGTTGATCCAGACCTTCACACCGATCTGACCCATCTGCGTCGCCGACTCCCTGAAGCCGTAATCTATGTCCGCGTCCAGCGTATGCAGCGGAACTCGACCCTCGGATATAGTCTCTTCACGGCTCATCTCGATACCGCCGAGCCTCCCGCCGCATCGGATGCGACACCCCTCGGCCCCACTTCTCATGGCGCTCTGCAGAGCCCGCTTCATCGTCCGCCGGAAAGCGGCCCGGTTCGCGAGCTGCTCGGCTATCGACTCAGCCACCAGCGCCGCGTTCAACTCCGGCCTGGAGACCTCCCGAACGTTCACCTGAACCTTCTTGCCCGTCAGCCGCTCCAACTCGCCTCTCAGCGCGTCTACCTCGCTGCCGCCCTTACCGATCACGATGCCGGGACGCGCGGTGTGAACGTCTATGGCGATCTCACCCTGCTCCGCCGCCTTTCGAATTATGACGTTCGCGATGCCGGCACGCGTGAGCTTCTTCTCGATGTAGGCCCGGATCTTCAAGTCCTCGCCGAGTAGCTCGGCGTAGTCCCTATCCGAATACCAACTGCTCTTGAAATCCACCTTCTCGCCCTTGCGCTTGACGCCGAGACGGAAGCCCTCCGGATGTATTTTCTGACCCATCTACTCCTCCTCGTCTCCGGGCGTGTCTACAGATTCATCTGCGCCGCCGCCAACCAGAACGCCCTCCGGGGCGCCGAGTTTGACGGTGATGTGGCTGGTCCTTTTGCGGATCATGGTGGCCCGGCCCATCGCCCGCGCCTGATAGCGCTTTATGGTCGGCCCTTCGTCCACCCGGACCTCCCGGATGAAAAGCTCGTCCGGGTCGGCGTCGTCGTTGTGCTCGGCGTTGGCGGCGGCGCTGTTTACCACGTCGCCGACTATCTTCGAGGCCCGCTTGTTCGTGAACTGCAAGATAGATACCGCCTCCGGGTAGCTCTTACCCCGGACCTCGTCGGCAACCAGCCGCGCCTTGCGAGGGGCGATGCGGACGTATTTCGCTACGGCCTTCACTTATCCCCTCCTGGTGATTCGGTCGTTCTTGACGTGCGTGCGGAAGGTCCGGGTCGGGGCGAACTCCCCGAGCTTGTGGCCGACCATGTTCTCCGTGCAGTAGACGGGCACGTGCTTGCGCCCGTCGTGGACAGCCACGGTGTGGCCCACGAACTCCGGGTAGATGACGCTCGCCCGGCTCCAGGTCTTCAGCATCCGCTTCTCGTTGTTCTCGTTCATCCGTCGGATGCGCTCCATCAGACGCTCCTCGACAAACGGGTCCTTCTTGGAAGACCTGGTCATTTAGCGCCTCCTTCCTTTCCTGCGCCGCCGGACAATCATCGCGTCCGAAGGCTTGTGCTTCTTACGGGTGGGCGAGCCCTGGGCGATCTTGCCCCACGGCGTTACCGGCACCCGGCCCGGCGTAGTCTTGCCCTCGCCACCGCCGTGCGGATGGTCTACAGGGTTCATGACCGTTCCGCGCACCGTCGGCCTTATGCCGAGATGACGCTTGCGGCCAGCCTTGCCCCACCGGACGTTCTGATGAGACTGGTTTCCGACCACACCCACGGTCGCCCGGCACTCCGCCCGGACCCTGCGACGCTCGCCGCTCGGCAGCCGGAGCGTGACCAGCTTACCTTCGCGGGCCACGAGCTGGGCGCTCGTCCCGGCGCTGCGGGCCATCTGGGCGCCGCGTCCCGGCTCTAGCTCGACCGCGTGGATCACCGTACCAACCGGTATCCGGTTTAGCGGCAGCGTGTTGCCCACGTCTACTTCCGCCTCCGGTCCACTCTCGACGACCGCCCCGACCGTAAGGTTGCGCGGCGCGAGGATGTAGCGCTTCTCTCCGTCGTGATAGTGGAGCAACGCGATATTCGCCGAGCGGTTCGGGTCGTACTCGATCGAGGCGACCGTCGCCGGAACCCCGTCCTTATTTCGCTTGAAGTCTATGAGCCGGTAGCGGCGTTTGTGCCCGCCGCCGATGTGGCGCGTCGTGATGCGCCCGTTGTTGTTCCGACCGCCGCTCTTGTGCAGCTTGACGACCAGCTTCTTCTCCGGTTTCTCTCTCGTTATCGAGTCGCGCGTCAGCACGGAGGAGTTCCTCCGGCCAGCGCTCGTCGGTTTATATCGTCTCGCCGGCATCTACTAGACCCCCTCGAAAAGTTCTATCCGGTCGCCGCCGGCCAGTTTCACGACAGCCTTCTTCCAAGAAGAAGTGCGTCCACGGGTCAGGCCCTGGCGCTTCGGCTTGCTCTTTACGTTTACCGTGTTGACCTTATCGACCGTAACGTCGAAGGCGCTCTCCACGGCCAGCTTTACCTGGTTCTTATTCGCCCGCCGGTCTACGTGAAAAGTGTACTTGCCCTCTGTTTCGATCAGGTTGTAGCTCTTCTCGCTGATGACCGGCCGGATTATTACCTGGTGCGGATCCACTTAGCTCTCCTCCCGGTTTCCGACGAGGTTCCCATAAGCCGCCCGCGAGAACAACACTTCCCGCGCCCGCAGCAACTCGTAAACCCCATACTCTCCGGCCTGTATAACGCTCACCTTCGGCAGGTTCCGGAAAGACAACTCCACGTTCTCGTCCTCATCGGTCAGGACCAACAACACCGGCCCCTGAACCTCCAGTTGATCGAGCAATTCCCTGGCCTGCCTCGTGGAAGGCGCTTCGAAGCTCAACGAATCGAGCACGAAAAGCTCTCCATCAGCGGCTTTGGCAGAGAGGGCGCCGTGGAAAGCGGCCCGCGCTTCTTTGCGGTTGATCTTCTTGCCGTACCGGGCGGGCTTCGGCTTTGGTCCGCCCCAGGTCCCGCCTCCGACGCGGTTCGGCGGCTTGATGTCGCCCGCCCGCGCCCGGCCGGTCCCCTTCTGACGGTACAACTTCCGCCCGGAGCCCCTAATATCGCTACGTCCCTTCGTGGACGCCGTATAGCTCCGCCGCGCGTCGAGTTCCGCGACCACGGCCCGGTGGATCACATGCTCGCGAGGCTCCGTCTCGAACTGCGGACCCGAGAGGTCCAACGTAGATTTCTCCCTACTACGGGCGTCGAATACCTGTGCCTGGGCCACCCTACTCACCAACCTTTCGGATAGTAACTACGGAACCCCTGCCGCCGGGAACGCCGCCGCGCACCCAGACCTCACCGCTCTCGGCGTCCACGTTGACGACCCTCAGATTCCTCACCGTAACGCCCCGGTTGCCCATCTGTCCGGGCATCTTCTGCCCCTTGAAAATCCGCGCCGGATCCGCCGAAGCCCCAACGGAGCCAGGCGCCCGGACGTTGTGCGAGCCGTGAGAAACAGGGCCGCGCTTGAAGCTGTGTCGCTTGATAGTCCCCTGAAAACCCTTACCCTTCGAGGTCGCGGTGACGTGTACCTTGTCGCCGACCTCGAAAACGTCCGCGCCGATGGTCTCGCCGACCTCACCGGAGACGCCGCGCAACTCTTTGAGATGCTTCCTCGGCGGGGCCTCGTGCTTGGCGAAGGTCCCGGCGTGCGGTTTATTCACCCGCCGTCCATCGACCTGCCCGAAGCCAACCTGAACGGCCTCGTAGCCGTCGGCGTCAGCGGTCCTGACGGCCGTGATCAGATTCGGCTCCACCTCTATAACAGTCGCGGTTACGAGCGTGCCGTCGTCCTGGAAGGCCTGAGTCATGTGTTTCTTGCGTCCGAATAAAGCAGTCGCCATGACCTAACCCGCCTTTATCTCTATGCTCACGCCGGCCGGCAGGTCGAGCCGCTGGAGCGAGTCGACCGTGCGAGGCGTCGGCTGCTGGATGTCTATCAGGCGCTTGTGCGTGTGCAACTTGAAGTGCTCCCGCGAGTCCTTGTCCTTGAACGGACCCCGGATCACCGTATATACGCTCTTCTTCGTCGGCAGCGGGACGGGACCGAAGACAAAAGCTCCGGTTCGCTCCGCCGTATCCACTATCGACTTGGCCGTCTTATCTATGACCTCGTGGTCATAGGCTTTCAGCCTTATCCTTATCTTCGAGACAGCCACTTAACGCCCCTACTCTACGATTTGGGTAACGACGCCGGCACCTACTGTACGCCCACCCTCGCGGATGGCGAAGTTCAATCCCTCATCCATCGCTATAGGTGAGATCAACCCAACGTTCATTACCGTGTTGTCCCCCGGCATCACCATCTCCACTCCCTCCTCCAACGTGATCTCCCCCGTCACATCAGTAGTCCTGAAGTAGAACTGTGGCCTGTAGTTCGAAAAGAACGGAGTATGACGCCCTCCCTCTTCCTTGGATAGCACGTAAACCTCGGCCTTGAACTTCGTGTGTGGGGTTATCGTCCCAGGCTTCGCCAAGACCTGCCCACGCTCTATGTCGTCCCTACGCACTCCTCTTAGAAGAGCGCCTATGTTGTCCCCGGCCTGCCCACTGTCCATACTCTTGTTGAACATCTCCACCCCGGTTACAACCGTCTTACGGGTAGTCTTTATCCCTACTACCTCTATCTCCTCGTTTATCTTTATCTCTCCCTGCTCCACTCTCCCAGTGGCTACAGTTCCTCTACCCTGAATAGTGAAGACGTCCTCCACCGCCAACAGGAACGGCCGGTCTATTGCACGCTCTGGCTCGGGGACGTAGGAGTCTACAGCGTCCATTAGCTGCATGATCGCCTCCTCACCCATCTCTCCCTCATCCCCATCGAGGGCCTTCAAGGCACTACCTACTACTACCGGAATGTCATCCCCTGGGAAGTCATACTCGGTTAGTAGCTCCCTGACCTCCATCTCCACCAACTCTATAAGCTCAGGGTCATCCACCATGTCGGCCTTGTTCAAGAACACGACTATGTATGGAACCCCTACCTGACGAGCAAGAAGTATGTGCTCACGAGTCTGTGGCATCGGACCATCTGCGGCGCTTACCACGAGTATTGCCCCATCCATCTGGGCGGCTCCGGTGATCATGTTCTTCACGTAGTCGGCGTGCCCTGGGCAATCAACGTGGGCATAGTGGCGGCTCTCGGTTGCGTACTCCTGATGAGAAGTAGCGATCGTAATGCCCCGCTGACGCTCTTCGGGGGCGTTGTCTATCTGGTCAAAGGCAACCACCTTGTTGGCCGTGTCATTAGGCACCCTTTTGGATAGCACCCTCGTTATGGCCGCTGTAAGGGTCGTCTTGCCGTGGTCCACGTGGCCTATGGTGCCGACGTTCAGGTGCGGCTTGTTCCTCTCGTATCTCGCCTTGCCCATCTCTCTAGTCTCCTATCTCTCGCTACTTTTTGATCTATCTTCGAGTTTTCTATCGTTCGGCTATTTCGGCCGCGATGCTCTTCGGCACCTCGTCGTAATGGTCGAACTGCATGGTGAACGTGGCCCGTCCTTGAGTCTTGCTCCGGACGGTCGTCGCGTACCCGAACATCTCCGATAGCGGCACCGCCGCCCGGATAACCTGGCCGCTGCTGCCGCGAGAGTCCATACCCTGGATCTGCCCGCGCCGCGCCGATAGGTCTCCCATTACGTCGCCCATAAACTCCTCGGGCATCACGACCTCGACATCCATGATCGGCTCTAGAAGAACGGGGTTCGCCCGCTTCATAGCTTCCTTGATCGCCATCGAACCCGCGATCTGGAACGCCATCTCGTTCGAGTCGACCTCGTGGAAAGAGCCGTCCACCAGCTCCACCTTTATGTCCACGACCGGGAACCCGGCCACGACTCCTGAATCGAGCGCCTCCTTGATGCCCTTGTCAACGCTCGGGATGTACTCCCTCGGTATGACGCCGCCGACTATTTTGTTGTCGAACTCGTAGCCGGTCTCTTCGTTGTGCTCGACGTTGATGACCGCGTGGCCGTACTGGCCGCGACCACCTGTCTGACGCACAAACCGACCGTTGACGCCCTCGACGCGCTTGCGAATAGTCTCGCGATACGCAACCTGCGGGCGACCGATGTTCGCGTCCACCCGGAACTCGCGCAGGAGCCTGTCCACGATGATCTCCAGGTGAAGCTCGCCCATCCCGCTGATAATGGTCTGCCCAGTCTCCTCGTCACCGCGCACGGTGAAGGTCGGGTCTTCTTCGGCCAAGCGCTGCAAGGCGGTGCTCAGTTTCTCCTGGTCTACCTTCGTCTTCGGCTCTATCGCCTGCGAGATAACCGGCTCCGGGAAGACCATCTGCTCCAGCACGATCTGCTCCGGGTCGTCCGCCGAGATGAGCGTGTCGCCCGTCCCCGTATTTGACAGCCCGATGGCCGCCACCAACTCACCGGCGTACACTTCCTCGCGCTGCTCGCGGCTGTTAGCGTGAAGCTGCAAGAGCCTACCCACGCGCTCGCGCCTGCCCTTGCTCGTGTTCATGATGTACGAACCGGCCTTGAGCGTCCCCGAATAAACCCGCATGTACGTCAGCTTCCCGACGTGCGGGTCGGACTGCACCTTGAAGGCGAGCGCCGCCAGCGGCCCGTCCTCATCAGCCGAACGCGTAACCTCCTCGCCGTCCGGACCGATGCCGTGTATCGGCGGCACGTCCAGCGGGCTCGGCAGGTAGTCTATGACCCCGTCCAGAAGCGGCTGCACGCCCTTGTTCTTGAACGCCGAACCACAGAAGACAGGCGTCATCGCGGTGGCGAGCGTCGCCTGGCGGATGGCCGCCCGGATCTGGGGGATCTCCATCTCCTCGCCCTCCAGGTACATCATCATCAACTCTTCGTCCTGGTCGGCGACGGCCTCCACGAGCTGCTCGCGATACTCCTCTGCGAGCGTCCGCATGTCCTCCGGGATCTCCGTCTCTTCCCAATCGGCCCCGAGGTCGTCCTTGTAGACGAGCGCCTTCATCTCAACGAGGTCCACGATCCCCTGAAACTCCGACTCAGCCCCGATAGGCAACTGCACTGGGACGGCATTCGCGCCGAGCCGGTCCTTCATAGTCGCCACGGCCTTGTAGAAGTCCGCCCCGATACGGTCCATCTTGTTGACGAACGCGATCCTCGGCACGTTGTACTTGTCAGCCTGACGCCACACGGTCTCCGACTGCGGTTCGACCCCGGCTACAGAGTCGAATAATGCAATGGAACCGTCCAGCACCCGCAAGCTTCGCTCCACCTCAACGGTAAAGTCAACGTGTCCGGGCGTGTCTATAATGTTGATCCGGTGTTGTTCGGGGATACGGCTGTGAACGGCGTCCTCGGTGGTCGACTTGCCACCCTTGCCGGAGCCTTCGAGGCCGCCCCAGAATACGGTTGTAGCGGCACTGGTTATCGTAATGCCGCGCTCGCGCTCCTGGGCCATCCAGTCCATAACGGCGTTTCCGTCGTGGACCTCGCCCAATTTGTGGGTGAGGCCGGTGTAGAGAAGGATGCGCTCGGTTGTCGTCGTCTTTCCCGCGTCAATGTGCGCCATGATCCCGATATTTCGGACCCGGCGTAGCGGGGTTTTTCTAGCCACAGATACGGCCATATATCATCACCATCTATAGTGTGCGAATGCCCGATTTGCCTCGGCCATTCTGTGTGTGTCTTCTTTACGCTTTACGCTGGTCCCGGTGTTGTCCTTCGCGTCGAGGATCTCACCGGCTATCCTGCGTCCCATCGTCTTCTCGCGCCGGGCGCGGGCGTAGCCGATCATCCAACGCAGGGCCAGCGTGTTTGCCCGCCGCGGTATTACCTCGATCGGGACCTGATAAGTCGCCCCGCCAACCCGGCGGCTGCGAACTTCGAGACGCGGCTTGACGTTGTCGACCGCGTTGTTGAGCACGGTCACCGGGTTCGTTCCAGTCCGCTCCTCGACTATCGAGAGGGCGTTGTAGACCAGTTTCTCGGCGGTGCTCTTCTTACCGTCCAGCATGATCTTGTTGATCACCTGCTGCACGAGCACGCTGCCGTACACCGTGTCACCGGAGATTTTTTTCTTTGGTGGTGCTGCTCTTCTCGGCACTTGCCCTTCCTCCCTACGCCTTCTTCGTACCGTACTTGGAACGGCCCTGCTTGCGGTTGTTGACCCCCAGAGTATCCAGGGAACCCCGCACTACCTTATACCTGACACCCGGCAAGTCCTTTACCCGACCGCCGCGCACGAGCACCACGGAGTGCTCCTGCAAATTGTGTCCCTCACCCGGTATGTAGGCCGTTATCTCCACGCCGTTAGTAAGACGGACCCTGGCGATCTTCCGCAAAGCCGAGTTCGGCTTCTTGGGCGTGTAGGTCGAGACGCGGGTGCAGACGCCGCGACGCTGGGGCGAACCCTGCAACGCGGGCGTCGCCGACTTCTCTTTCCTTACCTTCCGCTCGTCACGCACGAGCTGATTGGTCGTCGGCACAGCCGCGCCATCCTTTCTTTCCGTGGAAAAGGTCCTACTACAAATTACAGTAAAACGCGCCGCAACCGACAGACATGCCCATAGGCAGCCCTATAACAGCCACGACACGTTATTCTAGGTCCGGGGAGACGTTATGTCAAGCTCACGTTTCGTCTCTGCCAGGGAGAAAGGCCGGGGCGTGAGGCCCCGACCCAAAAACCTATCTTCCGACCGGCTAAGAAGCAGCTATGTCTAGCTCTTCGGCTTCCCGGGCTTCGTAACCCTCGACCGTAACGGCGAGCTGCCGGTATCGGGGCAAGCCGGTCGCCGCCGGTATGAGCTTCCCGATTATGACGTTCTCCTTGAGGCCGGCGAGGCTGTCCATCTTGCCCTCGATGGCCGCGTCGGTCAGGACGCGGGCAGTCTCCTGGAAGGAAGCCGCCGAAAGGAAGCTGTCCGTCGCGAGAGACGCTTTGGTGATGCCCATGAGGACCGTGTGGAACGTGGCCGGCTGGCCGTCTTCCTCCTCGATGCTCTCGTTGAGAGCCCGCACGGTGAAGCGGTCGGCGACCTGCTCCGGCAGGAGGTTGGTGTCACCGGGGTCGTCCACGACGACCTTGCGGAGCATCTGGCGCACTATGACTTCGATGTGCTTGTCGTGGATGTCCACGCCCTGAGCCCGGTAGACCCGCTGCACCTCTTCGACCAGGTAACGCTCCGTGGCGGTAGTGCCGCGGTCGTAGGCCTGATCGTTTTCGAGAATAGCGTGCGGATAGACGGAGCCTTCGGTGATCGGGGTGCTAGCCAAAACCTCGGCGCCCTCTATGATCCCCGGCTTCAAGAGCTGACGCTCGACCCGGTACTCGCGGCTCTCGGTGCCGTCCGCGGAGGTCAGCACGACCTTTATCATCCGGTCGGAATCCGTCTCCTCGAAGGTGACGGCACCGTCGATCTCGGCGATGGTCGCCTCCGCCTTCGGGTGCCGCGCCTCGAAAAGCTCGACGACCCTTGGGAGGCCTGCGGTGATGTCCTCACCCGCGATACCACCCGTGTGGAAGGTACGCATCGTGAGCTGCGTCCCCGGCTCGCCGATTGACTGGGCCGCGATGATGCCTACGGCCTCGCCGACGTCGACCGGCTTGTAAGTCGAGAGCGCCCGACCGTAGCACGCCTGGCAGACGCCGTGCGCGTTCTCGCACTTGGAAGGCGACCTGACGGAGACCATGGTCTCGCGCGGCAACTCCTCTAGCCAAGCCGCCAGCAGGCGTGGCGTAATATCCACCCCTGCTTCGCCTATGACCTCGCCCGTCTCCGGGTTTACGAGGTCGCGGGCAAGGAAGCGGGCCGCGACAGAGTCGTTCGCGTCGCCCTGACCGCCGTCGAGGTAGAGCGGGAGGTCTATGTAGCCCTTCGAGCCGCAATCCTCGCCGGAAACGACAACGTCCTGGGACACGTCCACGAGCCTACGGGTAAGGTAACCCGAGTCGGCCGTCCGCAGGGCGGTGTCGGCCTGGCCCTTCCGGGCGCCGTGGGTAGAGGTGAAGTATTCGAGGACGGAGAGCCCTTCGATGAAGTTGCTCTTCACGGGCTCGGGGATGATCTCACCCTTCGTGTTCGTCATAAGGCCGCGCATACCGGCGAGCTGGGTGAAGTTCGAGTAGTTACCCCGGGCGCCCGAGTTAGCCATCATGTAGATCGGGTTGAAACGCCAGAGGTTCCCCTTCATGGCGTCCTCGACCTCGTTCTTGGCCTGCGTCCAGAGCCCGATGATCCGCTCCAGCCGCTCGTCGTCGGAGATGAAGCCCTGGTCCCACTGGTCCTCTATGTCCTCGACGAGGCCCTCGTAGCGGCCCATGATCTCCTCTTTCTGCTCCGGCACCACGATGTCGTTCTTGCCGACTGAGATCCCCGCCTTGGTGGACGTGTGGAATCCGACCCTCTTGAGGGTGTCCAGGAGCTGACTGACCAGTTCCGTCGGATAGCGCTCGACGTACTCGGCGACTACGTCTTTTATCTCACCTTTACGCAGCGTGTGGTTGATGTAGTTGTACTGAGAGGGCTCGTAGATTTCACCGAGATAGTCCCGCAAGGTCTGCTCGATGTTCTCGTTGTACAGGACGCGCCCGAGCGTAGTCTCTATCCGCTCGCCGTTCCTGCGCGTGAGGACCTTGTCGTGGAGCTTGAGCGTACCTTCTTTATAGGCGGCCTCCGCCTCGTCATAAGAGGAGATGAGGCTCTTGACCTCTTGCCCCTCGAAGTCGTCGTCGTCGGCGTAGGTTATGTAGTAGAGGCCGAGAACCATGTCCTGCGACGGGACCGCTATCGGGAACCCGTTCGCCGGCTGGAGAATGTTCTGCGTCGAGAGCATCAGGATGCGCGCCTCGGCCTGGGCCTCCGGGGAGAGCGGCACGTGGACCGCCATCTGGTCGCCGTCGAAGTCCGCGTTGAACGCCGCGCAAACCAGCGGATGGACCTGTATAGCCTTACCCTCGACCAACACCGGCTCGAAAGCCTGGATGCCGAGACGATGGAGCGTCGGGGCGCGGTTCAGGAACACGGGATGTTCCTTGATCACGTCCTCCAGAACGTCCCACACCTCCGGCCGCAACCGCTCGACCATCTGCTTGGCGCTCCGGATGTTCGGCGCGAGCGCCCGGTCCACGAGAACCTTCATAACAAACGGCTTGAACAACTCGACCGCCATCAGCCGCGGTAGCCCGCACTGATGCATCTGGAGCCCAGGACCGACCACGATCACGCTCCGGCCGGAGTAATCCACGCGCTTTCCGAGTAGGTTCTGGCGGAAGCGTCCCTGCTTACCCTTGAGCATGTCCGAGAGAGACTTGAGCGGCCGATTGCCGGCCCCGGTTACCGCCCGTCCGCGCCTGCCGTTGTCGAACAGGGCGTCCACGGCCTCCTGGAGCATCCGCTTTTCGTTGTTTACGATCACGTCCGGAGCCCCGAGGTCCAGAAGCCTCCTGAGCCTGTTGTTCCGGTTTATTACACGCCGGTACAGGTCGTTCAGGTCGCTGGTGGCGAAACGTCCGCCGTCTAGCTGGACCATCGGGCGCAGGTCCGGCGGCAGCACCGGAACGGCATCTATTATCATCCACTCCGGCAGGTTGTTACTGGTTCGGAAGGCGTCCACGACCTTCAGGCGCTTTATCGCCTTCTGGCGCTTCTGGCCCTTCGCGTTTGCGACGGTGTCGCGCAACTCCTGCGCTTCCTCTTCGAGATTTACCTGCTGGATGAGGTCCCGAATAGACTCGGCGCCCATGCCTCCCCGGAAGTACACGCCGTAGCCGTACTCGTCGCCGAAGCGGTCCTTCATCTCGCGGAAGAGTTCCTCGTCGTCCACGATCTGACGCGGCTCCAGAGTCTGGAACTCCTCCCACGCCCGGCGGGTCAGCTCTATCTGCTCGTTCACGGAGCGCTCGATGTCGGCGGCAGACTCCTCGGCCTCTTTGCGGACCTTCGCCAGGGTCGTTTCCCGATCCTCCTCGGCGATCTCCGCGTACTCCTCGGTCAACTCGTCGGCGGGGCTCTCGCCGTTTATGACGCCCTCGCGCCTGGTACGCATCTCCTGAGCCTGGACGATCTCCTCATCCCGGTCCTCTTCGAGCTGGTGGATCTCATCTTCCACCTGATTGCGCAAGGTGTCGATGTCGTTCGCCCGCTCCTCCCGGTCAACCCAGGTGACGATGGAGCTTGCGAAGTACAGCACCCGGTCGAGGTCCTTCGGGCTGATGTCGAGCAGGTAACCCATCCGGCTCGGCACGCCCTTGACAAACCACACGTGCGCTATGGGGGCGGCCAACTCTATATGGCCCATCCTGTCGCGCCGCACGCGGGCGCGGGTTACCTCCACGCCGCACCGCTCGCAGATAATGCCCTTGAAACGAATTCTCTTGTACTTACCGCAGTAGCACTCCCAGTCCTTCGAGGGACCGAAGATCCGCTCGCAGAACAGGCCGTCCTTCTCGGGACGCAGGGTGCGGTAGTTGATGGTCTCGGGCTTCGTTACCTCGCCGCGAGACCACTCCCGGATCTCCTCGGCCGAAGCGAGGCCGATGGAGATCTTCTCCAGCTTGTTTATGTCGATGTCGCGCTCTAAACCTTGCAAGCTCTACATCCCTCCTGTGCCGAAGTCCGGTGTGTCGTCTAAGTTACCAGTCGGCTCCTCGCGGCTCAGGTTGATCCCTAAAGCGCGCGCCGCCTCGTCCCAATCTCTGCGGTCCTGATCCTCTGCGGCAGCCTCGGCGTTGTAGACCGGTTTGACCGAGAGACCGAGCGACTGCATCTCTTTGAGCAAGACCTTGAAGCTCGCCGGAACACCAGGCTCCGGTATGTTCTCGCCCTTCACTATCGACTCGTAGCTCTTGACCCGGCCGACCCGGTCGTCGCTCTTTATCGTGAGCAACTCCTGCAACGTATGGGCGGCGCCGTAAGCCTCAAGCGCCCAGACCTCCATCTCGCCGAAGCGCTGGCCGCCGAACTGGGCTTTACCGCCCAAAGGCTGCTGCGTAACGAGCGAGTAAGGCCCGGTCGAGCGAGCGTGGATCTTGTCGTCCACGAGGTGGAGGAGCTTCAATATGTACATGTAGCCAATCGTGATCCGCCCGTCGAACGGTTCTCCGGTGCGCCCGTCGTAGAGCGTCACCTTCCCGCCGCGACCCATACCGACGCTGGCCCCACCGTCCTGATTGACCGCCTCAATCGCCTTGTCGATGTCCTCGACTTCGGCGCCGGAGAAAACCGGCGTCGATACGAAGGTTGGCTCGCCGCCGTTCTCGCCGAGCCCCTTGCTGGCGGCCCATCCGAGGTGCGTTTCGAGGATCTGGCCGATGTTCATCCGGCTCGGCACGCCAAGCGGCGACAATATTACGTCAACCGGCGTCCCGTCCTCCATGAACGGCATGTCTTCCTCGGGCACTATCTTTGAGATAACGCCCTTGTTGCCGTGCCGTCCGGCGAGCTTGTCGCCCTCGGCGATCTTACGCTTGGTCGCCACGAACACGCGTACCTGCTCGTTGACGCCTGGCTGCAATTCATCCCCACCATCACGCGTGAAGCGCTTCACGTCTATGACGACGCCGCCTTCTCCGTGCGGGACCTTCAGCGAAGAGTCCTTGACCTCCCGCGCTTTCTCGCCGAAGATCGCACGGAGGAGCTTCTCCTCCGGCGTCGGCTCGGACTCGCCTTTCGGCGTCACCTTCCCGACGAGCACGTCTCCGGAACCGACCTCCGCGCCGATGCGAATGATGCCGTCGGCGTCGAGGTTCATCAGCACGTCGTCGGAAGCGTTCGGGATATCCCGTGTGATCTCCTCGGGACCGAGCTTGGTGTCGCGGGCCTGAACCTCGTACTCCTCGATGTGGATGGAGGAAAGCACGTCGTCCTTGACTATCCGCTCGGAGATAATGATCGCATCCTCGAAGTTGAACCCTTCCCACGGCATGAAAGCCACGAGCATGTTCTTGCCCAGCGCCAACTCACCCTGGTCGGTCGAGGACCCGTCGGTCAGGATCGCCCCTGCCTCTACTTCCTCGCCTTCCTTTATAAGCGCCCGCTGGTTGACGCACGTACCCTGATTGGAACGCTCGAACTTGCGCAGACGATACTCGTCGGTCTCGCCGTTATCGCGCCGGATGGCGATCTCGGAAGCCGTTACGCGCTCGACCTTGCCGCCGTGACGCGCCAATATAACGTCGCCCGTATCAGCCGCCGCCCGGAACTCCATCCCGGTCCCCACGTACGGGGCCTCGCTCCTCAAGAGCGGCACCGCCTGACGCTGCATGTTCGCGCCCATCAAGGCCCGGTTGGCGTCGTCGTGCTCCAGGAAAGGTATGAGGGCCGTACCGACGGAGACCGTCTGTAGCGGCGCGACGTCCATGTAGTCCACTTCGGTAGGAATCACGGTCGCGACATCCCCGCCGCGCCTCCGCGCCAGGACCTGCTCCGCGGTTATCTCTCCGGTCTCCAGGTTCACCGGCGTGTTCGCCTGGGCTATGGTCAGCGTCTCTTCCTCATCAGCCGAGAGGTAGTCGATCTGCTCCATGACCATCCCGTCCGTGACTTTCCGGTACGGCGTCTGGACGAAGCCGTACTCGTCCACGGTTGCGTAGGTGGCGAGCTGGCCGATCAGGCCGATGTTCGGCCCTTCCGGCGTCTCTATAGGGCATATCCGTCCGTAGTGAGTCGGGTGAACGTCACGGACCTCTATGGGAGCCCGCTCCCGGCTAAGACCACCGGCGCCCATCGCCGACAGCCTCCGCCGGTGCGAGAGACCGCTCAAAGTGTTGGTCTGGTCCATGAACTGCGAGAGCTGCGAGGACCCGAAGAACTCCTTGATAGCACTTGCGACCGGCTTGGTGTTGACCACGCTCTGGGGCGTTATGGCGTCGGTGTCCTGGGTAGTCATCCGCTCGCGCACGACCCGCTCCATCCGGTACATCCCGATCCGGAACGCCTCCTGAACCAACTCCCCGACGGTCCTGAGCCTCCGGTTGCCAAGATGCTCGTACTCGTCCAAGAGGTGCCGCGCCCGCTCGTAGTTGACCCGTCCGAACTCCTGATCCTCCGCGAACCCCTCGGCGGTCTCAAGCAGCCGCTTCAAAAGACCTTCTATGTCCTCGATGGTCAAGGTATGGACTTCCAGAGGCACGTCGAGCTTTAGCTTCTTGTTGACCTTGTAGCGCCCGACCTCCGAGAGATCGTACCGCTTGGCGTCGAAGAAGAGCCCGTCCACCAGGTTCTGCGCGTTGTCGATGTTGACCGGCTCACCCGGACGCTGACGCCTGAATACTTCCAGAAGCGCCTCGTCCCGACCGGCGGTGTCGTCCCGCTCAAGCGTGTTCCGCATCAGCCACGAATCACCGAAGCGGGAGAGGATCTCCTCCGGCCCGCCCATGTCGAGCGCCTTCAAGAGCACCGTCACCGGCAGCTTCCGCTTCCTATCTATCCTGACCGAGACGTAACCCTTGCTCTCGACCTCGAATTCCAGCCACGAACCCCGGCTCGGCATCAAGCTCGCCGTCAAGACCTGCTTTGTCTGGTCCTTCGGCTCCATGATATAAGCGCCCGGCGAACGCACGAGCTGGGTCACCACGACCCGCTCCGTCCCGTTTATGACGAAAGTGCCCCAGTTCGTCATCAGCGGGAAATCGCCCATAAAGACGTCCTGCTCCCTGAGCTCACCCGTCTCCTTGATGATGAAACGAACCTTCACGAACAGCGGGGCCGAGTACGTCTTGTCCTTGGACATGCACTCTTCTATCGAGTTCGGTGGATCGTCCAAATGAGACTCACCAAACTCGACCGCATAAGAACCCGTGTAGTCTTCGATGGGCGAAATGTCCGTCAAAGTCTGGCGAATGCCCTTCTCCAGGAACTTCTCGAACGAGTCTATCTGTATATTTATGAGATCCGGTATCTGAAAATCAGCGGTCTGCATCCGGGCATAACGGTGCCGCTCACGGCGCACAATAGGGGTTACCAAATTAGCTCTCCTCCACAGCGAGTTGTTGAAGAACGTTCTAACACGCAAACGCATATCTTACCCCTCCCATCAGGCGTAGTCAACCCGAATGAGAGTGGATATGAAAAATTTATAGAAACAAATTCGCCGACTCGAAAGCCGACGCCCGAAGTGTAGCACTTCTGGCAGCCTGTCAGCAAGTTTTCTCCGCTTTGCTTCGCACGTCCGCACGAAAGCGGCGCTCCCCGCGTGAGAAGCGCCGCTCTACTCAGCTTTTAGCTGGCCGGCTGAAGTGCTGAAAAGCTGACGAGCTTACTTGACTATTTGACCTCGACGGTGGCGCCTGCCTCTTCCAGCTTCGCCTTGAGCGCGTCGGCGTCTTCCCTGGAGACAGCCTCCTTGACGGGGTTGGGGGCGTCGTCGACGAGCGCCTTCGCCTCTTTGAGGCCGAGGCCGGTAGCGGCCCGGACTTCTTTGATCACCTGGATCTTCTTTCCGCCCGCCGCCTGGAGCACGACGTCGAACTCGGTCTGCTCCTCCTCGGCGGCTGCGCCGTCGGTGGCGGGTCCGGCGGCCGGGCCGGCGGCCACGGCGGTCGCGGAGACGCCGAAGCGCTCCTCCAGAGACTTCACGAGCTCCGAAAGCTCGAGCACCGTCATGTTCTCTATCGTCTCCATCAACTCTTGCTGATCTACTGCCATTTCTAAAGTCCTCCTGACTTCTGTTTACTTACTGCTTACGTTTGCTACCGCGTTTACTCGGCGGTCTCGGCCGGGGCCGAACCCTCCGCGCTCTGCTTCTGCTCGGCGATTTGGCCGAGCGCCACGACGAGCCCCTGGACGGTATTGTTCAGGACCATGACGAAGCTCGTGAGCGGCGAGGATATGCCACCGACGACCTGTGCGATCAGCTGCTCGCGGCTCGGCAACTTGCTCAGGGCCACAACGTCGGCCTCGCCGAGGACCCGTCCGCCCTCCAGAATGCCGCCCTTGAGCGTGAAGGTCTCGATCTCATCCGAGAACTCCGCCATCAACTTCGCGCTCGTAACCGGGTCTTCGGAAAAAGCGATAGCCGTCGGCCCGATCAAGAACCCCGTAAAGTCCCCGTCTATGCCGGCGGCGTCCGCGGCCCTTCGGGCCAGCGTATTCTTCGCCACCACGAACTCGACGCCCGACTCCCGGCTGCGCGCCCTGAGACGGGTGCTCTGGGCGACGTCCATGCCCTGGTAATCGACCACGAGCGCACTGCCCTGTCCCAGACGCTCCGTAAGCTCGTCTATGACCCGCGTCTTGTCTTCTCGTTTCACCTCTCACAACTCCTCTACACGTAGAAAACCCCGGAGCCGCAGAGGCATCCGGGGCTTTATAAAGCTCCCTCGCTCCGCGACCTCGGCCGGGTTCTCCTCTTTAGGGAGGACAATTAAGCTCTCGCCCCGACTGTCTGTGGTCTCGTACTGGTTTGAATTTTTTAAACTACGACCGAGATACTAATCCTTCTCTATCGCGGGGTCAACCTTGATCGAAGGTCCCATCGTGGTCGTGATGACGACCGACTTGAAATATTTACCCTTCACCGGCGCGGGCCGCACCCGCTGAAGCTCCTCACGTAGGGAGAAGTAATTCTCTATTAGAGACTCAAGGTCGAAGGACTTCTTGCCGAGGATGCTGTGGATGATCCCGTAGCGGTCCACCCGGTACTCGATCTTCCCCTTCTTTATGTCCTCGACCGCCCGGCCAACGTCCATCGTGACCGTCCCGCTCTTCGGGTTCGGCATCAGGCCGCGCGGGCCGAGGATCTGACCGAGTCGCCCGACCGTGCTCATCTGGTCCGGGGTGGCGACCGCGACGTCGAAGTCCATGAAACCTTCGTCCCGGATGCGGGCCGCCAAATCGTCGGCGCCGACAACGTCAGCCCCGGCTTCCTCCGCCTCCCGACCTTTCTCACCATCGGCGAAGACCGCCACCCGCTGAGTCTTGCCAGTGCCGTTCGGCAGCATCAAAGTGCCCCGGACCATCTGATCCGCCCTTCGCGGGTCCACGTTCAAGTTGACGTGCGCCTCGACGCTCTCGTCGAACTTCGCCCCTTCGAGCCCCTTCAAAAGCTCCAGGGCGTCGCGCGGCGTGTAAAACCGCTCCGTATCGATCCGCTGCTTCTGCTCCGCTAGTCTTCTACCCATTGACCGTTATCCCCATGCTCCGGGCCGTACCCTCGACGATCCTCGACGCGCCTTCCACGTCGGCGGCGTTCAGGTCCGGCATCTTTGTCCGCGCTATCTCTTCTACCTGAGACCGGCTAACGGCCCCAACCTTCGCCCGGTTCGGCTCGCCGCTGCCCTTCTCTATACCAGCCGCCTGCCGAAGCAGGAAAGCCGCCGGCGGCGTCTTTGTCACGAAGGTGAAAGAGCGGTCCTCGAAGACCGTAATCTCGACCGGGATGACCTGGCCCATCTGGTCGCGCGTGGCTTCGTTGAACTGCCGCACGAACTCCCCGATGTTCACCTGCGCCTGACCCAGCGCCGGACCAACTGGAGGAGCCGGGTTCGCCTGACCTCCCGTGACTTGCAACTTCAGTTTGCGCGCTACGCGGCGCCCGCGTCCTCTACCCATAAGATGCCTTTCCTGTACGTTTTTGCGTTCCTGTTTAGAGTTTGGCTACCTGGTTGAAAGAGAGTTCAACGGGCGTCTCGCGCCCGAAGATGGAGACCAGAACCTTCAACCGCGACTGGTCCACGTTTATGTCAGAGACGGCCCCCTCGAAGTCCGAGAGCGGCCCGCTAATGACCCGTACCGTCTCGCCGATCTCGTAATCGACCACGGTCTTGACCTTCTCGCGAGTCTCAGCCTCACCCGGATGCAGCAGCCTCTCCACCTCGCCCCTTGAAAGAGGCGTCGGCGTGTCGCCGGCACCGACGATCTGGGTGACGCCCGGCGTCTGGCGAACCAACTGCCAGGTGTTATCGTTCATGTCCATGTTCACCAGCAAATATCCGGGGAACTGGCGCTGGACCACGGGGACCTTCTTGCCGTTCTTGATCTCTATGACGTTCTCCGTCGGGATCCTGATGTCCTTAAAATAATGGTCGAGGCCGAGAGACTCGATCCGCCGCTCCATCGTGGTGCGGACCTTGTTCTCGTGTCCCGAATATGTATTTATGACGTACCACTTCTTCACGAAAACACGCTCCTACTACAACGAGAAGATAATACGGGACAGGAAATTGAAGAGGTAATCCCACGCGGCGATGTAGATCCCGAGGACGACGACTATGACGAGCACGACGGCCGTGCTCTGCTTGAGTTGCTCCCAGTCGGGCCAGTTTACCCGCCGAAGCTCTCCGCGCACGCTCTTGAGGAAGTCGAGCGTCTCGCCTCCGAAACGTCGCTTCTTCTTCTGTTGCTGCTGCGCCCTGTTGGCTCCCCTCGTAGTGGTGGAGCCTCGCTTGTTACCCATCTAACTTCCTCGCCTGATATCGTCTTTCAGAGCAGGGCAGGAGGGACTCGAACCCACGACCTGCGGTTTTGGAGACCGCTGCTCTTCCAACTGAGCTACTGCCCTTCGCCTACGTCCCGCCTTCTCTAGCGGGTCTCCCGATGTTCCGTATGCTGCCGGCACCACGGGCAATACTTATTTAGCTGGATGCGATCCGGGGTATTGCGCCGGTTCTTACGGCTATGGTAATTGCGGCGCTTGCACTCGTCACAAGCCAGCGTTACTAATTGTCGCACAACTCTCCTTCAAATCACAGGTAGCGGGACCGTTTTGGCCCCACCCCCGTATTATAGACGGTTCTCTCTTACTCTACGATTTGGGTAACGACGCCGGCACCTACTGTACGCCCACCCTCGCGGATGGCGAAGTTCAATCCCTCATCCATCGCTATAGGTGAGATCAACCCAACGTTCATTACCGTGTTGTCCCCCGGCATCACCATCTCCACTCCCTCCTCCAACGTGATCTCCCCCGTCACATCAGTAGTCCTGAAGTAGAACTGTGGCCTGTAGTTCGAAAAGAACGGAGTATGACGCCCTCCCTCTTCCTTGGATAGCACGTAAACCTCGGCCTTGAACTTCGTGTGTGGGGTTATCGTCCCAGGCTTCGCCAAGACCTGCCCACGCTCTATGTCGTCCCTACGCACTCCTCTTAGAAGAGCGCCTATGTTGTCCCCGGCCTGCCCACTGTCCATACTCTTGTTGAACATCTCCACCCCGGTTACAACCGTCTTACGGGTAGTCTTTATCCCTACTACCTCTATCTCCTCGTTTATCTTTATCTCTCCCTGCTCCACTCTCCCAGTGGCTACAGTTCCTCTACCCTGAATAGTGAAGACGTCCTCCACCGCCAACAGGAACGGCCGGTCTATTGCACGCTCTGGCTCGGGGACGTAGGAGTCTACAGCGTCCATTAGCTGCATGATCGCCTCCTCACCCATCTCTCCCTCATCCCCATCGAGGGCCTTCAAGGCACTACCTACTACTACCGGAATGTCATCCCCTGGGAAGTCATACTCGGTTAGTAGCTCCCTGACCTCCATCTCCACCAACTCTATAAGCTCAGGGTCATCCACCATGTCGGCCTTGTTCAAGAACACGACTATGTATGGAACCCCTACCTGACGAGCAAGAAGTATGTGCTCACGAGTCTGTGGCATCGGACCATCTGCGGCGCTTACCACGAGTATTGCCCCATCCATCTGGGCGGCTCCGGTGATCATGTTCTTCACGTAGTCGGCGTGCCCTGGGCAATCAACGTGGGCATAGTGGCGGCTCTCGGTTGCGTACTCCTGATGAGAAGTAGCGATCGTAATGCCCCGCTGACGCTCTTCGGGGGCGTTGTCTATCTGGTCAAAGGCAACCACCTTGTTGGCCGTGTCATTAGGCACCCTTTTGGATAGCACCCTCGTTATGGCCGCTGTAAGGGTCGTCTTGCCGTGGTCCACGTGGCCTATGGTGCCGACGTTCAGGTGCGGCTTGTTCCTCTCGTATCTCGCCTTGCCCATATCGGATCCTTTCTCGGTTTCCCGGTGGCGCTGGAGTTTACGCTAATAGTAGCGGTGGCAGGACTCGAACCTGCGACACGCGGATTATGATTCCGCTGCTCTAACCGACTGAGCTACACCGCCCCGTCCGTTTTTCCGGCCGACGCCGAGATAACCCGACCACTGACCTGAGAGCCCCCGAGCGGACTTGAACCGCTGACCCCCTCCTTACCATGGAGGTGCTCTACCACTGAGCTACAGGGGCATATTCTGTTCGTGGGGGCGGGAGGATTCGAACCTCCGTAGGCGAAGCCGGCAGATTTACAGTCTGCTCCCTTTGGCCGCTCGGGCACACCCCCAGCCACGCCCGAAGCATCCGCCCCGAAACGCCCGTTTATAGTAGCAAACACGCACAAATTTTCAACGCGGCCTCATTCAGAGCCCGGAAAGGGATTCGAACCCCCGACCTGCCGCTTACAAGGCGGCTGCTCTACCACTGAGCTATCCGGGCAAGAGAACTGGTCAGCAGATCAGCATCTCAGCCTATTGCTCCGGCTAACCTGTACGTCCTTACCGAAACGTATTTTAGCAGGAGCGTCCCGCAGAAAGTTCTGGCGAGGATCACAGTCTAAAAAGCAACTCCTTTGCTGACGAGCTGACTGGCTGAAGTGCTGACCCGCTGACTAGCTGACTAGCTTTTTCTGCGGCGTAGCTCTTCGAGTTTCCGGCGGACTTCTGGGCTGAGATGATCTCCTATGCTCGAACGTCTTCGCGTCTCCGGATGCCGCGTGAGGGCCGGAAGTTCGTCGAGCAGGTCTTCGAATTCCTGGGGCGTCGCCCGTATCGCCCCGCGCGCCAGCGCCGTGCGCTGCAGGGCAAAGTCCGCCGTGTAGACCGTAGCCGTGCCGCCGAGTTCGCCCAGAAGCCGCTCTATGACGTCGTCGGCCGATTCGTTTGCGGCGCTGTAGACGAGCCGTACCGCGCCGCCGGCTCTATGCTCGGACCGCTCTCTTCCGGGGCCGCGATGGGCGTCGAAGACCAGCACTATTATACGACCGGTCCACCCCGACGCCTTCAGAGCGTCGCTGATGAGTAACTCTCGCGCCTCTTCCAGGCCTCCGGCTTCGGAGTAACGGCCGAGACCCCAGATCAGGTTGTAGCCATCCAGGATCAGGTACGACGCCACACTACCCCCGCTGCCTCACGGCCTCATACAACACCACCGCCGCCGCCACCGAGACGTTGAGTGACGATACAGACCCCAACATCGGTATAGAGACCGTCCCATCACAACCTTCGCGCACGAGCCGCCTCACGCCCTGTCCCTCGCTACCCAAAACCAGTCCCAACGGCCCCGAGAGGTCCGTCTTCGTGTAGATCTTGCCCTCGACCTCGGCGGCGTACACCCACAGGCCGGCTTTCTTCATCCGGTCGATAGCCCGGCGCAGGTTCGTCTCGCGGACGACCCGGACGTGCTCGCTTGCCCCGGCACTCGCCTTGACTACCGCCGCCGTAACCCCGGCCGCCCGGTCCTTCGGGATCACCACGCCACTCACTCCGGCCCCATCCGCGGCCCGCAACACAGCCCCGAGGTTCTGCGGGTCCGTCACGCCGTCGAGGATCAAGATTAAGGGCTCCGGTGTGGAAAGCACCTCATCCAACCCAGAGTACGGATAAGGACCCACACGCGCCGCGATCCCCTGGTGAACGGCTCCGGGCGCCAGTTCTTCGATCCGCTGACGCGGAACGGTCTCGACGGGTGTCTTCATATCGCGGGCCAGGCTCGAAGCCTCCCGGTTCCCGGTCGAGTCCAGGACCTCGAAGACCTCGCGGCGTCGGCTCTTCAGAGCTTCTACCACCGGCCGGACGCCGTAGATCACCTCGCGCTTCAAACGACTACCGACGTCTCAGAGTGGGGCCATCCGAAGTGTCTTTTACCGCCCAGCCCTGCGCATGTAGCTCGTCCCGCAATCGGTCAGCGGTAGACCAATCCTTCTCTCGACGAGCCAGTTCACGGTCGGCGGCTTGCGAGAGGATTTTCTCATCTGGTTTCTCCCTGAACAATACGAGTACACCTTCTGAAACACCGCCTACATAAGCCGAAAACAACTCCGCAAGATCGAACCCGAGAATTTCCAGGACTTCTTCCAGAGCATCCTTCAGGGAGGCGAACTCGCCGGCGGCTTCGGGGCGAGATGAGATCTCACGCCCCGCCTCTCCCGCAGCGTCGAAAACGGCGGCGACAGCCTCCGGGGTGTTGAAGTCGTCCTGCATCGCGGCGTCGAACTTCTCGCGCAGCTCGGTAGCCAGCTTCGCCGAGAGTTCCGAGGCGCTCGTGGAGTCGGAGATGGAAACGTAGAAACGCATCAGACGCTCGTAGGAGCGGCGTTTCTCTTCTAGTATCTCTTCCGAGTAATCTATGGGTTGGGAGTAGTGGCTCTGGAGCAGCCACATCCGGATCGCATTTCTTCCGTGGCGCGCGACGGCGTCCTCGACGTCCAGTATGTTACCGACGGACTTCGCCATCTTCTCGGCGCCGGTGTTGACCATCCCGTGGTGCGCCCAGGCCCGGACGAAGGCGTGATCTGGATGGGCAGCGGCGCTCTGGGCCAGCTCGTTCTCGTGGTGCGGAAAGCGCAAGTCCGTCCCGCCGCCGTGGATGTCGGCGCTGGGGTTCCCAGGCAGGTGCTTCTCGACCATCGCCGAGCATTCGAGGTGCCAACCCGGCCTTCCCGGCCCCCACGGACTCTCCCACGAGGGCTCGCCGGGCTTGGATGACTTCCAGAGCGCGAAGTCCAGCGGGCTCTCTTTTCCGCTCATCGCGCCCTTCTCCGTCTCGCGCATCTCACCGGGTCGCTGGTGGCTAAGTCGACCGTAATCAGCGAAGCTCCCGACGGAGTAGTAGACGTCCCCATTCGGCGCGGCGTAAGCGTGTCCACCCTCTATAAGTTCTTGTATCAAGGAGAGCATCTCCGGGATGTGCTCCGTGGCGCGTGGCTCCACATCGGGCTCCCGGATGCCGAGCACCTCAAGGCGCTCGTGGAACGAATCGGTGTAGCGGGTGGAGATCTCCTCCCAGGAGACACCTTCTTCGTTTGCCTTGTTGATGATCTTGTCGTCTATGTCCGTGATGTTCTGAACGAGCTTCACCTCGTAGTCCCGGCTCCTCAAGTACCTCGCCACCACGTCCCAGAACAGCGGCGCGCGGGCGTTGCCGAGGTGGATGTGACCGTAGACGGTCGGGCCGCACACGTAGATCCCCACACGCCCGTCTTCTCCGACCTCGACCTCCCGGCCGCCCAAACTGTCCCGCACTTTAACGCTCATACCTCTAGTCTAGCGTCTCTCGCCCGCTCTATCCTCGCGCGCGCCTCCTCCGGGCCGAGCACCGCGAACAGGTAAGCCATCTCCGGCCCGCTGCCCCGACCGGTCAGCGCGAGCCTGAGAGGATGGAGCAAGTCGCGCGTCTTTATCCCTTCCTCTTTCGCCCACGTTCGTAGCTCCTTGACGAACGCCCGTGCGGCCTCCAGTTCCGTAAGCTCCCGGTCTTCAAGCGCCACAGCGGTGTGGGCGAATACAGTCTCGCTCGATTCCGGTAGTTCCCCGGCGAAGTTCATAGGATCAACGGGGCCGGAGATCTCACGCAGCAGACACGGTGCGTCAGAGAGGAGGCGCATATCTTCCTTCATGGCTTCGACGGCCACATCTTCGCGTCCCTCCGGCAGCGGCTCGTCCAGGAAAGGTTCCAGCCGGCGGCGCAACTCCTCCGGCGGAAGACGGCGGATGTGACGGGCGTTCTCGACCAGCAGGCGTTCGGGGTCGAAGGTGGACGGGCTCGCCCCGAGGCGCGACGGGTCCCACTCCCGCGCCAGCTCTTCGAGGTCGGCGAACTCTTCCTTGCCGGTCGGGTGCGTCCAGCCGAGCAACGCCAGGTAGCCGGTGATGGCCTCCGGAATGTATCCCTCGCGCCGGTGCTCCGCGACGCTGGCGGCGCCGTGGCGCTTGGAAAGCTTCTTACCGTCCGGGCCGAGGATCAAACCGAGGTGGACGAAGGCCGGCTCTTCGACACCGAGCGCCCGGTACACGAGGACCTGACGGGCGGTGTTGGGCAGATGCTCCTCCCCCCGGATGACGTGTGTGATGCCCATCTCTGAGTCGTCCACGACGACCGCGAAATTGTAGGAAGGCGTGCCGTCGGATTTCAGGATCACGAAATCCTCGATGTCCCCGAAAGAGACCTCGCCCCGCAACTCGTCCCGGAAGCTCCCGCTCCTCGCCCCAGGGCGGAGGTACAGTGCCGTTCTCCCGGACTCGTCCTCGCTCCCGTAGGCAAGCTCCGTTTCAAAGAGGCGTTGAGCGACCCTCTCGTAGCGCTCCGGGCGCTCGCTCTGCCGGAATGGTCCCTCATCGAAGCGGAGGCCAAGCCAGTCGAGGTCTTCTAGCTGGGAGCGCTCGAACTCTCTGTTGCTTCGAATCAGATCGGTGTCTTCGACGCGCAGTATCAATTTACCGCCGTGATGACGGGCGAAGAGGTAGTTGAAGAGAGCCGTACGGGCGCTCCCGAGGTGGAGCATTCCCGTCGGGCTCGGGGCGAAGCGCACCCGGACTTCGCTCACCTCTTAACGACGCTCCAGCAGGCAGACAGCCTGCGCCGCTATACCTTCGCCGCGACCTGGGAATCCGAGCCGCTCGGTAGTCGTCCCACGCACGCTTACCTGGGATGGGTCCACCTCCAGAGCGCCGGCCAGATTCTCGCGCATCTGTCCCCGGTAATCCCGAATTTTAGGCTGTTCGCAGATCACAACCGCGTCCACGTTCGACACACCCCACGACTCTCCGATGAGCGCCCGCGCTTCACGCAACAAGCGTATGGAATCCGCGTCCTTGTAGCGTTCGTCGGTATCCGGAAAGTAGTGTCCGATGTCTTCCAGGCCCGCCGCCCCGAGCAGAGCGTCGGTCACCGCGTGGGCGAGAACGTCGGCGTCGGAGTGTCCGAAGAGACCCCGCTCGAAATCTATCTTCACTCCTCCGAGGATAAGTTTCCTATTTACGCCGGTCTCGGCGAAGGCGTGGGCGTCCACCCCGAGTCCCACCCGGAAGCTCAAGCCTGCGCGCCGTGGAGCCAGCTAAGGCGGCCGGGCGGGTGGAAGCCGTTGCGTGAGACCATTATGGCCTCGGCCAGGATCAGGTCCTCCGGGGAAGTCAGCTTTATGTTCGTCTTCTCACCCGGAACCGTAACCACGCGCCCTCCGGTCCGCTCCACGAGCGAAGCGTCGTCGGGGGCGCTCGCGAGCAGGGCGTCGGAACTGTCGTACACGCGGCGCAGGAGGCCTAGCCGGAAAGCCTGCGGGGTCTGGGTCGCCTGTAGCTTGCTCCGCTCCAGGGTCTCGGTGACGGAGCCGTTCTCGGTGACCTTTATGGTGTCGGAGACGGGGACCGTCGGGATGACGCCGTCCACGCCTCTTTCTTTGGCGGCTTCGACGACGCGCCCGATCAGGGCCGGCGTCACCAGGCACCGGGAGCCGTCGTGGACGAGGACTATGGTCTGCGGGTCTTCCAGGCACATCAGGAGACCGCTCCTGGTCGAGTGGGAGCGGCTCTCGCCCGGTGGTGCGCAACTGGCGTACTTGCCGATCCGGGCGCTCGTGACGAGTGACTCGATCCTCTCCTTGTCCCCGACGGTGTAGATCCTATCTATCCCCGGAGTTTCCTGGAAAGCGCGCAGGGTATGATGGAGCGCGGGCTTGCCGAGCAGCTCTATAAACTGCTTGGGACGGCCCATCCGGCTTCCGAGGCCGCCAGCGAGTACGAGTGCTACGGCTCTCAAAAACAGCCCTACCCGGCGCCGTCCTTCTCGCCTCCGCCACCGTTTGATTCGGCGTTTGCGGCGGCGTTGTCCGCGCCGTCGCGCAGCGCCTCTCCAACGAGCGACTCAGCCTCTTCGGTGTCTATCTTCTTGACCAGCGCTATCTCCGAGACCAGGATCCGGCGGGCCTTCAAGAGCATGTTCCGCTCGCCGGTCGAGAGGCCGTGTCCCGAACCGTAGGCGCTCAGGTTCCTTACCACCTCCGAGACCTGCACTATCTCGCCGTCCCGGATCTTCTCGCGGTTGTGCTTGAGCCGATGGTTCCAGTTGGAAGGCATCTCCGATACCTCAGAACGAAGGGCGGTTAGCGCCGCCGAGACGCTCTCTTCGTCCGAGCAAGGTCTCAAGTCGCTCTGGCCGTCGGCGGGTATGCTCAAAGTCAGACCCGCCTCGGGTATGTAGATCACGTAGTAGCGGCGGTTCTCGCCGAGTATGTTCTTTTCCTCGATACCGGCGACGCAGCCCGCGCCGTGGTTCGGGTATACGACGTAGTCGCCCTCGCTAAAGACCGGCGTGGGAGCATGCTCCAATCCGCCGTTCTGGGCCGATTTCTCAGTATCCGACATCTACAGCACCTCCCCGGAGGTTTCCATGTTGCGTTGACGTTTCAAGCCTCGCTGTATGGCCCGCGCACGAGCCTGCCCCACGCCGTCCACATCGTCGAGGTCCCCCTCGGAAGCGTCGAGCAGCTCCCTCAGAGACCCGAACTCCCGGATGAGGTTCTCGGCAACCTTCCTCGGCAACCTGGGCACCCGCACGAGTTGGCGGTAACCGCGAGGCTTCATAAAGAAATCCTCCGTCTGGCTCACGGGTCCGTAACCGAGTACCTGCGTGATCTCCATCGGGTCCGAAAGCTCCTCCGAAGAGAATTCCTGCAAGCTCGCCCTGACCTCCTTATAGTCTACTCCCTCCTCGACGTAGTCCCTGAGCAGAGCATCGTACTGCTCGGGGACGTTGTGAAAAGCCTGCTCCAACTGCATCTCTATCAACCGTCCTTCGCTACCAAGCTCCCGAACGTGAGCCTCTATCTCTTCCGCTATCCGGATCGAATACTCGAAGGTGACGATTGCGCCGACAACCTCGCGCAGCGTAACTCCCCCCTCGTACTCGTGCATCGTCAGAACTCGCGCCTCTTCGCGCAGCCTACGGGTAAACTTTTCGAGCGTGGCGAGCGCCGAGTTCGCCTTGGAGAGCACAACACCTATGTCCTCCAGAACGTGCGGCCCGTATGGTCCCTGGTAGAGGCTCACAACCCGCCGCCGCTCGGAGACCACGATCACCAGGTCTCCGGTCTGCCGGGCGGTGCGGTGTCCGGCGAGGTGACGCATCCCGGTCTCTTCAGATTCTAGGGCCGAGTCCGGGTTGAGTTGCACGTTGGCGTAGTGGATGGTCGACAGGTCCGGCGAGACGATGAGCGCCCCGTCCATCTTCGCGAGCTCGTACATCCGCATCGGCTCGAACCCGCAGCCGATCTTGATCCCCCCTGATATTATGCCCAACTCTTCCAACTTCTTCGGGTTAGCGACGACGACGAGCGCCCCGTTGTTCGCCCGGATGATATTGTCTATGGCGTCCCGAAGCTCAGTACCCGGAGCCACCAGGGCCAGAGCTTCGGCAAGCTCGACCGGCAGGCGGTTGCCGGCGCTCACAGGAGCGCGACCTCTACCGCTTCCGCAAGCGTTCTGACTTCCGTCACCTCGACCTCTTTCTTTGCCCGTCCGTTTCGTGTTTCTTCCACTGAATTATTCTCCGACGAGCTTCTTGAAGATCCACTCTTAGACCTTATTATACGCGCGAAGCCCATTTTGAGCAGTTCGCCTATCCTGCGTTGCGTCCCGGCGACGTACCGCAAGTCCCCGGTCAACCCAACCTCCCCGAAACAAGCCGTCCCAGCCATCACGGGTTTATCCTTCAAAGCGGAGGCGATAGCGAGCGCGACCCCGAGGTCCGCCGCCGGCTCCTCGACACGCACGCCCCCAGAGACGTTGACGTACACGTCGTGGCTGCCGAGCGAGAGTCCCGCCCGCCGGGAGAGGACCGCGCAGAGCATGTTGACCCTTCCCGTCTCGACACCGTTGGCGACGCGCCTGGGAACCGCGAGCGGGCTCGGGGAAACGAGGCTCTCTATCTCGACCAGCATCGGCCGCGTACCTTCCAACAAACAGACCGTAACCACGCCCGGCGGAACTCCACCCTCCCGGTGCGAGAGGAAGAAAGCCGACGGGTCTTCGACCTCGACCATTCCCCCACCGGTCATCTCGAAGACCCCGACCTCGTTGGTCGAGCCGAAACGGTTCTTGAGCCCACGAAGGACCCGGAAGGTCTGGAAGCGGTCTCCCTCGAACTGGAGGACAGTATCGACCATATGCTCCAGGACCCGCGGCCCTGCGATGGATCCTTCTTTCGTGACGTGTCCGACCAGGAACACGGCGATGTTCTCGCTCTTTGCCAGACGCATCAAGCGGGCGGCGCTCTCACGCACCTGGCCGACGCTCCCCGGCGCCCCCGAAAGCTCTGGGGAATAGAGCGTCTGGATCGAGTCCACCACCACGACCTCCGGCCGCTCCTCCAGGATGCTCGCCTCGATCACACTCACATCCGTCTCCGAAAGCACACGAAACCCGGAACTCTCCACCCCGAGCCTCCGCGCGCTCATAGCAACTTGCCTCGGCGACTCCTCGCCCGAGACCATCAAGCACCGCTCCCCGAGATGCCCCATCACCTGCAACAACAGCGTGCTCTTCCCGATCCCCGGCTCCCCACCGACCAGCACCAGCGAACCCGCCACGATCCCACCGCCCAGCACCCGGTTCAACTCCCCAACCCCGGTATCCATTCGGCTCTCACTCTCCGTCCTCACCTCGCTCAAAGACAAGGTCTTGCCGGCCGATCTCCGGTCCTTCGCCCCGGCCGCCCGCGCCGCGAAACCCGTGGCCTTCTTGCTCTCCCGCATCTCCTCGACGAAGGTGCTCCACTCCCCGCAGTCCGGACAGCGTCCGAGCCACTTCGGCTCCTCGTGCCCGCAATTCGAGCAAACATAAAGTGTTTTTGTAGCCATACACCTATTGTACGGGATGGGCGAGAAAGTACATCTGGAGAGAAACCGGAGCCTATAGCTACACTGTGAGTTATACTTAGTTTTATTGGTTTTGCAACAGGAGGTACCCGATGGTACAGGTAAGACGGAAGTTGAGAAAGGTTGGCGGATCAGTGATGCTACCGATCCCTCCAGAGATGTTGGAGGAGATACGCCTACAAGTAGGGCAAGACGTTCTGCTCTCTTCCGAGGGAGGGAAGATTCGAATAGAACCTTCCATACCAAGTCCTTCGCCTGACGCCGTAGAGTTCATAGCCCGGTTCACGAAACAGTACGACGAAGCAATGAGGAACCTCGCCCGGCGCTAAACACCAGACAGAAGTTAGTTAGATGCCGATTCCCGACAAGAAACCCGGCCTCCCAGAGATACTGTTTTTCCATACGGTCTCGATAGAGCAATACGGAGGATCGGGAGGCGTGCGCGATGAAGAATCACTCCTCGCAGCTATCGCGCGTCCCTGGCAAGCCTCATTCGACCAGGAACATTTTCCGTCCCCATACGAAAAAGCGGCAGCACTGATGGAATCAATCATTCGTCGCCGCCCTTTCGTGGACGGGAACAAACGCACCGCGACCGCCTCCGCCGCTTACCTGCTCTCGACGTTCGGTTACGAAGTAGAGGCAGAACAGGAGGAACTCGAAGACTTCGCCGTGAGCGTGGCGGAAGGCAAACTGGAAACCAGGTCCATCTCGCTCTGGTTCGAGAGACACAGCCGGAAAACGTGAGCCTTCCAAAAGAAAGGGCCGGGACGCTTTCACGCCCCGGCTACGTTGCTTCGGTTAGCTACTGCTAACTTTCGGCTTTTACGACTTCCTTCGGCTGAGAAACCTTTATGTCGATGATCGACTCGTCCTCCCCGACGTCCTCGGCGGTGATCTCGTTCGGCTCTATGGTTACCTTCGAGCCGTTGGGGATCTCACCCTTTAGGATCATCTCGCTCATCGGGTCTTCGATCATGCGCTGTAGTACACGCTTCAACGGCCTGGCCCCGAACGCCGGGTCGTAGCCCGCCTCCGAGAGCTTATCGAGAGCCTCGCGGGTAAACTCGACGGTCACGTCGCGGTCGAGCATCTGCTGCCGCAGGCGCTTTATCTGGATCTCGATGATGTGGCGCATCTCCTCGCGCTCCAACTTGTGGAAGACGATGATCTCGTCGATCCGGTTGAGAAGCTCGGGACGGAAGATCTTCCGCAACTCGCTGGTCACGCGACCCTTCATCTCCTTGTAGGAGAGGCCGTCCTCGTCGCCGCCGAAGCCGAGCGACTTGGTCTTGTTGATCGTCTGCGCCCCGACGTTGGAGGTCATGATCAGGACAACGTTCTTGAAGTTGACCTGACGGCCCTGCGCGTCGGTGAGCTGCCCATCCTCCAAAATCTGGAGCATGATGTTGAACACATCCGGGTGGGCTTTCTCGATCTCGTCGAAGAGGACCACGCTGTACGGACGACGCCTGACCTGCTCGGTGAGCTGCCCGCCCTCGTCGTAGCCGACGTAGCCCGGAGGCGAACCGACCAGCCGCGAGACCGTATGACGCTCCATGTACTCGGACATGTCCAGACGGATCATGGACTCCTGATCCCCGAAGAGGTACTCGGCGAGGGTCCGCGCGAGCTCCGTCTTACCGACGCCCGTAGGCCCGAGGAATACGAACGACCCACTAGGACGGTTCGGGTCCTGTAGACCGGCCATCGTCCGTCGAATAGACCGGGAGACGGCCTTTATGGCCTCGTTTTGCCCGACGACGCGGCCGTGGAGGGCTTCCTCCATCTGCAACAGCCGGGCCGACTCTTCCTCGGTCAGCTTACGAACCGGAATTCCGGTCCACATGGAGACGATCTCGGCGATCTCATTCTCACCGATCGAGACCTCGTATCCTCCGTCGTGCTCGTCGCGCCAGTTCTTCTCGAGCTCCCGGCGCTGCTGAACCAGCTTCCGCTCCGAATCCCTAAAACGCGCGGCCTTCTCGAACTCCTGGCCGTCGATGGCGGCCTCTTTCTGGGTCCGCACCTCGGAAAGCTCGCTGTCCACTTCCTTGTAGTACGGCGGCGAGGTCATGGTCTTGATCCGCATCTTGGACGCGGCCTCGTCGACCAAGTCTATAGCCTTGTCCGGCAGGAAGCGGTCCGCGATGTAGCGGTCGCCGAGCTCGGAGGCGGCCTTCAGCGCTTCGTCGGTTATCTGAATCTTATGGTGAGTCTCGTACCTGTCGCGAAGGCCCTTGAGGATAAGCTCCGTCTCCTCGACGGACGGCTCACCGACCTGGATGGTCTGGAACCGGCGCTCGAGCGCCTTGTCCTTCTCGACGTACTTGCGATACTCGTCGATGGTCGTGGCACCGATCACCTGGATCTCACCTCGCGCCAACGCGGGCTTCAGGATGGAAGCGGCGTCTATCGCGCCCTCCGCGGCCCCGGCCCCGACTAGGTTGTGGATCTCATCGATAAACAGGATCACATCGCCGTGGTCGGTGATCTCCTTCATTATCTTCTTGAGCCGCTCCTCGAACTCGCCACGGTACTTGGAACCCGCGACCAGCGCCCCGAGGTCAAGCGTGTAGACCTCTTTGTCGGCCAGGATATCCGGGACGCGCTCGGCGGCGATCTCCTCCGCCAATCCTTCGACGATGGCCGTCTTGCCGACGCCCGGCTCCCCGATAATAACCGGGTTGTTCTTGGTGCGCCTAACCAGGATCTGCATGATCCGCTGTATCTCCTGGGCCCGCCCGATAACCGGGTCGAGCTTGTCTTCCTCAGCGTAAGTGGTGAGGTTGCGCCCGTACTGGTCGAGCTGGCGAGTCTTGGGGCGCTTCGCCTCTACGCCGCGTCCACCAGCCTCGCCGCCTGCGCCACCTCTGGCCCTCTGCCCCCGACCGCCGCCGAGACGACGCACGACCTCGCGCCGCACCTTGTCCGGGTCAACGTCGAGATTGGAGAGAACCCTTGCCGCGACACCCTCACTCTCGCGGACCAACCCCAGCAAGATGTGCTCGGTGCCGATGTAATTGTGCCCTAGCTGCAACGCTTCTCTAAGCGCCAACTCCAGGACCTTCTTCGAACGTGGGGTGAACGGCGCTTGGCCGCCAGTCCCTTCCTCGCCGTAACCAACGATGCTCTCCACCTGCTCGCGGACCTCATCGAGAGTCACGCCGAGCGCGTTGAGGGTTTGGGCCGCTACTCCTTCGTCCTCGCGCAAGAGGCCGAGGAGCAGATGCTCGGTGCCGATGTAATTGTGGTTGAAATGACGGGCTTCTTCTTGGGCCAGAACAACTACCTTGCGGGCCCTTTCGGTAAATCGCTCAAACATTATTGGGAGCCTCCTCTGCCCCGAGGGTCCTTGACGGCTTCAAATGCAGTCTCTGTATAAAAGGATATACGGTACTTGGAAATAAATGGATTACAACTCGTCCAAAATCTGTTCCTTGGAACCAACGAAACCCCTTTCACGGGCAACGGTGCAACTTCTCTGAGTATACAAGGGTTTTGCCCAAATTCTCCCCGCCCGAACACTTTACGCTATCAGCGCTAAACGCCGGGTAAGAGATCCCCGCATACCATCTCTTGTGTTTGCGATAGAGGTTAGCGCCCGGCTTACAGGCAGATGGTGTTCTGCCTTACACCCGGAAGCGCTCCCGCACCACCTCGGCGGGCAATCCGGCGATGAACGGTCCGGCTTTTGGCCCACTCTTTTTGCCCAGCAGCACCGTGTAGAGGGCCGCGAACGTTATTGGTTGGAGTCCTCGTCCTTCTTGGCGTCTCGTATTCTTCTTGTGAATCGCTCTTGAATTCTCCATCTGCCGATTTGAGAAACAATTTGAGAGAAGATAAAAGGACCTGCTTTCGGACCGCTCTTCTTGCCGATCAATACTGTATAAACAGCAGCGAAAGCCTTTCCGGGCTTTAGGTCGAACTCTGCCGCCGTATTATACAAGATGCTTTGTATTGCCTCTCCATCAAGCTCGTCTCCAGGTTTGCTCAAACTGAACAAATAGTAGGAGGCTTTGTCAAGGTAATCTAGTTGCTCTTTACTGAGGCCTTTCGCAGCCTCCGCTGCCTCCGGTAGCTCCAACAGCTTCACTCTAAACGAATCTGGGGCCCATCTGTTTGCCCATCTCCGTGCGTATTCTAAATTCTTGGCTAAAGACTCTCGATCTTTAGTGTCTTCTCTATAGCCTCCTGTCTCAAGAGTTTGTACCGCCGCGTCAACATCGTCACCGACACTCTGAGCAATCATGGTTAGATGAGCAAAAGGCACTAGCCCGTTGGTTACGCGGCCTCGATATTCGTCCATGAACTGCGGGAAGCCGCCTTGAAGGTCCAGGTCAAGGGCGCGGGCCGGGTCGCGGCCGAGCATCATCCGCCGCAGCGCGTCGGGCGGCATGATCTTCAGCAAGTCTTTCGGCAGGAGCACTATGCCTTTGGAGCTGCTCATGGCTCCTTTGCCTTTTATGGAGATCCACTCGTACTCGTACCGACCCGGAACCGGATAGTGGAAGACTTCGCGGGACATCTTGTCGGCCGTCTCGGTCGAACCTCCGCTGCTGGTATGGTCTTTTCCGAACGGCTCGAACGTCACCCCGAGCGCCTTCCAGCGCGCCGCGAGCTCCACCCGCCAGCCGAGTTTTCCCTCGCCCTTGGAGTAGTCGACCGCCTCCTCGAAGCCGTCCTCATCCGCGTAGACGACGCTGTGCTCGTCGGGGACGTGCTCCAGGACGCGGACTCCGGACAGCTTGCCGCCGGTCCTGCGAGGCAAGTACGGAGACCAATGCTCCGGCATCTCACGCCCGCTGACCTCCTGTAGGATGCCCCGCAACTCATCCGTGTGCTCCAGGGCTTCGCGAGTCACGCTCTTGTAGACGCCTGCCTCGTACAGCTCGTGGGAGCGGAGGACTTCGATGTCCATATCCATCTCTTGCAGGGCTTCCTCGAAAGGCGCCAGGAAGTGTTCGGCATAGGAGGCGTGACAATCGCCTTCGGGGTCCGGCACGTAGGCGAGGCTGTGGCCGATGTACTCCTCGAAGCTCTCGGGGATGCCGGGGGAGATCTTACGCAGCGGGTCTATCGTGTCGGCGTGGAAGATGAAGCGCGTCTCTTCGCCGCGCGCCTTCAAGGCGTTGGCGACCGCCTCCGCAACGAGCACCTCGCGCAGGTTTCCAGCGTGAATGTTGCCGGAAGGGCTGATGCCGGTGACGACTACGTGAGGCCCTTCGCCGAGGCGTTCGGCAGATTTCTCGGCCCAGCCGGGTATGTAAGTTACGTTCGTCTGTTCCATATAAGAGAGGTTACCGCAGGTTCGTGAGGGTGTAGCGTTGGCTCAACTCGCGATCTCGATGTTGACGATCTCGTACTCCGTGGCCCCGCGGGGCGTGGAGACGGTGACCGTCTCGCCGACGCGACGCTTGAGTACGGCGCGGCCGACCGGGGAGGCGTGGGAGAGCTTGCCGCTCGTCGGGTCGGATTCGTTTGCGCCGACGATGTCGAAGACCCTCTCGTCTTCCCGGCCGACGACCCGGAGGGTTACGCGCGAACCGAGGGTCACGCCTCCCTCGTTCTCGGCGGCCGGCTCCACGACCTTCGCCGTCCGCAGGCGGCGCTGAATCTCGCTGATCCGACGTTCGAGTAGGTACTGCTCGTTTTTAGCGTCATCGTATTCAGAGTTCTCGGAGATGTCGCCAAACTCCCGCGCCTGACGGATGCGGTCGGCGATATCCCTCCTACGGGTTCCTGTCAAATGTTCGAGTTCGCTCTGGAGCTTCTTGAGACCCTCTGGGGTCACCAACTCCTGATTTTTTTCTGTCATAGGGTGCGAGATTATACGGATCGTTTTCTAAAGTGTCAACGTGGTGCTAGCACTCCAGCGAACATCGGGCCTAGGCGGGCGCGTTTAGCTCGTAGAGGACGCGGAGTCCTTTTAGCGTGAGGTCCGGGTCGAGCATCTTTATCTCCCGGCAGTGCGGGACGATGGCAGGCGCGGGGCCGCCGGTCGCTATCACCTTGAAATCGTCCGGGGAGCCCGGCGCTGTTCCCATCTCCTCCTTGAAACGACGGATCAGGGAATCGACCGCCCCAGCGTAACCGTAGATGAAACCACTGCGGATCGAGTCCGGCGTATTGGTTGCTATCGCTTTCGGCGTGCGCTCTTCGAGGTCAACGTCGGCCAGCTTGGCGGCGCGAGAGGCGAGAGCTTCGAGCGAGATGTAGACGCCGGGCATGAGCGCCCCGCCTCTGTAGTTGGCGTCCGCGTCCACGGCCTCGACGCTCGTCGCGGTCCCGAAGTCCACGATGATCGCCGGCAGGCCGTAAAAACGACTGACCGCAACGGAGTTCACTATCCTGTCGGACCCGACTTGAGCCGGGTTATCGTAGCAGTTGACGAGCCCGGTCTTTATCTCCGGGCTCACGGAATAGAAAGGGACCTTCAGGAGGTCTTCCGCGAGCTTCCTGTAGGCTCGGAGCAGCGGCGGAACGTCGCTTGAGACGAAGATAGCCATGATCTCCCCGAGCTTTATCCCGCGCAAACCGAGCAGAGAAGCGCACGCGCCCCCGATCTCGTCAGCCGTCCGATGAGCCTCGGTCGCCATCCGCCAACGCCCACGAAGATCATCCCCCGCATAGAGTCCGAGCACCGTCTGCGTGTTACCGATATCAGCCGCCATCAGCATAGCCGTCTCCCCTCGAACTCGCGCACTCCCGCCAGGTCCGCCCCATCCAACAACGCGCCCACCGTACCATATCCCGGTACCCGTATACTCGCGTCGAGGTCGGCCAAACCTCTCAGGTTGAAAGCCCGGAGTATCCCCCGATGCGGCAGCACCAGATCCGGCTTTTCCAAAACCTCCTCCCCGAACAGCAAGATGTCTACGTCGATGGTGCGTGGCGCCTTCTCTCCCTTCCGCTCCCTCCCGAACGCCGTCTCGACACCTTGACAGAAACGCAACAACTCGACCGCCGACACTCCGCACTCGAAGGCCGCCACGCAATTCAAATACTCCGGCTGCGCCTCCTCCACCTCGACAGGCGCGGTCTCATAGACTTTAGAGGCGCCGATAAACTCCATCCGCGGCCCTCGTCCGAGCGCACCCACGGCTGATCGCAGAGAACACATCCGGTCGCCCAGGTTGCTGCCGAGGCTGATAAAAACTTGGGTCATCGGCGGAACGTTGCGGAAAAGGCTATGCCGGAACTCGTGCGTCTCTCAAAAAATCGCTCCCTGACAGCATTGACCTCGACCTCGCGAACCGTCGGAAATCGCTCCAGCACCAGTTCACCAGAGCCCACAACAGCCGTCTTCACGGACTTATACTCTCTTTCTCCCAACACTTCCGCAACATCGTCAAGACGCTCACCGTGATCTATTATCTCTGAACTCTCTTCGACTTCTTCAGCGTCATAGTACAAGTACAAGAGCAGCGTTCTAACCCGGCCTTTGACACGCACTCCTACCCGAAGCGGGATAGCCGGCGACCGAAACATTGTCTGGCGCTCTGCTATATCTTCATCCTCCATCTCTGCCTCGACCAAGTCCAGAGAGTCCAACTGCGATGCTTCTCCAACTTCCCGCAAGACTTCCTGGCGGACTTTGTCCGGGTCAACGTCGAGGTTCGAGAGAACCCTGGCCGCGACACCCTCACTCTCGCGTACCAGCCCGAGCAGGATGTGCTCGGTGCCGGTATAGTCGTACCCGAATTGCTGCGCCTCCCTGAGCGCCAACTCCAAGACTTTCTTCGAACGTGGGGTGAACGGCGCCTGGCCTACCGTCCCCTCCTCGCCGTAACCGACGATGCTCTCCACCTGCTCGCGGACCCTATTGAGGGTTGCGCCCTGAGAGTTCAAGATCCTGGCCGCTACTCCTTCGTCCTCGCGCAAGAGGCCGAGTAGCAGGTGCTCGGTGCCGATGTAGTTGTGGTTGAGGCGGGTGGCCTCTTCCAGGGCCAGATCAATGACCCTGCGGGCTCGTTCCGTAAGCCTCTCTAACACTACTTGGAGCCTCCTTGGAAGATGCCTTCAGGAGTTTCATTATAGGCGTTCTTTGTCGCCCCCGGCACTAGGCTCGCCGCACGGCTGCAGCGACCGCGAGGGCTTCGCGGTTGGCCGCTACGTCGTGGACGCGGAAGAAGTTTACGCCCCGTTCGTAGGCCATGATGCTCGTCGCCACGGTCCCGGAGACTCGTTTTTCCGCCTCTTCTACGCCGGTGATCCGGCCGAGAAAACCTTTGCGGGACGCGCCGAGGAGTACGGGGAATCCGAGGCTCACGACTTCATCGAGCCGGTTCAGGAGGGCAAGGTTATGCTCAAGCGTCTTGCCGAAACCGATGCCGGGGTCGAGGATGATGTTTTGCGGCGACACGCCTATAGAGATCGCATACTCCGCCCGCGCGGCGAGGAAGTCTCGCACCTCGGCGACCACGTCTCCGTAGCGGGGGTCTTGCTGCATCGTCTTCGGCTCGCCGAGCATGTGCATCAGCACTACCGGGCATCCGGCGTCGGCGGCGACCTTCGCCATCTCCGGGTCGCCCCGAAGCGCTGTCACGTCGTTCAAGATATGAGCTCCGGCTTCCAGGGCGACTGCAGCGGTAGAGGCGCGGTAAGTATCCACGGAGATGATCGCCTGTGGGTGTTGCTCCAGTATCCGTCGAACTACCGGGATCACCCGGCGCCTCTCTTCTTCCGGGGAGACGGGCTCCGAGCCGGGGCGGGTGGATTCACCGCCGATGTCTATTACGTCCGCGCCCTCGTCGAGCATCACGGTCGCGCGGGCGACCGAAGCTTCAAGGTCGGAGAACTCACCGCCGTCTGAGAAGGAATCTGGGGTGACGTTTAGGATACCGAATACGACAGGGCCGGGGCCTAAAGTTCGGTCCCCGACCCTGATGGTGTTGCGTGTTTCCGGTTTAGCCGCGCTTACTGTTTACTCCTGATGGCCGTTTCGGTGCGGGCCGCCGTCCATGTGGACTTTATCCACTGCGTACTCCTCGATAAGACGCCGGAGGTGTACGGCGTCCACCGTTTCGTACTCGATCAGGTCGTGGGAAAGTTTCTCCACGAGGCTGCGGTTGCGGATCAGGAGGTCTTCTGCGGTATCGTAGGACTCGTCCACGATCCGCCGGATCTCTTTGTCGATCTGGAAGGCGATCTCATCGGAGTAGTCCGGCTGGGTGCCGAAATCTCGACCCATGAAGACCTGCTGGTTCTGCTGCCCGAGCGCCATAGGTCCGAGCTTATCGCTCATCCCGTAGCGCATGACCATCTGACGGGCGGTCTGGGTGACGCGCTCCAGGTCGTTCGAAGCGCCGGTGGTGATTTCATCGAAGGTCACCCGCTCGGCCGCACGCCCCCCGAGCATCATCGCGAGCTGCGCCATTAACTGGCTGCGGCTCATCATGAACCGATCCTCGGTCGGCAGGCTCATCGTTATGCCGAGAGCCTGTCCTCGCGGGATTATGGTGATCTTATGAACCGGGTCCGCGTCTGCCAATAGCGCGCCGACGACGGCGTGTCCGGCCTCGTGGTAAGCGGTGATCTCCTTTTCCTTCTCGGAGATGATGCGCGTCTTGCGCTCAGGACCGGCGATGACCCGGTCTATGGCCTCTTCCATCTCGTGCATGCTGACTTCTTCTTTGTCGTGCCTGGCCGCGAGCAGCGCCGCCTCGTTGACCAGGTTCGCGAGGTCCGCGCCGGTGAAACCGGGAGTGCTGCGGGCCAGCGTCGCTATGTCCACGTTATCGGCGAGCGGCTTGCCCCGCGAATGGACGCTCAGGATCTTCTCGCGTCCCGGAAGGTCCGGCCTGTCCACCGTGATCTGGCGGTCGAAACGCCCCGGACGCAAGAGCGCCGGGTCCAGGATGTCCGGTCGGTTGGTCGCGGCGATCATGATAATGCCGCTCTTCGCGTCGAAGCCGTCCATCTCGACCAGAAGCTGGTTCAAGGTCTGCTCCCGCTCGTCGTGACCGCCGCCCATGCCGGCCCCGCGCTGGCGGCCGACCGCGTCGATCTCATCCATGAAGATGATGCACGGCGAGTTCTGCTTTGCCTGCTCGAAGAGGTCCCTGACGCGGCTCGCGCCAACGCCGACGAACATCTCCACGAAGTCCGAGCCGGAGATTGAGAAGAACGGAACCCCGGCCTCACCGGCCACGGCCCGCGCCAGGAGCGTCTTGCCCGTTCCGGGAGGACCGACCAGCAGTGCGCCCTTCGGAATTCTCGCGCCGAGCTTCTGGAACTTCTGCGGGTTCTCCAAGAACTCCTTGATCTCCGTGAGTTCCTGTACCGCTTCCTGGACGCCCGCGACATCCGCGAACGTTACCTTCGGCGAATCCTTGCTCATCCTGCGGGCCTTGCTCTTACCGAAGCTCATCACCCGGTTGCCGCCGCCCTGCATGGAACTCATCAGGAACAGGATGACCAGGAGGATCAGGAATATAGGACCTATCGTGGTCAAAAGACCGAGCCAGAGGCCCGTGTTCTGGGGGTCCGTGGTAAACGGTATCTTGGCTTTATTAAAGGTAGCCGCGATGTCGTACTGCTGAGGGTACGAATACTTGAACTGCTGGCCTTTTTTACCGTTTTTGAGGTAGCCGGCAACGGTCTGGTCTTGATCCTTGACCGTAAGCTGCTTGGGGCTGTCTTTGGGGACGTTTGTAACGAAGCTCTTGTTGTCTACAGCCTTCAGGAACTGCTGCGAGTTAAGAGTCTTTACGTCCGGGTTGCTCGCGGAGAGAAACCGTACCAGGATCACCGCCATAACCATTATTATGACGAAGTACAGCAGACCGCCACTTCTTAAAAATCTGCCCAACTCTCTTTACCTCTCAAGATACGTTATTAACATCGCGATTATACTACCTGCGCCGCGACCGGAGGTAAGGTGCATCACTTCGAGAGCAGATACATCCAGAAACCGGCGTCAGGATTTCTCGAAGGTCTCCGGCTTGAGCACGCATATGTCGGGAAGGTTACGGTACGAGCCGTCGTAGTCGAGGCCGTAGCCAACTACAAACTCGTCCGGCACTTCGAACCCGAGGTACTTGACCGGCAACTCGACCTTTCTCCTGGAAGGTTTGGTCAGGAGAGAGCAGATCTCCAGCGAAGCCGGCTTTCGGGCGAGAA
Organism: Rubrobacteraceae bacterium; assembly: GCA_965219175.1. GTDB lineage: Bacteria > Actinomycetota > Rubrobacteria > Rubrobacterales > Rubrobacteraceae > JBBPZK01. Next base: position 2,391,021 of record CBDCNI010000001.1, read on the forward strand.
GAGAACGACGCAGGTACGAGAGCGTGAGGCCCGTATCTACTATGTCCTCGACTATCAGGACGTGGCGACCGGTTATGTCTTCTTCCAGGTCTTTCAGGATACGGACGACGCCGCTGGATGAGGTGCCGGAGCCGTAGGAGCTTATGTCCATGAAGTCTATTTCGCACGGCAAGTTTATGCTGCGCATCAAGTCGCCCATCACCACGACGGCGCCGCGCAGGATGCCAATCAGGAGCGGACGCTCGCCCGCGTAATCTTGGGTGATGCGCTCCCCGATCTCACGCACCTTCTCCTGGATATCCGCTGACGATATGAGGACTTCTTTCACGTCGGGCATCATACTAGACATCTCCACGGGTTTTACGAACCTCCAAACGTAGTATTTTCTCGACCGCCGGGTCCACTTTGAACTCCTCCCCCGTCTCGCCCATGAAGACCCAGGCTACTCTGCCAGACTCATCCACCACGACCGGCGTCTTCCGCCTCCGGTCTTTTGGCACCTTCCGATCCATCATCGCCCGGAAGACTTTTTTCTCGCCTCCGAGGCCCAACGGACGAATACTATCTCCCTCCCGCGCCACCCGCACCCGGTACGGCCCGCGAGATGCGTCCAGGTACGCGACCTCCAACCGCGCCGCATCACCCGCGTCGAACCGCCCGACCTCATCGACGCTCAAGGTCCAACCTCCAAAGTCCTGCTCCCCCAGGACAAGCTCCCGCTCCGCAGGAAGCACGACTCTATCCCGGTAAAAGGAGATCTCCCCGCCGAAACGAACCGCGGCGGTCACGCCTCCCGGCAGACTCGTCAACGACGTGCCACTCCTCTTATCGGAGAGGGCGAGCAGATGTTCAATGGTGGCCGAGTCGAGTTGTGATTCGCCGGATGCGAGCTTCGCGTACGCCAGCCGGATGGCGTGGCGCAGGAGGGCGGGCGGTGTTTCTCCCTTCTCGTCCAGGGACAAGATGACTTCTCCGTCCTGGTCTTGGATCCGGACCGACGCCAACTTTTCCAGGGCTTCGAGGTTTTCGCGCAGCAGAGAAGCCCCACGGGATATGTTTCCCCCCGCTCCGGGGTAGAGACTCTCCAAAACCGGCAGGACTTCAAGCCGCACCCGATTGCGGGCGTACTTGGAGGTCAGGTTCGTAGCGTCGGTGCGATACGGCTGGCCGAGGTCCTCCAGGTAGCGGAGCACATCGCGACGGCTACACTCTATCAAGGGGCGCACCAGCGGCTCACGCACCGGCGGGATGCCGGAGAGACCGCGAAGCCCCGCCCCACGCGCCAGGTTCATGAGTACGGTCTCGGCCACGTCGTCGGAGGTGTGCCCGGTTGCGACGGTTGTAAGGCCGAATGTGCCGGCCACTTCTTCGGAGAGTCGGTACCGTTCCCGACGGGCCTCGTCCTGGAGATTGCCGCGACCGAGTTCCGCCCGGCGAACCTCGCAAACGACCCCGAGCCGGCTACAGAGCGCCCGCACGAACTCCGCGTCCTGGCGGGATTCCTCCCCGCGCAGACCGTGGTCTACGTGAAGGACGATTGGTTTGCCTCCGATCCCTACGAGTGCAAGCAGCAGCGCGACGGAGTCCGGGCCGCCGGAGACGAGGGCGAGCGGACGCGAGAGGTCCATGTCGTAACGTTCCGCCGTCCGTCTCACGGCATCGGTGAAACTTTGTTGTTTCATGGTGTTAGTTTAGGAGATTGGAGGACCGGCGGGAGTTCCTAGATGACTTTCTTGCGGCGCAGGTACATGAACATGCCTGCTCCGAGCAGGACCATGAACCCGATCACCATGAAGGTGCCGTAGGTAATTCCCTGTCCTGGTATGTTCTCGGCCCGGAAGTTCATGCCGTAGATGCCGGTTATGAACGTGAGCGGCAGGAATATTAGGGAGATGGCGGTCAGGCGCTGCATGCTCTGGTTTATGCGCTGGGTCTGCTGGGTCGTGTAGATATCAAGAGAGCCGGCCAGGTAATCGCGCATCGTGTCGATCATGTCGACCACCCGGATCAAGTGGTCCCGCACGTCGTCGTAATAAGCGATGCTCTCCTCCGGTATAAAGCGCGTGCTGGGCCTCATCAGGATCCCGATAACGTCCCGCAAGGGTACGGCCAGCCGCCGGAGAGCCGTCAACTCGTGCTTGAGGTGAAACAGGTAGTCGAGCATTTCCTCCGGGTCGTCATCACCGTCACCGAGAAGGTCGTCCTCGATACCGTCCACCAACGCCGACAGCCGGTTCATGATCGGCACATACTCATCCACCACGGCGTCGAAGACCGTATGGGCGACGTTGGCCGGCGAAGAAGAGACGAACTCGTTCTGCGACAGGAGCCGACGCCTGACCCGGTCCAACTCTCTCAAGGGCCTGGTGTGGATACAAACCACGTAATTCTGCCCGATATACATGTCCACCTCGATAGTCTGGACCCGCCGGGTCTTCTCCGAGAGGTGAAACGAGAAGAGAGCCATGAAGAGATAGTCTTCGTAGATGTCCACCTTCGGGAGGTGGCTCTTCGTAAAACAGTCCTCTATGGTAAGTTCGTCGAACCCGAAAGTCTCCCGCAAGAGCCTCCCGTAAGGACCGCTCTGGCCGCCCTGCGTGCTCGAAATATCACACCAGATAAGGACCTCCGGGTCCGAGAGGAGGTACGGCAACTCTTCGAGGCCGATGTCCGTCCGGGGATTGCCCGAACCGTCCATCACCACGAGGCTAACACCCTCCGGCAGATTCTTGACGCGAGTTTCTTCCATAACTTCTCTATTCTACTATCCGGGACCGCAAATAACTAAAAGACCATGCTCTTCTCCGCGGCGATCATCCAGGGTGTGAAAGCACCCGAAAAACCTTCGAGAGCGTGAAAACGGGCCGGCTACCCGAAGACGCCGGCCCGGAGAGGTGTACGTTTTGGAAAGAGGCTTCTCTAGGCCCGCTGCTCCTGCTGCTTGGCCTCCTCCGTTACCTCCTCCTGGCGTTCGAGTTGCGGCCGCTCCTCCCTGATCTGCACGTCGTTGACCGTGATGTTTACCTCCGTCACGCGCAGGCCCACCAGATTCTCTACCCTGTTGATGACGTTCTTGCGTACAGCCTCGACCACCTGAGGGACCGGCTTGCCGTACTCGATGACCATCACGAGGTCCATGGCGGCCTCTTCATCGCCGACCTCGACGGAGACGCCGCGCGTCGCGGTGTTCCCCCCGCCGGTGACGCCGGTAAGGAACGCCCCGACGGCGGCGGAGCTGCCGCCGCCCATCTGAACGCCCTCGATCTCCTGCGCTGCTATACCGGCGACCTGCGTAACCACCGAGTCCCCAACGGTGGTGCTGCCGCGATCACTCTTGAGCGGGCTGCTCTGCTGTCCTTTACTTTCGCTCACGATCCATCCCTTCCGGTGTAGTGTCTTCAGACACCGCATCCCATCAGTTGCCACGAACACCCTGTAGTTTGCAATATTTCTACGAACCAGTCAAACAACTTGTCCCACTGCCGGGAAGAGAAAAGACCACCAAAAGACAGGATGTCGAAGAAGAACAAAGGCCCCACTCTAAGGGTGACCAGCAAATAGGCATTGCAACAAAGATTTAGTCTTTCTTCGACATGACCTCTGCTATATCTTCCGGGATGGCCTCACTCACGGGTACGGAGACCGCCACATTGTCTTCGGGATGCTCCGGGAAGGTGACTCGCACCTCCAGTTGGCCTCCGAGCGCGGCGATGTAGCGCGCGAGCGTGGAAAGCTGGACGGCTCCGGCCTCTGATTTCCCGGAGCCGGAACCACTAGCTGCTTTTATGCCTTCTACTGCGGCCTCGATCTTAGAGACGTTCGGCTGGCTTACATCGAGCGCACGGGCGAGTTCGATCTGGGTTACCCCCCGACTCTTGCGGAGCTCGGCGAGGTTCAGTAGGGCATCGTAACCCTTCCTCTTCTCTTCCATTCGCTTCCGCCTATCGGGGTCGCGCTCTATGTCCTTGCGTAGTTTGTCGAAGCTGTGTCTACCGCTCACGATATCTCTCCTCCTTCGCGCAACTCATCCAAGTGCTCATCGTATAGGTCATCGGCTACCGGGATCGCATCCTCATAAAACTCCCGCCAGCGGCCGGTCTTGTCACCACCGATGAGTAGTATCGCCTGACGGCGCGGATCAAAGGCGAAGAGAACTCGAAGGTTGGTTGCCAAAGGTCTCAACTCCTTCATATTCGCATGGCGAGAGCCTTTTACGACGTCTGCAAAAGGTCTTCCGAGCCCAGGGCCGCGCTCCTCCAGCTTCTCTACCGCGAGAACCACATCCTCTTGCTCCTCCTCGCCAAGCCCATCGAACCAGCCGCCGAACTCATCCGTGTATTCGACCTTCCACGACATTTTCACTATTATAACTTGTGAGTTATAAAAAATAAACTGAAATAACCACCGAAGACCTACCTCCACCTGCGTGCCGGTCTGATTTCTGCCCACGGCTTAGTAGCTGTGGAAAAGACAAAGGCCCCGCTTTCGCGAGACCCTGTAGATAGTAGCGGGGATAGGATTTGAACCTATGACCTTCGGGTTATGAGCCCGACGAGCTACCAGACTGCTCCACCCCGCGTCGCGAACGGGATTCTAACACTGACGAACGGTTTGTAAAGAACGCCGCGCCCGTGTTACCGTATTTTGCGAGATGTACGTTTTTCTACTGATCCTGATGCTGGTCGGCGCCCTGCTGGCCCTCGTTGCGGCCCTGACGGCTCTGCGGGCCTGGCTGCGGTTCCGTCGTACCCGCTTCGCCGTGCAGGACCGACTGTCCGTCGATGTCGAGCGGCTAACCCTGAAAACGAACGAGATAGAAGAGAGAGTGAGAGCCGTGGAAACCCGCGCAGGCGCGCTGCCGATGCACGCCTACGAGATCCAGCAAAACTTCACGACGCTCAAGATATTAACCGGCGCCCTCGCCACCTCTCTGAACCAATCCCGGAAAGTCCTCTCTTCGCGCAAAACCTGAAAAACGTCCAGGAAAACAACGGCGCTCGGAACGAAAATGATGGGTGCCTCGTGGAAGCGAAGCCCGTATAATTGAGAAGATGAACGAAGAAAATGGACAGGTTCGAGAGGCTGCCGTCTCCGCGGAAACGCCGGAACGTTCCGGAGAAGAGTGCGAGGTGTGCAGCCAGGAGATGTACGGGGTCCACTGCAAGCTCGTGTGTCCCAACTGCGGTTACCGTCGCGACTGCTCGGACCCTTGAGCCGTTTGGAATTCGGGACGTAAGCGCAAGTGTGGAGAGGGATATCACAGAGACTTGAAGGCTCTCTCGTCGTCCTGGAGCCGCTAGAGGAACGTCACGAACAAGTGTTATTCAATGCTGCACAGAGCAAAGAAATTTGGCTTTGGATGCCGTCCGGCGGAGAAGACGATGAAGGCTTCCACAACTGGATGCGGGCTGCGCTGGTGGCTTCCGGGGCGGGAACGGAGGCGGCTTTCGCAACGCTGGACGCCCGTAGTGGCGCCGTCATCGGGAGCACGCGTTACCTGGCGCTCAGGCCGGAGCACCTGTCATTGGAGATCGGCTGGACCTGGATCTCTCCTTCTCAGTGGAGGACCGGCGCGAACGTCGAGGCGAAGCTCTTGATGATGGAGCACGCTTTCGAGAGCCTGGGCTGCCGACGGGTCGAGTTCAAGACCGATGTCCGCAACGAAAGGTCCCGTCGAGCCCTGGAGGCGCTCCCGGCTCACTTCGAAGGCGTCTTCCGCAAGCACATGATCGTGAATAGAGAACGGGACAAAAGCGGGCGGCGGGACTCAGCCTACTACAGTGTTATCGACGACGAGTGGCCGGAGGTCAGGGCGAACCTTCGGCGCAGGCTGGGTCTTTAGGAGCCGTCAACCACCATCAAATGCCAGGAGCGCCCGCTCGCACCAGCCGCGAACCTCATCGTTGACCTCTATCCTGTCCCAGTCGCGGGGAGCGTACCAGCCGACCTTGTCTTTCGAGAACTCGTCCCGGATGTCGACCGGGCCTCGTGGTCGGGCGAAGTAGATCAGGTCTATGTGCTGATGGCCGGGGCCTATGTTCTCTAACTGCACCCCGGCGGGCCGGACGAGCTGCACCGGGTCCTCGACATCCTCGCGTCTGTCTCCTACCAGTTCGATTTCTATGCCGGTTTCTTCCAGAACCTCACGGACGGCGGCATCGTCGGGCAACTCGTCCGGCTCTATGTGTCCGCCCGGTGGCAGCCACATCCCGAGCTTGCGGTGGAGGTGGAGCAGCACTTTTTCATCCCACACCACGAAAACCGCGACCGTAAAGTGTCTGCCCGTCTGCTGGTAAGTCATGGTCTTCAGGGTACACCAGGATGCCTTCGGGTAGCCGGTATCACAGAGAGATGCGGTCTCCCCTGCGACCATTGCCGAAACACGTAAGGAGGAGATCCAATGTCACAGTCGCCGGAAGAGGAAGTTTTTAGACGCTACGACGAGTCGCCGGACGAAGAGTTCTACCGCACACCCCGGCTGGTCACCCACATAGACGATCGGGCGATCGCCGCCGTCACGCAACTGTATAGAGAATATTTTCCGGCGGACGGCGCCATCCTCGACCTGATGAGCAGTTGGGTCAGCCACCTGCCGCCGGAGGTCGGCTACCGGCAGGTCGTCGGTCTCGGGATGAACGAAGAAGAGCTAAAACGAAACCCACGCCTGGATGAGCATGTAGTCCAGAACTTGAACGAGGACCCGATTCTACCGTTCGAAAACGCGGAGTTCGACGGGGCTGGCATCTGCGTCTCGATAGATTACTTGACGCGACCCGTCGAGGTGCTCCGAGAGGTCGGGCGCGTCCTGAAGGTCGGTGCGCCGGTGGTCATCACGTTCTCGAACCGCTGTTTCCCGACGAAAGCGGTCGCGGTCTGGCACGAGTTGGATGATGCGGGACACGTGCGTCTCGTCGAGCAGTATCTGCGGGAAGCGGGCAACTTCGAGGACGTTCGGAGCCTCGACCGGAGCCCGAGACGGATGTTTTCGGACCCGCTCTACGCGGTGGTCGGCAAGAGCACGGGGGCTTATGAGAAAGGGAATTCGGGTGGCTAAGAAATCTTACGAGGAGAAGTATACGCATCCGGGGATGCGGGAGGAGATCAAGGGAGAGATCCAAGCCTCCGACAAAGGCGGCGAGCCCGGCCAATGGTCCGCCCGAAAGTCCCAACTTCTCACCCAGGAATACGAGAAGCGAGGCGGCGGCTACAAGGGCGATAAGGACGAGAGTCAGAGAGACCTCGAACAGTGGACCGACGAAGAGTGGCAGACTCGCGAGGGTAAAGCGAGAGCCCGAGAAGATGACGAGACGGCCCGCTACCTCCCGAAAGAAGCCTGGGAGAACATGAGCGAGGACGAAAAGCGAGAAACTGACCGGAGAAAACGAGAAGGTTCCCGCCGGGGCGAGCAGTACGTGGATAATACCGAGGAGGCGAAGCAAGCGCGCCAGGAAGCACAAGAGAGTCTCCCGCTCAACGGCTACGATGACCTGAACGTCGAGGAGGTAGAGAAAAAGGCGCAAGGTCTCTCGAACGAAGAAATAGAGCGCGTCCTCGCTTACGAGAAGCGTCACGAAAACCGAAAGACACTGGTAACGAAGCTGGAGATCCGGCTCGGCGACGGCTCCTGAGTTCACTGTAAACGCTCGTGAGGATCTACGGCCTCGACTTCACCAGCGCCCCGAGCAAGAGAAAGCCGCTTATCGCGATCCACTGCTCTCTGGACGATAAGGTTCTAAAAGTCGAGGGTTCGGAGACAATGTTCAGCTTCGAGGGGTTCGAGGATTTTTTGGGCCGTCCGGGGCCGTGGGTTTGCGGTATGGATTTCCCCTTCGGCCAGCCGCGTTCTCTGGTCGAAGCACTCGGTTGGCCCACCGACTGGGAAGGCTATGTAGGCGAAGTGGCTGCTATTGGGAAAGAAAGGTTCGAGGGGTACATCCGGGCGGACATGGCGAAGAGGCCGGCCGGTAAGAAGTGGCGCTACCGGCTGGCAGACCGTCGTTCGGGGTCCAGCAGCGCGATGATGCTTTTCCGGGTGCCGGTCGGCAAGATGTTCTTCCAGGGGGCGCCGCGCTTGCTCTCATCCGGCGTGAACGTCATCCCTTGCCGACCGAACGGAGACGCCCGCGTGGCGCTCGAAGCCTACCCGGCCGTAGTCACCCGGCGGTTCCTAGGACGGCGAAGTTACAAGAGCGACGAACGAAAGAAACAGACCGATGCGCAACGTTCCGCTCGGGAAGGCTTGATCTCCGGGCTCCAGTCGCCCACCCTCGAAGAAGCCTACGGATTCCATATCCTGATGGGCGAAGAGTGGCGGGAGCGTTTCGTCCTGGAACCGGCCGCCGACAGCCTCGATTCGCTGTTGTGCGCCGTGCAGGCGGCGTGGTCTTATACGAGGAAAGACGAAGGTTGGGGAGTGCCGGGGGAGTGTGACCCTTCTGAGGGTTGGATCCTCGACCCCGCGCTCCTCCAAAACAACGATAAATAGGAGATCATCCTGAGCTACGGAGAGAAATTCGACAACGCCCTCCTCTACGCTTCCCGCACTCACCGCGACCAGACCCGCAAAGGCAGCGAAACACCGTACATCAACCATCTGTTGGCGGTCGCGGCGATCGTGGGCGAGAACGGAGGCACGGAAGACGAAGTAATAGCCGCGCTGCTCCACGACGCTCCCGAAGACCAGGGCGGCACGCAGAGGCTCGAAGACATCCGTGTCAAATTCGGGGACGAAGTTGCGGAGATAGTGGCCGGCTGCACCGACACCTACGAGGTACCCAAACCACCCTGGCGCGAGCGCAAAGAGCGCTACATAGAGCATCTGGGATCCACCCCGGCGTCCGTTAGGCTCGTCTCGGCGGCTGATAAGCTACACAACGCCCGCGCCATCCTCGCTGACCTCCGCGCGATTGGCGACGAATTGTGGGACCGCTTTACCGGCGGCAAGCAGGGCACGCTCTGGTACTATCGCGCTGTAACAGAAACACTGAAAGAGGCAGGTACGAACCCCGTGGTTGCGGAGTTGGACCGGGTGGTGGACGAGGTGGAGGATCTCGCGAGTCGCGAAGCAAACGTAAAGTAGAGGAGGAGCATAGTGCAGAACGAGCCGTTACGTCTAGGAGTGCTCGGGGCGGCCAGGATATCCCTCGGCGCCATCATACCCGCCGCCGCCCAGACGGAAGCCATCGAGGTTACAGCCGTCGCAACCAGGAGCGGCGGCAAATCTAACGCGGTCAAGGAATCGGCCCCGAACGCCCGGATCCTCGAAGACTATGAAACTCTCCTCGACGACGATAACGTCGAAGCAATATACATACCCCTGCCGAACTCTATGCACGTAGATTGGACCCTCCGGGCGCTGGACGCCGGCAAGCACGTGCTCTGCGAAAAGCCCTTCTCACTCGACGCGGCCGGCGCGGGAAAAGCGGTGGAGAAGGCGAAAGAAAAGAACTTGAAGCTGGCGGAAGGCTTTATGTACCGGCTGCACCGCCAGACGCTGCGACTCGGGGAGTTGCTTTCGGACGGGGTGGTTGGCGAGGTGCGGCAGGTGATCTCCGAGTTCGGGCATCGGCTCGACGACCCGGAGGACGTGCGGGCCGTCGGCTCTCTGGGCGGTGGTTCTCTGGGAGACGTCGGCTGCTACTGCGTGAGCGGCGTCAGGCTCGCGTTCGGGGAAGAGCCCCGGCGGGCTACGGCTTCGGCACGCTTCGACGACTCCGGCGCGGACCAGGAGTTTGCGGGTCTGCTGGAGTTCGACGGCGGGGTTGGGATCGTCTCTTGCAGCATCTCATCCGCCCGCAGGGAACGGCTCCAGATCGTCGGTACCGAGGGACGCATCGTGCTCGACGCCCCGTTCCGGGCGGATAAGTCCGGCGGTGGCATCGAGATCATCCGGGGAGATGAACACTCTACGGAAGACTTCGAGCCAGACAATCCCTACCTGCGCGAGTTGGAGGATTTCGCCGCCGCCGTGCGGGAGGACCGGGAACCGGCCGTCGGTCCTCGGGAGATAATGGGGAACGCCCGCGCCCTGGACGCTTTGCTGGAATCGGCCCGACAGGGTGGCGAACCGCGCGACGTGTAGAGGTCCTGTTAGCGGGGAGAGAAGCGGACCCAATCTACACGCACGAATTGGTTGGTACCCGGCTTCTGTCCACCGAGCCAGGTTGGATACCAGGTATTTGCTATGAGGCGCATCGGGTCGCGGGGCAGCCCGCGGGTCCACCGCTTCATGAGCTTGCCGTCCACGTAGAAGCTCAAGGAATGCGGGGCGTACCTGAAGAAGTACTGGTGGTAGCCTGTGGTCGCATCGAACGGGAGGCTCATCGTGTCGGTGTGGGTTTTGGATCCACCGGCGTAAGTCGTGAAAGAGATGCGCCGGGAGTGGTCGTTGAATATCTCCACGTCGAGCTCGCTCTGGAAGTCCGGGCTGGTGTAGAGAAAGAAACCGGTGATCGAAGTGGGCGCGTAAGGTACCCGCATCCGGGCGCTGTAGTCCCCGTAACGATAGAGGTTGTTGGAGTAGAGTTCACCGCCGTCCAGGGTATGAGCGGGGATCTTTAGAAAAAGATTTCCACGCCGCGCAAAGACGTTGTTAGGATCCAGGTATCCTCGACCCAGTTTGTGGTCCCCCTTGGACCATATGGCCTTGTGGAACGAGCTGAAGCCGTCCGAAAACCCGGAAGTCGAGGCGGAAGCTATCCCGACGATGAGCGTCAACTGCGCGACGCATACAACAACCGACACGAAAACGCGCCTCAAACTCATCCTTTAGATCTCCGATTTCGCCCATTTGGAATTACAGATCCTACAACCATCTTATAGGCAAAACGGGAGAATAACTTTAGCCCCGACAGCTGTGATTTAATCCACTACGTTGCGATTTTCAACGGAGAGGAGCCTTAGCAGTGCCTGATAAACAGTACGTGGTGGCCGTCGGTACCGACGACGCGGGGGTAAACCTCAAGAACTTCATAAAAGAGCAATTGCAGGAAGACCCCAGGGTCAAGGAAGTCCGCGACTTCGGCGTGATGGACGAGAGCGACAAGACCGAGTATCCCATAGTCTGCATAAAAGCAGCCGAAGCGGTTGCAAGCGGCGAGGTTGACCGGGCGGTTCTCTTCGGCGGCACGGGCCTCGGTGAGGCGATATCGGCCAACAAGGTAAAAGGGGTACGCGCCGCTGTCGCCACCGACCCGTATTCCATAGAGAGGTCCATCCTCTCCAACAACTGCCAGGTGCTGTGCCTCGGGGAGCGCGTGGTCGCCCCGGAACTCGCCGACCGGGTAGTAAAACAGTGGCTCGGGTACGAGTTCGACACTTCTTCCCCATCAGCCCAAAAGGTAAGCATAATAACCGACTACGAAGAGACCGGAAGCTTGTAAGACCGTAAGCTCGGGTAGACTTCTCTCTTGCCGCCTCGCGGAGACGAGGGCGGAATGCCATCGTCCGCTACGAAGGAGTGTCCGTGGAGATCAGGGAAGGAGAAAATCTGGAGGAGTTGGATCTCGTGACCGTCGGGGAGATGGTCGTCGACTTTATCTCCGCCGAGAAGACGGATTGGCTCCGAAACGCCACGACTTTCAAGCGCTACCTCGGAGGCTCGCCCGCCAACATCTCGGTCTATGTCTCGAAGCTCGGCGGCTCTGCCGCCGTAGTCTCGAAGACAGGCATCGGGGCGTTCGGCAAGTTCCTGAAGAGCGAGCTACAGCGCCACGGGGTCGACACCGAATACCTGGTCATGGACCACCGGACGAACACTACTATTATCTTCGTCTCCTCCACGACCGGCACCCCGGATTTCGAGGACTTCCGAAGCGGCGACGCGCTCTTGAGGCCCGCCGAAGTCTCCGAAGAGGCCATAAGCCGCGCCCGCATCGTTCACTCTTCCGCCTTCGCCCTCTCACGCGAGCCGTGCCGCTCGGCCGTCTTCAAAGCGTTCCGGATGGCGCGGGACCAGGGGAAGATAGTCTCCTTCGACCCTAACTACAGTCGACGCGTCTGGCCCGACTACAAAGAGGCCCAGCGAGTCCTCCGCGAAGCGTACCGCTACGTGGATATCACAAAGCCTTCCCTCGACGACGCGGGACGCTTTTTCGGCCGGGAGTACCAGCCGGAGGATTATCTTGGAATGTTCCACGAGTTGGGGCCGGAGACGGTGGTTCTAACGATGGGCAAGGACGGCACTTTGATCTCCGAGGGCGGCAAGCTGAACGGCCACGTTCCGGCCAACCCCGTCGACGCCGTGGACGCGACCGGCGCGGGAGACGCTTTCTGGGCCGGATTCCTGGTAGCCACGCTCGACGGCAATTCGGTGGAACGCTCGGCGCTCTTCGCCAGAGAAGTCGTGGAGCTGAAGCTGACGACGACCGGCCCGCTTCCCTCCGAGATAAACCGCAAGGAGATTTACGCCCGCCTCGACGAGGCGCCGGGTGACGAGATAACGAGGACAAAAGAAGACCCGGAAGAGTAGCAGCGAGAGGGAAAGATAGCCGGTGCACCTCGCCTTCGTAAACCCGCAGGGCAACTTCGACGCCGGAAACAGCTACCTCGCATCCCACCCGGACTTCGGCGGTCAGCTAGTCTACGTCCGGGAAGTCGCGCGGGCGCTAGGCAAGATGGGCCACCAAGCCGACATCCTGACCCGCCGCATCCACGACCCGGACTGGCCGGAGTTCGCCGCCCCAACAGACGCTTACCCGGACGATCCAAACGTCCGTATCCTACGCGTCCCCTGCGGTCCTAAAGAGTTCCTCTCAAAAGAAGACCTCTGGCCGCACCTCGGCGAGTGGGCGGAGGGAGTGGCAGATCTATATCGGGATGAGGATATCTGGCCCGACCTCTGGACCGGTCACTACGCCGACGGCGGCCTCTGCGCGGCGCTTCTTTCAGAGGTCTCCGGAACCCCGTTCACCTTCACCGGACACTCTTTGGGAGCCTGGAAGCTTGATTTCCTGGTCCGAGACCCTGAAGACCTCGACGCGCTTTCGAGGGCCGACGCCGAATACAATTTCGGGGCCAGGATCTGGGCGGAGCGGGCCGCCATCGCCCGCTCTTCGGCCATCATCACCAGCAGCGTGGCCGAACGCCGCGAACAGTACGCCCACCCGGCCTACGGAGACATCGCCGACCCGGAAGAAGACAATCGCTTCGCCGTGATACCGCCGGGCGTCAACCTCGACATCTTCGCCCCTGGAGCCGAGAGCCCCTGGGAAGACGAGGTGCGGTCGAAGATAGAGACCATGCACGAGCGAGACATCGACCCGGATCGGCGCGGATTGCCCGCCGTCATCGCCTGGAGTCGCCTCGACCCCAAAAAGAACCATATAGCGCTCGTGAGAGCTTTCGCGAGGTCCGCCGGGCTGAGAGAGGCGGCAAACCTGGTCGTGATCACCCGCGGCCTCGACGATCCGCTGCGAGACCCAGACTCCGCCCCGGAAGACCAGCGGGCGGTCCTCCAAGATCTCGTCTCCGAAATAGAGGCGGCGGGCCTATGGGGCAGCGTCTCGGCCTTCGGGTTGTCGGGCCAGACCGCCCTCGCGGCGCTCTACCGCTGGGGTGTGGATACAGGCGGCGTGTTCTGTCTGCCCGCCGAGTACGAGCCGTTCGGCATGACCCTGATCGAAGCGATGGCCGTTGGGCTCCCCGTGGTCGCCACCAAAAACGGCGGACCCCGCGACACTACCGACGAGGGCCGGGCGGGACTTCTGGTGGACCCTCGCGACCCAGAAGATATCGCCGAGAAATTGCTCTCCCTGGTCGACGACCGCGAGAACTGGCGAGCCTACGCCGCTCGTGGACGAGAGCGAGTCCGCGAGCGCTACACCTGGCGCGGGACCGCCGGAGGATACCTGAGCTTGGCGAAAGAGTTACGCACCTGCCACAATAGAGGAGATACGCACTTCCCGCTTCCAGATTTCGTCCGCCGGCCAGTCGAGCTTCCGAGGCTGCAAAGCTGGGAAAAGTCTAGAGGCGAAGAGGCCGAAACCTGAGATAGAGGAGATCCAATGCACGTGGCGTTTCTGAACCCGCAAGGCAACTTCGACCCGGCTGACTCTTACTGGACGGCGCATCCGGACTTCGGCGGGCAGCTCGTCTACGTCAAGCAACTCGCCCTCGCGATGGGAAACCTCGGCCATCGGGTAGACATAGTGACGCGAAGGGTCCTGGATCCCGACTGGCCGGAGTTCGCCGCCCCAACAGACGCCTACCCGGACGCCCCGAACGTCCGTATCCTGCGCGTCCCTTGCAGCCCCGATGGATTCCTCCCCAAAGAGGAACTCTGGCCGTATCTCGCCACGGAGTTCGTGCCGAACCTGCTGGACCTCTACGAGGAAGAGGGTTCCCTCCCCGACGCGGTGACGGCCCACTACGGTGACGGCGGCCTCTGCGCGGCCGTGATGCAGGAGCGAACCGGCGTCCCGTTCAGCTTTACGGCCCACTCTTTGGGGGCGCAGAAGATGGACAAGATGGATCTCAGACGCGGAGACATCTCCGAGGCCGACGCCCGCTACCACTTCTCCCGGCGTCTGGCGGCAGAGAGGCTCTCGATGAACCACTCGGCGGTCAACGTGACCAGCACCTCCCAGGAACGCTACAGCCAGTACACCCACAACGCCTATCGCGGGGCCGTGGACCCGACCGACGACGCGCGCTTCGCGGCCGTCCCGCCGGGCGTCGCCATGCACATCTTCGACAAATCGAGCCGCCACGAAGAAGAAGAGGCCGTCCACGAGCACGTGCGTTCGATGCTGACGCGAGACCTGCGTCCTGAACGCCTGGATCTCCCGTGCATCGTAGCCTCCAGCCGTCTGGACCCGAAAAAGAACCACCAGGCGCTCTTCGAGGCGTTCGCGGACAGTTCTTCCCTGCGGGAGGCGGCGAACCTCGTCATCATCACAGGAGATCTGGACGACCCGCTAAACGGCTACCGCGACGCCCGGCCCGGCGAACGGGCCGTTCTCGACGACCTGATGCGGATCGTGGAACGAGAGGGTTTGCGAGGCGAGGTCTCGATGTTCGCGCTTCGTGGACAGGGCGCACTGGCGGCGGGCTACCGTTATTTCGCGGGGCTCCGCTCGGTCTTCGCGCTCACGGCCCAGTACGAGCCGTTCGGCCTCGCGCCGCTGGAGGCGATAGCGGCCGGACTACCGGCGGTCGTCACCAAGTTCGGCGGGCCGAGCGAGAGCCTCAGAAGCGGCGACGGAGAGTACGGCATTTTGGTGGACCCGAATAACTCCACCGAGGTCGGCGCGAGCCTTTTCTCCCTAATCGGCAACCGTGACCGCTGGCGGCGCTACACCGAAGCGGGCTACGAGCGGGTCCTCTCCCGATACACCTGGGAGCGAACCGCCGAAGGTTACCTCGCAGCCATCTCCGGCAGCGGGCGAGTGGTGGATGAGGTAGAGCAAGAGACCCGCGCCTCGGCCGGAACCTCCGACCACCGGGCGGAAGAGACTTCCACCAACGGCTCCGCCCGCCGCGGCTCGGACTCCGATCATCTGCCCATCCCCCGCTACTTCACGGACCCGGAACCCGATAACGACTTCACGCCGGAGGAGCTGGACGAACTCTACTTTTCGTTCGAAGTGCTGGCGGTTGGGGAGACGCTAGTCGACTTCATCTCCCACGACAGGGTCCGGTCGCTCAGAACCGCGGGCCAGTTCAGGCGCTACCTGGGAGGTCAGCCGGCGAACGTCGCGGTGTACGTCGCGAAGCTCGGCGCGCGTTCGGAGATCCTGTCGAAAGTTGGCGAAGAATATTTCGGCGAGTTCCTGGAGGAACAACTCCAGCGTCACGGCGTCGGCACGGAAGCGCTGAGGCACACGAGCGCCGTCGCGAGCACGAGCGCGTTCGTCACCAGGACCATCGGGGTGCCGGACTTCCAGGTCAACCGCGGGGCCGACGCGCTGCTCGACCCCAAAGGAGTGCCGGAGGAGTTGATCGCACGGGCCAAAGCCGTCCACACCTCCGCTTTCGCCCTCTCTCGCGAGCCCCAGCGCTCGGCAGTTCGCAGAACTCTAAGGCTCGCCCACAAGCACGGCAAGCTCGTCTCCCTCGACCCGAATTACGACCCGAGGGTGTGGCCCGACAGGGACGAAGCGTGGGAGGTAATCGCCCAGATCCTACCTCACGTCACTATCGTGAAGCCCTCTCTCGAAGACGCCCGTCGCCTCTTCGACCCGAACATGGAGGACGAAGCCCTCGAAGAAGCTTGCCTGGAAGAATTTCACAACCTGGGCGCCGACGTGGTCGTCGTGACCAGGAGCGAAGGCCGGCAGGTTACGGTCTCGGACGGCTCCGGCGTGGAAAGGATCGGCCCCTTGCACGAGGTAGATGTCGAGAACGTGACCGGCGGGGGCGACGCGTTCTGGGCGGCGCTGCTCGTCGCCCGCCTCGACGGCGAGGACTGGCCGGAGACAATCCGGTTCGCGCACGAGGTGGCCGCACTCAAGCTCCACGTCGTGGGCCACGTCGAGCGCATGATCGACAAACAAGAGATGCACCGCCGCGTCCGCATCACGACCGCCCAAAAGAGTTAATGTGCCGACCAACACAGGCATAACCGACCTTCCCGCCCTCATAGAAACGCTGCCCAATGCAGATCAGAAACTCGTCTGCCGCATCCTCGACGTGACCGAA
This sequence comes from Rubrobacteraceae bacterium, assembly GCA_965219175.1. Lineage (GTDB taxonomy): Bacteria > Actinomycetota > Rubrobacteria > Rubrobacterales > Rubrobacteraceae > JBBPZK01. The sequence goes on from CBDCNI010000001.1 coordinate 2,407,659, forward strand.
ACGACCGGCAGGCTAGATCCGCCGGAGAGCATGGAATCCTGGATCGAGAAATCCTTCGGCTCTGTGGAGGCCGTGCGCGAACAACGGATAGTGAAGGTCACGAACCGGGTGACGCTCGAAGGCACCCTCTTCAACGGCCTGCGCGCCTCCCGCCCGCTCGACACCGGCGTCGATACGGACCTGGAAAGTGAGATCGAAGCTACCAGAGGCGACCCGTTCTGCAACCCCGAACGAGGCACACCCGCCGACACTTTCGGTCGCGTCCGGGGCGAGCACTCGGTTACGGCCTCGAACATCGCCAAGTACGACGGCTTTCACGGCATCATCGTCTTCGACGACCACAACCCGCTCCACTTCACCCCCGAGAAAGTCTCGGACTACATCTCCGTCGGCCTGGAATGGGGCCGCGAGGCGCGAGAGGCGGACCCCGAAGCCCGCTACCTCTTCCTGATGTGGAACTGCCTCTGGCGGGCGGGCGGCTCCATAATCCACGGTCACGCCCAGGTTACGGCCACGCGCGGAATGCACTACCCGAAGGTCGAGTGCCTGCGCCGGGCGGCAGCGTCCTACAGAGAAGACCATGGGTCGAACTACTTCGACGACCTGTACAGCCTCCACGACGCGCTAGGGCTAGGAATACCTGCCCCGGAAGGAGTCAGAGCTTTCGCCAGCCTCACACCCGTCAAGGAGAAGGAAGTCGTGATCCTCGGCCCCGACCTCCGAGACGAAGCACTGCGCCGGACCGTCGCAAAGGCCCTGAGAGGTTACGTCGAAACCCTCGGAGTCGGCAGTTTCAACGTCGCCTTCTACCTCCCACCGCTGTCCGGCGCGGAGGAGGACTGGTCCGGGTTCCCGGTGGTCGTCCATCTCGTTGACCGGGGAGACCCGTCGAACCGGACCTCGGACGTAGGGGCGATGGAACTCTACGCAGCCTCGGTGGTCGCCACGGACCCGTTCGAGGTCGTCCGGGCTTTCGGAGATACGCTCTCGTAAGAGTTTGTCAGGGCTTGGAGCCACTGCCCGCCGGTAGCGGCTCTTCTTCGGACCTCTGCTCGTCCGACTCTCTCTTCTCTTGAGAATCGGAATCCTTCTTCAGGACCGTCTCTTCCAGAAGGACGGCCACGAACGCCGCCGCCGGGACCGCCAGGACCACGCCGGCGAGGCCGAGCAGGCTGCCCAGGGCCAGGAAAGAGATGAGCACGACCGCCGGGTGCAGGCGGACCTGGTGGCCCATGACCAGCGGCTGTATGAGTTGGCCGTCGAGTTGGTCTACGATCAGGAACAGCACCACGACCAGCAGCGCTTTTACCGGCGAGATGGTCAGCGCCACGAGCAGCGGCAGGGTGGCGGCGACCACCTGCCCGACGTAGGGGACAAGTTCCAGTAAGCCCGCTTCGATACCGAAGATAAAAGGTAGTGGGACGCCTATAAGCCAGAGACCGACCCCGACGCCCGTCCCGACCACGAACATCGCGACTACGGTGCCGAGGATCCAACCACGAAGCCTGACTTTGAGGTTTTCGATCACCGACTTGAACTCCCCCCGATGCTCCTGCGGCACAAAACGTAAACCCCCGTTTATGAGCGAACCAGGGCTTATTGAGAAGTAGATGGATAGGAAGAACACGGCCACGATATCCACGGCTATTCCTCCCAGCGCTATCGTCAGCCGGGGCAGCGACTGAAGCTCCTGGTCGAGGAAACCTTTCAGCCGGTTCGATAGGCTGGCGACGTTCGGGAAAAGGCCCGTGCTGTCGTGCAACTGTTGGGACAACCTCGTCAGCGAGTTCAGAGACCCGGAAGCGTTCGAACCAACGAGGGCGTAAAGCTCTTGTAGAACGCGTGGCGCCACGAAAACCCACAGAAAGACCAGCAATGCTCCCAGGACCAACACGAGCACGATGCTCGACAACCACGGCTTTAACCCCAGGCTGGAGAAGTAGTTCACGACCGTTCGGAGGACCAGGGCGATCAGTGCGGATATCGCCACGAGTTCCAGAACCGGGATCAACTCGTACCCGATGAACAGCGCGGCTGCGAGGAGTACGGCCAGCGGAGCGCCCCGAGTCAGCCTGTTATACCAGTGGCCTTCCGTGCGATCTACTGAGGGCATCTTCTTCTCCGGTCGGCTTCTCTGTGTACCTGCCTGATGTTCTACCCGCGCTACCGATATTCTACGACCCGAGCCGCCATATTCACCAGATTCTTTACGAGCCGCCGACCGAAACCCGTCGTAATCCACCGCCTGTTATCCTAAGTCCGACGACAGACTTCCGGCGGTCTGGGCTTCATAAGCCACTCGGGACGCAGGGATATGGGTGGACGCCACGAAATAATTAACGAGACTTTTACGGTACGGCAACTTGCTCTTACGAGGCTTTCATAAAATTGGAGTAGTGTACGGTAAGTGTGGAAACGTAATTCCAGCAGGGAGAGTACCGCTAGCGTGAAGAAGCTATGAGTTGGCTGTAAAGGATCGGACGTTTCCAGAGCGTCTGTACGAGTGGGTAACCGACGAGGACCCGGAAGGGCATACCTGCGACGCGATCCCGGAGGAAGCGTGCAGAGAGGCCCCGAGAAATTTCCTGCTCAACGCCGCCAACGGAGCCGCCACCAAACTGGCCGAGCAGATCGCGAGCCCCGGCCTGGTCCTGAGTTGGCTGCTCGCTACGCTCGGCGCCCCGGTTGCCCTGGTCGGTCTACTCGAACCCGTGCGCCAGGGAGGGTCTCTCCTGCCCCAACTCGCCGTCTCCGGGAAGATGCGCGCCTACGCCCGGCGCAAGTGGTTCTGGGTAGCGGCGGGCGTCACCCAAGCGATCTCACTCCTGGTGATGCTCTTCGCCGCCCTGACCATGAACGGCGCCGCGGCGGGCTGGACCATAGTCGGGGCGCTCGCGGTGTTCAGCGCGGCGAGCGGGGTAGGATCCGTCGCGTTCAGCGACGTGATGGGCAAGACGATACCGAAGGGTAAGCGGGGTCAGCTCCTCGGCCTGAGGTCCACTATTGGGGGCGCTTTCACTATACTGGCCGGCCTGATCCTCTACGGCCGGGTAGGTGCCAACGCCGGGGTCGGAGTCTTCGTGGTCCTCCTCGGAGTCGCCGCGACGCTCTGGGCTCTGGCGGCTTTCCTGTTCTCACTCACGACCGAAGAACCGGGAGCCACGACGGGGAGCCGCAACACTTTGAGCGAAGCGAAGTCCGGCCTGGGCCTTCTCGTCCGGGTACCCGGCTTTCGACGGTTCATCATCGCCCGAGCCTTCCTCCTCTCCGTGGAACTTTCGATCCCCTTCTACTCCCTACGAGCCAGAGAGATTACCAGCGCCGGCGGAGGGCTTGGCCTTTTCATAGTGGCCCTCGGTGTCGCCGCCCTTATAGGCAGCCCCATATGGGGACGTCTCTCCGACCGGAACTCGAACCGGCTGGTCATGGGGCTCGGGGCCGCGGCCGGCACGCTGGCGGCGGCCGGCGCCCTCTTCATGGGGCTGCTCGTCTCCGGGAACGCGAGCCCCTACTTGTACGTCCCGATCTTCCTGCTCGTGGGCCTGGCCCAGTCCGCCATCCGCGTCGGCCGGAAGAGCTACCTCGTCGATGCCGCCCCGACCGACGAACGACCTCTATACAAAGCCGTCGCGAACACCACCGTCGGCCTGCTGACCCTATCCTTCGCGGCCCTCGGCCTACTAGCCCAGGTCCTGGGAGTGGACGCGGTGCTCGTCGTACTCCTGGCACTCGGATTGCTCGGCGTCGCAGCCTGCTGGTACATGCCGGAAGCAGAGCGTATGGTCGATTCAGCTAGTCAGCGTTTCAGCTAGTCAGCGTCTTGCGCTCAGGAAGGGAAGGTTCCGCACCGTAGTTTCGAGACAACGACTACGTTTGGCCGAACCGCTTTTGCTGATCGGCTGACTAGGGCGAATCGACAATTGGATCAGATCCACATGAGAGAAGCGGCCAGATAGAGGAAAGACTTGAAGTAGAAGGCCTTCCTATCGTAGCGAGTGGCTATGCGCCGGAAGCGCTTTAGCTTGTTGAAGGCTCTCTCAATGAGGTTTCGCTCTTTGTATAGCTCTCGGTCGTACTCTCTTTTTACCTTCCGATTGGATCTCGGTGGGATAACGGCAACCGCCCCAAGTTCCTTGACCTTTTGGAGAACCCTCTCTGTATCGTAGCCCTTGTCGGCGATCACGTACCCGGTTTGTACTCCTTCAAGTAGCCTCTCGGCCTCTTTCGCGTCGTTGGTCTGACCCGCTGTGAGCAAGAATCGCACGGGACGGCCCAGAGCATCGGTTGTCATGTGGATCTTCGTGCTCAAACCTCCTCGAGAACGCCCCAAAGCCTCGTTTTCGCCCCCCTTTTTGTCCCCCCTTTTCCTGTAGTCGCTTGCTGATGAGCCCTTACGATTGAAGTGTCGATCATCAGGTACTCATTGTCCGCGTCACTTGTGAGAACATCAAATATCTCTTCCCACACTCCAAACCTCGCCCAGCGAGTGAAGCGCTTATGGTTGCTCTTCCAGTTACCGTAACGCTCTGGCATATGACACCAGTACGCTCCGCTGCGCAACACCCACAACACTCCATTGACGAAATTCCGGTTATCTCGGGCTGTGCGGCCTCGATCTCCCGCTTTGCCGGGAAGCAGATCCTTGATCTTTTGCCACTGAGCTTCCGTGAGTTCGTATCGCTTAGGCATATCTGCACCTCACTTGCGCTTGCCTACACGTGAGTGAAGCAGATGTTAACCTATATGTCGATTCGCCCTAGATGAGTTGAGTTACTCTATCTCCTTGCCGGTTTCTATCTTCACCCCGGCGAACTCGACCTCCACCGGCTCCGCGAAGCGCTTGCCGTTGTCTTTGTCGTGGCGGGGAAAGTCCGGGACTTCGATGCGCACCTTCATCGTGTATTCTCCGTCTCCGGGGACGTGCCAGTTGCGCCCGTAGTGGTATAGCCACGGATGCCAGAGAAACGCCTGCCGGTGGGTACCAACCTCTTCACCTTCGCCGTTTGTGAGCGTCGCGTACACTTCTAATCCGGGGATAAAGCGTCCGTCGGCCCCGTCCCTCACGGAGACTTCGACGTGGACGTTCTCGTCCTCGGGGTTGTGCCACACGAGTTCTCCGCCCTCCAGCTCGTACATGCCCTCCGCCTCCTCGACGGCGTACCCTACCAGGTACTCCCCGGCCGGCTTCTCGCCCCCGTCGTCGGCGACCTCCCCGGTCATATGTTCGAGGGCCTTCTGAAGCGCATCCCCTTGATCCTTCGCCAGGCGAAGCTCTTTCTCGGTCGCCTCGCCGCTCGGCTCCATCGGGGGCTGATGGGCGTCTGTATCCTGGGCCATGATTCGTCCTTTCCTCGCTTTCGATCCCCAGAGTGTCCCAAACCCATGTGAAGGCTCGATAAGCTACCATTAACCGTGGGTAAAGAGCAGGTTAATATTCTGTGATCTTACTACCGTTGGGGTTCGGCTATCTCTTCCCAGGCGTCCTCCAGACCGTTGCGACTATCCTGAATGACTTTCGAGAGTTCGTCGTCCCAAAGAGAGTCGGGGACTTCGTCGGAGAAGATCTCCAACGTGTATGGACCATCGTAGCCGGTCTCACGGACAGCCCGCAGCAACTTCGCCGTAGGGATCTCACCCTCCCCGACGACGTGGCGGTCGGCGAAGGAACGGGGCGTCTTCCAGTCACTGACCTGGACCACGAAGATGCGATCGCCGCAACCCTTGATCTCCTCGACGACGCTTTCGTTCTGCCAGATGTTCCAGGTATCGACGCAGACGCCGAAATTCTCCCGATCAACCACCTCGACCACCCGCATCGCCTGCGACAACGTCCATATAGCCGACTCCACGTTCATCAGTACCGGGTTGAGCGGCTCCAGAGCTATCTTCACCCCGTGCTCCCCAGAAAAGTCGGCCAGCGACCGGTACTCTTTCGCAGCCGTCTCTATAGCATCTATGACGTTCCCTCCTGGTGACGGACCGGTGTTGCAAACGAAGGGTACGCCCGGCGCGAATCCGGCGACGCGCTCGATGGCGCTCCGGAAATGTTCTATCCGCTCGTCCAGATCTCCGGGATGCCGCTGGGTGCGGCTTGGATACAGTGTTCGGACGGCGGGCTGGACCGAGCTTATTTCGAGGCCCGCATCGGCGACGAGCGCGAGTTGCTCCTCGGCCCGACCCTGACCCACGTCCAACTTGAACTCGCAGACCTCTATAGTGTCCACACCGAGCCGGGCGTATTCCTCCACGTCCCGCTCGAAGCTCCAGGGCGTGGTCGTAAACTGGCTGACGCCGAACCGGAACGGCGCGGACTTCGCCACAGGCTCTGTCACTGCGCCCTACAGGCTTCCGGCGTGACGCATCATGCCGCCGTCTATGACGAAGGTGCTGCCGGTGACGTAGGCCGAGGCGTCGGAGGCGAGGTAGAGGGTCAGGTCCGCTATCTCCTCCGGCTTGCCCATCCTGTTCAACGGGATCTCCGAGAGCAACTCCTCCATCTGCTCCGGATGCTCTTTGAGGTTCTCGTTTATGGGGGTCATCACGGCGCCTGGCGCGACGTTGTTCACCGTGATGCCGTGCGGGGCGAGCTCCACGGCGATCGTGCGCATCAACATCCTGACACCGCCCTTCGCCGCGCAGTAAGTAGCGTTGGTCGGCATCGGCCGATCCTCGTGGACCGAGGATATGTTGATAATGCGCCCACCGTCGCCCTGCTCGACCATCTGCTTTCCTGCTTCCTGGCAGCCGAGCCAGACCCCGGCGAGGTCGACGGAGATGACCTGTTGGAACAACTCGAACGAGGTCTCAAGGAACGGAACTTTCTCCTCCATGCCGGCGTTGTTGACCATGATGTCAAGACGCCCGAACTCCTCCACGGTCTTCTGGACCAGGTTCTGCACGCTCTCCGGGTCTGATACGTCGGCCTGGACGGAGATGGCCTTGCCTCCGGCTTTCTCGATCTCCCCGACGACCTCCTCCGCCTCCTCCGGGTGACTCCTGTAGTTGACCGTGACCGAGGCGCCTTCCTTGCCGAAAGCGACCGCGATAGCCCGCCCGATCCCGAGCGAAGACCCGGTGACTATGGCGACCTTGTTCTCTAGCTGCATAAACTTTCCTCTCTACTCGTTGTCCATCAATACGTCCAGACACAGGGCGGCGGACCAGGAGAAGAAGTCCGAGCCGTGGGCGCTGCCGTCGAAGGGATCGAAGTACTCGTTGAAGCCCGCGTTTTTGCAAAGGTCCACGATGGTCTGCCGGAGTCTTTTCGCGTGTTTGTCGTACCCGTAGTCGGCCAGCCCGTGCATCATGAACCAGTTTATATTCAACCAGACCGGGCCGCGCCAGTACTGGACCGGAGAGAATCCGTAGCCGTGTACGTCGTAGCTCGGTAGAGGTGTCATGTTCTCATCAGAGAGGCCGTAGTTGGGGGTCTCCATCTTCTCCACCATCCGCTTCGCGCGATCCTCATCCGGTATTCCGGCGAAAAGAGGCGAGAAGTTGGGCGTAAAGTAGACTTTTAGCGGACGGTCGGCGACTAGATCGTAGTCGAGGTAGATGCCGCGCTCCTCGTCCCAGAGTTTCTCGTTGACGGCTCTTTCCGTGCGCCGGGCGTTCTCCTCGAAGGGCGACGGGTCTTCGCCGAGGATGCGCGCTATTTCCGCCAGATCTTTTCCAGACTTGCACAGTAGGGAGTTGAAGAGGACGTCCTGAACGAGGAACGGGCAGTCTTTGCGGATCCTCGCCTCGTCGTACTCGCGGGCGGCGAAGAACTTGACCAGATAGGCGAAGCGGTCGTAAGAGGCGCTGGTCGGCCGGTCCTGGGAAGAGACGGCGTGCGTGTCGGCCCGATGGTAAGAGGGGATCTCCTCGGGACTCAACTGCATCCTCTCCATTATGGAGTCCCAAACCGGCGAGTTATCCATCCCGGATTCCCAGGGATGCCTTATATAGACGAGTCCCTCGTCCTCCGGGTCGCGTTCCCTATACAAGAACTCGTGCCAGGCTTTCAACTTGGGGAAAGCGTACCGGAGGAAATCCTTTGCGCCGTCTTTCGAGTTGCGGTGAACGAGTAGGATGGCGGTTGCGTGAACAGGCGGCAAGACTACGCCCGAGGTCCTGTGCTCTTCGGGGGCGTCGGGGCTCTCGCTGGCGTGCCAGAAGCCTGCTCCGGGGAAGTAGTCGTGGAGGTTCGGGTTGAAGACGATCTGGGGTACGAGCCCGTTTTTCCACTGCGCGTCGAAGAGGTGGTGGAATTCCTTCTCCGCTTTTTCCCGGTCGTAGTGAGAGTAGCCGATGGCGATGAGGGCCGAGTCCCACGACCATTGGTGCGGGTAGAGGCGTGGACCGGGCTTCGTATAGTCGCCGGTCCAGTTAAAGTCGAGGATCTGTTTGGCCTGGTGGATCAGGGCGTCGTTGTCTTCGGACATGGGGCCTCCTCATATACTCCCGGCTGCTTATGTGCGCCTCCTGAATTGTCTACCATGCCGCCGACACGCGCACCACTGTTGACGAAGGTCCCGTAAAGCTTTCGTTAAGCTTCGCGCGATATCGGGTATCACCGGCTTATACTCGTGCGATGGTCCGAGACTACCAGGGAGTAACGGGAGGCGTTATGAGAGGAAAACTCGCGGTGGCGGGGGCTTTGGGCGCTGCAGCTTTCGGCGTTTATTGGGTAAATAAAAAACCGGAGCCGCTAAAGACCGGCTACTCGGAAGCCGCGACGAAGGTACTCGTCGTAGGTGGCGGGTTCGGCGGGCTGGCCGCGGCGGAAGAACTGGTGAGAGAGCTCGGCGAGACGCCGGGCGGCCGGGACGTGGGCGTGGCAGTCCTAGACCGCCACAACTACACGACTTTCTGGCCGATGGTGCCGTCGGCCATCTCCGGCGACATAGAGGTCCGTCACGCCGCCCACGCCATACGACGCATCACGCGTCCTTTGGGCGTCGAGTTCTTCGAGGCGGAGGTCGCGGGTGCGGACTTCGAGGCGCGCAAGCTCAACACCGAGGTGGGAGATTTCTCCTACGACTATCTGGTGATGGCTCCGGGCAGCCGCACGACCTTTTTCGGGACGCCGGGCGCCAAAGAGCACGCCATGGACCTCAAAGGGCTCCGGGACGCCCTGCGGGTCCGCAACCACGTAATAGACTGCTTCGAAGAGGCCCAGCGGCGCCGGAACAACGCCGGGTACGGGAGCAAAAGCGAAGCGGAGGACGGCCTGCTCACCTTCGTCTTCGTCGGTGGAGGCCCGACGGGGGTCGAGGGGATCGCCGACACCCACGATTTGATCTTCGACGTTCTAAAACAGGACTACCCGAAGGTGGACTTCGACGAGGTCCGCCTCATACTCGTGAACTCGGGAGACCACATACTCAAGGGTATCAACCAATCCTTGGCGAACGCCGCCCGCCGGCGCCTCGAAGCCCAAAAAGTCGAGATCACAAACAACACCAAAGCGAAAGAGGTCCTTCCCGACGCGATCGCACTCTCCGATGGACGCGAAATACCAACCCGCACCGTCGTCTGGGCGGCGGGCATCGAGCCACCGCCGTCGGTGGGCAAGCTAAACCTGACAAAGGACAAGCGCGGGCGCATCGTGGTGGACGAGAACCTGCGCGCCAAAGGGCGGCCGGGCGTCTACGCCGTGGGCGACAGCGTCTGCATAGACTACGATGGTCCTCCTGTACCGGCCCTCGCCCAAGCCGCCGAGCAAGAAGGGAAGACGGCGGCCCGGAACGTAGTTGCGGAGATCCGGGGAGACAGCCTTACACCTTTCCGCTACGAGCAGCTAGGCCAACTCGTGGACCTCGGCACGGGGAGCGCCCTGATCGACATCTTTGGCGTCAGGTTCAGCGGTTTCCTCGGCGCCCTGGTCTGGAGAGGCGTCTACCTCAGAGAACTCGGCCACAACCTCAACAGGGCGCAGGTGCTGGTCGACTGGGCAACCGACATATTCGCCCGACCCGATACCTCCAAGCTCTTCGAGGACTAGGACGAGGATTACGCAAACAGGTTAACCGATCCTTTACGAAAAACTAACCTACTTTTGCAGGAAGTTAACCGGCTTGGATCACAATGATTCCGTATTGTTTGCTCTGCGAGGGAAGAGAAAACAACAGGTGAAGATAAAGCGCCCGGGTCATAAGCACTCGCGGTCTGGTAGAAGAAGGTAAATCGGCAAATGGACTGGTTATCGCGGGAAGCTTCGTTTCGTCGCGACAGAGACAGAGACGAGGATATAAGGCTAGAAGTAGAACAGATAGCCAAAACGCTCAAGCGCATGGGCGTCACCGGGCGGCGGCGGCTCGCGCAGATCGTCGGAGCCCACTACTGGTACAAGGGCGAGTTCGACAGGGCAATTGGTGTAGCGCTCGCCGAAGGCAAGATACGGGAGGTAGACTACAGCTCCCCGGAAGGCGACACTCTCTACGCTTCCTCCGAAGGCGAGGAAGCGGACTCCGGGTAGAGCGGGCCGGGTCACGCAAACCGTTCCACCACCCGGACCACGCCGCGGCGGGCCGTCTGACAAGCCTCCGGGTCACGGCACCAGGACGGCCCGGCCGGAGATCTCACCACGGTCGAGCGCCTTGTAGGCCGCGTCTACCTCATCGAGCGAGAACTTCCGGGAGACCGTTTCTTTGGGGTTCAGGAAACCTCTGGCGGCCAAAGAGAGGATCTCCGGCATGTCCGTTCGCGTCCTGGCCCCGTAGGAGCCGATAATGCGCTGGCTGCGGCGTACGATCTGGGTGATGCCGATGGGCGCCGTGGTCTGTCCGGGAGCTATCCCAACGGCAACCATCCGCCCGCCGTCGCGCATCATTCCGGCGGCCTGAACGAAGGTCTCGGGACGCCCCAGCACCTCGAAAGCAACGTCGACGCCCTCTCCGTCGGTAAGTTCCCGTACCCGCTCCACGGGGTCCTCTTTCGAGCCGTTGACAACGTCGGTCGCGCCCAGCCGACGTGCGGCCTCCAGTTTCTCATCCGCGATATCCACCACGATGATCTGCGAAGCGCCGAACGCGCGGGAGATCTGGACGACGTTCGACCCGACGCCACCCGTCGCGACCACCGCCACCCGCTCCCCAGCCCCGAGGTTCGCCCCGTGACGCACCGCCCCGTAAGCCGTGAACACCGCGCACCCCAAGATAGCCGACTCCTCCGCCGGCAACTCCTCGGGCAACGGGAAGACATCGGTAGCCGGGACGACGGCGTACTCGGCGTGCCCGCCCATCGAGTACATTGCCAGAGGACTTCCGTCCTCTCTGAACAGGCGCGTCTCGCCGTCGTAGAGCACGCCCTTGAGACGGTTGAGGGCAAAGAAACGCTCGCAGAGATCATCCCTTCCCCGGACGCAGTAGCGGCAGGAACCGCAGGGCATTATGAAGCTCGCCGCTATCGCAGCGCCTTCTCGCAATTCCTCTTGCCGGTCTTCGAGACCCGGTCCCAGGGCTTCCACGGTGCCGGTGATCTCATGTCCCAGGACCGCCGGCGTCGGGAAGGCCGTCTCGTCCTTGATGACGTGCAGGTCCGTGTGGCAGACTCCGCAGGCCGTCACCTTGACCAGCACCTCTCCCCTACGAGGTTCGGGGATTGGGATCTCTTCTATGACCAGATCCGCATTCGGAGCCTCCAGGATAGCCGCCCGCATTGACCCTCCCGCCATCGGGAATCACCACCTTATATCTCGTGTTTGACTCTACGCCGTTACTGTTGGCTTTCACCCGGATGATGCCACACCCAAAGCCCCGGCGAAACTCTTCTGGAAACTACCGCTACCATACCCACCACGGCGGTTGGCTGCGGCGACTATTGTCTGTGACGCGCTAACCTTCTCCGAGACCCAGTTGTATCCGGGGAGATCCCTCCGGGTCGCGCCGCACCTCCACCAGCCACCGCCGCTCGGAGAGACTGCACACCGCGCCATCCTCGCAGCTTCCGACCCTGAGTAGTACGTCCAGGTTCCCTTCCTCTCCCGACAGCGCGAGCGTGGCCCGGGCGGGCAACTCATCCCCTGAAACCACCAACCCTCCATCCGGCAGCAACTCCCCGGAGGAGACGGAGAGCTGCACCGGCGGCCCGAGCGTGGCGTCCAGCTTCTCGCTTTGTGGAACTGGGAGTGTGGCAGACAACTCGACCTCTCCGGTCAACTCGACCGGTCCCAACCGAAACGCGACAGGTCCTTCCGCCGCGACGGGAGCGGGTGGTTCGAGCCCCGAAAGCGAAAGCGACGAGACCTCGCCGTCAGCATTCACCAATACCAGCCGATGGTTGTTCGTATCCGCCACCAGCAAGTTATCCTCCACAAATGCCGCCCCGGAGGGTTCGGCGAGCCCGTCGCGGGCTATTGTGGTGAGCGTATTCTTGTCGGGGTCGAAACGTCGAAGGGCCGAGTTGTAGGTGTCGCAGACGATGGGTCCACTCTCAGTAGCGACCACGCCCAGCGGGTGCTGGAGGAGCGCGTCCGGGGCGGGACCATCAGCGTATCCGAAGTCGAAGAGGCCGCTGCCGATGGAAGTATGGAGTTCGCCGGAGCGGTCCAGGTAGCGGAGCGAGGAGGTCTCCGAGTCTACGACCCAGAGGCGTTCTCCGTCGGGGTCGGCGGAGAGTCCACTCGGCTGGGCCATCGCTGCTTGAGCCGCCGGGCCGTCCATGATGCTCTCCGCACCGCTCCCGGCGAGCACGGAGACTTCGTCGCGAGACAGGTCCAGCGCCCAGAGCTGGTGCGGCCCGGCCATCGTGATAACGACCTTCCCGTCCCACAACTCCAGGTCCCACGGCGAGTTGAGTGCGGTGCCGAGAGCTTTCCCACCGGAGGCGCCCCACCGGGCCTGGCTTCCGTTGCCCGCGACGGTCTCGACGGTTTCGTTCTCCAGGTCGAGTTTGCGGATCAAGTGATTTCCCGTATCCGCGACGAGCAGCGTACCCTCGTCCAGGAACAACAGACCCTGTGGGTCTGAAAAGGTCGCGTCGGGGAACCCGCCGTCCGAAGCGCCGCGAGCTCCGGTCCCGGCGACGGCTACGACGCTCGCTCTCCCATCCTCCAAACGCGCCAAGACCACGCGGTTGTGGCCCGAGTCTGAGACGGCGAAAAGGTCATCCGGGCCTGCGACAACCTTGCCGGGGAAGCGTAGGGCGCCGCTCCGTATCTTTGGCACGGGCAGTCGGAGAGGTTCTTCGTTCAAGGTGTTTCGGTCTTTGTGGTAGGTGATGATCTCCTCGATGGTCCGTCCGAGGGCGCGGGCGTTTCCTTCCCCGGCGACTGCGGCCAGCGCGTAGCCTTCCGGGTCCACGAGTATTAGGGTCGGCCAGGCGCGGACGCCGTACTGGTCCCAGGTGGTCCGGTCGGGGTCGTCGAGGACCGGATGGCGAACGTTGTAGCGGGCAACAGCCCGTTCCAGGGCGGCGTGGTCCTTCTCGTGCTCGAACTTCGGCGAGTGAACGCCGACGACCACGAGCGAGTCACCGAAGCGTTCTTCGAGCGGCCTCAGCTCTTCGATGACGTGCAGGCAGTTGATGCAGCAGAAAGACCAGAAATCAAGCAGGACAACTTTTCCCCGGAGAGCCGCCAGAGAGAGGCCTTCGGGGGCGTTGACCCAGCCGCCCCGCCCGACCAACTCCGGCGCCCGGACCCTCCCGCGCCGCCAACTATCACTCACTACGCGACGGCGCTCTGGACGGCCTCCGAAAGCGTCGGGTGGATGTGAACGGCGTCCCTCATAACAGTATAAGAAGCCCCGGCGTTCATCAGTTCTATGTACTCGTGGACCAGCTCGCCACCTTCGACGGCCAGCACCGCCGCCCCGAGTATCTGGTCATTTGAGGAATCGGCGACCACTTTTATAAAGCCTTTGGTCTCACCGATCTCCGTCGCCTTCCCATCCTTCGACATCTCGAAGCTCATAACATCCACGTCGTAGCCGGCCTCGCGAGCCTCACGCTCGGTCATGCCCGCCCGTCCTAACTCCGGGTCCATGAAGATAGCGTATGGAACCACCCGGTTCGTGGTGTGAGAGCCGTCGCCCGCCATCTGAGAGAAGATCACCTTGTGGTCGTCGTAAGAAGTGTGGGTGAACATCGGCCCGCCCCGCACGTCTCCCGCGACCCAAAGCCCCTCGACACCCGTCGCGAGCCGCTCGTCCGCCTCGATAATCCCCTTCGAGGTCTCGAGCCCGACGTTCTCCAGCCCGAGGTCTCCCGTGTTCGGCTCCCGTCCCGTCGCGATAAACAGGTGCGAAGCCTCCAACCTCTCCGGCCCCTCGCCGCTCAACGTCAGCGTAACGCCGCCGTCGCTCTTCTCGACCTTCTCGGCACGCGTCTCGAAGAGGAACTCGATGCCGTCCTCTTCGAGGATGTCCTTAATAGCTTCGGCGATATCCTCGTCCTCGTGGGGCGCCACCTGGGCCGAGCTTCCGACGACTACCGTAACCCGGCTGCCCATCCTGCGGTAGAACTGTGCCATCTCCAAGCCGATGTAGCCGCCGCCGACCACGGCGAGGTGCTCGGGAAGCTCCGTGTGCTCCAGCCAGTTGCCCGACTCGATGTAGTCCACGTTTTCGAGGCCGTCTATCGGGGGGAGCTGGGTGCGCGTCCCCGTGTTTATGACGACCTGACGCGCTGTAACGCTGCTCTCTCCGACGTTCAGGTGGAAACCTTCGTCGTCCCGGTTCGTGAAGGTGGCGTAGCCCCGGATCAGGAACGGGTTCTCCGAGCCTTCGAAGCCCTGGGCTATGCCGTTTCTACCACTCTCGGCCATGCCTTTGGCACGTTCGATCACCGCCGGAAAATCTACCTCTACCTCCGGAATTCTTATCCCATAATCCGAAGCGCGGCGCGCCTGATGCGCCACCCTCGCGGAGGCGATGGCCGCTTTCGTCGGCGTGCAGCCGAAGTTGACGCACGAGCCACCGAGGTCTTTGCGTTCGGCGAGCGCGACTGACATTCCCTCACCCGCCAGCTTGTAGGCCAGCGGAATACCCGCCTGGCCGCCGCCGATTATCAGAACGTCGTAGTTCTCTCCACTCTCCATGTTCATCCTCTCTCGTATCGCACAGTCAAACCGGAAGCTCTACACATCCGGTACACCGTTTATATCAGGGACGAGAAAGATTCGTGTGTGAGGAGTGACCTTAGCGGACTACGGCCCCGTCGTCGCGAAGGATCTCGACGGCATCCGGGTCGGTATGAAAGACGCGCACCTGAACGGTGGAGGCGGCAAGGATCATACCCAGGAATCCACCCCGCAGTTCGTTCGCCTTCGCGGGCTCGACCCACCCGACTTCGGCGTTCGCGAGGTCCGCGTCGGTGGTGACGAACCTCTGGAGGAAGAGGCTTAGTGGGACCCGCAGCAAAAAGGCCACGGCGAGGGCGCCCAGGACCAGGAAGTAGAGTTCCCACCCGATGGCGAGGCCGGCGTAAAGACCGATCCCGATAGCCGCCAAGAACGCGACCGCTGAGATCAAATTAGCCGCCACGATGGTCGTGCCGCAGTTGCGGTGGATGGCGAGCTTTTTCTCCCCGCCCTTTAGCCTCTCTATAGCTTCCCGCGCCGCGCTGTCTACCTCTTCGATGGAACGGACGCCCTGAACGAAGAAGCCGTCGTTGGTCGAGAAGCCGTTGAACTTGCGACCGGGTTCACGCTCCATCATGACGACGATGGTCGCGTGCTCCAGGGCGTGGTTGCGACGGAGGATCCTATTCCCGAACATCGCCTTTAACTGCCGGGGATAGATGAACAAACTCCCGACCGCCTGCAACGAAAACAGGATCGGCAACAGAAATAAGCACAGCACCGCCAGAAACGCCAACAGAAACACGAACACCAAAGCCACTTTTCATCACCTTCGCAAGCCGAACTTTATCCTACTTCTAGTATACTCCCACGCCGGCCCAACGGAACGAAAACTCTCACCAACTCATCACGGCCCGAACGGCAACGAGACTTCCCCCGGCTCCTCCAACTCGTAGAGCAACGCGAGCGCCGCCAACGCGACCGCCCGATGCTTCTCCCGGTCTCCGGGCTCACCCATCGGGAAGTTGTACGGAAACGGCACGTAGGCGACCCGCGAAGCCTCTACCCCACGCTCCATAGCCAGCGTCACCGTAGGTATCCCGGCCTGCTCTATAGCGGCGCTTACCAGTCCAACGGACCGGTGACACAGCGGTCAGGAAGGCGTGAGGAGCGCCGCGTCTACCCCGTCTTCCGCGAGCTTCGCCGCGACCTCCGGGGCGGTTTCTTCCATCAGCGGACCTGAGTCGTGGATGGCGCCCATAAAGCTGAAATGCCGCCGGTTCAACTCCCCGACGATTCTTTCCTCCACAAGTTTCCAGAGCGTCTGCAGGGGGAAGATGCTGTCCAGGTCCGTATCTTCTTCGGGCCGGTAGTAAGCGTGGGTCCAGGTGAGGCCCGTGGCGGTGGCCGGTATCTCCCGGTAGGAGCAGTCACCGAGATAGTCGTCTATGTCGAAGCGTTGCTGGTCCGGCAGGTGGACGCCGCCGGTCGTGACTAGTGCTAGGCGGGTTTCGGAGAGTGGTTTCGACGGGCGGATGAAAGGGAGCATCAGACGTTGAAGCGTATTATCATCACGTCCCCGTCCTTGACGATGTACCCTCGCCCTTCGAGACGGATTTTCGCCGCTTCTTTCGCCTTGTTCCACGAGCCGGCGGCAACTATGTCTTCCCAGTATCCGGTCTCCGCCGCTATAAAGCCCCGCTCCATGTCCGAGTGGATGCGTCCCGCCGCCTGCCGGGCCGTCGAGCCCTCTCGCACGGTCCACGCCCGGCTCTCTTGCTCTCCCGTGGTCAGAAAGGTGATGAGCCCGAGCAGCTTGTAAGCGGCCAATACAAACTCCTCGAAGCCCGTCTTCTCTACCCCGATCATCTCCAGGTACTCGCGCGCCTCGTCCTCGGGCAACTCCGCGACCTCCGCCTCAAGCCTCGCCGAGAGCCTCACGACCTCCGCCCCCTCGCGCCCCGCCAGCTTCTCTACCTCCGCGCTGTAACGGTTTCCATCCGCCACCGATTCCTCGTCCACGTTCGCCACGTACAGGGTCGGCTTCGCCGTAATGAGCGTGCCAAGAGCCTCGGCCAACGCCTCGTCCTCGGGATAGGTGCGGGCCGGGTTCCCGTCCGAGAGGTGATCCCTCAGTTTTTCGAGCCCCGCAGCCTCCGCCCGTAGCTTCGAGTCGCCGCTTTTGGCGGCCCGTCCGACCCGCTCCAACCTTCGCTCGGTGCTCGAAAGGTCCGCCAAGAGTAACTCTGTCTGGATCGTCTCTATATCGTCCAGCGGGTCTACGCCGCCGTGGACGTGGGCCACGTTCTCGTCCTCGAAGCAACGGACCACGTGCGCCACCGCCTCGCACTCCCGGATGTGTCCGAGGAAACGGTTCCCGAGGCCCTCGCCCTCGCTCGCCCCGCGCACCAGCCCCGCGATATCCACGAAGTCTACCGTCGCCGGGACGACCTTCTTGCTCCGCGACACTTCGGCCAGCGCCTCAAGCCGCGCGTCCGGCACCGTTGCCACCCCCAGGTTCGGGTCGACCGTGGTGAACGGGTAGTTCTGGGCCTCCGCCCCGGCCTGGGTCAAACTGTTGAATACCGTCGACTTGCCCACGTTCGGCAGTCCTACTATCCCTACTCTCATAGAGTTAGTGTATCAAGTAGTAGCAAATCAGGAAGCGTATTTGCCGGGGGCGCCTCCGGGCGGGCCTTCGGGCGGTTGTTTGCGGGGGAATCGGGAGATGCCGGAGACTCCCGCGACGCCGGCGAGGATGAGGAGCATCCCGAGGATGTCGGAGGCGGAGATCCCCTCCCCGAGCAGGAGCGTCCCGTAGGCGAGAGCCCATATTGGGACGAGGTACGTCACGGTCGAGGTACGGGTGGCGCCCACGTTCGCTATGAGACGGAAGTAGAGTAGTAGCGAGAGCCCGGTCCCGACGGCTCCGAGTCCGACCAGGGAACCGACCACGGGCAGGCTCGGGAGACGATCCGGCAGAAAGAAAAACGCGAACGGCAGTATCACCACGAAGCCAGCCAGGTTCTGCCCGACGGCCGAGACCTTTACCGGCACGCCCTTCATCCTCCGTTTGGCGTACAGTCCGCCGACGGCGTAACCTGCGGAGCCGCAGAGGATCGAGCCCGCCCCGAGCACCATACTGCGGATGTCTCCGGCAAGCCCGCCGAAGCCGCCCGCGAGCACCCCGACCCCGAGCATGCCGAGTAGGATGCCCGCGACCCCGAGGAGCCCCAGCCGCTCGTCGCCGAACCACGGCAACACGCCGACCATCACCGCCGTAAACAGCGGGACCGTGGAGTTGAGGATGGCTGCGGTCCCGCTCGGCAGGAACTGCGTCCCCCAGGCGATGGTCAGGTACGGTACGACGGCGTTCGTGACGCCGAGCACCAGGAACGGCCGCCACAGCCGGAGGACCTGCCCCAGCAAGCCAGGTCCTCCCTTCTTCTCGCCGGGACCGCCACCTGCGAGTGTAAGCGCCACCGAGAGCGTCAGCACCGCGAACATGAGCCGGCAGGCGACAATGAAGACCGGTGAGATCTCCGCGACCGAGACCTTTATAAAAAGGAACGAGGAGCCCCACATCGCGCCGAGGACGAGCAGCAGCCCGAGGTCCCTACCCTTCACGCCGGCCGCTCTGTAGCTTGGATCCCCACGAGAAGGATTATGCTCTTCCAGAGGCCCGTTTGCAGCGTCCAATTGGAAGCAACAAAGTACAGAGAAAAACCGTTGCGGTAGAATCGGGCAGAAGCACCAATTAATAGACCAGAAGGGTTTGACGTTGGACAGGCAGCTACAAATACAGATCCTACTGGACCATTACCAGAAGCCGCGGCACCAGGGAGCCATAGAAGACGCCGACGTGGCGATGCCGGGCGGCAACCCAGGTTGCGGCGACGTGGTGACGGTCTACCTAAAGGGCGGCGAGGACCACGAGCACATAGGGGACGCCACCTTCGAGGGCGAAGGATGCACCATCAGCATGGCCGCTTCGAGCATGTTGCTCGAAGAAGTCCACGACGGCGACCTGACCATGGATCAGGTACTGGAGATGGACTACAACGAGATGATGGAGAAACTCGGCCGTCAGGTCGTCGCCTCCCGCCCGAAGTGCGCCACCCTCGGCCTCGGTACCCTAAAAGCGGCCATCCGCCGCTACCAGCAAGACCGTCAGCTAGAAGGAGCGGGCGTCTCCCGTCCTTCCGGCTCCAGCGCGGAAGCCGGAGAAGGTCTGGTCTTCGGCGAAGGCGCGGCCGAATCCGCCAAGAAGTAGCAACAGGTAGTTCCTAGCTCCGGCGGGCGACCCAGGCTCCAGCCGCCGCTGATGCGGCGACCAGGATACCCGCCTGCAGCACTGCGGATAAAGCTATGCTCAACAGGTAGATCTGCCACGCCTCATCCGGGGAAATCTTAGTCCCGGTGACCTCCGAGAAAGTAGCGGCGATCCCGGCGGCCCCGAGCCCGCGCGCCGCGATAAGCGCCCCGGCCGAAGCCCCGAGCACGAAAGCCGGCGCCGCGACCGCCCCGCCGATGAGTCCCGCCAAAACCCCGGCCCGCCCCTCCGACTCCCTCGCCGCGCGCCGTCCGCAATAAACCCCAATAAACCCGGAGACGAGGATACCAGCCAGCGACCCGAGCAACGAGACCAGGAACCCGACCACGCCCCCGATGCCGCCCCACACCAGACCAGCCCGCACGTCGCCCCGTGTCTTCTTCTCTTCCTCCATCATTACATTCTACAGTGACAGCCCATCCACGAGTCAAAAAGAAGCTTACATGGAAACCTACTGGTAAAGCTCCCACCAGCTCTGAAGGTCCGTTTTGCTGCTCCGGAAAGCGGGCAGGCTGGTCAGTGGCGGCACGGTACCGGCACCGGAGCCCCCACCCATATTGATGTCGCCGCTTGAGTTGACGTACCCGGTCATGCACGAGTTGCCGCTTGAGTTGAAGCTGCCCCCCCTGATCACTACCGTACCGTTGAAGCCACCGTTGTTGCTGCCTATGCTGAAATCTCCATTCTCTACTGCGATCACGCCTTTGTTAGTATCGGTTGGGGAGCAGCCTGAGCGTATGTTCCAAGACACCTGTTTTCCGCTAGTAGCAAACTTATAGAAGACGACCGTCTGGTAATCAGAGCCAGTGGGCCAGCTATTGATACTCTGGTCTGTAGTGAGCGCCGCATCATCCTGACCGTTTCCAGGATTACTGTCGATGTAGTATTTGCTACCTGGATTTTGCTTCTCCAATTCGAGTGCTCTCTGACGTAGAGCTTCCAAGTCAGATGCGGGCGGGCTACTCGCCACACCGAACGGGAAAGCTATCTGGTTGCTATTGGCTGGTGGACCGGAGACAACCGCAGGCGTCGTATTCTTATCGAAGTCGCAAGTACCCAGAGCTATATTGCCTTTTGGAGAGATTGTTCCTCTGGCCGCTATGCCTGCTCTTGAACACGACGAGCGAGGCGTAGAGTTGTAAAGATTAGGATAAGAGCCAAGAGAGTTAGGGTATGGACCTGCGCCACTAATCTTGGCCCACTTTCCATACGCTTGATCCGGAGTAGAACAAACATTGAAGCTTCCACCGAAACTAGCGTCGCCCATGGCGAACATGCTGGTACCGTCCAAGTTGCAACCACCACCGCCGCCATTTTGATGTATGTCACTCCAGGTAAAAACCGCTGCGGGGATGCTGTTGCTGATGCCAGGAGTTACCTTGTAGACTGCCTCGACCTTACGCTTCGCGTCTTCGTAATGTCCCGTCGAGATTACTTTGAAAGAGTAGGCAGAAACGTACTGGATCGTAACTGTCACGGAGTCGTTAGTCGCGGAGCTTCCGTCGAGGTCGTTGAGGATTACACCGTTTGTTGAGCCATTGGTTTTCCAGGACCACTGGCTCTCATTACTCGTGCCGACGGTTCCAGAACCATCGTAATCGCTGGTCTTGGGATCGGAGGTTAGCTGACGCTTAGCGGCCTGCACTCCGGCGTCCGCCATCTCGAAGGCGCGCTGGCCCTGGTTCACGCTGAGCACGTTGGTGAGGTCCGTGGTGACGAAGGTAAGGAGTCCAGCGCCCATCACCCCGATGAGCACAACCATGATCACAGCGAGTGGCAACGCTATACCGGATTCATCTCTTGTGAATCGTTGCGGCAACTTGGATTTCATTCTCCTACACATTCCCGTCACTGTCTGTTTCTCAAGTACACATTAGTTGTTAGAGTTTGAGTTCCTGCTTGCAACCCAGGTTTCTTTATCTTGAGCGTTATTCGCACTATTTTGACTTCTGTCTCGATGCTGGCAGGAGTATCAGGACTTACGCTTTTCAGGTAAGTGAAGGTCAGACCATTTGTGCCGTCCACATACTCCACTACGGGGTCGCCGCCGCTGCTGCAGTTGGGATTTGCCGTGGTGTTCCGAAGGAGCGTACGCGAACCGTTGGCTGGAGGCGAGCATCCACCGCTCAAGCTGTAAGTGATCGGCTGTGGAGGACCACTGCCCGTTCGATTCTGGAAAGAGATTCTGTGTGGCTCCCACACACTCAGGAGACTGCCGTCACCCCGCGGATAGGCCGCTCTTATCTCTCGCTCCATCTTTCCAAGACCGATCCGAGCGTTTTCAGCAGCCTCCGTCTTGTCGTTGCCAAAGCTGAACACCCGGATGCCCATGTCAAAGATGGAATAAAGTGCGAAGAGAACCGTGACCATCATCACCATCGTCACAAGCATCTCGACGAGTGTGAAACCGCGCTCCTCTCGTAACAATCTACCCCTGAGATTTTTCACTTCGCCACAAGTCCGGTTGTCTTATACGAACTGTCGCTAGACCACTTCACGGTAACCACTACTTTGAGCATATCTTTGGGATTAGAAGAACCGGAATCCTTGAAGGTTGCGGAATCACCAGAAGTATCCAAATAGACGTAAGAGGTAGTCACGGAGCAGTCGAAGCCAGACCGCGTTGTTGGACAGGAAGACACTGTTGCAGCTTCTGAAAACTTCATGGACTTGACGCTCTCCGTATTCGCATTAGCAAGCGTCCGCGCTTGATCGTAGTTGCTGCCCGTGCTTGCAGCCCGGAGCCCCGCGTCGAACATGCCGACCATCGGGATGATCGCGACAGCGAGGATCAAGATGGCGACCATCACTTCCACCATCGAGTAGCCGGACTCATCGCAACCTATGCTCGCGCGAATCGCACGAATCTTTCTCAACTGTTCAAGTACAGTTTTCATCTTTGATCTCCACTCTGGAAGTCGTAGAAATGGCCGTGACCTTAGCCTGTGGATCTCCATCAATAGTGACGCAAACAGAACCATTGGGGCCTGAGGAGAAAGACATTGTCCCGTCAGAGTTGAATTCCAGGGTCCGTGTCGGAACGGGAGCTGTCCCCGATGCCACTGGCGAAACCCATCCAGTCGCAGCTTGATCGTCATTCAAAGCTTGATCGTGGTTACTTATCTTGACGTTAGCCGGCAAAGTGCGAGAGATTCTCTTAGCTACGGTAGGTGGAGAGTTGTTCGGATAGGGAGCATTCAGCTTGACTAAATAATAGTCTGCACCGGAGCTCTCGTCGACTCTCTCAGGCGTCAATACTACCCGCCAGTCAGTAAGTTGATTAGCTGCACTACTGTGCGCAAGCCTCATGTCACCGGCGAGTTGGTTGGCGGCGGCGTCTACCCGACGTTGCTCCAAGATGCCGAGCCAGATGATTATGGCTATCGCCAGAAGGATGCCCATTATGGCGATGGTCACCAGAAGCTCGGGCAGCGTGAAGCCGCGTTGGTCTTTCCGCAGATTCTTTGTCCACTGTCGCGCGCCCATATATGTAGTTCTTTATCGGCACGTTTGACACAGAGCTTTAGGATATGGGCTCTTGCCTACGGACGCGCGACGGTGGGAGGTTTTGTCGCTCTTGCTGTTGGGTCGTTAGCTGCGTTCTATGAACTCTATGCGGTAGCCGTCGGGGTCTTTTACGAAGAAGAGGCGGGTGCTCCCGCCGCCCATCGCGTGCGGCTTGCTCTCGAAGTCCACGCCTCCGGCCTGCTCCATCTTCTCGGCGAGCGCGTCCAGGTCTTCGACGGTGAAGGCTACGTGGCTGTAGCCGGTGCCTAACTCGTAGGGCTCTTCCTGGTCGTGGTTGAGCGTTAGCTCCAGGCGGGGTTCAGGGTCGCCGGGGACGGCGAAGAAGGCGTTGGTCGCGTCGTCGCCGACGGGGCTCTTGCGGGCAAGTTCCAGGCCGATCTTGTTGGTGTAGAAGTCTATGCTCCGGTCGAGGTCCAACACTCTGTAGCAGGTATGAACGTACTGCACGTTTCCTCCTCTTTTTCGGGTTCTTTCTCATTCTAGCAGCACGAGACTCCGGCCCGTGAAGGTCAACAACCAGGCTGCGCCGGGGCTTTTGCGTTTGCCGGCTGCGGATTGCTGCTATTCTTTTTCGGGTGGATATGGACCGGCAAGCAGAGGCATCTCCGCAGGGCGCGACTCGGCGGGTGGCTCGTATAGCGCGGGTCGGGGCTCGCTACGGGTTCGGGTTCGTCTTCGGCGGACGGTTCGCCTTTCGTCGCAGTCGGGCGGATACGAGCAGGGTCGGCCCCAGGCTTCGCCTCTCTTTCGAGGAGCTTGGCCCCACCTTCGCGGAGCTTGGCCGCTTTCTCTCTGCGCGGGGAGACCTGATCCCACGGGACGTCGCGGAGGAACTCGGCCGGGCTTCCGTCTTCGTGGAGCCGGTGACCCCGACGGAGGTGAGGGCGCGCGTGGAGCGGGAGCTCGGCAACACACTCGAACGGTTGTTCCTCGATTTCGATGAAGCGCCGACCCGTACCGGCGTTTTTACACAGTCCCATCGCGCTGTTTTGCCGGGCGGGAGGGCGGCCCTGGTGGTGATCGACCGCCCAGGAGTGCGCCGGGACCTCCTGGCAATGCGCCCCGTAGCGGAGCTTACGCGTAGGAGGCTTGGAGACCGCCTGCCGCTCGACCCGGTACAAGCCTCGACCGGGTTCACCGGCCACGCCGCCCACCGAAGAGACATGTACTCCGCCGCCCAGAACGCGCACCGACTGCGAGACCTCCGTAACATCGGTCTGCGGACGCCGGAGGTACACAGAAGTTACTCGACGGACCGCTGCATAACGTTCGAGACGCCCGCCCTAAGCTCTCTGGAGCCTCTCACGGAAGAAGAGTTTCGCAAAATCTCCTCGGCGCTCATCCGGCTGACGTTGGTAGAGGGAATATTCCTCCCGGACGTGGCGCCGGAGCGGTTCTTGCTATCTGATGGAGAGTTGTGGCTCGCGGACCCAACCGAGGTCTTCGCCCTGGACGACGAGAGGATGCGGGGCGTCGCCGAAGTCCTCGCCGCCGTGCGACGCGAGGACGCGGAAAGCCTCATACGCACGCTGCCGCTCGCCGGTAGCACCACCCCGGAAGATACCTCGGACCTGCGGCGCGAGTTGCGCGAAACACTAGGCTCGCTCGGCGGCCCGCTCTGGCGAGAGCACAGCTTAAAGGAGATCCGGGGAAGAAGCATGGAAGCCCTCCGAAGGGGTGGCGTAGAACTCCCGGTAGAGGTAGCGCTGCTGCTAAACTCGCTGACCGCAGCCGAAGAACTGGCGGTCGGAGCCGTCGGTGGAGAGGCGGGAAGCACTAAGTACGTCGGGACCGTTGCCGCAGCGGACGCCGCAGCAGAGATGATCTCCCGCTTCAGAGACCCGAAGCGGATCGTCGCCCGCGCGGCCCGGAGCCTCGCCCAGCCCGACACCTACGCGGACTACCCGCGACAGGTCCACGAGTTGCTCGACGAGCTAAAAGACGGCGAGGTGGAAGTGCGGTTCCGTCACGAAGGACTGGACGACCTCATCTCCAAAGTAGACATACTCGCCAACCGGCTCGTCTTCGCCCTCCTCGTTGCGGCCCTCATAATAGGGTCCTCGATGCTCGGTATCTTCTCGAAGACCGGCGCAACCCTGCTCGGGGTCAGCGTGTTCGGCCTGATCGGGTTCGTCTTCGCCGCCATCCTCGGACTCGCCCTACTAATAGGCATCATCCGCTCCGGCCGTCTCTGAAAAGGTTTTCAGCTCGTCAGCTATTCAGCCGATCAGCATTTCAGCGAGTGCCTGCGGGGCAATTCGAGAAGGAAGTAAGTTTCTCGCGAGCAGGTTCGAAGCGTTTCCAGGTCTCTAAGACGGTTCCCGTAACAGTTTCTCAACCAATCGTATCTAAACCGTTACAGGATCTACATAAGCTCCTTATATAGGTTGGCCCATAATAGGTGCAGCCTCGGTGGTGGAGCCCCCCTCCAATACAGCTACCGAGGCTTTTGCTCGCGGGTGTGGAAGAGGTTCAGGCGCGCAGCGCGCTCACGCCGAGCATCTCCCGGACGCGACGGCCTTCGCGATGTCCGCGATAGTAAGCCAAGCGGTCCTGGTCGAGCAAACTCGCGAGGCCAGGATGATCCGCGAAAGACCGCAGAGGGCCAAAACGCCCGTCCTCCCAACCACTCCGATAGGCCTGGCTCTCCCGCAAAGCCTGCCCACTTCCGGTATCTACAACCGCCTCCTGGATCATTCACTAACTCCTGGCTAGAACGTCTCCGGCAACCTTACACGTGTATAGCACAGTCGTTTAACAAACGGAAGGCCAATTTTAACCAATTTTTAATAAAAGTAACATATCCGCTACAAAAACCTCGTCGTGGCGGTGTTTTTAGCTATTTCTGGGCCGGAAGAGGCCGAAGGAGGAGGTGTAGCCGTGGAGGAAGGTCGCGCCGCCGACGGGTCCTATTTCGCCGTTGCAGAAAAAGCCTCCGACGGGGACTTTGCCGAGGTGGTCATGGAAGATGTCGGTGTCGAAGTTCGGTTGGCCGTAGAGTCCTTCGCCGCGTCCGAGACAGGAGAAGAGGAGGGCGCCGGAGACGTTCGCGGGAGTTTCGAGGGTCTTTTCGTAGCTGGTGAGCATGGTGTGGAGGTCTTCAGCGGATGCTTCGGCGTCGCGGACGTGGAAGCGGAGGCGCATTCCCTCCTGAAGGTTTTCGCCGATCCCGATGACGCCCCGTTCGGGGTCAACGCCGACTATGTTCCGAATCAGGAAATCCCCGACCCGCGTCTCTTCGCGGAACTCGTCCATCAGGACACCGGCAAATAGCGCGGTGCCGGCGAGTTGCCGGTCGCGCTCGTCCAGGGTGGTGAAAAGCTCCTGGAGGGTTTCGAGGGCTGGTCTCCCATCCAACTCTTGCAGGACATTGCCCCGGCAGCCGGTCACGGTCATCGTCTCGCCTATGGGACGGCAGCCCTGGGCGACTACTGTATCAACGACCACGTCGCCGCTCAGTGAAAGCACTACGGTACCCTCGTCGTGGACTTTTTCGTTCAGGAAGAGGGCGTTTAGGCCCGGAGATGCGGCGCCGCTGGCGAGGCCGCCGATCTTGGCCGATTCCGGGAAGGCGTAGTCGAGCCCGGCGAGCAACGCTTCCGGTCGGCCGCTGAACGGGTCGGCGAGCAGCACGAACTGCGGCTCTTCTTCTCTGCGAACTCCGAGCAACTCTTCCCAGGCGTCGGGGGGACCGTCCGGGTCCGGCAAAGGCCCGGTTAGGTGGAACGCCCGGACGCTGACGCCGGGCAAACGGGCGGCGGTTATGGTGACGGCGGGGGCGCCTTCGACTTCCTCTCCCCCGCCTATGACGCCGCCTCCCGAGCAACCGACGAACATCTCGGGCTCCAGGTAGCGCTCCACGCGCTCGTGCAGCCCGGAGTAGTAACCGGCGAAGTGTGGCGTCACGAAGGCGATGACGAGAGAGACGGGTCCGGGGCCGAGCTCGCGGCTGATGTCCTCCGCGCACTCGAGCACGGCGTCCCTAAAAGAAGTCTTTCTAGATACCGCCGTCGCCCACTGCATCTCTACCGTCCCGGTCTCTTCTTTGCTTTCGTCTTCGTCCCAAGTTTATACCGGGGTCCAACCTTGAGTCGTGAGCGGCGGTGCAGGAGGTAGGCGAGAAGCGCGAACCCGAGGAGCGAAGAAGTAGCGCGGAGAGCCTGCTTGAGCATCCCTCTATGTTAGCTTCTCGCATATGGTTGTAGAAGAAAAGCGCATTGTGTTATCGAGGGCATGGAAGTAGAGATCGGACCTGCCCGCACTCGTGACGCGGAGGACATACGCGGGCCGCAGTTTTTTGTTGGACCGTCGGCGCTACGAGATCAAACGCTAGGAGCTTGAGTCAAGAGGAGGACGAAAGATGCAAACTGTGGGCGAGAGATCCGATAACGTGGACCTTAATGAGTTCCTCGCGAGGCCATTGTTCGCCCATCTGGCTACCGCCACAGAGGACGGACCCCGTGACTCCCCGTTATGGTTCCTCTGGGAAGAAGAAGCTGTTTGGTTCATAGCTGCCTCGAATGAAAACACTTTTCACGAGCGTATCCGGCGAGACCCCCGGTGCGCGGTAGGGATCGTGGACTTCGACTACGAGAGCGGGCTGGTCCAGCACGTCGGTTTCAGGGGGAGAGCGACGCTGGAATCCTGGGACACGGACAGGGCGAAGAGGTTGCTGGCTCGCTACCTCGGAGAGGACGAAACTAGATGGCACCGGGAGAGGTTCTTGGAGGGCTTGGACGACCCTGGAACCCAGTTGCTCGTGAAGTTCGAGCCGGAGACGGTGATCGTGCGTGACCAATCCTACCGTTCTTCTCTACGTTCTTGACGTGAGATCCAATTCTACGAGTTGGTCTCGCCTCGATTACATTTGGTCTACCCGGAGAGACCTCCAACGAATCGTGGAGCGTAGGCGTCCCAGGAAGAAGCTGCTGGTATATATTAGCTTCGTGTTTGGGCGGCTCTTGCATATTTCGAGGCCGGTGCTCTGGATCAACACCGTCGGCACCGCCGTGGTCGGGGTGTGGCTCACCGGCGACCTCTGGCGCTGGGAGGCGCTTCCGATCATCCTCTGGCTGACGCTGCCGTTCAACCTCTTGATCTACGGCGTCAACGATATCTTCGACCAGGAAACAGACGCCAAAAATCCCCGGAAAGGAACCCTCGAAGGCGCCCGCATTAGCTCCAGGGAGGTCCGCCCGATCCAACTGGGAGTCCTGCTCGCCAACGCCCCGTTCCTCTTGTACTTCCTACTGTTCCTGCCACCCGGCGCTATCTTCTGGATGATCTTCTACGCCCTCCTCTTCGTCTTCTACTCGGCTCCTCCCCTGCGCTTCAAGGCCCGCCCATACCTCGACTCCCTGAGCAACGCCGCTTACGCTTTCCCGCTCGTCTTCGTACCGCTCGCGCTTGGCGAAACGCCCCTATGGCCCGCCGCCGTGGGCCTCATGGCCTGGAGCGCCGCCAAGCACACTTTCGACGCCGTCCAGGACCTTGACGAGGATCGGAAGGTAGGCATCGCAACGACGGTCGTGAGGCTCGGGCCGAAAGGCGTGGTGCTCTGGAGCGGCCTCTGGTGGACGCTCGCCACGGTATGCTTCGCGCTCGTCAACCTGCCGGTCGCCTTCGTGAACGCCGCGATAGCCGGAGGTCTTCTCGTAGCGCTCTACAGAGACCCGACGCCGGAGACCGGACACCGACTCTACAGATACTCGATCGCCTTCCCGTACATAGCGGGAACCGTCGCCGGGGTTCAACTCGTCGGGGCACTCTCGCTCGGGGCCTACCCGTGAGTCGCGTAGTAGTAGTCGGCGGCGGCATCGGGGGATTGGCGTCGGCGGCCATGCTCGGCCGCGCCGGGCATTGGGTCACGCTGCTGGAAGCGAACCCCTGGCTCGGGGGAAAGAGCCGGCGCGTCACGCTCGACGGCCAGAGAATAGATACCGGCCCCTCACTCGTCACTTTTCCCGGCGTGTGGGAAGAGCTTCTCCACCGGTGGAACGGGCCAGGAGAGGGCGGCGAAGCATCGGAGGTGGCGGACCTGAAGCTCCGGCGGCTGCCAGAGGTTGGGCGGTACTTCTACCGGGATGAGGTGTGTACTCTGCCGGTCCCAGAGGGGCATCCCTGGCGCGCGGCTTGGGAGAGGTTCGCGAAGGTTCACGGCGGTCTCGGGCCGGAGATCACAAAGCTACTCGTTGCCGACCCGACCGACCGGCGGACCCTCCCGGCCCTGACGAAACTACTGCGGGTCTACGGCGCGAAGCTGACGACGAGGAGCTACCTGGATAGCCTCGAATGGCTGCCGGAGGGCTTGAGGGAAGTCATCGCCATCCACACGCTAAACGCGGGCGTAGCCCCGTCACGGACACCGGCGCTGTACGCGAGCATGCCGGCGGTCATGGCCGAAGATGGGGTTTGGGCGCCGGAGGGCGGCGTGTACGAGGTCGTGCTCGCCCTGGAGCGGCTCACCCGGCACGCGGGAGTCGAAGTTCGAACCGGGGAGCCGGTCCACGCGATAGAACCAGGCAAGGTCATCTCATCGGGGGGCGAGTATCCGGCCGACGTGGTGGTGAGCGACCTCGACGCCGGGAGATTGGAAGGACTTCTCTCGTCCGGCGGGAAGCCGTCCCGGAAGAAGCTCTCCTGCTCCGGGGTGGCGGTCTACGCGGCGCTTCGGGAAGAGTTGCCCGTCGGCGTCGCCAACCACGGCGTCATCCTGCCCTCGGACCCTGGTGCGCTCTACCGGAGCCTCGAAGCCGGGGAGGAGCCGGACGAGACGATGGCTTTCGTGAATTACTATCGGCCCGGAGAGGTGTACCCGAACGAGAAAGGCACGCTGGCGCTGCTCTTCACGGCCCCGGCGAACGGGGAAGAGTACGGGTTGGACGATTCCTTCGTGGTCCGGGAGATGGATCGGGTGTCGCGCAAGATCGGGCTGCCGAAGCCCGTCACAGAGTATTTCGGCGATCATACCGTCCTCCATCCCCGCTACTTCGGAGGTTGGGGATCTTCGGGCGGCGCACTCTACGGAGCCGTGAGGCCGTTCTGGATGAGCGGCCCGCTTCATCGGCCCCGCTACTCCGACCGGAGGCGACCCTGGCTCTGGAGGGTCGGGGCGTCGGTACATCCCGGCGGCGGAATACCGGCCGTGCTAGGTGGAGCCCTGATCTCCACTTCCCGTCTCCTGAAAAACCTCGACGCCGGAAAGGACCGCCCGTGACCTTGCCATCCCAACGCGACCTGTTCGAGATCCCCGAAGGAGTCGCCTACCTCAACTGCGCCTACATGTCCCCACAACTCCGCTCCGTGCGGGAGGCCGGCGAGCGAGCCCTGGTCCGAAAGTCGAGCCCCTGGGAGATAACGCCGGACGACTTCTTCGGCGAGCCGGAGACGGCCCGCGAGCTATTCGCCCGCATAGTCGGCGGCGAACCCGAAGGTGTCGCCATAGTCCCATCCGCAAGCTACGGACTCGCGGTCGCGGCGGCGAACATCGAGGTAGAAGAAGGCCAGAATATAGTGGTGCTCGGGGAGCAGTTCCCGTCCAACGTCTATCCCTGGCAAGAACTGGCGAAAAATAGCGGCGCGGACCTCGTGACCGTGCAACGTCCCGACGACCACGACTGGACGGAGGCGATAATCGGGAGCATAACCGGGGATACCGCCGTTCTCGCCGTTCCAAACTGCCACTGGACGGATGGCTCCCTGATAGACCTGCGGCGGGTCGGCGAGCGTTGCCGGGAGGTCGGCGCGGCGCTCGTCGTGGACGCGACCCAGTCACTCGGCGCGTATCCGCTGGACGTGTCGGAGGTGAGGCCGGATTTCCTGGTCTGCGCGGCGTACAAGTGGCTTCTCGGGCCGTACAGCATCGGGTTTCTATATGCGGGTCCTGGCCGCCGGGAGGGTGTACCGATAGAGCACAACTGGATCAACCGCGAGGAGAGCGAGGACTTCGCCCGACTCGTCGAGTACCGGGAAGGCTTCCAACCCGGAGCCCGCCGCTACGACGTCGGGGAGCACAGCAACTTCGTCCTACTCCCGATGGCAAACGAGGCGATGCGCCAAATCCTCGACTGGGACGTACAGGAAGTAGCCGAAAGCATCGGCGCCCTGACGACTCTCGTCGGAGAGAGGGCGGAGAAACTCGGCCTGGAGACGATACCGGACGAGCGGCGAGCCCCGCACATGACCGGGATCAAGCTAGGCCCGGACGCGCCCGGCGACCTCGCCTCCCGGCTCGCCGCCAAAAACGTCTTCGTCAGCGTGCGGGGCGAGAGCCTGCGCGTCTCCCCGCACCTCTACAACACCGAACAGGACGTGGACCGTCTCTTCGACGCGCTCGAAGAAAATCTCTGAAAAGGTCGTTCATCCCGGCCGGTATTCACCCTTCAGAAGAGAATAGACTTTCAGGTCCTGGTAGGAGCCTTTCAGGTAGAAGTGTTCCCTGAGCGTGCCTTCGTAGGTCATTCCAACCTTCTGCATAACCTTCTCGGAGGCGGTGTTTTGGGCGAAGCAGCGGGCGACGATCCGGTTGAGTTCCATCCTCTCGAATCCGAACCGGATCAAAGCTCCCACAGCCTCGGTCATCAGGCCCTTTCCCCAGTAGTCGCGCGAGATAGCGTAGCCGAGTTCGGCCCGGCCGTGCGCCGGTAACCAGGAGCCGTCGTAGCCGCAGGTGCCTATGAGCGTACCGCTCTCTTTGTCCACGATGCCCCAGCTTCCGAGTTCTCCGTTCCGGTAGCCTTCGACGACGAGTTCCAGGAAGCTCTCGGAGTCTTTTATGGAGCGGTGCGTATCCCACACGACGTAGCGGGCGACCTCCGGGTCCGAGGCGTACCCGAACACGTCCTTCGCGTCGCTTGTGGTCATCTTGCGGAGGAGAAGTCGCTCCGTCTCGATCTCCGGCAGGTCTCCGAATACATTTCTAATTTTCATGGCTCCCAGGATATCTTCTTCGGGGACACGCGGGGAGCGGGAATCGGTAGAGTTCCAGCCAGAGCGCTATCAAGAGGAAAGTCCCGAACGTGAGCGAGCCAAACGGCAGGGCGTGGTCGAAGTTCAAGAAGAGCGCCGGTAGGACCATCAGTATCAGGGGTAAACGGGGCGCCCTGGCTCGGTAAAGCGCGAACGCGGCGGCGAGGAGCGCTACGACCCAGGCGACGATGCCGACTTCGAAGAGAAGGTTCTTGGTCGGGTCGCTGAAGATCGCCTTTATGGCCGCAGCGAACGATGCCTGCTCATCAATCGGAAGGTTCTGGGCGCTGCGGGCGAGTATGCCGGTCGTGATCCCCGCCACGGCGTCACCGGCGTCGTAGAAGACCACGAAGACGAACGCAGCGAGCCTGCTGACGGTTGCCGCCGCGCCTTTCAGACCGTCCACCAGCAAGTACAACGCCACGCCCATAAGCGCGAACAAGATGAACTGTAAAACGTGCAGGGTCAGCCACCATCCGGCCGTCGGGATCAGCGCCCCGATCACGTCGTCGTAGGGTGATGGGTGGAAGAGCATCAGGACGGTTAGCGCGAGAGGGGTCCCGAGCAACACGAGCCTGCGGGAAAATATGCGCCAGGCCACCTTCACGCGAAGCACTCCACCCTATAGATCCCGGAGAACAGTGAGGCTACTCCCTGATCGTAACCCGCTCGATGCTCGACCAGGGCAAGAACTCGTAGCCGGATGGGTCCCCGCTCGGGTCCCGGATGTCGAGCAACAAACCGTCCCCGTCCCGGTCGCAGACGTAACCTTCGAGGTCTATGCCGGTGCGGGCGGCGACCGAGACCAACCTGCCCCGACTAAAAGCCTCCGAGAGGCTCGGCGCCTCTTCACGCAAATTCTCTAACGGTTCTCCAACGTTCCTATCAGCCACGTTTCCCTCCCGGATGCCGGATCCCACACATCCTACAGGATTACGGAACCATACTCCCTACCTGAACTTCAAGGGTACAGAAACCCCCTCGAAGCTGCCGTTTCTGGCGGAGTAACGACCTACCTCCAAAGTGCCGTTCGACCCGCTAAGGGAACCTGGATAGTCCACGCTGAGGCTGAACCTGCCCCACGTCTCGGCCCAATCGCTGGTCCTGTAGGAACCCCTGGAGACGACCGCTCCGGTCGAGTCTTTCAGACGCCAGGATCCCACTCCCTCGAACGGCCTCCCGTATCCTTCCACGGTGAAGATGTCCGGCCCGACGGTATACCCGGCCCTCGGTTGCATGAGGACGACGCTCTTGCTGAAAGTCGCTTTCGGATAGGGGTTTGGACTGTAGCCCGTAGGTACGTCTATGACGATGCGGCCGGGATAGTTGAGGTAGAACACGTTTGCCGGCCCGGCGGTATCGGCCAGGTGGACGTCCACGAACATGCTGCCCCCGGTTCCCTTCCGGACCACGTAGTAGCGTGAGATCCCCAGGCCCAAGCCCTTGCCCTCGGTCTTTAGCGTCGAGTTCACCGTCGGAAGCTGGATCCGTACCACCGTTCCACCGGCGACCCGCGCCCAGCTATAGTACGGTGTGTAATCGGTCGGCGCTTCCGAGGAGCCAAGGTCGAGGACCATCCGCTCGTAAGTGCCGTGGTCCCCAAACCTCACGTCCCTCAAAGTGTCCGCCACCATCGGCGCCGCCGACGCGGTCCCGACCGGTAAGAAGATCAGGGCGGAAACAAACAACAGTGCAATCGAACGTCTCATCTCCAATACCTCCCGAAGCTTCGCGAAGCATGACTATCCGCATTCCCAACAGAAAGCTACCACAGCCTGATTACGGAAGGATCACGCCCGCCTTGCGGGAAAGTAAGAGATTTATTAATTTTCGTTAAGCGCGTGGCGACAGGTCGGCTCCACTTTCAGGGCTTCTCTCGGGGCGCTTCTGTGTTGCAGGACTAGTAGATCAAGTTTTCCAGCGGGATAGCTTCCGCCGGTCCCGACTCCGGGTCTAGGACAGCGTAAACAGCCCCGGCCTCGCGGGCGATCCGAGCGTGACGCCGGAGGCCGTCTTCGTCTTCTATGGTCCCGAGGGTGTCCGGCAACTCCAGGTGAGCTGCCTTCTCGCGAAAGGCTTCGGCCCTCCGTGGAGAACTGAAGAGCGCGACGATCAACTCTTCTTCTCCATCGGTCTCGACGGATATGAGCGGCGCTTCTCCCCTCTCGTCGGCCAGAACGTACAGCGGAAACGGCAGTTTGGAGGTTTGCTCTGATGCGTGCCGGACGACGTCGCCGGCGTGGAACAAACCCGCTCCCGCAGCGGAGATCACCAAAACGTAGTCTTCTCCGGAAGCCGCATAGTCTCCAACCGCTTCCCAGCTGGAAACCTCTTGCGGTGGGAGCCCGGCGAAAGCATCCATGCCGTGCTCCTCGGCGGCGCCGGAGAACTCTTCGGCGATCTCCAGCGTGGCGAACAGAGCCCCGACCTTCGAGGCCTCGCCCCCGACCACGGTCTCCTCGAAGGCCCACTCACCAGAGACACCGACCAGCGTAAATAGCGGCGGCCGCGGCACCTCGTCGAGCCTCAATTCCCTACCGTATTCGCTCACGTTCCGTACTCCATAAGCCGCTGGAGTTGCCTGCTCTGCAAACGTTCCGGCGTTCCGGCGATGAGAGCGTCGCGCGCCCGGCAAAGGAGCGGAGTCTCCGTCTGCCCAATCCAACCGAGGAGCCGCGAGAGGCGCACGAACCTGGCAGCCCGAGCCGCGCGTCGTTTCTCGTAGAGCTTCAGGGAGGCCTCCACGCTCTTTCCGCCGCCCATGCACTCCGAGAGAACAACCGAATCCTCGATAGCCTGGCACGCGCCCTGCGCTAGGTTCGGCGTCATCGGATGGGCCGCGTCTCCAAGGAGAGTAACGCGGCCTTTGCTCCACCTCTTCATGGGCGGCCGGTCGTAGATATCGTCGCGCAGGACATCCTCCTCGTGGGCGGCTTCAATCAGAGAGCTTATCGGTCCGTGCCAGCCGCGAAACATCTTTAGCAGGGCGGGAAGGCTACCGTCCGGGCCAGCAGTCTCCCCTTCCGGGGCATTCTTGCTGACGAACCAGTAGACACGGTCGCCTCCCAGGTTATTGCACCCGAACCGGAGACCGCAGCCCCACGACTCGAAGCCCGCTCCCGGCCGGACCAACTCGTGCTCGAAACGGGATATACCACGCCAGGCCGTATATCCCGCGTAGCGGGGTTCGGATGCGCCAAAAAGTTGCCGTCGGACTGCTGAGTCGAGGCCGTCGGCGCCCACCAACAGGTCGCCCCGCTCCTCGCGCCCATCGCGTAAATAGGCCGTCACGCCGTCGGCGTCTTGTGCAAAACCGACACACTCCGAGCCCGTAACCACGACTCCGTCGCCGAGTTCTTTTAGAAGGGCGGATTGCAGTTCCGACCGATGAACCGCCAGAAAAGCCGTTGCAGGAGTCTCTCCCGGAGAGATATTAGAGAGAATTCGGCCGTGGCTGGAGAGGATTTTCCCATCCTTTACGGGAGCGCCGATCTCCCGCAGCGAGTCGGTGAGGCCCAGGGTTTCGAGGGCGCGAGTCGCGTTCGACCACAGGCCCAGTCCCGCGCCTGCCCCGCGAATCTCGTCCGTTCGCTCGAATACGGAAACATCCAGCCCTGTCTTTCGGAGGGCGATGGCCGCTGTAAGACCGCCGATACCGGCCCCGGAGATCAGGGCTCTCAAAGACAGACTCCTAGAGGAGCAGCGACTTGGGCTTGATGAGTTGGCGAGCCACGGAGACGAGGTCTTCCGGGGTAAACGGCTTGCGCAAGACCCTTACGGAGCCGTGCATCCGCTCCCCGAGCATCCTTGCCGCCGGGTCTTTCTTGTGGGCCATGAGGACCACGGGGATCTTTGAAGTCTTCGGCATCGCCTTGAGGCAGTGACAGGCGTCCACGCCGCCTACCTGAGGCATCGAGATATCCATGATGATGAGGTCCACCTTGCGACTCAGCGACTCTTGCAGAGCGGTCTGGCCGTCGGCGACTTTCACGACCCTGAATCCGGCGTCACTCAGGACGTCGGCCGCCACTTTGAGGGTTTCCGGGTCGTCATCGGCGAACATAATGGTAGGTCTCCTATCCACGACGAAGGATTGTACACCCGATCCACGAAGAAGCACGTCCGGCGCTACGCGAGAGTCCGGATGGTTTAGAATTAGCAGCAAGACTCAGGCGTTTTCGAGTACGAGAGGTGAATGTGCAGCAGGAAAAGTATTTTCGGAAAGGTTTCAAGATGAGGGGCGACGTCCAGCACCTCCTCGACCGCGACTACCGTTCGGAGGTGGTCGAGAAGCTGCGCGAGAACGGCAACACCTTCACTACCGACGGCTTGACGCTACGCCTCGCAGACGAGTTCGGGTTCTGCTACGGGGTGGATCGGGCCGTTGACTACGCCTTCCAGACCCGCGAGAAGTTCCCGGAAAAGAACATCTACATAACGGGCGATATGATCCACAACCCTTCCATGAACGACCGCCTGCGCGAGATGGACATACAGTTCCTCTCCAACGGCTTTAACGGTCGCCCGGACGAGCTTTTCGACACTTTAGGACCGGAGGACGTGGTTCTCTTGCCGGCCTTCGGGGCTCCGGTGGACTGGGTGAACAAGCTGCGCGAGCGCGACTGCATCGTGGTTGATACGACCTGCGGCTCCGTCCTCTCGGTTTGGAAGCGCGTCACCCGCTACGCCAAAAAGGACTTCACGAGCATCATCCACGGCAAGTACTACCACGAGGAGACTAAGGCAACCGCCTCCCAGACCTACAAAGACGGTGGCGGCGGCAAGTACCTGATCGTACGGAACCTCAAAGAGACCGCATACGTCACGGACTTCATCCTCGGAAAGATAGCCGCCGACGAGTTGAGAGAGAACCTCTCCCACGGCATGAGCCCCGGCTTCGACCCGGACGAGGACCTGAAAAGCGTCGGTATCGCAAACCAGACCACGATGCTCATGAGCGAGACGGTGGCCGTTGGCGCGGAGCTTCGCAAAGCGATGATAGAGCGCTACGGCGAAGAGAACCTCGACGAGCACTTCGAGTTGTTCGACACTATCTGCTCGGCCACCCAGGATAGGCAGGACGCGCTCTTCGACCTGCTAGAGGAACCTTTGGACGCCATGATCGTCATCGGCGGCTACAACTCCTCGAACACGAACAACCTGGCGATCATCGCCAAGGAGAGGGTACCGCGCAGCTACCACATAGCGAGCGGCGACTGCATCGCGGGCGACACCATCCACCACAAGCCGGCCGGCACCCCGCTCGACGACCGCGAAGAGATAGAAGAGAGCGGTTGGCTCCCCGACGGGACGGTAAGCATAGGGCTCACGGCCGGGGCTTCGACCCCGAACTCCCAGATAGGGCTCGCCATCGGCCGTATCCTCGAAGCGCGCGGCCTACCTCCCGAAGTCGCTCTGGCCTAGATCTGTCAGATCCCGATTTCCAGTAGCTTGCGGGCCAGGTCCGTGAACTCCTGGGCTTCTATGGAGGTCGAGTCGAGCGAGCGGGTGGAGCCGTCTTCGAAGGAGATCTGGACGACCTCTTCGCCGGGTGCCCCGGAGCGGCGCAGGTAGCCGCGGGCGGCGACGGCGCCGCCGGCCAGCGCGGCGATCACAGCGAGTCCCCCGAGCGCCCTCTTCATGCCGACCTCTCCGTTATAGCTTTCTCGACTTCGCTCCTCGAATTGCGCATGTCATAGAGCGCGAGCCCGACGCGGGCGTCCGGGCCGGTCGTGGCGACGAGCGTGCCGCCCTTCTCCATCCTGACCATCAAGAGATAACCTGTTTCGGTCTTTACCCGGACCTGATCCGCCTGGTCCTTGCCGCTCTCGACGGCGATTCTCTCTGCGAGGTTGGCGAGCGCGACGAGCATCGCAGAGATACGCTCCCGATCTCCTTGAGACCCGCTAGATGAGTAGATAAGCTCTCCTTCGCTAGAGAGCACGGCGCAGGAATCTATATCCCCCGAGAGAGCGCGCAGGCCCTGGATCACACGCCCCAGGTTTTCAGTTGATTCGGCTTCTCCGTTCTGCGTCATGAGCCTCCCTTTCAGCCTTGCTCTGGAACCGGGAATTATACCCGATGGATAGACGCTACTTTCGCCACCTGGCTAACCCTTTGGTTTGGGAAGCGGCGTCGCGCGGCTCAAGACCAGCCCGTTCTCGGAGAGCCACATGGTACCCGAGTAGATCGACTGCGCCCGCCGGAGCATCGGGGTCGGCCACTTATCCACCACCTCTTCGAGCACGGCCGTCTTGACCACCAATTGCCCGGCATCGAGTATCTCAGCGAGGTCTTCCTGCTGCTCCAGCGCCGTTTCGAGGTCCATATCCCGCGTCCAATCGAAGCTCGCCCATACCGTGCGACCGCCGGCTTCTTCTTCGAACAATCTAACCAGGGCGTCCTTCCGTCCATTCAGGGGATCAGTCTCGGCGGTGGATCGGAAACGCCCTTCCTCCTCGAGCCGGTCCACGTCGAGACCGCTGCTTTTGAAGTCGGCGCGCAACTTCTCTCCGGACGAACCTTCTCCACCGTAAAACTTCACCAGCAGACCTCCCCTCGCCTCCCCCACCATAAGGAAGAGGGCGTCGAGCAGATGCAACTGCTCTACGTTCTGGACTATGGCGAGAACGTTGTCCGGGACCCGCAAGAAGGCTCGTAACTGACCCTCAAGCGTCTCCGGACGCTCGCCGCTCTCAAGAAAATCCTCTAAAGCCTCGGGACGCACGCGCCAGTTCCTGCCCAGCTTGAGACACGGCAATCGTCCCTCTCGACACCAGCGGTAAACCGTGGCGGGAACCAGCCCTAGATACTCCGCCACCTCCTCCACCCCGAGCAACTCCCCCTTCTTCCCGGACCATTCTTTATTCGACCGACCACCCATGAACCACGCTCCTAAACAATATTTCCTTCAATCTTATTTTTTTATCCGCCACTATGCTAGATGCTGGTCGTTCTGCCCTTTACGGCACTTTTGCGAAGCGCGGCTCGACTTTATTTTTCATGACTCGTCTTGACTCGTGTTTACTGTACATGATCCTCGGGTAGTGAGTCGTCGACGAAGTAAAACGAACCGGCTTAAGAGTTCATCCGAGTCGGAGGAGGTATGAGCATGGAAGAGCGTGGAGACAGGTTCACGACGTTGGAAGAGAGATACTCCGGGTACACGGTAAACGACCGTGATGGCGAAAAGATCGGTAAGGTAGACGATCTCTTCGTGGATGAGCACGACGAGCCCGAATACCTCGGCGTGAAGATGGGCTTCCTCGGGATGAGTTCGACTCTCATTCCAATGGAGATGGCGCGGGTGGACGAGGACGATCAGACGATCTCGGTGTCGACCGATAAGGCCACGGCCAAAGACGGCCCGTCTTTCGACGATGACAAAGACATAACCCCAGAGTACGAGAACGAGGTCCGCAGCTACTATGGGCTCGGCTCCTCCGAAGGCTCCTCTGACAGAGGTGGCTACGGCGACTACTACGGTGATGACGACGACCATGACCATGATGACGATGACTCCGGTAGGGTAGGACCGGGCATGGCGATGGGCGACACCGATTCAGGTGAGTTCCGCGGCCACGACGGGGGCGACGAGGGAGTAAACCAGCGCGGCAGCGACCTCGAAGACGAGGACGAGCTGCGGGTGCAGAGGAGCGAAGAAGAGCTCCGCGCCGGTACCCGCGAGCGCGAAGCCGGCAGCGTCAACGTCCGCAAGCGCGTCAAGACCGAGCGCGAGCAGCTACGGGTACCCAAAAAGCGTGAGGAAGTGAGCGTTGACCGGGTGCCGGTCGAGGAAGGAACGGCCTCGGAAGGCGAGATCGGCGAAGACGAGATCAGGGTTCCGGTCGTCGAGGAAGAGGTGATCGTCGACAAGAAGCCGGTGGTCAAGGAAGAGTTGCGCATCCGCAAGGACGTCGAGGAAGACGAAGAAGTAATCGAGGAAGACGTGCGCAAAGAAGAAGTAGAGATAGACGACGACACCGAGCATCGCGACCGCTAATCCGGCTGCACTTTGATGCAATGAGGGGCGCGGGAACTAAAGTGGTTCCGCGCCCT
Organism: Rubrobacteraceae bacterium; assembly: GCA_965219175.1. Lineage (GTDB taxonomy): Bacteria > Actinomycetota > Rubrobacteria > Rubrobacterales > Rubrobacteraceae > JBBPZK01. The sequence continues at coordinate 2,447,549 of CBDCNI010000001.1, forward strand.
TTTCCATGGCCGGGTCCGGCGCGTCGAAAAGCGCGAAGCTGGAGTTCCCGGTTCGAGGAAACCGCAATGTTGGCTAACGAAGGAGAAAGACATGGGTAGAGGAAGAGACAGAGATTCACGAGAGAATAGACCGGTAGAGCCCGGCGAAGCGAGCAGGCACGGCAACGACCCGGATGCCGTAAGGATCGACGGCGATGATGGTCGTGGAGATTCTGGAAGCGACTCCGTGGACACTCGCTACGGGGAGCGCAGCGGCAGCTCGCGCGACCGTGAGTACAGCCAGAGCCGGGATCGTGAGTACAGCCAGAGCCGGGATCGTGACCACGAAACGAGTGGCTCCAGGCGACGTGTTTCGAGCGATTCCAACGACGATAGAGACGGCGACTACGTGGCCCGTCGCGACAGCGCGCGCTGGGGTCCGATATGGGCCGGCCTCATAACCACCTTGACCACCTTCCTTCTTTTGCAACTTCTCGCCATCGGTATCGGAATAGCCGGGGTGGGACCGAGCAACGCGGGAGGCGCGTGGGTCTCGGCCATAATAGGGATCATCGCCTTCTTTATCGGCGGTTTGGTGGCCGGGATGACCTCCTCCGTTAGGGGAGCTGTTCCTGGACTGCTCAACGGTTTTCTGGTGTGGGCTTTGGGTACGGTTTTGATCCTGGCGCTGTCGGCGCTCGGTGTAGGGCAGATCTTCGGCGCTCTTGGTAGCGTGGTTGGTCAGGTAGGTGTTTTGCAGAACATCCAGAACGGCGGGGTCAACGCTCCCAACGTGAACGCGTCCCAGATAGCGTCGGATGTCAGGACCGGGGCCATCGGAGCGTTCTTCGGATTGCTGATCGCCGCTGTTGCGGCAATGATTGGCGGCTTGGTTGGTGGTAGTCCGAGTAATCCTATCGGGCATCAGGCCCACGACAAGAACAACTAAGAACAATGGCCGGAAAGAAGAAGACGAAGAAGGAGGATCGGGCTTCACGGCCCGGTCCTCTTCCTGTTCCACAGGTATCCGGAGAGAGGTTGGATCCACCGCCCGAAGTTCCCGAGGAGGAGTTGTCTTCCCCAACGGAGATACAAAACGCGGATTTACCTTCCACGCCAGAGACACCGGAGCAGGAACTGTCCCAGATTCCAGAGGTGTCGAACGTAGAGCTATCCGCGCCACCGCAAGTATCCACCGAGAGTCTGTCGGCAGCCCCAAGTATTCCGTATGAGAACGTAAATCCTCCTTCCCAGGTGCCAGGTAAAGAACTCTCGGCGCCGCCACAGATACCAGGAGGGGAATTGTCTTCACCTCTCCAGGTTGCTCAGGGGAAACTAGCACCAGTTCCAGAGATACGAAACGAGAAGATGTCCGCGCCTCCACGAGTGTCGGAAGAGAAATTGTCTTCACCCCCCGACATTCACGGAGAAGAGTTGTCGCCGGCTTCAAAGACACCAACCGAGAGAATGTCCGCACCTTCACCAGTATCCACGGAAGACTTATCTTCGCCTCCGCCGGTAGCCGGGGAAGATATAGCTTCTCCTCCCAGGGTGCGCGAGGAAGATCTATCCTCTCCGCCGAAGATACCGGCATTGGAATTTTCGCCCCCGCAGGTGTCGAAAGCGGATCTATCCCCGCCGCCCGAGACACCTGCGGCGGAACTACCGAAGCCACCAGAAGTTCAGGAGGATCGTCTGGAGCCTCCCCCAGAGGTTCCGGCTCCCGCCCCCCCGAGGCGTGAGGAACGGGTGGCCGCCTACAGGGAAGATGTCGACAATAACGATGGTGGCGGCGACTACGTGGCCCGGCGCGACAGCGTGCGGTGGGGTCCGATATGGTCCGGTTTGATCGCCACTCTCACCACGTTCCTTTTGCTGCAACTTCTCGCCATCGGACTGAGCCTGGCGGGTATCGGGTCGAACAATGCAGGGGGCGCGTGGGTGTCGGCGATCATAGGGATCATCACCTTCTTCACCGGCGGTTTGGTAGCCGGAATGACGAGCGCTGTAAGGGGGACCGGCACTGGTCTCTTAAACGGTTTTCTGGTGTGGGCGCTCGGCACGTTGCTGATCCTCGGGCTCACTGTTTTGGGCCTCGGGCAGATCTTCGGCGCTCTTGGTAGCGTGGTTGGTCAGGTAGGTGTTTTGCAGAACATCCAAAACGGCGGGGTAAATGCTCCCAACGTGAACGCTTCTCAGGTAGCGTCGGATGTCAGGACCGGGGCCATCGGAGCGTTCTTCGGGTTGGTTGTGGCGGCGGTAGCGTCCATGCTTGGAGGTTTTCTGGGCGCCAGGACCAGGAAACCTGTAGGTTACACGGCACGCAACGAGGATAGGTAAAGATAACCAAGAAGGTCTCGGAAGTTCCGGGACCCTCTTGCTCGTTTTGTTTCAGAGAATACCGGATAAGGTAGATACTTTTAGTCGAAATTCGAAGGAGGTGTGGAAAGATGGGGTTTCTGTTGAGGAAGGTGCTCTTAGCAGTGGCGCCGGTACTGTGGCGCAAGTTCCGTGGGCGCAAGAAGTAGAGCTAAAGGCGACAAGAACAGCTTCGAGGACTCAGGGTTTCGTGTAGAAGCGGAGAAAAACGCGAGCATCGCGGGTTGAATGGTCGTCGGGTCAAGAGTCGGAGCGTTGGACGAGGAGATCATGCCGGGCGATGATCCGACGGTGGCGTCCATGATCGCGCCTCCACCGTCGGATTGTGCATGGGGGTAGCCTTAGACCACTCTGGTCGCATATAGTGTGTACTTGTAGGCATCGAGCGTGAGGAGAGATCGGGGAATGAGCGAACGAGACAGCCAGCAAGAGCAGCAGGGTAGCCCGCTCAAGACCGAGCGCGGAACCACCACCATACAGGACACGGTTGTCGCGCGGGTAGTCGGCAGGGCCGCGCGCGAGGTAGAAGGCGTTCAAATGGGCGGCGGCGTGGCGCGGAGAGCTGGCGGGCTCTTCCAGAGGGCGAGCGATTCCGAGCCGGAGACCCAGGGCGTCTCGGTAGAGGTCGGCAGTGAAGAGGCGGCCGTTGACCTGAAAATGGCGATCGAACACGGACACAACCTGCTCGAAGCCACAAAGACCGTCCGCGACCGGATAAACGAACGGGTCGGCGATTGGATCGGCTTAAAGGTAACGGAGATAAACATAACCATAGAGAACATTCTCGTCCCCGATGAAGATGAGCGTCGTGACGAAGACGATGACTCCGACGAAGAGAACGGCTTACAGAGAGACGAAGAGCCGCAAGCGCAACGGGAGCAACAGCAGACAGAGCAGTTACCGGTCGTGACCACCGAGGACACCGGGGACACTGACGAAGAGGAAACTGACGAAGACGAAGACGAACCTACCGCCGAGACATCCGCCACGGAGACGCCCGCCGGAGAAGAGACGGTCGGGGACGATACCAGAGAGATCAGGACCGGCGCCGCTTCCGAAGGCGAGAAAACGCAACCTCTGGACCAAGAATCGGACGAGGAGGACGAGGAAGTACACGTCGAAGGCGTACCACTGGAGCGCGGAGAAGAAGCAGACCTCAACGTCGGCCAGGAAGATATAGAAAAGCGTCCGGCCGACCGAGAGTCTCACTCATCCGATGAGGAAAGCTCACCAGAAGAGGAAGGCATAAGCGAGCGTGAAAGAAGGAGGAGACGCCGGCGAGAACAGGATTGATCCCGGAGACTTGCCAGCACGCTCGTCTCCGAGGCCGACCAGCTTCCCGTCGGCCACGGACTCTTCCAAAGATCACGGGCCAGCTCACAAAACGCGCTTTCGAGTGTTATATTTCTCTGGTCCGGGGCGATTAGCTCAGCGGGAGAGCGCTGCCTTCACACGGCAGAGGTCGCTGGTTCGAAACCAGCATCGCCCACTAGGAAATACCTGCAGCCATACTGCAACGTGGTTTTTTGATAGGGCTGTTTGAGGATATTCAGAGAGGCGAGCTAAGGGCTTTTGTCTTTTCTTATAGTGGTGAAGATATCTTTGGCGAGCAGGGGGAAGATCTCGTTTTGGAACTCCAGATCGTCCATGTAGCGGGATACTATTTCGTCGTTCTCGGACATGCGTTGGACCATTAACGACTCTATTTTTTGCCGGATACCTAGCTCGAACTTGTCCATGGGGTTCGCCTCGGCAGTCTGTACGATCTGCCGGTCCCCCACCGCTTTTTCTTTTATCTGCTCGAAGAAGAGGCGATCCTCTTCTTCGAACTCGGTGCCGAAGCGCTCGTTGAGAACCCCGATGATGTCGGAGAGCGGCGCGTCTTCATCGTGGGCTTTGCCGGTCCCTACATCGGTGGGGCTCTTGACCTCTACTACGTCCGGCGTGCCGAGGTCTATTTCCCCGGACCACAAGCGGTCCAAGCGATAGTAACGCAGCGCGACGCCGTCTTCGGGACGGATGGTCACGACGTCGCCCGCTGTCGGAAGGTGTGGCAACAGGAAACGCCCGAAGCTGTAAAGCTTCTCCAGGTCCGAATCCGTCCACGGCATGATCTGGCTCAAAAACGTGTACAGGTTCGTGTATCCGCCGAGCTTGTCCCGAAACGCCTGCTGCTCGTCGTCTTCGAGCGACTTGAAGCGGTCCACGGCGGGCTGCAAGTGCTTCTCCATGCGGGCGTGGTCGCCGACGCCGTGCTGAACCTGTGGCTTGTAGAAGACGCTCGCGAACGCCTCGACTTCCGACCAGTGGTAGACCTGCATCTCGTCCATTTCGTGCTTGAGCGTCTCCAGATGCTCCGGCTCGGCGACGTTCTGGAGCATGGTCGTGTCGTAGTAGGGTTTGAAGGCGTCGTGGATTTCGTCCGGGTCATTGACGAAGTCAAGCACGAACGGGGCTTCCTTGCCGGGATAGGTCCGGTTCAGGCGCGAGAGTGTCTGCACGGCCTGCACGTTCGCGAGCCGCTTATCCACGTACATCGTCTGGAGTAGAGGCTGGTCGAAGCCCGTCTGGTATTTGTTCGCAACGAGTAGTATCTGATAATCGTCGCTGTCGAAGCGATCCGGTAGCTGGTCCTCGCCGATGCTCCTGCCCGTTACGGCGTCGGTGTTCATGCCGGGCTCGGTGTATTCGAGGCCGCTATCCGGGTCTCTAACCGTGCCGCTGAAGGCGACGAGCGGGCGTATGTCGTCGTAAGAGTTCTCCTCGATGTATTTTCTGAAGGCGACCATGTACCGCACCGCCGCGAGCCGGGAGCCTGTTACGACCATCGCCTTCGCCCGGCCCCCGATGCGGGCCTGCACGTTCCGCCGGAAGTGCTCGACCATGATCTCGGTCTTTTGATCTATGTTGTACGGGTGCAGGTGCAAGAATTTGGCGAGCGACTTTCTCGCCTTCTTCTGCGGCATCTTCGGGTCGTCCTCAGTGGACTTGACAAGACCGTAGTACGTCTTGTACGTCGTGTAACTCTTTAGAACGTCGAGGATGAAACCTTCTTCTATAGCCTGCCGCATCGAGTAGGTGTGGAACGACTCCGGCTTTCCGCTCGCCCCCGTCCGGCCGAACAGGTTGAGCGTCTTGCCCTTCGGGGTGGCGGTGAAGGCAAAGAAGCTCAGGTTCTTCTGCCGACCCCGCGATTCCATGACCTCGTTGAGAACGTCCTCCGCGCCAACTTCATCGTCTTCGAGACTGCCCATGCCGGAGCCCAGGACAGCCTTGAACTCAGCGGCTGTCTCCCCCGTCTGGCTGGAGTGCGCTTCGTCGACGATGACGGCGTATCGCCGGGATGAGATAGATGTCGCGTACTCTGCGGCTTCCTCCCTCACCGCTAGTTGCTTCTCCGGCGACAGGTCTTCGTAGCGGCCCCCGGCGAGGTTGTGCAGCAGACCCTTGAGTACGAAGGGGAATTTCTGGAGCGTCGTCACGACTATTCGGGTTCCGTCCACCAGGGCTTCGGCGAGTTGCTTGGAGTCCTGGTCGATGGCTTTTACGACGCCTTGCGCGTGTTCTATCTGGTAGATGGCGTCTTGTAGCTGGCGGTCGAGGACCTGCCGGTCGGTGATGACGACGACGCAATCGAAGGTCTTTTCGTCCTGCTCATCGTGCAGGCTCGCGAGGCGATGGGAGAGCCAGGAGATGCTGTTGGTCTTGCCGCTCCCGGCGGAGTGCTGAATAAGGTAATTTTCCCCCGCACCTTCTTTCCGTGCCGCCGCGACGAGCTTGCGGACGGAGTCTAGCTGATGGTAGCGCGGGAATATGACGGTCTCCCGTACCGTGAGTTTGTTCGCGCCGCTTTCGTCTTTGATCTTGGACTCGCGCTTCTCGATGAACATGAAGTGGCCGAGGATGTCGAGGAAGCTGTCGCGTTGCAGCACGCTCTCCCAGAAGTAGCCCGTCCGGTGACCGCTCTCGTGGGGCGGGTTGCCGGACCCGCACCGGATGTCTCCGGGATTGTCGCCCCGGTTGAACGGCAGGAAGTACGTGTTGCTCCCGGCGAGGCGCGTAGCCATGTGGACTTCGTCGGGGTCCACGGCGAAATGAACCAGGGCGCGGCGCTTGAAGCGGAAGATCGGGGCGTTCGGGTCGCGGTCTTCCTTGTACTGGGCTACGGCGTGCCGCCACGTCTGATGCGTGTTCGGGTTCTTCAGCTCGCAGGTCGCCACGGGTAGGCCGTTGACGGCGAAGACGAGATCCAGGGTGCTGGTATCGTTCACGTGACACGGAACCTGCCGCGTTACGGTGAGGCGATTGCTCTCGTAGAGCCTCTGAACGTCGGGGTTGAGGCCGTGCGCGGGCCGGAAGTACGCGAGCCGGAAGATCTTGCCGTAGAACTTGAAACCGTGCCGCAGGACGTTCAGCGTGCCTTTTACGTCGAGCTCCTTGCAGAGCGCGGCTATGAGCTTGGATTCGAGTTCCGCGCCGTGCAGCTTCCGCATCTGCACCCAGAGCTTCGGCTGCGTCTCCTCGATGAACGAGATCGTCTCCGGGGCGAACACGGCGAGCTTCTTGTCCCAGCCCTCCTTCGAGCCTCGACGCCAGCCGGATCGTTCGATCAGCGCGTGTTCGATATACTGCTCGAAAGCCATCTCCGATGTTCTCTCGGTCAAGCCCCCTCCCCCCGCACGTCTATCTGGCCCGTTACCGTCGCCGAGATGATGCTGGCGCGAAGCAACTCAAGGGTCGCTATGGCCTCCCGAACGACCGATTCGAGATCGTCCATCTTCTGTGTCCCTTCATCCAGGAAGCGGACGATTTGTTGTTGTTCTTTGAGGGGTGGCACAGCAATATCGAGATTTTCAAGACTTCCCATTCCGATGTTAGGCTGAGTCCCATAACTCCAAAATAATTGAATCTGCCGCTGGAAGGATTTTTCGACAAAAGCATGAAAAGCGTACCGGGACAATACAGTTTTTTCATCGCACCGAATCACAGCTAAAGGCGACCAAACATTGAACTCATCATCAAAGTCTACGTACCCAATTTTTCCGGTCGTTGCACCTGATTTCACGATGAATATGTCGTCCCGTCTTGGACAAACTTTCTTCGAATATTCTCGATGTTGCTCAAGCGTAATCATGCCTCGGGATCTGTCAAGATGCACACGACCGTCGAAAACCCCTTCAGCCGATACAAACGGTACGCCTTCGTCTACCCACTCCGGGGTTTCGTGCGGACCATCGGTCATAGGTGTTTCTACGAGCCACTTGATAGGCATGTACTTCCAATGCTCCGGCACATCTCCCAGCCACTCCACGCCTGATGGCTTGAGCTTTGCGGCGGGGTCGAGGCCGCGGGTTACGGCGTGGGTGATTACGGCCTGACGCTTCTCCTTGAGGAGATCCAGCAAACTCCGCTTGGCTTCGATCAGGTCGTCTATCTTCCGTGTCTGCTCGTCCAGAAAACAGGCGATTGCTTGTTGTTCTTCGAGCGGCGGAAGTCCGACCAGGAAGTCACGTACAAAGTCCGTCGGGACTCGCTTTTGTCCCCCTGCTCCGTACATCTCTGATGCGCCGAGTCTACGAAACGCATCGGAGATCGTGAGGTAGAAGAGAAACCTGCCACCAAGTTTCGATTCAGGGCGAACAACATGAAGCTCCGTTGTCCCGAACGCGACACCGTTAGTCAGATGCTCGGCAATGCCGCCCTTACCATTCTCGAAGCACGGCGTTATCTTCGCAATCACAACATCTTCGTCCCGAAAATAAGTGAAACCAGATCGCACCTCCTCCAACCGTTTATCGGTGTCCAGCCTCATACCGCCATATTCACCTACGGCGTCCATCGGAATGAAACTAACCTCGTCTTCGTCGCGCAAGTCCACAATCTCAGACGCGCTCGGATTGATGCGCGAGATAAACTTCAAGCGCTTCACGTCCCAATGCTCCGGCACATCTCCCAGCCATTCGACGCCCGACTGTTTGTATGCTGGGTAGGTAGCGTGGCGACGGGTGTGTACCGCTTCCAGGGTCTCTTCGGCGGCGTGGAGGGTGAGGGTTTCGGTCATGCGACTACGTCTTTGAGCATCTCGACGATCCTCTTCTCCAGCCCGGCGAGGTCAGTCTCGATCTCCTCCAGCGGTCGCGGCGGCTCGTACCGGTAGAAGTGGCGGGTCAGCGGGATCTCGTACCCAACCTTCGTTTTGGCGTGGTCTATCCAGGCGTCGGGGACGTGGGGCTTCACCTCGCGCCCGAAGTAGTCCTCGATATCTTCCTTGAGCGGCACGATCTCGGTGTCGCGCAGTTCGGAGTCCGCCTCCACCTCACCTCGCCTGTTCACGCAGGCTTCGGCGGTTGCGTCGCGCTCTCCCAGCGCCGATAGCACGGCGTTCTGTTCCCCGGCGCTCAGCTTCACTCCCGCAACCTCGCGGCTGATGCGCCTCAGATCCTTCAGGAAGTCCTCGCGGTCTTTGTCTTTCGTCCGTCTCCGTGCGGAGCGTTTCGAGCATGGCGCGGATCTCCTGCTGCCGCTCCTCGCCGGAGGATACTTCCGTCAGGCGCAGGGTCTGGTCCTTCTTCTTGCTGGTCGCCAGGTTTTTGAAGGCCGACTCTTCCTCTATGCGAGCGATGCGGTCTTCCGTTGCCTGGAAATTCAGGCGGAGCGGGCGTTCGACCGTGATCTTATGGTAGCCGAAATCTTCATTGTCGAATATCTTGCTGACGACCTCCTGTTTTCCGTTCTTGCCGTTCGCCGGAACGGGGCGTGTGTCGTTTTGTTCGAAGTCGCCGTAGATCTTGGTTATCTGGCCGATGTGATCCGGCCTTCCTTGCTCGCCGTCCCCGATCTGACGCCGCTTGTTGCCGAGGCTCTTCTTCATGGGGAGCCAGAACTTGCGGGCGTCGAGTAGCTGCGCCTTGCCCTTGCGTATGGGCAACTTGCGGTTCGTGACGATCCAGACGTAGGTGGAGATCCCGGTGTTGTAGAAGAGTTGATCCGGGAGTGCGACTACGGCTTCCAACCAGTCGTTCTCGATGATCCAACGCCGGATCTCCGACTCGCCGGAGCCGGCATCCCCGGTGAAAAGCGGAGATCCGTTGAAGACTATCCCTATCCTGCTCCCACCGCTCCCGACCGGCTGCATCTTGGAGATCATGTGCTGCAAGAACAACAACGCCCCATCGTTGACGCGGGGCAGCCCCGCCCCGAAACGCCCGTCGTACCCGAGCGAGTCGCGCTCCCTCTTGATAAACTGCTCCTGCTGCTTCCACGATACTCCAAAAGGTGGATTGGCGAGCATGTAATCGAAGGTGTGGTTCGGAAAACCGTCGTCCGAGAACGTATCCCCGAGCTTCACGTTATCCGCATCCTCGCCCTTGATGAGCATGTCGGATTTGCAGATGGCGTAGGCTTCGTCGTTCCAGTCTTGGCCGTACAAGATCGGCGCAGCTTTACTGTTGAGATCGAGGATGAACTGTTCTGCCGAGGAGAGCATGCCGCCCGTCCCACATGCTCCGTCGTAGATGGTCTTGACGATATGGCTTTTGGTGAGATCCGACTCGTCGGAGAGCAGCAGGTTCACCATCAGCCATATGACCTCGCGGGGTGTGAAGTGCTCCCCAGCCTCCTCGTTCGATTGCTCCGCGCCGATCCGGATCAACTCTTCGAAGATGTATCCCATCTGCATGTTGTCTACGCGCTCCGGCGACAGGTCGATCTTGGGACTCGCGAAAGCCTTTATTACTTCGTAGAGGACATTCTTCTCGGACATCCGCAGAACGTGCTGCCCGAAGTCGAAACGCTCCATGATCTGGCGCACGTTCGGCGAGAAGGCATTGATATAGCTGTTGAGGTTCTGGGCGATCTGGTTCGGATCGTCCAGCAGCTTCTCGAAGTCGAGTTTGGAGAGATTGTAGAACTTCTGCTTGGTGACCTGCTCCAGCCGGGCCCGCACGATGTTCTCGCCCTTGCCCTTCAACGAGCCGTGAGCATCGAGTACCTGTTGCTTCGTAGGCGCGAGGATGGAATCGAACCGCCGGAGTACCGTAAGCGGGAGTATTACCTTCCGGTACTCGTTGCGTCTATAAGGACCGCGAAGGAGATCGCAGATGCTCCATATAAAGTTGACCATTTGAGAGTGCGTTTCGGGTGACATTTCGCCCCTTCTAGTTCTAAGCCGTCCTCAAAATCGCAGCCTGTACTATATTTTGTAACTCCTTATTTACTCACAGGAGAAGCCCCTGGCGCAACAAGAGCACCTGAGCAAGACCGATGCCCCAGAGAGAACATTCTTCCAAAAGCATACACCGGATTGAAGCCGAGCTATTTGGGCGGTCCGCGCCACCTTCGGCAAGCATCAAATCAAGGTAGGATGTAGAAGCTATGGACGTAAGATTGACGCTGCCAGATGAAATGCTAGAAGCTCTCGGTCCAGACCCCGAGCGCGAAGCTCTCGAAGGTCTGCTCCTGGTCGGCGAAGGCAGGCTCTCCCTGGAGCGTGCGGGCGAGGTCCTCGGTCTCGAAAACCGCGAGCGAGCCGAGCACTGGTACGCGGAGCGCGTATCTTCCCGATCCAGCCTCGACGCAGATACCTCCGATCTCATCGAGAAGCCGGTCCACTTGGAGAACCCCACACAAGAGGATCTCCACAACTCGGATAAGTTCCTCCGAGTTACCCCCGCCAGTCAGAGCAGCGGCCTATCCAACATCAGCATGGAGGACGACAAGTATCTTTACGGGTGCGGTTGAGAGGCGTAGCCCTCGCAGACACAGCCCCGCTATACGCAGCCGCCGATCCCACAGACCTCCAGCACGAGAGAAGCCTTCGAGAACAAACTCGACTCGAAACCCGGAGCCTCGGAGAAGAACCGCCAAAAAAACGTATTGGATAAAAACCTACACATGTAATATCTTAGTGTGTAGACTTTCATCCATATGCTAAAGAGTTGGTACATTTTAGAGGATCTGGCCCGGCGTTCGGGAGGTACCTTCAAAGCCGAAGACGCGGCGAAAGCCAACGTTCACCCGAGAGATCTGTACGCTCTGCGAGATGCGGGTTCCCTGGTCGAGCTCTCACGTGGGGTCTTCCGTCTCGCGGACGCTGATATAAGCCCTTACCTGGACCTGGTCGCCGTCTCCCGACGTAGTCCACGAGGTGCTATCTGCCTCAATTCTGCGCTCTCCTTCTGGGATCTCACCGACGAGGTTCCCGCCGAGGTCCACTTGGCGGTGCCCAGGGGATCGCATCGTCCCTCCATAAACCACCCTCCCACACGAGTCCACGTCTTCGCCGCCGACACTTTCGAGTTGGGGCGCGAGAAGATCCGGCTGGAGTCCGGCGAGGAGATCTCCATCTTCTCCTCCCAGCGAAGCGTGGTGGACGCCATGCGCCTGAGGGGCCAAGTGGGTACCGACGTCGCCTACGAAGCTTTGAGACGTTATCTCCGGCGTCCTGGCGCCTCTCTGGGCAACCTGCTGCGGCTCGCGAGGCGGCTGAAGGTTGGGGGGCCTGTCGCGGACGCTCTACAAGTGCTCACGGGTTGAGAAAGCCGCCACCAATATCTCGGAAGGTCTACCTCACTCTGCAACGCCAAGCCAGGAACGAACGGCGAGGCACGCAGGAACTCTTCGAATTCTACCTGCTCGAACGCTTCCTCTATCGGCTCTCGGTATCTAAATACCGCGACCGCTTTGTGCTCAAGGGCGGCCTTCTGCTGACAGTTCTGGGAGTCCGCCGTCCAACGCGCGACGCCGACGTGCTGGCCCGAAGCATCGCGGGTGACGACGAAACCCTACTCGCCGTCGTCAAGGAGGTGGCGAGCATCCCCTTGGACGACGGCATCACCTTCGATATCTCCCAAGCGCAAGCCACGACCATCAGGGAGCATGCCGCTTACCCCGGCACGAGGATCGTCGTCCCGGCCTCTTTAGGTACAGCGCAACTCCAGCTTCGACTCGACGTGAACTTCGGGGACCCAGCCGAAGCGCAAGAGATAGCTTACCCGAGTCTACTCTCCGATGAGCCATTCGGCCTGCTGGGCTACCCGGTCGAGACTGTCATCGCCGAGAAGGTGGAGACCATGATCTCCCGCGGCGACGCCAACACCCGCGTGCGTGACTACGCCGACGTTCTGGCGCTCTCCAAACTCCACCCCATGGAATTCCAAACCCTCCGCCAAGCCCTCCAACGGACCGCCCTCCACAGGGGAACCGAACTAATGCCACTCTCGGAGGTGCTCGAAACCCTACCCGCTGACCGCCAGCAAGACTGGAGAGCGTTCCTCGTTCGCGCCGGTCTACCCGACATGCCCGAGAGCTTCGAAGAAGCCGTGAAAGGCGTAGCCGACTTCGTGGACCCGGTGATCCAAAACGCCCCGGACCTCCTCCGATGGAACCCGGCCACAGGAGAGTGGGAGAGCCGAGAATAAGCTCGTCAACTTACTGCAACCGAAGCAATACAGACCAGTACACAACCTGCACCCTCTATTAAAACATTTCAAAAGTTTTGCACACAACTGATTACTCTGAACACGACGAAATGAGCAAAAGTGACACGAGCCGAGCTTGATCCTCAAAAGTCGCTGCTAAGAGAAGGTATCATCCATTTCAAGACTGCTTCTTACAGACTTCCAAGTACCTACTAAACTAGACGACGTTGTCTTCTGTTGGTCATCTGACCACGCATACGGTGCAGCGTCCCTTGTTCTCTATACCGGCTTTGTACTCTTCGACATCCCTAATCGACTGTTCTGGATCATACACAAAGAACAAAATGTGGCATTCTAGAGGGTACTTGGTCAAGTCCGCAGATATGCCTTCAGTTGCGACACTAGGAGAGGTATTTCCACGAATATACTTGGACTCAATGAGTAGATTTGTACCGTTGAGGGAGTGGTCCGCAACAACGCGGGCTGATGCGAACTTGGCAGCCGGATATTCTCTATCAAACCTATCACTCTCATCTCTCAATACACCGCTCACCTTATCGTTGAGGTCGTTCTCATTCGTGGGCCGGTGGCGTTGAAACAGTAGAGGAATGGAATTGGACAAACGCTTGCATATGTCGGACGCTAGCCGTAAAACCGGCTCTTTGAGATACTCTCGGTCGTTAATAAGTTGCAGAAGCGAGCCTTTAGGAACATCGTGTGCCAGGTCGTCGTGAACCAACTGTATCCTCTTTAGCGCCCCCATCACCTGCTCCCCGTGACGTTTGCACAAGTTCCACACTTGATCTACAGCGTCATTCTCCAGCATATCAGGTAGGTATTCTGTCAAATCAATTAAGTCGGGCATCTTCTGCTCGTAGAAGTGATCTTCGTTCCAATCGTCGAAGTCACGCGCCTGGCGTACGTAATCTACTAGAGTCGTTCGATCCTCACCTTCAGGGCGCTCCTGAATAAAGTCGAAGGCGTAGATACCACCCTCATCCGTCCCGTTCAGCTTGGCACCATAGGCGCCGAGTCTTCTGTCCACGCACTGAGAGCATCCTCCGCAGTGTGTTGTTATCCGGCCAAGGTTACGGCGAGTGCTACCGCAAGAAACTGAGCTCGTGATGAGGTCCTTTTGCCCAAATTGCTCGAGTACACCGAAGACATCGGTCTTAGTCTTCCACAAGTACGGTGTAGAGACCTCCACATCCGCCCCCTCGACCTCGCGAAAGAAGTCCCTAAGCAAGGCTATGGTCTTAGGGTGCGTAGTGCGGCTGGTCCTAGAGTTTCCCATATCCTGCCGTTTGGGAAAGTTGATGGATGTTATGCCATTCTCGTAAATAGAAAACCTTTTGTCTGTCGAAAGCACAGAAGACAAGGCGTAGGCTATAGAAGTGTACAAAAAGGACCTCGTGCGCTGTGTCTCCTCTCTGGCCTTGACGCCAGAGAGGCTGCAGTCAAACTTGTAGTGTGCAAGCCGGTCGGGATAACGGCTTTTCAGAGCCTCGACCAGCTTGTCCTGTGTCCTTTTGATACTCGGACCGGAGCGATGGCTGACTAACAATAGCTGCTCGCTGGTGGTTTCAAGCCGCTCCACTACGCCACCCAATGAGTCCAAACCTCCCGAGAACAGCACCACACCATTTGTAGATTGCGCTCTGTCCTTGAACTCTTCACTGTCGAATAGGCTAGTGGGGAGAGTAGAGTGTCCCGGCTGGAAGGCGAAAGAGTAGTCTTGGTCACCAGACATGAAACACAAAGCTTCGGCTAGCTTGCTTCCCACACTAGGCTTCGACCAAAACTCGAAATCTCTCACCCTGATAGCGAAGTGCATCGACCGTGCCCAACTCTCGTACTTTACAGAACTCCTACTCCCGCGAGGAGTACTACGATCCGCGAGGAATACATATACTGCTATTTCCAACAAGTCCAGAAGGCGATCCGGCACATAATTGACGCTGCGTACGAAATTCGGCATAGATACTTTTACGTTTCTCGGATTGTCCTTTCCCTCCTGATACTCAAGATGCAATGTGTTCCCGCCTTGAATCGCGCTCAGCTCTTCGGGCAATGTGGCACCATTGCATAGCACTACCCTCGGAGGAGCGCTCATATTTCTGCGTCCTCCCTTAGAAGATCGCTTCGAATCTTGCCAAATGCTACGGATAAGAAACGACCTATAGCCTCTTGGTCTGGAACGCTGTCCCTAGCGTGGTTATTGAACCAACCAGCTGCGAAAGACTGCGCGATCCTCGCGGTTTCAAAAGCATGCTTTGAAACATCTTCCACATGATCTTCCAGCCCCTTACTGAACCGATCTCGTTCACTGATACCCGGTAGGACATCCGATGCTTCTCTCTCCAGAAAATAATTCAAATGGCGTTCCGTAAAGCTCGCGAAGTAGAGTCGAGACAACTCGCAAAATCCTGAACCGTTACCTGCTCTGCGCCATACACCGAAAGGGTCTTCAGGTGGCTCAAACAACCTGTCCTGTGGCGGCTTGTTCTCCCGATACCAGGCAGATATAGCGTCAGAAACAGCACCGCTAGCCATATGCCTATACTCGGGCGAGCCTTGATTGTGGATTAACCACGAGTTCGCTGCTTTAGCAAAAGATAGTGCTGTGGGCCGCTCAGGGATCTCAATGCCGTGCTCCGACAGCGCGCTTCTAGGATCGTTTGAGCGTCCCGCCACCGCGAGTAGGACCAGAAACTCAAAAGCTGCTCTAACACCGGTATCGAGGTGAGCCCGGCTGAATTGCTGACCTACATTGCGTACAGTCTGCGCCGCCACATCGGCTATCTCTACAGCAGAATCTCTTGTATCTGGAACAGCCGTGTTGGGGTCGTCCGCGCCAGAACCACTCGCACTAGAAACATCCATGCCGGATCGACCGAGACCCGCGATTAGCCCAACCAAGCTCCGCCACTTTTGCGTCTTTGGAAGTGTGCCTACCCTCTCGTGACCCAACTATCCTCCGTCCCCACCACGGTTACAGGCTATCAATAGTAATGCTATCCCAGGCACTGCAACTAACCCACGTAGATGGACAACAATAACAAACTTACTGCAACCGTACTGCAACCGGAGCGATACAGACCAACACGCGCCAGACAATCTTACATCGATCCAACCTCTAAATACCTGCAAAACACCACAATAAACGGACGCATCAATACCAGCCGAAACATAGGCAGGCGAATTCACACGGCAGAGGTCGCTGGTTCGAAACCAGCATCGCCCACTCACGAGGGCCGGCGGTTGTCTGAGAGTTATCAGCCGGTGTGCTAGGATATTTGAGGTTTACGGGCCCGTAGCTCAGTTGGGAGAGCGCCGCCCTCGCATGGCGGAGGTCACGAGTTCGAGTCTCGTCGGGTCCACTTCTCTTGCTGGTTGGACTTCTACGGTCAGCCGATCAGTTGAAACGCTATCCACGTACCTGAAGCTCCGACGAGCGCCCCGAGCGCGAGTTCCAGGGATGTGTGCCGTCCGAGAGCCGTACGCGCCCATGCGACCGGCGGTATTAGTAGGAAAGCGAGGCCACCCCACGGCCCGAAGACGTATGTGAGGCAGACGGCGGCTCCCGTTACCCCTGCCGTGTGGAGCGAGAGATTGACGAGTGGAACCAGGGCTGCGAAGAGCAGGGTCGCCAGGGCGTAGGAGAGAAGGACGGCCCGAAGCGCTTCCGGAGCCCCGAACACGGTTGCTACAAGAAAGGCCCCGACGTGGAGGCCAGCGACGACCCGGAGCGGCTTTATCCTCTCGGAGCGCGTGATGCGCCACGGATCGCGCACTTTGCCGGAGCGGTTTAGATAGGCAAGGTAGGCTAGCGAGAGCCCGCTGGTAAGCACCAGGCAGATTCCCGCCCACGCCAATCCGGAAGCTCCGGTCACGCTTCCGACCGCGAAGAAGAGTGGGATGGCGACGAGTGGCAAGCGCGTGGCGGCGGAGATGCGCTCGGGCAGTTTACCTGGATTGCGGGCAGTGTCCACGATAGGGAATTGTACAATGCAGGCCATGACCGGGGTGAGAGAGATAGTAAATGCGATAGAGCGGATAGCGCCCTCCTGCCTGGCCGAGGGTTGGGACAACTGCGGTCTTCAAGTCGGGGACACACACGGCTCCGCAAACCGCGTTCTGGTCGCGCTCACACCACTGCCGGAGGTGTTCGATGAAGCAGAGGACGTGGGAGCGGATTTCCTGCTCTTTCACCACCCTTTGATCTTCAAAGAGCTGAAGAGCCTGGACACTTGCTCTTATCCGGGGAACCTCGTGGCGCGGGCCATAAGTTCCGACATGACCGTCTACGCCGCCCACACCAGCTACGACGCCGCCCCGGATGGCGTCTCGGCGGCGTTGGCAAAGACCCTTGGACTGGCCGGACGACTCGACGTAGTCGTACCGCGAGGCGCCTTGCGTAAGCTGGTAGTTTTCGTTCCGGAGGATCATGTAGAGGCCGTGGCGGACGCCTTGAGTAGATCGGGCGCGGGCGTTATCGGCGGGTACACGCACTGCACGTTCAGGACTTCTGGGACGGGAACGTTCCTTCCCGGCGAGGGTACAGACCCTTACTCTGGAAAACCGGGCAGGTTGGAGCGGGCGGAGGAGATCCGGCTGGAGACCATTGTCCCTGCCCACGCCGCGAGCCAGGCGGTTGCGGTGGCGAAAGAAGCGCACCCGTATGAAGAAGTCGCCTTCGATGTCTATCCGGTGGAGGGATCCCCCGCAGGCTGCGGATACGGAAGAGTCGGACGTCTGCCGGAGCCGCTCGCTTCGCGGGAGTTGGCCGAATATGTCTCCGAGGCTTTAGGTTTTCCAGCCCGCGTCGTCGCCGATCCCGAGCCGTCACGGAGGATAGAGCGCGTCGCGGTGCTCGGGGGATCCGGAGGCTCGTTTATAGCGAAGGCGGCGGCCACGGGAGCGCAAGCCTACGTTACCGGAGACCTCGACTACCACGATGCACTGCTCGCTGGATCCCTGGGGCTTGCGGCCATAGACGCCGGACACGCGGCCACGGAACTTCCTTCGTTGCAACCTCTCGCCCGGCGCCTCGCGGATCTGGTCGGCGTGCCGGTAGAGGTCAGCAATATCAGGCGCTAGAGAGTAGCTGGGCTACAGCAAAGGCTACTTTTGGGCGATGTCTTTCTCGGCGAGTAGTTCTTTGATCTTCGCTTCGGTCTCTGCGTAGGAGCCCTCGCCGATGTGCTTGTAGCGGACGAAGCCGTTGGCGTCTATGAGGTACATCGTCGGCCAGTAGAGTTGGTTATAAGCGTCCCAGGTGCCGTCGCGGTTGTCCAGGACCACGGGGTAGTGGATCCCCGCTTCTTTCACCGCCGCCGCGACGTTGGCCGGGTCCTTTTCGAACTCGAACTCCGGCTTGTGGACACCGATGATCAAAAGTCCCTTATCCGCGTATTTCTTCTGCCAGTCGTTCAGGTAAGGCTGCGTATGCTGGCAGTTGTAGCAACTGTAAGTCCAGAAATCCAGCAGTATGACCTTGCCCTTCGACCCCTTGATGGAAACTCCATCCGTATTTATAAAGCCGGTCGGAGCTGTGATCTCCTTCGCTCGCGGGTAGTCCGCCTCCTTGCTCGAACCTCGGATGGAAGTTTTCTTCGTCGGAGCTTTTTCTTTCTTGTCTGCGGACGCTTCCGGGGTCGTTTTGTTTTGGGCGGCGTTGGTGGATGGTTTGACCGTGGCGCCTTTCTTGTTGTCCGGTTCGGACGCTCGTCCCACGGTCGCCGGTTCCGGAGATACCTGCGCGTTTCCGGCGTCGGCGGTCTTGAAGCGAGACTGCACCAGCACTATGGCGACGATCACGAGTATAAGCGTGAGGGCGAGGAGTATGGGTCTCGGCGTCAGGGATCTCACAGGAACACTCCGTTCAGTATCTGGAAGTTTGCGAGCAGGCTAAGTTTGTTCGTGAATACGAGAACGCCCATCCCGATCAGGACGAAACCGAACGCGAGGTGAACGTAGTGCGCCCCCCGGCGATGGCGCTTGATAAAAGCGAACGCCCGTCCGGGAAAGAACCCGACGAGCAAGAAAGGCGTCCCGAGCCCGAAAGCGTAGGCGAGCAACAGTGGAAAAGCCGATGCGGGGCTGGCGGCGGCGAGCGCGAGCGTGCTCCCGAGCACCGGCCCCACGCAGGGAGTCCAGGCGACGGCGAAAGAAGCGCCAAACAGGAGAGAAGTAAAGTGTCCGGCCCCGGAAGCGACGGGCGGCGCCGAGTGCTGTACAGAGTAATTACTGTCGAGCAGCGGGATGCGGAGCAGGCCGGTAAGGTGGAGCCCGAGGACTATGACGACCACACCGGCGATCCTGGAGAGCCAGGTCACAACTTCGGTCGCCGCCCCCTGCAAGATCGCGTTTACGAGCACCCCGAGAACGGCGAAAACAACCGAAAACCCGACCACGAAAAAGACGGTGCTGGAGAACAAGTCACGCCGCCGAAGGTCGGCGTACCCGAGAGAAGAGCCGGCGAGCTGGGCCAGAAAGGCGGGGATCACCGGCAGCATGCACGGTGAGAGAAACGAGACCACCCCGGCCGCAACAGCGAACAAAAGCGTCGGTTCGCCCAAACCCTTACCGTTTGGCTCTCGTAAGTTTCAAGAAACGGCCCTTCCACTTATCTGGTCTCTACCAGAGTGATTCTGCCCCGGCGCGTAACCGGTGACAAGGCCGGATCTTCTAAATCAGCATAACCGTAATGGAAAGTTAAGGTTCAGCCGGACATGTAACTTTCCATTACGGCTTTCGTGGGTAGGGCGCCCATAGCTCCATAGCCGGTGCAGGCCAGGCTCCGGCCGCCGTTCCGCGCCGCGCGGCTTCTTCTACCCGCTCCTCCGTCCAATCCGCTTCCGAGAGATGGACCAGCGCCGCGGCGAGAAAAGCGTCTCCCGCCCCGGTAGTGTCTACTACTTCGATCTCGAATGACGGAACGCTACCCTGGAAGTCCTGTGTCGCGTAGAAGGCGCCGCTCTCTCCGAGGCTGATGAGCACGAGCTTTACTCCCCGTTTCAGCAGTAGCTCCGCCGCCTCTTCGTTGTCTTCGGTGCCGAGTAGCGGTCCCAGCTCTTCGTGCCCCAGCTTGACGATGTCCGAGAGGTCCAGGAGCGGGTCCACGGTCTCGCGGGCGACTTCGAGGCTCTCCCAGAGATGCTCGCGGAAGTTGACGTCGAAGGCTACGGGTACGTTCGACTCTCGGGCTAGTTCCGCGGCGTGTTGGATCGCCGAACGGACTGGGTCTTTTATGAGCGGGATACTACCGAAATTGACGAACGAAGCGCCGGAGATCAGACCTCGCGAGATGTCTTCCGGAGAGAGTAGCTCGTCGGCGGCCGGATCGGAGCGATAGAAAGTAAATTCTCTATCCCCGGAGTCGGAGATCTCCACGAACGCCAGCGAAGTGCGCGTCGGTGGATCACACCTGCCGACCCCGGAGGTATCTACTCCCTCCGCGTCCAGCGCCCGCAATACGAAATCTCCAAAGAGGTCTTTGCCGACGCTCCCGACGAACGCCACCTCCGAACCGAGCCGCGCGGCGGCCACGGCCACGTTCGCCGGAGCCCCACCGGGACGGGCCGTGAACGGCATCTCGACCTCAGAGGAAGACTCACCCCGGTAGATGTCCGCGACCACCTCGCCCAGTGAGACTATCCTACCCATAGACCGCTCCTTCCGGGGTAGCTATACACTGATTTCTCCCAGGGACTTTATCTCTTCGTCGGAGCATCCGGCTTCGCGGAGTGGTTGGATCACGTCCCGCTCCAAATCCGGGACGTAGCAGCAGATCAGAGAAGCTTCGTCATCATCAGGCACGATATTTACTTCTCCGATAGACGCTGGCAGGATGCACGACTCCCCGACGTCTAGCCTCTCCTCCCCACCCTCGTACTCCAGGCTCACCGAACCGCCGACGCAGGAGAGCGTCGCGCAGCGCCCCGGATGAGACGGCTCGATGTATCGCTCGGAGAGCGTCCAACGTTCGAGGGCGAAATGAGGCCCGGCGCAACACAGAACGCGGCGGTTCGCCCCATCCTCCAGGATGAGGCCGGGGTTGGGCCGCGGTTTGAAATCCGTTTTCAGTTCGTCGAGGGCGGCGTTTATGTTCGCATCCCAGGTCTCCTCGTCTAGCTGGTTACCGTAGAGGTCTTCGGGGATTACGAACTGGCCGAGGTCCGAAGTCTGTTGGATCTCGAAGATGAGGGTGTCGGGGCCGAAAGCGTGGATGACGCCGCCCGGCACGTACACGGTGTCGCCCGCCCGGATCGGATACCGGAACATCACGGCGTCGTAGTCTTTTCTCTTGAACGCGTCGAAGAGGTCTTCCCGGCCGAAGCCGTCTTTCACACCGGCCAGGATCGTCGCGTCTTCGGCGGCTTGGAGGATGTGCCAGGCTTCGCTCTTGCCGTGCGGCTCGCCATGTTTGTCGCGGGCGGTCTCGTCGTCGGCGTGGAGGTGGACCGGGAGCATGTGGGTGGCGTCGAGGAACTTGCCGAGCAGCGGGAAGTCCGGTCCGTGCCAGCCTTTTCCGACGAACTCATCCGGGTGTTCGGTGACGAGGTCGTGGATGAGGCGTCCTTTGTAAGGGCCGTTGGTAATGCTCTCCCTCGCCTCCCGGTAGTCGCTGATCTCCCAGGTTTCGGCGATTACACCTTCCGGCAGCTCTTTCTTGCCGATAAGTTCGGGGATCCTACGCCCACCGAAAGCGTAGTCTCGGACGTGATAGGTCGGCTTTATCGGGTACGCTTCCATTTCACTACTCCTCGGATCGAACCGTTTTCTCCCACCGCAAGCCTACTTTACGATGCTGCGCGGCTGCTGTAAAGTGACCGGGACGCGAGGAGAACCGTGGGGACGGTGGAGCCGGGGGTGTCCCGTAAAAGGTCGCTCCCGGCGGTTTTCGAGAGGAAGGACCTTATGCTACTCGGCATAGACGTGGGTACGACCAACGTAAAAGCGTGCGCCTACGACGTAGAAGGTTCCCTCCTCTGCTGCGCCAAACGCCCGATGCCGACCACAAGAATCAACGGTGGCGCCGAGTACGACGCGCGGGACCTGGAGCGTGTTGCGTTCGAGGCTGCCCGCGAAGCGATAGAGAGAGCCGGGCCGCCGGAGGCGATAGGCATTTCGGGCATGGCCGAGTCGGGGTTCCTGATCGGGAGCGCAGGCGGTCCCCTCTCCCCCGCCATCGCCTGGTTCGACCGGCGCACGGTCCCGCAAGCCGTCCGCTGGAAGGATCGCCTCCCCGCGCGCGAGCTATTCGCCCGCACCGGGCTCCGCAGCGCCCCACTTTCCACGGCGAGCAAATTGGAGTGGGTCCGGGAAAACCAGCCGGACGTGTGGAAGGAATCCCGCGCCTGGCTCGGGATGTCCGAATACCTCGTCTTCCGCATGACCGGAGAGAGCGGAACCGACCCCTCCCTAGCGTGCCGAACGATGCTCTTCGACGTCGCCGGCGGTGAATGGGACAGGGAATTGTGCGAGCTCGCCGGCGTCCCCGTAGAGACGCTGCCGCCGATCCTGCCAGCGGGCGCTCCGTCCGGCAAACTCTCGAAAGAGGCGGCCGGGAAACTCTCCGCCCCGGCCGGCGTCCCGGTCGCTGTGTGCGGCCACGACCACGTATGCGGGGCTTTCGGAGCTGGTGCGGCCTCCCCCGGCGACGTACTCGACTCCATCGGCACGGCCGAGGCGTGCCTGCTGACCCTCCCGGAGCCATCTCTGGATAGAGCCGGTTACGAACTGGGGCTCCCCGTCGGTTGTCACGTAGCGCCGGGCCGCTACTACGTCGCAGCGACAGTACCGGAGTCCGGCGGGCTCGTGGGATGGCTCCTCCAACTATTAGAAGGAGACGAGCAAGACCTCGCCCGCTGGACCGAGGACGCGGCGGCCCTCACTCCAGGAGAAGGCGGGGTATGTCTGCCCACCTTAAACGAAGAGGACGGCGGCGTCGTGTTCTCATCCCTCGGTAGCGAAAGCCGCGCCGGGCATCTCCTGCGGGCGGTACTGGAGGGCCTGACTCTGGAGGTCCAATTCTCGCTCGAAAAAGCCCTAAAAGCAACGGGCGCAGCCCCGGAAGCCATAACCCTGGTCGGAGGAGGCGCGAGGAACCGTCTGTGGAGCCAGTTAAAAGCAGACACTTCCAACCTCCCGGTTCGCGTGGTGGAGGAACCGGAGTGCGTGGCACGCGGGGCCGCCCTGCTCGCGGGTGTCGGGGCGGGCATCTTCCCGGATGTGAATTCCGTACCCGGCGCAAGCTCGATCCTGGCGACGATGGAGCCGTCCGGAGAATACGACGAGTACAGACGGATCTACCAAAAACTTCACCGCCCTCTACGCGAGCACATCCGGCAGGAGAGCGACACCGCCCGGAAGCAAGGATAGAGGCCGTTCTTGTTTGCCTTTCCGGGGATTGAGGGAGTAAGATCAGGCAGGGTCGGAAGGTGACATATGTCGGGTCTGCCCGTCCCAGAGTCTGGCGGCAAGTACAGCCGGTTCGTATACGTCGACGCTGTCTCGGTGACAGCCCATCCGACGGTTATTTGGGGGCCTGAAAACGTGCGTGGGAGGGAATGTGGCTAGATCTATAACTCTTTTTACGGGACAGTGGGCGGACTTGCCGCTGGAGGAACTGGCGGAGAAGGCCGCCCGCTGGGGTTTTGACGGCCTGGAATTGGCCTGCTGGGGCGACCACTTCGACGTGCGGGCCGCGCTCGAGGACGATGGTTACGTCGGGCGCAAGCGGGAGCTGTTAGAGAGTCACGGACTCGGATGCTGGACCATAAGCAACCACCTCGTCGG
Organism: Rubrobacteraceae bacterium; assembly: GCA_965219175.1. Classification (GTDB taxonomy): domain Bacteria; phylum Actinomycetota; class Rubrobacteria; order Rubrobacterales; family Rubrobacteraceae; genus JBBPZK01. Next base: position 2,471,128 of record CBDCNI010000001.1, read on the forward strand.
CCAAGCCGTCTGCGACCATCCTATAGACGAGCGCCACCGGGGCATCCTGCCGCCGAGAATCTGGGGAGACGGCGACCCCGAGGGCGTCAGGACGCGAGCAGCCGAGGAGATGAAGGATACCGCGCGTGCCGCCGCCAGGTTCGGCGTCGAGACGGTGGCCGGGTTTACCGGATCGAGCATCTGGCACACCCTCGCCGGTTTTCCGCCCGTTCCCCCGGAGATGATCGAACGCGGATACCAGGACTTCGCCGAACGATGGAACCCTATTATCGACGTGTTCGACGAGGTCGGGGTCCGCTTCGCGCTAGAGGTACACCCGTCGGAGATCGCCTACGACTTCTGGACCACGCGCCGGACGCTCGACGCCGTAGACAACCGGCCCGGCTTCGGGCTCAACTTCGACCCGAGCCACTTCAACTGGCAGTTCCTAGACCCGCTCGCTTTTATCCAGGAGTACGCGGAGCGTATCTATCACGCCCACTGCAAAGAGTCCGAACGGAACCTCGACGGTCGTAACGGCGTGCTCGCCAGCCACCTTCCCTTCGGCGACCTCCGGCGCGGCTGGGACTTCGTCTCCGTGGGCCACGGCTCGGTGCCGTTCGAACGCATCCTGCGCGCCCTGAACGCCGTTGGTTACGGAGGTCCGCTCTCCGTCGAGTGGGAAGACGCGGGCATGGACCGCGAGTTCGGAGCCCCCGAAGCGCTCCAGTACCTCCGGCGACTCGACTTCGAACCCTCCACCCAGGCTTTCGACGCCGCTTTCGCCTCCGAAGAGTAGGGAGATAACAGAGATGGAGAAGAGTGAGATCGGGGTCGGGCTTATCGGCTACAAGTTCATGGGCAGGACCCACTCAAACGCCTACCGTCAGGTCGCCCGCTTTTTCGACGTAGACCTCATCCCACGGATGCGGGCCATCTGCGGCCGAAATGAACCGGCGGTCAGGCAAGCGGCGGACACCCTGGGCTGGGAGGGCTACGAGACCGACTACCATCGCCTCATCGAACGCGATGACATAGACCTGGTGGACATCTCGACACCCGGTAACTCCCACGAGGAACTGGCGCTGGCGGCGATAGAGGCAGGCAAACACGTCTTCTGCGAGAAGCCGCTGGCGAACACTCTGGAAGAAGCCCGGCGGATGCGCGACGCGGCTGAAAAGGCAGACGTCATCAACGTGGTCAACTTCAACTACCGGAAGGTTCCGGCCGTGGCGCTGGCGAAGAAGCTCGTGGAAGAGGGTCGTCTCGGTGAGATCCGTCACTGGCGGGCCGTCTACCTGCAGGACTTCATCCTCGACCCGGAGTTCCCGCTGATCTGGCGCTTGCAGAGAGAGAAGGCCGGCTCCGGCGCTCTCGGGGACATAGGGGCGCACGTAGTAGACCTAGCCCACCACATCATAGGCCCAATCTCCAGAGTCGTTGGAAGCACCGAGACCTTCATAAAAGAAAGGCCCCTGGAAGAGTCGGGCGGGGCTGAGACCGGAAGAGTAACCGTGGATGACGCGGCGATGTTCCTGGCCCATTTCGAGAACGGGGCGACGGGTACCTTCGAGGCGACGCGGCTCGCGGCCGGCAGGAAGAACCGCAACTCGTTCGAGATCAACGGTTCCGAGGGAAGTCTGGTCTTCGATCTGGAGCGTATGAACGAGCTCGAAGTGTACTTCGTGGAGGAGTCGGAGACGGCGGGATTTCGGCGGGTGATAGTGACCGAGCCGGATCACCCCTACGCCGGGGCGTGGTGGCCGCCGGGACACATAATCGGCTACGAGCACACCTTCGTACACGCCGTAAAAGACCTGCTGGATGGAATAGCGGTTGGAAAGAACCCCTCGCCGAGCTTCGAAGACGGCTACCGATGCCAGGCAGTCCTGGACGCCGTGGAACGCAGCGCCCGGAGTGGAAGCTGGACGGAGCCGGAAGGGACCTAAATAAAGCCGATCCAGCAATCCCGACGCGGATATTTTTAGGAAGACCAGGAGAAAGACAAACGGCCTATAGAAGGTCCGGCAGGGTGGGCGGTGGAGATGTACCATCCGGGCGTGGCGAATGTTCTGAGATCCATGCTCTCCATTTCCGGGGCTACCGCGCTCTCGCGGGTTACCGGATATGCCCGAACGTTTGTCCAGGCGGCGGTTATCGGGACCGGCGGAAGGGTGGCGGAAGCTTACACTTACTCGAACACGCTGCCCAACCAGGTCTACGAACTGTTCATGGGCGGGCTTTTGTCCTCCATCTTCATCCCGTTGCTCATCGAACGCCTCACCCACCATGGAGAGGACGACGCCCGCCGCCTCACGAGCGCGCTCGTTACCTTGATAGTACCTTTCCTTTGCGTGGTCGCGCTCTTCGGTATCCTGTTCGCCTCACCACTCATAAACGTCGTAACCGACTGGAAGGGCTCCCCGAAGCTCTCGCCGGAGGAGGCGAAAAGGACGACGGAGCTCGCGGTCCTGCTGTTTCGGGTGTTCGCGCTCCAGATCCTCTTCTACGGCATCGGCGCGCTGGCGATGGGAATTCTGAACTCCCACAGGCGCTTCTTGCTACCGGCTCTCGCTCCGGTCCTCAACAACCTGCTGGTTATAGCCTCCTTCGGCGCCTACGCCCTGCTCGTGAGCACCAGGACCGAAACCGCGATCTATGTCCTGGCCTTCGGCACCACGCTCGGGGTCGGGCTGATGTCTCTCGTGCTACTGCCGGCGGTCTGGCGGCTCGGCTACAGGCCGCATCTCGTCTACGATCACCCTTCACTGCTCCCCGCCGTCCGGCTCGCAGGTCCGATGTTCGTCTTCGTTGCGGCTTCTGTCGGCGTTCAGGCGGCCGCCAACTATTTCGGTTCTATCTTCAGCGGTGTATCGGACCTGTGGTACGCGTTCACTATCTTCTCCCTCCCCTACGGCGTCTTCGTCGTCGCCATCGCAACCGCCCTGATGCCGGAACTTGCCGAGAGGTTCACCCTCGGAGACACGGACGGCTATCGCGATACCCTCTCGTTCGGCCTGCGGACCATGACCTTTATAGTGGTGCCGGCCTCGATCGGCATGATCACTCTCTCACAGCCGATAATCGGCCTGCTCTACGAACACGGCAGGTTCACCTCGAAAGATACGGCGGCGGTCGCCGAGATCCTCACGGCCTACGGGGTCGGCCTGCTCGGCTACGCCGCCTACTTCATCCTGGTTCGCTCTTTTTACTCCCGCCAAAACACGAGGATACCGGCCGCGCTAAACATCGTACTGCTCGTGCTGTACGTGGTCCTAGGATATGCGCTCTCCCGGACCTTTGGCATGGGCCTCCCCGGCGTGGCGCTCGGGTTCTCGGCCTCCTACGCGATACTTTCCGTTGCGCTGCTCGCGGCGATGAGGCGGGAGATCAAAAAGATAAACGGCCGCCGGCTCGCCCTCTCCCTGGCGAAGATCCTCGCGGCGGGCGCTGTTATGTACGCGGTCGCAAACGCGGGTATCGCCTTGCTGGGAGTTGGGACCAGCACCCCGAATCGCCTACTGATCCTGACACTCGTCGGGAGCGTCTCACTCGCCGCCTACCTCGCCGCAGCGCTACTACTCCGCACCGAGGAGTTGAGCTCGGCTATCACTTTGCTCAGGAGGCGTTCCGTAAAGGACGCGCGCAAAGAGAGCAGTTCGTAGAGCTTCACTCCGGGAGCTCTGGCTCGACGAGAATCATCATCTGACGCGGGAGTACAAAAAGAGGAGCGGGCCTGGCAGGATTCGAACCTGCGACACACGGCACCGGAAACCGTTGCTCTATCCCCTGAGCTACAGGCCCTTTCAAAAGCGAACCGCCCGTAGATGTTACCTTACCGGACGACCACCTTCAATCGGGGCGTGTTGTGAAAACCGAGGCCGGAGCGGTTAAACTACGCCGCACCCGATATGTACACTGTCATCTCCGACATCCACGGCAACTTAGAAGCCCTAGAGGCGGTCCTCCAAAACATGCCCGAAGAGGTTCGGACAGTCTACTGTCTGGGTGATGTGATCGGCTACGGTGCGAGCCCGAACGAGTGCTGCGACATCGTCCGGGAGGCTGAGATGCCTACCATCTCCGGCAACCACGACCTCGCCGTTACGGACCTTGAGACGGATCTAGCCTGGTTCAACCCTGTAGCAGCCGCAGCAGTCGAGTGGACCCGCGAACACCTGAGCGAGGAGAACGCCCGGTTTCTGTACAGCAGGCCGCGCACGATGCAGGCGGAAGGCGCGCTCTTTGTCCACGGCTCCGTCCGGGACCCGGACGAGTACATAATCAACATGGCTTCGGCGCAAGAGAACCTCGAGGTGTTGAAGAGCGAGTTCCCGAATGTCTCGGTCTGCTTTTTCGGACACACCCACGTCAAGACCATCGCCCCTTCGCCCAACGGGGTCAGAACCGTCAGCGGCGATGACGCGCTCGACCTCAGCTCGAACGGCCCCTACCTGGTGAATCCGGGCTCCGTCGGACAGCCGCGCGACGGCGATACCTTCGCCTCCTACGTCCTGGTGGAAGGTAATGACGAGAGCGGTGTGGAAGTGTCCTACCGTTTCGTGGAATACGATATCGAGCGGGCGCAGGAGAAAATACGGGCGGCCGGGCTGCCTGGGATGCTGGCCGACCGTCTGGGCGCGGGACGCTAGAGAGCGGTTAGTCAGAGCGTGGAGTTCTCTTTTCCAAGGCTCTTTACCGTGGAGGAAGCGAACGACCTGCTGCCCAGGGTCCAGGCTCTACTGGAGGATGTCGCCTATCATCGAGACGCCATGCGTGAGAAGGCTCCGCATCTGGAGCCGATCCTGGCGTCTTCTCTTACCAACGGCGGCGGCCGGGTCGGGTCTGAGTACGGGGTCGAGGCTTATAACCTATACCTTGCAGTGCATCGCATCCGGGAACTCGGCGTACTCCTAAAAGACCTCGACACGGGACTACTAGATTTTCCCCACGAACGCGACGGCCACGTAGTCTTTCTCTGCTGGCATCCACCCGAGGAACGGGTCGAATATTGGCACGAGATCGAAGCCGGCTACCAGGGCCGCAAGCCGCTCTAACCACCGTGAAGATAGTCCTCCAACGAGTCGGCAACGCCTCCGTTTCGGTAGCCGGAGAGGAGATCTCCAGTATAGCCTCCGGACTCCTGCTCCTGGTAGGAATCGCGGCGGGCGACGGAGAACCAGAGGCGGACTGGCTCGCCACGAAGGTCTCCGGGCTGCGCGTCTTCGCCGACGAAAGCGGCAAGATGAACCGGAGCGTAGTAGAAGCTGGAGGAGCAATCCTAGCCGTCTCCCAGTTCACCCTGCTGGCTGATACCAGAAAAGGCCGGCGTCCGAGCTTCATAAACGCGGCCCCGCCCGGCGAGGCGGAGCCGCTCTTCGACTACTTCTGCGAGAGGCTCCGCGAGTCGGGCGTCCGCACGGTAGAGACCGGCCGGTTCGGGGCGATGATGGACGTTACCCTAACCAACGACGGGCCGGTCACGATAGTCCTGGAGAGGTAGCTTCTCCGGAGCTATTCCTTTTCGCTGCTCTTGCCCCCGAAGAGCATCTGGCGATGTTCCTCGTCCATCTCCTCCAGCGGACGGCGAAGCTCCTTGCCGGTCTCGATGGCGCGTTGTACAGCGGGACGGTTCTTGACGCCCTCGTACCAGCGGCCCAGGTTCGGGAAAGTCTTCCATGCTCTGTCCCTGGTCGTCGTGGGAGACCAGCCACGGGAAGATGGCGATGTCGGCGATGGTGTACTCATCCCCGGCGAAATATTCCGTGTCCGCGAGGTGGCGGTCCATGACGCCGTAGAGACGGGCTGCCTCGCTGGTGTAGCGGTCGATAGCGTAGGAGATCTTCTCCGGCGCGTACTTGCGGAAGTGATGGGCCTGGCCGAGCATCGGTCCCACGCCGCCCATCTGAAACATAAGCCACTGCAAGACCTTGTACTTCTCGCGCGGTGACTGGGGGAAGAACTTGCCGGTCTTCTCCGCCAGGTAGATCAGGATAGCCCCGGACTCAAAAATGGAGATCGGCTCCCCATCCGGCCCCTCCGGGTCCACGATGGCGGGCATCTTGTTGTTAGGGCTGATCTTCAAAAACTCCGGTTCGTACTGATCACCCTCACCGATGTTAATCGGAACGATATTGTACGGAAGCTCGACTTCCTCTAAAAAGATGGCGGGCTTTTGCCCGTTCGGGGTCGGCCAGTAGTAGAGATCTATAGGTTGCGCCACGGTTGTTCGCTCCTCTGTCTGTTTCTATCGCTCGATGCCACCCGGATGGTGACTCTCCACAGAGGCTATCAGAAGCTGAGGGATACGTGGCGCGGCCAATGAGCCTACAACCACAGTTACTCTATTCGGGGGACCAATCCCGGTAACCCGTGACCCAGGTTGTCCCTTCCGAATCGCACTCCGATGGTAGACCGTGACCCAAAGCCTCTACCTGTTCCTTGAATCCGGTTGCCAGGATCTGACTCGCCCACTCCTCCGGTCCCCAACATCCTACCGAAGGATCCAAAACTATCGTGTTCGCCAGAGGATCAGTATCCCACTCTACAGGATCTGTATGAAAGCCAAAAAGGCATTCGGGACGAGATTCTTCCCGGAAAAGTATGTGCACAAAGTGTTCCGGGCCGGATCCATCGACCTTCACATCTTCCACGGTCACCCGATTACCCCGATGTTCGAGCAGGGTTTCTCCCTCGATGAACTCTTTTCGGAGAGCGTCCACCACACGACGCTCGTAATCTTCTCGTGAGATCCTTATCATTTGGCGCAGTTTATACTCTCCGTGGAACGCCTTCTATGTAGATCGAAGCCGGCCTGGTATACCCTTCGCGCCGGATGCGCCCCCGCAAAGCCTCACGACGCGCCCGAAGCCTTTCTCTGCCCCGGATAGACAAGCCCTCGTACTCTTCCGGCTCGTCTTCCGCCAGCACGACCAGATCCAGATGACGGATGCCTCGTGGGGACGATACTCGCCAGCGCACGTCTTCCAGAACTTCTTCGTGCAGCGCGACTAGCCTCCCAGCCGCGCCGATTCCGTATAATTCCGCCCCCGACACCTCGCGGGCAAGCTCCCGCTGAAGCTCCTCGTCTTCGATCTGAACGGCGAGCGTCTCGTCCACGAAGTCGGAGGTCGCGACCCGCCCTCTCGGACGCGCCACAGCGGCGAGGGCGGCGAGTGCTTCGTCGGCACTCCGCTCCCGGACATCCAACTCGTGAAAAAGCCCGGCGGAGTAGATGAGATCGAAGACGCCTTTCTCGAACGGAGGCTGGAACACGTCTCCGGCAACGAGACGCACCGGCGCCGCAAGTTCCGCGTCCGGAAGGGACTGGTGAGCCTCCTCTACGCGCGCCGGGTCGGTTTCGAGGGCTGTCAGGGAGCCGTGTTCTCCGATGCGTTGACTCAGTCCTTCGAGCCAGAGTAGGGACGAGCCCCCGGCGTAGAGGACGTTCAGGGCCGTGATGTCGCCCAGAAGATCTAGTTCTTCGTCGCAGGATTGGATGAGGTCTTCTTCGAATTCTTCGCGCTGCTCAGGTGTAAGTGGATCTTGTTTGTATAATCTATCGTGCATGAAGGTTATTGTCGCAAGAGATTTGGTTAAGTACCACGGTGGCTCCCTGAAGATACTTTCGGGGGCCACGCTCGCGGTTGAGTCGGGGGAGAAGATCGGGCTGGTCGGCCGCAACGGTGCGGGAAAGACGACCCTGCTGAACGTTCTCTCCGGCAACAGCGAACCAGACTCGGGCGGCGTTGAGCGGATCGGTGACGCGAAGGTCAGGATGACACCCCAGAGCCTGTACGCCGGTCCTCGCGGCCAACACTCCGTCGAGGAGGAGATCCTGCACGCTTTCGAACCCTTGATGCGCCGCGAAAAGGACCTCGAAGGGCTCGAAGCTCGACTCTCGGAAAACCCATCCAGCTCGCTAATGGAACGCTACGGACGGTTACAGAGCGAGTTCGAGCGGGACGGCGGCTATAGCTACCGGGCGCGGGCCGCCTCGGCCATCTCGGGCCTCGGCTTCGCCCCGGAGGACTGGAAACGCCCCGTGGGATCATTCTCCGGCGGAGAGCAGAGCCGCGTCGCCCTCGCCCGTCTACTCCTCGAAGAGCCGGACCTCGTCCTACTCGACGAGCCGACCAATCACCTCGACCTGCAGGCGATAGAGTGGCTCGAAAATTTCATCAAAGGGGCGAAATCCGCAGTGCTCGTCGTCTCGCACGACCGCTACTTCCTCGACTCGGTGGCGGACTCGATCGTGGAACTCGACAACGGCAAGCTCACCCGCTACCCAGGCAACTACAGCAAGTACGTCGAGCAGAAAGGCGCTAGAGAGGAGCAACTCGCCCGCAAGGCCAAAGCGAACGCCGAGCGGCGCGAGCAACTAGAACGCTTTATCGAGAAGAACCGCGCCAAGGCGACCAAAGCCCGCCAGGCAAAGAGCAAGCAGAAGCTGCTCGACCGGATGGAGACCATCGAAGCCCCAAACGGCGGCTCGAAGAACCTGCGCCTCGACCTCGGTGGAGAGACGGCGCGGGCTGGGAGGGTCGTTATGGAGCTGGAAGGCGTCTCCTTCGCCTACGACGGCGAACCGCTCCTGAAAGACGTAAACCTCGTCGTAGAGCGCGGCGAGCGGGTTGCCCTGCTCGGGCCAAACGGCGCGGGCAAGAGCACGCTGATGCGCCTCGCAACGGGCGAGTTGGACCCGCGAGGCGGCTCCCTCCGGCTCGGCAACAATGTCACGCCCGCCTACCAGGACCAGCAGCTCTCCCGCCTGAACCAGGAGAAGACTGTGCTCCGCGAAGCGATGGACGCGACGGGCCTCGACGCACCGGAAGCCCGTGAGTTGCTCGGCGCCTTCCTGTTCTCCGGCGAAGACGTGTTCAAGAAAGTCGGAGACCTCTCGGGTGGAGAGAAGAATAGGCTCTCGCTGGCCGAGATAGTCGTAAGCGGGGCGAACCTGCTGCTGCTCGACGAGCCGACCAACGACCTGGACATACCGGCCCGCGAAGCGTTAGAGGAAGCGCTGCTAAGTTTCCGGGGCACCCTCTTCTTCATCTCTCACGACCGCTACTTCCTGAAGAAGATCTCCCGTCGCATCGTCGAGCTAGAAAACGGGAGCCTCACCAACTTCCTCGGCGGTTACGACTACTATCGCTCTTACAAACGCCTAGACGACAAAGACAGCCCCAGAAAACCCCACAGGCGCGTCCGCCCCGGACAAAACTCGCAACAGAGCGTCATCGCCACCCGCCTAGTCGCCGTCGAAGGTGAGATAGACGCCACCGAACGCCGCGTCAATCGCCTGGAGAAAGACCTCGCGACCTCCGAAGTTTACGCCGACGGCGAACGCTCCCGCAAAGTCGTGCTGGAGCACCGCCAACTCAAAGGCGTCCTAGAAGTGCTCTACAAAGACTGGGGAGAGCTTCTCGGAGAAGCGGAAGAGGCCGGGCTGTAAAAACTACCCGCAAAAGTCGGGACGAGAGGATTCGAACCTCCGACCTCCTCGTCCCGAACGAGGCGCGCTACCAGGCTGCGCTACGTCCCGACTGAGGGTCCATTATAGCAGCAGGCATCCATCTGTCAGCCAGAATAGCGGACCCGTCGCAACAAGTACGGTCATAAACTAAGAGTTGAAACAGACACTGTTGACCAAAGAGCCTCCCCTCGCTGGCTCAGTCGCGCCAGGGCCGCGAGCGACCGTGGAGCAGCCACCATGCCGAGACAAGATGGACAGTGGCCGCAGCGGCAGGAGCGAGGCTCTGGGCCTGGTTACGGTAGCTCGCCAAGATCAGTGCGTCCGCGGCCTGCACGAGGCCCGACAAGATCAGAAAGGCGCCGAGCCAGTTATTGGACCCGAGAAGTACCAGGACAACGACCATCATAGAGAGGGGCAGGCTCCGGGCGGCGAAGTACTTCGCGTAGAACTTGACCGCCGGGGTCACCTCGTCTCTCTCCGGCAGTAACAACCCTGGGTTGATCACCGCTGCCATAGCAAGCCCGCCGGAAGCCAAAGCGGCCGCCACGTTGGCGGCAACAACCATCTTCCGAGTTTCTTCACTGGGGAACAAATGCTTTGCATCGACTCCTAGATATTTCTGTATACGAATCATTTGGGCATGCTCGCACACGCGTATGGAAGACGCAACATCACCGAAACCACCGCTTTCTAGCACAGGTGATTGAATACACTCTAGCCGAACTCTACAGTTTTGAAACCACTTCTAAACGGCTATAAAGCCCGCGTCCCGGCTCGCGTAGAGTTCGAGGGCGCCGGTTATGGCTTCGGCGACGGTGGCCGGGTAGTAAGGGTCGGAGGCTATCTCCAGCTCGTCGGGGTTCGTGAGGTACAGCGGTTCGAGCATGGCGGCTGGTATGTTCGTCTCGCGCAGCAGGCCGTAGGAACGTCCGAACTCCCCGATATCACAGGTCCCGAGGGCGCGGCTGACACCGATCTGCGTGTAGGTGGCGGCCATCTGGCCCCGGTGGGAGAGGTAGCCGAGCCGCTCGAAGTAGAACGAGGCCGTTCCGCAGGCTTCCGGGCCGTGGTGGTGGGCGTGGTGGATCGAGACGATCATCTTCGCCCCGGAGGTGTTGGCGAGGTACGCTCTGTCGGCGGCCGGGACCTCCCGGTCTTCGCTGCGGGTCAGAAGCACCTCCCTGGCCGGGAGTATCTGGGCCAATTCCTGGGCTATCGCCAGGTTCAGGTTCGCCTCGGTCAGGCCGTTTCGGGCGACGTATCCGGCGTCGGTGCCTCCGTGGGCGGCGTCGACGATTATCGTCCCGGAGAACAGGTCGTCCGGGAAATAGCCGTTGTTCTTGTCCGGGATCTGATGCGTCCCGAGCGACTGTCCGGCGTAGGTGAGCAGCACTTTGAAGACGGATCCATCGACCTGACCGTCTACCTCCAGCCCCGCGTTCTTTTGGAAATCTCGAATAGCTCTCTCCGTTCGGGAGTCGAAAAGTCCATTGACGGCGCCGGGGTCGAAGCCGAGGTCGTTGAGCATCCTCTGCAATTCCTGCACGTCCGCCCCCCTAAAAGGGGGCTGGCGGAGGTAGAGGAGGCGACCTCCGGAGTTGTATGCGCCCTCGACGATCTCCCGCCACGTAACAGGCCCGACCCGGCTGTCGGCAAGGATGCCGGACCTCTGCTGGAAAGTCTTTACCGCAAGCTCCGTCCGGGGTCCGAAGACACCGTCTATGCCCCGGTTTCCGAGGTCCAGGCCCAGTGCGTTGAGCCGGGTCTGCAAGTCGACGACTTCCCGGCCCCGATCTCCCCTCCGCAGCGTGCGCACCGTTTAGTCCAGCCTCCCCATCATCTCCCCAAAGCGACGTACAAAAGCGCCGGGCGGCTCCTCAAGACGCCCGGCGCTCCAGAATACTTACAGGCAGGTTCTGCCCGTCAATCGCTCAGTTCTCGACGATTCCGAGGATATCGTCGGCGTCGAGGATCATGTAATCCTCGCCCTCCAGCTTGATCTCAGTCCCAGAGTACTTGGCGAAGACGATAACGTCTCCCTCGCTGACCTTGACCCCGTCCTCGAACTGGCCCACCGCCACGACCTCGGCCGTCTGCGGCTTCTCCTTTGCCGTATCCGGCAACACGATACCGGAAGCGGTCTGCTCCTCACCATTCTCGACCTGCCTGACCAACGCGCGCTCTCCTAGCGGCTTGAACTTCACTAGATACCTCCTTGGATCTCTGATCTACTCACTTTTCCGGACTGGCCCCAGTTTCCCGGAGCCCGCCCGAGATTGTAACTTCCCAAGTTGCTTGGCGCAATCGCCTCCGAGTCTACAGCCGAAGCTTTAAAGCCCGAGCTGCGACGAGAGCTGGTTTTTCGGCAACGCGCCGATTGCCTGCTGGGTAACCTGTCCGCTCTCGAAGCGGGCGATGGTCGGGATGCTGGCTATACTGTAGCTCATCGCCGTCTGGGGGTTGTCGTCCACGTTCATCTTGACGAACTCGACGTCCTCCCGCTCCTCGGACAATTGCTCCAGGATCGGGGAGATCCTGCGGCACGGAGCGCACCACGGCGCCCAAAAGTCTACTATTACCGGCTTCTCAGCCTTTAAAACATCGCCCTCGAAAGTAGCGTCCGTAACCTCTGAAACAGCCATTCACAAAACCTCCGTACTAGAAAAACTTATGTTCTCCTTGCCCCATAATTCTAGCACGCTACCCGCCTGATTCCTGCCGCCGACAGCCTCTCCTCAGACCCGGTTTTCTTGGAGGCTCCGGCCGAGGATCTCAACGTGAACCTGCTCCGCAAGCTCCTCTGCCCGGCGACTCTCGAAGAGGCCGGCGCCCAGGGTTTCGGCGTTTGCGGCGGCGCATCCGGCGGCCAGCCGCGTCGCCTCGACCCCCGAAAGCCCACGGTGGAGGAGACCGGCGAGAAGCCCTCCCAAATAAGCGTCTCCGCTGCCCACCGTCGAGATAGCCTCGACCTGGGGCGCCTGCGCCGAGACGATCCCATCCCCTACATCGAGGTAAGAGTGACCCTCCGGCGAGGTGATGCAAGAGGAGTCGGCCCCCATCTCCGCCAAAAGCCCGAGCGCTCTCGGAAAGTCTTCCTCCTCGATAAAATCGAAGCCCGCGAGGCTCTCCGCCTCGTGCTGGTTAGGGCTCACGAGCGCCGGCCTGGACTTCAAGGCCGCTTTCAGAACCGTCGGCGTAGAGTCGATGACCGTGTAAAGGTTCCGCTCCCGCGCCCGCTGCACGAGCCCCACAAGGAAGCTTTCCTCAAGGTTCGGCGGGAGACTCCCGGCAAAAACGACCGCTGTCGCGTACTCCATCAGGTGCTCGAAGCGCCTGGAAAATTCCCGCGACTCTTCGACGCTGACCTCTGGACCGTACTCGTTGATCTCCGTCTGGGCGCCGCTGGTCGGGTCGACGATTGCCGTCGAGGTGCGCGACTGGCCTTTTATCTCGACTAGATCGAACGGTATGGCCGCCTCTGAGAGGCCGTCACGGATGGCGTCTCCGTTGCGCCCTCCCGCGAACCCGGTAGCCAGGACCGGAACGTCCAGGGTCCTCAAGCTCCTGGCGACGTTTATGCCCTTTCCACCGGCGAGCGCGACGCTCTCCGGCGCCCGGTGGCGTTGCCCGAGCGTAAGACTCGGCACCACGAGGGTCCGCGCGACAGCAGCATTGAGGGTTACGGTCAGGATCATCTCTGTTTTTCCCTTCTCTATTCCCTACTCAAAGAGCCCCCCAACTGTATACCATACCCTCCTCCACACGGATGCTTTCTCGTACCCTTTTCGGGCCACCAGAGGACTCTCTCCAACGCGCTTCCCGCCCACCGTGACCGTGACACTACCGAGCTTCCGCCCCTTCTTAGCCGAATCCGGCGGACTCTTTGTGACCTTCACGTCGAGCTTTGAGCGTGAGTTTTTTTCCACCAGCGCGCTCACGCTCTTTTTAGCCGCGAGCCCGACGGTTTTGTCCCGGCGGTAGGGAACGTCCAGCCCGGCGTAACGTTTACCGGCGATGACGAGTTTCTTCCGGTCGTAGTGGGCGAAGCCGTAGCCGAGGGTCGCGGCGGCATCCGGGAAGCGGTTCTCATCGTCGAGGATCACCGCTATGTACGACTCGTTTCCACCGGCGGCCGAGGCTACCAGGCTGCTGCCCGCCCCTGGCGTAGTGCCGGTCTTTACGCCGGTGGCCGGTTGGTAGGTGGAGAGTAGCTCGTTCGTGCTTTTGAGCGGTATCTGGCGGTCCTGGGTGGAGATCGTGGCCGAAGAAGTCGAGACTATCTCCCGAAATTCCGGGTTCTGGAGGGCTAGGCGCGTCATGGTCGCCAGGTCTTTGGCGCTTGAGTAGTTGCCGCGGGCGTCTAGTCCTATCGGGTTCTGAAAGTGGGTATTTTCGAGCCCGAGAGACTTTGCTTTCCGGTTCATCTTTTCGACGAAGCTGTCTACGTTGCCGCCGCCTTCGGATTGGGCCAGGGCGTAGACGGCGTCGTCTCCGGAGGAGATCAGGGCTGCCATCAAGAGTTCCCGGACGCTCAGAACGTCTCCCGGCAGCAGCCCGACGTTGCTGTAGAGCGGCTGGGCGTAAGAGGCGGCCTTTTGAGAGACAGTCACCTGACGGTTCAGGTCTCCGTTATCCAGGACCACGAGCGCTACCATGATCTTGGTCAGCGAAGCGATCTGACGCCGGGCCGAAGCGTCGCTCCCGGCCAAATACTCTCCGCTTCTTACATCCATCAGCGCCCAAGACCGCGCGCCTATCCTCGGCGCGCCGCTCCCCGGTGACGCTTCTTTTGAAGGAGCAGTGGTCGGCGCTTGAGGCTGGGTAGTGGTGGCTGCCGTAGAGGACTGTTGCGAGAAGGCGTCATCCACTCCTACAGAAAGGAAGAGCATGAACGCGAACGTCAAGGCGAGCACGAGCGCAGCGGCTGTTTTTGCGGATCTGGTATTCAAAAGTCTCCGATTCTTGAAGTTACGTCAGCGGAGGTTACAGAAAGTCGCCGCCGGGGACAAGGGAATGAGGGGAAGATATAATCACGGTCTATGCTTCGTCACGCCGAGTCCCGCCCAGTAGAGAGTCCATGATGGCGCGTTTGGTATTGGTGACCTTCCTCGTGCTCGTCGCGGCTGTCGCGTACCGTTCTTTCGGCAGCCCGGAGACGGCGACCGGGACGCTCACCCTCGCCCAACCAGCCCCTAATATTGGAGAAAAGGCTTCCGGTTTCACGGCGGAGAGCGTAGATGGGAAAACGTTCAAGCTTTCCGACAAAGGCGTCTGCGTGCTCACCTTCTGGAGTTCTTTAAACGGGTACTCGGACCAGTCGCGCCCCGCGTTTGCCAAACTGGCCCGGAAGTACGATAAGTCGGATGTCGCCTTCGCAGCCGTGTACGAGAGTGGTGTGATGGGAGATGGCGGTAGCGCACCCTACACCGTGCTCCGTGACTCAACCGGCAGGCTCGCTTCTTTGTACAACGTAAAGCGCGTGCCGAGGCTTTTCCTGATCCGGGACGGCAAAGTGGCCCTGGTTCAGAATAACTACCTGGACGAAGAGAACCTGAAGTTACTCAAAAAAGGTATAAAAGAAGCGCTGGACAAAGAGAAGTAGGCCGACGAGCTCAATACCGAAAGGAAGCAAACAATATGACGCGAGAGAGTGCTATACGATTTATCGGGGCCGTGGTGGCGCTGGCGACCGTGATCGTAACGGTCGCCGCCATCATCAACCTTTCCGTCTCTTAAGAACCGCGCACGGTGGGATCCACTTGTAGAGAGACCCTACAGGTGGGCGCCTATGGACCTCAACTCCTCTTTGGCCCGCCGGGCCGCCGCCCTCGCGGCTTCCCGGTAACCTCCGCACTCGGCGTTCTCGTAGGCGTAGATGATCCCCCGGCTGCTGTTTACGAGCACCCCCTCTCCCCTGGCGTCTAGTAGGGAGCGGATAGAGGAAGCGCCGCCGCCCTGCGCGCCGTATCCCGGAGTCAGGAAGAGCGTTTCGGGCAACAACTCCCGCACCCGCCGCCCGACCTCGGGACGGGTGGCGCCCACGACCGCCCCGGCGTCCGGGTAAGCGCTCTCCTCCGCGCGTTCCCCGGTCTCCGCCACGAGCTTCGAAACGGTTTCGAGCAACGGCGGCTCTCCAGAGTCCTGGATCCTACCGGCCGATGGGTTGGATGTCACGACGAGCACGAAAACTCCTCCGCCACGCTTCAGCCGGCGGGTCTCTTCCAGGAACGGCAGCAGCGCATCCGCGCCCATGTAAGGGTTGACCGTGACGCACGAACCCCCATAGACCCTGAGGTGGGCCTCCGCGTAGGCGGCCGCGACGCCGCCGATGTCACCCCGTTTTACGTCGGCTATGGTCGGTAAGTCCAGTTGCGCGGCGGCTTTCAAAACCTCTGCGTACACTTCCATGCCGGGCGGGCCGAGTCGCTCGAAGTACGCCGACTGGAGTTTGACCGCCGCGACCTCGGGCTCGACCGCTTCCAGGATTCCCATACAGAACTCTCGCACCACTTCCGCTTCGTCCCTACCGGGACTGGACAACTCGGATGGGAGACGCGAGGGGATCGGGTCGAGACCGGCGACGAGAACGCTCTCCTTGCGGCGGGCGGAGTCTACTAAGGCGTCCATTATGGCTAATTCCGGGCAGTAAGAAGCCGCGACCTGGGAAGGCCGCGGCTCTATAGTTCTTTTCTAGGAGCTTACTTGATGGATTCTTTGAGTGCGTTACCGGCGGTAAACTTCGGCACCTTAGAGGCGGGAATGTTTATCTTCTGCTTGGTCTGCGGGTTGATGCCCTGGCGGGCGTCGCGCCTCTGCACGTAGAACTTGCCGAAGCCGGTGATCTGGACCGCATCCTCTTTCTTTAGCGCGTCGGTCACCACGTTCGTGAACGCGTCGAAGAACGTCTGGGCCTCGCTTTTGGAGCTATTCGCCTTGTCGGCGATCTCCTGGATCAGGTCTGTCTTGTTCATTTTCTGTTGCCTCCCTTTGCAGCTTTTACTAGCTTCTATCTAGCTTTTACCCGAAATCATGCGAGACTATACCAAAAATAGCAAATCGTCTCAAATCGCTTTATTCCGTTATTTCAGTCCTCAACTCGTCGATCCCGAGCAATGCCTCGAAAGTGAAGTCGCCCAGGCTACCGGAACGGTCCTCCCGACGATCCAGTACGGCGACGATTTTCACCACCTCCACCCCGGCTTCCGCGAGCTTTTCGGCGGCGGCGACCGCCTGGGTTCCCGTGGTCACCACATCCTCTATGAGGACCACCCGCTCCCCACGCCCGAGCTTTCCCTCGATGCTCTCTCCGGCGGAGCCTCCGTACTCTTTGGCCGTTTTTCGGACTATCACGTAGGGAAGGCCCGAGGAGAGCGAGACGGCAGCCGCCAGCGGCACCGCCCCGAGTTCGACCCCAGCGAGCCTATCGACGCCTTCCGGGAGTATCCGGGAGAGTCCGGTAGCAAGGTCTCGCAGGAGACCGGGCTCGGTGGAGAAGAGGTATTTGTCCACGTAGAAGCTGCTACGCTTACCGCTGGAGAGGACGAAGTCACCTTCGAGGAGCGCCGCGTCGCGCACGCGGGACGCTAAGTCGGCCGTAGTCAACGAGGATCGCCAGGGTTTCGCTCCTGGCGCTCCAACTCCTCCAGCGCCCCGTCGAAAGGTCCGAAGCCTATGGAACCGAGGGCTTCGCCCAGCTCCCGTTCTCCGTCCGAGGCGGAGCGCAGGCCTGATTCTATGCCGCGGTTGATCTCCGCGAGCAGGGCCACGGCCCGGTCCAGCGACCCGACCATTTCCTCTTCGGGAACGTCACCCAGGTTGTCGGCCAGCTTTTCGAGTTCGGCGAGCCTCACTTCGATCTCCTGAACATCCCCGGTCTTCTGATCCTCGCTCATAGACCGGGACTATACATCATCCCGATCCCCGTTTTTACGGTCGCGGCCTTCCCTCTTTCCACCCGCCGCCCGGCCGAGTACGAGCCCGAGCCCCCCCGTGAGCAGCACCAGCCCGGCGAAGGGCAGCACCGCCCAAACGAGGATGCCGTAACCGGCCTGCAGCAGCAGGAGCGAGACGGCGCCCATAACGGCCACGGCGAGCGGAATCGCCAGGATGAGGATCAGTAACAGCGTCGTCGGTTTCATGTTCTTCAACTACTTCGTCACCCGGTCGATTGCTTTCGTCAGGTCCCGTACCAACTCCTCCGAGGCGCCGTCCTCACCGGCCCGCTCCTCCACGAAGTCCTTGAGCAGCACCGTGTTGATCCGCCGGATGGCGGAGAAGATAGCGCTGGTCTGCTGGACTATGTCGGCGTATCCGACGTCCTCGTCCTCGACCATCTTCGCGACCCCCCGGACGTGCCCCTCCACGCTCTTGAGGCGGCGTAACACCTCGCCCCTGGTCTCTTTCTGCAAAACCCGCTACCCTCCCGTCTTCTCGAAGCTCTCCAACAACTCCCCGACCACGCTCGCGTCGTGGAAAGGAACGTCGCCCTCCGGCAGGTGCTGGACCCGCTCGTGCCCCTTGCCCGCCACGACGACCAAGTCACCGGCCCGCGCCTTATCGAGCGCCCGGCGGATGGCGTCCAGGCGATCCAGGATCACCTCGGAGCGCTCCGAGTCCGCGCCGGAGGCGACTTCCGCAGCTATCTTCGCCGGGTCTTCGGAATAGGCGTCGTCGGTCGTGACGATACTCCAATCGGACAGCTCGGACGACACCCGGCCCATTAACGGGCGCTTGGCCCCGTCCCGATCCCCGGCCGCTCCGAATACGCAGATCACACGTCCACCGTCCCTATCCGCCGCTTCACGGGCGACCGCGAGCACCGCCGCGAGCCCGACCTCCGTATGGGCGTAGTCCACTATGACCTCGAAACCCGTTCCGGAAGCGACCCGCTCGAACCGGCCCGGCACCTGCGGCATCTTCCCTACCGCTCGAGCCACAGCCTCGCCGTCTACACCGACCGCCAACGCGAACGCAGCGGCTCCGGTGACGTTTAGCACGTTGTAAGGGCCTAGCAGCGGGCTCTCTAGTTCCAATAAGCCTCCTGGATAGCGCAGTACGAAATCGGTTCCCAGCCGCGAGGCTCGCACGCCCTCCACCCGGTAGTCGGCGTTCTCTACCCCACCGAATGTTTCCACGCCCTCTATCTCTCGGGCGAGTCGTCGTCCCCATTCGTCTTCGGCGTTGGCGAGCTTCGGGCCTTTTGCCCAGCGGAAGAGTTCGCGTTTGGCGGCGTAGTATTCCTCCATCGAGCCGTGCAGGTCGAGGTGGTCCCTGGTCAAGTTGGTGAACAGGGCGCCGGCGAAGCTGGTGCCGGTGACGCGCCGGAGGGAGATCCCGTGCGAAGATACTTCCATCACGACCCGGCGGACGCCCTTGTCCAGCATCTCGGCCAGCATTCCCTGAACCTCCGGGGCTTCCGGGGTCGTCCGGGAAGCCGGGCGACGCTCCCCGCCCAGCACCGCCTCGGCGGTCGTCATAAGACCGCAGGCGGGCTCGCCGAAGGCGGCGGACAGGATCGAGTAGAGGGCGTAAGAAGTCGTGGTCTTGCCGTTGGTGCCGGTTACTCCGTAGACTTCCATCTTCTGCGAAGGTTCCTCGAATACGGCCCGCGAGAGGTCCGCCAGGGCGGTTCTCGCGTCGGGGACTACGGCCACCGGGACACCCGCAACGTCACGCTCGGCCACGATCAGCGATGCTCCTCTTTTCAGGGCTTCCGGAATAAACTCCGCGCCGTCGCGCTTGAAGCCCGGCACGGCGACAAAGGCGTAACCGGGACGGACGGACCTCGAATCATAAGCGACGCCCGTTATGGGACCAGCGATGGATGGGACCCTCGCCCCGAGTAGATTCGCCGCCTTTGATGGATCCAAGACCACAAATTATAGTGTAGCAAGATCGCTTCCAGCGGCGCCTGAATATCCGCCGGAAAACGTCTTCTACATATAAATAACCAAAATTGAAGTGACGATCACCTGTGCGTGTGTTAACCTACGCGAGTTATTTTTCACAGAAATTTAATAGTTATTGTGTAGTGAACCGCAGAAATAGTAAGGCAGTGCTTAAGAAAGAAAGGAGCTAGATGTCGACCGAGAATACCGCAGTGCTAACGGAGCGGACGAGTGAACTCTTGAGCCGCGGACGTAGCCAGGGCTTTGTCAGCATGGAGGAGGTCGCCGGTCTCGTTCAGGAGGGGAACCTCTCAGCGACCGAAGTCGAAGAATTCTATGCTACTCTCGAAGAAGAGGAGATCACACTCGTCGAGAGCGAAGCTGCGAAATCGGCCGACAGTTCCCCAACCGTGCCGGTCCACATCTCCGAAGCCTCCGCCGTCCAGCTCGCGCACGCGGTCGCGACCGGCGACTCTATCCGGATGTACCTCGCGGAGATCGGCCGTGTCAATCTTTTGACACACGCCGATGAGATCCGCCTGGCGAAGGGAATCGCCCGCGGTTGCAAGCGCTCCAAGGACCGTCTGGTGGAGGCGAACCTGCGGCTCGTGGTCTCGATAGCCAAGAAATATCGGGGTCGCGGGGTTTCGTTTCTGGACCTCATACAGGAGGGGAACCTCGGTCTGATCCGTGCTTCCGAGAAATTCGACCACACAAAAGGTTACAAGTTCTCGACTTATGCGACGTGGTGGATCCGCCAGGCTATAACCCGCGCCATCGCCGACAAGGGGCGCACCATCCGCATCCCGGTTCACATGGTCGAGAAGGTCAATAAGTTCCACCGCACTCACCGAAGGATGACCCAGTTCCTCGGTCGCGAGCCGGAAGACGAAGAGATAGCCTTCGAGTTGGACATCACCGTCGAGGAGATAGCGCGCCTCCGCGAGATCAGCCAGCGGGCCATAAGCCTCGAAACCCCGGTCGGCGAAGAGGATTCCTCAGAGCTCGGCGACTTCCTCGAAGACTCGGCGGCCGTCACCCCGACGGAGGCCGTCTCGGACTCGCTGCTCAAGGCGCACCTCAGGGAGTCGCTCAACGAGCTTCCCGAGCGGGAGCGTCAGATCATCGAGCTCCGGTTCGGGATGAAGGACGACAGGCCCCGCACCCTCGAAGAGGTCGGCCGCGAGTTCGACATCACCCGTGAGCGGGTGCGCCAGATCCAGATGAAGACCCTCAACCTACTCCGCGAGCAGCGCCGCACCCAGAACCTGCGTGAGTACCTCAGGTAGCGTCCCCGACGTCGCCTCCGGCGAGAGCCGGGAACAAGTCCACGAGTTCGTCTGCGACCTGGCTCGCCGGGTCGGCGAACTACAACTTTCGCGCTACGAGCGACCGGGGGAGATCCACGAGAAAGCGCCCAAAGACCTCGTTACAGAGGTAGACCTTCTCTGTGAGGAGCTACTAGTCTCCGCCATCCGGGAACGCTACCCGGAAGACGCCATTCTTTCGGAGGAGCAGGGAGGTGAAGTCTCCGAGACCGGGCGTTCGTGGCTCTTGGACCCGGTAGACGGCACGGCTAACTTCTCGCGGGCCAACCCGCTTTTCTGCGCCTGTGTCTCGGTCATGGAGGACGGCGTTTTGACCCACGCGGCCGTCCCAGCTCCCCGTTTTGGCGACCTCTATCATGCGTACCTCGGAGGCGGCGCCTACCGGGACTCCGGCGGGGAATCCAAGCGCATGCGCGTCACGGAAGTAGAAAAGGTCGAAGACGCTTTCGTCGGCGCGGACCTCTCCATATTCAACAACTCCGGGAAGTACGGCGAGGCCGTCCAGAAAGTCCTGTTCGACTCCTGGCAACTCCGCTCGTTGGGCAGCGCCGGAATCCGGGGCGCCTGGGTGGCGGCGGGATACCTCGACGCATCCATCGGCACCCGCAATACCGCCTGGGACTACGCGCCGATAGCGCTCCTGGTCTCCGAAGCCGGAGGACGCGCCACCGACCTCTCCGGCGAACCGTGGGACCTCGAATCGGACGGTCTCCTGGCCGCGAACGAAGTTCTACACGCGCAAATACTAAGCATCCTCAACGACTAGAGCTGGTCAGCTAGTCAACCGCCTCCTCCGGCGGCTTATCAGCCTGTCAGCGATTGAAGGCCGTACTCCGGGCGGAAGCGTTACCAAGAGCCGCAGCGAGGAACCAGCGCTCTACGGACAAAACTTCGTGATCGGAGAAGCTGAAGTGCTGACAGGCTGACCAGCTTCAAACGCTACGGAGCATTTTGCGAAGGAGGCTGTGCGGGCGGGATCCGTGTCCCCTGCTGCGGCGCGACGTTCGGGTTGGGAGCGGGCGCGAACTGTTGCTGGGGCAGGTTCGGGTTGGCGGGCTGCTGCGGAGCCAGCGCGCCCCCAGATTGAGACTGTGGTTGTTGTGTACCAGGCTGCGCCGGTGCTGCTCCGAAGCTTCCGTTGGGAGGAGTACCTGATGGTGTTACGCCGGGGATTGTAATGCCCGGTGTCGTCCCTGAGGGAGATTTAGGAGTAGTGCTACCCGAAGATGTCGTCCCGCCGGAGGCGCCGGAGAAAGTGAGCCCTCCTATAACGGTATCTTTTTTGGACTTCTTCTTCGTGGGCTTGAAGACTGGTTTCAAGGTCGGCTTCACGTAGGCGCGGCCGTCTGTTTTCACCTTCAGGTCGAGGCTCGGGCTCGGGTAGTCGAACTGCTCTACCGTCGGGTACTCCTGCACGGCCTGCTCCATGTACGCGGACCATATATCCAGCGGGAAGTTCTCGCCGTTGACCTGCTGAAGGCCGTCTACGTTGATCATCGGCGCGGGCTTCGGATAGCCGACCCAGACGCTCGTCGCTAGCTGCGGTATGTAGCCGACGTACCAGGCATCCCGGAACATCTCCGTGGTCCCCGTCTTGGCGGCGGAGGGACGTCCTATCTCCGCGTTCACGTTGTGGAAGTAGGTAGGCGTTCCCCGGTTCACCACGCCCTCCAGAAGTTGGTTCATTTCCTTTGCCTGATCCTCTGAAAGCGCCCGTTCTCCCTGCTGTTTGTGCTCGTAGACGGTCACTTCCTTACCGTCTTTCTCCTGGGTGACTTTCTGGACCAGGTACGGCTTCATGTGCTCGCCGTTGTTGGCGAAAGTCGAGTAAGCGGAGGCCATCTCATAAGGGGTGACCCCGTGACCGAGACCACCGATTGCGGTGGCGGGACCCGTCTCCAGCGGGCTCGTGATGCCCAGCTTGTGGGCCATATCCACCACGTTCTTTATGCCGAGGTCGAGCGCGAGTTGCACGAACACGGTGTTGTCCGACTGCTCTATGGCCGTTTCGATGGAGATTGGTCCGCGTTGGGCGTCCCCGTAGTTCTTGACCGAGTAGTAGGGTTCCTGGGAGCCTTTTGGCAACGGTATAAAGAGGTTCTTTGAATCGTAGAGGGTTTGTGGCGAGATGCCTTTCTTGATCGCCTCGGCCATCACGAAGGCCTTGAACGAGCTGCCGGGCTGTCTGTACGCCTGGGTGGCGAGGTTGAATTTGATCTTGCTGTAGTCCGACCCACCGACCATCGCCTTGACCGCCCCGGACGCCGGGTCTATCGAGACGAGGGAAGCGGAAGGATCGCCTGCGGAAGGGTCCACGACTTGGTTTACGGCCCCGTTCGCCATCTTCTGGAGGGTCGGGTCGAGGGTCGTATAAACCTTGAGGCCGCCCCCGTAGATGGCTTTGTCTCCGAACTTGTCGGCCAGCTCTTTCCGGACGGCGTTCAAGAAATATTCGTTGCCGTTCTCGTGCTTGACGCGACCCCGGTTCAGGCCGAGGGACGATTTCACAGCCTTGTCGTGCTCCTTTTTCGATATGACGCGATACTGGAGCATCTTGTCCAGCACGACATTGCGCCGCTCTTGAACGCTCTTCGGGTCCACGAACGGATCGTAGGTACCTGGGAGGTTGATGATCCCGGCGAGCATGGCCGACTCGGGGAGCGTGAGGTCCTTGGCGCTCTTGTTGAAGTAGGTGCGGGCGGCCGCCTGCGCCCCGTAAGCGTTCTGACCGAAGTAAACCGTGTTGAGGTATTGCTCGATGATCTCTTTCTTGGAATGCTGCTTATCGTACTGCCAGGCCAGAGAAGCTTCCGTGATCTTACGTTGGAAGCTCGGGATATTGCGCTCATTTTGGGGTATGTAAGTGTTCTTGACGAGCTGCTGGGTGATCGTCGAACCACCCTCTTGGATGGACATGGTTTCGAGGTTCGTCTGGGCCGCGCGGGCTATCCCCTCGAAGTCGAGCCCGCCGTGCTTGTAGAAGCGATGGTCCTCTATCGCGACGGCCGCCTCCGGCAGGGTCGGGGCCATCTTGCTCAAAGAAACGACGTAGCGGTTCTGGACACCGTAAAGTTCGTCCACGGTGTTGCCGTTCGCATCGTAGATGGTCGAGGTCTGCGCGAGCTCAACGGACTTGTAACTGTCGAGGCTGGGCATGCTGTTGGCGACTTTGGTATATGTGTAGCCGAAGCTGATGACGAGCGCGGCAACCGCCAGCACGCCCGCCACGCAGGCAAGGACAACGAGGTTGCGGACCAAGACCCAGAGCGTGCTTCTCTGACGATGTCGGCGACGTCGCCGATTAGACCTTACGGATATATCGTTACGCATGAGCAAGATATTATATAGCACAAACTGCGGTCCTCCAGAGAGGAGACAAAGATCAAAACGACCACCCTCACCCGCGAGATGTTCCCGGCCCTCGCCGACAACGACTACGCCTACCTCAACTCCGGCGGCAGCGGCCCGCCTCCCTACTTCGTCGTCCAGGCCATGCGCGAGACGGACGACCTCTGCTCCGGCCCGGCCTACCTGGAAGGAGTCGGTCTCTACGCCCACCAGCGCGAAGCGAACACCCGCGCCCGCGAGGCTGTGTCACGCCTGATCCAAGCTTCCCCCGAGAGCGTGGCGCTCACCCAGAACACGACGCACGGCATGAACCTCGGCACCGCCTCCATAAACTGGGAGCCGGGCGACGAAGTCCTCTCGACCACTACAGAGCACCCCGGATGCCTCGTGCCGCTACACGTTTTGCGAGACCGCTACGGCGTAAAAGTAAACCTCATCCCACCTCCCGTTACGGCGGAGAAAGTCGCCGACGCCATGACCCCGAAGACGAGGCTCGTCTCGCTCTCCCACGTAGACTGGGCCACGGGCGAAGTGTTGCCGCTCGCGGAAATATGCGCCGTGGTACGCGAGCACGGCGCGCTTTCGCTCGTGGACGGCGCCCAATCGGTCGGGAACATAGAAGTAGACGCACCCGCAACCGGCGCCGACATGTACGCTTTCACCGGCCACAAGTGGCTCATGGGTCCGGAAGGCATGGGCGCTTTCTACGTCCGGCCCGGCTGCGAATCCTACAGCGCAAACGTAGGATACGCCGCCCTCGCCGAAGGAGCGATCTTCGACAACGAAGGCACCTACGAGCTAGCTTCCGGCGCCCGGCGCTTCGAGGCCTCGACGATGAGCGCGGCGCTCGCCGGAGGGTTCGCGGCGGCGACAGAAGCTGCCCACGAGCGAGGCGCGAACGGGCTCGAGGAAATAAGGAGCCGGGCCGACTACCTCATGGACCTGCTCTCGGAGGTCCCAAACCTGACCCTCCGCTCGCCCCGCCCGGCCCAGTCGGGCCTCGTGAGCTTCGAGGTGGAAGGCGTAGTCCCGAAAGAAGCCGTCGGGCGTCTCCTGGAACAGAAGTTCGTCGTCCGCTTTATCCCGGACCCGCAACCCTACATAAGGATCAGCACCCACCTTTTCAACACCGAGGAAGAGTTGAATGCGCTGGTGAGAGCCGTCCGCAGATTGTAGTCCGGAGTGCTGGGTTTCTAGTCGTCCACTCCGGCCATCTTCAGGAGCACGTCCACGGCCGAGTCGAGGTCCGGGACCAGGTGATCCGGATCGGCGTCGCGCAGGGACTTTTCGGAGAAAGCTCCCCAGCTTACGGCGACGCAGACGAGGCCGGCGGCCCTTGCGGCTGCTACGTCGTGGGGCGAGTCCCCGATGTAAGCCGCTTCTTCTTTCGGGGCGTTGTCGAGCAGTTCCAGGCCTTTCAGGAGCGGGGCCGGATGGGGTTTGTGCTCGGTAGTGTCCTCCATCGTGACAAACTTGTTCACCACTTCCCCGAGGCCGGGGAAAGTGTTGATAGCCATGTCCACTGAGGAGCGGCGCTTGGAGGTGACGACGGCTAGTTTTACGCCGGCGTCCCGGAGCCGGGAGAGCGAATCTTCGACACCGGGGAACTGGCGGATCAACTCTTCGTGGTGCTCTTTCTGGTAGTCGAAGTAGACTTCCAGTAGTTCGTCGTCGAGCTTTTGGTGGCCGGGACGGTCGCCGGTCAGGAGCGCCATCTGCTCGGGAAGCGGCTGGCCGACGCCGGCCATGAGGACTTCGCGGGAAGGTTCTTCGTCCAGTACCTCCCGGACGGCGTGGCGGAGGCCCTGGTAGATCAGGTCTGTAGTGTCTACCAACGTCCCGTCGAAATCGAAGAGCGCGACCTTTAACATACGCTAACCAAGGCCGTTTCTGGAGAGCAGGCTTTCCACGTCCCAGTTCCCGAGCTCTTTCATGCCGGCCTCGTCGGTCAGCTCCAGATGAACGGGGGTCACACTGATCTCCCCGTCCTCGATGGCGGCGAAGTCTGTGCCCTCTTCCTGGTAATGGCCGGGCGGGTTGTTGTAGATATCGTAGCTTATGCCCCCATGTTCGTCCTTGACCTCGACCAACTCGTCCTTGTAGGATCGGCGGCCGAGTTTGGTGATCCTCGCCCCTTTTAGCTCCTCCGTCGGCAGGTTTGGCGCGTTCACGCTCAGGATTCTTCCCGGCGGAAGGCTCTCCAAAGACACTTTCACCAACCGGGTGGCAAATCGGGCGACGGGCTCGAAGTGAAGCTCCCGGCCGATGCGCACATCTTCTTCCATGCCCGCGTGCCAGGGACGGTCTATGCTCAGGGAGACCGCGATGCCGGGGACCCCGATCACGATCCCCTCGAAGGCCGCCGCCACCGTCCCAGAATAAGTTATGTCGTCCCCGAGGTTCTCGCCGTGGTTGATCCCGGACACGACTACGTCCGGCTTGAAGTTCATCAACCCGAGTGAGACGAGCCGCACGCAGTCAACCGGCGTCCCGGTGCAGGCGTAACCGACGCCGCCGTCGGCCATCTCGCGCTCCTCGACCCGTATTGGGTTCCCGAAGGAGATGCTGCGGGCTACCCCGGAGCGGTTCCGATCCGGCGCGACCGTCAGGACCTCCCCGATCTCCTCCAGCGCCTGACGGACCGCCAGGAGACCCGGAGCCGTTATCCCGTCATCGTTTGTAAGCACTATTCGCATCTTGTTAACTTCTAACTTTTAGCTGTTATTGCCGTGTTCTCTCGAAAGGACACCGATTCTACCATCAGGCCCCTCCAAGCCGAGCGATCACCTGCGAAGCTCAATGCCCCAAAAACAAATTAGGCCGATGAGGTAGACAAAATCGCATACTTGGGTTAGCTTACAATTATGAGAGTCGACCAGAGACATATAGGTTCCGTAGACGCTGTAGAATGGTTTAGGCATCGTTCTTACGGCCACGACCGGTTCGCGAACGTCGCGGAGTTGGCCCGGCTCAAGAAGGAGCAGGGGCGGACAGTCAGCCTCGTGTTGCCGGGCCGCAACGTTGCCGACACGATCGGGAGGATAATAGACGAAGTCCACGCCGTCAACGACCGGGCGCCGGCGGGCTCGCCGCTGGTAGACCAGATCCTGGTCGTTGACGCAGACTCGAAAGACGGCACCGCCGAGGTCGCCGCCCGGCACGGCGCGGAGGTCTACTCGGAGAACAGACTGATGTCCGAATACGGGCAGGCGCACGGCAAGGGGGACGCCATGTGGCGCTCGCTCTCGGTGGCGCGGGGAGACCTCGTCATGTTCGCCGACTCAGACACCCGCGACTTCGAGCCGCAGTTTGTCTACGGCACCCTCGGTCCCATACTCACCGTGCCGCAGGTACGCTACGTCAAGGCGGCCTACCGGAGGCCGTTCAAGAGCAGCGAGAGCGTGGAGCAAGACGGCGGAGGACGTGTCACGGAACTCTCCACAAAGCCGCTCTTCAACCTCTTCTACCCGGAGCTAACGGGCTTCGTACAGCCGCTCGCCGGAGAATTCGTGGCTGACAGAGAGCTATTCTCGTCCATCCCGTTCCTGACCGGCTACGCGGTTGAGACCGGTATCATGATAGACGTCCTCAAGAAGGTGGGGCTCGGCGCGATGGCCCAGGTAGACCTCGGCACCCGCCAGAACCGTCACCAGCACCTGCGGGACCTATCGAGGATGTCCTACGCCGTGCTCCGGGCGGTCGCCCGGCGTCTCCGGCAGGACGGGCGCCTCACCCAGGCCAGAGACCAAAGCCTGCCGGAGCAACTCTTTCAATTCTCGGACTACCTGCACGCCGTCGCGACGCCGGATGGTCTGGAGATAAAAGAGTACGTCGAGGAGCTAGTAGAGCGCCCGCCGCTAGTCGAAGCCCTGAAAGTAAGATAGGAACGGGGATGTCCGGGGAGCGGGTCCACGACCTCGGAGGTTCGCCCGGCGGTCCGATAGACAAAAGCCAGCACGACCTTCAGGACTGGGAACGACTCGCCGATGCCATAAACGGTGTCCTGGGTGAGAAGGACCTCTGGACGACTGACCAACACCGCCGCGCCATCGAGAGCCTCGGGGAACGCTACGCCGAACTCACCTACTACGAGCGCTGGGCCGCCGCCAACGAGAAGCTCCTCGTCGAAAAGGGCGTCCTGACCCCAGACGAGATAGACCGTAAAGCGGCAGAGTTAGACGAACGCTGGGGCGACGAATGACCGGCGGGAAGTTCGCGGCGGGAGAGAAAGTCCGGGTGCGCGCCGATGTGGAAACAGGTCACGTCCGCACCCCGGACTACGTGAGGGGCAAGCCAGGACTGGTTGACTCGGAGTTGGGCGAGTTTAGAAACCCGGAGTCGCTGGCCTATGGAGGCTCCGGAATACCGGAGAAGCCGCTCTACAAAGTGGGGTTCCGGCAGACGGACCTCTGGGAGGGTTACGCTGGGGCGGAGGACGACACTCTTTACGTAGACATCTACGAGCACTGGTTGAAACGGGAGGAGGGCGAATGAGTGAGGACCACGGCCATGAGCATCCGCACGAGGCAGCCGGACAAGGCTCGGAGTCCGGTTGGTACGCACGGCGCACGAGGGCGATGGAAGCGCTTCTGGTCGAGAAAGGCATGCTCACGCGGGAGGAAGTTCGGGGAAGGATCGAGTATCTCGAGTCGCGCTCCCCGGAGAACGGGGCGCGGCTCGTCGCCCGAGCCTGGACGGACCCCGAGTTCAAGCGACTCCTCCTCTCCGACACGAAAGCCGCCGCGTCCGAGATGGGGCTGGATATCTCCGGCACCGTACAGTTCATCGTGGTCGAGAACACGCCGGAGGTTCATAACCTGATCGTCTGCACACTGTGCTCCTGTTACCCACGCGCCATACTCGGCCGTCCGCCGGACTGGTACAAGAGCTTCAACTACCGCTCGCGGGCCGTGAGTGAACCACGGGCGGTAATGAGCGAGTTCGGCTTCGAGCCCGACGGAAGCGTAGAGGTCGCCGTCCACGACAGCACGGCTGACATCCGCTACATGGTCTTGCCGATGCGCCCGCCCGGCACGGAGGATATGATCGAGGAAGAGTTGGCGAGTCTCGTGACGCGGGACGACCTGGTCGGGGTGAGCGTACCCAGGTTCGAGGCCGCACGAGCATAGACCGGCCTGCTCCTTCTAGCCGACTTTCTCCCTGGCTTCATCCCTCTCGTTGACGGCGAGGACGCGTTCGACCAGGTTCGGTGGGACCTCTTCGTAGTGGCTGAACTCGACGTGGAAGTTGGACCGGCCGCCGGTTATGGAGCGTAGGTCTCGGGCGTAGGTGAGCATCTCGGCCTGCGGCACTTCCGCCTCGACGACCTGCCGCTCGCCCCGCTGCTCGATCCCCATCGGCCGACCACGCCGCCCGGAAAGGTCTCCCATGACCTCCCCGACGAGTTCCGACGGCGCCAGCACCTCGACCTTCACGAACGGTTCCAGCAAGACGGGACTGGCTTTCTCGACGGCGCTCTTGAACGCCATCGATCCTGCGACCTTGAAAGCCATCTCCGAGGAATCAACGGAGTGGAAAGCCCCGTCATAGAGTCGGACCTTCACGTCCACGACCGGGTAGCCGGCGATGGTCCCTTCTCGCATCGCCTCCAGGACGCCTTTCTCGACGGCCGGGATGAACTGCCTGGGGATAGAGCCGCCGACGACGGCATTCTCAAACTCGAAGCCCGCGCCGCGCGGCTGAGGGCTTACCTCGATCCTCGCGTCCCCGAACTGCCCGCGACCGCCGGTCTGCTTCTTGTAACGTCCCTGGGCCTGACCCGAACCGGAGATCGTCTCCTTAAACGGCACCTTCGGGGCCCTCGTCTCGACCTCGACCCCGTAACGCCTGCTGATCCGCTCCAGCGCAAGCTCCACCTGCATCTGGGCCAGCCCGGCCAGGATATCTTCTCCCGTCTCCTCCAGACGCTCCAGCTTCAGTGAAGGATCCTCGTCGGTGACCCGGCGGATTGCCTCGAAGACTTTCTCCTCCTCACCCCGCGTTTTAGCCCCGACCGAGAACGAAGCCGTCGGCTCCGGCAACTCTACCGGCTCGAACACCATCGGATGGTCCGGCTTGCTCAACGTGTCGAATGTAGCCGTATCCTTGAGCTTGGCGACGGCTACGATATCTCCGGCCACCGCCTCATCCACCTGGGTGCGCTCCTTGCCGAGGAGGTGAGAGATCCCCCCGAGCCGTTCATTCGCCCCCGTCCTCGGGTTGGTGAGCGCCTCGTCCGACCGGCAGCGTCCGCTCACGATCCGCATCACGCTCAAACGCCCGGCGTATGGGTCTATGTACGTCTTGAAGACATAAGCCGCGAAAGGACCGTCAGGGTCGCACGTAGCCTCCTTTCCGTCTTCCGTAACCCAACGGGAGCGGTCGGCGGGGCTCGGAGCGCTACCGGCGATCACATCGAGCAGCCGGTCCACCCCGATCCCACGCTCCGCACTCGCCGCCAACACCGGGATGATAAGCCCGTCGGCGATGCCTTTTCGTATACCCTCGAATGCCTCCTCGGTCGAAAACTCCTCGCCCTCCAGGTACTTCTCCAGCAGAGTGTCATCGCTCTCGGCGATCGCCTCGAAGAGCTGAACCTTCGCCGCGTCCACCTCTTCCTCCATACCTCCGGGGACCTCGGCGATCTGCTCGCCGTCCACAAAAGCGATGTCACTCAACAGTCCATAAACACCTTTCAGGTCATCCTCAGCGCCGATGGGGAGATTGAGCGGCACGACCGACTGGCCGAACCTCTCACGGAGTTGCTCGATGACGGTCCCGAAGTCCGCCCTCTCGCGGTCGAGGTGGTTGACGACGATAAAGTGCGGGATGTCCTCCTTCTCACCACGCCGCCACACGCGCTCGGTGACAACCTGAACAGGGTCTTGGGCATGAACGACCAGCACCGCGCAATCGGCCGCCCTCTGCGCCACGAACGCATCCCCGACGAACCCGCCGTCGCCGGGGGTATCGAGGACATTGACCTGGCGCCCCTTCCACTCCAGGGTCGCGATACTCATCCCGAGCGTCATGCCCCGCTCGACCTCTTCCTCCGCGTAATCCAGGGCGTGTGCGACCGAACCGCTCCTGCCGGAGGCGAGCCCGACCATCATCTCCCCGATGGTGGTTTTGCCACTGCCCCTGTGGCCGATCAAGCAAACATTGCGGATCAACCCTGACTCTATCGCCACGAGATCCTCCTTTCCCGAGAACCTGTATCCAACCATCCACCCGAAAACGGATAGACACACAGCTTAACGCAGCAAGTATCCTCGCGCAGCTTTTTTGTGGTGTACGGGCGGCCCGCCGCAAAGCCGCGACCAGGAATGGTTTACAAATAAGAAAATGGGTAGAATGTAAAAGACAGAAACTTTACAATCTATCCAGAGAGGATGTGTACCAATGGATTTTATACGTGGATACCTGCCCGGTAGCGTATCGAAGCGCCTGGACAAATACCTGGCAGGCGTGGAGTTCCCGCTAAACAAGGGGCAACTCATCAACAAACTAAAGAAGAATAAAGTGCCGGGCGTGGCGGTGAGCCAACTCGATAAGAGACTTCCGCAAGGCGAGTATTCCTCCGCCGCTGAGGTCCTAACCGCCCTCAAGCAAAAGTAGCCCGCCGAACGGACTCTATCCTACTTTCAGGAGCAGCGTTCCGGAAGAGCAACTGTTTTGTAACGCTGTAGGAGCGATAAGCTGGGTCGGGCGTTCTTGATTCTTTGAGAGTCTTGCGGAGTAGAGTCGGGACGCCCGACGGCATCCCGACCGATTTATGCTTCCCGCAGCCGGTTCTACACCATCAGCATCACGGGGTTCTCCAGCACGCGCTGGACTTCGGCCATATAGACTGCCCCGTCGCGGCCGTTTGCGATGCGGTGGTCGGCAGAGAGGGTGAGCTTCATCATGCTCGCCGGGACGACCTCGTCATTCTCGTCGTAGCTCGGACGCTTGACGATGCTGCTGACTGCGATAATGGCGGCCTGTGGCGGGTTGACTATGGCGGTGAAGCTCTCGATACCGAACATGCCCATGTTGGAGACCGTGATCGTCCCGCCCTGGTACTCATCGGGCTTTAGCTGCCCGTCGCGCGCCCTCTTTGCGAGGTCCTTCGACTCCCGGGAGATGGCGGCGAGGCCTTTGCTCCCGAGGTCCCGGATGACCGGGGTTATGAGACCGGCGTCCAGCGCGACAGCCATCGCCATGTTCACCTGGCCGTGCAACTCGATACCCTTGCTGGTGTACAGCGCGTTCAGGTTCGGGTTGTCCCTCAAGGCGACCGCGCACGCCTTCATCACGAAGTCGTTGACGGAGAGTTTGATCCCCTCTTCTTCGAGTTGAGCGTTGAGCTGCTTGCGAAGCGCCATCGCCGCGTCCATCCTGACCTCGACCGTGGCGTAGAAGTGCGGGATGTGCTGCTTCGCCTCCGTCATCCGCTCGCCGATGACCCGCTGCATCCGGGTCGGCTCCATTAGCTGCGTACCCGGCGCCTCCGTAGGCTCCGGCAGGCTTGCCGGTTGGAAACCCTGCTGCGACGCCTGCTCCTCCTGCGCCTCGGGCTGCGCCTGCGCTTCCTCTCCGTCTCCCTCCGCCTGGCCGTCTCTCTGGGCGCCGCCGTTCTCCATCGCCGCCCGGACGTCCCGCTCAACGATGCGTCCCGCTGGTCCCGAACCTTCCACCTTCGAGAGGTCCATGTCGTTCTCGGAAGCGAGCCGCCGGACTATCGGCGACGCCCGGAAGTTGCCGTTCGCCTGGGGTTGCCCGTCTCCACCGCCATTCTCGGACGGCTGCTCTTCTTCTCCGGCCTCCTCTTCTTCCTCGGTTTCGGTGGCGGTAGCCTGGCCTCCACCGCCTTCCTCCTCCGAGCCCTCTTCCTCTTCTGACTCGGCTTCTTCGCCTCCGCCGCCGCTTCGCTCGGGGACGTCTTCGCCTTCGCCCTGGACGAAGGCTATGGCCTCACCGACCGGGATGTCCTGTCCTTCGCTGGCATACAGCTCGGCAAGCGTGCCGGAGTCTTCGGCTTCGAGTTCCATCGTGACCTTGTCGGTCTCGATCTCCGCGATGGCGTCCCCTTCGGAGACGTCGTCGCCTTCACTCTTGAGCCACTTGAGGAGGGTACCCTCCTCCATCGCGTCACCCATCTTGGGCATGATCACTTCGGGCATCTTACTTCTCCTCCATATACATCACCCGACGGGCCGCATTAGCCACCTGCTTCTCGCTCGGGAAGGCCGCCACCTCCAGGTTCCGGGCATATGGCGCCGGAACCTCCGCCCCACTAACCCGCTGAACCGGCGCATCCAGATAGTCGAAAGCCCGGTCCTGGATAATGGCCGCAACTTCGCTCGCCACCCCGAACCACCGCCACTGCTCCTGCACCGCGACCGCCCGATGCGTCTTCTCAACCGACTCCACGATGGTGTCCTCGTCGAACGGTCTCAGAGAGCGAAGGTCTATCACCTCGGCCTCCACGTCTTCCTCGGCCAATGCGTCGGCGACGCGCAGGCACAGGTTGACTTGCCGACCGTAGGCGATGAGCGTCACGTCACTACCTTCGCGGGCTATCCGTGCCTTCCCGAAAGGAACCGCATTGTCTCCCTCTTCCACGTCGCCCTTCGTGCCGTACAGGGCGCCGGCTTCGAGGAAGATCACCGGGTTCGAGTCGCGGATGGCGGTCAGCATCATGCCCTTCACGTCGTTCGGCGTCACGGGAGCGACGACCTTCAGGCCGGGGAAGTGGCCGTAGAAGGACTCCAGAGAGTGGGTGTGCTGGGCGGAGAGCTGGACGCCGCCGCCGTTTGGGCCTCGTATGACAAGCGGCACCTCTACCTCGCCTCCTGAGAAGTAGCGCACTTTGGCGGCGTTCTGGATGATCTGGTCCGCCGCCAGGAACGAGAAGTTCCAGGTCATCATCTCGACGACGGGTCTCATTCCCATCATCGCCATCCCGATGGCCGCCCCGGTAAAACCACCCTCGGAGATCGGGGTGTCCATGATCCTCTTCGGCCCGTACTCGTCGTAGAGACCGTCGGTTATGAGGTGGGTACCGCCATAGACGCCGATGTCCTCGCCCATCAGGACGACCGACTCGTCCCGGTCCATCTCCTCGACCATCGCCTCGCGCAGGGCCTCCCGGTAAGTCTTCTCCTCGGCCGCCATTTAGCTCTCCCCCATGTACTCGTCTTCGCCGGAGTAGACGTTCGTGTAAAGTTCCTCCTCGGGCGGCTGATCGCTCTCGTCAGCGAACTTCACGGCTTCGTCGATCTGCTCTTTTGCCTCGCCTTTTATCTCTTCCAGCTTGTCTTCGTCTAGGGCATCGGAGTCGAGTAGCTTCTGTTCGAGAAGCCCGATCGGGTCCCGCTCTCGCCACTCGTTGACCTCTTCCTTGTCGCGATACTTCTCCATGAAGTCGGCCGCGCCGTGGGGAGCCGTCCTGTAAGTGATAGCCTCGATCGCATACGGCGTCCCGCTCTCCCGTACCTGCTCCGTCGCCCGCTCGGCGCATTCCAGAACGGCTTCGAGGTCCATACCGTCTACCTTCTCGTTCTCTATGCCGTATGAGTTGAATTTGGCCGCGAGATCCGTCATGGCGGTGGTCCGCTCGACTGACGTACCCATCCCGTACTGGTTGTTCTCCACGATAAAGACGACCGGACACATACCATCCTTGCCCCAGAGCCCGGCCAGGTTAGCCGCCTCGTGGAAGGCTCCCTGGCTCATCGAGCCGTCGCCCAAAAAGAGCTGGCAGATGTGGTCCGTCTCCTGGTAGCGCATCGAGTAGCCTATGCCGACCCCGAGCGGGATGTGGCCGCCGACGATGCCGTAGCCGCCCATCAGGCCCCGCTCCACGTCGAAGAGGTGCATCGAACCGCCCTTGCCCCCGACGAGGCCGGTCCCCTTGCCGTATAGCTCGGCCATCACCTCTTTCGGGTCCGCGCCCAGCAGTAGGGCGTGGGGATGGTCGCGGTAGGCGGTGATGACCTTATCGCCCTCCTGGTAAGCATCGAGGAACCCGACGGCGACCGCTTCCTCACCGATATAGACGTGCAGGTATCCGCCGATCTTACCCTGCCGGAAACCCTTCTGGCACGCCTCCTCGAAGGTGCGCACGAGCACCATCTTGCGATACAGGTCTACCAGTCGCTCCGAACTGGTGGCTACCCCACCCTCGCTCCGCTCGTTCTCAGCCGTCATGAATTTCCCCTTCTCTCCAACTACCCATACCAATAACTACCCGGCTCACAGAATACCAGAACTCTTTCTCTACAAGCGCATCCCCTATATCTGGCATAGACGAATTCTATGATGGATCCACCGAACCTACCAGCCAAGCTCCAGCGCTTTAGCTTGTTAGGCGAAATCTGCTCTACGGAGTATTGCCGTTATCTTCTTCGAGAACTTGGAAATGTTGTTTTTCCTCGCCTGTGCCGCTGTTGGCCGTGACGATGGCCCGTCCCGGTTTAGCGTCGACCGGAACTCTTACTTTTACGTCGAAAGTGTAATCGGAGTTGGCATCTACTGTGGCAAGGCGCCAGGCATTTTCACCCTGCCGAAAATGTACGGGTATGTTCTGGAGGGGCTTGCCCAGATTTTCTCCACAAACACCGGTGGAAAATAGCACTCCACGGAGCCGGAAAGTTTTGGTCGGAGCTGCGCCCCCCGGTTTCGCTTGTATAGAGGGAGCAGCACAATCAATATAACGCCCGGTCTGGGCGCATCCCGCTGCGACTACGGTGAGGCTAAGGAGAAGAGCCGTCAATACTGCCCGCAAGTTCCCGCTTATTGTGACGCCCCGATCTATAGGTCTTCCATCCACTTCCCCGCCGCCCGGAAAGCACGCGCGCGGTGGGAATCTTCGTGCTTTGCGTCACCCATTTCGGCGTAAGTGAGGTTCCGGCCCTCGGGGATGAAGATTGGGTCCCACCCGAAACCGTTCGAGCCCCGCGCCTCATCCACTACCGAACCCCGGACCTCACCCGGAAAGGTACGCACCCGACCATCCGGGTCCGCGACCGCGACCACGCACACGGCCGTGGCGCTCCGGTCTTCCCATTCGTGAAGCATGCGGAGCAGACCTTCCACACCCGCGCCCGCGAGGAACCACTTCGTAAAAGCTCCGGGAAGTCCGCCCCAAGCCTCGATAACGAGGCCCGAGTCTTCTACGACGACCAGACGACGCGGCTCACCGAGAGCTTCGCGGGCGGAGAGGGCTTTGGCGGCGGCGACTTCGGCGATGTCCAGGGACTGAATCTCGGGTACATCCGGGGCGGCCCGGTTAAGCTCGACGCCGAGTATTCTCGCGGCTTCTCGCGCCTTGTTTTCGTTGGAGGTCACGAAGATCGGTTTCACACTGTCGAGTCTACAATTGACGCAATCCTTATGATAGGGTTGATTCTGTGTATAGAAGTGACTTCACCATGCCGGAGGATCAGAAAAGGAGCGGGCGTTGCCACTCGTAGACCTCGACAGGTTCGACTTCCTCTACGCAAACAGGGTCAAGGGAATGAAGACCGCCGCCACACGCGACCTGATGTCCACCCTCTCGCGGCCCGGAATTATCTCGCTCGCCGGCGGTTTCCCGGATACCAGGGCGTTCGGCGAGGAGGCGTTCCGAGAGATAGCGGGCAACGTCGCGGCCGACTCGGCGCGGGCTTTGCAGTACGGGCCGACGGCGGGGCTGGAGGAGATTAAAGACGTCATAGTGGACGTTATGGCCGCCGAGGGAACTCCCGCCCGCCAGGAGAGCGTCTTTACAACCACCGGCGCCCAGCAGGGCCTGGATCTGGTGGCGCGCGTATTCTTGAACGAGGGCGACGGCATCCTCTGCGAAGGCCCGACCTACGCGGGAGCCTTGAACGCCTTCGCCGCTTACAGGCCGCGCATCGCGCACGTGCCGATGGACCGGGCCGGCATGATCCCCTCCGCCGCCCGCGAGATGCTGAATAAGGCCCGAAAGCAGGGACAGAGCATAAAGTTCATCTACACCGTCCCGAACTTCCAGAACCCGGCCGGGGTGACGCTCGCAGCCGAGCGGAGGCGGGAGCTACTCCAACTCGCCCGCGAGTTCGACCTGATCGTGGTAGAGGACAACCCCTACGGCATGCTCCGCTTCGAGGGTGAAGCGCTACCGACATTGGCGGCGCTGGAACTAGAGGAGACCGGAGACGTTGACCGGGTCGTGTATCTCGGGACGTTCTCGAAAATCTTCGCGCCCGGCGTCAGGCTCGGGTGGGTACACGCCCAGCCGGGGATATTGCATAAGATCAACGTCGGCAAACAGGGTGCTGACCTCTGCTCCTCGAACCTTTCCCAAATGATGATCTCCTCCTACTTCCAGAACGCCGACTGGCGGGCTTACGTGAAGTGCCTGAACGGCATCTACCGCGAGCGCCGGGACGCGATGCTCGACGCGCTCGCCGAGTTCATGCCGAAGGAGGTCCACTGGACCCACCCGGAGGGCGGCCTCTTCGTGTGGGCGACGCTCCCCTCGTACCTGGACACGACAGCCATGCTCCCGCTCGCCATCGCCAAGAACGTCGCCTACGTACCCGGTGAAGGCTTCTACTCCGGGGGCGCTGGGAAGAATTGCATGCGGCTCAACTTCTCGTTCGTCGAGCCGGAGAAGATCCGTCGGGGCATAGAGATCCTTGCGGAGGTGATCCGGGAGAGGGCGGAACTCCGCACCAACCTGGAACGCGGCGCGCAGAGAACCCCGGAGCGCGACAGCGGGCGGAGCGCGTTCCCCGGTGGCGCCGCCAGAGAACGCTAGGGGGCGGGTGTGGCGCGACTGGCGGTCCTCCGCGGCGGACACTCTATGGAGCGGGACGTCTCCATAATTACCGGGCGTCGCGTCCAGCACGCCCTCGAACGGCTCGGTCACGAGGTACACGCCCTCGACATCGAAGAAACAACGACGGAAAAGCTCCTCGAACTCGCCCCGGATGCCGCTTTCGTGTGCCTGCACGGTCCCGGCGGTGAGGACGGCACGGTGCAGGCGTTGCTCGAAACTTTGGGGATACCGTACACCGGCAGCGGTCCTCTCTCCAGCATCCGCTGCATGGACAAAGATTACGCCAAGCGCTCGCTCCAGGCGGCGGGCGTCGAGACCCCGCCATTCAGGACCTTTCTCCGGCGGGCGATGAACGAGATGGGAGCGGCGGCGGCCCTGAAATCGGCGGCGGACTTTCTGGGATATCCGCTGGTCGTGAAGCCCGCTCGGGAGGGTTCGGGATTCGGGCTCACACGGGTCGAGGGGCCGGACGGTTTGTTGGACGCCGTATACGAGGCGTTCGGCTACGACGCGAAGATCGTACTGGAGCGGTGGGTCGAAGGTACGGAGATAGCCGCCCCGATCCTTGAGCCCTCAGGAGAAGTCCCGCGAGTGTTGGGACTCGT
This sequence comes from Rubrobacteraceae bacterium, assembly GCA_965219175.1. Classification (GTDB taxonomy): domain Bacteria; phylum Actinomycetota; class Rubrobacteria; order Rubrobacterales; family Rubrobacteraceae; genus JBBPZK01. Next base: position 2,509,539 of record CBDCNI010000001.1, read on the forward strand.
GGAGATCCGTCCTCGCGAAGGCGCCTACAACTTCGAGGCCAAGTACACCCCCGGCGCAACCGATTTCGCCATACCGCCGGAAGTCCCACCCGAAGCCGCCGCCCACGCAGAGGAAGCGTCCCTGAGAGCCTACCGGGCTCTAGGATGCTCCGGCTTCGCGCGGGTGGACATGATCCTGGAAGACGAGACACCCTGGGTGCTGGACGTAAAGACCATCCCCGGCTTCACCGAGACCTCGACCCTCCCCCTCGCCGCCGAAGCAGCCGGCACTTCCTTCGAACAACTAGTCGAAACCATCCTGGACGCCGCACTAAGGACAGAAGCCTCGGCGAAGCTGTAATATGCATATCATGCTGACTTTGATCTCGCGGGCTGTTTGCAAAGAGCGTACAGAGTGTTACAAAATAACGTCCAGAAAGCTGCGCCTCGCTTTGTAAATTCTAGCTGTCCGCACAAGTACTAGAGAGGAGTGTCGTCCTGCGTCCTTTTGGGAAGGAACCTTTGGTGCCGGGAAGCCGGGTCCATCGTTTCGGATGGTCGTGGCTCGCGGTCGTTCCTCTTATTGTGATCCTATCCGTACCGTCGCTTGTATGGTTCGAATACAGATGGGTGGTTACCCAGGACGCAGGAGGATACTTGCTAGCCGGCTGGCACCTCGTCTCCGGGCAAGGCTACACTTTGATAGACGGAGCCCCGTTCATCAAGCGGGGCCCCATCCTACCCGGCCTGCTCGGCATTTTGACGATCTTTTTGGGCCGGGACACGGAGCTCCTGGTCTGGGCGGTGCGGTTCCTAGCCCTGCTCAACCCATTGTTAGCGTACTTCCTGGTCAAAAGGATTTCTCATCCGGTAGCCGGTCTGGTCGCCGCAGTACTGGTTACATTACTCAGCTACACCACAATAAACCAGCAAGCGTTCAACATAGACAACGTGCTGCTTACGGTTTACCTGTTGACACTGCTGGTCCTCTTGGCCGCCATACAAAGAGACACCTTCTCCCTTGCGCTCCTCTCCGGCCTGCTCCTCGGAGTCTCCATACTGACCAAGGAGACCGCGTTCGTGAACCTACCCCTCGCGCTACTCGCGGTATTGCTATTTGGCTGGAGCCCACGTAGAGCACTCTGGCACTACCTGGGGGTAGCTCTGGTGTGTCTTCCCTGGTGGATCTGGGTATATATCGTCAGCGAACAAGTGTACATGATGGGCCGTCTGTCCGGCAGGCTACAACTGTCGGCTGCGATAGCGATTCTGGCCCTCATAGTCCTCGCAACGGGACTGCATGTCTCCGGTGTTTTCGCCCGATTCCTGGCCGGCGAGAACAGGCGCCGGTGGACCGGATGGTCCTTCGTGGTCGCATGGACGGTGGCGCTTGTTTTCCTACTGCTCAAAGCCGGCGGCCCAGGGTTTACCGATCCTGAATCTACCAACACCTCTTTCGAGGCATTGAGAACATACGCCGCTACGAAACTGGCGCCCAACATCGCCGTTTGGCCCCTGCTACCGGTAGCCGCCGGTTACACGGCCTGGAAGGCGATACGAGGCTCCATTTCATGGCGTCTATTCGCGATCGCTTTGCTCTTTCAGAGCCCGATACTGATTCTAGTCACTGTGGAGGGCTGGAATCAGCGCCAGTTTTTGATCCCGCAAACGCTTCTGCTTTGCGCCCTGGCCGTGCTCATCGTGGAGGTCTGCGGGTCCGTAGCAAGAGAACTGGGAGGGAGGCGGTTTCCCGATTGGATCAAGGGAGTGGCTGCTATCCTGTTGGTAATCTACCCTCTGGCGTTCGCCGGAGGGGAAATCCGTAACCTTCTCTATGAACATCCCGCAAAGCCATCTGTCGGAGGGGCGGCGACCTTCCAGGCGTTCAACATGACCCGTTGGATGTCCGAGAACATACCCGAAGGACAAAGAATAGTAACAGTACCGCTGCAATCGAACTACCTTGCATTCGTGGATGGCGGCCGGCACGAGTGGAAGCTGCTCGGATCCGACCAGCACCGTTCCTCCAACCCGGCGGTATCTAAGATCGGCGATGCAGAGAACAGTTACAGAGCACCGTCGAAAACTGTCTGGATCAAAGTTAACAAGAGTTGCAGAACTCTCTCTTACTCCGTGCCGAACATAATGTACCAGACAGGACGTAAAGGCATCGAATTCTTGATGATAACGGATTACCCTACCTTTCCTGGCCTCTTGAACTCAGCGTCGGTTCTGACAAGAAGTGGAGCTTTCAAGATGGTCCACCGAAACGGTAAAGCCGCGAACAACGAAGGGTTCGTGCTGCTAGGGAGCACTGGTAGATCTCCTGAGTCGGTTCCTACCATAATGAGCGTGAGTACCGTGCTTTCCTTGAAGAAATGCGAGCAGAAGGCGGGCGCCGATTACGAGACGAAGATACGGTCCAGGTTCCCAAACGGAATCGTCCCGGTCCCTGACTCGAACCTTGCCAGGCAGTCCCGCGTCAGTCCGGCAAAGGAACGTTACGAAAGAGTACGCCGGACGATTAAGAGCATCTACCAGGGAACGAAATAAGGGGGCGCGGCCGTTAGCCTGGGTGAAAAGCGGCCATAGATCCGACGAACTCCTCCAACGCGGCTAGCGCCATCTCCGCCTGACGTTCGCGGCGCTCGGGCTTGGAGAGACGGCGGCCGTCCTCTCGCTTGGGAGCGGCGGGGACGAGGCCCCAGTTCGAGTTTATGGGCTGGAGCGTACCTTCCTTGGTGGTGATGTAGTGGGCCAGGGCGCCCATCATCGTGTCGCGGGGCATCGTAACAAGCTCTTCGCCGCGCGCCAGCTTCGCGACGTTGGTTCCAGCTATGTGGCCCATCGCGGTGCTCTCGACGTAGCCTTCGACGCCAGTTAGCTGACCGGCGAAGAAGAGTGGTCTCTCCCCGAGGTCGGCCCTTATCCGCATGGTGGCTTCGAGCATCTCGTTGGAGGGGAGGTACGTGTTTCGGTGCATTACGCCCATGCGCGCGAAGTCGGCGTTTTCCATACCGGGGATCATTCGGAATACTCGCCTCTGCTCTCCCCACTTGAGCCGCGTCTGAAAGCCGACGATGTTGAAGAGGTTGCCCTCCGCGTCGTCCTGACGGAGCTGCACGACGGCGTAAGGTTCCTCGCCGGTGCGCGGGTCAGGCAAACCGACCGGCTTCATTGGACCGAAACTCAGGGTGTCGGGGCCGCGCCGGGCTATGGTCTCGACGGGCAAACATCCCTCGAAGTACAGGTCCTCCTCGAAGTCTTTTATGGGACTAAGCTCTGCGGTCGCCAGTTCCTTGACGAAAGCGTAGTATCGCTCGCGGTCCATCGGGCAGTTGAGATATGCGGCCTCGCCCTTACCGTAGCGAGAGGCGAGGTAGACGATATCTTCGTCCAGAGACTCGCGGTGGACTATCGGGGAGGCTGCGTCGTAGAAGTAGAGCCTCTCGCCCGAGAGTGCCTCTATCTCATCCGCAAGGGCGTCGGAGGTAAGAGGACCCGTTGCTATCACGACCGGGCCGGATGGAATCTCCGCCGCCTCTTTCCTGATGACTTCGATGTTCGGGTGCGAGCCGACCGTTTCGGTAACAGCCTGGGGAAAGCCTTCCCGCGCGACGCCCAGGGCGCCGCCGGCCGGGACGGAGGTCTCTTCGGCGCAGTGCAGTATCACCGACCCGAGCCTCCGCAACTCTTCTTTCAAGAGGCCGGATGCGGTTGTCAGCGAGCGGTTGCCTAAAGAGTTGGAGCAGACCAACTCGGCGAATTGATCCGTGCGGTGCGCCAGGGTCTCTTTTACCGGCCGCATCTCCCACAACTCGACCGAACAACCGGCCTCCGCCGCCTGCCAGGCAGCCTCGCTCCCGGCGAGACCGCCTCCTATAACCGTTACGTCCGACATGAGATCACTACTCCTCAAAGAGCTACGAAATGTTTGCGAGGGAACTTATTCTAAGCGAAATCAAACGGCCGTCGACTGCGTCTACTATCTTTCCGGGTCTCGTTCGTCGGCGGCGGCGAACTCGGCCCCGAGTACGAGCAGGTAGATGGTCGTGGCGACGAAAGCCGTGGCCGGCCAGACGACGACGTTGTCGATCAGGTGGGCTACCAGCGAGGCCGCCCCGATAGACGCCCCGACGGAGAAGACGTGGAAGTTTCCCCACAGCGCGGACTTGCGCGGCTCTTCCCTGAACCTGGCTCTATGCCCACCGAAGGCTGCTATCCCAACAAGGGCGAAGCCCAACACGGCGCCGACCATGAATAGGAGGGCCTGGACCGTCGTCGGCAGCCCGCGAGTGTGGACGAGTACCGCGCCGGTAGTCCAGGTGGTCAGAGTGTAGCCGTAGGGCGCGCCGCTCGCCCCGACCGCAGTACGAAGGTTCCTGCCATAGTAGCGTCGGATCACGACCACGATTCTAGCCCCTTCTCAGGGTTCGCGCCCCAGCGATCCGCGCCGGGAAGGAGCAGCCACCGCTACACTCGTCCGCGCGACCGGGAATCAGCCGGTCGCGCGGACGGGTACTATCGTTTTTTCCAGCCTGGTTTTACCTGCTGGATACCTTCACTTTTTGAACAGCAATAAAGAGCTTCTTGCTGTTGAGGCCCGGAACCTTGCTCAGGCCGAACTTATTGAGCGCGGCTTGGGCCTTGGGTATCTTCCTCACGGTACCCATCAACATGACCTTCTGGCCCTTGTTGATGTTGACCGCTTTTTCGGACTTGCCCAACACCTCTCTGATCAACACGGCCGGAACCTGCTTGCCGGCGCCCTGACCAACGGTGAAAGCCGTATCGCTCACGACGTTTTGAACCTGCACGCCGGAGAGCTGTACTTTCTTGCCGACGAGCGCCTGGGGGTTCTTCGCGTTCAGGAGCGACTGTATGGCGGTGATCTTACCGCCGGACATGCCGGATCCACCCATCATAGTGGAACCGCCGCCCATCGCGGTGCTCCCGCCACTCATCATCGTGGAGCCACCCATCATGCCGGTGGTGCCGCCACTCATCATGGTGGATCCTCCACCCATCATGGTAGAACCGCCCATCGTACTGCCGCCGCCGCTCACCGCGGATGTTTTTGCTCCACTCCCGGATCCGCCGCTGCTCTTCTTCCCGCCACTGTTATTGTTGCTGTTGCCGCCACCGCCGCATGCCGCCAGGCTCAACGTCGCCGCAACCGTCAGTGTACCCATGCCGACCTTCCAGGCTCGCGGGAACCGGCTTCCGATGCCGACGTGCTCCCGTGTATAAGTCTTCTCTTCCACAAAACCTCCATTTTTGGGGTCAGTCGCTCGTCCTCTAAGACGAACCGGAAGGCCGTCGATCTGTTATCGACTCTTCCGCGTTCTTTTACCCCGTCTCCGGCTTTAGTATTCATCTCGCTGGAACACCGATCGTATTTTCGCGATGCTCCGCTGCGACGGTACAAGTCGATAACGGTTGACAGCGAAAGATTGTACGCGATCCCGGCTGCTGTTTCTTATAAGGCTTACCAGGCGGTGGCGCCGCCATCCACGGCGATGGTCTGCCCGGTCATGTAGGCGGCGGCTGGCGAGGCTAGAAAGACGACTACGCCTTTGAGGTCCTCGGGGTTGCCGAAGCGGTGGAGCGGGATGCCTTCGAGCATCCGCTCCTCGAACTTCTCTATGAGACCGCCGCTCATCTTGGTCGGAAACCAGCCGGGCGCTATTGCGTTTACCGAGATACCGTGAGTCGCCCAACTCGTCGCGAGGTCGCGGGTCATGGAGATGATCGCACCCTTGCTGGAACTGTACCCGATGGTCTGCATGTAATCCGGATGCCCTCCGACGAGCCCCGCCACGGAGGAGATATTGATTATGTTGCCGCCTGCGCCGGCTTCGATCATGCGCCGCCCGACCGCCTGGGCCATCAAGAACGACCCGCGCAGGTTGACGGCGATCACCTGATCGAACTTCTCTACCGGCATCTCGGCCGCCGGAGCCCCCCACGTAGCGCCGCTGTTGTTGACCAGGATGTCGACTCCCCCGAAACTCTCCACCGCCGCTGAGACGACTCCTTCCACGCTCTCGGGGTCGGTCACGTCGCACTCCAGAGCTATCGCCTTCCCGCCTCGATCCTCTATCTCCCGCCGTACTTCTTCGAGAGGATCTTTCTTGCGGGCGCAGAGGGCGACGTTCGCCCCAGCCTCGGAGAGGGCTTCGGCCATGTAGCGTCCGAGACCACGCCCACCACCCGTTACAATAGCCGTCCTGCCGTCGAGCCGGAAGAGATCCAAGGTACTCAAACTCTCCACCATCTCCTTTCTAACTCGGCGACGGAGGAGTCTCCGCCGCCCCGGAACCCGTCGCCGTCTTCTCCCGCTCCTCGTCAGCCAGCACCCGCCGGAGCATCTTACCTACCGCGCTCTTTGGCAACTCGTCCCGGAACTCCACTTCCTTCGGAGCCTTGTACGGCGCAAGCCTCTCCTTGCAGAAAGCGAGCACGTCCTCTTCTCTTGTATCTTTATCTTGCTTCATTACTACAAATGCTTTGACCGTCTCGCCCCGGTACTCGTCTAGGATACCGACCGCGACCGCTTCGGCGACGTCGGGGTGTTCGAAGAGGACTTCTTCGATCTCGCGGGGGTAGACGTTGTAGCCGCTCGCGACGATCATGTCCTTCTTCCGGTCAACGATGTAGAAGTAGCCGTCCTCGTCCATCCGAGCCACGTCTCCGGTGTAGAGCCAGCCGTCTTTTAGTGTCCCGGCTGTTTCGTCGGGCATGTTCCAGTAGCCCTTCATGATCTGTGGGCCTTTGATGAGAAGTTCTCCGCTCTCCCCGACCGGCATCTCTCGCGAGTCGTCGTCAACGTCGACTATCTTGCAGTCGGTGCTCGGGATCGGTATTCCGATACTGCCTTCGCGGCCGTGGGTGGTGAAGGGCGGGTTGTTGTGCGTCACGGGGGACGCTTCGGAGAGACCGTAGCCTTCGAAGAGCGGCCGTCCGGCTTTCTCCTCGAAGGAGCGGAGCAGGTTCACCGGAAGGGAGGCGCCGCCGGAGTTGAAGATCTCCACGCGGTCGAAGCCGTACTCTTTGAGGTCCTCCCCGCTGCTCACGAGCGCCATGTACATCGTCGGCACCCCGGAGAGCATCGTCGGTTCCTCGTCCCTCACCAGTGCCAGGACTTGTTCCACGTCGAAGCGTGGGACGAGGAGTTGGTTCAGGCCCTGGACGAGACCGAAGATCATCACGCACGTCAGGCCGTAGATGTGGAAGAAAGGCAGGACGCCTATGACCTTCTGGTTACCCTCGAAAGCCGAGGAGTCGGCCAGGAAGATCTCCAGCGTCTGGTGGACGTTCGCGATGAGGTTGCGGTGGGTCAGCATCGCCCCCTTCGAGACACCCGTGGTCCCACCCGTGTACTGGAGGACTGCTACATCCTCGGCCGGGTCTATCTCGACCTCCGGGGCCGACTCCGCCTCGGTCCCGAGGAGCTCGCCGAAACTACGGTGGTCCTCGCCGAGCCCATCGGGTTCACCCTGGAAGTCCACGACCACGACGTTTCGGAGGTCCGTATCGGGCAGGATGGCCTTGACACGAGGGTACATATCCGCGTAGACGACGATCGTTTCGGCGCCGGAGTCGTTGACGATGTGCTCGATCTCCCGCTCGACGTACATCGGGTTGAGCTGCGTAACTATGGCCCCGAGCCGGACGGTCGCGAAGAAGCTCACGACGTACTGCGGACAGTTCGGAAGCATCAGGGCGACCCGGTCTCCTTTGCCAACCGCACTCGCCGCGAACGCCGCCGCCACTCTTTCCACCATTGCTTCGAGCCGGGAAAACGAGATGTTCGTCCCAAAGAAAGTCAGCGCGGTCTTCTCCCGATGCTCCTCGGCCGCCCTAACCAGGAGGTCGTGCAACGACCCCGAAGGGACCTCGATCTCCGGTTCCACGTAGCCCTCGTATACTCCTAGCCAGGGTTTCTCCATGCTAGACAATGCCGCCTCCTCACACGCCGCCGGCCCCACAAAGCCCAGCGCTCAGCTTCCCTTTTTTCACCTATCTATCACAAAGAGTATAAGCGAAACTCTCAGCCCGAACCGGACCCACTCGATCCCTGCGCGTGTCGGCGGGCGTCGCTCGAACATCGGGTAGTGACGAGCAAACAATGCGGAGACAAACTCAAAGAGTCCGTGGAAGGAGCCGGTTGTCTTCAACGGGCCTTAACGAACCCTCTCAAACGTCTCCGCTAGTTCGTCGAGCTTCTCCATTGTCTCGCGTTCGGGCGTGCTCGGGAGGTTGAGCAGCACCCGTTCGATGCCGAGGTCCGCGTAGCCTTCTAGGTTCTCCGGGGTGCCGCCGAAGACCGTCACCGGCACTTCCCGGCCCGCCTGCTCGTTTAGCTCACCGATCATGGTCGCGAGCTCGTCTGGTGGGAGGCCGTTGGCGAGCCACGCGTCGCCGAACTTCGCGACGCGTCCGAACGCAGCCTGGCCGCCGCCGATGTAGATCGGGACGTGCGGCTTCCGGACGGGCTTGGGGCGCGAGAAGATCGGGTCGAAGTCCACGAACTCACCGTGATACTCGGCCTCCTCCTTCGTCCAGATCTCCCGCATCGCCGCGAGTTGCTCGTCCACGAGCCTGCCGCGGGTCTTCGGGTCCGTCCCGTGGTTCTCCATCTCCTCGCGGTTCCAGCCGACCCCGACCCCGAAGATGAACCGTCCGCCGGAGACTAGGTCGAGGCTCGCCGCTTCCTTGGCGGTGGTGATGGTGTCACGCTCCATGAGCAACGCAACGCCGGTCCCGAGCAACAAGTCTTTCGTGGTCATCGCCATGGCCGTCAGCGCGACGAACGGGTCGAGCGTCTTGTAGTATTTCTCCGGAAGCTCCCCACCTCCGGGGTACGGAGACTTGCGGCTCGCCGGGATGTGCGTGTGCTCGGCGAGGAAGACAGAGTCGAAGCCTCGCTTCTCGATCTCGCCGCCGAGGGTTCCGGGTGCTATCGCGTCGTCTGTGACGAAAGTAGAGATGCCGACTTTCATGTTCTTAACCCTCCTGCTCTGTCGGGCGGATGAGGACCTCGTTGATCGCGACGTGGCGGGGCCGGGTGACGATGTAGACGACCGCGTCGGCGATGTCCTCGGCCTCAAGTATCTCCATGTCCGCGAAGCGTGAGGCGGCCTGCTCCCGGATCTCCTCGCGCAAGTGGCTCTGAAGCTCGGTTGCGACGGCCCCCGGCTCGACGAGCGAGACCCGCACGTGCCTGCCGGTTACCTCCTGGCGCAAAGACTCGCTGAACGCCCCGACGCCGAACTTCGTCAGGTTGTAGACTCCGGAGCCGCTCCTCGCCCGCCGTCCGGCCACGGAAGACGTGTTGATGAGGTCCGCGACCCGTCTCGGAGAGTCCTCGGCGGCTTTGAAAAGGTGCGGCAGCGCGGCGTGGGCGACGTACAGGAGGCCTTTGACGTTTATGTCAACCATCCTGTCCCACTCCTCGACGGGCGCGTCCTCGGCCGGACCGAGCAACATTACACCCGCGTTGTTGAAGACCGTATCGAGGCGCCCGAGTTCAGAGACGGTCTGCTCCACCGCCGATACAGCCTGCTCCCGGTCGGCGATGTCCGACTCTATGACGAGCGCCTTACCGCCATCCTCCTCTATCTCCTTCGCGAGGCTCTCCAGCCTGTCCCTGCGACGGGCGACGACGGCTACCGCCGCACCCTGACGAGCAAGCGCCTTCGCGGCCGCCTCACCGATGCCGCTGCTTGCACCCGTTACAAGCGCGACCGTCCCATCTAGTATTTCAGCCATTCTCGAAGCTCCTTTTCTGTTGGAAAACCTTGCTGTACAAAATGATTTTACCGCCGGACGTCAGACGATCGCATTGCCTTTCTTCTCGAAGACCCGAAAAGCTCCGGTACCCATGGCGACCAGGTTGTCGTCTGCGTCGTAGACCTTCGCCTCGGCGGTCGCCGTCCGGCGGGTACGGTGAATGACCTCGCTGCGGCAGGTTATGCGGCCCTCTTTTACGGCCCCGAGGAAGTGGACGTTCATCTCTATCGTGGCCGTCCTGACACCGACCAGCGCCAGCACCGAGAGGCCCATCGCGTTGTCTATGAGCGAGGCGTAGACACCGCCGTGGAGCGTTCCCGCCCCGTTTAAGTGGACGTCCTCGACGTCTATATACACGACAGACTTCCCCGGATCCACTTCCTCGACCTTCGCCCCGATGTGCTTGGAGAACGTGACCTCCTCGTTGAAGTAGTGAGCCAGAGTCTCCAGTTGCTCTTCGTCCATCGTCACTCCTATCAGTCTGGAAGTTTGCCTGCGAAGACTATACGAGCCCCGGCCGGTCATCCATCATATACAAAGAACCCGACTTCACCGGAGGCCACGACGTCTTCTCCACGCCTCGCGTAGATCTCGAAGGTGTAGAGGGTTCCCTTTTCGAGTCCCTCGGCTCCCGTGACTCTTCCATCCACCCGCAGCACGTCTCCCAGGAACACCATCCCCGAGAAGCGGCTCCTGAAGGCCTTGATGTAACCGTGGTCCAGGTACGGGGAGAAGAGAAGGCCCATCGTGGCGACGGTGAGCATACCGTGGGCTATGATGCCGGGCAGACCAGCCTCCTCGGCGGCGGCGTCTATGGTGTGGATCGGGTTGTAGTCTCCAGAAGCCCCAGCGTACTTGATAAGCTGCAACCGCGTCACCGGCGGAAGCGTCCGCTCCTCCAGCTCGTCCCCGATGCTCCAGTCCAGGCGGCTCACGCTTCTATCACCTTCCTAACGGCTCCGGTGACGACCACGACGTCGTTCATGGTGAAGATACGCTCTCCCTCAAAGCTCTCGCCGGTGCGCTCGAAGAGGAGAAAACCGAGCAGACCGCGACGGCTCTGTTTGTCGTAGGAGTCTTTCAGTTCCATGCGACAGAGAAGGTCTTCTCCGACGAAGATAGGCCGCTCGTAGGCGATATCGAACTCGCCGTGGATCATGCCCGCAACCGGCAACCTCAAACCTTCTATCTCCCCGTAGTCGAAAGTTCTCGGGAAGGTCGGCGGCGCGAGCAGGCGTCCGTAACGGCTCTGTTCCGCCGCTCTTTCGTCCACGTAGAGAAGGTTCGGGTCGGCGATGGCTTCGGCGAACTTTCGGACCGCGCCTCGTTCGACCAGGTTCCTGACCGGCTCCGAACCCTTACCGATGAACTCTCCATAGAGCATCCTCAGTCCCTCGGCCCGCCGGACACGTACAGGACCTGACCGCTCACGAATGAGGCTTCCTCGGAGGCGAAGTAGAGGATTGCGGAAGCGACGTCCTCGGGTTTGCCGCCGCGTCCCACGGGGATCTCCTTCGCGCGAGCAGCCACGAAGTCATCGAAGTCGTATCCAAGGCGGGCGGCGGTCTCGCGGGTCATTTCCGTCTCTATAAAACCTGGGGCGACGGCGTTCGCGGTTATGCCGTACCGTCCGAGCTCGACGGCGAGCGTCTTGGTGAAGCCCTGGAGACCCGCTTTCGCGGCCGAGTAGTTGACCTGACCGCAGTTGCCGAGGGCGCTGGTCGAGGAGACGTTGACGATGCGGCCGTAGCGGCGGGCGACCATGTACTTCTGGGCGGCCCGGCTGCACAGGAACGCGCCGGTGAGGTGGACGTCCATCACCGAGCGCCACTCCTCGTCGGTCATCTTGTAGATCAGGGCATCCCTGGTAACGCCGGCGTTGTTGACGAGGATGTCTAGCCGCCCGTAGCGCTTCACAGTCTTGCCGACAGCCTCCTCGATCTCCGTCCGGCTGGTGACATCCACGCGTGCGGCGATGGCATCCATGCCCTCGTCCACGAGCTGACGCGCGGTCTCGACCACACCTTTTTCCGACACGTCCGTCAGGCACACGCGGGCGCCCTCCGCCGCGAGCCGCCGGGCCGTGGCCCACCCGATCCCACGTCCCGCGCCAGTAACGAGCGCAACCCTCCCGTCAAGTCGTCCCAATCGTTTCTCCCTTCGGTCGAAAGACAGTCAGCCAGTCAGTTTGTCAGCTTTTTGTTTTTACTGACCCGCTGACTGGCTAATATTTGTAGAACCCTTCGCCGGTTTTGCGGCCTAGTTTGCCGGACCGGACCATTGCTTTGAGGATGCGCGGCGGAGTGTAGTAAGGGTCGCCCAGTTCCTCGTGGACGTAGGAGATCACGTCTAGCGCCACGTCCAGCCCGATGAAGTCGCCCAACTCGAACGGGCCGATCGGGAACCCTATACCCTTTTTCATCAGCAGGTCTATGTCTTCTTTGCTCGCCACACCCTCCTCCAACAGCCGCGTCGCCTCCAGCAGGAGCGGCATCAGGAAACGGTTCGCCACGAAGCCAGGGACGTCCTTCTCGACGACGACCGGCAGCTTGCCGAAAGAAGTTATGAGGGCTTTCACGCGCTCGACGGTCTCGTCGCTCGTGAGCAGGCCGCGCGCCACCTCGACGGCTTCCCGCAAAGGTGGCGGCGTGAAGAAATGTGTGCCGCAGACTTTCTCCGGGCGGTTCGTGGCCGAGGCGAGGTCGGTGATGGAGATGGAGGACGTGTTGGTCAGGATGAGGGAGTCCGGCGGGAGCATCGCGTCTAATGCGGCGAAGACTTCTTTCTTTACCCCTACGCGCTCCACGACCACCTCGACTACGGCTTCCGCGACGGCCAGTTCTTCGACATTAGTCGTCCACTTGATTCGGTCGTAGGCGACGCGGGCCTCGTCTTCAGTAAACACGTCTTTCTCCACGAAGCGCGCGAGCCCTTCCCGGACGTAGACCTGCGCCTTTTCGAGCGCTTCGACAGCGAGGTCGCAGGCGACGACTTCGTATCCGGCCTGGGCGGCTACCTGGACGATGCCCGCGCCCATCGTGCCGGTACCGAGGACTCCTATCGTACTGGAGTCCGGCTCCACTAACGACCTTCCGTTTCGGCGAGGGAGCCCGCGTGTTGCATGAGGGCTTGAACCCGGTTCCCGAAGGTGGCGAAGCGTTCATCTTTAGTCTGGCCGCTTTTCCAGCGGGCGTAGATCTGCTGCAGGATGCCGGCCAGCTTGAAGTATCCGAACGTGACGTACCAGTGCATCTCCGAGAGGTCGCGCCCGCTCTTCTCGGCGTAGCGCTCCATGAACTCGTCCCGGCTCCAGAAACCGGGCTCCGAAGTCACGGTCGGCAGCACTTTCTTCAACTCCTCCGGGTCGCCGGGCTCGGCCCAGTACGAGAGCGAAACGGCCAGATCGAAGAGCGGGTCGCCAACGGTCGTCATCTCCCAGTCGAGAACCGCCCGCACGTCCGTCAGGTCGTCGGGGTCGAGGACGAGGTTGTTGAGCTTGAAGTCGTTGTGGATGATCGTGGGTGGCGGACTCTCGGGAACGTTTTTAGCCAGCCAGTCGGCCAGTTGTCCTGCTTCGGGGACGTCGTCCGTACGTGCTTTATCGTAGCGACCTATCCAGGCTTGCGTCTGACGCTCCAGGAACCCTTCCGGCCGACCCAGGTCTCCCAGCCCGGCCTCCTCCGGGTCAATGGCGTGAAGCTCCACGAGGGTGTCGGCGACCGTCCGGCTCATGTCGCGGCGAAGCTCCGGCGTCGGGTCGATCCCTTCCGGGAAAGAGTCGTCCACGACCACGCCCTGTCGGCGCTCCATGACGTAGAAGGGAGCCCCTATCACCGACTCATCCTCACAGAAGAAGTACGGTTTCGGGGCGAGCGGATACACCGCGTTCAACTTCGCCAGGATGCCCGACTCGCGGCCCATATCGTGCGCCTTAGGCGGCACCGGCCCGAGCGGCGGACGCCTGAGCACCCCTTCCCACTCTCCCACCTTCAGCAAATACGTCAGGTTCGACGCCCCGGAAGGAAACTGCCGGACCTCCAGCTCTCCATCCGGCACCTCCTCGATGCGTCCCCTGATATATTGTCTGACCTTCTCCCGGTCGAACCCCTCGCCCTCGCGCACGCCGATGGTCTCACCAGGCATGCCGGCGACCTTCTCTGGACTCTCTCAACGTTCCTCCTCTATAATAAGGTTCTCGGACGACTCGTCCACGTGGAACAGGCGACCGTCCCTGACCTCGGGTACCAGATCGCTCGCCCCGACGTCGGACACGAAATCTAATACCTCGTAGGCGTCGTGCTCCGTAAACCAGCGGCCCGTCCGGCTCTGTTTCAGGGCTTCGGGGATATTTCGCCGTTGGTGCTCCATGAAATCGAGGGCCAGCCACGCGGCATCGTTCAGCTTCCAGCTTTCGGTATCCATACACGAGATGATAGCCGCCGCGCCGAGGAAGTCTTCCAACGTGAAATGTCCACGGGAACCGGCGCAGATCAGGTACACAGAGTCAGTCCCCGAGGACTCCAGGTAGCGGGCCACGGCCGAGGCGTTTCGGAGGCAGCCGATCAGCACCCGTTCCGCTCCCACTGCCGCCCCGATAGTCCGGGTGCCGTTCGTAGTGACGAAGACGACGTCCTTACCGGCCACGGTCTCCGGTGGGTACTCGGCTGGAAAGGGACCGAGGTCGTAGCCTTCGATCCTCTCGGCGTTCTGCTCCCCTCCGCGCAACAGACTGGAAGGGGCGAGGTCTCCACTCACTTCCTCCGCCTGCTCCAGGCTCTCTGCTGGGAAGACGCGCCGGGCGCCGTTCTCCAGGATGGCGAGCAGAGTGGTCGTCGCCAGAAATACGTCCAGGACGACCACCGTGGCCCCCTCCAGCGTCTCAGGCAGGATCTCCTGCCAGCTCATCAACACCCGCAGCCGCTTCATACGCTTCCCTTTGCCAGATACTCACTCAAAATCCGCTCCATCATACAGAACCCGGCGGCTCTCATACGTCGGAACCGTCGGTACAAAAATCTCATCCAGTAGAGTAGAATACGCTCGTCGCTTTCGGATCAAGGCTGTTAGAGGAGAACGGTTGAGCGATATAGAACGAAGAACGGGTAGTCCGGTTCAGCAGTACGAGCAGGAAGACGACGGTCCCTCTTACGTGGAGATAGCTCTGGGCCTCGCTTTTCTGTTCGGTGGGCTGGTCTTTGGCCTCCTCGACCCGCCTGGCACCCTGGTGATCACATTCGCGTTGATGATCCCCGCCGCCGCGCTGTTGGGAAGCGCGGTCCAGGACGTAGTCAAGCAGCGGCGCAAGCTCGCACCGGCGGCCAGCAAGGAGCGTGAACTTCTCTCGGCCGCCCAGGAAAACGGGGGCAGCATCACGCCGACGGAGGCCGCGATGCGGACTTCGCTCACGGTAAACGAAGCCGACCGGATGCTCTCCGAACTTGCGGGTGGAGGTCATCTCCTCGTCGAGAGCGAAGACAATACGCTGTTCTACAGGCTCCCCGGAAGGCGTGCGTCCGAGCTACAAAGCCTGGAATAAAAGGCTCGCACAGGCTGAATTCATGCACTAGAATAACTGACGACGTTTAGTTCAAAAGGATGAGGATTCCGACGAGATGAGTGAACTGCAGCGGCACGAACAGGGCTGGATCAAGCAGAGCGTCTCTGGTGTGAACCACTGGGTAGAAAAGTACTTCTGGATCGCGCTCGCGCTGGTGTTGATAGCGGTAGCGGCGGTGTTCTCTCCCGACATGCTAAACAAGGTGCTACCTGCATGGTATCTAATCACCCCCCTCTCCGCGCTCGCCGCTATCGGTTGGGGTGGCATAGGGCTCCGTAAGATCCGGCAAAGGCGCCAGATAAAATCCTCTACAACATCCGGCCCTCTCGAAAGAGGGTCGCAACGCCTGAAGATCCAACCCAACGGCGAACGGGAGCTTCTGCTCGCCATCCGGGATAACGGGGGAAGCATCACTCCAGCGGAGGCGGCGATAGAGACCTCGCTGACCGTGCGCGAGGCAGACTGGATGCTCTCGGAACTTGCGAGCGAAGGCCACCTGCGCGTGGAGAGCGAAGATGGTGCATTGTTCTACGTGCTTCCCAGCAGGCGGGCTGGCGAGATCGAAACACCGGAGCATGGACTGACCTAGCTCCCGGTGAAGTGCGCCTCGCGCTTCTCGAAGAACGCCGCGACACCCTCCTTGTGGTCGGCGGTGTGGCCGCAGGCCGTCTGTCCTTCGGCTTCTCTTTCCAGGGCGGTGGCGAGGTCGTTCTCGAAGCTGCCGTGGAGGGTCTGCTTGATCCGGGCGAGCGTCTTTGTCGGCATCCCGGCCAGATACGACGCTAGGGCGGCCGTCTCCCTGGCGAGGTCTTCTTCATCGACTACTTTATTCACGAGCCCGATGCGGTGCGCTTCGGCGGCGTCGACCGCTTCGCCGAGCATCGCGAGTTCCATCGCTCTGCCGAGCCCGATCAGGCGCGGCAAGAAGAACGAGACCCCGGCGTCTGGAATGAGCCCTATCTTCACGAACGCCACCGAGAACTTCGCGCTCTCCGCCGCAACCCGCAAATCACAGGCGAGCGCTATACCCATCCCCGCCCCGTAGACCGAACCGTGCAGAGAAGCGACCACCGGCTTCTCCATCTCGACGAGCTTCATGATCGTATGGCTGTAGGTATTGCGGAGATACTCTCCGAGGTCCGGCTCCTCACCATTCTGGCTACTCAGGTCTTCGCCCTTCAAGTCCGCCCCGGCCGAGAACCCACGCCCCTCACCCCGCAGGACTAGGCAGCGTACTTCGTCGTCTTCCGTCGCCCGGTCGAGCGCTTCGTGGACCTCCTCGTGCATCCGGCCGTTGAAAGCGTTCAGGACTTTCGGGCGGTTCAAGGATATGGTCGCGACGCCTTCTTGTTTCTCGGACACTATGGTTTCGTACATCTCTGCGCCTCCTCTAGGATTTTCTGGCGAACTCCGCGAAGCGGTCCAGGACGTCCGGGTTGCTTAAAGAGTCCCGACTTGCGGCTTCGTCGGGTGGGGTGCCGGACAGGATCTTCTTTACCGGCACTTCCAGCTTCTTGCCGTTTAGGGTTCGCGGTATCTCCGGGACAGCGAATATGTCGTTTGGCAGGTGGCGGGGCGTAGCGCTCTCCCGGATGCTCTGCTTTATCCTGCCGGTTAGGTCTTCATCCAGTTCAGCGCCTTCTTTTAGGACGACGAAGAGGGGCATGTAGTTGTCGCCGTCCGGGCGGCTCACGTCTACTACCAGGCTGTCGGCTACTTCCTCGATGTTCTCGACTGCCGCGTAGATCTCTGCGGTTCCCATCCTCACGCCGCCCCGGTTTATAGTCGAATCACTGCGGCCGTAGATCACGCAGGCCCCGTTTTGTTTAATGCGGATCCAATCTCCATGCCGCCACACTCCGGGATACATCTCGAAGTAACTCTCCCTGTAACGCTCCCCGTCCGGGTCGTTCCACAGATATAACGGCATCGAGGGCATCGGCTCTGTTATGACTAGCTCCCCAACCTCGTCCGCGAGCGGCATGCCCGCCTCGTCGAAGGCCTGCACGCTCGCCCCCAGAGACCGGCACTGCAATTCTCCGGATCTGACCGGCAACAGCGGACATCCTCCTACGAAAGCCGTACACAGGTCGGTGCCGCCGCTGGTCGAGAATAGCCACAAGTCCTCCCCAACGTTTCCGTAGACCCAATCGAAGCCCTCCGGCGGCAACGGCGAGCCGGTCGAGCCGACGGCTTTGAGGGCCGAGAGATCGAAGTCCCGGCGCGGCTCCAGCCCGGCCTTCATGCAGGCGGTCAGGTAGCTTGCGCTGGTGCCGAAGTGGGTCATGCCCGCCTCTTCCGCGAACTCCCACAAGACATCCATATTCGGATATCCTGGGTTGCCGTCGTAGAGCAGGATAGCCGACCCGGAGAGTAGGCCAGAGACGACCATGTTCCACATCATCCAGCCGGTCGTCGTGAACCAGAAAAAGCGATCCTCCGGATGGAGGTCCATGTGCAGGTAGGTCTTCTTCAAGTGCTCCAGCAGTATGCCGCCGTGACCCTGTACGATGGCCTTCGGCAAACCCGTCGTCCCGGAAGAGTAGAGCACCCACAGCGGATGGTCGAACGACACTGGCTCGAAACGCAACTCCGCGCCCTCGTTCTCCGCTAGGAACTCGTTCCACACGACTACGTTTTCGAGACCGCCCGTGTCAGGATCCTCGCTCAGGTACGGCAAGACGACGGTCTTTTCGAGCGTCTGCATCTCACCCTGGAGGCGAGTGACCACTTCGGTCCTATCGTAGTCCTTGCCGCCGTAGCGGTAGCCGTCCACCGCAAACAGGACTTTGGGCTCTATCTGCTTGAAGCGGTCGACGACGCTCGAAGTCCCAAAATCCGGGGAGCAACTAGACCACACGGCTCCGATGGAGGCGCACGCCAGAAACGCCACGAGCGCCTCGGGGACGTTCGGCAGGTACGCCACGACCCGATCCCCGCGTTCGACGCCGAGCGACCTCAAACCAGCCGCCAGCGAGGCGACTTGGTTCCGAAGCTCACGCCAAGTAAGCGTATCGAGGGGACGAAGCTCCGAGCGGTGTATGACTGCCGGCTCGTCGGGACGGGCGTTTCGGAATGCGTGCTCGGCGTAGTTGAGCTCCGCGTCCTCGAACCAACGCGCTCCGGGCATCTTCCGGTCGGCTAGAGCCCGCGCGTACGGTTCGTGGGCCTGTACGCCGCAGAACTCCCAGATGCTGGTCCAGAAGCCTTCCAGATCCGTGACGGACCACTCCCAGAGACTTCCGTAGTCCTCGAAACGATGTCCTTTTTCATCATCCAGCCACTCCATGTAGCGGGAGATGTTGGTGCCCTGTTTGAACTCTTCCTTAGGCTCCCACAGGAGCGCGCCTTCGTTGTTCTCGGTCATGACCCTTCACCCCTTTTCGGTCTCGCCGGCTGCCCTGGATGATACCCGCTTCCCGCGAGCCGGGGCTAGTGGGCCGTGGCGCCGCCGTCCATCGTGAGGGAGGCGCCGTTTATGAAGGATGCCTCGGGGGCGCAGAGGAAGGCGGCGAGTTCGGCTACCTCTTCCGGTTCTATGAGGCGCTTTATAGCGGGCTCTGTCAGCATGATCTTCTCCACCACCTCGTCCTCGGGGATGCCGTGGGTCTTCGCCTGGTCGGAGATCTGAGCCTCCACAAGCGGCGTCCTCACGTAAGCCGGCGCTATACAGTTGGATGTAACTCCCTTCGGCCCGCCCTCCAGCGCCACGACCTTGGAGAGCCCTTCGAGGCCGTGCTTGGCCGATATGTAGGCCGATTTATACGGTGAGGCAATGGTCCCGTGGATCGAAGATATATTGATGACACGCCCCCAGCCACGCTCGTACATCCCAGGAAGAGTCTTCTGGAGGATCCTGAACGGAGCCTCCAGCATCACGCGCAGTATCAGGGAGAAGCGCTCCGGCGGAAACTCTTCTATAGACGCCACGTGCTGCAGCCCGGCGTTGTTGACCACGATGTCGGCGTCTATGTTCAGGCTGTCGAGCGCGTCGTAGTCCGAGAGGTCCGCTTGGATCGCCTCGCCACCGATCTCGTCCGCGACCCGCCGGGCGCCGTCTCCGTCCAGGTCCAATACCGTTACGGACGCGCCCGCGAGGGCGAGCCGTCTAGCGCAAGCGCGTCCGATACCGCTCGCGGCCCCGGTCACCAGCGCGCTCTTGTTCTTCAGGTCTACATTGGCCGTGAGGTTCGGCACGGCGGAAACGTCGCTCAAAGCTGCCTCCGTTCTACGAGTGTACCTGTATCCCGCTACCAGATTACCAGCAACGAGCTTCCGGCACCCTTCCGCCGAAGCATCTCTAGCTTTGCTCTCCAAGGAACCCGAACATTAGTTCCCGGAACTCCTCGGGTTTCTCCACGTGTGGCGTATGGCCGCAGTCCCCGATCACGGCTTCACGATAGCTTCCGCCTCCTTCTTCGTACTTCTGGAGCACAGCCCGTATCTGGGAGACCATCGGTTGCGGTGGATAGACTTCCAGACCCGGCCAGCCAGGGACGGCTTCGAGTTGTCCGAGATATCCGAAGTCCAGAAGGGAAGTGTCGGAGACGATAGTATCGTCGGCCCCCCGAACCCAGAGCACCGGGGGTTTTGGATCCACCCCGGCGAAACCTTCCAGGTTGCAATACTTTGGTGAGATGGAGTTGTTCACGCCCTTCGTACCCGGCGCCGCTTGCGGCCAGTTCTCGGAGGCAGTCGCGTCTCCCGGATAGTTCTCCTCGCCCGCGGCGGTCGCGAGCATCGAGGAGAGAAACACTTCCTCCCGAGCTTCGGGAGCCCGGAAGGGTGGTTTGTAGAAGAAAGAGTTCATCACGTTGCGCGGGGAGTTCGCGTCGTCCTCGCCCCGGTCGCCCTCAGAGAGCCGCCTCGTGAACTCCGGGTTGGCCGTCCCGCCCCCGGAGCCTGCGTAGTCCGGCCAGCAGGGAGCGCCCGACGCATCTTTCGTACCCCCGAAACCGTAGGGTGACATTGGGTTTATTACCGTGAGAGACGCCACGTCGTCCGAATGGTCCATGACGTACTGCATGGTGATGCTTCCCCCGACCGACCAACCGACGAGATGGATCCTCCGGGCATCCATCCCCAGGGCCTCCACCAGGGCGTGGATATCGTCGGAGAAGTCTTTGAGGCCCCGCGTCGCGTCGACCGGCGCCGTCTCCGAGCCGCCGAAGCCCCGGAGATCCGGGGCTATTCCCAGGTAAAGGTCCGGGAGCGCCGCCAGTGTCTCCTCGAAAAACCGGGATGAAGAGGTGTTGCCATGAATGAAAAAGACCGGCTCGCCGTCTGCGGGACCACTCCGTAGTAGGTGCGTCCCGAGGCGCGAGGTCTCTATGGTCTCGGAGGAGATCCCCTCCAGCAAAGCTTCCCTATCCATTTCGTCCTCCATGTCCTATCTCGTACGCAACCCCGCGAACTGCAACGCGGGTCCGGCGTCCTCTGTTCTACTGCTCAACCGTCCGCCAGCGCCGCTTCGACGAAGTGGAGCCGATCGTTTCCCCAGAACATCTCCCCGTCCACGAAGAAGCTCGGCGCCCCGAAGACGCCCCGCTCCAGCGCCGCGGCGGTCGCGTCTTTCAGGCCCTCTTTCGCCTCCGGAGTAGAGGCACCTTCGAGCACCTCATCCGGGTCGGCGCCGATCCTCTCGGCCACCCGCGAGATTGGGCCATCTTCATCGGATTCTTCGACGCCTTTGGGCGCCCCGCCTTCTTCCCAGTAGAGTTTGAAACCCTCCCGCGTGAAGGCTTCGAGGTCTCCCCCGCCGGCACAGAACACGGCCGCCCGCATCGTCTTGAGTGAGCGGAACGGGAAAGGTTCCGGGAAGTCGAGCGGCAGTCCGTAATATTCTGCCCAGCGGTGGATATCTTTTACCTGATACCTACTCTTCACCGCTATCTCTACCGGCGCGGTGATCCCCACCGTCTTGTGAACCGCGCCGAGCAACATCGGACGCAACACCAACTCCGCGCCACGCTCCTCGCAAATACCGGAGAGCCTACCCCACGCCAGATACGAGTACGGACTAACCACGTCATAGAAAAACTCCACCTGCTTCATCCCTTGACTCCTCTCGCCCGAAAACCCTCTCCTAAAGCTACAGCAAACAACCCGGCCCCGTCAAAGAACCACCGGAAAGAGCGCCCGTCACCATGTAGACTGTTTTCTTACAAGATACGCCAATCATCCACTACAAAAAGTTCGAGAAGGGAAAAGTATGGAGCAAGAGCGGGGTTTTACACTCTGGTTTACGGGACTTTCAGGGGCCGGAAAGACCACGATCGCGGAGATCGTCGAACGTGAGTTGCGCGAGCGGGGCCGTCATGTAGAGGTCCTGGATGGGGACATCGTGCGGACGAACCTCTCGAAGGGATTGAGCTTCTCGCGCGAGGATAGAAACGTGAACGTTTTGCGGATCGGGTTCGTCGCAAACCTCCTGACCCGCAACGGGGTCGGGGTGGTCGTCTCGGCCATCTCGCCCTATAAAGAGGCAAGGGATCAGGTGCGACGCAGAATAATAGACTTCGTCGAGGTCTTTGTGGATTGCCCACTGGAAGTCTGCGCCGAGCGCGACGTGAAGGGTCTCTACAAGAAAGCGTTCTCCGGGGAGATCAAGGAATTCACCGGTGTTTCGGACCCTTACGAGGCTCCCGCCGCCCCGGAACTGACCATCAAGACAAACGAGGAAGACCCGAAAGAGAGCGCCCAGCGAGTCCTGGATAAGCTGGAGTACCTGGGATATCTGGGAGCCCCGGCCGAAATCGGGGAGTTCAGCTAAACCATAGCTAACCCACCACCGGCGGCTTCCGGTTTCTTCAGTGGTGGTTCCATGCTTCGGGGCTACTCGTCAGCGTGGTGATGGAGGCTGGTAGTTCGTTCTCCACGAGGTCCGCGAGCGTTACCGATTCGAGGACGACGCGCAGGTTGACCCGAACCGCGATCCAGACCTCCCGCAAGTGCTCGGCGGCGCCGGTGTACTCCACGCTCTCCGGCCACTCTCCCCGAACGTTCGCGAGAGGTCCTTCGACGGCACGGATCACATCGGCCAGCGTGATCTCTCCGGGCGGCAAAGCGAGCCAATAACCCCCCGACGCCCCACGCTGGGTCCGTACCAACCCAGAACGCTTCAAGTCGAGCAATATGTTCTCCATAAACTTCCGCGGAATATCCTGTCTCTCGGAGATTGCCGCCCCTTTCAGCGGCCCCTTCTCCTCCCCCGCCGCCCGCGCCAACTCCGCCACAGCCCGCAACGCGTAATCAGTCTTGGCCGAAACCTGCAAACAGCCTCCTCTAGTCGTCCTCTCAACTCATTCTAAAACCTCCGAACCGCCCGCAAAGGCGCCGGTCACCGAACTGTTACCAAAAAACACCTCTGTTGTAACCTTTTTGTTATCTGAGTCACTTAACATTTCTTCATAAGGTAAAGCCCCCGAAAGTAACGAGGGAGGAAACCACGATGAGAAAAGTTATAGCATTGGTGGCGGCTCTGGCGGTGGCGGCGGTGTTTTCCTCCTCTGCCCTGGCCCAGACGAATACGGGCGTGGCGAACGTCACCTTCCAACTCAAGCTGAATGGGCAGGTTCCGGGATGGCAGAATTTCGCCGTCGAGCACTACGTGGACGGCAAGGCGGTGCAGACGCCGCTATGCACGACAGGGACCGACGTTGGGGCTGCGGGTCCGTTTTGCAAATCCGGTGGAGTCTATACTGCCACCGTCCAGGTTCCGGCCGGCGCTCCGGTAGCCTTCGACTTCCTCCGCCAGGATACGCGCACCGCTCCCGAGCGCTTCCTTAACGGGGCGAGGACGTTCGCAGGGGCCGCAACCGTGGATGCCTCCTACAATTTTCCAGGCGCGATCCCGGTAAATCCGAGCACCACAAGCGACGCCACTACGAGCGCCGCCGTTACCGATGCGGCTACTACGAGCGTGGCTTCCACGGTTCCTGTTCCGGACACGACTGCCCCGGTAGCTGCTACGACCGTAGAGGCAACGACGGCCCCGGTCACAGCCGTTGCGACGACGGAGCAAGGAACATCTGTCGCGCCGTCCGGCGAAACAGTCTCGACGACCGCTCCTGCGGCATCCTCAGCGGGCGGGACCACCGGCGCAACTTCCGGCAGTGAAGCCCTAACGGTGGCGCGGATACTACCTGACACCGGCGGTTCTCCGCTCCTGGCCTTGGTCGGTGGCTCCCTGCTGATCATCACCGCCACCGGGTTCGCTATTCGCAAGAGAATTTAGCAAGCGCTAAGATCCAAGCCCTACTTCGCGGGATCGGTGACACACCGGTCCCGCTTATACTTGTGCGGAGAGATGTTCGAGAGAAACCGCCCGTATTCCCGGACTTTAGGTCTCCGCCTTGACCCCGGCTCCCCCCGGCTGCTAACATCAAAGCTCACAATACCCGCGCTACTTCCATGGATTGCGGCGCGAGGTTTTTGGGAAAGGGAGTTTGCATGGGTACAGTCGCGAGGGAGCACGGACCTATAACGGTTCCGGGGCCGGAGTTTGCCTGCGGAGTGCTCGTGGAGACGGATGTCAAACAGGAGGAGATGAGATGAAAGGTCTGACTTCGGACTACCAGCTAACCCTACCGGCCATACTCCGGCGGGCCGAGGCGCTCTACGGGCCGAAGGAGATCGTCACCCGCAACCCGGACAAGAGTTTCCACCGCTACACCTACGCGGACTTCGTCCGGCGCTCCAAAAAGCTCGCCGTAGCGATAAAAGGACTCGGCCTGCAGGAGAGCGATCGGGTGGTCACCCTCGCCTGGAACAGCTACCAGCACCTCGAAGCATACTTCGGCGTACCGTGCTCCGGCGCCGTCCTCCACACCCTCAACCCGCGCCTATCAGCCGATGACCTCACCTACATAATCAACCACGCCGAGGACCGGGTACTCCTCATAGATGAGACGCTCGTAAAACTCCTGGACAGCTTCGTGGACCAGGTAAACCTGGAACGCATCTTCGTGTTCACGGCGGATGGCTCCACCGACGATAATACCCCGGACGGTACGGAGAGCTACGAGAAGCTCCTAGAAGAAGCTGATGAGGAAGAGTTCGAGTACCCCGAACCCGACGAGATGGACGCGGCGGCGATGTGCTACACCTCCGGGACGACGGGAAGGCCGAAGGGAGCGCTGTACTCGCACCGGGGTATCTGCCTGCACTCGATGGCGCTGGCGACCGCCGACGGGCTCGGGCTGCGAGAGCGGGACGTGGTGCTGCCGGTTGTCCCGATGTTCCACGTCAACGCCTGGGGCATGCCGTTCGCCTCGACAATGGTCGGGGCCAAGCAGGTGATGCCGGGGCCGCACCTGGACGCGGGGAGCCTGCTGGAAGACTTCGAGCAGGAGAAGGTGACCCTGACCGCCGGCGTGCCAACCGTCTTTATGAGCGTTTTGCAGGCGCTCGATAAGGAGCCTGGGAGCCACGACCTGTCGGCGATGCGGGCCATGCCTATCGGAGGGTCTGCGGCTCCGGAGGGTATGATCCGGGGCTTCCAGGAGCGTCACGGCCTAAACGTGATCCACGCCTGGGGCATGACCGAGACGAGCCCAGTCGGAACCGTCTGCCACCTCACGGGAGAGTTGCTCGAAGCCTCCGAGGACGAGCAGTATCGCTACAAGGCGAAGCAAGGCCAGCCGCTGCCGTTCTTCGAAGTCCGGGCGCGCGGCGAAGAGGACTTCGTCCCCTGGGACGGTGAGAGCATGGGAGAGTTGGAAGTACGCGGTCCATGGGTATCGAGTTCCTACTACGAGGCGCCCGAAGGAGCCGACAAGTTCACCGACGACGGCTGGTTCAGGACCGGTGACATCGTGAGCATAGACCCGAGAGGTTATGTGGAGATCCGGGACAGGGACAAAGACCTCGTCAAGTCCGGTGGAGAGTGGATCTCCTCCGTAGACCTGGAGAACGCCCTGATGGGCCACGAAGCCGTCGCCGAAGCGGCTGTGATCTCCGTCGCCCATGAGAGGTGGCAGGAGCGCCCCCTGGCCGTGGTCGTCCTAAAAGAAGGCCAGAGCGTGGAGCCGGAAGAGTTGATCTCCCACATAGAGCCGAAGTTCGCCAAATGGCAACTCCCGGACGCGGTAGAGTTCGTGGAGGAGATCCCACACACCGCCACCGGCAAGTTCCTCAAAATGAAACTCCGCGAACAGTTCAGCGACTACAAGATCACATAAACATAGAAACATAGAAACAGGAAAAAGAACACCAGCATAGCCCGCGAGCGCATCCAGTCGAAGCCCGGTCGTGCGCGAATTCCCGGTTGAGTTCCTGAAAGAGAATCTTGCCAGGGACGTCTAGTAGAGTATCCTACGCGTTGCTAGGCTTTCATGGCAGAGGATCCAGCCAACGACAAGAGTCCTGTCAGCGTCTCTGCGGCGCTGAAGATACAAAAGTCCAAACACAGCAAAACGCGATCCTGAACGCGGATCATTGGAGGGAAAAGATTGCTCGACGGCGGCCTCGGGGCCAACTTTAGAAAGCTCTGGACCGCGAGTACGATCTCGAACCTCGGCGACGGCGTTACGCTGGCCGCCGGTCCTCTTCTGGCCGCCTCGCTGACCCGCGACCCGGTGCTCGTCGCCGGCATCGTCTTCGCCCAAAGAGTGCCGTGGCTGCTCTTCTCACTCTTGAGCGGGGCGCTCGTGGACAGGCTCGACCGCCGGCGGGTCATGGTGGCCGCGAACTTCGCCAGCTCTCTCCTGATGGTCTTCCTCGGCCTCGCCGTGCTCTCCGGGTTCGCGAGCATCCCGCTGTTGTACGCCGTGTTCTTCCTGCTCGGTACGGCGGAGACGATGTTCGTCAACGCATCGCTTTCCGTCCTGCCGTCCGTGGTTCCGCGAGAGTATCTGAGCCGCGCCAACGGCCGGATATTCGGGGCCAAGATGGTTGCGAGCCAGCTTGCCGGGCCTCCGCTCGGGGGATTCCTGTTCGCCGCCGCAGTCTCCGTGCCTTTCCTGCTGGATGCAGGGTCTTTTGCCGCAGCCGCAGTGCTCTTGCTGGTGTTGCGCGGCAGCTTTAGGGTTGAGAAGCTGGAGGAGACCTCGCCGACCACGCTGCGTTCGGAGATTTCCGAAGGAGTGCGGTGGCTTTTCCGACACCGGCTGCTCCGGACGCTCGCGCTGGCGCTCGGCGTTATGAACCTGACTCTCTCGTCTGTACTTTCCATCATGGTGCTCTACGCCCAGGATAGGCTCGGGCTCGGCCCGGTCGGCTATGGATTGTTGCTCTCCACCGTCGCAGTCGGCGGTGTCATCGGGAGCATGTTCGCCGAACGTGTGATCTCCTGGCTCGGTCCCGGTACTGCTATGCGGATCGGGCTCGTTATCGAAGCTTCGACCCATCTCGTGCTCGCGCTCGCCAAAAACGAGCTCGTCATAGGAGCGGTCCTCGTTATCTTCGGTTTCCACTCTATAGTGTGGAGCGTTATCAGCGTCTCGCTGCGGCAGGAGGTCGTCCCGGAGCGGCTGCTCGGACGTGTGAACAGCGCCTACTTGCTGTTCACGATCGGCAGCTTGTCCGTTGGCGCTCTGCTCGGCGGGGCGCTCGCGAGAGGGTTCGGGATCACCGCGCCGTTCTGGTTTTCCTTCGTCGTGGTGGCGGTCCTGGCGGTCCTGATCTGGCGGTCCCTCGATAACTCGACGATACAGAAAGCCCGTAAGATAACGGATGTAGGCGCCTGACCCCGCTCCAGCATTAGAATGGGCGACTATAGGCGTCCCCGGAGGCCGAAGAGTTCCAGACTCGGGAAAGGTGAGAGCTTGAGCATTACGGATGAGGTTTCGGTACAGAAGAACATCCCCGCCACGATGCGCGACGGCACTACACTGCTGGCGAACGTCTACAGACCCGGCGGCGAAGCGGCGAGCGGCGAGTATCCGGTCTTGCTGACGCGGCTGCCTTACGGCAAGGACCTGCTCCTCGGCACGGCCTACCTGGACCCGGTTCGGGCCGCCCAGAGCGGTTACATCGTCGTGGTGCAGGACGTGCGGGGGCGCTACGCCTCGGAGGGTGAGTGGAACCCCTCAGTCTACGAATTCGAGGACGGCTACGACACCGTGGAGTGGGCGGCGAAGCTCCCCGGCGCAAACGGTAGCGTCGGGATGTACGGCCTCTCCTACTTCGGGATGACCCAGTGGCAGGCGGCGGTGATGCAACCGCCGTCGCTCAAGAGCCTGGCGCCGGGAATAACCTGGGGCAACTACTTAAACGGGTCCCAGATCCGGGGCGGCGTCCGGGAACTCGGCCTCCGATTCTACTGGTCAGAAGCGATACTAGCCCCGGACACCCTCCTCCGAAAGTACCGTGAAGATCCAACCCAACTCCAACAACAACTCCCGGCTCTCGTCGGCGTCATAGACAACATCTCAGAAGGGTACGAAACCCTGCCGCTCGAAAAGCTGCCGGACCCGACGAATGTCGTGCCGTACATGTTCGATGCGCTCGGGCACGATATCACGAGCGACATCTGGAACTACCTGAACATCGACGGCCGCTACGACAAAGTCGAGGCGCCGACCTTCCACATCGGCGGCTGGTACGATATCTTTATCGGGGAGACCTTGCGCCAGTACGAAGCGATGAAGGATAAAGCTTCCAGCGAGGGTACGAGACCGCCGCGGCTTTTGGTCGGGCCGTGGATCCACGGAGATTTCGGGAGCACAGTCGGCGACCTGGACTTCGGGCTCGCCTCGTCCGGGCTCCTTCTCAACTACCGGGGCGACCTGACCGACTACAACCTCCGCTGGTTCGACGCCACCCTCAAAGGCGACGAGAACGCCCTCGCCGGACGCCCGCAAGTCGAAGTGTTCGTGATGGGAGAAAACCGCTGGCGCGGCTACGAGGAGTGGCCCGTCCCCGGAGCCCGCGAGGAACGGTGGTACCTGCGTGGCGGGGGCGTCCTCTCCAGAGAAGAGCCGGCGGAGGTCGGCGAATCCTACGAAGAGTATGTCTACGACCCGCGAGACCCGGTCCCGACCATCGGTGGCTCGCTCCTGATGCCGGCCGTCTACCGTGCCGGCGCGCGCGACCAGCGACCAAACGAAGAGCGTCAAGACGTGCTCGTCTACACGAGCGAGCCCTTCGAGGAAAACTACACGGCGCTCGGGGCGATCCACGCAAAACTATACGCCGCCTCATCCGCGTCCGATACGGACTTCGTCGCCAGGATCGTAGACGTACACCCCGACGGGCGGGCGATAGGAGTCGCCGATGGGATCATCCGGGCAAGCGCCCGCGAGAGTTATCCGGCGCCCGGCGTCATACAACCCGTCGAGCGGAGTCCGATAGAGCCGGAGGAAGTGTACGAATATACGATAGATTTGTGGGCAACGGGGATCACCTTCCTCCCCGATCATCGCTTGAGCGTGGAAGTCACCTCAAGCTCTTTCCCCCGCTGGGACCGGAACCTCAACACCGGCGAGGACACCGCCGATTCCTCCCGCTCCGAGGTCGCCCGCCAGCGCATCTTCCACGACCCGGAGCACGCGAGCCACGTTACACTTACGGTCGTGGACGAATGAGAGAGGAGCCATCATGCCGGAAGCGGTGATCCTGGAAGCGGTACGGACGCCGTTCGGGCGACGCGGCGGCGCTTTGCGAGAGGTGCGCCCGGACACGCTTCTCGCACACACGCTCGCCGGGCTCGTTGAGAGGTCCGGCATCGACCCGGAAGAGGTGGAAGACGTCGTAACGGGTTGCGTCACCCAGAGTGGAGAGCAGGGGGCGAATATTGGACGGCTGGCGGTGCTGCTGGCCGGTTTCCCGGTGACCGTCCCGGCCGTTACGATCAACCGGATGTGCGGGTCGAGTCAGCAAGCGATCCACTTCGCCGCCCAGGCCATCGCCGCCGGGGACATGAGCTACGCGATAGGATGCGGTGTGGAGAGCATGACGCGCGCCCCGATGTTCAGCGACCTCGGCGGCGTACCGGACGCGGGTTCCGTATTCTCCAGGCTCAACCCGGACTTGCTGGCGAAACAAGCCCTCATCCATCAGGGCGAGAGCGCCGAACGGATAGCCGAAACGTGGAAAATTTCGCGCGAAGACGCCGACGCGCTTTCCGCCGAGAGCCACCGCCGCGCCGGCGAGGCCGCCCGCGAAGTCAGGAACGAGGAAATACTACCGACTCCCGGCCACGACGCGGAGGGCAATCCTGTAGAACTGACGAGCGACGAGGGAATAAGAGGCGTTATAGACCAGGAGAAGATGGCCGCCTTGAAGACCATCTTCCGTCCCAATGGAGACGGCGTCGTGACCGCCGGGAACTCTTCCCAGATCTCCGACGGGGCGGCAGCCGTGCTCGTCGGCGACCGGGAGAGGGCCGAGGCCGACGGCTTCACGCCCCGCGCCCGCTTCCTGGCCCGCGTGGCGGTGGGCGACGACCCGACGATGCAGCTAACGGGCGTCATCCCGGCGACCCGACTGGCGCTCAAAAAGGCAGGCTTCGGCATGGACGACCTCGATTGGATCGAGATAAACGAAGCCTTCGCGACCGTCGTACTCTCCTGGGCAGATGAGCTAAAGCCAGACATGGACCGGGTCAATCCCTGGGGCGGGGCGATAGCTCACGGCCATCCACTCGGCGCGACCGGCGCAGGCCTCATGGCGAAGATGCTCACCGGGCTCGAAGCGACCGGAGGTAGGCTCGGGCTGCAGGTCATGTGCATCGGACACGGCATGTCCACAGCCACGGTCATAGAACGCATATAGCTTGTCGGCCCGATTAAAGTTTCGAGGGTAGCGGACTATAAGCCTTGTATAGGGATTGACCGTCCCTTCCCGTCAAGGGGCCGGAGGATATCCTTCCGGTCCTTTATATTTCTAAGTTTCATCGTCGAATCTATTGAGTTGCTCCATTCGAAAGGTTGTTCCGTGGATTTACGCGGCGCCCGCTTAACCCAATCCCTACTCGACAGAACGTCGGCTTTCTAGTAAATAGTGTGTATGGTGATAAATAAGCTATCCGCTAAGAAGTTACCTCCAGCCAAAGGTAGCCGCCGTGAGAGGTTCACAGCCGGCAAGGTCCGGTCTCCGCGATGGCCGTAGTGCTCGTGGTAGAGGACACCGAAGAGCTGGCGCGCCTGATCCAAAGGGAGCTAACAGCCGCCGGCCACAAGGTCCTGGTCGCCGCGGACGGCAAGGAGGCTTTAGAAGAGCACTCGCGGGAGAAACCCGACCTCGTGGTGCTCGATTGGATGCTCCCCAAGCTCGATGGCCTGGAGGTGCTCAGGAGGATACGCGAGACATCATACACTCCGGTCATAATGCTTACGGCCAGGAGCGAGGAGATAGACCGGGTGATGGGTCTGGAGGTCGGGGCGGACGACTACCTCACCAAACCATTCGGCACGAGGGAACTGCTGGCGCGGGTGCGGGCGCTCTTGCGACGCGAGGAGCTTCTGCGCCGTACCCTCGAGGCCGACCGAAACGAGTCGGGTGAAGTCTCCAGCTCCATGCTTCATCACGGACCTATCGCGCTCGACCACGGGGCCCACGAGACGAAGCTCGATGGTGAAGAGGTAGAATTGACACCCACCGAGTTCGAGCTACTCTACCTCCTGATGCGCAACCCCGGCAGGACCTTCAGCCGCTCTTACCTTCTCCAGACGGTGTGGGACGTAGGTTACGTTGGAAGCGACCGCTCGGTAGACAACACCGTCATGCGGCTGCGACGCAAGCTCGGGCATCTCGGGGAAGACGTCGAGACGGTTTGGGGCGTCGGATACCGGCTCAAAAAGGTATGAGAGTGAAAACGATTCAACGGAACAAACCGGACGAAAGAGGTTTGTCGGAGCGCCTTGGAGGCCTGGTTTTAAGCGCGGGGCCGCTACGAGCCGGGACGGAAGCCGTCGCGCTTACTGCCGCCCTGATCTTCGTAGTCTTCCTCTCCCCCGACAGGCCGTCCGGAGCGGCCGTCTTTCAGGTGCTCGTCGCGGGGCCGCTGGGTGCGATCCTCTTCTCCGTAAGGATGCGTCTGAGAGTCGGACCCTGGCGGACGAACGCGCGGCTGGAGGTCGTCGTGGGAGTGGTTGGCATGGCGCTGGTCACCGCCCCGGACATGGTGTTGCTTATCGTCGACTCCGCCAGCGGTTTTACGTTGTGGGGCGTTGTGCTAACGTTCGTCTGGAATTTGGGGGCTTTCGCGTTTTTCCGCGTGCTTGCTTACCTGTGGCCGAGGTGGACCTGGCTGAGACGTAGCCGCCTGAGGTGGCAGATGACCCACACGACGCTGGTTGTCGTGGCGATAATAGCCTCCGTCGTGACCCTGTTGATCGCCCTCCTGTCACTGCTTAGTTCCGGCCTCATCTCGCTACCGGCAGGGGTGGTCAACATCCTTCCGGTAGTGGGAGTTTCTATCTTCCTGACCGTCGTGACGCTCGCCTTTATCCTGCCACCCGCCGCTCTCGTCTCCTACTTCGCCACCCGCCGCACCGCCGAGCGTCTGGAGGCTCTCACACACGGCACCAGCGCCTTGCGGGAGGGCAACTTCGACATCCGCGTCGCGGTGGATGGAGAGGACGAGGTCTCCGATCTCCAGAAGGACTTCAACGCGATGGCCGACGACCTCGAAAAGACGGTGCAAGACCTGCGCTCTGAGCGTGAGGCCGTAGAACGTCTGCTGAAGACCCAGCGTGAGTTGGTAGCCAGCGTCTCCCACGAGCTGCGCACGCCCGTGGCGACCATGCGCGGCTACCTGGAGTCGGCGCTGGACGGCAAGAGCGAGGAGCAAGTTTTGCCGAAGGATCTCAGGCACGATTTGGAGATAATGGGCCGGGAAGTCATCCGGCTCCAACGTCTCATAGACGACCTATTCACCCTTTCGCGTGCCGAAACGGGGAACCTGGCGTTAGAGATCCGGCCCACGGACGTAGCCGCCCTCCTCGCGCGCTGCGCCGAGGCCGCCTCCGAGGCCGCGTGGCGGACCGGCAGGGTAGAGGTGATCCAAGACGCCGAGGCGAACGCCATGGCGAACCTGCCACCAGCCCTCGCCGACGAGGGACGGCTGGAGCAGATTATAAGGAACCTCCTCTCAAACGCCGTGCGCCACACGCCACCGGGAGGCATCGTGGCGCTGGACGCCGCCGTCGAACCGGATGCCGTCGTCATCGAGGTGAAGGACACCGGCGAGGGCATCTCGCCGGAGGACCTCAGCCGCGTCTTCGAGCGCTTCTACCGCTCGGACCGTACCCGCCGACTCGACCACTCCGGCGCGGGACTGGGGCTCGCCCTCGTCAAGGAGTTGACCGAGGCGATGGGCGGCAGCGTCCGCGCCGAGAGTGAACCCGGTATGGGAAGCCGCTTCGTCCTGCGCCTTCCGCACGCCGGAATTTCAGGCGTGGCTTTAGCGTAGTTTCGCACGTTTTTGGTCTCTAATCGCCGCTCTTCCCTCCCATTTTCGCCCCGGAAACCTCGCTTGCGACAAGATTGCGACAACTCCGAGATTCCTTCGCGACACCCACCGTTTATCTTGAAGCTCGTAAAGCAAAGTCGGGCGACGAGGAGCGTGAAGCGATGTTCGGGTTATGGAGAGGCAAGAAGCAGAAGGTGTTCGAGGAGGCGTCACTCCCAGTCGTCCTGGTCGGTGAGGGTTACCGGCGCGCCTACGCGAAGCACCTTCTAGAGCATCCGCTCGCGGACCATGTGAAAGTGGTTGGAGAGCTGGCATCCGGCAGGCGCGTGGAGTTACTGTCTGAGCTAGAGCCGGAGGTCGTGATTCTGGACTGCGCCTCGGAAGGTATCAACCCACTCGCCGTTCTACCAAGGCTCGCCGCCCTCGAAGGCTCTCCACGCGTCGTCGCGCTGGTGGACGTCTACCCGGCGCACGATAGGCGAACCTTGCTCGACCTCGGGGCGGATGTCATCGCCGACATCCAGGACCCACACGCACTATCGGAGGCGGTGCGGTTGCACGATCCTCTCAGAGAAGGCTTTTCACCCGAGGATACAACGCGGCGAGACAAGAACTTGGCCGCCACAGCTTAGACAAGAACGATACAGAGGAGGATGGGAGATTGAGCATCATGACAGAGGTTACGCACACGCCGATAATCACCGGCACGCATCTGAGCAAGAGCTTCGGCCAGACGGTAGCCCTCGACGGCGTGGACGCGGCAGTATCAGCCGGGGAGTCATTGGCGATTATGGGGCCAAGCGGCTCGGGCAAGTCCACGCTGCTGCACTGTCTCGCCGGGGTTCTGGTCCCTGACGGTGGGGTCGTGGCGCTCGGCGGGCTCCGCATAGACAAGATGGGAGAGCGGCGGCGCAGCGCCCTGCGGCGCACCAACTTCGGGTTTGTCTTCCAGGACGGCCAGCTACTGCCGGAGCTTCCCGCCGACGAAAACGTGGCGTTGCCGCTGATGCTCGGCGGCATGGGCCGGCGGAAGGCCGTTGAGCGTGCGCGAGAGTGGCTCGGACGGCTCGGGCTCTCCGGCATGGAGACCAGGAGACCGGGGCAACTCTCCGGCGGGCAGGCCCAGAGGGTGGCGGTCGCGCGGGCGCTCGTTATAGAGCCGATGGTGGTGTTCGCCGATGAGCCTACGGGGGCCTTGGATCAGGCGACCGGAACGGAGACGATGCGGCTACTAGTCGAGACCACGACGGCCCAGAACGCCGCCCTCGTCGTCGTCACCCACGACCCGCAGGTCGCCCAACACTGCGACCGCACCGTCGAGGTGCGCGACGGGAAGCTCCAGCAAGAGCCATCGGCAACTGAGATCCGGAAGGAGATCTACTGATGAGGGCGTCCGTCACTCTCGCCTGGCAGCTACTGCGCCGCTCGGGTGGACGGGGGTTTATCATGGCAGGCCTCTCGGTGTTCGCGGTCGCCGTCTCGACGGCGCTGCTGCTCCTGACCCTCGGTGTAGACCACGGCTTCGCCGCGCGGGCCGGGCGTGAGTCCTGGCTCAACCCGAGTCCGGCGGGGAAAAATGCGTCCGCGATAGAGGCCGTCTCGACGGACTTCGTGCGCGGCCGGCCGATAGCTGTTGTGGACCTCGCGGCCCTGAAAGGAAAGTCTGCCGTGCCGCCCGGAATGTCTCACTTTCCTCGTCCGGGCGAGGTGTGGATGTCCCCGGCGCTCGCCAAGCTGTCAGGAGAGTTGCCGCCGGATCAACTTAAAGACCGCTTCGCCGGGAAACGCTCCGGCAATCGAGTCGCGGGTACGTTGGGTCAACAGGCCTTGGAATATCCGGGGCAACTGATTGTGGTCGTGGGCCGGGACGTGGACGCTCCAGTATTCGGCTCCGCCCATCCGTTAGACTTAGGCTCAACACCTTACTCGGCCACGCCAACCCGTATCTCCAGCTTCGCCGGTTCGTCCCCCGATTGGTATGTGTTGTACAAGGTGCTCTCGGCCTTCGCCACGGCCCTCCTGGTCGTGCCGCTGGTCGTGCTGGGTGCGGCGGCGGGCAGGCTCGCCAGCTCCCGGCGCGACAGTCAACTCGCGGCCATGCGGCTCGTGGGCGCGACACCGGGTCAGGTCTTGGCGATCACGACGTTCGAGACCGTCCTGATCGGGGCCGTCGGGGCGGTCCTCGGCGCCCTTGCTTACATCGCCTCCGTGCCTATCGCCGCTCAGGTATCCGCCACCGGCGGGACGTGGTTCGTCGCCGACCTCTGGGTTGGTCCCGGTATCCTGGCGGTGATGCTCGTGGCGGCGCCGTTGACCGTCGGGGCGAGCGCGCTCGTGGGCTTGCGCAAGCTGGTCATTAGCCCCCTGGGCGTCGCCCGGCGTCAGAGCCCGCGAGGCGCGAAGGTGTGGCGGCTCGTCCTGTTCGTAGCACTTCTCGTAGCCTACGCGGTCGTCGCACCGAGCATAGGCATGAGCAGCGCGGTTCCGTTCGCGGTCTTCTTCGCAGTCCTGTTTCTCGCGCTGTCCGTGCTGGGTCCTTTCGTCGTCGGTCTACTGGGCCGCGCGATGGCGGCGTTCGCCCGCGGTCCGAAGACTCTGCTCGCCGGCCGACGGCTGGTGGATGATCCACGCTCCGCCTGGCGCACCGTAGGCGGCATCACACTAGCCGGGTTCGTGGCGGGTTTCATGACGATCCTGATCCCTCAGGACGTCTCTGCATTCTCCGATTCCACAAACCACATAGACGTGATCGTGCAGGCCACGGACGCGAAACCTCTCGCCTCGCAAGCGCGAGATGCCCTGCGAGAACAAGGCGTAAAGGCGGACGTGTCGGTAAAACCGGCCGGCATGTTCAAAGCCAGGAACGTACCCCTGAAATCCGTGAGCGCTGAAGTCCACGGCGGAGAGAAAGACCTCGACCGAGCAAGGACCGCGCTTTGGGACCTATCTCCCTTACAACCTCCCGCCTCGGAGGAGAGCAATATCTGGGCCGATAACGCGCAATTGTCCGACATACGCACTGCGAGCTTGCTGGTGCTGGCGGTGACACTGGCCGTCGCCTCGGCATCGGCGACGATAGCGGGAGTCACCGGCGTACTCGACCGTCGACGGACCTACGGGTTGCTGCGTCTCACCGGGGCGCCTCTCAGCGTGCTCGACGGAGCGAGGCTCAGGGAGGCTCTGGCCCCTCTGCTGCTGCTCGGAGGCGGCGCGTTGGCGGCGGGCGTGTTCTGCGCGGCGCCCCTCGCAGTATCAGCGCACGTCACGCCGGATACCCGTTCGCTGGGCAGCCTGGCGGCGCTCGTGGCACTCGCCGCTTTAGGTGTCGCGTTCGCGGAGCTGGCGAGCGGCCTGACCCTCCGCTCGACGACCCGAGACCCTGCGACACACCGCGAATAAGCAGTCTACGTGTTGGCGAACAGCCTTCCGGGAATACGAACCGGACGTCCGCTCGAAAGCTTTATACAGCCGTGGCGGGTGCGACCAGTGGCGAGCGTTTCGCCGTCGCGGAGTATCTTGTACCGGAAATGGAACGATGCTTTCCCGAGGTCCGTGAGTTCCGCCTGGAGCGTCAGTTCGTCGTCGAAGTAGGCAGCTTTTTTGTAGCGGAGCAGGGCTTCGACCACCACGAAGCCGTAGCCTCGTTTTTCGAGGTCCTTGTATGAAAGTCCGGCGGCGCGCAACCATTCGACGCGGCCGACCTCGAAGTAGGAGAGGTAGGCTGCGTTGTTCACGATGCCCTGGGCGTCCGTTTCGGAGTAGCGGACGCGCAGTTTTGTCTCGTGGATCAGCGTCCCTCGAACTCCGGCTTGCGGCGCTCGATGAACGCGCCCATTCCTTCTTTTGCGTCCCCGGTGGCGAAAAGTAGGGCGAACTGGTCGACCTCGTACTCAAGGCCGCTGATGAGGTCCACGTCGAGCGACCGGTTCGCGGCGGCTTTGGCGTGTCGTACGGCTATGGGGCCGTTGGCGGAGATCTCCGCCGCTATCTCTCCGGCGGTAGCCAACGCTTCACCCTCCGGCACGACGCGGTTGACGAGCCCCATCTCCTTCGCCTCCTCGGCCCCTATCCGACGTCCGGTGAAGATGAGTTCCTTAGCGAGAGCCGGACCAATAAGCCGGGGCAACCGCTGCGTACCGCCCATACCCGGCAGAATGCCCAACCCTACTTCGGGGAAGCCGAAGAGGGCGTTCTCGGCGGCGATGCGGATGTCGCAGGCGAGGGCTATCTCGCAGCCGCCGCCGAGCGCGAAACCGTTGACGGCGGCTATGGTCGGGACGGGGCTCTTGTCCAGTAGGGCCATCGCGGCGTGGCCTATCTCCGCGAAGCGTTTGGCTTCTATGGGGTCCATCTCGCTCATCGCGGCTATATCCGCCCCGGCGACGAACGACTTCTCACCCGCCCCGGTCACGATGATGGCGTCTGGCCCCTCCGATTCAACCTCCAAGAGCGCCTGCCCGATCTCCTCCACGACCTGCGGGTCGAGGGCGTTTAGCTTCTCCTGGCGGTCTATCGTGAGGGTGACGATCCCACCGTCTTGCTCGACCTTTACATAATCCAAAGCGGTCTCCTTGATTGGTAGCTTGTTAGCATTTCGGCTTGTCAGGTCTCCAAGATATGGTACTCTCGCGTGCCTCGCGTTGCCGGGAGCGTTGTTCTGAGTGTGCTGACGTTGTTTCGTTGCTGACAAGCTGAGAGCTACCGGAGGCGGCGCGCTAACTGGCTGACTAGCTTTTCAGTTCGCCGCAGGTACGGCCTGCCGGATGTACTCTACGGCTTTCGTGGTCGGGGTTCCTGGGGTAAAGACTTCCCCCACTCCGGCCTCCTTCAGCTTCGCTATATCCTGTTTCGGGATAGTGCCGCCGCAGAAGACGAGGATATCCTGCGCGTCGTTCTCTTTCAAGAGGTCCATTACCTTCGGCACCAGGGTCATGTGCGCCCCGGAGAGGATGGAGATGCCGATGGCGTCGGCGTCTTCCTGGATCGCCGCTTCGACCACCTGCTCTGGTGTCTGGTGGAGGCCGGTGTAGATGACCTCCATCCCGGCATCGCGCAGGGCGCGGGCGATGATCTTCGCCCCCCGGTCATGACCGTCAAGGCCGACCTTCGCAACCACCACCCTAATCGTACGCTCCATAATTGACGTATTCTACCCCGACCCGAAATCCGGCGCTTGTTGCTCCTCCCTGGAGAAGATCTTGCCTGGGTTAAGGATGCCGTTCGGATCGGCGACTTCTTTTATGGCGCGCATGAAAGCCAGAGAGTCGCCGTGCTCTTTCTGGAGATGGACGGCCTTGCCGAACCCAATACCGTGCTCTCCGGTGCAGGTGCCGCCCCGCGCCAAGGCGTAGGCGACGATCTCCGCGTTGACCGCCTCTGCTTTTTCGAGGTCGGCTTCGTCTTCCGGGTCTACCGGGAAGATGGCGTGGTAGTTACCGTCGCCGACGTGACCGAGTATGGCCCCGTCGAGGCCGTGGGAAGAGATGGTGTCCCGCGCCTCGCGCAAGGCTTCCGGCAGGTCGGAGATAGGAACGCACACGTCGGTCGTCATCGGCTTTTTGTCCGGGTTCAGACGGGCCACGGCCAGCCCAGCCTCGTGCCGCACCTCCCACAGCTTCTCCCTGGCGGCCTC
This sequence comes from Rubrobacteraceae bacterium, assembly GCA_965219175.1. Classification (GTDB taxonomy): domain Bacteria; phylum Actinomycetota; class Rubrobacteria; order Rubrobacterales; family Rubrobacteraceae; genus JBBPZK01. Next base: position 2,547,858 of record CBDCNI010000001.1, read on the forward strand.
GTCCGCCTCGAACTCGAACTCACCGGCGCCTTCTTTGGCAGAGATATCGCGGGCCGACTCCAGGTCATGCTCGACGGATACCCCGGACCCGCTGAACTCAAGGAACAACGTCGGGGTGACGGCGTAGTTCGTGCCTTTGTAAGCATTTACCGCTTCTATGGTACGCGCGTCCACCAACTCGACCCGCCCTATTTGCATCCCGGAGCGGACCATCTCAACCGCCGCCCGCCCCGCCCGCTCGATATCCGGGAAGGTCACGCGCGCGGCGAGGATGCGTTCGGGGACCGCCTCCAGCTTTAGAGTGATCTCAGTAAAAACCCCCAGAGTCCCCTCGGAGCCGACGAAGAGAGCGGTCAGGTTGTAACCGGCGGAGGACTTCATAGACAGTCCACCGGTCCGCATTACACTGCCACCGGCCAGCACTACTTCCAGGCCAAGCACCCGATCCCGCATCGCGCCGTGGCGCACGGCGTTTGTCCCGCTGGCGTTGGTAGCTGCCATCCCGCCCATGGAGGCGTCCCAGCCGGGATCGACCGGGAAGAAAAGACCATGTTCCCTGAGCGCGGCGTTCAACTGGCCGCGCGTAACACCGGGCTGGACCCTGACGATAAAGTCGTCGGGGCGAAGCTCCAGTATCTCGTCCATCAGCCGGAAGTCGAGGCTGACGCCGCCTTGCAGCGGGATGGTGTGTCCCTCCAGGCTGCTCCCAGCGCCGAAGGGAACAACAGGTACGCCTCGCTCGTCAGCGAAACGGAGCAGTTCGACGACCTCCTCGCGGTCCTTCGGGAAGACGACGGCGTCCGGGAGATGCGGCGCATGGTAGGTGAAGAAGCCCCCGGCGTGACGTTCCAACTCCTCGCCGCCGGTCACTATCCGGTCTTTCTCCGGTATGAAGGCTTCCAGCTCGACGGCGAGGTCCACGGCGCGGCTCCTAGTCTGCTTCGACGGGGTTTGTCAGGGAGCCGAGGCCCTCTATCTCTATCGTCACCTCGTCCCCATCCTTCAAGAACACCTGCGGGTCGCGAGCCATGCCTACTCCCGGAGGAGTACCAGTCATGATGATGTCGCCCGGCTCAAGCGTCATGCCCTTGCTCAAGAAGGAGACAACTTCGGCGACGCTGAAGATCATTTTATCCGTGGTCCCGTCCTGCATGACCTCGCCGTTGAGAATGCACCGGATGGAGAGGTTTTGAGGATCCGGCACCTCGTCGCGGGTCGCTATGTACGGTCCCACCGGGCCGAAAGTATCGAGCGACTTGCTCCGGGTCCACTGGCCGCCCTCGGAGAATTGGAGGTCGCGGGCGGATACGTCGTTGGCGTTCGCGTACCCGAAGACGTGGTCCATCGCCTCGTCCTCGGAGACGTTGCGGGCGGCTTTCCCGATGATGACGGCAAGCTCCGCCTCATAGTCCGCCTTCTCGGTGATCGGCGGTATACGGATCGTCTCCCCAGGGCCGATTATCGTGTTCGGGTACTTGGCGAAGACGATCGGCTTCTCGGGGATATCCGCGCCTGTCTCGGCGGCGTGGTCCTCGTAGTTGAGCCCGATGGCGATAACCTTGCCCGGACGGGCTATCGGGGCGAGTATGCGCGCGTCGGAGAGTGAAACGACATCTTCTCCCGGCTCGGCGTTCCCGCCACGCTCGATAAAATCAAGCATGCTCTCGTGACCGAGTGGCCGGATCTCCTCACCCTCGATCGCCCCGACACGAGCGTCTCCACCGTCCGTCGAATAAGTAACCAGCTTCAAGATCTTCTCCTCTCCTAGTTTCTACCGAATCAGCGGAGTCAATCTTAGCAGCAGGCTACTCTCCGCTCCACAAGGCCTTACGGCTGGAGACGTTCTATCCTCCAGCCATCGTCCGAGGGTGTGTAAAGCAACCGGTCGTGCAGGCGGTTCTCGCGGCCCTGCCAGAACTCGAAGGTTTCCGGCTCGACCCGGTATCCGCCCCAGAATGACGGGCGTGGGATCTCACCCTCTTCGTAGTCGGCTTCCAGGCTTCGAAGACGTTCTTCGAGAACCGCGCGATTCTCTATGGTGCGGCTCTGCTCCGAGGCCCACGCCCCGAGCCGGCTGCCTCGCGGTCGGCTGGCGTAGTAGGAGTCCGATTCTTCCTCCGGGACGCGGGAGGCGCGTCCTTCTATACGAACCTGCCTCTCCAACTCTCCCCAGTAGAAGAGCAGGGCAACGTGGGGGTTTCCCTCCAGTTCGCTCGCTTTCCGTCCGGCGTAATTTGTATAGAAGACGAAGCCGCGCCTGTCGTATCCCTTCAGTAGTACGATCCTTGCCGAAGGTCTTCCGTCCGGGGTCGCGGTAGCGAGCGTCATGGCGTTCGGCTCGTGAAGACCGGCGTTCAGCACCTCCTCGAACCAAGCCTCGAACTGCTTCGCCGGATCGGGGTTGGTGTCTGCTTCAGTCAGACCGGAACGAGTGTATTCTCTGCGGAGTTTCGAGGCGTCCAATAACTTACCAGCCCCACGTTCCGGGAGCGCCCTTGAACGGACCGACTATCTCCGGCGTGATCCAACCGCCGTAGAAATCCCCCTCTTGCGCCTCGACTTTCTCCCCTCCGACCCAACATCCGTCCATCCGCGACGGATAGAAAGCAACGTAGTCTTTTAGCTCCGCGAAAGAGCTTACCGGCTCCGGGTAATACCATCCGGCTCGCTCAGCGACCTTCCCGTCGCTGACGACGTCGTAGTAACGAGCCTGCCCCTTCCACTCGCAAAGGGACCTGCCACCCGTGGACTTCAGGTACTCCATCCGAATGTCTTCCGGGAGGATATAGTAGACGGGCGGGTGGCTCGTCTCGAGCACCCGTTTGGCGCGGGCCGTGTAGGCGATGGTGACGCCGTCGAAGACTACTTTTACGCGCTTTTCGGAGTCTTCCATCCTCGGCGGGCGCGGGTAGTCCCAGACGGACTCCTGCTCCGGGCCGGGCTCTACGCGTTGACGAAACATCAGGACCTCCTCTGGTTTCTCATCCACGGAGAAGATTATACGAAGCCGCTCCCGGCGGGTCTGTCCGAGCACCCACAATATGGGAGGCTATCCGCGTTCGTCGAGAAGTCCGGCCAGGTACTCAGCCGGGTGGATGGCGTGGGTATCAGCGCCCCCGGAGATCTGCTCCCGGCAGGAGGTCCCAGGCGCGACCACCACCCGCCCATCCGCCGAAGCCCCCCTGACAGCCGGAAACAGCTTCCTCTCGCCCATCTTCATCGAGACTTCGTAGTGTCCCTTCTCGTACCCGAAGAGCCCCGCCATCCCGCAGCACCCGGAGTCGACGACCTCTACCTCCGTGCCGGACGCGAGAGACAAAGCCTCCTCGGTCGGCTTAGTGCCAACCAGCGCCTTCTGATGACAATGGCCGTGGAGCAATACCGGAGAACCTTCTCTGAGCGGTAGTTCCGTCTCGTTGCCAACCACCTCCAGTAGCGCCTCCTCGAAAAGACGCGTGGCTTCGGCGAGCTTCTCCACCCGCTCGTCTCCGGGCAAGAGCTTCTCGTAGTCATCGCGCATCGTCAGGATGCAGCTAGGCTCAAGACCAACGAGTGGAACGCCGCGCTCGATGAGCGGCCAGAGTAGGTCCAGGTTTCGTTTGGCGTTCTTTCGGGCTTCGTCCACGAGCCCTTCGGAGAGCATCGGACGTCCGCAGCATACGACCTTCGGCAAGTGTACCCGGACTCCGGCGGCGGCGAAGAGCCTCACCATTCCTTCTCCTACCTCCGGGCGCTGGTACTCGTTCCAGGTGTCGTTGAACAGGGCGACCTCGTTCGGTCCTTCACCTTGTGGTAGATCCGGGAACCGTTTGGAGAATGTCCTGGTCGTCACCTTCGGCAGCGGACGGCGCGGGTCTATGCCGAAGAGGGCGGCGGCGCGGCGGGCGAGCTTCGTACCCGCGACGCCGTTGTACAGGCCGGGTGTAAGGGCGGCGAGGGCGAGTTGCTTTCGGATGTGTCCAGCAGCCTTCTGCCTTACCGAGAAGCCGTGCTCCTTGCCCGACTGGTAGAGGACTTCTGTCTTCATACTAGCCACGTCTACCTGGGAGGGGCACTCGCTCTTGCACGCTTTACATCCGACGCAGAGGTCCATTACCTCCCGCATCCTGCTTCCGGTCATCTCCTCGGGCGGAAGGGTGCCGTCGAGGACGGAGCGGAGCATGTTCGCCCTCGCGCGGGTGGTATCTTGCTCGTCGAGGGTAGCCATGTAGGATGGACACATCGTGCCGCTGTTCTTTTTGCGGCAGAAGCCCGAGCCATTGCAAAGCTCTACCGCCTTTGCAAATCCACCCTGCCCTGAGAAGTCGAGGCCGGTTGCCAGTGGCAGCGTCTTGTAACCGGGTCCGATGCGGAGCCCTTTGTCCATCCTGGAGGCTCCCACGATGACGCCTGGGTTCAATATCCCCTCCGGGTCGAAGAGTTGTTTGATCTCTTTGAAGGCTCGCACTATCTCGGGGCCGTACATCTTCTGTAGAAACTCCGAGCGGGAGAGGCCGTCGCCGTGCTCGCCGGAGATCGAACCACCAAGCTCCACGACGAGGTCCGCGACCTCCTCACCTATCTCGCGCATGCTCCGCACGCCTTCTTGCTTTCGGGTGTCGATCGCCGGTCGGACGTGGAGCGTGCCCACGCTTGCGTGTCCGTAGAAGCAGGCCCACGTATCGTGGCGGTCGAGTATCCCCTCGAAGCGGTCCGTGAACTCCTCCAGCCGGTCTGCTGGAACGGCGGCGTCCTCCACAAAAGCAACCGGCTTCGCTTCATCAGCCGTGCCGAGGAGCAGCGGCAGTATGGACTTGCGGAGCTTGACCGTCTGGGCCATCTCCTCTTTACCCCGGAGCGGCACCACGGCGGTTGCCCCAACCTCTTTGCGAATATCTTCCAGGGAGGCGAAGCGCTCGTCCAGCTCTTCCTCCGTTCCGCTCCATTCCACGAGCAGCAGGGCGCGGGGCTCTCCCTTGACGAAGCGGGTTGCGTCGCGGTAGTGAGGGGTCTCCCTGGCTCGGCGTATCGCCACGTCGTCCAGAAGCTCTATCGCCGAAGGAGACATTTCGAGGAACTTCGCCGTGGCCCGCGACGAGGCCGAGAGAGTGTCGAACTCGAAGGAAGCCATTTGCCGGGACGGTGGAAGCTCTCGTAGCCTGAACTCGGCCTGGGTGACGAGGGCGAGGGTACCTTCAGAGCCGCAGACCAGGTGTGTAAGGTCGAGGGTGTCCGGGTTTAGGAGGGCGTCGAGGCCGTAGCCTGAGACGCGCCGGATCATGTCCGGGTAGCGATGCTTTATCTCCTCGGCGTAGCGCTCTCCTATGTCCAAAGCGCCCCGGATCAGGCGCGCTTTCGCATCCGCGTGACGCGCCCGCTTCACGGCTTCTTGTCGGCTCATCGGCTCAAGGTCCACTATTTCGCCGCTTGCAAGGATGCAGCGCAAGGAGAGGATCTGGTCTCGGGTAGTGCCGTAGACAATGGAGCGCATACCGGCCGAGTTGTTGCCTACCATACCTCCTAGAGTAGCCACATCAGAGGTAGAAGTATCTGCCCCGAAGACTAGCCCGTGGGGCTCGACGAGCGCGTTGAGCCCGCCCTGTATGACACCCGGCTCGACCACGCAACTACGGCCTTCCAGGTCCAATTCCAACACCCCATCCATCCCGGACAGGTCGAGCGCAAGCCCTGGAGCGGTCGCCTGTCCGGCCAGAGAGGTGCCGGTGCCGCGAGGGGTAATAGAGAGACCGATCTCACGTGCAACGGCGAGCGCGTGTTTTACGTCCTCTTCGGAGCGGGCAACCACGACCCCGACTGGTTCTCTCTGGTAGATGGAGGCGTCCGTGGACCAGAGGGCGCGGGAGGCTTCATCGGTGCGCAAGTTGCCTTCCAGAGTATCGTCCAGAAGCTCATGAAGCCGTTCTCCGATCCGGCCGAGGCGCGTCCAGCTTTCGTCACGGTCGACACCGTTAGTGGTCTTTAGTTCCGTCCCGCGAGTGAGATCCACGAGAGCCTCCTATTCTCTCCGCACCATAACCCTGGGAGAACCCTGGGGATAAGATTCTATCAGCGCGAAGAGGGCGGACGCTTCCCGCGCCCGCCCTCGGTTTGGGCTCCGTTTGTGCGAAGCTACTAACCTGTAAAGCCGTTATCTTGCAGCCACTGCTTGGCGACGTCTTCGGGGAGTTGACCCTTTACGTCCACTTCGGCGTTGAGCTTTTGCATCGTCTTGGTGTCCAGCGCCTTGGCGATAGGCGTGAAGACCTTGTCGAGCTTCTTCGGGTTCTTGTCGTAGACGCTCTTGCGGACGTTGAGCGCGGGGTTGTAGATCGGGAAGAATTCCTTGTCGTCCTTGAGCACGGTCAGGTCCAGAGCCTTGATGCGTCCGTCGGTGGTGAACACCTCACCGAAGTTGCAAGGATTGCCCTTGTCCGTCCGGTTGTAGACGACGCCCGTGTCGAAGAGAGAAACGTTCTTGTTCGGGAACTTGTAGCCGTACTTCTTCTCCATACCCGGCAAGCCGTCGTCGCGCGATTTGAACTCGCTCTCGACGCAGAGCGTTGCGTCTTTCGGGTGGTTTTTGATCAGGGGGCCGATGTCCGAAAGCTTCGTGACGCCCTTTAGCGCTGGAACCTTCTTCGGAGCCTCAGAGCGCATCGCGAGCGCGTAGGTGTTATTGAACTTGGCCCTCTGCATCACCACGATTTTGTTCTTTTTCAGTTCCTCTTTCTTGACAGCCTCGTACTGTTTGGTCGCGGGGTGAAGAGGTGTGGTGTGCTTGAGGTGGTTGATCCAGTTGGTGCCGGTGTACTCCCAGTACATGTCGATGTTGCCGTTCACCAGCGCTGCGCGGGCGGCATCTGTACCGGCCAGGTTCGTCTGGTCCTTGACGTTCGCGCCGGTCGCTTCGAGCGCCTGTACGGTGATCTGGCCGAGGATCAACTGCTCGGTGAAATCCTTCGAACCGACGGTAAAGCTCGCGCCGGAGAGGTCCACCTTGGAGAGGGTCCCGCCACCCGAGCTACTACCGCTCCCGGCGGACCCGCACCCGACCGCTATAAGCGCCAACACGGCCAGAAGGCCCGTTACCTTCATCAACTTACTACTGATCAATCGCACAAACTTCTCCCTTCTCGGAATCCTGCATAGAGACGACGAACAATGAATGGTCACAACCCCTTGGGGCGCAGCAGGTCCTCGGCGACCCCGGCGACGTAGTCGATGGTCAGGGCGAGCACCGCGGTAAGCACTGCTCCGGTATAAAGTATCGAGTCCCGGCTCGTCTTGATGCCGGTGTTGATAATGTCGCCCATCCCGCCGGCGTTTATGAACGTCGCGAGCGCCGCCGTGCCAACCACGATTATCAGGGCGGTCCTGATCCCCGCGAGCATGATCGGGATAGCTAGCGGTAACTCGATCCGGAAGAGCACGGCGCTCTTTTTCATCCCCATGCCCCGCCCCGCCTCGATAACGGATTCATCCACCTGCTGGATGCCGACCATCGTGTTCCGCAACACCGGCAGGAACGCGTATATGATCAGGGCGACAATTGCCACCCTGAAGCCGAACTGTCCGGTGAGGATGACGGCCAACACGATCACACCGATAGACGGCACCGCCTGCCCGGTGCTGGCGATGCCGGCTATATACGGCGAAATCCGCCGGAATGCCGGCCTGGTGAGCACCACCCCGGTCGCGACGGCGAGTATCACGACTATCACTGTTGCTACCGCCGTGATCTCCAGGTGCTGAATCACCCGCTGTATGATGTAACCCGCGTTTAGGGTCCGCTTCTCTATGCTGTCGAGCTTCAGGCTGCTCACCCACAGGTAGAGCGCGGCGCACACGAGCACCAGAAACACGGGCATCGTAAGGTACCGGACCAGGATCCGCGACAAGCTAGAGCGGTCCTCCTTGCGGTTCCCGTTCTCCGGCGGTTTCCGGCTACTTTTACGCCCGGAGAGTTGCTCGACCCCCGTGCTCATCTCGGACACTCCATGCTTGGAGACGTGCCGCTCAAGAGCGGGCTCCTCCCTGGTCCAGAGGCTTCCGGTCCGGGTCGCGAGCCGAGTCGATCATCTCCAGGACGGTGCTGAAATCGACTACACCCTTGTAGGAGCCATCCTCTCCAACGACTATCGCGGAGCCCTTGTAAGAGGTGATCATGGTGTCGAGCGTCTCGAAGAGGCTCGCCTCTTCGCCCACGATGGCGACGGCCGGCCAGCCGGCCTCTTCGAGCGGCACGCCGTTTCGCTCGACTTCTTCCACGTTCACCCACCGCTTGGGACGCCTGCGCTCGTCCAGGAGCAGCACGTAGTCCCTGCCGGTCTCCCGTATCCTACCGAGCACCTCTTCGCGGCTGTCTCCGGTCCCGGCCACCGGCCAATCCGCCGGCTCGATATCCCGCACCCGGCTGAGGCTAAGGCGCTTGATCGAAGCCCCCTCCCCGATAAAGTCCTCGACGAACTCGTCGGCGGGCGAGGTGAGAATATTCTCCGGCGTGTCGTACTGGGCGATCTCGGAACGGTCGCGCAGGAGAGCGATACGGTCGCCCATCTTTATGGCCTCGTCTATGTCGTGGGTGACGAAGACTATCGTCTTCTGTATGTCCTCCTGGAGCCTCAAGAACTCGTCCTGGAGCCGCTCGCGCGTGATCGGGTCTATCGCCCCGAATGGCTCGTCCATGAGCAAAACCGGCGGGTCGGCGGCCATCGCCCGCGCCACCCCGATACGCTGCCGCTGTCCGCCCGAAAGCTCCTTCGGGTAGCGGCTCCGGTAGGACTTGTCTATACCCACGGTCTCCAGAAGCTCATCTATGCGGTCCGAGACTCGCTGCTTGTCCCAGCCGAGCATCCGTGGAACCGTGGCGATGTTGTCGGCTATCGTCATGTGCGGGAAAAGCCCGATCTGCTGGATCACGTATCCCATCCGACGGCGGAGGTTGTCCGCGTTAACGGTCGTCACGTCCTCGCCCTGGAGGAAGATCCTGCCACCCGAAGGCTCGATTATCCGGTTGATCATCTTCATCGTCGTCGTTTTCCCACACCCCGAAGGCCCAACGAGCACCACGATCTCACCCTCGTAAATATCCATCGAGAGGTCCTCGACCGCCGGTTCGCCCTGCCCCGGAAAGGTCTTTGAGAGATGCTCCAGCCGGATCATAACCTCTCTGTCGCCGGTACTTCTGTTGTTGTCTGTCAATTGAGCCCCTTAGATGTCGTGAGCCTGGTCAGTACCGCGAAGAAGATCTCAAGCAGCACCGCGAGCAGAATGATGCCGAGCGTCCCGCCGAGCACCAGATTGAGGGAGTTGGCGCCGCCCATACGGCTAAGGCCGGAGAAGATATCCGAGCCGAGCCCAGGGCCCCCGACGTAGGCGGCGATGGCGGCGATGCCGAGGATAAGCAGCCCCGACACCCGGATTCCAGCGAGTACCACCGGCCAGGCCATCGGCAACTCTATACGGACCAACTGCTGCCAGTCGCTCAAACCCATCCCCTTTGCCGACTCCGTAATCGCCGGGTCGACCGAACGCAGCCCCGTGATCGTATTACGCAGGATAGAGAGGATCGCGTAGTTGACCAGCGCGACAGCCGTAGGCCAGAAACCGAGCCCCAGTACGGAACCCAGGATCGCGACGAGCGCGAAGGACGGAATAGTCAGCATCGTCGAAGTTATGGCGAGAAGTACGCTCGCAGCTGAATCGCGCCGGTACGTCAGCACGCCGAGCGACATCCCGATCACGGTGGCGATGAGCAGCGAGATCAACACGACCTGCGCGTGCGCGATCCCCTCCTGCAATAAGTCTCCCCAACGAACAGCGAGGTACTCGGTAAAGCTCACCGCACGCCCCGCCGGACGACTTCGCATACAAACATGCTAACCGACTCCTTCTGTGCCTCCGCAATACGCCTTTGGTCTCTCATAAAACCCCGGACCAATTCGTGTAAGTATACAGAGCGTCCGCATCTAGTCAACACGTTAAATTTATTCCATCTTTGTCGGATAGCTTTTCAAGGAGATTCCTTGCTGACTTTACGATGTGGATCTCCTGTACGAAACCAAGCCAAAACCTTGCTTTTGCAGGCTTTTAACGCGCGAGCATCTCAATGCTTTTTCGTCGTGTTGCAGGAGATCCCGCCACCACGAAACTTTATCCACGTGGACCAAGATCGGCCTACAGTCCTTCGTTATCCGACCAGTTCTCCCGTAGCATATTCTATGCGACTCTCTGGAAACGTACTCCCGTAACGCGACCGCCACAGTCCGAGAGCGGAGGGTTGGATGTTGCCTACGCTCGCCATTCCGTCTCTCGTAGATACGCGGATTCCGTCCGGGCCGTAGACTTCGCCTCGGGCATGAAATTCCGCCTCAAAATAGGACCCCTGCTGGTTGGCGCTCGCCAGGTACACGGCGTTGTCCAGGGCGCGGGCGGCGCACGAGAGTTGGTACTGGGGTCCGAACGGGTCTCTCCATCCGGCGGGGGCGAGGATCAGGTCGGCTCCCTTACCGACGGCCTCGCGGACCGTCTCGGGGAACCCCAGGTCCCAGCAGATAGCGAGCGCGACGCTTATCCCACCGGCCTCGACTACCGGAAGCGCGGTACCCGCTACGAAGACTAGATCCTCCCCGGTCTCCCGGACGAGGTGACGTTTGCGATAAGTGAAGATCAAACCTTCAGGACCAACCAGGTTGGCGCTGTCAGCGATGCCTGATACCCCGGCGGCTCCGGGTAGCCGCTCCGGAAAACCATACGCTATGTAAAGGTCGAGCTTGCGCGCGAGCCTCGTAAAGAAACGTAAACTATCACCCCGCCCCGCATCTTCTGCGTGGAGATGCGCCGATGGCAGGTCCGCGTATCCCGATGTAAAAAGCTCCGGCAAGACAACCCACTTCAGGAGCGGATGCGCGAGCCTCACGCGAACGACAGCCTCCTCGGCGAGACGTAAGTTATGGTCCACGTCGCCGGGACGAGGACTCAGGTTGAGGGCGGCGACGGAGTGGGTGTTTGAGAGCGAGGCGAAGTCGACTGGCTCGTCGGCGACTGTAACGCATTCCAAGTGCCCTGCCCGCTCCGGGCTCACGTTACGGGACCGAACACTATCCTGGGTTTCCGTCATATACTCCACCTCCTCCTTGTCCTCCGATTTTTGTGTATTTTTTGCTTGTATTTTAGCTGTCCTCTACCGTGCCGCGCATCGGCCCATTGGAGGATAATTTCCTTTCCTGAATGGGTCGCGGCTGGCCGTTCGTAGAATTGACAGGCTCCCCGGACACGAGGAAGATATAGTTTTGCCAAAAGCGATGATCGGAGCGTGGCATCATGTGTGGCATTATCGGCGCCTACGGAGGGCTCGACCCGGAGATCGGCGGTCGGATGCTGGACCGTCTCGTCCATCGCGGTCCCGACGACGAAGGGACGGTAGTAGTCGGCGGGAACTGGCTCGGCCACCGGCGGCTCTCGATCGTGGACGTTAGCGGTGGTCATCAGCCGCTCGTCGTGGACGGCAGCGGCGGAAAGCTCTTCCTCGTCGGCAACGGCGAAGTCTACAACCACGAGGAGATCCGCCAGACACTCTCAGACGGGGACCTCTCCACCCGCTCGGACAACGAGGTTGCCCTGAGGCTCGTCGCCGAACGCGGCCCGGAAGCCCTCTCGGAGCTTCTCGGCATGTACGCGTTCCTGATCTCCGGCGAAGACGGAACGTTCATAGCCGCCCGAGACCCGGTAGGCATAAAGCCCCTGTACTGGGCGCGCCGCGACGGCCTCGCGCGCTTCGCCTCCGAGATGCGAGCCTTCGACGAAGACTGGCAGCCGCTCGTTGAGTCCTTTCCTCCAGGCCACTACTGGACCCCCGAAGAAGGTCTCGTCCGCTTCGGCTACGCTGTCCCGCGAGACGAAGAAAAGCTGCAACAGTTTGACGGCCCGAGCGAGCCCGGAGCCGAGATACCCGAAGATATCCTGGACCTCGTCCGCGAGCGCCTCATACAGACCGTCGGGCGGCAGATGATGGGCGACGTGCCGGTCGGCGTCTTCCTCTCCGGCGGCCTCGATTCGAGCCTCGTCGCCGCCATAGCCGCGGACTGGTACCGGGAACGCGGCGAGAAGCTAAAGACCTTCGCCGTCGGGCTCGAAGATTCGCCGGACCTCCTCGCCGCCCGCGCCGTCGCCGAGCACCTGGGTACCGAGCACCACGAGAGCATCTACACGGCGGAAGATGCTGTTAGCGTGCTGCCAAAGGTCGTGCGAACCATAGAGAGCTTTGATCCTTCGCTCGTCAGGAGCGCTGTCCCGAACTACATCCTGGCCGGGTTCACGGCCAAACACGTCAAAGTAGTGCTAACGGGAGAAGGGGCGGATGAGATTTTCGCGGGCTACGATTACCTGGGGGATTTTCACACCGAAGAAGACCTTCACACCGAGCTGGTTCGAACCGTCGAAGGCCTGCACGACCTGAACCTCCAGCGATGCGACCGCGTCACGATGGCCCACGGCCTAGAGGCCAGGGTCCCGTTTCTGGAACTAGACATGATCGAACTGGGTCTCGCTCTTCCAGCCGGCTGGAAACTAGCTGGAGAAGACCAACCGGAGAAACGACTCCTCCGACAGGCGTTCGACGGCTGGCTCCCGGACGATTTCCTCTGGCGCAAGAAAGCCCAATTCGGAGACGGCTCCGGCGCAGCCTCGGTCCTCAAGCAGAACATGGAAGAAAGCGTCACCGAAAAAGACTTCGAGCGCGAGCGGGACGAGGTAGAGCCTCCGCTACGCACCCGCGAAGAACTCGCTTACTATCGCATCTTCGCAGAACATTTAGGAGAGGTGCGCCCGAAGCATACCGTCGGACGCTTCGCCACGGCGTAGGTTGACAAACCCTTGTGGAAGACGAAGTCCAAACTAAAAGAATCTGCTCATCCACCAGAGATTCCGAAGCTGTTTGATCCAAACCTTGTTGCTCTCCAAGAGGTGTAGGGATCTTACTCGGTTGGTATGAATGAGATGCTGGGAGCTTGAGCATTAGAAGCTCTACGGAGCCCGTCTCGAAGGTCGGGCCGGCTCCAGGCGGCAGTGTCACCCACCCACAACAGGAAGGACGTCATGAAGATAGGTTACAAGTTGATCGCAGAGGCTTTTTCGCCCCAAGAGATGGTGCGTCAGGCGGTGCGAGCCGAGGAGGCGGGTTTTGACTTCGTCGAGATCAGCGACCACTTCCACCCCTGGTTCGATAGCCAGGGTCACTCCGGCTTCGCCTGGTCGATGCTCGCCGCAGCCGCCGCGCGCACCGAGTCGATCGAACTCGCCACGGGCGTTACCTGCCCTTTCATCAGATACCATCCGGCTGTGATCGCCCAAGCGGCTGCCACGACCGCCCTGCTCTCCGACGGACGCTTTACCCTGGGCGTCGGCGCAGGCGAGCGCCTGAACGAGCACGTCGTCGGTCGCGGCTGGCCGGCGGTTGGCGTGCGCCACGAGATGTTCCGGGAGTCACTGGAGATAATAAAGCTGCTGTGGTCGGGCGGTTACCACTCCTACGAAGGCAAGCACCTCACGCTCGAGGACGCGCGGGTATTCGACCTGCCGGAGACGCCGCCCCGCATCGCGGTGGCGAGCGGCGGACCCGTGTCGGCCCGGATCGCCGCCGAACTCGGCGACGCAATCTTCGCCACGGAACCCAGACCAGATCTGACAAACGCATACGCCAAAGCCGGCGGAGACGGACCGAAGTACGCGGAGATACCACTCTCCTGGGCCCCGGACGAGGCGACCGCCGTAAAGTCGGCCCGCGAGAAGTTCCGCTTCGGCGTCACCGGCTGGAAGGTCCAGTCCGAGCTACCAAACCCGGTCAACTTCGAGGCCGCCACGGCGTTCGTCACAGAGGATGACATGAACCAAACTTTCGGCTGCGGCCCGGACGCCGCCCGTCACCTCGCCGTCGCCCAACAATTCGTCGACGCCGGCTTCGACCACCTCGCCCTGATAAACGCCGGCCCAGACCCGGAAGGTTTCTTCGACTTCTTCGCTTCGGAACTGGACGAGCCGATACGGAAGCTAACCTCGTCTAACTGAACCCTCGCGCAAAGCGCCTGTCCGAAGCTATGAGTAGTATTCCGGCGCTTTCTTGAACTTGGGCCACTCCTCCGGGTCGTGGCCCGTCACCAAGGTGGCGTCGAGGGCTTCCACGGTGCGCCGGACCTTGCGCGTGGAGTCGGCGACATCGGCGGCGGAGTGGATCAGACCGGGCAAAGCTGTCTCATTGTAGTGGTCCATTGTGTAACACGCATCGGCGGTCAACATCATTGGGCCTTCGCCTGGAAGGTCTACGACGAGCGAGGTATGTCCGGGGGCGTGTCCGGGGGTGAAGAGCGTTTTGATGATCCCGTCGCCGAATATATCGTAGCCGTCGTCGTGTTCGCCGTCGAGGTAGAGCCAGCTCACGTCACGGTCGAAGTCCGGACGGATGTAGGCTGGTTTCTGGAACCAGTCGGGAGTATAGGCGTACTGTAGCTCCCGGCGCTGCACGACGTACTCGGCGTTCGGGAAGTGACCGATTGCCCCGGAGTGGTCGAGGTGCAGGTGGGACTGGACGACATAGCGAATAGAAGCTGGGTCGACGTCCAGCCGCTCCAGTTGGTTAAGGACGAAGTCGTCCTCGCTCATTACCGGTTCGTAGGCGTCTGTGACGGCTCCCCAGTGGCCGCGGGCGTCCTGGGCAACTTCGAGGGCGTTGCCGCCGTCGTAGAGGACGTTGCCCCTGGGGTGCGTTATTAGGAAAAAAGGAACGGGGATTTCATAAGGGTCCCCGAGCCCCTGATTCATCTTAATAAACTGCACCTGAGTCTTTAGACTCCCGCACTCCATCATATACAGTCGCAGATCGTCGGCCATTGTTTCTCCCTCTCTTTAAGAAGCTCGTCAGCACTTCAGCTAGTCAGCGCTTCAGCTTTTTTGCTGACTAGCTGAGAGCCGCCGGAGGCGGCGCGCTGACAAGCTGACTAGCTCTATTTACCAGTTCTCCATCGACTCGCGGAGTATGTTCGCGAGGTCTTCCTCCGTCGTTTCGCGGGGGGCGCCAACGAGCAGGCGTTGCTGCTTCATGGCTCCTTCGACGAGTTGGTCTATGTCGTTCTCGTCGTAGCCTAGTTCCCGGACGCCGCTAGGGGATCCGACGTCTTTCATCAGCCCTACGAGGATCTCCGGCAACGTGTTCTCGTCCGCTTTCTCGATCCTCTTTCCGGCGAGCAACTCCGCGACCTGCCGGTGGCGTTCGGGTTGGGACTCGTAGGTAAAGCGGAAGGCTGCCGGCGCCGTGACGATCACCGACCAGCCGTGTGGCACGTAGGGATGATCTACTTCGTAGCCGGGTGGCTGGTACTCGTGCTTGAGGCTTGCTATCGGGTAGGCGCAGGCGTGCGGGATATGGACCCCCGCAGAACCGAAGCCGATCCCGGCGAGCGAAGCGCCGAGCATCATCGCGCCGCGCGCCTCGACGTCCTCGCCGTTCTCGACAGCCCGCCGAAGGTACTTGCCGCCGTATTCGAGCGCCTTCCCCGACCACATGTCCGCTATCGGGTTCGCCCCCTGGTAGGGTGGACGGTCTCCGGGAGAGTCGACCTTCGGGCGCTCGTCGTAGGGTTTTGAGAGATAGGATTCAGCGGCGTGGCAGACTACATCAAGGCCGCAGGAGGAGGTGACCCCGGAAGGCAGGCTCATGGTGAGGAGCGGGTCCACTACGCCCCGGTCCGGCCTCATGTACTGGTGCGAGATCCCCGTTTTCACTTTCTGATCCGGGATGTCCAGGATCGCAACGGTCGTCGCCTCGGCTCCTGTCCCGGAAGTAGTCGGGATGGCGAGTAGCGGCTTCAGGGGTGAGGGTGGTTTCTTGCCGCCGCCCACGGGCGGGTTTACGTACTCGATGATCTCACCGCCGTGCGTCGCTATGAGGTTGCTCACCTTCGCCGTGTCTATGCTGGATCCACCACCGACAGCCACAAAGCCGTCGAAGTTCCCTTCAACAGCGAAGTCCGCCGCCGCCTGGAAAGAGTCAGCCGTCGGCTCCACCCGTGAGCGGTCCCAGACCTCGACCTCTATCCCCTCGGCTTCGATCAACTCCTGAATATGCCCCGTTATGTTCGTCTTGACCACGCCAGGATCTGATACGAGCATCACCCTTTTCACACCCATACGCTTGAGCTCCCAGCCCGCCTCCTCCGAAGCGCCTGGACCATACTTCAGAGGCGTCGCCTCCATCGTAAAGATAGTCTCATGGTTGGAATTTCCGTTGCCCTGCACCGCAACCCCTTTCCCTCTCGGTCGCTCCCGTCCCCGAAATGTAGATACACGACCAATATATCCCCGCCGCAAATCAGCGGCAAGCGGAAGCTACCCGAAGTCGAGCTTTACGCGGTGATCCTCACCGAAGGTTAGCGAGGCGGAGAATGATTTGCCGGCTTTGCTCTTGAAACCCTTGAGATTGCCGGTCTCGCCCCGTTCGAGGAGCTGCCGGGCCTGCGCGGCGCTGACTTTCTTACCAGCGACGGTCTTCCAGATCGCAAACTTACAGCCGCTGCTCTTCCAGGCCGAGCACCCGTAAGCCTTCTTCGTCTCGACGACCGGAGACCCGCACTTGGGACAAGCCCCGAGCGGTTCGCGGCTCAGGGTGGTTGTCGGAGAGGCGACCTTCTCTCCCTCCATGCCGCGCACCCCTTCGACCACGGAAGCGGCGAATCCTTCTATCTCCTCCATAAAGCTTTCGCGCCGCTCTGCGCCTCGCTCCATCTCGGCTAGACGTTCCTCCCAGCGGGCCGTCAATTCCGGGGAGGCGAGCGGACTTTCACCGAGCAAACGGATCAAAGCGCGACCTTTCTCCGTTGGGACAAGCGCTTTTTTCTGCCTTTCGAGGTAGCCGACCTTGATGAGCCGCTCGATGGTCGCCGCCCGCGTGGCAGGAGTCCCGAGCCCGGAGTCCTTCATGGTCTGCCGCAACTCCTCGTCCTCGACGAGCTTCCCGGCCGTCTCCATCGCCCCGAGCAAAGCAGACTCCGAGTAACGCGGCGGCGGCTTTGTCTCCCCCTCCTTGAACGCCGCTTTCACGACGGCCCACTCCTGGCCCCGCTCTATCTCAGGCAAGATCGGCGGCTCTTTCTCCTTCTTACCGCCGATGCCTTCCGGGTAGAGCCTGCGCCACCCAGCCTCCAACACTATCCGTCCCCGCGAGAGGAAAGTTTCGCCCCGCACCACGGTCACGACGGTCGTGTTCATGAACCGGGCGGTCGGGAAGAAGACCGACAGGAAGCGACGCGAGACCAGATCGTAGACCTTCGCCTCGTCCGGCGGCAGCCCTCCGGAAGACTTCTTGCCGGTCGGGATGATGGCGTGGTGGTCGGTGACTTTGGCGTCGTCCACTATGCGTTTGCTGATCGGCAACTTCGGCAGGTCGAGAAGCTCTTTGGCGAACGGCGCGAGGTCCGGGAGGGCTTCGACTGCGGCGACGCGCTTCTTTAACGTCGGGACCATATCTTTGGAGAGGTAGCGGCTGGAGGTGCGCGGGTAGGTGACGAGCTTCCGCTCCTCGTAGAGCGCCTGGGCGGCCCGCAGAGTCCGGTCGGCGGTAAAGCCGAACTTCGCGTTGGCGTTGCGCTGAAGCTCTGTCAGGTCGTAGAGCAGCGGCGGCTTCTCGGAAGTCTCTTTTTTCTGTACCTTCTCTACCGTGCCGGTCCCGCCCCGGACTTTTTCCACAATCTCCTCGGCTGTCTCCTTCTCCGGCAGTCGTCCCTGTTTCCCCTCAAACCAGAGGCCATCGTAGGTCGCGCCGTCGCGGGCGAACCGGGCGTGGACGGTCCAGAACTTCTCGGGGACGAAGACCTCTATCTCCCGCTCACGTTCGACGATCAGCTTTAGGGTCGGGGTCTGGACGCGGCCGACGGAGAGGACGTTACCGGGCCGTCCGAAGCGGATGGAGTAGGCGCGGGTCGCGTTCATACCGACGATCCAATCAGCCTCGCTCCGGCTGCGCGCGGCGTCTTCGAGCGGTTTCATGCTCCCTCCATCGCGCAAGGAAGCGAAACCGTCCTGGATGGCCTCCGGGGTTAGGGAGGAGACCCAGAGGCGTCGGACGGGTTTCTTGCAACCGGAGAGGCCGTAGAGGTAGGCGAAGATCAACTCTCCCTCCCTCCCAGCGTCGCAGGCGTTGACGACTTCGGTCACGGAAGGGTCCCTCATGAGCCTCTTGACCACGGCGAACTGGTCTCTGGTCCTGGGACTAACCTGGACCTTGAACCTCTCGGGGAGTATCGGCAAGCTCTCCAGACGCCACCTCTTGTACTCCTCGCCGTAGGCGTCCGGGGGCGCCAGCTCCGCCAGATGCCCGAGCGCCCAGGTGGAGATCCAACCACTTCCGGTCAGGGCTCCTTTTTCCCGGCGGTGCGTCCCGAGGGCGCCCGCTATGTCCCGTCCAACCGACGGTTTTTCCGCGACGATCAACCTCATACCGGAAGTATAGGCTATGTCTCCCGGCTCCCCATCCTGTTCTTTACGTCCTTCAGAACTCGTGTAGCTCGCCGCCGAGCATCTTGTTGTCGCTGGGGCCGGGGTTCCCGTCCGAGACCTCGTAAGTTATCC
This sequence comes from Rubrobacteraceae bacterium, assembly GCA_965219175.1. Taxonomy (GTDB): domain Bacteria; phylum Actinomycetota; class Rubrobacteria; order Rubrobacterales; family Rubrobacteraceae; genus JBBPZK01. The sequence goes on from CBDCNI010000001.1 coordinate 2,566,452, forward strand.
CGACTTTCGGGTAGCGTCCGGCGAACCGCGGCGCGTTCATGTCCGTCTGGATCCCGCCACTCTTCCCTATAGTAAAGGTACCGCCGCTGACGCGCCGACCGTCTTTGACGAACCACAGCTCGTAATACTGTCCGGTCTTGCAGGGAGGCAAACCCCACGCGTCGAGCTTCACCTTCATGTTTCCCCCGGAATCGTAGAGAAGGACTTTACCTCCTGCCTGCGCGGACGGACTCGGAGACCGGAGGGTGGCTGAGGCCACGGCATCCGGGCTGAAGAGCCCCGAGACGTACACGGTCGCGACCAGGGCGAAAGCAACGAGGAAGATGGCCGCTGCGGCGAGCGGCGCCAGGTTTCTCTTGCGCGGCGGCAACTGTCCCATGAACCTGGCCTTTAGCTCCCGAGGCGGACGCTCGGACATCCGTGCCAGCCCGGTCAAGCGCTCGTGAGCATCCCTTAGCTCTCGTTCTTCCAGCCGGCATTCCTCACAGTGGCGCAGATGGTCCTCGACCTCCCGCTGCTCCTCCGGGCCGAGGGCGCCGAGCAGGTAGGGACCGAGAAGGTCGCGTACTCTGAGATGCTCATTCATCCCGGTTATATTGCTCTTCGTCGTGGTTCATTCTCTCGCGCAAGACCCGGAGCGCGGCGGTGGTCCTGCTCTTTACCGTCCCGAGGGGCGTCTTCGTGCGGTGCGCTATCTCGCGCTGGGAGAGTCCTTCCATGTAAGCCAGGTTCAGGACTTCCCGGTGTATCGGAGAAAGTTTATAAAGAGCGGCGTTTAGGAGCTTGCGCGGATAGGGGCGCAATGCCTCCGCGCTGAAGGCGGGCGCGGGATGCTCCATCATCCGGGGAGTTCTCGACGCTTCCCGACGAAAGAGGATACCCGTGCCCGCGCTCCCACCATACATCATCGAGCCCATCTTCCAACAGTTCTCCGCCCTGCTCCCGGAGAGGGAGACGAGCCACCCTTTGGGCTGCCACCGTCCCCGTATCCCCGACAGGGTCGTCTTCGAGAAGCTCGTTCAGATTTTGGTGTTCGGGTGCGCCTACGAGAAGATCGCCGACGGGTCCTGCTCGGCGACCACGCTTAGGGATCGTCGCGACGAGTGGATCGAGCTTGGGGTGATCGAGCGGCTGCGCGAGATGTCGCTCGAAGCCTACGATCGGGCCATTGGCCTGGAGCTCTCGGAGTTGGCGGTGGATTGCTGCATCACGAAAGCGCCCTGCGGGGGCGAGAAGGCGGGCAAAAGCCCGGTGGACCGCGGCAAGCGGGGCCTCAAGCGTTCGGTGGTCGTGGATGGGCGAGGCATCCCCATAGGGTCGGTGACCGCGCCCGCCAACCGCCACGACTCGCCGCTTTTGGTTCCCACCCTCGACGCCGCCAGGGCGCTGGGGATGGTGCTGGAGGGCGCGACCGTCCACCTGGACCGCGGCTACGATTCGAAGCCCACCCGGCTGCGCCTGCTGGAGTTCGGTCTCGTCGCGGAGATTTCTCGGAAGGGCATACCCGCGCCCCTGAACGCGACCAGGCGCTGGGTCATAGAGCGCACCAACTCTTGGAACAACGCCCACAAAAAGCTCCTCTGGTGCACGGAGCGGCGAGGGCGGGTGGTGGACTTCTGGATGGCCCTCTCGGAGGTGGTCGTCATCGTGAGGAGACTCGTGAGGGAGGGCTGGACGCGTTACCGATGGGACGCTCGTCCTTCTCGACAGCCATGACCTATCCGCGCAGGCTCTAGGTCGAAGTTGCGCGATACGAGCCCTGCGTGGTCCTGCTCCCCCACCATAGGAAAAGACTCCCCGTCGACGATCCGCACCCTCGCTTTGCGCCGCCGCACCACATCCGTCGCCCGGTTGCGGGCTATACGGTAGAGCCAGGTCGCGAAGCTCGCCCGCGAGGGATCAAAGCTCGCAGCATTCCGCCACACGGACAGAAAAACATCCTGCGTGAGGTCTTCCGCAAACCCCCGATCACCCAGATACCGCATGCCCATGCCGTAGACCAGCGCCCCGTAACGGTCGTAAAGCTCCGAAACAGCGCTCCCGTCCCCAGTAGCAGCTATCTTCTCCATCAAGGTCTCGTCTTCGATACGCCCTACCCCGGACTCCCTCCGGCCGCCGGCACGGCAAAGCCGTCCAACTCTCTCTTCCCCACCAATGATAGCCTGCCCCACGCCGACACGCGCCGAGTAACCGCAAACCTGGATATCCTGCTTCATCATGTACAGGTGTATACGCCATATGTAGACCAGTGGATTACCCTCTAAAGTTCTCTACTTTTAGCTTAACCATAGGAGCAACTTGCTTGGCCTATTCCCACCACACGTGAGTCTACAGACCGCGCTCAAGAGGATTAATTAAAATAAATAATAAAATTTACAAAAACAATACTCTCTTGTACCATCTTGTTTCGGGATAGTGGCGGCGTTTGAGGAGGTCGTGTGTTCGGTGGGTCTCGTCTTCTACCTGGGGTATTGGGCAGGTCCGCTTTCAGGCGGATGTGGGGTGGGGTCCTTCTCTCGCGCATCGGGGACCAGTTTACGGTGGTCGCTTTGGTGTGGTTCGTGCTGGAGTTGGCGGGACCGGGCGCCGCCGGCCTGGTTCTAGCTTCTTTCGGCCTGCCGGTGCTGGTGAGTGGACCGATGGCTGGAAGGCTCTTGGACCGCTTTCAGCCCAGGGTAGTAATGTCACTGGACAACTTGTTCCGGGCGGCTTTCATAGCTCTCGTACCAGCGCTCCACTGGGCGGGAGTTTTAAGGATCTGGCAGTTGTGCGCGGTTGCGTTGGCCTGTGGGCTTCTTTCTCCGGCGACCGAGGTCGGGGAGAGAACGCTGATCCCCGACCTCGTGCCGGACGGAGAGTTGGAAGAGGCGAACGCGCTGGTCTCGGCGAACTGGGAGGTTGCGGCGCTCGTCGGTCCTCTCGGGGCCGGCGTGTTCATAGGTCTCATCGGGCCGACGACGCTCCTCGTGGATTCGGTTAGCTTTCTGGCGATGTCCGGCATTATGCTCACCATGCTCTCCATGAGTCGAGGGAGGCCCGAGGGTCACTCGGAACTTACTCCAGGCGCGTTTGGGCGCGTGCTCAAGGAGACGTTCGAAGGATTTGCCCTGCTCGTGGAGATGAGGGCGGTCGGTTTGCTCACGCTCGGTTCGCTCGTCGTACTGTTTCTCGAAGGGGTGCGGGAGGTCTTGATCCCCGTCTACGGGCGTGAGGTGCTCGGGGCGGGCCCTTCCGGTTACGGGGCCATGATCTCAACGATAGCGGCCGGCTCACTGTTGGGACTTCTAATACTGGCTCCACTCACCCGAAAGGTCGCTCCAGGCGTCGCTCTGGCTGGAGCACTCGCACTTGGAGGCCTCCTGTTCGCGCCGCTGGCCTTCGTGGGGTCTCTACCGGCGGCGATGGTCATCGTCTTTGCGGCGGGATTCGCGCTCGCTCCCTTCTACGTGATCAGCCGCTCTGCGAGCCAGCGACTGGTTCCCGAGAGGCTGCGAGGCAGTGTATTTGGCGCTGGCGCATCGCTCGGAGCGGCCGGGTTTCCACTCGGGAGCGCGGCGGGCGGCTTCCTGCTCTCCGGGCTCTCGACGGAAACGGTGATCCTGCTATCTTCGGTGGTCATGGGCGCCTTGGGGATAACGATGCTCACGCTAAGGAAACCTCCTGATCCGGGAACTCCTCCGTCAGCGGAAGACGATCTCGAGACCGAAGCCAAAATGAATGGGTGACAACCTTTGGGCTACTTTGGGATAGATGAAGTGGCCGTCGGTTTACTGTTCTCCAAATGCCGTTGCGGGCGGCTGGCCGTGGAGCGAGAGAAGAGTTCGGGGGGAGGTTGAATCGGCGGTTCATCCGTCGTAACCGCTATCAGCAAAGGTTTCGCCTTCTGGTATAATTCGTCACTCAATTGGAGGAGTGGCCGAGTGGTTGAAGGCGGCACCCTGCTAAGGTGTTATACCTCTCAACGGGGTATCGAGGGTTCGAATCCCTCCTCCTCCGCACTTCTTTCTCTACCGGGTATCGAACAGACTGACACGCGCGAAAAGAGGGCCGGTATATGAACCGGCCCTCACAGCCTCTCTGAACGGGGATGGACAGCCCGCCGACTCCCAAAGGAGCGCTGGTCTCTCTACTGTGCATTCCCCTTCATAGGCTTGACGAAGCGCGTAGCTTTTAGGCCATTCCGCGCAACTCGGCGACCATGTCGAGGCCCTGCTGCTTGCACAGGTCCTTCGGGCGCATTATCGCCTGCTCGTCAAGCAGGTTGCGGGTCCTTGCCTCTTTTTCGAGGTGACGCTCGATGACGTCGATGGCCCGGTCAACCTCCTCGCGAGTGTGCTCGCGCACCTTCTCGTGATTAATGGTGAGGGTCATTTTTCTTTCACCTCCTTTCCTTGGCGGATTGGGCGGGGATTGTAACTTTTGATCCGCCCGGCTTTCCATCAGAATACGGGCGGACCCGTCCCTTGTCAACCGTGATTTTTCCTTTTTTCTCTTCGGCTCCAAAAATTGTTTTGATGCACATAGATGCGCCCTTGTGAGATTGGTTTTACTATCCGGTGGGCCTACCCTGAGACGAAAGCGCCTCGTAGGAGTCGCGGCGCCACGGGCAGGACGTTCTCGGAGAGGCAGAGTCTGAGGTCTTTTTCGTAGCCGAGACGTTCGAGCCGCCGGGCGGCGCTGTTGCGGCGTAGGCGCGTCTTCCAGGGTGTATTTAAGTAGCGGTCCACTACGCGGCGGGCGCGTTCGTCGGGCTCTCCGCCTTCCCGGATCAGGGAATACAGGATCGCACCGGCCGCTGTCTCGTCCTCGGAGGAACGGTGGCCTTCCCAGCCGCAGCCGACGACAGAAACCTCTTCCCACTGTTCGCTTGTGAGGGCTCCGGCCACCGCCACAGCGTTCACGAAGGCTCCGGTCATTATGCGGGGCGAGCCGGCGGCGGCCTCGACGACGCGGGTCCCGTTGGTGGTAGAGAGCACTACGTTCGAACCAGCAGGTATCTCTGCTTCGAGCAGCTCCGTAGGAGAGTTCCCGAAATCGAAGCCGGAGACTTTGGCGCTTCCTCTCTCACCGATGCGGAAGTCCGCCTCGTGGTCGGCAGCCTCTGTGATGGAGTTTACCGGCACGACCCGCGCCCCTTTGGAGACGAGAACAGCTATGGTCGTGCTCGCCCGGAAAGCGTCTACCACAACCACCGCCGCCCCACGACGAGCCATAGCCCGCGCACCCGTTTCGCCACCCGCGTACCTCAAGATCAAGCCGTCCCCGATCCCCTACTCTCCACTGGACCTTTAATATACGCTCTATGTATACGCTCTATGTATACGCTCTGTGCGAGCCCGCCAACTTCATATTCCGAGACAGCGTCAATCACGGAGTCGGACACAAGAGATTCGACCACTCGAAACCAAATAAGGGAAGCCCCGGCGCTCTCGCCCCGAAGCTTCCCGTAAACGCCCCTCTTCCTCTAGCTAGCGTCTGATCCGGTAGATCAAAGCCGCCCCCGAGAGAAGTAGCAAGCTGCCACCGACAAGACTGCCCAGTGGCACGCCGCCCGTATCAGGGAGGATCGTCACCCCTGGAGCGCCTTTCCCATGCTCCGGCTTCTGCTGGGCGGAAGTGACTTCCTTGACCGGCTCTGCCTGCGTGGTCTCCGCTTGAGTGGTTTCCACCGGCGTGGTTTCCACCGGCTTAGTCTCGGCCTGCGTAGTTTCAGCTTGGGTGGTTTCTACCTGCGTAGTTTCAGGCTGAGGAGTCGTCTGCTCTACGACTGTAGCAGCTTTGGGAGCCGGAGCGGCTTTGGGGGCCGGAGCGGCCTTAGGAGCTGGGGCGGGTGGTGTCGGGGTGGTCTTCTGAGGTAGGTTCTCGAAGCCCTTCGGCGGCGCCGCGAGGTGCTGTACGATCATCTGCTTGACCGTCGAGTCCGGCTTTACGAGATCCGGCGGCGGCGTCTCTAGAGTTTCGGGGCTGGGAGCCGGCGGTGGCGGCGCGTACTGGTCCTGCGCTGGAGTCGGGGCAGCGGGAGACGGCGATGGTGCGTACTGGTCCGCCGCAGCGTACTGGTCTTTCGTGGGCTGCAACGGCGCCGCCGTCGTCCCTCCAGCCGAAGGTGCGACTGCGCTGTTGTTCGTCGTGGCGCCGCCGGTCGTCCCACCATTCGCCGGAGCACTGCTCGCCGGGGCGCTGCTCGCGGCCTCACCCGCGTAGGGTCCGGTCGGGGTCGAGGCGCTCGCGTATTCTACGTCGACCGGCGCGGAGCCGGCGTCGGTCAAGCCGATGTACTCGGCGGCGGCTTGCGAGAGGTCCAGGTCTCTCCCGGCCACGTAAGGACCACGGTCGTTTATGCGGACCACGACGGACTTGCCGTTGTAAGTGACGATCAAGCGCGTTCCGAACGGGAGCGTCTTGCTGGCGGCCGTGTAATCGTTAGGGTTGAAAGGTTCGCCGCTCGCAGTCGTGAGGCCGGCGAAACCCGGCCCGTACCAGGACGCGACGAGTTGCTCCGCCCTCACCGTGCTCGTCCAATAAAGCAAAGAAGCCGAGCAGATCAAAGCCGCCAGACAAAAGACCAAAACCCTGCGCGGCAACGCGCCACGAATGACATCCAATGAATCCCCCTCCAGAGATTGTTTTGAAACGGTAAGAACTCTACCGCCCTAAGAGCGTTAAAAGTACCAGTATCCACGTCACGATTGAAGGCACTTTATAACATTTTCATAACAACTACTACATGTTGTGCCTAAGATTCTTGTCACACCTACTGAGAAGTATAAGAATCGGGCAAATCTTGTCGCCGGATGAGAATGTGTCTACAGCCTACGCGGGTAGAATATAGTAGCTAATAGGGTAGAGAAAATCAGATAGAGATGAGGGGCGGCTGATGAAGTATAGGAATCTCGGGAATACGGACATTAAGGTGTCTGAGGTCGGGTTCGGGGTCTGGACGGTGTCGACGGGCTGGTGGGGCGAGGTGGTAGACGACCGTTCGGTTAGGTTACTGAAGGCGGCTTACGAGCGTGGGATCAACTACTTCGACACCGCCGACACATATGGTTCGGGCAAGGGCGAGACGTTGCTCGCGGACGCCGGGTTCACCTCGGGTAACATGCGGGAGGAAGTCGTGATCTCCACCAAGATCGGCTACGATTTCTATAACCACACCGCCCGTCGCGGCCAGCAGGAGCGTCCGCAAGTCTGGTCCGAGGACTTTATCCGGTTCGCCCTGGAGCAGAGCTTGAAGAGGCTCGACACCGACTACGTAGATTTCCTCCAGCTTCACAACACGAAGATGGACGCCATCGAGGACGATGCGCTCTTCACGCTGATGGACGAGTTCAAGAGCGAGGGCAAGGTCAGGGCTTACGGTGTCGCCCTCGGGCCGAAGATCGGCTGGCTCGAAGAGGGCGTCAAGGCGATGCGTGAGCGAGACGTCAGCGGCGTGCAGATGATCTACAACGTCCTGGAGCAAGACCCCGGACGCGGCCTCATAGAGACCGCCCGCGAGACGGAAACCGGCCTGGTTGTGCGAGTCCCCCACTCCAGCGGGATGCTCGAAGGCAACTACGACGAGAACACGACCTTCGGCCCGAACGACCACCGCCGCCACCGCCCGAAAGAGTGGCTGCTCGGCGGCCTCAAAAAGGTCGAGCAACTAGACTTCTTGACCGAGTCAGGGGAAAGGACCCTGGGACAGGCCGCCCTCAAGTTCTGCCTGGCCTCCCCGGAGGTCGTCTCGACCCTGCCGAACATCTACAACGAAGAGCAGATAGAAGAGTTCGCGACCGCCCCGGACGTCCCGGACCTGACCGGAGAGGAGATCTCCCGCGTCGCCGAGCTCTACGAGAACAACTTCGGCCTCAGGGAGCAATCAGCCAGTCAGCCGGTCAGCTAGTCAGCAAAGTCGATCGAGCTAGAAGTTTGGAAAGATGCCGTCGTGCATTGGGCGCCTAATGAGATCGCCGGATTCTGGTGGAAGGAGTTACCGAACCGGATCAACAAACCAAGATAGAAAACCAACAAGCTGAAGTGCTGACAAGCTTTCCGAAAAGAGGAAGGAACATGACCGAAACCCAGACCAGGCAGCAAACGACCGATACCGAGAAGCTGCCCGCCCAGTACATAAACTACATCTTTTTTAAGTTGGATCCACTCTGGAGACGCCTGCCGGATGAGGAGAGAGAACGAGGAAAGAAGGAGTTCCTCGAAGCGGCGGAAGAGTACTCGAAGGATATGCTCCTACGCTCTTTCTCGCTGATGGGGCTCCGCTCCGACGCGGACTTCATGCTCTGGAGGATCGGCTACGACCTCGACGCTTTCGAGGAGATGACCGCCGCGCTCATGAAGACGGGGCTCGGCAGATACCTGAACGTCACCTACTCTTACTTCGGGCTCGCCCGGCGCTCCGTATACGTCGGGGAGCAGACGCCGGGCTTCGAGAACCGCCGCTACATCGTCCCCGGCGAAGGCGACTACCTCTTCGTCTACCCGTTCGTCAAGACACGCGAGTGGTACGGGCTCTCCCTCGAAGAGCGACAGCAGATGATGAACGAGCACATGCAGATCGGACGCAAGCACTACCCCGTAAAAAACAACACCGCCTACTGCTTCGGCATAGACGACTACGAGTTCATCCTCTCCTTCGAAGCCGAAAGCCCCGAGAAGTTCCAGGACCTGATGATGGAACTGCGCGAGAGCGACGCCAGCGGCTACACCGAACTAGATACCCCGATCTTCACCTGCCGCCGCAAACTAATGTTCGAAATTCTCGAAACTTTAGGATAATTAACAAATTTGCCCTAGTATCGTTGACTTATACTCAGGTACAATAGTCGCACGCACCAACTGCGGCCGGAGGGCTCCCATTATGGCCCTCCGGCTGAATATCTCCCGCATATATCTGTTATTTCGGATGTTCCTAGACGATGAGCTTCGACCCTGTATAATAATCCCGACATGATTACTCGGATTAAAAAACAGGCAGGAACGAACGTCACTGAATTAGTGGGCAACACGCCTCTTTTGGCATTGCCGAACATCGGGAGGGAGAAGCCGGGAGTAGAGATCTACGGTAAGGCTGAGTGGTGCAACCCCGGAGGTTCGGTAAAGGACCGTCCGGCGCTTTCGATGATCCGGGACGCTGAGAGGAGCGGCAGGCTCACGTCGGAGAAGACGATCCTCGATGCGACCAGCGGCAACACGGGCATAGCTTACGCTTGGATCGGGGCTTCGCTAGGCTACAAGGTGAAGCTGTGCATGCCCAAGAACGCCAGCGAAGAACGGAAGAAGATCCTGCGTGCCTACGGCGTCGAGTTCGTCCTCACGGACCCCGGCGAGGGTTCGGACGGGGCGATCCGTGAAGCGCGACGGCTCTACGCCGAGGACCCGGAAAGGTACTTCTACGCAGATCAGTACAGCAACCCGGCCAACCCGAGGGCCCACTACGAGACGACGGGGCCGGAAATTTGGGAGCAGACAAACGGCGAAGTCACGCACTTCGTCGCGGGTCTCGGGACGAGCGGCACTTTCGTCGGCACGAGCCGGCGGCTCAGGGAGTACAACCCGGATATAAAGGTCATCTCCTTCGAGCCCGACTCGCCGTTCCACGGCCTGGAGGGTATGAAGCACATGGAGAGTGCGATCGTACCGCCCATCTACGACCCGACCATTGCCGATGAGAACCGCCGCACCGCGACCGAAGACGCCTACGAGATGGTCAAGCGGCTCGCCCGCGAAGAGGGCATCCTGGTCGGCATCTCGGCCGGGGCGGCCGTTGCGACCGCGTTGCAGGTGGCGCGGGAGATAGAGAGCGGAACGGTCGTAACCATTCTTTGCGACGGGGCGGACAAGTACCTCTCCGAGAGCTTTTGGGAGGAGTAGGTTTGCCGCTCAAGATAGGACGGGGAGACGTGGATAACATCCACCGACACGCTCGTGAAGCGTACCCGGAGGAGTGCGCCGGAGCGCTCATCGGGATGAACGTCGGCGAGGAGATGAAGATCGTGGTTGACGTGTGGCCTGCCGAGAATACGCACGAGGACGAGCGGAGCCGACGTTTCCTGATCGAACCGTTGAAGATCAAGGAGTTCGAGGACCGGGCGGCCGAGAGAGAGATGGACCTGCTCGGGTTCTACCATTCCCACCCGGACCACCCGGCCGAGCCCTCCGAGTACGATCGGGACCACGCCTGGCCCGGCTGGTCCTACGTCATCACGTCGGTCGGCGAAGATGAGGTCAAAGACACCCGTTCGTGGGTCTTACGTGACGACCGTTCGGGCTACGACGAAGAAGACCTCGTAGAGTAAATTTCGAGAACAGAGGAGTTTCTATAATGACAAAGGTCAAGATACCAACACCCTTGCGGCAGTACACCGGTGGCAACTCCGAGGTGGAAGTCGGTGGGCAGACCGCCGGCGAGACGCTCGGCAAGCTCGCCGACGAGTACCCGGATCTCAAACAGCACCTGTACACTGGCGACGGCAAGCTACGCTCTTTCGTCAACGTGTACAAGGGCGACGAGGACATCCGATACCTCGACGGTCAGGATACGCAGGTTACAGAGGGCGACGAGCTCTCCATCATCCCGTCCATCGCCGGAGGCGTCGCCGTAGTCAGGTAGGTCCTACCGATTTCATACAGAGAGGTTTTACAAATGCAGACGAGGCAGCCTTTAGTAGAGTCGCCCAACGGGACGGTCGAGCTTTCAAACGAGGAGATCTCCCGTTACAGCCGCCACCTCATAATGCCGGAGGTCGCGCTCGACGGGCAGAAGAAGCTCAAGCAGGCGAAGGTCCTGACCATCGGGGCCGGAGGGCTCGGGTCGCCGTTGGCGATGTATCTGGCCGCGGCCGGGGTCGGGACCATCGGCATCGTAGACTTCGACGTGGTCGACGAGTCGAACCTGCAACGTCAGATCATCCACGGCACCTCCGACGTGGGCCGGAAGAAGATGGAGAGCGCCCGCGACACCCTCAAGGACATCAACCCGAACGTAGAGATCATCGCGTTCGAGGAGGCGCTCAGTTCCGAGAATGCCCTGGAGATCTTCGAAGACTTCGACATAATCGTTGACGGGACGGACAACTTCCCGACCCGCTACCTGGTAAACGACGCGTGCGTCCTGCTCGGCAAGCCGAACGTGTACGGCTCCATCTTCCGCTTCGAGGGACAGGCGAGCGTTTTCTACGCCGAGGAAGGCCCCTGCTACCGTTGCCTCTACCCCGAGCCACCGCCTCCCGGCCTCGTGCCGAGCTGCGCCGAGGGCGGGGTCCTCGGGATACTGCCGGGCTCAATCGGCATCACGCAGGCCACGGAGACAGTGAAGCTCATACTCGGGATCGGCGAGCCGCTCATCGGGCGTCTGTTGCTTTATGATGCTCTCGGGATGAGCTACCGGGAGATGAAGCTTCGTAAGGACCCGAACTGCCCCGTCTGCGGCGAGAACCCGACCGTGACCGAGTTGATCGACTACCAGGAATTCTGCGGCATCCCGCAGGCCGCCGCTGCCGAGCAAGAGAACGGCGTGCCGGAGATCACGGTGACCGAGCTCAAGCAGAAAATGGACAGCGGCGAGGACGTGAACGTGCTCGATGTGCGCGAGCCGCACGAGTACGAGGTGGCGAACATCGGCGTGAAGCTCATCCCACTCGGAGAACTCCCCCAGCGCCTCGCGGAGTTGGACCAGAGCGAGAACTTCGCCATCCACTGCAAGAGCGGCGCCCGGAGTGCTAAGGCTGTGAAGCTCTTGCAAGACGCGGGCTTCGAGAACGTCTACAACGTAAAGGGCGGCATCACCGCCTGGAGCGAGGAAATTGACCCGAGCGTTCCCAAGTACTAGATCCAAACAAAGCAGTATCTGGAGCGGGGTCGTCGTTTTGGCGGCCCCGCTTTCCGTTGGAGCTATACGGAGTGCGGTGCTAGGATTGCGGCAGCTATCCAGAGGAGGTTGGCATGGCCGAGGTCGTCAAGACCCGCGTAGAGTACAGGCCGATAGTGCTCCACACAAACCCGGTGCTAAAGATGGGCGAGGAGCAGTTCTTCGAGTTCTGCCGGCTCAACAGGGATTTGAGGATCGAACGAACCGCGGAGGGAGACCTGGAGGTAATGCCGCCGACCGGAGGAGAGACTGGGAGTCGCAACGCCATGTTAGTACACCTACTCATAGCGTGGACGCTACAGAACGGCACGGGTGTCGCCTTTGACTCCTCGACCGGGTTCAGGCTCCCTAACGGCGCGACCCGCTCCCCGGACGCCGCATGGGTAAAGCGTGAAAGGTTGGTGGACCTCACGGCGGAGCAGAAACAGAAGTTCCTGCCGCTATGTCCAGACTTCGTGATCGAGTTGCGTTCCCCGACCGACTCCCTGACGCTCCTCCAGGATAAGATGCGGGAGTACGTCGAGAACGGCGTGCGCCTGGGCTGGCTCATCGACCCGTCCGAACGTCGGGTGCATGTCTACCGACCTGGTTCAGAGGTCGAGCGGCTCGAAGGCGCTTCTTCGCTATCGGGCGAGCCGGAGCTTTCCGGGTTCGCGCTCGACCTGCGCAAGCTCTGGGAACCCGGTTTCTAGTTGCCTACAACAGACCCGCCCATCTTCGACGGACACAACGACACCCTGCTGAACCTCCATCTCCCCAAGCGGGGAAAAGGCCGCAGCTTCTTCGAGCGCAGCAGCATCGGACATATCGACCTGCCGCGCGCCCGCGAAGGTGGGTTCGGAGGCGGTTTCTTCGCGTGCTTCGCGCCGCCGGACCCCAAAAACAACTGGAGCGAGGAATCCGCGTTGCGCCTCTACAAAGATAGCTACGAAGTCCTTCCGTCTCCGCCGCTAAACCCGGATTATGCGCGAAGGACGGCGGACGAACTAACGTCATTGCTCTTCCGCATAGAAGCGGAGTCCGAAGGTGCGCTGAAGGTCGTGAGGAAAGCTGCGGAGATCCAGGAATGCCTCCAAAGCGGCGTGCTGGCGGCGGTCCTCCACTTCGAGGGAGCCGAGAACCTCGGCCCGGACCTAGGATCTCTGGAAACATATTATGACTCCGGCCTCCGTTCGCTCGGTCTAGTGTGGAGCCGCCCGAACGCCTACGCTTACGGCGTTCCGTTCAAGTTCCCTGCCTCCCCTGACGCGGGACCGGGCCTGACGGAAAAAGGAAAGGAACTGGTTAGGGAGTGTAACCGGCTCGGTGTGCTGGTGGACCTGTCGCACCTCAACGAGAAAGGTTTCCGGGACGTGGCGGAACTGTCGGAGGCTCCGCTCGTGGCAACCCATTCCAACGCCCACGCCCTCTGCCAATCTTCCCGTAACCTGACAGATCGACAACTCGACACCATCCGCGACTCGGACGGGATGGTCGGGGTCAACTTCGCCGTTTCGTTCCTGAGAGAGGACGGCCACAACGACCCGGACACCTCACTGGAGACTGTGGTGCGACACGTAGATTACCTTGTAGAGCGTCTCGGTATAGACCGCGTCGGTTTCGGATCCGACTTCGACGGCGCGAAGGTGCCGCGTGAAATCGGGGACGCATCCGGCCTGCCAAAGCTTCTCGCGGCGCTGCGCGAATGCGGCTATGGTGAGGAGGACTTGGCGAAACTGGCACACGAAAACTGGGTCCGGGTTCTGCGGGCGACCTGGGGCTGGTAGCCGCTCTCGTGGAAGCGCGTTGCGTTAAATAGGCTCCAGCGTAAACTGCGACGAGGACGACGGGAAGGATAATTCGTGAGCGTATCCGGCAGCGGACCCGGTGAAGACAACAATGGCACCGGCAGGATAGAGGCTTTTTCCGACGGGGTGTTCGCCATCGCGATCACGCTGCTCGTCATAGAGATCGGGGTGCCTCACGTCGGGAGCGAGGAGAGCCTCTCTGCGGCGCTCGTCAAGCAGTGGCCCTCTTACCTTGGGTATGCGATCAGCTTCGTCACTATAGGCATAGTATGGGCCAACCACCACAACCGCTTCCGCTACATCGTCCGCTCGAACCACATCCTGCTCTTCCTGAACACCCTGTTCCTGATGTGCGTCGCTTTCATACCTTTCCCGACCGCCCTCCTCGCCGAGTACATAAAAGACCCCGAGTACCAGACCACCGTGGTCGCCGTCTACAGTGGCGTCTGGCTCGTTGCATCGATCTTCTTCGTAACGCTCTGGCTCTACGCATCTAGCGATTATCGTCTTCTGGACAGGAGCCTGAGCCCAGGAGCGCTCCGGGTGATGACGCGCCGGTACGTAGTCGGGACACTCCTCTTCGTCGTCACTTTCGCCCTCTCTTTCGTGAGCGCCAAGCTGGCCCTTACCCTGATAATCGGCCTCGACCTGACCTTCATGCTCCCGGATCCGGGAGACCGTTCCGTCAACAAAGAGCGTCGGAGAGGCGGGACCGGTTAGCGTTTCCGGGCCAGATAAACCCCGACCAGGATCACCGCCGCCCCAGCAAGCTGTCCCACACTGAAACCTTCCCCGAGGAGAATTATCCCGGCGCTGACACCGGTTAGGGCGACGAGGTACTGATAGACAAGCACCCGGTTAGCACCTACGTGTGAGACGCCACGCTGCCAGGCAGCGAACCCGAAAGCCGAGGAGCAGAGCGTCGAGTAGAGGGCCGCGAACCAAACCCAACCGCCAATGGAAGCGGTATCCACGTGCAAGTCGAGGGCGGCGAGCGGGAAGGCGGCCAGCCCTCCGAGGACCATCGGGTAGGCGGCGACCGCGAGCGGCGAGTAGCGCCTGAGCAGCGAGAGGGAGAGCACGGTGTAGCAGCCCCAGCAGACGGCGGCGATGAGGATCAGGAAATCCCCGAGTAGGCTCGTGCCGCCGAGGTCGAGGCCGCCGTAGACTACCGCGCCGACCCCGACGAGACACAGTGCTACCCCGGCTATACCGGAGAGGCGCGGTTTTTCGAGGGAGAGGGCGAAGCCGAGTAGCATTCCCCAGACGGGGGCGGTCGCGTAGATCAGGGCTGTGTTGGCAGCCGTCGTAAGGCTCACCCCGATCGTGAAGACGGACTGGGTCGCAGTGATACCGACGACCCCGAGCCCGAGAACTGGCAGGAAATCCTTCCGCTTGAGGCGGGTCTCCGGCTCAAGGAAGCGGAGTATAGTCCACAGCAAACTCCCCGCAAAGGTGAAACGCGCCGCCGCGAATAAGAGCGGCGGCACGCTCCCGACCACGAGCTTCACCGCCACGAAGTTGGTCCCGAAAAAGAAGACCGTCATGAGCAGCGATATCTCGACCCACAGCGAGGCCCGGCGTCTTTCAGCGGCGATCAAGGCTTGCCGGCTCCGCCACTTAGCGGATGAAGTCCGTGCCGGAGTCGAGGGTCTTGACGTAGGCGGCTATGAGGCGGGCGCAGTTCTCGACGTCTTCGAGGTTTACGATCTCGTTCGGTGAGTGCATGTAGCGGTTGGGGCACGAGACGAGGCCCGTGGCGATGCCGGCCCGGTTGAAGTGTATGGCGTCGGCGTCGGTCCCGGTGCGGCGCGAGTCTCCGGCCAGCGTGTAGGACATGCCTTCGCTTTCGGCGGCTGAGATCAGGCCGCCGGAGACTATCGGACTCAATACGGAAGCACGCGAGATCACCGGCCCGCTCCCGAGCGCGTGATCCCCCTCCTCATTCTTTGAGATGCCAGGCGTATCCGTCGCATGAGTAACGTCCACGGCTATGGCGGCGTCCGGATCGAGGCCGAAAGAAGACCCACGGGCGCCGTTCAGCCCGATCTCCTCCTGCACGCTCGCGACCGCCACTACCTCTGGGACTATGTCGCTTTCTTCGGAGAGCAGCCGCAGCGCTTCGAGCACCACGAAAGCCCCCATCCGGTTGTCTACAGAACGGGAAGCAATGAGACCGTTTGGCAATTCAATCAAGTCCTGGTCCAACACTCCCACGTCCCCGACGCGGACCAGCTTCTCCGTCTCTTCCTTATCTTTTGCGCCAATGTCGATCCAGAGGCTCTTTATGTCCGAAACTTTCTTTCGCTCATCCGGCTCCATGAGGTGTATCGCCTTCTTGCCGATAACGCCCACGACCTCGCCGCTCTCGGTCTGGAGCTTTATCCTCTGCCCGACGAGCACCTGCGGATCCCACCCGCCGACGCCGGTAAAGCGGATCAAACCGCGCTCGTCCACGTGGGTGACCATCACCCCGATCTCATCGACGTGCCCGCTCAACATCACCTTCGGCGAACCACCCTCATTCAACGTCGCGAACGAGTTGCCCATCCTGTCGCCCCGGACCCCGGCGAACTTCCCGGCCTCCTCCCGCCAGACCCCGGCTACGGCGCCTTCGTAGCCGCTCGGCCCCGGCGTGGAAAGCAACTTCTTGAAGAAATCATACGACTCGTCTCTCATCTTCCTCCTGGCTAACTTCTCGTCTGGTATTCGTCCTCTTCTACTCTACCAGAGCAGGGAAACTCTGCTCCCGCCGTCGCAATAAGTACGCCCTACATTTCCCGTCACCGTCTACCTACCCCGGCACGGAAGCCACGTCTTAGCCTCTGTCTTCGATAGTTTTCATCAACAGGAGGGCAACCTCTCGCGCGCATTCCAGGGGACCGGTGCTGCGGCGCACCACGGCGGTTACCCAGGCGCCCTCCAGCAAGATGAGCAGACGCTCGGCGAGCGCCTCAGGGTCCGCGAACCCGGCTTCGGCCGCCAGGGTAGTCAGGTGCTCTCTAGTACCGTCTTTGTGCGCGCGGATCACGGCCCGCGCGGGATGATCGTCGTCCGTGATCTCCGCCGCAGCGTTGATGAACGCGCAACCTCGATACCCTTCCTCGTCGAAAAGATAATCCCCGTAAGCGTCGAAGGCCGCCAGAAGACGCTCGATCGGATCCTCCCAACGACCCGTAGCCCTCTCTAAAACAACCCTCCAACGCGCGTCCCGACGCCGTAGATACGCCGCCACGAGCTCGTCCTTGGAACCGAAGTTGTTGTAGATGGTGATCTTGGAGACATCCGCCTCCCCGGCAATGGTGTCCACCCCGACAGCCCGTATTCCCTCCTCGTAAAACAACCTCGAAACCGTCTTCATAACCCTTTCAGCAGCCGGAGTCAGCCGCCCAACACTCTCCACGGTAGACTCATCAGTCTTCTTCATTTCCGTCGTCTCCCTCGTATATCCGTTCACATAATTATACCAACCTGTCTGTTTACATCCACTCATGAACATACCGGTCTGTTCATTTGTCGAATACAGCTATCGGATAGGAGGTGGAGCCGTATGCCCAGGGCGGTTTACGAGTTGTTGGAGTTTGTGGGTCGTTCAGGGGAGAGAAGCGGTGGCTTCCTCTTCCGAGGTATGGAGGTTTCTCCGAAGGGTGTCCTGAAGGATCTGGGCGAGTGGGCGCAGCTCGGTGGCCGGCGGCCGGCGGTCTTCGCGTTGCTCCTGGCGATGGTCTTGTGGGGGTCTGTTTTCGTGGCGACGAAGGAGGTGCTGGAGGGAGCGGGGCCTTTCACCGTCGCGGCGGGGCGTTTTGCCATAGGGTTCGCGGCGCTCCTTCCACTGGCCCGCCGCGAGGGTTTCAGGGTGCGGATCATGTTCAGCCGGACCTACCTGTTGTTTGGTTTTACGGGGGTGTTTCTCGCGTATGGTTTGCAGAACCTGGCGCTCGTCTTCACCTCCGCCGGCAGCGCGGCCCTGGTCGTCGCAACACAGCCCGCCGTGATGGTGCTCATGGGAGCATTGTTCTTGGGGGAGCGGTTGCGGGTGGTGCGGCTCTTGGGCATTGGTCTGGCGATGTTGGGGTTGCTGCTGGTTGGTGTCGCGGCCTTTGGCGGCGGGGGCGCCGGCGCGCTATTGGGTGACGCGCTGATGGCGGTCTCCGTGCTCGCTTATGGGGCGTATGCGGTCCAGGGGAGGGTGCTCGGGATGGAGCATCCGCCCGCCCTCACCACGGCGGCAGGCTTCGGGGCGGGGTTGCTGTTCTTGCTGCCTTGCGCGGCGGGTGAGGTCTTCCTCGACGGGGCGCCGGAACTGGGGGCGCGAGGATGGCTCGCGCTCCTCTACCTCGGCGTCGTCACCACCGCAGCGACTTTCCTGCTGTGGAACTACGCGCTCCGGCATCTGGAAGCGGGGGCGGCGGGACTGTACTTCAGTCTGGTTCCAGTCACGGGACTGGGGTTCGCCGTGTTGTTCGGAGGTCACGTGGGGCCCGTGGAACTAGCCGGAGGAGGGCTGGCCGTCGCCGGGGTGTTGCTCGGCAACCTCAAGGTCCGCGAACAGGTACGAGAGCATCCGGGAGAAGCGTGGCAGGGATCCAACGCCGCTTAGATCCAAGAGCCCGATAGATGATCCGATGACTGGATCAGTAGGCCGTCTCTCCTACCACCGACCTATCCGCAACTCCACGCGGCCGCTCTCCAGGGGCCGCCGATCTTTCCCGACCTCCTGGTAAGGTATGGAGACCTCGAAAGGCTCGGAGAACGGGTTCGGGTCGAGGCGCAGGGTCCGCTGGTCCGTCCACTCCGGGGCGTAATTTTCGCCGTCGAACGAGAAACCGTCCGGATACGGCGGCGGGTAATCAGACCCGTCGGGCTCGTTGAGACAAACGAACAGGGAGAGCCCGTCGCAGAGCTTCAGGAACCGCAGGTTGCGGTCTATATTCTCCGCCTCTTCCCCGGACATCCCGGAGCGGAGCCTCTCCTGACGCCGGGACTCTCCGGTGACGAACCGGACCTCCACCTCCTTGTTCGAGTCCCGCATGAGGGTCGTGTAATGGAGGCTGCACAGGTACGCAGCGTAGAGGTCTTCCGTCTCTAGCCGGTCTAGGCCTTCCCTGTAAGCTTGGACCTTCGGCTCTGATGGATAATCCACGAATGAGTACGGACGGTCTCTCTCTTCGTTCCAGATCACCCTTTCGTCCGGTCTCTGCCAGGAAACGTCGTGGTTGGCTATGGCGTAGAGCGTTGACTCGCGTGGGAACGGTCCCCGCTTCCAGTGGCGGGCGAACTCGACCGAGACCTGGGCGTGCTCATGCTGCTTTACGAGCACGAAAGAGTTTGGTCGCTCGCGTGAGATCATTTACCCTCCATCTTTTCGGAAACTCCTCCGATAAGACTACAACCGTGGAAAGGTTCCGGGCAAGCTAGAGCACGGGGCGCCGGTCGATGGCGAGCGGTACCTTGAGGGTCTCGTCTTCGAGGAAAGCGTCCTGGGCGTCCTCGAACGACTCAGCCGGCACGGTGGCGAGCACGAGCGCGAACCCGGAAGAGAAACCATCCTCCCATTGGGATGCGAGGTTTTCAGGCAGCCCCATGCCGAGCACTTTCTTCTCCAGGCGCGGGAGCCGGTGGTAGATGACGAGCCCTACGACGGCGATCAGCATCATAACGGCCTGAACGATGATCCCAAGTGGCAGACTGACGGCGCCCATCAAGACGCTGACGGCCGTGACCCCGAGGAACGTGCTGGCGAACTCGAACCACTGCATGCGCGTGAGACCGAACTCCACCCTCCGCACGCGGGCTTCTGGAAGCGTCTTTCGAACCAACGCCTCGTCCCGGCGCCGCAACAGGACGGTAACTGAATCGGCCGTCACGCCCTCCTCTACGAGCCGGTCTTCGAGCGTCAGTAGAGCCTGAATGTCCGGGGCGATGGCTCCCAGGGTGTAGTAGCGTGGAATCCTCATGCTCACTTTCTACCTTACCGTTGTCTGAGAGCCGGTAAGTCGCTTCACGCGAGGGTGTCAGCCGCTTCGAGAAAAGCGATTGCCACGACCAGCCCGATCAGGGCGCCGGCGAACACATCGAAGGGATAATGGACGCCGAGGTAAACGCGGGAGAGGGCGACTAGAAAGCCAGCGAGTAGGAGCGCCGGCGCGAAAGCCGGATAGATCGCGGAGAGTGTTAGAGCCCCGGCGGCGGCCGTCGCGGAGTGTCCCGAGGGAAACGAGCTGGAGGAAGGCGTCTTTATGAGCGGTAAGATCTCCTTGTCGTGAATAAAGGGCCGTGTCCGGTCGAAAAGATACTTAGTCCCCTCGGCGATCGTCCAGGAAGCCGCAACCGACCCCCACGGCACCACTAGATGGGCCGGACGCAACAACCCACCGGCCACGAACCCTCCGGCCGCGAGAACTCCCCACAGAGAACCAGCCGTCCCGACCACCGTAAAACCACGCAACACGCTGGTCAACGGCGGCCATTTGGCACGAAAAACGACCCGGAACAGCCTCCGGTCCAGGGCCACTATTTCTCTCAGAATACTATCCACGCTTCACTCTCCCGGACGGTTCAAGACGCCGGACATTCTACCCGCTACTAGACGCGTTTTTGCAGCGCGAGATTCTCCTAGATTCGTCCGTGGTCTCGCTCGGGGTTGCGCGTAAGCTCAGGTTCGAGGAGGTTCACCTCCTCGTGTACCTTATTCCGCAGAGGTAATAGCGTCTACGGATCTATTATTTCGACTTGCGGGACTTCTTTCTGAGAGGCTTTGCTTTTGAGCCTACTACCTGCCCGAAGTTGAGGAGCGTCACGAGGACCACGCCGCCGACGATGTTACCGATGGTGGTCGGCAGCAGAAAGCTGTCGAGGTATCTCAAAAAGGAAGTATGACCCGCGAAGACGCTCATCAGGATCTCCGAGGAACCGGCGATGCAGTGGGCGAGGCCGGCGGCGGGAATCAGGAAAGCTATGACGTAGATAAAGAAGATCTGGGAGATAGTGTCGCGAGAAGAAGCCACGAGCCAGGCTATGAGCGCCACCAGCCAACCACCGAACACGGCCTTGATAACGGTCGTCCAGAACCCGTAAGCCAACAAATGGTCCACTTCCTTGAGTAGGAGGTCCATGGGAAGGCCCTCCAGAACTTTCCCGTAGACTACGACGGCGGCGAAGATCGTGGTGCCGAGCAGGTTGGAGAAGAAGATCACCGTCCACATCCGAATCATGTTCGGGAACTGCCGGTGGTTGGTCAGAACGACGGTTACGGGCGTTACGGTGTTCTCAGTGAACAGTTGGGCGCGGCCCAGGATCACGATCAGGAACCCTATCGGATAGACCAGCATGGCCGCGAGCCCTATCTTGCCGGTCATCGCCCCGACGACCGCCATGGCGACCACCCCGAACGACAGGTTCAGACCGGCGGCCAACCCGGAGAAGGCGAGCCCAGCGCTGGCCCGTTCGAGTTCTTTCTGTCCATCCTCGACAACGGTTTCGAGGATCTCACCTGCTGTCTTGGTCGTAGCCATCAGTAGAGGCTACTACATAAGGTCTACGCTTCTAGCAAGCGGTATCACACGCATCTTCCCCTCTCCTCTTGACTCCTTCTAAAGTAGAATAGGCCGCGACTCGAAAGTTACCTCTCTAAAGCAGGAGTGAGAACATGAGAAAAGAACTTGTACAGGAAGTCATCGACGAGGCCCGCAACGAGGAGGCGAACCTCGTTATCTGGGACAGGAGGGACACCTTCACCGTAGAGTCAGGGGACCTCGTCAATTTGGAGATCTCCGACGACTACCTCAAGGCGAAGATGCAGGACGGGCGGGCGACCGTCTTCGTGGAGCACGACTCCATATACAAACTCGTCATAGAGAAAGAACGCTCCCGCCGAACCGGCGTCCGGGCCGGCTTCGGAGCTTCCGACGAATAATTACCGGCTAGCGGATGGCTAACCGTCCGGCGATAGCCTCGTAACTTCAGCGCCCGAACCTGAGTCGCGGGCCACGAACGCCTCGAATGCGAGCCCGACGAAGAGCCCGCATTCGAGGGCGCCTGGTATGCTTTTTATCTCGACTTCCAGCGGCCCAGGGTCGTCTATGGATGAAAAGAGACAGTCTATCGTGTAGTGCCCGCCGTCGGTCACGAACGGCTGCGACTCGTCCATCCTGAGCGTCGGCTCGCAGCCCAAAGCCGCGAGTGAGCGCAGGGTCGCCTCCCACCCGAATGGGTCTACCTCCACTGGCAGAGGGCCTCTGCCCAGGGCTTCGACGAGTTTCGAGTCGTCGGCGACGACTATCAAGCCGTCCGTGCCGGAGGATGCGACGATCTTCTCGCGCAAGAGGGCTCCGCCGAGACCTTTGATCAGGCCCAGGGATGGGGAGATCTCATCGGCCCCGTCTATCGTGACCTCAGGGTCGGCGTCTGCAAGCGAAACCACCTCTATTCCCTCCTCCCGCGCCAGTTCCGCCGTCCGCTCCGAAGTCGGAATCCCCCGGATGTCCCGTAGTTCCCCCGAAGAGATTAGCTCCCCGATCCTCGTAACCGCCCACGAAGCCGTCGAACCAGTCCCGAGCCCGACCACCATACCGCTCTTTACACCGGCTTCTACAGCGGCGTATGCGGCGGCCTTTTTTAATTCCTCCATCTCTCCCCCAAGAAAGTGGAGGCCGGTAAGTCCTTACCAGCCTCCTTCTACCCCACTACCTCGACCTTCGAGGCTTGCTTGCCCCGCCGTCCGTCGATGACCTCGAACTCTACTTTCGCCCCCTCGTCGAGGCTCTTGAAGCCCTCACCCACTATCTCGGGGAAGTGGACGAAGAGATCCTCGCCATCTTCCTCGTTCTCGATGAAGCCGTAGCCCTTCTCCTCGGAGAACCACTTTACCCTGCCGCGCGCCACGACACCTCCAGTCCTACCCGCCGGAGTCTCCAGCGGCGAAGCGGCACTTTACCATTCCACGATTCGGGAAACAATCCCGGCAACTGCCTCTATGGCCGTGGCGTCTAACCTTTTCGGGGTTGGGTCGCGAGCTTTACCTCGACCTGCCTGGGTTTCTCGTTCGGGGTGACGACCGTGAGCTTTATGCGGTCGCCGGGTTTGAGGGTGTTGACCACGTTTATGACGTCGTCCGGGGTCTCCACCTGCTCTCCATTCGCCTCGGTTATGACGTCCCCGAGCGGGATCTTCCCGAGCCCGCCGATGTCTTTCTTCTTGCCACCGGAGATGCCGGCCTTTTCCGCCGGGCTACCCTTGACGGTCTCGCTCACTATGGCCCCGTGCGAGGGCAGGCCGTACTTTTTCTTGAGCGTCTCATCCGAGAGGGCGGCGTAGGCGCCGATCTCCCCGATGCCCGCCTGGAACATCCTCACCCCGATGTAGCCGTGCTCGACCTTGCCAGTCGTCCCGAGTTGCTTGACCACAGTTTTCACAGTGTTTATCGGGATGGCGAACCCGACGCCCTGAGAAGCGCCAGTCTGGGAGGCGATCTGGGCGTTTATCCCGATGACCGTGCCGCCCGAGTCGAGTAACGGCCCGCCGGAGTTGCCTGGGTTTATGGCCGCGTCAGTCTGCACGGCGTTGCTTATGGTGTAGTTGTTCGGTGCTTTTATAGGACGCCCGATGGCGCTGACGATACCGCTCGTCACACTGATCCCAACGTTCAGAGGGTTCCCGATGGCGACCACCGGCTCACCCACCCCGACCGATTTCGAGTCACCGAGCGTAAGCGGCGCGAGCAATTTCTCCGGGGCGTCAACTTTTAGCAGCGCAACGTCGGTGGATGGGTCTTCCCCGACTACCTTCGCCTCCTTGCGCGCGCCATTGGCGAACTGCACCGAGATTCCGTCCGCCCCCTCGACTACGTGCTGGTTGGTGATGATGTGACCGTTCTTGTCCAGCACGAACCCGGAACCCCCAGCCGCGCCCTGCTTCGAAGCCACGTCCACGCTGACGACGCCGGGACCGTCTCGTTTGTATACCTTGCGCGCAGAGAAATCGGAACCGCCCGTCGAAGCGACACTACTTTGCGAGGGCGCGGGAGCTTCCTTAATCGTCACGTTGCCGGACTGATCGCCCAACCCAGACGACTGTGTCCCGAACCCGAACACCCCGATCAAAACTAGCGCGGCGGCGATCAAACCGCCAACGAGGGCCGAAACTATCGCCGTAAGTATGGTCTTCAGGATGCTTTCCTTCCGTGGCTTTGCGCTATTATATTCGCCGGACCTCCACGCTCCAGTAATTAACCTTCCACTGTCCGCCCTCGTCGACGAGAGTCCAGGTCCCCGTGTTGCGCTCGGTATGATCGACGTGTACAGCTATCGTGGTACCCGTGACCGTCGCCGTGTCACCGTTCACCGTGGCCGTCGGCCCCTGGATGAACCTTATGCTTTCGAGGGTGTCGAACGTACCGGCCCAATTCGCCTCGGAACCGACCGTGTTTTGCTTTGACTTGGTGGAGAGTAGATCGTAAGACGCATTGTAGTTTTTCGCAGCGGCGCTCGTGTACATTTCCTCTACCGTTTTTTCGGCCGCCGCCGCCGTCAAACCACCCGCTGAACCGTTCTGCTCTCCGGAAGTCTGGGCCGTCTGCTGGGGAACGGTCTTCTGTTCCGAAACGGTTGCTTGGGGCCGGGCAGCCGCCTGCTGGGAAGACTTCTTCCGAACAGGCGCTCGCTTTTTGGCTTCCTGACGGGGAGGTTTCTGTACGCCGGCCGACGGCCGGGCTTCTTTCTTACCGCCCTGCGGCGAACCGGCGTTGGTCCCAATAAGGTTGGGAACCGCCAGCGCCAAGCCGGCCAGAGCCACGACGACCAGCAAAGCGAGGAGCGCGAGCAAACCCCGCGCGCGTTGCCGGTTGCCGGATCTCGCCGACGGCCCCGGACGACCTCGTCCAGCCGACGCGGGCTCCCGGACGGTCGGTGAGACCCTGGTGCGGTCACTGGGCGCAGGCTTACGGAACTCCGCTAGACGGCCGCGAACCTCTTCTGCGGTGGGACGAGCGTCGGGGTCTTTCGCCAGACAATCGAGGATCAAGGTTTCCATCGCCGGTCCAACCGTGGCGCCGTTCTCTCGGGGTGGGATCGGGTTCCTCGTAGCGTGCTGGTCGGCCAACTCCAGCGGGCTCCCGGTAAAAGGCGCTTCCCCGGTCGCCGCTTGGTAGAGCGTTACGCCCAAAGAGTAGACGTCGCTCTTGGCCGTCGCCTTCTCGCCCCGCAACTGTTCCGGAGAAGAGTAGAGGGCCGTGCCGAGGTAGGTGCCGGTACGGGTGGCGTGGGTGGCGTCGAAGGCGCGGGCGATCCCGAAGTCCGTCAGTTTGGGGCCTCCGGCGCTATCGAGGAGTATGTTGTGCGGCTTCACGTCCCGGTGGATCACACCGCGCCCGTGGGCGTGAGCCAGGGCAGAGGCCGCACCGGTCCCGATCCGGACGAGTTCTCCCTCTTCCAGGGAGCCTTTCTGATCCACGAGCTGTTTGAGGTCACCGCCGGAGACGTACTCCATGACGATGTAAGAGACTTCTCGGCCATCCAGGTCAGCTTCACCGGCGTCATAGACCTGTACGATATTCGGGTGAGAGAGCCTCGCGAAAGTGCGCCCCTCGCGTCGGAAGCGGTCGGAGATATCCGACCCCGCGAAGCCCGGTTTGAGGATTTTGACCGCCACGGTACGGCCGAGAACCTCGTCAGCGCCGAGAAATACCCGCGCCATACCACCCGACCCGAGCTCGCGTTCGAGCCGGAAACGTCCCTTCAGCAGGCTCATCCGAGCCCCTTGGAGCCTCTCTCCCGGACTAGATGACCTTCCGGCCCATCGCGCTGGCGAACGGCTGCAAAGTGCCGCGCAGGTCCATCAAAGCCTCGATGGGTAGCGCCTGCTCCCCGTCGCAGAGCGCCTCCTGCGGGTCGTGATGACTCTCGACCATCAGCCCGTCGGCCTCGGCGGCGACGCTCGCTTTGGAGAGCGGTATAACCAGGTCGCGCCGTCCGGCGGCGTGGGACGGGTCTACGATCACCGGCAGGTCCGTCAACCTTTTGGCGACGATGACCGCAGAGAGGTCGAGCGTGAAGCGCGTGGCCGTCTCGAAGGTGCGGATGCCCCGCTCGCAGAGAACGACGTTGTCCCCGCCCTCGCTCGTCACGTACTCGGCTGCTTTCAGCCACTCATCAACCGTCGCCGAAAGGCCGCGCTTGAGTAGAACACCACGGTCCGTGCCAGCGATAGCCGCGCCGATGCGCCTTAGAAGCGAGAAATTCGCCATGTTGCGCGCCCCGACCTGGAGCACCTGGGCGTGCTCCATCACGGCCTCGATGTCATAGGGGTCCATTACCTCCGTGACGACCTTGAGCCCAAGCTCGCCCGAGACTTCCGAGAGTATTTCCAAACCTTCCTGGCCGAGGCCCTGGAAAGAGTACGGGGAGGTGCGGGGTTTGAACGCTCCACCGCGAATGTACTCGAAGCCAGCCTGTTTCACCGCTTTCGCGGAGGCGAGGAATTGGTCGTAGCTCTCCACGGTGCAGGGACCGGCTATGACCCGGAACGAGCCCGGTTGAATCATGCCGTTGGCGGTCTTTACGTCGGTCTTTACTTGCGCTGAAACGTCCATTGCTATTTGTAAAACTCCCCGCGTTGAATTTCGAGATCCCGGATGCGGTGCAGGATCAACTCGAATATCTCGCGCATCGAAGTATCATATATGGGACCGGGGTTCTGATCCGCGACTTTCTGGAGGATCTCCTCCTCGCGCCTCGGGTCGAAGATGGCAACCCCCGCATCGGCCTTTATCGTGGCGAGCTCTTGCACGATACGCGCCCGCTCGTTAAGAGACTGGATCAACTGGAGATCCACCTCGTCTACCTGCTCCCTGAGGGACTGAACTTTTTCCTGTAACATTTCATTTTCCATAAGAGTTGCGATTCTATCCGCAAGCGGCCCGTAAGACAACCACCCACCGTTGCAAGGTCCCGCGTCGGGGTCTACTCTTTGGGAGTAATGTCCGAGACTAAAACAGAGTTGAAGAGGAGCCGCAGGTTGAAGTTTAGAGCAGAGTTGGAATCTTTGCGCCCCTACGTCCCGCCGAAGTCCTGGAGGATGGCAGCCGAGGGGACGGACGAGAAAGGTTACGCGAAGCTCACCTCCAACGAGCTCGCCTTCGGCCCGCTCCCGGAAGCCGAAGCGGCCATCTCCGAGGTGCTCCCCCGCGCCAACCGATACCCGGACAGCCACGCCTCCCGCTTTCGCGATGCCATAGCAAACGCGAACGCCGGCAGCGAACCGGCCAACGTCCTCGTCGGCAACGGGTCGAGCGAAGTCTTGCTGAACGTACTCCAGTTGCTGCCTGGGGACCCCGGCGGTGAGATCATCTACCCCTGGCCGTCGTTCAGCCTCTACCCGACGCTCTGCGCCGTCCTGGGCGTAAAGGCCAGACCCGTTCCTCTCACGGAGCGGGGCGATGTCAAACCGGAAGCGCTACTCTCGGCGGTCGGGCCGGAGACGCGGGCCGTGATCCTGTGCAACCCGAACAACCCGAGCGGAACGTACCTGACCCTGAATCGTGTACGGGAACTTGCCGGAGAGTTGCCGAACAACGTCCTCCTGATAGTGGACGAAGCCTACGTGGAGTTCATAGACGACCCGGCCTACGAAAATTCCCACACCCTGGCCCTCGAAAGCGAGAACGTCGTGGTTGCCCGCACGTTCTCCAAAGCGCACGGGCTCGCGGGCCTCAGAGCAGGTTACGGCGTCGCGCCGGAGAAAATTGCCGACTACGCAGAACGGGTCCGTTTCCCAGTCTCGGTCAACCTCGTCGCCCAGGTGGCAGCCACGGCCTCGATGCTCGCCCAGGACAAAGTGCGAGGGCGGGCGGAGTTCGTGATCCGGGAACGCGGGCGTCTGCAACAGGCGTTCGGGCACGCGGACCTTGACTTCCTCCCGTCGCAAGGCAACTTCGTGATGGTCCGATTCGGGACGGAAGACTTCGAGCGGGCCGGGGTCTTGGTGAGAGAAGGCGCCGCCCTCGGATACCCGGCCGACTGGAGCCGGGTGACGGTCGGTGACTCCGGGGAGAACGACCGGGTCATCGAGGCAATCTCTTGAGAGTATGTTGACGGCATGAGCCGCGCGCTCGGGATAATAGGAGTCGGTCTGATCGGCGGTTCCGTGGGGCTGGCCGCCCGCAAACACGGCTGGGAGGTCTACGGCGTCGACGCGCCGGAGGTGTTGGAGAAAGCCACCAACCTCGGGGCCGTGGACAACACTTCGACGCTCGAAGAAGTGCGGGAGGCCGACCTGATCTTGCTGGCGGCCCCAATCTCCCGCGCCACGAAACTGCTCGGAGAACTCGCACCCACCGACTCCCTCGTCACCGACGTAGCCAGCGCCAAGGGGGCCATAGTAGCCGAGGCCGAGCGAACAAAACTCCGCTTCGTCGGCGGACACCCGATGGCCGGAAGCCAGCTCGCGGGCGTGGCGAACGCCAGACCGGACCTCTTCAACGGCGCCCGCTACTTCCTTACCCCCACCCCGAACACCGACCCCGAAGCCTACCGCGAAGTCGCCGGTTTCGTGAGAGAACTCGGGGCGACCCCGACGGCGGTTGACCCGCAAAAGCACGACCTCCTAATGGCCGCCCTCTCGCATCTGCCGCACCTGATGGCGGCGGCGCTCCTCAAAGTAGCGTCGGACATCTCACCGGAGGCTCTCTCGTTCGCCGGGCCGTCCTTCAGGGACCTGACGCGCGTCGGCTCTTCGAACCCGGAGCTGTGGTCGGATATCCTGGCCGAGAACGCGCCCGCGCTCGGCGAGGCGCTCGGGAGGTTCGCCGGGGCGATGGCCCAACTCGGCAGCGAGGTCTCCAACCGGGAGAGCATGGAACGTCGTTTCAAGGAGGCCCGCGAGGCCTACGACGGTCTCGGCGGCATCCTCGTAGAGAAGAGTGGCCGGAACGTGGAACTCGCCATTCCAGTCGAGAACAGCCCCGGCGTCTTCGCCGAAGTAACCACGCTCATGGGCTCCAACAACATAAACATCCTCGACCTCTACGTCCGCCACTCGAACACCGAACGCGCCGCCCTCGTCCTGACGCTCGACGCCGGCGCCGCAAAAGACGCCCAGGGATTGCTACGGGAAGCCGGGTTCAAGGCCGATCTGCTAGGTTAAGCTCGCCGCTTCGCGTCTCTTGGACCCAGACGCGGTCTGTTGCCGCTTCCGCTGTCATAATTTACGCTCATGTTGCTAAATACCTTCGCCGGGGTCCTGGTTCCGATACTCGTGGTCGTGGGGTCTGGGTACGTGCTGTGCCGGGTACTCGATCCGGACGTTCGTCCCATAAGCCGGGTCAGCCTGTATCTGCTGAGTCCAGCCCTGATCTTCTCCTCGTTGGTAAAAGCCCAGATCCCCCAGGACGAGACCTTACGAATCGTCGCGTTCATGCTCCTGCTGGTAGCGTGCATGGCGCTTCTGTCGTGGACTTCGAGCAAGGTCTTACACTTCGACTCCTCGACCACCACAGCCATGATGCTCTGCACCATGTTCACCAACACCGGCAACTATGGGCTTCCCCTGGCGAGCTTCGCGTTCGGTGAGAGAGGGTTCGAGCGCGCGGTGGTGTTCTTCGTTGTCCAGTCCATCCTGACCCAGACTCTGGGCGTCTATATCGCAGGCGCGGGAGGAGAAGGATGGCGAAAAGGCGTGTCGAGGCTGATAAGGATGCCGCAAGTGTACGCCGTCGGGGCGGCGCTACTGATACGTTGGTCCGGTATAGACATTACCGGTACGTCCGCGGGGCTTGCCAACGACCTGTTCCGGGGCGTATCGCTCATGGGAAGCGCGGCGATACCGCTGCTGCTCGTGATCCTGGGCCTCCAACTCGCGAAGTCAAACATCCTGGCGGACGAGCGGCTGCCGATCTCACTAGCTACAGGCATAAGGCTCCTGGTCTCCATACCCCTCTCCCTGGCCCTGGCCTACCTGCTCGGCATGGACGCACTGTCCGTCAAACTAGCCGTAGTCCTGGGCAGCATGTCCACCGCCGTGAACGTCACAATCCTTGCGCTGGAGTTCGACGCCCGCCCCTCGCTGGTGAGCGGCGTGGTCGTCACCTCGACGATACTCAGCTTCCTCACCCTGACCATCTTGCTCACGGTGTTGGGCGCGGGGTAGAGAGACCTACTTGTTCAGCAGGTGCCGGAACGCGCCTTCCAGCTCCGGGTATAGGAACCGGTAGCCCGACTCTTGCAACTTCGCGGGCTCGATGCGGGCGCTCGCGAGGAGCAGGGCGTCTGCGACCTCACCGAGCGCTATCCGGGCGGCTGGAGCCGGGACGGTAAAGAACGTCGGACGGTTCAGGACGCTGCCTAGAATCTTCGTATACCGGGCGTTGGTAAGCGGGTTTGGCGCGGTGACGTTGGCCGGTCCTTCCAAAGTGTCCGTGCGGAGGGCGTGGAGAGTGGCGCCGACGATGTCGTCCAGGGCGACCCAGCTCCACCACTGCTCTCCACCCCCGATCCTGCCGCCCCCGCCGAGCTTGAAGATGGGTAGCGTTGTGCCGAGTGCCCCGCCGTCGGGGCTCAGGACTATACCGAAGCGCAAATTGACCACCCGGATGCCGGCCTCGCGGGCTGGTTCCGCCGCCCGCTCCCACTCCCGCACAACCTGAGGCAGGAAGCCGTAGCCTATCTCGCTGTCCTCCCGCAACACCTCGTCTCCCCGGTCGCCGTAGTAGCCCGTCGCAGAAGCGCAGACCATCACCGATGGCTTTTCCTCCATCCGGGCGAGGGCGGAGGCGAGCAGGCGAGTTCCCTGGGTCCTGCTGTCCAGAATTTTCTTTTTCTTCTCCGGGGTCCACCGCCCCATTATGTTCTCACCCGCCAGATGCACGGCGGCGTCCACACCATCGAGACCCGAATAGTCCATCCGTCCCCCGGAAGGTTCCCAATTAACGGTGTTATCCGAGCTGGAACCCGAGCGCGTGAGACGGATGACGCGATGGCCTTCGTTTTCGAGGGCCGGGACTAGAGCCGACCCGATCAGACCGCCCGCACCACTGACCAGAACGTTCAAGCTGCGCCTCCTCAATCCGCTTTTACGCCATTCCGTACATCTTAACCTCCACGCTACCGAGAGACACTCCGGGCCTGCTCCGGAGCGGTGACATTTGTACCGGCCAAGAATAGACAGTTGACTCTACAAGACCTCCCACCCACCGGGCAGAATAACCCGTGTCATATCCAGAGCTACGGAGAGGGAAACGCGATGAGCAAACGAACGTTGGAGAAGGAGCTCGTCAAACGGAGAGGGCAGCCAGATAGAACGACTAACGCCGTGAGCTTCGTCGGGGTTTCGAAGAATTACGGCGAGGTCCGTGCGGTGGACAGCCTGGACCTGTCTATCGGGCGCGGGGAGACGGTCGCGCTGCTCGGTCCGAACGGGGCCGGTAAATCCACGACCATAAGCATGCTCCTCGGGCTGCTCCCGACGGATAAGGGAACGGTACGTCTATTTGGCGAGTCGCCCCATGAGGCTGTGGCGACAGGACGTGTCGGGGTCATGTTGCAGGAAGCCGGGCTGCCTTCCAACGTCAAGGTTGGAGAGCTAGTCTCCTTCGTGTGCGGGCTGTACCCCGAGCCGCTGCCGGTCGAGGAGATACTTACGACTGCCGGACTCGCAGATCTGGCCGATCGTCGGTCGGACAAACTCTCCGGCGGCCAAACGGCAAGGGTACGATTCGCCCTCGCGCTGGCCGGAGACCCGGACCTGCTGGTGCTGGACGAGCCGACGGCGGCGATGGACGTGGAGTCCCGTCGGGCTTTCTGGAAGAGCATGCGTTCCCACGCGGCTACCGGGCGGACGATCCTGTTCTCGACCCACTACCTGGAAGAAGCGGACGCGAACGCCGACCGGATCGTGGTCATCGCCGGAGGACGGGTGGTTGCGGACGGATCGGGGGCGGAGATCAAAGGTGCCGTAGGCGGACGCACCGTGAGCTTCGACCTCGCCGGCAATTCTTCTGAGGGCCTCGACCGGCTGCCCGGCGTAGTCTCGGTCGAACTTCGCGGCGACCGGGCCTGCCTGCGAAGCGCCGACTCCGACGCCACGGTCGCCACCCTCATCGGCGAGCGTGGAACACCGCACAACTTGGAAGTAAACGGCGCGGGACTGGAAGACGCCTTCCTCGCGCTCACCACAAACAGCTCTACACGAGAGGAGAACTGATGATCGCCTACCTTCGCCTGGAGGTACTGCGCGTCTTACGCAGCCCCCGATTCCTGCTGTTGGCCGTACTGATGCCGGTCGCCCTTTACCTGATCTTCAGCAGCCTCGGCACTTCCGACGGAAGCTCGAAAGACCCTACCGCGGCGCTCACGTTCATGGTAAGCATGGTCTGCTACGGGGCCGTCTTCGCGTCGCTCTCCCTGGTCAACGGCACCATCGAG
Source organism: Rubrobacteraceae bacterium (assembly GCA_965219175.1). Classification (GTDB taxonomy): domain Bacteria; phylum Actinomycetota; class Rubrobacteria; order Rubrobacterales; family Rubrobacteraceae; genus JBBPZK01. Next base: position 2,598,521 of record CBDCNI010000001.1, read on the forward strand.
GACCGGACGGTCGGCTGGATGCGCCAGCTACGGACCACGCCGCTTCCGGCCGTTCAGGTAGTGGCGGCGAAGTTCCTGACAAGCATGGTAGTAGTGCTGCCGACTATAGTGTTCGTGTGCCTCGCAGCCGTGATCGACTACGGCGTGCAACTCGGCGCCGGACAGTGGGCCATCCTCGTCGCTTTGCTGTGGGTTGGGATCATGCCGTTCGCCCTGCTCGGTACGGCTATCGGCTATCTATGCACGGCACAGTCGTCATCAGTAGTAACGATGGCGGTAGTCCTCGGCGGAGTGTTGCTGAGTGGCTTCTGGTTCCCCGTATCGTTGTTGCCCGAGACGCTCCGACAAGTGGCCCACGCCCTGCCGTTCAACCGCTATGCGGATCTCGGCTGGCAGGTCGTAGCCGGACACGCCCCGACCACGGCAGACGCCTTGATCCTCCTCGCTTGGTGCGTAGCTTTCGCCGCCCTCGCCGTGCTCGGCTACCGGCGCGTGGGACGTTCGGCCTGAGCTTTTTGGCTTTTATATCTAACAAACACGGATAAATAGAGAGGATATACAAAAGACATGGCTAAAGACACGGACAATCACGAAGAGCGTCGTTCGGAGCGCGTATCTGCCGTCGACTCCGCCGTAGGCGGGCTGCTTATCTTGGGTAGCCGGGAAGGGCTCGGTAGAGCGGGGCAGATCGCCAATAGGCGGAGCGCTGGGAGAGATATTGTCCTGGGTTACCGGCAAAGGTGGCAAGAAGTAAGCTTGAACAGTTCTCAGCGAAGGATTGAGTTAGATGGGCAGCGGAGCCATAGTCCTTCTGCGCCGGGATATTTCAAACACGAGCAAGCTAAAATACGGGTTGATTATAGCTTGAGAGAGGTGAGTAAAGAGAAGGCTATGCAAGAAGGCTGGGGGATGGCGCCCGGGCTGAACCGGCAGGGGTGGATGCGTCTTATCTGGATCGGCGCTTCGCTCGTCATCCTCACGCCCGTGGCAGGGGGCATCGCGCGCGGCGAGTATCACCCGGCGGCCCTCGCGGCAGCGGCGCTCGTTGCGTACGCAATTTTGTGGATCGGGGTACTCTGGCTGGCCTTCGGATATCCTGAGAAGAAGCGGCGGATCGGATTCGCGCTCTCCTTGCTCGCGTTCGTAACTGTGGCTACCTCGCTCGGCTTCGGCGACGATTGGATACTCCTATTCATCTTCCTGTCCCCGGCCTGCGCCGTGGCCCTGCCGCGGCGGTGGGCCGTGGCCGCCGTGTTCGCAGTGACCGCCGTCATGGGCATCTTCGCACTGGTGGGCCAGTCGATGAGTGTCGGACAGACTACGAACCTGCTCTTTGGCCCGCTCTTCGGCGGGTTGTTGACCGTCTTCGTAAAGAGGACGAGAGGTCTCATCCGAGAACTGCGCGAGACGCGGGAGGAACTCGCCAGGGCCGCCGTCGCCGAGGAGCGGCTCCGGTTCTCCCGCGACCTGCACGACCTGCTCGGCCACACCCTCTCGCTCGTCGTGGTCAAGAGCGAAGCGGTACGCAGGCTCGCCGAACAGGGCGAAACAGCCTCAGCCGCCCGCGAAGCCGCCGACATAGAATCCGTTGGCCGCCAGGCTCTGGTAGAAGTGCGTGAAGCTGTTACCGGATACCGGGGTCGAGGGCTCGCCACCGAACTCGACAACGCCCGCTCGGCGCTCGCGGATGCCGGCATCGAAGCCACGGTCCGGCGGTCGGGCAATCCTCTATCGCAGGAAGCGGACACCCTGCTCGGCTGGGCTGTGCGGGAAGGCGTCACCAACGTGATCCGTCACAGCCGCGCCAGCCACTGCGAGATCGAAGTGCGCCGCCGTGATAACCAGGCCGTGCTCGAAATCCGAGATGACGGAATCGGCTCGAATGGTAAAGTCTCCGGGGGAAGTGGGCTGCGCGGGCTTGCCGAACGAACATCCTCCGTAGGTGGAACGCTCGACTATGGTCCACATCCAGATAGAGGTTATCGACTCTCGGTTGCGCTGCCACTTGCGGATAGCAAATTAGAGAACCTTTGATCCGGATTCTACTCGCAGAGGATCAGGGAATGATGCGCGGAGCCCTCGCCCTACTTCTCGGTCTCGAAGAGGACATCGAAGTCGTAGCCCAAGTCGGCTCCGGAGACGAGGTCGTCCCAACCGCCCTCGACACACGGCCGGACATCGCCCTGCTCGACATCGAAATGCCCGTCATGGATGGAATCAGCGCCGCGAAGACGCTGCGTGAGAGACTCCCCGACTGCAAAGTCCTGATCCTCACGACCTTCGGAAGGCCGGGATATCTGCGCCGGGCGATGGAAGCCGGCGCGAGTGGCTTCCTGGTCAAGGACGGTCCCGTGGAGGATCTCGCCGCCGCGATCCGTCGCATCCTAGCCGGAGAACAGGTTGTCGACCCAAACCTTGCCGCCGACGCGCTCAGGAGCGGCCCGAGCCCTCTCACGCCCCGCGAGCGCGACGTGCTCGCCGCCGCTGCGGACGGCTCTACCATCTCCGATATCTCCTCGCGACTCTATCTCTCCGAGAGCACCGTGCGCAACTACCTCTCCGCCGCAATCGGCAAGACCGGCGCGCGCAACCGGATCGAAGCTGCACGCACCGCCCAGCACCACGGCTGGCTATAAGCTAGAAAGTTACGGCGTTCCTACCATGCCGGGAGGCCAGAACCGCAAGATCGCCTCGCCCTCGATGTTCTTCTCCGGCACCGACCCGATAAAGCGCGAATCTACTGAATGAGCGCGATTATCTCCCATCGCGAAGAAGTCGCCGGAAGGCACGGTCACGGGACCGTAGAAGCAAGTCCGAGGCTGGCTTGGGACGCAGGGTTTGTTGACGACGTAAGGCTCTTTCTGGGGTTTGCCGTTGACGAAAAGCTTACCTCGTCGAAGCTCGATGCTGTCTCCCGGAAGTCCGACCACCCGCTTTATAAGCGGGTCCGACTGCCACGGGACGTCGAAGACGACTATCTCACCCCGCTTCGGTTCCCTGAAATCGTAGACGAACTTGTTGACGATCAAGTGATCCCCAACCTCAAGCGTCGGTACCATACTCACCGAAGGTATCTTGAAAGGAGCGGCGACTGCCGGCCTGACGACCCCGAAGACCAACGCGAAAGCAACCAGCAACACCAGCGCGAACTCCACCAACTCGCGCCGCCATCCGCCGGATCGCCCAGCTCTCACACGCCGTCTGCGGCTGGGAGGCTGTCTTTCCCCTCGTGGAGGTCCCGTATTCATAAGGCATAAGGATATAGCAACGCAGTCGAGGCCACCAAACTCTACCCGAGACGCGCAGCGAACCCACCTGGATACGACCTCTGCCACTCTTCCCGGAGCACACCGTAGCCGAGGCCGTCGTAGTATCGATCTCCGACGATGCGCGCCTTTCGGAAGCGGGCTTCTTCTCTGTAGCCAAGCTTCAGCGCCAGGCGCATCATGCCCGCATTGCCGGACCAGGTGCGCAGGTCGAGACGCGTGATCTCCGGCATCTCGTCGAAGAGGTACTGGCTCCACAGCCCGAGCGACTCGTATCCGACGCCCCTTCCCCACCACGCCGGGTCGAAGACCGCGATTCCGACCGTAAGCCAGTTGGTTTCCCGGCTCTCCCAGGCCCACGTGACCATCCCGAGAAACTCACCGCTCTCGCGGAGCGCTATAGACAGGTTCTCGCGCGGTGCCGGGAGTTCTCCATTTTCTATGATCCTTCGCTTGCGGGCGATGATCTCCCGCCCCTGCTTTACTGAAGGCTTCGCGTAGTACGGCCCGTCGAGCTGCTGCCAGCGGTGGCCGGGTACGAGCCAGCGAGAGTAGGAGTCAAGGTCTTCGAGACGCCAATCCCGCAGGGAAACCTTCGAGCCCGGAACTTCGACCGGGCTCATCAGGCGATCTTCCTCGTCGTTCTAGCGCTCCCGGAGGCCGTCCGGCAACTCGTAGCCCCTGCGGCGCCCGCCGTTGCCGGAGCCGTCGTTGTCCCCGCTGGAGCCGTCGTTGTCCTCGTTCGCCAGGCTCGCGCCGCCGGCTAGAGCACTTATTGTTCCGGCGAGGTCCTGTATCTCGGACGGAACGACGAAGAGCTTGCTGGCCGGGCCTTGAGCCATCTCGGGGAGCGCTTTGAGGTAGAGGTAGCGCAGGGCTTCCGGGGAGAGGTCGCTGTTCTGGAGCCGCTCGAAGAGGGCGCCGGTCATCTCGATCTGGGCCTTCTGGACGTTGCGGTAGGCTTCAGCTTCGCCCTCGGCGCGCAATACGGCGGAGCGCTGCTCGCCTTCGGCTTCCAGGACGGCTGCCGCCTTACCGCCCTCGGCCTTCAGGATGGCGGCTTGCTTGTCGCCCTCGGCGGTCAGGATGGAGGCGCGGCGGGTCCGCTCGGCCTGCATCTGCTTCTCCATCGCCTGTTGGATGTCGCGGGGCGGGGTTATCTCCTTTAGCTCGACGCGCGTGATGCGGGTGCCCCATTGTTCGGTCACTTCGTCCAGGACTGTGCGGAGCTTCGCGTTGATCTCGTCGCGCGAGGTCAGGGTCTTGTCCAGGGTGAGGTTGCCAATAACGTTACGCAGGGTGGTCTGCGTGATCTGCTCCAGCGCGACGTTCAGGTTCGCGATCTCGTACTCGGTCGCCCGCGCGTCGATGATCCGGTAATAGACGACCGTGGAGATCTGGATGCCCACGTTGTCGCTCGTAATAACGGCCTGGGGCTGGAACGAGACCACCTGCTCGCGCAGGTCGGTCTTCGGCAACATCCGGTCCACCACCGGTATGATCGCCGTCAGCCCGCTCTCGGCTGTCCGATGGTAACGTCCGAAGCGCTGAATAATTCCGACGCGGCTCTGGGGGATGATCCGGATGCTCCTCGCCGCGACCACGAGCACCACGAACGCCAGTATTCCGAGTATGATCAAACCAGTTCCAGCCATGTTTCCTCCTCGGCTTTTAGCCGTCTAGTTCTCTGCGGTCTCGACCAGCGCGGTCAGACCGTCCGTGTCAAGGACCCGCACCCGCGTGCCCTGCTTTATCCGCTCCTCAATATCAAGAGACCTTGCCGTCCAATACTCTCCTCCTATTCCCACCTTTATAGTGCCGCTGCCACCCGGCTCTATCTCCGCCGTAACGACTGCGCCCTGGCCCGCGATGCTCTTCTGGCCCACGTACACTTCGCCGCCGCGCAAAGCCAACCTATTCAACAATGCCGGGCGCAAGATAAACATGCTAAGTACGGACGCCAGAATGAACCCCGCAACCTGCACGAAAGGCCCGAGCCCGGCGAAAGCGAACAGCAAACCGACTACGGCCCCGAGAGAGAAGAAGACCAGGAAGAAAGAAATGGTCAAAACTTCACCGATGAGGGCTACAGCGGCTACCACCGCCCACAAAATGACGTATAGATCGGGCATCTCTCCAACGACCTCCTTGACCCATATTTTACATCACCCCCGCTACCGGCGAGGCGTACGCCTGTAAAATATTCACAGTGACACAGACCGACGAGCATAGAGAGCCGGAACCGGAGAGCGTCCGAGAGTACCTGTCGAGATTTACACTCGACGAGGCGCCGTGGGATAAGCCGCCCAGTATCGAAGACGTGAGCTTCCTGGCGCGCGGCGAGTACAGCCTGAATTACCTCGTTCGTAGTGGAGATTTCGGCTACGTGGCGCGGCTCGTCACCGGGACCCAGATCGGGCTTCCTCTCAGAGAGCAGGCCGTCTACGAGTTCGGCGCCCTCGGTCTCCTCGTTCCCTCCGGCGTCACCCCGGAGCCCTACCTCGTGGACCCCGAGCCATCCGGTCTCCCGTACCCCCTGATCCTGGAACAGTACCTGCCCGGACGCCCCCTAAACTATTCTACCGACCTCGCCCCGGCCGCCCGCTGCGTCGCCACTATCCACAACCTCGGCGTCCCGGACAGGACCGGAGACCACCTCCAACTCCACCCAGACCCCGCTCCATCCATTCTGGGAGAGTCAAGAGAACTCGCCGCCCCATACCTGGAATGGGAAGACGCCTCCGCCGAGAGCAAGGCTGCCCTCCGCAAAGGATTCGAGAAGATAGAGAAGTTCCTGGAGCAGAAAGGTCTCTTCACGGAAGAGGACCTCGCCATCGTCAACTATGACCTGAACACGCACAACTTCGTTGTAGAAGATGGCGGAGCCGGTGGAGAAGCGAAGCTCCTGGACTGGGAGAAAGCGCGCATCGCCCCGCGCACCCAGGACCTGGCCCACTTCCTTCTGCCGACCACGACCCTCTGGCGAGACGCTACGGCGACGCTCCTCACCGAAGATCAAGAACGCGAGTTCATCGAAACCTATCTCTCCATCTGCCAGGTAACCGACACAGACAGGTTCCACACCCAGCTCGAAGCGATACGAACCATAGTCTCGCTGCGCGCCGTCTCGTGGTGCGCCTGGGCGTTGCGGGAGACCGCGCAAAAGGAGCGACCCATCACAAACGAGGAGACCATGAACAAGAGCCGCGAATACCTGGAACCTGCGTTCCTGGGGCGGCTCTTCGAAGGTTAAGGGAATCGTAAGGAAGAATCTGGGGAGCAGGTGTCGGGGCGTGCTACGATGCTTTTAGCCTATGGAGTAGTGAAGGAGCTTGCCGTTGACCGTTGAATCCGAGAGAGACCTGGCGGGGCTACGCAAGGCCGGAGGGGTGGTTGCGCTCGCGCTCCGCGAGATGAAGAGTAGCCTGGAGCCGGGAATGACTACCGGAGAGTTGGACGAGGTTGGGGCGCGGATCTTCGAGGAACAGGGGGCGCGTTCGGCGCCGAGGCTCGTGTACGGGTTTCCGGGAGTCAACTTGATCAGCGTGAACGACGAGGCGGTCCACGGCGTCCCCGGAGACCGGATTATAGAGCCCGGCGACCTGGTCAAGATCGACGTGACGGCCGAACTCGACGGCTACATCGCCGACGCGGCTGTAACAGTAGCCGTGCCGCCGGGACCTCCGGCACACGAGGAACTCAGGGACTGCGCCGAACGTGCTTTCCGGCGGGCGTTCGCCGTGGCGCGGGCGGGGCGTTCCATCGGTAAGATCGGACGCGCCATCGAGACCGAAGTCAACAAACGAGGCTTCACCGTCCTCCCGGAGCTGCAAAGTCACGGTGTCGGAAAAACCATCCACGAATCTCCCACCATACCCAACTACTACGATCGGCGGTTCCTCGCGCCGCTCACTAAGGGACTCGTCATTACCATCGAGCCGATCATCTCCGCCGGTTCGTCCCAGACCGTCACGGCGGAAGATGGCTGGACCATCAAGACCGCCGACGGAAGCCCGGCCGCCCACCACGAGCATACCCTAGTCATCACGAAAGGTTCCCCGATAATTCTGACGGCGGCATGAACCAGAACCCTCCCCGCGTAGTCCTGGACTGCGATACGGCAAACGAGATCGACGACCAGTTCGCCATAGCCCACGCGTTGGGCCTTCCGCAGGGGACCTTCGACGTGCGAGGCGTCGTCTCCGTCCACAACACGACCGCCCACGGCCCCGCTTCGAGAGATCTGTATCAGGAGGAGGCAGAGCGGGTAGTCGCCCTCTGCGGCGAGAGAGTCCCCTGCATACCCGGCGCGGAGCATCCGATGGAGACCCGCGAAGATCCGGTCGGGAGCCCTGGACTCGACTTCCTGGTGGAAGAAGCCCGGCGCGGCCCGCTGACCGTACTCGCCACCGGCCCGGCGACGGATGTAGCCTCGCTCTTACTCACAGCGCCCGAGGTGCGCGAGAACCTGCGAGTGGTTTGGCTCGGTGGTTTCGGGGACGAGGAGACCTACGGAAAGTGGGAGTACCGGATGGGAGAGCTGAACGGCCGTGCGGACATCGCCGCCTGGCGGACGCTCTTCGAGACGAGCGTGGACCTGTTGCTCGTGCCTGGCTGGCCCGCGCCCGCGAAAGTCACGGTGGAGGCAGGGCCGTTCGCGGAGGAGCTACGTTCTCTCGAAAGGCCCGTCGCCGACTATCTAGCGGAGATACTGCTCGCGTGGGTCGATGAGAATGAAGGAGAGAAAGGGGAGCAGCGGAAGATCATCTGGGACGTGTCGTGCGTGGCTGCCGTCGCGGATCCGGAGGCCGTAACCATCGAGAAGCTCGCACTGCCGGCCCTAGACGCGGCGGCGGCCCATGACTTCGGCAGCCGGGGACGAGAGGTGGATGCGGTCACGGACCTCGACGCTGAGCGGGTGCTCTCCGGGATGATGGCGGCACTCGCGAGGCATCCGGGCAGGTAAGATGCCTGATCCATGACCGCCTACGAACCGTAGGTGTGCATGCACGCGAGTGTAGAATTTGTTCCCGGTAGCCGATGCTGCCGACGCAAGGAAGCAGGAGAGGAAAGCAAGAATTGAAGCTTCGAGTCTTATTGTGCGTCGTGTTGGCGGCCATCCTGATACCAACTCTCGCCGCTTGCGGCGGGTCCACCGGCTCTTCGGACGACGGCACAAACACCCAGGGTGAGAAGCGTCCGTTCTCGGCGCTCGAGAAAGAGGCGCGCGGCTCGACCGTCAACTTCTCCATGTACGGCGGGGACGACTCCATCAACGCCTACGTGGACGATTACGTCGCGCCCCAACTCAAGAAGAAGTACGACATCACCCTGAAAAGGACTCCCCTCCCGGACACTGCGGACGCCGTGAACAAGCTCTTGAACGAGAAGACCGCCGGTAAAGACAGAGGCACGATGGACCTCGTCTGGATCAACGGCGAGAACTTCGCCACCGGGGCCGACGCGAACCTCTGGTTCGGTCCCTGGGCGAAGAAACTACCGAACGCGAAATACATCGACTGGAAAAACCAGAGCATCAACCACGACTTCGGCTACCCGGTAAAAGGCCACGAAGCCCCATGGGGCAAAGCCCAGTTCGTCATGATCTACGACTCCGCGAAGGTCAAGGACCCACCGAAGGACACGAAAGAGCTACTGGCCTGGACCAAGAAGCATCCCGGCCGCTTCACCTATCCGGCCCCTCCGGACTTCACCGGCAACGCCTTCGTCGAGCAAATGTTCTACGGCGTCACCGGAGAGATAAAACCCTTCCAGAAGCCGTTCGACAAGAGCGTCTTCGACAAGAAATCCTCCAAACTCTACGACTACCTGAACAAGCTGGAGCCACACCTGTGGCGCAACGGAAGCACGTATCCCGAGTCCTCTACCAAGCTGGACGAGCTGTACCAGAACGGCGAGGTCTGGCTGGACATGAGCTACAACCCGCAGTTGGCCCAGCGCCAGATCGAGAAAGGCCTCTTCCCGAAGACGAGCCGCACGTACCTGCTCGACGGCGGAACCCTGAACAACACCCACTACGTCGCCATCCCGTACAACGCGCCTAACAAGGCCGGGGCGCAGGTGGTGGCAAACTTCCTGGAGAGCCCGGAGGCCCAGATCAAGAAACAGGACCCGAAAGGCTGGGGCGACCTGACGGCCTTGGACATAAGCCGCCTGCCTAAGGACGCACAGAAGAAGTTCGCTAAACTCGACGGCCCGGCGACACTCTCGGCCGGCGAGCTCCAGAAAAACCGTGTCCCGGAAGCCCGCTCCAAGTGGCTGCTCTCGCTCCAGGACGGGTGGCGGAGCAAGGTGCTCAAGAAGTAACTTTTGGGCGGAAGGGTCAAGATATTCCTGCTACTCACTCCGGCTCTGCTGGTGGTCGGGGTGCTTTTTGCGGGCGGCCTAGTTTCCGCCCTGGTCCAGTCCCTCGGATACATGCCGGCCATCGGGCAGACGACCATCAGCCTCGACGCCTACCGAAAGGTCCTGACGGACGGCGATTTCCTTAGCTCGCTCTTTTTGACGCTGTACGTGGCGGGCGCTTCGACTAGTATCTCCACGGTGCTGGCGGTGCTCGCGGCCTTAGCTTTGAGGAGGAGCAGCGGGCGTGTCTCGTCGGTCGTGTTCCAGTTGCCGATCACGATCCCCCACCTCGTCGCCGCCGTCGGCATCGCGCTCGTCGTCTCCCAGACGGGGCTCGGGGCGCGGGTTGCGGACGCTCTCGGCCTGATCGGTCAACCCAGAGACTTCCCCGCCCTCCTCTACGACAAATACTCAATCGGTATCATCCTCACCTATGTCTGGAAGGAAACACCTTTCATAGCGCTCGTCGTGCTCGCTTCCTTGCGGGGCGTCGCCGCTGAACTCGAAGACGTTGCGCGTACCCTCGGGGCGGGAGCGTGGCAGAGGTTCTGGTACGTCGTGTTCCCGGTGATATCGCCTGGGATAGTGGCGGCGAGCCTCATAGTCTTCGCGTTTACGTTCGGGGCTTTCGAGGTGCCGTTCTTGCTCGGCAAGAGCTACCCGACGATACTTCCGGTGACGGCCTACAACGAGTACCGGGACATAGAGCTTACCTCCCGTCCGATAGCGATGGCGATCAACATCCTCATCTCCCTGGTGACCGCCGCCTTCGCCGCCGCCTACCTCCGCGTCGCGAGGGACCTCGGTCGTGGATAAACGCCGAAGCAACATCGGGCTCGCGCTGGTGGCTGCGGTGGTCGTGTTACCGTTCGTCCCGCTCGTCCTCTGGACTTTCGCCGGGGAGTGGCGTTTCCCGGACCTGCTGCCGACGGAGTGGTCGTTGCGGGGCGTCCGGTACCTGCTTGAGCCGGGCGGGAAAGTCTTATCGGCGACGTTGACGAGTTTGCTGATCGGGGTTTCGGTGGCGCTCGCGTCAGTCGTGGTCGGGCTGCCGGCCGGGATGGCACTCGGCGGCTACGAGTGGCGCTTTAAGGGAGTCGTGATCTTCTTTATCCTACTGCCGATACTCGTCCCGCCGCTAGCCTCGACGATGGGCATCCACCTGACGTTTATCCGGCTCGGGCTGGCGGACACAGTGTTCGGGGTGTTCCTGGTCCATCTGGTACCGACGGTCCCCTACACGGCCGTCATCTTGACCAGCGTCTTCGCCGAGCGGACGGGAGAGTTGGAGGAAGCCGCGCGCACGCTCGGGGCGAATCCCTGGCAGGCGTTCTTGCGCGTCACACTGCCGGAGGTCGCGCCTGGGGTTGCGGTGGCCGGGTTGTTCGCGTTCCTCATCTCCTGGGGCCAGTACATCCTGACGCTCCTTATAGGAGGCGGCAACGTAGTCACCCTCCCGATGCTCCTCTTCTCGGCCGCCTCCGGCAACGACCCGGTCCACACCTCGGCCCTCGCCCTGGTCTTCGCGGTTCCAGCTATCCTCGCCCTCGTCGTCGCCCTCCGCTTCCTGAAACCGGGCGAGAAAAGCGGAGGCCGGGGCTTCCTGGGACTCGGGAAAGTCTCTTGAGCGCTAGACTGGAACTGCAAGGTCTCTCCCACAGCTACGCTCGCGGCGATGAACCGGCGCTCTCGGAGCTATCGCTCGCGGTCGAGCCGGGGGAGTTGGTGGCGTTGCTCGGGCCGTCGGGCTGCGGAAAGACCACGGCGTTGAAGATAGTGGCCGGGCTGCTGCGGCCAACAGCGGGAGACGTGCTGGTGAACGGGCACTCTGTCGTCGGCGTGCCGCCGGAGAAACGGGAGGCGGCGATGGTCTTCCAGAAGTCGCTTCTCTTCCCGCACATGAGCGTCGAGGCGAACGTCGGATTCGGGCTCAGGATGCGCCGCGTTTCGCACAAGGAGTCGTCTAAGAAGATCCAGGACGCGCTCCGGCGGGTCAGGATGGAAGGCTTCGCGGACAGGAAGCCGGACGAACTCTCCGGCGGCCAGCAGCAGCGGGTGGCGCTGGCGCGGGCGCTCGTAACGGGGCCGCGGCTCTTGCTCCTGGACGAACCCCTAAGCGCCCTCGACGCGAACCTCAGGGAGGAGATGCGCGGGCTCATAAAGCGTCTCCAGCGCGAGGGCGGCTACACGACGGTCTTCGTCACCCACGACCAGGAAGAAGCGGTAGTCCTGGCAGACCGTATCGCCCTGATCTTCGACGGCAAGCTCCAGATGTACGACCGGCCCGAGGCTTTCTACGACCGCCCGGTAAACCGAGCCGCCGCCCGATTCTTCGGGGCGACCAACTTCATCGAGGGCCACGCCGAAAACGGCTCCGTAAAGACCAGCCTTGGAGAACTAAAGCTGGACGAGCCAGCCACGCACGGCGACGTCACCCTCACGATCCGTCCCGAAGCCGTCAGGATCGAAAGTGGCGAGAACTCTTTCCCGGCCCGCGTGGCATCGGCGACCTTCCTCGGGACGCAGGTCCACTACACCTTCGAAGCGCACGACGCCAGCCTCCGGGCGGCCTTGCCGCCTCACGTCCGGCTGACGGTCGGGGACGAGATAACGGCCCGCCTCCCGGCCGAGTCGCTGTGGGCGATCGAAGGCTAGCGTAGAGCGTCGGTTACTATCTCACGGTGGTCGAAGGCCAGTTCGACGGCGTCCGGGGCGAGGACTTCCACTTCCGATGCGTCGGAGGCGGCCTGCATCTGTCCGCTCAAGGTACGGGCGAGGAAAGCGACGCTAACGTTGTGGCCTCGGGGGTCGCGTTCCGGTTCGGAGTAGACGCCGACTAGGCGGGTGATCTCGACCTTGAGGCCCGTCTCTTCTTCCGTCTCGCGGACGGCGGCTTGCTCGACGGTCTCCCCCACCTCGACGAATCCACCCGGCAACGCCCACTGTCCTTCGAAAGGGTCGTGACCTCGGCGCACCAAGACTATTCCCTCTTTCATGGGTATAACGATGTCCACCATAAGCTTCGGGGTCTCGGGACCGGCCATTCTTCTACCTCCAGGATCTGGTATCTACGCGAAAGTATTACCCGCCGCCAGCGGGCGCGACACCTCCGGGCGCCTCTCTTACGGCTCAATCTCGGCGAGTAGCTCCGCGCACTCTAGCGCCTGGTCCCAGATCTCCACACCCCCATCCTCACCCACCCGGAAAGCCGCGCGAACGGTCTTGGCGAAACCCCAACCCCAGACACGCCACGGGTCGAACCCGAGCTCTTCGGACAACTTGCGCACCCGGCGCTCCAGGATCCCACCGGGACGTGGTTCTTGCAGCAGCCAGTCCGGGTTGTGGAGTAAGGGCGCGACCTCGTAGGCTGGATCCCCGACGACTCCCTTCGGGTCGATCGCGAGCCACGGGCCGCGCTCTACATCCGAAACGGACAGTATGTTCTCTTGGTGGAGGTCGCCGTGCAGAAGGACCGTCTCTTCTTGGGAAGAGATCAGCTCCGCAAATAGCGACTCGGCACGCTCCACCAGCGTCTCCGGCATCGGGCCGGTCCCTCCATCGAAACGGTCCCTGAGCCGGTGGAACCCTCCCGCCCATATAGACACCGCCAAGAATCCATGATCCGACGTTACTGGGCGGTGCAGCTTTCGTATAACGTCCGCCACCGCCGAGGTAGACGCCTCCTCGCCCCGAACGTCGTACAGCGACACGCCTGGCTCCAAGCGCTCCATCAGCATCGCCCCGAGACCCAAGTCTAGTTCCAGCAGCCGAACCGCGCCCCGGCCGTCGAAGGCTTCTAGCGCCAGCGCCCCGGAGGCGAACTCTTCGTCTCCCGGCACGCAGAGCTTGAGGACGGCGGGCGTACCGTCGGCGCGTCGGACGGGGGCGACCCAGTTGTACCAGATCCCCGCGAAGGGTTGCCCCACACTGTCGAGCTCCCACCGTTCCCGCAGAGAAGAGACGAGCACCGGCAATCGGCGGAGCCACTCCTCGCCCTCCACGCCGCGCATCCGGGCGACGTTCCGGGCCATCCGGTCGGGGATGAAGAGCGAACCTTCGATTTTACGTCCGCCGTGCATACCGGACCTCCGGCAACGGTCGGGGAATTGATCTTGTCGAGTCCAGTATAGTCGCGCGGCGGTGAGGACGGTATGATGGAGTTGGTGGAAAGGCGAACATGAAAGTCTTGTGCATCAGCGACCGGGTGGAGCAAGTGCTCTACGGTCCGAACCTCACGTCTTATGCGAACGGGGTCGAGGCGGTCATCTCCTGCGGGGACCTGCCGTTCGAGTACCTGGAGTACATCGTTACCTTCCTGGGCGTGCCGCTCTACTACGTGCTCGGCAACCACGACCCAGGGCCGGATGGACCCGAATATCCGGGGGGATGCACGCCTTTGGACGGACGGATCGAGACTGTGGGAGACGTGACGCTCGCCGGCCTCTCGGGCTCGATGCTGTACTCCGGCGGCCCGAACCAGTACACCGAGCGTCAGATGCGCCGCCGAACGCGGTCTCTCTCGGCCCGCATCCGCTACCGCAGCCTGCTTGGCAAGCCGTCTCCGCGCGTCATCGTCACCCACGCCGCCCCTTATGGCCTCGGGGATCGCGAGGACCTGTGCCACACGGGGTTCGAGTCGTTTCTGGGGCTTATGGACCGTCACCGGGCGCCGCTCTGGCTCCACGGTCACATACACCTGATGAGCCCGCTGGAAGAGCGGGTGACGGGCCGGGGAGAGACGAAAATAGTCAACGTCTACGGTCATCGCATCCTCGAAGTGTAGATTCTCGGTCCCCAAAGCCTTGTTCTCTCGCGTGGGGCAGTATAGATTCTGTCTGTGACGAGTTTGATGGACCTCAACGAGCAGGCGGATAGAGACTTCTCAAGCGCCCGGAGAAAAGCCTTTTTAAGGCGGGTCGGGGCATACTTGCGGCGCGACCCAGGGTCCAACCAACTACTCTCCTTCGACGAGGTCAAGAGCGCGCTCGGGGCCGTCTCCCAGGTCTACATCGGGATGCGGGAGGTTCCGGTCGCGAAAGTGGTCGGCAGCGTCGGCCGACACCGGGACTTCGACCGGGCCTTCCTTCCCTCCAAAAGCGGGGACGTGGCGAGGCGTTGGAAGAAGATCGACCAGATGATGCATAGGGCCGAAGAGTTGCCGCCGGTCAGTTTGTACAAGATCGGGGACGCCTACTTCGTCCAGGACGGCAACCACCGCATCTCCGTCGCCCGTCAGCAGGGCGTCGAGATCATAGACGCCGAGGTCACGGAACTCCGAAGCCGGGTTCCGGTGGACTCCGCCCTCACTTCCCGTAACCTGCTGGACAAGATAGAGCACCGCCACCTGCTCGAACGCCTTCCGGTGGATAGGGTCCTGCCGGAGGTCAAGGTGGAACTCTCGGACATCTCCGACTACCGGAAGCTGGCGACGTACATCGAGGCCCACGGTTTTAGGCTCTCACAACTCTGGAAGCGCTACGTTTCCCCGGAAGAAGTCTTGAGGGACTGGTACGAATACTCCTACGCGCCAATCTCCGAGATGATCCGGGAAGAACGCATCCTCGACGCATTCCCCGGCCGCACCGAGCTCGACCTCTACCTCTGGGTCATCTACCACCGCGAAAGGCTCGCCCTCGAAAGCCGCGACGAACGGGTAACACCAGAAGCCGCCAAGAACGACATCCTCAAAAAAGGCCGCCGCTAACGCGCCCAACCTTCCCCGGAGAACGCCTGAGCAGTCCGCCGTGAGGCGTTATCTGTTCGGAACGTAGCGCCGGATCCCGGCAATGTTGTAGTAGCTGTTCTTGAAGGTGGCGTAACGCACGACGGTTCCCGGTTGGGGCGCGTGGATCATCTGGTTGCTCCCGGTGATCAAGCCGACGTGTTGAATTCCCGGCCCCGTACCGTCGTAGCGACCGAAAACCAGGTTGCCGGGAGCCGGAGTGTAAACCCTCTTGCCGTACTTGAACTGCTCGGCGGCGTTGTGCGGCAGGTATTTACCGAACTTCTTATAGACCATCATCGTGAGGCCGGAGCAGTCAACACCGTTGCGCGAAGCACCTCCCCACTTGTACGGCACACCGAGCCACGTCTTCGCCTCGCGGACTACCTTGAGCCCGGTTGGCCCGCTAGAGGTCGTGGTACCGCTCGTCACCCGGACGACCTTGACGGCGTCGGCGATTATGTACCCTTTGCCCGAACTCCTGCTGGCAATATGTATACGGTAGGAGTCACCAGCGTTGAGAGTGTAACGACCCAGGGAGACCCACTTGCCGCCGTTCCATCTCTGGTTGACCGTTTTTAATTTCCATCCGCTGCTTGCCTTTACCCAGAACCGCGTCCGGTTATTGTAGCCGGAATTGGAGGGCCAGCGGACGAGGACCCGGTATGAACCTTTTGCGGGGATACGGACCTTGAACCTGGCATCGTCGACGACGGAGAGAGGCCTCTTCAGGGCCCTGTAGTTCTTGCCGTAGCGTTGAGAGCTCCAGTTACTGAAGATCCAACGCCCCGAAGCCTGGAAACGGTTCGAGTTGGAATTGTCTACGATCTGAGTGTACGGCGAGGCGGACGCACCGGGCGCAACTACCAGCAGCGCTCCAAGCGCGACGCCAAACGTTAGGAAAATGGTAGCGTAAAACCCAAACAATCGACGCACTGTGCCCCCTCCAGGACTCGTGACCTTGTCTCAACTATACACAGTATTCGTCCCGGAGACTCAAACCTTTAGCAACTTTCGAAGTTTTTCTATCCTGTAAGGTCGGAAACCCGAACTATTGTCGTCGATGGCAAGCGAAACGCCGCAGCCGGAAGGACCGGTCGCGGCGCTCGCGTAGACGAAGTTGTAGGAACTAACTTCCCGAGAATTCCGAGAGGTAGCGGGTGACCTCGACCTTGTTCTCGGTGAAGAACCTGACGCCGTCCTTGCCGGTGGCGTGAAGGTCTCCGTAGAAGGACTCTTTTATACCGTTGAACGGGAAGAATGCCATCGGGGCTGCTACGCCGACGTTTACCCCGAGCATCCCGGCCTCCACGTTCTCCCGCCAATGCCTGACCGCCGCGCCGTTCTCGGTAAAGATGGAGCAGGCGTTACCGAAGGAGGAGCCGTTGGTGAACTCTATAGCTTCATCCAGAGAACCGACTCTCACGACCGAAAGGACGGGACCGAAGATCTCCTCGCGACCAACCCGCATATCCCCCGTCACGTTGTCCAGAAGCGTTGGCCCCATGAAGTAGCCTTTCTCGAGCGGCGCCTCCCTGCCATCGAGGACTACGTCCGCCCCCTCTTCTTCCCCGAGGTTTATGTAGCCCTTTACCTTCTCGCGGTGCGAGTCGCGGATAACTGGCGTCAGCTCCGAGCCGTCCTCGCTGCCGGGACCAACCTTCATAGAAGAAGCCGCGTCTTTCATTTTCTCCACCAGCTCGTCGGCTACTTCTCCGACCGCCACCAGCACGCTCCCGGCCAGGCACCGCTCCCCGGCGTTGCCGTAGGCGGATGAAATTATGTTCGGGACTGCTTTGTCCAGGACGGCGTCGGGCATGACGATCATCGAATTCTTGGCCCCGGCAAGCGCCTGAACCCGCTTGCCGTGTGAAGTCCCGGTCTTGTAGACGTGCTCGGCGACCGGCTGGCTGCCGACGAACGAGACCGCCTCTATCCCCGGATGCTCCAGGATGGCGTTGACCACCTCTTTGGCCCCGTTGACGATGCTCAACACCCCGTCCGGCAAGCCCGCCTCAGCGAATAGTTCAGCCATCCTCTGGGCGCAGAGCGGCGTCCGCTCCGACGGCTTCAGGATGTAGGCGTTGCCGGCGGCTATGGCTACCGGCATGGTCCACAACGGCACCATGCACGGGAAGTTGAACGGCGTTATTGCCGCGACCACCCCGAGCGGGTAGCGGTAGGAGGCGTTATCTACTCCCCTCGCCACGTCTCTGACGGTCTCGCCCATCATCAGGGTCGGCATCCCGCAAGCGAACTCGACCACCTCTATGCCGCGCCGCACCTCGCCACCGGCGTCCTTCTTGTCCTTGCCGTTTTCGAGCGTCACGAGGTCTCTAAGCTCCTCGAAATGCTCTTCCAGGAGCATTTTGAAGCGGAAGAGTACCTGGACTCGTTGGATGACCGGGGTCGCGGACCAACTTTTGAAGGCTTCGGTGGCTTTCTCGACCGCCCGGTCCACGTCTTTGGCCGTGCCGAGAGGGGTTTCGGCTACTACTTCCCCCGTGGATGGGTCGTAGACAGATTCGGTTTCACCACCGTTACCCTCTTCCCACTTACCCCCGATCAGGTTCCGAACTGAAAGATTATCTTTTTCTACTTGCATATTCTCCTCCTGTATCTCACGCGTTTACCGATAACAAAATTACTTGCCGCCCCTTCTGAACGCTTCGAGGTTCTTCTGATAGAGGGAGAAAGGAGCGTTCATCAGGTCCGTATAGGAACCCATCGCCTCCTGGAACATCTCCTGGAAAGCCTCTAGCTGCTTGCCCGAACCTTCCATCATCTCGCGGGCGTTATCCTGGGCGGCTTTTGCCTGGTTCTCCAACTCGCCTCTTATACTCTCGAAGAGGTTCCTGGTCAGCTCCGTGTTTTTCTCCTGGAGTTCGCCAAACTTCTCCGCGACCTGACGGTAGGAGTCGAGGCTCTCGGCGAGGGCGCGGTTGGTCCTCTCCTGGCTCGCGAGCGCCTCCTCGACGACCTTCGCGTGCGACTCCATCGCCGTGGTCAAGGCCTGGTTCGCTTCGGCCTGGCTCTCCAGTACCCCGCCGACGCCTTCCACCCAACCCTGCGCGAGCCGGACGTTACGCTGCTGCGCCTCGGCGACATTTTCAGCGGCCCTTCGGTAAGACTCTCCGAACGCCTCACCCATCTTCTGGATCGCCTTCTCAGGCTCTCTTTCGGTCATGCCTACCTCTCTTTCCTAGCCCACTTTTCCCATTCTAACTGTTTGAGGTGGAGAGAGGGCGGGCATATGGTCCCAACGCTATATCCGAGGTAAGAAAGGTATTTTGATGCGTGCGATGGTTTTGCCGGAGTTCGGTGGACCTGAACTTTTCGAGGAACGGGACGTAGAGAGGCCCGAGCCCGGGACCGGCGAGTTACTGGTGCGCGTCATCGCCTCTGGGACGAACCCGGTGGATGCGCTGCTCCGGGCCACCGGTTCAGGGATGGGCCTACAAGCGCCGGTCATCCTCGGGGCGGACGTTTCGGGAGTGGTAGAAGAGGTCGGGGCGGGTGTGGAAGAGTTCGAGCCCGGCGACGAGGTGTATTACACAGCGGAGATCTTCGGGCCAGGGTCTAACGGCGCTTACGCCGAATATCACGTCGTAGCGGCGGACATTGTGGCCGGGAAGCCTGATTCGCTTTCCCACGAAGAAGCGGCGGCCGTGCCGCTCGCCGGTGGGACGGCCTGGGAGGCGCTCGTGCGGCGGCTCGCCGTCGGGGTCGGTGAGACGGTTTTGATCCAGGGTGGAGCAGGAGGCGTCGGCTCGTTCGCCGTCCAGATCGCCCACGTATCCGGCGCCCGCGTTATCGCCACCGCCGGGACCGCCAACCAACAGACTCTCAAAGACCTCGGCGCCGACGTGGCCGTGGATTACACCCAACAGGACGTCTCCGAGGTCGTCCTGGAAGATACCGGCGACATAGGGGTGGACGCAGTATTCGACACCGTCGGCGGCGACACCATAGTGAACAGCCTCTCCTGCACCCGTCCTTTCGGGCGGCTGGCGACCATACTGGGGCCGCAAGGAGACCTGACGCCACTGTACATGAACAACCAGGCGCTCTACGGAGTCTTTCTCACGCGTGAGCGGGAGAGATTGGAAGAGATGTCGCTGCTCATCGAACGCGGCCAGATACGTCCCATAGTGGACGAAGTGCTGGATCTCTACGAGGTCGGTAAGGCCCACGAAAGGCTCGACTCCGGCCACGGGCGCGGCAAAGTGATATTGCGCGTTGCGGATTAGCGACTTCGCGGTTAACATCTCTCGCTATGGATACGAAAAAGAGAGTCAGTAAGCAGGATCTCGCCCGAAAGCTGGAGGAAGCAAGGGAACGCACGCGCCTGTTACTGGCGCCCGTCTCCGACGCGGACCTCGCCGCCCAGCACGACCCGATAATGAGCCCCCCGATCTGGGACTACGGCCACATCGGCAACTACGAAGAACTCTGGCTTCTGGACAAAGCGTTCGGGAAGGGCCTTTCCGAACGCGAGGTCTTCGACATGTACGACGCTTCTCTACACCCGCGCGAGGAGCGTCCGTCCCTCAACCTCCTCGACCGTCACGACGCCGACCGATACCTCGACGCCATAAGAAAAGCGGTCCTGGAAGCGTTGGAAGAAGCCGACCTCGAAGGTGACGACCCGCTGCTCTCGGACGGCTTCGTATACAACATGATCCTTCAACACGAAGCCCAACACAACGAGACTTTGCTCCAGACTTTCCAACTCATGCCGGGCCGCGGCTACCATCCCGAACCCCGCGTAGACCTCCCGACCGGCAACCCGCCGCGAGCAGAGATGACCTTCATCCCCGGCGGCCCGTTCCTGATGGGGACAACCGACAGTAACGTCGCCCTGGACAACGAGCGCGACGAGCACGAGCGGCACGTACCCGGCTTCTACCTGGACACGACCCCAGTAACGAACCGGGCTTTCCAGGAGTTTGTCGAGGCGGGCGGCTACGAGCGAGAAGACCTCTGGGAGCCCGCCGGCTGGCGCTGGAAGAACGAAGAAGGCATCTCCGCGCCGAAGCACTGGTACCAGCCCGAACCCCATTCCTGGTGGACGGAGCGTTTCGGCTTCGACGAGCCTCTGAACCCCGAAGCCCCGGTCGTTCACGTCTCCTGGTACGAGGCGGACGCGTACGCCCGGTGGGCCGGCAAACGTCTCCCGACGGAGGCGGAGTGGGAAAAAGCAGCCTCCTGGGACCCTGAAACGGAGACCCGGAGGCTGTTTCCGTGGGGCGACGGGCCACCCACCCCCGAACACGCGAACCTGGACCAACTCGCTTTCCGGGCGGCGGAGGTCGGGGCGTATCCTGCCGGGGCGAGCGCCTACGGAGTATTTGGAATGGTCGGGGACGTGTGGGAGTGGACCGCGAGCGACTTCGCACCCTATCCCGGTTTCGAGAGCTTCCCGTACAGGGAATATTCGGAGGTCTTCTTCGGTCCCGACTACAAAGTCTTGCGCGGCGGTTCTTGGGCGACCCGGCCCGTGACTGTTCGGAACACGTTCCGAAACTGGGACTACCAGATCAGACGCCAACTCTTCGTGGGCTTCCGCTGTGCGAAGTAGATTGTTAGCATTTCAGCCCGTCAGCGCCTCAGCACTTCAGCTTTTCGCTGACCGGCTGACCAACTGAAATGCAGATCGGCTTCTAATGTGCCGGATGGTCGCCTACCTCGGCGGGCCGGAGGTGACGCTCTCTTCTCTGGTCCTGGAACCGGAACACTCGCTGCTCGTGCAGAGCTACGCCCCTCGGGAGATGCTCTCCGGGGTTGTTAACGCCGACGGATTCGGGGTCGGGTGGTATGTTCCCTGGTCCGGCGAAGAGGCTGCTATCTACCGCTCGGATGGGCCGCTGTGGTCGGATAGGAGCTTCTCAGGAATAGCGTCGAAGGTCCGGGCGAGTAGCATCTTCGCCGCTGTACGGAGCGCGACGCCGGGGTTGCCGGCGGAGGAGAGCGGGGTCCCGCCATTCTCTTCCGGGCCTTACACGTTCATGCACAACGGTGCGATCCGGGACTTTCGACACACGGCGATGCGCCCCCTTCGCGACTCTCTTAGCGACGAGTCATACGCGGGCCTGCTCGGCACCACCGACTCGGAAACCATCTTCGCCCTCCTTCTCGACCGGCTGAAAGCTGGAGAAGATCTGCCCGGGGCGCTCGCCGGGACGGTCTATCACGTCCTGGAGGTATGCGCGGAGATCGGGCTAGAGTCTTCTCTGAACCTCGCCGCCACCGACGGAGAGACGATGGTTTTTACCCGCTGTTCGTCAGACGGCCCGGCCAACTCTCTGTACTACGTCGAGGATGGAGAGGATTTCCCGGAGGCGGCGGTCGTCGCCTCGGAGCGCCTCGACGGCGAGGCGGGTTGGAAAGGAGTCCCGGATCGGCACCTGTTGTCGGTTGCCCGCACAGGCGGCGCGGACCTGCGACCGCTGTAACGCACCAGACTCAGGAGGATAAGTAACCGTGGACCACGAACGGGGAACGGTAAATATAGAGACGCTGGAAGGACCGGGCGACGACGGAAGCCGGATGGCCGAAGACGTGCGAGAAGGTTTGCTCTCGGACCCCAAAGACCTCTCGGCGTGGCCCAAGTATTTCTACGACGCGGAAGGGTCCCGCATCTTCGAGGAAATAACAGAGCAGCCAGAGTATTACCAGACCCGCACGGAACTCTCAATTCTTCAGGATAAGGCGGATGAGATAGTCTCCCGGACGCGGTGCCGGGAGTTGGTGGAACTAGGGTCGGGCTCCGCGAGCAAGACCCGTACCCTGCTGGACGCGATGGTCAAATCTTCTCGGGACGGCGAGCCGGTTCGTTACGTGCCGCTGGACGTGAGCGAGAGCGCTGTGCGAGAGAGCAGCGAGAAGCTCTTGGAAGAGTATCCGTGGCTCGAAGTGCGCGGCTACGTCGGAGACTTCGACCACTCATTGGGCCGGTTGTTGGGCGAATCGGCCGCCGAAGATAGGGGCGATGGACGGTTGGTGATCTTCCTGGGCGGCACCATCGGCAACTTTAGCCCGGAGAAACGCCGCTCTTTCCTGACCGAAGTGGCAGACGAACTCCACCCAGGGGACCACTTCCTGCTCGGCATGGACCTCGTAAAAGACGCCCGCACCCTCGAAGCCGCCTACAACGACGCCGCCGGGGTGACGGCCCACTTCGACAAGAACATGCTCGCGGTGTTGAACGACCGTCTCGGGGCGGACTTCGACCTGGATCTCTTCACCCACCGGGCCAACTACGATGCCGAGAACCAGCGCATAGAAATGTGGCTCTACTCCGAACGAGACCAAGAAGTCCATATCCAGGCGGCTGATCTCAGCGTTCGTTTCGGAGAGGGCGAAGGAATGCGAACAGAGATCAGCACGAAGTTCACACCCGAGTCGGCCACCGGAACGCTTGAGGAGGCGGGTCTCGAAATGCTGAACCTCTACACGGACGCCAGGGACTATTTCGGGCTCGCGCTCGGGAGGGCGGGAGGGTAAGCAACGCTCCCGGAGAGACTCGCTCTTACGGCGGGCTTCTTTGTCAGCCTTCGTCTCCGAGGGAAGCGTTCATCCAGCGTGGAAAGCGGGACCAGAATATCCGTTGCGAGAGGTCCCAGACCCGGACGAAAGGCCGCAGCACGAGGCTGTCTAACTGCACCGTTACGAGCGTGCCGCCTTCCGATTCCTCGGCCCAGAATTGGAGCCGGGTCGGGCGGGCGAGGCGAGGGCTGATCGCATAAGAGCCGTAGAAGTACTTGAGGTCCCTGTAAGCAATGATGTCTTCTCCTGGTCCACGCACCTCTCCTATCGCGCCGGCGAAGTTTATGAGCGGGCCGTGATGGACGTTCAGGACGCCGGGCTCGAAGCCGCCGTCAACGAACTCGACCCGGTACGGCCAGACCTGCCCCTCCGTAAAAGTAGCCGGGTCGTTCAACCACGCCCAAACCCGTTCTCGCGAATGAGGCGTCGTAAAAGAGCGCCGGTAGACGTGTCCCGCGAACCCCGGCGGCGCGCCGTTCGGGACCTCTACGTCTCCCGCCTTCTCTTTATTGCGGACCACCGCCCACCTCCACCTTCGCGTTTGCCGCCTTCATCGCATGCAGAGTATAGTGTGGCGGGAAGGGAAAGCTCACGTAAAGAGAGGTACCACCGTGGACCTGCGTTCGGTACAGAAGCCATTGAAGAGTAAATACCGTGAGGAGCCGGACTCCTCCAAAATAACGCTCCGGGCGACGAGTAGCGAGACGGACACGCCGGTCTCCTGTTCCGTTGACATCGGTCGGGCGGTTTACGCCGCCGAGGCTCATAGCGGAGTCGGCGGGATGGGGACGGCCGCCTGTTCGGGGGATCTGCTGTTAGGGGCGTTGGCCGCTTGCGCCCAGATCACCTGCCAGATGGTAGCAACCGCCATGGACGTCCCGACGAACAGCATAGAAGCGACCGCCGAAGGCGACCTGGACCTCGCCGGAACCCTCGGCATTTCAAAAGAAGTCCCGGTCGGCTTCCAAAGCATACGCCTCACCCTAAAGGTAGACGCCCCCGAAGCCACCCCCGAGCAACTCGACGCCCTGCGCGAAAAGACCGAACAATACTGCGTAGTCGCCCAAACTCTCACCACCCCGCCGGAAATCCATACGGAATGGGTCCGCCATTAGGCGAGTCGCTCCGCAACGAATCACGATATCTGCCGCACTCACGCTACTATTTCTCTGCCTGACGCTCGCGGCGGTAGCCTGCGGCAACAACTCTCCATCAGCGACGAAGAACGACGGCCGAAAAAGCGCTTCCACCGCGGCGTCGGGCGAGCGTATAAAGGTCGGCGGGACGGAAGCGCTGGTCTGGGGTAGCGGGAAGCGAGGCGTAATTCTCTCGCACGGCGCGGCTTATGATGCGGCGAGCTGGGCTCCCCAGGCCAGAAAACTTGCCAAGAGCGGCGACATAGTATTGGCGATCGAGGAAACTTCCCCGGAGAGCATAGAGGCAGCCGCGAAATACCTGCGCAAGGAGCGTGGCGCGGAGAGCGTGGCCCTCATCGGGGCGAGCGCGGGCGCGGGACCTGTGCTTGAGGCGGCCGGCAAACAGGGAGTCGCCGAGCAGTTGATCCTACTCTCCGGTACTGGTGACGTCTCGAAACTCGGTAAGCTCCCAAAACTCTTCGTCGCCAGCGAAGGAGAAGGACTCGCTCCGGATGTCCGGCAGATGGCAAAAGAAGCTCCGGGCAACAAGAACGAAGCCTTGATCCTGCCGGGCGGCGCCCACGCCCAAGCTATCTTCGAGACAGATCAGGGCGGCAAGTTGATGCAACGTATTATGAAAAGGATACGCAGATACGGTTAGCCTGGCTCTTTTCGTGTAGAAAATCTCGTCTTCGGGCCGAGAGAGCGGCCTTCGTTTGCGGTAGATCAGGCCCGGTTTTTAGCAAGGCTTTGGCTACCACATCCCGGTCGAGTCCGGTCGTCTGGTGAAAGAGTAATGTCTGCCACGTTGTTCTATGGCGATGGAGTTATACACTTTGTATGCGTGTTGACCGTCTCCGGCGGTTATTTTATTTGATGTAACTTTTGAAGAGGCGGCTTGGTTTTGGGAACGTTTTTTAGGCTGATGTCTTTTACTCGTGGTCGGCGTTGGTTACTGGTTACGGGGCTAGTGTGCGCCGTGGGACTGACGGTCGCGGCCCTGGGCATTCCATGGCTGGTCAAGACGGGCATAGACAAGGCTTTCCCTTCCGGGGGCGGTGGTCATCCCGAAGTGTTGTGGCCGCTGGCGTGGGGTATTCTCGGGTTCGCGGTGTTGCGGTTCTTGTTCAACGCCGGGCGGCGTTACTCGACCAACTACCTCGGGCACGTGGTGGAGTACCGGATGCGGCGGGCGCTCTTCGGGCGGATGCTCGGGTTGCCGCACGGTTTCTACGACGGGGCTTCTACGGGGGAGTTGGTCTCGCGGGCGACCAATGACTTGCGGGTCATACGGTTCTTCGTAGGTTGGGGAATGTTCCAGCTTTTTATCAGCCTCATTACGCTGGTCATCGTCTCAGGCGCCTTGTTCTACATCGCCCCGACCCTGGCGCTCTTGGTACTTTGCCCGATGCCGCTGCTGGCGTTCGCCGCCTGGCGTTTCGCGGACAAGGTACATCCCATCTTCCGGTCCGTGCAGGGGCGGCTCGCCGACGTGACGACCACCGTGCAAGAGAACGTCTCAGGCATCCGGGTCGTCAAGAGCTTCTCCCGCGAGCCTTTCGAGGTTGGCCGATTCGGCGAGAAGGCGGAGGGCGTCCTGACAGAGACGATGGCGGCTCGCGGCCTCCGGGCTTTCTACATTCCCGGCATGAGCTTCTTGCCGGCGACCTCGATAGCACTCCTGCTCCTCTTCGGGGGACGCGAGTACGTCCTGGGCTCACTTACTCTGGGCGACTTCGTACTGTTCCAACTGTTCTTGATGCAGCTCGTGTGGCCGATGCAAGGCTTCGGGCTCGTCGTGGATCAAGGCCAGCGCGCGCTGGCCGCCTCCGAGCGTGTGTTCGAGATCCTCGACTCCGCCCCCGAGATAGAAAGCCCTCCAAACCCTGTCCTTCTGCCCGAAGCAGGCCGACCCGTCGGGATAGAGTTCCGGGGCGTCTCCTTCGCGTATGGAAGCGGCGAGCCGGTCCTGAGAGGCGTGAACTTCCGGGTAGAGCCGGGCGAAACGGTGGCGGTGGTTGGGGCTACGGGATCCGGCAAGTCCACCCTGCTCTCGCTCATCCCCCGCTTCTACGACCCGACGGAAGGGTCGGTGCTGGTGGGAGGCGTGGACGCACGTGAGTTGGACCTCGCGGAACTCCGGCGGAGCGTCGGGATCGTGCCGCAGGAGACTTTCCTGTTCTCCGAAAAGGTCCGGGACAACATCGCTTTCGGCATCCAGGACGCGACGGAGGAAGAGGTAGTGCGGGCGTCGAAGATAGCCGGGGTGCACGATCAGATCTCCGCTTTCCCCGAAGGCTACGATACGATGGTCGGCGAGTGGGGCATCACGCTCTCCGGCGGCCAGAAGCAGCGGGTCGCAATCGCCCGCGCCCTGGTCAAAGACCCGAAAATACTCCTCCTCGACGACGCCACGAGCAGCGTAGACGCCGAGACGGAAAAGCAGATCCAGGAATCCCTCCAGGAGACGCTCGGCGGGGCAGAAGCCTCCAATAGAACAACCTTTATAGTCGCCCACCGGCTCTCGACCATCTTGCTGGCCGACCGCATCCTGGTCCTCGACGGTGGACGAGTAGCCGAGTCCGGTACGCACGATGAACTGGTCGCCCGCGGCGGACTCTACGCCGGGATGTACGGTCCTGGTGAGGAGAGGCTGGCTTCCGCGTGAGCAAGAATCGGCTGAAAGATTACCTGCTCGGGTTTCCGTTGCTGCGGCTCTTCGCGTTTGCGGCTCCTTACAAGGCGCGGCTCGCGGGGCTCGGTTTCATCATTTTCCTCGCGACGGCGGCGGATATCGCCGGACCCCTGATCGTCGGCTACACCATAGACTACGGTCTCGGGCAAAAGGGCGGAGTAGGCAGCGACCTGCGGGTGGTGTATCTCGCGGTCGGGTTCTACGTGTTCGTGAACGTCGCGGCGTGGGTCTTGGGGTATCTTCAGACCTTCGGGATGGGCTGGGTCGGGCAGCACATGATCCTGGACCTCAGGAACACTCTCTTCGGGCACTTGCAGTCGTTGAGCTTGCGCTTCTACTCCGAGCAGAAGGCCGGTTGGATCATCTCTCGCCTGACAAACGATATAGAGAACTTCACGAACCTCCTCAACGACGGCGTCCAGAACCTGGCGAAAAACGGGCTCACCCTGATCGGAGTGTTCATCGCCATCTTTATCCTCGACTGGAAACTCGCGCTGGCCGTAACCACCGTGTTCCCGATCATGGTCCTCGGCACCGCCGTCTACCGGGTCCAGAGTATGAAGGCTTTCCGGCGCGCCCGCGAGGCAATCGCCGAACTCGCCGCCTTCTTGCAGGAGAACGTCTCCGGGATGCGCGTCGTGCAGGCCTTCACCCGCGAGCAGCAGGCGAGGGACGTTTTCGCCGACCGCAACCACGCCTATCGTCGGGCCAACTCGCGGGCCAGCCTCCTCTCGGCCATCTACTTTCCGGGGGTCGAATTCCTGAGCGCGGTGGCGCTCGCGATAGTGCTACTCTACGGCGGCTTCCGGGTCGTGGGCGGAGAGATGACGCCGGGGCATCTGGTGGCGTTTATAGGGCTGCTGAACATGTTCTTCCAGCCCATCCAGCAACTCTCGCAGCTCTACTCCGATCTCCAGAGTACGCTCACCTCGCTTGAGAAAGTCTTCGCGGTGCTCGACACGGAATCGGACAGGGCGGACCAACCGGGCGCCCGGAGCCTGGACCATATAGAGGGGAAGATCTCCTTCGACAACGTCAGCTTCGCCTACGGCGAAGACCCTATCCTCCAGGACGTAAGCTTCGAGATAGAACCCGGTGAAACCCTCGCCATCGTCGGCGAGACGGGCGCCGGAAAGAGCACCATCGTCAAGCTCCTCTCCCGCCTCTACGACCCAACTGGCGGCAAGGTCCTGGTGGACGATAAAGACCTGCTCGACATCCGGGGTTCGTCCCTGCGGGAAAGGATGGGCGTGGTCCTGCAAGACACTTTCTTGTTTACCGGCACCGTAGAGGAGAACATCCGCTACGGGAGACCGGACGCGACGCGCGAGGAGATAGTCGCCGCCGCCGAGGTGGTCGGGGCGGACGAGTTTATCCGAAACTTCCCTGACGGTTACGAAACGCAGGTACGGGAGCGGGGCGGCAGGCTCTCGGTCGGCGAGCGGCAACTCATCTCTTTCGCCCGTGCGCTTCTGGCCGAACCACGCATCCTGGTTTTAGACGAGGCGACGAGCAGCGTGGACCTCGCAACAGAGGCCCGCATAGAAGAGGCGTTACACAAGCTCCTCGACGGACGCACCTCCGTGGTCATAGCCCACCGGCTCTCTACCATCCGGCGGGCGGATCGCATCCTGGTATTGAACAACGGCCGCATCGTTGAGCAGGGCTCGCACGGAGATTTGATCTCTCGTCCCTCGGCCTACCGCCGCCTCTACGAGTCCCAGTTCGCCGCCTAGAGCCGCTGTTTTCTAATCGTCGTCGCGGCCGTGAACCTCGGCTGGTGGGCTGGTCGCTTCGACGGCGGTGAAGGATTTGAGGATCTTGTACGTGTGGGACGCGCCCTTTGGGACGAGCCAGGAATCTCCCGGTTCGAGCAACACCATCTGTCCCTCGATGTGCAGCTCCGCACTTCCCTGAACGACGTAACCGACGGTCTCGTAGTCTCTCTTCTCCTCGGGCTTCGGCTCGCCGGCGTCTTCCCTATCCCACAAGCGCATCGAGACCGACTTGCCGCTCACAAGGTATTTCTGACCCATCTCACCCTTCGGCGAAGTCTTGGAACTAACTTTCTTTACGCTCTTATCACTAGCCACGACTTGCTCCTTACTCTTAGTTTCTATCCTCCAAAGAGACTCTTACCCGACTTCCGGAAAGATTACTCGGCACCTCACGATTCCAGCGGCAGGTCGAAGATAGTCTCGACCTTCGTGTAGTTACCGGCTAGGCGTCCGAGCGGCTGGAGTTTTTCCAGGTCGATCCGACCATTCTGGTAGAGTTCATCACGGACGTGGAAACGGACCATCCTACCGATGATGAGGTGGTCACTGCCGAGAGGCAGCATACGGTCGAGCGTACACTCCATGCTCACCCCGGCTTCTTTCACGCGCGGCGCTCTTACAACCTCGCAGGGCACGGGCGTCAGGCCGGCCGCCTCGAACTCGTCCACCTTCGGAGGATGTGTTTTGGACGACTCGTGCATATTATCGGCGAGCGGCATCGAGACGATGTTTATAACGAACTCGCCCGTCTGCTCGACGTTGTCAAGCGTATCTTTGGTCGGCTGGTCGTCGGAGGTGCGCGGCCCGACGCTGATGCAGAGCATGGGCGGGTTGCGAGAGGCGACGGTGAAGAAACTGAAAGGCGCCAGGTTCCGGACGCCTTCGCCGCTCACCGTCGAGGTCCACGCTATCGGTCGGGGGACGACGGAGCCTATCAACAGTTTGTAGCAACTCTGCGGGTCGAGCGCATCCGGGTCTATTATCACCGGGGCCGACTACCAGTCATCCGGGCTCTCTTCTTTGAGCAACACAACCTTACGTTTACTCATCCTACGAATGAGGCCCGGCTACTCTAACCTCTTCGGAGACTTCGTCCTCGAACTTCCGGAAGTTGTCCTCGAAGAGTCCCGTGAGCTTCCTCGCCTGCTCATCGTAAGCTTCTTTGTCGACCCAGGTCTCTTTGGGGTTGAGTATCTCCGTCGGGACGCCGGGGATTTCTTTGGGTACGTTCAGGCCGAAGAAGGGGTCTTTGTAGGTCTCGGCGTCGTCCAGTTTGCCGGAGATCACAGCCCGGACCATCTCGCGGGTTGCGGCGATGTCCACCCGCTCCCCGACTCCATATGGACCGCCGCTCCAGCCGGTGTTTATTAGGTAACAGCGGGTGCCATGCTCCAGAAGCCTCCCGGATAGCATCCGCGAGTAGGTCGTGGCCGGTAGCGGCAGGAAGGGAGAACCGAAACAGGTAGAGAACGTAGCCTCTACCTCGGACTCCATCTCCGCCTCGGTGCCGGCGAGCTTGGCGGTGTAGCCGGAGAGGAAGTAGTAGGCGGCCTGCTCCGGGGTGAGGGCGCTTATGGGCGGCAGCACGCCGAAAGCGTCGGCGGTCAGGAAGAGGACGGCCGAAGGGTGACCTCCGAGACCGCTCGGAACGGCTCCTTCTATGTGCTCCATGGGGTAGGCGGCGCGGGTGTTCTCCGTGAGGGAGGCGTCGGAGTAGTCAGCCTCGCGCGTCCTGCGGTCTACGGCGACATTTTCGAGGACGGTCCCGAAGCGGATGGCGTTGTAGATCTGGGGCTCTTTCTCGGGGCTCAGGTCTATGGTCTTCGCGTAGCAACCGCCTTCGAAATTAAAAACGCCTTCATCGGACCAGCCGTGCTCGTCGTCCCCGATCAGGAACCGCCCAGGGTCCGCGCTCAACGTCGTCTTGCCTGTTCCCGAGAGGCCGAAGAAGAGCGCAACGTCGTCATCTTCCCCGACGTTGGCCGAGCAGTGCATCGGGAATACGTCGTGCTCTGTGGGTAGGACGAAGTTCAGGACGGTGAAGATGCTTTTCTTGATCTCCCCGGCGTAGGCCGTGCCGCACACCAGGACGACCTTGCGCTCGAAGTCCAGCCCGACGAAGGTCTCGGACTCGGTGCCATCCTCTTCAGGATCTGTCAGAAAACCCGGAACCGAGACGACCGTCCACTCCGGATCGAACTCTTCCAGCTCCTCGCGGACGGGCCGCCGGAAGAGCTGTTGGGCGAAGAGGGCCTGCCAGGCGTACTCGGCGACGACCTGGACGTTGAGCCGGTAACGCGGGTCCGCCCCGGCGTAGGCGTCAACCGCCCAGAGTTCTTCCAGGTTTTCAAGGTAAGCGCCGGCCTTTTCGAGGAGCGCCCCGAACGCCTCCGAGGAGAACGGCTTGTTTGTGTTGCCCCAGGCTACCCGGTCTTTCGTGACGGCATTCTCGACTATAAAGCGGTCTTTAGGGGAGCGGCCGGTGCGTTTACCGGTCCTTGCGACGAGTGCGCCTGAGCCGGAGATCATACCCTCCCGCCGCCTGATGGAAGTCTCCACGAGCCTCGCCGGAGGCAGGTTTTCATGCACCGTCCCGAGGTCTGACAGACCGAGGCTCTCCAGCACCGTCCTGCGTTCAACCAAGTCCATACTCAGTCCCTTTCACCCGTTTATTCAAGCTCACCGCTAGTGGGCGGCGCCCCTCTCCCTAAGTCCGGAGTCTAGCAGACGAACGTTACCCGCATCGGCGCGGCTTCGCCGTGAAAGCGTTCCTCCAAGTTGCTCCGTCTTAGGGTCGCGTTTGATTGTGGGCGCATGTCCTGTATACTCACTAATACTACGTAACAGAGAACATACGTCCACGATCGCCGGGATGCCGAACTTCTAGAGCGCATCTCTTTTTTTGTGTCTTGTGCCCGTCCTCTCCTTCGAGTGGCCGCCACGACGTAAGCTCCTTATGTGGTGACGGCAACTACACACAGCAAGAGGAAGGAAACACTACACTTTGACGACTCAAACCCTACCAGGGGTTCGGCAAACGGACGCCTCATTCACCGACCTACCCGTCTCCGGACAGACCCATAGAGCAATAGCGGATCAAGGCTGGGAGACGCCGACCCCGATCCAGGCTATGGCGCTACCCGCGCTGCTCGACGGCGAAGACGTGGTCGGCCTGGCCCAGACCGGCAGCGGCAAGACGGCCGCTTTCGCCATCCCCCTGATCGAGAGCATAGACCCGAAAGCGCAAGGAATTCAGGCGCTGGTGCTGGCTCCGACGCGGGAGCTTGCGGCCCAGGCGGCCAACGACATCAAGGACCTCTCCCGCTACAGGCCGGTACGTCCGGTGGTCCTCTGCGGCGGAGTATCCATAGGTCCTCAGATAAAAGCTCTAGGCAAACGCTCCGGCGGCCCCTCGGTCGTCGTCGGGACGCCGGGACGCATCCTCGATCACTTGCAGCGCGGCACGCTGAAGCTCGGCTCCGTGCGCTACCTGGTGCTGGACGAGGCAGATCGGATGCTCGACATGGGCTTCGCGCCGGATGTCGGGCGCATACTCTCGTACACGCCTGACAAAAGGCAAACCGCTCTCTTCTCGGCCACGATGCCGGGGACGATACGCAGCATGGTCAAGAAGCACCTGCGCTCTCCGAAATGGCTGACGGTCGAGTCCGAAGCACCGACGGTTGACACGGTGGAGCAGGTCTCCTACCGGGTGGCCGGACGCGAGAAGACGAGCGCCCTGCGAGCCCTCATCGACGGCGCAAAGGAGCCGCGCGTGATCGTCTTTCGGAGGACGAAGCACGGTTCGACCAAACTACACAGCCAGCTAGAGCGGGCCGGGTACAAGGTAGGGCTCCTGCACGGCGGGAAGTCACAGTCGCAGCGCGACAAGACACTCGCCTCGTTCGTAAAGGGCCGGACAACCGTCCTCGTCGCCACCAACGTCGCGGCGCGCGGGCTCGACATCCCGAACATCTCGCACGTTATCAACTACGATCTACCCGAGGATGTGGAGACCTACGTGCATCGCATAGGACGAACGGCGCGGGCCGGCAAAGAAGGAATCGCCGTCACGCTCGTCGGCGAGGCTGAAGTCAAGGACTTCGACAAGATCAAACGCTCCCTGCCCGCCAAAGTGCGCGAGAGCCGTCTGCCAAACGCCGCATGAACAGATAGATCTCCCCTGTCCGGGAGGGTAGTATTCGTTAAAAAGCGTCAGGTGGTCTACGATGAGCGACCGGCAACAAAAGACTGAGGTCGAGGAATACTCTTTCGAGGACGACGGCAGCATCCCGAACAACCGGGACCTGCCGCTGCTCCTCTACCCGCAAGCGCTCGGCGAGTCCGAGAGGTCTAGCGAGCGTTGCAAGGAGTTGCTCGCGGAGAACGGCTGGGGAGGCGCTTGGGTGAACGGCGTCTTCTCCTACCATCACTACCACTCCAACGCCCACGAGGTGCTGTGCGTAACAGAAGGAAGCGCGAGCATCGCTTTCGGCGGCTCGGAGGGTGAGACTGTGGAGGTCGAGGCTGGAGATGTCGTCGTCATACCCGCTGGCGTCGGACACTGCAACAAAGGTTCGGGCGGCGGCTTCACCGTGATCGGCGCATACCCCCGAGGCCAGGAATCTTACGATATACGCACCGGCGAGGAAGGCGAGCGTCCCGAGGTTCTGGAGAACATCCGCAACGTCTCCATGCCCGAGAAGGATCCCCTGTTCGGCGAGGGAGGACCGCTGACGCGACGCTGGTCGGGGTAAAGTATCCGGCCTCTAAAACCCCTGCTTCGAGAGCAGCCCGGTGGTGCTATTCTGTAGCGGTATCGGAGAGATAGGAGACGGGAATTGCGGGAGATCCGGACGGAAGAGGTTACGGAGGCGGTGCGAAACCTGTGCATCGAGGCGAATACTCGCCTGCCCGAGAGCCATCTCGCGGCCCTGCAACGGGCGCTCGACGAAGAAGAGTCCCCCCTTGGACGCGAGGTTATAGAGGAACTGCTGGAGAACGCGAAGGTCGCCCGCGAGAGGTGCGTGGCCTTTTGCCAGGACACCGGCTACGCTGTCTTCTTCGTCGAGGTTGGGCAGGAGGTACGCTTCGTGGGTGGTGAGATCGGCGAGGCCATAGACGAGGGCGTCCGGCGCGGTTACGACGAAGGATTCTTGAGAAAGTCAATCGTCAGGAGCCCAATCGAACGGACAAACACCGGAGACAATACCCCTGCCATCGTCTACTACGACCTCGTACCCGGCGACGGTCTGAAGCTCACGATGCTCGTCAAAGGCGCGGGCTGCGACAACATGAGCGCCCTGAAGATGCTCACGCCCGCCGAGGGAGTCCCCGCGATGAAGAGGTTCGTCGTCGAGACTATAGAGAAGGCAGGGCCGAACGCCAGCCCGCCCTTGACCGTCGGGGTCGGCATCGGCGGGCCGTTCGAGAAAGCTGCGCAGCTCTCCAAGAAGGCGCTCACCCGTCCATCCGGGGAGCCGAACCCGGACCCGAAACTCGCTGAGTTGGAGAAGGAGTTGCTCGGGGAGATCAACGCAACCGGGATCGGCCCCGCGGGATACGGCGGTGCCCAGACGGCGCTCGCGGTCCACGTCGAGAGCTTCCCGACCCACATCGCCGCCTTCCCAGTCGCCGTAAACCTGGACTGCCACTCCCACCGCACCCGCTCCGCCGAGCTATGAGCGAGAAACCCGAGCCCATCCACCTCGAAGCACCACTCTCGATGGAGGACATCGAGCCCTTGAAGACCGGCGATGTCGTACATCTGTACGGCGTGCTCTACACCGCCCGCGACGCGGCCCACGCCAGGATGAAAGAGGCGATAGAGAACGGCGAGGCTCTCCCGTTCGACCCGGATGGTCAGGTCGTCTACTTTACCGGCCCGGCTCCAGCACGTCCCGGACACGCCCTCGGGCCGGCGGGTCCGACCACGGCATCGCGCATGGACCCTTACTCGCCGCTCCTGATCGAACGCGGCCTGAGAGGCATGGTCGGCAAGGGCCTGCGCTCCGATACGGTACGAGAGGCGATGCGCGAGCACGGCTGCGTCTACTTCGGGGCAGTGGAGGGCACAGCGGCACTACTCGCGGATCGCGTGAAAAAAGCCGAGGTCGTCGCCTACGAAGACCTCGGGGCCGAAGCAGTCCGGAAGCTCGTGGTCGAGGAGTTTCCCGTGGTCGTGGTCAACGACCTCTACGGCGGAGACCTCTACCGGGAGGGGCGGGAGAAGTGGCGTCGCGCCACGGATTGATCTCCCGCACTCCTGTCCCTACCCGCTACGTTAGATGGTTTTATTTGACCTCGAAAGTACACTCGCCGCCGGGCTGGAGTTCCTCTTCCTCGTCTCCGGCCCCGACCTCTATGGGACGGCCGGTCCCATCGTCGTGGGTGGCGACCGTCAGCTCGCCGGAATTGAGAGAGAGGTCCATCGGGGTCTCGTGGAAGCGCATCGGGAACGAGATTCCGTCCAGTTTGTCGAGCAGCTTCGGGCTAAAGTAGATGGCGCCGTCGTCGCGAATCTCGCTGCCCACGTAGCCGCGTTGGATCAGGTCTAGCGTCCCGGCCATCACGCCCATGTGGATTCCCTCCCTGGTCGTTCCGCCCTGAATGTCGCCGATGTCGCTCCCGAGCGCCGTCAAGAACATCTCCCACGACTTTTCCGGGTCTATGTAGGCCTGAATGGAAGCATGCACTATAAAGCTCAACGTGGAGCCGTGGCTGGTCCGTTCAGAGTAGTACTCGACGTTGTTGCGGGCGGTCTCCCCGGTGTACTCGTAGCCGAGCCGCTCGAAGAGTTGCCGGAGCTCTTCTTCCGGGAACAGGAAAAAGAGCATCAAGGTGTCGGCCTGTTTGGCGAGCTTGTAGCGGTCGGCCGTATCGCCCTCTGCCCCGAGGATGCGGTCGAGGCGCTGGATATTGTCATACTCCTTGCGGTAGTGTTCCCAGTCCAGTTCTTCGAGGTTCTCGTAGCCCTCGAACTGGCTCAGGACGTCATTGCCTTCTTCGTCCTCGTGGAACGGCAGGAACATCCGGCGGCTCATATCGTCCCAGGTCTCGACCTCCTCGTCGGTGAGGCCGAGAGCCTTCCACAGAGAGTTTCGCCGCCGTTCAGGGAGTAGCTCCAGCACTTTACCGGAGATCTCGCAGAGCCAAGCCACCATCGCGTTGGTGTAGGCGTTGTTTCTCAACCCCTCCTCGTCCGAGTCCGGATACTTCTCGTGGAACTCGTCGGGACCCATGACGCCGTGGATCTCATAACGCTCCCTATCGGGGTTGAAGTGGGCGATCGAAGTCCAGAAGCGGGTGATCTCCAGCATCATCTCGGCGCCGTGGTCCATGAGGAAGTCGAGGTCTCCGGTTGCCTGGTAGTAGCGCCAGACGTTGTAGAAGATCGCCGCGCTCACGTGCCGCTGGTTGTGGGAAAGGTCCGGTTCCCAGGTCCCGGCGTTCGGGTTGAGATGCACGACCTGGGTCTCTTCCGACCCGTCAGAGCCGCTCTGCCAGGGGAACATCGCCCCCTCGTAACCGGCCTCTCTCGCGGCCGCCCGCGCCTCATCCATCCGCCGGAAACGGTACATCAGGAGCCCCCGCGTTATCTCCGGTAGCCGGAAGTTGAGGAACGGGTAAATGTACATCTCATCCCACTGGACGTGACCGCGATAAGCCTCGCCATTCAGGCCGCGGGACGGGACACCGACATCGAGGTCGGCCGTGTACGGCGAGCAGACGTTCAGGACGTGGTAGATGTGGAGTCGCAGGAGTAACTGCACCCGCTCGTCACCGGGGAAGTGTACGTCGCAAGCGTCCCACAGCCTGGCCCACGCCCGGCTGTGGTCCTCAACGTCCTCGGCGAAAGTACCGGAGCGGCGGGCCGACTTGCCGGCGTCGGCGAGCGGCTCGTTTATCGCGTGGTCCCGCGAGGTGTAGAAGGCGACCATCTTCTCGACGCGCACCGGGGCCTTCTCCTCGACCTCGAAGGTGAGGACCTGGTGAATGTAGTCCTGCATCTGGTACAGGTCGCGGTCCGGGGAGATCAACTCGTCCCCTTTGTAGATGCGCGTGCGCGCCGCCTCGGCGACGTAGATGCGCGACTGTCGGGTTCTTACCTCCAGGGCTATGACCTCCGGGCCGAAGGTCCTGGGGGTGACCGGGTCCAGGTGGCGGCCTTCGAGGTCCTGATAGCGGGCGACGCCGCTGTTGAACACCCGACCGTCGAGCGCGGTTATAACTTCCACCTTGCCCGACCAGTTCTCGGGTGTGATCTCCCATTCCACACCCGCCCGGTGCATGTCGGCCATGCTGACGAAGCGGCGACTGGTCAGCGTGGTCTCGCGGCCCGCCTCATCCCGGATACGCATGTCGCGTCTCATGACCGCGTTGCGGATGTCGAGCTCGTGATGGTAGGAGAGGATCTCGACGTTGTCGAAGTCGACCGGCTCGCCGTCTTCCTCGATCCGGAGCTTCAAAACCAGCCAGTTGGGTAGGTTGACCAGGTCCTCGTTTAGTACCGGCCTCCCACCCATGATCGTCGTCTCGCGGTTGTAACCGTTGTGGACGTAAGTACCGGGATAATGGGCCTCGTCCCGGTCCGACCAGTGGGCGGCTCCCCGCGTGCAGAAATAACCGTTGCCGGTAGAGGTCATCGCCTCGCGCAGACCCTCCTCATCCGGGTCGAAAGAGTCGTAGACGAGCTTCCATTCCGAGGTGATGATGTCCTGCTCTTCCAGCATGTGCGTCCCTCCTATGAATCGTGGTCGGTAACCCTCACCGTGCGAGCGTATCCAGGAATTGCTCTACTTCGTCCATTGTATTCAGGATGTAGTCGGCGGCGGTGGTGCGCCCGGCGGTCTCCGGGTCGTCGTCACGGCCCACGAAGATCCCGATTCCCTCCGGTGAAGTCTCCGCCAACGCCCCGAAAGCGTCCTCGTCCGTAACGTCGTCGCCCAGGTACATCGGTACCACGTCGTCCCGATCCAACCCAAGCGTCTCCAGAAGGTACAAAACTGCCTTGCCCTTGTCCCAGTCGAGCTTGGGCTGTATCTCGTAGACCATCTTCCCCGGCGTCATCTTCAAGTCGTCGGGGTGATCCGCGAGGATCGAATCGACGGTCTCCTTTATGCTCTGCCGCTCCTCCTCCGAAACGAGCCGGTAATGTACCGCCACAGAAGCCTTTTTCGGCTCGACCGAAGCCCCCTCGGTATCCTCCACCTCCTCGCCCACACGCGTTTTTACCTCGTCGAGCAAGTCCTCGAAGCCGCTGCCGGCGTCGTGCTCTATCGTCCCTTCCTCCGGGCTCCAGATGTCGAAGCCGTGGCTGCCGGCGACGACCAGGTTATCGAGGCCCATAAGCTCCTGCACCACCTGCCGGTCACGCCCGCTGACAACGCAAACCGTACACCGTTCGGCCAAACCTCGTACAGCCTCGCGCATGCTGTCGGAGATGACCGCGTCCTCGGGGCGGTCCACGATGGGCGTGAGCGTGCCGTCGTAGTCGAGGAAGACGGCGGGTTGTTTGCCGGAGAGACGCTGCTCCAACTCTTCGTTATCCTCCGAGGCGTGGGGTAGGTCCCCGATCTGGTTAGCCACGGTCCTCTCTCCTATTATCGCAACGTTTCATTCTCCTCGCGCCTCCCTCCGGCTTCCTCGATCCTTTGGTGAACTATATCTGACAACTGCTCCGGGTTTTCCACCACCCAGCGACGGTCCAATATATCCGCCGCGCGCACGCCCTTGCGGGTAATGTCGGTCGGCACGGCCACGACCCACATCCCGGCCGCGACGCCCGCCTCTATCCCGGCGGCTGAGTCTTCGATCACCAGGAATTCCTCGGGCGGCAGGTCCATCTCTTTCGCGACGAGCAAGTCTATCTCCGGATCGGGCTTGCCGCGCTCCACGTCGTCCATCGTTGCGACCACGTCGAAGGCGTCTTCGAGATCGAGAACAGAGAGGACTCGCCGCACCTGTCGGAGATGGGACATGGTGGCGCACGCCGTCGGGTAGCCCTCTCTCCGCAACTTGCGCAGCATCTCGATGTTGTGAGGATATCGTTTTTCGAGGAGCAGGTCGGAGTCTTTTAGAAGCTCTTCGTAATAGCCACGCCGTATCCGCACTAGCGCCTGCCACGGCTTCTCTTCCTCCCCTGTCTCGCCCGCGCGTTCACGGGCGGCGCCCTCTAGTTCGAAGCGCTCGATCAGGGCTTCCGCGACTTCCTGGCGAGAGTGGCCCACGAGGTCGGAGTAGGCGGAGATGACCTCCTCATCCGCAACCTCGGGGTTCAACTCCACGACCGAACGTGCGTGGGAGATTGCTTTTATCTCCTCGGTCTCGACCAGCGTGCCGTCCAGATCGAAGATAACGGCGGATATCACGAGGGCTCCTCCCGAGGCATCTCGCCTCCGCCCTCTCTAGGCTCCCGCCGACTGACGCTCGCGAAACTGCTTCGGGTTGTAGCGTTCGATCCACTCGCGGTATTCCCGCACCTCGCGCTCGGCCCGATCCTCATCCCATCCTAGATGCTTGACGGCGACCTCTGCGGCCGCTTCGTCTACGTCGAGCCCGACGTTCGCGTCGTAGCCAACCATCGTACGCCGGAGAAGCGCGTCGGCCAGAGTCTGGGCCATCTCCTCCCGGAACGCCCATAGGACCTCGGCCCCGACGATGCCGTTCTCAACCGTCACGGTCGAGGAGGTAAGAGGCTCCAACAGGCTCTCATCGTCTCCAGCCAGGGCGAGCACCTCGGAAGCCCGCGTTCCGTAGAGCTTCAGCAGCCTGTCGGAGAGGGCTTCGGGTATGCTCGTCGCGGCCTTGAATCCCTCCGCGTACGCCTCGAAGTCGGAGGTGTTGCCGCCGGGCAGCGGGACCTTCCGGACCTGGCTCTTGGGCGCCTTGCGGCCCAGCTTTTTGTAGACGGCGTCGGTCGTCTGGCGGCTCAGGTTCAAGTAGGTGGTCAGCTTACCCCCGATAATGGAAATAAGCCCGCCGAACTGCGGCATCTCAAGGCTCGCGCTCTTTACCTTGCCGCCCGCTGCGGAGGCCCCTTTTGCGTGGTCGAAGACGACGTGGCTCCTCGTTACACCGCCCGTCTCTCCGTCCGGGTTGTAAGGCAACGGTCTCACGCCGGAGTAGGTGAACAGTACGTCCTCGCGACGGAGGTTCGCTTCGGGGATGACGTAGTTAGTTTCGTCGAGGAGGTATTCGATCTCATCCTCGGTCGCCTCTACGTGGTCGAGGTCTCCGTCGTAGCGGAGGT
Source organism: Rubrobacteraceae bacterium (assembly GCA_965219175.1). GTDB lineage: Bacteria > Actinomycetota > Rubrobacteria > Rubrobacterales > Rubrobacteraceae > JBBPZK01. The sequence continues at coordinate 2,638,283 of CBDCNI010000001.1, forward strand.
CGGTCGTGCCGATCAGGTACCGTCCGTTCCACGGCACGATAAAGTATGGTCGTCCGTCCTTACGCGCCTCGACGTACAGCGCCTCGCCCTTCGGCGCTCCGGGGAACGGGTCGACGATGAGGTGGCTGCCCTTCGTGCCGCCCATGAAACGGCCGGCGTTCTCGTCGCCGCTGGAGGGTTGCAACTCCGCGAGAACCTCGTCAACCCAGGGTCCGGCCACGTTCACCGTAACCGCCGCGCGCGCCGTGTACTTACCGTCCCCAAGAACGTCGGTGAACTCGACACCCTTCACGTCGTCGCCGTCCATGATCAGGCGCTCCACGTTCGCGTAAGTGATGACGGCCGCGCCGTTGTCCTGGGCGGAGACTGCGTTCTCGACGGCCACCCTCTCGGCATACTCGACCTGGGCGTCGTAGTAGAAAGCGGCGGCTTTCAGGCCCTCGGGGTTGAGACCCGGCTCGCGTTCTTGAGTCTTCTTCCGGTTGAACATCTTGTGCCGGTCCATGCTCTTGTCGAAAGAGAGGGTGTCGTAGAGGGTCATGCCGAGACGGATCATGAGCGGCCCGCGAGCGCTCCGGTCGTAGACGGGGACCAAAAAGCCGAGCGGCCTGATCAGATGAGGCGCCACGTGCAAGAGAGCTTCCCTATCCTTCAAGGACTCCCGCACGAGCGCGAACTCGTAATGCTCCAGGTAACGCAGGCCGCCGTGGATCAAACGCGTCGCCCACTGCGTCGTGCCGCTGGAGATGTCTCCTTTATCCAGGAGCAACACGCTGAGGCCCCGCATGGCCGCGTCGCGGGCTATACCCGTGCCGTTGATACCGGCGCCGACCACGATCAGGTCGAACTGCCGATCCCCTATGTTCTCCAACAACCTCTCTCGATCCATCTCTATCCTCTCCTGTAAGTACCGTGCGTGGCTTCTTCCAATAGGATACGCGATCCGACGTCGCGGACAGTGTTTGATCCCACCCCTACGAGCACGTCTCTATCGTTTCTACGCGTCCGCCGCAGCCGCCGACTTGCCGGCGCTAGCCACGTGCCGGGCCGTCTCGTGCATCAGCTCCTTCATCTGCGGATACGTCTCGACGTACTTGTCCGCATAGAACTTGTACTCCTCGTGCGCCTCCTGGTTCGGCTCTATGGTGTCTTTGGTGTGGACCATGTGCTCGGCCGCCGTCTGTATGTCCGGGTAGATGTCCGCGCCAACGGCGGCCAGCATCGCCGCGCCCAACACAGGCCCCTCGCTGACCTCCGTAAACGCGATCGGAATATTCGAAACATCGGCGTGCATCTGCATCCAGAGTTCGCTCTTGGCCGGACCACCGGAGACTATGTTCAACCTCGGCTCGAAGTTGTGGCGGCGCATGGACCGAAGGATATCCTCCGTGCCGTAGCAGATGCCTTCGATGATCGCCCGGAATAGATGCCCAGGCGTATGGCTAAGAGTCAGGCCCCAGAACATGCCGCGAGCCAGCGGGTCGGTGTGCGGAGACCTGTTCCCCTGGAAGTAGTCGAGTGCTATAAGGCCATCGGAACCTATCGAGATATCCTGGGCCAACTCGGTCAGTATCTCGTAAGGGTCAACGCCGCGTTCTTTCGCTTTCGTCACGGCGTCACCGGCGAACTGGTTCTTGAACCACGCTACGATGGAGCCCGTTGAGGCTTGGCCGGCCTCGACCGTGTACTGGCCGGGGATCAGGGCGTCCGTATAAGCGCCCCAGAAACCCTGTCCGTGGATAGGCTCTGAAAGCTGCCCGATCATGACGTGCGAAGAGCCGGTGATAAGGGCCATCTTCCCAGGCTCCACGACCCCGAGCCCGATAGCCCCGACGTAAGCATCCACGCCGCCCTCGGCCACGGGCGTATCCGCCTTCAGGCCGAGCTCCTCGGCTGCTTCTTTCCGTAGACCGCCGACCACCGTGCCGAGGTCCAGGACGTTCTGTGGATATTTCTCCAACAAATCCTCGATGCCGACTTTTTCGTAGAGGCTCTCGGGGAAGCCGCCGGCGTCGCGGTCATAGTAATACTTCGAGCTAGCCATGTTGATCGAAGCCGCCCACTCTCCGGTGAGACGTTGGATCAGCCAATCGCCGCAGTCGCAGATGTGTGTGGCATTGTTGTAGATATCCGGCTCGTTCTCCTTGAGCCACAACGCCTTCGGAAGTCCCCACTCGGCCGAGACGGCGCCGTAGCCGTTGTACTTCAGGGCATCATGGCCGGTGTCGGCGATCTTATCGGCCTCCTCGGAGGCCCGGACATCCATCCACATGATCGCAGGTCGCATGTGACGCCCGTTTTCGTCCACCGCGAGCACGGTACTGCTCGCCGCATCCACGGAGATCCCGGCGATATCCTCCGGCGAAACGCCGCTCTCGTCCAATGCTTTCTTCGTCGCCGCGACCAGAGAAGACCACCATTCATCCGGGTCTTGCTCCGCCCAACTCGGGCGCGGATGCTTTAGCGTGAACTCTTCCTCGGCGAAGACTACCGGCGTCCCCTCCTGGTCGAAGAGGCCAACCCTCGCACCTCCGGTCCCGAAGTCTATGCCCATCAAGTACGGTCCTTCAGTCACTGCTCCTCCTTCCCAAGAGGCTTTCTGTAGGGGATCACGACTCTTCTCGCGACCCCCGCAACCTCTTCAAGCCGATTTAACGGCTGTGGTCCGGCTGCACGGCCGTTCCCCGGACGATGCGCGCCGGCTTCTCTTCACTCTCTCCACACACCTGAAAGCGGCTGTGGTTTCACAGCGCACATTACTGTCCGCCGGCCTCCAAGCGGCCCTCGGCGAGCGCTTCAAGGGAAACGTCGTCGAGGTTCGTCACCACGAGGTCCGCGTCGGCTTCGGCGAGGGCGTCTTCGTCGTCGGCGCGGGCCACTCCAAGCGCGGCCATCTCACCGGCTTTCGCAGCCTGCACGCCGTTGGCGGCATCCTCGACCACGAAGCTCTCTTCGGTTGGGGTGCCGAGTTCCTCGGCTGCGGTCGTGAAGATCATGGGGTGCGGCTTTCCCTGCTCGAAGTCACGCCCGCTGACATTTGCATCCAGAATGTCGAGCAAGCTCGTGCCGGACTCAACGAAATCGTAGGAGAGACCCTCCTCCTCGCAGAACTCATCGAGCATTATTTTCTCCATGAAGGCGTTCGCGTTCTTGGAGGATGAGGCCGCCGCGATGAGCATCCCGGCATCCTTCACGTTGAGCACGAAGCGCAGGGCGTCCGGGTAAGCATGGAACTGGCTCTGCTCGATAAGCTCTGTGATCATCACCTGCTTCTGATCCCCATACTCCTGGGCGCGCTCCTCGGCGTCCGGCACCTCGAAGTACTCCAGCGCGGCCTGGGCGCCCTTGTAACGGGGCATGCCGCTCATCTCGCTCTGATAGACCTGCGGCGTAAAAGCGTCGGGTGAATACGAGGTTTGATCCCGTATGTCGCTCCACTCATTCTCCATCAGGTTCTTCAAACCCTCGCGCCACGCCTCCTCGTGCGGCGAGTCGACCAACACCCCGTCAACGTCGAAGATGGCTCCCCTAAACCCTGCTGCCATTACCTCTCCTCTCCCCTAAAAGAACAAACCCCGTCGAACCGCCGCCCTACTGACGAACCAGCTTGCGGCTCTTCTCGTTTATGACTTCCAACATCTTCTCGAAAGAGTCGATGAACTTGGCTACGCCCTCCTTTTCGAGCGTCTCGGTTACGTCCGCGTAGTCCACCCCGGCCTCGGCCAGGAGACGCGGCAGACGCTTGGCGTCCTCGATACCCTCCTTGAGGCTCGGGTGGATCTCACCATGGTCCATCGTCGCTTCGAGCGTCGCGGCGGGCATAGTGTTTACCGTATCCGGGCCGATCAGGTTATTGACGTAGATGGTGTCCGGGTAGTCTGGGTTCTTGGTCGAAGTCGAAGCCCACAGAGGACGCTGCTTGTTCGCGCCCTTCGACTCCAGAAAAGTCCAATCATCGCCGGAGAAGATCTCCTCGAACGCCGCGTAGGCGAGCTTGGCGTTGGCGATCGCGAGCCTGCCCTGCAAGTCCGGCCGACCGACTTCTTCCAGCCGCTCGTCGCCTTCCGAGTCGACCCGGCTCACGAAGAAGCTCGCCACGCTAGCCACGCTGGAAGGATCGCCACCTTCCGCCACGAGACGCTGCAAGCCCCGGATGTACGCGTGGGCAACCGCCTTGTAACGTTCCAGAGAGAAGATCAAGGTGACGTTCACGCTCTTGCCGTTTCGGATGACCTCTTCGATGGCCGCGAGCCCCGGCTGCGTCGCCGGTATCTTGACCAACAAGTTCGGCCGGTCCACCCAGTCGTGCAGCATCAACGCCTCGTCCACGGTCTTCGGAGAGTCGTACCCGATGTCCGGCGAGACTTCCAAAGACACAAAACCGTCCTTGTGCGCCGTTCGCTCGTAGACCGGAGCGAGGATGTCGCAGGCGTCCTGGATGTCCTTGACCGCCAGTTGCCAGAAGATTTCCTTCGCGTCGTCGGTCTCTTTGGCAGCTTCCTCTAGCTGCTCGTCGTACAACTCGGATTCGGAGATCGCCTTTTGGAAAATAGAAGGGTTCGAGGTCACGCCGACCACCCCGTCTTCTATCATCTGGTGCAACGCGCCGCCTTCGACGAGGTCGTCGCGACTGATGGAGTCTATCCAGATCCCCTGTCCCAACTCAGCCGCTTTCTTGAGGTTCTCATTCATCTTCTAGTGCCTCCTGTTTCGGGTGGACGGGGAGCCCGAAACTCCCCGTCCCTTTACCGCCAACACGGCCATGTAATGTAGGCCGACCTTGCGAATTCTCTACGAATGTCCCTCCGACGGGTGCGTGTCTTCCACGGCGGGCGTGCCGGCGTCTTCGCCGATCCGCTCGTCGCGCCCGAGCAAGTCCAGGGCCTCGTTCGCCACGTTCTCAGGACTCATGCCGAGTTCCTGCAACAGTTCCTCGCCGGGTGAGGAAGCGCCGTAGCGATTGATGCCGATGCTGCGCCCCTTGAAGCCGACGTAGCGCTCCCAGCCAGTCGGCACTCCAGCCTCGACCGAGACCCGCGCCTCGACCGAAGGCGGCAGTACGGAGTCCTTGTAGCCCTGGTCCTGGGCGTCGTAGATCTCCCACGACGGCATACTAACCACGCGGGCGTCTACACCCCGCTCCGAGAGCAACTCTCGCGCTTCGAGGGCCACCGCGACCTCGGAGCCGGTCCCTATGAGGATGACATCCGGCTCGCCGCCGTTTGAGTCTTCCCGGATATACGCGCCGCGCAGAGCGCCTTCGGCGGGACCGGGACTAAGGACCGGGACGTTCTGACGAGAAAGGAGCAGAGCCACGGGTCCGTCCGTCTCGAAAGTGCTCTGCCAGGCTACCGAGGTCTCGTTTGCGTCGGCGGGACGGATAACGGTCAGGTTCGGTATCGCTCTCAGGGCCATGTAGTGCTCGATGGGCTGGTGGGTCGGGCCGTCCTCGCCGAGTCCGACGGAGTCGTGCGTCCAGACCCAGGCGACCTTTATGCCCATGAGCGCCGAGAGCCTGACGGCCGGGCGCATGTAGTCACTGAAGATCAGGAAAGTCGAGCCGTAGGGACGGACCATCCCGCCGTGTACCGAGATGCCGTTGACGGCGCTCCCCATCGCGTGCTCGCGGATGCCCCAGGCGACGTTGCGCCCGGCGTTCGCCGGGGAGAAGACCCCGCCGTTGGAGAAAGTGGTGTTGGTGGAGCCAACGAGGTCGGCGGCGCCGCCGATCATGGTCGGCGCGTACCCGCCGAAGGCGTCCATCGCAGCGCCCCCAGCCTTGCGCGTAGCCAGTTCCTCGGTCTCGGACGGGTCCCACCTCGGCAGCTTCTCTTCGTAGCCGGGCGCGGGGTTGCCGCTCCAGGCCTGATCCCACTCTTCCAACAGGTCGGGGAACGTCGCGCTCCAGGCGCCGAAACGACCGTTCCACTCTTGTTCGAGTTCGCGGCCACGTTCTTTCTGGTCCATGTGCTCGTAGACTTCGTCCGGGACATCGAAGTGCGCGTCGGGGTCGAGGCCGAGCGCTTCTTTCGCCAGACGGACTTCGTCTTCCCCGAGGGCCGAGCCGTGCGCAGCCGCAGTATCTATGGCGTTCGGGGCGGGATAGGCGATGTGCGAGCGCACTATTATCAGCGACGGGCGCTCATCCTCGTCTATCGCGTTCTGCGTCGCCTCCGCCAGGGCTTCCAGGTCCTCCGAATCGGCGACATGCTGAACATGCCAGCCCTGCGCCTCGAAGCGTTTGGCCTTGTCCTCGCGATCGAAAGAGATGGCGGTCGTGCCGTCTATGGTGATACGGTTGTCGTCGTAGAAGTAGACGAGCTTGCCGAGGGCGTTCTGTCCGGCGAGAGAGGCGGCTTCGTTCGAGACGCCTTCCATCAGGTCGCCGTCGGAGCAGATGGCGAAAACCCTGTGGTCCACGATCTCACGCCCGATGCGGTTGTAGCGGTCGGCCAAGAAACGCTCGGCCATCGCCATCCCGACGCCGTTGGCGAAGCCCTGCCCGAGCGGCCCCGTGGTCGTCTCGATACCGGGCGTCAGGAAGTGTTCGGGGTGTCCGGGCGTAATGGAGCCGCTTTGACGGAAGCGTTTGATCTGGTCCAGCGGCAGATCGTAGCCGGTCAGGTGCAGCATCGAATACTGAAGGATCGAAGCGTGTCCGGCCGAGAGTACAAAACGGTCTCTGTCTTTCCAGCCGGGATTCTCCGGGTTGTGGCGCATGAATTTCGTGAAAATATTGTACGCCACCGGGGCCATCGCCATCGCGGTTCCGGGATGCCCGTTGCCGGCCGCCTGCACCGCGTCCATCGCCAGGGTTCTCACCGTGTCGATCGAGCGCTTCGCAACGCTTGCCTGGGTTTTGAGATCCACTCCGCCTCCTAATCTTCTCTTGTACACTTACTGTCTATTGTAAGACGGATTGGGGGCTCGCGCTCGCCCGGCCCCCAATCTTTTTGCCGCTAAACGCTTGTTAAGCCGGCTGCGCTCCAGCTTCCTCTTCCGGCTCTCCTTCCTCACCGGGGTCGCTGACATCCACGATAAACCAGGCCAGGACGGCGCAGACGAAGTACAGGGCGGAGTAGGTTATGACGACGCCGCCGAAGGTGAAGCCCAGAAAGTTGTGGAGTACGGTAGCGATCGCCGGGCCGATAAAGGCGGCGCCACCCGCGCCCAGGTTGAGGATCGCCAGGGAAGCACCTTTGTCGTGGCGCTCTACCATCGAGGGCATCAGAGCCGAGAGAGGAACGAAACCGGCCAGCAAGATGCCGTAGAGAGCCCCGAGTACCAGGCAGACTATATAGCTGCCGGAGGCCAGAGAGCCAAAGTACCACAGCGGTGTGGATATGGCGCAACCTATGCAGCCGAAGACCGTTACCGTCTTGCGCCACCCGAAGTAGTCGCCGAATATCCCGAAGAAGAGGTTGGCGAAGATGTTGGCCGCGTAGACTATGGTGAGGAGTAGAGAGTACTGTGACCCGCTCATGAAACCGCTGGGTCCCGTCCCCGCCACAAAGACGAAGGGCAGGAAGAAGAAGAACCCGAACTCCGGGGCGGTATTGACGATGCGGACCGTACCGCCAAGAATGGTCCTCGGGTCGCGCCAGAGGATGTCGATCCCCTCCAGCAACCGGCTATAGCTCCTCGGGTTCTCTACACTCTCGTCGGCGATCGGGCGTGTGCCCTGAGCCTCGCGCACGGCGAAGGATCCTATGAGGCTACCGACGATGACTATGCCGAGCGACAACCAGAAGGTGTTGTACACGCCGATAACTGGGGCCGAGAAGGCCGCTACGAGGGACCCGATGGTGGGGATACCGCCGGTGAATGCGAACCAGAACCATCCGGCCGCCGAACCTCTAAGCTCCACCTGGGTGACCGTCTGGATCCAGACCAGAAACCCGAAGGCGAACAACGGGTACGCGAAGCCTCGTATCCCGTAGACAAGCGCCACGAGGAAGAGGCTGCCCGAGTTGATGGCGAAGAGGAGAAAGATTATCTCGAAGATGATCCAGATCGCCGCGCCGAGTTGCATAACCCTCTGCGGACCCCAGATGGAGGAAAGAGTCCCCGAAAGCCACGAAGCTATCATGACGGTAAGACCGTAGATGGTACCGGTAATTAGTGAAGCACTCGATCCGTTTAGCCCTCCGGGTCCGGCCAGGTATCCAGGGAGACGGCTTACCTCGACGCCGTCGCCGATCATGAAGATGAGCACGGCGACGAAGCCCCAGAATAGCGGCCTCGGCATGCCCAGCTTCTCTATACGTCGCCCGAAGGCCCCGTACTGTGGTTGCGCTTGTTGACTACTCACTTATCCATATCTCCTTTTCCCTAAGTCTTCCCAAGACTGATGTACCCAACGTTGAGTCACCCCAAGAGCGATACTATGGAGCCGGACCCGCCATCTCTCTCCTCTCTTGTCCGTCTAACTCGTCTACGCTTGCGCGGCTTCCTCGCGGGCCCAGAAACCGCCCGACGCGAACAGTTCGTCCACGCACTCGTCGAGGATGCCGGTCTCCGTGGCGAGGTCGAGTACGGTGTAACGCTTGCGGATCGTCTGCGCCCTAGAGTACGTCGCCTTGAAAGCGTCCCAATCCAGCCCGATCTCCGTCGGTGTCGTCGGGCATCCGGCCGCCTGCAACATCTCCTTTATCTCCCCCGCGCCCATCAACTGCTCCGCCAACTTCTCCCGCAACTCCGGCCACACTTCCTGCACCATCTCCAACCTCTGCGCCAACTCATCCGGCGTAATGTACTTGGCGAGGGTCTGCTCCACGGCCCCTTCCTCCAGGTCCGGGTCCGTATGAACCGCCCGAACCTGCTCTTCCATCTCTTCTTTTGAAGGCCAGGCGTCGCGGAGGGCCTCGATGTCGAGGTTGGTCAGGTCGCGATCCAGAATTCGCTCGTACAGGGCTGCTATCGAGACGGAACCCACGCCGACCTTGAAGCCGTGGGAGAGCGGCTTTCCCTCGTGACCCTCGCCGTGTCCGAGCCCTTCCATCTCCCAGAGATGACTGAACTGGTGCTCGGCCCCGGAGGCGGTTCGGGAAGACTGGTAGGACTGCATCCCGAGCCCGGACATGATGAGGCCCTCTATGAGGTCTTCGGTGGCCTGCTCGTCTCCGTCGTGAAGTTCGGCCGGTTTGGAGATCCACTCGCGCAGGTGATCCTGCACCAAAGACCATCCGGTTGGATCTATCTTCTCGACCCCGAGAGAGTCAGCGATGATCCAATCCGCCCCGGAAGTCACCTTGCCCAAGAGGTCCGCGTACCCGGACGCCGTCATGTCGGACGGCGCGGCGACCAGCACGTCCAGGTCCGCCAGCACCACCTTCGGAGCCGGACACTCCAACGTCTGCTTCAACCCATCTTTCTCGATGGACGCCCCGAACGCCGTGGCGCCGTCCATGGAAGCCGCGGTCGAGACGTTCATGTAGGGCCGCTCGCACTCGTAGGATGCGCGCTTGACGATGTCGTTGAGCGTCCCGGAACCGACGGCGACCGGGATGGCATCGTGCTCTTTCAGGGATTCCACGAGTGTTTCGATGTTCTCGTACTCGGCATACAGCGCCGGCTCACCGGGGAAGACGTACGGCTCGATGAGATCGCGTCCGGCCTCTTCAAGGTTCTTTTGGACCTCTTCGCCGGCCGCCTCGAACGTGTTTTCGTCGGCGACTACTACCGCCGCCGCGTCACCAAAGTTCTCTCCGAAGACCTCGTCCACGGAGGCGAGTTCTCCAGCCCCGATCAGGACGTTATGAGTATCGGTCGCTTCTTGCAGCGCCGCGTTGATCCGCTCGTCATTCATAAGCTACCTCCACGTTGTTATGCTTCCGCCGCGGCAGTGGACTTGCCACTACTCGCCACGTGCCGGGCCGTCTCGTGCATCAGATCTTTCATCTGAGGATACGTCTCCACGTACCTGTCCACGTAGAACTTGTACTCCTCGTGCGCCTCCTGGTTCGGCTCCATGGTGTCTTCGGTGTGGACCATGTGCTCGGCCGCCGTCTGTACGTCCGGGTAGATCCCCGCCCCGATAGCCGCCAGCATCGCCGACCCTAGAACCGGTCCTTCCCCTACTTTGGTGAAGAGGATCGGGATATTGGAAACGTCGGCGTGCATCTGCATCCAGAGCTCACTCTTAGTCGGGCCTCCGGCAACTACATTCAACCTCGGCTCGAATTCGTGGCGACGCATGGACCGAAGGATATCCTCGGTGCCGTAGCAGATGCCTTCGATGATCGCCCGGAAGAGGTGGCCGGGCGTGTGGCTCAAGGTTAGTCCCCAGAACATGCCGCGAGCCAGCGGATCCGTATAGGGTGTGCGGTTCCCCTGAAAATAGTCCAGGGAGATCAGGCCGTCCGAGCCTATCGGGATGTCCTGGGCCAGCTCGCTCAGGACTTCGTAGGGGTCTACGCCCCGTTTCTTTGCCTCGGCCACGGCGTCACCGGCGAACTGGTTCTTGAACCACGCCACGATGGAGCCGGTCGAGACCTGGCCGCCCTCGACGGTGTACTGGCCCGGCACGACGGCATCGGTGTACGCGCCGAAAAAGCCCTTCCCATGGATGGTATTCGCGGTCTGGCCGATCATGACGTGCGAAGAGCCGGTAATAAGCGCCATTTTTCCAGGGTCCACGACCCCGAGCCCCAGGGCTCCGACGAACGCGTCTCCCCCACCCTCGGCCACGGGCGTATCCGCCTTCAGGCCGAGCTCCTCGGCTGCTTCTTTACGCAGCCCACCGACCACCGTTCCCATGTCCAGGACATCTTGCGGGAACTTGTCCAGGACGTCCCCTATACCGATCTCCTCGTACAGGCTCTCGGGGAAGCCGCCCTCGTTCTTGTCGTAGTACCAGCGGGTGCTGGTATTGTTGATGCTCGCCGTCCACTCGCCGGTGAGACGGTACGTGACCCAATCCTGACACTCGCAGATGTGCTTGGCGTTGTTGTAGGTGTCCGGCTCGTTCTCTTTCAGCCACAGAGCCTTGGAGGGCATCCATTCGGCCGATACGGCACCGTAGCCGTTGTACTTCAGGGCGTCGTTGCCGGTCTCGGCGATCTTCTCGGCCTGGTCAGAGGCGCGAACGTCCATCCACATGATCGCCTGTCGCATGTGACGGTCTTTCTCGTCCATCGCGACTACCGTGCAGGTCGTGGTATCCACGGCGATACCGGCGATGTCCTCCGGCGAGACGCCGCTCTCGTCCAGAGCTTTTTTTGTTGCCGCAACCATGCACGACCACCACTCGTCGGGGTCTTGCTCCGCCCAGCCGGGGCGCGGGTGCTTTAGCGCGAACTCTTCCTCGGCGAAGACTACCGGCGTCCCTTCCTGGTCGAAGATGCCGACCCTGGCCCCTCCGGTCCCGAAGTCTATGCCTAAGAGATATGGTCCCTCGGTCATGGGTATCGCCTCCTGGTCATCACTCTTCATCCTCCCAGCCGTATTCCTCCCGGAGGTGGGCCGGTATCAGGTGATCTATCCTCGTGAGGACGTAGTCTGGAAGGTTCTCGTCGGACTCGTTCTCCAGGTCTTCTTCCGTCGTCTCGCCGGTCAGGACGACTGCCGAGGGCATCCCGGCGTCTAGGGCCATCCGGATCTCCGTGTAGAGCCTGTCCCCGGTCATCACGCAGTCCTTCTCGTCGAGCCCGACGATCTCCATGATGGTCTTCAGCATGATCGGATCCGGCTTGCCGGTGTTGACCTCGCATTTGGCCCCCGTACATCCTTCTATCGCACCCACGATCGCCGCCGCGTCGGGCTCGCCTCTTCCTCCAGGGAACGGACAGTAGCGGTCCGGGTTCGTCGTCACGAGTTTCGCCCTCTTGTGGAACCAGATGGCGTCGAAGGCGATCTGGAGCTTCTCGTACTCGAAACCCCGGTCGTAGCTGGCGATGACGATGTCTATTTCTTCGGGATCGTCTGACATCTTGATGCCCGCCTCCCGCAGCGAGTTCTTTAGTGGCTCTTCACTGATCGGGTAAACAACGGCGTCTGGGTGGTTCTGGAGCAGCCACTGCGTCATTGTGACGACGGTGTTTACTATCTCGTCGGTTGGCGTCTCAAGGCCCAGCTTGCCGAGCTTCTCGGCGTACATATCCGGGTCTTTGGTCGGGTTGTTCGAGAGGAAGACGACCCGTTTCCCAAGCTCGCGGAGCTTTAGGATCAGGCGTTTCGCCCCCGGCAACAACTCGTCACCCAGGTATATGGTCCCGTCGAGGTCGAAGACGTAACCTTCGTAGAGTTCGTCCGGCGCTTTAGAGCCCGAAGAGCCTGCGGACTCTGTCTCGCTACTCTGAGTCATGCCATCCTACCCCTCAGCTCGCGGAACCGGCCGAGTGGTAGCGGCGGTCTATCTCCTCCATCTTCTCGACCTTCTTGGTAGAGCTGCCACCCCCGAACTCCGACTCCATCCAGGCGTCCAGGATCGTCTTCGCGAGTTCGGGACCTACCACGCGGGCGCCCATCGTGATCACCTGCGCGTTGTTCGATTTCCTCGCCCGCTCCGCCGAGTAAACGTCGTGGCACTGCGCGGCCCGCACTCCGGGCACCTTGTTCGCGGAGATGTTTACGCCTAGCCCGGTCCCGCAACACAAAACAGCCCGCTCGTGCTCTCCATTCGCCACGGCCTCCGCTACCGCTACCGCGACATCTGGGTAATCAGTGCCACTCTTCTCGGCTTCCTCCTTCGAGGACGGACTGTAGTCCTTTACCTCGTAGCCGCTGTCGCGCAGGTGTTGCTCCAGTACGTTCTTGAGCTCCAGGGCCGCATCATCAGCCCCTATCGCGATGGCCGTCATTTACCCGACACCTCCGTTTGTCGCTTTTTGGCACTCACCCTTGAGTCCTGGCTTTACCTGGTCATGCTAATAAGCGAGAAATATCCGCTCCGGCATGTCCACGGTTCTTCACCCGTAGTCCGCTGCAAGTTCCCCTACCAAACCTCTTACTTCCTTTCCCCTATCCTGACCTATCCAAGCTCCCTGGGCGTCTATCCATTCCCCTCGGCCCCCATCACACAGAAAACGCCCCGCAAGAAAACGCTCCGACCTGATCGGCCGGAAGCTGCGTCTCCGTGCGAGGCGCTCTATGTCTTTGGGCCTACGCTACAGGTATTAACTTGTGTAGGGCAAAGTATCAGGCCCGGACTTTAGAGTCAAGTGTATATTTCCACAGTTCCTGGTGGCTGGTGGAAACGCCGACCGCGCCGGCGTCCAGGATGGAAGAGAGTTCCTCCGGGCTCCTTATGAACCCTCCGGCAAGCACGGGATGCTCCAACAACTCGGGGTAGCTGGTCGCCATGCGCGGGTAGGCGAGGCCGGGAAGTATCTCCAGGCATTTGGGTTTTGTGCGCTTGGTGAGTTTAAGGCCGCGTTCCATGGCCATGCCGTCCAGGGCGAAGAGGCGTTGGATCGTGATCAGGTCAGTGGTATTGCCCAGTTCGATCACACGCCGATTGGTTGAGATGATGCCTTCCACGTGCTGCGACAAAAACCTGATGCCGGTCACGTCACCGGCGATTCCGCCTACCAGGTCCACGTTGACGATGACCGGCGGCCGGCGCTCCCTCGCACCTATCCTGTCGGCCAACTCGAAGACATCTCCGCCGAGCACGAGGATCGCCGGATGATCGCCGGAGAGCGCCTTTTCGAGAGCCTCTCCTTCGGAACGGACAGCAGGTATTACCGGGTTCCGTTCAAGCTGCTGAAGGAGCTTCTCAATGCTGTGTTCGACCGTATCTCCCACGCACGCAATGTTACCACTTTCACTGTTCTGAAATAGGCAAAAACTGCTTGCTTACGCTACTGTAGCGCGAACCGGCTTTGCTATTGCTGAGTCCTACGCTCCACCTTCTCGACGTATTGTTCGGGTTTCGCCTTGCGCTCCAGGCCGCCGCTCGACATGTATCGGACCTTGCCGTAAACTTCCCGCTCCTTCCAGCCCCGGTCGTGCTGGCCGAAGACCCAGGAGACGTTCGCGTAGGAGTTCGGGTCCCGGCCATCGAGGAAGTATTTGTTGTTCAGATACAGGGTGGTCCGGTAAGCATAATCCGGCGTGTTGGACCACTCCAGGATCTTCTTTCCCCAGTACATCCGCATGTAGTTGTGCATGTACCCCGTATAGCGCATCTCGTCCATCGCAGCATTCCAATACGGATCGTGTGTTTCAGAATTCTCCAACTGCTCTCGGGTGTAGGAATTCTCCCGCTCATCATCTTTGTGTTCCTCCAGCGTCTTTTTCGCCCAGTCCGGCAGCGATGAGTAGGAGTCGTAGTCGGGAGTGTAGTAGACGAAGTTCATGCTCAACTCGCGCCGGACGATGACCTCTTCGAGATAAGAGTCTACGTCCTCTTTCGGAGCGCCGGAGTCCCGGACGGCGAGCGCCAATTGCACGGGGGATACGTGGCCGAAGTGTAGGTACTTGCTCATGTGCGAGACGTCGTCGGTCTGGGGCTGGTTGCGGTTCTTCACGTAGGTAGAGAAACTATTTTCGAGGAAACGATCCAGCATCCTCCCAGCCTCTGTCGCCCCGCCCCGGTAGAGGTGACTAAGAGGCTCCACGCTCCGGTCGAGATCCATATCTTCGAGCACGGACTCGATGTCGTCCAGTTCTATACCGCTCTCACCCATGTTTATAGACTGCTTCCCGACCGGCGTGGGACTAAGCTCCACGAGGAAGTCTTCGAGGTGTTCGTGGATACTCGGCCGCAGAGTGCGGGCCGCCGTCTCGCGTTTACCGGAGGCGAGTTCCACCGGCACGACCACGTCGGACTCGACCTGCTCCACCAGGCAACCGGCCTCCGCAGCGACCTTCTCCCGCCACTCGCGCTGAGGCCTCATGTAGCCCCGGTCGGCCACGATCAGGGAAGCGTCCTTCCCGGCCTCGAGCGCCACCTCGTCCGGCGAACCTCGGCGGACGACCATCTTTACGCCGCGCTCCTTCAGGGCATCTCGCACGTCTTGAAGCCCTTCGAGCATGAAGGCGTAGTGCCGGAGGTTCGCCTCCGGGTAGCCGTCCGTCAGCCCGAAGACGACCAGAAGCCGTTGGTGGAGTTCGTTTGCACGTTGGATCCCATACTCCAGAGCGTGGTTGAACCGCGCCCTTTGAGAGGACTGCATCCAATACAAGACGTAGTCACCCTCGCGGACTTCCTTCTCGTTCAACCTGCGGATACGCTCCTGCTGTATCTCTCTAGTAGCCATAGTCGTTTCCTCCCGAGTCCATGCCTGCCTTACGAGAGAGCGTAGAGCTTCCCACGAGAGCGCACTGGATGAGAAACTACATCTGGCATGTTTTTCCAGAGCAAGATAGGTGGTGAAACAGGAACGTACAAATGAGACAATGTACGAGCAAGTTCGGCGGGTAGCTCGTGGGAGCGCGATAGGAGGAGATGCGGTGAGCGCGGGGAGTAACTTCGGCGGTGGTAGAGAGTTCGACGTGTCGGACCCGGTCGACAGCTTCGTAGAGACCGTGCGGGGAGTGTTGCTCGAACCACGGGAGTTCTTCTCGGGGATCTCAACCAGCGGCAGCCTCAAGAACCCTTTGATCTTCGGGCTGGTCTGTCTGTTCGTCTCGGCGCTGCTCGCGAGGCTAATGGGTCTCCTGAGCGTACTCGGCTCGGGTCCTCTGACAATGGATAGATCTCTGGGAAACTTCACCCAGGGCCTGGGGATCAGCGAGGCTCTGTTAGTCGTGCTTCTAATAATTGTAGTCGCCCCTCTCTCGGCACTGTTGCGACTTTATATATACTCCGCCATAGTCCACATCCTGGTAATGATTTTCGTAAGGAACAACTTGCCTTTCGAGGCTACGTTGAGGACCTACTGCTACGCGAGCGCGGTGGCGCTCCTCGGTTGGATCCCATGGGTCGGCTGGATCGCCACGCTCTACGGATTGTATGTGCTACTTGTAGGCTTGAAGGAAGTCCACGGCAGCGCCCAAGTGCCAGCAAGAGGCCGAGGCTAGAGAAAAAGTCGCCCCAGCACTATCTGAGGTCAAGCTAAGAACCCCGAAAGAAACCTCTCGTGGACTTCGAGGTCTCGTTCGCCAAAGAGCACGAAGCGGACCAGTCGCAAGTTCGCGAGCTTCTCCATCTCTTCCATGACGGTCCGGAGAGCCACGTCAGCGGCTTCTTCCACCGGATAGCCGAAGATGCCGGTCGAGATAGCCGGGAAGGCGATGGATGCTATCCCGTTTTCCTCGGCGAGCGCGAGTGAGTTTTGGTAACAACTCGCCAGAAGCTCCGCTTCGGGGTGGTCGTGGCCGTAGACCGGGCCGAGGGTGTGGATAACGTATCGATTCGGGAGGTCGTGGGCGCCGGTTATGACGGCCTGTCCGGGCATTATGGGGGCGAGCTTTCGACTCTCCCTTTCGAGACCGGGGCCGGCGGCGCGGTGGATGGCGCCGGCCACGCCTCCCCCGCTCAATAGTTCCGCGTTGGCGGCGTTGACGATCGCCGCCACGTCGCCTTGAGTCGTTATGTCTCCCTGGATGCATTCGACTTCTATGCCGTTGGTCTCGCGTTTCATGCCGGGATCACCTGCTCGCCGCCGCGCCACACGGCTTGGACGGAGAGGTCCGGGGCGAGCACGGCGACGTCGGCGTCGTAGCCGGGGAAGAGTCGGCCTTTCCTGCGGCCCTCTCCTACGAGCCGGGCGGGGGCGGTCGAGGCCATGCGTACGGCTTCGGGTATTGTGCATCCGGTGAAGGCGAGGATGTTCTGGAAGGCTTCTTCCATCGTCAGGACGCTGCCGGCGATAGCGCCGCTTTCGAGCCTGGTGACGCCGGCCTCTACGTGGATGGTCCTGGTTGCGAGGGCGTAACTTCCTGCGCCCACGCCGGTCGCGGCGGTTGCGTCGGTGACGAGGCAGACGCGATCCGGGCCGAGCATCCGGAAGGCGAGCCCGACGACTTCCGGGTGGACGTGAAGCCCGTCGGCGATGAGGCCGCAGACGACCCTCGGATGGGCGAAGGCGGCCCCCGGAATCCCCGGATGTCGGTGGTGCATCCGGCTCATGGCGTTGAACAGGTGGGTGACGCTTGCCGCCTCTCTGTCGAACACTTCGTAAGCAAGTTCGAACGGCGCGTCCGAATGCCCAGCGGAGACCGCGACTCCCCGGTTACGGGCGAACGTCATTAGCTCCCTGGCTCCTTCCAGCTCGGGGGCGAGGGTGAGCATCCTCACCGGCCCGAGGTCGAGGAGATGTGCGAGCAGGTCCACGTCTGGCGGCACGAGGTGGGAAGCATCGTGCGCTCCCCTCTTCTTCTCGCTTATAAAAGGACCTTCGAGGTGGATGCCGAGGACTTCGGCGCCGGTCGAGGGTGGGGCTCCGGTGGCGGCGGAGATCTCCGGCAGCGCCTCGCGGTAGAGGTCTTCGGGGGAGGAGATAACGGTCGGCAGGTAGGAGGTCGTCCCGGTAGAGAGTAATTTTCCGGAAAGCTCCAGTGTGCGCTCCGGCTCGGTTGCCACGTCTATCCCGAAACCGCCGTTTACTTGCAGGTCAACGAAGCCGGGCGTCAGTAACGAGTCGGGGTATTCGATGATCTCATCGGCGTCCGCGGCGAGCGAAGGATCGTTAGCTACGTCCCGGATCGCGCTGCCTTCGATCAGGAGGCAACCCTCCGGCCAGACTTCGTAGTCGGTGACGACGTTTCCAACGAGCGCCACCCTTTTCATACCACTCTCGCTCATCTCGGGCTCCCCCTCTCTAACAACCGCGCTACCTCCTCAACTCTACACCGGCGGGCGTGTTTCCGTGTCCTACACCTTCTCCGGCGTCGGTGTCTCGGGGGCGAAGGCGTCTACGGTGGGACCGGGTCTGGCGTCGGGGACTCTGGAGAGCAGGATCAAGCCGGCCAGCATCACAATGGCGAGCGAGCCTATGGAAATCCTGTAAGAAAGCGCCTCGCCGAGGCCGCCGAAGACCACCAAAAGCGCGCCGGTGAGCAGAGGCCCCATTATCGCCGAAAGCCTGCCGACTATGCTGTAGAGGCCGAAGGACTCGCCGAGCTTCTCTGGCGGGGAGAGGGCTACGAGCATTACCCGGCTCACGGTCCAGGTCGCCCCGAGTGCGACGCCGACCAGCGGCCCGGCCACGAGCAACATCCAGGGAGCTACGGCAAAGGCGGCGACCAGAATGGCGACCATCCAGAGCGCGAGTACCGTGAGCAGTGCCCTTTTCGGCCCGAACCGGTCGGAAGCGTACCCGAAACCGATTGACCCGACCGCCGCGAAGACAGTCGAGAAGAGAAGGAGGTTCCGGATCTGGCCCGCATCCATGGCGAAGACCTGCCTGCCATAGAGCGACATGTTGGTAACGGCCGTGTTGGCCGCGTCCGTGTACAGCAGCGTCGCCACGATAAACAACCTGAGCCCGCCGCTCCCCCGGAAGTTCCTGACCGTCGAGACGACCTCCTGGAAAGCATCACCAAACCGGAACGGCCGCGGCTCCCGCACCGCCCGATCCGGGATCAGGAAAAAGGCCGGTAGGCTGAAGACCAGATAGAGGACAGCGGTCGGCAAGAAGGCGTTCGCGTTATGACCGGGTCCGGTCTGGATCCAACCACCAAGAGGACCGAGCAAGGCACGCATGGCTTCCGGCCGGGTGACGAAGACCGTAAGCGTAAGCAGGGCGATAATGCTGCCGACGTAGCCGAGGGAGATTCCATACCCGCTGACGCGCCCGGCTTTACGCCCGACCGAAACACTCGGCAACAACGCATTGTAGAAGACGAGCGCCGACTGGTAAGCAACTGCCGCCAAGATGAAGAGCGTCACCCCGGCGACAACTCCGCCTGCAAGCGTCAGGGCGGCCGTGGCCGCAACCGAGAGGATAGTCAGGATCACAAGGTACGGCGTGCGGCGCTGGCGGAGGTCTGCCAGCGAACCCAGGAAAGGAGCGCTGACGGCGACGAGGACGGCGGATGCGGCGACGACGTAGTTGTAGAAGCCCGCGCCCGCGCCCAACTCGTCCCCGAGCCACAGGGGGAAGAAGTAGCTCAGGATGCTTATTGAGAAGATCGTATTGGCGAAGTCGTAGAAAGCCCACGCCCACACCGCGAGCGCGGAAGCCTTCCCCTCGCGCGCGGCTGGCTCCGGTTCCCTCAACTCGTCCTGAATTATACAGCAGCCGGGTTCTCCGCCGGTGCCGCTATCCTAGCGCCACATCGAGGGTCATCATTACGGCGAAGCCGACCATCAGGGAGAGGGCGGCGATGTCCGGGCTGCCTCTTTTGGCCTCGGGCATCAGTTCCTCGGCGACGACGAAGATCATGGCCCCGGCGGCGAAGGCGAGCGCGTAGGGCAGTATGGGCTGGGCGACGCTGACGGCCAAGACCCCGGCGACAGCGGCGACCGGCTCGACGACCCCGGAGAGCTGACCAAAGAAAAAGCTCTTGCCCCGCGACATCCCCTCGCGCCGCAGCGGCATCGAGACCGCCGTTCCCTCAGGGAAGTTCTGGAGCCCGATGCCTATGGCGAGCGCCACGGCCGCAGCGAACGAGGCATCGGGAACGCCGGCGGCCACCGCCCCGAACGCGACGCCGAGGGCGAGACCTTCGGGGATGTTGTGCAGCGTGATCGCCGAGACCAGCAGCACGCTCCGCCGCTAACTAGTCTCGACGCCTTCGGCCTCCTCTGGCTCGTCTCCGGGATGGAGGTGCGGCAGCACGCTGTCCAGAGCCCGCAAGAAAACTCCACCGGCCAGGAACCCGACCACCGGCGGCACCCAGACCGGAAGCGCATTACCCTCCGACAACTCTATGGCCGGCGCCAACAGCGACCAGAAGCTGGCGGCGATCATGACGCCCCCGGCGAACCCGAGCATGGCATCCAGCAGCTTGCGGGGAATATTCTTCGCCCCAAATACCAGCGCCGCCCCGAGCGCCGTCATCCCCCACGTAAACAGAGTCGCCAACAGCGCCTGGACCACCGGCTGTAGCCCTGCGAGGGTCCCGATCATCTACCGTTCACCTATCAGGCCCACCTATCCGAAGAAGGTTTGGTAGAGGAGAAAGACGTTCAAGGCGATTATCATGACAACTACCAAAGAGGCGACGAGGGTCGTCAGGCGGTGGTTGACCAGCGAGCCCATCAGGCTCCGGTTGCTGGCGAAGAGGACCAGGGGTATAAGGGCGAAGGCTATCCCGAAAGAGAGGACGACCTGGCTAAAGACGAGCGCGCGGGTCGGGTTGATGCCGAGGGCGATTATGATGAGCGCGGGCGTCATGGTTATGAGCCGCCGCAACAGCAATGGTATCCGGTAATTTATGAACCCCTGCATAATGACCTGCCCCGAGAGGGTTCCGACGGTCGAGCTGGAGAGGCCGCTAGCCAGGAGGCCGACCCCGAAGAGGATCGCCGCCCCAGGCCCGATCAGGCTTCCGAACTGGTTGAAGGCCACGTCGAGGTCTTCCACGTTCAGACCTTTGGCGTGGAAGAGGGCGGCTGCCGCGATGAGCATGCTTGCGTTTATGGCCCCGGCGACGACCATCGCGATCACGATATCTATCAACTCGAAGTGGAAGATCTTCTTTCGCTCTTCCTCGTTCCTCCCCACGACCCGCCGCTGCGTCAGGGCCGAATGGAGATAGATCGCATGCGGCATAACGGTCGCCCCCAATATACCCGTCGCCAACAGCACGCTCTCCGGCCCCTGAAAACCTGGGATCATCCCACCCAACACGTCCCCGACTTTCGGTTCGGCGAAGACTACCTGTATCCCGAACGCCAGGACAACCACGCCCACGAGCGCAGAGATCCCCGCCTCCAGCGTCCTGAAACCGCGCCGCTGCATCTCAAGGATGGCGAACGAACCGAGCGCCGTTATAAGCGCAGCCGGAAATAACGGGATGCCGAAAAGCAAGTACAACCCGAGCGCCGCCCCGATAAACTCGGCCACGTCCGTAGCCATCGCGATCAACTCGCCCTGGACCCAGAGCCCGACCGAAGTCCGTCTCGAAAACCGCTGCCGGCACAGCTCCGGCAGGTTCTTGCCGGTGGCGATCCCGAGCTTCGCCGACATCGCCTGGATTAAAACAGCCATCAAATTAGACGCGAAAATAACCCACAACAACAGATACCCGTACCGCGAACCACCGGATATGTTGGTAGCGTAGTTGCCGGGATCTATGTACGCCACCGCCGCGATGAACGCCGGTCCCAAAAAAGGCAACAGAGCCCGGAAACCCTTCCGCTCCCCCCGAAGAGACTCCTCCGCCGCAATCTCCGTAGCACTCTTCTTCTGCAAAGGTTCTTCGGTGGCGGCCGGGTCCATCCATACCTTTCGTCATGCTGACACTAAAAATTTACGCTTACCTAAAAGTATCTAACGCTAACACTAAAAGTCAAGTGCTTGCCCGCTTGATAACGAAATTTGGGCCGACTATACTTGGTTTCATTATGACGGAGTCCACGACAAGCCGTTCACCGTCCGCGTCGGTGGGTGATTACTTGAAGGCGGTGTGGGAGTTGGCGGGAGATGCTCCTGGGGTTGCGTCTACGAAGGATGTTTCGGAGCGGCTATCGGTAGCGCCGGCGTCGGTGACCAACATGTTCGTGCGGTTGCAGGAGATGGGGCTGGCCGATTACGAGCGTTATCACGGGGCTTCTCTCACCGGGGAGGGGAGGGATGAGGCGCTGCGGCTGATCCGCCGCCACCGGCTCATAGAGACCTTTCTGCTGGAGCATCTGGGGTATTCGTGGCAAGAAGTCCACGGTGAAGCCGAGAGGTTGGAGCACGTCGTCTCGGACGAGTTCACGCGGCGTCTGGCGGAGTTGCTCGGCCATCCCGAGCACGACCCCCACGGCGACCCGATACCGGATGCGGACGGCACGATCGAGCCGGACAAGTCTCTGCCGCTCGCGGAAGCCGCAACAGGTGAGAGAGTACGCGTCTCCAAAGTCAGGAACGACGACGCCCAGATCCTAGACTACCTGGAAAGCCGGGACTTGATACCCGGCAAGCTGTTGTTGGTAAAGGAAGTGCGCGACCTGGACGGCGTCGTCACCGTTGAAGACGAAGAAGGAAAGATAAGCTCTCTCGGAGAGTCGCTGGCCCGTTCGGTTTTCGTGCGGGCGGAAACTCTCGGGTAAGAGGTTTCGCATGGTCGAGTGGAGCCGGGGAGAGTACATTATCAGCGACGATCCTTCCAGGCTGGACATGAAGCTCATACATGGTTTTAGTCGAGCTTCGAGCTTGGAGGGTACGTCGTGGACTAACTCGCGCGCCTGCTTCAGCAACTCTGCTGTACGGTTCCTGTTCCTTCGCGAGACTTTTAGAGCTTAGCCAGAGAGTCGAGGTGTCCGGCCAGTTCCTCCGGTGCGGCAAAGAATGGTAGGTGACCCGTCTCCATCGAGAAGACCTTCTCACAGGGCAGCTCCGTGTACATCTCCTCCTGGCGGGCGGGACTGATCGCCCTGTCCTGGGTGGTGTGTACGTAGGTTCGCCGCACGCTCCCGAAATTACCCTCCGTCACCTCCACCGGCGTCCCGAACGGCGCGAGAGGTTGAGGACTGACCAGTCGCTTGGCCCGTTCGAAATCTTCCTCCGGACAATCGTGGTAGAGAGCTTCCTTCATCCCCTCTTCCGTAAGGATGATCCTGCCCTGATCCTCTTGTATCTCGACGTTGTTTAGGATTACCGAACCGTCGTCCTCTTGAGAAGCCTCGTTGACGCTTTTTCCGCTGGGCAGCAAGAGCGCGCACAGGTAAACGAGCTTCTCTATCTTCTCGGGGCGCTGCTCGGCAGCCTGGCTTATGACGGTACCGCTCAAGCTGTGTCCCACAAGCACGACAGGATCAGTTTGCGCGTCAAGCGCCTCGACAACGCGATCTGTATAACCTTCCATCGTAACCTTCAGAGCTGGAGTCTGATCCTCGCCGTGTCCGGGTAGGTCGAAACTCACGACTTCGTGACCTGCCTGCTCCAGGAGAGGAGTGACTTTATCCCAACACCATGCACCATGCCACGCACCGTGGATCAAAACAAACGTACTCAACTTGGAACCTCTCTCTGTAGCATATCTACGCGAATATAAAATCCTTATACCCACCCTGGAGATTATTAATGCCTTCGTCGCGGTGCGCCCCTCGAAGCTAGAGCTCTGTAGCTTTACAGAACGTGGCAAAGGTACAAACCTGAACAGGCCAGAAACGTCTGCTCCCCGAGCGATTCGAGGCTGGGCGACACCCGGTACAAGAAGCGTTCTGATGAAGGAGGCGAGGAAATAGACTTTGACCTTTGTGGGAGACGGAAGCTCAGAGAAATTGATGGGGTGGCGGCCTCTCCGGCAACTCTACTTGCCGAGCCCGTAAGCGGTCATCGCGCCCGATTCGTCGGGGACGTATACCCTTCCGTTGGCGACGATTGGGCTCTCCCAGTGGATGTCGCCTATCGAGCCGCCCGCGCTGCTCTGAGTGCTGGACCACAGGTGACGGCCGTTGGTCGGGTCGAGCGCGAGCAAGTTTCCGTCCGTGGCGGCGAAGAGCACGCCTCCGGCAAGGACCGGCGTGGTGCTCCCATCATCGGTCTTCCAGTCGAGCTTGAGGCTCGTCTCGCCGCCACTATTTGTCTGCACGCGGTACGAGTCCAGGCCGCAGTTTCCGGCTACTATCAGGCGGATACGACCCTCGTTCTTCCACACCACGGGTTGGGTGAAGGTCCCGCATCCGGCGGAGTCGATGATCTGTAGAGATCCGCCGACACTTCCATCGCCCCCGTTGCCGCCGAGGGCTTTTCGGTCGACCAGGCGAAGCTTCCCGTCCTTGCCGCCCTGGACGAGCATATATGGAGTCTCGCTCTCCGGGATCTCCGGTAACAACGCCGGAGAGACACTCCCGAGGTCGGCGTCCTTTTCCTGGAGCCGACGATAATCCTCCGGCGTATAAGAGTCACGTAGCTCCAGGTTCTTCTCGCCGAGCTTCAAGACGCTGTCGCCGTAGTCATCCCCGCCTCTGTTGGCATCAAATGGTCCGTTGCCGGACGTGGTAAAAACACTGTCCGTCGCACGGTCCACGATGGCTCCCCCACGCCCCCAGATACCCGAGAGTTGCGAGGAGCAATCGCCGTACGAGAGCAGGCGGCGGTCGTTGGAGCAGAGGCTGTTGAAGACCTCGGACTTGCCGCTCACCTCATCGACGGCGACGACGTGACCCTGGTAGGGAGGCGAGTCCCCGAGATATCCGCTGGTGGTAGCGTAGACGCGCCCGTCGGCGATGTTGAGCGCCGAAGACCCCTTCTCCGTTTCGGGCATCTTCGTGATCCGTACCGGCCAATTTTCACTTTTTATCTCTCTTCCGGTGGTGGCGGCGTACTTGTGAAGGTCGCCGTCGAGCCCGTAGGAGAAAACAAGCTTCTTCGACGGGTCCACGACCGGAGAAGAGGTCGTGATGTTCGGCCCGGATGGTTTGTGGCTCCAGAGTAGCTTGCCATTCCCGGCGTCGAGGGCGACGATGCTCCCATCCTTGGTCGTTGAGTAGAGCACGTCGCGGGTCTTACCCGAGACTTCGAGGTCGTGCAAGAGCGCCGGAGAGGAATCTGCGGTGTCCGGCAGGTTCGTGCTCCAGAGTTTGTGCAGACCGCCCACCGGTTTCGTCGTGATGGTTTTCTCTTCCGGGTTGACGCCGCTGCGGGCTGGATCGAAGCCGAACCTGACCCAGTCTATCTTCTGAGAAGCGGACATAGTGGACGACCGGTCGTTGGACGCGGTCCTGGATGGACCGTTCGCATTGTCCGAGGAATTGCTGCTACAAGCGACCAAAAGGAGCACCAGCAGGAGCGGCCACGCTCTAACGGCTCTCTTCAATAAAATCGTCACTCTTCCCGTTCCGGCTTTCACGAGAGAAGAGTTTACAGGACGGAAGATCGACCTCAACTCCCCTGCTTGCGACGGCGGAGGCTCTCCCAACTTCCGTCGCCAAACCAACCGCCGTCCACGGAAAGGGTGTGGCCGTTGATGAAGCCGCTCTGCTCCGGGTCGGCCAGGAAGGCGACGGCACGCGCTACATCCTCCGGGCTCGCGAAGCGGCCCATCGGGACCCGACCCTCGATATCCGCGTCGGTGTAGCCGCCAGCTCCGCTGGCCTGGTCCTCCTCGTCCATCTCCGTCTTGACCCATCCGGGGCATACGGCGTTCACCCGCACGCCGCGCCCGCCCCACTCTGCGGCCAGGGTGCGCGTCAGGCCGACGAGCCCGTGCTTGCTCGCGTTATACGCCGCCCGATCCGAGACACCGAGCAACCCTGCCACCGAGCTTATGTTTACGATGCTCCCCTCTCCCCGCTCCAACATAATCTTCCCGAACTCCCGGCACGTCAAAAAAGGGCCGGTCAGGTTCACGGCGAGCGTCCGGTTCCAGTCGGCGAGGCTCGTCTTCTCGGCGGGCGTTATGAAGCTCACCCCGGCGTTGTTGACCAGCACGTCTATACGCCCGAAACGTTCCACGATCGTCCCGACCATCTCCCGAACCGACGCCTCGTCCGAAACGTCGCCTGGCACGGAGAGCGCCTCCGTACTGGCACCCTGCAACTCTCCTAACACTTCTTCCGGTTCCTGCAAATCGTTGGCTGCAACAGCGTAACCGCGCCCGGCAAGCTCCAGCGCCACCCGACGGCCGATTCCGCGCCCCGCCCCGGTTACGAGAGCAACCCGTCTCTCGTCAGACATTCAGGCGCCTCCTTTTACGGTCCACAGGTAGGCGCTGGCCGTGCGCGCCGTCCTCTCGTTTCGCTCTACCAGCGGACGGAGGTACTCGGTGAAGCGTTCGGTCTCTTCCGGTGTCAATGTCTCGTTCATGGCCTCTTTCATAGTGGGGATCTTCGGGTTTCCGGAGGATTTGAGGAAGGTGTCCCAGTCACGGACTCTACCCCAGGTCGCCCGGTCGCCGGGTGTCACCTCCGCCTCGTAATCCAGATGTACCTCCTCGAAACCGGCGGCTTCCGCAAGAGCGAGCAGGTCGCGTTCGTCGAAGTCGAGCATCGGGTCGGTGTCAGGAGGCTGACGCCGCTCATAGGCGCTCCATACCTTTCGGGCGAGGTCCCGAACCGGCGTTACGTCGTAGCCATTGAAAAACCCCGCTTCGATAGAGTGGGAGCGGGAACTGAAGCGGTTGATCGGCTCGAAGATGGAGAGCCGTCCGCCGGGCTTCAAGACCCGATGGAACTCTTCGAAGGCCCGCTGTTTGTCCTCCACGTAGATCAGGACAGAGCGAGTCGTCACCACGTCCACCGACCCATCCCCGAGCGCTGAGAGGTCTTCTGCGGAAGCGCGCAGGAAAGAACAACGATCCGCGACACTGGCCTCCCTCGCCAGTTTCTCCGAGTGGTCCAGCAGGTCTTGGGAGACGTCGGCGAAGATGACGTACCCACCTTCGCCAAGCTTTGCGAGCGCCCCGAAGGCTATGAGCCCGTCGCCGGCCCCGATATCGAGCAGGGTTTCCACTTCGGAGAGCCCGGCGTTGTCCAGCACCCGGTCGCGGACCGGGATCAGGTAATCCACGAATGCTTTTTTCCGCTCGGGATCCACCCCACCGAACCGCCGCTCCAGCAACCACTCCGCCCACCTATCCCTGGCGCTATCCACTTTGGACCGGGTTCTTCGGACGCTTGCCCCGTAAGACAGCGACGATGTTCTCTGCGGCGAGGGTCGCCATCTTGTCGCGGGTCTCGATGGAGGCGCTGCCGATGTGCGGAGCCAGGACGACGTTCTCCAGTTCGAGGAGTTTCGGGTGGACGTTCGGCTCCTCCTCGTACACGTCTAAGCCGGCGGCGAAGATTTGCTTGTCTTCGAGCGCGTCGGCCAGTGCTGCTTCGTCTACAACCGGGCCTCGCGACGTGTTTACGAGGATAGCGGTGGGCTTCATCTTCTCAAGCTCCGCAGCACCGATCAGGTGCCGGGTCTCGGGAGTTAGCGGGGTGTGTATAGAGACAAAATCGGACTCGCGCAGCAGGTCGTCGAGTTGCATCCATTTCGCCCCCGGCGTGCCCTCGGCTGCCTCATTGCGGGAGCGGCTGCTGTACAGGACCTGCATGTCGAAGCCGAGGGCACGCCGGGCGACGGCCGTTCCGATACGTCCCATGCCGACGATCCCGAGCTTCTTGCCATAAACGTCCGGTCCTGTGAGTTGCATCGGTCCCCAGGCGTCCCACCGACCTGAACGCACGAGACGCTCGGCCTCGCCGAGCCTCCTCGCCGACGCGAGCAGTAACATGAAAGCGGTATCGGCGGTCGTCTCATCTAGAACACCAGGAGTGTTGGTAACGACTATGCCCCGTTCACTTGCAGCGTCCACGTCCACGTTGTCGTAGCCGACAGCCATGTTCGCGACGACCTTGAGACCATTCCCTGCGGCGTCCATGACCTCCGCGTCTATCTTCTCGGTGAGGATGGAGAGGATGCCGCTCGCGCCACGTACAACTCCCAGAAGTTCCTCGCGTCCAGGCGGGGCTTCGGAGAGGATGGTCACGTCGAAGTCTTCAAGGAGGTGGAGCCCGGCAGGCGGGATCTCACGGGTAACAAGGACCTTAGTCATTCTCACCTCCATCTTTTAACGTACAAGGATTCCGGAAGCCTGCAGTATACATACCCAATGTGGCTGAAAATAGAAAAGAAGCCACCATCAACAGTTCACTCTACAAATCCAACAAACCTCATTAGGCGCTCAAAGACTGGCGAAATCCAATAAGTAGGCACTGTAGATGCAGTGAAAGTTATATACCTGACGTCTATCAATCCCATAGACGAGATTCGGGTTACCAGTTGCGTCAACTCCTCGCGATCAATTCCTGTATCTCTAGTTATAACGTCTCGTTGCGTGGCCCAAGTTTCGGTTGCTTTATCCGTATAGTCCTGTCGAGGGTCTTTGCCTGACTGATTCTGGTAGCGCTTTATGTAGTCTTTCTGTACCTTGTACATTCTGCGCGCTACTTTGAGCTCTCTGAGTGTTAAATCTGAAATTAGGTAAAGGTACTCTTCAGCAGAAGACACCTCATTCTCGGATGAGATGGTTGCCGCGCCTGCTAGTATTCGCGCATAGAGTTCACGTTTATCTCTGCTTCTCGTCTTGCGGGATTCGTCCAGAGCCTTGACCAGCAAGTCGAACCCTTCAGTGGTCTCGAAGAAATCTCTCCTTATCGTTTGCTCATCGAGCACTT
Source organism: Rubrobacteraceae bacterium (assembly GCA_965219175.1). Lineage (GTDB taxonomy): Bacteria > Actinomycetota > Rubrobacteria > Rubrobacterales > Rubrobacteraceae > JBBPZK01. The sequence goes on from CBDCNI010000001.1 coordinate 2,666,433, forward strand.
CCAAACGTTCTGATAAGAGTCCAAGGAACTCATCCCTTCGTTCCTCAATTATCCGTTGTCCTCTTCCCCCTAGCAGTTCGACCAGAGAGCCTCCGACATATGGAACAGCGCTCAGTATCGCCCTCAACCCAGGGTCCTCCGCGATTATCTCAAGAGAGTTGTCCAACGACTCTTTTAGGGAAGGTTCTTTATCGCTTTGTATGATCTTCCTCTTTCTTGATGTCCTGATGTTGACACCACCTACCAGATCAAGTGCCTAGTTCCTCCCCAACAGTCTTAAAGACAAAGATAGCTTAGACCCCTCCGAAGAGACGAAGTCCGGCCGGTAGGGTCTTGTGACAAGGACCTTTTCCGGCACGGGCTTTCGCCTCCTTATTTTCTAGTCTTCCTCCTGCAAGAGCTGGCGCAGGACGGTCTGAAGGATGCCGCCGTTTTTGAGGTACTCGACCTCGACGGGCGAGTCTACGCGGGCGATCGTGGTGAACTCCTTCGTGTCGCCATCTTCGCCGTGGACCCGGACAGTGATCTCCTTGCCAGGTTCGAGACCGGGGATGCCCTCGATGTCGAAGGTCTCTTTACCGGTTAGCCCTAGAGAATCTGCGCTTTCGCCTTCGGAGAACTGGAGCGGCAGTACGCCCATCCCGATCAGGTTTGAGCGATGTATCCTCTCGTAGCTCTCCGCTATAACGGCCTTGACCCCGAGCAGGAACGTCCCCTTGGCAGCCCAGTCGCGCGAAGAGCCGGTGCCATACTCCTTGCCCGCCAGCACGACGAGCGACACGCCTTCTTCCTGGTATTCCATGGACGCCTCGTAGATGGTTGTCTCTTCCTCATCCGGGAAGTGGACCGTGTAGCCACCCTCTTTGTCTACGAGCTGGTTGCGCAGGCGGATGTTGCCGAAGGTGCCGCGCACCATCACCTCGTGGTTGCCGCGACGGGAGCCGAAGGAGTTGAACTGCCTCGAATCGACGCCTTTCTCGATCAGGTACTGCCCGGCCGGCATCTTCGACGGGATGGCGCCTGCCGGCGAGATGTGGTCCGTCGTCACCGAGTCGCCGACCTTGACCAGCACGCGAGCGCCCTCCACGTCCTCAAGAGGCGCGGGCTCCGGGGCGAGGTCCTTGAAGAACGAAGGCTCCTGGATGTAGGTCGAGTCCGGGTCCCACTCGTAGAGGTCGCCTTCGGGTACGTCCACCTCGTTCCACTGCTCGTTGCCCGTGTAGACGTTGGCGTACTGCCTACGGTAGATCTCCGGGTCGAGGGCGTTCTCGATCTCCCTTGCTACCTCGTCCTGCGTCGGCCAGATGTCCTTGAGATAGACGGGCTCGCCGTCCTGATCCTCGCCGAGCGGGTCGCTCGTCAGGTCTATATCTACCGTCCCGGCCAGAGCGTAAGCTACGACCAAGGGCGGCGAGGCCAGGTAATTAGCCCGCACGTCCGGGTTGATGCGCCCCTCGAAGTTGCGGTTGCCCGAGAGGACGGCGGCGACGACCAGGTCGTTCTCCTCGACGGCTTCGGATATTTCCTCGGCCAGCGGCCCGGAGTTGCCGATGCAGGTCGTGCAGCCGTAGCCGACCACGTCGAACTGTAGCTGCTCCAGGGGATCCATCAGGCCCGAAGTCTCCAGGTACTCCGTAACCACTTTGGAGCCGGGCGCGAGGCTCGTCTTGACGTGCGGCTGGACCTTGAGGCCCTTCTCAACGGCCTTTTTCGCCACCAGGCCCGCGCCCATCATCACCGACGGGTTGGAGGTGTTGGTGCAGGACGTGATCGCCGCTATGACAGCCGAACCGTGCTTGAGGTACATCTCCTCGCCGTCTACCGTGACGGTGATGGACCCTTCCGGCTCAACCTCTGGCTCATCATCCGGCTCTCCGCCGGAGGTCGGGTCTCCCCCACCCTCGTTCGTTGCGTCGGCCGAACCGCTCGGCGTGTCGCTCGCCTCCATCGACTCGACGTCCTCGGAGGTGTGGCTCTCTCCCGTGGGGATGTCTGGGTTCGGGGTGTCGCTCGCCGGGAAGGACTCTTCGTCGGCGTGGTTGTAGGCGTCGTCGTGTCCGTTGTGCGAGCCGTTGCTCGTCAGTTTGTCATCTGTGCCGACCATCCCGGCAAGCGCCTGGCGGAAGGAGGTCTGCATATCGTCGAGGGCGACCCGATCCTGGGGACGGCGCGGTCCGGCGAGGCTCGCCACGACCGTCGAGAGGTCGAGTTCCAGGTTCTCGGAGAAGCGCGGCTCCGGGGTCTCGTCCGTGCGGAAGAGGTTCTGCTCTTTGCTGTACTTCTCCACCAGTTCGATCAACTCGTCGTCGCGCCCGGTGCCTCGCAGGTAGCGGATCGTCTCTTCATCCACCGGGAAGAACGTGCAGGTCGCCCCGAACTCCGGCGACATGTTCGCGATGGTCGCCCGATCCGGCAAGGAGAGCCTGCTGAGACCCTCGCCGTGGAACTCGACGAACTTGCCGACCACGCCGTGGGCGCGGAGCATCTCGGTGACGGTCAACACCAGGTCGGTAGCAGTAACGCCCTCCTGCAACGCGCCCGTCAGCTTGAAGCCGATGACCTGCGGGACGAGCATGTAATAGGGCTGGCCGAGCGTTACGGCTTCCGCTTCGATGCCTCCCACGCCCCAGCCCAGGACTCCCAGGCCGTTGATCATAGTGGTGTGGCTATCCGTCCCGACGAGCGTATCCGGCATCGCCACTCCGTCCTTGACGATCACACCCTTCGCCAGATACTCCAGGTTCACCTGATGGATGATGCCGGTCGCCGGAGGAACCACGGAGAAGTTGTCGAAGGCCTGCTGGCCCCACTTCAGGAACTCGTATCGCTCGCGGTTGCGCTCGAACTCACGCTCGGCGTTGAACTGGAGGGCCGCCGGGGTGCCGAAGGCGTCCACCTGGACGGAGTGGTCTATGACGAGGTCGGTCGGGACGAGCGGGTTGATCTTACCGGGGTCTCCACCGACGCTCTGCATAGCACTCCGCATCGCCGCCAAATCCACGATACCAGGAACCCCCGTGAAGTCCTGCATAACGACCCTCGCCGGCAGATAAGCAAGCTCTCCCCCGACCGACTCCGGCCACGAAGCCAACGCCTCCACGTCTTCTTTGGAGACGAATTTACCGCCGGCGTTGCGTAGTAGAGATTCGAGCATCACCCGGATCGAGAAAGGAAGCGAGAAAACGTCGCCCTCCACCTCTTCGTCCAGCTTCTTGAGGCTGTACATCTCCACGCTCTCGGCTCCGGTATCGAGTTCCGTGCGTGCCTCGAAAGGATTATCTGCCTGCATGATCTCAAACCTCTTCTCTAAAACCCGCTTAATTACTAGGCCTGATTATAGAGTATCAGGTGCGCTTTACCGCCCTTTCCGAGGAACGAGCCGGTAGAGAATTCCTTTTTCGACCGGGACGACCCTGAAGCCGGCCTTCTCGAAGAGCCTGGGACTGGTCTTTCCCTCCTTGAACTCTTGCGCGAGTATGTATACGGGACCTTTTTTGGCCGCCTCCCGTGCCGCTGCGACGCCGGTTGTATCCCCTATTTTGTACCGGGCGGCGGCCTGTTGGTAGCTCAGGGAGCCGGGCCAGACGATGTCCCGGTAGCGGACCCAGGAGGTGCAGAAAGGGTCCATCAGGGTGAGGTCGCGCCTCTTTTTCTCTGCCAGGACCATGTACCAGAGTGGGCTCCGGTGGTGGAGAACGGTCGCGTTCGGTTTGGTCTCCCGGACGACGGCATCCACGATCCGATGTCCCTCGTAGTTGTGGCTCTGATCGTTCGCCGCATAAGTTTTCTGGATGCCTATAAAGGGAGCGACGAGCATCAGCACGGAAAACAGTATCAGGACCATTCGTTTGAGCACGCCGGACCCTATCTGCAAACTCTCCACCCGGCGGAGCAAGATGCCTAGACCGATGGAGACGCAGAGTCCAAAGGACAGATACGTGGGGATCGGGAAAACGAAGTAATCTTCGGTGCCGCCTTTTAGGTAGGCGAGGGATTGGGCCAGTACCCCGAAAGACACGATCCCGAGAAGAGCGGCGAGCGCCCTGTCGGTGAAGAGAAGGTAGATAACGCCCAGCGCCCCGACGAGCATCAGTACCACCGGGAACTGCCCGAGGAGATGCCCGCCGTAGAGTCGCAGTCGTTCGGGGAAATCCACTGATAGGAAAGGCGAAGGGGCGCAATTGCTCCTGTCTTGCAGAGACGGGACCCACAGGCTCGACCCCGTAACGAGGAGCAGGAAACGTCCGAGCGTCAAAGGGTCCGCCTCGGTAAGCGGCGCGTTCATCAGCGCCCTTATAGGCAAGTAGATATAGGGCGTCAGGCCGAGGAGGAACAGTCCGAAACCCTTTAGCATCAGCCTCGCCTCGAAAAACTTCCGCCGTTCGGTCAGGAAGATAAAGGCGAACCCACCGGGTAGTAAGATTCCGCTGGTCAGGTGATGGGTTAGGGAGAGGCCCATCACGAAGGCGGCGAGAAGCAGGTAACGGTCCCTCCGCGTGTCGCGCCAGACGAGCAGTGTCAGGAAGATCAGGCCGATAAAAACAGTGTTCAAAGTGTAAACCTCTGTAATTACCGCCTGGCTCCAGAACGTCGCCGAAACCGCGAAAGCGAGGGCGCCCGCAGCCGCCGCGACGACCCGCCCGCTCAGGCGCAGGGATATAGCGTAGAACAGGGCGACCGAAACGGCACCGTAGACCGCCGAAGCCAGGTTCGTCAAGTGGGCTTCATCCCCGAACGGCAGGTAGGTAAAAAGGTGCGTGAGCATCATGTAAGTCGGATAGCCGGAAGGATGCCCGATGCCGAGCACGGAAGCCTCGGCCTGGAGCATGGCCGAGTCGAAGAAGATCGGCCGCGCATAGTAGAGAACTGTAGGCGCCAGCGTCATCAAGTACAAGACAAACGCGAAGACGACAACTACTGCCCCCGCCAAAACGGCGACCGCTCCCCGGAATTTATCTACCTTATCTCGCGTCGGCCTCACAGCACGGAAGATTACTACGTTCAGCAAGGCCTTCCGCCAGACAAGCTGACAGGCTGATCCGCTGAATAGCTGAATAGCTAACTCGCTATACTCTCCGCATGGCGAAACGTGGCTACACGCGGGACACTATTCGGGGCGGGGCGAGCGACTGGGACGTATCCCGGCCTTTCACGAGCTACTTCAGGCTTCTCGCGACGCTCGTGGTGCATCCAGTTCGGTTTTTCGACGTGCTGCCGAAGGTCCCGGACCTCCGGGCGCCGGGGCTCTTCCTGACCTTTTGCGGGGTTCTCGCCGCGATCGCGTGGCTCGTCGCCGACGGTGCTTTTGCTGCGATCATCGCCCTCCTCTCGCCGCTGCCGCTCTGCTTCGCGCTGGCCGGTCTCTATCACCTCGCGGCGGGGAGCGGCCGGTACGGATACCTCGTTACGTGGCGGGTCGTCGCCTATCCTCTCGGTTTCTACCTACCGCTCTCGGCGGCTCCGGTTCTTTGGTGGGTAGCGGGAATTTATGCCGGGGCATTGCTCGTCGGCGTCGGGCTCGCCGTTGCCCAGGAAGTTTCGGCGGCGCGGGCCGCCATCGGCGCCACGCTCGTTACCGCGCTCGTTTTGGCGGTCGCGTGGTGGTTGTTCTAAAGCGCCGGGGCGCTCCTCATTCTTCGGGAGCCGGGGGAGATCTCATATCTCCCAGGAACTCCAGGGAGACTACGTCCGCCTCTACGAAACCCAGTGAGCGATAGAAAGCCTGCGCAGTCTGGTTGTCGCGGGTCGCGACCAATTCTATGAGGGTCGCCCCGTTCTCGGCGGCTATCTTCCGGACCTCGGCCATGAACCGTTTGCCGAGTCCCTGGTAGCGAGAGTTCGCGCCGACGACCAGCATCGGCACTTCTATGACGGTGTCCCCGTGGGCCAGGTCCGGCTTGATCCAAAGGCTCGCCGCACCCACCAAACCTTCCTCACTTTCGGCCACGAGCACCCGCGCCCGCGGCTCCTCCAGAAGCTCCATCAGGCGCCCACGAACCGCCTCCGGCTCGGGATGGGTGTCGGCCACAGCGAGGGCCAACTCCTCGGCCAACCCGTAAATACCATCCGCGTCATCGGCGGTAGCCTCGCGTATCTCCGGTTCGTCGCCGGTGTCTAACTCTCGCGACATCCGGCTATTCTATCCTCGCAGCCCGGCATCCGATGGTCTCAGACGCTAAGATGGATGTCGAGCGGGGATGGTCATCGGCCACTACGAGAGGAGACGGATGGGACGCAGGGTGATCTTGGTGGTTCTGGACGGGCTCGGAGCCGGGAATGCCCCGGACGCCGCAGATTTCGGTGACGAGGGCGCGAACACCCTGGCCCACACGGCGGAGAGAGTCGACGGCCTCAACATGCCTAACCTCCGTTCCCTGGGTCTCGGCAACGTCCTACAGTTGGAAGGTGTATCTCCCGTGGAGAGACCCAACGCCTCCTGGGGGATGATGGTCGAGCGCTCGGCGGCGAAGGCGACGCTGGCCGGACACTGGGAGATGATGGGGCTCGTTCTGGAAGACTCGCTGCCGACCTATCCGGACGGGTTCCCGCCGGAGATTGTTATGCGCTTCGAGGACGAAACGGAGCGAGAGGTCATCGGCAATCGGCCGGCTTCGGGGACGGAGATCATCGAAGAGCTGGGGCCGGACCAGCAGAAGACGGGATCCTGGATCCTCTACACTTCCGCCGATTCCGTCTTCCAACTCGCCGCCCACACCGGCGTCATCCCGCTCCAGGAACTCTATGAAGCCTGCGAAAAAGCGCACGCTATGCTCATCGGGGAAGGCGAAATAATGGTCGAACGCGTCATCGCCCGCCCATTCCACGGCGAGCCCGGCTCCTACGAGCGCGAGAACGAGAACCGTCACGACTACGGAATAGAACCGTTCGGAGAGACGTACCTGGACAAGATCAAGAAAGAAGGCCACGAAGTCGTCGCCGTCGGAAAGGTCCGGGACATCTTCGACGGCAAGGGAATCACGGAACACCTTCCCGCCCCGCCCGACGACAGCGCCAAAGTAGACGCCATACTGGAGTCGCTCGGAAGTATGGAGAGCGGCCTCGTCTTCGCAAACCTCGTTGACTTCGACGCTAAATACGGCCACCGCCGCGACCCCGAAGGTATGGCGCAGAACATCGAGCGCTTCGACGGACGCCTGCCCGAGCTACTCGACGCGCTAACCGACGAAGACCTGCTCATTATCACCGCCGACCACGGCAACGACCCGACCTTTGGAGGGACGGACCATACTCGCGAACGGGTGCCGCTATTGGTAGTCGGTGGCGGAGAACCGCGAGACCTCGGCGTCCGGGAAGGCTTCTACGACGTGGGGGCGACGGCGGCGGCCTGGCTCGGGGTCGAAAAAGACGGCCTGCCGGGGGAGGACTTCTCGCGTTGAGCGCGGTGCTGGACGCCATAGAACTTAAGAAACACGGTGACACACTTCCTGCGGAACTCATCCGGGAGGTAGTCGAAGGCTACACCGCAGGCGAAGCCCCCGACTACCAGATGGCTTCGTTTTTGATGGCGATCTTTATCCGGGGGATGGATTACGAGGAGACGCTGGCGCTCACGCGGGCGATGGCCGAGTCCGGGGAGACTTACTCGTTCCCGGAATGCGTGGACAAGCACTCGACGGGCGGAGTCGGGGACAAGGTGAGCCTGGTGGCGCTGCCGGTTGCGGCCGCCTGCGGCGCTCCCGTAGCAAAGCTTTCAGGGCGGGGCCTCGGCCAGACCGGCGGCACGATAGACAAGCTGGAGTCCATCCCCGGCTTCTCGTGCGACCTCTCCGAGGAGAAGTTCAGGCGGCAGGTAGAGGAGGTCGGGCTGGCGATCGTCGAGGCCGGAGACCTGGCGCCCGCCGATAAAGCGATCTACGCGCTGCGCGACACGACCGGGACCGTAGATTCGCTACCACTCATCGGCTCCTCCATCGTCTCCAAAAAGGTCGCGACTGGGGCTGGATATTTGATCTACGACGTAAAACAAGGCTCCGGCGCGTTCATGAAGAGCACCGACGAAGCCCGAGAACTGGCGGAACTTTTGGTGCGCCTCAGTGAAGACCTGGGCATAAACGCGACAGCCCTGATCTCCGACATGGACAACCCGCTCGGCTCCACCGTCGGCAACGCACTGGAAATCCGCGAGAGCATCCGATTCCTGAAAGGCGAAGAGGTCTCCGAAGACCTCGCTAAAACGGCCCGACTCGTGGCGACCCGGCTGCTGGAGTTGAAGGGGATCAAAAACGCAGACGCCGCCGTGGAAAGAGCGCTCTCCTCCGGATCCGCCTACGAGAAGTTCGAGGAATTCGTCCGGGCGCAAGGCGGAGACCCCGGAAAGCTAGAGCAGCTACCAATCTCCGGCGAGGTGCGGGAAGTATCCGCGCCCCGCGGAGGATACGTGGCCCGCTTCGGGGCATCCGGCATCGGCCGCGCCGCCCTCTCCCTCGGAGCCGGACGGCAGAAAAAAAGCGACGAGATAGACCACGGAGCGGGCGTAGAGATACTCGTAAAAGCCGGGGACCGCATAGAGAAAAGTCAACCAGTAGCAAAGTTATACGGCAACCGCAACGTCGAGAGGGCGGAGTCACTCGTAAGCGAAGCTCTCGAACTTTCCGACGAGCCGGTAGAGTCTCCCCCTGTTATCCTTGAAAGCCTGTGAATAGAAGCTGGTCAGCGTCTCAGCACTTCGGCACTTCAGCTTTTTTGCTGACTAGCTGACTGGCTGACAAGATCCAAAGAGGGAGGAGCGCCATGAGCCCAGTCCACGTACGCGCAGAGCCGGGAGATTTCGCCGATAGCATACTTCTGCCGGGTGACCCGCGCCGGGCGGAGTACATCGCCGAGAACTTCTTCGAGGACGCGAAACTGGTAACCGAGGAGCGCGGCATGCTCGGCTATACCGGCACTTACGAGGGGAAGCCGGTCTCCGTGCAGACCACGGGGATGGGATGCCCGAGCGCCTCGATAATCGTCGAGGAGTTGATACAGCTCGGGGCGAAGAACCTGCTCCGGGTCGGGACGTGCGGCGGGTATAGTACGGAACTGGCTTTGGGTGATTTGATCGTCGCTACCGCGGCGACCGCCCAGGACGGCACCGTCTCTTCGATCACGCAGGGCGTACCCTACGCCCCGGCGGCCCACTTCGACCTCGTCCACGCCGCCCACCACGCCGCCGAGAGCGCCGGGACGCGCACGTTCATGGGACCCATAGTGAGCTCCGACCTCTTCTACGACCCCGAGGAAGACCCGCAAGGGTTGTGGAGTTCGCTCGGCGTGCTCGCGGTGGAGATGGAGGCGGCTGCTATCTTCACTCTCGCGGCGATGCGCGGCGTTCGGGCGGGTGCGCTGCTGACGGTCTCGGACACTATAGGAACGGAGGTCGTCCGGATCAGTGACGAAGAGCTCAGGGCAGCCGTGGACAACATGACGAAACTGGCGCTGGATACCCTGGGGGCTTTAGACTAGAGTTCCTCTTGTAGGCGTGGGCTCCGGCGCGGTTTCGAGATCCATGTGCCGGGGAGTATCCGGGAGTGTTTTTGGCGGTTCTAAACGAGTCGGGAGTACCGGACGTTCTCCCTCCGCTCTGTGGCCTCGACAGCCTGGCGGAGAGGTTGCCGCGCACCCTGATAGCCCTCGTCGGAACCAGGACCGAAGCCTTCCTGGCCCGCTTCGTCCCCGATGCACTCTCGCAGCGTACACCCTCCTCTCGCGGCACGGACGCTTCTAGGGTGATCACCCTCGTCCTGGAACCCGGCAAAGTTCCGGAGCAAGGACTGGTCGCGGGACGCCTGATCGAAGCTAGCTCCCGCTTCAAAGACATAGAAACCGTGCTACTAATCGCCGGAAGCTCTACCTCTCTGCTCGGCGTTGACGCGGCGTTCGAGGCAAGGGTCGCCGCCCGGCGCCTCGGCGTGCCGGTTCGCACCGTAACACCCGACCCATCCATCTCAACGGCACTCCACACAGATATCGAAGACCGCTCTCTGGCCGCCCTCTTGGAACTCTGCCCGCGCCCGCAAGACAGCTACGGAAACAGCAGAGCGCCCGATTCAACCGACGCTCTCCCATCCAAACAGAGGGGACGCCTGGGAGGACTCTTGGGACGTAACCGGGGCGCGGCCACGCCCCAACCACGCACCGGCAGGCCGAGACGCCGCCCCGTGGTACTCCTCGGAGCCGCTGGTTCGGGGACGAGGTCGGAGCTATCCGCAGCGCTTGTAAACGCCGGGGTCGAGGTGGCAGGGAGCGTGCCGGTCGCCGGGACGGGGAAGCTACCCGTCCTGGACGAAGAGACGGTGGTTGCGGTGGCTGACCCGTATCTTTCGTCGGCGGCGCGGGCGGCGGCGGAGCGCGGGGCGAGCGTTGTCGAGACGCTTATGCCGATAGGCGTGGACGGAACGGCCCGGTTTATCCAGGACGTGTCGGCGGAGGCCGGGCAAGAGGCGAGCGAGTTGCTCCGGATGCTGTCCACGTGGGAGGATCTCGGGCCGCTCAGGAACCGCATCCGGGGAAAGAGAATATTCTTCGCCGGAGACACAAGCCTCGAGATACCGATCGCCCGCTTCCTGGTCGACGCGGGAGCGGTGGTCCTGGAGGTCGGGGCGCCGCGCCTGGAGCGCGAACTCCTGAAGACGGAGATACGGGCTCTGAGCGCCCACGTAGACGTGGTCGAGTCTCCGGACCCGACGGGCCAGATGAACCGGATAGCCGCCACCCGCCCCGATGTGGTAGTCGCCAGCCCCGGTCTCTACGCTCCTCTGGTGGCGCGGGGGCATCTGTGCCGCTCTTCACTGGATTTCCTGGGAGCGGGCATCCACGGCTACGAAGGAGCCCGGCGCATACTGGAGATCTTCATCCGTTCCTTCGAGAGGGCCGAGACCCTAGACTCCGTCAGGCTGTGAAGCTATGAAGCTCTTGCGAGGCATCTACGAGGGACCGGGGAGCCACGGCTCTCTCAAGATCGCCGCCGGCATGAAAGACGTACACGCCGTGCTGCGAGGACTCCCCGGTGAGGGGTACTTCCCGGCTCTCTTCGGAGCTTTGGCCCGCGAAGGGAAGCCCGCCCCCGTCTCCCTGAGCCCTATTAGAAAAGCGTCGGAGGGTTCGCGCGTTTCGAGAGGTCCCATAGGTCCCGGACGAGACCTGGGAGAGGTAGTCCGACGTTACCCGGATACAGGGGCGATCCTATTCGTCCGCTCGGACGCCGCGCTCTCTTCCGGAGAAGGACTCCCGGACCTCACGCTACCCAGGAGCCCCAGGACGGCCCAGGAAGTAAAGCTCGTGACGTGCGAGTGGGAAGAGACGGGCATGGGCGAGCACGAGGCCGCAGACCTGGCGCTGGAGTCGCTCGTCAAAGCACACGCGACGGCCGGCGAGAAGAGCCCGAGACCCACGGTTAACCTTTTCGGACCTCCCATATTCAGCCCCGGAGCGGCGGCCGAGATGGAAGAAGCCGGGCGTCTGCTGGAGCTGATCGGGGTCGGCGTGAACGCCCGGCTCCCGCTCGGGGCGGGCGTCGAGGACCTCTCGCGGCTCCACCGCGCCTGGGCGAACGTCCTGCTCTACCGGGAGGTCGGCGACGCGGCCACGCTGTACCTCCAGAACGAGTTCGGGACGCCGCGGGTCACGACGCCGATGATCGGCTCCGCCGGTACGGGCGCGGTCCTGAGGTCCGTAGGAGAGCTTTGCTCGATAGAGGTGGACAAGGTACAGCGGGCGGTATGGTCGGAACTCTCCCATACGGCGGAACTGCCCTGGTACGCCCGGCTTGCCTCCCCGGAGGCTATAAGAGGAAGGCGGGTCGCCATCTTCGGCGACTTCACCTACGCCATCGGCCTCGGGTACACGCTCGCCAGGGAAGTCGGCCTGGAAGTCGTGGCGTGCGGCACCTATTTGAAGCACCTGGAGCAGGATTTCTTCTTCCAGGCCAACACTTTTACAGACGAGGCTTTCACGGCCGACGATCCTGACGAAGTCGCTTCCCGCCTCGAAAACTCGAAGCCGGACGTCATTATCGGGACCTACCTGGAGGAAGAGGTAGCCGCCTCTTTAGGCGTGCCTTTTCTCCCGCTCTGTCCCCCGGTGGTCCGGCCCCGGTTCGTGGAGCAACCGCTGATGGGATACGCGGGTTCCGCCTCGCTGGCCGATTCTCTGGACGGCGCCCTCCGGCGAATCGGGCGGCGAGAGCATAAGTCGCCGGAACTGCCGTGGAACGGTGAAGCTTTGGAGAACCTGGAGAAAATACCGGCGCCCTTGAGAAGTAGGACGCGGCGGCTCGCCGAGGAGAGGGCCAGGCATCTCGGTTCGAGAGAGGTGTCTCGTGAGATCCTCGAAGAGTCGCGTCTCTGATCTGCGTCCCGGCCAGTATAATCGCGTCCGAGAGAGCTAGAGGGAGTTCAGTTGGGCATCAGAGACTTTATAGAAAACCTGGAGGAGCACCGCAAGAAGCTGGAGCGCGGTTCAGAGCTTTCCGCCGCCGAGCGCGAGGAGATGCTCGGTGAAGCGGAGATGATGGTCGGGATGGCCGAGGCGGCGGTCAAGGAACTGGATTCCGTACTAAAAAACCGGAGGATCAACCTGCACGAAGAGCACGCCATCCGCTTCGCCCAAGATATCTTCCGCCACCTGAGCAACGAGGAAGAGAAACTGAAGGAACAACTCCACGAACTAGCCTCCGGTTAACCGTCCACGACGGCACCGGAGCGCCGTCTAGCCCGAAAAAGTCTCTAATTCCCTCTTGACCTTGCCCCTGGGTTAGGGCTTAAACTCGGAGTATGAAACATGGGAGTCAAGAGAGGAAGTTCCTACGCATCGGCGAGGCGGCGAAGCTCGCAGGCGTGACGCCGAAAGCCCTCCGTCACTACCACAAGATAGGTCTACTCGCGGAACCCGCCCGCTCGGAGAACGGTTACAGACTCTACACGGCGACCGACCTCTTGCGGCTGCAGCGCATCCGACGACTACGAGACCTCGGGCTTCCCCTGAGACGGATAAAGACCGTACTCGGAGAACCCGGAGGCGAGCGGACGCTGGAGAGCGTGTTGAAAACGCTGCTGGGCGAGGTGTCGACGGAAATAGAGAACCTCGAAGAGCGCCGGAAGGACATCGAGGAGATCCTCGCGGAAGGGTCGGAGAAGATCGAAGAGCAGCCGGGACCGTCCCCCACTTTCGAGCTCTTAGAGCGGACCCTCGCCGAGCACTTGCCGGGAGAAGCGAGCGCCGAAGCCCTGGAGCAGGAAGAAAAATTCTGGGCGACGCTCGACGCTTTCGACTGGCCCGGTGATTACAGGGGCATGTTGGAGACGGTCGCCCGATACTACGCGGAGCGCCCAGAACAATTACGGGAGATGCTCGCCTTCGAGGAGCGGATGATCGCCCTGAAAGACGAGCCCGAAGACTCGCCCGAAGTAGAACGGGCGGCCGAGATGTACGCCCGCGTGGCCGACTCGAACCCCTGGTCGGTGGAGCTTATGGAGAAGAGCGGATGGGCGCAGGGACCCTACGGACACGTGGCCTCGGAGTTGATGTCGTCGAACCTCTCAGCGGCGCAACTCCGTTTGATCCGCTTGCTCGACAAATATTTCCCGGAAGCTCAACAAGGAGAGAGGAGGCGCGAAGAATGAAGCGAAAAGCGGAATGCGCCCTGAAATGGCTTTTGCCGACGCTCGTTCTCGCCGAAGCGACACTCGTCTGGTCGGGAGTGTTAAGCGTCCGGGACGCGGTGACTATCGTGGCCGGGATAGAGATCTTGCTAACCTTGATCGGCGTGCGCCAGATGTTCGTCACGATGCGCCGCTACCGTCAGGGGCGAGGCTCAGGGCTCGACGTCTGGTCCGCGCTCGAAGACGGCCTCGCGGTAGTGCTCCCGCGCAAAGTAGCAAGAATCGTCGTGCTCGAACCGCGCCTGTGGGTCTGTCTGTTCCGTTGGGTCTTTCGGCGGACGAAACTTCGCGAGGGCGAGTTCGGCTACCACAAGAAGTCGACCATGGATATGCTCGTGCTGCTGGTCGTGCTCGTCGGCCCGGTGGAAGCGTTGGCGCTCCACCTGCTCGTGCCGTGGGCGTGGCTGCGCTGGTCATTGCTCGCGGTCGAAGTCTACGGGACGTTCTGGATTTTGGGCTTCTACGCCTCACTTTCGGCCCTCCCCCACCGCATAGAAGAAGCGGGAGTCCGGCTTCGCTACGGAGCATTCGCGAGAGTCTTCGTTCCATATACTGAGATAGAAAGCGTGGGACGCGCCGTCCTGCGGGCGCCGGGAGGAGGTGACGGTCTACGGACGTCTTCGGAGGAAGAGGCTGCATACTTCGCCATCACCGGCAAGACGAACCTAACGCTAGGGCTCAAGGCTCCGCAGACCATCGAGGGTTTGTTTCGCTCCGTCGGGCCGGTAGGTAGGATCCACCTGTGGGCAGACGAGCCGAAGCTATTCGCCCGCGAATTGGACCTTCGCCTCGATAGAGTCGAACGTGTCACATCCACTGAAGTACCCATTATCTGAAAGAATTTTAGAGATCCCGCTGCCGGATAAAGAAGTCGCAGAGACCAGAATACATTGGACCTTTACCGGGAATAAGAAACTTAGATGGCCGATCATCGTATAGACTTGCGGCTGAAAGAGTGAATATATTATTCAGGAGGTAAGAGGCGTTGAAGTTCAGGGTAAAGACTTATCTTCTGGCGGTGGCCGTGTTGGCCGTGGTCCTGGTATCGGGGTGCTCCAGTTCGGATTCCAATTCCAACGCGTCCGCTACCAAGTCCCAGAACGTTGCCAAGAGCGCTCCGGCAGCGGCGTCCAGCATACCCAAAGACGAACCGGTTGCTCAGGTGGCGGCGCAAGTAAGTCCTAGCGTGGTGCAGGTCAACATCCAGGGCGTGCAGCAGACGCAGTCCGGCTCCCAGCAGGTGCAAGGGCTCGGGAGCGGTGTGATCTACCGAAAGGACGGCTACATCATCACCAACAACCACGTCGTCCAGGGCGCGACCAACGTGAGCATCCTATTCGCGGACGGCAAAACCGCCAAGGGGCAGGTCGTCGGCGCCGATTCTTACACGGACATCGCAGTGGTGAAAGTAGACCGAAACGATCTGCCGGCCGCGAAGTTCTCTACCGGCAAACTCCTCATAGGTCAGCTCGCAGTCGCCATCGGCAGCCCGTCAGGCTTCCAGTCAACCGTGACGGCCGGCGTCATCAGCGGCATCAACCGCGAACTCGGGCCGCAACTCGGGGGCGCCGGCCCGGCGAGTCCATCTCTGACCAACCTGATACAGACCGACGCCTCTATCTCACCCGGTAACTCCGGTGGGGCTCTGGCCGACCGTTCGGGAGAGGTCGTCGGCATAAACGTCGCGTACCTGCCCCAGACCCAGAACGGCCAACCGGTCGAGGGAATAGGTTTCGCTATACCGTCGGCCACCGCGACCTCCGTGGCAGACCAACTCATCGCCAACGGTAAAGCCGTACACCCGTACCTGGGAATCAGCAACTTCCAAGACGTTACCCCGCAGTTCGCCAAGCAGTTCGGCATCAAGGCCAAGTCCGGCGTTATCGTTCAGGTGAGACAGGGCGGTCCCGCGGCACAGGCCGGCCTGGAGACCAGGGACGTTATAACCTCTATAGGCTCCAAGAAGATCAAGGACTCAGGGGACCTTATCTCCGCGCTGCGCGACCACAAACCCGGCGACACCGTGGAGGTCAAGGCGATAAGAGGCGGCAGCGAGAAGACGTTCAACGTCAAGCTCGGCACCCTGCCTCAGCAAGGCTAACGCGATGGTTCCGGGCGGAGTGAAACCCGCTCTGCCCGGCGCGGTCATCCCGGTCGTCCCGAGATGAAAGCGATCGACAGGCTCAAGCTCTGGGCCGGTAGGCTCAAGACCGAGATCTATGCGCTGTATCTGGCTTATAAGGACCCGAGGGTTCCGCTCTACGCGCGGGTGTTCGCGGCTTGCGTAGTCGGGTACGCGTTCAGCCCGATAGATTTGATCCCCGACCCGATCCCGGTGCTCGGATACCTGGATGACCTGATCATCGTCCCACTCGGCGTCGCCCTCGCCGTTCGTATGATCCCCCAAAAAGTCCTCGACGAGTGCCGGAAAAAGGCCCGCGGTGAGATAGCCGGGGGAAAGCCCGTGAACAAAGTGGCGGCCGTCTTCGTGGTCTGCGTGTGGCTCCTCCTGGCGTTTGTAGCCGTCAAGATAGTTCTCGGGATAGCCCAAGGGTAGCCCGACGCCGGAGGTCGGAAAGCGGCCCGAGATGTTAAGATCAAAGTTCACTATGAGTTTGAGTTCGAGAAGCTGGCGACCCCTTCGTTTATGCTTGGGATGGCCGAAAAGGGAGCGGAATATTGGGCAAAAGTAGAGGCGGTCGTCGCATAAGCACCGGGTACGTCATAGCCGCGATCTCGGCGGTAGTTATCGTGGGCGGCTTTATCGCCCTGGTGTTTATCGACAGCGGGCAACGAACGTCAAGCGGGCCTCCATCCGGGGTCGAGAACATCAAGGTCGGCCCGTCCGGGCAGCACACCGAGGGCCCCGTGAAATACGCCCAGACACCACCCGCCGGCGGCAAGCACAACCCGGTCTGGCAGAACTGCGGCTTCTACAAAAAGCCCGTCCCGAACGAGACCTCCGTACATTCTCTGGAGCACGGGGCCGTTTGGATCACCTACAAGCCAAGCCTGCCAAAGGACCAGGTAAACGAGATCAAACAACTCGCCGACAGCAAAAACTACATCCTCGCGAGCCCCTACAAAGGTCTTCCTTCACCCGTAGTAGCCTCCGCCTGGGGCAAACAACTCCGCCTCGATTCGGCCAACGACTCAAAACTACAACAGTTCGTCCGCCACTATCGTCAGGGGCCGCAGACCCCCGAGCCGGGCGCCGCCTGCACCGGCGGTGTCGGCAACCCCGGTTAGTTGAGCAAAGGGTTTTCAGGAGCCCGGCAGGGGGCGCTGTTGCTGCTCGCCGCCGTAGCGCTGACGGCGCTCTTGGTGGCGGTCGTCTCCGTAACCCTGTACCTCTCCGGTAAACCCCCGGCGGACAACTCTCCCGAGGCCGGTTTCGCCAGGGACATGATGGTTCACCACGCCCAGGCAGTCGAGATGGCTGGTATCGTGCAAGACAGGACCAAGAGCCAAGAGATAAGGACCCTCGCCACGGATATCACGCTCACCCAGCAGGCCCAAATCGGCCAGATGCGCGGCTGGCTCGACGTTTGGGGACTCCCGATCACCGGCACGGAGCCCGCCATGAGCTGGATGGGGGATCCCACCAAAGGAATGATGCCTGGAATGGCGGACAGAAAAGAGATCAAAACCCTCCGCCAGGCGACACCTGAGAAGGCGGACGTGAAGTTCCTACAACTCATGATCCCGCACCACGAGGCCGCCATACCGATGGCTGAAGCCGTCCTGAAACGAACGGATCGCCCGGAAGTAAAGCGGTTGGCCGGCGCGATAGCCACCTCTCAGAAAGCCGAGATAAAGACGATGAAGGACATGCTGCGCAAACGCGGAGCCTCACTCCCCAAAGACAAACCGGCCATGAACATGAAAGACGGCGGATGACGGTTCCCTGCAAGCAGTCTTACGAGTACGGGCGGCCGTAATGGGCCGCGTAACCCGCCTAATAGTCGCGCTGGTGCTCGCCGGGGCTGTTTTCCTTTTGGATCAGGGCCTGAAGTCCCTCGTCGAGAATTCCATGCGGATCGGGGAGAGCATAAACATCATCCCGAACGTGCTCGACTTGACTTACATAAAGAACTCCGGCGGGGCTTTCGGCATCCTGGAGGGCCAAAGTTGGCTGCTACTCGTCGGGAGCGCGATAGCCGTCGGGGCGGTACTCCGGATCCTGCTGGCCGGTGCATCGTCCTTGCTGACCACCATCGGCTGCGGACTGCTCCTCGGCGGGGCCGCCGGCAACTTGCTGGACCGGCTCTCTTCGGGGGAGGTAACGGACTACATACACTTCCGGTTCTGGTACATCTTCAACGCCGCCGACGCCGGTATCGTGATCGGCGTAGTGCTCTTACTCATCTCCGCCCTACTCCCCGGAAAAGCGGCGCGAGATCGTTCTACCGTCTAGGATCAAGGCTCCAGCCAATAGCTGCAAGCACTACCTACAACCAGCCTTTCCGCTCGGCGAGCCGGGCAGCCTCCACCCGGTTGCGGGCTCCGAGTTTCTTGATCGCCGTAGAGAGGTGGTTTCTGACGGTTCCCTCGGAGAGGTACAGTTTCTGGGCGACGTCCGCGATGGTTGCACCGTTAACCGAAGCGGCCAGGCTCTCGCGTTCCCGCCCGGTAAGCGGACTCTCGCCGTCGCTCAGGGCCGTCACCGCGAGGCTCGGATCGACGACCCTTTCGCCGGCCACGGCGCGCCGGATACCGGCGGCAAGCTCGGCAGCCGGAGAATCCTTGAGTAGAAAACCAACGGCGCCACTCTCCAGGGCGCGTCGCAAATACCCGGCACGTCCAAAAGTCGTGAGGATCAAAACGCGACAACCCGGCAAACTCTCCCGCAACGAGGCGGCTGCGGAGAGACCGTCGCCGCCAGGCATCTCTATGTCCAGAAGCGCCACATCCGGCCGGGCTTCCAGGGCGGCGGGAACCACCTCGTCCCCACGGGCCGCCTCCGCGACGATCTCGATATCCTCCTCCAAAGAAAGCAGCGCCGAGAGCGCCCCACGCACCATCGCTTGATCCTCGGCCAAAAGCACCCGAACCGTCACCGCCGCTACCTTCCCGCCCGCGCTCTCTCCGGTTCGGTCGGCAGAGTAGCTTCATCCGCCAACACGTTGTCTCCGAGCGGCAGCGTAACGACGATCCGGAAACCTTTCGTCCCCCGAAGCCCGTACTCGACGCGACCGCGAGCCTCCGCGACGCGCTCGGCGAGCCCCCGCAGACCACTGCCGTCAGAAGCAATCTTGGTATTCTCTGTCGCGGCTCCCCGTCCATCGTCCACGATTTCGACGCAGGTCTCACCGCCATGGCGTGTAACCCGGATCTCGCAATTTCGGGCGCGGCTGTGGCGGATCACGTTGGTCACCCCCTCGCGGATAGCCCACGCGAATACGGCGTCGACCTGTGGCGGCAGCGTACCGGCGCTCTGTTCGACCCGGCAGCAAATACCGGCTGCATCCAGCATCTCGCGCGCCCCTTCGAGTTCGGCGGCGAGCGTCGGGAGACGGTATC
This sequence comes from Rubrobacteraceae bacterium, assembly GCA_965219175.1. Classification (GTDB taxonomy): domain Bacteria; phylum Actinomycetota; class Rubrobacteria; order Rubrobacterales; family Rubrobacteraceae; genus JBBPZK01. Next base: position 2,685,617 of record CBDCNI010000001.1, read on the forward strand.
CTGCGACCGCCTCACGCACCTCGCGCAGCGCCTCCCGCGCCGTACCTTCGATGTCCCGGACCTCCTCAGAGGCCTTCTTGGGAGCGTCGGGCAGCAGGCGTCCGGCGAGCTCGCTCTTGAGAGTTATGAGGGAGAGACTGTGGCCGAGCAAGTCGTGCAGGTCGCGGGCGAAGCGGAGTCGTTCCTCGGAGACGGCGAGGCGTGCGATCTCCTCCCGCGCGGCGCGTAGTTCCCTGATGGTAGAGAGCATACGTCTCACGCCGACCATGCTGAGGCCGGTGCCGCCTATGAGCAGTTCGACGGTCATCAAGTCCTGCCAACCCATGCGGGAGAACCACCCGACGGAGGCCGCCAGCACCATCAAGCCGAGGATAGCCCAGACTGATTGGCGCGTCGGTAGCCTCATGGCCGCGGAGGTGGCTGAGAAGATCAGGAAATACAGCCAGCTATTACCGTAAGAGATAGCCAGGAAGAGAACCAGAACCGTCAGGAGTCCGAGAACCGCGATGACGACGCTGCGTGGCGCGGTGTCGGAGCCTGTGGAACGATTCAGGAAGCTGCCGAGCACGAGCCAGAGATAAGCAGATACGAAGGCCGCGATGGCGGCGAGCGCTACCAGCAACCGCAGGGTCGAGATGTTGGAAGTCAGCAGCTCGCGGAGCGGCAAGACGAGGAACACGAGCCACACCAGGCTGAGTAACAAGCCCAGATAATAATCTCCGTGCGGCCAATCTCCACGCGCTTTCACAACGTTACCTCTTCCGGTCTCCGCCGGATCTCTACTCACCGCTCTCTCGCTCACGCGCATATTATATCGGGGCCGGTCAGCCGAAGGTCTTTCCCTCGTCGCGACGGTAGGCGACTATAGCCATGACGAGGAACACGAGCGTGTAGCCTGCGATCCAGAGTACGTGTACCATCATCGGCTTGTCGTCGCGAACGCCCAGGACATTCCAACCAAGCCATGCGACATGATAGGAAGGCAGGTACGGTGCGATGTTCTGTATGACTTTGGGCAAGTATTGCAGCGGCAGGAACAATCCGGAAGCGAACGCGAGTGGCAGGAAGATGAGTTGGGCGAGGACGCTGGCGGAGTTTGGTCCGGCTGTGTAGCCAATACAGAGTCCCAGGGCTACGAACGGGATCATCCCGAAGATCAAAAACCCCGCGAGCTTCGCCCACAACCCTATGCTCATGCTTATGCCGCCCACGACCGCGCCGAAGGCAAAGAGAGCCGCGAGCACCGCGACCCCGAAGACGAGCGCCATCATCATCTTCGCGACGAAATAGGTCAGCGGACGTAGCGGGGTGGTCCTCAAGAGCATGTTCCAACGCATCCCCCGCTCGGCGGCTATGGAAGCGCCGAAGGAAAAGAGCGCCATCGCCATCACCGCATACGTGCCGTAGGAAGCCATTACGTACTGTCCGGCGTTTATACCTCCGAGCTGTTCGCCCACGTTGGGCAGCCCGAACATGGCGAAGAACAATATCGGGAAGAGGAAGGTGCCGATGGCGAAGATCGGTATCCGTAGCAGCTTCAAGACCTCGCAGTAGACGTAGTACAACAGTGCCGGTACGCGCCACCGGTTGGAATTTTCGGTATGAGTTGTCTGCTCCGTCGTGGTCTCGCTCATCGTTCGTCCTCCTCATCTTTGCTGGTCAGGGCCACAAACGCCTCTTCGAGTCCCGCGCCGGTTACTTCCAGTTCCCGGATTTCCACGCTCTGCCGGAACAGGTTCTCCAGCGCCTTCTCGGGTTGCGTCGAGTAGAGTGTGAATGCCTCTCCGTCCCGTTCAGACCTCTGCAAGTTCGGCAGTTGAGAGATCAGGGTTTCGGTCAGGTTTCGGGAGTGGAACCGGATGACCTTGCCGCCGACGCGACCTTTGATCTCTCGCGGCGTCCCCTCTGCGACTACCTTGCCCCTGTCAATAACGACTATCCGACCGGCGAGGGCGTCGGCCTCTTCGAGGTAGTGGGTCGTCAGCACGATCGTCTTGCCCAGGCGGTGCATCTCCCGGATTCTCTCCCAAAACCTCCTGCGAGATTCGACGTCGAGCCCGACGGTCGGCTCGTCGAGGAAGAGCAACTCCGGGTCGCCAACGACGCAGAGCGCGAAGTAGAGCCGCTGCCGCTCCCCGCCGGAGAGGTTCCCAACCTTCGAGCCTGCTTTCTCCCGCAGACCCGCCGCATCCAGGGCGGACTTCGCGCTGATCGGCCTTTCGTAGAGACGGCGGAACATCTCCGTAACCTCCCGCACCTTGAGCGTCTCCGGCACGCCCGACTCCTGGAGCATCGCCCCCACCCGCTTCCTACTCGTGGGCTTTCTCGGATCGCGCCCGAACAGAGTGACGGTACCCGAGGTCGGAGCCCGCAGGCCGAGCATCAGGGAGATAGCCGTCGTCTTGCCCGCGCCGTTTGGACCGAGGAGCGCGACCACCTCTCCTGGGTACGCCGCGAGATGCGTGTCTTCCAGCGCCCGTAAACTACCGTAGCTCTTCGACGCGCCTTTCAGTCGAACCGCCGCTTCCCCCGCGTTCGTCGCCATCCCATCTCCCTCACTGGTGTTCACTTACGACCAGTGTAGGAGTACGTTCAGGGCGCCGGAAGTGAAGACCGTCGTGATCTCTACATGACTAATGTCACGGAGCCGACTCCGAGCCGTGGGTTAACGCCTCCGGCTTCGCGTGTAGACGTTTGCTTTTGCTCCCAGCCAGCCTCCGACGAGCATAAAAGATCACGAAATCTCTTCAAAGGCACCTAATTTCCAGTCAGCTCTCTTCTGCCATCCTTTTCGAGGGACGGCAAAGAAGGCTCTGATCCCGTGCCTATGAGCGAGCTCAAGGGCATCCTCATCGTAGCCGGATGCGGAGAAGAAGCAGCCTTCCACTCCGCGTTTCCCGCCGTGTCGTTCTTGGCATAGGACCAAGGCCATCTTCTCGACGAGCTCCTTCACCTCCCTATAGTTCACCTTGCTACCAGTCTTCATCTTGCACTCACCCACACACAACAGTTCGCGTCCATCCACCTTCTTGAGGCCAAACACGTCTATCTGTCTCTTGCTACCGGAGTGCGTGACCTTCTTATCATTTCCGACCTCGGTCCACCCTACTCCATCGCGACGCGCAGCCAACCGGGTACACTCCTCTTCGTAGCGTAGAGTGTCTTGTTGGCGGGATCTTTGAACTGCTTGCTGCAGACTCTCGTAAGGATAGAGAACCAACCCCTGTTCGGTGTAAAAGGCGGAGATTTGCTCATCCCTGTCTATTCTTCCTAGCAGATCCGCAGCGTTCGTCCTGTGTGCCTGACTCGCGTATTCGGAAGCTCCCAACCATTTTAGATGTTCTCTTGCCCGGCTCTGCTTGTGATTCAAGGCGTAGCAAGAGGCGAGCATCCAGCGTACCTCCGGGTGGTTAGGAGCCAGCCGAACGGCTTCTTCGAGGAGTGGCTGAGCCTCATCGTAACGCTCACGGTCAATATACTGGCTCGCTAGGGTCGCGAGAATAACCTCGTCCCGCCTGATCTCTATAGCCTTGAGCGACATCTCCTCGGCTAGGTCGTAGTCATCGGCCAACCTGTAAGCTATCGCCAAACCGTTGAAACGTACGTGTGATTCTAGCTTCCCGTCCAAGTCTTCCAGTTCCGCTATCGCTTCGCCGGGGTTCCCGAGCGTTGATAATACACAGGCTCGCACATTGCGGACGTAGACGCTAGGTGTCACGCTAATTTTGCCCAGGTGCTCTTCGGCCTTGTCGCGATTTTGGAGCATGACGTACTCAAATGCCAACCATGCCCTGAGGAAGTCATCCTCGTATCCGTTACGAAGAGCGTCTTCCGCTACGTTCAAGCCAGACGGATAGTGCATCTTCAGCAAGGACCGTGCCCTCAAGCCTTGCGTTTCTGCAGAATTCACGTTGAGCTTCTCGGCTTGTTCGGCCAGCACGAGTGCTCGATCCGGCCTCTCCAACAACAGCAGTGACCACCCCATACCCATGAGGGCTTCGAATTTGGCCTGATCCCTTGGCATCGGCCGGGCATCAGCATGGGCTTGAGCTCTACCCCAGGCTTCCAGAGCCTTCTCGTGGCTTTCCCAATCCATGTACACTTTCCCAAGCATCGCCCAGTACCCGCCGCTGCGCGGTTCGATCTCAAGTGACTTCAGGAGTCGATTCTCGGCAGCCTGAAGGTCGCCGCTTATATAGGCCGCTTCGCCCCATATACCCATGCCGATGTTCTCGTTCGGATAGCGCTCCACGTACTGGGTGGCTCTCCGCTCTAGCTCGTTTACCAGCCCATTTGCCAATAAAGCTTGCAGGAGGATTAGATGGCTGAACTGTACGCGCGATAATCCATATGCTCGTCGGGCCGCAACGAGGGCGTCACTGGGCCTCGAAGTGTTGATAAGACAGAGCGCCAGATTGCCATGGGCGGACGCCCTGTCAGAATGACGCTCGACATAGGCCTCCCATAATGCTACAGCGACGTCGAAGTGACGCTCCTTCTGTGCCTGAAACGCATGGTGAAAATCTTTATCTTCCCATTGCTGGTGCATTGTCTTCCGAGCTCCTCTTTAGCAGTCATCTCCGGTACGAGTTCGATGCGTAGGAACACCTTTAATCTCGTCCGGAAATGTTATCAGAGCAGCCGCCAGATTCCGGTTGACCGGCGGGGTCGGGTCTAATCCTTGACGAGCCGTTCGTAGACCGAGCGGTACTTACGGATCGCCTGTCGCATCTCCTCCGTGGCTTCGCTTCCACTGCCGGAGCTTTCGCTGGTGCTGCCGGAGCTTTCGCTTCCACTGCCGTCGGACTCGCCGTTCTCATCTTCATCGTGGTTTTCGTCGGAGCTTTGGGTGGTGCGTGATACCGCGCTCGCGCGGGCTCGGCGGGCTTCGCGGTAGTCGTCGGCTATCTCCGGGTACATGACGGCCAGCCTGCGGCCGGTCTCATCCTCGCTCTGGGCGGGGTCGGAGACGAAGTTGCGCTCGTCGAGTAGGTCGGAGACGGCCCGGTCGGCCATCTCTATGGATCGGTCGGGGTTGTCGACGAAGACCCGCTCGACATCGTGCCAGCGGTCCTCGTAGCGTCCCCGGCTCTCTTCGGAGAGTGGTTGCACCTCTCCCTCCACGTCTTCCCGCCGCTCCCGAAGCTCCCGCTCGGCCTCCTCCTCGGAACCCCGCTCCCGCGCGGTCCGGTCGTACTCGCCCCCGAACTCCTCGCGCGTCTGCTCGCGTCGCTGGGACTCCTCGGCCCGCTGCTCTTCCTCTCTCCGCTGCTCCTCTTCCTGACGAGCGCGCTCCTCGTCCTCGCGCCGGGTCTGCTCCTCCTCTTCAGCCCTCCGCCGACGTCCCCGAAGAACAGCGAAGGCTATCAGCGCGATGATGATGAGGACGACGATAATCGCCAGGATTATCCATATTGTCGGTCCACCTATACTCTGCACAATTACTCCTTTCGCCAAAACTCAAAACCTTCAGCGTTATATTCCCAAAAAGACACTTCCGTAACACGGCGAGAAGTTCCGTACTGTTTTAGCCCCTCGCTACTTCCCTGATTTTTCCGGTTTCCACGTCGTAGATTGCGCCGGTAACCGTAATATCGTCGGGGATGAGGTCCGAGTTTCGGAGGATCTCCACGTCGTCACGGACGCCCTGCTCCAGGTCCGAGAATGGGAGGAAGTCTCGGCCGGTGGTGTCTACGCCGAGGTCTTCTTTTATCTTCGCCGTCAGGTCTTCGTTGCTGAAGGTGAGCATGCCGCAATCGGTGTGGTGGATAACAACTATCTCCTCAGTGCCGAGCAGTCTCTCGGAGATAACCAGGGAGCGGACGGCGTCATCGGAGACGCGGCCTCCGGCGTTCCGGATCACGTGCGCGTCCCCCACGTCGAGGCCGAGAAAGTCTTCGGGGTGGAGCCTCGCATCCATGCAGGTTACTACCGCGACTTTCCTGGCCGGCGGTATCGGCGCGTCTCCCTGGTCGAAAGAAGCCGCGTACTCTTTATTCGCCTCGACGAACTCATCGAACCTCGTCACTGTCGCCTCCAACCTATCTGTTGATTCCTGCCCGATATACCGGGAAGAAGCATACTCTCAGCGGCTCGTCCATGCAGATTTTGGTTTGCGTCTCCGGCTACTGGCATTGGACTCGTGAATAGCATATCCTTGCCTATATTGCTCGGGAATGTAGACGGCACATTACTAACGTAGAGAAAGGGTGATCCCTTGGGAGAGGCAGTAAGGGCGATCTGGTCTCCCGTAGCGGCGATGGAGAACGTCGCCCGCGAACGGAAACTCGGGACGGGCTTCGGCGTGATAGTCCTGGCGGCGCTTCTCGCCCTGGCCTTCTCGGCTATTTCGGTATTTACCGGAAACGCCGGCACCCAGATCAACCCTCAAGATCTCCCGACGATACCACCCGAAACCCTGCGGAATATGGAGACGGCCATCAAGGTTGGGTTGCCCGTGTTCTCGGTGCTCGTGCCGTTCGTGTGGTGGATCGGGGTCTCGCTCGTTATGCAACTCGTCACCCGCTTTTTCGGCGGCAACGGGCCGCTCTCGGCGATGTTCGCCGTGATAGGAGTCGCCTACGTCCCCTTCCTGATAAGCGGCGTCGTCAGCTTTCTACTTACGTCTCTGCAACGGCTCATCGGCGTCCCGAGCGCTGCAGCTTCCGTTATCGGGATTGTTAGTTTCTTGTTGGTGCTCGGCTTCGTCGTCTGGCACGTGGCGCTGGTTATAATCGGGGCGAGCTTCGCCCGTGAGGTCAGCTACGGACAGTCCAGCGGGTCTTGCGCGATCTCCTGCGTCGGTTTCGTCGTGCTCGTGGTCCTCCTGATCCTGGCGGCGATCTTGATAATAGCCCTGGCTACGGGAGCCCTCGGCGGACGGTAGGTATATAGAGAGGCGGTTACCGACGGATGGAATCTCAGGCGGGACCAAGCTCCGGCAATAGTACCGGGAGACGACGCGTATGGCCGTGGGTCGTGGTGCTGCTGGCGCTCCTGATCGGGGTCGTCATCCTGATCCTGTTGGTCGCCCCGAGCGGAATCTCAAGCGGAAGGAGCGGCGGCAGCGCGCAGCGGGTAAGCTGGGATGAAGAGTACGTCAGCGGCGGCGGCACGGATAAGATCGCCGTGCTGCCCGTCTCCGGTGAGATCTCCGAAGAGTCTTCTCAAGGCTTGCTCTCCGGCGGCTCATCAGCCACCCCCGCAGCCCTACAGAGCCAGTTGGACCAGGCGGCCGGAGACAGCAGTGTGAAAGCCGTGATCCTGGAAGTCAATTCGCCCGGCGGAAGCGTGGTAGCCAGCGACGAGATGCACGACGCCATCCTCGACTTCAAGCGTCAGACCGGCAAGCCCGTCGTCGTCTCGATGCAGGACCTGGCTGCATCCGGCGGCTACTACATCTCGACCGCCGCCGACGACATCGTCGCGAACAAGAGCACCTTCACGGGCTCCATAGGCGTCATACTCTCGCTGCTCAACTACTCGAAAGCAGCAGAGAAGTACGGCATAAAGCAGAACGCCATCACGAGCGGCAAGTTCAAGGAGATAGGCTCTCCCTGGAAGAAGCTCTCACCGCAAGAGAGAGACATCCTTCAAGGTCTCGTGGACGACTCCTACAGCCAGTTCGTGGGCGTGGTGGCGAAGGGACGCAACCTGCCGGAGGACAAGGTGCGTAAGATCGCCGACGGCAGGGTCTACTCCGGCAAACAGGCCAAAGACCTGGGCCTCGTGGACAAACTTGGCAACCTCGACACGGCCACGGAGGACGCCCGGAAGCTATCGAAGCTAAAGCGGGCGGAGGTCGTCCGATACGTGCAAAGCCCCGGCCTCCTCCAAAGCCTCCAGGCCCGCCTCGCCCCGAGCGAACCAGAAGCCGTGCAGGTACTCAAGGCGGCCGGCCTCGACACGAGCCCCGGCCTCAAGTACATCTACCGGCCCGGCATGCAGTAGAGCGATCCGTAAGAAAGAGGCTCCATCCGCGACGCTCAAACAGCTTCGGAGCGTCGCTCCTCTATGGCTCGGAGGGTCGCGTCGTCCACTCCTTTACGCGCCGTATCGTAGTCCATGCCGGAAGCTTGAAGGAGGTCCATGGCGGTGGATCTTATCTGGCCGACGAGCATGTTGGTTTCGAGGTCGTTCCTCTCGTGCAGCACTACGGTGGCGTTCCCGGCCGCCTGGAAAGCGTAACCGCGGATATCTAGGGGATGCTCGGGCTGTTCGAGGTACATACTTAGCGTATCTACCGCCCGTGCCAACTGTAGGACGCTTTCGGCCAGCGGCTCCTGGCTCGCGCCACCGACCCGGACCATGCCGACGGCGGCGCGGGCAAGCCCCCGGCTGTCTCTCACGGCGAGGTCTAGCTGCTCGGCCGCCCTGGCGTAGAAACCTAGTTGCCCGAGAGCCCGCCTCCGAACCGGAGACAGCTTCACGGTGCCGAACCCGGCGTCGAGGGCTTCTCTGAAACCACCGACCCTGGCGTCCATCCGGCGCGCTTTATCCAGGGCGCCTTCCGCCTGCTGGAGATCACCGGTATACAGCGCTTCGTAGATCTCCTCCAGAACGCCTATGAACTCACCGAAAATCGGACGTATCGTCCTCCCGACCGACTCGCCGGGGTTGTAGGGGAAGATCGCCCGTACGACCAACGCGATGCCGCTGCCTATCAGCGCCTCGACGAAACGGTCGAGCGTGGCGCCGGAACTCGGGGAGGCGAGCAGGACTATCAGCAGCGCCGAAACCCCGGACTCGGTAACGGTGAGCGCCCCTCCCCCGAAGAACATCGCCAACCCCGTCGCCAGGGCGACCACGAGGGCTATCTGCAAGGCGCCGGACCCGATAACGGACAGCAAGAGAGAGGCTACCGCGAGGCCGCAGGTGACGCCGATAACCAGCTCCACCGCCTGCCGACCCTCTTTGCCGGTCACGACGGAGAGAGAGATGAGCGCCGCTATCGAGGCGAAGGCGGGCTGGACGTGGCCGAGGATGGCAGAGGCGATCCAATACGCTACACCCGCCGCCAACGCCTTCTGGAAGATCTGAACAGCCTCCGACCGCAACCGACCGGACGCCGTCTCGAAACGGCGCAAGAACACCGGCGTCCAACCACCCATCCGCTTTCGTATGCGCGCCGCCATACCCGTGATCGACCACCGCCTCTCGCTACTATCTTCCACTACCCTACTAATCGACACAATCAAACTCACTCTTAACTATATGCGTATCGCATATATTCTACGATTGTATTTCGCCGCGAGCCGGAAACAAGCGCCGGCAGCCCAAAGCAAGGGTTTGTTATCAAATTGTTGCAAACAGTTTACAAGCGTGTAACTTGGCGGTCTGAGATCGTCGCGTAACTGGTAAAAGTGGCCGGGTGGCTTCAAGGAGAAGAGCCATCCGATGTTCTCCTGGTTGGGGAGTATCGGATGGCTCGGTTTTCGCCTTACTCGGTCTTCGGTTCTCGTTCAGAGGGCGTTGGGATCAGTGGCCTCTTCCGTGCGCCGGTTGGCCCGATTGCGGGTCGAGGAAGAGCCTCTTTGCCTTTGGGTGGTTGAAGTCGAACAGGCCGCTCATGCTGCCGGCGAGTTCGTCGTAGGAGCTGTCGCCGACGCGGTTCGTTCCCCAGTTGTCCTCTATGAGACGGAGGATCGAGGTTTGATCCGTGGTGGAGTGGTCCACCGCGTTGACCTTGCTGAACGGGGATATAACCAGCAACGGCAGTCGCGGCCCATACCCGCAGCGGTCCTGATAACCGCCCATCGGGGCCTTGCTGCCGCACGTTCCGGTTCCAGTCAGGGCGTCCTGGCTAGACTGGGAGTCGTTCAGGATCGGGGACATCTGATGGTCGTACCAGCCGTCTGAGTCGTCGTAGGCGACCACGATTGCCGTGGACTTCCAGTCCTTCGACTTTTGGACCTTGTTGACGAGGTCGACCAGGAAATGCTGCTCGTCGAGCGGATCGGAGTATCCGGCGTGTCCGTCCTGATACTTGGCCGCCTTCACGAAGCTCACGGCAGGGAGGTTATTGTCCTTGATCGAGGTGTAAAAGTCGGACAGATCGTACTGGTGGTTCGCCCGTCCGTCGTGTCCGATCTCCGCCGGTGAAGCCGGTGCTACGTGGTTCGGGTTGGAGGTTGACTTGTAATATTGGAAGGGCTCGTGGTGGGCGCTGTAGTCGGTGACGGATGCGCCCCCGATATTCTTGTGAGAAGAGTCGCACTGCGCTTTGCCGCCGGTGGTGGAAGTCGGCTGGAACCCACCCTGGAACCAGCCCCAGCTTACGCCTTTCTGGTTCAGGAGATCACCTATATTCTTGCCGGTCATGGCGACAGTGTCCCCGCCCGAGCAATCGTCGTATGTTGGATCCGGGTCGCCGATCACCGTTCCGTTCATGACCTCCGGGCCGTATTTGCCTTCGAGCGTGGCCGGTTGCGCGCCGTGAGTCTGGCCGGAGACGAGGTTGAGGGCGCCCGGCGTGGAAGGCCCAAAGGTGGTGCCGTAGGAATTGTCGCTCATGGAGAAGTGCTGGGCGTAGTTCCACAGCGCCGTCACGGTGTTGCCGTCATAGTAGTTCATGACGGTGCTCGGGTCCGTGCAGCCAAAACCCTTGGTGTACTCAACGAACTTATCCATCAACCCGTTGTCGAAAGCCTTCTGCTCGTCCAGGTAGTTGTGGTCCTGGTCGCAGGTGAGGGCCTGGGAACGGTCGAGACGCTTGGGGTTGGCGGAGTTCGGGTTATGCTTCAGGAGCGCCGTGGTGAGGCCGTTGACGCTCGGGGTGCCGCTCTTTGCCTGAAAATCCGGCTCTCCAGAAGGATTCTGAGCCTTCGGGTAGGTGCCGAAGTAGTGGTCAAACGAGACATTCTCCTGGAAGACGACCACGACGTGTTTGATCGGGGTAGCTGTCTGGGATGATTCGCTGCCTTTATGATTTTTCTGACCGTTACCCTGGGCTGATGCGGCCGCCGCGAACAGCAGGACCAGTGCCAGAACAAAGACCAGTGTCAGTGCTTTCTTCAAGTTCCTTTCCTCCGAGACCTTAGTTTCGATTGAACGTAGCGTCATTGCGCCAAACAAGCCGCCCCGGATTACGGACCTCTATTCCTGTGCGGGCGGTGGGGTACGCCGTCCAGTCCACTCCGTCCCTCAAGAGCCCGGTGACGCTTCTCTTCAGGCGTCTTTGGCTCCGGCTTCGGCAAAGCCTTCAAGCCACCCTCCCTTCTCGAAGGAGTCGAGAACGCGAGTTACGGATCCCATCTACAACCACCGTCGACACTCGCAGCCTCTCATCCTCTATCCGGCACGAATACGGCCTGCGTCTTTCGGCGGCCCGGCCCTTATCCGATACATCTCCAGCAGGGTAGCAACATAGGCTGTCCATTTTGTTTCAAATCCGTAAAAACTCTGTGAATTTTCGGTTTCACGAACAGTATGAGACTCTCTACATTGCTCTCGTTCAACGGTCGAGCCCTCGTGAGTAGATACTCTGTGAGATAATTAAGTCCTCAGGGTCAGGCAACTCTCGAAAGGTAGTGCAGAGTGACGAGCGAAGAAGAAAAGTCCGGCACGAAGAAGAACGTTGGAGATGAATTCGAGGAAGCTACTAAAGGAAATGAAAACGCCGCCTCCAAAGAAGCTGTAGAGGAAGAAGAAGCGACCGGCGGCGGTGGCGGAGTAAAGGACAACGTCGAGGACGAGTTGGATAAAGCTTCCGGCAGCTCCAAGAAAGATCGTTAGGACAGCATAGAAACCGGCGAAACTACGGGACGATCCTACCCGGCTACCGGACGCGAGGGTTCGGGTTAACGCGCGAGCGTCCGAAGAGCCGGTCCAGGTAGCGGTCGGCCATCCACGAACCAAGCGCGCCGCCCAGCATGCCGAGTGCCACATCGATTACGGTATCGAGCGGGGCGTGTGAGATCTGGGCTCCCATAGCGTCCAACACGACTTCACAGCCTTCCCAGGCCACGGCGCCGACGAATCCTATGACGACGCCTGTAAGCAATGCATGTCGCGGAGTATTGAAGAAATAGTCATCCCCACCGGCCCGGTAGATAAGTTCCGCCGTCAGGGCGACGAAAGTAAAGGGCGTCAGGAAATGGGCGACCTCGTCGTAGAACGGAATTGGCTCGAAAAAATGCCACATGAAACCAGCCGCGTTCAGGGCTACGCACACGACGATCAAAACTACGGCTCGCTGCCAGGGCATTTAGACGACGACCTCCTGTTTCCGGGATTCTTGATCTTCTATACCCGTCGGGACCCACCCCGAACCTCTCACCTCAGACTTTGCCGGATCCCCCCGCAGAGTCCAGGATATTCCGGGCCATTTTTATGGAGGCGGCATCGACCATGTGACCGTCGACACCGACCGAACCGGCCCCGGTCTCCCCAGCCTTCTCGTAGGCGACGACCAACTTCTCCGCCCACCGGATTTCTTTTTCGGTGGGTGAGAAGACCTCGTTGACGACCTCTATCTGAGCCGGGTGAATGCACCACTTGCCGTCGAAGCCGAGCGCGCGGGCTCGCAGGCAACTCTTGCGCAACCCTTCCTCGTCCCGGTAGTCGGCGACGGGACCGTCGATCGCGCGCAACCCTGCGGCTCGCGCAGCAACCAAGATGCGCTGCATGGCGTAGTGAAAACGGTCTCCGGGATAGACCTCGTCCCACTCGTCGGTCGTCCCGATGCTCATCTGAGGCATCCGAAGGCTCGCCGCGTAATCTCCGGGTCCGAAGTGTAGGGCTTCGAGCCGGTCACTAGCCTGGGCTATTGCGTCCACGTTGGCGAGGCCCGCCGCACTCTCTATCTGGGCTTCGAGCTTTATCTTGTCCGGTTCGAGGCCGACCGCCGCTTCCACGCCGCCGAGCAAGAGGTCCAAGGCGCGCAAGTCTTCGGGGCGGTCTACCTTTGGGACCAGGATTGCACCGAGGTTATCTCCGGCTTGCTCTACCACCTCGATCACATCCCGGTAGAAGTAAGGCGTGTCGAGCGCATTCATACGGTATACAGCGGGCCTCCCACCCCAATCGAGCTCCGCCACAGCGCGGATGACCTTCTCTCTGGCGGATGTTTTCTCAGCCGGAGCGACGGCGTCTTCGAGGTCGAGAAAGACCGCGTCAGCAGCCGACGCGAGAGCCTTCTCGATCATTCTCACGTTCGAAGCGGGAACGGCCAGGATGGAGCGGGATGACCTCATCCGGGTCTTAGCGCAACAGCGTCTCGACCGGCTCTCCGCGGATGGAAGCATCGAGGACCTCCATCGGATGGGCGGTAGGCAACTCGGCGTGGCCCATCCGCTTTAAGCTGGCCTGGATCTGGAGCATGCAGCCAGGGTTGGCAGTGACGATCATCTGCGCGCCGGTGTCGAGGATGTTCTGGGCCTTGCGCCTGCCTAGCTCCTCCGCTGGTTCGGGCTCGACCATATTGTAGATACCTGCCGAACCACAGCAGATCTCCGCCTCCTTTATCTCCTTTACGTCCATGCCGGGGATCTGCTTCAAGGTCTGCCTGGGCTGCTTGCGGATGCCCTGGGCGTGCGCCAGGTGGCAGGCGTCGTGGTAGGCTGCCGTTACAGCCAACGGGTGGCGCTCGGACCGAGGTCCAAGCTCTTGCAAGAACTCTGACACGTCCCGGACTTTCTCTGAGAATGCCTTCGCGCGATCGGCGTAATCCGGGTCGTCGCGCAGGAGATGCCCGTACTCCTTCATCGTCGAGCCGCAGCCGGCGGCGTTGATGACGAAGTAGTCGAGGTTCTCGGCCTCGAAGGTGTCTATGGTCTTGCGGGCGAAGTCGAGTGACTCTTCTTCGCGTCCGGCGTGGGTGGAGAGTGCGCCGCAACAGCCCTGTTTCGGGGCGACTACTTCGCAGCCCTCGGCGGCCAGCACCCGGACGGTTGCGGCGTTTACCGGGGAGAAGAAAACCCGCTGGACGCAGCCGGTCAGGACGCCGACGCGGGCGCGCTGCTCGCCTTCGGCAGGGGTTACCTCGGGGATTTTCTCTTCCTTCGGCACCTCGGGCAAAAGCGCCTCCATCGCCCGCATCCGGGCGGGGATGCGCTGCATGATGCCTGCCTTGCGGAGCTTGTCGCCGACGCCGAACTTCTGGTAGAAGCGCATCGGGGCGGCGGCCAGACGGAGCCGGTTCGGGTAGGGGAAGAGCTGGAAGATCATCTCCCGAAAAGCCTTGTCCTCCGGCGCACGCTCGTACCGGCGCTCGACCTGCCCGCGCGTAGCCTCGATCAGCTTGTCGTACTGCACGCCGGATGGACAGGCCGTTACGCACGCCATGCAACCCAGGCACAGGTCGTAGTGGCGCACCGTCTGGTCGTTCATCGGCTCTTCGTCGAGGCCTTTGTTCATAAGGTAGATGCGACCGCGCGGCGAGTCCATCTCCTCGCCGAAGAGGACGTAGGTCGGGCAGGTCGGCAGGCAGAACCCGCAGTGGACGCAGTCGTCTATGAGGTTCTTGTCCGGCGGGTGGTGGGCGTCGAAGGCAGGGAAAGAAGTCTTGCCCGTCTCCCTGCGGTTCGCCCCGACGGTCGCCTCAGCCGCCAGGTCGCTGGAAACTCCTATGCTCTGGCCGATATCCTCGGGGCTGCCGGCGCCAATAGCACCGGCCATCGCCTGATCTCCGGTCGTACCCTCGCCGTTGCGTCTCTCGGTCACTAGATCCCTCCTACGAACCTGCCGGGGTTCATGATGCCCCGGTTGTCGAATTTGTCTTTTACCCGTCCCATGAGCCCCATGTCGTCGCGGGGCGGTCCCCACACCCCGGCCTTTTCTTTTAGCTCCGTAGTAGCGTCCAACAACACAACGCTCCCGCCATGACGACTCCAGATCTCTCGAAGCTCGTCCACGACCTCATCTTTCGAGCCGACATCCCCACCGGAGAGCCCGATGAAAGTAACGCCGGTCCCGGCGTGTCCCGTAATTTTGGGGTGGTCGAGCCCCCGTCGTTCCGCAGCGCCAAGAACCGAGTCTAGGACGGCCGCGAGGTCCGCAGGCGGCGCGGAGACCTTCAGCAGCGCGTCGTCTTCCCCCACATCGGGCAACCCCGCGCCTAGCTGGTCGCCGTCTTGAGGGTCTCGTACTCCGCCGTGGGAACCGAGGACGTGCGAGATCGTCTCGACCTTCGCGTCTATGCCACCCTCGATGCTCTCGACGAGTACGGAGACCAGCTTCTCGTCATCGTCATAGCGCAGTTCGATGGCTGTAGGCTCGGCCTGCGTGCGAACCACCGCGCTTACGGCGGCGTAGACCTCCTCGGGGCCGCCTTCTATCTCGGCGACGACTGTGCGGGATACGTCCCGGATCGGGTGTAGCCGGAAGTTCGCCTCGGCGATCACACCCAGAGTACCTAGCGAGCCCGTGAAGAGCTTTGATAGATCGTAGCCGGCCACGTTCTTGACGACTTTGCTGCCGGCCTTCGCTATTGTGCCGTCCGAGAGCACGATGCGGACACCGATTATGAGATCCCGCACGGTTCCGTAAGAGTACCGGCGCGGGCCGGAAGCATTTGTCGCGACGACCCCGCCGATAGTAGCTTCGTCCTCCGGCGGGTCGATGGCGAGCATCTGGTTCGACTCGCCGAGCTTCTCTTGCAGGTCGGAGAGCTTTATACCAGCCTGAACCCGCACGATCTGGTCGCCGGGGACGTACTCGATGACCTCGTTCATCCGCACGGTACTGAGGATCAAGTCAAGCTCCCTCGGCGGATTTCCGAGGTACGTCTTCGTCCCGCCGCCACGAGGCGCGACCGCCAGCCCCTCCTCGTAGGCGAGCTTCATGACCTCGCTGATCTCCTCGATGGAGCCCGGCTCGACGACGAAGGAGGGCTCGACGCCCTCTACCGCGTCTTCGGCCCTAGCTTCGCGGACATTCCCTTCCCCGACTATGTTCTGGAGACTCTCTATCGAGACGTTCTTCGTATCCATTAGAAGTTCTCCACGATTCCGGCCTTTTGAAGCGGGTGCATCTTGAACGGGCCGGGCCGTTCGCCGCAAAGCCGGGGAGTCGGGAAGATTTTGCCGGGGTTGGCGATGTGGTGTGGATCGAAGGCGCACCGCAAGAGCTGCATGGTGTCCATGTCTTCATCCGTGAACATCTTCGGCATGTATTTCTTCTTGTCCAGACCGATGCCGTGCTCGCCGGTTAGCGAGCCACCAGCCTCCAGACAGGCCATGACGATGTCCCCCGCCAGGTCGTGGGCTTTATCCGCCTCACCTTCGGCGGCGTTGTCGTAAAGAACTAGCGGATGCAGGTTGCCATCCCCGGCGTGGAAGACGTTTGCGACCCGCAGGCCGTAGTGTTCGCTCAGTTCGTCTATCTTGCCCAACACCGAAGCCAGCGCCGTGCGCGGCACCACCGAATCCTGCACGTAGTAGTCATTGCTGATACGTCCCATCGCCCCGAACGCGGCCTTGCGGGCCTTCCAGAACAGCGCCCGCTCCTCGTCGTCTTCGGCAACCCGCAGTTCGGTCGCACCATTGTCTTCGCAGATCTTGAGCACCCGCTCGAACTGACTCTCGACCTCGGCCTCCGGGCCGTCCAGCTCAATGACCAGTGTGGCCCCTGCGCCCTCCGGCAGACCGGGATGAACCGCAGCCTCGACCGCCTCCATCGTCAGGCTGTCCATCATCTCTATGGCCGCCGGCACGATGCCTTCGCCGATGATCCCCGAGACAGCCCCGCCGGCCCCCTCGGTGTCGTCGAAGCCGGCCAGCAGCGTCTTCACGGACTCCGGCGTTCGGGCGATGTTCAACACGACCTTCGTGGCGATACCGAGCGTCCCCTCGGCGCCGACGAAAGCCCCGAGAAGGTCGTAGCCCGGCGCGTCTGGCGCTTTGCCTCCGCCGAGATGGGCGACGGAGCCGTCCGGCAGCACGACCTCGACTTCCATTACGTGGTTGGTGGTGAAGCCGTACTTGAGGCAGTGGACGCCGCCGGAGTTCTCCGAGAGATTCCCGCCGATGGAAGAGACGATCTGGCTGGCAGGGTCCGGGGCGTAATAGTAGCCCTCGTCGGCGACGGCCTGGGAGACCCACACGTTTATAACGCCCGGCTCTACCACGACGCGGCGGTTCGGGATGTCTACTTCGAGGACCTTCTTCATCCGGGACATCACGATGAGCAGACCGGACTTGACCGGCAACGCGCCGCCGGAGAGGCCGGTACCAGAGCCGCGGGCGACGAACGGTATCCCCTCTTCGTAACAGAGTTTGATCACGTTCTGGACCTGCTCGGCGCTCTCGGGGAGTACGACGAGGTCCGGTATCACCCGGTACTCCATGAGGCCGTCGCACTCGTAGGTGCGTAGTTGCTCGTGTTCGTGGATCACCCCCTCTTTCCCGAGGATGTCCTGCATCGAACTTATAAGCCGGCTACGCTCCATGTAAGCCTCCTTTTGCCGGAGGTTTCTACTCCCCGGTCCCTATCTCGTGCTGCGCCAAGTCTTCTACGAGGGTGAGTATCGCCGAGTGGTCTCTGTCGCCCCGCCCCTTCGCCTTTAATGCCTCCAGCATCTGATCCACGATGGCCGTGATCGGGAGAGATACCCCATACTCCCTGCCTGCCGCCAACGCTATCCCCAGATCCTTGTGGTGTAATTCTATCCTAAAGCCAGGATCGAAGTCATGGCCGAGCATCTTCTCGCGCTTGGCTTCCATCACGGCGCTGCCCGCCAACCCACCGGAGATCGCATCGAGTATCTTCGCCGGGTCTACTCCGGCTTTCGAGCCGAGAACCAGCGCCTCGCTCACGGCCTCTATGTTGAGCGCCACGACGATCTGGTTGCACGCCTTGGCCGTCTGCCCGGCCCCGACCGGCCCGACGTGGGTCGCGACCTTGCCCATGACGTCGAACAGAGGCTCCGCCCGCTGAAAGTCCTCCTCGCTCCCACCGACCATGATCGAAAGCGTCCCCTCTTTCGCACCCACGTCCCCGCCGCTGACCGGGGCATCCAACAGCGAAGCACCACGCTCCTCGACCCGCTCCGCAAGCTCACGCGTAACGACCGGCGAAATGGTGCTCATGTCCACGATAAGAGCGCCTTCTTTCACACCCTCCAGAACGCCGTCTTCCCCGGCCAACACTTCCTCTACCTGCGGCGAGTCGGGCAGCATCGTGATTATGACGTCGCTCTTTTCAGCCACCTGTTTCGGGCTTTCGGCTACTTCAACTCCATCTCCGGCAAGCTCCTCGGCCTTCTCACGGGTGCGATTGTAGAGGACGAGTTCGTGGCCCGCCTCGATGAGATTCTTCGCCATCGGCCCGCCCATGATACCGAGTCCTACAAATCCTACTTTCTCAGCCACAAAAACACTCCTCTCAGTAAATCTTCAACTCCGAGACCGGCGCGTCCTGGTCCCGCAGCTCTTTCGGCAACCAGCCGAAGCTCTCCCTGGTCGTCTCCGTGGTCGGGTTGTACTCCAGGCCGACGTACCCATCGTAGCCGAGGTCCTCGAGCGCGGCGAGTACGAACGGGTAGTGGATCTCCCCGGTCCCAGGCTCCCCGCGCCCCGGCGAGTCGGCGATCTGGACGTGACCGATGTAGCCGATGTGCTCCCGCAGCTTGGCGACGAGGTTCCCCTCCATCCGCTGCATATGATAAAAGTCGTGTTGTATCGTAACATTGCCACGACCCAGGCTCTTCACAAACTCGACCGCCTCGTCCGTGGTGTGTATGAGATAAGGTCCGTTCTCGAAAGTATTGACCGCCTCTACCACGACCTCCACCCCGGCTTCAAGCGCGGCATCCGCTGCGAAACGCACGTTCTCGCGTGCCAGGTCTAGCTGCTCCTCCCGGTCCATCTTCTCGATTTCGTGTCCGAGCAAGATGTTCATCTTTACGCAACCTATAGACTGAGCCAGTTCCAGCGCCACCGGCACATTCTCCCGGAACTGCTCCGTCTTGCCGGGATCGCTGACCAGACCCCGCTCTCCGCCGGGCATGTCCCCCGCGTCGAAGTTGAAGAGCGCCACCGTCAGGCCGGACTCTTGTACCGCGTTCTCGACCGCGCCGAGGTCCTCGTCCGAAGGCCACCAGAACTCCACCGCCCCGAAACCAGCCTCGACCGCCCGTCCGAAACGCTCCAGAAATGGCGACTCCTTGAACAGTATAGAAACGTTCGCGCTGAACCTCACCCTAACCAACACCCCCGATAGTCCCTCTTACAAAAAACAAAGCCCCACGTACTTATTAGCACACCGCCAGAAACCGCTCGCCCCCGTATTCCACATTATGAAAAATATCTTCTTATTAGAAGGTCTCCAGTGCTTCCGAGAGGTCGGCGGCGATGCGTTTGATGTGCGACACGAGATCTTCGACCCGGCGGCTTTCGAGGCGGCTGGCCGGTCCGGAGAGGCTTATGGAGGCGAAGATCTCACCATCCGGCCCGAAGATGGGGGCGGCCAGGCACCGCACCCCGTCTTCTTGCTCACCGTAGTCTATGGCGTAGCCTTGACGCCGAATTCGTCGCAGTTCTTCGCGCAATTGCGATGGGTCCGTTATCGTGGTTGCGGTGTAACGGGACAGTCCCGCGCGGCCGATCACGAACTCCAGGAGACGCGGCGGCTGATACGCCAGCAGCACTTTGCCGGTGCCGCAGGAGTGGAGCGGAACCCGGTTGCCCGGTTCGGTGAAGATCCTCAACATCCTGGTCTTCGGGGCGGCCTGTTCGACGTACATGACGGAGTTCTGTTCCAGGATAGCCAGGTTCGCCGTCTCCCGGCTCACCTCCGCCAGCTCTTCGAGGAACGGTAGCGCCAGCGGCCCGAGTCGCTCGCGGGCGGTGATCGCCATGCTCAGAGACTTCAAACCCAGGCCGTACCTCCGGGTCTCCTTGTTGCGGTGCACGTAGCCCCGCGAGCCAAGCGTGGAGAGCAGCCGGTGAACCGTTCCAGCCGACAGTCCGGTTGCGTCCCCGATCTCACTGACCCCGAGCTCATCCTCAGACCGACCCAGGAACTCCAAAATATCCAACGTCCGCTCCACCGACTGGACCCCAACCCGCCGATCTTTTACCCCATTCTTCATTTCGGCCACGATTCACCTACTCTCCTCGATAATCCACCTCCCGAAGAATAACCAAAAACTCCTACCGGCGCATCACTCGCGAAGCCATGTTTTCCACATCGCGGAAAGCATGGCTTGCCCTATCAAAGTGCCGTGTAGCACAATTGATCTCATCGAATAGGTGTTGGGAATGTTGGAGTGGAAAGGAGTAGCCATGACGACCATGAACGTTATGGATGCGGTGGTGAAAGTGATGGAGGATGAAGGCGTAGAGGTCGCCTTCGGGGTACCGGGGGCGGCGATTTTGCCTTTGTACAAGGCGTTGAGCAAGTCCGGGCGGATAAAGCACTACTCCGTGCGCCACGAAGAGGGCGGGACGCACGCGGCCGATGGATACACGCGGGTTACGGGGAAGGTCGGCATCAACATCGGGACTTCGGGGCCGGCTGGGACCAACATGATCACCGGCCTCTACACTTGCATGGCCGACTCCATACCCCAGATCTGCATAACGGGACAGGCTCCCACAACCGTCCTTCACAAAGAGGCTTTCCAGGCGGTGGAGATCGTGGAGATCGCCAAACCGGTGACCAAGTGGGCCGTGCAGGTAAAGGAGCCGTCCCAACTCGTCTGGACCTTCCGGGAGGCGTTCCGAGTCGCGCAGGAAGGGCGTCCGGGGCCGGTACTCATAGACTTGCCGCTCGACGTGCAGAAGGCGGACTTGGAAGTAGACTTCGACCCTCGTCGCGGCGGCCCGCTGCCGTTCGCCAAGCCGGAGCCAAACCCGAACGCCATCCGGCAGGTGGTAGAAATGATCCTCGAAGCGGAGCGTCCGGTCTTGATGCCGGGCGGCGGAGTAATAATATCTGACGCCGCCGAACAACTCGTGGAGTTGGCAGAATACTTGCAAGTCCCCGTGAGCCCGACGTACATGGGCAAGGGGACGATCAACGAGGACCATCCGCTCCACATGGGTACGGTCGGGTTGCAGACCCAGCAGCGCTACGCTAACGCGCTCTTCCTGGAGAGCGACCTGGTCGTCGGCATCGGCAACCGCTGGGCCGACCGGCACACCGGAGACCTCGACGTTTACAGGAGCGACAGGAAGTTCGTCCACATAGACATAGACCCGCGCCAGCTCGGGCGTGTCTTCCAGCCGGACCTCGCCATCGTCTCCGACGCGAAGCTCGCAGTCGAGGCGATGCTCTACACCGCCCGCAACATGGCCCCGGAGCGAGAGCCCGGCGAGTGGGTCGAGAGGGTGGACGAGTTGCGCTCCACGATGCTCCGTAAGATGGACTTCGACGACGCGCCGGTAAAGCCCCAGCGGGCCTACAAGGAGATGAACGAGTTCTTCGACGAGGATACTATTTTCGTGACGGCCATCGGTCTTTACCAGATCTTCTCCGGTCAGTTCACCAAGACGTACAAGCCGCGCCACTACCTCTGCTGCGGCCAGGCCGGCCCCTTGGGCTGGGAAGTCCCGGCCTGCATCGGGGTCAAGCTCGGTCGACCGGACAACCTGGTCGTCGGCCTCGTCGGCGACTACTCGTTCCAGTTCCTGATGGAGGAGATAGCGGTCGCCGTTCAGTACAAAGTCCCTTACGTGCTCGTCATGCTCAACAACGCTTACATGGGGCTAATCCGGCAGGCGGAGATGGGCTACGACATAAACTTCGCCGTAAGCCTCGACTACGAGGGACCGGACAGCGACTACGGCATAGACAACGTGGCCGTTATGGAGGCGATGGGCGCATTGGGACGCCGGGTCGAGCGTCCCGAGGACATACAAGAGGCACTGGAATGGGCGATAGAGGCGAGCGAGGAGCGGCGGGTTCCGGCGCTCGTGGAGATCATGTGCGAGCGGGAAGTGAACGCCGCGATGGGGCTCTCGATAGACAAGATCAACGAATACGAACCAATCCTCGACGGCGCGAAGGAGATGGCCGGCCAGGTCGTGGGCGGCGTCCCGGAAAGGGATTAGGGACTAAAATGCCCTCATGCAAAAGGACTTGAGAGAGATATTGAACGCTGGAATTGCCGCTGCCGATCCCTACGACGCCGTCAAGCGCTACCTGAAGGTCGAAGGCGACCTCATCCGCGCCGGAGACGAGAGCTTCGAAGCAGATAGGGTCTTCATCCTCGCCGCCGGGAAAGCGGCCGGTCCAATGGCCCGCGCCGCCGCGGAACTTTTGGGCGAAAATCTCGCGGGCGGGATGCTGGTAACGAAGGACGATCACGACGCCGGTCCGGAAAGTCTGGAGACCTTTTTCGCCTCCCACCCCGAGCCCGACGAGCGGGGGGTGGAGGCAGCCCGGAAAGCCGAGGAGTTGGCGGGGTCGCTAAGAGAAGGAGACTTGCTGCTGGCTCTCATCAGCGGCGGGGCGTCGGCGTTGTTGGCGGACCCGGCGCCTCCCATAGAGATCGGGGACCTCAAGAAGCTCACCTCCGGTCTGCTCAAAAGCGGGGCTGATATAGGGGAGATCAACCGCGTCCGAAAACACGTCTCGGTCTTGAAAGGCGGCGGGTTAGTCCGGCTGGCAGCTCCGGCTACTACCTTCGCCCTCCTACTCTCGGACGTGGTCGGCGACGACCCGTCCTCAATCGCCAGCGGGCTCACCGCTCCCGACCCGAGCACCCTGAAAGACACCCGCGAGCTGCTGGAACGGTACGAGATAGAAGTCCCCGAAAGCGTGGAGACGCATTTGAGCGACGCCGAAGAGAATCCCTATCCGGAAGACCCAATCTTCGAGAAGGTGACCAACATCGTCGTCGGCGGCGGGCGGCACGCGGCGGAAGCGGCGGCTGAGAAAGCACGGGAACTCGGCTACGGGCCGCTGATACTCTCTACTTCCATAACCGGCGAAGCTATCAGGACGGCAGATATCTACGCCGCCGTGATCCGTGAGTCGCTTGAAAGCGGCAACCCAGTCCCACCGCCCGGCGCGATCATAAGCGGCGGCGAAGCCACGGTGGTTGTGCGCGGGGAAGGCGCGGGCGGCCCGAACCAGGAGTTCGCCCTGGCCCTCGCAGTGGAACTCGACGGCGTGGAGGGTTGGGCTGCTTTCGCGGCGGATACGGACGGCAACGACGGTTCGACCGACGCGGCGGGCGGAATGGTAGACGGAGAGACGGCGCGGAGGATCCGTGAGGGAGGCGCGGACCCGGCGGAAGCTCTGGAGAACAACGACGCTTACCCGGTCCTAAAGAGTGCCGGAGCTTTGATCTTCACCGGCCCTACCGGCACCAACGTAAACGATCTTCGGGTGGCTTTGGTACGAGAACCGGTCAGTGAAGTGGAGTAGCAAGAGACGCCGCCAAAGCCTGCTAAAAAATACCGCTTGCGCCGCGCCGATCACACGAGTAATATGCATCCGGCAAAACAGGTGGGAGAAAAGTAAATATCTAAGTACGTCCTGGGGAGGGGTTGTTTCAGCTTATGTTCAGTCAGTTTGTACAAGATTATGCACCCATAGGGAACACGTTCGTCTCGGCTATCTTCGCAGCCTTGCCGATCCTCGTTCTACTCATCATGTTGGGAATACTACGCACCGCGGCCCACTGGGCGGCTGCGGCGGCGCTACTCTCGGCCATCCTGGTCGCCCTGATCGTCTACGGTATGCCTTTCGGGCTCACAATCTCGGCGACCGCCTACGGTGCGGCTTTCGGGCTCTGGCCGATAGCCTGGATCGTCTTGAACGCCATCTTCATCCACAACCTGACGGTAGAGACCGGAGCTTTCGACGTGGTCCGCGACTCGCTATCGTCACTGACGACCGACCGGAGGTTACAGGCGCTCATCATCGCGTTCTCGTTCGGCGCGCTCCTGGAAGGAATCGCGGGCTTCGGCGCTCCGGTAGCGATCACCGCCGCCATCATGGCGAGCCTCGGGTTCCGGGCGATATACGCGGCGTCCATCGCGCTGCTGGCGAATACAGCGCCCGTGGCTTTCGGCTCGCTTGGTATCCCAGTCGTCGCGTTGGGCGGCCTCGTAGCTCCGCTTATCGGCGCCCCGGAACCAAACGTCACCGGCGCCCTGACGGCAATGGTCGGCCGCCAACTGCCGCTCTTCGCCATTATTATTCCCGGTTTCCTGGTTTTCGTGATGGCCGGGTGGCGCGGCATGATGGAGGTACTCCCGGCCGTTCTGACCGCAGGGTTCAGCTTCGCGGTCACGCAGTTCCTCGTCTCCAACTTCATAGGTCCGCAACTCGTGGACGTGCTCGGTTCGCTCGTCTCTCTCGCCGCCCTCGTCATTCTGCTACGCGTCTGGCAGCCGTCGAGCGTGTGGCGCTTCGAGGGTGAAGATGAAGAGGCCGCGGCCCGATCCGGCGGGTCCGTCGAAGAACCCAGGGACTCGGTTGCGGAGTCTCGGGAAGATGAGATAAACGAAGCGGGGGCGGCGACTACGATGTCGGGACTGCGGGCGTGGTCACCGTACATAATCCTCGTCGTGGTCATAGTGATTTCCCGCCTCGGAGACCTCTTTCCGGGGCTGCCCGAGACTCTTCAGCCGGGGTACTGGTTGGAGAAGGCAACCATCGTCTTCTCCTGGCCGGGCCTCGATGGCCTGGTACAGCGGGTGGCGCCGATAGTGTCGGAGCAGACCCCTTACCCGGCGGAGTACACGTTCAATATACTCTCCGCGGCCGGGACCGTGGTGCTTTTCGCGGCGATCATCGCGGGCTTCGTCGTCGGGGCCGGCATCCCGACCATGATCCGGGTTTACGGACAGACGATCAACCAGATGAAGATGGCCCTGTTGACCATCGCCATGATCCTGGCTATCGCTTTCGTAATGAATTACTCGGGGATGACTTCGACGCTCGGTCTCGCGTTCGCGGCGACCGGCTTCTTCTTCCCGTTCTTCTCGGCGTTCATCGGGTGGCTCGGCGTATTCCTCTCGGGTTCGGACACGGCCTCGAACAGCCTCTTCGGTCCCATGCAGGTCGTCACCGCCCAGCAACTCGGCATCAACCCGATAATCGCGGGGGCGACAAACAGCTCCGGCGGCGTGATGGGCAAGATGATCTCCCCGCAGAACCTGACGGTCGGCGCTTCGGCCATAGGCCAGGTGGGCAGAGAGGCGGACATCTTCCGAATGACGTTCAAGTGGTCGGTGGTCCTGGCCGCCTCCGTGGGGATACTCTCAATGATCCAGGTTCACCTAATACCCTGGATCGCCCCAATGGTCGGCGGTGGTTAGAACCTCGGAATAAACTTTGCAGCACGGGAGAGAGCCGGTAACTTGGCTCTCTCCTTCTTTATTTCCAGAGGTCAGCGGCTCTCTGGAAACCGGCCCGGTCTACGGTGTACCTGGCGCCCTCTCTCCCATCCGCCCATGCTACGCCCGTCTCCCTGTAGACGAACCTCGTCTCGAATACGAGGCCTGCTTTCTCCATAACGTGTATAGAAGCTACGTTCTCCGGCAAGGCAGTCGCCACCACACGATCCAGCCCGAGGTCGGCGAAACCTTTCTCGATCAGCGCCTTCGACCCTTCCGTGGCGTAACCTTTGCCCCACGCGTCGCGTTTGAGCCTGTAGCCCAGTTCCGCCTCCAGGGGTCGCTTCCCGATCGGCTTGAGATGAAACCAGCCGACAAAGTCGTCGCTCGACTTCTCCACGACAGCCCAGTAACCGTAGTCGTCGTACTTCTCGTAGTAGTCGAGGAAAATGGGAAGGGTTTTGTCACGGATGACCTCGTAGCTCGTCGGATCTCCACCGTTCAAGTAGCGCATAACTTCCGGGTCCGAGTCGAGTTCGGAAAGGTTCTCTTCGTCATCGGGTACGAAGCGACGCAGTATCAGCCTTCTAGTTTGGAGGAAGATTTCCATCGCTTCTCCTTTGAAAGATAGATGGAGAGAAGACTCGTAAGGTAACATCTCGTTAACAGTGGCGCTTTAGTGATGGATAGTAAGATCTCTCGGAGAGGTTCGGGTCTTGGGCGAGGGGATCGGGTAGATGGTTGCAGGTATCGGAGGTGGGTGAGTTCTTCTCGGATTTGAGGAGCGCGCTCGGGCTCGTCGTGATCAAGCAGGTGGCGCTCAAGGTGCGCGACAACGATTTGCTCGGGCTCGCGGGGCAACTGGCTTACTTTTTCCTGCTCTCCCTCTTTCCTTTCCTTATAGTCTTGGTCGCGCTGGCGGGGCTCATTCTGAACAAGCCGGAGTCGGCGGTCGGACACCTAGTCGAACGCGGCGGGACCTTCCTGCCACAAGAGGCGATCTCCCTGATCGTGGACTACATGGACAGAACGCTCAGGAATACCGGCTCCGGCGTGCTACTTCTCGGCGTAACCACGACTATTTGGCTCGGCTCCGCCGCCTCCATCTCGATCACGAAAGCGGCCAACCGGGCCTACGAAGTCGTCGAGAGCCGCTCCTTCTGGAAGCTGCGGGGGACCTCGCTCCTGCTGGCGGTCGGGTTCATGCTACTGATAGTTTCCCTGGTCCTCCTGATCTTCAAAGTGGAGGTATTCTTTCAGGGGCCGGACAGGACGTTCAGCCTGATACTGTCTCTCTGGAGCGTCTTGCGTTGGGTAGTCGCCTTCGTCGTCGTAACCGCCGCCCTGGACATTCTCTACTACTTGGCCCCGAACGCCGTGGTGTCGTTCCGTTGGATCACACCGGGCGGTGCGGTAGCGACTTTCCTGATGTTCGTCGGCAGCATCGCCCTGAGCTTCTACGTAACCAACCTCGGGAACTACGACCGCGTCTACGGCCAACTCGGCGCGGTCATCGTCCTGATGCTCTGGCTATACGTCACCGGCCTGATGGTTCTCGTCGGGATTGAAGTGAACGCCGTCCTGGCCCGCCGGGCCGAAAGGAAACTCGACAAGAAACTGGTCCACCCCGAAGGCCCGCCCAAAGGCTCACCCGAAGATTCCCTGGATATAGATCAGTAGCCAGGGCTCGTAGCCAGGGCCCGTAGCCATAACTTTTTAGCCGGAAGATCGTCCGGCCTTGCCGGTCTCGTCGCCGGCGGGCGTCACGCTTTCCAGTTTCAGGTCTTCCAGTATGAGCGAGGCGACGCGGCGGTCTCTCTCTCCGAGCGCTTCGGGGTTTTTCTCGTGCTGGTGATAGGTCTTCATCTCGGAGATAAGCGTGGCCGCGTCTTCGCGCTGGAGGTAGATGATGACGCCCTCTCCCTCGCGCCGGATGCTCTCCATAGAGTCCGCGAGTCGTTCTCCGCAGCCGCACCTCGTAGAGTTGAGAGTGTCGCCCATCGTGCAAGCCGGATGAAGATGGACCGTAGTCCCTTTAGAGCCCTCCGGCTCTCCCATGATGAGGGCGAGGTGGGTCGTGTCGTTGCCCTCGTTCTCGTAGGCTTTCACGCGGAACGGGCCGAACTTCGTGGGCAGTTTGCTCTCGCCGGTGCAGCGGACTTGCCCGTCGTGGAGACGCCGATATTCGGCGATCTGCTCAACGGTCACCATCTTGACGCCGTGCTCCTCCGAGAATATCTCCAGGTCCGGGACGCGGGCCATCGTGCCGTCGTCTTTCATGATCTCGCAGATGAGACCGACGGGACCGAAGCCCGCCAGACGCGCCAGGTCCACGGCTGATTCGGTCTGGCCGGGCCGCTCCAGAACGCCGCCGGAACGGGCGCGCAACGGGGAGACGTGACCCGGCATGACGAGGTCTTCCGGGCCGCTCTCGGGGTCGGCGGCGACCTGAATGGTCCTGGCGCGGTCGGCGGCCGAGATGCCGCTCGTAACGCCCGTCGCCGCCTCGATGGTTACCGTGAAAGCCGTCTCCATCCGGGGGGCGTTGTGCTTCTCCATATCGGGAACGTCCAGCCGGTCGAGCACCTCGGAAGTCATCGGCACGCAGATCAAACCGCGCCCGTAACTCGCCATGAAGTTGATAGCCTCCGGCGTCACGAGTTCGGCGGCCATCGTCAGGTCGCCCTCGTTCTCCCGGTCCTCATCGTCACAGACGATGACCATCTTCCCTTGACGGATGTCCTCTAGTATCTCTTCTACCGGGCTGAAGGCCACTGCTCGCTCCTTTTCAAAACTCTTCCGCTTCTTCCGTAATCCGTCCGGTGATAAGTCTAACCTTTCTCGTCCGGCTGCGGCGTGAAAGACTGAAAACGATGCCGCGTTCGTGTATCTGCGTGTGTCCTCCGCGCTCCAGCAGGAGAAACTCAAGGACCCCGACTAGAACCCCACACTCTCCACAACGCCGTGGTTAGAAGTGTGTAGAAAAAATACATAATAGGTCGTATAGCAATCCGCCCGTCGTAGGGCATTATTGGTGTCAGGCTCTGCGGACCGGTGTACTCCTTTTTCCGTGTCTCTCTTCCCCCGGTACATCGGCCCGCACCCTTCTTCTCCACGCCGGGACGGGTGGAGCCAAGCTCGGGGACTTGTGGAGAAGAGGTAGGAACCCGGCCCGCGGCTCGTCGCGAGAAAAGTTGCATCTTTCGGCCCACGTAAATATCCGGGTGACGTGCAAGTATCTCGGGGGTTGTGCCAAGGAGTGTTTGACGATAAGATACATTTTGTACAAAAGAAAGCCGTGCTGGTGTGCTTTGATCTCCGGGGTTCGCGATGTGGCGAGACGTTGGAAGATCGGTCGTTAGCGGTGAGAATGGAGCTTTGTTCGAGCCTGGTATACAGGAGCCGGGCTTACTCCACGGGCTTTCCATCGCAGTCGCCATGCTCGTGTCACGTTCGCGGGACACGTTTAGCTGGACGCAAAATCGGGGTCGGCAACAGCCGAGAACGCCCCGTTAAATCACCCCAAGCTCGGGGCTTGTCCGGGTCAGGCGAATCCGGATAAGTACGAAAAGCGAAGGGTGAGTCCATGGCGCCGGAACTGGATACGACGAGGTACGATTCCGGCCGGGATCACGCGTGGGCGGCGGACGCGCTCATTGAGCATTCCGCGGAGATTCTCGAAGATTACCAGCGGCAACTGGAGGGTTCCGAGAACCTGCTGGCGCTCGGTAGCGGCTTCACGGAGGAGCGTCTGAAGGCCGAAGGACGCGCCACGCTGGACCTAGCGGCGCGTCACCTGAGAGACGAGGCCGCGAGCCGCGAGGATGAAGACGGTTTCTATCCGGAAACGGCGCATGGAGAAGACGCCATCATGGCCCACCCGGATGATTCCCTCCAGGCTGGGATGATGCTCTGCGAGGCGGCAATGACCTTCCTCGAAAGAGAGTTCCCGGACGATTACTCGCTTCAAGACGCGGTGACCCTTACGCTGAAAGTCCAGGAGAGCATAATGACCCAAGTCGGGCAGGCGTCGGTCGCCGCCTACACCAATCACTTGTTGAACAAAGTCCACGAGACCCAGGTAGAGGAGCGAAAGCGCTTTTCGAGGGAGTTGCACGACCGGGTCGCCCACTCTATAGCGATCATCAACCAAAACCTGGAACTTTACGAGTTCCTCCGCGAGCGTGACCCGGTGGTGGCGGCGGAGAAGATAGAGCGGGTACGGAAGATAGGACGGGACGCTGCTCGGACGACCCGCGACATGGCTTGGGAGATACGCGAGATGGAGAGTTTCGAGGAACTCTCCATCGCCCTGGAGAACCTGCTCAATGCGAGCGTCGCGCCGGGAGTGGAGTACGAGATCATTACGGAAGGCGAGGAATCTCAATTGGCTCCGCGCGTCCGCAGCCAGCTTTACCTGATCCTGCGAGAAGGCATCCGCAACGCGGTGACACACTCCGGGAGCGAGAAGGTAGAGGTGACCCTGGATGTCTCGCCGGAAGAGGTGCGGGTGGGGGTCACCGACTACGGCGACGGCTTCGAGCTAAATGGAAACTCTCCGGGCAACGGCGTCGGGATACGGTCCATGAGAGAGCGGACCTCAATGCTAGGAGGGACCTTGAAAGTTTCCTCTATTCCGGGAGATGGGACGCGGGTCGTGGCGCGTGTTCCGCTCCAAAAAGACGGGCGTGGCGGCGATGGATAACAAGATTATAAGGGTGGTGCTGGCTGACGATCACACCATGTTCCGCCAGGGGCTCGCGGAAATGCTCTCAACCGACGAGAGTATAGAGATCGTGGGAGAGGCGGCGAACGGGGCCGAGGCGGTCGCCGCGATCGAGAGAGAAAAGCCGGACGTGATGATCCTGGACGTGGAGATGCCCATAATGGACGCAAGAGAGGTGGTAGACGAGGTCGCGAGGCTCTCTTTCAGGCCGAAGATCGTGGTGGTTACCATGTTCGACCATCCGCACCTGGTGAGGGACCTGCTCGCGCGCGGGGCGAGCGCCTACCTGGTAAAGAGCGCCACGATGGAAGAGTTGATCTCGGCGGTGCATACCGTCGCCCACAACCCTCGCGAAGACAACGTGACCATCGCGGTCCCGCGCGAAGTGCTCGACCGGATCGAGCACCGGGATAGACACAGCCTCTCCGACAGAGAGATGGAGGTGCTGCTACTCGCGGCCCGCGGCCTCTCCAACCAGCAGGCGGCCGTCCGCCTCCGTCTCTCAGAGGCGACCGTCAAGCGCCACCTCGCCAACATCTACCAGAAGATAAACGTCAACTCCCGCGGAGAAGCGACCCGAAAAGCGCTCGCGGAAGGTTGGATCTCCTCCCTGGACCTGACGAGAGAGAGAGAGATGAGAGACAGTGATTGAGTAGTCTCTCAGCCGAGCTTCGGCCGGATCTCCCGCGCGTAGAAGTCGAAGAAGCCTTTCTGCTCCGGCCCTATCTGCTGGATGTAGATCTCATCGAAGCCCGCCTCCTCGTACTGGCGGATGTTTTCGAGATACTTCTCGGGGTCCGGTCCGCAGGGAACCTCCTCGGCCACCATGTCCTCGGTGACGAGTTGGCTGGCCTGCTCGAAGTGAGCCGGGGTAGGCAGTATCTGGGCCAGCTCGCCCGGTAGCTGCTCGTTGGGCCAGGTCTTATGAGCCGTCTCGCGGGCCCGCGCCTCGTCCTCCATCCAGCAGACCTTCATACCGCCGTGGGCGGGCTTGTCTCCCCCGCCGGACGACCTGAAGAGCGAGACGGCGTCCGCGTCGGGGCCTACGTTGCAATAACCGTCCCCGATCCGTCCGGCCAGCCGCGTCGCCTTCGGCCCAAAACCCGAAACGAGGACCGGCGGTGGCTCCTCCGGGAGCGTGTAGATCCGGGCGTTCTCGACGGTATAGTGGAGGCCGTAGTGACTCTTCGTGCCGCCCTCCCAAAGCAGCCGCATCACCTCGATGGCTTCCTCCAGCATCTCCAAGCGGATATCCGTCTCCGGCCACGGATCACCGAATATGTGCTCGTTGAGCGCTTCGCCGGACCCGACGCCCAGGAAGAACTTTCCGTTCAACATTACGGCGGACGTGGCCGCAGCCTGGGCGATTATGGCCGGGTGAATTCGGACGGTCGGGCAAGTTACGGCGGTCGTGACGGGGAGAGAGCAAACCTGGGAAAGTCCACCAATCACCGACCAGATAAACGGGCTATTGCCCTGCTCTTCCGTCCACGGATGGAAATGGTCGGAGATCCAGAGAGTTTCGAACCCCGCCTCCTCAGCCATCCGGGCCTGATCCAACAACTCAAGCGGCCCGAACTCCTCACACGACAGAAAGTAACCCATCTTCGCCATACTCGCGCAACTCCTCTCAACAGGGACAATGTATAGAAACTACCCTCTATCACGGCACAAGTAACCTGCGAACCCAGCGGATCCCTCCTCACCCGTCAAAGGAGACCCACGGCTCCCGCCCAGACCGCCACGTAAGAATAAGACCCTGAAAGCGAAACATGATACAATAATCACTATAAATGAATTCGGGTACCTTACCGGGATTCGAGTTGGAGTCCAAGCAGAGTCGAAGCCTCCTTCCCTGGGTTCTGAGTCCTTTTGAGAGAGAAGGCGGTTTTCGTGTCTAACTGCGACCTTAACCAGGAGAAAAAGAAGAGTGACAGAGCGTCCAGGGAGCGGGCCGGAAAGCGGAGCCGGGTCCGGCTCGCGGCCGCCTGGGTAGCGGCTTGCGAGCAGGAAGACCTCGCGCGCAAGAGAGCGCGGGCCGCTGACGTGAAGCGGGTGGCGCAGGCAACCGCCTGGGAGCAGTTCGTGCGCTCGGAACGACGAGAACTAGGGCTGCGCGCAGACGGCCAACTCATCGCGTTGTTGGGTGAGCCGTTGGCGGGAGAGTTACCGGCTTCACTACTGATGCTGGCTTCAGAGGATCAAAAACAAGCCGCAGCGGGGCTGGTGGCGCTGATGAGCGGCGGGAAAGTTTCCTACAAGCACATAGACGAACTCCGCCCGGAAGACGTGCCGGCCAGGAACGCGGCGAACAGGTTGCGAACGACGTGGCTCAAGGAACGCAGAGACGGTTGGCTCGGCCACGAGAAAGACCCATCGTAGTCGCAGAGCGCGCGACTGCCACTTACTACTCCTCTTTCGAGACCCAGTAGTCGTTATCGTTCTTTTCGTACTTCTGCTCCACGGCAGGTGCGACCTGGTGAGCCCGGCTCTCCTCCTCGTATTGCTCCCCGGCGGAGTTGAACGCCTCTTCGTAGATCCCCTGCGCGTGACCGGACAGGTTGTCTTTCACGCCGCCCGGCAAATCAGCCGTCTTCTTATACGACATAAACGCGCCATTTTGCACCCTACGCGCCGACGTCGAAACTCCCGGCTAAGTTTAGCTCAGGCGGCGGGTGACGAAGTTTTCCAACTTACCGAGCGCCTCCGGGAAGTTCTTTCTCCCGAAACCGAGCCGGAAGTGGTTGCCTCCGGCGCTGCCTTTGGCTCCGCCTGTTTCGTAGCCGTAGGCTGTTCCGGGCAAGAGCATGACTCCCTCTTCTTCCGCGAGTTCCGAGGCGAGTTGGTCCGTCGGGAATTCAGCTTTCAGTTTCGGGAAACCGATACACCCGGCGCGGGGACGTTCCCACTCGAAGATGTCTCGCCGGTCGTCGAAAAAGCGGTCGGCGTGGGGCAGGTTGGTCGTGGTGATCTCCATGCTGCGCGAGAGGACAGCCTCGCGGGCGCGCAGCGCTATCAGGGCCAGGATTTCGCTCGGGGCGCTGTTGCAAATGGTGGTGTAATCCTTGAAGCGAACCAGATCACCCAGAAGCCGTTCATCATGCGTGGCTACCCAACCGACCCGCAACCCCGCCAGCGCGAACGCCTTTGACATCACCCCGAGGCTCGCGGCTTTTTCGTAGCGGTCAACCGCCGCCGGCAACCGCTCCGACGGGTCGTGCTCAAGGAGCCGGTACACTTCGTCCGAGAAGAGGTAAGCGTCCGCCTCGCGGGCGATTTCGACCACCTCTCCAAAGACCTCCGCGTCGGGCAGAAACCCGGTCGGGTTGTGCGGGAAATTGACCACGATAGCCTTCGTCGTCGGCCTGATGGATGCCCGGAGCCTCTCCGGGTCCAGCTTCCAGCCGTCCTCGTGTGACAATGGCAGCAGCGTCACTTCCGCCCCGGCGGCGCGGGCGACTTCGTAGAGCGACTGGTAGGCGGGCCAGGTGGCTACGGCGTGGTCTCCCGGCCCGAGGGCGACGTTCATGAAGGTGAAGATAGCCTCCTCAGCCCCGCTGAAGACGAGGACTTCCTCAGGGGCGACGCCCTCGTAGAGGCTCGCGGCCTCCGACCTCAGCAGCGGATGTCCGGTTGACTCTGTATATCCGAGTGAGAGATCCTCCCAGAGCCGCCGCCCCTCTTCGTCGGCCAACTCCAGCAGTTCATCCAACCTGTAGCCCTCTATATCCGAGGAACTCAGCAAACATGGCGACTGGAACTCGTGTCGGGCGAAGTAGCGTTCCAGGCTGAATTCGGGGATCTTCACGCGTTCTCCTCTCAGGTTACTCCCCGGAGTCTACACACTCAAGACCCCGATCAGGACGAGCACCGCGAGAGAAACGGCCACGGGTGGAACGATGGCCCGGACCACCTCCGCCTCCTTTCCCGCGATGCCGGCGGCGGTCGCCGCGAGGACCACCCGCTGGGGAGCCAGCATGGTCGCCTGACTCCCGGCGACGTTCTGGAGCGCGGCGAGCGCGAGCGTGGAATGTCCCGAAGCAGTAGCCGCCTGCGCTTGCAAAGGCATAAAGAGAGCGTTGGAGCCTGCGTTGGATCCCGTAAGCTCCCCGCCGAGAGCCCCCACAATAGGCGCCGCCGCCGGATACAGACTCCCAAAAGCCCCCACCGCCCCACCGGCGAGAAGAGCCGCCGCCCCGGACGCGGAGACGACCTGACCGGCCAGAATAAACGCCAGTATCGCCGCCGACACCGGCGCCCACTGAAGCAGCGTTCTCCTGACAGCCTCGAACACGACTCCCGATTCGAGCCGGAACAATAAAACCGCAAAAGCCGCCGAGACCAGCAGCCAGGTGCCGGGACCGGAGAGCACCGGCCCCAGAACAACAAGCCTCTCCCGAACAGCCTGTGGGCCGCTGGCGACCGCGAGCAAGCCCAACAACACACCATAAGGAGCGAGCGCCCGGTACGGCACCCGCAAACCCCGAAACCTGCCCGTCCTGGGCGCGAGAAAAGCGGCGACCGAGGCGAGGCCGCCCGCCGCCCCGGAGAGCGCTGGTATCAGATAAAGGCTACATATGAGCACGCCCGCCCCGCCAGCGAAGCTCACGAGCAGGACTTCGACGAACCTGCTCCTGACCGCCGGAAGGCCGCCGGCCAGCGCCACGGCCGTCAGACCATATACCGGGAACAAGGGCAAGGTCATCCAGGCGCTCACATCAGAAAGCCGCCCGAACGGAACGCCCGCCAGGTCCGCGCCGATCAAAGTGCCGACCCCCAGAGCCCCCCACGGCACCGCGAGCTGCCCCCAACTCGCCAGCGCCGCCGCCCGCAACGGCGAAAACCCTGCGGCCAACAGAATAGGCGTGCTTATGACCACCGCCACCCCAAACCCCGTCACTGACTCGAAAAACGGCGCCACCCCAACCACCACGAGCAACGCCAACCCGCCGCGCTCCGGCTCTATCTCCCCCAAAAAAGAAGAAACCCTCCCAACCGCCCCTCCCGAAGAGAGCACGTTGAACAGCAACAACCCTCCGGCCAATATGTACAACACGTTCACCCCGGTCCCGAAACCGGCCAACACCGCCTCCGGCACCCTCCCGACCCCAAACCTCGGCCAGAAAAGAGCACCGGCCAACGCCACGACCAACGCCGCCCCACCGGACGCCATAGCCGACCACCTCAGAAACAACAGGGCGACCCCCGCCACCGCAAAAGGTGAAAACGCCACCAGATAACCTATCGGCTCCATTCTTTCTATCATGATAGAATGTATTCTTACAGATGGCGGACGACACTTCAAGAAAGAGTTCTGCGATGATAGATGAGGTCTCTTCCGGGCGGCTTGGTGCGCGGGTGCGGGATCTTCGCCAAGAGCGTCGGCTGACGTTGGAGGCGTTGGCGGAGAAGAGTGGGGTGAGTCGCGCCATGATCTCCAAGATAGAGCGTGGGGAGAAGAACCCTACGCTGGTCGTCGCGGCCAGGCTTTCGGAGGGATTCGGGATATCGCTTTCACAACTGGTCGGCATGGAAGAACGGCGCGAAGCCATCGTCGTCCCGAAAGAGCGCAGGATGGTCATGAAGGATCCGGAGACCGGCTTCGAGCGGCAGCTACTCTCGCCTTCCTTCGGCAGGCGGGGCGTCGAATTCATCCGAAACGTCGTCCTCGAAGGCTCTACTTCGGGGGAGTTTCCGGCCCATAAAAAAGGCGTACAAGAGTACATAGTCGTCGAGAAGGGCGAGCTCCGGGCGATTCTCGGGGGTGAAGAATATCTCCTGGAAGAGGGGGATTCCATCTACTTCGAGGCGGACGTGGGGCATCGTTTCGACAACGCCGGTGAGGGGGAGTGTAGTTACTATCTAGTCATAGACTCCAGCGGCGCGTGAGAAGGTCTTAGAGGCTGCCAGAGGTTCGGTCAGGTATGCTTTAGGTGTCTCCAGAATTTTTGTCCTCGACCAGTTTTTCGCCTCTCTTTTCTTCGACCAGTAGGGCGAGCACGGCGTTGATCTCTATGCCTATAAGCACTGTGAGGCCGGTGATGTAGAGCCAGATCATCAGTATTACGACCGCGCCGAGTTGGCCGTAGATGCGACCGTAGTTCCCGAGGTTGGTCACGTACAAGCTCAAGCCCACGCTCAACGAGAACATCAGGACCGTGGCGATGACCCCGCCGGGGGTGATCCACTTGAAGGGCAGCCGCGCGTCGGGGGCCAGATAAAACAGGATATCGAGCGCGACCGCCACTACGACGAAGGCCAGCGCCCAGCGCCACACGTTCCAGAAGCGGATCAGGGCGCCAGACGAGTCGCCAGGCTCGCTCACGTAAAGTTGCACTTCGAAAACGACGAGCGTCAGGGCGGCTATCAGGAGGGTGAAGCCCAGGGCGATCAGGAGCGAGGTGCCTCTGAGCTTCCAGAACGGGCGGTTCTCGGAGACGCCGTAGGCGCGGTTGGCGGCCTTTGTTATTGCGATGGCCGCGCCCGAGCCTATCCACAGGCTCCCTATTATGCTCAGGATGAGCGTCACGGTGCCGGCGCTCCTGAGCGTGCCGTCCAGGTAACGGGCCAACAGATGCACGGCCTCCTGGGGCAGAAAGCCAGACGTCCTGACGATCAAACCCCTAACGGCCGACTCCGGGTTGTCGAGTATCAGGCCCGCCAGGGAGACCAGGAAGATGAGGAAGGGGAAGAAAGAGAGCAAGAAAGAGTAAGCTAGTTGCCCCGCGAGCCCGAGAAGGTCATTCTCTCGTGTCCTGACCGCCACACGTTTCAGCGCTCTCGGTCCCAGGACTTCTTTCAGTTCGGAGAAAAACTCGCCCACCTGTCAGCCTTTGCCCCCGAGTCACCTTCAGGACACTCTACCCATCCTGCTCGGGACCATATCAGATCGGCAAGCTCCAGGATCGCGACGAGCTTGTTGTAGGCTCAGAAGCTTCCGTCTTGGAGAATCCGGCGGAGCGCTTGGTTCGTAGGGCCGTCCATTCGTAGGGCCGTCCATCTTTAGGGTGGAGATCAAATACATATGTCGTCGGTCCGGAGCTTGCCCCAGAGTTCGCGGGCGGCTTCGACGCGGGTCTGGTAACGCGCGAACCCTTCGTCGTAGAGACTGGCGAGGTCTGTGCTCGGCTCCACGTATCCTTCCGGTCGCGTCCACTGCTCTTGGTCGATGTCTCTGCCGGAGGCGATCAGCGCCGCCATCGCCGCGCCCCGCGCGCCCACCTCGGGCCTGCGGGCTATGCGGAGCGGCTGCTGGAGTACGTCGGCGAGGATCTGACACCACGCCGCCGACTCGATCCCTCCGCCGCAGATGGTGACCTCTCCTCTCAACCCCGCAGCTTCCAGGCAGTGCCGGGCCGCGTAGCCTACCCCTTCGCAGACCGCCCGCACCACGTCGGCGCGGGTCGTGTTCAGGTCCATGCCGTGTAGCTGCCCGCGGGCGGCGGGCTCCACGAAAGGCGCCCGCTCCCCCGAGGCAGAGAAAAACGGCAAGACTCCCACACCCCGCGCCCCCGGCGGACTCTCGGCCAGGAAGTCTTCGATCTCCTCGTGCTTCGCGCGGAGGAGGCTGAGGGTCAGATCTAGGGAAGCGGTGCCGACCATCGCGGGCATCGCCCGCATCCACCGTCCCGGCTCGGAGGCGCAAAACGTGAACCCGCCGGGCTCCCCGGAGGTATCCACCCTGTCCGTGAGGACCTCGCAGGCGAGCGTGGTCCCCACGATAACGAGCCCCTCACCCACCTCTGTGACCCCTCCTCCCATGGTCGTCGCCGGCAGGTCGAACGGGCCGTTGTGAACCGGCGTTCCAGGCGACAAACCGGTCAACTCCGCCCCTTCGGCGCTCAACGGACACATCAGTCCGGGGACCGCATCTATGGGTGCGAGCAAGCGTTCGTGGTCTTCGAGCCCGAAGAGCTTTAGGATTTCCGGATTATAACGACGGCTCCAGAGGTCCATGAATGGCGCAGAAGCGTCCGAGACGTCGGTGACACGTTCCCCGGTAAGGCGGCGGAAGACCACGTCCTTACAGTATCCGGCGGTCTCGGCGCGTTCGAGAGCCTCGGGTTCCGAACGGGAGAGGGCTGCGAGAAGCGCGGAGGGGGCGCCGGGGAAGGTGATGTTGCCGTTCTTGCGGAAGTGTTCCTCGAAAACACCGGAACGCATCCACTCCTCGACGATGCCGTTCGCCCGCGCGTCCAACCACGTGATGCAAGGCCGGACAGAGTAGCCGTTCTCGTCCGTTAGCCAGAGCCCGTCGCCCTGTCCGGTGAGCCCGACAGCCTCCGGCTTCTCACCAGAGCGCTCAACCACAGCTTTCACTACGTCCCCAAGGGCCGCGAGCGTCTCCTCCAGGTCTTGCTCCGAGCGGTCCGGCTCGGGATTGTGGAGCTTTACCCGTTTCCCCTCCACCTCCAGCGCCTCCCCGGCTCCGGAGAACGCGACGGCCTTCACCACCGACGTGCCGAGGTCGATTCCAAGTATCATGCGAGATCACCCCCACCGCTTCGCGATCGTCCACCGCAGGAATCTTATATTCGTGGCTCGCCACCCACAAGCGCGGGGGTACTCCATGCTCCCTCGAAAGTAGCGGTACGATACACGAAAAGCGAGAGGTAACAAGAGCGGATGCAAGACTTCGACCAGATAATAGTAGCCGACTCCGAGGGCGTGTGAGCGGTTGTGGTCCAGACCCTGGCTCGTCGGAGTGACGACCCTCCAACGTCGCCGGGAACATAGGGCCGTGCCGGTGACCCGACAACTGGCGACGCTTCTACTGGCCGCCGTTTTCATCGCGGGATGCGGCGAGAACCAAGACAAACGAGACCAGCAAGCGCGGCAATCCCCGGCGCCGGCAAAAACCTTGGAAGCAGCCGCGCCGCCGACAAAGCCGCAGGCCATCCGCGTCTCTCCGGGCAGTATGCCCCCAACGAGCCAGGGTCTGGAGTGCCGAGCAAAAGGTGGCTCCAGGAAGGAGTCACGGATCGGGGACTTCGCAGCGTCGAAAAACGTACCAGAGTACAAAGTCCTGGTGCTCCGCCGGGACCGTAAGCCAGCCGGCGGGGACCACGTCAGGGTCGGGGATTTCCTTGTCGATACGAGGGCGAAGAGTGAGAGAAAGTATGCGCTCATAGCCGGGGACATCAAGGTCCGTTACGCGAAGCTGGACGCCATAACCGTTGAGTTCACCGATCTCAAAAAGAAGGGGCTCCGGTACGATGGTGGAGCTTTGATCTTCAACACCGTTTGCGGCGCGCTTTACCTCGGGTACGATCACGGCCCGCCCGACTCGAAAGGGTTCGTGGTATCAGCAGGCGAGCCACCGTCTCTCTACCCGACCGAACGGTTCCACCCTACGGGTCCGCGTGGGTTATCATCATCGAGTGGTGGATAGAAGGGGTTACGAGATGCCGATAGAAGATAAAGAGGTCCGGCCTTGCGCGTAGGGCTGTTTATTACGTGCTTCAACGACACGCTCTTTCCTGAGACCGGCGTCGCTACCGTCCGGCTGCTAGAGAGGCTCGGGCACGAGGTAGACTTCCCGGCCGAACAGACCTGCTGCGGTCAGATGCACTTCAACACCGGCTACCAGCGCGAGGCGATCCCGCTGGTCAGGCGCTTCGTCCAGGTCTTCGGCGACTACGAGGCGGTCGTCGCCCCGTCCGGCTCGTGCGTCGGGATGGTCCGGGAACTCTACCCCATGGCCGCGAAGCTCGCCGGAGACGACAGGCTCGCCAAAGAGGTGGAGGAGCTCGCCCCCAGAGTCTTCGAGCTTTCGGAGTTTCTGGTCAAGAAGCTCGGGGTTACGGACGTCGGGGCATACTACCCGCATCGGGTTACTTATCATCCGACGTGTCACTCGCTTCGCATGGTGAAGGTGGGTGACGCGCCACTCGAACTCTTGAGGGCCGTGCGGGGGATGGAACTGGTCGAGCTTCCGGAGGCGGAGGAATGTTGCGGTTTCGGCGGCACCTTCGCCATCAAGAACGCCGACACCTCGGCGGCGATGCTATCGGATAAGATCCGTCACGCTCTCGATACCGAAGCGGAGGTCGTGACCGCCGGGGACAACTCGTGCCTGATGCACATCGGCGGAGGTCTCACGCGCGGTCGCACCGGCGTAGAGACAGTCCACCTCGCCCAAATACTCGCCAGCGAAGCTACGGAGGACGGCAGATGACCACAAAAGGCCCGGATGCTTTCTCGGGAGGAGCCGCCAAGACCCCGACCTTCGAAGAGTCCGCGAAAGCGAGCCTTTCCGACGCCCAACTCAGGCGGAACCTGGGCAAAGCTACGCAGACCATCCGGGAGAAGCGGAAGGTCGCGGTCGAAGAGTTGCCCGACTGGGAGAAGCTCCGGGAGGCCGGACGTGCTTTGAAAACGCGCGTCATGCGTCACCTCGACGAGTACCTGATCCAGTTGGAAGAAGCCGTGACGAAGGCGGGCGGGAAGGTCCACTGGGCACGCGACGCGGAGGAGGCTAACCGGATCATCGCCGGCATCGCAAAGAGCCACGACGCGGAAGAAGTCGTCAAGGTCAAGTCAATAGCAACCGACGAGACCAAGCTAAACGAGCACCTCGAAAGCGAAGGCATACGGGCGATAGAGACGGACTTGGCGGAGCTGATCATCCAGCTCGCCGGGGAGACGTCTTCGCACATCCTCGTACCGGCCATCCACAAGAACCGGGCGGAGATCCGGGAGCTTTTCCTGCGCGAGTTGGACGTAGACGACCTCTCCGACGACCCGGCCGCCCTCACGGAAGCGGCGCGGCGGCACCTGCGGGAGAAGTTCCTGAAGGCGAAGGTCGGCATCTCCGGCGCGAACTTCGCCGTGGCCGAGACGGGGACAGTGTGCGTCGTCGAGTCCGAGGGAAACGGCCGAATGTGCACCACGGTCCCACCGGTGCTCGTAACGCTGATGGGAGTAGAGAAAGTCATCCCGGCCTGGCAGGACTTCGAGGTCTTCATGCAGCTCCTCCCCCGCTCCTCGACCGCCGAGCGGATGAACCCCTACACCTCGTTCTGGACCGGCGTCTCGGAGGACGATGGGCCGCGGGAGTTTCATCTCGTGTTGCTCGACAACGGTCGGACAGACGTGTTGGACGATGAGATCGGGCGACAGAGCCTCAACTGCATCCGCTGCTCGGCGTGCTTGAACGTCTGTCCCGTCTACGAGAGGACCGGCGGCCACGCCTACAACTCAGTCTATCCCGGTCCTATAGGAGCTATTCTGACGCCGCAGCTCGTTGGGATCGGCAAACCGGGGCCGGATTCGCTGCCGTATGCGTCCAGTTTGTGCGGGGCGTGTTACGAAGTGTGTCCGGTCAAAATCAACATCCCGGAAGTCCTGATCCACCTGCGCGGCAAGGTAATCCGTCACAAGCAAGACGGCGACGGCCTCCGCTCCAAACTTGACCCCGAGAACGTCGCGATGCAGGCGATGGCGAAGACTTTCTCTGACGTCCGGCTCTACGAAGCGTCCCAGAAGCTCGCCTGGATCGGCCAGTGGCCGTTGGCGCGTAGCGGCGCCATTCACCGTCTCCCAGGCAGGCTCTCGGGCTGGACCTCCGTGCGCGACCTGAAACCAGTCCCCGAGCAGAGCTTCCGCGAGTGGTGGAAGTCGAACCGGGAGACACGCTAATAGCGACCGCGAAAGAAGAGATCCTCTGGCGCATCCGTCGCGCCACCCGCGACGTGCCGAAAGACGAACGCCCCGAAGACATTCCTGTGGAGCGCGGCTATCGCAAAGAGGGTGAGTCCCAACGCGAAGAGATAGTAGAGCGTTTCGCCGAGAGCGTCGCCGAGTACCAGGCGACCGTGCATATCGTGGGCGAAGACGAGCTACCGGACGCCATAGCAGCCGCATGTAAAAAGCGCGGCGTGGAGCGGCTCGTCATACCCCCGGCCCTGCCGGAAGCTTGGAGACCGGAGGGCGTGGAACTCCTGCGCGACGCGGCCCGACCGAACCTCACGGACGAAGAGCTAGATGGGAGCGACGGTGTCCTGACCGGCTGCGCTCTTGGCATCGCCCAGACCGGCACCATCGTGCTCGACGCCGGTCCTACCCAGGGCCGCCGCGCCCTGACGCTCCTTCCCGACTACCATCTGTGCGTCGTCAAGGAGGAGCAAATAGTAGACCTCGTCCCCGAGGCCTTCACGAAGCTCGCCGAAACGGTTAGGGAAGAAGGCCGGGCCGTGACGTTCATCTCCGGCCCGTCGGCCACCTCCGATATAGAGCTAAACCGGGTGGAGGGAGTACACGGCCCACGCAGCCTGGAAGTGCTGGTCGTCCGGGAGGCAGGTGCGTCCGACTCGTAGGGAGGCTGCTCTGGATCCCGCTACGAGCTAGGAGACCGCTGAGAAGACCGGCGGTTGTGGGTTAGCCTGGATCCAAACTTCCAGCCCACAGACTTCGATGCTCCTGCGAGCCTGCCAGGATGGGGCGTAGA
This sequence comes from Rubrobacteraceae bacterium, assembly GCA_965219175.1. Lineage (GTDB taxonomy): Bacteria > Actinomycetota > Rubrobacteria > Rubrobacterales > Rubrobacteraceae > JBBPZK01. The sequence continues at coordinate 2,728,023 of CBDCNI010000001.1, forward strand.
AGGTGAGATGGTGTCCGTAGAGCCTGGAGTAAACCGCCAGCTCCATGACTACTTGAAGGTCGAGGAAGGTGACCCTGGAAAGGTCCACGATAACCGGCCTTCTGAGGCTTACCAGGCCGTTCAGAGACGCCTGGAGGTCTTCCACGGTCGAGAGATCAAACTCGCCCCACATCTCCACCCTCTTGTTTATTCCACTTGTTTCGAGTACCTCGATACCGTACAAATTCTCACTCCTCCAGAAGGTAGTAGGTTTCCACGGCGTCCCTCTTTACTCTTATGACCACCACCGAACCATTACGGTTACAGGAGCGCCGAATTTTTCTGTTGGATATCTCGAGAAAAGCCCCGAGCGTGTGCCCCGACGCGTCACCTGATCCCATCTTCTGATAGTTTACCGGCATGGTTTTGTCGCTACACCTCTCCCCGGAAAGCCTCTCTTGAGCCTGGCCGAGCGGGAGCTTTCAGTACGCGCGGCGCAGGGCGACGTCTCTGCTTTCTCGCAATTGGTCCATGATCACTCCAACCTCGTATACAGGGTAGCGTCGCGGATACTTGGGGCGGACGACGCCCAGGACGCCAGCCAGGAGGTTTGGGTGCGGGTGTGGCGGAGCATAAAGGACTTCAAAGGAGAGAGCGCTTTCAGCACCTGGCTGTACAGGATCACGGTTAATACGTGTCTGAACACCCGGCGCAGAGAGTCTCGCCGGGAGCAGCGAGAGACTACGGATGACTTTCTCTATCTTCCCGAGCCGTCCGGTGGCGAGAACGATCCCGAGGCCGCCACCCTGAGCCGGGAACGAATGGGCGAGGTTTTCGTAGCTTTGCAAGGGATACGCTCGGAGCATCGGGCGGCTCTCGTGCTACGTCACTTGGAGGGACTGGGATACGCGGAGATAGCGGAGATCATGGACGTACCGGAAGGCACGGCGAAAGGCTGGGTCTCGCGCGGCAGGACCGCCCTGCTCGTAACCCTCGTCCCGGATACAGGAGACGACATGGACAGGGATGGAGCCCTATGATGCCGAATAGGGAGCGTCTGGAAGTGCTGGAGAAGATCGGAGCCTACGCCGCCGGCGAACTAGAAGGCGACGAGGCCCGCCGCACCGAGCGTCTCATACTCGAGAGTGAGGACCACAAACGTCTCGCCGAGACCTACACCAGGATGCTGGTCTTGCTCTCGGTGATGGGCCAGGAGTCACCCGAAGCGCCGGATGAAGTTATCGACCACGCTATCCGTCGGGCCTACACCTCCGCCTTCGTGCGCCAGGCCGAAACCTTCTTTAGCGGCCTGGGCCGCTCGTACCTCGACGCTTTTGTCTATTATTTGGGGCTGCGTCCCAATCGGGAGAGTTACGGAGGAGGCTTCTAGTGGCAGGTTATTTGCAAGATGTAGTCCCGGCGATAGCGGACTTCGTACCCAGGCTCCTGGGCGCCGCGGTCATACTGCTCGCGACGCTGCTCGCGGCCTTCCTCCTCCAGCGACTGACGTTTCGTATCCTTGAGAGCGTCGGCCTGGACGCACTCTTCGATAGGACCGGCGCTTCTGAGTCTCTCTGGCGGCTCGGCTATAGCGGAGGTCCCTCGCGCCTCTTCGGGCTCGTCATTTTCGGGGGGACTATTCTCACCGGCCTCGCCTCCGTCCTGAGCGTCCTCGGCCTCTCCTCCCTCCAGGACACGATGAGCCAGATCTCCACCCTCTCCGGCAAGGTCCTTATCGCCCTCACCATAATGATAGCTGGCACCATGTTCGCCGGATGGCTCTCCTCCCTGGTCGCCGCCGAAGCGGAGAGAGCCGGACTACGCGGGCAGAACATCTTCCGCCGCGTGGTCTTCATGACCATAGTCGTTATAGCAGGCCTCATCTCCGCCTCCCAACTCGGGATAGAGACTTCCATGCTGGTCCTGCTCGCCATCGTCCTGCTCGCCACCATCGGGCTCGCAGCCGCACTCACCATAGGCCAGGGCCTCGCCCAACTCTCAGGCAACATCGCCGCCGGCCGCTACGTCCAGGATGGAACCGAGATCGGGGACGTCCTCTCCGTAAACGGCGTCGAAGGCACCGTCGAAGAACTCGGCTACGCCTCCATTACCCTCCGCTCCGAAGACGGATACCTCTACCGCATCCCGAACAGTACCCTCATCGAAACTATAGTCCGCAAACAAGCCTGACAACCACCGAAAAACAACTTGAGGTACGAGGTATCACGTACCAGCGAACAGTCCGGTGGTATGAATATAGGTGCAATAAGAATATAGTTTAAGCTTCTCGTGGAGGACGTTACGGCCTCTACTGACGAGAAGTTTTAGAAGTGCGGTTACAAGAGGAGTGGTCGATGAAGAAGTCGAAGAGTGCGGACCCCGCGCACGACGTTTTGGGTTACGAGCGGCAGCCGTTGGACGCCATCTTCCGGCCCGAGACGGTCGCGGTAGTCGGGGCGACGGAGCGGGCTGGGAGTGTCGGGCGCACGATCATGTGGAATTTGATCTCCAACCCCTTCGGCGGCACGGTCTTTCCGGTAAATAGCCGTCGCAAGAACGTACTCGGCATCAAAACATATCCGAGCGTCTCCGAGGTCCCCGCACGGGTAGACCTGGCCGTGATAGTGGCCCCCGCGCCAACCGTGCCTGGAATAATCCGGGAGTGCGTCGAGGCCGGGGTCGAGGCCGCCATCGTCATCTCCGCCGGTTTCAAGGAGACCGGACCGGAAGGCGCGGAGCTCGAGCGCCAGGTGATGGAGGAAGCCCGGAAAGGCAAGATGCGGGTACTCGGTCCGAACTGCCTCGGGGTGATGAGCCCCAACACCGGTTTCAATGCGACATTCGCCGGTGGGATAGCCCGGCCCGGCAGCGTAGGGTTTTTGAGCCAGAGCGGGGCGCTCCTGACGGCGATACTGGACCAGAGTTTTCAGGAGAACGTCGGATTCTCGGCTTTCGTGAGCGTCGGTTCGATGATGGACGTGAGCTGGGGAGATCTGATCTACTACCTCGGGGACGACCCGAAAACCAAGAGCATCGTCGTCTACATGGAGTCCGTCGGCGACGCCCGTTCCTTCCTCTCAGCAGCCCGCGAAGTCGCCCTCACCAAGCCGATCATAGTGATAAAAGCCGGCCGCACCGAAGCCGCCGGAAAAGCAGCAGCCTCCCACACCGGCTCCCTGACCGGCAGCGACGAGGTGCTCGAAGCAGCCTTCAGGCGCAGCGGCGTGCTGCGCGTAAACGAGATCTCCGAGCTGTTCAGCATGGCCGAGATCCTCGGCAAGCAGCCGCGCCCGAAGGGTCCGCGCCTCACCGTCGTCACAAACGCCGGCGGCCCCGGCGTACTCGCCACCGACGCCCTCATCGGCAGCGGCGGCGAACTCGCGGAGATCTCTACGGAGACAATGGAAGAGCTGAACGGCTTCCTCCCCGCCCCCTGGAGCCACGGAAACCCTTTGGACGTACTCGGTGACGCCGACCCTGAGCGCTACGCAAAGACGCTCGAAACAGCCGCCGAAGACCCCGAGAGCGACGGCCTGCTCGTCATCCTCACGCCTCAGGACATGACCGACCCGACAGCCACGGCGGAGGCCCTGGCACCCTACGCCACGAGCACCGGCAAGCCAGTTTTGGCGAGCTGGATGGGCGGCTCGGAAGTAGCCGCCGGGACCTCCATCCTGAACGGAGCCGGCATCCCGACCTTCGACTACCCGGACTCAGCCGCCCACGCCTTCACCAACATGTGGCGCTACACCTACAACCTGCGCAGCATCTACGAAACCCCGGAGCTCGCGATCGACTCGGGCGGAAGCGACGTTGACCGCGAGCGGGCGCGGGAAGTAATAGACGACATCCGCGACCGGGACCGCACCATCCTGACGGAGTTCGAGGCGAAGGAACTGCTCGCCGCCTACGGCATCCCGACCGTCGAAACCCGCGTCGCCCGCAACGCTGAAGAAGCCGTAGAGCTGGCCGACGATATCGGCTACCCGGTCGTCCTAAAGCTCGACTCGGAGACGATCACCCACAAGACCGACGTCGGCGGCGTGCGGCTCAATCTCAAGGACGCCGAAGTCGTGCGCGGAGCGTACAAAGAGATGGAGTCTTCTATAAGCGAGAGTTACTCGCCGGAGGACTTCGGGGGCGTTACGGTGCAGCCGATGGTGGACCTGGACGGGTATGAGATCATAATCGGGAGCAGCCTCGACCCGCAGTTCGGGCCGGTGCTTCTCTTCGGCTCGGGCGGTTCGCTGGTCGAGGTCTACAAGGACCGGGCGCTCGCCCTGCCACCGCTCACGACGACCCTGGCCCGCCGGATGGTCGAGCAAACGCGCATCGGTGAAGCGTTGAAGGGTGTGCGGGGGCGCTCCTCGGTTGATATGGCGGAGCTAGAGCGGTTACTCGTCCGGTTCAGCCAGCTCGTGGTGGAGCAGCCCTGGGTAAAGGAGTTGGACATCAACCCGCTGCTCGCTTCGCCGGACAGGCTGCTCGCGCTCGACGCCCGCGTCGTCCTGCACGCCCCGGATACTGAAGAGGGAGACTTGCCCCAGCCGGCGATCCGTCCTTATCCGGTCCAGTACACCAGCCGGGAGGAGATGAAAGACGGCGAGCCGATGGTGATACGACCCATCCGGCCAGAGGACGAGCCGTTGATGATCAAATTCCACGAGTCACTTTCCGAAGAGAGCGTCTACATGCGCTACTTCCACATGATGAACTTCGACCAGCGCACCGCCCACGAGCGACTGACCCGCATCTGCTTTATAGACTACGACCGGGAGATGGCGCTCGTAGCCGAGCGCGAAGACCCGGAGACCGGGGAACGTGAGATCATGGGCGTCGGACGCCTGAGCCGCCAGGGAGGCGCCCCCGACGAGGCGGAGTTCTCGATCCTCGTCAGCGACCGTTTCCAGCGCCGGGGCCTCGGCACAATGCTCCTCGGCAAGCTCCTCGAAGTCGGGCGCGACGAGGGCCTGAGCCGCATCACCGCCGACATCCTCTTCGACAACGGGGCGATGCAGAAGATCAGCCGCAGGCTCGGCTTCAACCTCCGCCGCGACACCGAAGAGATGGTAATGAAGGCCGACCTCGACCTCTACCAGACCGCTTGAGAGCGTCGCGAGTGAGACTCGAGCCTCACCCGCGACGAGCCATCAGCTTGTCAGCAAGAATAGAAAGCTGGACCTTTCGTCGTCCGGCTGCGAGAGGACGACCGGCGGGGGCAGGAACTTCGCTCCCGTCCTTACTCTCTCGGAGGATGGACCACGTAGACGACCCGTCCTTGTATCCGGAGGCTTTCGGCTGAAACGAGGATATCTTCTTCCTGGTCGTTCTCGGGTTTGAGCCTCACCCGTTCTCCTTCCCGGTACAGGCGTTTGACCGTGACCTCTTCACCACCATCGAGCAGGGCGACGATCACCGCCCCGTCCGGAGGGGTTTCGTCTTCTTCCACGAGCAGGGTATCCCCATCTTCTATACCGGCGCCGGTCATGCTCTGACCCACTACCCGCAGCAGGTAACGGTCCTTGCCGGAGCGCGAAGAGAGAAGCTCGGCCATAAGGGAGTAGGCTTCGTCCCTGGTTTCTATGGCCTCCAGCCCGCGCCCGGCGGCGACGCGGCCGAGTAGGGGTAGCTCTCCGGCCGCCTCCCATCCCCTCTGCGTGAGCTTTATCGTGCGGATCCTATCCGCGAGCCTGCCGATGTACCCTTCTTCCTCCAACTTCAAGAGGTGATGATGCACGGTCTGCTTGCTCTTTAGCCCCACGACACGCGAGATCTCCCCAACGCTCGGGGCGACAGTCCCGTCGGCGGTCCCCTCCCGACGCGCCAGAAACTTGAGGATCTCTAATCTCTTCGGAAACATCTTCCAACACCCCGCTAAACGACTCTCGACAGAACAACTTCCCCCGGCCAACGTGATCTTAACGCATTTTGCCCTGGACATCAAACGGTCGTATGATGTAGAGTGTGTCGGACATAAAAGTTAAATAGGAAGAGGAGCGCCCCTACCCCGGTCCCTCTGGAGATACGCCCGGCCGCCAAGCAGAGAGTATCTCCGCCGAGGGATTTCGAGCAGGATAGAAACGCCCTTCCTCGCCCTGGATTATACCGGGTGTTTCGAGGATTCTCACCTTCGGGTTCTGCTCCGGGCCGCTCTTCCTGTCAGGAAGGAGGTACTTGTTTTGGAAGGAGCAAGAGAGATCTTCGAGAGTCGGGAGTCGTGGGAACTGTACGCGCGGCTCTTCGGGCGCTTCGAGGTCTTCGGACGTTACGGGAAGTTGGACCTGGGCAAGAACGGCAGGGCCATAGCCATCCTAAAGCGTCTGCTGGCCGAGAAGCCTCACACGGCGTCGCAGGACCTGCTCATGTACCAGCTATGGCCGGATTCGAGCCCCAGGAAAGCCCGGTGGTCGCTTAACTCGTCCGTCTACGCCCTGCGCCGTCTGATGAGTGGCTGGCCCGGAATCTCGGCGGGCTGCATCGTACTGGAGAGAGGATACTATCGTCTCTCCCCGAGCCTGCGAATGATGTCGGACGTGGAGGAATTCGACGCCCATCGCGAGCGGGGCCGGTGGTTCGAGAGGTCGGAACGGAGGGCGGAGGAGGTCCAGGAATACGAGAGAGCTTCGAGTCTCTACACGGGCGATTACCTCGCCGAGGACCTGTACGACGACTGGACCATGATCGAACGCGAGCGTCTGGCCGGCGCATACACGAGCATCGTGGAGAGCCTCGCCCGCCACTACGCGGACTCCGGAGAACTACAGAAGAGTATCGAAGCCTGCTACAGGCTGCTCGCGAGGGAGCCCTGCCACGAGGAAAGCTACCGTTTGCTGATGCGCTGCTACGCTCGACGTGGACTGTGGAAGCAAGCGCTCCACCAGTACAGAGTGTGCGAGCAGGTACTCCACGCCACGTACGGGGCTTCTCCGGAGAGAGAGACGAAGGAACTGTACGAGCGTCTTCAGAGAGGTGAAGTCCTCTGATCCAGGACGGTTTTGTTTGGATCAGGTACCGGCGGGAGTTTCCGGCTGCTTCTCCGATTCGTCGACGACCTTGCCGTCTTTCATGCGGATGATCCGTCCGGCGAGCGCGCCCACGGTCGGGTCGTGGGTGACTATGACGAAAGTCTGACCGTTCTCCCGGTTGAGCTTCTGTATGAGGTCCAGGATCTCCGCGCTCGTCTCGGAGTCGAGGTTTCCGGTCGGCTCGTCGGCCCAGACTATAGCAGGGTGGTTGACGAGGGCGCGGGCGACCGCGACGCGCTGCTGCTGGCCGCCGGAGAGCTGGGTCGGCCGATGGTTCTCCCGGCCGGAGAGGCCGACGTCGGAGAGAGCTTCCAGGGCGCGCTCGCGGGCAGCGGAGACGCCGGAGCCGGAGACGAGCAGCGGAAGCTCGACGTTCTCGACAGCGGAGAGGACGGGCAACAGGTTGTAACTTTGAAAGACGAAGCCCATGCGGTTCGCCCGGTACTCCGTACGCCGGGCGTCGCTCATCTCGTGCAGCGGCTCGCCGTCTATGAAGATCTCCCCGCGGTCTATGGAGTCAAGGCTCGATAGAGTATTCAAGAGCGTGGTCTTGCCGCACCCCGACGGTCCCATCACCGCCACGAGTGAACCCGGCTCGATCGAGAGACTCACACCGTCCAGGGCGTTCACGACGACCTCCTCGGTCCTGTAGCTCTTGCCGATCTCGCGCGCCTCGACTATAGGACCATCCGCAGAACCGTCCGGCGTCCGCTCCGCTTTCTCTTTATTCTTGCCTCTGGTGAACATGAGCCTCCTTCAGTCTAAAAATTCTACTAGCCCTCGTAGCGGAGCGCCTCGACGGGCGGTACGCGGGAGGCCCGGATGGCCGGAACGATAGTGGAGAGCAGCGACGCGATCCAGACCCCGGCTCCTATCAGGATCATCTGGACCCAGGGGAAGACGAAGACCGCGCTTGGGTCGGTTACGGTGAAGTTGAAAAGGTTGTAGCCGCCCAAAGCGCCGACGGAGATGCCGATGACCACCCCGATCAGGGCGACGAACGAACTCTCCACGATGAACTGCCAACCAACCGTCCCCTTCTTGAACCCGATGGCCCTCATAGTCCCAATCTCCCGGTACCGCTCGTGCACAGCCCGCGCGCTAATAACGGCCAGCCCTGCAACCCCTACAAGGAGCCCGAACGCCAGGAAAGCCTGCACGATCTTCACGAACGCCCCGATAAACGCTTGTCCGCGGCCCAGGATGTCCTGCACCAGATAGCTCTGCGCGCCCGTGGTCGCGAACTCCCGGTTCAACTCCCGACCGACCGCCGTCAGGTTCGCGCCGGGCTTCGTGCGGAACAGATACGTGCTCTGCGCCCGGAGACCATCGAACTGGCTGCGGGCCTTCTCACCCGCGATGATGCCGTTCACGATACCGAGGTTGAACCCGCCGGGGTCTTTGAGCCTCCCGATCACCGTCTTCTCGATCTTCTTGCCGGTCTGGGGGTTCTCCAACGTGATCCTATCCCCAGGCCCGAGTTTCGGTCGCGCCTGGAAGTTGCCCTTCCCATCGTAAGGATAGGTGAGGATCACCAGGTTCGGGTCTCTCTCCAGCGCCCGCCACGCCGCCCGGTCGGTCGGATACTTCTGGGAGCGGACCGCCAGCTCATCGGTCGTCGTGTTCGAGAAGCTGTTAGGGACGATGGTCAGATACTCGGATATCCCGGCTCCGGGAAGCGCTATACCCGATGACGGACCTCTGTCGGTCTTGTACTTGTCGGCCTTGTACTTCGGGAGCGTAACGCCGAGGGCGGATATTTTCGTTGGGGCATAAGTATCGCGTTTGAGCACCTTGTTGCTCTTCAGTTTCTTGTCGAAGTTCTTTATGGAGGCGATGGGGCCGGTCTGGACGAAGCCATCGTAGCCGGAGAGTTGCTGGCCTTTGGTCCGCGCCGAGGAGGCGTTCTGGGTACTGGCGAAGACGGAACTTACGGTGACGACGTACATGACGAGCGCGAACATGGCGAGCGTAAAGCCGGTACGGGAGCGCTTGGCGGCGGGATACGCGACGGCGATTCGCAACACCGGGGCGAGCCTGGGCACGAGCCGCATCAAGAGCCTAAGGGCGGCGTAGAGGATGCTGAGGTTGAAGGCGACGATCAGGACCGCCGCCATCACCATGAACACACCCTCTATAAAGAAAATCGCCGGGCTCGCCTCGTTAGCCTTGGATACCGGGTCAAGGTTGTTGGCGAGGTACGCGTAAGCCAGAACCGCGCCGCTGATGACCGTCCACAGGGGACGAGCCGGGAGGATGCGTCCGAGCAGGAAGCCGAGACCACCGGCGGCGAGGACGGGACCGACCAGCATCAGGTATCCGCGGTTGGCCGTGGACAGGCCGAGGGAGAGTACGTCCGGGAAGAAAGCGGCGGCGCTGATAGCGAGTCCCACCAATAGTACGAGAGCTTGTATCAGGATGCGGCCGACCGGTCGCTTTACCGGCTTCTCCTCCGGCAGGTCCCGGATGGCCGAGACTATGTTGAGGTTGCTTATGCGGAGGCTGGTGAAGAAGACCGCCAGGAACGTTATGAGGAGGCCGGACGCAAGGGAGACGAGCAGTGAGACGGGCCTGACGTAGAACGGGATGACGAGGTCGCTGCCGAACAGACCGGCGAACGCCGTGGCCGCCTGGTTTATGCCCAGCACGAGCGCGTAGGCGATACCGAGCCCGACGAACACGCCGAGCAGGGAGGCTAGCAGGCTGTAGGCATAGCCCTCGTAGACAAACGTCCGGATCAAGCCGCCGCGTTTTAGCGCGACCGCCCGCAGGATACCAAGCTCGCCCTTTCGCTCCTCGGCGAGCATCGTATAGATGTTGACGATAAGGAGTATGCCGGCCAGTATCGCGAACGAGCTAATCATCAGGAAGATGTCCCCGATCTGAAACCCGCCCTGCTCTATCGTGTCCTTCTTTACTTGTGAGATCTCGAACGAAGCGTCACCCTTGCCCTTGAGCAGCTTCTGCAACCCGGTCGTCACCGCCCCCGAAGCTCCGACCCCGGCGACGTCGTTCCCCTTGTTGCTGACGAACAGCGTGTTGATCTCTCCGCCACCCGCTCCAAAGAGTGAACGGGCGGTCTTCATGCTCACGAGCGCAGTCCCGTCGGAGCTTGAGAACTGGGCCTTGTAGCCAGAGATGCCGGTCTCCGGCAGGACGGCTGCGACCTCGAACTCCTTCAAGCCCTGGATACCGCGCAGCTTGATCTTATCTCCAGCCTTCGCCTCAAGCGCACCGGACATGCTCTTCGAGATGTAGACCTGATCCGGACCAGGCGCGGGCCGCGAAGCCGGCGGCGGAGGCGAACTCCCGAACTTCTTCAGGTCTTTCCAGTCCGTCCCGATCACGGTGACCGCCGGGCTCGCAAGCTTCGTCTTGCCGTTCTTCCCAACAGCCTCGGCAGGCACCTCCTGCGTAAGCACCCCGAGAATACCGTCCACCTCTCCAGGACCGTTTTTGGCGTTTTTGGACTTCGCCTCGATTTTCTGCGGCGTGACGTTCGCCGTCTTGGAGGCGTCAAAGTTCGGGACGAGGCGCCGGTCGCTCGGGAGGCGTTGGGAGGTCTGCTGGACGACTTCGTCGATCTCGCCGAGTGAGCTGCGGGCCTGGTCGTACTGAAAGCGGGCGGTGCTGTCGTTCAGGACGAGAGAACCGGAGATGAGGGCCGTCCCGACCATCGAGCCGAGCACGACGAGCGCCGTGTTCCACTTGCGGCGGCTGAAATTCCTAAGCCCGATCCTTCGGAGTGCCGGCTGGCGCAACATCGAGAGCACGACCGCAACGGTAACGAGCCCTGCCGCCACGAGCAACGCGATCGTCGTAGGACTCACTCCCGCCTCCTGAGAAGTTTCATATCAACGCCCACAAACAGATGTTACGCAGATTTCGCCCGCGGGTTGCGATCCGTCCCACATGGATAATAAAGTAGTCCAGTTGTAGAACGTACGAAGAATGTTTCTTTACGCACCAGGAGGACAAGATGGGAATAATAAGCTGGGCGATATTCGGGCTCATAGCGGGTATTGTCGCCAAGATATTGATGCCGGGACGAGACCCCGGCGGCTGCATCGTCACTATGCTGCTCGGTGTCGCTGGCGCGTTCGTTGGAGGGTTCCTCTACAGCTTCTTCACCGGTCGGGCTTACTTCGCCGAGTTCAGCCTCGGGAGCTTCCTGGTGGCGGTTATAGGCGCGATCGTCCTGCTAATCATCTACCGCCTGATCGCCGAAGGCCGCCGTGTCTGAGAGCATTCGAAAAGGAGCGTTTTGACTGATACGTCCGGGTTTCGGGCAACCGTCGCGGAAGCGACCGCCAAATTGCCGGGGCCGGGGGACCCGCCGCGCTTTGCGACGTTGTTGAAGCGTGGAAGCCTCCTCCTGGAACTCTACGCCCCGCGCGGGCAAGACTTGCAAACACCACACGAGCAGGACGAACTGTATGTCGTCTTTTCAGGAAGCGGCGAGTTCGTCAACGGTGAGGTTCGCCATCCCTTCGGACCGGGCGACGCCCTGTTCGTGCCAGCGGGCGTCGAGCACCGCTTCGAGAACTTCACCGATGATTTTCAGACCTGGGTCATCTTCTACGGTCCAAAAGGTGGAGAACAAGCCGGATAAGTACTCAGCGCTTGAGCAGCGACGCCCGGAGTTGGTGGCGTGGGGTGAAGAAGGAGCGGTAGGAGAGCAGGCCGACCAGGATGGCAGCTATCGAGACGCTTCCGAGCAGCATGTAGAGGACGACTATCTGGAGGCGAACGGCTTCGATGGGGTCTGCGCCGCCGATGATCATACCGGCCATCGCCCCCGGCAGGAAGACTATCCCGGCCGTCTTGGTCGAGTCTATTAACGGGATCATGGCGCTCTTTAACGACCTCTTCAAGATGGTCGAGACTGCCTGGCGGCTGGTCGCCCCCAACGACAGCGCCGCCTCGACCTCCAGCCGGTGCGAACCGAGGTCTTCCCGAATTCTGGTGAGCGTCAAACTCGCGGTGTTCATGGAGTTCCCGACGACCATCCCGCCGAGCGGCACCAGGTAACGCGCCGTCGGTGGCACGACTTGCAAGATCACTAGCAACCCCAGGGTGGCGACCGCCGCCACCCCGATCGCGAACAGCGCCACCGGAAACGCACCCGGCACCCCGCCGGCCCGGCGAGACGAGGTCCATCCGGCGAAACAGACCATACCCCCGAGGAGCAGCGCGACGTATCCCAGGTTCTTCAGACCGAAGACGAAGGTTATGACGAACCCGACGGCGGAGAGCTGTACGAACGAGCGGACCACCGCCGTCCCGATATCCCGTTCCAGATCCAACCTCTCATACAGGCTCAGGGCAACCGCCACGGCCACGAGGCCCAGAGCTAGGAGCGCCGAGGAAAGCGTCCCCAGGCTACCCATCTCTAACTCTCTCCGGAGATAAAGCGGCCCGCCCTATCCCCAACCGCCCCGGAGAAAAACTCCTCCACGCCCCACTCTCCTTCACTCTTGCCGTCGAGGATCAAAACTACCCTACTCGCGATCCTCTTTACCTGCGCCAGGTCGTGGCTCACGAACATGACCGCCAACCCAAGCGTCCTGTTCAACTCCCCGACCAGATCCTCGACTCTGTTTCGGGCCGCCTCGTCCAGGGCGCTCGTCGGCTCGTCCATGAGCAGCGCCTCAGGCTCCAGCGCCAACGCCCGCGCAATGGATACCCGCTGCTGCTGCCCAACCGAAAGACTCCCCGGCTCCCTCCCCGCCATCTCTTCCTCCAGCCCGACCATCCGCAACAACCGCCCCACACTCACCTCTTTTCCAGCCAAACGAGCCCCGTAGAGTACCGCCTCCTCCACCGACTGCCCGAAGAGAGCCGGTAGCTGGAAGACCATGCCGACCCTACGCCTCAACTCCAGCGGGTCCATCTCGCCCGTCGCCACGCCATCCAGATACACCTCGCCCGCCGTCGGTTCGATCAAGCGATTCACCGCCCGCAACAACGTACTCTTCCCGGCCCCCGACGGCCCGACCACGCCCAACACCTCCCCCGCCGACAACCCGGCGTCCACCCCGTTCAGTATCCCCACCCCGTCCACCTCGTACCGGAGACCCGAAACCTCTATCTTGGACAATCCCACAAAGAAAGAGATTAACAGACACCATACTCCCCGGACCAATATCCTCCAGATACAAACCTAACGCCAGACATTCTCAATAACCCCCCAAACCACCCTCCCCAACCCCTTTTTCCTCTTAGAAAATGACAACGGTTCCCATTTATAGTAATAAGAATTGTTCTTGATATTTGGTGTTTAGCGGCTAAAATATTGGGAGTAAGTTTGAAATCTTTTATATGGAGGTTTGTTTCTTGGCGACATTGATGGAAAGATTGGGGTTCGGTGGGCGGGAGATGACGTCTGCGGGCCACAACAAAAACTTCGTATTGCAGGTGGTGCAGCCCAGTCTGGTGGGGTTGACTGACGGTTCGATGTCTACGCTGGCGCCGGTATTCGCGGTGGCTTACGCGACGAAGGACCCGCGGGTTGCGTTCTTGATCGGGCTGGCGGCGGCGGTCGGGGCGGGGATCAGCATGGCTTTTTCGGAGGGGCTCTCGGACGACGGCTCGATGACCGGGAGAGGAAACCCCGCATTGCGCGGAGGAATAACGGGTTTCGCGACGTTTTTGGGTGGGATCTTCCACACGCTGCCGTTCCTGATACCGCACGTAACAGTAGCGCTCTACGTGGCGTTCGGGGTGGTCGGCGTCGAGCTTCTGGTGATCTCCTTTATCCGCTACCGTTACTTCAGCATGAGCTTCTTGGTCTCTGCGATGCAGGTGATCCTCGGCGGCGCGTTGGTCTTCGCCTCCGGCGTCCTGATCGGCAACGCCTAAAGGCAGTACGTTTTTAGCGAGCGGGGAGGCTGAGGTTTTGCCTGAAGATACGAGCTGGTTGTCCGACGCCCGGCGGGTAGCCGAATCGGTCAAGTCTTCGAGCCTCAAGAAATGGCCCGATTGGTTCCGAAAGCAGGACCATATTATGAGGCTTGCGCGAAGACTAAAGAAATTCCGGACGGCTCCGGGGAGAGACTCGTTCGAGAACTACGGGGGGAAAGTCGCCCGGTTGATGGATACGATCCGGGAGAGCGGTCTGGGTGGTCCAATGGGTCCCGCGCTCCTGGCCGCCGTCGTATTCGGTGGCTACGAGGCGACCCGCTACCGTCCTCTGGGTGGAATTTCGCGGGCCGTCGAGAATGGCGCGCGCATCCAACGCCTCGAATATTCTCTGGGCGTGCCCGACGAAGCCCGCGTACAAAAGTGGGCTCTGGAGCGTCCCGCTCTGGTGATCGCCGCAAACTGGTTCTACCTCGCCGGCCACTTCCCCCTGACGGGCGCGACGCTGGCATGGGTGTACCGGCGTCGAACAGAACATCAGCGGCTAATCCCCGCCCTGCTCTTCACGACAGCCGCCTCATTCGCTGTTATGTTCGCGTATCCCCTCGCCCCGCCGCGTTTGATGGAAGGTTACGGTTCCGTGGATACCATGAAGGTATTCGGGCCTTACATATACGATTCCCCACAGGTAGACGCCACGGCAAATCAGTACGCAGCCATGCCCTCCTTGCACGTGGCATGGGCGCTGTGGGTAGCGTGGACCCTGATCCAAACGACCGACAGCCGGTGGCGGTGGCTGATCCTCGCCCACCCGGCGCTAACCTCCGCGGGCGTGGTTGTCACCGCGAACCACTTCTGGCTGGATGGTGTCGTAGGCGCCGCGCTGCTGGCAGCCTCCGTCCGCATCACCAGAGGACTGTATCCGCGAGAAGCCCCAACACCACCCTAAATAACCTGAGTTGCCCCCTACAGGCATTGGATGGAGAAGGACAGCAGAAAGCAGACGATCTTCAGCTCAAAGCCCCTGGGCGTCACCGCATGGATCTTCCTGGCAAACATCGCGCTCAGCTTGCTGAAGACCGTTTCGATGTACTGGCGACTAGGCTTGCTCAAAAACTCCTCCCATGCCGGCATCGGCCTCTTTGAGTTCTTCCTGCGCTGGGCTTTTAGGTGCAAACCGACCTCTTTGAGGAGGTCTTCGTAGTGGTAGTCGTTGTAAGCTTTGTCGGCATGGATGATCGAGCCTTCAGGCAACTCCAAATCCAACTCCTTGAAGACTGCCACGTCAGCTTCCGAAGCCGCGGCCAAAGAGACCTCCACCGGCGCTCCAGCTTCGCTTACCACCAGATGAACTCGCAAACCATAGAAGTAGCGTCGCTTGCTCGCTATGTAGCCGCGGAAAGCCCCACCATGCTCCTGTAGAGGATAGAGCTTGCAGCGACGAATGCGAATGTTGTCGCAGACCGCAACAGGCAGGGAGTCAACCACATAGCTGCCGGTGGAATCGTTGTGTTTGAAGACTTCAGCTAGCAGATCGAAGAGCGTTTGCCAGAGGGACGAGTCTATAGCGTGCAGCCTTCGGTTGAAGCGGCTCTTTGAAATTGCCTTTTCTATGTATCCGTACTCGTCCAAAAACGAGCGGCTCGCCTCGATGTTGCCGCCGAAGAAAGCAGCCGCGATCAGGGCTACGCTCATCACCTCTGCACTCGAAAGATGAACTTGCGGATCGTCGCGGTGGCCTTCTGCCTTGAGGAACTCGTCGCAGATGTAGTAGGTAGTAATTATGGTATCTTCCATGAGTCCTCCCGATCCAGAGAGAAGGTTGTGGTGGCCTTCGGATCGGGAGGATATTGCTTACCGGTATAGGGGGCAACTTAGGTTAAATAAGCGAAATCTTTATCACCAGCCGCCTCCCGGCGGACCAGAGCGCTATCCTTGCGGCGGCTCGTAGAGCTGGAGCTTGTTGCCCTCTGTGTCCTCGAAGGTGGTGACCCGTCCCCAGTCGTGGTCGGAGATACCCGCCGGGAACTCGACGCCCTGCTCCTTGAGGTTCTCCACAGTACGGTCGAGTCCGGCTTCCGGCTGGAAGGTCAGGACGGGGCCGTTGCCACCACCGGCGCCTGAAGGCTCGCGTCCGTTCAGGCCGACCCGCACCCCATTGGCGTCGAACTCGACCCAGTCACCGTCTTCTTTGGCTAACTCCAGCCCGAGCGTGTCTCTGTAGAATCCCGTCGCCCGCTGTATATCTTCGACCGGCATCCAGATATTTGCTACGCCTTTCACCATGTTGCCCCCTTCTCATTACTGTTTAGTCGCCGAAAACGTCCACGAACCTTTTTACGATTCTCTGTTCGGCATCCTCCACGGAGACATCCCCGCCGAGCTCCCGTTGTAAACTCGTCACCCCGAACTCCCGGATACCGCAAGGTGTGATCCGCTCGAACCACGTCAAGTCTGTCTCTACGTTGAGCGCGAAACCGTGAGAGGTAATACGTCCCGAAGAGAATTTCACCCCGATGGCGGCGATCTTCCGGTCCTCCACCCACACCCCCGTATACTCCGGATGCCTCCAGCCCTCGATGCCATACTCCCCAAGCACCAGGATGATGACCTCCTCCAGATCCCGCAGGTACTTGTGGGTATCGAGCTTTTTGAGACGTAGGATCGGATATCCCACCAACTGTCCCGGACCGTGAAAAGTAACGTCGCCGCCCCGGTCGATCCAGAAAACCTCCGCCCCGAGCGACCTCAGATACTCCTCCCCCGCTCCCAGGTTCCCGGCGTCCTTCGCCGCCCGTCCCACCGTGTACACCGGCGAATGCTCCAACAACACCAGAGTATCCGGGGCTTCGTCCGCCTTGCGGAGCCGCACCAACTCTTTTTGAAGGTCCCAGCCCTCGGCGTAAGGAGTAAGACCCGCCAACCGCCGGACCTCGACACCGAACCTTGAGCTCGTATCAGGCTGCAACATACTCGCGTATATCTACCTGGACTCCGGACTCAGCGGCTTCCTCGGCGGCCGAAAGCAGCCGCGCGGTAGTCTCCTCTTCGACGTACTCTTCCCCGCAAACCTCGCACACTCTCGCCGGAACCCTCCTGAACACCAGGACCATCTCGCCTCGCTCCAGGGTAACCGTAGCAGTACCCGGATTAGCCTCTCCCTGTTTACATACAACGCACTTCAAAAGGTCCTCTTCTCTCTAAAATCAGGCTTCCAAAGCTCCAGAGTCGGCTCGTAAACAGTTATTACGAACGTCTCATCACCTTCCTTGCTATCAGCGGCCACCACGTGAATCGGCGTAGATCCGCACCAACCCAAAACGAGACGGCTTGGGTAGGGTTTATCTTCCGGATAGTCCTGAATTATCTCTCCCGTCTCCAAAGCGTGCCGGACATCTTCGAGGCCAATCTGCCGCCGGAACATACGCTGTACGGCGTGTACCCGAAAAACGAGGTGCACTCAAACCTCGCGACAGCTTCTAAACGCCGACCTTGCGGGCGTCGGCCGTCTGCTCGTGGGCGTGGTAAGAGCTTCGGACCAGCGGCCCGCTCTCCACGTGCTTGAAACCAAGCTCGTCGAGCCCGTAGCGACGGAGCAACGCAAACTCTCTCGGCGTGTAGTAGCGGCTCATCGGCAGGTGGTTCTCAGACGGACGAAGGTACTGGCCGATGGTCAGGATGTCCACGTCGTGCTCGCGCAGGTCCCGCATGGTCTCGTGGATCTCCTCTTCCACCTCGCCGAGCCCCAACATGAAGCCGCTCTTGGTCAGCCCGTCAGGGTTCAACTCCTTCGCGTAACGCAACACCTCCAGCGACCGCCGGTACTTGGCCTGTGGTCGAACAGCCGGATACAGGCGTGGCACTGTTTCGATATTATGGTTAAAGGTATCAGGGCGGGCGTCGATCACGGTCTTCACGGCGTCGCGAACCCCTTTAAAGTCCGGGGTCAGGACCTCGACGGCGCAGCCGGGTACTTCATCCCGGATCGCCCCTATAGTGGCGGCGAATATGGAAGCGCCGCCGTCGGCGAGCTCGTCGCGGTTGACCGACGTTATGACGGCGTGCTCCAGGCCCATCTCCCTCGCGGCCCCGGCGACGCGGGACGGCTCGTCCAGATCCAGTTCGGTCGGCTTGCCCGTCAGGACGGCGCAGAAGCCGCAAGAGCGGGTGCAGACGTTGCCCAGGATCATGAACGTCGCGGTTCGGTTGTTCCAGCACTCCCCGATGTTCGGGCAGCGAGCCTCTTCGCAAACCGTGTGGAGGTTCAGACCGCGCATGGTGTCCTTGATATCCCGGTAAACTTCCCCGTCGGGGATCTTCGCTTTCAGCCAGTCCGGGCGACCGTGGGAGCCGGGGACCCCGCTCTTCTGCTGTCGGAACGGCAGATACTCCGTCGGCATACCGTCCGGCGGCGGGGCGACGGGGCGATCCTCCCAGCGGTGTCGCACGTCGAAAGTCTTGGTGCCGTTCTCCAGAACCCTTAATTGAACCTGTCTACGGGCCACTGCTCTCCTATCTCCTTCGCGCTTTCTGCGACGTATATTACCGCAGCCCACAGAAGATGCGTCGTGTCATCTATTGCAGAGAAAGCCCGCCCAGAAGACCGCGTCCCACAGCTTCATCCCGGCCATCACCTTCTCTACCCCCAGCCGATACGTCCATACGATAAACAAAACGGTGAACAGCCGAGTACGTTCAGGCGCACATGACCTTCCTCGTTCAATGCTGGGAAGAAGAGCATAATGGGGATCACGCTCCTCAACGCAGAGCCCTGACGCGGCTTTAGTAACGCTTCCTGGATCAGTAAGGTCCTCACGCTGATACACTTGACTATAGTGGTCAAGTAACCGCGAGGAGTTTATCTTTTGGAGTCTGCGGGTGTGGCGGATTTGAAGGCGCGGTTGAGTGAGTACCGCGCACGCGTGAAATTCGGCGAAGAAGTGCTGGTAACGGATCGGGGCAAGCCTATCGCGCGCCTAGTTCCGGTCGGCGTCGAAACTGTCGTGGACGACGAAGCGGAGATGGCGCGTTTGTCGGCGATGGAGCGTGAAGGTCTGGTGCGGCTCGGCTCCGGCAGGCTACCTGAAGGGTTCTTCGAGAAGGCGCGTCCAGAAGACCCGGAAGGGCTACTTGTGGAGGCTGTGCGGGAAGAGCGAGAGGAAGGCCGCTAGGCGGTGCGGTTCTGGGACACCTCGGTGGTCATACCCTTGCTCGTGGTGGAGCCCCACTCTGACGCATTGCGCCGGCTGCTCGAAAAAGACACCGGGATGGTGGTCTGGTGGGCGACACGCGTCGAGTGCGTATCGGCGATCTCCCGCCGCGCCAGGGAGAATACGCTCGTTTCGGAAGGTGGAGCACTGGCGCGCGAGCTTCTGAAACGACCTGTCCGGGAGCTGGACGGAAGCACAACCCACCGCCCGGCTACGCATCCTGGCCGAGCAAATATTGGTCGCCCATCCGCTCAGGACCGCCGACGCACTCCAACTCGCCGCCGCACAGATCTGGTGCGGCAAACAGCCCCAGGGCCGCTCCTTTGTATGCCTCGACGAACATCCGCGAAACGCCGCGTCCCGTTCCGGCTTCACCCTTCTCCCCGATAGCGTCGGATAGTCTGACGCTCGTTTACACATCGGTCAACGGCACAATACAACTCCGCGCACATTTGAAGGAGTGTCGGGAAGCGAGGATCGAGCTGGCAACAAGCACCTGGCTCGAAATTTTTCTTTCTCCACAAATTTCATGTTTCCCCGGCCCAAACATTGAAGTAATATTCTTTACAGCATCGGACTTTCGGTGAGTCATGTAGGGTGAATGGAGGATGTGCCTCGGGGAATGCTCGTAGTCCGTAGGCATTGGGGAGAGTTAGTATGAGACTACGAATAAGCCTGAAGGCCGAAAACGGCTCGTTACAGATCCCCATCCAATACAACCATCTGCTGCAGGGACTCGTGTATCACAACCTCGACCGCGCCCTTTCGGAATGGCTACACGAAAAAGGCCACTCCTACGGGCAACGCCGCTTCAAGCTCTTCACTTTCTCCCGACTCTTCGGCAAGCGCTTCTCGAAGAACGGCCACGTCCGGTTCGATGGTCCCGTCCATTTCTACCTCAGCGCGTTCGACTCCGAAGTGCTCGGTTCCTTCGCCGAACATCTCCTGACGAAGCCCGCCGTCCGGCTGGGGAGCGCGGAGTGCAGAGTCTCGGAGGTCGGCGTCGAGCCCGAGCCGGAGATAAACCCGGCGAAACCCATACTGGTCAAGGTGCTCTCCCCCATCACCGCCTACAGCACCCTACAGACGCCCGACGGCAAGAAGAAGACCTACTACTACGCGCCGCAGGAAACAGAGTGGAGTGAGTCCCTCGTCTCCAACGTGGCGCGCAAGGCGAAAGCCCTGGAATGGGAGGCTGACGTGGACGAGGATCTGCGAGGAGCCTACGTAAAGCCGCGCAAGGTCAGCAAGACGGACCAGCAGATCCTCAACTTCAAGGGGTTCTGGATCAAGGGCTGGACCGGCCTGTACGAAGTAAATCTCCCCGAACCCTACTTCCGACTCGCCTACGACGCCGGCTTCGGGGCCAAGAACGCGCAGGGGTTCGGGATGGTGGAGATAGTCAATAGTCGGAAAGGAGGTAAAGATGCTTGACGCCATGAAAGACCTCGCACTGGACTACCTGCGGCAGCAGTTGCCGGATGGTCTAGCGGATGAACAAGATCCCTGGGAATGGTATCTCCGGGTGCGTGAGGAGCACCCGGAGTCTTTATTCCCGTATCTGATCGAAGCGCCCAGAGATTCGATGTCACCGAACTATTACGTCCTCAAAGCAGACTCTCGAGACGCTGATGTTGCGATTCTGGAGCAGCGAGAGCGCGGGGATGGCGCCGAGTTGCTTTTGCCGTTCGTGCCGTCGACAGGATCTCAATCCGGTGCTTTGGGACCTGTCATCAAGAGAACCTACTCCCCAGCAAAAGGATCGGGACCCTCAATAAAGATAAACGACACTTCTCTCAAGGACTTCAGAACCATTGCGGATTCGGATCAACCCTGGTCGGAGTATTTCGATTATGTGACGTCAGTGGTGTCCCGCCCAAAACTCCGAGTCCGGGGTGAGATGATAGAAGACGAAACCACCCATGCGCTTGCTCTAGCCGTTCGCTCAATATCAGAGAGACAGACCTGTTTTTTGAGTGTTTTAGATGCTGAAGACAGGCTTCCCGGAGAAGTCGAAGAGTACATTGCCTACCTTCAACACGTCCTGGCGTCAGAGAAATATTCGACAGGTCGGCTTGGGCCGATCGAAGAAGGCCGCTGCTCCCTAACCGGTATTAACGGCACCGTTTACCCAAACGGTCTAGCGGGAGCCGGTCTAAACCTGAGCAACGTGGATCGCCCTGGTGTCTTCCCCGGCCTCGATGATAGCGAAGCCTGGAAGAAGTACGCGCTCTCAGCAGAGGCTGCGGATTTACTTTATACATTCTCGTATCACGTAAGCGGGCGTTTTCGTGCTCGGGTGGCGGGCGAGAACGCCCTTATTATTCCTTACACGACGCTAGACCAGGACAAGCGACGAAAGTTCATGCGTAGGACGCGAGACAAGTATCTTCCACAAGTGAACACCGGGAAGCCGTTAGTAGAGCAAGAGGGAAAACTGCATAGCTTGGCTGACGAGGAAGATGTTGTCACGAACCTGACCATACTTTGGGCCGACTTCGGACAGAAGATCGAAAATGTCCGCGGCATGGTGACGGATATATTGCCTTCGCGGCTACGCGACATCTCCGCAATCGCCGGTGAGGTCAACAATGATGCGTCCCTGCCTTTTCCGCAAGAACGCCGCTATGAAGACTCTTTGAGTCTGGACGTTGCGTTCAACTCTTTGGCGGCGCTGCTCCGGCGTCCGGGTGGCAAGCGAACGGAGAAGACGAACAAGGGTGCGCGGTTGTTCGAGTTCAAGCGGGAGATGGCCGCCGCCGTCTACCACGGGCACCAGGTACCCGTGGAGCGGTTCTGGGAGGAGGTGCGCGAGGTTTGCGAGGCTTACCTTATTGACGCGCTAGAGCGAAGTCATTATGTGTTGTTGTACGAGGGGAGGACAAAGCAAGGAGATAACTACCTGACGATGGCCGGTTGGATCCGGCACCTGTCAAGATTCATCTACTTTCTAAGGCAATTGGAGGTTTATCCCGAGATGGAAGATTGGCGCTACCAACCTAAAACAGAACGACTGAGATCCGTCTTCGGCGAATTCTTCGAAGGTGATGACGGACGTTCCGGTATAGACCAGCCAGAAAAAGCCTACGCCTTCCTGCTCGGAGCGTTGTTCGGCAAACTAATGCAAGTGCAGGGAGCGCGAGGGGTAAACGTCGGCGCGAACGCCCTACCGTGGCTCAAACGGTTCACACTAACCGGTAAGGACTTACCGCATCTCTATGTGAGGATAAGGGAGAAACTACTGACCTACGGTACCACCTCCAAAGACATCGCCGATGTAATTGAAGAACTGGGCTATCTGGGTACGAAGCTCGGAACCCGTATAGACCTCAACCAAACCGAGACCGGATACTTTCTGCTGCTCGGTCAATCCTTGAGTTCCACTTTCATGCCAAGTAAAGCAACTCAAGATGCAGGAGACAACAAAGTAGAGGAGAGCGCATGACGGAACAGGTCACCCAGCAAACGCTAACGTCCCGCAGAGAGTTTCTGTTCTGCTATGACATTCGCATGGGCAACCCGAACGGCGACCCGGACGAGAACCGCCCGCGCATATTGCCCGACGGCACCTACTACGTCACCGACGTGCGTCTAAAACGCTTTATCAGAGACCACCTAAAGGCTCTGGGACACGACATACTCGTGGACAACATAGAAGGACGCACCACCAACCTTACAGGCCGGGTGGGCTACTACCTTCAGCAGAAAGGCGAACCTCAAGCGGACGGCCCTGATCTGGTCAAGATAATCCTGGAGTCGTTCGTGGATGCCCGGATGTTCGGCAGCACCCTGGCCTTCAAAAAAGGCGACGAGAAGGAAGCCAACGTCAGAGCCCGCGACTGGAAACCCGAACCGAAAACACTGACGGGCGCGACCCAGATCGAACAGGGAGAGGTACTGCATACTGCCGAAGAAGTAGACATCCGGGGAACGAGCATCTTCGGTAGCGCCGAAGGAAAGACTCAGGGAACGTTTACCGAGAACGTGGTTCTACGCTACGGACTTATCGGTTTCGGTGGCGTAGCCAATGAACACAGCGCGAAGAAATCGCTTTTGACAGACAGCGACTACGACGAACTTCTAGGCGCAGCTTGGCGCGGTGTCCGGTCGTCGGGGAACACGCGAACGAAGGCCGGTCAAGTACCACGGTTGCTGCTCAACATTGTTTATAAGACCGGTGTGGAGTTCCAATTCGGTAGGTTGCTCGACTACGTGAAAACCGTTGCGGTCGATGGTCCAGATGGACCGAAACCTGAGGAAGCGTGGGCGAGTCCGCTAGACTATACAGTGGATCTCTCGCTCCTACGCGACCGGCTCGAAAGATACGCTCATCATATAGAGCGGATCGAGTACGATACGAGTCCAGATCTACAACTATCCGAAGAAGACGAGGCGTTTCTACAGCCCCACGTACATGGAGAAGCCAATACTTTCGAAGTCGTCCACCTTGACTTCGACGGGCCGGGGAGCAATGGCCGGTAAAGAAGAGGACGCCGTAGTTTTTCGT
Source organism: Rubrobacteraceae bacterium (assembly GCA_965219175.1). Lineage (GTDB taxonomy): Bacteria > Actinomycetota > Rubrobacteria > Rubrobacterales > Rubrobacteraceae > JBBPZK01. The sequence goes on from CBDCNI010000001.1 coordinate 2,751,605, forward strand.
TACGGCGGTCGATTCGGTCATTTCTTGAGGGCCGAAGCGAGCGTCAGCGCCCTTAGCTACCCGATACCGCCCCGCACCGCGATGCTCGGCATGATCGGGGCCGTGCTCGGCATGGAGAAAGATACACCGCAAGTCGAACTTTCGGATGCTTTGATCTCCGTGTCCGGTCCGCTCCCCCGGACGCACTGGCATCGAGTCAAGCTCCGCAAAGACCCCCCGACACCTCTACCCCGCAGCGTCAAGAAGGGTGCCAAAGGAACCTCCGCCCCGGAGAGAGCCACCCTTATCAGACAGGAATGGCTCTTCAATCCTTCTTACACGGTGACCGCCTGCCTTCCCACCGATTACCATGAGGATTTGGTCTCCCGGCTCAAGGAGCGGCACTGGCACTACTCTCCTTGTCTGGGCTTGAGTGAGATGCCCGCACATCTGGAGTTCGTGGAGGAATGCACCGCTTCAGCGCTGCCTCCTGGAAGCGAGATCCTTTGCGCCAGTGTCGCACGCAAGGAAGGGGCGACGCTAGATGGCAGTGGAACCCTCACAGCTTCGGCCAGTGGTGAGCCGTTGGCACTATTGCCGCTAAGGATGCCGCGAGACGTTACCGTGGATCGGGTCTTCACTCACGCAGACTACCTAATTGAACGCTCTGGCTTGCCGATACCGTTACGCGCCGACACCGCTTACGAAATAAGCTCTTCCACAGATACGAGGGTGGTTACCTTTCTATGATGCCGGACGACGGAGAGCTACGCTCGCACCCGGACAAACTGCTCACAACGCACATTGCTGAGGTGCGCGAGGCGACGATTAGGATACTAGACCGGTACAACCCGAACGCCGAAAGAGACCGGATCATTTCGGACATAGTGAGCTTGCATGACCTCGGTAAAGCGAGTCCAGCATTCCAGAAATACATTAGGGATCCAAGCGGTTACCGGGGAACACGCAGCGGGAAAGCCCACACGCCTGTAGGGTTCGCCGCGACGCTCTTGCTTGGAGAAAAGCAAGGACAAGCCTCGTTTTGGAAATTGTGTGTAGCGGCGGCGGTACTGGGCCACCATTCTGGCTTTCCGACCGCCAACCGTCTGACGGACCACTTTCTGCTCGGCGATGAGTGGGCCAGAGTTATCGACAGACAAGCTACTGAGATACCTGCCCGTGAAGTCTCGGAACTGACGAGCTTTCCACTCGAAGAGATCCTTACGGACCCGGATTTTCGCGGCGCCGCCTATGACGTGGCCGAGGAGCTGATCGACGACCTGCAAGACAAGGTCAAGGCCGACCTTTCAGGAGCGGTAGCTGATCGCCTCAAGATGCAGTTTGCTTTTAGCGTCCTGCTCGAAGCGGACAAAGCGTTTCTAGCTCTCTCGCCAGATGCTAGACAACAGTACAGGTCCACCTCCGAAGCGGAACTACCTGCGGCTTTGATCGAAGAACATCTGCAAGACTTCAAAGTATCGGAGATCAACGCACTCAGGACGAGCGCCCGAAGGCAGGCACTGGAGACGCTTCACGAGAATCCTAACCAGCTACTCTGGACCCTAGCCTTGCCCACGGGGCTCGGCAAGACGCTGACGGCGGCAAGTCTAGCTTTGAGCTTGCGTGAGGCTTCGCCGGATGGGAGCAAGCGACGCATATTCCTGGTGCTGCCTTTCCTCTCGATCATAGACCAGACCGCCGGAGTCTACGGAGAGTTCCTCGGTAATACGTTGCCTTCTACGCTCATGCAGAGTCACAGTTTGAGCGAGCGTGTCTATGACACAGAAGACGAGCGCGACGCTGAATTCTTTCTCGACACCTGGAGTTCGGAGATCGTCATAACGACCTTTGACCAATTCCTTCTGAGTCTGCTCGGTGACCGTTCGCGACACCAAATGCGTTTTCATAACCTTGCGGACGCCGTTTTGATCTTTGACGAAGTACAGGCACTACCTACGCAACTATGGGACATCGTGAACCATTCTCTTACGCAGCTTACTCAACACCTCGGCAGTACCGTCGTACTAATGTCCGCCACCCAACCCGGCTTCGCCACAAAGGCTGCAGACTTGATCGAAGCCCCAGCCGTCTATTACGATGCTTTCAGCCGCTATCAACTGTTACTCAAGCACAAACAGTCCACGAAACTCGAAGATTTCATAGAGAGCACAATCGCTCGCCGCTCGGATCTGAAAAAAGAGCGTGTGCTTATAACCCTGAACACCCGCGCCAGCGCCAGCGCCGTGCGCGAAGCTCTAGCAGAAGAGTGGGAATCTCAAATCCACTTCCTAACCGCCGACGTAACCCCGAAAGATAGACTCGCGGCGATAAGAGAGATCAAGGAAGACGAAGGACCTTGTCTGGTGATCTCCACACAGGTGGTAGAGGCAGGGGTAGACCTGGACATGAGCCTAGTGATGCGGGACTTCGCGCCTCTGGACAGCTTGATACAGATAGCCGGGCGCTGCAACCGCAACGCTCGTTGGTCCCGCAAAGACGTAGAGATCTACCACCTGACCAACCAGCAGAGCCGATCCTTCGCCGAGATGGTCTATACCGTCGGTCGCGGCAGTCCGGACATGAGACTCGAAGAGACACGCCGCGTACTCGAATCTCAAGAAGTAATCCCTGAAGAGGACGTGCTTAGAGTCTGCAACGATTATTTCGCCCGACTGCGAGAAGGCAAGGATCTTGGAGCCAAACACACCCGCAATTGGGCATCTCTAGGGGACGAACAGCCGAATATAAGGGAGTTACTAAGAGGCGACAACGCTGGTCAAGTACAGTTGATCGTTGCCGAAAGGGACGAAGAAGATTTGACCGCAGACATCGAAGCGGCTCTGGAGGTGCGAGATCGCTGGGAGCGTCGCCGCGCCTTGAGGCAGTTCGCTGGACGTATCGCACAAGTTACGGTATCTGTCTGGGCCAGGAAGGGTTGGCATCCGACGGAGGTCGCCAATCCGCTAGGCCACTACGATGCAGATAAGCCCCTAGAACACCCGTGGTGGATTGTTCGGCCCGGCATCTACGATCCTAAAACTGGCTTGAAAACCGAAGGAGATCCTTTCCTGTGAGCGCGGAAGTCACCGGTACGCTGGTCTGGTACTACGCTATCTGTCCACGGGAAGCGTGGCTTATGGCGCATGAGATCGAGCCGGAGAGGGACTTCGAGTTGCTGGCGGAGGGGCGATTGAACCAGGAGGCGCACTATAAGCGGGCTACGAAGGAGCTTGCGCTGCCGGGGATGCGCCTGGATCAGGTCCGCAGGGAAGGCGGCAAGCTGATCGTCTCGGAAGTGAAGAAGTCTTCGCGCTTTTTGCCCGCGACCCGGATGCAACTCGGCTACTACCTGTGGCGTCTGGCGGAGGAAGGGATGGAGGCGTCCGGTGAAATATTGGTTCCCGAAGAACGCAAACGCGAGGTGATGGAGTTGACACCGGAACTCAGAGAAGAGGTCGAGCAGATGGTTGCTAACATAGAGGATCTCGTGCAGGAGCCCGCGCCACCACCGGCAGTTCGAATCCCGTTCTGCAAGAAGTGCGCCTACGCGGAGTTTTGCTGGTCATGACGAGGAAACCCGTCTACATCTTCAACGGCGGCGAGCTGGAGCGGCGTCAGAATACTCTGCGCTTTACGACGGCGGAGGGTCGGCGGTTCGTGCCGGTGGAGACTACTAGCGAGATCCACGTCTTCGGTGAGATCGAACTGAACACCAGGCTCCTGAACTTCCTGACCCGCAACCACATCCCCCTGCACGTCTACAACTACTACGGCTACTGGGCCGGCTCGTACATGCCGCGCGAGCAGTACGTCTCCGGACACATGACGCTCGCCCAGGCCGCCCACTACATGGACGCCGCCAAACGCATGGACCTCGCCCGGACCTTCGTGCGCGGCGGGCTGGCGAACATGGAGAAGGTGCTCAAGTACTACGGTCGGCGCAACGGTGAGTTGGATCCAGCCCTCGCGGACTTCGCGTTGAAGCGGACCCTGATCGGGGAGCCCGCCACGCCCGAGGAGCTGATGGCGCTGGAGGGTGGTAGCCGGGAGCTTTACTACAACACGTGGGACGACATCCTGAAGGGCGAGGACTTCAAGTTCGAGAAGCGCACCCGGCGTCCACCGGCCAACAGGATCAACGCCCTCGTCTCCTTCGGCAACAGCCTGATGTACGTGACGGTTTTGTCCGAGATCCACCGCACCCACCTCGACCCCCGCATCGGCTACCTCCACACCACCAACCAGCGCCGCTACACCCTCAACCTGGACGTGGCCGAAATATTCAAGCCTATTGTCGTGGACCGGGTCATCTTCACCCTCGTAAACCGAGGAGTGCTGAAAGCGAAGGACTTCCGCGACGGTACCGAAGGCGTCTTCCTCACCGAAAAAGGCCGCAAGACCTTCCTCGAAGCCTACGAAGCCCGCCTCAAGGAGACCATCCAGCACCCGAAGCTCGGTCGCGCCGTCTCCTACCGACGGCTCATCCGGCTGGAGCTGTACAAGATCGAAAAGCATCTCCTCGGCGACGAACCGTACGAACCCTACGTTTCGAGGTGGTAGCTGCGCCATGTTCGTGCTGATGGTCTACGACGTAGAGGTCAAGCGGGTCACGAAAGTGCTCAAGATCGGGCGCAAGTACCTCAACCACATCCAGAACTCCGTCCTCGAAGGAGAGCTAAGTCCCGCCCAATACAAGCAACTGCGCCACGAAGTCCAGAAGACCATAAACCCGGATCACGACTCAGTCCGCTTCTACTTGCTCCGCACCACAAAATACTTCACCATAGAGAAACTCGGTATCCCATCCCGCCCCGGCGACGCCGACGACTTCCTGTAAGTCAACCCCAAGTAGCGAGCAAACCCCATACCTTCGACGAACACAAAAACCCCTGCAAAACCAGAAAAACTACGCCTATCGCTCCCTCTCATCCTGTATTCCGTCCGCAAAATGCTATTGTTAAACAACCTGCAAACCGGTATATTTGAGGTTGGTTCGGAGCGTACCTACGAGGATTTGAAACACTCACCCAGAACCTTCATACCAGCCGGTTCAATAGAGGGGGTGGGGTTCGGAGCGTACCTACGAGGATTTGAAACGAGTTACGTTCATCTCTTCCCCGTTCCCTTGAGTTTGGACTGTTCGGAGCGTACCTACGAGGATTTGAAACTTGGGTGGCCTTCGTCCGAGCAGGTTAAACTGGTTCTGGTTCGGAGCGTACCTACGAGGATTTGAAACAGGTATTCGGCCGAAAGTTCCGGAAGAGCTGGAGCCGTTCGGAGCGTACCTACGAGGATTTGAAACTCTTTGACGGAGCCTTTCTTCGGGCGTGCCTCTTCAACGGTTCGGAGCGTACCTACGAGGATTTGAAACACGACCCTACCGGATAGAGCATCGGAGCGTACCTACGAGGATTTGAGATACAAGGTTCGGAGCGTACCTACGAGGATTTGAAACACGTTCTTCCACCCGGCCAAGGTGGCCCGGCTTCACGTTCGGAGCGTACCTACGAGGATTTGAAACTTAGACATCGAGCAACACGTCCTGAGTGTTGTCCGGCCCTCGGAGTGTTCCACGTTCGGAGCGTACCTACGAGGATTTGAAACTCATGTCCGCTCGGGCATGTCGGGCTCCGGAACCGAGTTCGGAGCGTACCTACGAGGATTTGAAACTCTGATTCCTGATCCTGGTTCCGGAACGAAGCGAAGAGGGTTCGGAGCGTACCTACGAGGATTTGAAACAGAACCAGGCAAACGAGGCGTACCGCAAATACATGAATATCGTTCGGAGCGTACCTACGAGGATTTGAAACTTTCTCCTCTCTAGCTTCGCTGACCTCGGGATTGGTTGTTCGGAGCGTACCTACGAGGATTTGAAACGAGTCTACGGCGTCGAGCTGAAAGAGCCGGGCGGCATGGTTCGGAGCGTACCTACGAGGATTTGAAACGAAGTGAAGCCGAATTGCCGCCGGACGCGCCGATCGTTTGGAGCGTACCTACGAGGACTTAGAACCGGCGCGAGGGTGGTTCCGCGCCGGTTCTGAGATGTGGTTCTAGAAGTGGATCGCGTGTCCGTCCACGGCCATCGCGGATTCACCGACGACTTCCGAGAGGCTCGGGTGGGGGTGGACGGTCATCCCGATCTCTTCGGGCGTGCCCTCGACCAGCTTGGCGAAGACTCCTTCGGTTATGAGGTCGGTTACGTGCGGACCGATGGCGTGCATCCCGAGGATCAGGTCGGTCTCCGCGTCGGCGACCACCTTGAAGAAGCCGTTTGGCTCACCTTCGATCAGGGCTTTGCCTATCGCCCGGAACGGGAACTTGGACTCCTTGACCTCGTAGTCTTGCTCCTCGGCCTGCGCTTTCGTGAGCCCGAAGGAGGCGACCTCCGGGCGGCAGAAGGTGACGCGCGGGATGAGGTTCTGGTCCAGCGGATGCGGGTTCTCGCCGGCCATGTGCTCGACGGCGACGATGCCCTCGTGTCCGGCGGCGTGGGCGAGCCAGTAACCCCCGATCACATCCCCAGCCGCGTAAACTCCGTCCTCGCCGGTTCGGTAGAATTCGTCTACCTGGATGATGCCCCGGTCGTTGACCTCCACGCTCGTCGCGTCGAGGTTCAGGTCCTCCGTTACAGTCTTGCGGCCGACGGCCACCAGGATCTTCTCGGCCTCGATGGTGTCGCCCTCGTCATCGTCGGCCTCACCGGTCGGGGCGTCCTCGCCGCCGTAGGAACCGCCTTCTTCCTCGGAGTCCTCTTTCTCCTCCGAGTCGGCGCCGGCTATCTTGAGCTTCACGCCCTCGTCGGTCTTCTCAAGGCTCTCGATATCCGCCTTCGTGCTCGTCAGGATGTGGATGCCCCGGTCCTCGAACTCCTTCTTGAGCTGTTCGGAGATCTCCGGGTCCTCACCCGGCACTATGCGGTCCAGGATCTCCACGATGGTGACTTCGGTACCGAAGTCGTTGTACATGCTCGCGAACTCGACCCCTACGGCGCCGGAGCCGAGGATGATGATCGACTCCGGGTAGTCCCCGTCTCCCATCACCACGTCGTCACTAGAGATCACCTTATCGTCGTCGAACTCGATGCCCGGCAGGCTGTTAACGGCGCTTCCGGAGGCGATCAAGACGTTCTCGGCCTCCAGCTCCTGCTCGCCGTCCTCACCTTCCACCTTTATCTTCTTCGGCTCGACGAAGCTGCCGACACCGGTAAAGACCTGGACCTTGTTCTTCTTCATCAGGCCCGAGACACCCTTGCGGAGCTGACCCACGACCTGGTCGCGGCGTTTGGCGGCCTGCTCGGGGTCGAACTCTACCTCGCCCACCTTTACACCGAACTCTTCGGCGTTCTTCACGTCGTTTAGCATGGACGCCGTTTGAAGGAGCGCTTTGGTCGGGATGCAGCCCCAGTTCAGGCACGTACCGCCGAGGTTCTCTTCCTTCTCTATCATCGCGACGCTCATGCCTAGCTGGCTCGCCCGGATCGCCGGGATGTAGCCCGCGTTTCCGCTACCGATTATTACGAGATCAAACTTATCAGCCACCGTAAAACCCCTTTCAGAGTATTCTCTCCGCCTATCCTTATACCTTACTTACCAGAATGTTAACCGCTGCTCCTCCGCGACACCACCGACGCCCTGACAATCGGGACAATAATGCGTCGGCCTTCCTCCGACTTTCTCACGAACCACGACCCCGCCGCACCCTTCAACGCACCTCTCTCCTTGCTTCTCGAAGACCCGCAGGTAGTTCTGGTGGTCTCCGGGACGGTCGAGCACGTCCCTGTACAACCGTACCGTCGTCCCCCGATGCTCTACGCCGGCTGCGAGGTTCTTCCGAATAGCCTCGAAGAGCGTCCCCCACTCCGCTTCCGTAAGGGTGTTCGCTTTTCGCCTGGGATGGAGACGGGCGTCGAAGAGGATCTCATCCACGTAGATGTTCCCGATGCCGGCGACGACTTTCTGGTCCAGCAACAACGGCTTGATCTGGGCCTTCCGGTTGCCGATCACACCTGGTAGATACCCCGCGTCGAAACCGTCTTCCAGAGGCTCCGGGCCGATGGACGCCAGCCTCTCCCGAAGCTCCTCCTCGTCCAACAACCTCACCCGGCTGAACCGGGTCTCATCCCGCAGGAACAGCCTCCGCTCTCCGTCCAGGTGCAGGATCATCATGAGCGCTGTGGATGGCTCCTCTACCGGAGGCACGAGCAGCAACTGCCCCCCGATCTTGAGCTGAAAGACCAGCGAATCTCCCCCCTCCAACTCTACGATGAGGTGCTTCGCCCGACGCCGCGCCCCGGTTATCCGGACACTTTTTAGGCGCCGGATGAGTTCTTCAGGCGAAGGTTGTTCGACTAGAGAAGCATCGAGTATCTCGGCGCTCTCTATCTCCGAACCGGCTACCAGTTCGCGCAGGTCTTCTTTTATCGTCTCGACCTCTGGAAGCTCCGGCATCTCCGCTCCTACCCGCCGCTCCTGACGACGGCGACGGAGTTTGGCAGGGGCGAAGGCTCTCCGTAGACGGCCCGGTAGAGACCGTCGAGCATGACGGAGCGGGCGTCGAGCGAACGCATGGCGCCCTCCCGGACCTTCCGCTGCCCCTCTTCATCTTCAGCGTAGGGAGCGATGGCTTCCATCATGATGCGGGCGTGGGTCACGTCCATGGTGACGTGGCTGGTGAAGATCTCCAACGCTTCATCCGGCAGCCCGGAGGATTTCTTCAAGCCTTCGGTGAGCCGGACGTAGATCGGTGGCACCGGCCATTCGCTCGCCGGTCCGAGCGCCCCGAGCCCGAGCCGGATGTCCGGGTTTCCGCACAGCGCGTAGTGGGCCGTTATGTAGAGGTCTATCTCCGGGAGCGTTCGCGGCACGCTCCACTCCTCCTCGCTTATGTCGAGGGCGTGCAGGAAACGGCGGTACAGAGCCGGATGCGTCTCGTCCGGCTTCAGGTGACCGTACTCGTCGAAGAGGATCTCTGCGAGGGCGAGTTGCAGATTCTCGTCCTCGCGACAGCCGGATATGAGAGAGGCCAGATACAGCCGGCTCACGCTAACGTGCCGGTAATATTGGATGGCGAACGTCCTGACGCCTTCAGGGCTAGCGTCTCCGTCCCCGAACCGCTCCAGAAAAGGATGGACCAGCGCGGGGTGGGAGATCACCTCCCGTTTCAATCGCTCCAGAAACTCTCTCGAACCCACCCGGTACCTCCTGCTTGCCACTCAATACTTCTAGTGTACCGCCACAAGCTCCAGATAACCGGCTCCGATGTAAAAACAGCACCTTTCCAGGATATTCGTGGGTGTAAATCAATGTACGAGTAGTAAAATTAGGGCATGACAGAGTACAGGGACGATACGAAGCAGGGATGGCTCAGTGTTCCGCGGCGGCGGGAGGAGGACCGGCTCGACCCGCACGTCTACAAGCGTGGGATCAACGGTCTTACGGTAGAAGAGGCGGTTGGGCGCGCTCTCCCGAGGGTGATGGGCATACTGGAGCGGAGCGGAGAGAGCTACTCGGAGTTCGAGCGGCTGCTCGTCCGGCAGGGTGTGAGGGCTTGTTTGATCTCCCAGGTTTCGCGGGCAAACCTGTACCGCATCGCAGGAATCCTGGTCGCCGACCGGCGAGACGAGGGTGCCCACCTCGGTCATTCTCTCGCCCTCGCCTACGTGGCCGCCCTGCGCGAAGCCTTCCTTCCAGACCTCTCCCCCGGAGAGCAAGTCATGACGCCGGAGGGCGCGGGCGAAGTCCGCTACGTCTCCAGCGAGGGGGCCAACGCGGCGGTCAGATTGGAAGGCGGACGCGAAGAGTGGCTACCGGTCACGCGCATATCCCGGATCTCCGGCAACTCTTCGCGGGGCGATGCGCCGAGCGCCCCCGGCTCCCGGGCTTCCTGAAAACTTCCGGTTCCTAGTATCATAAGCGCTCCGGGGAGATCCGGAGCCGCGATCAAAGGACGTAGCGTATACATGGAAGGCTCTAAGACCAGGGCGCGTGCGATCTGCAACCCCGCCTCGGGCGGCGGCGATTACAGTCCGGATCAGGTCCGCAAAGAGTTCGAGGGCATGGATCTCGAATGGATCGAAACAGAGAGCGCCGGGGACGCTAAAGAGGCCGCCAAAGAGTGGCGCGACGGCCTGCTCATCGTCGTCGGCGGCGACGGCACCGTCAACGAGGTCATAAACGGCATAGGAGAAGCCGGTTTCCCCGAAGGCGTCACCCTCGGGATACTCCCGACCGGGACCGGCAACGACCTGGCCGCCACCCTCGCCATCCCCGAGGACCCCGACGAGGCGGAAGACACGATCCGCCAAAATAGAGTCCGAACGCTGGACGTGGCGCGGGTCAACTCAGAAGGAGCCGGAGAACGCTTTTTCATAAACGTGGCGACCGGCGGTCTCGGGGCGGAGGTCTCCGACGCCAACGACGAGGAATTCAAGAGCCGGTGGGGCAAACTCTCTTATTTGCGCGCTTCGCTGGAGGCCGCGAAAGAGTTCGACGTGCGCGAGACGCTGCTTACCCTGGACGGCGAAGAGCGTAGGGTGCGGGCGGTCAACATCGCCGTCGGCAACTGTCGCTACGCCGGGGGCGGCTGGCTCGCGGCCCCCAAAGCGAACCCGGAGGACGGGTTGCTGGACGTGGTCGTTATAGAGGACGTCGGGGTTACGGGAGCGCTCGCGCTCACCCCCTCGGCTCTCTCCAGCTCCGACTACCTGGATAAGGAAGGCGTGTTTTCGGCGCGGGCCAGCAAGGTCAGGATCGAAACCCGGCCGGAAGGCTTCCAGTTCACCGCTGACGGCGAGATCATCGGGGACGAGCCCGCGACCTTCGAGGTCGTCCCGCGCGCCCTCAAAGTCATCGTGGGTGGTGGGTACGTCCCGGATCCGGTTGAGAAGATGAGCAAATGAGCGGTGTCAAGGTGCTGCTCTTCGGGGCGGCGGCGGATAGAGCGGGGCTCCGGCAAGACGAGATCGAGGCGGAAGTATCCACGCTAGAGGAGTTCTGGCCGGTTCTGGCCGGACGGCATCCTGGCCTTGCTCCAATGCGCGACACCCTCGCCTTCGCCATCAACGGCGAGTACGCCCGGATGGACGCGCGAGTCTCCGCCGGCGACGAGATAGCCGTCTTGCCCCCGGTCTCGGGAGGATAAGTTGTTCGCGATAGTCGACGAGCCCATAAATGTCGGCGCCGTGATCTCCAGTTCACAGCGCCCGGACTGCGGGGCGATATCTACCTTTATCGGCACTACGCGGATAGACGAGGTGGACGGCTCGCGAGTCGAGTACCTCGAATACGAGGCGTACCGACCGATGGCGGACAGGAAGCTGGAGGAGATCGGGGCGGAGATACGGGAGCGCTGGGACGTGCGGGAAGTCTCAATCGTCCACCGTCTCGGGCGGGTTGACCCCGGCGAGCCTAGCGTGGTTATAGTGGCCGCCGCCCCGAGAAGAGGCCCGGCCTTCGAGGCCAGCCGCTACGCCATAGAGCGGATCAAGGAAGTCGTCCCGATCTGGAAACGCGAGGTCTGGTCCGACGGGTACGTCTGGGTCGGCAGCCAGGTCGGCACGCGCCCAAAATAAGGTCTGTAAGGATATATTCCTACGGCAGCCAGGTCGATGACGCTCCGGCTAGAGTCGTTCCTTGCGGGTCAGGTAAGCCTGGATCACGACGACGGCGATCAGGAATCCGCCGCTGACGAGTTGCTGTCCGTAGGAGCCCAGGGTTCCGACCTGGTTGATCAGGTTCTGGAGGATGTTGAGCAGGAATACACCCGCAAGGGAGCCGCTCATCGTGCCGACCCCTCCGGTGAGGAGCGTACCGCCGACCACGACTTCGGAGATCACATCCAGCTCCCAGCCCTGCCCGACGGTCGGCTGACCCGAGGAGAGCTGGGCGGCGAGTAGTACACCAGCGAACCCGGCTAGCAGGCCGTTGGTCGTGTAGGCAATGATCTTGACCCGGTCTACGGGAATACCCATCAGCCTCGCCGAGTCCTCGCTGTCGCCAACGGCGAAGGTCGCCTGTCCATAGCCTGTACGGACGAGGACCAGGCCGCCTATCGCGAAAGCAGCGAGCATGAAAATTACCGGCGCGGCGACGCCGAAGATTTGGCCTTGCCCGAACCAGAGTAGCGGGGAGCCGTTCTTGATCGCGATGTTTTGCGGAACGCCCTGTTGCATAGAGAGAACCAGAGCGAGCCCTCTAATACCGAGCAAACCTGCCAGGGTAACTATGAAAGGAGCCATCTTCGCTTTGGCGATGAGGAGACCCTGGAAGAGGCCAATGGCCCCGCACGCGGCGACCGGCGCAATAAGACCCAGCGGCCAGGCGACCTGCGAAGCGTAGGCGGCGATGACGCCGCTCAAAGCGACCTGGGACCCGACGGAGAGGTCTATGCCCTTGCCGATGATGACGAAGGTCATACCGACCACGATCAGGCCCTCGAACGCAGCCTGAAGCGCAACGTTCTCCAAGTTGTTGGCGGTCAGGAAGTTGTCGAACCTGATCGAAGAGATGATGACCACGAGGATCAGAACCGCGATCGCCCCGCGCTTGCGCACCACGTCGAAGAGCCGCTCCTGCCAGGAGAGACCTTTCTGCGCGGGAGACTTCTCGGGAGTGGGCGTGGGCTCCGTATCCAACTCTAGGCTTCTCCTCTCCCCCTCTGGATGTATACGGCGCCCAATATGATCAGGGCAGTCAGTATCTCAGCGTAAGTAGGAGGCAGATTGTTGGCGACGAAGGTCGTATCTATGAGCTGTATGAGGAGGGCTCCCATAACAGTACCCGCGATGCTGACCTTGCCTCCCGAGAGCGGCGTTCCCCCGACCACCACCGCCGCGATGGCGCTCAACTCGATCAGGTTCCCTATGTTCGAGGCGTCGCTCGCCCCGATGCGCGCCGAAGCTACTACTCCCGCAAGCGCCGCCAAAACACCGCTTATCACGTAGACGAGTACGAGCGTCCGTCGTACCGGATGCCCCGAAAGGAGGCTCGCCGAAGGGTTGCCGCCGATGGAGACCACGTATTTCCCGAAGGTCGTGCGTTTCACGAGGAAGCCGATCACGAGGGCGGCCGCGGCGGCCACTATGACCGGCGCCGGGATACCGAAGAGCCTCCCCTGACCCAGCGCCAGGACTACCGGATCGCTGATCGACTCTAGCTGGCCCTGGATCATGATCTGGGCCAACCCTCTCACGCCCACGAGCAGCGCCAGCGTCGCTATCAGCGGCTGCACCCTCACGAACGCGACCATTCCACCGCCGACCAGCCCGGACAAGGCGCCGGCGATCAAAGCCACGATTATCGCGACGACCCCACCATAACCGAGATACAGGTAAATAACCGCCGAAGAGAGCGCCATCACAGCCCCGACCGAGAGGTCTATCCCCTCCGTCCCGATAGCCAACGCCATCCCCAAAGAGACCAGCAACACCGGCGAGGTCTGCACCAGCACGTTGAACAACGTCCCCGTAGTGGCAAAATACGGCGTTACGACCAAATTGAACAACACCAGCAATACAAAGGCGACGTAGACCCCCTGGTCCCGCAGCCACGCGAGCACCCGGTTGGCGTCGAGAGACTTCTTCTCGGTGGTGGAGCTACTCATCCGCACTTCCCTCGTTCTCCACGGATCCATCTCCGGAACGATCCGCGGAGCGGTCCTCGGCGATCATCCCCATCACCTCGTTCTCGGTAAGTCCTTCGCCGGAAAGCTCCCCGGCCACGGCCCCGTCCCTGAGCACTATCACCCGGTCGGAGCCCTCCACCACTTCCTCCAACTCGGAGGAGATCATGATTACCCCTAGCCCTTCTTCGGCCAGCTCGTCGATGAGATGCTGAACTTCGGCTTTCGCGCCCACATCTATCCCGCGGGTCGGCTCGTCGAGTATCAGGACCTTCGGGTTCAGGCACAACCAGCGGGCCAGTAGGACTTTCTGCTGGTTGCCGCCCGAAAGCTCCCCGACCTTCTGCTCGGGACTGGAAGCCTTGATCCCGAGTCGCTCCATGAACTCCTGGACGACCTTATCCTGGGCCTTCTCCGATACTATCCCCGCCCGCGAGAGGCTCGGGAGCGCAGCGGAGACTATATTCTCGCGCACCGAGAGGTTCGGGATGACACCCTCCGCCTTGCGATCCTCCGGTAGAAAAGCGATACCGGCTTTTATGGCGGCGGATGGAGAGCCCGTTTTCATCTTCTTGCCGTCGACTTTTACGGTTCCCGAGTCGAGCGGCTGCGCGCCGAAGATCGCCCGCGCCGTCTCGCTCCGTCCGGCTCCCAGCAGACCTGCGAGACCGACCACCTCACCGGGCCGGACGCTCAAGGAAACGTCGTCCAGCAAGTGTAGCCGGGTGAGGTCCAGGGCTTCGAGCACCGGATCTCCCTCCACGTCGTGGTCTTCACCGAAGCTCGTGGTCCCGCGCTCGGCCTCGGTAAGGTCTCGCCCCAGCATCGCGGAGATGAGTTGCAGCCTTGAGATATCCGAAACCTCGCTCGTCTGGACCAGCTCGCCGTCGCGCATCACGGTAACCCGGTCGCAGATCTCGTATATCTCGGCCAGCCGGTGGCTCACGTAGACCACGCCGACGTTCTCTTCCCTGAGCTGCCGGATCACCCGGAACAAAGTCTCGACCTCGCCGGCCTCCAGAGAGGAGGTAGGCTCGTCCATGATGACCACCTGGGCGTCGAGCGAGACCGCCCGCGCCACCGCCACCATCTGCTGGGTCCCGAGGCCCAACGACCGCAGGGGAGCCGTAACATCCACCCGAATACCGTAGCGTTCGAGTATATCGGCCGCCTCCCGGTTCATCCGGCGGACGTCCAGCAGACCGAAGCGGTTGCGAAGCTCTCGCCCGAGGAAAACATTCTGCGCCACGGAGCGCAGCGGGATCAGGTTCACCTCCTGATAGATAGTGCTGATGCCCGCCTCCTGAGACTCGCGCGGGCTCCCGAAAGAGACCTCCTGTTCCTTGAAAAACACCTGCCCCTCGGTCGGCTTCTCCGCCCCGGTCAAGACTTTGATCAGGGTGGACTTGCCCGCCCCGTTCTCTCCCACGAGCGCGTGTACCTCGCCCGAGCGGAGCCCGAAAGAGACCTCGTTGAGCGCGAGGACGCCGGGGAACCTCTTGGTCACCCGGCGCGCCTCCAGGACCGCAGCCTGCCTCGTTGCCTGCTCGGTCAACTCCGTTACTCCCTAGTAAGCCCCGTTGTTGAGGTACTGCTTCGCGTCCTTATCAGTGATCAACTTATCCTTGACCCTTATCTTCTGCGGCACTTTCTTGCCCGCGAAGTACTGCTTGAGCGTCTTCATGGCGATCGGGCCGAAACGCGGGTTGGTCGTCACCGTGGCGTTCAAATTACCATCAACAATAGCCTGGGCCGCGTCTTTCGTGCCGTCGATCGAGACCATCTTTATATCCGTACCGGGGTTCTTGCCGGACGACTTTAGGGCGCTTATAGCCCCGAGCGCCATCTCGTCGTTCTCGGCGTAGACGGCGTTTATGTTGGGGTTGGCCTGGATGATCTGCTCCATCACCTGCTGACCGTCGGTCCGGACGAAGTTGCCGGTCTGGGAAGCCACGACCTTCAAACCGGAATGCTGCTTGAGGTAATCGTTGAAACCCTTGGTCCGGTCGTTCGTCACCGAGGCTCCGGGGGCGCCTTCGAGCACCGCTATCTGGGCCTTGCCGTTGGTGATCTTATCGAGCTGCTCGGCGGCCTGCTTACCTTGCCGCACGAAGTCGGACTGGATGTTCGTTATGAAGTCCTTGCACGGCTTGCCGGCGGTCTGGCGGTCGATCAGGATGACCGGCACGTTCTTGCTGGCCGCCGAGTCGAGCACGGACTGCAACCCGTTGCTCTGCAAAGGAGCAACCACAAGACCGTCAGCCCCCCGCGAAAGCAAGTCCCGGATGTCGGAGATCTGCTTCGGTTCCTGCGACTGCCCGTTAGCGTACAACAACTTGACGCCGTACTTGTCGGCAGCCGTCCTCACGGACTGAGTCTCAGTGCTCCTGAACGGGTTGGTCTCCTTCTCGGACTGCGAGAAGCCGATGCTGAGGCTGCTGAAGTCCTTGCTATCCTTCTTTCCCGGACAGTATGGGCCGGAAGTGGGCAGGAAAGTCTGCTCTACGCTTCCACCCGACGATGTGCTCCCGCTCGAACCTCCACCGCCGCTATTATTCCCACTGTTCGAACCCTGGTTCGCGGTCTTCGACCCCGGCGCACACGCCGCCAAAAGCACAGCGCTCACCACTACGATCAAAACAGCCATGACCCTTATAGGTCTCATCTGCCTCGCACCCCTTTCGTTTCATCCATCCCCGGTAACTTTACACCCTATTCAGCTAAGAATAACGATTTTCCAACGTAAGTCAAACACTATACGGTGGTTTTTGTTGTTTTTGCGAGATTAAAGCTGCAGGCATCACGGGATCCCGAAGTTCCTGGTTTCGACAACCCGAGTCTCCCTTTGCCTCGAACTCCGAAGCTTCTCTTCTGACAGCGAAGTTCAACACTTCCGCAACACGATGTGAGATTTTTTACGAGTTGGTCGCTTCGACTTCAGTGACGCCGGAACCGCTGTTCATCTCCAAGCTCCTTCCTATTCCAGCACACTGCGCGGAAGATGAGACGAGGCTGCGCGGATCACACCGCGCGGCCTCCTTCGTCCTCTCTATTTATTGGATTGGTAGAGTTGGGCGATCTCATCGCCGGAGAGCGCCCGGTCGTAGACGTGGACCTGGTCGAGCTTGCCGCGCCAGAAGTCTACCGGCCCGCCGTTGTATTTCCCGCGGCCGATGACGGTGTTGCCGTTGGCGGCGTAACCTGGGCAGTAGCTGGCCGTTCCGGCGAGCCGGCCGTTGACGTAGAGCTTGAGCGTCTCGTCCCGGATATCGCGGACGCCGACCAGGTGGTACCAGGTGTTGGTCTGGGGTGGGGCCGGCGCCAGCGCGCGGACGCCCACCGCGCTGAAGGCGAAGCGCCCATCTTGCCCGGAGTATTGCAGGAAGAACTCGCTGGTCTGCTGACCGTCCTGGCTAACCGCAGTCGCGAAAGCGCCGCCGAGGGAGTCGAGCGAGACCCAGGCTGCCGTGCTGTAGTTACCGGTGGTGTCGAGGATGCTGTCGCCGGTATCGACCAACTGATCCCGCCCGTTGAACTGGAGGGCGTTGCCGGTGTGCCCGTTGGTCCAGTTCGGGCCGTTTACCAGCGTACCATCGTGGCCGTTGCCGGAGGCGTCCGGGGCCGTATTGCCGCTGTCCTGGTCGAACGGCCAGTAACCGACGCCTACGAGTCCGGGCGTTCCGGGTGACGGAGCCGGCGGGTTGATCGCCTGGTCCGAGGCGGAGATCACGGCCCGGTTGACGTTTTGCACACGTCCGGCGTCCGGCTTCATAACCTTCCGGTCGTAGGTCATGAGACCGTTTAGCTCGTGCTCCACGTCGTAAGGCTGGGTGTAGATAGCCGCCGACAGACCGCACCGCACCTCAAGCTGGCGTGTCCTCTGCAACAGGTCCACGTAGCGATCGGAGAGCGTCTGGGCGTCGGGCTCCATCTCGTAGGCGAAGCCGTTGCCGGGGTCCCACTCGTGACCAGGGACCTTTAGGCCCAGGCCACCGAACTCACCTATGACCGCCGCCCGAACGTCGTCAGGCGCAGGCTCCGGGCCGGGTCCGACGTAGTTGTGGTAATCGGTGACGTCGCCGTTGCCGCCGTCGTAGCCGCAGCAGTTGGACCCACTGTTGTTGTCCACCAGCCGGCTCGGGTCCCAGCCCTTGACCGTGGCGGCGATCCGGGCCGGTTCGTACTCGCCCCAACCCTCGTTGAACGGTATCCACATTACTATGGACGGATGGCTGCGATGCTGGTCTATCATCTGCCGCAACTCTTTCTCGAACTCCCGCTGGGCCGCCGGGGTCGGCTGCTTGCCGGTAGGCATCGCCGGCATGTCCTGCCAGACGAGCAGACCGAGCTTATCCGTCAGGTGATACCAGGTGTCCGGCTCGACCTTGATGTGCTTCCGGACGGTGTTGTAACCGAGGTCCTTCTGCTTCTGGAGGTCGTAGGCGAGCGCGTCCCCGGTTGGCGCAGTGTGGAGGCCGTCCGGCCAGAAGCCCTGATCCAGGGTGCCAAGCTCGAACACGAAATCGCCGTTGAGTACCATGTGCGGCTTGCCGTTGACATCCTTGATCGAGACCGAACGCATCCCGAAGTAACTCTCGACCTCGTCCGCCGTCTTGCCCTTGGCTTTGCCCTTGCCTCTGGTTCCATCCATCAGGCTGACTTTCAGGTCGTACAGGAACGGGCTGTCCGGGGACCAGAGCTTCGGGTTGGAGACCGGCAGACGCAACTCCGTGTTGGCCGGTCCGGTGACGGATCCAACCTTCTTGTTGCCGTCGTAAGCCACGGCCCTGACCACGTTGCCCTGGGCGTTGTCCGCGAGTACGGTCAGGCGCAGCGTTCCGCTGGCGAGGTCCGGGGTCATGTCGAGCCGGGTGATGTGCACGGCTGATACCGGTTCCATCCACACGGTCTGCCAGATGCCCGAACTCGGCGTGTAGAAGATGCCGCCGGGGTTGATGCGCTGTTTGCCGAGCGGCTGCCCGCCGTCGTCTGTCGGGTCGTAGACGCCGACCACTATCTCCTGATCCCCTTCGGGCTTGCCGTTCTTACCCATCTTCAATGCGTCTGTTATATCGAAGGTGAACCGATCGTAGCCGCCCTCGTGGCTGCCCACGAGCTTGCCGTTTACCCAAACTTTCGTCTCGTAGTCCACGGCGTCGAAGTGCAGCAACAACCGCTGGACGTTGTTCCCGTTCCCCCCAACCTTCCACTTCTTCGGGATATCTACCCTTCTCCGATACCACATCCGCGGCTCGTGACGCATGATCCCCGATAGCGCAGACTCGACCGGGAACGGGACCAGTATCCTCTCACCGAGGTTACGTCCGACCGGAGGCTTCTCACCATCACCGGCGGCGGCAAACTGCCAGACACCGTTGAGGTTTAGCCAACTCTCGCGGGTCATCTGAGGCCTGGGATACGCGGGATGGTCGTTCGTCGGCGATACCTTGCTCGTCCAGGGCGTCGTCAGCGGCGGCGTCTTCGGCTGCCAGCCCGTCTCCATCGGCTGCGCGTACACCGACGAACCACCAGAGCCCTGCTTCGCGAGAGCGCCCTTCATCAAAAGGTTCGACCCCACGGTCGCGCCTATACCCGCCGCCCCGAGGCCCTTCAGCACGTCGCGCCGGCTGTAGAGACGCTCCCCTATGCCGACTTCCTTTTCCATCCTCGTCATCTCGCCTTCATCCTTCATCTTTCCCTCACTTTCGACGCCCATTTGGCTTCCCCAAGAACCGCTCAAACAACTTCGGGACAGAAGATCTCTCCTCTCGACTTGCTTATCTCTAAACTTCTCGAACCTCTCATCCACCCGCCATCCACAACAACCCCGCACGGTAGAAGTAAGACTTTCCGCCACTGGAATATGAATTCATTAGATCCCCTGAAGCTGAAGATCACCTCCATCACGAAACCTACGAGTACCAAACAAACTCTCGTACCTTTCTGCTAGGCGCAAACTGTCCTTCCCTTATAAAGCTCTATGGCTTTGTCCCTTAAATACCATCAAACCACGAATATCATTCTAAGTCAACCATATTTTAGCGTTTTAATATGGTGTTTTTTGTTTTTTACGTTCGCCGGAAGCATGTGGGCCCCATCCGAGCATGTCTGTCGTTCATTCAGGGCCTGGCGCTCGAAAACGTTGTTACGTTTTGTGGAGTTATGCCCGACACGTGTAAGGGTGAGGGAGGCTCATGCTTGTAAGACTCCGAATCCCGGTCGGTGACGGGTTATATGGAGCTTACGTCTGTTGGGGCTGTATACTCGCCGGGTATGGGCAAAAAGCGAGAGACTTCCGGGATTGATTTCGGGGTTCGGGTTGGGGTTGTGGTCGAACGTGACGAGGCTCTGCTCTTAGTACGCCACGAGAAGCCGGGCCGGGAGCCTTACTGGGTCTTGCCGGGTGGACGGCTGGAGCCGGGAGAGACTATCCCCGAGTGCGCGTCGCGCGAGATCGTGGAAGAGACTAGCCTTACCGGGCGGTTCCTGGGTGTGTTGTACGTGAGCGAGTTCCTGAAAGAGGGCCGACATACCGTGGACCTGACGGTACGTTTCGATGCGGACCGGGAGACCGAGGCAGTTCTCGGGAGCGACCCGGAGGTCGAGGAAGGTTCGGAGCCTACCTTGAAAGAGTTGCGCTGGGTAAAGATTGAGGATCTCGGGGAGATCGGGCTGCTCCCGTCCTGGGTTCGGGATCGCCTCCACGAGGACGCGAAAACGGGATGGCCCGGCGGGGACGTTTACCTGCAAGGAGAGGGAAGTTAACAGCTCGGCGCAGGCGTTGCTCTCCGTGGTTCTCTTCGACGGTGTGATGGCTGCGGCGACGTTCGCGCTGTTTTTCGCCGGGGTCTTCGTGGTCCGGGCATTCGGGAGACGGGTGAGCTTCTCTCTCGCGCCGCTCGGGTTCGCGCGTCCCAGGGGCGGGGCTTTTGTGGCGGTCGGTCTCGGGTTTCTGGTCGGCCTCGGCGCGGTGGTCGTAAGCGCCGTGGTGAGGGTACTGAGCACCAGGGTCTTCGAGACCCTCGGTTACTCGACGAAATCGAACGTGCAGCAGCCGTTTATAGAAGAGCTGGTCGGTTGGGTTGGAGACAACCCGTACTTCGCGATACCGGCGGTTGTCTTCGTAGTCGTAATCCTCGGACCCGCCGTAGAAGAGCTGGTATTTCGGGGTGCTATCTTCAACGGCCTGAACCGGCTCGGAACTCTGATCTTCACGAACACTGCCGGTTCGAAAGACTCTCCACTCAAGGGCACGAGATGGGCGCCGTTTACGTTGGCGGCGCTGTTGTCTTCGGCGCTCTTCGCCGTGCTCCACTTCGAGCCCGTGTTGCTCCCGGCTCTCCTGCTCCTCGCGCTCGTCCTGTGTTATTTGTTCCAGCGAACCGGGAGCCTGTTGCCTTCTTTCGTGGCCCACGCGACCTTTAACTCCTTCACCGTGATCCTGGTTATACTGAGCGGCCTCGGCGTCCTGCCGATACCAGTTAAGTAGCGAAGACTTCCAGCTAATAACCAACGTAGCGTGCCCTGGGACGTATCATCGCGTCGCTTTCGTACTGCTCGATGGCGTGACCGATCCAACCGACAGTCCTCCCGAGGGCGAAGAGCGCCACGGCGGACCCCGGCGGCAGTTCCAGCGCGCGCGCCAGGGTCGCCAACCCGAAGTCAACCGTTGGACGCTCCCCGATAAGGTTGCGGGCTTCCCGCACGACCTTGCCCGACAGCCCCACGGACGGGCTCCGGGGAAGGACTCTTTCGACGAGTCCGAGCAGCGCCGCCCCCCGTGGGTCTCCCTCCGGGTAAAGGGAGTGACCGAAACCGGGTACCCTCTCCCCCCTCCTCAGCCGCCCGGCAATGACCCCGCGCGCATCGCCGGACGCCTCGACTTCTCCCAAGAAAGTCTCTGTCAACTCTATCGCCCCGCCGTGCTTGACCCCCTGGACGGCAGCGAGACCCGCCGTCACCACGGCATAAGGCGTCGCACCCGAAGAGGCTACGCACCGTGCCGCGAACGTCGAGACGGGCAACTCGTGGTCGGCGCAGAGTATGAGAGCCACATCCAGGAGCGCAACGGCCTCCGGAAACAGAGGCGCCCAGGCTCGCTGCAACGTACGAGATACTCCTCCCTCCAGCGCGTTTCCGCCGGCGGCGACAGCCGTCAGGAAGCGGAGGATGCGTACGCCGGTCCGCGCGACGGAAAGTGATCGCAGGTCGTAGGAGGCCGCGTCTCCGGCGGCGGCTAGCGGCAAGAGGGACTGGAACAACCCAACCGGCGCCAGAGATCTCAGCGATTCGCTCGCGCTATCGAAGGAAGCCGGTAGCACGGAAGCCCCCTGGAAGATATCCGCTTCGCCGGACATATCTCCCGTCCAGATCAGGGAAGCGACCTGCTCGATGGTATTCTCTGCGGCGAGCGAGAGAACATCCCTACCCCGATAGTAGAACCTACCTCCGGAGATCCGGGTAATACCCGACTCCAGCACCGGCGCACCCCAGTGTAGCGCCTCCTCAGCCACACGCGCCGGGTCCCGGCGCTGCCGCTTTCGCTCCTTCAGCCTCCGCACATCATCGGCCAGGTAGCGTCTGCTCCGTCCGTTGTCCGCCTCCGAGCGGATCCAACCACGACTCACATAAGCGTACAGAGTAGCCGCGCTGATACCCAACTCCTCAGCCGCCCGCCGGGAAGTCAGATAAAGATCCTCCACCAAACCAACGAACCTCCATGTTTTTCAACCAACTACAACCGGACGATAACATACATTGATTCTTAAAATCAATATTGATAAACCTGTTTTGTTTCTTTACCATTCCGTCGGGAGCAGGCGACGAGAGAAGGTGGCGCGTATGAGTGAGAGAGCTGGAGCGGGGTTCGTGGCGGGGCTCGAAGATGTGGTAGCCGTCAGGACGTGTCTTAGCGGGGTGGACGGCGGGGCGGGGAAGCTGGTGATCGGTGGTTTCGCAGTCGAAGAGCTGGCGGGTAACGCTTCGTTCGAAGAGACTGTGTACCTGCTCTGGAATGGCGAGTTGCCCGATGCCGGGGAGCTTGCGGCTTTCCGGGAGGCGTTGGCCGCGCGGCGGCGGCTTCCGCGGGCGGTTTTGGATCTACTCCGGTCAGCAGCTTCGGAGAAGGCGCCGGAGATGGACGCGTTGAGGATGGCGGTTGGAACGGTCGGGCTGGGCGAACCGAATGGAGCTTCCGGCGATGAGTTCTACGAAGACGCGCTCTCGCTGGTGGCGCGATTCCCGATTATCGTGGCGGCGTACCAGCGTATGCTGGAAGGGAAAGAGCCGCTCGAACCGCAGGCGGAATTGGGGCACGCCGCGAACTACCTGTACCTGCTCTCCGGGGAGGAGCCGGGAGAGGAGGCGATCCGCGCGCTCGAGACGTACCTCAACACCGTCGTGGACCACGGGATGAACGCCTCAACCTTCGCCGCGCGCGTGATCGTCTCGACCCGTTCGGACGTCGTTTCGGCGGTGGTGGGAGCCGTTGGGGCTTTGAAAGGCCCGCTGCACGGCGGCGCGCCCGGCCCCGCGCTCGACGCGGTCTTCGAGATCGGGAGAGCGGGCCGCGCCGAAGGGTACTTGAGAGAGAAAATCGAAAGTGGCGAGAGGCTGATGGGCTTCGGACACCGAGTCTACAAGGTACGTGACCCGCGGGCGGACGTGCTCGCCGCCGCAGCGGAGCGGTTGTACGAGACCGAGGGCGACCGGAAGCTCTACGACCTCGCGCTAAACGTGGAGAAGGTCGCTTTGCGGCTGCTGGAAGAGTACAAACCGGGGCGGAACCTTCAGACAAACGTCGAATTCTATACCGCGCTGCTGCTACACGGGCTCGGGCTTCCCACGCAACTCTTCACCCCGACCTTCGCGGTGGGGAGGGCGGGTGGCTGGACGGCCCACTGTTTCGAGCAGCGGGAGCAGGACCGTTTGATCCGTCCGCAGTCAGAGTATTCGGGAGATAGAAATAGGCGTTGGAGGCCACTCGTAGATCGGTAAGCAGGCATAAAAATGACCCCCGGTTAGATAAGCACCGGGGGTCCGTACCCTTTTCGAGTTGCGCGGGTATCCCGTATCCAGCATGCCGCCTACAACTAAAGAAGAGGCGGGAAGGAAATAACCCAGTATCTCGCAGGGAGTTTAGCGAGGCTAGGTTAGAGCCACCTCTCCCACAAGATACCCGCGACTACTACTCGATGCGTCTATCTGGATCACCTCCTCTCAAATGCCGTCAACTGGCAAGCAGTTTACTACCCGCTTCCATATCCGGCAAGAGCGATTCGTTTATTTTTTATCCACCGTCTACAGTGCCGTCCAGGTGGAGCCGCAGAAAGTCCAGCGCCCTGTTGGCGCTCCGCTCTCGGATGGCTTCCCTGGATGCGGCCCAGGCCGAGAGATCCAACTTCACTGCGGTGGCCTCTCCAGCGTCCGCGAGCCCGACCCACACGAGGCCGACCGGCTTCTCCTGCGTACCGCCGCCCGGCCCCGCCACGCCCGTGACCGAGAGCCCATAATCCGCCCCGGAGACCTTACGAGCGCCTTCAGCCATTTCCTTCGCCACGGCTTCGCTCACCGCCCCGTATTCCATCAGCGTCTCGTGGGTGACGCCGAGCAAACGTTCCTTCGCTTCGTTCGAGTAGGTGACGAGCCCCTCGGTGAAGTACGCCGAAGAACCGGGCGCGTCGGTGAGACGTTTCGCCAGCAGGCCGCCGGTACAACTCTCGGCGAGGGCCAGGGTGGCTCCCCTGTTTTTAAGTAGCTGTCCGACGGAGCTTTCGAGGGTCTCATCATCCTCCCCGAAGTAGAACTCTCCGAGGCGGTCCAGTATCTCTTTCGCCACCGGCTCTATCTTCTCTTCGGCCTCCTCCGGGGTGGCGGCGCGGGTGGTTACGCGGAGGCGTACCTTGCCCTGGCCCGCGAGCGGGGCGACCGTCGGGTCGGAAGCGTCGAGGAAGTCCTGGACCCGCTCGGCGAGGGCCGACTCCCCGATGCCGGTAAACCAGAGGGTTCGCGAAACGATGGAACCGTTGCTGCGGCTTTTTATGAGGGGCTCGACGGTCTCCTCGAACATACCCTTCATCTCCATCGGCACGCCGGGGAAGGTTGCTACGAGCGCGCCGTCGAGCTGCAGGAGCGCGCCCATTGCGGTGCCGCGCGGGTTCGGGATGAGTTCCGAGCCTTCGGGGAAGAGTACCTGCTTGTAGTTGGAGGGCGTTGGTTTGCGGCCGAAGCGCCGGAACATCTCGTCCACGTGTTTACGGGCTTCGGGGTATTCGACCATCTTCCGGCCGGCGACCAGCGCCAGGCACTCGTTCGTCAGGTCGTCGGAGGTTGGGCCGAGGCCGCCGGTCGTTAGTACCAGGTTGGATCTGGCGGCGGCTTCTTTTATGGCGGTGACGATGCGGTCCTTGTTGTCCCCGACGGTTGTGTGTCGGTAGATCCCGACGCCCAGGGCGGCTAGTCTTTGGCTGATCCAGGCCGAGTTCGTATCAACCAACTCCCCGAGGAGCATCTCACTCCCGATTGCTACTATCTCGGCGCTCTCTATCTGTTTCCGGTTTTTTCGCTCTGTCTGCATCAGCTTATTCTACAATCCTCCGCATGACTCAAAGAGGTTTACTCCACGAAGCCGAAGATTTTACCCGCGCGAGGATCTCCCCCAAACGCTACGCTCATACCCTCGGAGTAGCAGACACTGCCGAGCATCTGGCGACTATCCACGGCCTCGACCCGCAAAGAGCGCGCCTCGCCGCCCTCCTGCACGACGCAGCCAGGGAACTAGAGCCGGAAGACCTTTTGAAGCTGGCGGAAGAGTGGAACCTGCCCATCGACGAACCTGAAAGGCAGAGCCCGAA
Source organism: Rubrobacteraceae bacterium (assembly GCA_965219175.1). GTDB lineage: Bacteria > Actinomycetota > Rubrobacteria > Rubrobacterales > Rubrobacteraceae > JBBPZK01. The sequence goes on from CBDCNI010000001.1 coordinate 2,777,053, forward strand.
GCTGCTGCACGGGCCGGTCGCGGCGGAGATGGCGAAGCGGGAGCTTGGCATCGGAGACAAGGAGATTCTGGAGGCGGTCCGGGTCCACACTACCGGCAAACCGGGTATGGGATCGCTCGCGTTGGCGCTGTTCGTGGCGGATAAGATCGAACCGGGCCGCGACTACCCGAGCGTGGAACGGCTCCGGGAGCTCGCTGAACTAGACATCGAAAAAGCCGCCGCTGGAGTCCTCCGGCGCGTCGTCGACTACAACAAAGAGCGAGGCACACCGACGCATCCGGCGAGCTTAGAGGCTCTGGAATGGCTTGAGGAGTCCTAGAATTTCTCGCAGCGCCGGATAGACCATGAATACGGCGTAGCCGGTCAGGAGCACCGCCACGAACGCCACGAAGAACTCGACCGTCCCGCCGGAACGGACGCCTCCAGGCAGCAACCGGAACGGTCGGCCGAGCGGCCAGAGCAGCGGCACGCCACGGGTGTTGAGGGCGTCGGCGAGGAGGTGCGAGGCGTAACCAGCCACGAGGGCCATCAAAACCTCCGGGTGCGAGCCGGGGATCAGACGAAGGAGCAGGAAGAACAGCGCGACCCCGAGTAGAGAGTGGGTCAGGGTACGATGCCCGACGGCCCGCACGAGCACGAAAGAAGTGGTCCTGAGCAACCAACTTACGGGGCGGGTGATCGTGTTTAGGATCGGGCTCTTCATCCGGCTGAGACCGTTGCCGAGGCGGCTGCGAGGGTTGTCCACGTCCGGCAACCAGGCGGCGACGACCGCCAGCGGATAGGCGTATAGAGGCGGCTCCGTCCCCGTGAGGAGCGCGGCCCCGGCGAGGGCTCCGACCCCGAATATGGCGTGCGTGGTGGCGTTCATCCGGGAGCAGTCTAGCAACTTCGAGCCCGGCGAGAGGATGGGATGCCCGATATTATCGACGTGAGTGCAACGTGCGAGTGTGCAACGAGCTAAAACTAGAACGAGGAAGTGGAGTGTCGAAAGACCATATCGAAGCGCGTCTCCAGGAAGTCCTGATCGGAGGCATCGAGACACCGAGTATTATCGTCGTGGACTACGATCGCGCTTGGCCCGAGCGATTCCACCAGGAAGCGGAGCGTATATGGACGGCGCTCGGTGGAACCGTCCGGGGGATCGAACACATCGGCTCCACATCGGTTCCGGACCTCGCAGCCAAACCAATAGTAGATATCCTACTCGTAGTCGAAGACTCCGGCGACGAAGCCTCCTACGCGCCAGCCCTAGAGAAGGCAGGCTACATCTTACGAGTCCGCGAAAAGGACTTCCACGAGCACCGGATGTTCAGGACCGCCGCGAAGGACGTTCACGTCCACGTCTACTCACCAGACTCGCCGGAGATAGATCGCTACCTACTGCTGCGAGACCGCCTGCGTGTGAACAAAGAGGACCGCAAACTCTACGCCCGGACCAAACGCGAATTAGCGGAGAGAGACTGGCCGAGCATGCAACACTACGCCGAAGCTAAAACAGAGATCATAGAAGAGATCCTGGTCAGGGCAGCCAAGGCACGCTCTTCGCAAAGCGTCTAACACTTTCACGTTCCTGGTGGACAAGCCCTAACCCGAAGAGGCCCGAACCATCGCCTTTTTCGAGTCTCTTGCAAAGCGCTTCTGGAGAAGTCGGGAGGCCGGGTAGCCGACCTGCGCCAGAGGATGTTTCGGTCGGGAGAAAGCGTAGATGTCGTAGTAGACGCCGTCGCTTTTATGGTCCCATTCGATTGTGAAGCGCTCTTCGCCCCGTTCGCCGTGCTCGGGGAGCGTGCCGTAGGCGAAGCCGTAGCGCCGGAGGTTGCCGTTTTGTTCGTCCTCGATCAGGTACACCACGCGGCAGGCGTTGAGCGACCAGAAACCATAGTGCCGGGCGAGCACGCCGACCGTCTGCCCCATCTCCGGCGGTCCAGGCGCCACCGCCCGCACCCAACCGAGGTCGAACATCTTCCAATTTTGCAGAGCCTCCACCGCCCGGACGAACGTCTCTTCGCCACTCCCGAGCCTCACCCGGTTGTGGTCGACGGTGTAATTGGCGGGCGCTCCTTCTCTGGAGGCCCCGACCTCTGGATAAGAGAGCGGTGTGCCTCGTTGGGCGCTCAGGAACTCGCGGACGTAGCTTTCGGAGGGCTCTCTCAGCAGCAGCACGAAAGCCTCATCCCGAGCCCGAGGAGCCGAATCCGCCCTCTCCCCTGCCGTCAGCTCCGGCTTCGAGCAACTCGACCTCGACGAACTCCGCCGCCCCGGCCCGTACAAGGACGAGTTGGGCGATCCTCATCCCTATTTCGACCTCGAAAGTCTCCTCCCAATCGTGGTTTATGAGAGGCACGCGAAGCTCGCCCCGGTAGCCGGAGTCTATGAGACCCGGAGCGTTGATGAGCGAAATCCCATGCCTTACGGCGAGTCCGCTGCGCGGCAGCACGAGCCCTGCGTAGCCCTTGAGGATAGCGACCGAAATTCCGGTCCCCACCACGGCACGCTCCCCCGGTCCCAGGCTCAGGCTCTCGACCGAACGCAGGTCGTAGCCGGCGTCCCCAGCGTGCGCCCTCGTGGGCTCGCGGGCTTCGGGAACGAGCCGCCGGAAGGGAACTTTCATAGACGCGTAGGACGAGGAACAGGCTTCAGATGTGTCATAAGCTCCGCTAATCTTAGCATGAGCCAGGAAGCTCTCTTCCAACTTCAGACCAAAAGAGCGGAGATCTCTTTGAACACGGAACAGATCTCCGAACAAACTTTCATGCTCCCCTGTCCGCGTGTTGATCTCAAGCCGACTCGAAGCTGGGCACGCATACATTGGATGGACGTTACTGTACGCTATTGAGGAACGAAGCCGGAACTTCTTCGAAGACTACGCCGTGCGTACACTCCACACTCGTGCGACATGCGCGTCGAAGGATCGCTAACTGCGGACCGCAGCAACCGCCAGGTCGAAGAGTATGGCGGGGTCTGCCTGGCCTTCGCTGCGGGTCCAAGCCTCATTTGCCACGTCCAGGCACGTCAGGGCGCAAGCAACGATCGCCTGCGCCCGTAGATCTGGTGCGTCGCTAGACGTGCCGCCGGTCCCCTCCTCCAGACGCTTCTGGATGTTCGGCACTAGAAGCTCCTGCCACCGCAATTGCTTCTCCAGGTGACCGGCGCGCAGCGAGGGAGTCCCGTAGAGCATCTTCGAGAGCTTGAGGTTCCTCTCAGGCGAGTATTCGGGGTCGAGGATGAGCGACTCGAAGGCGGCCCGCAGCGCCTCCCACGGTGGCTCACTCGCCGGGCGAGCTTCAAGCGCGTCCCTCACAACTATCCCCGCCTCCACGAGGTAGCCGAGGATGATGTCTTCTTTCGTGCCGAAGTAGCGGAACAGAGAGCGCCGAGAGATACCAGCCTCGTTGGCGATCTGCTCCATCGTGGTAGCGTCGAAACCCCGCCCTAGGAACAAACGCATGGCGGTGCCACCGATCTCGGCCTGCACCGCCCGGCGGGTGCGCTCCCGTAATCCCGAAGAACTGTAGTTACGAACATCCATGAGATCCAGTCTACCATATCTTGCACGCAGTACCTTATTGACACTCGGTAACATACGCAGTACCATATTGGCATGCAGTGACAAAATTGTCGTGTGATGCAAGGAAGCGATCCAACCACAATCCCTGAAGGAGGAGCTATGAGTACCATCGACTACAGCAAGCAGACCACCATCGTCACCGGCGCCAGTTCCGGCATCGGAGTCGAGTTCGCGCGTGAGTTCGCCCGGCGGGGATCGGATGTGGTGCTCGTCGCCCGACGACTGGACCGTCTTGAGAAGCTGGCCGCCGAACTCACCTCTACTTATGGTGTCCAGGCCACGGCGATACCGCTGGACCTAAGCCTGCCCGAAGCGGGGCGGACGCTGGTGGAGGAGGTGGAGAGTCGCGGAATCAGTGTGACGAGCCTCGTCAACAATGCGGGTTTTGGGACCTTCGGGCCGTTTCACGCCGAGGACCCGGGTCGTCTGCGGGAGGAGATTAACGTCAACGTCGCCAGCGTTGTCGATATCAGCCGGGCGTTTATCGAGCGGCTGCGCGCAAGCGGTAACGGGGTATTGATCAACGTCGCGAGCATGGCAGCATACCAGCCCATACCCAATATGGCCGTGTACGCGGCGACGAAGGCGTTCGTTTTGAGCTTCACCGAGGCTCTGTGGCAGGAGTCCCTCGGCACTGGGCTTCGGGTGCTCTTGGTATCTCCCGGTGCTACCCGCACCGAGTTCAACGACGTCCTCGCCACGGAGGAGGCAGCCAGCGGCGCTTCCTTTCAAACGCCGCAACAAGTGGTGGAGACGGCGCTTCGGACGCTCGACCGGCGCATGCCGCCGCCCAGCGTCGTCTCGGGCCGGATGAACCGCGTTATGTCGAACGCGGCCCGGCTGCTGAGCCGACGGCGTGCGGTATTGGTCGCGGCGTCCATGACGAAGACCAACGACTAGATGTCTGTTGCGTGGATTGACGATAGAACAGGGACCATCCGACCCCTCGACGAAAGGAACCTCGGATGGTCCAAATACAGCATACTCCGGCCTCGCCGTCCCTGGAAGAGGCGATCATCGTACTGTTCTACCTCATAGACGACGCTTACGAGCGACTCAACCCCGAAGGGAGACGCTACACAGCGCTCGAGAAGCTCTCGGACTCGGAGATCATAACCCTTGCACTCTTCCAGCAGCTTAGAGGCGTGGAGTCCGAACGGTCTTTCCTGCGCGACACCGGGCGGTTTTTCTCGCACCTGTTTCCCGGCGTGGTGGGTCTTGCGCCTCTTCGTCTTTCCATCGCCGGATGAGGAAGCTCAGGCGCTTTTTGGAGCCCCTGCGCCGCTCTATCCTGCCCGAGTTGATCGGCGATCCCGAGACTCTCATTGTCGACTCGACGCTGCTTTCGGTGTTGCACCCTCGTCAGGTCAACCAATCGGCCGGGTTCGACGGGGCGGCGTGGGTTAGATGGGGCTCCTTCGCTCTCTACGGGGTGAAGCTGCACCTTATCTGCGCCACCAACCGCATTCCCATCTCCCACGAGCTTACCGCGGCCAACATAGCGGACGTGCTCCTCGTGCGCGAACTCCTGGCCGAGACCGGATTGGAGGCTGCAGTTGTCCGCAGGCTTTTGGGAGATTTGGCCTATCGCAGTGGCGAGTTGGAGGAAGAATTGGCTGGACGCAGTATCTTGCTGGCGAGCGAAAAGGCCGACAGACGTCCACCGATACGCCAGCAGGTGGAAGTGTGCTTCGCGATTCTCAAGCGTGTCTTCGGGATGGGTGGGACTCTGGCCAAGACACTCACGGGTTTGGTCACCAGGGTTGCGGCCAAGGTGGCAGCCTACACCTACGCTTGCTATGTCAACCGGCTCTTCGGGAGGCCGCAGGGACACATCAAGGAGTTGTGGGCCTGACATCCTCGCAACACTCATCTAGAGGCATCGATCGGCGTGCCGCGTTATTTGTCGCTATCGTTGTCGCTACCAGCGAAACCAACGCCCGCCGACTGCAACCGTTTGCGCTGATTATCCGATATAACCAGTGCTGAATACAGGTTCGAGCGGGAGACTTTATTTCCGAGGCGCGCTCCATTCTCTCGACCCAGGAGGACACGATTCGGTCGTCCAAGCAGAGCAGCGTGCTGTTGGAGTCCAACGCAAGCCGGAGGTCCCGATTCACGCGTACCTCCAGGTGCTATTCTTAGCTCATGGATGAGACGAGAAAAGAGCGTTACCTGGTCACCTCGGCGCTGCCTTATGCTAATGGGGCGCTGCACGTCGGGCAGATAGTCGGGGCTTATTTGCCGGCGGACGTGTTCGTGCGGTTTTTGCGGGCGCGGGGGGAGGACGTGGTCTACGTCTGCGGCACCGACGAGCATGGCGTCCCGATCACGCTTACCGCCGAGCGCGAAGGTAAGGACCCTAAAGAAGTGGTGGACTACTGGTGGGCGCACATGAAGGAGACTTTCGAGCGCTTCGACATCTCCTTCGATAACTTCTCGCGCACCTCGACGCCCTTGCACGCGGAGAACACCCAGCTCTTCTACCGAAAGCTCAAGGAGGGCGGGTACATCTCCGAGGCCGAGAGCAAGCAGATGTACAGCCCGACGGAGGGCCGTTTCCTGCCCGACCGCTACGTCGAGGGGACGTGCCCGGTCTGTGGTTATAAGGAGGCGAGGGGCGACCAGTGCGACAACTGCGGCTCCTGGTACGAGGCTTACGAGCTGATCGAACCACACTCAAAGGTCACGGGCGGGCCGGCGGAGGTGCGGGAGACCACTCATCTGTACCTGGATCTACCGAAGTTCTCCGACCGCTTGAGGGAGTATGTAGGCGGCCAGGATCACTGGCGCTCGTCCGTCAAGAACTTCATCCTCGGCATCATAGACGGCGGGCTCGAAAAGCGGCCCATCACCCGCGACATCCAGTGGGGCGTTCCCGTGCCCGAGCCGGGCTTCGAGGACAAGCGTTTCTACGTCTGGTTCGACGCCTGCATCGGCTACGTCTCCTCGACGATGGAGTGGGCCGAGAACGTCGGGGAGCCGGACAGGTGGCGGGAGTATTGGCAGGAACCGGGCACTAAGCTCATCCACTTTATCGGGAAAGACAATACGGTTTTCCACACCACGATCTGGCCCGCGCAGCTTATGGGAGCAGCCGAAGACGGCGAGGAACCTTTCATCCTCCCGTACAACGTGCCGGCCAACGAGTTCATGAACCTTGAGGTCGTCGTGGACGGCGAGCGGCGCGGGATGCAGATGTCCACGAGCCGCAACCTGGCCGTGTGGCTGCACGAAGCCCTCGACCGCTTCCCGGCCGACCCTTTGAGGTTCTACCTGGCCTCGACGCTGCCAGAGACCGGGGACGTAAACTTCTCCTGGCGCGAGTTCCAGGTACGGGTGAACTCCGACCTGATCGGCAACCTAGCCAACTACGCTAACCGGACCCTTTCTTTCATCGGGAAATACTTCGAAGGTGAAGTTAAGCGCCCGGAAAATCTCCCGGATGACGCCCTCGAAGTCTTCGAGGATTTCCGGGAGATAGAGGCTCGCTACGAGGCGAAGATGCTCGCTCCCAGGCCGCGCGAGGCTTTCGGGGAGTTGATGGCGCTCGGCAAGCGGGCGAACCGTTTTTTCGACGCCTCGGCCCCGTGGAAGAGCCGCAAGGACGACCCGGAACAGGCAGCAGCTACGCTGTACGTCTGCTCGGCGCTGCTCGGCTCAATCGCCTACCATGCGGCTCCCTTCATACCGGAGGCAATCGAGCGACTCCAGGGGTTCTTCGACGGTCCCGTAGCCAGGATCACGGATTTGGAGCTTCCCGACTCCTACCGGACCTCTGGTGCGGAGCCTCTATTCAAGCGGATCGAAGACGAAGCCGTAGCCGCTGCCGAAGAGCAGTTGTCGCGGGCGCTGCGCGGAGAGCCGGACGACGCAGCGTAATCCAGGGGACGGAGAGGAAGAGTTCGAGAGACTGCTAGAAGCGCTGGCGCGTTCCGGGGAGCTACGTCCTTTTCGGGAACTTACACGACCGCTGGAAGCCCAGGACCGCGAGCGTGGCAGCGACCTGATACGGACCCTTTCGGTCTACTTCGCCGCCAACGCCAACGCCAGCGAGGCGGCGGATCGGCTCTTTCTGCACCGAAACAGCCTCCGTTACAGGCTGGAGCGCGTGAAGGAGCTTACTGGGCTAAACTTGAACGACGACCGGGTCAGGCTCGCCCTGCAGCTCGGTCTGTTGGCGATTCGAGAAGAGAGGAGCACGGACGATGAAGATAAGCACCCGTAACCGGCTGCCAGGCACCGTAACCGAGGTGACGAAAGGCGAGGCGGCGGCCAAAGTCTCCCTGCAAGTCGGAGACAACCACATAGTCGCGCTTATCACCCGCGAGAGCGCCGACGAGTTGGAGCTCGAAGTCGGCCAGCAAGTGACGGCCCTCGTGAAGGCCACCGACGTTATGGTCCTTACCGAAGACGGAGACGTAGCCTGACAGGCTTCTAAGCTTCGTAGCCGCTCTTTCCGGTCAGGTAGCGGACGGTCAGGATGATAGTGAAGGCGAAGCCTAGCACCAGCACCGAGAGGGCGACGGCGGCGTTTATATCCTGCTGGAACACGGTGTAGATCGCCAACGGCACGGTCTGCGTAACGCCCTGAAAGTTGCCGGCGAAGATGATCGTAGCCCCGAACTCCCCGAGCGCCCGAGCCCAGGCGGTGAGAATCCCGGCTACCAGCGCCGGGAGCGCCAGGGGAAGCGTGATCCTCAGAAACACACCCGGACGGCTCGCACCATCCACGAGTCCAGCCTCCTCAGCGGCCCGGTTCACCTCCCCGAACCCCGTAACAGCCTGCCGGACGTAGAAAGGAGCCGCCACGAATACTTCCGCCATTATCACCGCAACCGTAGTGAAGCTCAGGGAGACCCCAAACGCCTGCAAGTGCTCCCCAACGACTCCCATCCTCCCGAAAGCCAGAAGCAGCGCGATGCCCGCAGCGCTCGGCGGAAGCACCACGGGTATATCCACGAGGGCGTTTAGCAATCGCCGTCCGGGAAACCTCGCGCGGGAAAGAACATAGGCTGCGGGCGTCCCGACGATCAACAAGACAACCACCGTTACGGAGGTGGTTTTCGCGCTCAGAAACAGGGCGTCGAGGGCCGTCGGGGAGGTCATGGCGCCCCAGGCTCCCGCGTCGACAGTCCAGATGACGAGGCTCAGGAGCGGCAGGCTTATGAAGCCTGCCAGCAGCGCGAGCGCGCTCACGGCGAAACCGGAGGCGAGTAACTCGCTCCGGGAACGACGGAATCGTGAGAACCGGAATTTCCTCTTCTTACTCAACGTACAGGCTCGAACCCCCACTTCGCGAGCACACGCTGCCCATCCTTACTCATCACGAGATCTACCCATTTACGCGCGAGCTTTTTATTAGGCGACTCTTTCAGCACGGCTATAGGATAAGCGGCGGTCACGTTGAGCTTCCGTGGTATCTCGACCACCCGGACCTTGTCCTTTATATCTGGGGTTACGTCGCTGGCGTAACCAAAGGTAGCGTCGGCGTCCCCGAGGGCGACGCGGTTCACTGCGGCCCGCACGTCGGACTCGCGAGAGACCACGTTCGACAGGACCTGCTTCTCGAAGCCGCTGCCATACTCGGTGTTCGCTTTATTCAAGATATCCTTCGCGTACTCAGCGGCCGGCACGCCGTCTTCCGCCAGGACAAGTTTTACGCCTGGTTTCGAGAGTTGCCGGAGGCTCTTTATGTTGGACGGGTTGTTTTTGGGTACGACTACTACTTCGCGGTTCTTGACGAAGACCTTCGGCTTACCGGAGATCAGGTCAGACTTCTCTGCTTCGTTCATCTTCGCTTCGTCCGCCGAGGCGAACACGTCTGCCGGGGCTCCTTGTTGGATCTGGGCGAGCACCGTCGAGCTGCCCGCGAAGCTCGCCCGCACCTTCACGCCGGGGTTCTGCTTCTCGAACGTCTTCTCCAACTCTCCGAAAGCGTCGGTCAGCGAGGCGGCGGCGAAAACGTTGAGGGTGCCTCCCCCGCTTCCCGTGGACTCTCCGGTAGAAGCGCCACTCTTTCCAGGGCTCGCGCCGGCGCCACATCCGGCTGTCGCAAGTCCGACGCACAGCAGGAGGATCAGAAAGCTCGCATACCAGGACCTCTGCCGGAGCACCTCTACTTCTTCCTCTGATCCCAAAACATGAGGTTACATACTAGAGTAGGGTCTTGGGATATTCTTCGTGCAACTTGTACGAACTTTTCGTAGAAGGGCGCTCCAGAGGAGGGAAAGTATAACGATAGAGAAACCGTTGCGAGCGAGGGTCTTCGTGGGATGGGCGCTTCTCAGCGTGGGGGCGTCCGTCGGCGGGTTGCTGGGGAGTAGCTTGGGTTTGCCGGCCGCGTGGCTGGTAGGGCCGATGATCGTCGCCGTGGTTTTCGCGCTCTCGTGGCGGGCGCGTCTGGAGGTGCCTCGCTGGGTACAACGAGTGTCTCAGGCCGTTATCGGGATCGTACTCGCCGCCACCTTCCGGCCTTCGGTGCTGCCCTTGATCGCCGCCGACTGGCTCCCCGTGGGACTGGCGTTGGTCGGCACGTTGCTGGCGAGCTTTCTAGCCGGTTCTTTCCTGACGCGAGTCGCCCATCTCGACGGGAATACTGCGGCGCTCGGGACGCTGCCGGGGGCCGCTTCGGGGATGCTCGCGATGAGCGGGCCGCTCGGGGCCGACCCGAGGCTGGTCGCCCTGATCCAGTACGGCCGCGTCGTGCTGGTGATCCTCTCGGCCACCCTGATCTCACGCTTCGGTCTCACGCCCAACGGCAAGTCCCATGGAGGCGGCTCCGGGATCGCGGCGACCGCCCAGATGGAGGTTTCTCACCACGGAATCTGGCTGGCATACGGTCTCACAGCCCTGATCTCGGCCGCCGGAGCCTGGGCCGGGACGAAGCTGCAACTGCCGGCCGGGGCGCTACTCGGCCCCCTCATCGGCGGCGTCGCGCTGGAGGAGTTGGGCGTCCTGCGCGTCGGGTGGCCGCCCGGTGTGCCGCAGGTAGCCTACGCTCTCCTGGGCATCTACGTCGGGCTGCTCTTCGACCCGATCTCTATAAGGCGGGCGGGACGGCTACTGCCCTTCGTGCTCGTCTCGACCCTCGGGCTGATGGCGGTGTGCGCCGGGCTCGGCGGGATACTCGCCGCGCTGACCGGCGCCGACCTCCTGACCGCCTACCTGGCGACGACCCCCGGCGGCATAGACTCCGTCGCGATCATCGCCCTCGGGAGCGGGGCCGACGCCTCGCTGGTCCTCGCGGTGCAGATGCTGCGGCTGTTGGCCGTGGTGCTCGCCGGACCGCTAATAGTGCGGTGGTGGATCTCCAAAAACCAGTAACGGGCTTTGAGATCCGGCGCATCCGGCCTCACGATGGTTTCAAGCGGGTGGCGAGTACGAAGACCGCAAACCCCGCCAGCGCCACGACCCCGAGCGCCAACCGTAGCCCGAATAACTCCGCCAACCCTCCGACGAGTACGGGACCGAGCAGAAACCCGCCGTAGCCGAGCGTCGTGACAACCGAGACGGCCCCTCCGGCCCGATCCGGCGCGTAGTCTCCGGCGGCGGAGAAAGCTATCGGTACGACAGCCGAGAGGGCGAGGCCGACGAGCAAGAACCCGGCCACGACGATCGACGGCTGCCGGGTGGCGAGCGCGAGAGCCATCCCGGCAGCCGTGAGGAGGCCCGCGCCGAGTAAAGTCCGGCGGTCGCCGAAGCGGCCGATGATCCAGGCGGAGCACAGCCGCCCTACCGCCATCGCCCCGTAGAAAACGGCGACCCCCGAAGCGCCCAAGAGGGCCGGCAACTCGAGCGTCTTGAGAAGGTACACGCCCGACCACTGCTCCATCTCCCCTTCCGAGAGAAGGCCGAAAAAGGCGATCAGGGCAATAAACAACAGCGGCAGACTCCGGTAGAGTTTCGGGGCTTCTTTTCTGCCGCCGGGCTCGGTGGCTGGTATCGGGAACCGTGTAAGCAACACGGCCAGGACCACGACCCCGAGCGGGACCAGCACCACTAGATAGACCTGCCGGTAATCCACACCGGCCTGGAGAAGAGCCCCGGCCGAGAGTGACCCTACTACCCCTCCGGCGCTGAAAGTCGCGTGCAGCACGGCCATAAAGCGGCGTCCGGCCCTCTTTTCGAGGTCCACGGCCGAGGCGTTGATCCCGACGTCGTAGAGCCCGGAAGACGAGTACAACACGACCAGCGCGAGGAGCAACCCTGCGTATCCACCTGCTAAGGACAGCCCGACGATTCCGGCCCCGAGTACGCCCGATGAGATCATCAGAAAAAGCCTCCGTCCGATCCGGTCGGCGGTCCAGCCGAGGAGAGCCATCGAGACGATGGAAGCCGCCGCCCCGACGAACAGCGCGAAACCAAGAGGACCAGGTGAGAGGCCCAGCGAGCGGCTGAGACCGGCCAGCAGAACCGCGAAAGTTCCCCAGAAAAACCCGAAGAACCCGAAAGCCCCGAGCAGCGTTGGAAATAACCGTATTCTCCGGTCTCCCGCGGTTGGGGCTCCGGCGTTCACGCCATCAGGTTGTGGGTCCAGGATCGGCTATCCTTCTTCGACCTCGTAGCCTTTCTCTTTCCAGTCGTTCATGCCGCCGTCCATGTTGGCTACGGTAGTGTAGCCCATGTCTTTGAGGGTCTTGGCAGCCAAAGCGCCACGGCCTCCGACGGCGCAGTGGACGACTATACGGGAGTCTTTGTCCGGGAGTTGATCGTTGGCCTGATACTCCAACATACCGCGCGGGACCAGTCTCGCGCCGGGGATGTGGCCCGCTTCCCACTCCGGCGGTTCGCGCACGTCCACTACCGTAACTTCCTCACCGGACTCCATCAGGTCCCGTACTGTCTCGGTATCTGTCTGTTCGGTCTCCTGTCGCGCTTCGGCGACCATCTCCTCGTAGCTCTTCGCCATGCTCTTCCTCCGTATAGTCGGCTGTACCTAAGCTATGCCAGGTCATGTTAGCATCGCTTTCCCCGTGTCTCCGGGTAGAATGATGCTACGAGAGAGAAGGAGACGGTTTGAACGGCTATGACCTTGTGGTGATCGGCGGCGGTACGGCGGGCCTGGTAGCGGCGGCCGGCGGCGCCTTGCTCGGGGCGAAGGTGGCCCTGATCGAGAGAGACAAACTCGGCGGCGAGTGTCTCTACTACGGCTGCGTGCCGACCAAAGCCCTGATAAAAAGCGCCAAAGTCGCGAGCCTCATGCGCCGGGCGCCGGAGTTCGGCATAAAAGAAGTCCCGGTCGAGGTGGACTTCCAGGCGGTCATGGCCCGGATGCGCCGGGTTATCGGGAAGGCGGGCGAGCCCGACAGCCCGGAGAGGTTCCGAAAGCTCGGGGTGGAAGTCTTCCTCGGCGAAGAGGCCCGCTTCGTGGAGCCGAAGGTAATTTCGGTCGGCGACCGTATGCTGAGGTCGCGAGCGGTGATCCTGGCGACCGGCTCCCACGCCAAGCCGCCGCCCGTAGACGGTCTCGACGAGGTCGGCTACGTGGACCACGTGAGTATCCTGGAGCTTGAAGAGCTTCCGCGCTCGATGGTCGTTATAGGGTCCGGGCCGATAGGGAGCGAGTTCTCCCAGATGTTCGCCCGCTTAGGCTGCCGGGTCGAGATGCTCTCGTCCTCGCCCAACCCTCTCCCGAAAGAAGACCCGGAGGTAAGCGCAGCGCTGCGTGGATACCTGGAAGCGGACGGCGTCAACTTCCACGGGGGTTTCCGGGCCGAGTCGGCGCGGATGGAAGGCGGCGAGAAGGTCGTTACCGCGAAGAACAAGACGAACGGTGAGGAGATAGAAGTCCGGGCAGAGGAGGTCCTGGTTGCCGCCGGTCGCGCCCCGAGCGTAGCCGGTCTCAACTTGGAAGGCGTCGGCATCGGCCAGGGAGAGAACGGCGTAAAAGTGGACGAGCGCTTGATGACGACCGCCGAAGATGTCTACGCCTCGGGCGACGTGACCGGCAAGCTCTTGTTCACCCACGCTGCCGAGTACCAGAGCCGCACGGCCCTCTCCAACGCCCTCTTCCCGATAAAGCGGAAGATAGACTACGACGCTTTTCCCTGGACCACGTTCACGGACCCGGAAGTAGCGCGGGTCGGCCTTACAGAAGAGCAGGCCCGCGAGAAGCACGGGAAGATAAACGTCTTCAGGTCTTACTTCGAGGACCTGGACCGGGCGCTCTGCGACGGCGAGACGGAAGGTTTCGTCAAGATGGTCACGGACAAGCGCGGCGGCATCCTGGGCGGCCACATCATCGGGCCGGACGCCGGAAACTACATCGGGGAAGTCGTCCTAGCGATGAAAAAGGGCATCTCGATAGGAGATCTCGCCCAGACCGTCCACGTCTACCCAACCCTCTCCGAAAGCGTCAAAAAAGCCGGGGACGCCTACTACCGAGAACGCCTCTTCACCGAACGAAACAAGAAAATACTCGGCGCAATCTTCGGTTTACGACGGCGATTCTTTTAGCGGGTCGGCGTCTTAGGTGGTTGGCTGCTCTCAGGCTTTTCGGTGCTCGGTGGTGACGGTGTTGGTGCCGTCGGGGAGTTCTCCTATTTCGTAGTCACCGAAGAGGATGGGGTCTGTATGGCGGAGGCAGAGGAAGAGCCTCAGCGCAAGCGTTCGGATCTCACTTTCTGCGTGGGCGTCGGCCCGCATCTCGATTATGTGCCTCAAAGCCCGGACGTTGCCGGTGAAGACCATTGGAGCCTCGGTCTCGTTGGGCAATAAAGAACGGGCAGTCTGCTGGACTTTCTTCCTTGCGTCTGTCTTATAGTCGGCGGAGAGCGCGCTGTTGCCGCCCTCCTGACGCTCCAATAACCCTTCCGCCATCGCCTCGTATTCAGCCGCTGCCCGGTCGGCCCGCTCCTCGAAGAGCTGGTGCAACTTCTCCTCGGTCTGGTACTCCGGTCGCTCGACGAAGCGGAGCACGGAACCGGAAACGTAGCGCTGGCTTACCTGGGAAAACCCTGCGCCGGCGCGGTGCCGGACGAGTTCGTGGGTGACGCTGCGGCTGATTCCGTAGAGCAGGAAGCTGAAGTTCGCGTGTTCTAGCACGGAGCCGTGTCCCGCCGAAGTAAGCCTCTCGAAGTAGGCGGCGGCGTTCTCGTTGGTGGTCCGCCTGGGGCCGAACGATGCGTAACAGAGTTGGCCCGCCGTCTTGCAGATCTGGGAAGAGTCGGGGAGCGGCGTCGGGTCGTTCACGTAGTCGGGGAAGCCGAGATCCGGGTCGAACCCTTCAAGGAATCCGGCGAGCCCGGCGACGTTTGTTCGTGGCCGGGCGAGCATCACTACGCCCGGCGACCGCAAGTAGGCGGTCCCGGCTCCCGTGCGCCGGACTGGAGAATGTATGGCCGGGAACCCGTCGGCAACGATGCCCCCCATGCCCTCGAATAGCTCTGCAGCTCGCTCCGCGCTACGTTCAGTCGTCTCCAAAAGGCTCCTTTCTCCGGCTCCTCGGCCGGAGGTTATCTTATCGTGTAAGGTCCGCCGTTTTATGGCTACAGTGGTGTTGCACAGGAAGACCTACTGGTCAGCCGGACCCCTTCTTATCCAGCTTCGACTCGAATAAACGCTTCCATCCCGAGGCCAGTTCCTGCGCTTCGAGCGCTCGTTCCGCAAACTCCGGGTCGAACGACTGGTGTCCACAGACGTTAATGCTGTGGACAGTGAGTTCCGGGTGAGGATGCTCTTCCAGTGTCCACTCGTCACCGGCTTCGACGGTCCCCGGTTTCAGGACCCAAAGGTAGAAGCCGGTGCGGAGCGTCTCGATGGTGCGGCGGTGGAAACCGGGCAGTTTCAGCTTCCGCTCCTGCTTGGTGCAGGGTTGACGCGGGCCGCTGACCTGCACCCACGCGCTCCCCACGCTGAAAACGTCGCCGACTGAGACGTCGTGCTCCGTGACGCCGGTCAAGGTCCAATTCTCGCCGACGCTTCCGGGACCGAGTATTCGGTCGGGAGCGTCGTTTTCGTAAAGTTCGTTCCAGTAAGCGTAGTGGTCGAGCGGGTGGCAGCAGACCGCTTGGTCCGGCTTACCGTGGTTTTTAGTATCGGCTACTTGATCCCCAACGAGACCGTGATCCCGCAACTTGACGGGACCGTCGGCGGGCTGACGGAAGATGGCGGAGCGCCACTCTCCGCGCTCGTCTGCGACAGTCTGTGGTTCCCCGATAAGCTGCGTATGGATCCGTACCACGAAGCTACTCCTTACCGTATCTCGTCGATAAAGTGTAGCAAGTAATTTCCCTGGTATGGTTAAAGTTCGGTTCTACGCTTTGCGCTCCGTTCAGATCAAACGGCTTCGGAGAGTGCGCGGCGCAATGTTCCGGCGTGTCGCCCAGTCCGGATGGTCCTCAAAGCTTTTATTTCTACCTGCCTCGCCCGCTCTTGGGAGATGCCCAGAACTTCGGAGACTTCGCGCAGCGTGCTCGTCCGGCCGCCTTCGAGGCCATGACGCATCGCCAGCACCCGCGCCTCCCGCTCCGGCAGCGAGCGTATGGCTTCGGCGAGCGTACCTTCCCACGCCCCCACTTCGATGCGGGCGTAGTCTTCGTGGCTCTTCTCGTCCTGGAAGAGGTCGCCCATCTCGGCTCCGTCGTTGCCCTCGCCACCGAGCCTGGCGTTGGTACTGGCGATCGGCTGGCTGACCTCGCGCAGCCTGCGGACCTCGCCTGCATCTATATCCAGCCTCGCGGCGAGCTCTTCTTCCGTGGCGTCACGGCCGAGTTCGGTGCTCAAGATACCTTCCGCCCGGCGGAGCCTGAATACGGCATCGACTACATGAGCCGGAAGGCGAACGGTTCGGGCGTGGTCGGCCAGGGCGCGGGTGACGGCTTGACGGATCCACCACGTCGCGTAAGTCGAGAAGCGGTTGCCCATCTCCGGGTCGAACTTCTCGACGGCCCGTATAAGACCGGCGTTTCCTTCCTGGATGAGGTCCTCGAAAGCCAGCCCTCTGCCCCTGTACTTCTTGGCGATGGAGATAACCAGCCGCAGGTTCGATTCGATGAGCCTCCGTCGCGCCTGCTTGTCTCCATCCAGGACGCGCCTGCTTAAGTCTCTTTCTTCGGCGGCGTCCAGCAACCTGAGATCCCTGAGCCTACCGATGTACTGTGTGAGCGTATCTTGCGCCATTGCTCCTCCTTCTCTTCCAATTCGGATCGTCCGGCAGCCTAAGCCGCCGGTGGTCCGTGTCCGACTCGCGGCCCGCTGTGGGTCACGAAGCGGGCGAGTATGCGTTCGTCCAGGCTGGAGGTGATCCACCACTCCCGTCCGCACGAGCAATCCACCCCGAGCAGCCTCCGCTCTCCACTCTCTGCCAGCGCCGCTTCCTTTAGCGCCCGGATGCAGCACACCGGCAACTCCCGGATGTAGACTTCCCGCTCCGGCTCTCCGGCCGGGCAGAGCGTAGTGTCCGCCCGCAACGCGCTCTTCTTGACCTTCTCTCTCAAGCCGCCCCCTTTCTCTCCTCCCCGGAGCGCTCCACGAATGCGCACTCCTCGGGCTCCACAGCCATCGGCTCCTGCCAGACGGCCCCGCAAGACGGGCAAGCAAAAGACCCTTCCGCGTCCCCAGCGGCACGGAGGCAGCAAGGCGGGAGGTCCGTCCCGTAGACGGTCTCTCCACCCAGAGCCGCGATCCAGGTCTTCACTACGCCGCCTTCCCGGAGAGACGGCCGATCCACTGGCTCGCCTCTTCGCGGGTCAACTCGGAGACCGGCTTGCCGACCATCTCCTCGAACTTCGGGATACCATCCTCCACCACGTCGGAGATCAAAACCTCCAGGTAGTTGAGCTGCTTGCGCGTCGCCGGCAACGCCCCTCTCGGAACCTCTTCATTTGGAAGCTCTTCCTGACTGCTCGGCTCCTGGCTCAACTCCAATGGGATCTCCCGCGGCTCTTCGTCGGCGACGGTTTCGTTCCCGCCAAGCTCCTCGAAGGCGGTAACCCCGACGTTGATAGCATCGCGCAAGGCTCGCGCCTTGGCCCGCGTCTCGGCCATCCGGATCAAATGCGGCCG
Organism: Rubrobacteraceae bacterium; assembly: GCA_965219175.1. Lineage (GTDB taxonomy): Bacteria > Actinomycetota > Rubrobacteria > Rubrobacterales > Rubrobacteraceae > JBBPZK01. The sequence continues at coordinate 2,794,628 of CBDCNI010000001.1, forward strand.
AATTGCCCGGCTCACGTTCTCCGGGGAAGCGTCGCCTATCCCGCTGAACTTCCCATCCTCCGTCCGTACCACGGCCTTGACTATCGCGACCTCACCGTTGGAGGCAGCCGGTATCTGCAGAAGATCCGTCTCGACGCTCCGCAACCCGCGATCATGCGCCTCCTCCAACAAACCCGCGTACAGAACGAACTGCTTGCCCTGCCGCTCTATCATGTGCTCTTTCCGCATCGCTATACCTCCTCCGGCGCTTCTACACCGGTAACGCTGTCTTCACTGAAGTGAGTGAGAGTGTGAGTAAAATAAAGCATCAGGCGATCCCCTCGTAGGTATACTGGCGTCCGCCTGGGGCGGCGGTTTCGGTGCGGCGGTGGATCAGGCCAAGTTTCGCCAGCCTGGTCGCCCGGTTGTTGCAAGCTGTGTGGTTGAGGCCCAACTTCGCCGCGAGGGCCGCGTTGGTGATCGAACCGGCATCGTAAATCGCACCCAACGTCTCAGCGAGATGCTCGGGAAGGTCGCCCACAATATCCGGCTCGCCTCCCACTTTCGGCACCCGGATCATAGCCAGAGACCGCTGCTTCAAGGATGCCTCGACGTTCTCCAGCAAGTCTCGCTCTTCCTCGACCAGTACCAGCCGCCGCTCGCCGTACTCCCCGCCCGCAACCCTGGACGCCAGGATGCCGAGCGCCTCGTCCGCGAAAGAGTAGTCCATCAACTCCACCCCCCGCGTGTCCACGTACAACGTCCCTCCTTTGGGCAACGCCTCCAGCGCCTCCCCGAGAGCCTCCCGCACGTTTCGGCCCGTCCGGCGCGTCACCATCAACTTGCCACCGAAATCGCCCCCGGCAACCTCGAAGACCCGTGATGACCGCTCCTCAGCCACCGGCTCTACCCTCACTGTGTTCAGTGAAATCATATAAGAGGATTGTACCCGGCCTTTGGGTTGAAAACAAGGTCATTTTGTTGTCCTGTCTTCTTTTTTGCGCGGGAGAGAGACGCGGACGAAGGTTCCGGGGAATTCCGGGACGATCCTAGAGTTGGTTCGGTCGTGGTAGGCGGTAACGCGGCCGGTCCCGGATCTGAGGGAGAGGGAGCCGCCGGAGCGTCCGGAGAGTTGGGTGACGAGGGTGAGACCGCCGCCACGGCCTATTTCGCCGGTCCCGGAGACGCCCATCTTGAGAGCGTGGCGGAGGGCGTCGTTGTCGGTGGCGGTGTGTTCGGCCTGTTTTGGGTTGCGGGAGAGGGTTTCTCGGATGCCGGGTCCGCCGTCTGCTATGGAGATCAGGACTTCCTCTCCGCGGCTGCGGCGACCGCTGACTATGTGGTGGTAAGCCTGGACGGCGGCGTAGGCGCCGAAGGAGGAAGCGCCGTGTTCGGCGGCGTTCGCGCAGACTTCGGAGAGGATGGAGCAGACGGCGACCCGCTCGCGCAGCCGGTAGCCCTGGTTTTCGAGGATCTCCGAGATACGGTTAATGATGCCGGGGATCTCCTCCTCGTCGTGGAAGTTGATCAACTCCTGCAAAGTGCCGGGGTTGTGCCGTTGGCGCTCTTCCAGGGAGGACACGTCCGCGTTCGTCCGAACCCGCTCCCCGAAAAGCCGGAAGAAGTTCATTCGTTCCAGATAGGCTGGAACGTCCCTTCCCGAGAGGGCAAGGCTAACGCCCCCGCAGCGCGGGATCAAGAATTCGAGAAGCGCCGCCAGCCCGCAAATACCAGCCGGCTCCACGAACTCAACTGCGCGGAGGTCGAGGACGACCGGCTCCCCGTTCATCCTCCCGACAGATTCGAATACGGGGTCGAGGCTACCGAGCGTCAGCACCCCGCTCATCGCCCCGCGACTCCGGATGTTCAGTTCGAGTTTCGTATCCATCAAGCTTATTGTATTCTGCCGCAAGCTGAGGTCACAAACGAAGTCTCTTGAATAATGGCCGAAGCTAGTCGTAGTTGAACAAGGCACACCAGGGACCGTTTACGTGATCAGACATCTCAGTATCATCGGGTAACATCACGTGCTCAAGGAAAGTCACCTCGACAACGTTGCCAGGATTGTATGGGAAGCACTCAGCAGGGAGAAACGTGTCTGGACCACGAGGACTCTTTCTACCCCGAACTTGTCGAGGAACTCCGGAATTGTATTTGCAGAACAGCGGTGTTCGTTCAGGATTACAGTAACGCACAGACTCGAACCGCGCACGCAGAATGACCGGGCGCTCTGAACGATAGCGGTTGAAGTGGTTCTTACCAGTCCGTACCGGAGCGCCCGCCCGCCCAGGCCAAAAGAATACCCGGCAATTCAGGCTCTCCACAAGATCTTCTAACCCCCACCCATCCATAAACTCTATATTCCGCTCATATAGTGGAGCTTAGTCGCGCAAGAAGGCTGTATCTCCGTCGGCAAATACCGGTATTCCTTCATTTCGTCTCGTCCGGAGATGCTCCCTACTATTCGGCGCGCTGCCCAGAAGAGCAGCAGTGCTCTGGATCCGTCTCGCGGATCTGATGCATTCTACGTTTCTACGGTCAGTAAGATGATAGAGGAAGGGCCGAACCTCAGAGTATCTATCCAGTGTAAAAGGCATATTTCTATCGCCGGATATAGTTCCGCTTGAGATCCAATAAGTTCGTGAGAAACCCTAATTTTACCGGCGGCGTTCGTAGAAGAGTTCGGTGTAACGTCGGTTGTCGTAGCGACTGAGGATTGAACCGTCGCCGACTTCCTTGAATCCGCACTTCTCGAAGACACGTTGCATACGGACGTTGTGGGCGAGGGTGGAGCCGCGTACCGTTTCGAGGCCCAGGGTGTCGAAAGCGTAGCCCAGGAGTAGATCCACGGCTTCGCTCGCGTAGCCTCTGCCCCGTTGTCCCTGCGGGCCGATCTTGATGCCGAGTTCGCACCCTCCCTTACGGAAGTCGTAGAAGGTAGCCATCCCGATCAACCCATCCCCCGCTTCGATCATGAACGTCTTGACCCCCGGCTCCGACCAACGAGCCAGGTAATCCCGCCGCGCCGCCCCGAGCGAAACGGAGATCGGCGACCGCCCGTTCCAGGCGGCGAGTTCAGGGTCCCGATCCCAAGCGTAAGCAGCCTCCACGTCCGTCTCTCGCGGCGGCCTCAGAGTCACGGACTCCCCGCTTATCGCACTCGTCTCTTCAGCGTGTATGGCTAACTCCTCCCTTTACGGGAAATTCCAGCGGAACCTTTTCGGAGAATACAATACTACACCGGACGGGACCGGATAATTCCTCAGAGGCTGCGATCGCATAGAAAAAGGGCCGGCGTTCATATAAGGGCGAGACCCTTTTCCGGCCCTTAGCGATCTCATGGAAAAGATCGCTAGGATGATACAAAGATTATATACACGAGTCAGCCAATAGCGCAAGCCCCAAGACGATATATCTCCGGTTTTGCCGCGCTTCCGACCAGTGCTATAATCCCATCCGGTACGGGCCGCTAGCTCAATTGGCAGAGCAAGAGACTCTTAATCTCTAGGTTCCAGGTTCGAGTCCTGGGCGGCTCACTCCCAGATATTCACACCCGAATCGAACGGGTCTGCTTTCTCAGCCCCAAGACTACAGCAAGATTATTCTTACTATTCTTCTAAAGACATTCTATTTCGAAAAGACTCGCCAAATGTACGAGTTACAAAGCTGAACGGACGCAGATAGCCCGTGGAAGGACTTCGTAATGCGGTAGAAGCCTGCTTTCCCGAGATACGAGAAAGGCGGGGGAGCGCAGGCTCTCCTCCGCCTCTGAGAGAAGCTCCGCTCCCTTTTCCGGGCGCGGAGCTTCTCGGAGAGTTGTTGCTTGTTACTACCGGCGCCGCAGGACGGCGAAGGTCAGGATACCGGAACCCAACAGCAGAGCAGCCGCGGGAAGAAGAAGCGCCGGGCCACCGCTGGTGGGAAGGCCGGTGCCGCTGGTGTCCTTTAGCTGTCCCTTCTTGCCGGAGCCGGTGACTTTGCTGGTCGAGCTGCCCATGCTGGAACCGTTCTGCATCATGGTCGATCCACCCATGTTGGAATTGCTGCTCATCATGGTCGAACCACCCATGCTGGAGCCCCCACTGCTCATCATGGTCGAACCACCCATGGTCGAACTCTGCGCCAAAGCCACCGACGCGGTGAGTAGCACGGCTACAAAAGTGGCCGCTACCAGTAAAATCGCTCTCCTCATTCAGTTCCTCCTTCTGTTTACACTATCTTACAAAAGCCTGCACTTCTCCTCTTCTGAGGAGTGTACCCACAGTGTAACAGAACAAAAACCAGAAAGTCTCTATTTACTTAATATTTTTTAACAATTTTGTTAGGAGCCTCCGGGAGGCTGCTGAGACCACGCGTATTTACGCGTCCGGATGCGTGTCCGCGCAGCGGGAGCAGTAGGATTCGAACCTACGGGTGTGTTAGCACCTCTGGTTTTCAAGACCAGCGCATTAGTCCTCTCTGCCATGCTCCCGGCAGACGGAGTTTAACTGATGAGAGCAGGCCGTGGACAGCTTCTACCCGACAGTGGAAGAAGGGCAGATATCGTTCAGGACGCAGTTTGGGCAGTCTGGTTTGCGGGCTTTGCAGATGCGGCGGCCGTGGAAGATCAGGAGGTGCGAGAAGACGGTCCTGTCTCTTTCCGGGACGACTTCCAGCAGGTCTTTCTCTATCTTCTCAGGGTCTTTGTGTGTTGTGAGGCCGAGCCTGTTCGAGAGCCGCCGGACGTGGGTATCCACCACGACGCCTTCATCTATGCCGAAAGCGTTGCCGAGAACGACGTTGGCGGTCTTGCGCCCGACGCCGGGAAGGGCGGTAAGTTCCTTCATGGTTTGGGGGACCTGGCCGTCGTGGTCCTCGACGAGGGCATGGGCCATATTCCGTAGAGAGCGGGCCTTGTTTCGGTAGAAGCCTGTCGGACGAACCTCCGCCTCAAGGCTCTCCGGGTCCGCGTCGGCGAGGTCTTGCGCGTTCGGGCACTTTTCGAATAGCCCCGGCGTGACCTGGTTGACCCGAACATCGGTAGTCTGGGCCGAGAGGATCGTCGCGACCAGAAGCTCCAGAGGATTCGACCACGAAAGCTCTGTCCTGGCGTCGGGGTACTCCGCCTTGAGACGGGAGATCACCTCCTCCGCCGAGGCGGCGTCAGCTCTCAAGCGCCGGGCTCCGGGGAGAAGTTGCGAATAGCTGAGAGGTGGTCTTCTATCACAGTCCGGGATTATAGCGTGGGTGGCGTGAAAGGGCGGTGGGCTATTAAACTACCCTTCCGAGACCACTACGGAAGGAGTGAGCATGGCGAAGGTCGGCTTCGATTACCAGAACCTCATGGAGGTCGAGGGAGGGATACGGCAGGAAGACCTGGACGAGATACAGTCGCGGCTGAAAGAAGCTGCAAATGAGCTTCTGGAGAGTTCCCCCGGTTTCTTGCGGCTGGCGGATACGCGGGAATACGTGGAGCCTTCGGTGGAGATCGCGGAGGAAATACGCAGCTCCGGTGCCACGGACTTCGTCCACATCGGCATCGGGGGCTCGGCTCTAGGGCCGATCGCGCTGCATAAAGCCCTCACCCATCCCTACTACAACCAGCTCGACGACCGCGGCGGTCCGCGTCTCCACTTCGCCGAGAACACGGACCCCGCGACGGTCGCAGCCATCCTGGACGTGGCCGACCTTGAGAATACGTGGGTGAACGTCGTGACCAAGTCGGGCTCGACAGCCGAGACTATGGCGGGGTTCCTGGTCCTGCGGGGCGCGCTCGTCGAGGCGCTCGGGGACTCCGGCTACCAGGGACGCACCGTCGCAACCACCGATCCGGAGGAAGGCTTCTTAAAGCAAATAGCCGACCGCGAAGGCATGAAGACACTCCCGATCCCACCGGACGTGGGCGGACGTTTCTCGGAGCTTACGCCCGTCGGCCTCCTGCCGGCGGCGGTAGCAGGCCTCGACGTGGACGCCTTGCTCGCAGGCGCCGCCGAGTGCGCAAACGAGGTTAAGGAACAAGGAGCGGAGCACCCGGCCGTTGTAGGGGCGGCGATGCACTACCTGATGGATACGGCGCGCGGACGGAACGTGCGCGTGATGATGACCTACGCGGACGCTTTGGAGAGGGTCGCCGCCTGGTTCGTCCAGCTCTGGGCGGAGTCGCTGGGTAAGGACGGCAAGGGCTCGACGCCGCACGGGGCGGTCGGGACGACGGACCAGCACTCGCAGGTCCAACTCTACATGGAGGGGCCGCAGGACAAGGTGATCGAGATAGTCCAGGTCGAGGATCACCCGCGAGACCTGACCATAACCCCAGCCTACGAGGACATCGAGGGCGTCGGCTACCTCGGCGGGCACACGATGGCAGAACTGCTGAACGTCGAGTGCGACGCGACCCGCCGCGCGCTGACCGAAGCCGGGAGACCCAACTCGACGATCCGGCTAGGTGAAATCTCCGAAGAGAACCTCGGCTACCTGTTCATGGCACTCGAAGTCCAGACCGCCGTTACAGGGTCGCTCTATGGGGTGAACGCCTTCAACCAGCCCGGTGTGGAGGCCGGAAAGGAGATCACCTACAAAGGAATGGGTCGCCCAGGGTACTAGAACCCCGGCTTACATAGCCTCCTTGATACCGCGTTTGATCAGCCACCAGTTGACCGGATAAGCGGTGAAAAAGCCCAGGATCATGCCGACCTGCATCAGGAACCAGTAGGCGGCGTGATCCGGGTGGATGTGCTCGACCGGAAACAGAACCAACTGCATGATAGCCATCCACCCGAACAGCCCGATCTCGAACGAGGTTAACGAGAGCGTATCGGCCTTCAAAGCCGCCTTGATGCCCTCACCGAGCGAGAGGCCGCGCATCGGCGCGATCGAGAAATACTGGAAGATGATCCCGAGCGTGAAGGCGAGCGTGTAGTCGGCGATGTACTCCGGCCAGAGCGAAAGACCGGCTATCTCCCAGGAGATCAGGAAAACGAACGTCGCCCCCACAATGTCCCCGAGCGTACACCCCGCCCCGCAATGGCTCACACCTGTAGCCGTGGAAGCCACGAAGCTCTTCTCCGGAGACACGCCGGTCTCCTCCTGCCACTTCCCACTCTTCGACCGCCCCCACCGGTTATAAGCCCAGATCGCCACCGGCCCGAAATAGAGCGCGGTCACCGGCCACACAGCCTCCATAATACCCATCTGCTGCCGATAACCCCGCCCGAATATGTCGTAGAGAATAAAGACCGCGCACGCCAACGCCACAACTATCGAGACCCACGACACAACCGTCAACCACGATGGAACCACCTCAATACCTCCTCTTCACGAACAGTCACTACTCTTTCCAGTATACCCCCTACCCCTATAGCAAAAAGACTTTTTTATGCGCGTAAAGAGTGGGCTCGTTTCGGTGGTTAGTCGCCCACAGGGCACGTTGGTTGGGCGGAGTTGCTCTTCGAGGCCGCTAAACTTGAGGCTTGTAATCTCCAGGTTTTGCTGTCAGGAAACGTGCAACGGCGCAATGTTCCGATGATGACCCGCGAGGCTTCGGGGGCGGCGTAATGCGTGCCGTCCCGAAGCGCTGCGGCTAGAAAGGGTATTACGTTGTGTTCTTACTGAGGGTCGAAGCGTAGGGCGGCGGAGTTTATGCAGTAACGCTTCCCGGTCGGTTCCGGGCCGTCGTCGAAGACGTGTCCCTGATGCGAGCCGCACGCGGCGCAGTGGACCTCGGTACGACGCATGAAGAAGCTACGGTCCACCTGAGTCTCGACGTTGTTTTCGTCCGCAGGAGCCCAGAAGCTCGGCCAGCCCGTGCTGGAGTCGAACTTCGTCTCCGAGCTGAAGAGCGGGGCTCCGCATGCTACACAAAGGTATGTGCCTTCGTCTTTGGTGTCCCAGTATTCTCCGCTGAAAGCCCGCTCGGTGCCGTGCTTTCGGGCGACCCTATACTGCTCGGGCGTGAGCTCCTGCTTCCATTCCTCGTCAGTCTTCTGAACTTTCTTACGTGTATTATCCATGTTCTTATTTTACCATGAGCCCCGAAAAACCTCGCCCAAAAAGCGGTGCGTGCCGGATCGCGGGTATAATGCGTTGGTTATGTCTACGAGAGTTTTCGAGGGTGATCTATTATGAAGTGGCTCAAGGTCTATGGTCTTCCTAAATTGCCGCTGGCCCTGGCGCGGCAGGCGATGAAATTCGGGTTGCCGGGACCGACCTGGTACAAGTGGAAAGCGGCGTCGGCTGGAACGGGAGTTATCCTGGATGAGATGATCCGTGCGGCCGACGACCTCGGCTACGACGGCCAGAAGGTCGGTCAACTCGCCATGAGCCGCATCGGAGAGAAGCAAGGCAGCGACCTGAGAGAGCAACTAGGCGTCAAGACGATGAAGGATACCGTGGACGTGGTGATGCTCGCCAACCGCTTTTTCGATATCGAGATCACGCTGACCGAACAGAAGAACGGCGAGTACGTCATAAACGCCGACCGCTGTCCCTGGTTCGGCGGGATGGGTCACGACGGCGTCCCAGGCTGGGACGTAAAACCCTGCTCGGCCTTTTCGACCTACGAGAAGGCGATGGTCAACGCCATAAACCCGAACGTAAAACTCTCCTACACCGAGAAGCGGACCAGCGGCGGTCACACCTGCCGCGGCGTCTACAAATACAGGGACGAGGAACTGGGCGACGGTCCCGCCGAGGGCGTAACCCCGGAGATGGTCAGCATCGGCAAGAAGCCGGGGAAGGTAGAGACTAGCGCGGAGTAGTAAAACGTGGACTGGTATCCAGACAGGACGATCGTCTTTCTCTGGACAGTCCTGGGTATAGTACTGTCGTTTATAGGAATCGCTCTGTTCGCTCTGGTCTACGCGGTATCTCGCGGGTCGAGCACCGCGACAGTAGAGCTTTCAGGGCTGGATCTGATGCTAGGCCTGATGATCTTCGTGGCTCTCGTCGTGGTACTGTTAGTCCTCCACGAATGGCTGCACGGCCTGGCAATGAGCGGGTACGGTGCAAAGCCGGAGTATGGAGCCGGTGTTTTGTACAAGGTTATGCCCTACTTCTTTTGCACTGCTCCGGGGCACAAGTTCACGAAGCAACAGTTCGCAGTGGTCAGCGCGGCTCCTGCCGTTATGATCTCACTCGTCGGGGCGCTTTGCGTGGCTCTCGTTCCTCTTGGTGGTTGGCTGGTGATTCCTCTAGGCATTCATCTCGCGGGCTGCATAGGAGACTTCTGGTTTCTCGGCATGATCTCTCGCCAGCCTCAAGGCACCCTCATCGAGGACCTGAGAACCGGCACGCGCTTCCATCGTCCCGCTACGTGAGGCTCACATGCTAGACTCGCGCCCGTAGAAAGCCTGACGTGGAGGACGCGATTTGGAACGCATTGAAATAGACACAGCGCGAGGCAAAGAGCAGGTCCCGCCGGGACAGTACCTGGTCGGGGACCGGTGGCCGATCCTGACTTATGGCCCGACACCAGCGGCTGACCTCGGAACGTGGGACTTTACGATAAGCGGGCTGGTTGATAACCCTCTCCGCTTTACGTGGGAAGAGTGGAACGAGCTTCCACAGGTCGAGGTCAAGGCGGATATGCACTGCGTTACTTCGTGGAGCAAGCTGGAAAATGTCTGGAGGGGCGTGAGAGCGAAGCACTTGTTGGACCTTGCGAGACCGAAGCCGGAGGCGGAGTTTTTCTCCGTGTTCTGCGACGGCGGGTACACGACGAACGCGCCGGTGGAGGAGTTGTACGAGGAGGATGCGCTCTTCGCGACGCATCACAACGGTGAACCGCTGGAGCCGGGGCACGGGTATCCGATGCGTCTGGTTGTACCACGCCTCTACGCCTGGAAGAGCGCCAAGTGGATCCGGGGCATAGAGTTCATCTCCGAAGACAAACCGGGTTTCTGGGAGCAGAACGGCTACCACAGCTACGGAGATCCCTGGAAAGAACAGCGCTACAGCTTCAGCTTCTAGCCGGAGGCGTGGTTGGTTCGTTAGCTTTGCTCTGAGACGGTGTCTTCCTGCTCCTCGCCGTTGTGGTCCCAGGCTTTCTTTGAGGCGAGTTTGGTCGCGACGCCGGCCAGGATGAAGAAAAACAGGGTCGAGGGCGGCAGGTACCAGTGCCACTCTATCGTGGATGAGACGAGATATGTCACCAGGGTGGCTACGAGACCGGCTAGTAAGATCTGACGGCTCCCAGGGACGGCGCGCCACGCGGCGCGGGCCGTGTAGCCAACGAGTAGAAAAGCGAATCCGACCATCGCGAGGAAGGCGAAAACTCCGGTTTCCGTCCCCTGCTCCAGGTACAGGTTGTGGACTTGCTTGACCCCGAGGGAGATGGGGCGGTCTTTGTTCCAGGTGTATTGGAAGGTGCCTGCCCCGGTGCCGGTAAACGGGTGCTCCTTCCACGCCTTCCAGGCCACCTTCCAGTAAGCCGTCCGGTCTCCTATGCTGATCGAGGCGAGTCTCCGGGAGGTATTTTGCGTGTAGTCCGGGTTGCTCGCGAGCGCCTTGTACGTTTGCTGGATCCCGCCGTATTGGATCACGGCTACCGCGATCCCACCGCAGAAAACTAGGAAAACGGCAGCCAAAGCAACAGCCCCGGCTACCCGGCGAATTTCCGGGGCGAGTTGGTAGCGGTTGTCTAAAAAGGCGTATATGGCTTGCAACACGAACGCCGCCGCCAGGGCTACCAGGAGGTCGGTGAGCAAGGTGGAGCCGGCGGCCAGCCTCTGCTGTTCCGAGGCGCCGATCTCTAAAAGTCCCTTGAGGTTCCGCATTCGCCAGAGCAGCCAGGCTACGGGGGGAACGAGAAGGAGTAGGTTGGCGCTCATTCGCAGGCGGCTCTTCACGAGGATCAGCAGAACAACTATCCCTACCACGAGAGACGCCAGACCACCGCGGGAGACGGTCAGGTACAGCGCCGTCAGGAGCGCCACGGAGAGGGCGGCGTAGAGGCCTCGCGCCACCACGTTTCTGATCTGGGTGATGCGGGTCAGAGCCAGGAGGACTCCCATAGCCACGACGAGGGCCGTGGTATTGGGGTATTGGATGGTCGAGTCTATCCTCGCGCCATCTAGGGAGGTGACCGGGTACTCTATGGGGCTTATCTTCTGTAGCAGGCCGTAGCCGCCGACAGCGGCGGTGATGAGTATGGATATGTCCAATACCGGGGCCACCTGACGTGCAGCGAATAGCGCTGAGAGGGCCAGTATGAACGTCGCGAGATACATCGCCGAGCGGAGCAACTCCTGCACCGTCAGGATCTCGCTTATAGTCCAGATCATGGACAGCCCCTTTACGGCTACCAGCACCGCCAGCAGAGCCACCAGAACCCAGCCGATTCTCGGCACCTCCCGATAGTAACCGGGCACGAACAGCGTCACGAGAAGTAGCACGAACGAGCCAAAAGCAACCGGCAGCCAAAGGTTGGGTCCGTAGAGGCCCGCCCGGATCATGCCGTAGGCGGTCGCGCCCAGGAGAATGAGCAGGACGAGTGCCTTGAAGATAGTCATCATCCTGCCGGTGCGCCGCTCTCGTGGTTGGAGACGGCTCCTCGCTTCTTCCGGGGATCCGGCTTTCTCACTCATCTCGTAGAGCCCTCACGCTAGTCCGTTCAGCACAACGCCCAAGAGGTTTGTACCAGCTTCGAGCAGGTTGTCCGTGGCAATGCGGGCGACGCTCTTCGAGGTGCGGGCGCCGTGTACGACGAGCAGCACCCCATCAAAACCCTCCGAGAGAGCGCGGGAAGCCAGTACCCGATCCGCCACCGGAGAGTCGAGTAAGACCGCCGCCCGTCCTTCCTCCAGTCCACGCACCGATTCGACGAACCTCTCCGAACTCAGGTGAGAGTTGGTGTCCGAAGGTACGGGGCCGGTCGTAACGGCCAGCAGGCCGGGTGAGACTTCGCGTCCGTAGTTCTCCAGGCTCTTGCCGGTTTCGAGTCCGCTGGTGAGCCCCACGAAGTTCGAGTCGCCGAGCATCCTGTGAAGGTGAGGACGGCCCAGGTTGCAGTCAACGACCGCCGACCGGTGTCCCATGTCCGCCAGCGCGGCGGCCAGACCCAGGCACACGCTGGTACGACCGGCCCCCCGCTCCGAAGCGGTGACGATTACGCTCTTGACGCTTTCCAGGAGTAACAGGTTCTCGGCTAACTCTTCGTAGAAACGCCTCGTCGGAGAGTCGGCGTCCAGGAGCCGGCTCGCGTCGAAGTCCCTCACGAGATCCGGGTTCAAGTTCGGACCTCCTCTCCGGCGACATCATACTCCGGTATCGCCCCGAGTACCGGTACCCTCAAGGTCATCTCCACGTCCCGCACATCCCGCCAACCACGGGTCCGGCTCTCCAGCAGCAAGGCGACGCCTGTCCCGAGCAGCAGACCCGAAAACAACGCGACCGTCGCCCGGAGCAGGACTCGCGGGCTCGATCTCCGATCCGGCGTCGTCGCTTTTTGCTTCACGCGCGCGTTCGCATTCAGCGTTCCTCCGGCGAGCCGATTCTGTCCCAGGTTCCCGACCTTTTCGACGAAAAGAGACGCATAAGCGTTCGCGGACCTGGCCGCTTCCCCGGCGCTTGAGCCCGAGAACCGTACCTTGAGGCCCGTGCTACCTTCCTGGGAGACGGTCGGTTCTACATCCAGCCGCCGCCGGAAACTTTCGACGCCTTCTTTCCAACCGGCCTTCTCCACCACGTTCCGCATCAAGCCGCCCCCCGTTACGGTCCCTACTACGTTGTTTAGAAAGCTCTGGGGGTCGTAGCCGGGTCCGGGATCTTCCTGAGGGGTAATGTCCACTGCGGCCTCCGCCGTGTAGACCGGCTCCTGAAACAGGCTGACGATTACCGCGCAGAGCACCAGGGCAACCGTGATCCCCGCCACCAGCACACGCCACTCCCGGCAGACGTAGAGGACTTCGGAGGGAGCAGTGTAATCTTCTTCGGATTCTCGCGGTCCTTTCCGGCTAATAGATAGCACTGCTCAAAACCGCTTGCCGGTAGCTCTCCGGGTCCGTGTTCAGAAGCTCCAGTATCGCCGGAGCCTGCTGAGAGTCACTGTTCGCCAGTATTGCACGCGCCTTGTCGTAGTTGCCCTGGACCACCAGAGCATCGGCGATGGCAAGGGACATCGACCTCAGGAGGTCTTCCGTCTGCTGCTTCTGGGTCCCCTGCATCGTCTTCAGTTGGGCAAGAGTCTTGCGCCTGGCGAGCTTTATGGCCTGCTCACCCTTCACGGGATCTCCTGTGCGGACGTAGATCCTACCCAGGTCATACAACCCCTGTGTGCTGATACTCCCCTCTTGCCGAAGTTTTTCATATTGTTTTCTGGAACCTTTCAGGTCCCCTTGCCGTAGGAGCGCCTGAGCCAGCCCCTGCGTCCCAGAAGAAGCCTTCGGGTTGAGCTGGAGCATTTTCCGGTAGCTCGCCTCCGCCGCACCAAGCTCGTCGAGATTGTACAGCTGGAGGTTGCCGAGTAGAAGATACGTCGCATAATTGTCCGGCTCTCGATCTACGGCTTGCATCAAGGATTTAGACGCCTGTTTGTACAGACCCTGCTGCTGCAATACATAAGACTCGGCTTCAAGCGGGTCCGGGCTAAAAGGATTCAGCCTCGCCGCCTTCTGCGCGCTATTCATAGCACTTTTCAAGTCTCCGGCCGCCGACTGCCGACTTTGCTGATTGAGGTAGTAGTACGAGAGGTCCAACGCCCCCGCCAGCAAGATCAAAGCCAGCAAGAGGAACCCGACGGAAATTTTGAAGGATACGCGACTCAAAGTTCGTTCACCGCACATGAGGATATCCACATCAGGGCGGAAATACAAGCCAGACCTAAAAGGACCCGGCAGGCAAGAAAAAAGGCGGGTCCCGAAGGACCCGCCTCTGTGGTGCTGCGTTCGGTTACTTAATTACCGAACGATCCTGCGAGCAACGAGGCCACCGGCCACGAGCAGGGCGCCGGCACCCAGGGCGAGCAGCGAAGCGCCACCCGTATCCGGGAGAACCGAAACCGCGCCACCACTGGTGCCGGCGGAACCGGAAGCGGCGGAAGCAGCAGCCTCAGCGGTAGCCTGGCTGGCGCCAGCGGACTCAGCAGCCGCAACAGCGGAAGCCTGAGCCTCGGCAACGGAAGAACCGTTGGCGATAGCGGCGGCGAACGCCTCAGCGGTGGCAGAAGCCTGGGCCGAAGTAACGGCCGGAACCTGCTCGGTTATAACGGTCGTCGTACCAGTCGTGCCGTTGGTACCAGTCGTGCCGTTGGTGCCGTTGGTACCAGTCGTGCCGTTGGTGCCGTTAGTACCCGTGCCAACAACGCCACCAGAGTTGGTGCCACCAGCACCGCCGCCAGCAATGTTGCAGTTGCTAGAACCGCTCTGGCTCTGGTCGTTGGTAGCGGAAGCATCAGTGGAGCCAACGTTAGCAGCCGCACCAGTCTGGTACTGGGTGTTCGGGCAGTTGTTGCTGTTGTACTGGGTGTTGGAGTTATTGCCGCTGTTGGTATTGGTGGTACCACCGTTGGAAACACCACCAATGCTGACCCCAGACTGGGCCAACGCCGGGGCCGCAGCCACCAGCACCATGGCAAGCATCGCTGCCAGTAACATTACTTTCTTCAAATTACTTCCTCCTTCTTGAGGCTTTTCCTATGACAACGGGTATTCTTCCATCTCCAACTACGATTGTCAACACTATTTACCTTATTTTTTACTCTTTTCTTAAATTTTCTTAACATTGCGTGGCCGCACGGCGCGCTCTCCCTGGAGAGACACCCTTCTCCAGCCGCGATTGACAGGGTTTCCTGATGTCCGGCCTAGCGGCGGGTTCCGAAGTCGGCGGTGTACATGGTGGCTCCACGATATCCTCTGAATGTCCCGCTGTAGGTGCCTATACCGATCTCGTGGAACTTGCCGTTGAGGATGTTGTGGCGATGTTCGGAGCTGTGCATCCAACCGTTGAAGATGGGACCGGGAGCACCTCTGCGGCCGGAGCCCCAGGCTATATTCTCTCCAATGGTGTAGTAACGGTAGCCGTTCATAGTGTAGCCGTAGTGCTTCAGACGCTGCGCGAAGCTGCCGCCCCCCTTTGTGTTATGGGTGAAGTAGTCGCGACGGATCATATCCCTGGAGTGGGCGCGGGCTGCTCTCTCTAGCCTAGGATTCACGCAGAAGGGCCTCAGGTTGTGGTTGCGGCGGACCTGGTTGTGTAGCTGGAAGGAACGTTTCTCCTGGGCGTTCAGGAAGATCTTACCGCCGCCGCACTTGGGCGCGTATCCCCCGGAAGCAGCACTCGAAACCGCCGGGCTGGCGACCAACGCGCCGAACGCTGTTGTGGTCGCCAGCAATACGGAAGCGAGTATGACCTTAAGGTGTTTCATCAACACAATCCTTTCCTCGATGTTAGCTTTTCATTGCTTGTCATGCGAGAGAGTTATAGGTACGAAGAGGATAAAATTTTAGCGTTGGGCGTCGGTTTTCGAGGAGTTTTTGGCGAAGGCTTCGTAGGTATCGAGTGAGACTTTGCGGATGGTGGTGCGGGCTGTTTCTTCTGTGGCTCCGCTGGACATTACGACTATGTAGTAGGTTTTTTCTTTGCCCCGGCGGTCTTTGTAGAAGACTATTCCGGCGTCGCTGAAGGTATCTCCGTAGGTGCCGATCTTGTGGGCTATCTTTGTTCCGTGAGGGAGAGGATAGGGTAGGCGGTCCTCGTAGGCTGTGTCGGTCATGAAGCCGAGCATCTCATCGGAGAGTTTGGGGCTGGTGAATTCTTTGGAGTTTGCGGCTTTCAGTGAGAGCAGGGTGTCTTCCGGGGTCATCACGTAGCTGCCGTAGTCGGCGTCTCTGTCGCCGAGCGCAGTGAGGGTGGCGTTGATCCGGGTGTGGTCTAGGATGCGTTCGAGCATCACCCAGGCGGTGTTGTCGCTGTATTTGATCAGGTACTTCGCGCATTGGCGAATGGTCATCGTGGAACCGACCGGGAAGTTCTGGAGGACGCCGCTACCATAATCTTGCACGTCAGTCGGAAGGATGGAGATCCCGGCGTCAAGGTCCAGTTCTCCCCGCGACGCCTCTCTATATAGGGTCAGCAACACCGGCAGCTTGGCGAGGCTCGCCGCCGTAAAATACTCGTCTTGGTTCAATCCGACGCTCTTCTTCGAGGTGGGATCGTAGACCACGACGCCGTAGAAACCGGGATACTCCCGAGTATCTTCCACCAGACGAGAGCGCAAGGCTTCCGCGTCGAACCCGTCGCCGGAGCCCCCAAAAGCCCGGTGTTTATTCCGCCGTCCGGAGTTTGGCTCGGCTTGTGGCTTGTCGGTCTGTTTGGCGGCGAAGGAAGCTGGGCTCTTTTCAGCGACAGAAGAGTGCGGACGGGCGGTATTTTGGGACGACTCGGGGTGAATCTTCGAGGAGAGGATAAGAGAGGAGAGAGAAACGAGGGATAGAGAGACTACAGATACCAGGAGGAAGCGGGTGCGTTTTCTGTTTCTGGCGTGCCTGCGAAAAGCGCGGCGTTCTGGTGCTTCCGAAGGTTTTCGGTCTCTCGGCATGGTTTTCGCGATCCCCCCTGGCTCGCGCCGTGCTTACGGTCTGTAGAGACCGCTGGAACTACTTGTTTATTGACCGTATAAAGGTAACGATAAAGACGGCGGAGATCAACCTCAAGAAGCCGGGTGGAAACAAGATTTCAACGGAGTCTGTTTTCCATGAGGGCTATGGCCTCTTCATCCGGCAGCGGTCGAGAGAAACAATAGCCCTGGATCATGTCGCACCCCACCTCTCTAAGCTGCTCCAACTGATAGGTACTCTCCACACCCTCGGCGACGACCGCCATCTTCTGGCCGTGGGCGAGGTCTATGATCCCGGAGATGAGTTTCTCGTCGGCGGAGACATCCTGTTCAGGGCTTTTCTGTGGGAGGTTGCCGACAAACGAGCGGTCTATCTTGACGATGTCCACGGGAAAACGGCTCAGGTAAGAGAGCGAAGAATAGCCGGTACCGAAATCGTCCACGGCCAGGCGAACCCCGTGCGCCCTTATACTAGCGAGAGCGTCGCTGATGGACTCTGCGCCGTCCACGAGAACGCCCTCGGTTATCTCCAGGATCAGGGAGCGCGGGTCGAGCCCGGTCTCTCCGAGCGTAGCCTCGATCTCGCCGAAAAGTCCCAGATGTTCCAGTTGCTTGGCCGAGAGATTGACGCTTACCGTCACGGTCGACTCCGAGGGGCGCCTCTCCTGCCACACCTTCGCCCATCTACAAGCCTCCCTTAGCACCCGCTCCCCGATTGGTACTATGAGGCCGCTCTGCTCGGCGTGCGCGATGAATTGTCCGGGCGGCAAGAGGCCCCGCTGCGGATGCTTCCATCGCACGAGAGCCTCGACGCCGACTATCGTGTTTGTTTGCAGAGAGAGCAAGGGCTGGTAGTAGAGAACGAACTCTTCATACTCCGTAGCCTTGCGCAAGTCCGTATCCAGGGTGATTCGCCATTCCGCCGCTTCGCGCATCGCCTCGTCGAAAATCACGTAACGAGAATGGCCTCCCGCCTTCGCTGCTTGCAGGGCCGTGTCAGCGTCGCGCAGCAGATCCTCCGTGTCTTCCGGGATCTTGTTCGCCACGACAACGCCGGCGCTCGAAGTAGAATAGTATGAGCCAGCCGATCAGGTAGACAGAGACGATGATCGCTGGACGTCGCAGGCCGGCAAGTTTACCTGCGCGTTGTTGCGGCGATACTCCTTCCCGAAGATTTCCCACTGGCTGCTTCTAGCCCGTGTTCTCCGTCAGCTCCACAATTTCGTAGAGTGCGCCACCGCGTTTCTTGGCGCGGTACATAGCAGCATCGGCCTCGCGCAACAGCTCGTCTAGGGACCTCCCAGACTCGCCCGGCTCGCTCACGGCGATACCGATGCTGGTGCTGAGGTATACCATCGAGGGATTTCCTGGACTCGTGGTGGACCCGTCGTTGGTAGAGGTTATAGAGAAAGGGGCTTCCACGGATGTCTTGAGCCTCTCGGCTATCCGCACGGCTTCGGCACTGTCTGGCACTCCGGCAAGCAGAACACAGAACTCGTCGCCCCCGAGCCGAGCCACCGTATCCTGGGGCCTTATGACGTTCCGGAGACGTCCGGCCACCGCACACAGGAGCTCGTCACCAGCGGCGTGACCGAAGGAGTCGTTGACCTCCTTGAAACCGTCGAGATCCAGGAAGAGAACCGCCACGTAACGCGCTGCATCCCGGCGGCTGCCCGTAAGGTTGCTCGTAGAACCGCCCACCGGACGTCCGGCGACACGTTCGAAGCGGGTTTGGAGCGAGCTTCGGTTCGGGAGCCCTGTCAAGGGGTCGTGGCGAGCCTGGTACGAAAGCTGCTCTTCGAGGTTCTTGCGCTCGGTTATGTCCTGAAAGTGGGAGACGAAATGTAAAGGCTTGTCCTCCGAGTCTCGTACCAGCGAGACGTCGGAGATAGCCCACACTACGCCACCATCTTTTTTTAGATAGCGTTTCTCGAGGCGGGTGTTTTCATTTTCCCCACTCTCGAGTACCCGCTTGGCTCGTCCCCGACTTCTCACCTGATCTTCGGGGTGGGTAATATCGAAGGACCTTTTCCCTACAAGCTCTTCTTCAGAATAGCCGAGCATCTCGCAGAAAGCGCGGTTGACCCGAAAGTAGCGATTGTCTAGGCTAACCAGCGCCACGCCGGTTGAGGCGTTCTCGAAAGCGCCGCGGAAGCGCTCTTCACTTTCTCTCAGGACTTCTTGGGTGCGCCTACGTTCCGTTATGTCCCGGACAGAGGCTAGCACCAGCCTTTTCCCACCGTAATCCACGGAGCCCACCCGCACTTCCACCGGGACGATCGTGCCGTCTTTTCGAACGTTATCCTCCTCGTGTCCCTGGGAGAATTCGCCAGTCTCTCCGTCCACGACACACTGCCAGAGCGTGCCGCCTTCTTCTTCTTCTTTGAGAGCACGCTCTTCTTCGGTAAGTACGTTGCGCGAGATATCCGCAACGGATAAAGAGAGCAACTCCTCCCGAGAGTAACCCAACAACGCACACGCCTGAGAGTTGCAGTCGACGAAGTTTCCCTCTTGGTCGTGGACGTACATAGCGTCCACGGATTGCTCGAAAAGCTGCCGGAAGCGCTGTTCGCTCTCCTGCAGCGCCCTCTCAGTTTCCTTGCGTTCGGTAATGTCGTTGAGGGTGCCGGACGTACCGGTCAGGGCTCCATTGTGGAAGTGCTCCCGAAATTTGATCTCGATGTCGCGCGGGCTGCCGTCCTTGGCCCGGAAACTGGCCTCGTAAGCGGAGTAATCACCTTCATGCTCGCCCATCTTCTCGAAGTCTTCCAGGTTGCGCTGAAGGTCATCCGGGTGAATAAACTCCAGGTAGCTCTTCCCGACGCTCTCCTCCACGGTGAAACCGGTGACCTCCTCCCAGGCGGGGTTGAGGAATGTATAGCAGCCTTCGGCGTCGGTCTGGAAGACAACCTCCCTTACACTGCCGACCACCGAGCTATATCTCTCCTCGCTCTCCCTGAGCCTCGCCTCAGTGTGCTTTAGTTCTGTGATGTCGAACATGATGCCGTGCCAAACTTCGGTTCCGTCCTCCTCTACCTGCACGATCCTGCCGTCTTCGCGCAGCCAGACGGCGCGGCCGTCTCTGGCGATCATCCGAAACTCTTCCCGAAACACGTCGCCGGTCTGTCCGGTACGAACGTCTTCGGTGATGATGCGTCCGCGGTCCTCGGGGTGGAGGATCGACCTCCAAAGTTTCGGCTCTCCGGTGTACTCTCGCGGTGAGTAGCCCAGTATCGTCTCCACCTGTGGACTTACGTAACTGATAACGCTTGGTTCACCGGGCTTCTGCGAAGAAATGTAGGTCACCGCAGGAACCTCTTCGACGAGGGTACGGTAGCGCTCCTCTGCCGCTTCGAGCCTCTCCTCGGACTCTTTGCGCTTGGTTATGTCCACGAAGTAGCCCTGCCAGAACTTCGGGGTTCCCTCTTCGTCACGGATGAGGACCGCCTCGTCCCGGATCCAGACCGCGCGCCCGTCCTTGCGGATCATGCGGTACTCGATCTTGAACGGTTCACCGGTCTCGTTGGTGTGGTCGTTCTCGGCCAAAACCCGCTCCCGGTCTTCTGGATGCAGGATGTTCTGCCAGAAGTACGGGTCGGAGAGGAACTCTTCCGGCTCGTAGCCCAACACCTCGCGCACGAACGGGCTCCGGTAGAGTACGGAGTTGGCCTCGTCCACGTCGTCTATGTAGACGACGGCCGGTACGTTCTCAACCAGCGCCCGGTAGCGTTCCTCCGCCTCTTTAAGCTGCTCCTCAGCCTTCTTACGTTTGGTGATATCCCGGGAGTTGATCACGACCCCGCACACGGCCGGATCGTCGATGAGGTTGTTCGCCACCCCCTCCATGTAGCGCCAGGAGCCATCCTTATGACGGAAACGGGCCTCGACCAACCCATGGACCTCGGTATCCTCCAGGCCTCTACCTATCTCCCTCATCACCACTTCGATGTCTTCGGGATGGATGTAGTCGAGGATGTTCTCGCCCACCAGTTCTTGCGGCTCGTAGCCCAACACACTCTCTACAGCCGGGCTCTCGTAGCGGATAGCGCCGTCGGGCTCCAGGATCGTGATGATGTCCGAGGCGTACTGCACCAGGATCGTACGCAGCCGATCTTCGCTCTTTTTGAGCGCTTGTTGCTGGCGGCGGCGCTCGGTTATATCACGCTGCACGGAGACCCAATGGGTGTGATTGCCGTGCTCATCCGTCAGGGGCGCGATGTTTACCTCGACCCAGAACTGCGTGCCGTCCTTATGGTAGTTGAGGAGATCCACCCTTACGGACTCCCACCTCGTGAGCGCGGTGCGGATCTCATCGAGCCGGCTGCGATCCGTCAGCGGCCCCTGAAGAACACGGGGCGTCTTCCCGACAAGCTCTTCCGCCGTGTAACCCGTCATGCGCGTGAAACTCTCGTTAGCGTAGACTATTCTCGGGCCAGGCTCGTTTATAGACTGTGCCTCGGTGACCAGTATGGCGTCTCCCACGGAACCCAGGATAGCTGCCAGAAGGCGCGGCTCCTCTCTGGGTTCGAGAGGCCGCTCTCTTCCGTATCCGCCAGGCCGTTCTTCGCTCATATACTCGGCGATCTCGCTATCTGAAGACCTCTTTGGTAGCTCTTCCAGGATTACAAACGCCCCGCTGTTCGCCCTGATTAATTCAATTCAACGTGGTAAGGCTTGTCTGTTGCGCCACCCACGTTTGTTGGTGGCCATTGTATATGAACGCACAACTCCGAGAAAGGTCTGTATGTGCTAATACATGCTCTATTTCCGCGCCGGGCGTTAGCATAACCCACCACGAGTTCGGGGCGAGAGCGGCAGAGTTCTCCAACGAATAAAGGCTGCTGGAACTACTTATTTATGGATCTTATGAAGGTAACGATAAAGACGGCGGAGATCAGCATGAGGCCGCCGGCGGCGACGAGACCGAGGGCGATCAGGAGTATGGCTCCGGTGTCTGTCTGCGGGTTCCAGGCGCTGGTCGCCCACACGAAGGAGAAGAGCGAGGCGAAGAAGGTCAGCAGGATCAGGATCATACCTCCCGGCAAATCCCTAACCTGTATCGCCGCCCGCTCCACCATGTACGACGTCCGCCCCTTCGGATACCCCGTCCGCCGGATGTTATCCAGGGCGCTCCGAAACTCGCCCTCACCGGCGACCCCGATCACCCGCGATAGGTAGTACGCCTCGCCCGGCGGTTTCCCAACCCTCAAGAGCCCCAGGTAGTTGCGCCGGTAGAGTTCGACCGCCCCGGAGTGCGGGGAAGCTAGCTGCTTCAGGAAGGCGTGGGTGTCGAGCCGGTTGGCATAGTGACGGGCCTCTTGTTGGGCGGCGCGGGCCTCGCGACCGCCGCCGGCCCCGGAGATCTCCGAGACTTCGAGAAAGAACATCTCCCGCGAGAACTCGATGGCGCTCTGTCGCTCGCGCCGACGGGAAGAAATTTCCGTCCTTATACCTCGCGAACGATACTCCTCGCGCCGCAGGTGGTGGACCTGTTCCTGGTAAAATTCGCGCTCGGAGAGGTCATCGGCCGCGTCCCGCAGCCGGTAAGCCTCTTCTATCGTCTCCGGAATTTTCCTCTCGTCCATGAACAGTACCCTACGCTCTTCTCGCCCTCACGCACCCTCCCGGGCCTTGAATGATACCACGCGAATTCCGCACTACGTCCCCCACCTACAGCCCTTCTTCCAACTCCTCCGCCCTGTCCCCGGAACCCCAAAGAGCGTAGAAGATACCTCCACCCCGCGTCCGGACCTCCAGATGCCCTTTTGCCGCCAACTCCCCGAGCATTTTATCCGCCTCCGCGACCGTGAGCGAGGTCTCCATCGCCGCCTGAGCCGGGCTCAACTCTCCCTCCGTCCGCAGCGCCTCCAGAAGCTCCCGCTCCCTGTTGTTAGCTGGAGACGGCTCAGAACGCGTCTCGGCCAAACCCGCGATCCCGCGCACGAAGACGCCGAAAGCCGGGAAGACGGCCCATCCGAAGATGAAGATCAGCCAGAAGAACTGGGGGTGCGTAACCAGAAGCAAGGCCACGGCCGCGAGGATACCGCCCCCAACCGTCAAACCGACCACCGCTTGGGCTTTCGGGCTCATGCTCTCGATGTCCACGCCGATTTTGTTCCAGAACTCGTCGGTATCTCGGTCGTGACGTCCCCGGTTGCCCCTGCGTCCGTGGCGCCTTTCGGCTCGGTTCTCGGATCTCTTCTCGATCGGCATGGTCTAGCCATAAATATATCAGCTACTATCGGACCGATCCACGAGAATCTGGCACGTCTCCCCGAAGATGCTAGTCTTGTCGTGGAACGAAATGGAGGTATTCGAATTGAGCGTGGAAGAACGTATAAACGACCGGCGAGACGACCTTTTGGACGAGCTGAAGGAGTTCCTCCGGATGCCGTCTATCTCGGCCAGCGAGGAGAACCCGGAAGGCTTCCGTGAATGCGCGGAATGGGTTCGCGCCAAGCTGGAGGATGCCGGGGCCGAAGCTCGAATTATGGAGACCGAGGGACATCCCGTGGTGTACGCAGAGATCGGGAACGGAGATAAGACACTTCTATCCTACGGCCACTACGACGTGCAGCCGCCCGAGCCGCTGGACCTCTGGGAAACAGACCCGTTCGAGCCGACTATCCGGGATGGCAGCATCTACGCCCGCGGCGTCGCAGACGACAAGGGCGACGTTCTGGCCCGCATCCAGGCTCTCCGCCTTTTTATAGAGGAGCACGGCGAACTGCCGTTCAAACTCAAGTTCTTTATAGAAGGTGAAGAGGAGATCGGCAGCCCCAACCTTGCCCCATTCGTACACGCAAATCGGGACCTTCTCGCCGCCGACGCCTGCCTGTGGGAGGGCTCGATGAAGGACGAGGCGGGCCGGCCAGTAATCTTCTGCGGCACTAAAGGCATGGCCTACGTCGAGCTGCGGGCGAAAGGCGCCTCACATGACCTGCACAGCATGTACGGCGGCATTGCCCCGAACCCGGCCTGGAGACTCGTCCAGGCGCTCAGGACCATCAAGGACGAGAATGGTGAGATCACACTTGACGGTTTCGACGACCTGATCGACCCACCCTCCGACAAAGACCTCGAAGCGATAAGCAAGATCCCCTTCGACGACGCGGAGATCCGGAACTCCTGGGAAGTAGACGCCCTGGACCGAAACCTGACCGGCGAGGACGCCCTGCGCGAGATGCTCTTGCGCCCGACAGCCAACATCGCCGGCATCGAGTCCGGCTACACCGGCCCAGGCTCGAAAACCATCGTGCCGAGCGAAGCGTTCGTGAAGATAGACTTCCGGCTCGTCTCCGGTCAGAGCCCCGGTCCCGTCGTGGACTTGCTGCGCTCTCACCTGAAAAAGCGGGGTTTCGACGATATCGAAATCGTCGAGATGCACGGGGTCGAAGCGGCAAAAACTCCCGTTGACTCTCCGGTCGTCCGCGACTCGGTTGCGACCTGGGAAGACCTCGATAGGGACGATGCGGTAGTTTACCCGACCATCGGCGGCAGCGGCCCGACCTCGCTCATCGTCACGGACCTCGGAATACCTACCGTGATGACCGGGAACGTGGCGAACGCGGGGAGCCGCATCCACTCGCCAAACGAGTCCTCGCGCCTCGACGATTACTTCGAGGCCGTCCGGTACTTCGTCCGCTTCTTCGAGAGGTTCGGCGGAGAATGATAAACGAGACCCAGGGCCTGGAGCTGCCGGAGCGCGTCCGGCACAGCATCGCAGCCGCCGTCGCGGGGCGGGGCGCGCAGGCGCGGGTGATCTCCACGCAAGGCCGCGACTCGATGCGTCCGCCCCAGGGCCACATCATCGCCGCCGCCGAGCAAAACGAAATAGACGACATCCGCGGCCCGGTTCGAGTGGTTCGCCGCCTGGAGTTCTACAAGACCTTCTACGGCCCCGTCGTCCGCCTTGCTTTCTCCGTCTACCCTGAGAATGGTGACGAGCCATTCTCCGCCGGCACGCTCCTGAACGTCTCCCAGGTCTCCGGCGACGCAGCCCTCTCCGGCCTCGGACGGCAGAAAAACATCTACTTCCACTTCTACTACCTGACGGAGGACGAAGAGGACCTCACCTACGCCTTCTCCAAAGAGGTCCCGAACGCCCCCGAGCAGCGAAACGAAGCGAAGAAAGTCCTCAAGATGGCCCGCGACGCCTACCAGGAGACGCCGGAGACGCGCCGCGGCTTCAGAAATGCCGTGAGCCTGGCCGAACGGGAGTTCGAGTTGCCTATACCTGTACCTAAAGATGAGGGATAGCCTTCTCCTGAAGACCCGCGTATACTGCGGCTTATGCTGAAGGGGAAGATCTCGGACGATTTTGTAGCCCGGCTCGGGCGGGCTCTGGAGCAGGCTGGACGCAAGGGCGTCTATGTAACCGCCGGAAACGGGGCATGCGACCTGGAAGCCCAACAACTCTCACGTCAATCCACGGATGAAGATGACCAGAGGCCGGCGGGACGCCCGCATCACCTGGAGACGCCGCCGGGACCGCGAGACCCTGGCGCCCACGAAGGCGTCTCGAAGCTCTGTTACTTCCTGGACGGGGTGCAGAGTTCGCGGGAAATTGGGCGTATAGAGATGTCCCCCGTCGTGGTCGCAACCGTGGCCGCCGCAATCATCAACCGCTGCGACCGCCGGTTTTCGCGGATGCCGCTGGAAGAGACGCCGACCGTGGTGCAGGCCGTGATCCTACCCCGCAGCGCCGGTGACGAGAGGATAGAGGCCCTCTGGCAACTTTTGCTCGAAGCGGGCTTTTCAGAGCTCGGAGCGGAGGATGTCCCGTCGTCCTCGTACCTGGTCCTCGACTCAGCCGAGTTCATGGGCCAGGAGTTGGACCCTTCGGACTACGTCGGGATGCGGGATCGTGCGGGCGTTAGGGTTCGGGCTATCCGGGAGCGGCTGGAGGGCGGTATGCTCCGAAGCTGGGAGTTGGATGACCGGACACTCGAAGACCCGGACGCCTGGATCGCCGTTGACGGACAGCTAAAGGAGATCCGGGAGTCCAACCGTCGCGCCGTCGGCCTCATTAAGAGCGTAGCTCGGCCTGAGTTCGTCGGCAAGGATGTCGGGATGCTGCTGGACCTGGAACCGGGGATGCGCACCACCAGCTTCGTCCCGGACTGGCAACTCCGCCGCGCTCCGGGTGAACATCGCACGTCCTGGTATCTGCGGGTGTGGCCGCGCCAGCCGGGAGCGGACGCCCTCGGGTCGCTCATGCGAGTGGAGGCCCCGCGAGACACGCCGCCGGAGACGGTGGATGAAATTACGCGCTGGGTGCTGGCGGAGCGGGCGCCGCTCGCCAAGCCAGACCCGCGGTGGCCCGCCATGATCTACCCTATCCACTACGTCGAAAAACTACTGAAACCCCTCGTGCAAGGCTCCGAACGGGACTACGCGAGGCTGGAACGCTACATCTCCGGGAACGGGAGGACCTAGATGCTGCACGAAAACTTCCTTGATACCGTCGCAGGCCCAATCGGCCGGGTCGTAACGAGCGAAGAGTACCCGGCGACCGCCCACGAGTTCTACTTCTGGACCGCCGAGACCGACGCCGCCCAGAACCTGGACATCGGCCACATCGTCGCCGCCGAAGCAGAGGACGCGACCGCCATCGCCGTCCTCGACGACCCACGCCGCTACTCCGATTTGCAGAGCTTCCTGGACGACTTCTACGCCTTCGACGGCGACCCGGAACTGGAGGCGCTCTCGGAACGGGTGGAGATCCTAGTTTTCCGGGCGCAGGTCCTCGCCACCAAGCACCGCGACGAGCGCAAGAAGAGCAAGCGCCCCGTCAAGACCGGCCCCGTCTACTACGCCACCCGCGTCGCCATCGAGTTCGCCCTCGGTTTGGAGGAATACTCCGGCACGCCCATCCCGATGCTGCTGCACGAGAACGGCAACGAGCAGAACGGCCAGCCGCAGCGCACGCCGGTCTACGTGGACGAGGACTACCTGCTCGGCCCCGAAGCCGGACACCTGAACATCACCGGCATGAGCGGTCTCTCCACCAAGACCAGCCACGCCCTGTTCACCATCTCGAGCGTCTTCCAGACCGCCAAAAACAAGAAGGTCGCCGCCCTGATGTTCAACGTCAAGGGTGCGGACCTCCTGTTCCTGGACAAGCCGGTCGAGGTGAGCCCGGACGACGACCCGGACCTGGCCGAACGCTACGCCCGCGAAGGGCACACCGGCCTGCCCGACGAGCACCGGAGCATGTACGAAGATCTGGATCTCGAAATAAAGCCGTTCGAGAACCTGCGTATCTTCGCGCCCTTGCGCTACGGCATGGACTCCGGGGAGCGGGTGTTGGACCTGGCCGGCATCCCGGCCCGCAAGCTGAACACGCTGCGGAACGCCCGAGGCGAGGATGGGTGCGTTTATCCCATTGCGTGGGAGTTGGGCGACGTGATGCCGTATGCGGGGGCGGTCTTCGAGCCGTCGGACATGGACGACAAGTTCCGGGGGTTTATAGAGGAGTTGCGTGGGCCGCAGGGCGTCAGGACCCAGTCCGAGTTTCAGGTCTTGATGGATGAGATCTTCGACTACCTCGACGATGACGAGAAACCTCGGGATAGCTGGAACGGCCACCATCGGGCGACCATCAACAAAGTCCGCAACCGGTTCAAGATCCTGCCGAGCAAGTGCGCCGGACTCCTCGCC
Source organism: Rubrobacteraceae bacterium (assembly GCA_965219175.1). Classification (GTDB taxonomy): domain Bacteria; phylum Actinomycetota; class Rubrobacteria; order Rubrobacterales; family Rubrobacteraceae; genus JBBPZK01. Next base: position 2,821,797 of record CBDCNI010000001.1, read on the forward strand.
CACGGTCGGGTCGAGCACGGCAGTTTGCCGCAGGTGGACGGCCCGTTCGAGACCAACGAGGTGCGGGTCGTGGACATCTCGCAGCTCTCCGGCATCCCGCAGGACCTCATCGTCACGAGCGTCATAGAGAAGATCTGGGAGCTAGCAGAGACCGGACAACTCGGGGTGGACAAGCTCATAATCTTCGTGGACGAGCTTAACAAGTACGCTCCGACCGGCTCCCGCACCTCCGCCCTAAAGGGCACCCTGGTAGACATCTCCGCCCGCGGACGCCACCTCAACCTCACGCTCTTCGGGGCGCAGCAGTTCCGCAGCAAGGTGGACGAGGAGGTCGTCGGCAACGCCGCCACGAGCCTCTACGGTCGCATCGGGGACGAAGAAATAACCAACTCCAGCTACCGCTCCTTCTCCGACACCACCCGCGAGGAGCTACTACAGCTAGAGAAAGGCCGCCTTCTCTGCCGCCACGCCCACTACTCCTTCCCCGTCTTCGGCACCTTCCCCCTCCCCCCCGTTTTGCCCGGCGCCGTCGGCAGCCGCATCTTCCGCCAGGACAAAATAGACGCCGCCTCCTCCGTCCTCTCCGTCATGCGCGGCCTAATGACCAAACCACCGCGCATAACCGCCATCCGCGAAGAGATAGAAGGCATCCCCGAAGATCGCATCTTCGAAGCCCTCGACGCCGTCCAGTCCGCCGCCCGCGCCGGCAGCGCCCCTGCCGACCCCTACAAAAACTTCGCCTGGAACCTCAAACGCGGCCACCGCCGCTCCGCGCCCCGCCGCGACAACTCCGAGATACTGGCAGGCCTGGATCGGATGAGGGATTGATTCTTGACAGAATTGAGCATAATGGTGTTTAGGAGGATATGGGTAATGGACTCAAAGAATTGAGGTCGCCGAACACATGCGCGCGCTCCTTGATACCAACATACTGATCCATCGCGAGGCTCCAGTTGTAGTCGAGCAGAATATTGGTCTCCTCTTTAACTGGCTTGACCGGCTCGGTTACGAGAAGTGTGTACATCCGGTTAGCCTCGAAGAGATTGAACAACATGAAGATGAGCGTGTACGTCGATCGTTTCGCGCAAAGCTTGAGTCTTACAGACTGCTTCGGGTTCCTCCATCACTTACGCCCGAAGTACAAGCTCTTGGGCAGGAGATGGACCAGAGCGATAATGACGAAAACGATACGAAGATCATTAACGAGCTTTACGCAGATCGGGTAGATCTACTCATAACTGAAGATAGAGGTCTTGCTCGTAAGGCGACTCTACTCGGTGTAGGGGACAAGATTTTTACCATAGACGCTTTCCTAGAGAAAGTAACGGCCGAAAATCCTACGCTCGCCGAGTACGATGTTCTGTCGGTTAAGAAGACCTTTTTTGCAGACGTTGATGTCAATGACGTTTTCTTTGACAGTTTCCGCGAAGACTATTCTGGATTCAATAGCTGGTTCAATCGCAAGAGTGACGAACCAGCCTACGTATGTTTTGAAGGACAAAACCTTACAGCATTCCTATATCTAAAACTCGAGAGCGAAAGGGAACCTTACTACGACATAATGCCAGCCTTCCGCCCAAAGAAAAGGTTGAAGATAGGCACTTTCAAAGTCAACTTAAACGGTTACAAACTGGGCGAACGCTTCTTGAAGATTGTTTTCGATAATGCAGTTAGACAGCGTGTAGACGAGATCTACGTCACGATCTTTCCTAATACAATCGAACAAGAACGCCTAATCAAACTTCTCGAAGATTTCGGCTTCTCGCGTTGGGGTGAGAAGCGAAACTCCTTTGGCAATGAACGCGTCTACGTTCGAGATATGACACGTCGCTTCGACAGATCCGAGCCTAGGCTTACCTTTCCTTACATCAGTCAATCAGCTAGATCTTTCTTGGTACCGATATATCCTGACTATCATACGGAGCTTCTTCCTGATTCTATTCTGAAAACAGAGTCACCTATGGAATTTGTGGAACACAAACCCTATCGAAACGCAATTCAAAAAGCCTACATTTCCCGTTCTTACTTTCGAGACCTGTCCGCAGGAGATGTGATTATCTTCTACCGAACAGGTGGATACTACAAATCAGTCGTAACCACGTTGGGTATCGTAGAACGAGTCTACCGTGAGATCAGTAACGAGGAGCAGTTCATTAGCCTTTGCCGCAAGCGTAGCGTTTTTTCTGATGACGAGCTACGAGAGCACTGGCACTGGTCGTCCAGTCGTCCATTTATCGTTGAGTTTCTGTACGCTTATTCCTTTCCTAGGCGGCCTAATATGGCTACCTTGATCGAGAACGGAGTTATAAGTGACGTTAAATCAGCCCCGAGAGGATTCGAAAGGATTTCTAGTGAACAACTCAACACAATACTCGAGTTATCCGCATCAGACCCGCGCTTTATTGTCAATTAAGCCGCAATACTCGTCTGCCATTTTTGAAGGCAACAAGAAGTTTGAATTTCGGAGGAATATTTTCTCGCGTCCTGTCGATATTGTAGTCGTATACGTCACTTCACCTGTCCAGAAGGTTGTAGGTGAGTTCGACGTACACTCGGTTATTAGTGAATCTGTATCGTCGCTATGGGAGCGTACTAAGCGGTTCGCCGGCATCGAAGAAGATTTATTCTTCCGCTACTTTGAAGGTAAAGAACAGGGACATGCTATCGAAGTTGGAGAAATACGACCCTTTAGTTCGCCTTTCTGTCCAATCGAGTGTTTCGGCGTTCGCCCACCACAGTCTTTTGTCTATCTCGATTCAGATTTGATACTGTCCAACAGTTATTCGTACCAGTATTCTCCTACGTAAACGCGAAAGGAAGTTTTCTAATGGGGCTACATTACGAAAATCTTGATCAGGAAACACGCCAGTTCATGCTGCAAGAAGTTGATCGCGATATAGAACGTGGAGAGTTATACCTAAGCGCCCGCTTCAACGAAAGTGGGGAACAAATATATGAGCAGCTTCTGCGTGAAGCTATTCAAGATCAAGACGACATGTGGTTAGCTGATTAAATTAGCCACCGAGGCTTAATGAAAGCGTTTCATGGTGTAACTAAGACTGGAAAGCCACGCAAAGTTCCGAGCAATGCGCACATCACTTTCGCAGAAGGAGAATTCAATCGCTTCTATGCCAGAGGTTTGTGCCTGAGAGCCGCACACGAAGGAGTTGACGACTTAGAGGTATATCGAGGTCGCTATTCCAGCGCACCGCGTCCAGAGTCGGAAGCGATGGTCGGACATAAATTTCGGGCGGAGTCATTGCTGAACGACTTGCGAAGTTCGCAAGGTGTCGAGCCAGCCCTTGGTTTGCCGCCTGGCCCAAATTCGGGTCTTACGGTTCGCCTACCGTGACATGTCTACAACACAATCGGTAGTGCAAGTCTCAGGCTAAATGACCCAGCAAGAGCCCTTGCCGATGTTCGACTTCTCCGACGCCGTGGGCAGTTACGCCCGGGGTGAGGCCGGGGCGCGGGGTGCGATCTTTACCCGGCGTGAAGTGGTCGAGTTCATCCTGGACCTGGCGGGGTACACGGTAGGCTGTCCCCTGCACCAACTCCGGCTGTTGGAGCCATCGTTCGGGAACGGGGATTTCCTCTTGCCCGTCGTGGAGAGGCTTCTGGCGGCATACGAGGCCCGCGGCCCGGAACACCCCGACCCGGTCGAAGACCTCTCCGGTGCGATCCGGGCCGTCGAGGTGCACGGCGACAGCATCGAGGGCACCCGTACCCGGCTCCTGGATCTACTACTTGACCACGGTATCGGCGAAGAAGCCGCGAACGAGATCCTCGAAGCCTGGATCATCGAGGGGGACTTTCTGCTCGTGGAGCTGCCGTGGTCGTTCACCCACGCCGTCGGGAACCCGCCCTACGTGCGCCAGGAGCTCATACCGGACGGCCTCATGGCCGAGTACCGAGCGCGGTACAGCACCATCTACGACCGGGCGGATCTGTACGTCCCGTTCTTCGAGCGGAGCCTAGCTTACCTGGAGCCGGGCGGCACGCTGGACTTTATCTGTGCGGATCGCTGGATGAAGAACAGGTACGGCGGCCCGCTGCGGGCTATGGTGGCGAACTACTATCATCTGGCGGCTTACGTGGATATGGTGGACACGCCCGCTTTCCGTTCCGAGGTCATCGCATATCCGGCCATCACCGTGATCCGGCGCGAAAAACCCGGACCCACCAGGGTCGCCCGCCAACCCCGGATAGAGAGCGATTCCCTCGTGGATCTCGCACGGGCCATGAGCGCGGATAGCGTTCACGAAGAGAGCGGCGTGCTGGAGATCTCGGGCGTCGCTCAGGGCCGCGAGCCCTGGATACTGGGGTCTTTCGACCAGTTGAAGGTCGCGCGCCGGCTGGAGGCGGAGTTCCCCACGCTGGAAGAGGCGGGTTGCAGGGTCGGGATCGGGGTCGCCACGGGGGCGGATCGGGTGTACATCGGGCCTTACGACAGCCTGGACGTAGAGCCGGATCGCAAGCTGCCCCTGGCGACGACCGGGGACATCGAGAGCGGGAACGTGGAGTGGCGGGGGCTCGGCGTGATCAACCCATTCCGCGGCGACGGTTCGCTCGTGGACCTCGCAGACTATCCGAAGCTCGTGGACCTCGCAGACTATCCGAAGCTCGCGCGCTACCTGGAGCAGCACGAGGAGAAGGTTCGGGCCCGCAACTGCGCGAAGAAGAACCCGAAGGGCTGGTACCGGACCATAGACCGCATCCACCCGAACCTCACCGGCCAGCCCAAGCTCCTGATCCCGGACATCAAAGGCGAGCCCCACATCGTCTACGAGGACGGCCACCTCTACCCGCACCACAACCTGTACTACATCACGTCCTCCGAGTGGGACCTGAAAGCCCTGCGGGCAGTGCTCCGGTCGGGCATCGCGAAGCTGTTCGTCTCCATCTACTCGACCCAGATGCGGGGCGGCTACCTGCGCTTCCAGGCCCAGTACCTGCGCCGCATCCGGCTTCCCCGCTGGTCCGACGTCCCCAAAAGCGCCCGCAAAGCCCTCACAGAAGCCACCAACTCAGAGGACACTGAGGCGTGCAGCAAAGCCGTAATCGCCCTGTACCTGCTCACCCCGGAAGAAGCAGCCGCAATGGGCCTCAACGGAGAACAGGATCACCAATGAGCATAGACCTGGCCGGCTATGAGAACAAAGCCCGTGAGGCCGTAAAGGCGTTTTGGGGAAACCGCGAGGCCGCGCGCCAAAAGCAGATCGAGAGCGGGAAAGCGGACCAGGGCGAACGCGCCGGCGTCACCGCCGGGAAGAACATGGACGGGTTCTTGGCGTTGGCAAAAGATGTAGTGCGCCTCAACGGCCTGACCGAAGCCGAAATATGCGTCCAACGTCGGGTACTCGCGCTCCCCGGATACTTCCGCCCCACGAAGCTGTGGGACATGCTGGTTATCAACGACGGCAGGCTCGTCGCTGCCCTCGAGTTCAAAAGCCAGGTAGGCCCTTCGTTCGAAAACAACTTCAACAACCGGACGGAAGAAGCCATCGGAACCGCAGTTGACTTGTGGACGGCCTACCGTGAAGGAGCTTTCGGGCAGACACCACGACCGTTCGTAGGCTGGCTGGTCCTAGTCGAAGATTCCGAACGCTCCCGCTCTCCCGTCCGGGACAGTTCGCCACACTTCCCGGTGTTCGAAGAGTACAGCGGAGCGTCCTACGCCGACCGGTACAACCTCCTCTGCCAGAAACTCGTTCAGGAGCAGCTATACACGACGGCCACCGTGCTGCTGTCACCACGCACTTCTATAGACGAGGGTAGCTACTCCGAGCTATCAGAGATGACCGGTTTGAAGACCTTCATCACGACCCTCGCCGGACATGCTGCGGCAGAGACGGCGAGATCTAGAAATGAATAACTTCCAACGTGTCGACTCGATCTCCAATGCACATGTAGGCAGTGACTTTGAGAATGCCGCCCGAGAAATTTTTGCAAGTCAAGGTTTGCAATTAGAGAAGAATTTCAGGCTGCCGGTAGGCATTGGCGAAAAAAAGAAAGATCGTCGCTTCGATCTAGGGTCGGAATGTTCACGGACAATAGTAGAGTGCAAATCTCACAGATGGACAAAAAGCAAGGCTCAAGACTAGAACAGCGGTCTATTCCTGAGTAGTTTAAGCAATACCCCATAAAGATTCTCGTGCCTGTGGTTGAAGCGAAACTCACACTCTTTTAGGTGCAGGTAAAGTAGCTCTTTCCTTATGCCCCTACGTCTGGCCAGCCGCGTCTTTACCGTACCCCAGAATGCCTCTATGCCTTTTATGTGCGAGTGTTCGTTGGAGAACCGGCCTTCCTCTTCCTTGTTGATCCTGTAGTGCTTGTCCTAGCCCAGGTCGACTAATCCATCGTAGCCTCTCCAGCCATCGGAGTGGATGACGCTTTCGGATGTAACCTTGCCCCGGATAACCGCTTGTAGCGTTGCTTTCCTCGCGTCGGGGATGATCTCGGTGTAGACGTGACCGTTGCGCTTGAAGATGCCGAACACGATCGTCTTGTGTCCGGCTCCTCTGCCCCGCTTACCTCGAACTCGTCTCGCTCCGAAGTAGGATTCGTCCACCTCCACCACTCCAGATAGCTTTAACTGCTCTTCACAGTGCTCTGCTATGCGTTTGCGAATCTCCATGAGGTAGCGGTTCACGCTGTTGCGGTTGAGGTTGGTCAGCTGGGAGATCTTGGTGGCTTCCAGATCGAGTGCGAAGAGCTTTATGAGTTGGCGGAGTTTAGCCTCTGAAATTCGAGAACGCCTAGCGTACTTGTTTTTGCCCTTCATTGGCTAGCTTTTAGCACCTCCCATGGTGCCGTGCTAGTCTTGAGCCTAAGCAATTATGTACCGAGTGCGAAGATGACAGTCTGGAACGAGGCTATGTATTACTTCCAGTTGGCGCCCAAGGATTTTCAGAAAATCCTTTTCGTACTGCGCCACTACAATCCCAAAAAGAAAGAAACCCTTGTCGAATACTATATTCGTACCTATGCTCACCTAATTCCGAACGGTGTAGAGATTTGGGAATACGATGAAGAGGCGAAAGAAGTAAATATCTGGAAAAACCAGCCGAATTCCTAGCTGATTTTTACCCGCCAAGAGATGTTGTAGGGAAGGAGTCAAGCAATGCACAAGAGCAGATTGGGCGCGATTATCATCGACTGCCAAACCGATGAGCTAGATGAGTGTTGCGAGGATCTCAAGCCCACAGCTCCTTGATGCGCCCCTGTGGCCTCCCGAAGAGCCGGTTGACGTACAGGCCGTAGGTGTAGGCCGCCACCTTCGCCGCGATCCTCGTCACCAACCCCACCAACGTCCTCGCCAGCGTCCCGTCCAGCCCGAAAGCACCCTTGAGCATCGCGAAACAGACCTCCACCTGCTGCCTGATCGCCGGTCGTCGGTCGGCCCGTTCAGTCGCCAGCAGCACGCCGGCCTCGGCCAACTCTTCCCCCAGCGCCTCGCTTCGGTAGGCCAGATCTCCCAGGAGTCTGCGAGCAACTCCGTCTTCGTCGAGGTCTGCTCCCGCCAGCAACTCCCGCACGAGGAGCACGTCCGCGGCGTTGGCGGCGGTCAGTTCATAGGAGACGGGCACGCGGTTGGTCGAACAGAGGAAGTGCAACTTCACGCCGTACACCGAGAAGGTTCCCCACCTCGCCCACGCCGCGCCGGAGGAGGACGCCGCCCAGCCCGCGGACTGCCCGGCCTGCCTGGGGTGCAAGACCGCAAGCAGCGTCGAGTCCACGATCAGCGTCTCGGGGTCGCCCACGAGTTCCCCAAGCAACGTGCGCCTCAAAGGCTCCAGGAAGCGCCGCAACTTGCGGACTCGCCGGTGGAAGGAGGAGGGGTGGAGCCCCGCCACTCCGGGGAACAGGTGCGAGAAGAACCGTTTGGCGTCGCGCAGGAACGAGCGCTCGGACTCGACGCCCCGCAGCTGCTGGAAGAGGGCGAGCGTGATGACCTCAGAGTCCGAGAGCCGCTTGAGCGCGCCGTACCCGTCCCCCCGAGGGTTGAGGTTACGGTAGGCGTCGTCCACGAGGCAGAACAGCACGGTCACGGCCTCTTCCAGAGATGCCGCTGGTGGGGTAGGGTTGTGGTGAGCCATCCGGACTTCCTTTCGCCGGGGATTCGGATGGCTCCCGTTTTACTCTCAAACCGCGCAACACTCATCTAGGCAAGGCGGCAGAATTTTGGGGGCAGGCGCTTGGATATGCCCCCCGAAAGTCCGAAGAACCAGAGGACGAGAAGTACGTGGAGCTCGAAACCGGGCCGAACGAATTGCAGGTCGAAGTTCAGAAGGTGGAGCACCCGAGCCGGGTACACATCGACATCGAATCGGACGATATCGAAGCGGAGGTGCGGCGGCTGGAGGGGTTAGGGGCGAAGCGGATGGAGAAGGTGAAGAGTTGGTGGGTGATGGAGGCGCCTACGGGCCAGCGGTTCTGTGTGATCGAACCCCAGAGGTCAGAGTTCGCTAGTGAGGCGAACGTGTGGGAAGAGTAGAGACTAGTGCTAGGCGATCTGACGAGAGTTTGGCTTTGGAATCGACCGGCCGGTTTCCTCTAGCACGTCCAGGTGTAACTTTATGGCTACCTGAACCTCTCGTAGTGCTTCTTCGGGGGTCTCTCCGAAGGCAGAGCAGTACGGCAGGTCCGGGACGTTGGCTATGTAGCCTTCATCCTCGTCACTGTAGAAGATCTCCACCGGGTACTTTAGCTGCTCCATGACCAAACTCCTATAACCGCTCTTCGAGATTGTACTTCAGAAATACTTCACGCATTTGTTTTACCTGGTAGGGCTTGCACTTGCCGCCCCGGACTTCTTGCAGGTTTATAAGTTCCTCGACGCCCTCACGGAAGAACTTATGGTGGCTGGGCTCCCGTGCGTTCCTCGAAGCCCAGGTGCAATAGCAGAGTACGGGCCTGATCTAAGGTTATGTTTGCGTCTGATCGGCCACTGATAATTCGGTCGTAAAGTTTTCTGCGCCTTCCCATGTCGCTCCCTACAACCATCTACAACCAAATTAGCCGTCGAAGTGAAACAAAGTTCCGCTTAGAATACTAGAATAGCGCAGGTCAAAGACCAGGGAGGCATCGAAGACCATAGTTCGTATAGCGCACATCTCGGACACGCATCTGGGGTACTCCCGATATGCGAAGCTGGACCCCGCCTCGAACCGCAACCAGCGGGAGGTGGACGTTCAGGAGGCTTATAAGAGGGCGGTGGACGCCATCCTGGAGCGGGAGGTGGACCTGGTGATTCACTCCGGCGACGTGTTCGACTCGGTACGACCGGCCACGCACGTCATTATCGGGTTCCTGAAACAGACGTTCCGCATCACGCGAGAGAGTATTCCCTATCTGGTGGCCGCCGGAAACCACGAGACACCGCGCCTGCGCACCACGTCCGCCGCCCTTGAGTACGCGAACCTGGTGAACGCCCACTCCGCGCACGGCTTCGAACTGGACTACGAGTTGATCGAGATGGACGATATCGGTGTCGGGGTTACGCTGGCGCCTCACGGGGCTATCGCTGGGGTTGGGGCGGTGACGCCGGAACGTGGGGCGGATATCAATGTGCTGGTGACGCACGGTATGGTGCCGGGGCTGGAGGCGAAGTCGCACGAAATGGGCGAAGCGAACCTCCACTCCGGGATGCTGGAGGGAGCTTTCGACTATATCGCCCTCGGCCACTACCACGAGTTCCACGAGCACAAGAAGAATGCTTTTTATGCGGGAGCGACGGAGCATTTCGGGTTCGGGGAGGTCGGGTCCGAGCCGGGGTTCGCTATTGTGGAGATCGGGGACGGTGAAATCTCCGTGGAGCACGTGCCTATCGAAACCCGCCCGATGCTCGACCTGGAGAGGATCCCGGCCAGAGAGATGGACGCCGCGCAGCTTACGGAGAAGATTCGGGAGCGGACCTCCAGCGTAGACCTGGACGATGCGATCGTCCGCCTCCGCGCCTATGACGTGAGGCGCGGGGTGGCGAGCGGCATTGATCGGGAACTCCTGCGAGACCTTCAACGGCGCTGCTTGAACTTTTCCCTGGAGATCCACACCGAGGAAGGCGCGGAGGCCGGGACCGACGAACCGGCGACGGCCGTGTTTGGACCGCTGGGAGAAGAATTCGCGGCTTTCGTCGGGGCAAGGAAGGAGCGCGGGGACCTGGAAGCAAAGTTCGCGGACGAGTTCCTGGAGAAGGGGCGCGGGTATCTGGCGCGCGCGGCGAGCGAAGAGCCGGAGGGAGCGTGAACCTCCAGCGGCTCTACATCCAGAACTACAAGCAGTTCCGGGATCCGGTCGAGTTGCTGCCGCCGGAAGGGGCTATCGGGGTCGTCGGGAGCAACGGAGCGGGCAAGTCCACCCTGTTCGAGAGCATCCTGTGGGCGTTTTTCGGGTCGAGGGGCGGCGGGCCGCGCTTCGCCAACGAGTCCATCCCGTGGAGCGGCGGCTCGACTAAGGACCCGTCGGTCGTCGAGGTGACCCTGGCTACCGGCGGCGGCTCCTACACCGTGCGGCGACAACTCAAGAGCGGCTCCACGAGCGCCGAAGCCCTGGACGAGAGTGGCCGCTCTATCGTGAGCGGTTCGGCTGATGTGGGTAGGTGGGTCGAGGAGAGCCTGCTCCACATGGACCGGACGGCGTTCGAAGCGACCTTCTACGCGAGGCAAAAAGAGCTTGAGTTCTTCGCCCACGATGATGGGATCAGCCGGGTGCGTAGGATCAGCCGGATGCTCGGCATCAGCAGCGTCGAGGCCGCCCAAAAACTCCTGCGAGACGACCGGAACGACTTCCGCGCCGAGGCCCGCATGATAGAAGGTCATCTCGCGGAAGCCGACCTTGAAGGCCTCCAAAACGAACTGGAAGAGGCCCGCACCGTCTGCCGCCGCCTCGAAACGGAGCTTGAGAAAGTCTCCACCGAGTACGAAGAAGCCCAGGAGAAGCTCGGAAAGGCGCGGGAAGAGCGGGTCAAACTGGACGCCGCCTACCGGGAGCACTCACGTCTGTCAGGTGAGCTACAGAGGGTGGAAGGCGAGAAGCGCCGGGCCGAGGACCGGGCCGCCGAAGCGGAGAAAGACCTCGCGGAGTTGACCGCCGCCGAGGAAGAGCTGGAGCGCCTGAAGCCGGAGGTCTCCCGTCTCCCGGAACTAAACAATGAACTGGAACGGCTAGACGAGGACCGGCGCAAGACCGAGCAACGCGACCGGGACCGCAAAGAGAGACGTCTTGCCCAGGCCCGCGTCGCCGCCATCGAGTCGGAGGTCTTCAATACCCTGGAAGAGCTGGACGGTGACGACGGCGGGGAAGACGAGCCGTTGCCGGGCTGGTGGGCGCTCTTCGACCTGGACGGTCCCGAGCTTCTGGGAGAGGCCGCGACGGTACTCGGGGGAGCCGCCGGAGAGCTGGCGCGGGCCGAGGAAGGATACGAGAAGCTTCGGGAACTCGCGGCGGAGCACGAGGCGTTGCGGCAGGCCACGGAAGAAGAAGCCGGAGCCAGAGAGCGCCACGAGGAGGCCGGGAGAGAGATGAAACGTCTCTCGGAGGAGGTCGAGGATATCTCGGGCGGCGAAGACCTCGAAGAGGCCGAGTTGGAGTCGCGGCGGGAAGAAGAGAAGCTGCGGGAGGTCGCGGCCACCCATCGGGGGCGGGCAGCGGCGGCCGAGCGGGAGGCCAAGAACGTAGATAAGGCTCGCGAGGCGATAGACAGCGGCGAGGAGGAGCATTGCCCGACCTGCCACCGGGGCTTCGAATCCGGGGAGCAGTTGGAGATCTCCGACACCCTCAAGCGCCAGGCGGCTTCCATCCGCCGCCGCGCCGCCCACGAGACGGAAGAAGCCGAGAAGCTCGCCACCTCCGCAGACGCGACGCACGAGAAACTGCAGGCGATCTCCGGGAAGCTCGGTCGCTGGCGCGAGGTCCGCGAAGCCCTCTCCCGCGCCTCCGAACGGGCGGCGGATCGTCTCGAATCGCTGGAGGAGATACGGACCCGACGCGGCAACCTCGAAGCTAGCCTCTCCGGGTCCGTCCCGACGCAGGAGGAGCTGGAGGAAGCCCGCACCCGGTGTGGGCGTTTGCGGGGCCTGAGAGACGCCCGTCCGGGGGTGATGAGCCTGGGTCGAGAACACGGAGAGCTCGTCCGGCGCGTCGCGGAGCTCACCCCGGAGATAGAGAAACTATCCGGGGTATCCTACGACCCGGACGAGCATCGGGAGAAAAGAGGAGAGCAGGCGCGTCTGGAGCGGGCGCGGGGGCGGGTAGAAGAGCTGGAGCGGCGGCTCGCGTCCCGGCCGGAGGTCGAGAAAGCGCTGGAGGAGGCGCGAGGGAAGACAAAGGCGGCTGGGGTGACGGCCGGGGGGTTTCGGGCGGGGATCTCCACTCTCGGGTTCGACGAGGCTGCATATAAAGAGGCCGGAGAGCGGGTATCGGTTGCCGAGGAGCGGGCGTCGGGGTTGCGAGATGCACGGGAGCAACTCGGGGGTGAGTGGAAAGACTCCGACTACCGTATAGAGAGTGTCACTACGGAGCTAAAACGGCTCGACTCCGACCGGAAGCTCGCCAATAAGAAGGCTTCGGAGGCGGCCAGGATGGATGAGATGGACAAGCTGTTCACGGAGTTCTTCCGGAGCCTCACGTCGCGGGCGCGGCCCATGCTTGAAGCCGAAGCCTCGGCGCTCGTGCGAGACCTGACCGACAGTCGCTACGAGCGTATGGAGTTCGACGACAACTACCGTGTCAGGCTGCTCGACCGCTTCGACGACGCCTACCCGATAGAGCGCTTTTCGGGAGGCGAGTCGGACGTCGCGAGCTTGTCCGCGCGGGTGGCTCTCAGTAAGATCATCGCCGCCAGGGGTGGCGCGACTCTAGGTTTCCTCGTCCTGGATGAAGTCTTCGGGAGCCTCGACGCCGACCGTCGCAACAACGTCCTGCTCGCGCTGGAGCGTCTCAAAGGGGCCTTCGGCCAGATCTTCATCATCTCCCACGTAGCCGAAGTGCAGGAATCCGCCCTGGTAGACGAGGTCTGGATGCTCCAAGAGGACGAAGAGGGAAAGAGCACCATCCGGCGCGACAGCCGCGCCCCCGGAGAGATCTCCGGTCTGCTCCAGGGCTCCGAAGCGTAGCCGGAGAAAGAACTACTGTACGCAGAAACCGTTTCCTTCCGGGTCTTGCATGACGGTCCACGTCTCGGTGTAAGAGCCGGTCTGCCGCGTCCTGGTCTCGACCACACGCGCTCCCAGGCCCAACAATCGCTCTACCTCGGCCTCTCTATCGGGGGCGTTCAGATCCAGGTGAAGCGGTGCCACGGCGGTCGTCGTCTTGCTCTTTTTTTCGAAGAACAGGCGAGGTCCTTTGCTAGCGGGGTCCACGATAGCCGCCGCCCCGTCGGGGTCGCCTCCCGCCGCCAGCCACGCTTCCATAAAACCAGGCGGGGCTTCCTGAACGGCGTAGCCTAGAGCATCGGCCCAGAAGTGGGCCAGCAAGCCGGGGCTTTCGCAGGCGAAAGTAATGTTTGCCAGTGAAGCCATCGCTCTACTCCTCGTGACGGTGGATCGTGCAACGAGTGTACCGGGATTCCCGTGTTTCACTACGTTCTATTCAACCAGCTCCTGGGCTCAATTCTCGAACGCGACATCTGGTCTCGGCGCTTGCGCTCTGCTCTCCGGGTGATGCGCGGGTCCCAGCTTGTCGAGCAGGTCATCCGCCTGGGAGGCTTCGAGGTGCATGATCCTGAACGCCGTGCCGCCCGAGCCGGATGCTACCCGCGCCCGAAAGGTCGCGAGGTCTGCCCGCCGCTGGAAAGGACTCTCTACAACGCTGCGCGATTGGATGCGCCGTCGGGGAACGACAGAGGTTACGCGGGCTAGAGAACGGCTCCTGACTACGAGACGGTCTCTGTCGAGGGCCCATCCGGCGGCCCGGTAGCGGAAGAAACCGAGGAGGGCGGCCGGTGGCAGCAGTAGCAGAGCGAGGAGCGACAGAGGCACGGAACCCGCCGCGAACCACACGTTCAATCCTATTGCTAGAGCTATAAGAAAAGCGGGGATCAGGGCGCGCACGATGTAGCGGCGCAGCGCCCGATCCGGTAGCGACTCAAGTGACGCCTCCGTGACGAACTCGGGGGCGGCGGCGCGCAGCAGCCTCTCGGCGTCCTTGCGCGGCAGCAAGGGGAAGAGGGTCGTGGAGACCCCGACATCCTCGGTGCCGCTTCCGTAACCGGCGCTCTCGACCCGGACCATCGCGAGCCCGAACGGCTGTCGCAAGACACCCTCCACTATCCGGACGGCCTGTATGCGCGCCAGCGGGAGCGTCGCCTCACGCCTCTCCAGGAGGCCGCGCCGGATGTACAGGAAGTCTCCGTCGCGGGAGAGGGTGAAACCGGAATAGGCGAGCACCGTGCCGCCGATGGAGAGGAGCCAGGCGAGCAGGGCAAGGGCCAAAAACAGGAAGAGAAAGACGGTCAGAGATCGGGGGGCGAGTAAGTCGAAGATCCGCTCGGTGAGGTTGTTTGGGAGGAAGTTGTCGAAGACCTGGGAGGCGACGGCCACGAGGGAGAGGGCAACCCCGATCTGGCCGCTGGTCGCCCCCGCTACCAGCAGCTCCCGCGTCGAAAGTTTACGGACGACCTCCGGCCCGGTACTCTCTTCGTTCTCCACGGCCTGTCGGGAACCTTCGATCTCCCGCCGCAACGCTTCGGCAGCGCCCCGGTCCAGGGCGGAGAGTGTCGCGTCGGGCTCGTTCGTGCCACCGCCCGCCGTCTCTACCCGCAACTCCACGACACTGAAAAGCCTCTGGACGATGCCCTGCACGGTATCCACGGACTGGACATGCTCCAGAGGTATCGTCCGCTCGCTTTTCTGCAAGACGCCCCGGCGCACGTAGAAAGCCCCGCCCGAGACCGAGTAAGTCGTCGCCCGCCACGAGAGGACGCCCCACACCCCGGACCCGATCACGAGGACAAAAACTCCCACGATGGCAAGCTCCAACCGCCATCCGGTCCCGGCGAGCGCCGCTATCCCCGGTATTGCCGCCGCCCCGATCCAGCGTCGGATGGTCTTGATAGCTCCTATAAGCATCGCCACCGGATGGAGGCGGTGCAACTCGGGTCGCGCCTCGGGCTGCTCTTCGGGACGCTGTTCGGGGTTCGGTTCAGAGTTCATCGCGGGTCCTGGCGAGTTCCGCTATCCGGTCCCGGACGTCGGCGGCTATGGAGGCGGAGAGTTCGGGGATTTCGTTCGGGCCGGCGGCCGTGTAGAAGACGACGGTAGATAGGCCGAGGCGACGTTCCAGGGGACCTCGCCGGGTGTCGACGTGTTGGATGCGGGCCAGCGGCACGAGCGTCCGGCTTACCCAGACTATCCCCCGCTGGAGGTCTACTTCTTCGGCCCGGATCTCATACCGCCACCGCCGCCACCGCAGGCCTGGAAAGAAGAACACGACCAGCGCGGCCAGGACCAGCGTCCCGAGCGCCGGTAGCACCCAGATATAGATCGGCGAACCGACCCCCCGCATCAGCCCCCAACTTCCGAGTCCCCCACCGGCCAGGATCGGCACGGAGCGCAGTATTCCCGTGAGCCGCCAGAGGGTCTTGGCGCGCGGGTCAAGCCTCTCTGCCGGCTCGTCTTTCAAATCCTAGAGCATCGGGAGCGCCGGTCGTCCCCGGAGGTCTTTGGCGGCGAGCTGGCCGCAGGCGGCGTCTATGTCTTCGCCCCGGCTCGGGCGCAGCGTCGCCGAAAGCCCGAGATCCCTGGCGTGGAGCAGGAAGTCCTTCGCCTCCCGCTTCGGGGTGGCCGAGAATCCGGTGTCGGTCCAGTTGAAGCGGAGGAGGTTCAGGTGGTAAAGCGGATGGTCCAGGAGCTCCGAGAGCGCCTCGACGTGGCGGGGCTGGTCGTTGACCCCGGCGAGCAGCGTGTACTCGAAAAAGAGCTTCCGGTGAGTCTTGTCCACGTAGTAGTGGGCGGCGTCCATGAGCTCCGGGATAGAGTGGCGGGAGGCTACAGGCATGATCTTCCGGCGCTCGTCCTCGAACGGGGTGTGCAGCGAGATCGCCAGGTGGAACTGCTCCGGCTCGTCGGCGTAGCGACGGATCTTGTCTATCAGGCCGCTGGTCGAGGCGGCGATGGAGCGGGCGGCCAGGCCGAACCCGTCCGGGTCGTTTAGGACTTTGAGCGCCAGGATCATCGCCCGGTAGTTCAAAAACGGCTCGCCCATCCCCATGACGACGACGTTTGTGACCCGGCCCCCGTCTGGAGCAAGGTCGCGGGCGGCGACGAAGACCTGTTCGGCTATCTCACGGGCTTTGAGGTTTCGCTTGATGCCCAACAATCCGGTGGCGCAGAACTTGCAGCCCATCGGGCAGCCGACCTGCGTAGAGATGCAGACGGTATGACGTCCCTTCTCGGGGATCATCACCGTCTCTATGGCGTGCCCTTCCAACGTCTTGAACAGGTACTTCCTCGTCCCGTCGGTGGCTCGCGAGGTCCGTTCCAGCTCTAGGGTGGCAGCCGGGGCCTGTTCCGCGAGCGCTTCCCGCAGCCCCTTTGGCAGGCTCGTCGCCTCTTCCCAGTCCCTTATGAGGGAGACTGCGAGGGCGTTGTACGCCTGCTTGAGCCGGTAGGCGGGCTCTCCCCTCTCGTCCAATACTTTTTGTACGTCCGGTAGAAATTCGGCGGCCTTCAATGTTCTCCTCTTCTGCGTTTAAAGACCGATTATACCGGTGAGGACAAGTATTTGGCCCGGAGTGTAGCAATAGCGCTCCGGGGCTGTAGAATTCCAGGTGTGAACTTCATTGATCTCTTTATCGCGCTCTTCATCGTCCTGGCCGTTGTGCGCGGCGCCCGGACGGGGTTCCTGACCGGGGCGTTTTCGCTGGCCGGGTTGGTTTTGGGAGCTTCTCTCGGGTCGAGGCTGGTGCCGTTCCTGCTGCCGAAGAATGAAGGCCCGGTCTTCGGGGCGGCGGTTACTCTGGCGGGCATCCTGGCCTTCGCCGTACTCGGGGACGTCCTGGCTCGCGCCGCTGGGAACTCTCTACAGGCCCGGTTAAGAGGCCCCGCCCCGGAGGCGCTCGACCGTCTAGGCGGGGCGGCTCTCGGTTTGATCATCGCGGTGATGCTGGTCTGGGTGGTCGGCATCCTGGCCCTGCAGGCCCCGGCGCTTACGGGCATCTACCCGCAAGTCAACCAGTCGCGCATACTACACACGCTCAACGCGCGCATGCCTTCGGAGTTGATCACCCGCGCCGTGGCGAGGCTCGACCCGCTCCCCCAGATCCACGGCCCGGAAGCAAACGTGGCGAGCCCGGACAGCGAGATAACCTCCGACCCGGACGTTCGATCGGCCGAAGCCGGCACGGTCCGCATCACCGGCGTCGCCTGCGGCTACGGCATCGAAGGTTCGGGATGGGTCGCCGCCCCCGACCTCATAGTCACCAACGCCCACGTAGTCGCCGGAGAAGGCTTTACACGGGTCCAGCAGGAAGGCGTCGGGCCGGGAAGAAGGGCCAGGGTCGTCCTCTTCGACGCCAAAAACGATATCGCCATCCTGCACGTAAACAACCTCGGCCTCTCGTCGCTGCCGCTCGCTTCGCCCACGAGCGGGGAGTCGGTCGCCGTCCTCGGTTTCCCGGAGAATGGCCCGCTGGACGTGCAGCCCGGACGCCTCGGCGATACGCAGCGTGTGATCTCCAGCGACGCCTACAACCAGGGACCGGTGGAACGCACCGTGACCAGCCTCCGCGTCTTCGTCCGGCCCGGCAACTCGGGTGGCCCGGTCGTCGACTCAAAAGGAGAGGTGGTTGCCACGATCTTCGCCAGCCGGGCCAATTCCCGCAACGCCGGATACGGCATTCCTTCCGATATAGTCCGTAACCATCTGCAAACCGCATCCAACCACTTGCACCCGGTGGATACCGGCCCCTGCGCGAGGTAGGGGCCGTATCGGCCGGAGGCTAGAGCGCCTCAGCGTCTTTTCGTATGCTCGAAGCCCGTCAGCCTTATAAAGAAGATCATACCGAGCCCCATCATGACCCCGTAGCCAAACGCCCCGGCCGTAGTCTCCAGGGAACCGAAAAACGACGCGAGCCACGGTGGCATGAAACGGATTCCGGCGTTGAAGAGGCTAACCACGAAGAAAGAGACCCACAGGACCGCCAGTAGCGTCAAGGCTCTCTTTCTCGTTCTCCTGGGATGGGTGATGAAGGTGGCGAGGATATATCCGGCGGCCACGCCGAGGAGGATCACGAGCGCCAGGAGCCCGAAACTGGAGCCGAGCAGGGCCAGGACGGACAAGACTAGGAGCGTCAGGACGAGGAGGGCCGCGAGGATAAATACAGACCTGGTTTTCAGTACGCTGTTCATCGGGTTCTCATACGCAACCATGCCGGCGGCTGTGCCGACGGCTGTGCTAGCGGCGCTCCTCCTGGATGATCTTTTCTAGAGAGATGCGGCTCCGGTTCAACTCCGCCTCGACCGTCGATAGACGCGCCAGCCCGGACTCACCCATCCGGTCGCGCTCGACCTCGCGGGCCACGGCGGAGGTCGCTTCCTCTATCGCCGTAACCGCGCTCTCCAACAGCAAAAGGTCTCTCTCTTCCATAACGAAGATATTATCAGTCCAGCGATGAACTTATGTTACGCGCCTCCCTCGTAAAGGTTGTGATGCCGCTCCTTGAGCCGCAGGTACTCTCCGTCCTCCGCGGCGGCCCGCCACTTCTCGTAAAACACGTTCGCGGCTTCTTGCTTGATCTGGTCCTCGGTCTCGCGAGGCTCGCTCTTTTTCCCACCCTTGTATTTCGCGTACCGCCGCGACCGGGTAAACCCCATCTGCAAGTATTTCCGCGCGACGTCCATCCCGACGAAGTCTTCTTCATTCCTATACGCGAGGAACTTCTCGTATATAGACCCCGAAGCCTCGCGCGCCGTTTCCATGTCCTTGAAACCCCAAAGCGGCAACAACTCGCTCTTGTAAGGTTCCGCGTGAAAGACTCCCTGTTCCCCGCGCCCCACCCGGTAAGACTCGGGATGCGCCCGCAAGTCCACGCCTTCGTACGGATAACCCATCCATCGAGTATACGTCCGGTAGAGAAAGAGGTAGTACGCTGAGACGGACCCGGTTGAGGGGTCAGTCGTCTTCTGTTTTCTCCGGGTTTTTGTTACGGGACTCGTATTCGGCGGAGAGTAGACCCGCCGCTTCGGCTATCTGGCGGTGTTGCTCTTGGAGGAGGGCGTCGAAGAGGTCTTTTAGTTCCTGGATGCGGTTCTCCGCGTCTTCGAGTTGTTTTTGTCCGGCCCGCATCAGGTAGTGGGTGACTTCCTGGTCGTCGAAATCTACGTCGGAGAGTTTTTTGGCTATCCGCTCTCTCTTGGCCTGCGCCCGGTCCAGCTCTCGCGAGAACTTCTCGTAGCTCGCCTGGATATTTTTGATCTTTTTTTCGTCGCCTTCGCGCATGGCTGCGTTCAACTCGCCGAGCAAGGAAACTCCCCTGCCCTGGAGCTTGCCGACCTCACCACTCGCCGCTGAGAGAGCGTCCCGAGTCCCGTCCCGCTCCGCGAGCCTCTGCTCGAAGTCTTCTCGGAGCTTCCGGCAGCGCCTTTTGTGGCGCTCGAACTCGGCCTCGACCCCAGGAGGCAACTGCTCTTGAAGTCTTCTGCGCCAGGGACGCGCCATCCTGCCTCCTTTGGATCCAACCGGTCCTTCTACGGCAACGTTCTACCCCGTTCGTCCTCCTATATCACCTAAGATAGCGGGAGCATGACGTTCTTGGTATACGTTTCCCGCTCCCGCAAACGCCCGTACCAGGCTTCGAGGTTCGGGAGCGGCGGGCGCTCTATATCCATCACCATCCAGCGGTAGGCCGTCACACCGAGCGGTATATCCGCCATCGTAAGCGAAGACCCGGCGACATACTCCCTCTCCGAGAGATGCGCGTCGAGGATGGACAGCGCTTCGGCCGTCTGGAGGCGTCCCGCTTCTATGGCGGCGTGGTCCCTCTCTTCGGGAGGCGTCCTGATGAGCCCCAGAAACACCGGCCTGAAGCTGTTCCAGACCATGCCTAATTGCCAGTCCATCCACTTGTCCGCCTCGGCCCGGACGGTAAGGTCTTCCGGCCAGAGAGTTCCGGCGCCGTGTTTGGCGGCGAGGTAGCGGACGATGGCGTTAGATTCCCAGAGCACGAAGCCGTCGTCGGAGATGGTTGGTATCAGGCCGTTCGGGTTGCGTGCCAGGTACTCCGGGTCCCGATTGCCGCCGAACGGGCCACCCACGTCGTAACGCTCGAACGGTACGCCCATCTCGGCGCAGCACCAGAGTACCTTCTGAACGTTGATCGAATTAGCCCTGCCCCACACTTCGAGCACGCCACATCCCCCTAAATGAGCTTACGAAGGCCATTCTACAGACAAACCAGCGGATTTCGTAGTCGAGGAGGCGTGGTATCTATCAGATCGCTCCCTGGTTCATCCGGGGCCGACTATGAGGAGTGTTGCGAACAAGACTATGCCGCTGACAAATAGGGTGATCGTGGTGTAGCCGAGGATGTCTCGGACGCGAAGACCGGCTATGGCGAGCAGTGGGATCGTCCAGAATGGTTGGATCATGTTGGTCCACTGGTCTCCGTAGGCGATGCCCATGATGACCGGCGCGGGCTCGACGCCGAGCTTCTGGGCGGCGGAGATGAAGATGGGAGCCTGTATCGCGAACTGGCCTCCACCCGAAGGGACGAAGAAGTTCACTATGCCGCCGGCGATCATCGCCCACATCCCGAGCGTCCTCGGAGTCGAGATGTCCACGAAGAACTGGCTGAATACCTCGATAAGCCCGGTCGCCCCCATGATACCGAGGATGCCAGCGTACAGAGGATACTGTAACAACACCTGTCCCACGGTCCTGCCGGAGTCGGTGATAAGGTTTCCGAGGTCTCGCGGTGAACGGACGAGCAACAGTATCACGGCCAGAAAAGACCAGTTGACGATATCCAGGGTGAGCGCGAAACCCTCCTGCGCGAAGTACACAACGAGGTAGAGTACCAGTGCGGCCCCGATCGCGAGGGTCAGGAAACGTGAGCCGTCGATGAGATCCGCCGGCGTGTTGTCTTCCCCGGTGGAGGGTTTGTCGGGACCCTCGTCTCCGCCGGTGCCGCCGTTCGTGTTTGACTCTCCGTTGGCGGTGTCCTCTTCGGGGGATTTGTCCGCGAGTTCTACTATCCGGTCGTCTCCCCTCGGCCGCAGCAGGACCATCGCGACGGTAACGGCTGCGAGGGTGACTACAATGGAGATCAAGTTCCATGAGGCGAAGGTCGTCTGGCTTACGGGTACGACCCCGACGCCGAGGCCCTCGAAAAAGCTGCCGGGGGTCGCTGCGGCAAGCGGGCCGGAGCCGGAGTATCCCATGTGCCAGATCACATACCCCGAGTAGGCGCAGGCGACCAGCAGCGGGTAGTGGAGCCGGATGCCGCGGGAGCGGGCAACGCGGGCGACCTCCAGCGCGACGATGCCACCGACGATCAGGCCGAGCGCCCACGAGACGAGCGACGCTATCCCGGCCACGACCGTCACGAACCCGTAGGCCATGGCGGGCGTGCGCGGGAAACGGGCGATCCGGTTTAGCAAACGCTCCACCGGACCTGTATGGGCCAGCGTATAACCGAGCACCAGGACTATGGAGATCTGCGCGATAAACGCTAGAAGCCCCGAGAGCCCGTCGCCCCAGCCCCGCAGAACGTCCACGGGTCCGCTGTCCGTGAGCCCGAGCGCCATGAGCGCCACCACGAACGTCAGCACGATGGCGAAGACGAGGGCGTTCGGCACCCAACGCTCCACGATGTTCACCAGAGGTCTCGCTACCGCTCTAAGCATTCCATCCCCCCACGCTATAGGTCCTATCCACCGCGCCCTCGACTCCAGCGCAACAGCGGATCGAACGACTCCTCCACTCCATACTCCCTCTCGACCGGTCCCCATCAAGATGCTGGTCGACCGTATTCAAGCGCAACGTACCCGCCGTGTCAATTTCAGGGGATGCCGAGCGCATTTTGTTGCCCACGCTCTCCGGTTGCTGTAGCCTGCGAAGCTATGGTTCAGGATCAGGAGATTTGCTTTCTAACGGCGACGGAACTTGCGCGTAAGATACGGTCGAGAGAGCTTTCCGCCGTGGAAGTGGCCTCGGCCCACCTGGCAAGGATCGAACGTGTCAACCCACAGGTCAACGCAATAGTTACGCTGCTGCCGGAACAGGCCCTGGAAGACGCCCGCGCTGTGGACGGAGCGCTCGCGCGGGGTGAAGAGCTGGGACCTCTAGCCGGTCTCCCAGTAGCCCACAAGGATCTGGCGCTGACGAAGGGAGTCCGGACCACTTTCGGCTCGCCCATCTTCGAGGACTTCATCCCGGAAGAAGACGCCCTGATCGTCGAACGCCTGAAGAAAGCGGGCGCCGTCACGGTCGGCAAAACCAACACCCCGGAGTTCGGGGCCGGCTCCCAGACCTACAACGAGGTCTTCGGCGAGACACTCAACCCCTACGACACGACCAAGACGTGCGGCGGTTCGAGCGGCGGGGCGGCGGTGGCGCTCGCCTGCGGCATGCTGACGCTCGCCGACGGGAGCGACATGGGCGGCTCGCTCAGGAACCCGGCCGGCTTCTGCAACATCGTCGGCTTCCGACCCTCTCCCGGCAGGGTCCCCTCGTGGCCGACCCAGACCGCCTGGTCCACGCTCTCGGTAGAAGGACCGATGGCCCGCACGGTCGCCGACGTAGCGCTCATGCTCTCGGCCATCTCCGGCCCAGACCCCCGCTCCCCCATCTCCTTGCCCGAACCGGGAGAAGTGTTTCGGAGGCCGTTGGAGCGAGATTTCTCCGGCGCGCGGGTCGCCTGGAGCCGGGACCTCGGCGGGCTGCCGGTAGACCAGCGCGTAACGACAGCGATAGACGCACAGCGCCGCGTCTTCGAGTCTTTGGGTTGCGTGGTGGAGGACAACGAGCCGGACCTGTCGGACGCTGATGAGATCTTCAAGGTATTGCGGGCCTGGAGCTTCGAGCTGGCCTACGGAGACCTGTTGGAAGAGCACCGGGCTCGGATGAAAGACACCGTGATCTGGAACATCGAGGAAGGCCGACGACTGTCCGGACCAGTCCTGTCACGGGCCGAACAGAAACGGACCGCGCTCTACCACCGCGTGCGCCATTTTATGGAGCGGTACGAGTTTTTAGTCTTGCCGGTGAGCCAGGTGCCGCCGTTCGACGTGAAGCAGCGTTACGTGGAGGAGATCGAAGGTGCCGAGATGGAGACTTACATCGACTGGATGAAATCTTGCTATTACATAACCGTCACTGGGCTTCCGGCCGTCTCGGTACCATGTGGTTTCACGCCGGAAGGATTACCTGTCGGGGTCCAGATCGTCGGCCGCTACAGGGATGACTTGGGTGTGCTCCAACTAGCTTACGCCTTCGAGCAGGCTACGCAGTTCTGGAAGCGTCGTCCGCCGGTTGCCGGGTAGATTTTTTACAGGCTCCCGACGGCGCCGACGATAAGTCGGGCGGCTGTGATGAGCATGAGGGCGGCGAAACCGCGCCGGATGATCTTCTCCGGCATTCTGTCCCGCAGCGTGACGCCGAGCCAGGCACCGAGGACCGCGCCCAGGACGAGAGGCGGCAGCGCGCTGAGCCGGACCAGCCCGCTCGCGAGGTAACCCGAGGCGCCGGAGATGCCGGTAAAGAAGTTGACGGCGAGGCTGGTCGAGACCGAGCGCTTGAAACGCAGGCCGAACCCGAGGCTCATCAGCGGGACCATCATGGCGGCGCCCCCGATGCCGACGAAACCCGCAAGGATGCCGATACCGACCCCGGCCAGGAGGACGAGTGCGGGAGGGATTCCGCGCGCTCCTTCTCGCGGCCCGGAGCGTCCCCGGAACGTCGGGTAAGAGAAGAGGATCAGGAAAGCGGCGAAGACCAGTTCGACGAAGACTTCGGGGACGCTGCGGCTGATCGCCACCCCGACCAGCGCGGATGGGGCGACCGCGAGCGCCATCATCACCATCACCTTCCAATCCACGGGGTCCTCGCTGCGGAGACCGCGCAGAGTACCCGACAGAGCGGTGAAAATCGTCAGGACGAGGCTCGCGCCGACGGCCTCGCGGATGCCCCACCCGGCGACGTAGATAAGGCCGGGCACGAAGACGACCGCCCCGCCGATACCGACTATCCCCGAGAGCGTCCCGCCGAACAGCCCGATCAGGGCCAGAACGAGCAGGTCCCAGAGATGCACCGCCCGGCTCTAGTCCGCTGGCTTGTCGAAGATATCCGAGGTGTGCTCCCCAAGAGTCGGGGGAGCTTCGGGGTCACGATGACCGGAGCGGTCGTAGGAGATAGGAGAGCCGGGCAGACGGATCTCCCCAAGCGTCGGGTGCTTTACCACGTCCACGAGGTCGAGGTGGTCTATCTGGGGCGAGGCGTACACTTCGTCCAGCGACCGGATGCGCCCGGCCGGGACGCCGGCTTCGTCAAGGCGTTCCATCCACTCGTCGACCGTCGCCGAAGCGAAAGCCGGTCCCATTATTTCCTCTAACTCATCTATCCGGCGCACCCGGTCTCCGTTCTCGGCGAAGCGCTCGTCTTCCGGATCCAGCCCGATCAGGGGCGCAAACCGCCGCCACAACCCCTCCGATCCTACGGCGAGGTTGATCCTGCCGTCCGAGCACTCATAAGCCCCATAAGGCGCGATTGTGGGATGCCGGTTCCCGGCCGGCTCCGGCACTTCGCCCGCGACGAGCCAACGCGTCCCCTGGAAGGCGTGAATGCCAATGATGCTCCCGAGCAGCGAAGACGAAACCCGCTGTCCCCTGCCACTCTTCTCCCGCTCCGCCAGCGCCACTGCGACCCCGAAAGCGCCGAACATCCCCGAGAGTATGTCCGCTATGGGGACTCCTACCTTCGTCGGGGGACCGCCGACCGGCCCGGTAAAGCTCATCAGGCCCGCCTCGCCCTGCACGATCTGGTCGAAGCCGGGGCGGTGTCCCTCCGGCCCTCCTTCGCCGAAGCCCGTGATGGAGAGGTACACCAGACGCTCGTTCATCTCCTGGAGCGACTCCCACCCGAGCCCGAGCCGATCCATGACTCCCGGACGGAAGTTCTCTACCAGCACGTCAGCCCGTCGAATGAGGTCTCGCAACCGCTCCACGTCTTCTTCATCCTTGAAGTCCAGGACGACAGACTTCTTGGAGCGGTTTACGGAGAGGAAATACGTCGACTCCTCGGCGCCCGGCTCTCCGACGAACGGCGGTCCCCAGCCGCGCGTGTCGTCTCCCGTCTCCGGGCGTTCGACCTTTATGACTTCGGCGCCCGCGTCGGCGAGCATCATGGTCGCGTACGGTCCGGCGAGCGCCCGCGTCAGGTCTACGACCGTCATCCCGGCGAGGGGTCCGCCGCTCATCGGGAGGTCACCTCCTCCGCGCTCAGTGGCTCTATCTCCCGGTGGACGCCGGACTTCTTCACGTAGCTTTCGGAGCCGTGTTGGATCCCCTCCCGGTCCCCCTCGCGGGCCTCGCGGATGACCTTCGCCGGAAGCCCCGCCACCAGCGACCCCTCCGGCACCTCCGTCCCCGGCGTGACAACCGCCCCAGCCGCGACCACGGAGCCCGAGCCGATGCGGCAACCGTTCAGCAAAATGGCTCCCATCCCGACGAGCACGTCGTCCTCGACCGTGGCCCCGTGAACGATAGCGCGGTGACCCACGGTAACTCTGTCTCCGATCACCGCCGGGAATCCGGGGTCGGCGTGGACCATCGAGAGGTCCTGGATATTCGAGTCTTCACCGATTGAGATCTCCTCGTCGTCGCCCCGCAACACGCTCCCGTACCACACGCTGGAGCGCCCCCCGATACGAACCCTGCCTACTATCGTGGTCGCGGGCGCCACGAAGGCGCTCTCCGAGATCTCGGGCCGGTGACCGTTCAGCGCCCCAAAGAAAGGTTCTCGCAAAATCCATCTCCCGTCGTCTCCTCTACACCGTCACGATCCCACCAGACCGGGCGAAACTTCCCGTGGAAGCCCCCGCTACCGTAACACTCTCTTATCGGGTCGTCAGAAAGCAGGTTAGAAGACGTTCATGATCATACGGATCGCCACGATGACCATGAAGACCGCAAACCCCGCGCGCAGGACATTGTCCGGGGTCAAGTCGCGGAGGCGAACCCCGATCCAGGCCCCGCAGATGGAGCCTATTATCAGGGGCGGCAGGCTGCCGAACTGGTCGAAGCCGGTCGCTATATATCCCGAAGCCCCGACGATGCCGGTGAAGAACGTGATGACCAGGCTGGTCGCGATGGCGCTTTTCGGAGGTACTTTGAGGCCCAGGATCATCAACGGCACCATCAACACCCCACCCCCGACCCCGACGAGCCCGGAGAGAGCGCCGATGCCGATGCCGGCTACCGGTACGACGAAGCCGGGAAGGTTTCCCTGGGATGGGTCGTAGTCGGACTTGCCCTTGGCGGTTGGATAGGCGAGGGCGAGAAGTAGTATGGCGAAGACGACTTCGATAGCGGATTCGGGGGAGATACGGCTTATGGCGACGCCTATCAGGGCGGCGGGAGAGACTGTCAGGGCGAAGATCAGGGCGGCCCGGCGGTTTATGGGCGTCTCGCTGCGGAGGTTTCGGATGGTTCCCGAGAGAGAGCTGAAGATGATGATGACCAGGCTGACGGCCACGGCCTCTTTGATGCCCCAGCCCATCGTGTAGATCAAGGCCGGCACGAAGAAGATTCCGCCGCCCACCCCGATCATACCGGAGAGCGTCCCCCCGACGAGCCCCACGAGAACGAGGATGAGTATCTGTATAAGGTCCATGTAGGCCTCCAGTCTAGCAGCACCGCGCCCTACGAGAAAGCTACTCTACTCACCGGTTCCCACCCTCGGACAGCTTTCGGTAGCGGGCGATACGAACCTGCATTTCCGGCATCTTGCGGTCGGCGGAACGTTGGGCTCCTCGGGGCATCGTCCCGCTCCCGGCGAGCCGTACATAAGCCTCCAGTACGCGGAGCGCCTCCCCGTACTCCCGGCGCTGCTCGTAGAGTCCGGCGAGCCTCTCGTAGGGGTGGCTGTCGACGAAGCTCCCGGCGACGCTCTGTTCGTAGAGGGCTACGGCTCCTTCCACGTCGCCGCGCTGCTCGGCATCCATCCCCCGGAAGTTGCGCTCCAGGCCCTCCTCATAGTCGCGCATCGGGTCTTCGTCGGTCCCGATCTTCTCGAACTCCTCGGCGCTAAGGCCGGACAAACCGCGACCCTCTTCCACGGGCGAAGCATCTCGTGAAGCGTCCCGCACGCCACCGAAGATCCTGCCGAATATACCTTTCAACGTCGAACGACCTCCTCTCCGAAACCCGGTTCTACTGCCGGACATTTTAACTGCTACAGGCGGCAGGGCAGCTTTCTCTGCGGTATCTTTGGTCTTCGGATAAGTTTGGCGGTTCTGGAGAGGAGTTTTGAGATGGCTGGTGTGGTCGAGGAGATCTACGTTACCCCGAAGGGGAGCGAGGCGATGGAGCGGGTACAGGAGATACGGGCCGTCGAAGGCTGCGGCCTGGAAGGCGACCGCTATTGCGAGGGTACGGGTTACTGGACGCGGTACGGAGACGTGTGCGAAGTCACCCTGATAGAAAGTGAAGACCTGGACGAGATAGAGCGGGAGATGGGCCTGAGCGTAAAGAACGGCGAGCACCGGCGCAACATCGTGACCAGCGGCATCCGGCTCTCGGAGTTGCGCGGCAACAGGTTCCGTATCGGCGAGGCCGTGCTGGAGTACGATCGTCCGCGCCCGCCGTGCCGCCACGTCCAGGACATGACCGAACGGGGCATGACGAAAGCCCTGAGACGCCGGGGCGGACACTGCGTCAAGGTCGTCGAGGGCGGACGTATCAGCGCGCGGGATGAGATCGTACTGCTTTAGATAGCGGAGAGTTCCCGCACCCTATTTGACCAGGCCGCCGAGCCAGTTTCCGACGCCCTGCACCCATCCCCCAACCGTGTAACGCGCCTTCTGCGTCAGGGAGGCTCCCTGGTAGCCTTTGCCGGCGACCAGCGGGCTCTGCCCGATGCTCTTACCGTTCACGAGGACTTTCACCTCACCCAGCTTCTGGCCCGCGCTCGCCTGGGCCGGGAGCTGCGACACGCTTACCTTACGTTCGATCTTGGATCCCTTGCCAACGAGACCCTTGACCCCATTCTTCGCGGAGAGCGTCACGGACTTATCCCGACGGTAGGGTAACTCGACCTTCTCGTAGGTCTTTCCCTTATCGAGCAACGAACGATGTTCGTAAGTGTCGAAGCCGTAGTTGAGTATGTCCTCGGTGGCAGAGTAGCGGTCCTTGGCGTCCATGACGACGGAGATGTACGACTCGTTCCTTTTTTCGGCGGATCCCACGAGGACCTCGCCCGCCTTCGGCGTAGTCCCTGTCTTAATGCCGTTCGCCGGAGGATAGGTGCCGAGAAGCTCATCAGTGTTGAGAAGAGGTATCTTCCTGTCCTGGGTGGTTATGGAAGTCTGTTGGGTGTCTACGGCTTTTGCGAAGACCTTGTACTTCATAGCGGCGCGGGCCATGGTCGCGAGGTCGCGGGCGCTGGTGTACTGTCCTTTGCTGTCGAGGCCGGCCGGGTTCTGGAAGTGGGTGTTCTTGAGGCCCATCGAGGAAGCCTGGTCGTTCATCATCTTCACGAAACGCTTGGAGTCGCCGTCGCCGAGGTTGTCCGCGAGGGCGTAGGCGGCGTCTATCCCGGATGGAATGAGGGACGCTTCTATAAGCTCTTTGTAGCTGACCTTGTCGTAGGGATAGAGACCGACGTTGCTGTAAGGAGGTTTCGCGTAGGAGGCGGCGTTCGGGGTGACGGTGACCTCTTTATCCAGGTTCTGGACCTTCTTTAGAACTACGAGGGTCGTCATGATCTTGGTGGTCGAGGCCATCGCCCGCTGTTCGTCCGGGTTCTTGCCCACCAGATACTGCCCGGTGCGCGCGTCTTCCAGCACCCACGACTTCACGTCCGGCTTGGGCGGGCTCGGGGCTTTCGTTCCCTGGGCCAGGGCCGTTCCGGGCGAGACGAGCAACAGCGCCAACAACAACAGCGCGAGCGCGACCTTCAACGGAAACCATCTCATTGTCCTGGAACTCTCCGTCACCAGACTCCTCTCGTCTACGTCGGTCCACGCGGTAGATCTCCAACGAGTCTATTTTGCACGGATCACGGGCGGACGACCACCCCATCTCCTGCTTTTTCTAGGTGCGACGCCGGAAAACTTTCGGGTTGTCAGCTCGCCCGGCGGGCCGGCGAGGGTAGAGAAGAGGCAAAAGCGCTTTTATTGTCGCTTCTTGTGAACGAGTTTATTTGCTAAACACCGGCTTGGGGGATAAATTAGGGGTGTTGGAAATAGGCGGTAAATCCGCGCGATGACTTGTGACTCGGCATCCTACAGAACAGGGAGCGGGCTGTATATGTACAAAGAGATCTACGTTCCGGTAGACAACTCGGATTATTCTAACCAGGCGTGCGTTATAGGTGTGGACGTGGCGCGCAAGTTCGGCGGACGCGTCGCGGGCTGTCACGCCTACGCCGCCAAGATGCACGACGTGCGCTTCCGTCAGATGGAGAGCGGCCTCCCCGAGGAGTTCCGCGACGAAGACGAGATGAAGCGGCAGCGTAAGATCCACGACCAGCTCATCACCAAAGGGCTGGAGATCATCACCGACTCCTACATAGACGTGCTGGAGCCACTCTGCGAGAAGTACGACGTGGAGCTGGTGCGCCGCTCGCTGGAAGGCAAGAACTTCAAGGTTATCGCAGAAGACGTGAACGACGGCGACTACGACCTGGTCGTCATAGGCGCGATGGGCATGGCCGCCGTTAAGGACACCGTGCTCGGTACGGTGACGGAGAGGATCGTACGTCGCGTCAAGCACGCCGACACCATGATCGTCAAAGACCTCGACCGCTCCCCCTTCGAGCACATCGTCGTCGCCGTGGACGGCTCGGCCAAATCGCTCGGCGGCCTGAAGCGGGCTATCGAGCTGGCTCGGGACTTCGGCGGGACGGTAGAGGCGATCAGCGTCTTCGACCCGTACTTCCACTACGCGATGTTCCACTCTATCGCCGGTGTTTTGAGTTCGAAGGCTCAGAAAGTGTTCCGGTTCAAGGAGCAGGAGAAGCTGCACGAGGAGATCATCGACTCCGGGCTCGCCAAGATCTACACCGCGCATTTGGAGGTCGCCAAGAAGATCGCCGCCGACGAGGGTGTCGAGCTAAAGACGACGCTGCTCGCGGGCAAGCCGTTCGAGCAGACGATGAAGTACGTGAACGAGGTCAACCCGACGCTCGTGGTGATGGGTCGCATCGGCTACCACTCCGACGAAGAGATGGACATCGGCGGCAACACCGAGAACATGATGCGCTACCTGAACACGAACATCCTGGTCGGCAACTACGAGTTCCAGGCCCCGGACCTTTACACCGCCGCCGAGCACATGACCTGGACCAAAGAGGCTCTCGGCCGGATGGACCGGGTGCCGGGCTTCGTGGTCGGCATGGCGACCGGCGCGATCCTCCGCTACGCCATCGAAAAGGGCTACACTGTCATAACGGCGGGCGTCATAGACGAGGTCATAAAGAACATCCTCCCGCCGGGTGCGATGGAGTCGATGCACGCCATCGGAGACCAGATCCGCGAACAGGAAGCCGCCGGTGAAGAGGCACCGATAGACGCCCTGTTCCAAGACTTCGACGAGCGCTCCGCCAACAAGAAGAAGGCAAACGGCAACGGATCGTCCAACGGCAACGGCAATGATTCCGGCAACGACCACGACGCTGCGGCGAAGGAGGAGATCTTCGCCTCCGGCGCGGGTGGTTTCGGCAAGAGCGAGGACCAGGGCGATATCGTGGGCGTCTCCGAAGAGGTGCAGGAGGAGATCCGCCGTGCCGCCCAGGGCCACGACCGCTACGAGTGCGACGTGTGCCGCTACGTCGCCAAGGGCATGCCCGCCCGCTGCCCGGTCTGCGCCTCCGACCCGACCCACTTCCACGCCGTGGACGCCAACATAGCGACCACCGGCGAGGGCGACAACCTCAACCTCTCCGAAGTCTACGACGGCCGCGAACTCCACTGGACCGACGAAGCCCAGGCCCTCCTCGACAGCCTCGACGAGTGGCAGGAGCAGCGCCGGGTAAAGGCCCGCGTAGAGAAGAGCGCCCTGAAGAAAGGCTACACAACCGTAACCCGCGAGTACGTCGAGCAGCAGTACCGCGAGGAGACCGGCCGCGAAGCCCCCGAGGTGGCGAGCGCCAAGCCGCAGGCGAACGGTTGCCCGGTAAGCACCGCAAAGACAAAGGTGCAGGAGACATCCGGCGCGAGTTGCCCCGTAGACCACAGCTCCTTCATGAAGGCCGGGACGCAGGTCCCAGAGGGCGGCTCGAAAGAGTTCACCTGGACCGACGACGCGATAACGCGGCTGGAGCGGGCGCCGAAGGGCTTTATGCGGAACATCTCGCGCAACATGACCGAGAAGCTCGCCCGCGAGCAGGGCGTGACGTACATAGACCTCCCTCTGGTCGAGGACTCGCTCTCCGGGGCGCGCACCACGATGGAGGACGTCATAACCGGCAAGGTCTCGATAGCAGACCTGGCGAAAGACACGGGCGAGAAAATAGAGGCCGAAGAAGGCGGAGCCCCGCACCCGGTCCTGACCGTAACGATGGTCTGCACGACCTGCGGCGAGGAAGCCGAGGGAATGGCTCCCCCCGAGGAGTGCCCCGTCTGCGGCGCCCCCGGCGAGGGCTTCGAGGAGAAAGAGCCGGTCAGCTAGTCAGCCGGTCAGCACCTCAGCCTTCTCGCTGACGAGCTGGATAGAAACTTTGCAGGCCCCGGTCTCACACGCGAGAACCGGGGCCTCTCTCACAGGAGGATCATGGCGAAGACCCACAAAGTAACCTTCCAGAAGAGCGGCCTCACCATAGACGTGGCCGAGGACGAGTACATCCTAGAAGCAGGTGAGGAAGCCGGCCTCAACCTCCCCTACGACTGCCGCAGCGGAACCTGTACCACCTGCATCCAGAAGTGCGTAGAAGGTGAGATCGACCAGGACTTAGCCTTCGCCCTCGACGACGAGGACGAGGAAAAAGGCCTCCGCCTAATCTGCATTGGGAGTCCTTTGACCGATGTGGTGCTGGACGCTTGATCGGTTGGCTAAGTGTAGTTTCTTTGTAGTCGTTTGTTCTAAAATGTTTTCATCATGTAAAGCCAAACTTGAAGGAGAACATTTTGGAGCCTTTTAGCTGGATGTGTCCATTCTGTAGTCAGCGAGCAACTATTACGTCACCAGATATCGACTTTACCTCTGCTGAACTTAGAACAGATAACAAACATGGTTCGCGCCAGCTCGACATCCGTTTCGTGGTTTGCCCTAACCCAGAGTGCAAAGAGTTTACTTTAGAAATTTTGTTGTTTGAAGCTAGAATACTCTCTAGTGGATCCTTGAGCGCAAGCAAAGATAATCCTTTAAATACATGGCAACTGGTGCCAGAGTCGGACGCCAAAATATTTCCAGACTACATACCCAAAGTTATTTTACGGGACTATAGAGAAGCGTACTTAATAAAAGACCTTAGCCCAAAAGCTTCTGCTACCTTAGCACGCAGATGTCTCCAGGGGATAATACGAGATTTCTTTGAAATTGAGGAAAACAATCTGGCAGCTGCAATCCAAGCCATTGAAGACAGAGTAGATCCTTTGATTTGGAAGGGCATAGATGCAATTCGCAAAGTAGGAAACATCGGAGCCCACATGGAGAAAGACATCAACCTGATAATAGAGGTTGAGTCAGAAGAAGCTCTTCAGCTTATTGGACTTATCGAATTACTACTCAGAGAGTTGTACGTGGCTCGCAAAGAACGAGAAGCAAAGGTTGAAACCGTTGTAGAGCTTGGAGATATGAAGCAACGAGCAAGGCAGCAATCTTGAAACCATCTACCTCGTGCAAGATGTGACACTAACACAGCCTCATCGACAGATATTTTCAACTGCTGTTGATCTCTACAATACGTATAAAGCTACTGGAGTCATTAGAACAGCAGGTCCTTTTACAATCACTTCCTCTTCATTTATTGGGCCACCAAACTCCTTCGGCCATTCCTCGAATAGTTTGAGTATCGCTTGTTTGAACTCTCCGCCGAAAGCATTGTTTTGACGAACGTTGGGAGGAAGGACTTTCAACAGATCCAATAGATCTAAAGAAGAACCTTCAGGAATTTTCTTTTGAACTTTCCCAAACAATGTCATTTCTCCGCTAAATTCTTCCTCGGTACGTAGGAAGAATCTCTCCTTTGCCACCAAAATTACTGAGCTGCCTTGTTCGTCAGGCTTGGCGACCATAGGCACTTCATTGTCACCTTTATCGCTACGAAATAGACTAACGATCTGCATAATTTCCTGCATGTCCACGTCATCTCCCAACTGCTGATCAATGCCAAGGTTGTCCAGAAGCTTGAGCACTTCAACAAATGAGTCGAACACTTGATTAACCGGCGACGGATAGAATTCTCTAGTAATTTCTACCACTTGCCCTTTTCTCAAGTTCTTGATGTCAATGGGCATATCTTCATCAAAGACTTCTATTCCATCGTCGAGCTCTTCGTAGATACGGTGAAATAGGTGTTGAGCGGTAATCCTAATCGTTTGCTCGGTTTCGGTCTCCTCTTGCGAATGCCCTTTACCGCCCAAAGACAACGCTTGGATGTTGATACCTCCTCCTCCTTCCTTTCCCGAACCTGATCTGATTCTTTGCGTCAACTCCTCTACTACACCTAGATCCAAGCTAGACAGATAATCCTGAACCCTATTTGTGTCCAGGTATTTGTAATCTCTGAGAATCATGCGTAGCCTCCTAATCATTCTAAATTTACTGTACTTTTACTATACTTCATCAACTTTCCCAGGAAACCATCAAGTTACAGGTGACTTGCCTTTTGTTCTCTGCCGTCTCGCTATCGAGGAGACCCTGACCTGCGTAGCATATAGGGTCGAGATGAGCCGGGAGCGGTTCGTAGACGCACCAGGCCGAGTATGTTGTCCATCCTTACCCGGCCGGCGTCGTCTATCTCCAGGGTGCAACGAGCCTCGAACCCGCAGTCGTGTACGGCGAAGATGATCGCATACAGCATCGGACGATACGCCGCGTCGAACGGGCAATTAATAAAGACACCGTAGTCGTAGGGGGAGGTCACCGCGTCGTTTCACCAGACGAGCGCGACGACCCGCGGATATAGAGTCTCCTACTTACTCCTGGATACCTTGACCGTCCGCCGAGTGCTAACGGTCTTGACCGCGGAGCGAGCCTTTTCGGGCGCGAGAGTGCCGACCTTACCTGAACTCTTGATGGTTCTCTTGGACTTCGGCATCGTCTCCTCCAGAACTGCCCGCGCAAGTATCTCGCTTCTCGGCTTTGCTCCCCAAATTGTATAGCAAACAAAGAGATCCAGGCAGAATATACGCAACTCTCACGGGAGGACGTGCTGGCCTGCATAGCATACGGGGCGGAGATGAGCCGGGAGCGGTTCGTGGACATACCTCTCGAACGTCCAACTTGAAGATAAGGTTCCATAAGACCGGCTCGTGATACCATCGGTTTTGTTCGGTGGCTGAGTACAGGCTGGGTGTCACGTGCAAGATTTCAAGACAAAACTTGGCAAGGGTGGCAGGGTCGTCATACCTGTCGAGTACCGGCGCGAGTTGGGTGTGGCGCCTGGGGATGAGATCATCCTGCACCTGGATGAGGAGGGACTGCGGCTCTACACACCGGCTCAGGCCGTGGCGCGGGCGCAGGCTCTGGTGCGACGCTATGTGCCGGAAGAGCGGAGTTTGTCGGAGGAGTTGATCTCCGAGAGGCGCGAAGAATCTACTCGTGAGTGAGGTAGTGTTGGATGCCTCTGCCCTCCTCGCGCTGTTGAACCGGGAGCCCGGATACGAAGAGATAGCAGAGATTATCCCCCACGCGGCGATCAGCGCGGTCAACCTCTCGGAGGTAGTCGCGAAGCTGGCTGATAGCGGAATGCCCGAAGGGGAGATCCGCGAAGCTCTCGAAGGACTGGCACTGGAAGTCCATGGCTTCGAGCGGGAGTTAGCTTACGAGACCGGGTTGCTGCGTCCCGCGACGAGATCCAGAGGTCTCTCCCTGGGCGACCGGGCGTGTATCACGTTGGGGAGTCGGCTCGAACTGCCGGTGCTTACTACGGATCGAGCCTGGGAAGGACTCGACGCACGGGTAGAAGTAAGACTGGTACGCTCGTGACGCTAGATTGTGGTTGAGATGATAAAAGGACTGCGAATACCGAAGGATCGGGCTCCCACTCCGCCTGGAGAGATGTTGCTGGAGGAGTTCCTGAAACCGTTTGGGATGACGCAGGTGGAACTGGCGATACGGATACGGGTACCCTACGTGCGGGTGGATGAGATCGTCAACGGCAAGCGTCGCGTCACCCCTTCGACGGCGCTGCGGCTGGCGAAAGCGTTCGGCACGAGCCCGGAGTTCTGGCTGAACGGACAACTTGCGTCGGACCTCTTCCGGACCATCAACGACGAGAAAGAGATCGAGGAACTGGAGCAGATAGAGCCGGTCCCGCGCTGAACTCACTCGCCCACGCTGTCTTCGTATCGACTATTTGACTTCTCGCCGCTTTGAGTAATACTCTGTATTAACCAAACTGTCGTTGAAGAAGAAAGGGCGCTGGATGGGTAGAAAGACCAAGATATTGAGTTTTTCGGTACCGCCGGATACGAAGAAGGAGTTCAAGGAGATGGCGGAGGAACAGGGAATGGGGTCTAGCGAGCTCTTCCGGGAGATGGTGCGGGTCTACGAGGATTACCGGGAGGAGAAGGAATTCAGGCGGCTCCAGCGGTACGGTGCTTTGAGGTCGCGGGACAGGTTGGGGAGTGAAGAGGAGCTTTTCGACTCTCTCTACCAGGACAGGTAGCGAAACCCGGTGACGGGAGAGGCGACGGGTGCGGCGCTCGGGGTCGTCTTCGACACGAATGTGCTGGTGGCGGCGTATAACTGGCCCGGCGGTGTGGCGGATCTCGCCTACCGGCTCGTGAGGAGGGGTGCGGCCGGGCTACACACGAGCGCGTTCATACTGGAGGAGGTGGAACGCATACTCCGTGAGAAGTTCGGCTGGGAGGACGACAGAACCGCGCGGGCCGTGGCGCAGATACGGCGCGTCTCCGCATGCGTTCACGAACCGGCGGAGCGGGTGGACGTGATCGAGGACGACCCGACGGATAACCGTATCCTCGAATGCGCCCTGGAAGCCGATGCGAAATTCCTCGTGACCGGCGACAAGAAGCACCTGCTGCCACTCGATACCTTCCGAGGCGTAGAGATCATCGGGGTGAGGGACTTCGTCGTCATGTTGTCCGGGCAGGATCAGGACCGGAGGTAAATGCGAGACTTCAAGACAAAGCTCGGTAAGGGTGGCGGTATCTTCATACCTATCGGGTACCGGCGCGAGTTGGGTGTGGCACCTGGAGATGAGATCATCCTGCATCTGGATGAGGAGGGACTTCGGCTATACACACCGGCTCAGGCCGTGGCGCGGGCGCAGGCTCTGGTGCGACGCTATGTGCCGGAAGAGCGGAGTTTGTCGGAGGAGTTGGTCTCCGAGAGGCGCGGAGAGTCCGCCCGTGAGTGAGATTCTGAGCTAGACTCCCTCGGAATCGGCGAATATCTCGCGTAGCGTCCGGAGCACTTCGAGGAGTTTGTGTTGCTCTACCGAGCCGTAGCGGGAAGCTATGAGACGCTGGTGCATTGTGAAGAGCTTGCCGGCTTTGACGACGCTCTTTTTGGGGAGCTGTTTTTGGGCCATGTCCCCGGCTTCGAGCAGTATTTCCTGTTCGGATAAACGCCGCGGCGCCTGGGAGGTTATGGCGCAGAGGATCAGGTCTTCGTCGTGGGAACCTTCGGGAGAGACGACCAGCGCGGGACGCCGTTTGCTACCCGAGAGGTCGGTGAACGGGGAAAGGACACCAGCACGACCGCACCCCGTTCGTAAGTGGACGCCGGAATCAGCTACTCCTCGTCCACCGTGTTCCACACTTCGTCTTCGTCGTTATCCCAGAAGCCGAAGGCGGTCTCACCGGCCGCAAGCCAACCCAGAGTCTCCCTCTCAGCCCTCTTCGCTTCTTCGCCCAGAGCCTCCTCCAGCGCATCCGCATCCAGCGGTGAGATCACGGCCACAGGGCTCCCCCTCAGGGTAAGAACGATCCTCTCGCCCTTCCTGACCCGCTCGATGATCTCCCCCGTATGCTGCTTTAGCTCTCTCGCCCCAACCCGGTACACGACGTAACCTCCCACTCTTGCTTAGCGTTCACAATTGTAACACTAAGCGCTTCATTTCATGCGGCAAAGATCGGACGACCGTTCCGCGTTCGGATCGTTGGTGCGCGGATTCTATAGCCACCCGCGGCGTTTGAAGATGAAGTAGAGCGTGCCGGAGACTAGGAGCATGAGGGCAAGTGCGTAGGGGTAGCCAAAGAACCAGTGGAGTTCGGGCATGCGGTCGAAGTTCATGCCGTAGATGCTTGCTATTACGGTTGGGGCGAAGAGGATGGCGGCCCAGGAGGAGATCTTCTTTACTTCTTCGCTCTGGGCGATGCTGGTCTCGGTCATGGTCTTGACTTCTTCGTTCTGGGCGAGGCTGACGAGGGTGAGGTTAACGCTCAGGATGCTCTGGAGTAGCTCGCGGAAACCGTCTATCTGCTCGATGACGCGCAGGACGTGGTCCTGTACGTCGCGCATGTACCGCTGCAACTCGTGGTCTCCCCTGGGTTCCTCCTCCGCGACGAGCGTCCCGAGGATGTCCGCCAGCGGCCTCGTCGCCCTTTGAAATTCGATCACCTCGCGAGAGAGCTGGTAGATGCGGCGTGAAACTCCAGCGTTTCCTCCGAAGACCTGTGTCTCTATCTCGTCTATGTCGTTCTCAAGACCGACGACCACCGGCCCGTAGCCATCCACCACCCGGTCCATGATCCCATACAGGATCGCCTTCGGCCCGAGGCGCAGCAACTCCGGCTCGTCTTCCAAACGGGTGCGGACCTCGCCCAGGCTTGGCGCCTCGCCGTGGCGCACCGTCACTACGAAGTCGTCCCCGACGAACGCGTGTACTTCCCCGAAATCTACCGTCTCCGACTCGTCTATGTAACGAGCCGCCTTCAACACGACGAAGAGCGTCTCCCCGTAACGCTCCAGCTTCGGACGCTGGTGCGCCTTTATGGCGTCCTCGACTGCCAGAGGATGTAAGTCGAACTCTCCGGCGACGGAGTCGAACTCCTCCTCGGTGGGGTCGAAGAGCCCGATCCAGGCAACCCCGCGCCGCTCCCGGCGGACCTCCTGAGTATCCCGTAAAGACTCCGGCTCGACGACCCTGTGGCCGTCCACGTATATGGCATTGGCTACGATCATGCCGACATTATACGCCCGCGTGCACCCGTCCCGTAGACGCGAATACATCCCTCACCACCCGGACCTTTACACTTACCGGGATGAAGAGTTCCAATAAGAAGAACCTGCCAGAGAAGACCTGCCCAGCCTGCGGGCGTCCGTTCGAATGGCGCAAGAAGTGGAGCCGGGATTGGGAATCGGTCGTGTATTGCAGCAAACGGTGCCGCTCGGAAGCCAAAAGGCAGCGCGGCAGCGGTTAGCCGGGCAACGTCGGTGCGTCGGGCGCCGGACCCGTTGCCGGCTGTGCGTACTGGGGGAAGCTCTTCCGGCTGCGGTCTACTCGGAACGTCTCGTCCGTGCCGGCCAGTATGGCTCTCCAGTCGATCCGTTCAGCCAGGCGCTCGCCGTATTTGCGGAGAAGGTTTACGCTTCGTACGTCGTCCAGCTCGATGTCTCGTTCGAGTTCCGTGTCTATCCGGTAGAAGGTCGTTTCGGGGAAGTGGCGCCAGACTAACTCCGTCTGCTGCTCGCCGGGTGAGTCGAGTAGCTCTCCCAGCGTCCATTGGAGCCAGGGGAGAAGCCAGGTCGGTTTCCGCTTGTACGGGAACTTGCCCGTACCCAGGGATATGATCGTAGTCTCACCAGGAGCGTAACCTTCCGAGTAGTGGAACGCCTCGACGCACGCCTGGTAGACGGGGTTGCCCGCCACGCCGATGCCGCCGTCGACCAGGGCGCCCACGGGCTCGCAACGGGCCGGTCTCTCGGCGTACCTTATCGTCCACGGCTGGAAATAGGTCGGGGCGGCGGATGAGGCGGTGACGCAGTCGGCGAGGGGCAGGCGTCCGGTGCAGCGGGAGTTCTGGGGGTTATCACGGACGAAGTACCAGGGCTTGCCGTCGGGTACGCGCTTGGCGGTTGTGAGGATATCCACCGGCGAGTCTTCCAGCATCCAGTCACGAGCGGCTCCCAACTCCGCAGAGATCAGGTCGTGCAGTTTGTCCGTCGAGTACATCGAACCGCGGATGACCCGCTTCAGCGCGTTCAGTAGTGGATATCCGGTGAAGACTTCGCGGGTACGGTCCATATAGAACTCCAGGATGCGGGAGGCCGGGACCCCGGCGGCGAGCAGGGCGACAATTATTGCCCCGGTGGAAGTACCGGCCACAAACGAGAACGTCTCTCGCGCCGGGCGTCCCGTCACGCTCTCCAGCTTCGCCAGGACGACGACCGGGATGATGCCCCGGATGCCGCCGCCGTCGATGGACAGCAGGTAACGTCGAGGCGCGCCTCCTCCGATTCTCTCTACGTCTTTCACGGCATAAGTATGGGGCAGTTGCGGGTCCGGCGCTTACGTGAGAAGAGGTTCCGCGCCGGTGATTTGTAGGTTGGCTTGATAGTCTTTGCGGCATGGTGATCTATCTACTAGGTCTGTTCGGCGTGGCCGTGTTCGCGGTAAGCGGCGCGCTGACGGCCGGCAGGAAGAGCCTGGACCTCTTCGGCGTGATCGTTATAGCGGTGATTACGGCCGTGGGAGGCGGTACGATCCGGGACGTACTCCTGGATAACCGCCCAATTTTCTGGATCGACGACCCGACGTATTTGCTCGTGACGGTGGCCGCCGCCGTCCTTACCATCGTCTACACCCGCTTTCTGAAGCCTCCGCGCGGTTCGCTGCTGGTGGCCGACGCGTTCGGGCTCGCCCTGTTCACCATATCCGGGGCTCAGACCGCGAGCGCGGCGGGAGTGCAGAGCTTGATCGTCGTCCTGATGGGTACGATCACGGGTGTCGCGGGAGGTATCTTGCGCGACGTGCTCTGCGCGGAAGTCCCCCTGATCCTACGGCGCGAAATCTACGCGACAGCCGCCATCGCGGGCGCGACCGTTTACGTGACGCTGGAGAGGATCGGAGTCGGTGGTCCGTTCCTCAGCCTCTTGCCCATCGCCATCGTCTTCGCGCTCCGACTGGTCGCCATACGCCTGAACCTCCACGTACCACCGTACCAGCCGAAAGACGCCGACTGAGCCATACCCCGCAGCTTGCGCCCAGCAGAGACCCCGCTCTCACTGCGAGAAGGCCGCAAGAGGACGATAGTGCTCGACCAATTCCTCGAACCGCATCCGGTTCAGGCCGGAAGGTGAGGGAACGACAACGTCGGTCACGCCCGGCACGGCGGGATGCTCCTGCAGGCCCCACCCCACCTTCGAGGTGGCCCTGAACCACTTGTAGACACCGATGCCGGTGTATGCGACGGCATGGGGCTTATAGTGTTCGAGCCGCTCGCGCAACTCGTCGGCTCCGGCCTTTATCTCTTCGCGGGTAAGCTCGTCGGCCCGGCGTGTGGGACGGGAACAGAGGTTGGTGAAGCCGATGCCGATTTCCAGCAGTTCTTCGTCCTCCTCCGGTTTGTAGAGACGGTCGGTGATGCCGGCGGCGTGCAGGACGCGCCAGAAACGGTTGCCGGGGTGGGCGTAGTGGCGGCCGGTGTGGCCGGATCTCAAGGAGGGATTGTAGCCGCAGAAGAGTAGTTCGAGGTCCGGCTTCAAGAGGTCTCGGGCCAATCAGGTCTCCGTCAGGACTCTGGTTTCAGGTCTATGTCTTTGAATTGCCTGGCGACTACTACGTCGGTGGAGGAGTGGAGGAGGATGGATACGGCCACGGCGAGGGCTATTATGTGGAACATCTGGTCGGCGAGGGCAACGCCGGACTCAAGGACGAGCAGGCCGTAGACCACCGAGGCGAAGCCTTTGGGACCGAACCAGGCGACCGCAACCCACTCCTTCCAGGCTATGCGGCTGCCTATAAAGGAGATCAGGATGGCGAGCGGGCGCACCACGAAGAGGGCCAGCAGGGCGAAGATGTAGCCTCCCACCCCGATCTCACCGAGGAAAGCCGGCGAGATGAGTGCGCCGAAGATCAGGATGGCGGCCAGCTTGAACAGCTCAGTCAGTAGCTCCCCGAACTCGTGGAAAGCGTCCTTGAAGCGCGGGCTCACCGTCACGGTTGTTATCCCGGCGGCGAAGGCGGCCAAAAACAGGTTTGCGTGGACCGTCAGGGCGAGGGCGTACACGAGTATCCCGACGGCGAAGGCGTAGAGAGGTTCGTAGCGGGCCGAGAGGCTGAAAAGGCGGGACCGCTCAAGGCGAAGCGCGATCCAGGGTACGACCACCCCGATGGCTATCCCGAGGGCCAGCTCTCCGAGGATCTTGCCAAATTCCGCTTTTTCCTGGCCCACCAGCGCCAGCAGTATCACCACGAACGGCAAGGCGAGGCCGTCGTTGACCCCGCTCTCCACGTTCAGCAGATGACGGAGCCTCCCCGGAACTTCTTCCCGGCCGACGATTGCCGAGGCGAAGACCGGGTCCGTGGGGCTCAAGACCGCCCCAACCAGGAACGACTCGGCCCAGGGAAGCCCCGCGACGTAGTGGCAGATCAGGGCGGTAAATACGAGCGTCAGAGGCAGGCCCAGGGCGAGCGCGCGTCCCGGCAGCCGCCAGGCGTACAAGAGGTCCCTCACCCCCACCCGCATCCCATCCGTGAACAGCACGCTAAACAGCGCAAGCTCCGCCAGACGGCTGACCATCGGGTCCCCCGGTTCCAGGTTCAGGACGCCCGTGGTGCCGGCGACGAAACCAACCAGCAAGAAGAAAACAGCCGTCGAGAGCACCGTACGCTCGGCGAGACCCGAGAATAGGACGGCTACCAGCAACGCTCCGGCAAAAACTAGGATGAGGATCATGTGAGATAGAGTTTATATCTTGCGCTCCAGTGCTGTTTTCAGGATTTTGTTTCGCTTTTCAGGACACCGGGTACACCTAAAAAAACGATATTTACAATCAGAGGAGAGGTCTTGGAAAGAAGCGGCGGTAGTTCGGGCAGAGAAGGGAATAGTGGACAGCGGTCGAAAGAAGTCGCCCGTCAGGGGCAGCAGAAAGCTTCTGAGTACGCGGAGAAGGGACAAGAACAGGCCAAGTCCCAGATAGCGCAGAGGAAAGGCGAGGCGGCCGGGCAGATAGAAGGCATCGCGAACGCCCTCCGCCAGACGGGAGAGCAGCTTCACGAGCAGGATCAAGGGTCCGTGGGCCGCTACGCTGAACAGGCAGCGGACCAGGCCGAACGTTTCTCGGGCTATCTCCGGGACAGAGACGCCGACCAACTCGTGGGCGACGTGGAGGACTTCGCGCGTCAACGCCCGGCGGTATTTCTGGGAGGCGCGTTCCTACTTGGAGCCGCCGCCGCCCGGTTCCTGAAGAGCTCCGCCGGCCAGAGAGAAGAGTTCGACGTACGCGAGAGCGCCAAAGAGATAGGGTCTTCCGCGACCGGCAAGGACTTGGACAGCGAGTCTGGCAGTACCTCCGGAAACGACCGGAGCGCCAGAGAAGACCGGAGCTTTGCAGAAGACCGGACCTCGCATTCCGACGAGGAAAACCGGTTCGAGACGATCAGCTTCAGCGATGAAGACACTACGACGCGTTCCGGAGACTTCGACGCGGAGGAACCCGTTCGGAGGAGCAGAAGGAGGAGGCGAGGGTCCGGTGATTCAGCAGAATAAGGACGAGCGCGCGATAGGCGAGCTTCTGGGGGACCTGTACAGGGACGCGGAGCGCATGGTCCGCCTGGAGGTCGAGTTCGCGAAGACGGAAGTGACCCAGAAGGCGACGCGGGTCGGCAAGAACGCCGGGTTCCTCGTTGCGGGCGCCATCGTTGCCTATACGGGAGTTTTGGCGATCCTGGCCGGTATCATCGCCTTGTTGGGTCTGCTGATACCCGTTTGGATCTCCGCCCTCATAATAGGGATTTTGGTGGCCGGCGCGGGCGCTTTCCTGGCTTGGAAGGGCCTCCAGACGTTGCGTCAAGAATCCGTCGCCCCACAGAGAACCATTGACACGCTGAAGGAGGATCAGGAATGGATGAGAGACCAGAGCAGGTAGAACGAGAAGACCGTCCGAGCGAGGAGGTCCGTCAGAGGCTCTCCCGCCAGAGGGGCGAGATAGACGCGGACCCATCGCGGGCGGATGACGAACTGGAAGAGTTGCGCCTGGAACTCGCCCAGGCACGCGTCCAGATGAGCGAGACGGTCTACGCTTTGCAGGGACGTCTCAACCCGCAGTACGTGAGGGAGCAGGCTACGTCTCAGGCGAAAGATACCGCCAGGGATGCCGGCTCCAGCATCGTGGACACCATCAGAGACAACCCGGTGCCTGCGGCCCTTACCGGGGCTGGTATCGTAGGGCTCGGGTGGCTAATAGCGAGCGGCAGAGATCAAGACTCGGGCAGCCAGGCCTCTCGCAACGAATCCTACTACGATGATTATCCGGAATACTACGAAGGGAGGCGTGAGATCTCAGGTTACTCCAGAGGTAGAGATTTCGAAAGCTACGGCTCGGAAGAAAGTGGCTCCGGCAGCAGCCGGGTCCGGGAAGCGGGCGGCGAAGCCCGCGAACGCGCGAGCCGGATGGGCGGCGAGCTACAGAGTCGGGCCGGCGAGGTCGGCGGGCAGCTTCAAGAGCGTGCCGACGACGCCAGAAACCAGGCGCGCTATCAGGCGAGGAGGGCGAAAGGTGGGTTCCAGCAGACGTTGCGGGAGAACCCCTTGATCCTAGGCGCCGTGGCGGTCGGACTCGGGGCGGCGGTCGGTTTCGCTGTGCCGGAGACCGAAAAGGAAAACCAAGTCTTGGGCGAGACCCGCGACAAACTCGCCAACCGCGCCCAGC
The DNA here is from genome assembly GCA_965219175.1 of Rubrobacteraceae bacterium. Classification (GTDB taxonomy): domain Bacteria; phylum Actinomycetota; class Rubrobacteria; order Rubrobacterales; family Rubrobacteraceae; genus JBBPZK01. The sequence continues at coordinate 2,865,956 of CBDCNI010000001.1, forward strand.
AGGGGGCAAAAGACGCGCAGCAAAGAGTGCAGCGCGTCGCCGAAGAAGCCCGGAGCGCGGCTGAAGAAGAGGCAAGCAACCAGGACCCGAGAGGCCAGGAGGAGGAGTAAGGAAGAGAACCAGCGGAACAGACAAAAACTACTAGCTAGAGGAGAAAATAATGGATTTGGGTAACTTCAACCCGCAGGACATACAGCAGTACCTACAGGGCGTAAACTTCCCCGCCGAAAAGCAGGACGTTGCGTCCCAGGCCGAAGGCAACGGCGCGCCGCAAGGGATAGTGGACCAGATCAAGAACGCGGCCCAGCAGAAGTTCAACAACCCCGAAGAGGTAATGCAGGCCTTGCAAGGCTAGTTAGAACCGCCGGTTCTAACAGCAGTGGCGGAGTGGCGAAACTTTCCAGCCGCTCCGCCACTTTACCGGAGCGGAGATGATACGGGAAGAGGACGAAAATTTTACATTGATGAGGAGTAAGAATGGCATCTGAACAGGCTTCCGAACAAAGCAAGAGCAAGGGGATTTTTCAGGTCACGAAGCGTTCGATCGGCGAGTTCTCCTCGGATGACATGCTTACTTACGCGGCGGCGCTCGCGTACCAGATCTTCTTCTCCCTCTTCCCGTTCATCATCTTTATCCTCGGGCTGCTCGGACTGCTGAACCTCCAGAGCGTCTTCGATTGGCTCATCCAGCAGGCGAACACCGTGATGCCGAAAAGCTCCGCGGGCTTGGTCAAACAGATAGTCGGGCAGGTAAAGGGAGGCTCCTCGGGTGGCGCTCTCTCTATAGGGGCGGCCATCGCTCTCTACTCGGCCTCCGGGGCGGTTCGGGGAGCCATGCACGCCATGAACATCGCCTACGATATCCCCATCGAGGACGAGCGGCCTTTCTGGAAGAAGTTCCCGCTATCCATCCTCTATACGCTGCTCCTTACGGTCATGCTCATCGTCTCTGTCGTGCTGCTGTTCTTCGGCAGTTCGGTAGCGCAGTGGTTCTCGAAACTGGTGGGTCTGGGCTCGTGGTTCGTCACGCTCTGGAGCATAGGACGCATCCCCCTCGCCCTCGTGCTGCTGATGATCGCGCTGGCGGTCGTCTACTATCTGTTCCCGAACCATCAGAACCAACCGTTCCGGCTCGTGTCACCAGGTGCCATAATAGCCGTGATCGTCTGGATAGTGGCCTCTCTGGCTTTCTCCTGGTACGTCTCGAACTTCGGTTCCTACAACAAGACCTACGGGAGCATAGCGTCCGTTATCGTGCTGCTGCTCTACTTCTACATCTCGTCGGCAATACTGTTGTTCGGGGCGGAAGTGAACGCGGAAACTTACCGCCAAGCCGCGCCCGAACGGTACGAGGAAGACGAGGTCGTGGGCCGCGCGGACGAGAACTCAGCGGACAAAGAGTCGGAGGAAGGTTAGCCTGGAGAGACCCCCGGCTCCGCTTGTAGAGACGTAACGGAGACTGCTGACTCTCTTCTACGAAGTACGCATGCTCCTGTCTCTCAGGTCGAGGACCACGGTTTCTACGCGCTCTCCGCCAGACCTTCCGCCGCCGCGCACCAGGCGCCTCAAGAGAAACAGCCCGATCACACTTCCGACGATAGCCGCCGGGACGGTCGGGTTCTCTTTGACGGAATCGAGGATCTGCGAGCCGGTATCCCGAACCTTGTCCTCGGCCTGAGCCTTTGCGTCTTCCTTCAACCTGTCGGGGTCCATCTTTTCCTGAAGAGCGTCTACGGTCTCGCTCATCTCGGCTCGGGTCTGCTCGACGTCGGCGCGGGCGGTCTCCACTTCGTCGTCGCTCCGGGATCGGACGTGTAATTCTTGGGTCTCCTCTCCGGCCGGAACTCTTAACTCGTCTGGTCTTTCAGCCATTCTCTATCCTCCTTCAGGGTCTCGACGGTCTCTCGCGGGACCGGGTCTTCTTGCCGGAGCGTGTTCGCGCCTTTGACCGCAAGGCCCAGGCCCACGGCGGAAATTCCGACCCCGACCACGGCGGCCGAGCGCCATACGGGGATTCTCTCGCCCAGAAGAGCCACCGTCGCAGCCACTAGAGTCAGGCTTCCAGTGTAGGCGACCACGCCTCCCGCAGCTAGTAAACCGGCGTTCTTACCGACCCGTACTGCTTTCCGGGTCATCTCCGCCTCGGCCAGTTGGATCTCCTGTCGCACCAACGTCACCGTCTCTTGCGAAAGCTCCGTGACGAGATCACCAACAGAGCGGTCATCGTTACCCTGCATCGCTCACCTCCTCGCAAACGTCTTTTTCGTAGCCTAAAGAGAGTCTTTCCCCTTCTACTCTACTCCTAAGCAGAGAGTCCCGTCGAACAATCTCGTCTAATAGCAGTGGACCCGCACACCGACGCAGTCTTCCAGTTGGCGCAAGAAGGCGGAAACCTACCCGTAAAACCTCCAACGCACGCAGCATCGGTTGTCGTTCTGAGTAATAAGAAGCTTCTGCGCGGCATCTCACAGGATATTGATAATAAATGGCCCGAAAAGTGTAGCTTCAGCCGTAGCGCAAGCCCAACAACCGGTGGTATAATCGTATCAGTTGTTGCACCTCGCTTAGGAGGAAAGGTCCAATGGACTGGTAGGCTAACAACTTTCCGCGGGGAAACCTGCGGACCGGGTCGCTGAATGCCCGCTCCTGATTTACAGGCGCGCGTTCACCGGCCCGGATTTTTATGTCGGGCGTCCTACAGCCAGCCGATCCGTTTGAAGATCAGGTACGCCACAAACGAGGTAAGCAACATCAAAACCAGCGAGTACGGGTATCCGACGGCCCAGCTCAACTCGGGCATATCCTTGAAGTTCATACCGTATATACCGGCTACCAGGGTAGGAAAGAAGAGGATGGCCGCCCAGGCGGAGATCTTTTTTGTCTGTTCGCCCTGGTTTACACTGACCTGAGTTAGGTTGACGTTCAGGATGCTCTGGAGCAACTCGCGAAACGCGTCGGCCTGCTCCGTCGCCCGCAGTACGTGGTCCCGGACGCGGCGCAGGTGACGGTTTACCTCCGGGTCCTTACCGTGGGTTTCGTCTTCGATCAGGTCGTCGGTGACACCCTCCAGGGGTTTGATCGCCCTCTGGAGCCGGAGCACCTCGCTGAAGAGGCCGTATGTCCGGCGCGAAACGTCGGCTTTACCGGCGAACACGTCTTCCTCGATCTCGTCTATATCATCTCCAAGTCCGTCCAACACCGGGCCGTATCCGGCGACGACGTGTGCCATGACCGCACCGAGAACAGCCATCGTTCCGCGGCGGAGTAAGTCGGGAGCACCCTCCAGTTTACGGCGCACGTCCGCCAGCCCGCCGGGCTCTCCACGACGGACCGTGACGATAAAGTCCGTCCCAACGAAAGCGCTGATCTCCCCGAACTCGACTACCTCTCTGTCGTCGAGGTAACAAGCCGACTTGAAGACGACGAAGAGCGAATCACCGTAGTGTTCTATCTTGGGTCGCTGGTGAAACTCTATCGCGTTCGCCGTCGCCAGACGGCCCAACCCGAACACGTCGGCTACGGAAGTGAACTCCTCATCCGTCGGCTCGTATAGCCCTACCCAGGCCATTCCGCCCTGGCGGCGGCAGGAGTTGTAGGCCTCTTCCAGAGGATCGGAGGTCTCCACCCGACGACCGTCCACGTAGATGGCGCTGTCCAGGATCACGGCGGCATTATACGCCGGAGCGTGGTTACGCCGCGTCTACGGGTTGGTTCTTACTTGAAGCGGTATTGGCGGTACATGCCGGCGCTCTCGTCCACGTCGGCCTCGGTTACGTGGTCGCGGCCTCGTGAGGCTACGCGGTCCTCGATGCGCTTACGGATAAAGCGGCGCATCAAGAAGGGGCTACGCTTGATCCGGCGGTCCGCCTCCGGGTCCCAGGTGATCCGGTCTGTCTCAGCCAACTCACACCTCTTTCTCTGTTCGTACTTTTCGTATTCTACCCCAGCGCGCCTCGCTTCCAGGGTTAAGCCGCTAACAGCGAGCGAGTCGCGTCGGGGATAGAATTCCAGCATCGTGTCGAGCTTCGGAAAATATAGCTTTGAGTGACGCACCCGCGCTGGAGGTAGAGGACCTTTCCCGTCTCTACAAGAGCAGTGGGCGTGGGGTTCAGAGCCTGAGCCTTGAGGTCCGTCCCGGCGAGGTCTTCGGGCTGATGGGGCCGAACGGCTCCGGCAAGAGCACTCTCCTCCGGGTTCTCTCGACGGCCATCTTGCCGGATAGCGGAGCTTTCCGGGTCGGCGGGCTGGATGGGATAAAGGAGAGGCGTAAGGTCCGGGCGAAGCTCGGCCTGATGGTCGACCGTCCCACGCACTACGGCGACCTGACCGGCTGGGCCAACGCCTACCTCTTCGCCAGCTTCTACGGGATGGAGAAAGCGAAGGCCGAGGGTTCCCTGGCGGAACTCTTCGACTACTTCGACCTCGCGGAGTACAAAGACGACAAGGCGAAGACTTATTCCTACGGGATGGGCAAGAAGCTCGCCCTCGTGGAAGCCCTGGCGCACAGGCCGGATGTACTGATGCTCGACGAGCCGTCGCTCGGGCTCGACTATACTTCGCAGCTCTCTTACCAGCGCAAGATCCGGGACCTCACGGAAGAAGGCGTGGCGGTCGTGCTAGCCAGCAACCAAGTCGACGAGGCGGAGTCACTCTGCGACCGGGTTGCTTTCCTGAGCAAGGGGAAGGTCATCGCCGAAGGTACGCCGGACGAGTTGATCTCTTCTCTCAGCGGCATCCAACGCGTCGTGGCGAGGCTCCGAAACCCAGTCGAATACGGGCCAATCGGCGAGGTCGAAGGTGTCCGGCAAGTCACGCCGGACGGCCGGGACCTGGTGGTCCACTGCGAGGAACGGCCCGGCCTGGTCGCGGACGTGGTGGCCGGCATCGTGAAAGCGGGTGGAGATATCGTCACGCTCTCGGTAGAGCGGCCGAACCTGGAAGACGTTTTCGTAAAGCTAACCGGAGAGGCGCTGCGAGATGAATAACTCGCTCGATGCTTACAGCAAGAAGAACGCGGAGCGGTCGCTGCTCGCGAGGGTTCTGGTCGCCTTGGGGATCGACCCGCCGAATACTTACTGGAAAAAGGACGTGGTGATGTTCTTCTCCAGGAGGATCGCGCTGTTCCTAAAGTTCCTCTACCCGATAGCCCTGATCGTGCCGGTGGCGGCGAGCAGCATCCCACCGCAGTACGGGGCGGCGGTGATCGGGATAGTAGCCGTGATGGCCGGGACTTTCGGAGCGGGCGAGACCCTCACGACGGACCTGAACGACGGCATCCTCGCGCGCCTGGCGATGACGCCCCGCTCGCCGTACCGGATAGTATTCGAGGTGCTGGCGATCAACGCAGCCCTCGACTTCCTCCAGGTCCTGCCCGCCCTCGCCATCGTCTACATCCTGCATCCTGTCTCGCTGGTCTGGATGCTCGCGGCGAGCTTCGCGGTCTTTCTGACGCTCGTGACGGCCAACTGCATCGGCATCTTCATCGCCAACTTCACCACTTCTCCGGCCGACGTGCTACTGTACGCGACCGCTATCTTGTTTCCCCTGATCTACCTGTCAGGCTTCTTCCGAAACCGTCACCCTACCGGGCTTTTGGCGACCCTGCGCGACTTCATCCCGTTCGCCTACATGAACGACGCCCTCGGGAAAGTCTTCGGCATGACCACGAACTTCACCCCGGCGGAGATCCTCATCTACCCGACCATAATCTGCGTAGTGATCGTCGTCGCCGTCTGCCTAACCGCCCCACGCCTCCTCTCACCACGATTTTAGGAGGAGACGTGCTCGCCTACCTCTTCTGGCACCGACCAAAGACCGATGTCGAGACCGGCGCCTACGCACGTTACCTGATCGGTTTTCACGAGACGCTGGCGACGACAGATGTGGATGGATTCCAGGGCTCGGTGACCTTTCGCATCGAAGGCGCGTCCTGGATGGGCTCCGGGCGACAAGTCTACGAGGACTGGTACCTGCTCGACGGCTCATACGCGATGGACCCACTCAACGAAGCAGCCGTCTCCGGAGCCCGCAAAGAGCCCCACGATGCGGCGGCCCACGCTGCCACGGACGGCGCAGGTGGTCTCTACCAACTCAAGAGCGGCGGGCCAGGGGTAGCCGCGCAAAACGCGTTCTGGTTCTCGAAACCGGCAGGGGTTGGTTATCCTGAGTTCTACGAACGTCTCGAAACATGGACGGAAGATCCGAATTCGAGCCTCTGGCGCAGGCAGATGGTCTTAGGCCCGGCACCGGAGTTCTGCCTGCTCGCAAGCAAAAACATCCAGCTTCCATCGGATATGGAGCCGGTTGCCGTAAAGCGGAGCCAGGTCTGGCCGTAGTGTGCATCAGGTCGGAAGGCGAGGTACGCGATGCATAGCAGGAACTGTTATGTCAGCCGTCTCCTCGGTTCTTTACTGCCTTTCCCGAAAGCGCCGAACGTTCGAAAGCCGCTAGCGCAACGCGGATAGTAACAGGGCTCAATGCTCTTCGAGCGTTCGGTCCAAGTCGGCCCAGTCCATGGCCCGGCGAGCGTGCCGGCGTCGGATCTGCGACAACCGAGTGTCGTCGGCGCGAATCGCCTTCTCAGAGGGTGTCTGAGAAGTAGCTTGTAGCAGTAAAATGCGGCTCCCGAATCGTGAAGGAGCTGCCGTGCCATGTCCACCCGAAGACCCTATACCACCGACCTTTCCGACGATGAATGGAAGATCCTCGAACCTCTCGTCCCCGAGGCAAAGTCCGGCGGTCGTCCCCGAGCTCACGCAACGCGCGAGCTTCTCAACGCCATCTTCTATGTGCTCAGGGGAGGGTGCGCTTGGCGCCTCTTGCCCCACGACTTCCTGCCCTGGCAGACTGCCTACCACTACTTCAGAGCGTGGCGCATCGACGGCACCTGGGAGGAGATCCACGCAGCCTTGCGCGAGAGGCTGCGTCGCCGGGCGGGCCGAGAAGCTACTCCGAGCGCGGCGATCATCGACTCCCAGACGGCCAAGACTACCGAGAGGGGCGGTTTATGCGGCTACGATGGAGGCAAGAAGATCAGCGGAAGGAAGCGCCATCTGCTGGTGGATAGTACCGGCTTGGTGAGCGGAGTGGTCGTGCATAAGGGGAACATCGCCGATCGGGACGGCGCGAGGCTGTTGCTCGGGAAAGCCGCCGCGGAGCTGCCCAGGATGGAGAGGGTGTGGGCCGACCGCGGTTACAACGGCAAGATCGGCGAGTGGATAAAGGAGCAGCTCGGGTGGACGTTGGAGATCGTCAAGCCTCCGCGCAGGTGGGTTAGGGTAGCACCGGGAGAGGACCCGCCGCCGTACCCGAGAGGGTTCATCGTGCTGCCCAGAAGATGGGTGATCGAGAGGACCTTCGCGTGGATCGGGCGCAACCGCAGGATGAGTCGGGACTACGAGTTCTTGGCCGAGACGACGGAGGCGCTGGTCTACGTGGCGATGATCCGATTGATGTTGCGTAGGCTCGCCAAAGGAGTCGCATGAAGGCTTCTCAGACACCCTCTCAGCAGCATAATTCCTTTCCTTACGATGCCACACTGCACCGAGCAGTATAGTTACCAGTTAGATGGTCGGGATTGTCACGGCTACTAAACTGGGGGGATCTTCGTGAGGGGCGAGGACGTGATCAAAATCTACGCATTGCTTCTCAAGTACGGAGCCCAGATCTGGCTCGATGGGGGTTGGGGAGTCGATGCGCTGCTCGAACGGCAGACCCGTCCCCACAAAGACCTCGATGCCATCGTCGCGTTCGACGACCTGCCGGCAATGACCACGATGCTGAGTGAGCGCGGTTTCGTCCTGAAGCAGATCTGGGACGAGAACCGATGGCGCAAGCACGAAGGACGCGTGCTCCTGATCGGGACGGGCGAGATCGGAGGGGAGGTCGCCACCGCATTCGTGTTGGAAGATGCTCTGGGGTGTGAAATCGACGTCCATGTAATGCAGTTTGACGAACACGGCTGCGGAACACCGGCATGGAAATCCACCGTATCCTTTCCGGCCGATGCCTTCACTGGACACGGTGTCGTCGCGGGTTCGCCGGTTCGATGTCTCTCGGCAGCCACGCAGATGCGTACCCATACGGGCTATCCACTCCAGGAAAAGGACATCCAGGATTTGTGGCTCTTACACCAGCGCTTTGGAGTCGATTATCCTGAGGGGCATTCACGTTTCCGTACCGATCCGCCCACTTAAGGTCGCTGGTCGGTTCCCCGCATAGTATCTAACCTAAGTTGCCCCCTATACCGGTAAGCAATATCCTCCCGATCCGAAGGCCACCACAACCTTCTCTCTGGATCGGGAGGACTCATGGAAGATACCATAATTACTACCTACTACATCTGCGACGAGTTCCTCAAGGCAGAAGGCCACCGCGACGATCCGCAAGTTCATCTTTCGAGTGCAGAGGTGATGAGCGTAGCCCTGATCGCGGCTGCTTTCTTCGGCGGCAACATCGAGGCGAGCCGCTCGTTTTTGGACGAGTACGGATACATAGAAAAGGCAATTTCAAAGAGCCGCTTCAACCGAAGGCTGCACGCTATAGACTCGTCCCTCTGGCAAACGCTCTTCGATCTGCTAGCTGAAGTCTTCAAACACAACGATTCCACCGGCAGCTATGTGGTTGACTCCCTGCCTGTTGCGGTCTGCGACAACATTCGCATTCGTCGCTGCAAGCTCTATCCTCTACAGGAGCATGGTGGGGCTTTCCGCGGCTACATAGCGAGCAAGCGACGCTACTTCTATGGTTTGCGAGTTCATCTGGTGGTAAGCGAAGCTGGAGCGCCGGTGGAGGTCTCTTTGGCCGCGGCTTCGGAAGCTGACGTGGCAGTCTTCAAGGAGTTGGATTTGGAGTTGCCTGAAGGCTCGATCATCCATGCCGACAAAGCTTACAACGACTACCACTACGAAGACCTCCTCAAAGAGGTCGGTTTGCACCTAAAAGCCCAGCGCAGGAAGAACTCAAAGAGGCCGATGCCGGCATGGGAGGAGTTTTTGAGCAAGCCTAGTCGCCAGTACATCGAAACGGTCTTCAGCAAGCTGAGCGCGATGTTTGCCAGGAAGATCCATGCGGTGACGCCCAGGGGCTTTGAGCTGAAGATCGTCTGCTTTCTGCTGTCCTTCTCCATCCAATGCCTGTAGGGGGCAACTCAGGTTAGCTATTATCCGCTCCGCTTGAGCTTCCCGGTCTTTTTGGCGTAGCGCTCACCGATGTGGAAGACCCAGAGACCGAGAGGTACGAAGACGGCACCCATGATCAAGAGCGGCCAGATGTACTTCCAGAGCGCCGGGACACTCGCCCCATCGAGGAGCGCGTCCCTGGCTCCCTTGAGCGCGTAGGTGACGGGCGAGAACTTGGCTATGAACTGCATCCAGCCGGGCAGCACGCTCACCTCGTAGTAGACGCCGGAGACGAGCAGGAGTACCGAGGAGATGATGTAGCTGACCTGCTGACCCTTTTCCGGGGAGAGCAGGGGCAGGACGGCCGCCATGACCCCGAACCCGACCAGCGAGATGCTGGCGACGGCAAGGATGAGCAAAGCGCCCCAGTAGTTGGCGTTCGAGAGGTCGAGCTGGAAGAACAGCGAGACGACGCCCAGCATGATCGCCACCTGCGCGATGCCGTAGACGACGGCGTACAAACCCATCCCCAGGAGGTGCGTGACCCGGCTTGTCGGGCTCATGAACGTGTACTCGATGGTCCCTTCCCACCGCTCCCAGCTCACCGTCTCCGAGAGTACGTCGAAAAGCATCGAGAGGTAGCTCCAGAGCAGGGCGCCGACGAGCAGGTAGGTCATCAGGTACCCGGTGTCGAGCCCGCTGCCGCCGCCTACACTCGGCACTCCCTTGCCGATAAACGTGATCGCCATGGCGTTGACCGTCACGTAGACGAGCCACACGACTTCCCACATGAAGTATCGTTTGGTCAGGTAGTAGTTCCGCTGGACGTAGCCCCACACAGCGATCATCTCGACCAGCCACCGGGGCTTGAGCATGTTGTTCATAGGTCCTCCTATTCCTCCGCGCTAGCCTCTTCGACCGAGTATCCAGTCGCCGTCATGAACGTCTCTTCCAGGGTTGGGACCTTCCCATTGGTCGCGTAGCGGCGCTTTAGTTTCTCGGGCTCTTCGAGGGCTAATATCTTGCCATCCATCATTATGCCGACCCGGTCGCAGAGCGCCTCGGCCTCGTCCATGTCGTGGGTGCAGAGCAGGATTGAGGAGTCGTTCTCCCGGTGCATCCGGCGGATAAATGCCTGCACTTCCTTCTTGCTCCTCGGGTCGAGGCCGGTGGTCGGCTCGTCGAGGAGCATCAGGATGGGGCTCGTAAGTAGCGCTCGCGCCAGGGCTATCTTCTGCTGCATGCCGCGCGAGAGGTGCTCCATTGGCTCGAGCGCACGCTTGTATTCGAAGCCTATATTTTCGAGGATCTCACGTATCCTCGGCTGCGCCTCTCTCGTAGTTACGCCGTATAACTTTGCTCCGTAGACCAGGTTCTCGACCGCCGAGAGTTTCTTGAAGAAGCTCGCCTCCACGCTGACCCGGTTCATGCTCCGCTGCACCTGTTTCGGACGCTTCACCGCGTCCGTCTCGAAGACCTCGACCGCTCCCGCGTCCGGCACGACGAGCGTGGAGATCACACGAACCAGCGTGCTCTTCCCGCTCCCGTTCGGCCCGAGGATGCCGACCACCTCCCCCCTCCCGACCGAGAACGAGACCGAATCGAGCGCCCGCACTACCTCTCCCCGCCGCTTCTTGAACTTCTTCTCCACGTTTTTCAACTCCAGAGCCTTCACCACGAACCTCCTCTGTTCCATCCAGCGGATAGACCTTTCTTACAGTCGTCCTCTCGCTTCCAGCCTCTCCCAGACCACGCGCCAGGTCTCCTCCCTCTCGGTGGCGACCGCCAGCGTGAAGAGCCAGCGGGCGAGCCGACAGACAAGCCGGGCGCGCAGCGAGGGTCTCGCCGCCAGCGCCTCGGCTACCAGTTTTCGTTCGGCCATCCGGCGGGCCAGCTCTTGCTCGCGCAGCGCGTGATCCTGTAAAGCGTGAAACCAGTGCTGATACATCTCCAAACCTCTTCCTCTTCCCGTCTCTCCGGACTTGTCCCTGGCAAGGGCTTATCCTTTTTTCTTTCGATCCGGGGGCGTTCGTACTGGTTCGACGCGCAAAAACCGAGGCCCCCGACTCTGGTGTCCGGGGGCCTCGGTGAGTAAAGTCTTTTGGCTAGACTAAGTTCTCATTGAGACGAGGACATCAGGGCGCACCTCTCCCCCAAAAACTGGGGATCCTATGTGAGTGCGACGAATCAACATCTATCCCTCTATCCTTTCGATTCCTTCGCCTACGACAACAACGCAAGCACTCTAACGCCGTACAAACCGCTTGTCAACAGCGTGGCGAGTTTTTTAAGAAATATTTAGGCGGGCGTGAACTCCAGCTCGCTCGTGACTTCTATGGCGGGCGTGATCGAACGCGCAACCGGGCAACTATTTGCGTATATCCCGAGCACCCGGTCGATGGTCTCGCGGTCTTTCTCGTCGGCGGTGAGGTGGATGACTTGTTTGATCCTCTTGACCACCAACACCTTGCCCTCTTCTTCTACCTCCCCGATCGTCTCGGCGTCGAGGCTCTGTACGGAAACTTGACGCGCTGCCAGCGCGCCTCTAAAGGTGCCGAGCAGTCACCCACCAGCCGCAGCGACCAAGTAATCCAGGGTGCTCGCGTGCGGGTCTTCTTGATCCGGGGAAACACCGTAGTGTTCGGCGACCTCGCTGTGTACACCGAACAGGACGGGCTCTTCCTCGCCCGGCAAGTAGGCCCGCCGCAACGAACCCTTTACCGGCTCCACCTTTACACGTGAGGTGTAGGCTACATCAGCCACGTTTTCTCCTCTCTATAGCTGTACGTGACAGTCTCTTATTCTAGCCCTCTTTGTGCCTACTCGCCCCGAAGTTCGGGAACAATACCTCCGTAAGTATAAGGTTATTGATAAGAGGAACCAGACTCATCGTCAGACTCGCCTTCACTGTTATTGTGAGGCTGGAGATTGCCGATTAGAAGCTGGACGGCCAGGGGATGCAGCACCTCCCGCGCGGCGGTCCTGGCCCGGTCTTTGGGCGATGCGCCATTCTCCGGGACGAGCTCGGAGGCGGCGGAGATCAAGTGTGGGTAATCTCCGTTGGCACCCTCGATCCGGCGCGCCAAATACTCGACGGCCACGCCGCCCAGAAGCCCGGCGTTCTTACCTCCTGCGATAGTACCGGCCCCCAAAACTCCGTTCCGCGCGACGCCTCCGGTTTCGGCGGCGGGGCCGGCTTCATCCGCGAAAGCTTTCGTCCTGAGCGGTATCTCCTTGATGAACAGGCTCGCTACAAAGGCGAATACTATTATCGGGATGCCGGCGAGGAAGACGGGGTGCATCGAGGCGGCGAGCCCCTCGCGGATGCCGGTCGCTACCGCATTCGGGAGCTTACTAAGGGTGTTCGGGTCCAGCACGGAGCTAAGGCCGCCGCCCCCGGAGAGTTTTCCGGCCTGTCCGGCTCCGGGGGGAAGATGTTTCGGGATCTCCGTCTGGAGCCGGCCGGTCAGAATGGTGCCGAACACCGCGATACCGATGGTCGCGCCGGCCGAACGGGAGAACTGGGCCGTCGCCGTCGCCACCCCGAGGTCCTCCCGCGTAACGGCGTTCTGGACTATGAGCGTATAGGTCTGCAGGAGCATCCCGAGTCCGAGGCCAACCACGATCAGGTACAGCCTGACCTGGTTCTCGGTAGAGTCATAGCCGAGCCGGGTCAGCAGCAGGTAGCCGAGCGCCATGATGATCGGCCCGGCCAGGATGAAAGCCTTGTATCGCCCGGTCCGCGTAATGAGCCGTCCGACCACGATGCTGGTCAGGATCATGGAGGCGGTCAGCGGTATGGTTATAGTGCCGGAGCCGGTTACGCTGACGCCCAGCACGCCCTGGGCGAATACGGGTATGTAGTAGATCGCCCCGAACATGCCCATCGAGATAGCCAGGTTGGCGACGACCGAGAAGGCGAAGATCGAATTTTTCCAGAGGTATAGCGGGATGACCGGCTCCTTGGCGCGGCTCTCGTTGAACAGGAAGATACCGAGGATGACCGTGCCGGCGGCGTAGAGAGTGATGATCTCCCAAGAGCCCCACGGATACTGCGTCCCGCCCCAGGAGGTCGCGAGCAGCGCCGCGGCGAGCCCGAGGCCGAGTGTCGAGAAGCCGACGAAGTCTATGGAGTGCTCGCGGGGCTCGTGCGGCAGGTGCATGTAGAGAATGACGAAAGTGAGCGCCACGATGCCGAGCGGTAGGTTTATGTAGAACAGCCACCGCCAGGAGAAGTTGTCCGTGATCCAACCGCCCAGCAACGGGCCGCTGATGGAAGCCACCCCGAACACCCCACCGAGATACCCGACGTACTTGCCCCTCTCGCGGGCGCTGATAATGTCCCCGAGTATGGCCTGAGCAAGCGGCAATATTGTACCCATCCCGAGCCCCTGAATAGCCCTAGCCCCAACCAGCCACCAGAAACTCTGCGCCGCCCCGGCCAGAATGGACCCGAGCATAAAGATCACCAGCCCCGCAATATAGAACCCGCGCCGACCGTAGAGGTCGGAGAGCTTGCCGATAATAGGCACCGTAACCGCCGAGACCAGAAGCGTCGAGGTCGCAACCCAACTATAGTGGGCCACCCCGCCAAGCTCCGAGACGATCACCGGCAACGCCGGCGAGACTATCGTCTGGCTGGCCGCCGCCGCCAACATCCCGAGCGCCAGCCCGACAAAAATTACGTTCTTGTGTACACCCTCGCTTCTCTCCATCCTACGCCGCCCTCTCGAAAATATCTTCTCTCGTTGCTGAAACCGACTCTGACCGGCTCACTTTAGAAGATACTATACTCGCACGTCCACGTACAAGTTAAAAGGGTAAATTTGTTGGAGTCCGGCTAGCGGGCTAGGGCGTGGTATTCCTCGTTTGGGATCATGCCGCAGGCAAGCGACATGCGGTTGGTGAAGTTGTACATCGCCGCTATCTCTATCACGTCCCAGACTTCTTCCTCCGAAAGGCCGTGGCTCTTGAGGTTGTCGAGGTCCGCAGGGTCACATTCCAGGGGTCGTTCCGTGACTTTTACGGCGTAGTCGAGGATGGCGGTGCGGCGCTCGTCGAGGCCGGCGCGACGGTAGTCGAGGGTTATCCTGTCGGCCAGTATGGGGTCTCCGAGGGCCTGGCGCAGCGCGGCGCCGTGGGCGATGAGGCAGTAGAGACAACCGTTTGACATCGAGACGGCGACGGCGATCATCTCCCGCTCGGCCGCATCCAGGTTGTCGGTCGGCTCGTGTAGCTGACGGTAATGGGCGAACCAGGCCCGCAGCCTCTCGGGACGGAAGCTGTATGCGCGGAAGACGTTCGGGACAAAACCGATCCTCTCCCGCGCCTTCCCAAAGAGCCCTCGCAAGTCGTCCGGCAACTCCGACTCGTCTGGGACCGGGAACCAACTTACCGGGACCCCGGCCTCCAGCGGCGAAACCACCGGCGGGGTGTTTGCCTCTTCGCCCATCTTACGCCCTCCCTGCTACCGGTTGACGGCCTTCATCATCTCTTCGGAGTAACGCTCCCCGGCTACAGACCCGCGAGGCATTGCTTCTTCGATGCGGGAAAGGTCCTCATCGGTCAGCTTTACGTCGGCGGCGCCCGCGTTGTCTTCGAGGTACTTGCGGCGTTTGGTTCCGGGGATCGGGACGACATCCTCACCCTGGGCCAGAAGCCACGCGAGCGCGAGCTGTCCGGGGCTCACACCCTTGCCGTCGGCTATCTCACGCACCTTGTCGGCCAGTTCCAGGTTCTTTTTGAAGTTCTCCTCGGCGAAACGGGGGAAGCGGGCGGCGCGGGTATCCTCCTCGGGCATATCCTCGATGCTGCGCCACCGGCCGGTCAGGAAGCCGCGCCCGAGTGGGCTGTAAGGAACGAAGCCGATCCCAAGCTCCCGAACCGTCGGCAACACCTCGTCTTCCACATCCCGCGAGAAGAGCGAATACTCCGACTGAAGCGCGCTTATGGGATGCACCGCGTGCGCTTTTCGGATGCTCTCCACTCCCGCCTCCGAGAGCCCGAGATAACGAACTTTGCCCGTCTCCACCAACTCTTTCATCGCCCCGACCGTCTCCTCGATGGGCGTGTCCGGGTCTACGCGGTGCTGGTAGTAAAGGTCTATGTGATCCACGCCGAGCCGCTGGAGTGAAGCGTCACAGGCTTCGCGCACGTAGTCAGGCTTACCGTTGACACCGACCATCGTGCCGTCTTCTTTCCGTTCGTTGCCGAACTTGGTGGCGAGGACTACCCGGTCGCGCCGGTCGGAGATCGCCTTTCCAACCAGCTTCTCATTTGTGAAAGGCCCGTACATATCGGCGGTATCCAGGAAGGTCACGCCAAGCTCTATGGCGCGGTGGATGGTGGATATGGACTCATCCTCGTCGGTGGTGCCGTAGAACTCGCTCATTCCCATGCACCCGAGCCCCAACTCCGAGACTTCGAGACCCTGATTGCCTAGCTTGCGTGTTTCCATAATTTCCTCCTCTTCCAATACGTCAGCTTCTTCACAGAGAATACCGACGAGTATAAACCTGCTGTACGTTTGCCTGTGGCTGGGACGACAAGCGTGGTCCCTACGCCCTCACCGGCAGGCTCCCTGGACGTCGTCTCCCCGATACCGCTCGAAGCGCCGGTCGTGGTAGCATAACCCGTCTCTCCAGAGGATCCCGCCGCACACCTCAAAAACCTTTCTCTCAAAACAGACGACAGCCGCGATTCTAACGCTCCCGTCGGATGTGTCGACATTGTCGCGACCGCGATACTGGTTACTACCCCTCCAAGATAGCGGTTTTTTCTGTTCCTGTCGTCACGGGTAGTCAACCGTGGCCCTGTTTGATATTATCGGCATTAGTAAGGCTGCGGAGGGAGGATATTGCAGCAGATCTCGAACACTTTCAAGATTGGCGGGTCCGGGTTGCGCGACCTACGGATCGCGGGATTTCTGGTCCTGGCTTGCTGGATGGCGGCGGTGGTGGTCTTCGCCGCCCTGCCACCGGACTCCGGGACGAGGCTCGTATTCGCCCTGGTCATCTCCTGGACCGCCGCGGCCTTTACGGCGGTTGCGCTGGTGGTCGCCCTCCGAAAATCAGAGGGGGCCGGGCGTATCTTCTGGGCGCTGCTCGCCGGAGGGATGGCTTTCCGCTTCGCGGGGGACGTTTTCTGGAACTTCTACGAGATGTTCGACGTGAGCCTCAAGACTCCCTTACTGGAGCCGCAAGATTTCGCTTACGCCATCTCTTACTCGCTGCTCATCGGGGGTTTGCTGTGGCTGATAAAGATGACGGCGTGGAAGATCACGGCGATAAGCGCCTTCGACACGGTGGCGATCATGCTCTCCACCGCGACGCTCGTCTGGTATTTCGTTCTCGGGCCGGGCGCTGCGGCGGCTGGGTTGGAGAGCGGACGGGCGGCGATGGTCGCCCTCTCCGGGCCGGTCTGCGACACGGCGCTGCTCTTCCTGGGCCTCGTGGTCCTCTCGAACGCCCGGAGACCTCCTCTCGCCAACCTCTTGATCCCCGGCTTCCTGGCGTTTCTGGCGGCGGATGCGCTGTACCTGGGCATAAGGTCCGGTGGGCCTTACGGGAGCGGCAATTGGTCCGATATGTTTTGGGCGCTCGGCGTACTGCTCGTGGGACTCTCCGCACTATGCAAGGCCCCCACAACGATCTCTACGGGACAGGTGGAACCCTGGCGGATACTACTCTTCTGGTTCGGTCCCCTCTCACCCCCACTACACTTCGTCCTGATGCTGGCGTGGGGAGCTTTCCATCAACCGTTGCCCCCTTACGTGCTCGCGGGGGCGGCGATCATCTTCCTCTATATGACCGCGCGGGTGCCGCTCGTCTCTTTCGTCTCCGACAGCATCAGCACCGAGCAGCGTCAGATGGACCGGAGGCTCGAAAAAGGACAACTGCTGTACGAGCTGCACGACACAGTCAAGGACGGGGTACATGAGATCTCCCTGGCCCTGGGTGCCGCGCTCGGGGCCGAACGGCGAGGAGAAAGGGAAACCACGCGCGAGAGCATCGACCGGGCGCTAGAAACCTCTATCGAGGTCGAGTACTACATCTCGAAGCCGTATGACGAGTTCCAGATACTCTATGGGGGTATCCTCCCCGAACCCGGCGCTTTCCTTAGACACCATCTCTCAAGGTTCGAGGGATACTTCGGCATCACCCCCCACGAAGACCTCAAAGCCCCGCTCGACGGCCTGAAACCGGGAGAGGTCGCCGCCATCTACCAGGCGACCGCCGAGACTTTCTGGAATGCCTCCAGAAAGTCCGGCGCCCGCAACATCTACCTGGAGTCCCGGCAGGTGGGGCCTGTCCTTATAGTCCGGGTCCGGGACGACGGGCGAGGGTTGGATCCGAACGAGCCTCCCGTCAGGTTGCAGGAAATAAAACGTCGGGCCATGGAAGCCGGCGCGGAGATGGATGTGATCTCCAAACCCGGACGCGGGACGACCGTGCAACTCCGGTTCAAAAAGAAGTATTAAGGGAACACCCGGTCTCCGGTTACTCGCTTACGGCTACGCCCAGGAGCCAGTGCCGGTGGTATCTTCGAGGATCTCCCGAGCTTCGGCTAGCACGATCTCCGGGACGAGTAGCTCCCGCGGCCCGGCGGCCAGGAAGTCCGGCGCGTCGAAGCCCGCAGGACGCCGGATGAGCACCGGTATGTCCGCCTCCCTGAGAAGCCCTTCCATCATCAGCGCCAGGGTCTCGTTCGGCGCGCTGCCCACTTTCATCCAATCGTACATATAATCCCCAGTATATCCGGACGGAGAGCCGAGCCGGTTAACATATCTTTCACATACTCTCGCGGGGATTGGACATCTCACCCCAGGCTGCGAGACAATGGTCGCAGCCGACGAAAGGAGCCGTCCGTGACGGAGAACGGAGCCCGACAGCTCCTGGTGGAGACTAACGGCCTCACAAAACGCTACGGCTCGAAGATAACCGCCGTCGATAAACTAGACCTGAACGTCCGTCCCGGTGAGGTCTACGGATTTCTAGGGCCAAACGGGGCCGGTAAGACGACCACGCTTCGGATGCTGCTCGGTCTCATAAAGCCGACCTCCGGGACGGCTACGGTGCTCGGGGAAGCGCCGGGAGCTTCGGAGGGACTCGCCAGAGTAGGAGCCCTAGTCGAGTCGCCTGCCTTCTATCCGTATCTCTCGGGCCGGGACAACTTGAAGGTGATGGCCCGTTATTCTGGGGTAAAAAGGCAGCGCATCAAGGAAGTCCTGGATCAGGTAGAGCTGTCGGGGCGCGCGAAGGACAAGTTCAGGAAGTATTCACTCGGGATGAAGCAACGTCTCGGGGTGGCGGCGGCGCTCTTGAAGGACCCGGACCTCCTGATCCTGGACGAGCCGACCAACGGCCTCGACCCGAAGGGCATGGCCGACATGAGAAAGCTCATAAAAGAACTAGGACGCGGGGAGAGGACCGTCCTGCTTTCGAGTCACCTGCTAGGAGAAGTCGAGCAGATCTGCGACCGGGTCGGCGTCATCAACAACGGAAAACTCGTCGCCGAAGGAACGGTTGCAGAGCTTCGGGGCGGCACGGGAATACTGGTCCGGGCCGAGCCGGTCGAGGAAGCGATCGAGATAGCGCGAAGGCTCGCCGGGGTCGAGGAGGTAAAGATGACGGACGGGGCGCTGATGGTCTCAGCCGACCCGGAGCGGATAGCGGAGATCAACGAGAAACTGGTGGGCGCGGGGCTTCGAATAAGCGAGCTGCGGGTGAGCGAGCAGTCGCTCGAAGACGTCTTCCTGCAACTCACCGGAGAACCACAGGAGGAAGAGTAGCGTGGGCAGCTTCAGGGCGGAGTTCCTCAAGATCCGCAAACGTCCGGCGACGTGGGTGCTCGGTCTGATCTGGCTGGCCGTCATAGTCCTGCTCGCCTACACCTTGACCTACACCTTCCTTTCCATCACCCCTCCACCGCCAAAAGCACCCAAAGACGCCCCGCCTAGAGTCCAGAAGCAGATAGATAGGCAGCAAAAGCAGCAAGAGCGGATACAGAAGGAGCAGCTAAAAACCCTGTACCCGCAAAACCTGACCTCCAATATAATGAACGGCTTCCCGAACCTCGGCGGCCCGATAGCCCTGATCCTGGGCGCGCTGGCTGTCGGCAGCGAGTACGGCTGGGGTACGCTCAAAACTATATTCTCCCAGCGGCCAAAGAGGCTGGGAGTTTTCGCGGGGAAGCTGTTCGCCCTTCTCGTCGTCCTGGTCTTGCTCGCGGCTCTGGCGTTCGCGGCGGGCGCGGCCTGTAGCTACGTCATAGCCGGGCTTCAAGACGTGCCGGTAAGCTGGCCTTCTTACGGCGAGTTCGCCCGCGCCCTCGGCTCCGGTACGTTGATCCTCGTCCTCTGGGCCGCGATGGGCGTCTTTCTCGCGGCACTCCTCAGGAGCACGGCACTCTCCATCGCCATCGGGCTGGTCTACGCCCTGGTACTCGAAGGAATCATCTTCAGCCTGCCGATAGATAGCGAAGCCTTCCGAAACTCCCGCAAGTTCTTTCCAGGCCAGAACTCGAACTTCCTGGCCGACTCTTTCACCAGGGACCTACCGCAGGGCTTCGGTGGATCAAAGCCTCTCGTAGACCCCGGACAGGCGGCGCTGGTCCTCGGTATCTACATCGTCGTCTTCGTTGTCCTCGCAGCCCTCCTCCTCCGACGGCGGGACGTGACCTGAGACAGCCTTGCAGAGAACCCTGCCGCTCCTTTCAGGCTGAATCTTTTGGCGAGCACTGGCCGATTGAGATGCTGACTAACTCGTATCAGAGCTTCGGGCGGCGTTCGGTGTAGCGGTTGGTGATCGGCATTCGGCGGTCGCGGCCGAAGGAGCGACTGGTTACTTTGATGCCTATGGGGGCCTGGCGGCGTTTGTACTCGGCGGCGTTTACGAGCTTGACGACCCGCCGCACGTCTTCCTCGTCGTAGCCGGAGGCGACTATCTCCCCGATGCCCTTGTCTTCCTCGATGTAGGCTTCGAGGATCGGGTCTAGAACGTCGTAGGGTGGCAGGGAGTCGCTGTCGCGCTGATCTTCGCGCAACTCGGCGGAGGGTTCCTTGTCGAGCACAGACTCTGGAACGACCTCGCGCCCTTCGAGCTCGTTGATGTGTCGGCAGACGCTGTAGACGAGGGTCTTGGGGACGTCCTTTATGACGGCGAAACCTCCGGCCGAGTCACCGTAGAGGGTGGAGTAACCGACGCTCATCTCGCTCTTGTTGCCGGTAGATAGCACGATCCAACCGAACTTGTTGCTCAACGCCATCAGGATGTTTCCCCGGATGCGTGACTGTAAATTCTCCTCGGTCACGTCCTCGGGCAGTCCCTTGAAAGCTCCTCTCAGCATCTCCCGGTAGGCGTCGAAGGCCGGGCCTATGGCGACTTCCTGAACGTCTATGCCCAGGTTTTTGGCGAGGGCCTGGGCGTCGGTGTTGCTCCCGATGGAGGTATAGCGGCTCGGCATCAAGACACCGGTCACGTTCTCGGGGCCGAGAGCCCGCGCGGCGACGGCCGCCGAGAGCGAAGAGTCTATGCCGCCCGAGAGGCCGAGCACTCCCCGCGAAAATCCGTTCTTCTCGAAGTAGTCCCGCAACCCCAGCGTCAGCGCTTCGAGCACCTCCCCTTCCTCCGGGAGAGCCGGTTCGACCCGCAACCCGCCGGAGACGGTCGGCTCTGCTTCGTCGGCGTATCCGGAGACTTCCACCAGCTCGGGGGAGTGACCGAGGTCTTCCTTGCGAGGTCGGGGGTCGTGGAGGCGGCGGCTGATCGCCTCTTCAGGGTGTAAGTCTACGAGTAGCAGGTCCTCCTCGAACTGCTTCGCCCGGCCGAGCAAACATCCTTCCGGGTCGAAGGCGACGGAGTGTCCGTCGAAGACGAGCTCGTCCTGGCCGCCGACGAGGTTGCAGAACAAGACGTAGCAGCCGTAGTCCGAGGCCCGCACCCCGAGCATCCGCTCCCGGAACGTTCCCTTCCTGCGGTGGTACGGCGAGGCGGAGATATTCAGTAGGACGCTGGCGCCGCCGAGCGCCTGCTCTCGCGCCGGGCCGCCCGGATACCAGATATCCTCGCAGACGCTCACCCCGAGCAGCGAGCCGTCCAGCTTGAGGATTGGGGCACCCGCGTCCTCCCGGAAGTAGCGGTTCTCGTCGAAGACGCCGTAGTTCGGCAGGTAATGCTTGTGGTAGCGGTGGAGGACTTCACCGCCGGAGACGACAGCGCAGGAGTTGTAGAGGTCGCTCGTCAGGTCCACGAACCCGATTGCGGCGACCACTCCTTCCGGCACTTTTCCGGCGAGCTCCTCCAGCGCCTTCAGGTTTTCCTGGATAAAGCCCGGTTGGAGCAGTAAGTCCTCCGGCGGGTAGCCGGGGATGGTCAATTCCGGGAAGGCGACGACGCTCGCACCGGACTCGACCGCCTTGTGGAGGGCGTCGGTTGCTTTCTCCACGTTTCCCCACACGTCACCGACTGTAGTGTTGATCTGGGCGAGCGCGACTCTCATGCCCGTAATATATCGCGTTGGGCGGCGGCGGTGTAGAGTAGGACCCGACCGGAAGGAGAGACTTGTCACGGAAAGACCCATCGAGCGACGTGTCGGCGGATAAAGCGAGGCGGCACGCCGAAAGCGCCGCCCGAAAGGTGAGCCCCTGGATCGACGGCCTGGCACGTGCGGGCTACGTGGCTAAGGGTGTTGTATACGCGGTGATCGGGATACTGGCGATCCGGGCGGCGACCAGTACGGGCGGCAAGACGACCGGCACGAGCGGCGCGTTCCAGAGCCTCGGGTCAAACCCTTTCGGCAAAGTCCTGCTCATCCTTCTCGCCATAGGACTCCTCGGGTACGCGCTGTGGAAGCTCGTGCAAGGGATTATGGACCCGGAGGACAAGGGCAACGACTTCATGGGGATCATCCGACGCGCGGCCTACGTCGGAAGCGCCCTGATCTACGGCGGTCTTTCCCTGACAGCCGCGCAGGAGGTAATAGGCTCCGAGGGGAAGCAGGAATCCAAAGACAACCTGACGGCCCAGGTCTTGGCCTACCATCCGCCGCTGGGCCAGATACTCGTGGCGCTCGCCGGTCTCGTCGTGGTCGGGGTCGGCCTCTACCAGTTGCACGCGGCCATAAAATCCAAGTTCATGGATGACTTGAAGCTGGACGAGATGAGCGAAGTAGAGGAGCGCTGGACAACGAGCGTCGGCAGCATCGGCACCACCGCCCGCGCCGTCGCCATCCTCATCGCCGGAGGGTTCGTGGTGCTTGCCGCCTACCAGTCCGACCCGAGCGAGACCCGCGGCCTCGGCGGCGCGCTCCACACTCTCTCCCAACAACCCTACGGACCATACCTCCTGGGAGTCGTCGCCATCGGCCTCATAACCTACGGCCTCTTCATGTTCATGATCGCCCGTTACCGGCGAGTCGAACCCCACTGAAAGGTCCGAACCCCGAAAACGCTTCGGGTAGAATAACCTCCACTTTGAGAACCTCACAGAACAAAAAACAAGACCCTGGCGCCTCCCTGTGCTCCGCCGGAGCCCTCGCCGCAACCATCCTCCAAAAAGCCTGCAAAGCCGGCCCGGAGCACGAAAAGCGCCCGATGCTTGAGACCGTCCGGGAGGCCGCCCTCGACCTGGAAAACCAACTCGAAGCCCTGGCTCGCTCCGGCGGGGACGGTCCTCTTCCGTCCGCTTTGCTGGCCGAGGGAGCGCAGCGCTGCGCGGACCTCGCGAACCTGGCCGCTTGCGCCCTTCCGTCGATGCCCACAGCACAGACCGCGCCCACAATCGCCGCCGCGCATCTGGCTGCCGGGGCAGTCCGGGCCTTCGTCGCGCTCGTCGGGGGGTCTGAGGGCGCGGACAACGGTTACGCTGTCCGGGATGCGCGCGGAGCCGAGTGGCGGGCCGGGCTCGCCGTCCGGCAGGTAGAAAGTTTGGCGGAAGACCAGAGCTAGAAGATGCGCTCGGGCTGCTCTCCACCGAGCGCCCTACGGGCCGCCCGTGTCACGCGAGCGAGGTAATCGTCGTCGTTCGGGACGAAGTCGGTTAGGCTCGCGTGGGCATCGAGCGACTCGCCTTCCTTCCACTCTCGCACCGCTACGGTCTCTCCTCCGGCCAGCTTTTCGGCATCATCCAGAGGTATTCGGACCAGCGACTCGACCTCTTCTTTTTGGAGGTGAAGGTCTCCGGGCGCGGTTGGATCCAGGAGTAGAAAAACTTCGTGGAACTCGCGGTCGCAGCCGCCCGGTATCTCCTGTTCGATGCGGCGGGAGCCGAGCGGGATGAGCCGTTCCGGGTCGGGGGTTAGGCCGAGTTCCTCGTCGAGTTCTCGGAGGCCGTCGAGGGTCGTCTCTCCGGCGGCGAGGTGACCGGCGGCGGTAACGTCGAGCTTACCGGGCCAGGTGTCTTTTTCGGCGGCGCGGCGCTGGA
Source organism: Rubrobacteraceae bacterium (assembly GCA_965219175.1). Lineage (GTDB taxonomy): Bacteria > Actinomycetota > Rubrobacteria > Rubrobacterales > Rubrobacteraceae > JBBPZK01. The sequence goes on from CBDCNI010000001.1 coordinate 2,889,495, forward strand.
CGAGCAGGTACGGGCCGTCGGAGTCGGTGGAGGAGATCCAACAGTGAAAACATCGGTGCCAGAGGCTCTCGCGGTGCGCTTCGCTCTTCCAGGCGACCCGCCCGGTCGGTTCTCCGGAGGCGTCCAGTATGTCGATCTTCTCGTCCACGAACTAGAGCTTACCAGCCGGGATCAAGCAACCGGCAAACACGACTGTAAAATGTAGCCGCAACGCTGTGGCGGCTGAGAGATCCGGGGAGGCGGCATGACGACCGTGGTTGTGACGAGTTTTTTCGAGGAGGAGTATATCCGGCGCTTTAGGGAGGTGGATGACCGGCTGGAGGTCATCTTCCGGGAAGACCTCGTCCCGCCGCCGCGATGGGGCGGCGACCACAAGGGGCCGGGAGACTGGAAGCGCTCGCCGGAGCAGGAAGAGGAATTTCTCGGCATGATCGCCGAGGCTGAGGTACTCTTCGACTTCCCGAGCGGCCACGTAGAAGACTTGACGAAGGTTGCCCCGAAGCTGCGCTGGTTGCAGGGTAGCATGGCGGGGGCCGGGGAGGTCTCCGCCCGCGCCAACCTCCAGGACACGGACGTGACCGTGACGACCGCGAGCGGCGTATTCTCCTCTTCGCTCGCCGAGTTCGTCCTGGCGGGGCTCCTCTCGCACGCGAAAGTCCTGGACAGCCTGCGGCGCGACAAACACGAGAAGCTCTGGCGAGAGGACGCCGTCTCGGAGACGCTCCGGGACAAAACGCTTTGCATCGTCGGGATGGGCAGCATAGGACGAGCCATCGCCGGGTTGGCGAAGCCTTTCGGGATGCGGATACTGGGCGTAAAGCGGACGATCCGTGAGGACGACCCCGCCCGCGAGCACGCCGACGACCTCTACACGACGGAGCACCTCAGAGACGCTCTGGGAGAAGCCGACTACGTCGTCGTGACGCTACCCTCCACCCCGGAGACAGAACACTTGCTGGATGAAGGGGCGATACGGGGCATGAAACCGGAGGCGTACTTCGTTAACGTGGGCCGCGGGAAAGTCGTGGACGAAGGGGTGTTGGTGGAGGCGCTCGAAGACGGTCACCTCTCGGGGGCGGCGCTCGACGTGTTCGAGGAGGAGCCTCTGCCGGAGGAGAGCCCGCTGTGGGAGCTTGGAAACGTGATCATCAGCCCCCACGCCACGGACAACGTTCCGGCCTTGACCAACCTGATGCTGGCGGACCTCTTCTGCGACAACCTCCGCCGCTACATGGCCGGAGAAGACCTCATCAACGTGCTGGACAAGCGATTACTGTACTGAGCCATATTTCGTTGTGGGCGCGAGATGATATATTCCTATCTGTGCCGTCACGGACCTCAGCGACACCTAGCATCGGCCCGCATGATAAATATCCGGGCGCGAGACGCGTTTCTGTAAGCCAGAGCCGGGAGTCGTACTGGAAAGCATCTTAATCCCCGCCCTAAAAATCCTCGCGGCACTCTTTCTGGTAGCTTTGAACGGATTTTTCGTGGCAGCCGAGTTCTCGCTCGTGAAGATCCGCTCGACCCAGGTCGAAGGGCTGGTAGAGGAAGGCCGGGCGTCTGCGGGACTAGTCAAGGAAGCGACCGGCAAGCTGGACACGTATCTGGCCGTAACGCAACTCGGGATCACGATCTCCTCCCTGGGGCTCGGCGCGCTCGGGGAGCCTGCCGTGGCGGCGGTGCTGGAGCCTCTTTTCGGTGCGCTCGGCATGCCGGAGAACATCCTCCACCCGGCGGCGTTCGTGCTGGGGTTCCTGGCGATCACCTTCCTGCACGTAGTCTTCGGAGAGCTCTCACCCAAGACGATCGCGATACAAAGCCCCACCGGAACCGCGCTTTTCGTGGCGCCGGTTATGAAATTCTTCTACTACCTGCTGCTGCCCGGCACCTTCCTCTTCAACGGGACGGCCAACGCCTTCACCAGGATGCTCGGGTACCCTCCGGCTTCGGAAGGAGACGACACGCACTCGGAAGATGAGATCCGCACGCTAGTCTCCCAATCGGCCCGGCACGGGATGTTGGATCGGGACGAGGAGGAGATGGTCAGCGCGGTGTTCGAGCTCAACGACAAGGTGGCCCGTGAGATCATGGTCCCGAGGCCCGACGTGGTCGCGCTCTCGTCCGAAACTCTCCTCAAAGGCCTTGTCTCGGTCGCGGCGGCCGGAAACTACACCCGTTACCCGGTATACGAAGGGGAATCGGCGAATCGCATAGCAGGAGCCGTACACGTCAAAGACTTGTTGCGGGCCGTAGAACAAGAAGGCAGCCTCGATTCGAAAACTACGGCGCGCGACCTGATGCGCGACGTCCTGACCGTCCCAGAGAACCGCCGCATAGACGAAATCTTGGAGGACTTCCAGAAGCAGGAGATCCAGATGGCGATAGTCATAGATGAGTGGGGCTCTTTCGAGGGGCTCTTCACGATCGAAGACATCCTGGAGGAGATAGTCGGGGAGATCCGGGACGAGTTCGACGAGGAGGAACCGGCAGTCTACAAGCTGGAAGGCGGAGCCTACTCCGTGGACGGACGCATCCCGATCCAGGTGGTAAACGAGGCCCTCGGCTCGGCGTTCGAGAGCGAAGACTTCGACACCATCGGCGGCCTCGTCCTCGGCGAACTCGGCCGCCCTCCCGAAGTGGGAGACGAACTTGCCCTCGACGGCCACACCTTGCTGGTAGACGAGACCGATGGCCCCCGCGTCGCCCAGGTCATCGTCCGGGAACGCGCCGCGGAGCAGGACGATGAGCGAGACCAGAAAGAGGAGTAGACGTACTCGCCGGATACCCCGGCGGGACCTCTTTATACTTGGTAAACGGTGAGCGGGAGAGTAAAGATTCACTGCTAAAGGTAGTAGAATGTCGTTCTCCTGAACCAGAGAGGAGATGCCGGTCTGCGCTCGTTAATAGGGGTAAAGTCCCCGGTATATTTATCATCCGGCTCCAAATCCGGCGACCGTTTCGGGTGGGCGGATTTGTTGGTCATCCCGTTTATCGGGATACTCTCCATCCCGTCGCTCGTGTGGTTTTCGAACAACTGGACGGTCATCGGTAACGACGCGGGCCGCTACATGCTGGCGAGCATGTACCTCTTCTCGGGACGAGACTTCGTGACGCTATCCGGCAACCACGGTCCTGTACTGCCCGCCCTGATCGGCCTCCTAACCTTCCTGTTCGGTCGCGATACGGAAGTTCTGGCGATGGCGGTGCGGGTGCTGACGCTACTCAACCCTCTCCTGGCGTACTTTCTGGTCAAGAAGCTCTCCGGCCCTCTCGCCGGCCTGATCTCCGCCGCCCTGGTCGCCTTGCTCGGCTACAACCTAACAGCTTCAAGCGCGTTCAACATAGACGGCGTGCTGCTGACGGTCTACCTGCTGGCTCTCCTCTCCCTGACGGCGGCCGTCCAGAGGGACAGCTCTTCTCTAGCTTTCATCTCCGGCCTGATCCTCGGGGCCTCCATACTGACCAAGGAGACCGCGTTCGCGAACCTTCCGCTCGCCCTGCTCGCGGTTCTGCTGCTCGACTGGCGATTGCGAGGGGCATTCTGGCACTATCTGGGTCTGGCGCTGGTGTGCCTGCCCTGGTGGGTCTGGGTCTACTCCTTCGACGGGAAGATATACCTCGTCGGCAACCTGCCGACGAGCCTGCAACTCCCGAGCCTCATCGCAGCCCTGCTCCTCCTGGGCCTCGCCGTCGGCGCCTATGCTTCCGGTGCGATCACGCGGCTGCTGGACAACGAACGCTTGCGGTTCTGGATCGGCTGGCTCGTGGTGGTCGCATGGACCATCGCGCTCACCGGGTTGTTGCTCTCGGCCGGGTCTCACGCCCTATCCAAACTATCCTACGACGAGTTGAAACAGTACCTCTCGGAGCTTCTGTATCCCGCCGTGATCATCGTGCCGGTGCTTATAATCGTAATCGGGTACGTCATATGGAAATCTCGCGGTCGAAACGTACCCTGGCGGCTTCTCGGCCTGGCGTTGCTCTTTCAGGCTCCGGTCGTCCTCCTCGTGGCGGTCGAGGGTTGGGCCTGGCGTCAGTTCCTCGTCCCCCAGACCCTGCTGTTCTGCGCGCTAGCCGCGCTAGTGGCGGATGCAATAAGGGTTGCGATGCTTGGGAGATCCTACTCAGGCCGGTTTCTGGCAGCCGCGGCGGCGGCGTCTCTCGCTGTTCTGTTATTAGTGTCCGCCGGGGCGCAAGTCCGTTACCTGCTCCCCGAGAAGACGGACAACGTAGCCAAGGAACATCGGGTGGCTCCGGAGGCCTCAAGCATGGTCGATTGGATGTCTCAAAACGTGCCGGGAGGGAAGAACATACTCGTCAGCTCGGCCCAGGCGAACTACGTGGTATTCCTGGACGGCGGGAGGCACGACTGGACCCAGATCAGGTTGGATCAGAGCGTGTGCGTGCCTCGTCCGAACGTCCAGATGAGATGCGACGTCAAGCAGAACGCCATCTCGAATACGCCGCGCGACGCGGTCTGGGTTCAGATGATCGGCGAGTGTAAGAACATCTCTCTCTCAATGCGCAGCCTGCTGGAGCAAGCCCGCAGAAACTCCGGCTACGTCTTGATCACCAGCAGCCACGTACATGCCGGGATAATAGAATTGCCGGTGCGGCTAGAGAGGAGCGGCGCTTTCAAAGTAGTCCATTCGGAACGTATCAAGAAAGGCCCCTACAGCAACAGAGACGGCCTCGTACTGCTCAAGACCACGGGCCGTAACCCCAAATCCGTGCCTACCCTGATGACAAAGGACACGCTGGACGCACTAGAAAGTTGCGAGAAGAAGAAAGGCCCCGGCGCGCAAAAGAGGCTGAATTCAACGTTCCCGAACGGCATCCGGACTAGATAGGGAACTCTTTAGAGATAGGGACTCCTACCCTTTGTAGGTTCTCGCTATAGCTTGGAGTAACCGGCGCGGTTTTGCGCCGTATTAAGCCAGTTGCCTCACTCACTTTGGAGTGATTTTTGTCACCCTACTCTGGAATTTCTTGCTAGAAAGTGACCAAGCGGATGAAAGTAGTCTAGTTTGCCCGTGGGACTGGCCCTCTGCTCACAGCTTCGCCAAGCCTATGTGGCACCAGAAACGGTCGCCGCACTACCCAAGTACCACCAAAGATAAGTGACTACTCGACCCTGAACCTCCGCAACCCAACCTACTGAGCAGGCTATGTTGTCTGGTGACAAGACCTCAAGAGGATATTTTTCGAGCCTCGGCATCGTATCCCGTGATGGAAGTGTCCTTTATTGCCGGAAACGGAGAGCGCAAATGTTCCAGGTAGTCTGGTCTCACACTGCTCCTTGCTGGAAGCTCTAACTTGAAGGCCAGCACCTCTTCTGATGAACCAGCCTCGGCCAGGAGATCTCCATCCGCCGAGACGGCCATGGTTCCTCCTACGAAAGTGAACTCTTCGCCCGGACCGGTCTGGTTCACGTAGGCGTGCGGCAAGCCGTTCTCAAGCGCACGGGCCATGCAGAAGACCCGGTGATCTAGTCCGAAGGGCTCCATGTTGGCGGAGATAGCGACCAGGAGGTCGGCGCCAGCCTGTGCGAGAGCCCGCGCCACCTCGGGAAACTCTACGTCGAAGCAGATCATGATCCCCACTTTGAACCCGGCGAGATCCACTATAAGAAGCTCGTCCCCCGGCAGGTAAGCCTCTCGCTCCGATCCAAAGAGGTAGGTCTTTCGGTAGACGCCGGCAAGTTTCCCTTCCCGATTGATGTAGATAGCCGAGTTGGCGATGCCGCCACCGAAGCGCTCCGGCGCGCCGAATATCACGGCGGTTGAGCTATCTTTCGCGAGTTCCGCTACGCGCCCGACTTCCGGCCCCTCTGGCTCCACGGCCAGCTCTTCCGGCCTGACTGTCGTGTAGCCGCTCAGGAAGAGCTCGGGGAAGATGACCAGGTCGGCATCGGAATGCTCACCCATTACCCTGCCCATGCTCTTTATGTTCGCGTCTATCTGGCGCAACCGCGGGCTCAGTTGTGCCAGGATTATGTTCAGTGTTTCGGGCATCAGGTACGCTCCTCTCTATTCAATACTCCTCTATGACCGCGCTCAACGCTAGTCGGATGTGGCCATATTTTCGTCAATGCTCATACGGGGCGGAGGCTTGCGGAAGCCTCGGGTGAGCCAGGCCAGCCAGACTATACCTATCACCAGCCAGACCACGCCGATGATCTCGGCGTTTATATCCAGGTTCAGCAGCAAGTAGAAGTCTATGGCCGCACCGGCGAGCGGGAGTACGACCCACAGAATTATCCCACCGATCCCGCCTCGCGGGCGGTTACGCAGGAAGTGCGCGACGACGCTGAGGTTGACCAGAGTGAAGGCGCTGAACGCGCCGAAGTTGATGAACGAGGTAGAGGTGGTAACGTCGAGGAACAATGCGCCCAGACCGGTGATACCTATGAGCGTTATGGAGACCACCGGGGTGCGCATGCGGGGAAGAATGTAACTGAGCCCACGGGGAAGCGCACCGTCGCGTCCCATAGCGAATAGCAGCCTGGAGGCACCGGCCTGGATAGCGAGCCCGGAGGCGAACTGGCCGATGATCAAACCAGCCAACAGGAAAGAAGAGAAGAGGTTGCCGCCGATCGTCTTCGCCAGTTCGAGAGCGGCGGAGTTGACGTCCTTGAAGCTACCTCCAGGGTGGATCAACTGCGCGAAGTAGGAGACGGTGACAAACAAAGCGCCGAAGAACAGGACGACTATAAACATGGCGCGCGGTATCGTTCGGCGCGGGTCGTGGGTCTCCTCGGTGAGCAGGGTGAGGCCATCGAACCCGATGAAGGAGTAGGCGGCCACGGCGGCGCCGGCCGCGATGGCCGCCACCGTGAGATTCTGGTTGACGAACGGGCTCGCCAGGCTGGCTCCAGTGTCTTGCCCGACGAAGTGTCCGATGCTCAGTGCGACGAAAATGCCGAGCACGAGCAACTGGAACGCCACGAGCAGGTAGTTGGCCTGGGCCGTGACCCTGATGCCGATGACGTTGAGGACCGTGGTAATGAGGATGAAGGCGATCACCCACACCGCTATAGGAACGCCCGGAAACTGCGCCGACAGGTAGGCTGCGCCGATCAGCCAGACTACCAGTGGAATAAAAAAGTAGTCGAGCAGGATGAGCCATCCGGTGAGGAAACCGAGCCTCGGCCCCATCTCCCTTCCTACATATGTGTAGGCCGAACCTGCGGTCTGGTAGTGTACGGATGCCATCCGACCATAGCTATAGGCGGTGAACAGCATCGCGACGAGTGTGACGAGATAGGCCGTTGGGGCGGCTCCATTGGAGATCTGGGCGATGATCCCGATGGTAGCCAGCACGATCAGCGGTGTCACCCAGGCGATCCCGATTATGACGACCCCACTGAGCCCAAGGGTCCGTTTCAGCGTCTGCGTCTCTGTATTGCTCGTCATGAGCTTCCTTTCCTGGTCTCTACTCAGGGCGACCCTACGGATGAAAACACCCCGCTCCTCCTACGCTACCGGTGATCGGTCAGCGTACATGGCCGTGGTCTGAACCTTCTTTGTCCAGACGTTCGAGCCGCTTGCGGGCGGTGGCCTCGTGGGCCCATAGTCCTTCTGTTTGGGAGAACCTGACCACCGGCGGAGCCAACCGCCTCGTCCCCTCATCACCCGTCACCCTCTGATAGGTGAGGGTTTTGGTGAACTTCGCAACCGAGAGGCCACCCGTGTAGCGCGCAGCGCCCGCGGTAGGCAGGACATGGTTGGTCCCGGTCATCCCCTTGTCAGCGTATGCAACCGTAGACTGGTTTCCCAGGAAGAGAGAACCGTAGTTCCTGAGGTTCTCCAGGTACCAATCGTCCTCTTCCGTATGAATTTCGAGGTGCTCCGGGGCAAGTTCGTCAGAGAGACGCACGGCCTCTTCGCGACTTCCCACAACGACTACTGTCCCATGCTCTCGCCAGGCTGCACCTGCCACATCGGCGGTCTTTAGCTCCCCGAGCTGGTTCTCGATCTCTTCCATCACGGCCTTCCCAAACTCCTCTGAGGTAGTGACGAGTGAGGCTGGCGAGGTCGGGCCATGCTCGGCCTGCCCCAATAGGTCAGCCGCCACTAGCTCGGGATCTGCTGTCTCGTCAGCTATTACCGCTATCTCGGATGGTCCGGCGAGGAGGTCTATGCCCACCGTCCCGAAGAGCTGGCGCTTGGCCTCGGCGACGTAAGCGTTGCCGGCGCCCACGATCACGTCGACAGGTTGATCCAGGTCCTCGAAGAGCCCGAAAGCCATCGCCGCCAACGCTTGAACCCCGCCCACGGCGTAGATCGCATCCGCCCCCGATACAGCGATGGAGTGGAGCATCGCCGGGTGGACGCCTCCTTCCCGGCGCGGCGGCACGCAGGCGATCACCTTCTCGACCCCCGCCACCTTCGGTACCGCGACGGTCATGAACGGTGAGGCAAGGAGGGGTACCCGTCCCGCGGGCTGATAAGCTCCGACCGATCCTACGGGTATCTGCTTCTGTCCCGTGACGATGCCGGGAGCAACCTCCTTTTCGAAGTCAACCAGCGTCTCGCGCTGCATCTCGGCGAAGCGCTTCGTGTTGTCCCGGCCGAACTCGATAGCCTCACGCAGTTCGGGCTCTACCGAATCTGTCGCGCTTGCAATTTCCTCTTTCGAGATGCGGAAGTCAGGCGGATCCCAGCCGTCTAGCTCGCGGGAATATTGCCTCACGGCATCCATTCCCCCGCTCTCGATGCGCGAGAGCATCTCGGAGACCCGCTCCTTAACCGCCGGCGGCGAACCTTTCACCGGCTCCTCCGTGGGCCGCTTGAGATAATGGCAATCCTCGATCCGGTTGTCTTCGTTAACCTCTCTCAACCCAGAATCCTTTCATCTCGCCGGTCCCATACCGGGCATCGGTTCCCGCAACTTCCGGTAGATATTAAGCAAGCCGGGCATTTCATGATGAGGACTCGGGATCGAGCAGGATCATGATTCCCTCATGCGCGCGCAGGTCGAGGCGTGTAAGTTCGACGCTACCGCTGCGATCCATAAAAGTGGAGCATAGCAACTCGCCGGTCTCCGCCGCGGCCGAGAGGTCGATTTGAAGTGGCTCTGATCCGAAGTTGAGTGCCACCAGCACCCGATTCTCTTCTTCCCTCAGGTAAGCAAAGATCCCTTCCCCGGTATCCAGCGAACGATACGATCCGACCGTCAGGGCCGGCAACCCGCGTCGCAGATGAGTCAGGCGTCGGACCAGGGCGAGAATAGAGTGTGGGTCTCTTTCCTGAGCCTCCACGTTGACCTTCTCATAGTCGTCTGCGATGGGCAGCCAGGGCTCTGCGTCCTTCGGGCAGAAGCCGGCGTTCACGTCTGCGCTCCACTGCATCGGGGAGCGCTCCGGATCACGCCCGTAGCCCGGACTCCTTATGCCCTGCGGGTCGTGGGCCAACTCAGCAGGTACCGGCACATCAGTCATCCCGATCTCGTCGCCGTAGTAGAGTGTGGGCGTGCCGCGCAGAGTCAATAAAAGCATGTGCGTTACCCGGCTATGCTCCCGGCTGAGACGGCTCGCGATCCTCGGCTCGTCGTGGTTTCCAAGGACCCAGTTTGGCCAGGCACCCTCGGGTAGGGCCGCCTCGTAGGCGTCAACAGCGGCGCGGATCTCTCTGGTATCCCAGTTCTCCGTGACGACGAACTGGAAGTTGAAGGGCAGGTGAACGCCATCTAGGGCTTCACCATAGTAGGTCATCAGGCGCTCCAGAGGCAGGTAGATCTCCCCGATCAGGACCCGCTCATCGTACTCGTTAGCCACGGCGCGCATTTCACGTACAACCCCATGTACCTCTGGCCGATCCTCGGAGTACACTCGTCTCTGACGCGTCCAGGGCGAGTCTCCTTCTCTCCACTCGGGGTTGGGTGGATTATCGCGGAAGAACTCGTCCTTGAGGACGATCCATAGCACGTCGATCCGGCAGCCGTCCACTCCTCGCTCGAACCAGAAACGCATGACATCGTACATGGCTTCTCTGACCTCGGGGTTGCGCCAGTTGAGATCCGGCTGTTTCTTGTCGAAGCTACACAAATAGTATTGACCCGTAATTCCATCGAACTCCCAGGCTCCGCCGCCGAAGTAGCTCTCCCAGTTGTTGGGCGGTCCGCCATTTCGTGAAGGGTCCCGCCAGATGTACCAATCTCTCTTGGGGTTCCCGCGCGACGAGCGCGACTCCATAAACCAGGGATGCTCGTCGGAGGTGTGGTTTGGTACGAAGTCGACGATGATCTTGATGCCACGCTGGTGTGCCTCTTCCAACAAGTCGTCGAAGTCCGAGAGTGAGCCGAATAGAGGATCGACATCACAGTAGTCGGCTATGTCATAGCCGAAGTCCGCCATGGGCGAGGGATAGAAGGGAGAGAGCCAGAGGGCGTCCACGCCGAGCCATTCAAGGTAATCTAGCTTGGAAGTTACGCCCCCAAGGTCACCAATCCCGTCTTCGTTGGTATCCGAGAAGCTGCGAGGGTAGATCTGGTAGATCACCTCTGATTGCCACCACGACGGCTGTTGATTCAAACTAACCTCTTTCTCAGAAGCTCGTACGTTGTCGGTACTCCCCCAAGCTTCGGTTCCCGCGCTTACCTGTAGCTCATATACTAAGAACCCTCTGGCGCTGCGACAATACGTCAGTACTATAAAACTGGAGGCAAGATCTAGAACATGTTATAAGAGCGTATGTCTGTGACGGTTCGGGAGTTGATCGGAGTCCCATATTTGAGGCTGCGACTTCTGGCCGGCTCGGACGGTATCGACCGGGAGATACGGTGGGCGCACGCGTCCGAGTTGCCGGATCCATCGGAGTGGCTCGACTCTGGCGCCCTCGTGATGACCACGGGCCTCGGCCTTCCTACTGAGCCGGAGGCGCAAGGAACTTACATCGAGCGGCTGGCACGGGCGGGCCTGGGCGGGCTACTCATCGGCGAGCAAGCTGACGAGAGGATTTACGCGCCCGAGCTCACGAGCCGCCTGGTGGCTGTGGCGGATGAATACTCGTTTCCCGTACTGCTGATGCCGTACGAACTCCCGTTCGCCGACGTTGCGCGAGTGGTAATGGAAGCGAACAGCGGTGAAGAGCATGCACGGGTCGGCCAGGCGCTGCGTATCTACGACACGGTACGACTCGTGATCGGGGCCATATCTGGATGGGAGTTGATCGTTCGGCTCGGCGCTGTGACGAACTGCGAGTTGCACGTGATCCACCCCGTGACCGGGGACCCCACCTTCGTAGAGTCCTCGAGTCTCTTGCAGCTTCCCGCATCCGCGTTCGATCAGATCGCTGAGAAACTCTCCGGTCGCTCGCTCCCCGGTTCGACGGTCGTGCGCATCCCTTGCCGGACACGGCACGTAGTAGCTTTGGCCGTTCCGGCTTCCCGTCCCGCTGCACTGGTGGCTATCAGTAAGAGCGAGGAGCCGCCGGACCTTTTCGTCTTGCGCCACGTAGCCGCGGTCGCGGCCATGGAGGTCGAGAAACTCAAGGCGTCGCGCGAGAGCAGCCGTCGGTCTGGGGCCGAGTTACTTGCGGGCCTCATAGACGATCGTTACGACGAAAACGTCGCCGACAGACTACTTGCGGAGAGGAATCTGGCCGAAAAGCCCTGGATCATCGCCGCTTTCGCAGGTGCAGAGGCGGGAGCACACTATGACCTTCATCTCCGGCTGGAAGAACGCGGTGTGCCGCATCTGCTGAGCCGTCGCACAGAAACCTTTGTCGCGCTGTTGCCTAACGTCGAAGGGGCGATCCGAACCCTGGTGCAAGAGATCGATCCGCCAGTCGGTTTGAGCGATCCCGTGACCGGGGCGGCGCGTGTTGCCGATGCTCACCGGGAAGCCGTGTGGGCGCTGCAAGGTGCCCGAGTAACCAGCGCCACGATCATCCGCTACGGCGAAGACGCAGTATCTCCGTTCTTGCCGCGCGACCTCGACGAGTCGCAGGCGATCGTACGCCACATACTGGGACCACTCCTCGAGTACGATGCCGAACACAACGCCCCACTTGTAGCATCGTTGAGAACTTACCTCACGTGCAACCGATCGCTAAAAGAAACCGCCCAAGCGCTACACGTGCATAAACAGACTGTTATCTACAGGATACGACGCGTGGAAGAATTGACCGGACGGCGGCTGCGACGTATGGAGGACATCGTCGACTTCTGGCTCGCCCTGAGGGCGCTCGACTTTCTGGGTCGGGATGACCGATGGATCGACTAGCGTGAAGCAGACTCCGCCCAGCGCAACGGTAGGTGTTGGCATTAGAGATTTTGTTTGGGGAACCTCTCTGTAAGGCTATTATTTGTGACCTGCGCCCAGAGTCTCTGCTACTTTATGCGCGTGCAGTAGCTCTTCGGAGAAGAAATATCGGTAGAGTTTACGAGACACCCTTGGATGACCGCAATGCTCTGCCAATATTGGTGATAGACGGTAGTCGCCGCCGGTCAGGTAGCACCACGACCATACGGAAGCGAACAGCCGTCGTCCGCCACGTCTGCCCGTACTCCAGGTTGTTATGAGAACCTACATCCTCTTCCGAATCGTTCTACTGGATGGTGGCGAATGATATGTAGATCGCGACTACCACGATGGTTAGGACGATGACTATTATTAGCAACTCTCTCATAATGGTTCCTCTCCGGTTATAGTCCCAGGGCGGTGTCGTGCTCTTGGAGCGCGTAGAGCCTGGCGTATAGGCCACCGGACGCCATGAGGTCCTCGTGGGAGCCGTTCTCCGCGATACGGCCGTCTTCTATAACGAGGATCTGGTCTACGTTTCGCACGAGCCTCAGTTCGTGGGCGATAACGAAGGTCGTTCGTCCCTCGGTGAGCACCCGCCAACTCTCTTCCACGGCGTCGGCGACTTCGGCGTCGAGTCCGGCCTGCGGCTCGTCCAGGATCAGGACGGGCGTATCCCGGAGCATCGCCCGCGCTATGGAGATCCGCTGCCGCTGCCCACCAGAGAGGCTCTCTCCCCGCTCAGAAAGCAACGTCTCGTATCCTTCCGGCATCTCCCGGATGAAACCGTCCGCCCCCGCAAGCTCCGCCGCGCGTTCTATCTCCCCGATCTCCGCTTCCGGCCTGCCATAGGCTATGTTCTCCGCGACCGTCGCCCGGAACAACAACGGCTCCTGCGGAACGAAAGTCACGGAATCCCGCAATGACTTGAGCGTGAATCCCTTTATGTCCTCGCCGTCTATCAAGACCCGTCCCGTTCGCGGGTCGTAGAGACGGACGATCAGGCCGGTTACGGTCGTCTTCCCGGCCCCGCTCACGCCCACGAGGGCAACCCTGCTCCCAGCCGCGACCTCGAAGTCGACCCCGCGCAGCACGTCCCCGGAATCTTCGTCGTAGGAGAAACCGACATCCTCGAAGCTCACCCGACCGTCGAAGCGAGGCGCAAGGCGGGCGTCCGGGGCGTCCTTTACAGTTGGTTCGGCGCTGAGGAGTTCCGCTATGCGCTCGCCGGAGACGAGGGAAGTGCCGATCTGGTTGGCCTGCCGGGAGAGAGACCAAAGCGGCGAGAGGAAAAGTCCTAGATAAGCAACAAAGACCGTGAGCTGGCCGACCGAGAGGACGCCAGCGAGCACCTGTCGGGCGGCGACGTAGAGGATCAGGGCGGCGCCGAGCCCCGCGACGGTCCCGAGCATGACGCTGAACTTCGCCTCGATCTTGGCTGAGTCGACGCTCGCCCTCAGGGACTCCCGGCTCTCGTTTCGGAAGCGCTCCATCTCGTACTCCTCGCGCCCGAAGAGCTTCACCGCCCGGATGCCGGTTATGGACTCCTGGATCACCGAAGCGATCGCTCCCTCCCGCGTCCTCACGGTCCTCATTCGTTCGATCAGGGCGCTCCTGTAACGCCGGACAGCCAGGAACAGGAAAGGCACGACCAGCAGCGCGAGCAACGTAAGCTGCCAACTCATCAACAACATGATGACCAGCATCCCGATCAAGATGGCGAACGAAGACCCTATCTCCACGATAGAGTCGACGAGCAAACTTCGCACCTCTTTCACGTCACTCGCCACGCGGGTGATCGTGTCGCCGGTTCGGCGCTTTCCGTGGTAATCGAGCCCGAGCGCGTGAACCTTCTTGTAGAGCGCCTCGCGCATGTCGAAAACAGTCTCCTGGCCGAGCCTGTTCAACGTGTAGCGCCGGTAAGAAGAGAATACCCGGCTCGCCGTGGAGATAACGACCAGCAGAAAAGCTATCCCCGCAAGCAAGAGCGCCGGGTCGGAGAGAAAGTCCGGCCAGAAGTCCGGTAGCTGTTTTTTGCCCTTTAGCACGTAGTCTAGGGCGAGCGCCAGCGGCCACGGCTGGGCGAGGCTCATCCCCGTCTCCAGGATCAGCAAAACGAGCGCCACCAGAAGCCCCTTGCGCCGCGACCTCAGGAAAGGCACGAAGTTGGATAGCGTATCTCTCGTGCGCCTAAAACCAGCGCCGTACTCGGCCAATCGTTCTCTCACGAGAATAGGATACCGCGACGCGGGCGGTTAGAATGTGTGCGCGATACCGGAGAAGCCGAAGCTATTGGAGAACCGGAAGGAAAAAAGTGGAAAGAAAGATCTTAGCAGCCGTCGAGGACCTGTTGTTCAAGAGCAAGATCCTCGAAACCGCCGACACTCTAGGCGTGGAGGCGAAGTTCCCGCGCAGTCCAGCGAAGCTGCTCGACGCCCTGCGCGACTCGCCGCCGGACCTGCTCGTCCTAGACCTGAACTCCGGACGCTTCGATCCACTGGACCTCTTAAAAACCATGAACGCAGACGCGCACCTCAAAGGTATACCGACCGTCGGCTTCCTCTCCCACGTCCAGGCAGACCTCGCGCTCGCCGCCCGCGAAGCCGGTTGCCGGCGCATCATGGCCCGTAGCGCCTTCACCAGAGACCTCCCGAAGATACTCTCCGACGACACCAAAGACGGGAACGGTCTTGGCCGCTGACGGGACTGAAAGGTCCGACGGAGCCTGGGAACGCCTCTCCTCGGAAGAGCTACTCGCGACGCCCTACTTCACGCTCCGGTCCGACAGGCTGAAACTCCCGGACGGAGCCGTAAAAGACCCGTACTACGTGCTGGAGCGTCCGGACGCCGCCATCATCTTCCCACTGACGGAAGCGGGCGAAGTCGTAATGGTACGCCAGTACCGCCCGCCGCTGGAGAGCTTCGAACTCGGCCTCCCGGCGGGACTCGTCGAGCCAGGCGAAGACCCCGAGAAAGCAGCGCGCCGGGAGCTTGCCGAGGAGACCGGCTACGGCGGAGAAGAGTGGGAATTCCTGGCGTCCCTGGCCTCCTCACCGAGCCTCAAGGACAACTTCGCCCACCTCTTCCTGCTCCGCGACGCCGAACCCGTCTCCTCCCTCGACCCCGACGAGTACGAGCGGCTGGAGATAGTAACGGTTCCCCTCGATGAGTTGCTCGGCAAAGTCCTGGCCGGTGAAATAGTAAGCTCCAGCGGCGTCGCGGCTATCATGCTCGCCCTCGAAAGGTTGGGTAGCAGCCGGTAGTGGGAGGAGGTACGCACTCTACTGGAGATAGACCGGGAGCCTGGGACGAAGACGAGTCGGAAGCCTTCATAGAGTTCGGGCGGGCGATGGTGCCGGGCCGGGAGGAGATCGAACAGACTCTACTGGCCCTGATCCCCGCCGGGCGCGAGGAGTCGTTCGTGGGAGCAGAGATCGGCGCCGGCACGGGATGGTTGAGCGCGGCAGTACTGCAAGAATTCTCTGGCTCCAGGATGATAGGGTTGGACGGCTCGCCAACGATGCTGGACAGAGCAGCCGAACTGCTGGCGCCCTACGGAAAGCGGGCAGATCTGCGGCCCTTCCGTCTGGAGGATTCCTCGTGGATAGAAGCTCTGCCTCCCGTGAGGGTCTTTCTAAGCTCCCTCGTGCTACACCACCTCGACGGCCCCGGCAAGCGCGAGTTGTTCGCGCGACTGTTCTCGCGTCTCGAACCGGGTGGCGCATTATTGTTCGCCGATTTGATGCAGCCCCGGACAGAGCATGCCCGCAGGCAATACGCCGCCTCGTGGGAACGGGAGATCGGTCAGCGCTCGTTGGAGATTCACGGTGACGGACGTGCCCTGGAGTTCTTCGAGCGCGAGCGATGGAACATCTACGAGTATCCGGATCCCATGGATACGCCCTCTACACTTCCCGAGCAACTGCGCTGGATAGAGGAAGCCGGATTCGAGGGAGTCGATGTTTTCTGGGCGAGGGCCGGACACGCGCTACTCGGCGGTTACAAGCCCGCCGGGTGACACAAAAAAGTCCGGACCCCTTTCGGAGCCCGGACTCGTGTCTCTCGCTGGTTCTGGTCTAGCAGGTGAAGGAACTGCCGCAGCCACAGCCACCCTGAACGTTCGGGTTGTTGACGGCGAAGCCGGCGCCCATCAGGCCGTCGACGTAGTCAAACTCGCTGCCCGTGATGTACGGGACGCTCATGGCGTCGATCAGGACCTTGACGCCTTTGGCCTCCATGATCTCGTCGTCGTCGTTGATCTCATCGTCGAAGTAGATGGAGTACTGGAAGCCGGAGCAACCACCGGGGCGGACACCGATCCTCAGCCCGAGGTCCTCTTCACCTTCCTGCTCCATTAGGGACTTGACCTTCTCGGCCGCGTTGTCGGTGATGGTTATGACGGCGGTCTCTTGTTTCTGGTCCATCAGCACCTCCGAGAATGCTGTAGTTGGGCGATCTCTTAGTCGGATGAATTATTACATCACTCCGTCTCAAGGTCAACGCCGGATCTTGTTCAGCAACCCGCGCAGCTTCCCACGCAAGCTCTTGGACGCCCGTCTCCCGATCCCCGCCAGCGCTCCTCTCGACCGGGCCAACAGAGAAGCCGGGTTGACAGCCCCGAGCATCCGCCGCCAGCGGGGCAACTTCTCGAACGAAAGCACGGCCTCCCGATGCTCTTTCTCGCAAGGCTCCCGGTGGTCCACGGAGCCGCCGGAGTAGAGATGGCCGGAGTAACACCGGGCGAATTTTCGGAACGGTTCTTCCTCGACACCTGTCGCCCCGGCGAGGAGCAGCAGCCGTTCGGTCGGGGTGAGAGACGGCGAGTCGGCCAGCGAAGCGCCCGTCCCGCCGGGCGGGATCACGTCCCGCAGGCGTCCGACGAGGTCTCCGTAGAGGTCTTCCGGTTTGCCGCGCGAGAGTAGCGCCCGCTTTCCTAGCGGCACGGCGGCGACCGCGAGGAGCGGCACGAACACGTACAGCGGCCACAGCGGCGTCCGCTCGACCGGCTTCTTTCGGGCGGGTTTCTTTTTAGGATTGTTGGCGGCCGGTGTTTTATCCGGGGAAGCCTGGGGCTTGTTTTCCTGGATCGGCTGGCCTCCTGCGGGGCTGTTGGGACGATTGACGGGCGGGATCAGCTCCTGGCGGGCGGCCGGGGTGCTCGGGCGCGGGGCGTTTTTCTGCATCACGTCCGGGACGGAGAATCCGGGGGTCGGGTCGAGGGGGTACCAGCCGACGTTCGGGAAGTAAAGTTCCACCCAGAGGTGCATGTTGGCGCCGGTGATCATGTACTGATCCGGCCCGACCTTCTGGCCGCTCGTGGCGCCGTAAACCACCCTCGACGGGACCCCCATCTCCCTCGCGAGCAACGCCATCGAGGTTGCGAACTGGGTACAGAATCCCTGCCGCCCACTACCGAGAAACGACTCTATGGCGTCGTTCGCCCGACGGTAATGAACGTCGAGGTTGTAGGTAAACCCGCCGTCGTAGAGAAGGTAAGTCTCTATGGCCCGCGCTTTATCGTAGGACGTCCTGGTCCTGTACTTGCGGAGGATCTTCTTGGAAGTCTGGCCCACGACCGCCGGGGTATTGTCCGGGAGCTGCAAGAAGTTCCGGCGCACCGACGCCGGGTAGGAAGTTCCCGCGCTCTGTAGCTGCTTCGATGTGGGCTGAGGGACTTGGGAGAAAACCCTGTAGTAGCTTCCTTTCGCCAGTGGTTTGTCAACAGACCACGAGCCATCTGAGTTCTCCGTGGCGGACGGCATCGAGGAGTCGAGTATTTTGTACGCCCCGAACAAGTTGTTGGTCCTGGCGTTCAGGATCTCGACGCTCTGCACCACGGGATGGGTCTTTATGCCGGGTGAGATCTCCTCGCCGTAGCCTTTGCCGGGCTTGAGGGTGTTGGTCCAGCGCACGCCGTCGAAGTAGTTGAGGGTCCCGGCGCGCATGAAGACCGGCTCGCTGCTGTTTACCCGCATAAGCTCCGATTCCCTGCCTTTGGTCAGGTAATCCCCGACATCAGCCTGTACCGCGAGCCGGGAAGTGTTGCCGACCCCGATCTGGGTCCACTCCACGAGCGGCGGCCGGATGGCGGCGCCCGCGACGACCGGCAATAAGAGCACGAGGGCGACGACAGCCACACCGGCCATAACGCCCGCGCTTTCCGTCTCCTCGCTCCAGTCCGTCCTACCCGTAGCCAGCAGCAGCGATACGGCGGAGATCAGGAAAACGGCGAAGAACGGCCCGGCGCCGTCCTCGAAGCTTATGGTGCTCAGAACGCCGATGGTGAGGCCGAGGATCGCAACGGATATTATGGGACTCCGCTCGTAGAGCGTCGCCGAGGTCGCGAACGCCACCACGAGCATGACGAGCGGTATCAGGAGGACCAGGATGCCGGGCTGCAGGTCATAAGGTACGCGCGCTGTGTACATGATTCCCGCCCCCTGGTACACGTCGCCGCCTATCAACCAGAACAATTCCCGCCAGCCCCGAATGGTTACCGGCGGCCACCCGTACACCGCGAACAGCGTATAGAGTACCGTGGCCGGTAGGATCAGGACGAAGCGATACCTCCCGGCCGACCCGACGAGCACCGCGACGAGTGCGGCGAAGAACATGGTCCAGAAAGCCCCGCCGCCGGAAGCGAGGACGTGCCGGGAGCCGAAATCACCGTAAATGTTGCCGGTGAACAGGATGCTAAAAGACGCGCCGGCCGCCAGCGCCGCCGCGTAGAGCGAGACTTTGACCCAGAGATCACGCATCCTACCCACCCCCCCACGAAGACAGACTCACCCCGGAGAGCCCCGCAACACCTTCCGGGTGGCGCACGATGCTGACCAGCGCCCCTGCCGCCTCCAGACGCCCGATGTCCCCCAAAAATTTCTCTTCGCGCTCCGAAGAAGCTCCCGCCCGGTAAGTGTGAGAGGCGACCGCCACCACGACCACAGAGAGCCCCATACCCCTTAGCTTCTGGACGCTCTCGAAAAGCTCCTCTCCGAAGGCTCGGGAGATCAGCACGACCCCTTCCCCGAGCCTCTCGCGCTCTTCCCAAACGACGCCTCCAAGCTCTCTGTCTCCATCGGCCCTAACCGTCGCCAGCACGCCCATCGCCTCCCAGTAGGAAGCGCCGCCGGACCCGAAACCAGTGGCGCTCATCCCCCGGTCGGCGCACAGGAGACGCGACGGCAAGTGCTCGTCCGACAGGTGGGTGAGCACGGAACCCGCCGCCGATACGGCGTCTTCTATCTCCTTTTCCGGGGCGCGGAGTCCCCTGCGGTAGAGGTCGAGCGCAACGGTGTAGCGGCGCGGGGCCTGTACCGCGAACTCCTTGACGACTAACTGTCCCGTGCGGGCCACGCTCTTCCAGTGGATGTGGCGCCGGTCGTCCCCGATGCGGTACTCCCGCAGGTGGGCGAACTCGTCTCCCCGGTAGCCGTGAACGCCCCGTGCCCCGGCGTCTACGCTCCCTCCCCTGAGCGGAAAATCCGGGAGTGGATATACCTGAGGATAGACGGTAACCTCCGTACGCTCCTCGAACCCTCGGGCGAAACGCAGCAGTCCGAAGGGATCCACCGTCCGCACCTCGGCCGGACCAAGCTCATATACTCCCCGGCGGGCGAAGACGACCGGCGCCTCGGTCTCAGCCTCGCCCTTTCCTTTGAGGGCCATATCGAAGCTCCGGGGCTCCGGGAGGCGATCCACCACCTCTACCTTGGAGCCGACGAGCCGCGGGCCGCCGGAGAGTTTCAGGTCCACCGTGGAGCGTTTCCCGGCGAAGATTCTGGCCTCCGGCGGGAGGTTCCGGTAGAACCGGAGCCCCTTAGAACCGGCGAACCCGAGTAGAAATGCGGCGACAACGGCGGCAGCGAACGCGTAGCCGAGTTGGTAGAACTGGGTCGTGCCTATAAGGAAGGCGATCACGAGTATGACAACCCCGATCAGGATGGCCTGCCAGCCGCGGGCGGTGGGCCTCACCACCAAGCGCGAGTCTCCTTTATCCCGCAAAGTCCCTACACCGCCTCCGTCACCGGCACGGAACCGAGGATCTCACGCACGATGTTCTCCGTAATGCCGGTTGTTCCATCGCGCGAGCCGTTGGCCGACTGGCGGGCGCCGGCGGATGGCACGAGCCGGTGTGACAGGACCACCGGGGCCAGGGCCTTCACGTCGTCCGGGATGCAGTAGGAGCGCCCCTCTGAGGCGGCGCGGGCTCTGGCGGCGGCCAGGAGCATCCGGCTCGCCCTCGGGGAAGCGCCGAGTGAGATGCCCCGGTGGTCCCTCGTCGCCGAAGTTACGGAGACCAGATACCTCAATACGGCCTCGCTGGCGTGGACCTCCTCGACGAGCCGCTGCATCGCGAGGAACTCATCAAGGCCCACGACCGGGCTCAACTCGGCCGCCTGGTCCCTGGCGAACCTCAGGAGGTCTACTTCCGCATCTTCGTCAGGGTAACCGAGATCCATCTTGATCAGGAACCGGTCCAACTCGGCCTGCGGCAGCGGATACGTACCCTCGTGCTCGACCGGGTTTTGGGTGGCGATAACGCCGAAGGTCTGTGCGAGCCGGCGGGTGTTGCCGTCGACCGTAACAGAGCCTTCCTCCATCGCCTCCAGGAGGGCGCTCTGGGTTTTCGGGCTGGCGCGGTTGATCTCATCGGCCAGGACTATGTTCGCGAAGACCGGCCCCGCCCAGAACTCGAAGCCCCGCTCGCCCTGGTTGTAGACGTTGAGGCCGGTAACGTCTGCCGGAAGGAGATCCGGGGTGAACTGTATCCGCTTGAAGTCCGCCTCTATCGAGCGGGCCAGCGACTTGGCGAGGAGCGTCTTCCCGACCCCCGGCACGTCTTCGATCAGGACGTGTCCACCGGCGAGCAAGGCCGTAACGGCCAGGATGATTCCCTCACGCTTGCCCGAAACGGCGCGCTCGACATTGTCCGTTATCCGCTCTACGGTATCCGCGAAATCGTTGTAATCCAAAGAAGCCCCGCCATGCCTGCTAGACGACGAAAAAAGAGTATACCAAGCGATCCAGGATAGTCAGGGCTTTTTATCACGGTCTTATATCTTGCCCCGGCTCGAACGAAAGGCCAAAACCGGCGAAGACTGGACTCGGAGAGGCCGCGCGGGGTAGAGTAGCGGTTATTGTGAGGGAGATGTCCGCCTCTCTTCGGGAGTCGGTACGCGGGATCCAACCAGGGAGGTAGCGGTATGGAAATACTTTGCATAGGCGACCTGTTTCTCTCCTCGGAAGAGTTCAGAAAAGCCGTGGAAGAGGAATTGGGCGACGCTGCTTCCGTCAGGGAAGTAACGTGGGCCGGGGAGAAGGCCGAAGACCAGCACCACCTCCAGCAGATCATGGAGGTAGACGGCCCAGAGGCCGTGCCGACGCCGGAGGAGATCGTCGAGGCCGTGGGCGAAGCCGAAGTCATAACGGTCCACTTCGCCCCGATTCCGGAAGCCGTTCTCGCCGCCGGCTCGAACCTCAAGGCCGTCGTCGTCGCCCGAGCGGGGACCGAGAACGTGAACATCGAGGTCGCGAGCGAGCGTGGCATCGCGGTCGTCAACCTCGTCGGCCGAAACGCCCCGGCCGTCGCCGAGCAGGCTATCGCGCTGATGCTGGCCGAGACCCGCGACATCGCGCGGGTGGACCGCGGCATCCGGGCCGGTGGGTGGCCCAAGAAGTTCCCCCAGGCGCCCTACGACCTGTACGGGAGCACGGTCGGCCTTATAGGTTTCGGCCAGGTCGCCCGGCAACTGGCGCCCCGCATCTCGGGCTTCGACGTGACACTTCTGGTCTATGACCCGTACGTTGACGCCGACACCATCAAGTCTTATGGCGGCGAGAAGGTTGAAGACCTCGGTAGGATCTTCCGCGACTCGGACTTCGTTAGCCTGCACGCCCGCCTCTCGGACGAGACACGTCGCTTTATCGGGCGGGAGCACTTCGAGATGATGAAGCCTACCGCCTACTTCATAAACAACGCGAGAAGCCGGATGGTCCGCTACGACGACCTCTACGAAGTTTTGAAAGAAGGCCGGATCGCCGGGGCCGCCCTCGACGTTCACGACGACGAGCCGCTCGGCGAGGGGAACCCCTGGTTGGATCTACCGAACGTGACACTCACGCCGCACCTGGCTGGTTCCACGACGGGCACTTGGGAGAACTCGGTACGGATGACGGCCGAGGCGGTAAAGGAGATCTCCTCGACCGGAGAGGCGACGAATACGGTCAACGCCCAGGCGCTCTCAAAGAAATGAGCCCTTATCTGCTGGGCATAGACAGCGGAAACACGAACACGAAGGCGGTCGTGTTCGACGAAGAGGGTTACGAGCGGGGCGTGGGCAGCTTCAACAACCAGCAGATCAACCCGCACCCGCGCTGGGTCGAGCAAGACATGAACGTGGTCTGGGAGAACGTCCAGAAGGCTGTCCGCGAAGCTATCCTCTCGGCCGGCATAGAGGGTGGCGACGTCTCAGCCGTCGGCGTATCGGGCCACGGGGACGGCGTCTACCTGGTGGACGAAAACGGGGAGCCGGTGCGCGCCGGCATCCAGTCCATGGATTCGAGAGCCCACGAACTGCTCGCGTGCTGGGACGAGTCCGGGGTCGGCGACGAGGTCCTCCGGTTCAACGGCCAGCGTCCCTTCGCGTCTTTTCCGCCGACGCTGCTGGCGTGGTTCAAGGAAAATCAGCCGGAGGTACTGGGGCGGACGCGTTGGGTGTTGTACGTGAAGGATTGGATCCGCTACAAACTCACCGGCGAGTTCGCCACCGACCCCTCGGAAGCTTCGAGCGGCTTCACCGACGTAAGGACCCAGAAATACGGCGACAAAGCTTTCTCCATATACGACCTCGAAGAAGCTCGGGAGATGCTACCTCCTATAGTCGGCTGCGCCGAAGTAGCAGGCGGGGTGACCGAGGAGGCGTCCCGGCTCACGGGGTTAAAGACCGGGACGCCTGTAGTAGGCGGCGCCCACGACGTGGACTGTTCCTCCTTCGGGGTGGGATGCGTGGAGCCAGGTGACCTGACCATGATCGCCGGTACCTGGAGCATAAACGAGGTCGTCAGCGACGAGCCGGCCTTCAATGAGGGGGCGGCCTGCCGCAACTTCGTCGAGCCCGGCCTGTACCTCAACCTATCCGCCTCCCCGACGGGCGCCACCAACCTGGAGTGGTTCGTGCGGCGCATGTGTCCGATGGAAGTCGAATACTCCAGGCAGATCGGGGTTTCACCCTTCGCGTTCGTCAACGAGGAAGTCGAGAAGGTGATAAATGAGGAGCCGCGCGTCTTCTACCATCCGTTCCTCTACTCTTCCCCGCACGGCGACGACGCCACCGGTGGCTTCTTCGGACTGCGCGGCTGGCACACCCGCGGCCACCTGCTGCGCGCGCTCCTGGAAGGAACCGTCTTCAATCACAAGACCCACGTGGACATCCTTAGAAACGCCTTCGATGTAAAGCGCATCCGGCTGACGGGCGGCGGCTCCGGCAGCGAAGTCTGGTCACAGATGTTCGCCGACGCCCTGAACGAGACCGTCGAGGTCACGGGGGCCGGAGAGACGGGAGCTTTGGGCGCGGCCTTGTGCGCCGGGGTCGGGACCGGCGTCTACGACTCACTGGCCGACGCAACCGGGAGCGTCGTCCGGAAGCTGCGCACCCACGAGCCCGACGCGAGAAATAGCGAGCGGCTCGCGGAAGCTTACGAGACCTACATGAGCCTCGTGGACGCCCTGGAACCAGTCTGGTCCCGCACCGGCTGAAGAGCGAAAGAGGAGGCAAAGATGCTAGCCGCCGTTTTCCGTGGTCCCGGTGAGTTGGATGTCGCAGAAGTAGAGAAGCCGGAGGCCGGTCCCGGCGAGGTCGTCGTCGAAGTCGGGGCCAATACCGTATGCGGCACCGACGTGCGCATCCTACGCGGCGAGAAGACCAGAGGCATAGGACGAAACGTCGTCCTCGGACACGAATTTTCCGGACGCGTCGCTGAGATCGGGGAAGACGTATCGGGCTACGAGATCGGTGCGCAGGTAGTGATGGCTCCGGCGATAGCGTGCCACTACTGCTACTTCTGCAAACGCGGCATGGAGAACGTCTGCCTGAACAAGAAGATCATGGGCAACATCGTGGACGGTGGGCTCGCCGAGTACGCGCGCATTCCGGCCGATGCAGTCAGGGCGGGCAACCTCTTCGTGGCTGGAAAGGACCTTCCCCCGGAGCAGTTGGCGCTGGCCGAGCCACTCGCGTGCTGCATCAACGGCCGGGATAACTACCGGGTGGATCTCGACGACATGGTCCTCCTCCTGGGAGCGGGACCGATAGGACTCTTCCATCTACAGTTGGCGCTGCTTGCCGGGGCGCGCACCGTGATCGTGAGCAACCGTTTCGAGGCACGCCGAAACTTTGCCGCCGAGCTGGGCGCCCACGTCACCGTGGACCCAACGAGCGAGGACCTCTGGGAAGTGGTCGCGGAGTACACGGACGGGCTCGGGGTGGACGTGTCCGTCATCTGCGTCGGGAAGCCTGAACTCGTCAACGACGCCCTGCGAGTAACGCGCAAGGGAGGGCGCGTCAACGTGTTTGCGGGGCTGGCGGGAGATGGGTGGGCCGAGGTGGAGGCAAACCTCATCCACTACAACGAGTTGGTGCTCACCGGGGCCTCCGATTCCAGGCGCTGCGACTACGATACGGCTCTGCGCCTGATCGAGACGGGAAGCATAGATACGAAACGGATGGTCACGCACCGCTTCCCGCTCATAGACGCCGAAAGAGCGATCGAGGTTTCGGCCGCCGGCGAGGGCGTCAAGGTGGTGGTAGTGCCGTAAGAGCGGCTCCCGGTAGAAGCCCGAGATCCAACCGATTATCCGGATATATTTTCGCGCGGCGTCAACAGAGAATCGGTCCTCGGCTTCGTTTCCACTGTAAACTGGTGGGTGGAAGAGTCCGACACGGAAAGGTCGAGCCTGTTATGCGTCTGGTGATCATTGGTGGGGTTGCAGCCGGTACAAAAGCGGCGTCCCGCGCCCGCAGGGTAAACCCGGAGATGGAGATCTCCCTGTACCAGGAGGAGCCGGAGGTTTCGATCTCCGAGTGCGGCCTACCGTACATCATCGCCGGCATCGTGGAAGAACGGGGTCGCCTTATAGCCCGAACCCCGGAGAAGTTCGCGGAGAAAGACATCGAAGTCCTGACCCGCCACCGGGTCGAGCGGGTAGATACGGACAACAAGACCCTCTCCGTCCGGAACCTCGCCACCGACGAAGTCTTCGAGGACGCCTACGACCGTCTGATCTTCTCTACCGGCGCCCAGGCTGCCGTTCCTCCCATCCCCGGCGCGGACACGAACGGTGTCTTTGAGCTTCGCTTCCTGACGGACTACGATCGCATCCACGAATACATGCAGAAAAACTCTCCCCGGAAAGCCCTCGTGGTCGGCGGCGGATACATCGGTCTTGAAGTCGCCGAGAACCTCTGCCGCCTCAGCCTGGAAGTCTCCCTGGTGGAAGGCGTGGACCGGGTCGCGAACGCCTACGGCCTTGAGGTCTCCGGGAAGATAGAGGAGCACCTGAAAGAGAAAGGCGTCGCCGTCTTTACCGGAGAGAACGTCGAGGAGTTCGTAGGCGAGGATAGGGTGAGGAGCGTTCGGTTCGGTGGGCGGGAAGTCGGGGCGGATCTCGTAATCGTGGGCGTCGGGGTCAAGCCCCGCGTTGACCTTGCCGAAAGAGCCGGCGTCGAGCTCGGGCCGACGGGAGCCATCCGGGTAGACAAGCACATGAAGACCAACCTGCCGGACGTGTGGGCCGCCGGGGATTGCGTCGAGTCCACGAACCTTGTCAGTGGCGAGGCGGGTTGGGTCCCGCTCGGGGACACCGCCAACCAGATGGGACGCGTCGCGGGCACCAACGCCGCCGCCGGGGAAGACGCGCTCGAGTTCCCAGGCGTGCTCGGCACCGGCATCTTCAAAGTCTTCGACCTCGGCGTCGCCAAGACCGGACTCTCCGAAAAAGAAGCCGAGGACGCCGGTTTCGAAGTCGTGTGCGCCACGGTCGAAGCGAGGAATCGAGCCGCCTACTTCCCCGGCTCGGAAGAAGTCCTGCTTAAGTTGATCTCCGACGCCGAAACAGGCCGCATCCTGGGCGCCGAGACGGTCGGAGGCGGCGCGGACAGGCTCGTGGACGTGTGCGCCACGGCGATCTGGGGCGGCCTCTCCTACCCGGACCTTGTCAACATAGACCTCGCCTACGCTCCACCCTTCGGCCCGACCCTGAGCCCCGTCATACAAGCCGCGACCGTACTATCCGGCAAGTTCGATAAACAGGTCAAGGGCGTCCGCGCCTCGGACTAAGCTGGTCAGCTATCTTTTTTGGGCAACGAGGCATGAGCCGTGATCGTGGTGCGCAACTTTCTTCACAGCTTGTGGCAAGGCTTCCGCCCGGGGTACGCCCCTCTTTGCTGATAAGCTGATGAGCCGCCGGAGGCGGCGTGCTGATTAGCTGACCAGCTTTAGAGACTGACTAGCTGCTTAACGCCAACCGAGCGTCGCCAGGTCCAACCTCTCAGCTTCTTCGCCCGTTAGCGACCATCCGAGTGCGCCGGCGTTCTGGCGAGCCTGACGTTCGTTTTTCGCTCCGGGGATGGGCAAGACGTTCTTGCTCGTGACGAGCCAGTTTAGGGCGACCTGGGCCGGCTGCTTCTCGTGGGCTTCGCCGATCTCACGCAGGATGTTCACCACCGGCTCTATCTTCCTCAAGTTTTTCTCTCCGAAGCTCTTTCCGAAGCGCCGCACGAGGCCGGAGGGCCTGTCACCGGGGTTGTACTTGCCCGTGAGGAGCCCCTGGGCTATCGGGCTGTAGGCGATCAGGGTGACGTCCAGGTCGCGGCAGGCTTCGAGGACGCCGTTCGTCTCCGGAGCCCGCTGGAAGAGGCTGTACTCTACCTGGTTCGAGGCGAGCCGGATATCGTGGGAGGCGAGCCGGTCATGGGCGCGTTTCATCTGCTCGACGCCGTAGTTGCTGACCCCGACCTGGCGGACCTTGCCCTGCCGAACCGTCTCGGCCAGCGCGTCCATCAAGCCCTCTATCTTTAGGAAGGGGTTGGGGAAGTGGATCTGGTATAAGTCTATGGTCTCGATCCCGAGCCTCTGAAGGCTCTTGTCTACCGCATCCAGGAGGGACTTCGGGCTCAAGCGGTACGGGAGCGGGGCGAACTTGGTGGCGATGACCGGCGTCTCCTCGAAACCGCCCTCGCGCAACAACTCGCCGATGATCCTCTCGGAGGCGCCGTTACCGTAGATCTCCGCCGTATCGAAGAGCGTAACGCCCTCTCCGAGGCTCGCCCGGAAAGCGTCGCCCACGTCCTGGCGGTCGTATTCCTTGCCGTAGCCCCAGAGTCTGGTCGTCCCCCAGGCCCAGGCCCCGATCCCGAGCGGCGGCACCCTCAAGTCTTCCCCCAGGTTGATAGTAAGCTCGCTCTGCATAAGGACCTCCATCTAGCTAGAACATCCAACAGATGTTACAGCACGATGGTGCTCTATCACGCTACTAATGTAAGGTCTCCCGACCGCAGACGTACTCAACCTTCCAGGCACAACTCCCACACGGCCGAGACCAGATCTTCGAGCGTCCGTATGTTGGCATCTAGTTGGTCCGCATTTTTCCCTATCCGTCCAAATACATCGGTGAACGTTTCGATGAAACTTTCCGGGCAGCGGGCGAATGATTCGACGGTTTGGATCGACCCCTTCTCGTTGACGAAGTACCGCTCGTTCAAGGCAAACAGCACCTGGACGATACAGGCCACGCACCGGAACGCGCAGCCCGTCACGTAGAAGGTGTCGCCGCGTTGGGCGGGCTTTCGGGCGGTGTCGAGGGCGAAGCCTGCTTCCCACAACTTGCTCTGAATTATTGCTCTCTTCAGCGCCGGTGGATACTCTGCAACTAGACGCTTGAGACGTCCCAGTTCACCATCGTCGTAGAGGACCCTATTGTGGTGAACTTCTCCTGAATACATGTGGTTGTGGAACCCATGCGGATGGCCGGGCTGGTAGTGGCAAGTTGGCTTCCCGGCGCGGCACTCCTCGATAGACTCGGCTACCCGGTCGAGGTCGCGGTAGAGCCAGTCTACGCGGTGGTTTTCTATTTGGAGCCATCCGCCGCCGTTGATCCAGGGTCCCCAGTCCCCGAAGTCGGTGACAAGGTCCGGTAGGTGGCGGTCATCCAACTCTTTTGCAAGCAGACGGAGAGCGTCGGTCGAGGGTGGATCCTCCGGATGGTAGTAGATCCCGATGTCTATGTCAGAGTCGGGGTGCGCCTCTCCTCTGGCCCACGAGCCGCCGAGCGCCACAGCGGCCACTCCATCGACTTCTCCGAGGCGATTGGCGATCCTTGCGGACAACTCTATCGCTTCGCTCAAGATCCGATGTATCGGTCCAGGAAGGCGGCTATCTTTGGGTAGGCGTCGAGGCGGTTCTTGAGCTTGGCGAGACCGTGTCCTTCGTCTTCGTAGAGCAGGTACTCGACCGCGCCGCCGTTCTTCTTCACGCGCTCCACTATCTGCTCGGCCTCTCCGACCGGCACGCGGGGGTCGTTTTTGCCGTGGATCACCATGAGCGGCGCCGTTATGTCCTCGGCTTTATGGATCGGGCTGATCGACTCCAGAAACTTGCGGTTTTTCTCTAAAGATCCGTACTCGGGCTCTCTCAAGGCGCGCCGGTAACTGCCGGTGTTCTCCAGAAACGTGACCATGTTGGCGATGCCGACGATATCTACCCCGGCGCTCCACAACTCCGGGTACTCCGTGAGGGCGGCGAGAACCATGAAACCTCCGTAGGAACCACCCATAACGGCGACCTGCTCGTGCCCCGCTCCCCTGAGCCAGTGCGCCGCGTGCGCCAGGTCCCTGACCGAGTCCATCCGCAGCTCCACGTCGTCGAGGTGAGTGTAGTTCTTGCCGTAACCGGTCGAGCCGCGCACGTTAGGTGAGAATACAGCGTATCCCCGGTGCAGGAGATATTGCGTGACCGGCGCGAAGAGCGGCCGCGACTGGCTTTCCGGTCCACCATGGACGTTGACGATGACGGGGGCATTCCCGGACGAACCCTCCGGCTCGTAGAAGAGGGCCGGTATCTCTCGGTCGTCGAAGCTCGGGTAGTGAACGACCCTGGGACGGCGGAAGGTGGAACGTGGTATTCCAGCCGTCGAGGAACGGGTGAGGCGGCGCGGTTCGCCGTCCGGAAGGTCCACGACCCACACGTCCGTGTTACGATCCGGTCCAGCCATAGTGTAGGCAAGCTTCCCGGAGTCCGGTGAGAACTCGAAATCCCCTAGAACGCCTCCCGGCAGTTCCAGGTCCGGCATGCGCCGGCCACTGCCGTTGAAGAGCATGAAGTCCGAGTAGCCTTCCACGTTGCGGCTCGCCAGAAGGTAACGCCCGTCCCCGGACAACTCTACACTCTCGACGTCCCAGTCGTCAGGGGTAAGGTATCTGAGATCCAACGTAGAGAAGTCGAGATGCGCGAGCCGTGAGAAGTCGCCATCCCTGTCGGTCGCCAGGTACGCTCCACTCCCGTCCGGCGTAACGTTAACGTTCGAGAAGAGCGCCTCGTCCTCGTGTGGGGTCAGGAGCGTGGCCTCGCCGGTGGTGAGATCTAGCCGGTACAGTTCGTTGTCCAGGTTGGAGCGGTAGCGGGCGACGATCAGGTAAGACCCGTCCGGACCCCAGTCCGCGACCCCATGGTACCCGGAGACTTCCCAGACCATCTCCGGCTCGCCGTCGAGGTCCTGGACGTAAACGTCGAAGTCCGTGCCGTTGCGACGGGTCGCGGTATAGGCTATGCGCCCTCCATCCGGCGAAAATCCGCCGAAGTAGTGGATGGCGTCCGGCTCTCGCGTGAGGTCCCGCTCCTCCCCGGCGGAGCTTTTCAACAGAAATATCTGCGCCCGCTCGTTACCCCCGATGTCCATGCTGAAGACGAGGGCATCGTCTGCGGGCGAGTACCGCGCCCCCATGACCCGCTCCTCGTGGAACGTCAACTGATCCGGCCAGCCGCCCTCCGCCGGAACCTCCCAGACCTGCGGCACACCGGTAATGTCCGTCAGAAAAGAAATCCGACGTCCATCCGGCGACCAACTCGCCCCGTAAGCGCCCCGGATCCTCAGATACCGGGCGAAATCATAAGCCATCTACTAACTCCTCTCTAACACAAAACCGGATTGAACCACATCAGCCCGAAAACTTTTGGAACCCAAAAACCCGCTCTTTCTACCTTGCTCCATGCTTAATAGCACGAATTTTTCAACCTGCCGTAATCCCCCAAGCAATCGACATATAACGGATCACACCTTAAATCGAGCACACAACATGTTACAAACGCAATGTGAACCAGTACACCATCGGACATGTTGCTACTCCTTGTAATGCAAACCTTCTTTGTTATGCTTCCGGCTCGTAAGTAAAAGCTACAAAGAGGGGGGCTCTTTGAAGTCGATTCTCAAGGTAATGCTGGTTGCTGGCGTGATGGTTTTGGCATTGGCGGCTACGCAGAAGGATGCTTCGGCGCATCCGCTGGTCTCTAGCTGGTACGGGCCGGGATTCCAGGGTGCTACTACGGCGAGTGGTGAGCCGTTCAACATGTACGACTACACCGCCGCAAGCCCTTATCTGCCGCTCGGGACCGAGTTGCGGGTTTGCTATCAGGACTGCGTAACCGTCCGGGTCAACGACCGGGGGCCGTACGTGTCTGGTCGCAACCTGGACCTCTCCTACGCGGCGGCGCAAGCCGTCGGGCTCTACGGAGTCGGTACGGTAGACGTGACGGTGCTCAGGTACGGCTACGGTGGTTACGGCTACGCCTACTAGGAAGTAGCGGAACCAACACGGCAGCGCGGGAGGCGCGACGGTTGCCCGCCGCGCCTCTTCTCGTGTCACAGCATAGTGTATGGAAGGTCTTGAGCAACTCCATGCCGGAGAGGCTCAGGACCTTCGGACATCTTCTGCAACCCTAAAGATCTACGCGCCGAAGGCGCCACGCTCCGGCAAAGAGTGCAAAGAGTAAGACCACACTGACAACTACGAACGAAACCGACCACGGCGTGCCGACGAAATACTGGCTGTTGCTGAAGTGGATCACGTAGGCTAGAGAAGGCGCGACTGTTTCGCGAGACTGGCGGCGGGAATATAATCCTCGTGAGGACCACGAAGTCAAAGGGGTGATCTTATGAGCTTCGAGGACACTAACCAATTCTTCGACCGGGCCATGAGGGTTATGGACATCGGGCGCAACATCGAGGACCTCTTGATGACGGCGAACCGGGAGATAGCCGTCAAGATTCCTCTGGAGATGGATGACGGTCAGGTCCGCGTTTTCCTGGGTTACCGGGTCCAGCACAACAGCGCCCGCGGTCCGTACAAGGGCGGCCTTCGCTACGCCCTAGACGTTGACCTTGACGAGGTCAAGTCACTCGCCTCGCTGATGACCTGGAAGGCGGCGCTCGCGGAGATTCCCTACGGCGGCGCCAAGGGCGGCATCTCGGTGGATGTGAAGGAGCTATCTCGCGGAGAGGTAGAGCGGCTGACACGGCGTTTTACGAACCGCATCCATGACTTCATCGGTCCCCAGACGGACATCCCGGCCCCGGACATGAACACCAACGCGCAGGTTATGGCCTGGATCATGGACCAATACTCGACCCTCGAAGGCCACAACCCGGCCGTCGTTACCGGTAAACCAGTCGACCTCTACGGCGCCGAAGGCCGCGAAGCCGCCACCGGCCGGGGCGTGGTCTACGTGATACAAGAGTTCCTCAAAGACCTGAACAAAGACATAACCGAGACGACCTTCGCCATCCAGGGTTTCGGCAATGTCGGCTCTTTCGCCGCGCGTTTCCTGAACGAACTCGGCGGTAAGGTAGCCGCCGTCTCGGACGTCACGGGTGCGGCCTATGATCCGGACGGGTTGCCGGTCGAGGAGATCATCGAACACGTAAACAACGGCGGGGAGATCAAAGGCTGGGCCGGGGGCGACGCCCTGACCAATGACGAAATCCTGGAACTCCCTGTAGACGTCCTGATCCCGGCGGCCATAGGTGACGTTATCAACGAGTCAAATATGCGCGACATTAAAGCATCATACATAGTCGAGGCGGCGAACAGTCCCGTGACCCCGAAGGCGGACGAGTACCTCAAGGAGCACGAGGTCGTCATCGTCCCGGACATACTGGCGAACGCGGGAGGTGTGATCGTCAGTTACTTCGAGTGGGTGCAGAATCTCCAGCACTTTTCCTGGAAGGAGAAACAGGCCAACGAAGAACTCCACAACACCATCACGACAGCCTACCGGAAAGTTCGTAGGCTCGCCGGACGCCGCGACCTAGACCTCCGAACGGCGGCCTTTGTGCTCGCCATAGGCAGGGTCGGTAAGGCAACGGTCCTGCGGGGGATATATTAGGGTGGTGAGACAATGACCGGGAACCATCTAGGACAGGTGAGGTTCTTCGAGTTTTTGACGGACGAGGAGCGCCAGGAGTTCGCCGACGGCTCGGAGTTGGTCGTCTTCGAGCCGGGCGAGATTTTTATAGAGGAAGGATCGAGGCCGAGCAGCCTGTACGTCCTGACTTCGGGGCAGGTCGAGGTCCGGAAGAGCATTCCTGGAAACGGGGACCGGCTGCTGGCTACCATCGACGCGGGCGAGGAGAGGACCGTCGTCGGAGAGCGGGGGTTGCTCGGGGACAGTGGGGCGTCGGCGACCGTAAGGGCGGAAGGCGAGGTAGAGGCGATCAAGATTCCACGGGCGACTTTCCGGCGTATGATCTCCGATGGTCGTCCGGCCGCTTTCAAGCTCTCCTACCGGATAGCGCGCACTCTAGCCAAGAGGCTCACCCGCCTCGACGAGGAGATCGTGGAGACCATCCGGGAGCTCGAACGGCACGGCGAGACCGACCTCGACGAATTCCGCGACAAGCTGATAACCGACTGGACCGTGTAGAGATGGATATCGGGGAGGACAGAATGAAGCAGACGCCGCCTCTGCAAGACATACCGCTCTTCGAAAACCTGAGCCACGAGGAACTGGAAGAGTTGCGCGGGATCATGGCACCCGCGAGCTTCGGAGCGAGAGAGATACTTATCGAGGAAGGCAGGAGAGACGAGAACCTTTACGTGCTCACCTCCGGGACCGTCGAGGTCTACAAGCGGGTCCTCCCCGGACGCCGTCAGCTCCTGGCGACCATCGAAGCGCCGAGCGTCGTCGGCGAGATGGGTCTGCTGACCGAGCCCCGCGCCGCCGCGACCGTCGCGGCGAAGACCGCCGTGGAGGCCCAGACTATCCCGAGAGACCGCTTCCTCGCGATGCTCGACGCCGACTCTCCGACCGCCTGCAAGGTGGTCTACGAGCTAGGCAGAACCCTGGCCGAACGCATGGCGAAGACCGACGAGTCGATAGCGGAGATCATTGTCCAGCTAGAGCGAGCCAGACGCCGCGATTCACGAGACCTAAACGTCTTCCGGGACAAGCTGATTCAGGAATGGAGCTTCTAAAAGTGGCCGAGACCGGGACCAGGATCACCGCCGAAGAGCTGCTCGGGCTCCCAGACGACGGCAAACGCCGCGAGTTGGTGAGAGGAGAGTTAAGGGAGATGGCACCGGCGGGAGCGAGACACGGAAGGGCGACAATGAGGTTGGCCTCACGACTAGACCGGCACGTGGAAACGAACCAGTCGGGTATGGTCCTCGCGGCAGAGACAGGATTCAAGATCTCCCGCGACACCGTCCGCGCCCCCGATGTGTCTTTCGTGGCGCGAGAGCGCGTACCGTCCGGCGGGCCGCCCGAAGGATACTGGGACCTCGCCCCGGACCTCGCGGTCGAGGTGGTGTCGCCGAACGACACCGCCGCCGATGTCCAGTCGAAGGTACAGATGTGGCTGGAAGCCGGGGTGAGGCTGGTATGGATTGTCTACCCCGGCACCAATTCAGTAGTTGTCCACAAGTCTTTTAAAGAGGCGGCAACCCTTACCGCCACGGACATCTTGACCGGCAACGATATAGTACCCGGATTCGGATGCCTGGTGGCGGAGATCTTCGAGTAGGCGACACCCGCCTCCCGCTAGAACCTCTCTACGGTCATTCGGGCGAGCATGTGGAATGGTAGGTAGTCGGGATCGCCGGCTTTGGAGTCAATGGGATTCGGCGCTTTCCGTATCCGGACTTTGCGGAATACAGTCTATATGTACTCCAGATGTCCTGTCATCTCGTCCGATGTCAGAACTTCGTGGACGAGCATGAGCCCGTGAACCACCTGTCCGAACGGCGTCTGCTGGTGCGCGTAGACCAGACCAGCGTGTTCCGTACCTGAGGCATGTAAACGCAAGAAGTCCTCGTCCTGCGTAAAAAGCACCCGCCCTTCCTGCTGCGCAAACGTCAGGTGATCCTCGTCGCCGGCGCCAAGCATGCCGGCTTCCGATACTGTCAGTACGTCTACTCCACGCTGACGTAAACCCCTCACGACTACTTTCGATACGTGCTCGTCGGTGTAGAAACGAACTCGTTCAGCCACGCGGCTTGCGCGCCGTTAGCTTCCGGTTCAGTTGAGAGGTGGTGCGCCCGCGCAACGACCCAGCGAACGCCCCTCCCTCTCTGATGGACGCGTCTATATCGGCCCGATGATCGAAATAGTAGGCCAACGCAGCGTATACATCGGCCAACGCGAGGTCGTAGCCAGCGGAGATCTCATCTGCACTCCGTCCCATACGCTCGTGCCAGACCACGACATCTTTAACGGTGATACGGTGTCCGGCGATACGCGGCTTGCCGCCCGCGACGCCCGGCGTAGTTTCTATGTGCTCGTCTAATGTCTTGATCTCCACGTCCGGCCTCTATAGTTTCCTGAATATCGCGTACTTCATTCTACCAGCGCACCTAACGCAACCTTTGCGGCGCGGTTGTCAGAACCTCTCCACGGTAGTCCTGGCGAGCATGTGAAGCGGTAGGTAGTCGGGGCCTCCGGCTTTGGAGTCGGTGCCGGAGAGGCCGTAGCCGCCGAAGGGTTGGACGCCTACCAACGCCCCGGTGATGCTTCGGTTGAAGTAGACGTTGCCCGCTTTGAACTCTTCTCTGGCCCGCTCCAGGTGATCGCGGTTCTTCGAGTATACGCCGCCGGTCAGGCCGTAGGGACTGTCGTTGGCTATCTTGAGGGCGTCGTCGAAGTCGCGGGCCTGTATGACCGAGAGGACGGGACCGAAGATCTCCTCTTGGGCCACCCGCGCCCCCGCCTCTACTCCGAAGATTGTCGGGGGGACGAAGTATCCGTCTTCCGGGTCGCCGGGCTCCCCGCCGAGCAACCGCTCACCTTCTTCCTTACCGGTCTCTATGTAGCCCGCCACCTTCTCGAACTGGGACTCGCTGATTACCGGACCAATGTTTATCTCCGGCCCATCCTCGGCGGGTACTCCGACCTTTAGGGCTCTCGCCTTCTCAAGGACTTTCTCCAGAAGCTCATCGTGGATGTCGGCATGCAGGATGGCGCGGGATGCTGCGCTGCACTTCTGGCCGGAGTAACCGTAGGCGCTCTTTACTATGTCGGCGGCGGCGGCGTCGAGGTCTGCGGAGTCGTCTATGACCATCGCGTCCTTACCCCCCATCTCGGCGATCACACGCTTCACCCACCGCTGGTTCTCTATCTGCTTCGCGGCCAACTCGTTTATGCGCAATCCCGTCTTCATCGAACCGGTAAAGGAGATGAAGCGGGTTCGGGCGTCTGAGACGAGGTAGTCGCCGATTTCGGAGCCGTAGCCGGGCAGGAAGTTCAGGACGCCATCCGGGAGGCCGGCCTCTTCGAAAATCTCCGCTACCTTCGCCCCGATCACCGGCGTGAACTCGCTGGGCTTCATGACGATGGTGTTGCCGGCGACGATTGCCGCTCCTGACATCCCCGTGAGGATGGCGGTTGGGAAGTTCCAGGGCGCGATTATCACCCCTACTCCCATCGGCTGGTAGGTGTACCGGCTCTCCTCACCGGGGATCGAGTAAATCTCCACCCCATCCTTGAGCCGCAGCATCTCGCGGGCGTAATACTCCAGGAAGTCTATGGCCTCCGCGACCTGGGCGTCGGCCTCGGACCAGGGCTTGCCGCCCTCGTAGACCTCCCACGCGAGCATCTCGAACTTCCGGCGGCGCATGATCGCCGCCGCCCGCAACAGTATCCGCGCCCGCACCTCCGGGGCCGTTCGGCTCCAAGTCTCGAACGTCTTCGCGGCCGTCTGAAGCGCCAGGTCAGCCTCGCGTTCCGTGGCACGCGCGGTTTTACCGATTACCTGTGAAGGATTGGCCGGATTTACGGAGACTACCTCGCCGTCGGTCTCCACAGGCTTGCCGCCGATTACGAGCGGGTAGCTCTTTCCTAGCTGGCCCTCGACCTCCTCCAGGGCGGCGCGCATGGCATTCTGGTTTTGTTTCTCGGTCCAGTCCAGGTACGTCTCATTCTTGTACGGTATGAGTCCCACTGTTTAAGCACCTCCGGATTTTTTGGATTTGTGTAAGGTTCGATACTCGCCGCAGCTACTGCTTTACGGTCCCGACGATACCCCCGATCACGTCTGATGCGACGTATCCGGCTATTTTGGGGTTTTCCTTGAGCCTGCGGGTCGAGTATTCATACCAGTCCTCTCCGAACGGCACGTACACCCTCAACTTGTGCCCGCCGCCAACCAGGATGCCGCGCAACTCTTCGTCCACACCGAGGAGCATTTGGAACTCGTAGCGGTCTTTGGGGATATCGAGTTGATGGATCAAACGCAGCGCGTGCAGGACGAGGTGCTCGTCGTGGGTGGCGACACCCACGTAGACACCGCCCCGGAACAACTCTTCTAGAAGCATCACGTAGTTCTGGCGAACGGTGTCGAAGTCCTTATAGGCGATCTCACGTTTCTCGTCGTAGATGCCCTTGCAGAGTCTCACCGCCACGCCAGCCTCGGCGAGCCGCGTCACGTCTATCAGGCTGCGACGCATGTACGCCTGTATAACGGCCCCCACGTTCTCGTGACGTTCGTGCATGTCGAGCACGAGGTTCAGCGTCGCGTTGGTATACGGCGAGTTCTCCATATCCACCCGTACGAAGCGATTACTGGCAGCCGCATATTCGACGATCTCCTCCAGGTTCGCCCGGCACAACTCCTCGTTTATGGTCAGGCCGAGGCCGGTGAGCTTCACGGAGATACCCGAGTCCAGACCGTTTTCTTCCAGGGCGTCGATGACCTGCTTGTATTCCTGGAGCGTCTCGCTCGCATCCGCCTTGCTCTCGGTGCTCTCGCCGAGCACGTCCACCGTCGCCGCGCAGCCCTCGCGGTTCAGCTCTTGGATAGCGGAGAGGGCCTCTTCTAACTTCTCGCCCGCTATGTAGCGGCTGGAGATCCGCCGCACTATAGGCTTCGGTATGACGGTCACGGAGCTTGCGATGGCCTTGTCTATAATGCCCATGCTTCCGAGTCTCCCTCTGTTTCCATAGCCGAACCGGACCTATTCTAAACGGCGCGCATCGAACCCGTAGCCAACCGGAGCCGCTCAGGCAAGCTTATCCACCGTCGTGGGTCGAGTCTTGCGCCTCCCTAGCTTCCGCCCTGTCGGCCTGAACCGCCTTGAAGAGCAGCAAAGACAGTATCAGGATCACGCCACCGAAGAATACGACCGTCCAGACGATAGCCTCCACATCCATCTCTCACCTCCTGTAATCTCTCGGGCTAGACACTGCTTCACGAAGAGACCGGCTCACCTTCCACTACTTCCTCCGCGCTGTCGGATGACGTCATCGGCCCCTCACCGACCTTCCTGGAAAGGAAAGCGTTGAGAGCGTATAGGATGACGAACAGGATCACCCACTGCAACACCAACGTCGCGGTGCTGAACGTCTCGAACGGGTTCCACCAGGGGGCCTCGGCCGAAGAGAATACGGTTATCGTCTGGTAGATCCACCAGATGAACATGACCACGAAAAACACCGGCACACCCCTTATGCACCAGGACCACCAGCGTCCGACGTGCAGGTCGCTCGTGGCGTTGATCTCCTCCCGCGCC
This sequence comes from Rubrobacteraceae bacterium, assembly GCA_965219175.1. Taxonomy (GTDB): domain Bacteria; phylum Actinomycetota; class Rubrobacteria; order Rubrobacterales; family Rubrobacteraceae; genus JBBPZK01. Next base: position 2,927,790 of record CBDCNI010000001.1, read on the forward strand.
CGCTCGACGCCGTATTTCATGACCGCCAGCGACACGAGCGCCCCGCTGACCAGGAGCGCCACGCCCCAAACGAAGTCCTGGTTGTTCAGGAAGTCGATGTTGTAGGCGGACGGTACGCCCAGGACAAAGGCGACCGCGCCAAGCCCGACCACCGCCCTACCGCGCGTAATTCCCATGTTGACCAGGTTCATGATCCCGAGCTCGAAAAAGGATATGAGCGTGGATATGGTCGCCAGCGAGAACGCCAGGAAGAACAACGAAGAGAAGAAGATCCCACCCGGCATCGAGCCGAAGAGCTTGACGAGGTATATGAAGGCGAGCCCGCTGTTGCCCGCCCCGAGAGCCTCGGAAGCGAACCCCGACCCCCTGAGGGCGTAGATCGTGCAGAGGACAGTCGTGCCCGCGAGCAACGACGCAAACAGGTTGCCGAAGACCAGGGCGCTGGCGTTGAGGGTTATGTCGTCGTTGTCTCTCGTATAAACCGCGTACGTCAGGAGAAGTCCCCAGCCCGCACCGGTCGAGAAGGCCATCTGGGTAAAAGCCTGCAGCCAGACCTGGGCGCTCCCGAGCCTGCTCCAGTCCGGGACGAAGAGGAAGTGAAGCCCCTCGATAGCCCCCGGCAAGGTGACTGCCCGGATTGTCAGGATAATCAGCACGATAAACAGCCCCGGTATCGTAACTTGCAATACTTTCTCGATGCCGCCCTTGAGTCCCCGATATACGATGAGCACCATGAAGACCACGGCGATCGCCTCGAACAGTATCGTCTGGACCGGGTTTCCCGTGAACCCATCCCAGAGCGCCTGGGAATCGACCCCTTTGTTCACGGTTCCGGTTACGGAGTAGGCCAGGTACCGAAAACCCCATCCCGCCACGACGGTGTAGTAGAAGAGGATCCCGAGTGTCACGACGCCTACCCAGGCCCCGATCCAAGTGTACCTCCGCCCCATAAAGTCCCTGAGACCACCCACGGTCCCGAGCCTGGTCTTCCTCCCTATCAACGACTCGGCCGTTAGGAGCGGTATCGCCCAAACCAGGTTGGCGAGCAACAGTATTAGCAGGAACGTGCCACCTCCGAACTCCGCGACGATCCGTGGAAACCTCCATATGTTCCCGGCTCCCACAGCCATTCCTATGCCGGCGGCGATGAAGACGAACCTGTTCCCGAAGGTTTCATTCATCCGTGACTTCCTCCTATCCCATCCAGCGCCTCGTCGGAAAAGCCCCGTCCCCCGCCGACGATACGATCTGGACGATCGACCCCAAAGCCTTGTGTAAAGCAACCAGTTTACGGTACACCTTTACAACAATAGTGACTATATATTAAACTTTTCTATGGGTCAAACAGGTTGCTTGCGTCGGTCTCGAAATCTGCGTGACCGGCCCGATCTTTCCGGTCCCGGCCTTTGGTGTAGGATGATTATTTATAACGATTTAGGGTGTTGACAGTGCGAGTCGAGGGCTTGTCCCAGGAGGTGCTAGGCATGCGGACCACCGATACCCGAGAAGAAGCGTCGCCAAAGACACGCGAGGTCGCCTCTGTAATAGGGGGTCGGTTGCGGGAAGACGCGCCGGGCGGTCGCATGCGTTCCGTAAACCCGGCGCGCACGGACGAGGTCGTGGCGGAGGTCTCGCTCGGTGACGCGGAGACGTTCGTCGAGGCTTGTCGGGCGGCTCGGGAGGCCCAAAGGGAGTGGGCAAGCGTGCCGGCCCCCATACGGGCACGGGTAATAAAGAAGATCGGCTGGCTTGTAGAGTCGAATAAGGAGGCGTTGGCGCGTCTGGTGACCCGTGAGATCGGCAAACCGTACGCGGAGTCTCTGGGCGAGGTACAGGAGATAATAGACACCTGCGACTTCTTTACCGGCGAGGGACGCCGGCTCTACGGTCAGACCGTCCCGAGTGAGATGCCGGACAAGCAACTCTTCACCTTCCGGATGCCGGTCGGGGTGGCGGCCATTATTACGGCTGGGAACTTCCCGGTGGCGGTGCCTTCGTGGTACCTGATCCCCGCCCTCACCTGCGGCAACACCGTGGTCTGGAAACCAGCTGAATACTCCCCCGCCATCGGCGACGCCCTGGCGCAACTCTTCATCCGGGGCGGCCTGCCGGACGGTGTCTTGAACGTCGTGCAGGCGGAAGGTCCGGCGGCCTTTGAGGGGCTAGAGCGGGCGCTGGATGAGGGGCTCGTCGACAAGGTCGGCTTCACCGGGTCATCAGGGGTTGGGAAGGAGATCGGGGCGCTCTGCGGACGCCACCTCCAGTCTCCGTGCCTGGAACTCGGCGGTAAGAACCCGCTCGTGGTCATGCCCGACGCGGACCTGGATCTCGCCGTCGAAGGAGCCCTGTTCTCCGGCTTCGGCACCGCCGGCCAGCGCTGCACCTCACTCGGCACGGTCATCACCCACGAGTCCATCCACGACGAGTTCCTCTCGAAGTTCACCCGCGCGGTAGAAGAGGCGAAGGTAGGAGACCCGACCCAGGACGTACTCTACGGCCCGATGCTCTCCGAGCGCTTCCAGGAACGCTTCTTGGGGTGGTTGGACCTTATCGAGGAGCATCACGAAGTTCACGGCTCGACCGGAACAGGACGCATCACTGCGGACAACCCGAGAGAAGGTTTCGTCGGCGACGCGGAGGCCGGACTCTACTGCCACCCTACTATCGTGAGCGGTGTGACGTCGGAGGACGAGTTGTACAAGACGGAGACATTTGGCCCTATCGTCGGGGTGGCGAAGTTCGTGGACTTCGACGAGGCGATCACGCTCGCAAACGGTCACGGTTACGGGCTGTCCACCTCTATCTACACGCGCGACGCCGCCAACGCTCTTCGTTTCCGGGAACAAAACACCGCCGGGATGCTCTCGGTCAACAACTCGACCAGCGGCGCCGAGGCGCACCTGCCCTTCGGGGGCAACGGCAAGTCCGGCAACGGCGGCCGGCTCTCGGGGATCTGGGTTCTCGACCAGTTCACCCGCTGGCAGTCGATGAACTGGGACTACGCCGGCAAACTACAGAAAGCCCAGATGGACATAGCTGACCTTCCAGCCGACCCCGACTACCGGCTGGAAGACTAGAGATGCGGAGCCTGGATGTCGCCTGAAACCGCTTACGACACGATCGTCATCGGGCTCGGCGGGATGGGTAGCGCCGCAGCCTATCAGCTCGCGAGCCGGGGCCGGAAGGTCCTCGGCCTGGAGCAGCATACTCCGGCCCACGCTGAAGGTTCCAGCCACGGACGCTCACGCATCATCCGGCAGGCGTATTTCGAAGACCCGTCTTACGTGCCGCTCCTGCTGCGGGCCTACGAGCTGTGGGAGCAACTCGAAGGAGAGACCGGCAAGGAGTTGATGACGCTTACGGGCGGGCTCATGATCGGGGACCCGGAGAGCGATCTCGTCTCCGGTAGCGTTAGGAGCGCCGAGGAGCATGGCCTCCCCTACGAAATGCTCGACGCCGTCGATATCCGCCGACGCTTTCCAGCCTTCGCCCCCGACCCGGAAACGGTAGCGCTCTACGAAAAACGCGCCGGTTTCGTCAGGCCGGAAGCTTCGGTCTCCGCCCACCTCGACCGGGCAACCTATCTCGGTGCCGACCTCCACTTCGGCGAGACGGTCGTCTCCTGGGAGGCTTCGGAGGACCGGGTGACGGTAGAAACTGGAACGGGGAACTACGAGGCCGGGAGCATGGTCCTCTCCGCCGGGGCGTGGGCTTCCAGGCTCCTTCCCAACCTTCGACTCTCGCTCGAAGTTACCCGGCAGGTGATGTACTGGTTCGAGCCGGAGAGAAAGCGGGAACAGTTCCTACCGCCGCGGTTCCCGATCTTTATCTGGGAGCCGGACGACGGCAATATGTTCTATGGTTTTCCGATCCAGGATGGCGAGACAGGAGTGAAGGCGGCTTTCTTCCGGGCGGACGGCGTTCCCTGCGCCCCGGAGACGGTAGACAGGGACGTCGGCGAGGAGGAGACTGCTTTTCTCCGGGAATACCTTTCCCGTTACGTCCCGGCGATGGACGGAGAGCTTCTCGACGCCAGGACGTGCATGTACACGAACACCCCGGATCAGCACTTCATCGTCTCCCGGCACCCAGAACATCCGCGAGTCTCCATCGCCGCCGGGTTCTCCGGTCACGGATACAAATTCTGCAGCGTGATGGGCGAAATCCTGGCCGACCTCGCAACGGAAGGAGAAACCCGACACCCCATCAGCCTCTTCTCTCCTGAGCGCCTGTCAAGCTCCGCACCAAAGGATCGGTAGTGGAGATACTAAGCCCGGAAGAGACGGCCGCGCGGCTACCATACGCGGAGCTTGCGGAGTCCATCAGAGAAGTAGCGCTGGCCCGGCGGGAAGAGGAAATACAAGCGCCGCCCAGAACCGCGATGCCGCTGCCGGAGGGCGGAGTTTTACTCGTCATGCCCGCCTCGGATGGAGAAATCGCCATAACGAAGCTCGTTACGGTCCACCCGGAGAATGCCGGGCGCGGCCGGGCGACTATTCAGGGCGAGGTGGTCGTGATGGAGGCAGCGACCGGCACGCGGCTCGGGCTTCTGGACGGAGCCACCGTGACCGCCCGGCGGACCGCCGCCCTCTCTCTGCTCGCCGCGAAAGAGTTGGCGCCGCACCCGGAGGGGCCGCTCCTTATCGTGGGAGCCGGGACCCAGGCCCGCGCCCACCTGGAAGCTTTCCACGAAGGACTCGGCGTCTCTCGCGTTTTTCTGGTCTCCCGCACCCGCGAGCGAGCTACTACTCTAGCCGAGCATGCGGCGACGCTCGGGATTGAAGTCCGTGTAGTGAACAGCCCCGAACAAGCCCTGGATAAAGCGAAGCTCGTGGTCACCGCCACTACCAGCCGCGAGCCGGTGTTGCCGGAGAAAGTTTCGGCGGACGTTTTCATCGCGGCGGTCGGGGCCTTCGAGCCGGAGGCGGCGGAGCTTCCAGCGGGCCTCGTCTCAGTATCCAGCATAGTCGTGGATACTTTAGAAGGCGCGAGACAAGAAGCGGGAGACCTGATCCAAGCCGAGGAAATCGGCGCTTTCGACTGGGAAAGAGCTATCCCCCTAGAAAAAGCCCTTTCGGAACCCACGCAACCCGATGGTCCGATCGTCTTCAAAAGCGTCGGTGATGCATTGTGGGACCTCGCAGCGGCCCGTACCGCCTTCGGCACGAGAAACAGGTAGGAATGACGTTTTGCTTCCCGGTCCGCGAAGCTTGCGAACCTAAACCGTAACCAATACAAGTCTTCGGATGTCTATACTGTTAGATGTGTGAAAACATATACATCACACTTTCGGGAGTGTATAGTTACTACTCTTTACCAGAGGAGAGAACATGCAAAAAGACCTGGCAAAAGTGGAGCAACATCTCCTGGAAATAGAAGTCGGGCGTGAGAGTGCCGAGATGTGCCTGCTGGCGAAGTTCTTCAACGGTTTCGCCAATTCGACCCGGCTCTCTATCCTGCTGCTTTTGTCCCGGCAAGGTGAGATGAAAGTTGGGGACCTCGTAAAAGAACTCGGAGCCCCGCAACCACGGGTCTCGGATCACCTCCGCTGCCTGGCCTGGTGCGGCTACGTCCAGGTGAGACGCTCGGGCCGGAACGCGTATTACTCCGTGGCGGACGAACGGGTAATGAAGATCCTGGACCTCGGTGAGGCGCTGCTCCAGGACAACCAGGAGAACGTCGAGTCCTGCGGCACCATAGAAAGCGATTGCTGAAACCAGGTCTCGGACCTCAAGCTCCCCGGCACTCTCACAACGAGACCTTGACGCCGGTCGGCTCTTCCGAGAGTCTCCTTTCATGGTCGAACTTTCATCGGATCAACAAGAATATCCGGTCTTACGGTTGAACAAACTTCCTCGCTGGTTTACCCTACAATAGCTCTTGACGGGAGCAACACGGTCCGAAATGTTAATTGGTGCGTGAGGAAAGGTAAGGATGCATGGGTAGAATAACGAGAATATTTGGGAGCCGGGCCCTCCTGTACGGCATAGGCGTCGCGGTCGTGGCGCTGATCACGCTCTTTATCGCGATGAACGTGCTGAAATCAAGCAACGAAACGGTCAACGCCGCCACCCCCCCAACAACCGCCTCGGCCCCAAAGTCAGTTGACAATAAAGCCGCCGACAAACAGTCGAATAAAGCAGCCAGAGACAAGGCCGCTAAAGCAAAAGCCGCCAAAGATAAGGCTGCCAAGAAGAAAGCGGCAAAGGACAAGGCCGCTAAAGAAAAAGCCGCCAAGGAGAAAGCCGCTAAAGAGAAAGCGGCAAAGGAAAAAGCTGCGGCAGATCAGGCTGCTGCGGACCAGGCTGCTGCGGCGCAACAAGCTACTACCACGGAGGCGACGACGCCCAGCACTACCACTCAGGCCGCCGCGACGGCGGCGCCGGCTGTTCCTTCCGGTTCGGACATTTATCTGACGGTTCCGGCGATGGGAATCTCCGACTCTTACGTGGCGAATACCAGTGATCCTTCGGCGCTCGAGAACGGTGCGATTCATCTTCCTCAGACAGGCTTCCCGTGGCAAGCAGGGTCAAACACGTACATCGCGGGGCACGTCCTCGGGTATGCGGGGACCGGCAGCTACCTGCAGTTCGCCGACCTGCCGAACATGGTCGCGGGTGACATGATCTACCTGAGCGACTCGAACGGCACGACTTATACTTACCGGGTCTTCAGGACCTTTACCGTAACGCCCTACGACACGTACGTGACGGCGCCGGTTCCGGGACAGACGGTGGTGACGCTCCAGACCTGCATCGACCCGCCGGCCTACGATCAGCGCTATCTGGTACAGGGGGAATTAGTCTCGACTTCTTAGGGGATTCGACTCACGCAAAAACGGCCTCTCCGCGAACCATGCGGGGAGGCCGTTTCTTTTGCTCCGGGGTCTTTCGTATGGTAGTCAGCGATCTGGTAGAGTTGCGCCGTGGGCAGCTACGAGAGTTATGAAGAGGTGTGGGAGGAGTTCAGCTCCAGGCGTCGTCTGGAGTTCGGCGGCTACAAAGACCCCGGCTGGCAGGATTCGCACGCGCTTTCGGCTTGTTTTATGGTCCCTGTCGAAGTGTCCCGTTTTCAGGAGCGTCTCGAACCTCTGCAGGAATCACTCCGGGCGCTACCATACGTCTCCTTGCACCCGGATCGCTTTATGCACATTACCCTGCTCTTGCTCGGCTTTCTGGTCCAGGAACCGGAGAATAAGGGCGAAATATCGCGTGAGTGGCTGGCGGAAGTAGAGGGGCGAGCCCGACGCTCTCTAGCGAGCTTTCCGTCCTTCCCGGTGCGGATCGCAAACCTAAACGCTTTTCCAGGCGCGGCGTTCGTCGAGACTCACGACGCCGGGATGCTTACGAAACTTCGTCGTGAGATCTGCCGGGGCTGCGATTTGGAGAGGCCCCACGGCCCGCCGCACCTGACCCTCGCCTACTTTCAGGCTCCCGACAGCACAAAAGCTCCCGAGGAAATCATCTCGACCATAAGACGCTACCGGGACTGGCCCATAGGGGAGATCCGGGTAGACCGCGTGGAGCTGACGTTGCTCAACCTCCACGAAGATTACCCGAAGCCGGAAACGCTTACAGAGATCTTCTTAAAAGACTCCTAGCCCGAACCCGAGTCCGGGCTTTGCGCGAGAGAGTGCAGGGACTTCGGCGTCAGCAGCAAACTCAATTTGGCGAGACCTGCTTTGGGAGGACCATCGAAGCGCAGGCACGCAACCCCGCCTTTTTTCAAGCCCAGGTTCAAACGACCGGCCTCGCCGGTGAGCAGGTAAGAGGCGAGTTCGTGCAGGCCGGGACGGTGGCCCACCAGGACGATGTACTCACGGTCGGAGTAAGTTTCGAGGGCTGCGGCTACCTTGTGCGGCGGGATGTCGGGCTCCAGCGCCGGAAAGGAAGTCGGTGCGGGCCAACCGGTCTCCTCATCGAGTACCTCGGCCGTGTGCCACGCCCGAGCAAACGGGCTGCTCAAGAGAACGTCTACCCGGTCGAACATAAGACCGAGTTGCCCGGCCGTGAGACGAAAGTCCCGTTCTCCTTCAGGGGTAAGAGGACGCTCGCCGTCGTCCGGCCAGCGGTTCGCATCCCGCGAGTGGGCGACGGCGTGACGTACCAGGTAGAGGGTTTTCATGGGACGCTTTTTCGCAAGGCTTTTGCGGTGCGTGTGCTCACGTGGGTTTCCGTAGTTTTCCTCTCCCGAACGTGCTCGCGTTTTCTAGCCGGAGCCTTCCAGCATGATCGCCTGGCTGTCGAGCGGGTCTTCGCCTTCCGGCGGGTGTATCCGTTCGGAGGAACCGTCAGGCTTTAACTCCCAGCCGTTGGCGGTGTCTGAGAGTTGGAGGTCTAAGATGTACCGTATCCTCTTGCGGTGGCGCTCTTCGCGCAACGGAAACAGGTGCTCGACCCGGCGGTCGAGGTTGCGCTGCATCATGTCGGCGCTGCCGAGGAGTATCTTCTCGTCCTCACCGCTCCCGAAGGCAAAAACCCGCGCGTGCTCCAGAAAGCGTCCCACCAACGACACCACCCGAATGTTCTCGCTCACGCCCTCCATTCCCGGTTTCAGGCAGCAGATGCTCCGGATAATGAGGTCTATCTTCACTCCCGCTTGGGACGCTTTATAGAGCGCTTCGATGATCTCCGGGTCCGTAAGAGAGTTGATCTTCCAGATGATGGAGGCCGGTTGGCCGTCCTTCGCCCTCTGTGTCTGCTCCTCGATCAGGTACAGCACGCCCTTTCGCATCGTCAGGGGGGCCACGAGCAGAGCGTTGTACTCTTCCTGGGAGGAGTAGCCGGTGAGGTAATTGAAGAGGTCGGAGCCGTCTTCGCAGAGTTTCGGGTCGTCGGTGAAGTAGGAGAAGTCCGTGTAGATCCGGGCGGTCGAGGGGTTGTAGTTGCCGGTCCCGAGATGGACGTAGCGCCGCAGACCAGATCCCTCGCGCCGGACGACCAGGCAGATCTTGGCGTGCGTCTTGAGACCCACGATGCCGTAGGCGACGTGTACGCCCTGGGCCTCCAGCTTGCGAGCCCAACCTATGTTCGGCTGCTCGTCGAAGCGGGCTTTAAGCTCGACCAGGACCGCGACCTGCGTCTGCTCATCGCGAGCCTCCGAGAGGGCTTCGACTATCGGGGAGTTGGACCCGACGCGGTAGAGCGTCTGCTTGATGGCGAGCACGTCCGGGTCCGAGGCGGCCGCCCGCACGAACTCGACCACTGGGGCAAAAGAGTCGTAGGGATGATAGAGCAGCACGTCTCCCTGACGGATCGCCTGCGTTATGGAGCGGGCGCTCCGGATCTCCTCCGGCACCCGAGGCGTTATGGGCGGATAGAGCAAGTCCGAGCGGTCCAGGTGCGTCAACGCCTCGTAGTCTCCGAGCCCTATCGGCTCCGGGACGGCGTACACCGCGCCGGGCTCAATGCCGAGGTTCGCCGCCAGCCACTCGCGCAGTTCCTCCGGCATCCCCTCCGTGACGACGAGTCGGATGCTCTGGCCGAACCAGCGACTCTCCAACTCGTCTTCGATAGCCTGAAGGAGATCCGCCGCCTCATCTTCCTCGATCACGAAATCCGCGTTTCGCGTGACCTGGAAGACGTAACTCGCCGCGACCTCTTTGCCGGGAAACAACTCGTCCAGGTTCGCCGCGAGGACCTCCTCGACCCTCACGAGACGAGTCTCGGGCCTCTGTCCGTCCTTGTCCATCCCCTCGTCCGAGAGGCGCAGGAAGCGATCGATGGTCGTCGGTACCTTGAGCCGGGCCATCACCTTGCGGCCGTTGTCTTCGATCACCGCCAGTAAGTTCAGCGAGAGGTTCGAGATGTGCGGAAACGGATGAGACGGGTCTATAGCGAGCGGCGTCAAGACCGGCAGTATCTCCTCGACGAACAACTCCCGAAGCTCCTGTTTCTCCTTCTTGCGGAGCTTGGCGTAAGGGACGAGGTTTATCCCCTCCTCCCTGAGCGCCGGAAGGAGCGTCTTTTCGAGGACCTCTCTCTGGAGGGCCAGGAACTCTTCGGTGTGGTCGTGGATGCTGGCGAGCTGTTCCTCCGGGGTCATGCCGTCGGGGACGGGGTTTGGAAGCTCGGCCGCGACCTGCTGCTGCAACCCCGAGACCCGGATCATAAAAAACTCGTCCAGAACGGTCGCGGAAATAGACAGGAAACGCATCCTCTCCAGAAGCGGATGTCGTTCATCTCTAGCCTGCGCCAGGACGCGCTCTATAAAAGACAGATACGAGAGTTCCCGGTTCAGATACAGGGATGGGTCAGAGAGGTTCGTCCTCTGCACCCCTACAGTGTCGGTCAAGACTCCTCATCTCCATTCAACTCTCCGGCGGCGAGCGCGAGTACGGTTCCTTCCCTGAGACCGCCTCGGGCCACGGTCAGGCCCGGCTTTTCGAAATGTTCCAGGATCGCCGCGAGCGTCGTGATCGCCGCCGGCAGAACCCGCGCCCGCTCGGGTGCCAGCCCGTTCTCCCGAGCCACCATAGCCGAAGGGACTTCGCAGACTTCCTCCGCCAGCTTCCGAAGCCTCTCCACCGTCAGTTCGTCCCGTGTGATCTTCACCATCGCCCGCGCCGAGCCACCGACCGCAACGACCGGCACCCTGGACGCAATGCTCCACCCAGGCATCATCTCCTTGACGTGCTCGTCGAGCGCCCGCAACTCCTTTTTCTTCGCCGGGTCGTGATCGACAAACCGTTCCGTAGTGCGGTTGGACCCAAGCGGCAGAGAGACCTGCATGAGCGGACCGCTCGACGCCTCACCGACGATGAGTTGGGCGGAGCCGCCGCCGAGGTCTACGACCAGAGCCGGCCCCTCCCACGCCGACGCCCCGACCGCTGCCACAGCCCCCCGGAAACCTAGTTCCGCCTCCTCCTCGCCGGAGATAAGACGCATGTCGAGGCCGGTGATCTCCCGCACCCGATCCACCAACTTGGGACCGTTTTTCGCGTCCCGGACGGCGCTGGTGGCGAGTATCGTCGGACCCGGCGCACCGCTCAACCCGGCTATCCGCGAGAAGAAACCTATGGCGTCGGCCGCGAGTTCCAGCCGCTCTTCTTTTATCTTCCCGCTCTTCTCGACGCCGGCCCCGAGCCGGGCCGAGAACTTCTCGGTGGTAACGGGCAGGACCTCCCCATCCCCCACCTCCGCGACCAGGAGATGTATCGTGTTCGACCCTACGTCTATTACCGACTGCCGCTCCAAAATACCCTCTCCGCTTAATCTATTTTCATCGCCGACAAATCATACAGCTTCGGCAGCACCCGTGATATATTCGGCGTATCTGGAACTATCCGGGAAGATCAAAACCTGTCAAGAGAGTCCATGACGGCGGGTTCGCCGGGACCGGGATCGGAGGAGGACATCTCCAAGAAAAAGAAGTCGAAGAAAGCCTCCGACCGGGCCATCGCCCCCAACACCGCGACGCTGCCACAGGCGAAAGTCCGGGACTACGAGGCGCACGTCTTTGTCTGCAAGGGCGGGGACTGCAAGAAGCGTGGCTCGAAGGAGACTCGTAAGGCGCTCAAGGAAGAGTTGCGCGAGAGAGGAATGAACCGTGACGTGCGGGTAGATTCGGTCGAGTGTCTCGGCCTCTGCAAGCACGGCCCGAATGTTGTCGTCTATCCGCCCGGCTCATGGTACCTCGGCCTCGAACCGGAGGATGTCCCGGAGGTAGTCGAGCGGCACCTCGAAGGTGGAGAGCCGGTAGAGCGTCTCGCGGCGGAGCTTCGGCCCCGGCGTGATAAGCGTCGCAAATAGCTCAGATCCATAAACTCTATGCATGACATTACACAAATAGCTCCTACCTCACTATATAATCCTCTGCGTGAAGTTGGGAGTCCCGAGAGAGGTAGCAGAAGGTGAGCGGCGGGTAGGGCTGGTGCCCGAGACCGTCGCGAAGCTCGTCAAGGACGGTTTCGAGGTGCTCGTCGAAGCCGGAGCTGGACGCGACTACAACCTCGACGCAAACTATGAGGAAGCTGGAGCGCGGATCGTCCCGGACTCGGCGGAAGTCTACGGCGAGTCGGACCTGGTTATCAAGGTCGCGAGCCCTACGGATACGGAGATCGGGAACATGCGCGAGGGTCAGGCGCTCGTATGTTTCTTGAACGGGCCGGGGGATCCAGCCCGGGTAAAGAAACTCGCCGACGCCGGGGTCACGGTCTTCTCGAACGAGGCCGTGCCGCGCACCAGCGTCGCCCAGAGCATGGACGTGCTCTCTTCGATGGGCTCCATCGCGGGCTACAAGTGCGCCCTGATCGGGGCAGATTCCCTGGGCAAGTACGTCCCCATGCTCTCAACCGCCGCCGGAACGACGAAAGCCGCGAAGGTGCTGGTCCTGGGCGTGGCGGTCGCGGGACTCCAGGCTATCGCCATAATGAACCGGCTCGGCGCGGAGGTCTTCGCCTACGACATCCGACCCGAAACAAAGGAACAGTCGCAGTCCCTCGGGGCCTCGTTCATAGACTCCGACGACGAGAAAGAGGAGCGCGACGAGGAAGAGGAGTACGAAGTATACGAGCCGGAAGGTTTCCGGAAGCTGATGGTCTCCCTCGGGTTCTACTCCTTCGGGGAGCCGTCGCGAGACGAGTACGTCGTGGAGGGCGAGGACGAGCCCGAAGAGCCGGAGGAAGAGGAAAGTGGTTGGTCGAGGGAGAAGCTCGGCGAGGACCAGAAGCTCGTCCGGGAGCGCATACGGGAGATGGACATCGTCATAACCACGGCGCTCGTCCCCGGCAGAAAGGCCCCGACGCTGGTCGATAAAGAGATGGTTGAGTCGATGAAGCCTGGGAGTGTGATCGTCGACCTCGCGGCCGAGAGCGGCGGCAACTGCGAGCTTTCGGAGCCGGGCGAAACCGTCGAGCACAGCCAGGTCAGGATCATAGGTCCGGTCAACCTGCCGAGCAGCATGCCCATCCACGCCAGCCAACTCTACTCACGCAACATGTACAGCCTGATCGGTCACATCACCGAAGACGAATCCGAAAACAAAGACGAAAAGGACCCGCGTCTCGCCCTGGATTTCGACGATGAGATCATCGCCGCCACTTGCATAGCCCACGACGGTGAGGTCCGGCACGGGCCGACCCGCGAGGCACTGGAAAAAGCGTCCGAAGAGAGCGAGGCTCGGTAAGATGAACTCGTTTCTGGCCGAATTGGCCGTCCTTATAATAGCCGCCTTCCTCGGGTTCGAGCTGATCTCACGGGTCCCGAACCTGCTCCACACGCCGCTTATGAGCGCCACGAACGCGATCCACGGCGTCATCCTGGTCGGCGGCATGATCACACTGGCCGCCGCGACCAACGTCTACATTCAGGCGGTCGGCTTTATCGCGGTGTTTTTCGGGGCGCTCAACGTGGTGGGCGGTTTCTGGGTGACGAATAGGATGCTCGGCATGTTCCGTCCTCCGACCCCGAGGGTCAAAAAGAGGAGAGAGGACTAGACTTTGCAAGCCGCGACGTTCCTGGCCTATCTCGCCGCCGCAGCGTTGTTCATCCTCGGCATCCGCCGCCTGCGCCGCCCGGAGACCGCCCGTTCCGGCAACACCATAGCAGCGGTCGGAATGGTCATAGCCCTCGTGGCGACGCTCTTCGTCATCGAGTTCCAGAGCCTCATCCTGATCGGCGCGGCCGCACTCCTCGGTACGGTCGTCGGGGCTCTGTCGGCCCAGCGGGTCAAGATGACGGCGATGCCCCAGATGGTCGCCGCCTACAACGGTGTCGGCGGAGGAGCGGCCGCCCTAATAGCGCTCTCGGAGTTCTATCACTTGCAGACGAGCAGCGAACAGAGTCTCGTGGCGACGATCACGGTTCCACTCACCGTACTCGTCGGGTCGGTCAGCTTCGCCGGGAGCATCATAGCTTTTGCAAAGCTCCAGGAGATAGCTTTCTCGGGCTCCGTCACATTCCCGCTGCAGCAGCTCATAAACGCGCTCCTGTTCCTCGTCATCCTGGTGTTGGCTGCAAACGCGATCTTCGCTGGAAACGTGCTGCCGTTCATCTCGCCGACCGCCTCCGTTGCCGCCATCCTGGTCGGGTCGCTCATCCTGGGCGTCCTGCTCGTCATCCCGATAGGCGGCGCGGACATGCCAATAGTCATCTCTCTCCTGAACGCCTGCACCGGCCTCGCGGCGGCGGCGTCCGGGTTCGTGCTCGGCAACTACATCCTCATTATCGGCGGCACCATCGTCGGGGCTTCGGGTACAATCCTGACGAACCTCATGTCCGGCGCTTTGGGACGGCCACTAGGGAAGATCATCTTCGCCGGCATCGCCGCCTCCGGGAGCAAGAAAAGCGAAGACCGTGAAGACCGAGAGGTAAACGACGCGAGCCCCGAGACGGTCGGCGGATACCTGGCGGAAGAAGCCGAAAAAGTCGTCATCGTTCCCGGCTACGGCCTCGCTGTAGCCCAGGCTCAAGGCCCGATGCGCGACCTGATGGAAGCCCTCGAAAAACAGGGCAAGAAAGTCCTCTTCGGCATCCACCCAGTCGCCGGAAGGATGCCCGGTCACATGAACGTCCTGTTGACCGAAGTAGGAATCCCATACGCGAAGCTCTACGACCTGGAAGACATAAACCCCGAGTTCGAAGACGCCGACGCCGCGATCATCGTCGGTGCCAACGACGTCGTAAACCCGGCCGCCAGCGACCCCGAGCAAGACACCCCAATAAGCGGCATGCCCATCCTGGAAGTAGAAAAAGCAAAAAAGGTCATCTTCATCAAACGCTCCCTAAGCCCCGGCTTCGCCGGCGTCGACAACCCCCTCTTCTACGACACCGACAAAACCATGATGCTCTTCTCCGACGCCAAACAAGGATTACAGAAAGTCGTGGAGGCTGTGAAAAACGGAAACGGCTAGAGTAGACGATTCATACAATTTGCAGTTCCGCTAAAAGACTAGTTGAGTAAAGAGTACTCATCGCGTAGTATACATTTAAGGCTCATCGAGGAGGTATTGACTAATGGATACAAAGACGATTGCTTTGAAGCTCTTCTTGGATGAACTTAGTGTACCGACAGATATCACAACGGTTGCAGAGAGAAAACGGCTTCAGAAAGCTGTATACCTCGGGCAACTCTCTGGCGTGGACCTCAGTTACCACTTTAGTTGGTACTTGAAGGGTCCTTATAGCCCTGCGCTAACCAGAGACTATTACAATCTTGCAGAAGCTATGGCTTCCGACGACAGAGGTTTTGAAGGTAAGGAGTTACATAAGTCTGCTAGGGATAAACTCCAGAAGATAAGACCACTCATGACAGTACCTGAAGGCATTAAGCTTGAGTCGGAGGATTGGTTGGAGTTACTATCTTCTTTCCATTATCTACTTCAGGTACGCAAGAAGAGTAAAGACGAAGCAGTCAAAATACTGAAAAGCGAAAAGCCTCATGTCGCTAACTATGTGAATGAAGCAGAAAAGAAACTTTCAGAGGTACAACTTGTCGAAGAATTCGTTACTGCGTAAATAAAACTTGCAACGGTTCAACGTCAGACGTATAACCGATCCGATTCATAAGACGATCGGCTTGAGCGAGTTGGAAGCCGAAGTAATTGGCACTCAAGCATTTCAAAGGCTACGAAACGTAAAGCAATTAGGGTTAGCCAACCTGGTTTTTCCTGGCGCAGATTACTCAAGGTTTGCGCACTCTCTAGGTGTTTGCCATGTTACCGGACGTACCCTGGAAGCTCTGCGCGATAGCAACGTGGAAATAAAAGATGAAGAAATACAAATCTATAGACTTGCGGCTCTGCTTCACGATGTGGGTCACTATCCGTACAGTCACACAATGGAAGATGCCATCGCCAATCACTACACAGGCAATCTAATTGAAGATGCAGGAAGCGCTAACAAGGAGACCTCCGAAGAGCCCTCGACCTATCTAAAACATGAAAGCGTAGGCAAGGAAATATTAAAACGAGATTCTGAGTTACTTGAAATTCTTACACGCTACAACATTGATCCTGAGAAAATCTACAGTATTTTCACGAGGGAAACGGATCTGCGATTCACCAACTTGATAAGTTCTGACCTTGATGCCGACCGCATTGACTACCTCTTACGCACAGCTCATCACGCCGGCTTACCATACGGATCTATAGATCTTGATTATTTACTCAGCCAAATGAGGTTAGATAATAACAATCGAATTTGCCTTACCGTAAAGGCGCTACGTACAGTCGATCATTTTCTTCTGTCCCGCTATTTCGACTACCAGCAAGTTCCTTTCCACAAAACGGTTGCGGCCTTCGAGCTTGTTCTTGAGGATGTGCTTGAGCAGCTACTAGAGGAAGGATTTGTAAATGGATCTGCTAAGGAAATAGTGGAAGTCATAGAGAAGGGTGCTTGGTACGAGTTCGATGACATTTGCATAATCCACAAGATTAGACAATTTAGTTCAGAGACCACGAACGACGTACATAAGGAAAAAGCAAGAGCAATACTCAACAGAATACCACCGAAGCTACTAGCCTCTGCCGATCGGCTTGGTCGGCGTGATACTGAAACAGCCAACACTTACAGGGGTCAAAAGCAGCAGGTGAAAGCCAAGTTATCAGAATGGGCTTCTAAGTTTGGAATAGATAAAAAGTATTGGTACGTGTGGCAACCTAAAGGTACGACTCTAACGAAAATAGGTTCTCACATACCGAGTTCTGATCTTATACAAGACCCTTCTAAAGAGGTTGAGAATCTCGTACAAACTGCGCATATTCTCAACGAGAATACTGGAGAATCGTCTCCTCTATCGTCTCATACGCGTTCACTAATGAGCATTCTAGCCAACTATGAGATGTATCCATTACGAGTTTACGCCCTACTTCCACCAGGCATGGAAAACAAGGCAAGCGAGATAAGAGAAACTATAGTAAGCGACTTACCGTACATTGACTGGACATAGTTGCTTGCCACAGAGTTGAACTCGTGCCCAGCGCTGGAGCAATCATGCAGGATATAAACGCGCGCCCACGAGAAGCCGGAATATTCGTCGGTCGTCTCTCGCCCGGGCCGGGGAACGCCATTACCGATGTCACGGGCGTGCGGGTAGGGCACTCGACGGTCGTTAGGGGAGAGGGACCGCTGGTCGTCGGTGAGGGTCCGGTGCGTACAGGCGTTACCGTCGTCTGTCCGCGCGAGGGGCTCGCTAGGGACGAGCCGGTCTTCGCGGGTGCTCATCGCTTGAACGGCAACGGCGAGATGACGGGGCTCGAATGGGTCCGTGAAGCCGGCACGCTCGCCACGCCGGTCGCCACTACCAACACCCACAGCGTCGGCGTGGTGCGCGACGCGCTCATAGCAGCTGAGGTGGAAGAGAGGACAGACGATGACCTCTACTGGTCGATGCCGGTGGTCGCAGAGACCTTTGACGGCATACTGAACGATATAAACGGCCAGCACGTTACCGCCGCCCACGCCCGAGAGGCGCTGGCTAGTGCTAGAGGCGGCCCGGTTACCGAAGGCTCGGTTGGTGGTGGGACGGGTATGATCTGCCACGAGTTCAAGGGCGGTATCGGCACGGCATCTCGGCGGCTTACCGAAGAAGAGGGCGGCTGGACAGTCGGGGCGCTGGTGCAGGCGAACTACGGACGACGGGACATGCTGCGCGTAGACGGCGCTCCCGTAGGAAGGGTACTGACCACGGAACGTGTCCCGCCACCGATGCCTGAATCCGGTGAGGAACCGACATCGGCCGGAGCGGGTTCCATCATCGTCATCCTGGCTACCGACGCCCCGCTCCTGCCGCACCAGTGCGAGAGGCTCGCCCAGCGCGCGGGCATCGGCCTCGGACGGATGGGCGGCGGTCTCGACGACGCCAGCGGCGACATCTTCCTCGCCTTCGCAACCGGCAACCGGAACATCCCGAGAAGCGGCTTCCCGATAGAGTCTCCGGCGACGATACCGCTTCGGATGGTGCCCAACGAGAGGATGACGCCACTATTCGAAGCGGCGGCGGAAGCAACCGAAGAGTCGATCCTCAACGCCCTGCTCGCGGCCGGAACCGTGACCGGGCGGGACGGTATCATGGCGCGCGGTCTCTCCGCCGGACTGTTGCTGGAGGCGCTCGACGAAGCGCGTGGCCTGTGGACGCGTCCCAAGCGGACAGAGAAGAAGTAAAGTTTACTCTGCTCTGTTGGCCGATAGTAAAGGCTTTGTTAAACTTTTTGCGTTCCGCCGAATGTTTCCCCATAGCGTCACGAAAACTAGTAAAAAGAGTGTAAGGAACAAAGGGCGCACGAGACACCCTCCGAAGACACGAAGGTGGGAAGATGCGGGAAGCAGGAAAAAAAGACAGGTTCTCCGAGAGGTTGAGCCACGGTGCGCCGCTCGCGGCCATCATACTGGTGGTCTCGGCAGTCTCGCTGCTCCTGATCTACGAGCTAAGGCCGATCCTTGAGCTGATAGCCGTCGCGATGCTTCTGGCGCTGGTACTCAGGACCATCGTGCGCGGGTTGGACCGGGCTCGTTTCCCGATCTGGTTGTCGGTGATCGTGCTGCTATTGATACTCGGCGGTCTGGCCGCCCTGGCGTGGCTCGTAATGATCCCGCGTCTTCTGGTCGAATTTCGGCAACTGACTTCCTCGGGTTTCGGGTCTCTGGAGTCGGTAGCTAAATTGGTGAACGGCCTTCCCTTGATCTCAAGCAATGCGTCGAACCTCTCGCAGAAGTTGAGCGGCTTTGTTTCCGGGATGACCAACTCCCTGCCGAGCATCTTCTATCGCGCGGGTGAAGCGATCATCTCGCTCATAGCGGTAGTTTTCCTGGCACTGTACTTCGCCGCCAGGCCCGGTACTTACATCTTCGGGATCTTGCGGTTGGTGCCTCAGGACCGCCGTCAGGGGGTCAGCGAGTTCATCGAGCGGATCGGGACGAGGCTCCGAGGATGGATAGTGGGTGTTGGCCTCGTGGCGACCTTTGTAGGAGTGGGAGCCGGCCTCGGGCTCTGGCTGCTCGGGGTTCCTCTTCCCCTCACTTTCGGCTTAATCGCCGGCGTCCTGAACGTGATCCCATTCGCCGGCTCGATAGTCGGAGGAGCTTTACCGGTCCTGCTGGCACTCACCATCTCGCCGACCAAAGCTATAGAGGTATTCTTCCTTTATCTGATCTTGAACCAGGCGGAAGCGCATATCCTACAGCCACAGATCATGGGCCGAGAGGTAAAGATATCCACCGCCATGGTCATCGTCGCCTTCCTGGTGCTGGGGTCGCTGCTGGGTCCGATCATCGGCGCTTTCCTGGCGGTCCCGGCAACAGTAGTCATAAGCGTCATCATGGACGAGCTAGTCGAGAAAAAACCTTCGCTCGGTTTCGAAGATGACGAAAAGCAAGAAGCCCAGGAAAAGAAGGAAGTAGAAGCGTAGATCTCGCAGACTCTCCAGGGCGGATTGTACGAGGCCTTACCCGGCCCGGAGCTATTTTGTCGCATACTGCACCAACACGGAACAGGTCCAGCGACAGAGAGGAGTCCGTTTTGTCTTTCTTGGAGAAACTCTCCGACGGTATCGAAAGTGGAACGACCAGAGTGCTGACGAGCCCGGTCATGCTTTTAGGGCTCATGGCAATAGGGATAGCGATCAACTTGATCGCCGCCCCCGGCGAAGAAGACTAACCTCCGAAAGAAACGGCTGCCAGGCGGAACATGAGGCAGCCATCTCCGGCCGCGCTACTTCGAGATGTACCTTATGAGACCGTCCACGAGCATCACGTAGTTGCCGGCAAGCTCGTAGCGCTCGGACTCCTCCACGCTCCCTCCCTCGGCGAGCATCTCGGCGTCGCCCTTGTCTTTTAGCTCTTCGGAGATCTCCTCCCGCGAGACGCCCTGATCCACCCGCTCTTCGACGAAGAGCAGCCAATCCTGCAACCGCTGCTCCAGCTCACTCAGGTGACGCTCCACGTCCTCGTAGCGCCCGAAGTGGGTCGGCAGGAGACTAACCGGAGAGATTTTACGGATCTCTCCGATGCTGTGTATCCAGGCCTCGATGTCCACTTCCGGGGGCGGCGTCGGAGGCCGCACGTAGGACTGTCCCGGAAGACGGATACCAGCCACGTCTCCGGCGAAGAGAGCCCCGGAGTCTGGTTCGAGATACGCCAGATGATGGTAAGCGTGTCCCGGCGTGTAGTGGGCAGTGAGAGTCCCGCCGGCGGCTTCGATCTCCTCGCCGCCCTTCAAGGCTTCGAGCCGATCCTCGGGGACGGGACGCATCTCGCCCCAAAGCTCCTCCATCCTATCTCCGTAGATGCGGGTGGCGCTTTTCATCAGCTTGGAGGGATCGGCCATGTGAGGATAGCCGATCTCATGCACGTAGAAAGTCGCGTTCGGGAGCAGTTCCGCGAGGTTGCCAGACGCGCCCGCGTGATCCAGGTGTATGTGAGTCAGAAAGACCTGCCGGACGTCCTCCGGCGAAACACCATTCGTCTTCAAACCCTCCATGAGACGGTCTATGCAGGTCGTTGGACCCGTCTCGACCAGCGCCGCCGAGTCTTCCCCGAGCAGCAGGAAAGATGCTATGACCCGCTCTGTACCCATAAAGTCGAGGTCTATCGTTTCGATTCTCATCTCTCACGCCCGTTCATGGTTTTAGTAGTATCCAGATACTTCCAGCCTAGCAGAAGTCGCGCGAAAATGAGCCTCGCGTACGGTCCGAGGAGTTAATCGGGCCGGACCCATCTGGTAGACTGCCCGCATCTGACGGAGACGAGAACAGAAGGAGCCTATCTTGAACCTGGACCTCATGCGCGAACTTTCGGTCTCCACGGACTCGAAGATGGTCTTGCTAGTCCTGGACGGGCTCGGCGGGCTCCCGAACGGGGATAACCTCACGGAGCTGGAAACGGCCGAGACCCCGAACCTGGACGCGCTCGCCGCCTCCTCGGACCTCGGGCTCTCGCGGCCGGTAGCGGCGGGTGTTAGCCCCGGCAGCGGTCCAGGACACCTCGGGCTCTTCGGCTACAATCCGATACGTTACCTCGTCGGTCGCGGCGTACTGAGCGCTTTGGGCGTCGGCTACGACCTCGCTAAGAGTGACCTGGCCGCCAGGATCAACTTCGCCACCCTGGATGACTCCGGCAAGATCTCCGACCGCCGCGCCGGACGCATCGCCACCCCCGACGCCTCGAAGCTCGTCGACCTCTTAAACGAAAACCTGGACCTGGACGGCGCCGAAGTAACCCTGCTGCACGAGAAAGAGCACCGGGCCGTAGCCATCTTCCAAGCCGAAGGCCTCTCCGACGCCCTATCCGACACAGACCCACAGAGGACGGGCCTCGAACCACTGCCCGTAGAGCCGCAAGACGATTCTTCAGAGGCGGAGAAGAGCGCCGCCCTGGCGAACTCCTTCGTCGAGCAGGCAAACGAGGTCCTGAAGGACAAACATCCGGCAAACACTGTGCTGCTGCGCGGCTTCGGGATGCACCCGGCGCTGCCCTCGTTCGACGAGACTTACAAGCTGCGCGCCGCCGCCATCGCGAGCTACCCGATGTACAAAGGTCTGGCCCGGCTGGCCGGCATGGAGCTTCTGAAGGAAGGCGAGGGGATCTCCGGAGAGTTCGAGACGCTGGAGCAGAACTGGGACGACTACGATTTCTTCTTCCTTCACGTCAAGGGGACCGACGCCGCCGGAGAGGACGGAGACTTCGGGCGCAAGGCTTCGGTCATAGAAGAGGTGGACGGCCTGCTTCCCGGTCTTCTGGAACTAGGCCCCGCGGCGCTCGCCGTAACCGGAGACCACGCCACGCCCGCGAAGATGGAGAGCCACTCCTGGCACGGGGTCCCGCTCCTCCTCAATTCTGAGTACACGCTGCCGACGGCCGAAAGGTTTGGGGAGAGGACCTGCGCGGGCGGCTCGCTCGGCGTGTTCCCGGCCGAGGAGATCATGGGCCTACTCATGGGACACGCACTCAAGCTCAACCGCTTCGGCGCCTGAGAAACTCTATCGACCGGTTGGAGAGCCTCGCCGCGCTGGAGCGCGAGATAACCACCTGCCGCCGCTGCCCGCGTCTCGTCGAGTGGCGGGAGCAGGTCGCCCGCGAGAAGAGGGCCGCCTTCACCGACGAAGTCTACTGGGGACGTCCGGTGCCGGGTTTCGGCGACCCGGCGGCCTCGGTCGTGGTCTTCGGGCTCGCCCCGGCCGCCCACGGGGCGAACCGAACGGGCCGCTTCTTTACCGGCGACCGCTCGGGAGACTTCCTGTTCGGGGGACTCCACAGGACGGGTTTCGCGAACAAACCCGTCACCCGTTACAAGGATGACGGTCTGGAGGTCTACGGACTTTGGATCTCCGCCGCCGTCCGCTGCGCCCCGCCACAGAACAAACCAACCGCCGAAGAACGCGACGCCTGTCTACCATACGCCGGGCGCGAGCTGGAGTTATTGTCGGACGTAAAAGCGATCATCTGCCTCGGAGCATTCGCCTGGGACGCCACCCTCCGCCTCCACGGAGTCCGCCCAAAACCGAAGTTCACCCACGGTGCGGAATACGAGGCGAACGGCGTCACGCTCCTCGGCTGCTACCACGTCTCCCAGCAGAATACCTTCACCGGCGTCCTGACACCGGAGATGCTGGACGCGGTCCTCCTGCGGGCCAGGGAGATCTCACATCAGAACTGAACGGAACCCGAGAGTGCGTGACGCTCCGGCGCCCCTCGCCTTGCTGCTAAAATCCTGACGTGGAGATGGGACCTATCAGCAGAGTAAGCGTGCTCGTGGCGACTATATTGCTGGCCTTATTCTTGGTCTCGTGCTCCGGTGGAGACACTCAGGGGACCAGGATAGGCACCACCGGCATCCGTGAGGCTACCGTGGGCGGACCCGCCACAACAGCCGCCGTACCGGGCACGATGGGGACAACCGGCGGCATAAGTTCCACCACCGGCAAGGTTTCGGGTTCGCTGCCGGTAACGCTGCGGGTCGAAGGTGACCGGAAGACCATTTTTTCCGGCGTCTGCTCCTCGGGCGCCGAAGATACGGTTATGAGGGGCGTGGTGCCGAAGCGTTTCATCTACGACCTTCCGAAAGGCCGGAAGCTGGAGTGCCGGATCCAGAAACAAGACTCCAGTAACGGAAGCCTGCGCGTCGTGCTCCTCTCCCGCAACACCACCCGCTCGGTGCAGCAGACCAACACGAAAGGCGGCACCATAAACGTCTCCTACTCTGGAAATTGAAGACCCGAAACGCTTTGGAACCGGGATCCTATCCAGATAGAATGTTCTCCTGAAACCGGAGATTGACCAACAGAAATCGGAGGCGCCGTGAACCGTGAAGAGTCCTGGGAGCTTGTGCGCGAGTGGACGGAAGGCGAGTCGCTCCGCAAACATATGCTGGCCGTGGAGGCGGCCATGCGAGCCTACGCTCGCGAGTTCGGCGAGGATGAGGAGAAGTGGGGCATTACGGGCCTCTTGCACGACATGGACTACGAAAAACACCCAACACCCGCCGAGCACCCGATGGTAGGCGTCAGGGAACTCGAAAAACGCGGCTACCCCGAAGACGTTCTCCACTCAATAAAAGGCCACGCCGACTACCTGGACGTACCCCGCGACACACCGATGTCCAAGACCCTCTACGCCGTGGACGAACTTTCGGGCTTTATAACAGCCTGCGCCCTCGTCAGGCCGGAGCGGCTCGAAGGTCTGAAAGCAAAAAGCGTCCGTAAGAAGATGAAGCAGAAGTCCTTCGCCGCGAGCGTCAACCGGGACGACATAGTACAGGGTGCTGAGGAGCTCGGCGTAGACCTGAACGAGCACATAGAGTTCGTGGCGGCTGCCCTGCGCCGGGAAGCCGGCGCCCTCGGCCTCGCGCAGGAGGGTAACTAACGCGGCCTCCTGCTAGGATGGAGTGTCGGTATAGAAGAGGAGGAGCCCTTTGGTTCGGGTGATGGTGGTTTTCGGTGGTCGCAGCGGGGAGCACGAGGTCTCCCTGGCCTCGGCGGACGCCATCATAAAGACTTTGGAGAAGAGCGGCCACTACGAGATACAGCCGGTCGGCATCACCCGCGAAGGACGTTGGCTCACTGGCGGCGACCCGATGCGCGAACTCGCCTCCGGCGTCCCGGAGCTATCCGGCGGCTCCTCCCTCGTCCCGGCCTCGGAGAAGCTGCCGGTAGGTCTCGGCGGGGCGGATGTGGTCTTCCCGGTCCTGCACGGACCCTACGGTGAGGACGGCACCATCCAGGGGATGCTGGAGTTGGCGGGCGTCCCGTACGTCGGCAGCGGCGTTCTCGGGAGCGCGGCTGCGATGGACAAAGTGACGATGAAGAAGATCTTCGGCCACCACAGCCTCCCGCAAGTCCGTTGGATCGGCCTCACCCGCAACCAATGGGAAGCGGATAGAGAAGGATGGACGGGGAAGATAGAAGCCTCCGTTGGATATCCGTGTTTCGTCAAGCCCTCGAACCTGGGGTCGAGCGTCGGCATAAACAGGGCTGATAGCGCGGAAGAGTTGGGAGCGGCGCTAGATGCGGCGGCGCCGCTGGACCGGCGCTTGATCGTCGAGGCGGGCGTGGACGCCCGTGAGGTCGAGGTCGCTGTCCTCGGCAACGAAGACCCGGAAGTCTCCACGCCGGGGGAGATCTCCCTGAAAGCGGACGGCTTCTACGACTACGAATCGAAGTACGGCGAGGACGGCATGGAGCTCCTGGTCCCGCCCGAAATACCGGACGAAGCTGTTCGGGAAATAAAGAGCATCGCGCGCGAAGCATACCAGGCAGTAGACGCCGCCGGAATGGCCCGCGTCGACTTCTTCATCGAGCGCGGCACCGACCGTCTGCTCCTGAACGAGATCAACACGATCCCCGGCTTCACCCCGACCAGCGTATACGCCAGCCTCTGGGAAGCGAGCGGGCTGTCTTACGACGAGCTCCTCGATCGTCTCATACAACTCG
The DNA here is from genome assembly GCA_965219175.1 of Rubrobacteraceae bacterium. Lineage (GTDB taxonomy): Bacteria > Actinomycetota > Rubrobacteria > Rubrobacterales > Rubrobacteraceae > JBBPZK01. Next base: position 2,952,652 of record CBDCNI010000001.1, read on the forward strand.
CCCTCGAACGCCACGGTCAGAACTCCCGGTAGAACCTCCGGTGACTAACCCCTTCCAATTAGCGCTCCTCCAGAGTAGTACCGGCGGCACGACCGGCGTCGTGGACAAAGCCGGAACCGCCGCGGGACAGGTCGGCGAGAGGGCCGGGAACCAACTGCGAGGGGTCGGGGGGTTTTTTCAGGGTATCTACGATTACCTGTTCAGTACGCAGTTCGTAGCCAACGTCATCGTAACCGTCATAGTCGTGGTTCTCGGCGTGATCTCCTACGAGGTACTCTCTCGCGGCGTGCCATTGGCCCTGAGTTGGCGTAGGGAACGGAAGAGGCCCTTCGACGCGGAAGATGTGGCTCGGATAAAGCGTCAAGATACGGCCATAACGCTCGGCAGGAACGCGCTGCGGTACGTGATCTTCCTGGTCGTCGCGTTGTTCGTCGTGAGCCTGTTTTTCAGGAGCGCGCTCGCCACCCTCGGGGGCGCGGCCCTCCTTGCCGCCGTGGTCGGCTTCGGGGCGCAGAGTTTCTTGCGCGACATCATCGCCGGCTTCTCCATAATCTTCGAGGGTCAGTACAACGTCGGTGACTTCATCCAGATCCACCCTCCGCAGGGAGTAGGCGGCATCGTCGAGGAGTTCGGGCTGCGCGTCACCAAGATCCGTGCGCTCTCCGGGGAGGTCCACTACATCCCGAACGGCATGATCCAGGGTGTGACCAACTACGTCTCCGGTCAACAGAGGTTCACCGTCGAGGTACAACTCCGGGACGAGGAGGCCGCCTCGCGAGTCCAGGAAGCCTTAAAGGAAGCCTCGGACCTCTACCTCATGCCGCCGCGTCTAGTCGGACGAGAAGAAACCGGTGACAGGATACGGCTGCGAATAAGGGCCGTGGTGCTTCCCTCCATGGAGTGGCTCGTCCTCGAAAACCTGACCGGACGCATAAAGTCGGCAGCCGGCGAAGAATCACTCGCCACAGAGCCCTTGATCTACAAAGTGGACCAGGCGAACCTGAGGAGGATAAGGGATCTCATCCCTCAGGATGGCGCTTGATCCTCCCCGTCTTCTTCGTCTTTTTTGGGGTTCCAGCTTCCGCGCAGGTGTCCGTTTGTCTGGGCTACCTTTCGGACTCCACGCTCCCGTTCGAGCCGCTCGGCCGCCGCCGAGAGCAACTCCTTGACCTTCTCCAGCCGCTCTCGCTCCGTCGTTAGCTCCAGGATCTGCTGCCGGGTCTCCAGGTCGAACTCGATCCGCCCGGCGATGGCGAACGACAGGTTACGGTACGGCGGCTCTATCTCGATCCCGACCGAACCCTCCGTCGCCGCCTCTACCACCCGCTCCAGCAGCTCTATGCACTCCTCGGCCAGCCCGCTGACGTCTTCTTCTCCTTCTTCTTCGATGTACTCGACATCCCCGACGTAGTACGGTTTGCCCGTCAGCACGTTGTTGAGCTTGAAACGCCGCGAGCCCTCGACCATGACCACCAGCCGCCCGTCGTCGTAGCGCTCTATCAGCTCCACTATCTTCGCCGTGCAGCCGACCTCCCTGGTACCGGAGTCGTCGGCCAGAACCATCCCGAACTCCGTCTCGTCTTCCAGGCATTCGTTGATCATCTGCTTGTAGCGGTCCTCGAATATGTGCAACGGTTGGGGAGTTCCCGGCATCAACACTACATTGAGCGGGAAGAGAGGTATGTCGGACAAGGGTACGCTCCTTACTTTCTTTCGTGAGATTCTATCCCAGGCGCGACCGGCGGGTCCGCCAAAAAGCCAAGCCTCTCTAAAACGTTATTATATAGGCGTGGAATCGAGTGTACACACAGGCAGGGTGGTCCTGGTAACCGGCGGCGGACGCGGCATCGGGGCGGCAGCGGCGAAGCTCCTCGCCCATCAGGGAGCGGCGGTGGCGGTCGCCGCCCGCACCGGAGACGAAGTCGCCTCGGTTGCGCGGGAGATCTCCACCTCCGGCGGCACAGCCGTCCCCGTAACGATGGACGTGACGGACGAGAGTTCGGTCGCTTCCGGCATCGAGCGTGTCCGTGAAGAGTTCGGCCCCGTCACCATACTCGTCAACAACGCCGGGGCGAGCGGCACTCCTCTCCCCGTCGCCGCCTCCGACCCCGAGGAGTGGCGGCGGCTTTTCGACGTGAACGTCACCGGGGCGTTCCTCTGCGCCAGGGCGGTACTTCCGCGCATGGCGAACTCGAACTGGGGACGTATCATCAACGTATCGAGCGCCGCCGCCCGGCACCCGATGGCGGGCATGTCAGCCTACAGCGCCTCCAAAGCCGCCCTCGACCAGCTAACCCGCGTCCTCGCCCTCGAAGGCGAGCCCTACGGCATCGCGACCGTCGGCGTCTATCCAGGCATCGTGGATACCCGGATGCAAGAGAACACGCGTGGGCTCGACCCGGCCCTGATCGGGCGCCAGCTCCACCGCATGTTCCAGAACTACCAGGACTTCGATATGCTTCGCCCGCCGGAGGAGCCGGCCGAGCTTATAAGCTACCTTTGCACCCCGGCGGCGAAACGCCTCAACGGCCACATCGTCCGCCTCGAACAACTCGCGGCCCTCAAGGGAGAAGAATGACGCTAAACGGAAAGACCGCCATCGTTACCGGAGCTTCGAGCGGTATCGGAAGAGAGACCGCGCGCCTCCTCGTCGAGAAAGGCTGCAACGTGGTCCTCGCCGCCCGTCGGAAAGACCGCCTGGAAGAGTTGGCTAACGAGCTTGGCGAACGAGCGCTCGCAGTACCCACGGACATCACGGACCCGGACGCCTGTGAAACGCTCGTCGCCCGGACCTCGGACCACTTCGGGGCCGTGGACATCCTGGTCAACAACGCCGGGATAGGACTCTACGGCTCCATACCAGAGGCGGACCCGGAGGACTGGCGGCGCATGTTCGACGTGAACGTGCTCGGCGTCCTCTACACGACCCGCGCCGCCGCGCAACGGATGCTCTCTCAGGGCTCCGGGGACATCGTCTTTATCTCAAGCGTCGCAGGACGGCGCGTCCCACGCCCGGACGGAACCGTCTACGCGGCCACCAAACACGCCATCACCGCCGTCGCGGAGGGCCTGCGGATGGATCTGTGCGGGAAGGGGATAAGAGTCATGACCATCGAACCGGGGCTCGTAAGGACAGAGTTCCCCGAGGGCTCATTCTCGAGCGCTGAAGAGTACTACGCCTCGAAGGAGTACGCTCCCCTCGACGCCGGAGACGTGGCGACGGCGGTAATCTACGCTGTCGAGCAGCCCCCGAACGTCAGCGTGAACGAAGTTCTGATCCGCCCGAGCGACCAACTCAAGTAGCTAGAAACGAAAAGGGACACCCTTTAGGATGCCCCTCGTAAAAACCTGCTGTATTCCTCTGCTACTCGTCTTTGCTGATCCAGTACGTAAACGACCACGCCCCTGTGTAGATACAAAGGATCAAGAAGAACCCAGCAAACAGGTGGGCCGGCCCCGACAGCTCAATCAGTAGAGCTAAATCTGCCACTATTTACCACCTCCCGAGACCTTCTCGCCGTTGATGGTATTGACACCGTTCTCTACCGCCGGGCAGTTCTTCGATACGACTTTCTGATCCAGCGTGACGCAGTTGTAGATCAGGTATCCCGGCTTATTGTCAACCCTACGCGCAGACTCTCTGGTAGAGCCCATGTCGATCATGGTAAACACGATGGTAACCGCGCAGGCCATCAGCGCATATTGGCTCCAGCGACTGGCCTGACCAAATCGAAAACCGCTCGCCGTCGCCTTCAGATACAGCGCGACCACGAAGAACCCGACGAGCATCAGCCCGATCAGGCCGATGTACTTCCAGGGATACATCCCACCGAGCGGTATCTGCGAGTTGCCGAATACAAGACCCACCTGCGGCGCTATGTTCCCCGTAAACGGAATAACGTTGAGGATAGTAAAGAGCCCCGTGAACCCGAGGGCGCCAACAGCCAGCTTGCGCGTCGTCTCCATCCGCTTTTCAGCGAACTTCAGCTTGTGAACGAAGTACGCGGTGGAAGCCATGCTGAGGACCGCGATCAGCAGTACCAGCACGTTGAAGTGCCAGGCCTGGTCTCCGAGCATGATGGTGTTGAAGGCCGCCGGGGAGCTTTCCCGGATACCCTTCATGTACCCATAGCCGATAACCGGCTGTAGGATCAAGAACCCGAAGCCCCACAAAAGGCCCCAGTGTCCCATCCAGTCATAGTATTCCCGGTCGCTGTCTCGCGTGCTCCTGAGGTAGCGCCAACCGCCCCAGCCCGCGATCAGGAAACCCGCATACGAGAAGTTGCCTACGAAACGGTGCATATTCAACGGCACCATCGTCTGGTTCAGGAAGGTACGCGCCACGTCCTGGACGCCGGCCTCGGCCGGGGTGAGCATGTAGGAGGCGACTGCATCTATCATCGTCATCGCCATCAGCCCCATGAATCCGGCCACGAAACCGAAGACTACGTGAAGGCTCTTCCGGTACGCCAGCTTATCCCAAACGTTGTACCAGGCGTACACGATGATGATCTGACCGAGGAACATGAACGCCTCGACCACGAAAACCCAGAAGAAAATGTTCTGCAAATAAGAGAAGAACACCGGGAACAAGGTCACGAGCGCCAGAACGAAGGTGATCGCCAGGGCCGCCCCGGAGGCGAACAGCAAAACCACGAAGCGAGCCAGGTTGCGGGCAAAGCGCTCGTAGCGCGGCTCTTTCGTTACCACGCCGAGATACTCACTGGTCGCCGCTATCAGCACCGAGCCGATAATGAAGGCGGCGAATAGTATGTGCGACTGGACGAGAACCGCAATGGTTACGTTCTTCCCAATTACGGGGACGTCCAGGTTACCTATAGGCATTTATCAATCCCCTTCTACTGTCCTGGGAAGTTCATGATCCGGCTGACCGCGAGCATCATGTTGAGCAACACGGTCACTATGACCAATATGCCGATGACGGCAGCGAAGGGCCGCTTGAGTATGCTGTAGTTCGGCCCCCGATCCAACCACGGCACCGCGAAGAGCAGCATGATGAAGATGGTCGGCACCACGACCGCGCCGAAGGCGATCAGGGCATAGCCGGGGAAGAACATCAACATCTGCTCGTAGAAGAAGAAGAACCACTCCGGTCGCGGCACGTAGGAGATCGTCGCGATGTTCGCCGGCTCGGTGAGAGGCGCGGGCGCGGCGTATGAGAGCAATACGCAAGCGACCAACAGGAACGTCGAGACGTACCCGTCTTTTATGATCTGACCAGGGAAGAACCCTATGGTCTGGTCCGGCTTGTCGAAGACGTTCTCTTCGGTTATCAGCTCCTCTTGAACCGGCTTGGTTGCCTTACCGCCTGCCTTTGCCCATACCATGCTCACACCTCTCTTCTATAGCTCTGTTGCCAAATATTAAGGCTTTGCACCCTCGTCCGCGGTAAGAAATCTTACTCTCTCACCCTTTATCTATCGCCGTTCCTACCGTTTCTATCGCCGTTACTACCGTTTTCGTAGCCATTTCCACGGCCATCCTCTTCATCCTCGCCAAGCTCGTAGCCGGCGTACTCTTCCAATCGCTGCTGCTCGTGAAGCTTGGAAAGGCGCTCGGTATACTCGAACTCGCTGCCGAATACGCCGTGACGCCGGAGCAGGTAGAGGTGCGCCCCGATGAGCGGAGCTATCATCGCCGGGAGCATCCAGACGTGAATTGCGAAGAAGCGCGATAGTGTTGCAGGTCCGATCACGTCGCCGCCCAACAAGAAGTGGATCGTATATCCCCCGACGAACGGCGTGTAAGAGCCGATCTTCATCCCCACGACCGAGGCCCAGAAGCCGTCCTGGTCCCAGCGGAGAAGATATCCGGTGAACGCCAGCCCGATGACCAGCAAAAGCAGTATGACGCCGACGATCCAGTTCAACTCCCGCGGGGCCTTATATCCACCGCTAAAGAAGACCTGGGCCATGTGCAGCCCGATCATCGCCATCAGGAAGTTCGCCGACCAGTAGTGGATACCCCGGATCAACTGCCCGAAGTACACGTTGTTCATGATGTCGTAGACCGAGTTCCAGGCGTGGTCCGTCGTCGGCACGTAGTAGAAGAGAAGCAGGATGCCAGTCAGGAACTGGAGAGATATCAGGAAGAGCACCGCGCTACCCAGAGTGTAGATCCAGGCGCCCCTCTTCGGTACCGGCTCGTAGAGGAAAACCTCCGTCATGGAGACGATCCCCGTCCGGTGCTCCATCCAATCTACTAGAAACTTACCAACCTCTTCGGTCTGGGACCGTATCCTGCCGATCATACTCCTAAAGTCTCCTCTTCTCCTAGACTACGAAAGGTCGGGCATAGCCGTTCTTACCGCCAACATCGAACTCGTGCTTGGCGTAAACGTCGCCGTTCGAGCGCACCTCGTACGTGTACCTGTACAGTCCCCTCGGCGGCGGTCCGCCCACGTAGGCGCCGTTTATGTTGTACAGCCCTCCGTGACACGGACAGAGAAAGAGCCCCTCTCCCTCCCTGACCAGCCAGCGCACCGGGCAACCCAGGTGGGCGCAAGAGTTGCTCATGACGTTGATATTCTTCTCTAGTTCCTTGCGCTGGGCTTTGCTGAAACCCTTGCTCTTGTTCTTCAAGAACTCCGGTTTCATTACTTTTCCAAGACTACCGTCCGGCTTTACTTCGGTCTTCCACGAGAGATAGATAGCGTTCTTTATCGTGAACTTCTCGCCCGTACCGACGCCGCTGCGCTTCTCTATTTTCTGGCTACCATAACTCTGGTCCAGCGGGAACTTGACCGTGAAGTCTTTCGGCTCACCTTCGGGGATCTCCTTGACCGAAGCAACTTTCTGCCAGCCGTTCGCAACATCCGATTGTCCGAGCAGGTCGACTTTTATAATCGGCCCCAGGACGAACGCCGCCGGGGGTATGGTGAGTATGGAGCCTACGATGACCCCCATAAATCCCAACCCGAGAAAGTCGCCCCGAGTTAGGGGATCCTTCTGTAGTTCTTCTTCTGCCACCCTCTCCGTCCCTTCTAGGAAGTCTTTTCCGGTTACCTGCCGAGCCCGGCCGGCGGAGGGCTGCTCTTGACCGTGTAGTTCGGCTGATTATATACCGTGTAAGGTACCCGCGAGTTCGATTTCATGAGGCCCATATTGAGGGCGACCGCCGCCGCCACAACCCCGAGCGCGAGTAGCACCACCCGGTAACTGGTGCCGGGACTGCCGTACCGGAAGCGTAATCTCCCGCGCATGTACGTGACGAAAGTCCCGAAGGTGGCGAAAGCCATGATCGCCATCGCTATGTAGCGCACCCAAAAGACCGGGAACATGGCGAGTGGCGAGATCGAGTACAGCCCGGCTACGGCGGCGATCAGACCGAAAAAGCGTATCGGCACCCGGCCGCTGCGATCCGGATGCCTCCCGGCTCCCATGTACATCGCCAGGTTCGAGAGCACGAAGAGCCCTATTACGAGCACCAGATTTATATAGAACAAGGTAGAGGTGAAACTTTCAGCCCCGCCGCCCGTCCCGGTGAGCCTGCCGTAAGCGCCGCCGCGAGCCGCCTGCGAAGCGGGGTTGCTCGGCACGGCCGCCTTCATCGCGTAGACCATCGCAAACCCGACAAACGGCTGGAGCATCAAGAACCCGACGCCCCACGTCAGGCCGACCGAGGTACTCCAGTCATAGAAAGATTTGTCTTCCGGGGTCTTTGACCGGATGTACATAAAGGACGCCCACGCCGCCAGGGCGAAAGCCGGCCACGAGAGGTTCGCGAACGTGCGGTGGACGAGTTCGTCCACGAACAGCGGGTTGAAGATCCCCCGTAGCGCAACCCCGAGGCTTCCCGTTGTGCCGGCGCTGATACCGGGAGTGTTTGGGCCGCCGCCCGTGACCATGTACGTGTCTATACCGCTCATGATCGCCATCCACACAAAGATGAACGCACCCATCGTAAACCCGAGCGCGATGTGACGCCGCTTGTTGAATACGCTGTAGCGGTCCCACTTGTAATAGTAGGAGTACATCCCCCAGAGGGTGAGACCCATCGAGAGCATCGCTATGACTATCACGTAGAAGAAATGGGTGAAGAGCGAGGTCGTCACCCTCGGGAAGAGCCCGACGAGCAAAACTATGAACAGCACCGCGAAGGTGGCCCCGGTACTAAAAGTGAGCACGTTGAAGCGAACCATCGAGTGGGCCAGCCGGTCCATCCTCGGGCTTCCCGTCCTCGCTCCCCAGGCCTGCAGCACCGGGGCCGCGATGGCGAAGCCCACGAACAACTGGGCGAAGAACATATGGGTCAGCATCGTAAAGCCCGTAATAAATCGCGCCCCGCCCAGGTTCGAGAAAGCACCCGATAGGTCTACCTGGGCCAGAAAGTGAAAGCTCAACGGAGTTACCATACCCACCAATTCAGACTCCCATTCTCTCTCAAGCGCTCCCGGCGCGGTTCGTGATCGACTCTCCCGCCTGCTCGGCTCCGCCACCGCCTGCACGGCGCAGCGTTGCCTGATGAACGGCTCTAGGCTCCAGACGCTGGGCGATAATGTAGTAAGTAGCCCCGCCCCTCTGCATCGCCTGCCGGATGGGACGTATCATCCGCCGGTCGACGGTGGCGGCGAATATGATCATCTTCCCCATCTCGAAATCCTCATTCCACGTACCGGACTCCTCACGCGGCGCCTTCATCTCGGTCAGTATCGGAGAGATCCCAACCCTCGTGAGGGAACCGGTAAGCAGGATCGCGGCCAGAGAGACAAAGACTAAGAGGGTCGGCAACCCTATGGCCGGCGTGGTGATCGCGAAAAATATACCGAAGATGATGAAGGCGATGGCGAAGCCGATCGGCACCTCGAGGCCGCGCCGGTCGTCGGGGACGACGATGTACCTCGTTCCCTCCGGGAAAGGCTCGGGCTCGCTCTGCTCCTTGCGCTTCAATATAACGGTCAGGTCATCTCGCCCGACACCCAGCTTCCTGATGTCGGTCACGGCCTGGTTGAGACCGCTTCCGTCGTCTATTACCCCAACCACGGTGTACCAGGAATCATTCTCCGGTACTTCCCGTCCTCGCTCCAAAACTCTACCTCCACCAAAGGTAACGAAAAAACCACCTGTCCGTTGCCGCAACAGGATATCATTGTCTGGCAACGGTACACGAACTCTCCGACCCTTGCGGATAGCTCTTTCACATTCCGGCGGCATCCTCTCGTTCCGTACATCATTCGGTCAGATAGAATACCTCTCGTGGATACCAGAGACCCCCAACAGAAGTACGGTTACGACGAGGAGTCGTACGATCATTACGAGCCGCCGGGACTCGGAACCTGGATCCGTCGCAACACCTGGTTTCTAGTGCGGCTGTTCACGGTCGCGGTCTTTACCTTCGGCGCCTCCCTGACGGCCGCCAACTTCACCTACGGCTTGCAGGCGAAGCCGATACAACTGACCGCCGAACAACTCAACAAAGGCCAACTGCCGCCGGGCGCCCAACTAGGCGACTACGTGGAGGTTCGCGGAACCCCGGATTACGGCAAGAACTTCAAGAAATACGGCCTACCGGAATCGAAGATAGCCGTCTCGGCCCGCTACGAGGTAGCTTATTTCTACTTCGGCCTGAAAGAGACGAAAGGCAACCTGCTCGTGCAGACCAGCAAAGGGTCTCCGGGCGCGAACGGACAGGGAGCGCCGGACATAAACAACAGGGGCGAGCGCGTGTGGAAGGGCAAACTCTCGAATATAGAGAGCGTCATCTTCCCGAGCACGACCCACAAAGGACTCACGCAGGCTAGCCTGCCTACAAAAGCGAGCGTTCCCGTTATAGAGACCGGGGATACGCCCAGCTACAACCGAAAGCTCTTCCCGGCGTACACGGCGATCATCTCCGTCTGGCTGCTCTCAGTGGTCTGGCTACTCTGGAAGAAGAATCAGCCCTTCCTGGGCGCTTAGGTAGACGCCTAAAACTCCCTCTGGATAAGCCGTCGCCGCGCTGCTATATTGGCCGCTCACCAGGCCGTTTTTCTATAGGAGAGTAGGTTAGACTTTGGGCGCTTTTTTCAATTTCTCCGGGCGTAGAACGAACTTACGGACGGAGATCCTCGCCGGGGTCACGACCTTCATGACGATGGCCTACATTATCTTCGTCAACCCCTCCATCCTCGGCACCAAAGGAACCGGCCTGCCGGTCACGGGAGTATTCTTCGCGACCTGCATCGGCGCGGCGATAGCGTGCATCGGGATGGGTCTCTTGGCGAACTTTCCGCTGGCCCTGGCCTCCGGGCTCGGCCTGAACGCCGTCGTGACCTACACCCTCATATTGAGCCTCGGCCTCTCCTGGCAGCAGGCGATGGCCGTCATAGTAGTCGAGGGCTTGCTGGTCACCTTGCTGGTTTTGACCAACCTGCGAGAGGCCGTCTTGAACGCCATACCACTCTCGCTCAAGTTCGCCATCGCGGTCGGCATCGGTCTCTTTATCGCGTTTATCGGCCTCAAAAACGGCGGCATCGTCGTCCAGGACCCGGCTACTTACCTGAAGCTCGGTGACTTTACGAAAGGCCCGGTGCTGTTGGCGGCGTTCGGTCTCGCCGTGACCCTGGCACTCGTGGCCCGCGGTATGCGAGGCGGCATCCTGGCGGGCATCGTGGTCACTGGAATCGTCGGCATGATCTTCGGGATCATCCCGTTGCCCGGCTCCGTGGTCGACTTCAACTTCAACGTCTCGACCATCGGCGGCGGGGTGCTCGCCGTGCCGGAGGTGCTGAAGTTCTCGCTGATACCGGTGATCTTCGCGCTCTTCATGACGGACTTCTTCGACACCATGGGTACGATGATAGCCGTGGCCCAGGAAGGCAAACTCCTCGACGAAGAAGGCCGAGTCCCGAAGACGAAGCGGATACTCCTGGTCGACTCGGTGGCGGCGGCGCTCGGCGGGGCCTTGGGAGCAAGTTCGGTGACGAGCTATATAGAGAGTGGCACGGGCGTCGCAGAGGGCGGCCGGACGGGCATGACTAGCGTGGTGGTCGGGATATTGTTCCTGCTCGCGCTGCCGTTCTCGCCTTTGATCTCCGTTTTCGGAGGCGCAGTCCCCGTATCGACCGGACAGGGCGGAGAGCAGATCTTCGTCTCACCCGTCACAGCACCGGCTCTCGTGGTCGTCGGCTTCCTAATGATGACCTCGGTCCGCTTTATCCCCTGGGAGAACCCGGACGAGGCAATCCCCGCTTTCCTGACCATCCTGACCCTCCCCCTGACCTTCAATATCTCCTACGGCATAGGCTTCGGATTCATCTCCTACGTCCTCATAAAGCTCGTGAGAGGCAAGCCAGGCGAAGCCCATCCCCTTCTGTATGGAGTTGCGGCACTCTTCGCCCTGGCGTTTGTGTGGCCGGCCTTACAAGGCCTGCTCTCTGGTTGATCGAGGCTCCAAGGCCCGACAATCGGGACGCAAAAAACGCCTGTAAGCAGGTTTACATCATCATAGGGTCGGGTACGTTGAATATATAGTAGCTTGAGATACGGAGTATGTTATATTTCGAGCTTGCGTAGTTCCACTTGCGGAAGGTGGCCTGGCGGGGGAGGTGAGTAGCCGGTAATAGAACTGTTTACCTGCCGTCTCAGACGGTAATAATCGCGAGATCGTGGATTTCGTGGAGACGCCTTAGGGCCGTTGTCCCGTTGCAAAAACGGTTCGTCGGTTAGCATAATTTCGTTTCGGTGTATAGGCTAAGGGGATGACCCCCGAAAGAAAGGAAGACCGCAGAGAATGAGTGAGCAGAAAGGGAACCAGCAGAAGAGCGGTGGATCCAACCCGCTACAGAGCGATCGCGGCAGCACCAGCATCCAGGATTCCGTGGTCTCTAAGGTCGCGGGCATCGCGGCCCAAGAGGTAGAGGGAATCCGTATGGGCGGCGGCGCTTCTCAGGCGGCCAGCGGCATCCTCGGCAGCATCACGGGCAACAGCGGCGGCGGCCAGACTCGTGGCGTCACCGTGGAAGTCGGCGAGGAAGAAGCAGCAGTCGACCTGTCGATGACGACGGAGTACGGCAAGTCCATTCCCCAGCTCTCCGAGGCCGTCAGGCGCAACGTGGTCAACCGGATCGAGAACCTCGTGGGCTTGAAGGTGACCGAGGTGAACATCACGGTCAGCAACATTTTCTTCCCCCAGGAAGAGCAGGAGCAGGAGCAGTTGGAAGGTCAGGGCCAGTAGCGAACTACGGGACGCCGGACGCAATGTACCCGAGAGTCAGGGTTGACCTTTGACCGATGATCTAGAATTGGCGAGGACCGTCTCCGAAGAGGTTCTCGCCACCGAGGGGGTTTATTCACTGAGCTCCGGGAAGTTCGTGGAAGCCGCTACTTACGGCGCGGGAGGAACAGTCCGCGGGGTAGTGATCAGGCCCGAAGAGGTAGAGGTGCATATAGTGGCCCGCTACCAGCCAGACAGAGCAATACCGGAGCTAACGAACACGCTCATCGAGAGCGTGGCGCCGAAGGCCGAGGGCCGGAAGGTCATGGTAGTAGTCGAGGATATCGAGGTAGGTGACAGTGCGAATCTTTAACCGGATAGTGATGGTGATCATCTTCCTCGCGCTCCTGGCGCTCGGTGTTTTCATGGTGCTTTACAGCTTCAACCTCTTCGGCTTCAAACTTTCGAACTTGCTCAACAATAACGTACTGGGGCTCCAAACCGCCCAGAACGGCCTGCAAAACTTCGTCAACAACGTACAGAACGCAAACCTCACGCCACTGGCTATCGCCATAATGGTCGCCGTCGCGGTCGTCGGTCTGATACTCCTTATCCTGGAGTTCAAGCCGCCGCGTCCGAAGAAAGTGCGGATGCAGCAGGGTACTTACATTACCCGCGACGCGGTGGAAGATGAGGTGCTCTCCGCGACGAATGAGACGCCGCATATCCTCGATTCGAGGGCCAACGTGAAAGCGAAGCGTAGTCCGGGAGCCAGCGTAAAACTCCAGGCAAACGTGCGGCGTGGAGAGGACGTGGGGGCGGTGAGGTCGGATTTGCGGGAGCGAATACAACAGAGGCTATCCCAACGAGGAGTGCCGGTCAGCAAGCTAAAGGTCAAGCTCCACGAGACGGACCCTCGCCAGACGCAATCGAGGGTGCGATGAACGCCTTCAACAGGATCGTCATGATTATCATAGCGCTGCTCCTCATAGCGGTGCCGGTGATACTGTTGCTCGTCGCTTTCGGAGTTCTCTCGGCCAGCGTGGTCAACCAGTACACTAACTACCAGGGCGGCCTGCAGTTCCTGACCGGTATCTCTCAGTCGAGCTTTACGCAGAGCGTCTTGACGATAATAGGGATAATCGGCATCGTGCTGGCGATCATAGCCCTGATCTTCTTGATCCTCGAACTGAGGTTCCGCCTCAACACGGCCAAAAGCACCCTCGTGGACGACACTCCCGGCAGGGAGACCACGATCACGCCCAAAGCCGTGAGCAACCTTATCGAGGCCGAAGCGCGAGAAGCGGGCGCGGCTTCTCCTTCTGTATCGCTCAGGTCTGAAGGACGTCCATACGGGGTAAAGTGCGACATAGAGGCTCCGGCTTCAAGCAACCGTACCGAACTCGCGACGCGTACCAGGGAGAACATCCAACGGTCGCTGCGGGATCAGGACGTGCCGGTCAATGATGTCGAAGTCACGGTGCGGGGAACCGCTCGTGGAGAAGGAGGGTAATGTCCGAATTGACCAACAAACACTGGGGAGCGGTGATCGGCATCCTGCTGGTCCTCATAACCGCGTGGCTCGGTATAGGTATCACGGCACTCGTGATACTCTTCGCCGCCATAGGTTACTTCGTAGGGAAGTTCCTCGACGGGGAGTTGGACCTGGAAGATATCCGGGCGCGCGCCCAGAATAGGACGCGCGTAAGGTAGTCGAATTTACTATTCGGATTTCGAGAGTCTTCTAGAATAGTGGCAACGGTAAGGTAAGGGAAAGAAAAAGGAGGAAGTTAGGATATGCAGCTAGCTCTATTGCAACTCGATGTTCTCCAATCAGGGGCTTCGAACTTCTGGTTGTGGTTTACGACCGGCGGAATGATTCTCGCCACCGTCGCGTTCCTGTATCTGGCTACCACTGGTCAGGCGAGCAACTACCACCACTACGTGACTAGCGCGGTCATCACCTTGTGGGCGTCGATGATGTACATAGTTATGGCTACCGGCAGCGGTATCGTTCAGATCACCGAGCCCGGCGCCGGCGGTACGAGGCTGTTCTACTACGCGCGATACGTAGACTGGACGATTACTACACCGCTGCTCCTCCTGGGCCTCGCCTGGGTAGCACTGGGCAGCATCGGAAGGAACTCCGGCGTAGTTCTCGGCCTCGTCGGCGCGGACGTGGCGATGATCCTGACCGGCGTGGTAGCCGGTGCGACCAGCGGCGGCTTCAAGTGGTTCTGGTACGTCATAAGCTGCATCTTCTTCTTAATAGTGCTAGGCCTCATCTGGGGTCCGCTGCGGAGCGCCGCCCAGAGTGGCGTCTCCCCCGAAGCGAGTCTGTTCTTCCCGCTGGCAGGTATGCTAACGGTTCTGTGGTTTGCTTATCCGGTGGTATTCTTGCTCGGCACAGAGGGTGCTGGCGTCTTTAGCGCGGGCCTTGAGGTCTTCTTCTACGCGGTGCTGGACATCCTGGCTAAGGTAGGATTCGGCTTCGTGTTGCTGGGCGGCATCCGGAGGATCTCGGAGAGCGGTCGCAGGGCTAGGGCGTAGAACACTACTAAAGAGCGTCGCCGGGCTTCATAGCTCGGGGCTCTTCGGAGAGGGAGGCTTTTCGCTTCCCTCTCTTTTTTGTGCCGTTTGAGCGGGAGACATGATGTGAACGAGCAAGTCAGCTATTCAGCGTGTCAGCAATCAGCGGGAACAAAAAGCTGACTTGCTAAAAGCTCGGGTGCGGAAGCTCAACAGCCTTACGCGCTACGCTGCGAGAAGACTGTCGAGTACTTTCGCCCGTGGGGCTGTCGCTACCGCCGCCCGCGCTCTTACTCTTACTCTTTACTTTACACGCCGAGTAGTTCGGCGAACAGCTTCAGGTCGTCGCGTAGGAGGCGAGGGGTGAGGTAGTTTGCCCGGACGTGTTCTTTGCCTTGTCGTCCCATGTTGTAGGCGTAATCCGTGTCTTTGAGAAGCTTTGTGCAGGCAGCGGCGGCTTCCGGGATAGTGTCTATCAGCGCTCCGCCGCCCTGGGCGACCTGCATGGGTATACCGCCGACCCTGCTCGCCACGAGCGGACGCGCCTTCCAGAGGGCTTCCGTTACGACGAGTCCGAAGCCTTCCCTAATAGACTTCTGGATCACCACGTCGGCCAGCGACTGGAAGGCGTTGACCTCTATGGCTCCGACGTTGGTCAGGTTCGAGAAGAGGAAGATATCCTGGTCGCCGTCGGCGTAGCCGGTGGTCTTGTACCAGTAATCCCAGCCTTCAGGGTCGTCGTGGGCCATCGAGCCGATCAGGACGAGTTGCACTTCAGGTACTTCTTCCTTGACCATCCTGTACACGTCTATGACGCCCAGAGGGTCTTTCCAGGGATCGAAGCGCGAGACCTGGAGGATAAAGGGCCTCTCGGGGTCTACCCCGAACTGCCCGACGATGTAGCTCGCGTCGTCCCGCGACAGGGCCATGTTCTTGGGCGAGAGCGGGTCTATGGCCGGCGGGATGAGGACGAGGTTCGGTAGATCCAGGTCCGGTGGGGTGTAGTCCTGCATCGTGTAGATCTGGGCGTCGTAGTCCTGGATGTACGGTGAGAGGTAGTCGAGGACTCCCTGGTTCGGGGTCGAGGTGTCTATGTGACAACGCCAGATCCACTTCGTATTCGGCGAGAGGCCGCCCGAGAAGTGCTTGAGGAGCGCGGGCTGCGGGTCGTGAACGAACACGATGTCCCACTCTTCGGCGTCGTCTTCGAGCGCCGCCGCCGACTGGCGGTTGTACTCCTCGAATATCGCCCTCGACTCAACCGTTAGTTCGTAGTCCGCACCCTGTAGGGCGTTGTGGAAGCCTTTGGTGACGTTGAAGAAAGGCTCCGCCCCGAACATCACACCCCACTCTGTCTCAAGGCCCACATCGCGCATGAGAGGGGCGAGGGTGTACAGGATCTCCGCGACCCCGCCGCCGAAGCTCGTGGCGTTTACGTGCAGCACACGTTTGCCCTCCAGGCGGGCGGCGAGGTCTTGGATCTCCTCGTAGAGGTCCCGCCGGATGATGCTGCGGTAATCGGCCAGCGACTTGTTACCAAAGTTTACGCGTTGTAGCACGGCATCCTTACGAGGGTTGAGGGGCATCCATTAAGTACGGTTAACTGTATATTAAACAGGCGCGTTTTTTCAACCCGCCGGAGCTGATATAAAGCCGTACCAGCCTATTTTAAGAGGCCGTATCCTTTACGGAAGAGGAAGCTGTGCGGATCATCCTGAGTCGCGTTCCTTCGGGGGTCGTGTCGAGGGTTATTTCGTCCGCGAGGCTCTTGATGACCGTCAGTCCAAACCCGCCTTGTTCGCTCGGAACGTGCATGAGATCTTTTGTCTCGAACCCGCTCCCATAGTCCGTGACGGTAATCTCCACGGCTCCGGGACGCGCCCGATACTCTATATCGAAGTGATCCACCGAAGCGTGACGAATTACGTTGGTCGCGGCCTCGGTTACGGCCAGCTTCAGGTCGTATATGTCCTCCGGCTCGAAGCCGGCTAACTGTCCAACCTGCGTTACCACGAGACGCGCGATCAGCACGTACTCGGAGCGGCTGGGAATTCTTAGAGAGATGGGACTGGAAAACCCTGTTCTCCCCTCTTCTTCTATGCCGGTGGTTTCGCGGTTCATCTACGTCTCAAGCCTCCAAAAGCTTGCGTGATCCATAGATATCATACCCACATGCCGCCCAACACTAACATCCGCGATCCGGAACTATATTTTCTTTGGAATTAGAACCAGATCTCGCAACTCTTTATGAGTTGTTATCTCCGTCGGTGGAGCCATCGGAGGAC
Organism: Rubrobacteraceae bacterium; assembly: GCA_965219175.1. Lineage (GTDB taxonomy): Bacteria > Actinomycetota > Rubrobacteria > Rubrobacterales > Rubrobacteraceae > JBBPZK01. The sequence goes on from CBDCNI010000001.1 coordinate 2,969,619, forward strand.
CCGTCGGGGAATTCATCATCCGGCATCTGGTCCGGCACTTCCCTGGCGGCCTGCTTGGTGACCTGCCTGTAGAGCTGATCGGCGTTTTTCTCTTCCTCGGTGGCTTCCGGGCGAGTCTTCGATTCACTACTCCCGTTGCCGCTCCCGTTCTGGCTCAGGTACGGCTTGAACAGGTCTATCGGGATTGGGAGTATTATGGTCGAGTTCTGCTGGTTGGCGATCTCGTTCATCGTCTGGAAGAGCCTGAGTTGGAGGGCGGTCGGGCTCTCCAAGCGGTCGGCGGCCTGACGGAGCCGCTGAGAAGCCTGGTACTCACCCTCGGCGGAGATGATCTTCGCCCGCCGCTCGCGCTCGCTCTCGGCCTGGCGGGCCATCGCGCGCTGCATCTGCTGTGGGATCTCCACGTCTTTGACCTCGACCGCGCTGACCTTCACACCCCACGGGTCGGTCTGCTCGTCGATGATGGTCTGAAGCTCGCTGTTTATCGTATCCCGGTTCGTCAGGAGGTCGTCGAGGTCTTTCTGGCCCAGCACGCTCCGGAGGGTCGTTTGACTGATCTGGCTGGTAGCCAGGACGTGATTCTCGATCTCCACCACGCTCTTGTTCGGATCGACGACCCTAAAATAGATTACCGCGTTGACCCTGGCCGGTACGTTGTCGCGGGTTATTACGTCCTGCGGAGGAACGTCCATGGTCACGGTCCTTAGCTCCACCTTGACCATGTTGTCCACCAGAGGTATCAAGAAGAAGAGTCCGGGGCCTTTAGGTCCCCCCATCACCCGTCCGAGACGGAAGATGACGCCCCTCTCGTACTCCTTGACCACCTTGATGGCGCTAAAGAGAAAAGAGGCGATGACCACCAACACTATAACGATGAGGATGGCCGAAATACCGAGTCCTGTAGCCTGTAACAAAGCAAGGTTCATAAGCGGTCTCCTTCTTTTACGCTTCCTGAGTGCTGCTCGGGTCCCGATCTAGTAAACGAAGCCTCACGCTCCGTGAACAGGACTCTCGGCCGCCGCTCTCTCAAGCAAAATACTTCCCTTGAAGGAATTGTACCATCAATGCTCACACAAACGGAGAGGACCTATCTAAAGGCCCTCTCCGTCCGGTTTTGATCAGCTCTTGCGCCGTGTCGAAAGTCTGGTCCCTAGAGCAGGGTCCTATAACCTATCGTGTACTGTGGGTAGATGGGATCGTAACGGACCACGGTTCCCGGATAGGGCGCGTTTATCATCTGCCCGTCTCCCGTCGCTATGCCGACGTGGGTTATGCTGCCGGTTCCCTGGAAGTCACCGAAGACCAGGTCCCCCGCGGCCCCCGAACCAGGCGAGCCGTACGCGTACTGTCCGGCGGCCGAGTGCGGCAGGGAAATGCCGAACTGGGCGAAGACCAACATGGTCATCCCCGAACAGTCAACCCCGGAGCGTGAAGCGCCTCCCCAAACGTAAGGAACACCCAACCAGGTCTGGGCCTCGGCGACCACCGAACTCCCCGAACCTGAAGTTGGCGCGGGAGCGGGTGTCGGTTTGGGCGCTGGTGTGGGAGGCTGGGGGGACTGCGTCTGACCTTGAGGAGCAGGGGCCTGAGTCGTGGCGGCCGGTGCCGTGACTTCTGGAGTGGTAACCGGCGGCGCAACGGCCTGGGTGGAGCCTTGAGTCGTCTCCGGAGGCACCGTGCTCTCTTGCGGGACGGGAGCCTGAGCCTGCGTGGTTTCAGTGGTGAGGGCCGTGGTCTCCTGCGGCACTGTAGCTTCTGCCAGCGTCTGCTGTTTTGCCGCCTGGGCCGCCGCCTGCTGCGCTGCCGCCTGCTTGGCGGCGAGTTGGTCTCTACGGACGGCAGCGCGTTCGGCGGCTTGTTTGGCGGCTTGTTTGGCGGCCTGCCGCGCCGCTTCTTGCTCGGCTGCTTTGCGGTCTGCCGCAGCCTTCTCGACCGCTGCTTGCTTGGCTGCGGCTTCCGCGTTGCGCTTGGCCTTCTCAGCGGCGGCGGCTTGCTTGGCACTCGCCTTCTCCGCCGCGACCCTGGCGGCCTCTTTCTCGGCGGCTTTCTGACGGGCTGCCGCCTGATCCGCCGCCTTGCTCTTGGCTTCGGCTTGTTGCGCCGCAAGTTTCGCGAGACGGTTTGCCTTGTCTATGGCCGCGCTGTTGTCGATCTTTTCCGCAACAACCGGCTTGGCTTGTGAAACCTGCGGGGTGGGATCGGGCTGTGTTGTGGCTTTGGGCTGCGGTACGGACTGCGTAGTAGCTTCGGGCTGGGATACTGACCGTTGCGTAGCTTTGGGCTGGGGAGCAGGCTCGGACGTAGCTTTGGGCTGAGGAGCGGCTTGGACGGTGGAGGCATTCTTTGGCGCGGTGGCTCTCACCGGTTCGGGGATTTGGATGGGCTGGGCGACTTCTATGGAGGAGGAAGCTTGTACGTTGGCGGCGGCTGCTGCGGCGGCCTGACGGGCTTGCTCCGCCTGACGCGCCTCCTGATCGCGTATCTGCTGCGCGAGATCGCTGCTGAGAGAGTCGATGTAAGCTTGCCCCTGAGACTGGAGTTTCGTGGCGTTTTCTTTGTCGGATACAGCGCTGTTGAGGCTTGCGACCCGCTGCTTTCGCTGGGCTTCGAGGTTCTTCTCTTTCTGGGCCAGCGTGGACTGCGCTTCACGGAACTGTGAGAGCTTCGCCCGATCCCGCTCCAGGAGCCTTATCCAGAGATCCAACCTACCCGTAAACTCAGAGAAACTGCGAGAACCCACGATAACGTCCATGAATCCCACGTTCCCACTTTTGTACATCCGCGCGGCTTGATCCTGCAGGCTCTTGCGGGCGCTATCCACGTCTTTCTGGGCGGCGGCGCGACTCTTTTTCGTGCTCGCTATCTTGTCGTCTAGCTGATTCAACTCGAAGAGCGCATTGTTGTAAGACTCGTAAGCCGCACCCGTCTGCCCCCGCAACCCGGCCAATTTCGCCTGCGCGGCTTCGAACTTCGTCTGCTTCTTCTGCACAACGTTGGAAGGCGACGCCCCAGCCGATACAGCAGCGACGAGTACGAAAACGGCAACGAGCCCGACCAACGATAAAATCCCCGACCTTCGACGCATAAACGAAGGCTCCTCTCAGATTGTATTTGTCTCTACAACAGGGATCTACAGAGGATCCCCCTCCAGAGAGGGAATCTAGCCGATCACTACTCAGAGTGCAACAATTCTTAAACCCGGAAAAGCGTTCTTATTAAGTCCTAATACAGACTATGTAGCGCTGTTTCCCGGTTTTCTCCTTTATGTGGTGTTACCTCAGAGAAATCGTTTTTTAATAAAACTTAACATTTGTGGCTCCTACGCGGTGTTTCGTAGTGCCAGAAATGCTCGCCAGAAGCGTTTTTTGGCCTTTTCGTCGTCCAGGGCCTGCACGAGGGATGGGAGTAGTAGTCCGGTGGTTGCGCCGGTCCAGGAGAATAAGGTTCCTTCGGGAGCTTCCGAGAAGGGCTGGCGCGCGAGTGGGTAGCAGATCAAATCTATCTCGCGCGCGGCTTGTGGGCCGGACGCGACCAGTGTGGAGGGATTAGCGGCTAGAAGCTCCTCGGCGAGGAGTTCCGCCGGGGACCACGTAACGTAGGTCCCGGTGAGGTTTATGACGTCGAGGCTACGTTTTATCGCCTCGACGAGTCGAGGTCCGGCGGGCGACTCGGCGACCAGGACGATGCCGAATGAGAGTGTCCCGAGCGGCGGAGGGTACCCGAGTTTCTTCAGGCGGCGGGAGATGCGGTCAGCTTCGTGGTCGTCTTTCGCCCGGTATTCTTCGGCGGGACCACGAGGCCGGGAGTTCTGTGGATTTTTGCTACTTACGGGTCGCACGGCGCATGTGAAGTATACGCTGCACGGTGGTCACGAGCGCACCGGCGGCCACCGCCCAGACACCAATGGTAACGAACCCGGCGATAGCTGAGAAAGAAAGTAGCACGACCCGTCCCGCCCGCTCCAGGAGCCCCACTTCGCAATCGTAGCCGAGGCCTTCGGCGCGGGCGCGGGTGTAGGAGGTGAGGAGAGAGAAGATCATGGCTGCTCCAGCGAACAGGGTTTCGTAAGGACGGCCGGACGTGGCGTAGAAAAAGATTATGCCCAGAAACACGGCCGCTTCGGAGATGCGATCCAAGGTCGAGTCGAGGAAGGCCCCGAACTCGCTCATCCGGTTCGAAGCGCGGGCGACCGCGCCGTCGAGGGCGTCGAAGAGACCTCCCAAGAGCATTACGACCCCGGCCGCGCGTATGTAGCCGAGCCCGAAAAGGACCCCGGCGACCAGCGCGAGCGACCAGCCGGTGGCGGTGATTACATCAGGGTGGACGCGCTTCGCCGCGAGGAGCTTGACGAGCGGCGTCAGCAACCCGCGCAAGGATTCCTTGAGAGGTCTCCGGCGACGCGGCTCGCGAGGAGGCTCGTGGCCCAACTCATCGTGCGGCCGGCTCAACGTTCCACTTCCTTCTCCCGTTCTCTTTCGATGGTCCCAGGCTCCTTGCTCCTTGAAACCTCGACCTCGGGGGCGACGGAGGCTGGGACAGCTTCCCTATCGGGTTTTCCGGCGGATGCTTTCACAGCGGCCGGTTCTCCGTGCTCGGGTTCTCCACGCGCATCCTCCACTTCGGTGGGTTGTTCGTTCACTGGTCTCAGGGGCATCTTACCCCAGTGTTCGAAGATGAGGGTGTTGTTGAGGTAGCGGAGGGTGGCGGAGACTATGGCGACTACGGGCACGGCGAAAAACGCTCCTATAACACCGTAGAGGGCCGTCGCCGAGAGCATGGCGAACAAGACCCACAGAGGGTGGACGCCGACCGAGCCGCCCATTATTCGCGGTACGAGGATGTTCCCTTCGAGTTGTTGGGCGATCAGGAAGAGCAAGGCGACCAGCAGGGCTTTCGAGAAACCGCCCAGGAACAGCGCGACGACGACCGCCGGTATCGCGGCGAGGAAAGCGCCGAGGACGGGTAGTATCTCCATAACCCCTACCCAGAGCCCTATTACCAGCGCGTACTTGCCGATAACGAAAAAGGCGATCAAGAAGCCTACGGTCCCCATGATCGCGCAGAGCGCCAACTGCGCCTTGAGGTACTTTACGAGCGCTCCCTCGACGGCGAGAAGGATATCGAGGACCTGGTCGCGCACTGTTACGGGAATAGTGTCGAGCGTGGCGCGTAAGACCCGCTCCCGGTCGAGGAGCAAGTAGATAGAGACTATGAGCATGAGCACCAGGTTCAGAAAGACGCCAAAGACACCGAAGACCCCGCCGATAAAGCCGAGCGCCACTTTGAGCATCTGACCGGCGGAGGGAATATTCCTCTGCAAGAACTCGATCAACTGCTGTCGGTCCGCAGTGGAAAGTGGTTCGCCTACGTATTGGCCCACGTAGGGCAGCCTCTGCGCCCACCTCACCACGCCGCCCAGCTCGCCCACGAGCGCCGCCGGTTCCCGGACCACGGCTTGAACCTGTCCGATGGTGGGTATGACGAGCCACATCAGGGCGCCAGTGACGAGCAGGATCAGGACGGCGTAGATCCCTAACACGGCTATGATCCTCGGGACGCGCCACCGTTCGATGCGACGGACCATCGGGTTCAGCGCGTAGGCCAAAACGGTCGCCATCAGGAACGTCAGCAAGACGCCGCCCACCTGCCGGACGAAGACGATCAGCAACACGAATCCCAAAGCGATGAGGATGTACTGCGTATAAGTCGAGACGAGCAGCTTTTTCGCTGGCACTCTGGCCTCCGACGGCAGGGAACCGGTTGATACTCAATATACCAGCCTGGGCGATATCCGAGACCCCCGGACCCTCCAGCCGATGATCGAACTTACGCATAGTTTACGTTCTCGGCGTATCTCTGTATAATCCCACGCGATGAGGGATACGAGAGTTCGACGAACCCAACATGTAGGGCGAGTAAGTAAGATCGAGGACGGTCTGCGCCTGCTGCGCGAGAAGGGTAAAGACCGTGCCGGATCCAACATCAGCCCCAGGCTGACCACGCCCGGCAAAGCCCGAGAGACCAGCCGGACCAAACCCCCCACAAAGCGCTCTACCGAGAGACGCTCTACCGAACGGGCTCCCAAGAAGACTCCACAGGGCACCGTAAAGGGGAGGTACGAGAAACGGTACGTGGTTGCCGCCGGCCTTCTCGTCCTCGGGATATTGATGTTCGTACTCGTGGCGTCCGTCTTGCGTCCCGGCGTCGGAGAACGCCAGAGCCCGATAGAAGCCGCCGCGAAGCCGGGTACCGCGCTCGCGATGGCGAACGGGGTGAGGATCTCTTCCCCCATCCACCCGGCCGGCGTCACCGGGCTCGGCTACCACCCTGACGGCGACAGCATAATCGGGCTGGAGCCTCGCGGCCGGAACCTCTCTTCTAGCCCGATCTCCCGGTTGTTCACGGTAGGCCCGAACCCGGCGGACCTCCGATACTACGCGATGGACCCGGCCGGAAGATCCGGCCCCTCGACCGGAGCCCTGGACGTCGAGGCGAAGGCGGGTACCGTCGTCTACGCGCCCGTAACCGGCGTTATCACGGCGATCCGCCCAGACCCCATGCTCCCGGACGCGAACGTGATCGAGATAAAATCCGACTCCGACCCAAACCTCCGGGTCTACGTCTCTCTAGTAAAGAAAATAGACTCCGGCGTCGGCGTGTACAGTTCCGTCACCGCCGGCAAGACCACCCTCGGCTTGGTGAGTGACTCCGCTAGAGTCCTCCATCCGCAACTCTCTTCCTACACGGGAAATCCGGGCAATCACGTTACCGTTTCCGCACTGGGGACGAACTAGCTTCAAAGGCACGGCCTCTCGTCCGGGGACGTCAGCGTGTATTATCATGCGTATATGTTCCTGAGTCTTTTCCAAAGCTCGCCCGCTTTCGCGGTCGCCATAGTGATCGGCTTCGTCGTGGGGATCACGCTGCACGAGGCGGCCCACGCCACTTCCGCGTACCTGCTGGGCGACGACACCGCCTACCGGATGGGCCGCGTAACGCTCAACCCGGCCTCGCACCTCGACTTGTACGGCAGCTTTTTTCTCCTGGTCGCCGGTTTCGGCTGGGGAAAATCGACCCCTTACTCACCTTCCAAGCTCCGTTACGGCGTCTTCGGGCCGGTGCTCGTCGCGGCGGCGGGGCCAGTCTCCAACCTGCTCATCCTCGTTGTCTGCGCCGGCTTGTATCTGCTCCCCTCTTTCCACAGCGGGTATCTCCAGTTGCTGGTGGTTGGGATCGCGTTCGTCAACGCGCTGCTCTTTGTCTTCAACTTGCTCCCCATCCCGCCGCTCGACGGCTCGAAGCTCATCTTTCCGTTTCTCCCACGCGCCCTGGACGGCTTCGTAGACTTCATGAACGAGTACGGGATGTATATACTCTTCGGCGTCTTCCTTTTGAGCTATGTGATCCCGAGCTTCTCACCGTTCGGCTTCATAATCTCGTTGGTGAGGCCGTTGCTGCAGTTCTTCGGACTCCCTGCAGTATTCTAAACCTGAAGTAGAGCTATAAGGTACCCCGGTTCACAGGGAGGGGAAGAATCTGCGAGCCGGGGCCACAAGTATTCTACAGCTACTTTCGCGTCCAGCCCCCCTGGAAAACCGTGAAAAACTCTCGGAGAGGAAAATAAAGTTCGAGGCGAGTTGCGCCAGGGCGGCGGAGAAGCGTTACTCGTCTCCCTGAGCGGGAGGACGCGAGGAGAGAGGTAGGGAGACGGAGAAGACGCTGCCGGTTCCCTGCTCGCTCTCCACTTTTATCTCGCCGCCGAGGTGGTCGGTGATCTCACGGGCGAGGGCGAGGCCGAGGCCGGTGCCGTCGGCGCGAGAGGAGCCCTGGGCGCGATAGAAGCGGTCGAAGATGTGGGGTATCTCGGTCTCCGGGATGCCGCAGCCGCTGTCGGCGACGCTAACGACGGCGTGGCCGTTTTCGCGGTGGAGGTCGAGTGAAACGGGTGCGTCTTTCTCGGAGTATTTGAGGGCGTTATCCAGGAGTATCGCGAGCATCCTGTGGATCTGGGTCGGGTCCGTCTCGACCGGCGGCACTTCTTTTTCGGCCTGTATTTCAAGCGGGCGCCCGGTGTAGCCGAAGTCTCTGCGAAGCTCGTGCAGCAGGTCTTCGAGGTCTACCTCTTCTTTCTTGAAGACCACGGCGCCCGAGTCGAGGCGCGAGAGGTCCAGGAGCGTGCGTGCCAGGCTCTGCAGACGCTCGGTCTGTAGTCTCATGTCTTCGAGGAAGGCCGTCCTTACAGATTCGTCGTCTTCGTCTTCCATCATCTCCAGGTAGCCGGAGAGGGCGGTGAGCGGGGTCTTTAGTTCGTGGGAGGCGTTGGCGATGAACTCGGCCTTCGCCCGCTCTATGTTCCGCTCCTCGGTCACGTCCCGCAGGATGGCGAGCGCCCCGTCTTCGAGGGGCGCGGCCCGAACCTCTATGAGACGCTCCCCGGCGTTCACCTCTGGTTCGGCTATGGGACCGTTGTAGAGGGTCTTGGCTAGAACCTCCTGGAGGTGGTTGTGGAAAGAGACGTCCGAGGCTTCGAGAAGCTCGCGGGCGCGAGGGTTCACGAAGATCGGGTTTAGTTCCCTGTCCACGCCGACGACGGCGTCGGTCATGCCGTCGAGGATCGCCCGCCCACGTTCCTTCTCTTGTTCCACCTGGCGGAACGCGTCCTTGAGCGAGGCGGCCATCGAGTTGAAAGTCGAGCCGAGGGCGCCCACCTCGTCTTCTATGTGGGTCTCTATGCGCTCGTCAAAGTTGCCGGCGGCCAGGTGCTCGGCGGCGACCCCGAGACGGCTCACCCGCCGGGAGATCGCATCCGCCGCGAAGTAGCCGGAGAAACCGGAGATCAAAAGCGCCAGAGCCCCCGCGAGCAAAGCTATATTCTGGATGTTTTTGTAGGCGGCCTTGACGTTCTGGACGTCATTCGGGAGATAGTACCTGGTGAAGACTATCGCCCGATCCACCTTGTTTTTGACCTTCACCGGGACGGCGTAGGTGGACATCTGCTGACCTTCGCGTGGACCGTTCGGGAGAATTTTACGACTCTGCTGCGGCATCTTATTCTCTACGGCCTTCTGGACAGTCGGAGGACTCCAATAGTCCAGATTGCCCTGAAGCTTCGAACCGTCTTTGGCCCGAACTATCCCCCACTGCACGTCCGTGTTCAAAGCGAAGTTTCTTATTTGATCCGCATTGGGAATGTTTCCGCCGTTCCTTTGGAGCAGGGTCTCGAACTGCTGCCCTACTTGTTGGAAACCGACGGCGCTGGCCCGGTTTATGGTCTGGTACAGGATGGGTTGGACGATCACGTAGGCGGCTATGCCGGCGAAAGCGGTGACCAGCATGAAGAGCGCAGTGAGCCACACGCGGATGCCGATGCGGGGGCGGTAACCTCTCTTGAAGCGCGGCAGGATACGCCTCCTGCCGCGAGGCTTCCCCGGAGGGCGCTTTTTACCGGAAAACATACCCGACACCCCGCGCGGTGTGTATAAACTCGGGGTTGCGGGGGTCGCGTTCGATCTTCTCGCGGAGGTGGCGGATGTGTACGTCTACCGTCCGCTCGTCCCGGAACTCGTCGCCCCAGACGCGGGTAAGGAGGGCGCTGCGCGAGAACACCCTGCCGGGGTTCGAGGCGAGCGTAACGAGGAGTTCGAACTCGGTGTAGGTCAGGTCTATCTCCCGTCCTTCGACGGTGACCCGCCGGCTCGGGAGATGGATGCGGAGGCTATCGTAGTTGAGTTCGTCCTGTTTCTGGCCCGCCGGCACCGCGACCCGGCGCATGATGGCCCGAACTCTCGCCACGAGTTCCCTCACGGCAAACGGCTTGGTCACGTAGTCATCGGCCCCGAGCTCCAGCCCGACTACCCGGTCTATCTCGTCGTCTTTAGCCGTGAGCATGATGATCGGCACGTCGCTGTAGGCTCTTATGCGCCGGCAGACCTCCGTACCGTCCAGCTTAGGGAGCATGATGTCCAGGACGATCAAATGCGGCTCGTAAGAGCCAAACGCTTCCAGCGCCGCCTCCCCATCCCCCACAGCGTAGACCTGAAACCCCTCGCGCTCCAGGGCGTGGGTCAGCATCTTCTGGAGCGACGGCTCGTCGTCGACCACAAGTATTCTTCTAGTAGCGCCCTGTAAGCCCTGAACCATCCTTCTAACCGCCTCTTGCTTCCCGCCTGGAAGCAGCTAACTTCTAGAGGATAATTCTATCATGCTAACGTGGGTTCATTAGTCTCACGCCCGGCTTCCAGCACCCGCTCGACGACGGCCAGAAGGTCTCCCGGCTCCTCTAAACGGACCGCCTCCACGTTCGGAGAACGGCGTCTCAGGTAGGCCGTGACCACCCTTGCTTCGTCCGCCCCTTCTTTGTCCGAGACCGCATTTCGCTCATCGAACCCAGAGATGGTTTCGGAGGCGAAGCGCGTGAGTCCCGTGCCGTCGTCGGTTCCGAAGCTCCGGTGGGCCACGAGCTTTCCTCCGGCCAGGGCGAAGACCTCGATCATGCCGGGTTCCGTGGATGGGGCGGCGACTGCTTGCAAGCCCTCCGCGCTCATCAAGGTCCGGGTAAGGCGAATCCTTTCTATCGAAGAGATCAGATCCCGCAGTCTAGCCGCCGCCTCGAACTCCATAACCCCGGCGAGCCGCTCGCGCTCCCCAACCAGCGCCGATAAGTGCTCCTCGCCGCCTTCGCCGCGCAAGAGGGTGACGATGCCACCCACGACGGTCCTTCCGTACTCCTCCACGCCCATCCCGAGGCAGGGACCACAGCGGCCCATCTGGCCGTAGAAACACACTCCCTCTCCGTAGTCTTCCACGGAGCAGCGCCGGATCGGGAATATCCTGCCGAGCGCCTCTACGCAGGTATCGAGGGAATGGGCGCTGCGGTAAGGCCCGAGATAGGTTACGCCTTCTTCCGGATCGGCGGTCGAGACGCGCTCCGGAACGGGGTAGGGTTGGTTCGAGTCGAGTTTCATGTACCAGCTTGGCCGGTCCCCGCGTCCGGCCGAGTTGTAGCGGGGAAGGAGCCGCCTTATCTCGCGGGCTTCGAGGATCAAGGCGTGAAGTTCGCTCTGCGTCTCCCGGACACGGACCTCCGCGACCTCTTCGACGAGACGCCCGATCTTGCGCCGTCCGTCCCCGCCGTTGAAGTAAGTCCGCACCCGCGCCTTCAGATCCTTCGCCTTGCCGACGTAGAGGGTAGTGCCGTCCTTATCCAGGAAGTAGTAGACGCCGGGCGTATTCGGGACGTCGGCTGCGAGGTGTTGCTTTTGCGGTTTGATCTTCCCGCGCCCGCCCCGCAACGTCGCCGCCTCCCCGACGCTCTCGACCCCTGCGGAATGGAGCAGCTTCGTCAACTTGATAAAAACCCCTGCCGTAGCCGCCGCGTCGGACAGAGCGCGGTGATTAGGCATCTGCCGAACGCCGAAGTGGGCGACCACGGAAGAGAGCCGGTAGCGCTTGAGACCCGGCACCAGGGTACGGGCCAGCTTCAAAGTATCGAGTACCGGGTTCGGGAGCGGCGTATCATTACGGGCCGCAGTCACGAAAGAGCAATCGAACCCGATGTTATGCCCGACCAGAACCGTTCCCTCCACGAACTTCTCGAAGCGGGGCATGACGAGGTCCATGTCCGGCGCGTCCGCGACCATGCTGTTGGTGATTCCGGTCAGACGGATCACGAACGGCTCTATCAGCCTGCCGGGGTTGACGAGCGTCGAGAACTGCTCGACTATCTCGCCGCCGGTCAGTTTGACGGCCCCAATCTCCGTAATACCACCCGTCCCCGGAGAGCCGCCGGTCGTCTCGACGTCGAAGACCACGTAAGGAGCATCGTCCAACGCCAGAGAACCCAAGTCCATCGTCCTCAGCAGACCAGCCTCGTCCCAAGCGAAGCGAGGGTCTTTTCCAACCAGCTTCTCTACGTGAGGTCGGGCGTCTCCGTTGAGGTTCGGTAGGGCGAGCATCTCCGAGGCAACCACTTCGGCGCTTACCGGCTCGCGGCTCTTCACGAAGCCGTAGAGGCTAGCGGACACGTACCTCGGCTTTCGCAGCCCCGGTTTTCGCAGCTTGCGCCCTCGCGGTCTCGGCGATGGTGCGCGCCTGGGTATCGGTGACGCCTGGGATTCCGGCGAGGTTTTCGTAGGTGTATTCGTCGTCCAGGAAGCCGCTCGCGAGAACTCTGGCGCGGGTCTTCATGCCTACGCCGGGCATCTTCGTGGTGTGGAAGATCTTGCCGCGCTGAATACGAAGCTCCCCGACCCCGGCGATACGCTCTTCATCCACCAGCACTCGCTTTAGGACATCGGCGAAGCTCTCTACCTGCTCCGGATAGTAGACGCCGCGGCTCATTAGAGAAGGGGTCATCGGCAGGGGATGGAGCAGGTTCGGGTTTCGGACCGTGGTGTGGCCCGGCGGCTCTTCCGGTGAGAGTGGGTCCGGGTCGCCGAGCTTCCTGGCGCGTCGCGCGTGGTCCCGGACCTGCTTTTCGAGGTCCTTATCGAGGTCGAGCTCCGTCACCACGGGACGACCCCGGAAGCGGTCGTTGCGGTTGGCGGCGTATAGAAAACGCCTCCCGCCCCGCTCGTTCGCGTAGAACTCCACGACGGCGCGGGCTCGTTTCTCCCCGAGGCCGGGAAACCGGGCGAGCGACTTGGTGTCCTCTTCCTCGATCATTGCCCGTAGTTCCTCAGGGTCTATGGCTTCGGCTGCTTTGGCAGCGGCCCGCTTGTCTACGCCGCGCACGAGCTCCAGCATGCCCTGAACGCCGTGCGGGTCCACGCCGCGCCGGAGATGATTGATCTTCCTTACCGCCGTGAACTCGTTGTGCTCTTCCCAGTGCCAAACGTACTCGCGCACCCGCTCGACCGCCGCCCCGTCCTCCGGAACGAACTCGATGGTCACGGCGTTGCCGATATAACGTCCGTTGGCCCCCGGCAAGTTCTCAGCGGGAGCCATGATCTGAACCTTCACAGACGGCGAGTAGAACGAGAAATGAACCGGAACGCCCGGCGCAACCTCTTTCAAGAGGCGCCTGCGAAAGATATTTTCCTCAAAGTCAGGCTCGAACATTAGTATCTTATTCTACCACCCGGTAGTCATCCTCCACCCCACAAAAACTACAGAAGCACCTCTTCGCGCAGCACGACGGCCTCGACCGGCTCCCCGGCCCGCAACTCCGACTCGGGACCGATGAGCGCCAGGGCGTCGGCGTTCGTGAGCGAGCTGACCAGCCCGGAACCTTGCGCCCCGACCGACTCGGCCAGCCATCCTTTCTCCGTCTTCTCAAGCGTCACCCGCATGGCGTGTAGCCTGCCGAGGCGGTTCTCGAGGTCTTCCGCAAAGTAGACCTGGAGGTGCGGCCTCCTCCTGTCCTCGCGTCCCATCATCTCGACGATAGAAGGCCGGACGAAGAGCTCGAAACAGACCATCGCCGAGACCGGGTTTCCGGGCAAACCGAAGCAACGAACGTCGTCCCGAACTCCGTAAAAGACGGGCTTTCCGGGCTTTAGCTTTATGCCCCAGAAGACTTGCTCCACCCCGAGATCCTGCATCGTACCCTTTACCAGGTCCTTCTCCCCCACCGAGACCCCGCCGCTCGTAACAACCACATCGGCGCTTTCGAGCGCCTCTTTCACAGCGGCGCGGAGCACGTCGGCGTCATCGGAGGCGGCGGCAACCCGACGGGCGTCGGCCCCAGCCTCGCGGGCCTGGGCGAGCAAGGCAAAAGAGTTCGAGTCGAAGATCTCACCCGGCGCGAGATCCCGCTCCCCCGGCTCGACCAACTCGGTCCCCGTAGAGAGAACAACCACTCGCGGACGACGATATACGGGAAGCTCCCCGTAGCCCTGGGTCGCGGCCAGGGCTATCTCCGGCGCCCCGATCTCCGTACCAGCCCGCAAGATAATCTCTCCCACCCGAGTATCCTCACCGCTCCGCCGGAGACTAGCTCCCGCCCGGACGGCTTTCTTCAGCTCGAACTCCTCGCCCCACCCGGAGGTATTCTCGACCGGCACGACCGCGTCGGCTCCTTCGGGAATGACACCGCCGGTGAAGATCTTGATAGCCTCTCCTTCACCCACACTTCTTTTTGCAGGTCGTCCCGCAGGAGCCTCATCCACGACCTCGAAGATGCGACCGACCTCGGCATCCGCGCTTCTCAGGGCGTACCCATCCATCGCGGAGTTGTCGAAAGGCGGAGAGTCGAACCTGGCCTCTATGTCTTCGGAGAGCGCGAGCCCCTGGGTCTCCCCGAGCGGCAGTCGCACGACATCAGCGCGCGGCGTACTCTCCAGCACCAGCCTCAAGGCGTCGTAATGGTCTATAAGCTTCTCGAAAAGCTGCATAACATACCCTTCTCTACGAGGCTTCCGGCGGCCCAAAAGCCTTTCCCTGTCCGGTTAAGCTACCACACCTGGAGGGACCGGAGGGCCGCGATCAGCCCGGAATCCGTAACGAACCTTTGCCCGTTTTGTAATCGTCCTGTCACCTTAGGAGGATATCTTTTACATACGCACTTGTACGGATGTTACGTCGAGAGGGGACGAAGCGTTGAAGAGGATAAAGACTCGTAGAAGAAGAGGCGTCACCGGGGCGGTGCTGTCTCTGGTGCTGCTGATCGCCGGCGCCGGCCTTATATGGTACGCGCTGTTCGGCGGTCAGCCGGCCGCCGCGAGCGTCCCAAAGAACGCCGAGATGAAGCTGACCATCCCGGAGATGTCGCGGGTCAAAGACGCGCCGGTCTATACGGGTCCGTCTAACGATGAGGCATCCCTGAACCAGGGGGCTCTCCACGTCCAGGGAACAGGATATCCCTGGCAATCCGGGGCGAACGTCTACATAGCGGGTCACCGTCTAGGCTACGCCGGGACTGGGAGCTACCTGCTCTTCTTCGACCTGAACAAACTCAAAAACGGCGACGAACTCTACCTGACCGACGCGAACGGCACGCGCTACACTTATAAGGTCTTCAGGATCTTCGAAGTTACCCCGAACGACGATTCGGTCACCCAGCCGGTACCCGGCAAGAGCATAATAAGCCTCCAAACCTGCACACTACCCACCTACACCCACCGCCTCATCGTGCAAGGCGAACTCGTAAGCGTAACCTAACGACCATCCCGATATCGATACTCTTCAGGCAAGACGACGCAGTTCGGAAAAAGGTCCGTAAGGACTGCCGGAGAGGCGACAACAGAAGCCTGGATCGGCGCCGACCGAACCCGATCTTAGAGGCATTCGACAAAGTAACATGTTTGACTTGTGAACTCATTTTCGTTAAGGTTTGCCAAGAGTCAAACTAATTCTCGTCCGACAGTGGACGTTTGTGGTGGCCTGAAGGGTGGATCCAGGTGTCGAAGATACGGTTCTTTAGCTGTCTGCTGATCTCCGGTATAGCCATCGTCCTCTCCGGATGCGGCGCCGGCGCAGCCAATCCGAGCTCCCCCGGAGACAAGGCCGCTTTCAAAGAGAGTAGCAACACCCGAACCGAGCCTTCAAAGAGTACATCCGCCTCCCAGGAAGGCACTGTCGCCCTAGATCGTCCCCCGGATAGCACCCTTACATATAAAAACTACACCATGAAGGGCAAGCTGGGCTCTTACTGTGGGGCCGGAGGGTGCGCAGACACCGCGCTTTCGCTCACGATGAACTTGGATACGTTGGAGGTGCCGGCGGGCGCGAAGATGGTCTTCGAGTATGGCGGAAAGCACGTAGACAGGATCATATTCACGACTTATCCGGTGCGAAACGGGCAGATAGAATACCCCAATGGGAAACGACGGTTGTTAGAAGTTAAAGGCAAGAGCAAAGTCGAGGTCCCCGTGGATCTTCCTCCAGGCGAGTATTTTCTGGACGTCTTCGTACAGGTCCCGCAGGGCGACGCCAGCTACTCGTTCGGCGTCCTAGTGAAGGGGTAACGAACTCCCGGCGAATTCCACCTACCGCCCCTCCGCAGGCGAAATCAGCCAACTCCGGCGGAGGTCCGACCCGCCTCTACTACAGTATCGTTTGCAACGCGCATCGAATAGCGTGTAGAACGACTATAGTGGATACACAATACGAAGGAGGTGGAGCGGTGGAGCAGGCGGACATGGAAAAGGTAATACAGAAGGTAGGTATGCCGAGGGACCTCGGTGTGGAGTTCACGGAGCTTACACCGGAGCGGGTGGTGGCGACGATGCCGGTTGACGCGAGGCATTTACAGCCGTTCGGGTATCTGCACGGCGGGGTGAGCGTAGTGCTGGCCGAGTCGGTGGCGACTATTGGAGGATGGCTCAACTGTCCGCCGGGAAAGGGGACGGTTGGGTCTGAGATCGGGGCGAGCCATCTGCGGGCCAAGCAGGCAGGCGCTACCCTCACGGCCGTCGGGGTCCCGCTGCACCGGGGTCGCAGGAGCCAGGTGTGGGAGATAAAGATAACCGACGAAGAAGACAAACCGGTCTGCGTCTCGCGCTGCACCCTGGCCGTCATAGACATCGGTTAGAAGATGGAGATAAAAGATAGCGCGTTCCTGGTCACCGGCGGCGGCTCGGGCCTGGGCGCAGCCACGGCCCGCAAGCTCGTGGACTCCGGCGCCAGGGTGCTCGTCGCCGACGTGAATGAAGAGGCAGGCAGACAGGTCGCGGAAGACATCGGGGAGCGGGCACGCTTCGTGAAGACCGATGTGACCGACGAGGAGAGTGTGAAGGCTGCCATCGGTGTCGCCGTGGATTCTTTCGGCGGGCTGCGGGGCGTCGTGGGTTGCGCCGGGGTTGGCCCCGCCGCGAAGGTAGTCGGCAAGAGGGGGCCGCATCCGTTGGGGAGTTTCGAGTTGACGGTACGAGTCAACCTGGTCGGGACCTTCAACGTGGCGCGTCTGGCGGCGGCGGCGATGGTGAGGAACGAGTCGGATGAGGGAGGAGAGCGCGGTGTGATCGTCAACACCGCTTCGGTGGCCGCTTTCGACGGTCAGATCGGGCAGGCTGCCTACTCCGCCTCGAAGGGCGGCGTGGTCTCGATGACGCTCCCGATGGCGCGGGAGCTCGCCGAACACGGCATCCGGGTGGTGACTGTTGCACCAGGCATCTTCGACACCCCGATGCTCGCGGCATTACCGGAGGAAGCCCGCGAGTCACTCGGTAACCAGGTCCCGTTCCCGTCGCGGCTCGGCAAGCCGGAGGAATACGCGGCGCTCGTCGCCCACATAGTCGAGAACCGGATGATAAACGGCGAGACCATACGGCTGGACGGTGCGATCCGCATGGCCCCCAGGTAACCGCGACACGATGAATGAGGCTCGAGTCAGACTTCTCTCAGGTACGAAACCCTGCATCAATTCACTCTCTACCGCGAAACGAGCAGCGCGACCGGGAAACTCCGCAGGAGGTCTTCTGCCGGCAACGACGATTTGCCGTCGCGTTCCTCGACCTCTAAAAGCTCGCCGGTGAGCACGCTCCGGAATCTCGGGCAGACGAGACTTTCCGGAAGCTCCACGTAAGTCCCGGACCACTCCTCCGGGTCCGGTAGCAGAAGGTCCGAGGCTTCGGCGAGTTTGGTATGGAAACGTGTCGCGACGGTTATGGAAACTTCTCCTTCGTAACGTCGGGCGAAGGAGATCAGATGTTCGGCTCTTTCTCCGACGACTTCGAGCGGCACGTAGTCTCCATGCTCGAAGAGCGTGGGGCGCTCTCGGCGCAGTTCCAGGACTTTCCAGTTGAGGTAGAGTTTGGGGCTTCCGTTTTCCCAGCGGCCACTCTCTAATAGTGGATGGAGCGTGTCGGGCCCTGGTTTCGTTTCTTTCAGTCCGGCGAGCAGCTCGCGGCGCAGCGCGTAGTCTACCGGGCGGCGATTGTCCGGGTCGACGAGGCTCAGGTCCCAGAGGTCGTTCCCCTGATAGATGTCCGGGACGCCGGGAGAGGTTAGCTTTATGAGAGTCTGGGAGAGGCTGTTCAGAGCCCCGAGGCGGGCGATGCGCCGGGAGAAAGGGACGAAGTCGTCCAGGAAGATGTTGTTCTCCAGGGAGAGGAGGGCGTCCACAAAGGCGGCGACCGCCTCCTCGTACTCTTCGTTCACCTGGATCCAAGCCGTGCGGACCTGTGCTTCTCGCATCGCCTTCTCCATGTACGCTTTTATGCGTCCCCGGAATTCTTCCAGCTTTTTCTCGTCCATCTCTCCGAACGGCCACGCGCCCAGCAGGGTCTGGTAGAGGAGGTACTCGTCGTTACGGCTCGGGGCGGGTTCCCCGTCTATTTCGCGGCGACGGGAGCGGTTCATTCTGGCCCAGCGGACGATCCTCTCGCGCCACTCGTTCGGGATTTCCGAGAGGACGTTGATCCTGGCCCGCACGTCCTCGCCCCTTTTTGTATCGTGCGTCGAGGTCGCGAGCATCGCGTGCGGCCAGTCCTCGTGACGCCCGACGGTCAGGTGGTGAAAAGCGGATACCGAGACGCCGAAGCGATCCGGCTCGCCACCGACCTCGTTTAGCGAGGTGAGGCGATTGTAGATGTAGAGGGCGGTGTCCTCCATCCCCTTCGCCATTACCGGCCCCGTGTACTGCTGGAATTTCATCACGAACGCGGCAACCGAGGCCCGATAATCCTCCGGACCGTCCACCTCCAGCAACAGTACCTCGCGGATGAAGTCGAAGACGGAGGTGTCAGCGGCGGTGCTCCGCTTTTTGGCGCGGGCGACGGCCCACTCCACGTAGCGGCGATCCGACTCGGAGACGGAGCTTAGGGTTGCGTACGTTCGGTAGACGGGGAAGGCAGAGACCACTTCGGAGAGGGCGTCCCGCAGGACGTTGATCGTGAAATCAAAAGAGCGGCGCCCGTCAGGGCCTTCGGAAATATGCAGGAGTCTTCGAGAGAGGACGTTCAACTCGCTCGCCAACGAGTCACGCATGATGAGGCGCTTGCAACCATATAGAAGCTCTTCGAAATCGAGGCGGCGGCCCAGGAAACGGCGGTAGGCGAGATCCAGCCTTCCCTCCCCCGCCTGGTCCACGAACAGGCCGTTGATCGGGTTCGTGAAGTCGTAGCCCGTAGTCCCGGCGACCGGCCAATCCTCCGGCAGACGCTCGTGGTGGGCGAGTATCTTCTCCACCACCAGGTAGATCGCCTGCTCCGTAGTCTCTGTCTCGTTCAGCGCGCGGGCGGTTTCTCGTTGGAGACGGCGGAGGTAGCCCGCCGGATCGTAGAGGCCGTCCGGGTGGTCTATGCGCAGGCCGTCCACCTTGCCCTCGCGGACGAGGCCCAGGACCAGCCGGTGTGTCTCCTCGAAGACGCGCTCGTCCTCGACCCGGATGCCCGCGAGGTCGTTGATGGAGAAAAACCTGCGGTAGTTGATCTCATCGCTAGCCACCCGCCAGTACACGGGCCGATACGCCTGCTCCTCCAAAACCCGGTGCAAAAGTCCGAAGCTCTCCGGGTCTCCCGCCCTCCCGTTCGCCCGCCGGACACACTGCTCCACGGCCTCAGAGACCTCCGCCGACTCCGCGCACAGCCGCGCGAAGCGTCCTTTATTCACGGCGGCGTCACGCGCCCGTTCGGCCAATTTTTCATCGTCCGTTTCGTCCCGGCCCGGCAGGTTTCCGAAAGCGGTAAGCAAGCTCTCGAATTCCAGCGTTTGCTCGTTCTCTGAAAGCTCCGGCGGATCTTGCAACACCATTGGATAGGTCTTCGGGTCGAGCGGGAACAGATGCTCGTAGTAGCGGACGACGAAAGAGCCTTCTTCTGGGTCGAAGGAAAGTTTCAGCTCGCCGTTTTCGAGGGTCGCGCGGTAATGGTCGCCCAGGACCGGCAGCAGCACTTTACCGTACAGTTCGGCTCGGTTGGTCGGGTACCAGTCTATGTCGAAGAAGTAAGCGTTTGGCGAGGCGGGGCCGTTCTCGAGCACGTCGAGCCAGCGTTCGTTGTCGCTGCCTATTCCGCGGTGGTTAGGGACTATGTCGAGGATCTGGCCCATCCCGCGCTCGTGGAGCGCCTCCACCATCCGGTCGTACTCCTCCACGCTACCGACCTCGGGGTTGAGGGAATTGTGGTCGACCACGTCGTAGCCGTGGGTGCTGCCGGGCCGGGCCTTCGTATACGGCGAGGCGTACAGGTGACTGACGCCGAGCTCGTCGAGGTAGGGTACGATCCCCGTCGCATCCGCAAACGTGAAGTCCTCGTTGAACTGAACCCGGTACGTCGCGCGCGGGACTCTCAACCGGCCCTCCTCAAGTACCACGCAACCGACCAGGCGGGCATCTCCCGTTCCGTCTTGGCCGCGCCTTCTGTGGCGTACAGCAAATCGCCGGGAGGCTCCTCGAAACCTCCCATCGGCTCCGCTCCCAGGTTAGCGAGGAGCGTGAGTAGAGAGCCGTCGCCCAAAGGCCACTGCACCCTCAGGCCACGTTCTCCGACGGGACGGCAGAGTGACTCGCCGCCGCTAGTATCGGGCAGACGCGGCACAATCTCCGCACGCCGCAACTCCAGTAGGGACTCGTAAAGGTCGAGCCATCGCCGGTGCTCCGGCTCTTCGCGACTCTCCCAGTCGAGCTTCGAGGCGCTGAAGGTCTCCTCGTCGCCGGGATCTGGGATACGTCCACGGACCTCCGGGTCGGAGAACTCTGGGAACTTGGCGAACTCTTCGCGCCTGCCCTGGGTCACGAGCGGCGCCAGGTCCGGCTCGAAGTCGCAAAAGAATAGGAACGGTGAGGATGCGGCCCACTCCTCGCCCATGAACAGCATCGGGACCTGCGGAGAGAGCAGGTATATCTCCACTGCCGCCCGGACCGCTTCCGGGGAAGCGAGGTTCGTTATACGCTCGCCGAACGCCCTGTTTCCGACCTGGTCGTGGTTCTGCAAGAACGCCACGAACGAGCCCGGCGAAAGGTCTCCGCTCGGCTCGCCGCGCCGGTTGCCCCGGTGACGCGACGGCTCTCCCTGATAGGCGAAACCTTCGGCCAGACACCGGCCGAGGCGACTCACCGGGGCGTCCGCGAAGTCCCCGTAGTACGAAGAATCCTCTCCCGTGAGCGCGACGTGTAGCGCGTGGTGGATGTCGTCGTTCCACTGCGCCGTGTAGCCCTCCGGGCCGCGCAGTAGAGACGCCTGATTCTCCTCGTTCTCGAGTACCAGATGGATGTGGCGGTCGCGTCCGGGGCCGTCTTTGATCCTCCTCGCGAGCTCGGCCAGGAAGTGCTCCTCCGAGTCGTCCGGGATCGCGTGTACCGCGTCCAGACGCAGACCATCTATGTGAAACTCCTCCAGCCAGTACAGTGCGTTGTGGACGAAGAACTCCCGGACGTGCCTGCTCCCTTCGCCGTCGAAGTTGATCCCCGCGCCCCACGGTGTCTGGTGCCGATCGGTAAAGAAAGATGGGGCATACACGGGAAGGTAGTTTCCTTCCGGCCCGAAGTGGTTGTAGACGACATCCAGAAAGACCGAGATACCGCCTTCATGGGCAGCCTGCACCAACTCCTTCAAGTCCTCCGGCGTCCCGTAGGAAGAGTCCGGCGCGAAGGGGAGCACGCCATCGTAGCCCCAGTTACGCTCTCCCGGAAAGTCCGAGAGCGGCATCAACTCTATCGCCGTCACACCGAGGTCCGCCAGGTAGCCGAGCCTCTCCGTAACCCCGGCGAAGGTCCCCTCCGGGCTGAAGGCGCCGACGTGCAATTCGTAGAGGACGTTCTCCTCCCACGGCCGGCCGCGCCAGCCTTCGTCTTTCCAATCGAATGAGGCCGGGTCCACGACGACGCTCGGGCCGTGGACGTCCTCCGGCTGGTGGCAGGAAGCGGGGTCGGGGACCTCCATCTCGCCGTCTATCCGGTAGCGGTAGCGGGCTCCGGGGGCCGCCTCTGTCGTGAGGACGAAAACTCCGTCTTCGTCGCGTTGCATCGACAGGGCTTCGCCGTCAAGCAACAGGTCCACGGTCTCGGCGGCTGACGCCCAGAGGGAGAATCGTGTCTCTCCTTCCCCTAGAAACTCGGCGCCGAAAGGTATGTCGTGGCGGCGTTTCAACTACGGTCTTCCGTGTCGCGGGTGTGGATCAGGACGGCCACCGAGCGGGCTTCGAGGGGATACTCGTCGCCGGGCTTGTAGACGCCTCGCTCTCCGAGACCTTCCGGAAATCTAGTGTCCAAGAGGGACTGCCAACGGGCTTCCGGCGGATCTTCGGGTATTCGGAATGGGACCTCCTCGTAGTGAGCGTTGAATAGGAGGATGAAGTAGTCGTCGCCTTCGGGGCGGCTCTCCTTTGGGTAGTCGAGTCTTGAGGAACCGAAGAGCTGGAGCCCCAACGAGCGGGCAGAGGAAGTATTCCACTCCTCGTCGGTCATCTCGCGGCCTCCTGGAGCGAGCCAGGCTACGTCTATGGCGCCGCCGGAGCCGCGCCCCTGGAAGAAGTGACGCCTCCTGAAGTCCGGGTGGCGCTGCCGGAGACGTATGAGACGCTTCGTGAATTGGAGTAGCTCCTCATCCTCCTCCGAGAGATTCCAGTCGAACCAGGAGATCTCATTATCCTGGCAGTAGGCGTTGTTGTTGCCGCCCTGGGTCCGGCCCATTTCGTCTCCGCCCAGGATCATCGGCACCCCCTGCGACAACAGCAGCGTCGCCAGCAGGTTGCGCCTCTGCCGGCCTCGCAGCGCCAGCACTTCCTCGTCGTCGGTCGGGCCTTCGGCGCCGCAGTTCCAACTCTCGTTGTGGCTCTCGCCGTCGTTGTTGTCTTCGCCGTTCGCCTCGTTGTGCTTCTCGTTGTAGGAGACGAGGTCGTTTAGGGTGAAGCCGTCGTGGGCGGTGATAAAGTTGACGCTCGCCTGCGGCCTCCTGCCGGAGTGCTGGTAGATGTCGCTGGATCCGGTAAGCCGCGAAGCCAGCTCCCCAACCAATCCCCCCTCTCCCTTCCAGTAAGCCCGAACCGCATCCCGATACTTGCCGTTCCACTCGGAGAAAGGAGCCGGAAAGCCTCCAACCTGGTAGCCGCCATCTCCAATATCCCACGGCTCGGCGATCAACTTGACCTGCGAAAGAACCGGGTCCTGGCGGATGATGTCGAAGAACCCGCCCGCCGGGTCGAAATCGTCGCTCTCGCGGCCTAAAGTTGTGGCGAGGTCGAAGCGGAACCCGTCCACGCGCATCTCCTCTACCCAGTAGCGCAGCGAGTCCATGATTAGCTGCAGGACACGAGGGTGACTGGTATCGAGGGTGTTACCGGTCCCAGTGTAGTCCATGTAGTAGCGGGCGTCGTCGGGGACGAGCCGGTAGTAGGCAACGTTGTCTATGCCGCGGAAAGAGAGGGTCGGACCCATTCGGTTCCCCTCGGCGGTGTGGTTGTAGACTACGTCCAGGATCACCTCCAGCCCGGCCGCGTGCAGCTTCCTGACCATCGTCTTGAACTCCCCCACGGCGTCTCGCGTGGCCGCATACCGTCGCTCCGGGGCGAAGAAACCAAGGGTATTGTAGCCCCAATAGTTGACGAGCCCCTGGTCAACTAGGTGCTTGTCCTGGACGAAAGCATGGACCGGCAGCAGCTCGACCGCCGTGATCCCGAGGCTGGTGAGGTGCTCTATGGCGACGTCGGAGGCGAGACCCGCGTAGGTGCCGCGCAGGTCCTCCGGCACGCCGGGATGAAGCTTCGTGAAGCCCTTGACGTGAAGCTCGTAGATAACGCTCTCGTCCATCGGCGTTCCAGGCTTACGGTCGTCGCCCCAGGTAAAGGCCCCGTCCACGACCTTCGAGCGGAGCATGCCGGAGGCGTTGTCGCGCCGGTCGAGGGTCAAATCGTCGGACCCGATGCGGTATCCGAAGTGCGGCGCCCGCCAGTCGAGCGCGCCCCCGGTATCCCTCGCGTACGGGTCCAGAAGGAGCTTGCCGGGATTGAATCGGTGACCGCCTTGCGGCTCGTAGGGTCCGTGGACCCGGTAACCGTAGAGTTGTCCGGGCCGGGCGTCCGGCAGGTAACAGTGCCAGACGCCGCCGGTACTCTCGGGCATCGCGACCCGCTCAACCTCCCGGCGCCTGCCGGGCTCGAAGAGGCACAACTCCACCGCCCTCGCGTTCTCCGAGAACAGGGCGAAGTTGACCCCGGCCCCATCCCAGGTCGCCCCTAGCGGGTACGGGCTTCCCGGCGACACGGCGCGCGACTCGTCCCGCAAACGATGCTTGAGCAAGGTAAAGTTCCTTTCTTATTAGCAGAGTTTGTGTGGTTTTGGTTAGCCGTCTAACCGGCTGGCTTTATTACCACGGCGGCGAGCGGCGGCAAAGTTAACTCCAGAGAATAGTCCCGCCCGCTTGCGGGGACTTTCTCCGCACGCAACTCACCGCCGTTTCCGACACCGCTCCCACCGTAGGTCTCCGAGTCGGTGTTCAAGACTTCGACGTAGGTACCGGGCTCCGGCGCCCCGACCCTGTAGCCGTGGCGGACGATCGGGGTGAAGTTGCAGACTACCAGGACGAAATCTTCCGGGTTGCGGCCCCGGCGCAGGAAGGATACCACGCTGTTCTCCGCATCCCCGCCCTCGATCCACTCGAAGCCGGCGGGCTCGAAGTCTACCTCGTACAGGGCGGGTGTCTCTTTGTAGAGCGCGTTCAGGTCCCTGACGAGCGTCTGCACGCCCTGGTGCGCGGGGTTCCCCAGCAGGTCCCAGTCCAGGGCGGTGTCGTGGTTCCACTCGCGATACTGGGCCAACTCTCCTCCCATGAACAGGAGTTGCTTGCCGGGATGACCGTACATGAAGGCGTAGTAGAGGCGCAGGTTGGCGAGCTTCTGCCATTCGTCGCCGGGCATCTTGTTTATGAGGGAGCCCTTGCCGTGGACGACTTCGTCGTGGGAGAGGGGCAGGACAAAATTCTCGTTGAAAGCGTAGACGAGGCCGAAGGTGATCCGGTCGTGATGGTGGCGGCGGTTGATCGGGTCTTGCTGCATATACTCTAAAGTGTCGTGCATCCAACCCATGTTCCACTTGTATCCGAAACCCAACCCTCCCATCGAGGTAGGCCGGGAGACCATCGGCCACGCCGTCGACTCCTCGGCGAGCGTCGTCGCGCCCGGGTGCTCGGCATAGACCAACTCGTTCGTCCGCTTGATAAACGCCACTGCTTCCAAGTCCTCGTTGCCGCCGTGGACGTTCGGTACCCACTCTCCGGGCTCGCGCGAGTAGTCGAGGTAGAGCATCGAGGCGACCGCGTCCACCCGCAGCGCGTCCACGTGATACTCCGAGAGCCAGAACAGGGCGTTCGCGGTCAGGAAGTTGCGGACCTCGTTCCGGCCGTGGTTGTAGACGAGCGTCCCCCAGTCGGCGTGGCGACCGCGGCGCGGGTCGGCGTGCTCGTAGAGGTGGGTCCCGTCGAAAAGGCCGAGCCCATGGGCGTCTTCCGGGAAGTGGGCCGGCACCCAGTCAATTACCACCGCTATACCGGCTTGATGGAACGAATCGACCAGGCTTCTGAAGTCGTCCGGGCTCCCGAAGCGGCTCGTCGGCGCGTACATCCCCAAAGGCTGGTAGCCCCAGGAGCCGTCGAAAGGGTACTCGGTCGGCGGCAAGAGCTCGACGTGGGTGTAGCCCATCTCCGCGACGTAGGGAACGAGTTCCTCGGCCAGTTGCCGGTACGAGTAGTAGGAGCCGTCCTCGTTGCGACGCCAGGAGCCGAGGTGGACCTCGTAGGTAGCCATCGGGGCGTCGAGCGCGTTCCTTTCCTCACGCTGCCCCGCCATCCACTCCGAGTCGTCCCACTCGTAGCGCGAGGGGTCGTGGACGACGGAGGAGGTGCCGGGTAGCTTCTCGGCCCGGAACCCGTAGGGGTCTGCCTTGAGCGGTAAGAGCTCGCCGCCTGGACCTTTGATCTCGAACTTGTATGCGTCTCCATCTCCGACTCCGGGGATGAAGATATCCCATACTCCGGCCTCAGGGTGACGGCGCATCACGCACCGTCGACCGTCCCAGCTGTTGAAGTCACCGACCACCGAAACGCGGCGCGCAGCCGGCGCCCAGACTGCGAAGCTGGTACCCGCAACCCCGTCTACCTCGGTCACGTGCGCCCCGAGCTTCTCATAGACTCTAAGGTTGTTGCCTTCTCCGAAGAGGTAGAGATCGTAGTCGCTAAGGAGCGACGGGAAACGGTACGGGTCCTCGACCTCACCTTCGAGCCCGCTCTCCCAGTGGATCCGCAGCCGGTACGGCGCGCCCTCTTTCGGCTCGACACTTCCGGCAAACAGTCCGTGCGGGTGGACGTTTCGCAGGTCTCCCAGCAAGCTCCCGTCCGGGGAGATGGCTTCTACGGACGCTGCGCCGGGCAGGAAGGCTCGTATAACCCATCCGTCTGCATCCTCGTGCATCCCCAGGAAGGAGAAAGGGTCGGGGTGGTCGCCGGTAGTGACGGCCAGGACTTGTTTTTCGTAATTCATTTACCCTCCGTCTCAACGGGCTCTTGCATCAGGTCCAGGATACCCCGGATCGGGATGCCGACCCAGTCCGGGCGATTGGCGAGCTCGTAGCGGATCTCGTACAGTGCTTTCTCGATTACGAATAGCTCGATCAGGGCTCGCGCCTGGCCGGGGTCTTCCGGATAAGAATCCGCGTCACCCACGCCCTCGACGTAACCTTCTAAGAACGCCTTGCCCGCCTCATGCTCCCAGCGCCTGACCCAGGGCTCCGCCGTCGCGAGCCTCTCCGGCTGATCGTCGGCGACGTTCGCGAGCGCCGAGCGGGCGGCGTAGTTGAAGGAGCGAAGCATCCCGGCAACGTCCCTCAAGGGAGAGTTCTTGGCACGCCGTTCAGCCAGAGACCGGGCCGGCTCCCCCTCGAAGTCAAGGATCTGGAAATCGTTGTTTACAACGAGAACCTGCCCCAGATGATAGTCGCCGTGATGGCGGGTCTTGACCGTCCCGAAGCCGCCCCCGGAGACGGCCTCTATCCGGTCGAAGACCTCCGCTTCGGCTTCCAGCAGTCGTCCGGCCTCCGGACGCGCCTGCTCCGGCAGACTGTCCCGACGTTTGTCCAGCAGGCTCAAAGTGCGCCTCAAGTCATCGAGCACGTTATCGACCCAGCCTTCGACCTCTTCCGGAGGAGCCGGCTCGGGGGCGAAGGCCGCATCGTCGGTCGGGGAGGCGAAAACCGCGTGCAACTCGCCGGTACGCAACCCGAGGGTCTTTATGAGGCCTGTGAAAAAGGCATCCTCCGCCCCAACTTCCTCCACCTCGCTCGCCTCCCAGTCTTCGAGACTCCAGGACGAAGTGACGAACCGATCCTCCAGATAGCGCTCCAGATAGTCCAGGGTAAATGACCAGCCGTCGCCCTGGTTCTCGACGAAGCCCTGCAACAAGACGAGCGTCGAAGGCTCTCCTTCTTCGCCCTCGTACTCGGCGGCTCCGACGAGCGGCGGGATGTTCGAGAAACCGGCCTCCTCGGTCAGGAAACGCCCGATCTCCAGTTCCGGGTTGACGCCTTCCTCCAGCCGTCGGAACGCTTTGAGCACGAGCCTCTCGCCCAGGATGACGGAGGTGTTGCTCTGCTCCGCCCCACTCCGGCGCACCGTGAGGGGATCTTCCCCGACCAGTTCTCCGTAGGCGGCTGTCTTCGAGAACCTGAGCCTGGCTCCTTCCGTCCCGATCTCGCGTTCCTCTCCCATCGCCGCCACCAGAAAGCGGCAGAACCCGTCGTCGGCCATCGCGTCGAAGAGGATGCCGGTCCTAAAACGCCTACGCAGACGCGCCAGCGCGCCTGGTGCGAAGCGAGAGAGCACGTCGTCGCCGTTGTCCTCCCAGGCCGCCGCGAGCGGCAGAAGGTAAAGTTGGGGATCACTCCCTCCCGCGAGGCCGACCTTGAGCAGGGTAAGGAGCCAATCGGGGCCGATCTCTATCCGGGAGACGACCTCCACCTTCTCGATCTTCTCGCCCTTTGCCGCGAACCAACGCCGCATCCGGAGGAAGCCCGGCAGCGTATCTTTTTCCAGTTGCGCCACCTGGCGAACCGGAAGCCGCAAAGGCGCCCTACGGACTTCCCGAACGGTCCCACGACCGGCCGGCAGCACGACCACCGGCAGCTCCTGCACGAACGGGAAGTCCTGGTGCCAGCTCGGGGCGACGGCCTCGGTGGCGAGCCTGAACCAATAGAAAGCGTGCCCCGGCAGCGTCAGGAAGTACGGCAGCTCGCCGACCGGCGGGAAGCTCGTCCCCCCGATCATCTCGACCGGCACCCGCCCCCCGAAGCGCGAGAGATCCAACTCCACCGGCTGGGCCGAGCGGCTGAGGTTCGCGGCGCAGAGGATGGATTCGCCCTCGTGCTCCCGCAGGTAAGCGAGGACCTTTCGGTTGCCGGGGTGGAGGAACTCCAGGGTCCCCCGTCCGAACGCCTTGTGCGCCCGGCGAACGGCGATGATCCGCTTTGTCCAGTTCAAAAGGGAGCCGGGGCTGCGGCTCTGGGCCTCGACGTTGACCGACTCGTAGCCGTAGACCGGGTCCATGACCGGCGGCAGGTAGAGCCGGGCCGGGTCGGAGCGGGAGAAACCGGCGTTCCGGTCGCCGGTCCACTGCATCGGGGTGCGCACGCCGTCACGGTCGCCGAGAAAGATATTGTCGCCCATCCCGATCTCATCCCCGTAGTAGATGATCGGGGTTCCAGGCATGCTCATCAGCAGGCTGTTCAACAGCTCCGTCCTGGGCTTGTCGTTCTCCATCAAGGGAGCGAGCCGCCGCCTTATCCCGATGTTCACCCGCATCCTCGGGTCTGTTGCATATGTTTGATACATGTAGTCGCGTTCTTTGTCTGTGACCATTTCGAGCGTTAGCTCGTCGTGGTTGCGGAGGAAGATGGCCCACTGGCAGTTGTCCGGGATCTCCGGGGTCTGCTGCATGATCTCCACGATGGGGTGCCGGTCTTCTTGGGCCACGGCCATATATATTCTTGGCATCAGCGGGAAGTGGAACGCCATGTGACACTCGTCTCCCTCGGCGAAGTACGGCAGCACGTCCTCGGGCCACTGGTTCGCCTCGGCCAGAAAGAGCCGGTCTTCGTAACGGGCGTCCATCTCGGCCCGCATCCTCCTCAAGACCTCGTGGGTCTCGGGCAGGTTCTCGTTGTCTGTACCCTCGCGCTCTATGAGGTACGGGATAGCGTCGAGCCTCATCCCGTCCACCCCCGCGTCGAGCCAGAAACGCATCACACCCATGATCGCCTTGAAGACCTGCGGGTTATCCAAATTGAGGTCCGGCTGATGCGAGAAGAACCGGTGCCAGTAGTATTGCCCGGCCTCCTCGTCCCACGTCCAGTTCGACTTCTCCGTATCGGTGAAGATTATGCGGGTGTCCTCGTACTTCTCCGTGGTGTCGCTCCACACGTAGAAGTTGCGCTTCGCCGATCCTTTAGGGGCTTTGCGGGCGCGCTGGAACCACGGGTGCTGGTCGGAGGTGTGATTGATGACGAGTTCCGTGATGACTTTCAAGCCGAGATCGTGCGCCTTTCGGACGAAAGCCCGGAAGTCTCGCCTGGTCCCGTAGTCGGAGTGGACGTTCTTGTACTCGGAGATGTCGTAGCCGTCGTCGCGCAGCGGCGAAGGGTAGAAAGGCATCACCCATACCGCCGTCGCCCCGAGGTCCCGGATGTACTCCAGACGCTGCGTCAGGCCCTTGAAGTCTCCCATGCCGTCGTTGTCCGAGTCAAAGAAAGCCTTGACGTGCAGATGGTAGATAATGGCGTCCTTGTACCAAAGCGGGTCCTCCCGCCGGACCTCGGCGTTGGTTCTCGTTACCTCCGCCATCAAATACCCGCTTTCCGGACCCGGAAGATCTCCACTGGGTTGCTCCACGGTGTCAGCCGCACCCAGAACCAGCTCCCCAGGGCCTGCATCCGACGCCCCGAGATGAGCTCCTCGACCACGTACTCATCGTCTTCGCCGATGCCCATCTCCCACAGTGGGAACTGCACGCGCGTATCGTGCGGGTTGTGCGGGTCGAGGTTCGCCGCGACGAAGACGGCGTTGTCGTCCTTCCTCTTGCCGTAGAACAGGATGTTGTCGTCCTGAGCCTCGTGGAAAGAGAGGTTTTTCAAGTGGTGGAGGGCCGGGTTCTCACGACGGATCCGGTTGACCAGCCCTATGTAGTCTTTGATGTTCCCCGGCCGGTCCCAGTCCCACACCTTATACTCGTAAACCTCCGAGTCCTGATAATAAACGGTGGTCCCTCGCTCTCCTCTCGGGGTGTTCTCGCACAACTCGTAGCCGTTGTAGATCCCATAAGTAGGCGAGAGCGTGGCGGCGAGCACGAACCGCGTCTGGAACGCGGGCCGTCCGCCGAACTGGAGGACGCGCGGCAGGATGTCGTGGGTGTTGGCGAAGAAGTTGGGACGCATGTACTCGCTCGGCTCTTCTTGAGAGAGTTCCGTGAGGTATTCGATCAACTCCCACTTCTCGTTGCGCCACGTAAAGTACGTGTAACTCTGGGTAAAGCCGAGCTTTGCCAGGTTCTGCATGATGCGCGGACGAGAGAAAGCCTCGGCCAGAAAGACAACATCCGGATGCTCTTTCCGGACCTCCCCTATGCACCACTCCCAAAACGGAAACGGCTTGGTATGCGGATTGTCCACCCGGAAGACCTTCACACCTTGCTCGACCCAAAATAGCAACACATCGCGCCACTCGCGCCACAGACCTTCCCGGTCTTCGGAGTTCCAGTCCACGTTGACGATATCCTGGTACTTCTTGGGCGGGTTCTCGGCGTACTTGATGCTTCCGTCAGGCCGGAACTTGAACCATTCGGGGTGCTCTTCTATGTAAGGGTGATCCGGGGAGGCCTGGATCGCGAAATCGAGGGCGACCTCCATCCCCTGCTCGTTCGTAGCCGCGACGAAGTGCCGGAAGTCCTCCAGAGTACCGAGGTCGGGATGAACGGCCTTGTGGCCGCCCGCCTCGCTCCCGATAGCGTAGGGGCTGCCGGGGTCGTCGGGGCCTGCGTTCAGGGCGTTGTTCTTTCCCTTGCGGTTCGTCTCGCCGATCGGGTGGATCGGGGTGAGGTACACGACGTCGAAGCCCATTTCGGCTATCTCCGGCAGGCGGTCTTCGGCCTCGCGGAAGGTCGCGCTCCGGCCGGGTTCGGTACCTTGGGAGCGGGGGAACATCTCGTACCAGGCTCCGTAGCGCGCCCGCTCGCGGTCTACCGTGACCTCCAGTTTCTTATAGGTGGTCGAGGCCGAGCGGTCCGGATGGTTTCGCATAAGCTCGCTCACTTCCCCGGAGCGCATCAAGGCGACCCTTCCTTCGTAGCCGGCGGCGTCGAAGCCGGCGAGCGTCTGCCCGAGGCGCTTGTCTTTGGAGCGGGAGTAGGCGTCTTCGACGACCTTTCGGCCTTCGATCAGGTCAAGCTCAACGACCTGGCCGTCGTCCACCTTCTTGCCGGTCTCAGAACGCCAGGTCTCGAACTCGTCGAACCACGCCTCGATGGTGTACTCGTAGCGGGTATTCTTCGGCAAGTCGAAGGAGCCGCCCCAGAGATCCAGGCCAGGGTTGGTGAGCGTCATGGGAGCCTCAGACCACTTGCGCGTCCCCTTCTCACGGAACTTGAGGGCGGCGGCGAGGATGTCGTGGCCCTCTTTTATGATGTTGGCCCGTACTTCCAGGCGGTCGCCAACCTCACGCTTGACCGGGTACCGTCCACAGTCAAGCTCCGGGGAGACACCTTCTATTACTACGCTCTCGCGCGCTCCCAGCATCCAGCAACCTCCGATAAGTACAACGAACGAATCTTTACTCCAGCCCGTAGGATACCCGTATTCGGGTACGTTTCAAATACTCCGGGAACCGTATTGGAAGACTTCCAAAAAGAACCAGCGGTACGAAGAACCCAGTGTAAAACTCTTGCATGTTTATGCAAGCCTTGCGAGCGACACACCGGATGCGAAGCATTCTATTTCGTCGTCATATTGACACGAGTTTCACAACTAGGTATTATCCCGACGAGGCAGGGAATAGATAGGAGGAAGCATGGCCGACGTTACGGACCAGAAGAGCAGCGAGCTTGCGACGGAGCTTCCGAGCAAGTATCTACCGGCGGTCGAGTATAGGGATCTTCCGGAGCCTGCGGGGTTGCGAAAGTACGTTGGGGCTAGCGTGATCCTGCTCGCAACGGCGCTCGGTTCCGGGGAGCTGATAATCTGGCCTTCGATCACGGCCCGCGTAGGCATAGGTCTTTTGTGGCTAGCCATACTCGGGGTAACGATGCAATATTTCCTGAACATGGAGATCGAACGCTACACCCTGGCGACCGGGGAGACCGCCGTCACGGGCTTCTCACGCTTGTGGAAGCCCTGGGGAATCGTCTTCGTGCTGGGCGCCATCTTACCCAACGCCTGGCCGGGATGGGCTTCGAGCGGGGCCACGGAGTTTACGTTCATCTTCGGGCTCGGTGACTCGTCCGTTCCCTTGATCGCCACTATATTCCTTATCGCCATAGGCATCTCGGTGACCGTTTCGCCGGTGATCTACCAGCTTTTGGAGAAAGTCCAGGGTGTCCTGGTCCTCGTTATAATAGTTTTCATCGGGCTGGCGATAGTCGTCGCGACCGACGCTTCGGCCTGGGGAGGCATCGTCACGGAGGCGCCTTCGAGCATCGCCAGCTTTCCGAGCTACTTCAGCCAGCTCGGGGCGGCCTCGCTGCTTGGCGCGATAGCCTTCGCTGGGGCTGGTGGGGCGAACAACCTGGTCCAGAGCAACTACGTCCGGGACAAGGGCATGGGTATGGGCATCCGCATACCGAACGTGGTCTCCCCGATCACCGGTGAGGAAGTAGCCGAGCCGTCCATAGGCTATATGTTCCCGGAGACGGAAGAGAACAAGCGGCGCTGGAAAGGCTGGTGGAAAGTCGCAAACCAGGAGCAGCTCATCACGTTCTGGTTTCTCGGCTGGCTGCTGCTCGTCTCCCTCTCGGTGCTCGTGTTCTCGACGATAGGCGGCGGCAACACCCTTCCCGGAGACCTTACGTTCGTCCAGGACGAGGGCCAGCAACTCGGCAAATCCATCGCGCCCTGGTTCGAGACGTTCTTCTTCGTGGCGGGCTTTATAATGCTCTTCTCGACCAACCTGGGGGTTTTGGACTACGTGGCGCGCCTCACCGGAGACTCACTGAAGGTCAGCTACCTCAGAGACTCCCAGTTCTGGAGCGAGAGCAAGATCTACATAACGGTTATCTGGCTCATGATCGTCGCCGGCATCACGATCCTCTGGGCGGGCCTCACCCAACCGCTCGTCCTGCTCGTTATCGCCGCTGCCGGCGGCGGGGTCGTCATGGCCTTCTACTCGGTGATGCTCATCGTGCTGAACAGAAAGGTGCTGCCGGACGTCGCCAAGCTCAAGGGTTGGCGGGTACCCGTTATGGTCTTTATCGCTATATTCTTCGTGGTATTCTCCCTCATACTGGTGTACAGCCAGATCGTTGCCCTGTTCAGCGGAGGCTAGAGTACATAAGCAAGTCGTATACGGAAAGGTTCAGCCAGGGTGCTCAAACGGCTCTGGCTGACCGTCCTGCTCGGGCTGGCGATCTTCGCCGTCCTGATGACGCTGGCGTATTTGCTCGGACTCCTCGGTTAGCGATTCTCGAAGGAAGAACGAGGTACGAGGAGGCGGTATTGTGGAAGTGATCGGGGCCGGACTCGGCCGGACGGGCACCCTGTCCCTGAAGGCGGCGCTCAAAGAGCTTGGCTTCGGTCCCTGCTACCATATGACCGAACTTTTCGATAACCCGCAACACGCGGAACTTTGGGAACACGCCGCACACGGCGAACTTATAGAGTGGAATGACCTGCTCGGAGACTACCGGGCGACCGTCGACTGGCCCGGTTGCACGTTCTACGAGGAGATGACGAGGGCCTACCCGGAGGCGAAGGTCCTTCTCAGAGCCTGAGCGCCCCTTCGTAGCACCAAAAAGTACCAGCTTGGCTCGGTCGCTCCGCGTTCACTACCAGGTCGGCTCGCTCGTGAGGCCGTTGCTTCTCGACGTACTCGTCTTCGCGGGGCATCCAGTTTTCGGTCCATATCTCGCGCGCTTCCTCACCGTCGCGGTCGAGGCCACGAGTCAGCCGGAGTATGCTTGAGGCTTCTACCCACACACCGAACGAATGGCGAGACCCGAGCAACGGAGATAGGGCGAAGACTCCTTCAATGATGAGCACGGATGGGGATACTACGCGCCGCACCGTTTGCGAGACGTTTTCGCTCTCCCAGTCGAAGGGACGGTAAGAAACGGGTTCGGAAGCCAGGTACGGCTCAATCACCTCCTGCGCGAGGCGGCTCAGATCGAACAGCCCCTCTGGCTCGGGTCCTTCGGAGCCCGGTGGCCGGTAGAAGTCGTCCACCGGCACGACTTCCACGCTGGTACCATCACGTCCGATCTCTCTCGACAGGTGCTGTGCAAAAGTGCTTTTTCCAGAACCACCACACCCATCGACGGCCACCAAACACCTGTTCCCGAGTGATTCAGCCTCTATCTTGCCCACTACCTCAGAAAACGTGCATAAAGTTTCGCGGCCGCGATGATCTTGGGCCCTTGCAAAAGGCTGTAGTAGTCGGGCTTCTCTAAGGAACCCGATTGCACGATTCTCGACTCGCCCGTTACAGATCGAGTTGGGCGACTCCGATTCGAGAGTCCGCCATACCATAGTAGACATCCATCCTCCTTGCGTCACGTGCGTCGATGGCCGTTGGAAAGACGACGTTGTCCACCACGCCCGCGGTCTCTGTTTCTCCCTCGGGCGACAGTACCGGGTTCTCCGAACGGTAGAGTACCTTGAGCGGATTTTTGAAGTCCAGTACCATGACGCCCGCACGATAGGCGACTTCAGGCTGGTGATCCAAGCCCCGGATAAGATGCCCGCTGACGCCGTGATAGAGCATTAGCCAACCGTGCGGAGTGCGCACGGGCGGGGTTCCACCGCCGATCTTGAGTCCCTCCCAGGAACGCTCCGAGAATGCCAGCGGCCGGTGCTTGCGGGCATCGACCAGCCTCCCGGCATCTCGCTGCGCCGGGTCGAGCGGCACGTAGGAGATCCAAATGCCGGGCCTCTCTTCCTTTATCCCTTCGGGAAAGGTCAGGAACGGCTCGTCGCCTCCAACATCAAAGTCCGGACGATGCACCAGGGCCAGCGCGGGCTCTCCATCCGGGTCTGGTACCGGCTCGGGGAAGAAGAAGGCGTCTTTGTTGTAGAAGAGGTTGAAGTCCGCGCGCCACTCCTCCTCGTAGGAAAAGAGGACCGGACCGAGACGGCGCCAGTCGAGACAGTCCTCGGATACCGCCAGGGCGAGCCTGGGTCCACACGCGCCGTACGAAGAGTAGACCATCGCGTATAGACCCACTCCGGACAGGTAGGTGACGCGCGCGTCTTCGCATCCCGCGGTGCGCGGATTTCGCTCGAAGGCTTCGGTTGGCTCCAGCGCGTACCCGAGCCGCTCTACCCCGACCGGCTCGTCATTTTCATAGAGTACCCTCGCCACCCCGACCCGCGAGACGTTGGGCGCTTCCACGACCCTCGGGAACAGGTAGTACTCGCCGTCCGGACCGCGGGCGCCACCAGGGTTCAGGACACCGCCGGTCTCCAGAGGATCCCCTTCGAGGGGCTCCATTATGGTGCCCAGACGCCGCACGTTGAACGGTTCCACCTTCATTCCTTGATACCCGCGGAGCTTTCACTCTCGACGAAGTAGCGTTGGAAGAGCAGGAAGAGACCAACAGCCGGCAAGGCCAGGACCACGGCCCCGGCCAGGATCGCTCCGAACGGGTTGGCGGTGCTCGCCGCGACGGTGGAGATGTAGTTCGCGAGCGCAACGGCCAGCGGCTGAAGTTCGGACTGTTTGGTAACCAGAAACGGCCACAGGAACTCATTCCACGGGCCGATAAAGGTTATGAGGGCGGCCGTCAGTATCGCGGGCCTCGAGAGCGGCAGCACGATCTGGGTGAGGACCCGAAGCTCCCCGGCGCCGTCGATCCTCGCCGCGTCGAGCATGTCCTCGGGCAACTGCAAGAAGAACTGGCGAAAGATGAAGACGGCCGTCGAGTTGACCAGAAACGGTAGGATCATGCCCAGGTAGCTGTCACCCAGGCCCCAACCGCGCACGATCATGACGTACAGCGGGATCATAAGTAGCTGGAAAGGCACTATCAGCGTGAGCAGCACCAGGTTGAGCACGAGTTCGCGCCCCGGCCACTTTAGCTGCGAGAGGGCGTAACCCGCCAGGATGCCGATGGTGAGGGTGCCGAGGATGACGCCCCCCGTGTAGATGGCGGAGTTCAACAGCGCCCGCAGGAGCGGGACCCGCTCGTTTATGTTCTGGAAGTTGGAGAGCGAGAGGTCCGCCGGGTTTGGAAACGCACCGGAGATGTTGGTGTCCGGACTGGGCTGTAGAGCCCCTACCACCATGTAGTAGAACGGGAAGATAAAGAGAACGGCCCCGAGAAACAAAGCCATAAAGCCGAGTGCTCTCCCCACCATCCGCCGGCCGCCAACGCCCTCCGCGTTCTTCGCGGACCCGGACTCACCGCTGGCGGAGCCCGCGGCGGTCATTACTCGCGCTCCAGGGCATAGCGCTGCACGGCGGCGATGGCTAATACTACCAACGTCATGGTGACGCCTATGGCCGCGCCGTAGCCGGCATCGGCCTGCACGATACCTCTGCGGTACATATAGAGTATCGGGGAGAGGGTCTGGTTCACGGGACCGCCGCCGTTGGTCAGCAGGTACGGCTCGGTGAACAGGTTGGCCCCGATGATCGTCGAGAGTATCACCACCAGCAACGTCGCCGGCCGGAGCGCCGGAACAGTAACGTACCAGAACTTGCTGAAGACCCCGGCCCCGTCCACCTCCGCCGCTTCGTAATGCTGGCGGGGCACGTTCTGGAGCGCGGCCAGGTACAGCAATACGTAATAGCCGAGTTGCTTCCAGGTGACGAGCAGGGCGATGATGATCATGGCCCAGGTCCGGTTGATAAGCCATGAGGGGTCGGGAGCCAAACTACCCATGATCTGGTTCACCAACCCGCCGGAGAAGAACAGATATCCCCAAACGGCGATGACGGCCACGCTGGCCGTCACGTAGGGTACATAGTAGGAAGCCCGGAAGAAAGTCCGGCCCGGTATGTTGGCGTTGAGGGCGGTTGCCAGGACGAGCGCCAGCACCACCGTGAGCGGCACGTTGACCACGATGAAGACCAGTATGTTTCCAAGGGTCGTACGGAAGGTATCGTCGCGGAGTAGCAGGTTGCCGTAGTTCTCGAACCCGACGAACGGCCGGCTAACGTCGGCCCCCGGCGCGGCGAAGAAGTAGTCATAGAAGCTCATCCACACCGCGAACCCCAGAGGATAAGCGATGAACAAACCCAGAAAGACCAGGTAAGGGAGGATGAATATGTAGCCCATGACCCGCGCCGTACCCCAGGGTCCTTTCAGGAAAGAAGGTCCTCGGCTTCGGGCCGCGCCCGAGGCGCTCACTAACTACTCCCCTGCGCGAGTTGCTCTATAGTCTCGGCCGCTTGCTGGAAAGACTTCTTGACCGGCTGGCGGCCGAAGATCACCGACCCCGAGTACGCGTCCCGGAAGTTTTGCCAGATCTTTATCGAGTTCTGGGTGTTGGGTACCTCGACGGTGCGGGAGGCCTGTTCACCGAACTCCTTGTAGCGTGGGTTCTTGTTGAAGTAACCCGAGTACACGTTCAACAGGTCCTTGCGCAAGGGCATCTGCCCGGTCTCATCCAGCAACCTGCGGTCGCTCTCTTTGGAGGTCGCGAACTTCATGAACTCGAAGGCGGTCTTCCTATTCTTACAGGCCGAGAAGATAGCGGTGTTCTTGGCGTCGGAGAAAGTGTAGATTTCCTCGGATGCCGTCCCGTTCGGTGTCGGGACGGGGACGACGCCCCAGTTGATCTTCTCGTAGACGGCGACCGCCCACGGACCGACGATACCCATCGCCGTCTTCTCCGTCCCGAAGGCGTCGCCCTGGGCGCTCTCTTGGGGGATCACCCCGGCATCGTACATAGAGCGCCAGAACTTACCGACGTTTATTCCCGTACCCGAGTCGAACTGGGCCTTACCGTCCTTGACCAACTGCTCTCCGCCGGTGGCGGCGATAAAGGTCGGGTAGTAGTCGAACCAGGACTGGAAGAACGTCTGGTCGGCCGAAGGCCAGATGGCGGCCATGTTCAGCTTGGACTGGAGGGTCTTGGAGGTCTGCATGAACTCGTCGTACGTAGAGAGCTTGGGGTTCTCGGGGTCGAGCCCGGCCTTCTTGAACAGATCCTTGTTGTAGATGATCATGACGGGGTTGCTCTTCCAGGGTAGCTGGTAGAGCTTGCCGTCGGGCGAGAGATACTGATCCAACCGGTCACCGACGCGGTCGCGGACATACTGCACGCCGCCCTCGAAGTCGTCGAGAGGGACCAGCCCACCGGCACGCTCGAACTGGGGTACGGCGGCCGGTGCGACGTTCCAGATCAGGCACGGAGCGTTGCCGGCGGTGATCGCCGATTGGATCACGGCCTCCGAGCTCTCACCAGCGGGTATTTCCTGAGAGGAGACCTTCTGGTCGGGATGGTCTTTATTCCACTTCTTTACCGTCTCCTTACCCCAGGAGATCTCCTGCTCGTTGTTGGAGAGCCAGATCTTGATGGGGCCGGTCGCCTGGTTCTGTCCTCCACTATCACTGCCACCTCCACCCCCTCCGCAACCCGCGGCCCCGAAAAGGGTCGCCCCCGCAAGACCGGCTCCGGCAACCTTCAGGAAGCCTCGCCGCGTTATTCTCCTACCCATTCTCCGTGCCCCTTTCCCTTGACGTGTATTGCCGTCGGCATACCCCGATTAGCTCCGGCTCCCTATCAAGTACGTAAAACCGCCGGGCTCCACCGGCGCCTCGACCGTACCGTCCGACCCGGACACCTTCTCAACGAGCCGGCCTCTGGTGTCGTAGGCGTAAGCGGTCACGGTCCCGGACGTCCCCAAGTTCACCCGCTCGGTACGACGGACTTCCGCCCAACTACGCAGGAGTCCCTGGTTGGACGAACTCCCCGACAGCAAGAGACGCTCTATCTCCGGCTGCACGAGCAGCGCATCGAGGCGGGCGGGGCGTCCATCACCCACGTAGGCCGACAGAATGTCCCTCTTTCCGCGCTCAAGGACCCGTTTCGACCCCACGTTTCCTATGTCCAGGTAGCCGGAAGTCGGCGAGATACCCTGTTCTCCGGCCCCGCCCTGCCACGAGATCCCGAACGGGACCTTCCCGACCTTGTGACGGGTCCCAACCGAACGATACCGCGCCTGCTGCCGGTCAAAGACCGGCAAGAGCCTGTAGCGGCCCCTCTCCGGTAGCGAGGCCGATACCGTTACCCGACTCCCCGGACGCAACTCCACGTATGCGCCGCCGCTCCACTGGCTCTCGCCGGTCCAGGCGCTCTCGGGACGAACGATCCGGGCTTTTCCTTTCAGCGTTCCGGACTCGGCTTCAACGAGACTCCAGGTTAGCTGGTCGGTGCGCCTGGCTTGCAGCGCGAGCTTGCGTACTTCCGGATGGGCGTCGAGCGCGAGCATGGACAGGAGCCCGTGGATGGTCGACTCGGCCCCGGAGTTCTTGTTTATACGGCCGTCGGCTTCGAGGCCGTCGAAGGTGACCCCGGTCTTCGGTTCGTACATCAGCACGCCGGAGCGGTTGTTGCCGAAGTACCAGGCGCCCGCGATGCCGGCGAGCTGTCCGAACGAATCCCGTCCGGTAGCGTCCGCCGTCCGCAAGAGGTTCTGCAACGTGGCGTCCGCCGCGTAGGCGATCTGGGCGCGTACCACCGGAGCCGGCAACCAGCCCTGCTCGGCGCCGCCCTGAACGAGCAAGTGGGGAGTGAACGTCCCTACCTCGCCGACCGCGGCCGAGATGAACTTCTTGTCGCCCAGTACCGTACCCGCTTCGGCCAACGCGCCGGACATCTGGTCCGCCCACCCGTGCCAGACCGAACGCGACTCGGCCCAGGGCAGTATGGCCCCGAACGGCCAACCGTCGGTATCGTTCCCGCTCATGAGCGCCACGCCTTCCGCGAGACGGTTCAGGTCTCGCCGGGCCCGCTCTCCTCCTCCGGCCCGGACGTAGGCCGCGAGGCCGTAGACTGCTTCCGAAGAAGCGTCCGCGCCATCTACGACGAGCCACGCCGGTACCTGTCGTCCATCCAGGGTTCGCGTCTCTCCGTAATTGGTCAGTACCTGCCGGTCCAGGGCGTCGAGGGCGAGCCCCATACGCTCTCTCAGGAAGGCGGCGAAAGCAGGGTCTTCCCGGCGGAACGCCTCATATCCCTCGCCGAACGCCCAGATAGACCTCGCCAGCCAATAAGAGTCGCCTGAGTCGGAGGGGTCGGGGAGTTCTTTTGGCTCCGGACTCGGGTTTAGAGTACCGTCGGGCTGCATCCAGAGCACGAAGTTGCCCCGCCGCGGCCCCGGCGTCAACGTCTGCATGTAGGCGACAGTTCGAAGCAGACCGTAAGCGGCCTCGCGGCTGTGATCGTCCCCGAACTGCCGCCAGTGTCTGATGTAGACGACCGCCGCGCGGGCCATGTCGTCGGTGTTGTACGCACCCTGGCTGTACGTGTTTGTCGCCGGATCGTAGCTGCCACCCCCAACCCGCTCGTAAGAGCCCGAACCGTCCGGCTCCGCATACGTCCACAGCGTTCTCAGATCCGGCTCTTCCTCGATTCGGTAGGTAGAATGCCCCTCCTGACGCGGAGGGTTGGTCCGGTCCCCCAGGAAGTCCAGGTGCGAAAGGTTCGTGAGCGGTTTCCGAACCTCCGCGAAGGCTCCCCCACTCCCTACCGCGCCAAAGAGAGTAGCCCCCGCAAGGCTGGCTCCGGTAACCTTCAGGAAGCTCCGCCGCGTTAGTTTATTACCCATTCTCCGTACCTCTTTTCCCTCGGGTGTATAGGTACCCTCACGGTACGCCCGGCCCCTCGCAATAGCTTCCACCACGCACTCGAGCGCCCTGCCAGGAGTATTGACGAAATCAAAGTGAATGTCAAGTGCTTTTAGATGCAAAACTTTTCGTATTATCGGTGACTTTATCTTTCTCAATGCTTTTGGTTGTAAAACGAATTGAATAGTATGATTAGAAGTGTCTAGAGAGTTGAGGCGGTGAGCGTTGAAGCAGACTGGTACGAACCTTTTCCGGGTCAAGGAGTACAACGAGACCAGGGTGTTGGAGATAATCCGCACGCGGGGGCCGATCTCCCGAGGCAACCTGGCGGAGGCGAGCGGGCTCAAGTTCCAGACCGTCTCCAACATAACGAACCGTCTGCGCGGGCTCGGGGTGATCGTGGAAGAGCCCAACCCTCCGCGCGACGGCAACAGAAAGTCCGTGAAACTCCGGCTAAATGACGAGGCGGCTTATGCCGTTGGGGTTCAGTTGAGCCGTTCCATGATCTCGGTCGTCGCCACCGACTTCTCGGGGAGGGTGCTCGCCAGGTCTTCTTCGGGCGTCGTCGCCTCGGACGGGCCGTCTTCCATAGTTGAGATTTTGAAGGACCATGTCCGCGAGATTATCGGGGAGGCGGATCTTCCGGAGGATAGAGTCTTGGGCGCGGGCATTGGCGTACCGGGCACTCCCTTGCCGAAGACCGGGCGCATGCTCGACCCGAACTTCGCCGGTTGGAGTGATTACCCGCTCAAGAGAGAGTTGGAGCGGGGGTTGGGTATGCCAGTCTACATGGACAACGACGCGACCGCGGCCGCGCTCGGGGAGCGATGGAGCGGGGTCGCGACGAACGTCTCGGATTTCGTCTACGTCTACCTGGGTAGCGGAGTGGGAGCCGGCATCTTCGCCAACCATCAGGTACTCAGAGGTGCGAGCGGAAACAGTGGCGAGATAGGCCACATCACCGTCGAGCCGGACGGCCCGCCGTGCTACTGCGGCAACAACGGCTGTCTGGAAGTGTACGTTACCCCGCAGGGCATCCTGCGAGAGGCGCGCGTCGCGGCTCTTCAGAGCTCTCATCTGTCTCTGAGCGCGAGCGTTCCATTCCCGGAAAAGATAGAGGACGTGCTCGGAAGCGAAGAGCCGTTGTTCCGTACGGTCGTGGCCTCCGCCGGGATCTACCTGGGGAAGATCATCTCCATGGTGGTAGGCGTGCTGGAGCCGGAGCTCATAGTCCTCGGGGGTCCGATGGCGAAGCTTCTCGGCCCCCTCTTCAAGGAGTCGGTGATCCTGGCTCTCCGCGCTTCTTCGCTTCCGAGCAGGCCCTTGGCGCGGGTGGAGATCTCCTCCGCCGGCGATGACGCCGGTCCGGTCGGCGCGGCCACGCTGGTGCTCCACGATACCTATACTCCGAGCATGAGCCGGTTGAGCCTGGCGTGAGATCGTGGCGCAAAAGGTCCTGTTCGCGCTCCTGGACGTGAGGAGCCCGCCTATCAAGAAAAGGAAGGTTGCAATGGAACCAGGATATCCGCTCGGCCCCTTCGAGAAGTACGCGGGCAACCCGATCCTCGGTCCGCAGGGTAGCTCCTGGGAGGCGAAGGACCTCTTCAACCCGTCCGCGGTGGTCAGGGACGGTAAGGTATGCTTGCTCTACCGGGCCGAGGACTCTACCGGTGAGGGAGAGTGGCACGGCACTTCCCGGATCGGCCTGGCGGTAAGCGAAGACGGTTTCCACTTCGAGAGGAGGCCCGATCCGGTCCTCTACCCGACGGAGCCCTACGAAGAGCCCGGAGGTTGTGAGGACCCCAGGGTCACCCTGGTTGGGGATACCTACTACCTCACCTACACGGCCTCCGACGGCGAGAGCGCATACCTTTGCCTGGCGACCTCCAATGACCTTCTCGGCTGGAAGAAACACGGCATCCTCTTCCCGGACTGGCCGGGGGGCGAAAGAGGAGTGTGGTCGAAGTCCGGCGCGATCCTACAAGAGCCGGTCGACGGTAAGTACGTGATGTACTTCGGCGACACTTCGATCTGGGTCGCTTACTCGGAGGACCTCATCAACTGGTCTCCAGTCGAGGAACCGGTATTCAGTCCAACTTCTGATCCCAAAAACTTCGATAGCGTGCTTGTGGAGCCTGGCCCTCAACCGCTCATGACGGACGGAGGTATATTGCTGATCTACAACGCGGCCCACAGGATGGATAGCCGTGAAGGTCTCTCCTCCGGGAGACTACGCTACTCCGCTGGGCAGGTCCTCCTCTCGAAAGAGGACCCTTCCAGGGTGCTCGAGCGCACCACGGAACCCTTTTTCACGCCGGAGAAGCCCGGTGAACTCGAAGGCCAGGTAGACAACGTCGTCTTCCTCGAAGGTCTGGCAAACCACCGGGACACCTTCTTTCTCTACTACGGTATGGCCGACTCGAAGATAGGTGTCGCGACCTGCCGGCCCGGAACAGCGTAAACAACTCCGTGTTGGGTGAGCGTCAACCTACCAGCAACACGTGTACGTCGCCCGGCCCATGCACCCCGATGGCGAGCGACATCTCTATGTCCCCGGAGCGGCTAGGCCCGGTGTGGAAACAGAGGTTGGCCGGGACTTCCCCCTGTCCAGCATACCGCTCTATGGCTTCCGGCACCGTACGCAGTATTCTCTCCACCGGCACGAGCGCCACGTAACTCGGCGGGAGCAGGGTCACCGTACGGCCCTTCCCCGGCCCGCCTGTCAACACTAGACTCCCCGTCTCGGCTATCGTCCAATCGGCCGTCGAGAGACCGATGTCCGCCCTCGCGGCGACCTCTCTGAAGTCTTCCAGGTCCCGCCAGACGGCGACTTCCACACCTGCTTCTTCCAGCGGATCGTCCACTTCCAGTTCTTCCAGCTCCGTAACGTCCCACCGTACCAAGAGCTTTGCTTCACGCTCGCGGGCG
The DNA here is from genome assembly GCA_965219175.1 of Rubrobacteraceae bacterium. Taxonomy (GTDB): domain Bacteria; phylum Actinomycetota; class Rubrobacteria; order Rubrobacterales; family Rubrobacteraceae; genus JBBPZK01. The sequence goes on from CBDCNI010000001.1 coordinate 3,013,398, forward strand.
AGAGCGAGGACGTACTCGCGGGCTTCCTGCAGACTCTCCACGCGCTTTCCGTGACCGCCGAGGGCTTCAAGTTCTTCGATAAAGCGGGCGGGAGGGTCTTCTATCTGTTCTCGCTCCGGCGGTTCCGGTTTCGGGGTCCAGACCGAGTCCGGGGCGACGGTCGGACGGTACTGTCCGGCGCGGGTGCGATGGCGTATGCCAGCGAGGAATTCCGCCCGATCAGCCATCCTTCAAACCCTCTTTCCAGAGTTGGCTGAAGGACTTGTCGGCGAGCGGCGGCAACTCCCGTGTGTCTGTCCAAGCCCCCAAGGGTCCGGGCAGCGGCTTTACGGAGCCGTCCCGGACGAGCGGTTTCTGTGCCATTTTGCCGAATCCTGCGCCGGCTTTGTAGGCTGCCGGGCTCTTCATCGTCTTCTCGAAGCCCTTGAACATGATGCTCTGGGCCTTTCCGGCGATGCCCTCATCCACCTGGCGGTTGCGGAGCTTTAAGAGGAGGTCGTGCAGCGGGATGCCAACCGGGCACGTCTCGGAGCACGCGCCGCAGAGAGATGAGGCGTGTGGCAGGTCTTTCGCTTCTTTATCCCCCTTGAGTAGCGGTGTTATGACGGCGCCTATCGGGCCGGAGTAGGTCGAGCCGTAGGCGTGGCCGCCGGTCTGGCGGTAGACGGGGCAGACGTTCAGGCAGGAGCCGCACCGGATGCAGTAGAGCGCCTCCTCGAACTCGGTGCCGAGGAGTTTGGAGCGGCCGTTGTCCAGCAGGATCAGGTGAAACTCCTCCGCTCCGTCCAGCTCTCCTTCGCCGCGCGGGCCGGTTATGAAGTTGGTGTAGACGGTGATCTTCTGTCCCGTCCCACTTCTCGACAGCAACTGCACGAAGGTCGAGAGGTCCGAGAAACGAGGCACGAGCTTCTCTATGCCCATCACGACGACGTGGACCGGCGGCACGCTCGTCACAAGACGTCCGTTTCCTTCGTTCGTGACCGTTACGACGGTACCGGTCTCTGCGACCCCGAAGTTAGCCCCGGAGATGCCGATGCCGGCCGTGAGGAATTTCTCCCGGAGACGTCCGCGGGCGAAGCGGGTGAGTTGGTCCACGTCCGGTGGCAGCTCTTCGCCGGCCACACCGGAGAGGATGCGGGAGATACGGTGCCGGTTCATGTGGAGGATCGGGCCGACTATGTGCGAGGGATGGTCACCGGCTAGTTGGGCGATCCACTCCCCGAGGTCCGTCTCGACTATCTCAAGATCCAGGTCCGCGTAGTCTTCTTCCAGTCGCCGGTTTAACTCTATCTCCTCGGTCGCCATGCTCTTCGACTTGGTGATGACCTTCGTTCCCCGCCGCCGGGCTATGTCCGCGATGTAGCGGGCGACGTCCTCGCCGTCCCCGGCGAAAAACACGTTGCCGCCCCGCTCCTCGACGGCGTCGGCCATCTGTTCGAGATAACCATCGAGGTTCGCCATCGTCTCCTGCTTGACGTGGTACGCCCGGTCCCGAAGCTCCGGCGCATCGGGCAGCGCCGCGAGCGTGGCGTTGCGACCGGTGAGGGTCTTGTTCGTAAACAACGCAACCGAGTCGTGAAGATCCTGGTCTCTAACTGCCTTCCGGCCCCGCTCGTTGAAACCTTCGACCCCGCTTTCGATCCCCTCGTTGCGTTTGTCGGTGGTGTCTCGTTTTTCAGCAGGTTTTCTCGTCTCCACGGTTACGCCTCCCAGTTCTCCGTGTCCAGGATCTGTGCCAGGTGCAAAACGCGGGTGTCGTGACCCGTCCTCTTGAGTCTTCCCCCGAGGTGCATCAGGCAACTCGAATCGCAGGAGACGAGGGTGTCGGCCCCGCTCTTCTCCAGCGCCGCTATCTTCTCGTCGGCCATCGCCGTCGAAACATCCGGCATCTTGACCGCGAACGTTCCACCGAACCCGCAACACAACTCCTCGTTCTCCCACTCCGTGACGTCAAGACCCTCGACGTTCCGCAACAGCGCTCGCGGTTCGTCAAGCACTCCCAGCTCCCTCCGCTGATGGCAACCGGTGTGAAAGACCGTCTTGCCACTACCTCGAACACCGAGGTCCTCCACCCCGAGCACGTTCACCAGGAAGTCCGAGAACTCCCGGACGCGGCTGCCAAGAGCCTCGAAGCGTTCCCGCTCTTCTGGAAGCTCCTCGAAGAGGAATGGGTAGTAGTGGGAGACCATCGCCGTGCAAGAACCGGACGGGCAAACGACGTAGTCGAAGGACTCTCTCTCGAAGACTTCGAGGAAGTGGCGGGCGACGCCGCGGGCTTCGTCGAAGAAACCAGAGTTGAAGGCCGGTTGGCCGCAGCACGTCTGGCCTTGCGGGTAGGAGACTTCGACGCCGAGCTTCCTCAAGATGCGTACCACGCTGACGCCGACCTCCGGGTTCACGAGGTCCACGTAGCACGGTATGAAAAGGGCCACCTTCATAGCCAATATCCTCCCCGCCGCACAACCGACGGGTCCAGTATACAGCCGGTTTTGGTTTCTCACCCGGTGTCAACGCTGCTAGAATGATCCCATAGTAGCTTCTACTCGGGGGTGGCGGCGTGCAAACAGAAAAACCGGTGTACAAAGAGATCGAAGAGATGCTCCGGGAGATAGATCTCCCACATCTTGCCTCCATCGAGCAGAGAATCGATTCGCCACAGGCCCTTTCGGATATCCGGGCGGCGGTCGAAGAGACACTCCAAAAAGTCGAGCTTCCGACCGGTTCGGTCGCCGTCGGGGTCGGCAGCCGTGGCGTCGGACATATCGGCGAGGTGGTCGCGGCGCTCGTGGGCGTTTTGAAAGAAGCCGGGGCGGAGCCTTTCGTAGTACCTGCGATGGGGAGTCACGGAGCTTCGACGGCCGAGGGGCAGGCGCAAGTGCTGGCACACCTCGGGGTGGATGAGGAGACGGTCGGATGTCCGGTTCGGGCGACGATGGAGTCGGTCAAGATCGGTGAGACGCCGGCCGGTATCGAAGTGTACATGGACCGTAACGCTTACGAGGCCGACGCGGTCGTGGTAGTCAACCGGATAAAACCGCACACCGCCTTCCGGGGGACCGTCGAGAGCGGCCCGACAAAGATGCTCGCCATCGGGCTCGGCAAGCAGCGGGGGGCCCACTCCATCCACTCGGCCGGCTGGGAGAACATCCACCGCACCATCCCGGAGGCGGCGCGGGTGGCGGTCGAGTCCGGCAAGGTCGCCTTCGGGCTCGCCATCCTTGAGAACGCGGAGGAAGAGCCGTACAAAGTGGCGGCGATCCCCGCCGGGGAGCTTGAAGAGAGCGAGGCCCCGCTGCTCGAAGAGGCGAAGCGGAACCTGCCCCGTCTGCCCTTCGACGAGATAGACGTGCTGGTGGTCGATGAGATCGGCAAAAACATCTCCGGCGACGGGGCCGACCCGAACGTCACCGGCCGCTACCCGACGACCGCCGCGTCCGGCGGCCCGGAGGTCGAGCGTATGGTCTTCCTCGGCCTCACGCCCGAGACGGACGGCAACGCCAACGGCCTCGGCATGGCCGACGTGGTCACCGAGCGTCTAGCCTCGGAGGTGGACCGCCCCGCGACCTACATGAACGCCCTCACCTCGACTACGCCCGCACCCGTAAAGCTGCCGATGGTAATGCCCGACGATCGCTCTGCAATCGCCGCGGCACTCGCCATGTGCGCCGGCGTCACCCCGGCCGAGGCAAGGCTAGTACGCATCAAAAATACCCTGGAACTCCGGAAAATGTGGGTATCGAAGGCGCTGCTCGACGAAGTCGAAGAAACAGAAGGACTACGGGTGCTCGAAGACCCGCAGCCCATCAGCTTCGACGATGACGGTTCGATAGACTAGAGTGGACGTTTTATCAGGTCTTCTTGCCGGGCATTAGCTCCGACATGTCCATGGTCTTGTTCTGCGGCGGGGGGCTTACGTTGACCGGTGTGCCGAAGTCGTAGACTTCCTCGACTATAGAGATGCTGGCCTGTTTGCCGGTGCTCCCGCCTTGCGGGGAGGTCGCGCCCTTCGTGCTGGGGATCGGCATCTCCATCTCGTACTGGCGAACGCGGCCTTTCCCGTCCAGCCACACGTCGGTCGGCAGCTTGCTCGTCCCGAGTTGGCTCTCCAGCTTCTTGTACGCCTGTTTCAGGTTCCCGCCCTGCTCCTTTATGGACTTCTTGAGGTCGAGGGTGGCTTTGTAGTGGGTCGTCGGCACGCCCCTGACCTTCTCCTCGCCGACCTTCTTCACGGAGTCGGAGACGCCGCGCAGGTACTGGAGTTGGCCTGTAGGATCGCTTGTGGCGCCCTGCATCCCGGAAAAGCTCGTCCCATACTGCTCGCTGTATAGCTTATCCAGGTCTATAACGACCCAGGACTTCTTGCCGGGCATCTGCGCCCGGAGCGCCTCGGGAAACTTCTCGTAGATCTTGCCGCCCACCTGCCGGACCTCGAAGTCACCCATCTGCGGCAAGTTCATGGTGAACCGGGAAGTCTTATCGGCGAAATCCGTAACCCCGCTACCGGTGATGCGCACGTCTTGTCCCTGTAAACCCGAGACCGTCTCGACGAGATCCACCTTAGCAGTCTTCGCCGAAGCGGTAGTCTTATACGCGACCCGCACGGCTTTCAGCGGCGCGGAGCCGTTGCCGGAAGGCTTTTGCTTCTGCCCGGACGAGCTAGAGTCCGGGGAGCCGCAACCGATGGCCGCCACGAGCAAGACAGCGCAGAGAACCCCGGCGAACGACCAACGCCGCGCCTTTGAGGAAGGCCTATGCTCCCCGCTACTACGAGCTTTCCCTCTCACGAACATAATTGCCTCCTGTAGCAGAAAGGTCCCAGACGCAGCGCGGACGGCACGGTTTTCAGCGACGGCCTGATCCTAACAAAAGCGTCGAGTTACAAGCAATGCACAAGCCAAAAGAAATATCAGCGGCGACGAACCTCTATACCTCGTCAGTAGGCAGCCGTTGATGGCCGTTGACCCAGGTTATGATCTCGGGGTCGCAGTCGGAAGGAATGCCAAATCCCGCAGCATCTATCTGCTCTTCGAAGTTGGTCACGATCATCGTACCCGCCCAGCTTTCCGGTCCCCAGTAACCTTCTTGAGGATCCAGGACCACAGGGTCCTCCGACTCCTTTTCCCATTCCACCGCCTCGAACCAGTACCCGAACAGACACTCGGGGCGAGCCACTTCCCGGAAGAGAATGTGGACTTCATGCAGCGATCCGGATGTATCGAGGCGTACGTCTTCTATCTTGATGCGTCCTGCCTCTTTCACGAGAGGCTCGCCTTCCATCAGTTCTTGTCGGAGTTTTCGCAGGACCCGCTGCTCGTACTCTTCTCTCGGAACCCTGATCTCTGCCGCCATAGATCTATATATTACAAGGTGATGGCAAAGAGGGTCGCACCGGAGTGCGGCCCTCTCGCAATGTCTCGCTAATTTCTAGCCTTTCGGCGTCTTCGTTGGTGGGTTGTCACAGCTCGGTTTGAGGAGGTCTTTGATCTCCTTGTTGTTGACGTTGTCTTTGGTGATCAGGGCGGCGCCGGTGTCTACGTTCTTGAGGTTACCACCTCCACGGAGTCCTTTTACGGCGAGGTTCACGCCATCGTAGCCCATGCGGAAGGGGTTCTGGGCGACGAGGGCAGTGATGACGCCCTGTTTTACGCCTTTGATCTCATCGGGCGCGGTGTCCCAGCCGACGATGGTGATCTTACCCGCCTTGCCGGCCTGACGAACTGCTTCGGCGGCGCCGAGCACACCGGGCTCGTTGGCGGCGTAGATGGCGTTGAGGTCTGGGTGGGCCGTCAGGATGTCGTTCGTCACGCGCAGGGCGGTATTGTAGTCACTCTGGCTGGACTGCTCAGCCACCAGCTTGAGTTGCGGGTTCTTCTTCATGACATTCTTGAACCCTTTGGCGCGGGTGTCGTTGGTGGCGGTACCCGGCTGGAACGGGATGAAGGCGACCTTCCCGCCCTGCTTGCCGAGCTTCTTCGCCATCAACTCGGTGGCCCTCTCGGCGGCGGCAACGTTATCCGTCGCCACCACCGGGACCTTCTTGGGCTGCGGGTCGGTGCCGGAGTCTATGTTGACCACGGTGAGCCCCTGATCCAAGGCCTGCTTGGTAACTTGATTGAGCACCTTCGCGTCGGTAGCGGCATAGACCAGCCCGTCGACGCCCTGGGTTATGAAGTTCTGGAGCAGGTTGACCTGCCCGTTTACGTCGGTCTCGGCGGTAACCCCGTCCCACTGGACGCTAACGTCTCCCTTGGACTTCTTGGCGGCGCACTGGGCTCCTATGCGGACCTGCTCCCAGAAGTCGAAGCCGACCGCTTTCGGAACGACGGCGAGCCGGATCGGTCCCTTCTTACCTCCTCCGCTGCCGCCTCCCTGATTCCCTCCACCGGAATCCCGGACCTGGGCGCCGCATGCCGCCACGGTCATGGCGAGAGCGGCGGACAACAAGACCACCAATATACGTTTGCGCATGTACTTCCTCCTTCTCTTTCTCTGTCTACTCCGAAGCCGCTGCGAGACGGCGCCTTCTGTACTGGTCCCAGATCACCGCCAGCCAGATAACGACGCCGATGATCACCTGCTGGTAGAAAGTATTTATGTCGAGCAGGACGGCCCCGTTCCGGATCAGGGCAATAAGGAAAGCTCCGATCAGGGTCCCGAGGACCGTACCCTGCCCTCCGAAGAGACTGGCCCCGCCTATAACCGCCGCGGCGATCACGTCCAGCTCCAGGCCTATGCCGAAGTTCGGCTGCCCCGAGTTAACCCGGCTCATGGCTATCATGCCACCCAATCCGGCGAGAGCCCCGGAGATGACGTAGACGCTCGTCAGGTAGCGCCGGATCGGTATCCCGGAGAGTCGGGCGGCTTCGAGGTTCGAGCCCATCGCGTAGGCGTAACGTCCGAGCCTGGTGCGCGAGAGGACGATGTAGCCCGCGACCGCGACCACGAGGATGATGATGATCGGGATGGGTATAGGCCCGATCACCCCCTGCCCCAACAGCCTAAACGAGTCCGGCGCCCCGAAGACCGCCTTCGCGTTGGTAAAGATGTAGACCAGTCCGCGGGCGACGGTCAGCATACCCAGCGTCGCGATAAACGGGTTGAGCCCGGCTATGGAGACCAGCAGCCCGTTGACCAGACCGGCCCCGGCGCCGACCAGGATGCCGCCCAAGATCGCCAACGGCACCGGCAGTCCGGCTCCGGTTATCATCATGACCCCGAGCACGCCCGCGAGCGCCGAGACAGACCCGACGGAGAGGTCTATACCCGCCGTGATAATAACCATCGTCATGCCGACGGCTATAACGGCGGTGACCGCCGTCTGGGAGCCGATGTTGAAGAGGTTGTCGGCGGTCAGGAAGACCGGCGAGGCGAAAGACAGAACAATGAACACTACGATCAAGGCGCCCGCGGCGGCGAGCTGCGAGACGATGTCCGAGAACCTCTCGCGCAGAGCTTCCCTGACTCCTCCGGTGGTTGCCGTCGTGTCGCTCATGCCGCCGCCTCCTTTGCTCCCGTCGCGAGGGCGATGATCCGCTCCTCGGAGAATTCCTCACGCTCAATCACGCCAGCTACCTCTCCTTCGTGCATCACCAGGATGCGGTCGCACATGTTCAGAAGCTCCGGCAGATAAGAAGAGATCAAAACCATCCCGTTCCCCTCTTTGGCGAGCTCCCCGATGAGCCCGAACATCTCCGCCTTCGCCCCCACGTCTATGCCGCGCGCGGGCTCGTCGAAGAACAGGACCTTGGCCCTGGTCTCGAGCCAGCGGGCGACGATCACCTTTTGCTGGTTACCACCGGATAACACCTGCACTTTCCGCCGGACGGAGGGCGTCCTTATGTTCAACTCCTCTTTCCGTCGTTGTGCGGTCCGGCGCTCCTCTCCGAGGTTTATGAAGCCGAAGCGGGCGGGCAGGTTGGCGAGCGTTATGTTCTGGTCCACCCCGAGTTGAAGCGCCAGCCCGTCGCCTTTGCGGTCCTCCGTCAAGTATCCGAGGCCGGCGTCGATGGCGTCGCTTGGTTTCTTGATCTTGAGCTTTTTCCCCTCAAGCTCCACGGTGCCGGAATCTTTACGGTCGGCACCAAAAACGGCGCGGGCAAGCTCCGTGCGCCCGGCCCCGACGAGCCCGGCGAAGCCCAGGATCTCCCCGGCCCGCACCTCGAAGGAGCAGTCTTTCAACTTCTCGCCGCGACTGATGCCGCTCACCCGCAACAACACGTCGCCGATCTCTACATCCGGCTTTGGGTACAGGTTGTCTACCTCGCGGCCGACCATCAAGCGCACCAGCTTGTCCTCGTCCAGCTCGGAGACGGGCTGAGTATCAACGACCTTTCCGTCTCGCATCACGGTGACGCGGTCGCCGATGTTGAAGATCTCATCCAGCCGATGAGAGATATACAGGACAGCTATGCCGTGTGAGGTGAGGTCCCGGATCACCCCGAAGAGCCCTTCGATCTCGCGCTCGGCGAGCGTGGCGGTCGGCTCATCCAGGATGAGGACCTTCGCGTCGATCGCCAGAGCCTTGGCGATCTCGACCCGCTGCTGCTCTGCGACCGTGAGCCCTCTCACCAGGCGATCTGGGCTCACCTGGAGCCCCACCCTTTCCAGGAGCCCTCTGGCATCTTCCCTCTCCGTCCGGCGGTTGACGAACCCCGCGCGTCCGGGCTCGCGTCCGAGGTAGAGGTTCTCGGCAACCGACAGATGTGGAGCCAGGGCGAACTCCTGGTAGACCATCGCCACCCCGAGGTGCTGGGCGTGTCCCGGACCGTGAAACTCGACGCGCTCGCCGGAGATCTCCACCTCCCCCCGGCTGGGCCGCTCGACCTGCGAGAGCAACTTCATCAGGGTTGATTTTCCTGCCCCATTCTCCCCGGCCATCACGTGGACCTCGCCGGGCATGATATCCAGGTCCACATCGTCCACGGCGAGCACACCGGGGAACTCCTTCGAGATGTTCTTCAACCGGATAACAGGATACCCCCTCTCAGATGCCTCGCTCTCAGGTGACGACATCGTTTCCTCCTTTCCGCACACGCCCCGAGGCGCCTACAGTTATGAAACCTTTCTCCTTTTCCTCCCTTTCGATCTCAAGCATAGCCTCGTGTGGAACTCCGCGCCCACTCACCTCGCGTCCCCGAAACCGTCGTAGTCAACGTCCAGAAGCTTGCAGACCACCTTTAGCTCCTCAACGTAATCTCCAGGGATGGCGTGGATATGGTTCGAGCCGTAGCGTGAAAGTATTTCCTCCGCTTCAGCCTTCATCCTTACAAAAGCGTGGGGCCACTCGTAGGTTGACTGCCTCATCAACTCCTCGTTTGTCTCTTCGTCGAACTGCTCCAAGCTCCCGCGCATTGCTTGCATCCGGTAGCGTCCGTCGAGCCTGGTCAGGCGCGCGAAGGTGAACTCTCCTTCTGCGGCTAGATGATGCACGCTCGCTCCCCCGGCAGGGAAGAAAAAGACCTCCGGGTAGAGGTGGACGCGGCGCATATTCTCTGCGGGGTCGTCGCTCCTCGCCGCGAACCAGGTGGCGTGCTGGCCGGAGTTGCACAGGTCCCATATCTCCCGGTCTGCATGATAGTGGCGCACGTCGGCGAACAGGACCGGCGTACCGGAGAGACCCTTGAGCAGTTGCATCGTAAGGGCGGCGTCCATGTCCGCCTCTGTAGAGCAGACGTGCGGCTCTTTCGGGCCGTCCCAGTCGTATGGGTCGTTCAGGAACGCTTCGGTTATGTCCATGGTGCAGAAGTTATTGGTCAGTTCGGGTTGTGCTTTGATGCCGGAGAAGTCGATGTTCCACTCGTCTATAAGCTCGCGCATGGCGTAGTAGCTTCGGATCTGACGTTCCAGCAGCTCCGGGGTCAGTTGATCTCCATCGTAGTGGACCCCGGTCGCGTGTTCCTCCAGCCACACACGAGCCTTGCTGACCTTACCGCCCTCGATATTCTCCGAGCGCCGTACCAGCTCCCACTGGTCTATCTCCTCCACGTCAACCCCGAACTTCTCCATCCACTGGTCGGGGTTCGAGACGGCGGTGTACATACCCATGGGCCGCCCGCCGATCCGGCCGAACGTACTCCCCGAGAGAGCGCGCACCGCGGACGCCGCACGGGCATTAGCCTCCAGCTTCTTGAGCACTTCCGGGTCCGAAACGTCGCCCCAGGCTCGTCCGTAGGTGCGGCCGATCTGGTCCAGGGCGCCGGCGGCGGCCAGCATACCGACCATCCCCGGCTGCTCGGGATTGATGTTTGAGAACAAGAGAAGCGGTCCCGGAGTCTCGTTCGCCGCCAGCATCGAGAAGTGTGGGAACGCCCAGACGGGTATGTTGAAGACCGTCAGGTCGGGCCGCTCGGCGGCTATCCGGCGGGCCTCGTTCGTGGCTAGCCGGTTGGTCCAGATCGGCTCTTGCGCCCGCACAACCTCGTGTCCGGCACGTTCCAGAGCCTCGACAACCTCGTTCTCCACGCCGCGGGCGAACTTCTCTATGTCGCGGTGTACGTTCTCCCTGCCATCAGACATCGTAAGTATGCCTATGCGCGCCATCTTTTACCCTCTCTCACTTTCGTATCCAGCGTTGAAACTTCTCGGCGATACCAGAAGCTGCACGCCCAATTAGGGAACCTCGCCACTGCGGGCAACCACAAACTCCTTCTTAGTGGGGGTTGACATCTGCTATGCGCATGCCGCTGGCTCCTGTTCTAACGCCGTTGCCCTCGTAAGTCTCGGGTTCGTGAACGATGACTATTCGCTCTATCTCGCCGTTTACCAACTCATACATCCGGTCCAGGGCGAGCAGCATCTGTGTCTGACTTCCGACGCCGAAGCCGATCGGCACCATGACGCCGTCTCCTTCCAGCCCCATAAAGTTGCGTCGAGAGTACGCGGCATCCCCGGCGACTATATAGCGGCCGGACGACTCGGTATCGACTATCGCGTACTGTTGGGCATACGAGTGCGTTTCTAGCGCCACCTCCACAGAGATGCCGGGGAACAACTCCTCCACCGGACCATCCAGCAATTCCATTCGGCCCTCTTCGACCAGTTTCTCAGCGGTAGCTATGTCATCTGGATTGCAGGCCGCCGCGAGTAGTGAAAAACGGGGACCGAGGCCGAGGATCCACTGCCACTTCTCTAGTTCGGCACGCTGCAGGTAGAACCGGGCCCGCGGGAAGGAATCCAATGCGCCCATATGGTCATAGTGGGCGTGGGTAAGGATAACGTGCTTGACGTCTTCAGCGGATTTCCCAAACTCGGCGAGTGCTTCTACCGGAGAGATAAACGGGTTCACGTTAAAGGTTTCCCTGTAGGTAGCGCCGGATCCGGTAGCCTCGAAGCCTACGTCCACGAGGATGAGATCTTCATCACTTTCGAGAACGACGAACCCGAACGGCATGGGATCGACGCCCGCATTGTATTGTCCATAAAGGGCGAGTCCTACGGGTTGATCCATAGTACGTCCGTACTCTAGAACGTGGATAGAGTAATCTCGAGCCATCAGTTTCCCTCCTCAACGATAAGAATGAGATCCATCGACCTCATTTGAGAGCCAGTGCATTCGCGGTAGAACCTACTCCGCCGACTTTGTTCAAGGGCGCTGCGGTAAAAAGCCCCTCGAAAACACCGTCCGAGGCGCAATCCGCAGCCAGTTCGTCGAGAGCGAACATCTCGCCGACAGCCATACCGAGCAACGGTATGATGCGGAAATGCAAGTAACCTTCGATTGACGGCTCCTCCGGGCTCGGTAGCGGGGGAATCGCCTCCAGGGCGGGACAATCCGCGGCCACTGCCGATACCTGGTGGTCCCAGAGCCACTCGAGCGTTCGTTCTTCAGGGGAAAGACCGGGCGTCTTTATCTGCTGGCCCGCAACACTAAGCTCCGTTCGAGTCTCTTGGTCCAACCCCTCGTACCATTCGATCCACCCGAAGCGCAAGAGAAGGATATCCCCCTCCCGCAACTCGATGCCATGCCACTCTAGTACGAGATCTACCTCGTCGACCGTTATCTCTTCTCGCTCGTGATGCTGAATGGGCGAACCGTGCTCCTTACGATAACGGTCCACGTCCGCCAACACGTAGCGTCCCGCGATCCCTCGCTTGGCCCAATTATCTATACCGTTCCGGCTACCCGGCTTCCCCGTGAAGTCTGCCAGCGTGCGCCCGTTGTAGTAACCGTGTTCGGGATGGGGCCAGTGCGAGAGGGCGTCCCACTGGCTCGATGACTGGGTGTAGAAATTGTCGTAGTAATCGTCGGTACCCGGATCCAGATCGATAATGTGATGGTCCAACGGCTGGCGGCCCAAGATCGGAGGATCGGGCTTCTCCAGGTCCCAGTTGAGCGAGAAGACTGCCCCTTTGCGCACCAGAGTCGCCGCGCGACGGACGTGCTCCGGCATGAGGAGGTTGATCGTTCCTACCTCATCTTCCTCACCGAAAACGCCCCAGGCCGAACGTGCGGGCTTGGATGAGTCTACCGGTAGGTCGCGGTATTTGGGTATTTTGCGGCCTTCGGACTTTGTCATTCGCGCGCGTACCTCCTCGCGATCGTACTCAGGGCTACCGCGCACACGAGTATGCCGCCCTGGAATATGTACTGATAGAACGTTGGAGCCCCGAATATAGCCAGCCCGTTGAAAGCAACCCCGATGATCAAGACCCCGATGAATGTTCCGAGGATATGGAATTCGCCATCCCGGAGAGTCGCCGAGCCGAGGAAAACAGCGGCGAAAGCGTTAAGCAAATACGTGTCACCGGCCGTTGTCGAGCCGCTGCCTACGAGCGACGACAGCAGTACACCGGTGAGGAAAGCGCAGGCGCTGGATACCACGAAAGCCGCCATCTTGACGCGATCGACGCGGATTCCGGAGAGCCTGGCCGCTTCGGCATTACCGCCTACAGCCTGGATCCGCTGTCCCAAATCAGTCCGATTGATCAGCAGCCAGAGGAACAATAAAACTCCGGCCATGATGAGTATCGTGTAGGGAATACCGAGGATGCTGCCGAGGCTGATCATGAAGAACGCGTCGGACACACCGGCGGAGATCGGCTGGCCGGAAGAGTAAGCGTAATTGAACCCGATTAGGAGCGTGCCGACACCCAGAGTCGCGACCACCGAGTTCACCCGTGCCTTGGTGACGATCAGGCTGTTGATCAGCCCAACAACCGCCCCGAGCAGGACTACCAGAATGATCGCTATTGGTATCGACAGTCCCTGGCGCACCATAAGCCCCGTTACCAGGACCCCGGCCAGGCTCGCACCGTAGCCGATACTCAGGTCCAATTCGCCAACGATCAGCACCACCGTGAGACCGGCGGAGATGATCGCTGTCAAAGCCACCTGATTAACGATATTTAGGAAGTTTCCAAATGTCGGGAAGTCATTGGGCGCCACGATGGAGAAGCCCAATATCATTAGAACTAACGCCGCTATGGTTCCATATTTCGCGAGTAGCCCGACAGCTCGGCGTCCGCCTACCCCTTCGTGTGGGCGTTCGGAGGTCTTCGCGCTCAAGATGCTTCTCCTTCCGCTTCTCTCTCTCCGTGGGCATAACTTAGGCGGAGTATGGCCTCCCTGGTAATCTCAGCGTCCGACAATTCTCCGACTATTCGTCCGTCGGCCATCACCAGGACTCTGTCGCAAAGCCCAACCAGTTCTTCTTCCTCGGAGGAGATCACCAACACTCCGGCCCCTCCCCCGACGAGTTCTCTGATTATCGTGTGGATCTCCGCCCGTGCTCCAATGTCTACGCCTCGCGACGGCTCGTCCAGCATTAGAAATCGCGCTTCCTTCGTGAGCCACTTGCCTATGACGACCTTTTGCTGATTGCCTCCGCTCAGCCGCCCGACCTCCGTCTTCACGGACGGAGCTTTGATGGCGAGCCGTCGCGCCATATCCGTAGAACGCTGTGACCTGCGTCGCAGGTCCATGAACGGCAACCACTTCGTCAACCTCAGAGATCTCAGGGAGGAGAGATTGAGGTTGAAGGCTACGCTCTTCGTCAGTACCAGACCCTGGGAACGCCGCTCCTCCGGTACGAGCCCTACTCCTCTCTTCACCGCATCGTACGGTCCTCGGGGCCGAAGGGGCTCGCCGTCGAGCAAGACTTCCCCGCCCTCCGCAGTGTCGGCCCCGAATATGAGCCGGACCAACTCCGAGCGCCCGGAGCCGACCAGACCGGCAAGCCCCAGGATTTCACCCCGATGAACGACGAACGATACACCCTGCACGGCGGGTTCTCGGCGCAGGTTGCGGGCCTCCAGCAACACACCATCGTTTTGGGTTACAGAGGAGCTTTTAGAGGTTTCCTCGACCTCTCCTCCCACGATGTCCCGGATCAGAGATTCCTTAGTTACGGACGGCCGATCCACTGTGCTCACGCGCTCTCCATCCTTGAAGACGGTAATTCTGTCGCACAGATCGAGTATCTCGTCTAAACGGTGCGAGACGTAGATGATGGATATACCGTCTTCGGAGAGTTCTTCGACGACCCGGAAGAGCCTCTCGCTCTCCACCGGAGAGAGCGAGGCGGTAGGCTCGTCCATCGCGATCAACCTGGCCTTTCGGACCAGCGCCCGCCCCATGGACACCAGCCACTGGTTGGCAACGCTCAGGTTTTCGACCGGAATGTCGAGAGGAAAGTTCATCCCGAGACGTTCGGTGACGGCAGCCACCTGCCGTTGTTCGGCCCGCCAGTTAACCAGCCCGAAACGTGTCGCCTTGGGCAGGCCTAGGGTGATGTTCTGCAGCGAGTTGAACTTGGGTACTAAGTTCAACTCCTGATGGATGAATTGCAGACCGAGCCGGTCTGCGCGTTGCGAGTCTTGGATGTTTACGGGTTCTCCGTCTATAAGTACGGTGCCGGCGTCGGGGCTTTGGAGGCCGGCTAGGATCTTTATGAGGGTTGACTTACCGGCGCCGTTTGCCCCCACCAGCCCGTGGACTTCTCCAGGGTGGACTTGTAGGTCTACATCGTCAAGAGCCCTGACCCCGCCGAAATCCTTCCGAAGGCCGCGCACTTCGAGAAAAGGTCTGGGCTCCTCGACTTTGTTTCGATCCTCAGTCATGCCTTAGAGTGGTACCGGCTCGCACTCAGCGTAGACTTCATGCTCATTTGCCGGCGTCCGGGTGCTTCTTCAGGAACGTTTTGATGCTGCTCTGGTCTACCACCACGCCGGGAACCGTAACGGTCTTGGGCTTCCACTTCGATCCCGCCGCTTTGGCTTTGGCGAGCGTCTTGACGAGCTGCTTGCCTTCCTCGGTGCTGTTCTGCCAATTCGTGGCGGTCATGTTGCCGCTTTTGACCGCGTTGATGGCGTCTGAGTTGCCGTTCTGCCCATACACCTTTACGTCGTCCCGATGCCGTTGCTTCAGGGCCGAAATCGCACCGATTGCAGGGTCATCCCAACAGCCCCAAATAGCCAGATTCCCCGACCCGGATGGATGAGAAGATAGCCAGGCCGTGGCGTACTGGGACCCGTCTTGGATGAACCCTGGTATGTGAACCTCGTTCTTGGTTACCTTGATCCCCGGATTTTCCTTGATGATCTTATCGAACACTTGTTCTCTCTCGCGACAGACCAGCCCGGCACGATAGGTTAGCGCCAGGACCGAGCCTTTGCCGTTCATGTCTTTGACCATCTTCTCTACTATCGGTTTGGCGAGTGGCCCCCCGGCTCCGTCGGTCGCTACAACACCTTTACCCAGTCCGCCTCCCCACGTCGCGACGGGAATGTCGGCTTGTTTGGTAGCCGCGAGCCCAGCCCCGATAGATGTCACCGGGAATACCATGTCTATTATGGCTCCAGCGTTGCGTTGCGCCAGGTTCCTCATCGCGGAGTTCGCCTGGTCTGCGCTGCCGTTTGCATCCACCACGGAGACCTTCCAGCCTTTGGCCTTTGCCTCCTGCTTGGCGCCGGTTATGAAGCGAGCATTGTTCGCCTCGTTAGCCGAAATCGACACTATACCGAGGAGAACCTTTTCTTTGGAACTCGAAGACTGCCCGTTTCCCGCCCCGCAAGACGTCACCACAGAAACACAAGTCGTCACCAGTATCGTCAGGATCAGAACCTTCAGTTTGACCGTCATGTTTTCTCCTTCGTCCATCCTCGCGTTCGTCACGCCAGGGAGTTATCTACTTTGTAGAGCCTTTCCTTATTGGCTTGCGAACCTCCAGCTCTGTTCGTCGACTCATACCGTTTCAAGGAACCCATTCAGAAGATCCTCTCTCTATCGCCCTTCCCGGCGGAGAGGTCGACTCCCTGATCTCCAGCCACGGCTCCAGGAGCCTCGTCCTTGCCGTTCCGTCGAGTCCTTCCATCCTCTCCAGGAGCATCTGTACGGCGCCGACCCCCATCTCGTATGTCGGCTGCGCCAGGGTCGTCAGAGGCGGGTAGACTAGCGGCGCCCATTCCGGGTCGTCGAAGCCGACCACGGAGATGTCTTCCGGTATTCTCAGACCTTTGTGCCGCACGGCCAGCAGAGCTCCCAGGGTCATCTGGTTGTTCGCGGCTACGAGGGCGGTTGGAGGGTTGGAAAGCCGGAGAAGTTCCTCTGTCTTTTCACGACCGCCCGCTGTCCTGAAGTCGCCGAAACGTACCAGCGAGTCTTCGAGGCCGACTCCCAGGCCCGCCAGTGTGGATCTCAGCCCCTCGTACCGTTCGTAACCGGAGGCTTTTTCCAGGGGTCCGGAGACGAGACCTATCCGACGGTGTCCCAGGCCTACAAGGTGTTCGGAGATCAAACGCATAGCCCGGCGGTTGTCCACGCGGATGACGTCGGCGTCTATTCCCTGCACCTCGCGATCCAGGAAGACGAACGGCGTATCTTCCGTCCGTCGACGCCAGTCCTGCCCCTGACGCGGCGCCGCGGAGGCGACGATCAAACCGTCCACCCTCTTCTTGAGCAACTCGGTTATGTACTCGTCTTCCCGAGAAACGTCCTCGTCCGTGTTACAGAGAAAGAGGTGGTATCCACGGCTCAGGGCCACATCCTCTACTCCCCGCACGACCGAGGTGAAGAAAGAGTTCTGTATGTCGGAGATGAGCAACCCTATGGTGAAGGTCTTGCTGGTCTTCAAACTCTTAGCCAGAAGGTTCGGCTGATAACCCAAGTCTTCTATCGCAGCCAACACGCCCTCCCGCGTGCCGTCGGCGACCCTGCGCGTGCCATTCAACACGTGCGACACGGTACTCACCGATACCCTGGCCCTCTCGGCCACATCCCTCATCGTGATCAACCCCTACCTCGATCCGCAATCGTTTGCGCAATCGTTTGTATGGTAAAGGATATTTCCAACCCCGTCAAGAGGTATGGCATGGAGTCTCTTCTACTGGCAGGTGACTCTCGTCGACCATCTCGGTTGACGGGGACCGGAGATACGTGGAGTATTCCGTCTGGAAAGTTAGAGAGTGTTGGAGGGTGGGATGAGGACGATAATGTGTTACGGGGACTCGAATACGTGGGGGGCGGATCCGGAGACTGGTGAACGGTTCGCGGAGGACGTGAGGTGGCCGGGGGTTTTGAGGTCAAGGCTCGGGGAAGGGTATCGGGTGGTCGAGGAAGGTCTGAACGGGAGGACTACGGTGAGGGAGGACCCGATAGAGGGCGCGCATAAGGACGGCAGAGCTTACCTGACACCCTGTCTGGAGACCCACGCCCCTCTCGACCTCGTGGTGTTGATGCTCGGTACCAACGACCTCAAAGAGCGGTTCGACGCCTCGGCTTCCGACATAGCCCAGGGGGCGGCGTCCCTGGCGGACATCATCCGGCGGAGTGGGTGCGGCCCTGGGGGAGGCGCACCGGAAGTCCTACTCGTCTCGCCGCCTCCGGTCGGCGAGCTCACGGATTACGTGGAGATGTTCGAAGGAGCCGGAGAGAAGTCCGCGAGGTTCGCCGGGTACTACGAGCAGTTCGCAGAGCAACAAGGCTGCCACTTCCTGGATGCTTCTGTTGTGATCTCCTCTAGCGACGTAGACGGCATCCACCTGGAAGCCGGTGAGCACCGGAAGCTGGGCGAAGCAGTCGCGGTTCGCGTCGGAGAGGTATTCGCGTGAGCCTGCGGATACTGCTGGTCGGTGGGCCGATGTACGAGCCGCTCTATTCGCGTATCGAAGAGTTCGAGGAACGTGAGGGCGTCGGGGTGGAGACGGTCGTGGCGCCTACCCACCCGGAGTTGAACGAGCGGATAGAGGAAGAATTCGGGGCGGGTGAGGCTTCTTATGATTTGATCTCCACCCACACCAAATATGCTCCCAGCCAGAAGCAGTGGCTCCTTCCGCTGGACGAATATCTGGAAGGCGACGAGCTGGAAACGTTCTCGGATCGCACGATGGAACTCGCGCGCATCAACGGAGACCTCTACGGCGTCCCGCGCAACCTGGACGTAAAGCTCCTCTACTACCGCACCGACCTCATGGACGACCCTCCCTCATCGTGGGAAGGGTTGTTGGAGACGGCGGCGCGGCTCAGGTCGGACGGCCTCTACGGCTTCGTATTTCCAGGCAAGGAGTCCGGGCTCTTCGGACACTTCTTCGAGTTGCACGCGATGGCGGGAGGGAAGATGTTCGATGACTCCGGAGCGCCGGCCCCGCGCATGAACGACGGTGCGGGACTCTGGGCGCTCGGGATGCTTAAGGAGCTCTACAAACAGGCTGCACCGGAAGAGACACCCGACTGGCACTACGACGAGGTCGCCGTGTGTTTCAGGAGGGGTGAGGCGGCGATGTCAACCGACTGGCCCGGCGGGTTCTACACCTACGAGGAAGCGGATAGCGCGGTCAGGGGACGCTACAACGCGGCGCTCTATCCCGAAGGCGCGGCCGGCCGATTCATCTACTCCAGTTCCCACACCTTTGCGATACCGCGCACCGTCCGGGACCGTGAGGGCGCGCTGGCCCTGCTTCGCTTCCTGACCTCGCGCGAGTCGCAGGCGTATGAAGCGCGGCTCGGGACGCTTCCGGCGCGCGGCGACGCCCTCTCCGAAGCACAGTCCGAGACGGAGACGGGGTCCCTGGCTGAGAGGAGGTGGAACCTGCTAGAAGAGGCTCAAGGATACGCTCTTGTACCTCCGAAGCATCACAACTACCCGGCGGTCGAGGACGCCATCTGGGAAGGTATCCGCGAGGCGCTTGTGGGAAACAAGAGCGTCGAGCAGGCGCTCGAAGATACCGAAGCCGCGGCGAAAGTAGCGGCCGAGGGCGGCTAATAGTACGGTGTGGCGGCGCGTGAAACTCTGTTGTGTTGGACCAAGTCAGGAGGAGAGCGATGACAGAGAGTAGGGTTGCAGATCCTTCGTCCAGGCGAATGCTGGGTGGGACGGGGCTCTCCGTTTCACCTATCTGTATCGGGTGCGCCTCCCTGGGAGACATGCCGGAGACCTTCGAGTACTCGGTCTCCGAAGAGCAAGCGAGACGGACGCTCCGGACGGTATTCGAGAGTCCCGTCAACTTCCTCGACACAGCCGCTTCTTACGGCGACGGGGAGAGCGAGCGCCGTATCGGCGAGGCGCTGCGTGAGATGGGAGGACTCCCTGAAGGTGTCGTGCTGGCGACAAAAGCGGACCGGGACCTCACCAGCGGCGACTTCTCGGGAGAGCAGATGCGTCGCTCGGTGGAACGAAGCCTGGAACTCCTCGGGTTGGAGAGGATACAACTCCTCTACCTCCACGATCCGGAGCACGAATCTTTCGAGCACATGATGTCCTCAGGAGGACCGGTCGAGGCGCTGAGGGAACTTCAGGAAGAAGGAATCATAGAGCATCTCGGGGTCGCGGGAGGACCGATAGACCTCATGATCCGGTTCGTCGAGACGGATCTCTTCGAGGCCGCCATTACCCACAACCGCTACACACTAGTGGAACAGAGCGCCGAACCGCTCCTGGACGCGGCTGCGGAGCGCGGTATCGCCCTCCTGAACGCCGCCCCTTACGGCAGCGGCATCCTCGCCAAGGGGCCGGATTCCTACCCCCGCTACGCTTACAGTGAAGCACCGAAAGAGATGGTGGACCGGGTCCGGCGGATGCAGGAGGCGTGCCGGGAGCACGACATTCCGCTGGCGGCCGCGGCGCTCCAGTTCTCGACGCGAGATCCCCGCGTAACATCCACGATAGTCGGCGTGAGCCGGCCCGAACGGGTCGAACAGACGGTAGAACTCGCCACCCATCCCATCCCGGACGAGTTGTGGGAAACGCTCGAAACTCTCTCCGCCTCCGGTTAACGGTGCGGGGCATATCCGGCGGTGCGGCAGCGGATGCGGTAGAGGCCCGAGTCGGCGGTCAGGTACAGGGTGCGAGCGTCATCGTCGCCCCAGGCCAGGTTGGCGGTGTTCTCGGGGACATCGATGTGGGCGAGCATCTTTCCTTCGGGTGAAGATACCCAGATCCCGCCTTTGCCGGTGCAGTAGACGTTTCCCCGAACGTCCACCTTCACGCCATCGGGGACCTCGTCTCCTTCAGAGGGGATCTCGACCAGCACCTCCCCGCCAGAAAGCGCCCACCCGGTCTCTATCCCGAAGACGCGGATGTGGCTCCGCTCGGTATCGGCGACGTAGAGCCGGTCTTCTTCCGGCGAGAGGGCGAGGCCGTTCGGCCCGACGAAGTCATCCACAAGCAACTCTGCGGTTTTGGATTCGGGCGGGACGCGGTAGACGCCCTGGAAAGTTATCTCCCGCTCACCGCCGCCGCCTTCTTCTACCTTGGTCAGGCCGTAGGTCGGGTCGGTGAAGATGAGCGAACCGTCGCGCGCCGCCACCACGTCGTTCGGGGAGTTGAATTTCTTACCCTCGTAGCCATCCACGATCACCTCTACACCGTCCCCGGTCTCCCTCGTGAGGCGGCGGGTCCGGTGCTCGCAGGAAACGAGGCGACCTTCGGTATCCCTCGTATGGCCGTTCGAGAAGTTGCTCGGTTGGCGGTAGACCTGCACGCCGCCAGAGTCGTCGTAGCGGTGCATCGCGTTCCCTATGACGTCCGAAAACGTCAGGTAGCCCTCCTCGAAGTTCCACACCGGACCCTCCGCCCACGAGAACCCACCGCCCAAGTGCTCGACTCGCGCGTCCGGGTCGAACAGTTCTTCCACCGCGCTTTCGAAAATCTCCATACTCCACCTCCAGGTTGACTTGCCTCGTCTCCAGGTTAGCTCATTAGCTGGCCGCCGTTGACTTCGATGATCTCCCCGACCAGGTAGTCTGCCGCCGGAGAGACCAGGAAAGTCACTATACCGGCCGTCTCCTCCGGCGTCCCTTCGCGACCCATCGGGATCGTGTTCAACAGGTTCTCCCGGACGTCCGGCGGAGTGTAGCGGTCGTGGAACGGGGTGGTTATTACGCCGGGGGCCACGCCGTTGACCAGGATGTTCTCCGAGACGAGTTCCTTCGCCATCGCGCGGGTCAGATTGCTCACGCCCGCTTTGGAGGTCGCGTAGGCGACGGAACCAGGACCGCCGCCGTTGCGGGCGGCTACGGAGGTCATGTTGACGATCCTACCCCGCCCCAGGCTCCTCATCATCGGCAGGACCGCCTGGGAGCAGAGGTAGACGCTCTTCAGGTTCACGTTCATCACCCGGTCCCAGAGGTCTTCGGTCATCTCGGAGAAGGTGCGGCGTTCTATCAGGGCTCCGGCGTTGTTGACCAGGATGCCCACGTCGCCGAAACGGTCCCCGATCTCCCCCACCATCCTCCCGACCTCCGCCGCATCCGAAACATCTCCCCCTACGAGCATCGCCTCACCGCCGCCGGCCTCGATCTCCCCCACGACCTCCCGCGCCTCATCTCCACTATTGTTATAGTGAACCGCAACGCGGCATCCCTGTTTCGCGAGGTCCAAAGCGCACGCGCGGCCGATACCCGTGCTGCTCCCCGTAACCCACGCCACCTCTCCAGAAAAATTCACGCTTCTCCTTTCGCTCGCTTAGAGCCTCGTAAGCAGGCCCAATGTTACGCATGTTTGTATTGCATAAATGATACGCGTCAGCAACAACTCAGTGGTTGTGGCGCGGGGTTTTGGATGCGACTTTCCGGTACTTGAGCGCTGCTTCCAGGGCGCCACCGCCGTCGAGTTGGCCGACTGAGTCGCGGTAGATCTCCTGCCAGGGCGTGTGGTTCTCCGGTATTGGGGGAGCTTCATCTTCGCGTTTGCGGCGTTCGATCTCTTCCTCTTCTACCAGCGCGTCGCAGCGTCCGGTGTTCAGGTCTATGCGGATCACATCACCGGTCCGCAGCCAGGAGAGGCCGCCGCCGGCCGCGCTCTCGGGTGCCGCGTGGAGTATGGAAGGGCTGTCGGAGGTACCGGACTGCCGGCCGTCGCCGATGGTTGGCAGTGTGGTAACGCCACGCTTCAGGAGGGCGTCCGGGGGCTGCATGTTGACGACCTCCGCCGAGCCCGGCCACCCGATGGGACCGGCCCCGCGCATCACCAGTATGCTGCGCTCGTCGAGGTTCAGGTCCGGGTCGTTGATGCGGTGATGATAGTCTTCCGCGCCGTCGAAGACGACCGCGCGACCCTCGAAGACGTTCTCTTTACCGGGGTCCCGGAGGTATCGGGCGCGGAACTCTTCGGAGATCACACTGGTCTTGATGATCGCGAAATCGAAGAGGTTGCCGGAGAAGACGAGGGAACCGGCTCTCTCTTGCAGAGGCTTTTCGTAAGCCGCGATCATTTCTCTGTCCGTACTCTCGCGCCCCGCGATATTCTCGGCCAGCGTCCGGCCGGTAACGGTCGGGACCCCACCCTCGATCCTACCGGCCTTCAAGAGTTCCGTCAGCATGGCGGGTACGCCTCCGGCGCGGTGGAACCGCTCGCCCAGGTACTCACCGGCGGGTTGCATGTTAACGAGCAGCGGTACGTCGTAACCGTGAGCCCAGTCGGCTGGTTCGATCTCCACCCCCGCGTGACGCGCCATCGCCATGATGTGCGGCTGGGCGTTGGTCGAACCGCCCATGGCCGTGACGGCGACGATGGCGTTCAGGAAGGACTCTCGCGTCAGCACCTTCGACGGTCGCAAGTCTTCGTGGGCCATCTCCACTATTCGGCGACCGGTCTCGTAGGCTATCTGGCCGCGCTCTCGGTAGGGAGCGGGGATCATGGCGCATCCGGGCAGCGAGAGGCCCAGCACCTCGGCGACGGAGTTCATGGTGGAAGCCGTCCCCATCGTGTTGCAGTGACCGGCCGAATTCGCGGAGGCGAGGGCGGCATCGAAGAACTGCTCCTCGCTGATCTCACCGGCGGCCAGGCGTCGGCGGCTCTTCCAGATCACGGTCCCCGAGCCGACGAGCTCGCCCTCGAAGTACCCGTCGAGCATCGGCCCGCCGGAGAGGACGATGGCCGGGATATCCACGGTGGACGCGGCCATGATCCCAGCCGGCGTCGTCTTGTCGCAGCCGGTGGTTAATACCACGGCGTCTATGGGATAACCGTACAGGACTTCCACCAGCCCCAGATAAGCGAGGTTCCGGTCCAGGGCGGCGGTCGGCCGGCGGCAGTTCTCGAAAATAGGATGGACCGGGAACTCCATCGGGACTCCACCCGCGTCCCGGATGCCGTCCCGCACGCGGCGCGCGAGTTCCAGGTGGATGCGGTTGCAGGGCGAGAGGTCGCTGCCGGTCTGGGCGATGCCGATAACGGGCTTCCCGGAACGCAACTCGTCCGGCGTAAGCCCGTAGTTCATGAACCGCTCCAGGTAGAGCGCGGTCTGGTCCATGCGCTCCGGGTCGTCGAACCAGTCTAGCGACCGAAACCTGCGCGCTGGACGGACGGTATCATCGGTCATAGAAGCCCCCTTCTCGTGCCGGCTTCAAGACGATCGTAGACACCCGCTCCCCTCCGTCATCTCCTACACCGGAGGCGTCGCGGTAGAAGTTTTACCGAGCGCCTGTATCGCTGTCGGGACCATCGTCAGTTCCGGGACGTAAGCTCGCGGCGGCAAGGTCGCCAGGAATAGGCAGGCAGAGGCTACATCTTCTGGCTTGAGGGCGTTGTCCCGGACCTCTTTCGGGGGCGGATCGGGGCGGTTGTCCAGGATGGGAGTATCTACGATGCCGGGGTTGATCGAGCTGAAGCGGACGCCGTTTACGTGCTCCTCGAAACCTGCGGCGTGTGCAAGCTCGGTCATCCCGGCCTTCGACGCCTGGTAGGCCGGCCCGGAGGCGTCCGGCCAGCGTCCGGAGACGCTGCTGACGAGGATGACGAGGCCCTGGGAAGCTCGCAGGTAAGGGAGCGCGGCCCGGATCGCATAGAACGCGCCGGAGAGGTTCACGGAGATCATCTGGTCCCAACCTTCGGCGGTGAGTTGATCCAGCCGCCGCTCCGGGAAGTTCATCCCCGCCGCCACGACCATCACGTCTATCCCGTCGGACTCCCCGATCTCCTCGACCGCTCTCCGGACAGCCTCCCCATCCGAGATGTCCAGCACGTGGGCCGTCACGGACCGCTCTCCCATACCCTCCTCTATCACCTCGCGGCGACGGGCTGCGGCGTGGACGGTGGAGCCGGCATCAGCGAAGAGCTTGGCCGTTTCGAGACCGATGCCGCTGCTCGCCCCGATCACGAACACCGTCTTGCCCGAGAGCACCCCTTCCGCCATTACTCCCCGACCTCCGCGAGGAAGACCTTGATCTGGGTAGATGGTCCTTTCACCAGGTCCGCGAAAGCCTCCGGCCCCTCTTCCAGCGACAAGACCGGCGGCAACTCTCCGATGCCAGCTTTCCCTTCTACGAGCCACTGCAAAGCTTGCTCGTAGTCTTCGGCGGTGTAAGCGTAGGAGCCCTGGAGGGTTACCTGGTTCCGCACCACGTCGTGGAAGCCGAGCGTCGTGTCATCGTCGTGCAAACCTATGTAGACGACCCTTCCACCAGGACGCACCAGCTCCAGCGCCGCCCGGCGCGTCACCTCGGCCCCGACGGCGTCTATCACGAGGTCTACACCGAGGCCCTCCGTCGGTTCTTCGAGGGCTTCGCGAACCTCGTCGGCCGAAGCGTAGGCGGCGCCGGCTCCGAGCCCGAGCGCCTGATCCCGCCGTCCCTCGTGCGGCTCGACGACGTATACCTCGGGTGCGCCGTCGAGCACGGCAGCCTGGAGGCACATCAGACCGATGGTCCCGCCGCCGATGACCACCGCATGCTCTACCGGATCGCCCGCCAGTCCCAGCCGCGCGGCGTGTACCCCGTTCGCCAGCGGTTCGGCCAGTGCTCCCGTGCGCGAGTCGACACCTTCCGGCAGCGGGTAGACGTTTGACTCCGGGGCGAGCGTGTACCCGGCGAAGCCTCCGGGAGAGTGGATGCCGATAAGCTTGCGGTTCGGGCATAGGTTCGTATACCCGGCGCGGCACAGGGGGCACGTCCCATCCGAGGTGAGCGGGTTGACGGCCACGACACGCCCGATGAGGTTTTCGCTCACGCCCTCACCGACCTCGGTCACGGTCCCGGCGAACTCGTGGCCCATGACGAGCGGTGGGGTCCGGTTGCCCATCCTGCCGAGGTAGCCCTCTATCTCCGAGCCGCAGATACCAGCGGCGGTGGGCTGCACTATCACCATCCCCGGCTCGACGGTGGGCTCGGAAGCCTCCTCCACCGACATCTTCTCCGGGCCGTTCCATACCAGACTCTTCATCAGTTCATCATCCTGCCTCTCGTACTGTTTGGGTCGTTTCCACCTGTTGCCTGCGCACCTTGACCGTCAACATTACAACGCCCGCCAGGAACAGCGCCACAGCCAGGGCGCTCGCCGTGGTCACGAAGCTGCCCCCGCTCTGGTCCTGGAGATAGCCGCCCAGGTACGGACCAGCGAAGCCGCCGAGGTTGCCGAGCGCGTTGATCATGCCCATAGCGCCACCGGCCACCGCCGCCGGCATCGCCCCTGAAGCCGAGGCCCAGAACGGCCCATCATAGGCCAGGGCGCCACCCATAGCCAGGCTTATGAGGCCAATGGCGAGCGCGACGGAATCGCTCCCGACGACTACCGAGGCAACCAGCGAAGCCGCCCCGATGAACATGGCGATAAACACGTGCAGCGAGTACCGGCCGTCTTTATCAGCCGTCCAACCATTCAGCCACAGCCCGATTATGGCGACCACGTAGGGTATCGCCGTGAGGAGTCCGACCGTGCCGATCCCCTGTTTGCTGATGTTCTCCACGAGGGTCGGCAGCCACAGGTTGATGCCGTAGAAACCTATCTGGATCAGGAAATACACGGCGACCAACTGCCAGACGACGCCGCTCCTCAGAGCCTGGCCGTAACCCTGCACTTCGGGGGTATTTTGGCGTTCCTCGGCTATGGTATTCTCGATGTAATTGCGCTCCCCTTCCGAGACCCAAGAGGCTTCGGAGGGCCAGTCGGCGGCCAGCCACCACCACAGGGGGGCGGCGATCAGGAACGGGAAGGCTCCCTCTACGAAGAACAACGTGCGCCAGTCGGAGAACGAGAGGATCCAGCCGGATAGAGGAGCCGTGATGATCGAAGCTATGGCGATGTTCATGATCCAGTAAGCATACGCCCTGGCCCGCTCCCGTGCCGGGAACCAGTGGCTTATCAAGACGAGTATCGCCGGCCAGATGCCGCCCTCAGCCACCCCGAGCAGGAAGCGGACGGTGAGGAGTTGCCAGTAGGTCTCGACGAACCCGCTCAAGATTGCGAAGACGCCCCAGATGAGGATCATGATCCCGACGAACCTCTTGGCGCTCCAGTGCTCGGCGAGGTGGCCGCCCGGAACCTGCAAGAACAGGTACCCGATAAAGAAGATCCCACCGGCGAGCCCCGCCGCCGTCGCCCCGAAATGAAGGTCTTTCTCCATTCCGGAAAAGGCGAACCCGATGTTGGTCCGGTCCATGAACGAAATTATGTACACGATTATGGCTACCGGTATGAGCCGCGCCCAGCGAGCCCTCCCCACCCTCTCACCACCAGATGCTGAGTCCTGCACGATACTTCTCCTTTCCTGAAAGCGGAACTACCGTCCCGCTAACCACCCGACTACTCTTACCTTTCTCTTGTGCTCCATATCACCTGACAAGCAGGAGGTAAAAATATTGCCTTGCGCCAGAGTCTCTTGGAGGGTGGTTTGTGTAGGCTTTCTCTCACCTTATGCCTGCTGGGAGGCGACGGGGGCGCTTTCGTCCGGGGCGCTCACGGTTTCCTTCATCATTGCTATGGGGACGAGAGCCAGAAGACAGGCGCCGGCGAGCATTACGTAGTCCCAGGTAAATCCGAAGTGGGCGACAAAGTAGCCGGCCACCGGCGCGACCACGAAGCCGGAAACGCCCAGAGCTATGCCGATCATGAGCCCCATCCCGGAGGAGGCGGAATTGGGGACCGAGTCGAGCACGAGCGCGTAGGCCACCGGGAAAGGCGCGTTCCGGAAGAGGCCCCATCCGAGCAGGATGATCCAGGCGAGCGTCCCGGAGGAGATGAAGATCATCGCCAACACGGTCACGGCCCAGCCGACGGCGAGTATGTTGAGTGAGAACTTCCGACCGGCATGGTCGGAGACCGTACCCCACACTATCTGGCCGATCCAACCTGTTATCCCGGACGCTCCGGAGACAACGGCGGCGGAGGCCAGCGAGAGTCCGACATCCCTGGTCAGTTGCAGCGTGAGGAAGGAGACCACACCAGTCTCGGCCCACAGGAAGAGGAAGATCATCGCCACTGAGAGCACCACGTTGCGGTGGGAGAACGCCTCGGTTATCTTGCCCACCGGGCTCTCGAACCGCTGCGCCCGAACCTCGCTCTCTTCGAGGGACGGGGTCATGCGATGTTCACGGATCCAGTCGTTAATCTTCTTGAGGTTGTTCTTCCTGGCGATCAAAGCCTGTATCAACACTATCGGTATCGCGATGAGCGGTATGAATAGGAAAGCCTCCCGCCAGGTGGCCGCCGCCAGGACCGCGCCGATTAGCACCGGCCCCAAAAACTGGCCGAACGGAAATCCGGTGTGGTGGGTCCCAACCGCGAACCCCCGATCCTCTTTCTGCCACCACTCGCCGACCATCGCAACGTTGACCGGCTCCATCCCGCCGGTCCCCATCCCCATGATGACCCGCCAGAACGCGAAGAGCCCCAGCGTCCTCGTGAACGCCGTCGCGACGGCCGCGACCACCGCCACCAGGACCGCGACGCCCCACGTCCACGCCCGCCGGGGCCCCCTGCCCAGACTATCGCCCAGAGCCCCCAGAGCGATGGCGCCCACGGCGGTGCCGACGAAGCTCAGGGAGATGAGAAAGCCGCCGGAAGTAGGGCTCAGGTTGAAGTCTTTCAGGATGGCGGGCAGTACAGTAGGGAGAATCGCCCGGTCTATGGAGATGATCAGAATAGCCCCGGTCGTTACCAACAACATCCACCACGAGAGCGGATGCGCCCGCGGCACGTACCTCCCGACACCCTGCCTACTGCTGTTCACCACTTCCTCCTCCGCTCTCAATAGAGTTTGGCCTTGTACACAACGTCAAATGTAGCAACATCCATATCCGGCATCGGCGAGATTCACTTCGGCGCGTAGCGATCGGGGTCCTGGAAAACGTCTATGACACAGGTCCCGGCTTCGAGTCGGGCCGAGTGCTCTTCTCCGGACCCGATGTCGTAAGTTTCGCCGGGCTCGTAGGCGGCATCATTGCCGTCTATGCTCAGGTGGAGGCGTCCGGTGACTACTATTCCCCATTGGGCGCCGTGGGAGTGGGGCGGCACTTCGAACTGCTTTTCGGTAAACGGCGTGTCTACCTGCGGGAGGGCCTGGCTCCAAGCCGCGAACGGATTATTCATATTTCCTCGCTCCACCGTCGCGTAAGCCCTCCAAACATCGCTACCCTTCTCCTCCCCGAACCGCACTCTCCGGCTGCGTTGCAAGTTTGTCACCATCGGATGTCCCACCTTCACTCTGAGAGGCGGAGGAGATCTCACGGGCCGCTTCCACGACCAACTTCCCGGCCTCCTCACGAACACTTCCGCGCATCCGGAACTCGGGGGCGGAAATGCTGATCGCCGCCGCGCAACGCCCCCCAACGTCGTAGATCGGCGCGGCCACGCACCTCACCTCGTCATCGCACTCCCCCTCATCCACCGAGTAACCGCGCCCGCGAACTTCCGTAAGCTCTCTCTTCAAAACCTCCGGGGCCGTTATGGAAACAGCCGTGCGCGCTTCCAGCGCTCCGCCTTCCAGGTAACGCTCGGCCCGCCCTCCATCGGCGAAGGCGAGTATCGTCTTGCCGAGCGCCGTGCAGTGGGCAGGACGCGAGGAGCCGGGGTGGGAGAAAATCACCGCGACAGACCTCTGGGGCTCGACGCGCTCCAGGTAGAGAACATCCCGCTCCCGCAAGACCCCTAGCTGCACGATCTCCCCGGTTCGCTCCATGAGACCTTGCATCACCGGCAACGCCCTGGCCCTCAAGTCCTCCTCGTACTCGTAGAGATCGCCCAGGGCCATGCACCTGTATCCCACCCGGTACGTCCGGTCGTGACGGCCAACGAAACCGAACTCCTGAAGGGTCCTCAACATCCGCATCGCCGTCGGCTTCGGCAAACCCGCCCGCTCCGCGAGCTCCGTGAGGCTGGATCCATCCCGCTCCTCTCCCAGAGCCACCAGCAAACTGAGCCCCCGCGCCAGCGTCTCGACCCGACCATTCTCTTCCCCGGAACTACCCACGCAAACCCAACACCCCTTTCGCCCTTGCGCCGGATCACAGTACATGCTTTCATACGCGATGTCAAAGGGAAAAAGTTAGTTTCATTGGATGAAACTAACTTGGTATGAAGGGAGGGCGAATGGAGCGTCTTGAGGGAAAGCGGGCCCTCGTGACGGGGGCGGGGGCCGGTATCGGCCGCGCCATAGCGTTGCGGCTTGCGGACGAGGGGGCTCGGGTGGCCCTCGCGGATCTGGACGAGGAGGCCGCCAGGGGCGTAGCCGGGGAGATCGGGGGTGAGTCCGTCGTCTACCGTACGGACGTCACGAGCGCGGGCGAGATGGAAGACCTCATCGGGAGCGTAGTCGGGGAGTTCGGCGGCCTGGACGTGATGGTCAACAATGCAGGCGTCGGCATCGCCGCCAACGCGCCCGACACTTCGGAGGAAGACTACGACCTGGTCATGGATGTGTGCGTGCGGGGGACATTGCTCGGGATGAAGTACGCCATCCCGGCGATAAAGAACTCCGGCGGGGGTTCCATCATAAACATGTCCTCCATCGCGGCGCTCGTGGGGCTCACCGACCGGGCTGTATACAGCGCGGCCAAAGGCGCGATCCTGGCGATGACCCGCGCTTCCGCGATGGACCATATCGAAGAGGGTGTCAGGATCAACTGCATAGCCCCCGGCACGGTCGACACGCCGTGGGTCGCCCGCATCACCGCCGGCTACGACGACCCGGAGCAAGCGCGCGAGAAGATGAAAGCCCGCCAGCCGCACGGTCGGCTCGTACAGCCGGAGGAGATAGCAGCGATGGCAGCGTACCTCGCCTCCGATGAAGCAGCCTCCGTAGTGGGAGCGTGCATGATCGTCGACGGAGGCGTAACCGCCCGTTGAGCGACTTACCCGACCGTACGGTCGAGACCGGCTACGACCGGATGGCCGAACAATACCTGGACTCCAAAGACCTGGCGGACCCGGTACTGCTGGAGGTGCTGGAAGCTCTCTCGAAAGAGATTCCACAAGGAGCTAGTGTCCTGGACCTCGGCTGTGGCGCGGGCGTGCCGGCGACGCGCCTGCTGGCCGAAAGGTTCATCGTGACCGGCGTGGACGTCTCATCGAGACAGTTGGAGCTAGCGCGGGAGATCGTACCGGCCGCCACTTTCATCAAGAGAGACATGATCGGGCTCGACTTTTTGCCCGGCTCCTTCGACGCGGTGGTCGCCTTCTACTCCATCATCCACGTACCCCGCGAGAGACAGCCCGAGTTGGTGGGCAACATTAACCGCTGGCTGAAACCTGGCGGAATCTTTCTGGCGACATGGGCGAACGAGGAGTGGGAAGGTGAAGAAGCCGACTGGAACGGCTGGGGCGCCGGGATGCGGTGGAGCCACCACGACGGGAGCACGAACCTCGGGATGCTGGGCGACGCGGGTTTCACCGTCGGCTCCGCCGAGTCGCGCACCAACAGCGACGGCGAGAACTGGCTCTGGGTAACGGCCCGCAAAGGAGAAGACGAAGCATGACCAAGATAACCGGCGCGGTGGCCCGCGACATACGCTTTCCGACCTCGCAGGACCTTTCCGGCTCGGACGCCATGAACGAGGCTCCCGACTACTCGGCCGCCTACGTGGTGCTCGAAACGGATACCGAACTCGAAGGCCACGGCATGACTTTCACCATCGGGCGCGGCACCGAGCTCGTCGTGGCGGCCATAGAGGCACTCGCGCCGCTGGTGGTTGGGGAGTCGGTCGAGGACTTCGCGAAGGACATGGGCGGATTCTGGCGAAGGGTCACCGGCGACAGCCAACTCCGGTGGCTCGGTCCAGAGAAGGGTGTTATTCACCTGGCGACCGCCGCCGTCGTCAACGCCGTCTGGGACCTGTATGCGAAGATGGAGAGCAAGCCGCTCTGGAAACTCCTGTCGGACATGAGCCCCGAGGAGCTGGTCCACTGCGTAGACTTCCGCTACATAACAGATGCGATCTCACCGGAAGAGGCCCTGGAACTCCTGCGACGCAACGAGCCGACGAAACGGGATCGGGAACGCGAGATGCAAGAGAACGGCTTCCCGGCCTACACTACCTCGGCCGGTTGGCTCGGCTACTCCGACGAAAAACTCCGACGGCTCTGCCGGGAGGACGTGGCGAAAGGCTGGACCCACTTCAAGATGAAGGTCGGGACGAGCCTGGAGGATGACGTGCGGCGCGCGGAGATCCTCCGGGAGGAAATAGGAGCCGACAGGAAGCTCATGATGGACGCCAACCAGGTCTGGGACGTGGACGAGGCGATCGCGAACATGGAACGTCTCTCCGGCTTAAATCCCTACTGGATCGAAGAACCAACTAGCCCCGACGACGTACTAGGCCACGCGAAGATAGCGAGAGCGGTCGCACCAATAGGAGTAGCCACCGGCGAGCACTGCCAGAACCGCGTCATCTTCAAGCAACTCTTGCAAGCCGAAGCCATAAGCTTCTGTCAGATAGACTCCTGCCGACTCGGCGGTGTCAATGAGGTGATCGCCGTGCTCCTCATGGCGGCCAAGTTCGGGGTGCCGGTCTGCCCGCACGCCGGTGGCGTAGGGCTGTGCGAGTACGTCCAGCACCTCTCCATCTTCGACTACATCTGTGTCGGGGCCTCTCTCGAAGACCGCATTCTGGAATATGTGGATCATCTCCACGAACACTTCGTAAACCCCGTAATCATCCGCAACGGCAACTACATGCCCCCAGAAGCGCCCGGCTATTCCATCGAGATGAAGCCGGAATCGCTGGAGGAGTATGCCTTCCCGGCTGGTAGAGTATGGACCGAGCTATCAGGGAGGACTTCTTGAACGGAAAAGTAGCGGCGGTAGTCGGTGTAGGTCCCGGCCTCGGGGCGGCGGTCTCCCGCCAGTTCGCCAACGAAGGATTCGCCGTGGCGCTATTAGCCCGGCGCGAAGAGAGCGTCGCAGACGCGCAGCGGGAGGTACAGGATGCTGGGGGCAAGGCGCTACACGTAACCGCCGACGCGACGGATCCAAACTCGATCGAGGAAGCTTTCATGCGCGTGCGGGACGAGCTGGGAGACCCGGAGGTACTCGTCTACAACGCCGGCGCCTTCCAGATGGGCGGCGTGATGGAGCTGACGCCCGAGCAGTTCGACACCTGCTTCAAGGCCAACTGCGCGGGAGCGTTCTACGCCGCGCAACAAGTCTTGCCCGCGATGCTGGAGGCAGGACGCGGCACAGTCCTGCTGACGGGCGCCACCGCTTCGATGAGGGGTTCGGCCCGGTTCTCGGCGCTTGCGGTCGGCAAGTTCGGGCTGCGGGCGCTGGGGCAGTCGATGGCGCGGGAGTTGGGGCCGCAAGGGGTTCACGTCGCGCACGTCATAATAGATGGTCAGATCTCTACTCCCAGGGTGCGCGAGATGTCCCCCGACCGCGACGAGGGCACCATGCTCTCCCCCGACGCCATCGCCGAAACCTACTGGCAACTCCACTCCCAGGACAAGACCGCCTGGACTTTCGAGTTGGACTTGCGGCCTTCGGTGGAGAGTTTCTAAACGGTCCATTAGTAGCGAAAAACATCGTGCTATTCTTCTTTTTGGATCCAACTTCGACAATTGCGAGGAGGTCGGCTTATGGCCGAGGCGGGTTACTATCTCACCCCCACAATCTATGGGGAGAAAGTCGTGTTCGCGTGCGAGGACGACCTCTGGACAGTGTCGGCGGACGGGGGCGTTGCCCGTCGTCTCACCTCGAACCCCGGACGCGCCTCGACGCCCGCCCTCTCACCGAACGGTGAGTTACTCGCCTTCACGGGCCGGGATGAAGGGAACAACGAAGTCTACGTGATGCCCGCCGAAGGAGGCGAGGCCACGCGGCTCACCTACCTCGGGGCGAACACTCAGGTGACGGGCTGGACGCCCAACGGAGCGTCTATCGTCTTTGCGAGCGAAGCAGGTCAGCCGTTCGGCCGGAGGACGCACCTGTACGAAATCTTCCCGGAAGGCGGCGAACCGTCCCGGCTCCCGACGGGACCGGCGGCAAGTATCTCTTACGACGGTGGCGGTAAAGTCATCGGCAGGAACATTACGGACATCGCCCGCTGGAAGCGGTACCGGGGCGGCCTAACGGGCGAATTGTGGATAGACGCCGCCGGCGACGGCTCGTGGCGGAAGCTAATAGAACTCGACGGCAACGTGGCCGTGCCGCTCTGGGTGGGAGGCCGCATCTACTTCGTCTCGGACCACGAAGGAGTCGGCAACCTCTACTCCTGCACCCCGGACGGCGCGGATCTGAGCCGTCACACCGACCACGACGACTACTACGCCCGCCACCCGGCGACCGACGGATGGAGGATCGTCTACCACGCCGGCGCAGACCTTTACCTCTTCGACCCCGAGGCGGACGAAAGCAGCCGCATCCCCGTAGAGTTTCACAGCCCCAAGGCCGGACGCAAGCGCAAGTTCGTCGAGGCCGGTAAATATCTCCAGGACTACAAGCTCCACCCAGAAGGCCACTCTGTAGCAGTGACGACCCGCGGCAAGGTCTTCACGATGGGCAACTGGGAAGGCGCCGTCACCCGGCACGGGGAAGACGGTCCCGCCCGCCACCGGCTGGCGACCTGGACCCACGACGGCCGGAAGCTCGTGGTCGTCGGCGACGATAGCGGCGAAGACAAACTGGAAATTCACACTACCGATACCGGAAGTACGGAGGAAGACACTGCTACTTCCTCGCCGGAGCGGCTCGAAGAGTTAGACATTGGGCGTCCGGTCTCGCTGGTCGCTTCCCCGAAAGAAGACAAGCTCGTCCTGACAAACCACCGAAACGAGTTGGTCCTGGTGGACCTGCGGGAGAGCGACGCGCGCGTCCTTGACCCCTGCAGCTTCAGCGGCATGGACAGCGGCAGTTACGGTGGCATCCGGGGCGTAGCGTGGTCGCCCGACGGTCGTTGGCTGGCCTATGGCTTCCAGACGAGCCGGCACACCTCCGTCATCAAGCTGTGCGACGTCGATTCCGGTGAGACCCACAACGTGACCGAGCCGGTATTCTGGGATGAAGAGCCTTCGTTTGATCCCGACGGGAAGTACCTCTACTTCCTCTCCCGCCGCGACTTCAATCCCGTCTACGACAACCTGCGCTTCGACCTCGGCTTCCCGAAAGGCTCACGCCCCTTCCTGGTCACACTAAGCTCCGACACCCTCTCGCCGTTCTCGCCGCGAGTCGAAGTTTCCGGTTCCGACGAAGGATCGGACGATCACGACGAAGAATCCGGGGAGCCGTTGCGCGTGGATCTGGAGAACATCTCCAACCGGGTCGTCAGATTCCCGGTTCCAGAGGGGCTTTATGGGCGGGTGCGGGGTATCCGGGGAAAGGCGCTGTTCTCGTCCTTTCCGGTGGAAGGGTCCCTGGATCACGATTGGTTCTCGTTCGACGATCCGCCCGCGAAAGGCAAGATCGAAGTGTACGACTTCGGGGAACGTAACCACGAGACCCTGATAGAAAGCATAACGGATTTCGAGGTTTCCCAAAACGCCAAAACCCTCATCTACCGATCCGGCAACCGCCTGCGCATCCTCAAGGCTGGCGAGAAGCCCGAAAACAAAGAAGAGAAGCCCGGTCGGAAGAGCGGTTGGTTGGACCTAGGTCGCGTCAAGGTCTCCGTGACGCCGCCCGAAGAATGGCGTCAGATGTACCGCGAGGCGTGGCGGCGGCAGCGCGACAATTTCTGGACGGAAGATATGTCCGGCGTGGACTGGCAAGGCGTCTACGAACGTTATCTGCCGCTCCTGGACCGCATTTCCACGCGCTCCGAGTTCTCCGACCTCTTGTGGGAGATGCAGGGAGAGTTGGGTACCTCTCACGCGTACGAGATCGGGGGTGACTACCGGCCGGAGCCACGATACCATCAAGGCTTTCTGGGGGCGGAACTGAACTACGACGCCGAAACCGGAGGATATGAGATCTCGCACGTCATCCGGGGCGATACCTGGGACGAGAACAGCAGCTCTCCCCTGACACGCCCCGGCCTGAACGTCGAGCCGGGAGACCACATCCTCGCGGTGGGCGGGCGCCGGGTCGACCGTGAAACATCTCCCCAGTCTCTGCTGGTCAACCAGGCGGGGAGCGAAGTGGAACTTACTATCTCCCAGGGGAACGGAAATCCCCGGGGGATCCCGGTAAAGACCTTGCGTGACGAAAAACCCGCGCGATACAGAGAGTGGGTCGAGGCGAACCGCCACCGCGTCCGCGAGGCAACGGACGGTAAGATCGGCTACCTGCACATCCCGGATATGGGTCCGCAAGGCTACGCCGAATTCTACCGGGGCTACCTGCTGGAGGTGGAGCGCGACGGGCTGATAGTGGACGTGCGTTTCAACGGCGGCGGCCACGTATCCGAGCTTCTCCTCAAAGAGCTCGCCCAGAAGCGGCTGGGCTACGACATCCAACGCTGGGGCCAACCCGAGCCTTACCCGAAGCTCTCCGTAGGTGGGCCGCTGGTGGCGCTCACCAACGAGTTGGCCGGCTCCGACGGGGACATCTTCAGCCACGCTTACAAGATGCTCGGTCTCGGTCCTCTCATAGGCAAACGAACCTGGGGCGGCGTTATCGGCATCGAGCCGGAAGGACCGCTCCTCGACAACAGCGTCACCACCCAACCGGAATATTCCTTTTGGTTCAACGACGCAGAATGGGGAGTCGAAAACTACGGAACCGAGCCAACTATAGAAGTGGAGATCCGCCCACAAGACCACGCCGCCGGAGAAGACCCACAGCTACAACGGGCCATCTCGGAAGCCCTGCGACTCATGGACGAGAGGCCGCCGGAGAGACCGGACTTCGAGGGCCGCCCCCAACTACAACCCCCACCACTACCCGAACGCGCCAGCTAGAGCCAGGGCTGGAGCCTTCCGAGTTTAGCCGCAGGCGGAGCCGAACCGGACGCGGGCGCTCGGGAGGTCTCCGGCGGCGTAGCTCGACCCGTCGGCCCGCCGGAGGCCGTTGCTCTGTAAATCGTAGCGGACGTTGTACTCGCCGTAGATAGTCTTCGTACCCGTGGAGCCGGTCACCCGCACCTTCGTGGCCCGGCCGGAGGGTGAGCGTTGGAGGACGCGCACGCCCCGTATGCGGCCGACGCCGAGTTTGGAGGAGCCGTACAGGTTGAGCGTCCCGGACCAGCGCGTCCAGGGCGAGCCCACCCGCGCCTCGAAGCTCCTTCTCGCGGAGTCCACGTCGCGGACGGCTTTCAGGTACGGCGAGGAGCCGAAGACGTAGGCTGAGTCTTCGCTGTAGCCGCCGTTCGAGGAATAGAAAAATGCTTTGATCGCCTTTCCTCCGTAAACGGCCGCCACGCGGGCTGTCGCGCCGGTCGCCCTATTGGTAGCGCGAGTCTCGGAAGAAGCCCCGCCGTAGACTTGATCCCTGGTGTCCGCGTAGAAGTCGAAGACCCCGCCCCGCGTCGTCGCCCTCGCGTAGGAGCGGGCGGCGACGGCCTGGCTCTTGAGAGCCTCCGGCGCCCACGAAGAAGGCATCTCGTTCGGCACCACTCCCCTGACGTAGTCTTCGAGGCGTACCTGGTTCACGAGGTAAAACCCGGACCCGGAGACCTTTGCGGGCAACATCCCCCGGTACCTCTTGCCACCGTAACCCAGGAAGCTCCCCGAAACGCGCTCGAAACGGACGGGACCCGTATAGCTACCGATCGACCTTCCGGACGATGAGTTGATGACCTGATACAGTTTCCTGCCGGACAGGTATCGGACCCGATAAGTAGCCGGGCCGAGCGCGACGGTCCCGCCGGTCTTTAGATTCCTGAGCCGCGCTTTGCTGCCGGAGCGGACGGTGACGTAGAAGCTACCATTGAGGCTCTTCTGGCCGAGCAGCACGTTCTCGAACGGGTTGCTGGAATACCGTTTCAAGGAGGCGTTACGATAGTAGGACTTGACGATACGGGCGTAGCCTTGTCCTGCTTTCGCCCTTCCGTAGGCGCCGTACTGTGAGAGCCCGACCCCGTGTCCATAACCGGAGCCGCAGACCTTTACAGTACCCGCGCCTTCAGCCTGGGGCGCGAGCGCCAGGACACCCAGGGCCGCGAAGACCCCAACCAGCAGCACGCTCCAGATCCTCACCATCTTCCCCTCCGCTCCAAATAAAATTGATCGTTTCCCGGTTATCGGCAGGGACGGCGTGGGACTTTAGCCGGAATTCTGTCCTATCCGGTTTCGTCCCCGGATCCGGCCAGATACAGCCACGAACGCGGATCGCTCCTTCGCATCGTCCAGCGGTTCCAACTCGAAGGTATCGTCTACCCGCTGCACGGCGTTCAGGATGAGTTGGTCGGTCAGCCAGGGGTTTTTGGGCAGCAACGAGCCGTGTAGATAGGTACCGTAGGCGTTGTTGCGCCGGGCTCCCTCGGTGCCGTCCTCGCCGTTGTTGCCGTACCCGGCGACCACCTCACCTAGAGGCTCCACGTCCCCTAGATAGGTTCTTCCGCCGTGGTTTTCGAAGCCGACGATCTCCCGCTGTTCTCCATCAGGCGAAGCAGGCGCCCGGACACGGACCAGGACGTTGCCGATCAAACGCCCTTCGTCCTGCTTGCGCGGCTCGGTGTGAAGGTCGAAAGTTCCTACGCCCGACAGCTTCTCACCCTCCGGCGTTTCGTAATAGTGGCCCATTAGTTGGTAGCCGCCGCACACCCCGAGCACCACGCCCCCATCTTCGACGAAGGCCCTCAAATCCGCGCCCTTCGATCCCGAGAGGTCATCCGCGAGCAACGCCTGCTCCCGGTCCTGCCCACCGCCGAAAAGAAACAAGTCACACCCCTTAGGCCGAATACTCTCCCCGAGCCCCACGTCCACGACCTCGACCCCGATACCGCGCCACTCGCAACGCTTCTTTATAGAGATGACGTTCCCCCGGTCCCCGTAGAGATTCATCATGTCCGCATATAGGTGATGTATCGTCAGTTTCGTTTTGTTCCTCCCTTCGGTCGTCACAGCTAGTCAGCTTGTTGGAAACAACTTTCTCTATCGCCAAAGTATCGCACGTAACTACCGGTACCACCCTCACAAGCCGCGTCTCGAAGAAGCGCTAAAATCCGTTCCGCAGCCTAAAGATTCATAGGCAAACTCACTACGTTGAGACGCTCCTCCTTTTCGGAAGATTTGCCTGCTTTGCTCGACTCTATACTTACGAATCGCGAGGTTGTCTTCGGATCAAAATTAGTAACCAAAACTTCTCGGTTCGTGACCCGAGTATTGCTACGCTTCTTTGTGCTCATACCTGATGAAGACCTTATTTTCGTGATCTCGTACCCAGAGAATAAATCGTGCATTTCCGAAGTGTCGTAGGTAGATAGGATCCACAAGCAGTCTGTCCTTTCCAACCGCTCTGCGAGTTCTAGGTGCGCTTCCCAATCTCGCATGTTGTGTGCATAGTTAACCTTGTTACCAGGATACGGAGGATCTATGTACATCACCGTACCCTCCCTATCGTAACGGTCCACACACTTCTTCCAGTCTAGGTCTTCTACGATGATCGTCTGCAAGCGGTTGTGTACGGGCTCCAATCGTTTCCGTAGCGTTTCCAGTGCTCCTATCAAGCGGTTGCCGTGTCCGCCATCAGTAATGCTAGTTTGGAAACGGGGATAGTGAAGTTCTCCACCCCAGCCAGCCATAATGAGATAATAAAATCGATGGGCACGCTGCACATCTGTGAGACTAGACGGGTCCAGGGAAGCTAGCCGCTCAAATTCGGCTCTTGACACTAACTCCCATTCAAACGACCGCAGCAATTCTTCTGGTTTATGCTTTACTACTCTGAAGAAGTTGATGAGATCCTGATCGATGTCGTTGATCACCTCGACATCGCTCGGAGGCTTGCCAAACAAAACCCATGCGGCACCTGCGAATGGTTCCACATAACAGGTGTGGGAAGGTAATAGCTCAATGATGTACTTCCGCAAACGCGATTTGCCGCCGACCCACTTAAAGGGGCTGTTCAACATCTTGTGATTCTGGTTCGACGAACTCATAGTGATCGTACCAGGTTTTTTCTTCGCAAAACATCTCCTCGTATCGTTTTTGTCTCCAGTAGAGACAATATAACATTCTGCCGATGGGGTGTCAATGGGGATGCCTAGACAGCAGCAGCCCAGGAACTTTGGTAAGAAGTTACACTATCTCAGGAGTGAAAATGATCTGACTCTCCAAGAGTTGTCTCGCGCACTAGGGTATTCTACCCATAGTCACATCAGTGCGTTGGAACAAGGCAAGAAGATCCCAACCGTCGAACTTGTAATTAAAGTGTCTAATCTGTTCGGTGTGTCTACTGACGCCCTAATTCGAGATGAGTTAGAGGTCAAAGACCAGGACTGCGGGCAGAGGTCGAGGGAAGTGGACTAGTGTTATTACCTCTGATACACCGACCCCCTACTCCAAGTGAGGTCGAACGACTTCGGCTAGTCCTCAGCACGTACCAAGACGGGTTCGGCATGCTCGCCGTAGCAGGTAGCTCCAAAACGCTGCCCGGTTGGAGAGACTTCGAGCGTGCTGTTGCTACAGTGTTCGGTGGTGTAGCTCAAGAGAACAAAGGAATTTTCGATGTCCTCGTACCCGATCCTGATAACGCAGGAATAGAGTATGGATTAGCGTGCAAAATGAGAGGCACGCTGCGTGACACACAGAGAACGGGGCGAGTGACGATGGAGCTATCCAACGCTGCGGGAGAGTTCTGGGATTATTTGAATAGCAAGGGTTACAACCAAACCAACTACCGCTCGTACCCGGCGGAGGTAGGAGAAGCTCTAACAGAAATCATCGAAAGTTGGCACGCTGACGTGAGTTTAGAGAGTGGCAGTATAGTAGATGTAACCAAAAGCTGCTACTTGACTCTATCGTGGGACCGTCCTAGTGGACGTTACCAGTTGCACCAGTTCGCCATCGGCATGCCCGATCCCAGCGCTCTAACTTGGAGCTTTCCTCCGTCGAGAAGCGGAGGTCAAGGTCGTAGGCTTGTGGGTGAAGATGACATAGGCAAACTACTTGAGTGGTACGGACAATCCGGCGGGCAACTGAAATACTATCCACCAATATCGTCATCGTCTTGGTGCTCGGAGCCTTTTGAGCTGGAGTCACTTCCAGAACTACCAGAAGTCGAAGACAGATTGTTAGACAAAGCCGAACTTTACTTCCATGACCTATGGATCGCTGCAAGGAATTGAGATCTCAATTGTTAGGTAACCACCCCTACAGCTACGACCAAATTGCCGTCATTGGGAGAGAGCGTGGCATGGGCGGCAAGCCTCTTGCCATGCTTGGGTACGAATCGTGAACTTCATTTCGTTACTCTCTACGGTCTTCACAGCCGGTCAGCTAGTCAGCACTCCAGCTTTTCCCATGTTGGCGAAGCCCGATGCGTAAAGCGAAGTCTTCTCCAGTTCATGGTAACGCCTCTGTCAGTAGGACGCCGCCCCATCGCTGAACTGTTGACGAGCCGCTGAAGGCGGCGTGCTGACCGGCTGACAAGCTGAGGTGCTGACGAGCTAATCCTCCCAGAACGGGTGCGTGTAGCCGAGTTCGCTTAAAGTTTTGCGGATCTCCAGCATCGCCGTGTAGGTCGGCAACACGTAGAGCGTCTCGCCCGGCGGCGTCGCAGCGAGCGCTTTTTGGATGGCTTCTTTCCGATCCGGGACGACCTCTCCGACCGGGAGCTCAGCGTATTTGAGGCGCACGGCCATGTCTTCGGCCCGGATGCCACTGACCATAAACGGTGGGCCGCCGTTTTCGGCTCCGTCGTGCGTCCGTGCGTCGGCGAGCATTTCGAAGTCTACGTCCCACAGCCAGGAGACGTCCCGGCCGTCGGCGTCGTTGTCGTTTATGGCTATGAGGACGTTGGCGGCCTCCTCTGCAGTGACGAAGGTTCGGAGGATCTCGTTAAAGCCCACGGGGTTCTTGATCAGGAGCAGGAAAGCTTCCCTATCCCCGGCCCGCACCCTCTCGACCCTCCCGAAAGCCCCCCCGAACGCCGCGAGCCCCGCCACGATCTCATCCAGCCCTATCCCGGCTTCTCCGGCGACCGCAGCCGCCGCCAGCGCGTTGTACACGTTGTAGAGCCCCGGAAGCTCCACCTTGACCTCCCGCTCCCCTTTCGGCGTCGAGAGCTTAAACTTCGCCCCTCGCGCCCCGTCGAGTCTCACGCTCGTAGCCCGGTAGTCGGGTTCCGGGCGCGAGAAGGAGCAGTTCGGGCAATCGTAGACACCGACGTGTCCCATGTAGACGCTCGCGTATTCCAGAGGAGTCCCGCAGATCGGGCAGTCCTTCGAGTCGGCGACGTGTTGCAGGCGGCCGGTATCGAGGGTGGGCTCGTCAACACCGTAGTAGACCGGATTCCCGGCCGAGCGTCCGAGGCTCGCCACTAGCGGGTCGTCGGCGTTGAGGAGTACCGTTCCGTCGGGCGGCAGGTCTTTGAAGGCGGAGGCGATGACCTTTCCGGTGTAGGCGAGTTCCCCATAGCGGTCGAGTTGATCCCGGAACAGGTTCAGGACGGCCAGAAGTTTCAGGTCTGCTTCGGCGGCGACCTTCGGCACGCTCGCCTCGTCTATCTCGAACAGCCCGATCTCCGAGGCCGGATTCCCCGCCAG
Organism: Rubrobacteraceae bacterium; assembly: GCA_965219175.1. Taxonomy (GTDB): domain Bacteria; phylum Actinomycetota; class Rubrobacteria; order Rubrobacterales; family Rubrobacteraceae; genus JBBPZK01. Next base: position 3,055,618 of record CBDCNI010000001.1, read on the forward strand.
ATCCGAGTCGGAAACCAGGGCGGCTGTCACGCCGGTTATGAGGTTCGCGCCCGTCGAGTTGTTGACCGCCCGGACTTTCGCCGTCTGGAGGATTTTGGAGACCATCCGGGTCGTGGTCGTCTTGCCGTTGGTGCCGGTAATCGCCACCGACCCGAGCGGAAGCCGTCGTGAGAGTTTACCGAGGGCCGCCGGGTCTACCCTACGCGAGATCACCCCCGGAACAGTCGAGCCGCCGCCCATCTTCAAAGTCCGGCTGGCGAGTTGCGCCGCCCGCGCCGCCAGTACAGCCGCCGAGAGCCGCGCGTCGTAGAAAGACTTCCTCATAGCGCGGATTATATTGGTTCGGAGAAAGACTATCGCGACTCGCCATCCTGACAGACTGTCTCTTCCATCCATCCAGGCTTGTCTATCGGTCGGCAGGATCTACGAACGTCGTGCTTTCATGAGGAAAGCTTTGGGTAAGCAAGCTGTCCAGGGTAAGGCGGGTCGGACTATCGTCCAGTTCTTACCTGCTGTTCTCGGCGGCTTCGACCACGTCCGAGACTATGATCTTTCCACCCGCGCCCGTACCTTTCACGCGAGAAATATCTACGCCGGTCTCTTCGGCCATTTGCTGGGCGGCCTCCGTAACCTCCACGCCGGCCTGGGCTCCCTCTTGGAACATCCCGGCGCCGTCACGCAGATTTCTCAAGGTGCCGCCGGTGGCTTGCTGAGCGGCCCGCGCCCCTTCACCCATCGCTCCCTGCCAGGCTTCGGTGGCGGACCTTAGGAACGAGAAGGGATCGTAGAAAGAGGAGAACATCGACTCGTAGGCTCTGCCCTGCTCCTCGTACAACCCTTGCAGCGCCTTTTGCTGTCTCTCCGAAGCCTGGGCCGTGGCCCGGACCATCTCGCGACTAGCCCGCGCGTAGGCGTCGAATACGCTGGGCGCGTTCCAGAAAGGGTTCTTCGCGAACTCAACGTTTTGTTGCTGGATGGCAATTGCGCTCTCGGCCATAGTCCGGTACCATTCGAGCCCCGCTTCAGCCGACTCCACGGCAGCGTCGCGGGCCTTTTTAGGTGAATAGTCGCTCATATTCTTGCCTCCTTAGTCATTTTCTTGCTCCGCCGGGTTTCCGTTCTCCTCATTTCTTTTCAGCACCCATTCTTCTATTACCTCGCCGCAGTCGTTCAGGGTACGCTCGACCGTGCGGCCGGAGTTGAGGTCTACCTCGCGCTGAATGAACCTCTTCGCCGGCTTATCAATTTCATCGCCGGTTGTCGCCTCGCCTTCTCCATTGGTTTCCTGTTGCGGTAAGAACTTCAGCCTGCCCACGAGCGCCTCTTCCACGACTTGGCCCTTCTCGTTGAAAACGGTGGCGACGACGTCGCCGTCCCTATTCACGATGTGCCGCACCACCTGGTGATCCTCCGGCTCGTTTGCCGGACGCCCGGCCGATCTGCCGGGAGCCGGGAGAGAAGGTCGCCTTGCGGACGATATCTCCGGCCTCGAGCGCTCCTCGGCCATCCGTATAGGAAGCTCGAACCAGCGGCGCGCGAGCTGTCCATTCTCGTACCAGGCGTCCGCGGCGCGGTTGAAGTTGTAGACGGGCGCGAAAAACAAGGTGAGTCCCAGATTCGCAGTCGAAGTGATGAGATCCAGGCTGTGCAGGAGGTCGCCCAGATGCGTTTGCAAGAACAACTCGGCGTCCAGGCTCTGGACTTCCAGCCGGACCTTGCCGATCCTGACGAGGTTCGCGAGGTTGAGGTCTTCGATCTTCAAAGCGAGGTCTTTCGCTTCGAGCCGCGGAGCATCGAGGAGTATGTCCGGTTTTTCGGTCTCCCCGGAGGCGGCTCCTTTCCTCAGGGTCGACCTCTCGCGGTTCGTGGGCACCCTGAACGTCCCTCTGTCTTCTATCCGCCCATTCTCAAAGTAACATCTCTCGGAACTCTAACCGCACATCCTGAAGATCACACCCGCCAAAACAACCCTACTCTTGCCAGTCTCCATCGCGTATCCTTCAGCGGGTACATTTCGCCAACCTAAGCGCCCGACGACGGTCGTCCGTCTTCGCAAACGCTAGGCCGCTTGTAATGTGTACATCCTTACCTAAGGCATCCCAAACGTGCCTAAGTCGGATTTGTTTCGCACGTCGACGTTGGTGGATGTTCATCCAGCTTGGCCGGTTATGCGCAAACTGGCCGTTTGTCCTGGTGCGGTTGGTTGCGGAGTGCGGTAAAAATAGTGGACTATGGAGATCTTCGAGAACCTTTCGGCAAGCTCCAGGTTGGAGCCGAACCCGCTCGACGCTTACTCGCGGGTCGTTCGGGGCGTCTCCGAGACGCTGGAGCCGGCCGTGGTACAGGTCGGCACGCTTTCGGGGCAGGGCGGTGGGAGTGGTGTGATCCTGGGCGCGAGCGATGGCTCCGCCACCGCCGTTACCAACAGCCACGTCGTGCGCGGCCTTTTGAACGCCCGCGGACAGGGAGGCAGGCGTAGAAGCAGCGGCTCCGGCGTCCTCCAGATCACGCTCTCGGACGGTACTTCAGTTCCGGCGGAGGTCCTGGGCGACGACCCGTCCAGCGACCTCGGTGTGCTCCGCTTCGAGCCGGACAACGAGGTGACGGTCGCCACGCTCGGGGAAGCCCAGAACCTGGTCGTCGGTCAGCTCGTGGTCGCCATCGGCAACCCTTTGGGGTTTCAGAGGAGCGTGACGGCCGGGGTGGTCAGCGCGCTCGGGCGCTCCATAAGGAGTCAGGACGGACGCCTGATCGAGGACGTAGTCCAGACTGACGCGGCGATCAACCCCGGCAACTCGGGCGGTCCCCTGGCGGATGCCGCCGGACGGGTTATCGGCATAAATACCGCCATTATCGGGGGCGCCCAGGGGATAGGCTTCGCAGTGCCGGTCTCGGCGGCGTTCAGGCGTGTGATCTTCGCCCTGGTTACCGAGGGGCGGGTGCGCCGGGCCTACCTCGGGGTGGTCGTGGAGAGCCGCCAGGCAAGCGACGGCCTCGGTGGCGGAGCAGGCATAAGAAACGTAGCCCCGAACAGCCCGGCCGAGCGGGCGGGTCTCAGGCCGGGGGACGTGATCGTCGGCTTCGGAGACGAGAGCGTCAGGTCCAACTCAGACCTCCTCAACCTGCTCGACGAGTCGGCCATCGGCAAGGACTTCACGATGCGCGTGATCCGAGGCGGCGGAGAGACTACCCTTAAAGTACGGCCCCGAGAGCAACCCGACGACCGCTAGATAGAGAGGGAGACCGATGCCGGACGTAACGCTTGTAGTGCGCGACTTGAAAGACGGCGAAGACGCCGAACGGCTTGAGCGTGCGCTCACGCGCCTTAGCTTCGTGAACGCGGTGAACGTGGACGCGGAGCAGGAAATGGTCGCCGTCTCCTACGAAGGCGGCGGAGATGAACTAGAGAAGATCGAAGCAGCCGCGAAGGAGGCAGGTCACGACCCGGAACCCTCACCCGGAGCCGGGCGCATGGAGCGCTGACCCGATGCCAGCCGATTCCATCCCCCCACGAGAAGCGGCGAGGCTTCTCGACATCCCGGAGAAAGAGGCGGACGAACTGGCCGGCTCCGGCGGCCTCGTCTCCATGGAGGTCGTCCGAGGGCGAATCGGCGCGGTTGCCCTCGCCCTGGAACTAGCCCGCGCCCGCGAGGAAGTCGGACGCCTGTCCGGACGGATCGAGGAAGTAAGAGCCTCCAACTTGCGGCTCCTCGGCGAACTAAAAGAATCTACCGGTGAACGGCGGCGACTGACGGAGGAAGTCCTGGAGCTACGGGCAGCGGCCGAGGAACGGCTGATGCTCATGGAACGCATAGAACAGATGTCCCGCATCGAGCGGGAGCTGGAGGAGAAGACCTCCGAGCTGGAATACCTCAAGGAAAGGGGACTCGTGAACCGAGTGCTGGGACGCGGTTAACCCTCTGTACGAAGCTTCAGGAACCCTTCTCGACCCCGGCGGATTTTCGGCCGCGTCTCCAAAGCCAGGAGACCAAGACAAAGAGGAGGGCGCAACCAATGGCTATGAGCGTCTCGTAGTTGTCCAAAGCCTTCAGGTAGCCGTGGAGGACTTCGTCTTCGAAGATCATCTCAACCGCCACGTACACGAGCAGCCCGGCCCCACCGTAGACCAGGATCGGGAAGCGGTCCAAAAGATACGAAAGCATCGCGCTCCCGAAGATGACTAGAGGAACGGTGGTGGCGAGGCCGATGGCGAGCAGGACGAAGTTGCCGCCCGAGACGCCGACGAGCGCTATGACGTTGTCGAGCGACATGACGGCGTCGGCCAGGATGATTATCCTGACGGCCTCCCAGGTGTTCCCGCCGGCCTCTATCTTGCTGTCGTCCGGGTCCGCGTTGACGAGGTTCCAGGCTATGTAGATCAGCAACACGCCGCCGACTACCTGGAGCAGCGGAATGGCGAGCAGGTAGGCGACCACGGCTGCGAAGATGAGGCGCAGAATCACCGCCCCAACGGAACCCCAGATGATCGCCTTGCGGCGGTTGGCTCCCTCCAGCCTGTGGGCGGCGAGCGCTATCACCACGGCGTTGTCGCCGGAGAGAATGAGGTTGACGCCGAGCACCCCGACGAGCCGCGCCAGCATCTCACCAGTAAAGAAATCCACCAGAAAAACTTATCCTCTCGCTACCGCATCCCGCTACGCAACCACCTCCGCGCGGAACGCGGAAACCTCGAACAAACGTCCTCCCAGAATCTTATCTTAACAGGGAGCAACGACGGCTAGAGGACGGAGACGACGGAGACGGTTACGAAGACGGCGTAGAAGATCCCACCGAGCATCAGGAGGTCCGCCCGTACCGGCCCCTTGCGGAGCAGTAGCAAGAGGACCATCACGCCGGAAGCGATGGCGATCGCAACGGCCAGGAAATCCAGGAAGTTGAAGCTCCAGGAGGTGAACAGTATGCCCAAGGAGACCGGGATGGTGCTCTGGAAGACCATCGCACCGGTTATGTTGCCGAAGGCGAGCGTGTCGTCGTTGCTCCTCATCCAGTAGATGGAGTTGAACTTCTCGGGAAGCTCCGTGGCGAGCGGGGCGAGGACCAGTGCGATCAGGCCGGCCGGTATCCCGAGTGACTCCGAGAGGTGCTCCACGCCGCTGACGAAGAAGTGCGCCCCGACGCCCATCACCACTATCGTCAGCACGAGTTGCGTCACGACCGCCCACGTCGGGGCCGAACCGAACCGGCTGGGCCAGAGCCACAGGTTGCCGGGGGACTCCTGCGACTCACCGCCGGACTTTATAGTCTGGTAAACGTAGAAGGCGTAGGCGCCTAGCAGCACAACGGCCAGGGCTATCTTCAGGAAGAGCGGCAGAGAAATGAGGCCGGCGACCGCCGCCAGGGTAAACAGGACCAGGAAGAAAGTCAGGTCACGCTCGGTCACGCTCTCGTCGATCTGGATGGTCTTGCCGCTCTCCCGGCGTCTACTGAAACCGAGAGCCGACGCGCCGACGATGAACATCGCGAGCGTCGCGAGCAAGAAAGGCGCCCCGAGAATAGCCCCGACCCCGATCTCCCCTCCCGCGCTGTCGCCGGTGAAAAGAGCCCCGATTATGGCGATAACCGGGATCATAGTCTCCGGCAACGCGGTCCCAACCGCCGCCAGAACACTCCCGACCGCCCCGCTGCCGAGGTTCAAACGCTCGCCGAGCATCTCCACCGCGTTTGTGAAGACGATGGCGGCCGAAAGAATAACGATGAGGGCTAATATCAGTTCGACTGCGGTCATCCAAAACCTTTCTTACAGAGCTTGCGAAGACCACAGTCTACTATCTGTCACCAAGATTGCATAAGGTTTTCTAAAGAATAGTAAGAACAGCAACCGCCACGAACACTACGTAAAACGCGCCGCCGACCAGCAGGAACCCGGCGCGGAGCGGTCCCTCGCGCCGGAACATCACGTACACGAGGGCGCCCGACAAAAGGGTCGCGGCCACGGCGAAAAGGTCGAGGTAGTTCAGGTTCCACCGCGTGAACAAGAGGCCTATTATGGAGACTGGGATGGTGCTCTGGAAGACCATCGCGCCGGTTATGTTTCCCAGGGCGAGGGAGTCTTTATCTTCACGAAGCCAGATCACGGAATTTAGCGTCTCGGGAAGCTCCGTGGCGAGCGGGGCGAGGACCAGGGAGATCAGGCCGACCGGGATCCCCAAATCCTCCGAGGTGGTCTGTATAGCCGTGACGAAGAAATGGGATCCCACCACCATCAAACCGAGCGCCCCCACAACCTGGAGGATGACGACGAAAAGCGGCGCCGGAGAACCGGAATGCCAGAGCTTTAACTCCTCCGGCTCGCCGGAACTCTCCCCACCGGATTTCAAAGTCTGGCGCACGTAGAAAGCGTATGCCCCGAGTACCACGACCGCGACCGCGACCCTCGCGTAGAGCGGCAGTGTGACGATACCGGCCGCGCCGCCTATAGCGAAGGCGATCAGGAAAAATCTCAAGTCACGGATGGTGGAAGATTCGTCCACGGCTACTTCCCCGCCGCCCTCCCTGCGGGACCGGAAGCCGAGGATGGAAGCCCCGACGACGAACATGCCTAGCGTGCCGAGAAGGAACGGCGCCCCGAGGATCGCGCCGATCCCCACTTCACCGGCCGTTCCAGGGTCTCTGCCGGTTAGGACGGCGCCGAGGATCGCGACTATCGGGATCATGGTCTCCGGCAAGGCGGTACCGAAGGCGGCGAGCAGGCTCCCGACGGTGCTCTCCCCCAAGTCGAGCCGATTTCCGAGCACTTCCACCGCGTTGGTGAAGTAGATGGCGGCGACCAGGATGGCGACCAGGGAGCCGACCAACTCTATTACGACCATCAGGAGCCTCTCAAAGAACCGCCGCCGACCCGAACGTGTAACATTCTACTTACCATAACCCGCATTACACCACGACCCCGACGAGGAGACATGAGCAAGCTAGAAGATATCTTATCCGCCGTCGCCGGTGGGACGCTCTCCCCAACCGCCGCCGCCAAACGACTCGAAAACGGAGAGGTCCGCTACCTGGAGGACTTTGCCGCCCTGGACCTCGGCCGCGCCCCGCGCAAGGGCGTCCCCGAGGTCGTCTACGCTCCGGGAAAGACACCGGAGCAGGTCGCCCGTATCTGCGCGGCTCTACTCGAATCACGCGGGCGGGTAATAATCAGCGGCCCCGGCCCAGACCACGAAGCGGAGGTGCGCCGCTTGCTGCCGGATATCGAACTCAGGCGCGCAGGTCGGGCGCTCGTGGCCGGCTCCGGTGACCCGGAACCGACCGGAGGCCGCCTCTGCGCCATCAGCGCCGGTACCTCGGACCTGCCGGTTTTGGAGGAGGCGATCGCGGTGGCAGAAGAGATGGGCGTCGCCGTGAAGGGCTTCCACGACATCGGGGTCGCGGGAATCCACCGGCTCGTCCGGCCTCTGGAAGAGATAAAAAGCTTCGACCCGGACTGCTTGATCGTAGCCGCTGGGATGGAAGGCGCGTTGCCGAGCGTGGTGTCGGCGCTCGTGGACGTCCCGGTCGTCGGCCTGCCGACCTCAACTGGGTACGGGCTCGGCGGGGACGGGACGGCCGCCATCCTCGGGATGCTCCAGAGTTGCTCCCCCGGCCTCTCGGTCGTCAACGTGGACAACGGGGTCGGCGCCGGGGCGACGGCAGCCTTGATCTCCAACCGCGCCGCCCGCCGCGAGAACCGTAAACCCGAATAGAGAAACCGTGCGAACTTTCGTAGCCATCTTCCCACCCCTGGAGGCCCGGAAAGAGTTACTCCGAACAGCGCGGAACCTGAATGTAAAAGGCGAGGTTCGCTGGACGAAGCCCGAGAACGTCCACTTGACCTTGAAGTTCCTGGGTGAAGTCCCGGAGGAATCTTTGACCGATATCGGCGGCGTTCTCCGGGAAGTGGCGGCAAGACACGAGACCTTCGAGATCGAAGCGGACGGTTTCGGGGCTTTCCCGTCGGCGGAGAAAGCGCGGGTCCTGTGGGCCGGCGTCGGCGAGGACGCTGCACGGCTGCGGACTCTGGCCGGCGAGGTGGAGGACGCCCTCGAACCGCTTGGTTTCGAGAGGGAGGATAGAGTTTTCACGCCGCACATCACGCTGGGACGTGCCGGAGGCAGTCCGGTCGCCCTGGCTCAACCCGTCGGTACCTCACCGGGCTCGCTGTTCGAGGCGCGGCGGCTGGAGCTAGTGCGGAGCGTGCCTGGCAGAGATGGCGTCGTCTACTCTACGGTTGAGGCCTGCGGGTTATCTAAAGGCCGAGGCCAACGGCCCCACGGACATGATGATGAAGAGTAGTATGAGGATCATAACCACCAACATTATAAAGTTGTTTCCGCTCATTACACCGCGCCTTTCGAGGGTACGTCTATACGGTTCTCTATTCTATCCACCCGCCATCATACCCGCTAGAGCGGGTCAGCTTGTCAGCATTTCAGCTAGTCAGCTTGTCAGCATTTCAGCTAGTCAGCTTGTCAGGCGCTCGTGGCGGAGCCTTGCGGAGAGGCTCGACGTACTATTCGAGGCGGTTTTCTCTAACACGACGCTTCGCGCGACGCGCACAGGACATCCTGACCCGAACAAAACCTGAATAGCTGACTTCCTGACGAACTGCTCGCGTGTTGGCTCGGACGCTGGTATCCTCCACGGACTGATTTATGCACTGGCGAGAGGCACATCTGGTTTTGAACCCGACGGCGGGCAGGGGTAGAGCCCTTGGCCGCCGGGACCACATATCGCGCTTCTTGAAAGAGCGTGGGGTCGAGCCGGTCTGGCACGTAACGGACGGCCCCGGTCACGCCGGTCGCATCGTCCGCGAATTGCCGGAAGGTTCGCTTACGGTCGCCGTGGGGGGCGATGGCACGGTACACGAAGTCGCGGCGGCCTGCGTCGGTACGGAGAGGGTGATGGCGGTGCTTCCAGCCGGCAGCGGCAACGATTACGTGAAGGCGCTCGGGGTCGGCACGCGCCTACGAAAGTCACTGGAGATGCTCGCCGGAGACGGGAAGGTGCGCGTCGTAGACGCCGGGGAGGTCAACGGCATCCTCTTCAACAACGGTCTCGGCATAGGTTTCGACGCGGAGGTCGCGGCGGGGGTGTCAGCGGCTCCGAAGTGGCTTGGCGGGCTCGGAGGATACCTCTGGTCGGTCGGCAGGTTGCTCGCGGGCTTTGGATGCCACGAGGCCACCTTGCGGCTGGACGGCGGCGCTGTAATAAAAGCGAAGACTATCCTGGTCGCTGCAGCGCTCGGCACGACTTACGGTGGAGGGTTTCACCTGGCGCCCGACTCGCGGCTGGACGACGGATTATTCGACGTGGTCTGGTCCGAGGAAGTGAGCCGGGGCGAAGTCCTGCGGCTCATACCGCTGGCGCTGTGGGGAACGCTCCCGAAGCACCCGAAGGTCCACGTCGTGCGGGCGCGGGAGATAGAAGTAGACCTTGCCGAGGAAGTCCCGGCCCACGTGGACGGCGAGATGCTCGCGCCCACGCGCCACTTCGAGGCGCGGGTACTTCCGGGAGCGCTTAGAGTCCTTGTCCCGGCGCGTTAGAGAAGGCGCCGGGGAATGTCAGTCGCCGGGCGCCTCGTCTACGTGACCTGGCGAGTGGAGTTCCAGGAAAGTCTGGGCCACGTCGGGGACCTGGTCGCTGATAGCCTGGGTCACCCGTTCCAGGAGGTCTTCTATCTGGTCCGTATCGAGGCCGTCGGCGACGTGTAGCTCCGCGTTGACGAGTACGGTGCTCGGTCCCAGGTGCATGGTGAGCAGGCGGAGGATATCGTTGACCTCCGAGAACGAATTTATCGTCTCGCGCAGACGCTTCTCGTCCTCGGGAGTAACCGCGGCGCCCAGCAGCAGGTCGCGGGAATCGGATCCGAGGTTGATCGCGACGAAGACCAGGAGGATGCCGATGAAGATGGAGGCGAGTCCGTCGAAGAGGTGGCTGCCGGTCATCTCGGAGAGAAAGAGGCCGGAGGCGGCGATCAGGATGCCGATAAGCGCCGCCACGTCCTCGTAAAGCGGCACCTTCATCGTCGTATTGCGCATGGTCTTGAAGTGTTTCCAGGGGGTGTCTCCCGCTTCCCTCGCAGCCTTTAGAAACTCGCGGGTGGTGATGATGAGCGAGCCGCCCTCGAAGACGAAAGCAAGCCCGAGGACGATGTAGCCGATCAGGAAAGAACTGTCCCCTTCACCCTCGCTGGTTATCTTCGAGATGCCTTCGAAGATCGAGAAGACAGCCCCGGCGACGAAGAGACCGACGGCGACCAAAAGAGACCAGAAGAACCTATCCTGGCCGTGGCCGTATGGGTGATCGCGATCCGGCGGGCTCTTGGAGGAACGGAGGCTGACGAGCAGAAAGACCTGGTTCACCGTGTCTGCGACCGAGTGGGCTCCCTCTGCGAGAAGGGCGGAACTGCCGGAGATGAACCCGGCGACGAACTTGGCGATCATAATTAGGAAGTTGGCCGTAAGAGCCGCGTAGACAGATTTCTTGGTCCCCTGGTCTCCGCCGCCGCTGCTCTTATCCGATGCCACGCAATCTCCTTTATATCTTACCTGTAACAGACATAGGATAACCGGATACAGGCCGGGCCAAACCTGGGTCGCGCCGGCCTCTACTATCATTGGGCTCTGTTGTATGGTAAAAACTCTCTTCCATAGCAAACGGTGCATCCTCAGGGTGCATCCTCGACGTTCCAGAGGTTTATCCAGAAGATGAGAGCTTTCGTTTTTCCAGGTCAGGGAGGTGGAGCGGCGGAGCCGGCGGCGGAGTTGCTGCCGAGGATCCGGCAGGTCGTAGGAGAACGCATCCCGGATCAGGTGAAGATCTTCGCCCGAGCCGCCCTGGACGCCGACGAGAGCCGCATTCTGGACCTTCGCCCGGACGTCGTGGCCGGCCACTCGCTCGGCGAGTACGGTGCCGCCTACGCCGCCGGATGCTTCGACTTCGAGACAGGACTCTGGCTCGTCGCCCGGCGCGACCAGTTCCTGGCCGAAGCGGCGGAGCAGACGCCCGGCGGCATGGTCGCCATCCTAAGGGCGAACCCAGAAGAGGTCGAGAGGGCGATGGACGAAACGGAAGGCTCGGTAGTCGCCAACTACAACTCGCCGCGCCAGACGGTGATCTCCGGCCTCCGGGACACTTTAGGGGACGCGGTCTCACGGGTGCGGGGGCGTAAAGTCCCCCTGAACGTCTCCTTCGCGGCCCACTCTCCCTACGTCGCCGCCGCCGGGGAGAAAATGCGGGACATCCTCGACTCCGTCGAGTTCCTGAAACCCGAAGTCCCGGTGGTCAGTGCCGTGGACGGGGCCGTTCACACGAGCGCGGAAGCAGTAAGGGAAGCTCTCAAGACGCAGATGGTCTCCCCGGTTCGGTGGGTAAAGGTGGTGGAGACTCTCGCCCGGATGAGGGTGGAAGAGTGGGTCGAGCTCGGCGGCGGCGGCGTCCTGACCAGAATGCTGCGCGACTTCGAGCTTCCCTCGCTAAAGGGCATACCTTTCGAGGACCTGCGCATCCGCCTCTCCCAGCAAGCCCAAAACCTGCTTCCACATGCGAACGGGAACGAAGAGGCGCAAGACTCCTAGAGATTGTGTAGTGAACATCTTTTTCGACATTCAGGGTACGCTCGTCTCGGGCGGGATGGGGCGGCCTCACGCAAGAGAAGTCTTCACCGAAATCGTGGAACTGGGACATGGGATCTACCTCTGGTCGAGCGCGGGAAACTCGTACGCTGAGGCGGCGGCCAGGACGCTCGGCGTGGAAGACCTCATCTCCGGCTGCTACTCGAAATCCGGGCCACTGCCGGTAGACGTGGACTTCGCGGTGGACGACCAGCCGTTCCTCGTGGACTTGCACGGCGGATACGCGATCACGCCGTTTACCGGCGACCCGGCCGACACTGCGCTACGCGAAGTAGTTCAGGCTCTCCGCGCCTAGAGCTCTAGAGACGACCTTTTTCCTCGGCGGGCGGGACGTTGCCGAAGACGGGTGACTCGCCGGGCGTGGGCGCGGCCCAGCGGACGGCGTTTGAAATAACGCGCCGCACTTGTGGGTCGTGGTAGGTCGGCAGGGTCTCGTGGCCGGGCCTGAAGTAGAAAACTTTGCCGCGTCCCCGCCGGTAACAAAGGCCGCTCCTGAAGACCTCGCCGCCGCTGAACCAGCTAACGAAGACCAGTTCATCCGGCGGCGGCACGTCGAAGAACTCACCGTAAGTCTCTTCGTGCTCTATCTCGATGTACTCCCCGACACCTTCGGAGATCGGATGCCCCGGAGATACCACCCACAGCCTCTCTCGGTCGTTGCTCTCGCGCCACTTGAGGTCGCAAGTCGTTCCCATCAGGCTCTTGAAAATCTTCGAGAAATGGCCGGAGTGGAGGACGATCAAACCCATACCATCAATCAGTACGCGCCGCCGCACTTTCTCGACCATCGCGTCTTCCACCTCGTCATGGGCGATGTGTCCCCACCAGAGCAGCACGTCCGTCGTGTTCAACACTTCGTCCGTAAGTCCATGCTCCTGCTCGTCCAGCGTCGCGGTGCGCACCTCGAATCCTTCTTCTCCGAGGAAGTCGGCTATGGCGGTGTGGATACCGTCCGGGTAGATCCCCGCTACCTCCTCGTCACTCTTCTCGTGCCGGTACTCGTTCCAGACCGTTACGCGCAAGTTATCCGTCATCCTGGCCCTCCTCTTATATCAACCAGTTCGTCCAGAAGCATTCTCTAACGGCTCGACTCTACACGATCTAGGAACTCGTTTGCGATCCGCATGTACTCCTCGCGCTGCTCGGCGAAGCAGAGGTGTGAGGCGTCTTCGATGATCTGCAGCTCCGAACCCTTTATGCGCCCTTGCATGTCCTCGAGCAGCTCCGGGCGGCACTCGTCGTGGCGTCCGCCGGTGAGAAGCGTTGGCACGGAGATCTCCCCGAGGCGGTCCATCACGTCCCATTCTTTCAAGGTCCCGACGACCGTGAACTCGCTCGGCCCGTTCATGTGATGGTAGACCTCGTAGCCGGCCTCCGCGAACGAGCGCTCCAACCCCTCCGGCCACGGCTCCATACGGCAGACGTGCTCCTTGTAGAAGGGCAATATCGCCGCCGCGTACTCGGGACAATCGGTGAAGCCCCGCTCCTCGTGGTGGCGGATGGTCTCGCGTATCTCCTCGGGCTGGGCGGCCAGAAGCTCCCCGCAACCCTCCACCCAGCGGGTCATGCTCGCCGGACTGCCGCACAAGATGAGGCTTTCGAGATCCGGCTGGCGGTCAAGAGTGTATTGCATCGCCAGCATGCCGCCCCAGGAACTGCCGAAGAGGTGCAGCCGTTCGAGGCCGAGTGCTTCCCTGACCGCCACCAGCTCCTCGACGAACCGCTCGACGGTCCACAGGGAGTCGTCGTCCGGGCGGTCGGAGTTGCCGCAGCCGAGCTGGTCGTAGAAGATCACCTGCCGTCTGTCGGCCAGGTCCTCCATTGCCTCCAGATAGTAGTGCGTAAAACCCGGGCCCCCGTGCAGGCACAAAAGCGGCACTCCGCCCTCGCCCACGGAACGGTACCAGACCTTCCCGCCGGGAACCTCAATGTAGTCTTCGGTAGCCATAGCCTTCAGCCTTCCTTCTCCACAATACTGTTCTGTAAGTTACGGTTTCTCGCTACATCTCCTGCCTCGAATATTCTTATTTTCAAATGCCGACTATTCTGCTCCTCGTTCCATGATTTTGTCAAACCTAGGGAACCAAAAACCAGGCGTGGGCGTTTCCCGCGCAACACGAGAGAGGGCCGGGGCGTAACGCCCCGACCCTCCGGCCGCGCTTGCTCTTATCGGTTTTGGCCGCCTACCCTTAGCGGGCCGCTTCGGCCTCCGCCTCGGCTTCCGCAGCTTCCTGGAACTCCGCGCCGCAGGAGATAGAGATGATCTCATCGTCCATGAAAGAGATTTTACCTTCCCCACTCGCCCACAGACCGACGGAGAAACCACCGTCAACCGGGTCGCCGAGCTTCTGCTCGTACTCGACCTCGTCGCCCTCGGAGACGAGCGGGGTGACCGGCTTGAGGAAGCGCCCACCGAGAGGCAGGCTGACGCCGGAGACCTTGCCCACGAGCGAGACGATGCCCTCCTCGGGGACCTTCGTCTTTATACCGGCGTACTCCTTGCTCTGAGTATCTTTCGGGATGAGGAGCAGGCCGTTGGTCGTCCGGCGGATAACGGCGTCGCCGTTGCCGAGCTCTTCTATGCCCATCTCGTTCAGGTACGGGCCGCCGTCGATCACCGAGAGATGATTAGAGTTGTCCACATCGACCCCAGCTAGCTTCAGAACTTCCGTCACCGACGAGCCGAGCGGCACCTGATACACCTTCAACGCGTGGTCCGGGCCGAAGATCTGGAGGTGCTTGGTGGTGACCGGCTTGCCGAGGAAGAGCGCGTTGTAGACGTTGAGCAGCGTCTCGGTGTTGTTAACTATGATCCCCGCATCAAGCGGCAGCCCCGGTCGCTTGGAGCCGTCGGGCATCTCCACCCGGCGCGGCACCTTCGTGTCCGTGGCGTGCTTGATCAGGGTCTTCTCTTCGCCCAGGGAATACTTGTCCGGCACGTAACTGACGTCGTAAACGCCGTTGGCGTGTCCAGCATAGTCGGAGAACCACTCGCGGTCCTTCTCGTGGACGCCCAGACGGATCTGCTCTATCCCGAAGATGGACTTCATGCCCTCGAAGAGCTGCAAATAATCGTTCAGGTGCTCCCGGTGGATCAGCTTGTCCGCCCAGTAACCGGGCTCGCTCTCCGTGGCGTTGACGATCATCATCGGCTGCGGGTTCTTGTACTTGAAGTACGTCGGGAAACCACCGCCCCCAGCTCCCACGATACCGGCCTGGCGCATGACCTCGACGGCATCGTCCTTGCTTAACGCCTTGACCTCTTCGAGGGTCCTCTTCTTTAACTCAACCAAGACTTTTCCTCCGACGAATTCAACCCGAGTGCTTACAGTTACAATCTCCGCTTAAACATTACAGGCAGTATACTCTTTGAGGCTAAGTGTTGCTAGTTCGAACAGGGTCCATCTGATACACTTTTCGACGATATGAAGCTTTCGAGGCGCACATTCAACATACTTCTCGCCATCGGCGTCTACATGCTGATCATCTGGGTGACGAGGGCGTTTACATTTTTCCAGCAACTCCAGTCGGGGACCCTCGTGGCGCCCGGCGTACACTTCTCGCTGGTAGTGTTCGGGCTCGCCATCGGGTTCTACCTGACCTACCTGGGCATAAAGGGCCGCCGCGCGACCCGCAGATCAATCTAGCGGCTTACGAGAGGCGAGGTAAGACTTACTCGACCAAGACCCGGAAATTGTAGCGGGCGTTGCCCTGGGCAACGGAAGCGGCGACGGAGATCACGTAAACGCCCGGCGCGAGGTCCAGGGGGATCCCGACTAGCTTATCTCCCACGGACTCCGGCTGTCTGGAACGTAGGACGACCGGCCGGGGTTGTTTGCCGTAAGAACTGAAGTCGAACTCGTTCGTCTTCGAGCCCCGCATCAAGTCTCCCTTCCCCACCTCGAAGGCCAGAACGTCGAAGAAGTCCTTTACCGGATCCACCTCACCCCCGTAACGAAACTTCAATGTGGAACCTTTCGACACCCTCAGGAGATTCCCGTCCGTCAGGAGAAACGGATCTTGAGAGCGGTTCATGCCGGAGAAACCGTAGACTCTACCGGCGAACAGGTGTTGGGGCTCCCAGACCCCGATTACCTCTCCCTCCGCCCTCAAAGTCCGACCGTCGAAGCTCAACGTGCTTTTCGGCGGAAGGTCCCTCACGGGCACATCCTTCAGAAAGCCAATCCCCGAAACAGAAGCCACCTTCTCAGTAGGAGATACCCGGACCATTCTCTCCGAGAAAGCTCCACCTTCGCTTTCGGAGTAACTTCCCGCCCCTAGCAAAACAAACACGACCACGAAACATACCAACAGAAAGATAGCTACAAACAGCAGGCGCATCCTGGCAAAGATCATGTACTTATAGTAACTAAATCGAGAATCCCGCGCAAGTCACGACCGTGTTCGAGGGTTACTGCCAGTCGGAGGGGTAGCGGAGTTCGTTTTCGGCGGGTAGCGGGGGCAGGTCGGCTGTGGAGTAGTTCGGGACGAGGCGTTGGAGGAGCTTTACTGCGCCCTCGGTATCCTGGGAGCGGGCGTGCAAGATCATCTCTTCAGAGAGGGCGACGGGGTCGGCTTCGGGGTCTGTTTCGGAGACTAACTGGAAGACCATCTGGTGGTCCGTCGGGCTCCGGCGTTCGTCTACCGCCGATAGCTCTTCGCGGATCTTCTCTCCGGGGCGGAGGCCGGTGAACTTTATCTGCATGTCTCTTGCGCCCATGATCTCGACCATGTTCCGGGCCAGGTCTACTATCTTGATCGGCCGCCCCATCTCCAGTAGATATGTGGCGTAGGAGTCGGCCATCGCCCCAGCCTGGAGAATGAGAGAGACTGCTTCGGGGATGATCATGAAATAGCGGGTCATCTCCGGGTGGGTGACGGTTACTGGGCCTCCGGCCTCTATCTGACGCCGGAAAGTCGGCACCACCGAGCCCCGGCTGCCGAGCACGTTGCCGAAGCGTACCGAGGCGAGGACCGTGCGCGGGTATTCTTCGGAGACGGCCCGTACGATCATCTCCGAGAGCCGCTTGGTCGCCCCCATCACATTTGCCGGGTTCACGGCCTTATCCGTAGAGACGTTGATGAACTTCTCGGCCCCATACTCACCGGCGGCGCGGGCGACGTTTAGTGTGCCGTAGACGTTGTTGACTATCGCCTCCGTCGCCTGCAACTCCATCATCGGCACGTGCTTGTAGGCGGCGGCGTGGAAGATTATCTGGGGCCTGAACCGCTCGAATACGCACCGCACGCGCTCCGGCAGCGTCACGTCCCCGACGAAGACCTCCGGGTCGCGTGACTCGCTGCGGCCAAGCTCCTCGCTCAGGTAGTAGAGTCCGCTCTCGTCCCTGTCGAGCAGCACGAGCTTCGACGGCCCGAGGCGCGAGATCTGACGAGAGAGTTCGCTGCCGATACTGCCGCTGGCGCCCGTCACCAAAACCCGCTTGCCGTTGATGTAGCCCGAAAGCGCTTCGAGGTCTATATCCACCGGCTCACGACCGAGCAAGTCCTCTATCTGAAGCTCGCGCAGCTTGAAGGCTCCCTGAGACAGAACTTCGCCCAACTCCGGCATTACTTTTACCTCGACCCCGGCATCCATACACGAGCGCCAGATACCGTCCACCTGCTCCCTGCCGGAACCCTGCGTCGCGATGATCACCTGGTCCACGCCGTGACGGGCGAATACGTCTTCTATGTCCTCCAGGCTCCCGAGTACCGGCACGCCCTCAATCTGCTTTCCGACATCTACCGGAGACTCGCTGACGAAGCCGACGACCTGCGTGTTCATGGCGGGCCTGCGCCAGATGTGACCTGCCAGCGCAACCCCCGGCTCCTCCACCCCGACGATGACCGCCCGCGTCCTGCGGCCGATCTCCCGCAGCGACAACTCGTAGAAGACCCGCGGATAAAGCCGGACAGCGACGAGCTGAAGATAGGCGAGGACAGCCCCGATCAGGACGACCCCGAGCGGGACCGGGTTGTGTCCCAGTGCCTTCCCCGTCACCGCGACGAGCAGCTTGCCCGACGCGAAGTCGGCTATAAACAGTCCTCCGGTCGCGATGGCGGTCGCGCTCGCCACCCTCACGCCCTGGTAAATCCCCGTATAGCGCAGGATACTCTGGTAGACCCCGCTCTCGTACAACAACGCCACGAAGATAAACGCGCTCAAGACGGCGAACGGCCAGAAAGTAAACAAGAACTCCGGCGGCACGTCCCCGTTGAACCGGAAGAGTAGAGCAACGACAAAGGACTCCAGCACGATCACCGCGTCCACCAACATAGCCGCCCCACGCCGGAGCACGGGCGGCGACTGCTGCAAGGCATTCTGCATCCGGCTCGTCAAGCCGCTTATTCTCTCTCCAAATCTCACTATGTCATTCTAATGCTAATTGCAGGATCAATCCAGCCCGTTGCCCGCTACCTGCTCCTTATAAGCCTGGGCAACGCCGCCAACGCCCCACAAAGCGCCGCCGCCAGCAAGATGCCCACGACCGCCAAAGCGCCGCCTTCCGCCACCAGAAGCGCCGAAAACCCGGCCACCACACTAGCCCTATAATAGAGGTTGCTGGTGCGCCGGTGCAGGTCCGTGGTAGGCGTAACCTGCTGGTAGAGATGCTCCCGATGGGCCGAGAACACGTCCTTTCCGGCCCGTAGCCGCCGGAGGAGCGTGTAAGCGGTGTCGAAGAGGTAGGGAGTAAAGACCAGCGCGGCGGCGACAAACCCCAGTGGCGTCCAACCGCCGGCCCGAACCGGGACATAAAGGGCCGCCGAGGCGAGGCCGAAACCGAGGAAGTAACTGCCGGTGTCACCGGCAAAGATGGAAGCGGGGCTCAAGTTCCACATCAGAAAACCGGCCACGGCGCCGGCGAATACCGGCAAGAAACTACCCGTAACGCCAGACAGCGGGATCAGGAAAAGTGCGCTCACCAGCGCCACGCCGCCCGTAATGCCGTCTATCCCATCCATGAAGTTGAAGGCGTTGCTCAACGCCACTATCCAGAAGACGCCAACGACAAACACCAGTATTTTCACCACTCCCGGCGCCTCCGAGAGCAACTGCGGCGGGTAGAAGAACAGAAGTCCTGCGGCGAGCAAGGTCTGGGCGGTTGCCTTCGTACCGAAGTGGAGCCCACCCAGGTCGTCCGCGAGGCCCACGAGGCCGACTAGCGTGGCGGCAGCGAGCAGCGGCCACGCTCCTTCGGGCCGGAGGATCGCCACCCCGGCCCAGACACCGCAGATCATGGCGAGACCGCCGAGACGGGGCGTCGGGACCTCGTGCGAGCTGCGGACGTTCGGCACGTCCAGCAAGTCCCGTCCAACAGCGAACCTGACGAGCAGCGGCACCAGCGCCCCCGCCACCAGGAAAGCCACACCGGCCGAGACCAGCTCTATCACGGGAGTCGGCTCCCCTTCTTGGGGCGCGTAAAGCTCAAGAGTCGAATACCGCCACCCCCGAGCGGCGGGCGGCCTCTCTCAAAGAGCGGTCCCTCGTCGCGAGAGGAATTCCCCGTCGGGCGGCCACGCCAAGATAGGCCACATCATAAGCGGACAACGCGTGCTCGCGGGCCAACGACGCCAGCCCCGGAAGCCCGCTAAAAGACGTTTCCTCGAACTCTATGGGCATCTCTTGCAAAAGCTTCAGGAACCTCGCGGACTCTGCCGGCAGGATGCGCTCCCTACGTTCCCCCACTACAAGCGCGTTGACGACCTCGTAGCCCCACAAGTCCGGTACGATCGCACGACCGCCGTCCGAAAGAGCCTCCAACGCCGCGTCGGCGTACCCTTCGGCCTCGTCCTCGAAAGCCCATGCCAGAGTCACGGAAGCATCGAGCACCAGGGAGATCAGAACCGTCGGCCTTCCTCGACCATCTCACGCAACCCCACGCTCCCGAGCCTGCGCCCGCGTCTAAAGTCCCTCATCTCTCCGACCACCTCCTCCGGCGGACGCTTCTCATCGACCGGAACCAACATCGCCACCGGCCGCCCGTGACGGGTCAACGTGATCCGCTCCCCCCGCTCCACCCGCTCCAGAAGCCGCGACAGATTGGTCTTCGCTTCGTACGCTCCTACTTCCACCAACTCTTCTCCTTTTCAGACTAGTCGTAGTCTAGCCTGAAGCTTCGTCGGGTTCAAAGATCGCGCAACACCTCGACCTCCCGGAGCCGCGCCACCTCGAGCGCCACGCCTCCATCGAAGGAGCGCGGCGCGTAGCCCAGATCCTCCCTCGCCTTCTCGTAGGGATAAGCCTTGTCCTCCCGGAGTCGCATTACCTGCTCGGATTTTACCGGAAGCGGTATCCGGGCGAGCTCGGCTAAGGAAAGCGCGCGCCGCACGGGTTCCAGCGGCACGTGTACGATGCGCGGCTCTCTTCCCAAAGAAGCCGCTGCGGTCTTTACCAGGTTGAGGTAAGAGAGAGGTTTGGCCCCCGGCAGGTCGTAGCTCTGGTGTACGGACGCCGGCTTTTCGAGGGCGGACAGCAGGCCCTGGGCCAGGTCTTCGTGGTAGACCGGCTGCCAGAGGTTCGCGCCGGAGCCAAAGACCGGGAAGACGGGGGAGCGGTCCAGGAAGCGCAGGAGTTTGTGGATGTTCTTGTCCCGTTCGGAGCCGTAGATCATGGTGGGCCGGACTATGGTCCAGGCGAGCCCGCTCTCCCGCACCGACTCTTCCGCCTCTCGCCGCCACCCGGAGCGATGCGCGTAAGCAGAATGTACGCTCGTGCTCCCGACCATCAGCAGCCGCTCCACCCCGGCGCGGCGCGCAGCCGGCAGGACATACGGCGTATATTCGAGGCCCGCGACGTGTATCAGGGCGTCGACGCCGGAGAGCGCCCGCGCGAGCGACTCCTCATCCCCAGCGCTCCCGTACACGACCTCGACAAGTCGCCGGTCCAGGCGACCGATGTTCGGGCTGTTCTCGCGGACCAGACAGCGAACCTCGTGCCCACCGGTGAGGAGAAGCCTCAGGAGCGCTTCACCAGGGAGACTCGTTGCACCGGTAAGGAGGGCTTTCATCAGTTACGACTCAAGTAGTCGTTTCCGTGGAGGGCTAAATCTACTGTCTCTCACTCGATACGCTGGAGTATCTCCGGGGGGACCTGATCTCTGATCTCGGGTTCCACCTCGACCAGACGGGCGATGTCCGCCAGATCCTTTTGCCGCTTGCTCGGGCGGCGCGAAGGGTCCTGCGCGGCCCATACCTTACCCTGCAACACGTCGTGCATGGAGGCTACGGACATCCACATGCCGAGCACGTTTCCGGCCCTGGCACGTTCGACGAAGCTACTGTAGCGAGGGTCCGTCTGAATTTGTACGCGGAGATCGCTCTCTTCGGGAACAATATTGAGGCTGTGCGGAAAACGTTGAACTGAAAAATGCTTCGCAAGCAACTCCTCGGCATCCGCCAACCGGTCCACGGTCACTACGAGGTCCAGGTCAAGGCTAACGAGCGGCTCGGCGTAGTAGTTGACGGCCTGGCCTCCAATAACGCAGTATCTGATTCCCGCCTTATCTAGTAGCCCGAGCAGCGCCTCGACCACATCCCCTCCTCCGCGCGTGATCAGGTTATAAAACCCCGATGCCTGCACTAACATCCCCTCTACGAATTGGTCAAACGGCCTGTCTCAGGCATCCTAACATAGGAACTACGCCATCCACGCACCGCAGTATCGCTTCAGTCAGCGGCAGCCATGACCTTCGAGGCCCACTCCACGTTCTCGACGTACCACTCTATCGTCCGGCGGATTCCGCCCTCGAAGTCGTGTTCGGGTTTCCAGCCTAGAGAGTCTTGGAGGTGCGTC
Organism: Rubrobacteraceae bacterium; assembly: GCA_965219175.1. Classification (GTDB taxonomy): domain Bacteria; phylum Actinomycetota; class Rubrobacteria; order Rubrobacterales; family Rubrobacteraceae; genus JBBPZK01. The sequence continues at coordinate 3,077,041 of CBDCNI010000001.1, forward strand.
GAGTCTATGGCGTAGCGACGGTCGTGGCCTAAGCGGTCGGTGACGTAGGAGATCAAGGTTTCAGGCTTGTCCAGGGCTTCCAATATGAGCTTCGTGATCTCCAGATTGGTGTGCTCGTTGCTCCCCCCGACGTTGTAGACGCCGCCGGGCTCTCCCCCGTCCATCACCAGCGCGACGGCCCGGCAGTGGTCTTCGACGTGCAGCCAATCCCGCACATTCATCCCATCGCCGTAGAGCGGCACCGGCTCGCCGTCCATCGCGTGCCGGATAAAGGACGGGATGAGCTTCTCCGGGTACTGGTAAGGCCCATAGTTATTAGAGCAGCGGGTGACAAGGACCGGCATCCCGAAAGTCTCGTGGTAAGAGCGGCAGAGTAGGTCAGCCGATGCTTTGGAGGCCGAGTATGGAGAGTTCGGCTCCAGCGGGCTCTTCTCCGTAAACGGCGGGTCGTCCGGGCCGAGAGAGCCGTAGACCTCGTCGGTCGAGACCTGCACGAAACGCGAAACGCCGTGACGCCGGGCCGCTTCGAGCAGGTTCTGGGTCCCGAGCACGTTAGTCTCCACGAAGATTCTGGGTCCCGCGATGCTCCGGTCCACGTGGCTCTCGGCAGCAAAGTTCACCACCACGTCGAAGCCCTCGCCCTCGGAGGACAGCGCCTCGACGAGCATGCCGTCTTCTATCTTCCCGTGGACGAAACGGTAATTCTCCGCGCCCGCGAAGTCTTCAGTGTTCTCGGAGCGACCGGCGTAGGTCAGGGCGTCGAGGTTCACCCACTCTGTTTCGGGGCGCTCCGGGACCATCAGGCGCAGGAAGTTGCACCCGATAAACCCGCAACCACCGGTCACGAGGACCCGCTTCACGACACACCCCCCAAGAACGCCCTCTCCGCCGTGAGCGCTTCGCCCCCCGACGTAGTCACGGCTTCGAGCCTATCTCTCACGTTCTCGCTGCAGAACTCAGCCGGTCGTGCCGCCGGTTGCACCACCGGTCCCGCCGCCCGATGTGAGCCTCATGGCACGGGCCATGTTGTATTCTCTACCGTCCTTACCCTTCTTCGTCAGGAAGCGTACGGTGACCCGCTGTCCTTGCTTGATGTCCTGAGGGCTGGCTTTCTTGCCGTCCAGCTTAACGTTGAGCTTCGGCGTGTACTCGAACGGCAACGGCGGGCCACCCGTCGGTTTCGCGAGGAAGACGTTTCTGGCCGAGTTGGCGGAGATTACGGTCCCCTTCAAGACCTTTACACCGGGAACACCCGCCTTTACCGACCGGCCGGCGGTCTGTCCTCCGACAGACTTCTTCGCCTTTTCGGCCTTCTTTTTCGCTCCCTTCGAAGCTTGCTGCTTTTTGGACTTCGCGGCCGAGCCCTGCTGCTTATTGCCGCTGTTGTTGCCGCCTCCACCGCCGCAGCCGGCGGCTACCACGACGAGCGCGAGAGCCGCTATCAAAAGGATCAGAATTCTGGACCTCACCATGTTCCTCCTAAACCGATACATCAAAATCGTCTGAGTAGTTTCGTTCTTCATACCGTGAGTAATCTAACAAAAAATCGTCGCGCCATTGACCACCTCACCTCCCGAGCCTACTCTACGCTCGATATTTCGACCCGTCCGGCCCACCACTACCCGGTCGTTGCGTGTCTTAAGCTATAATTTCATTCCCGAGACGCATGGAACCAAACCGGGGAGAACCTGCATGGACGGGTACAGAGAAAAAGGGTTCGTTTTTCATAAAGGCTTCTTCGACAAGGGGGAGATAGACCTAATCCGGGAAGAGGCGAAGGAAGTCTTCGCGCTCCAGATGGTCCGACTCGGTATTCTAGGTTCGCCGGACGCCGGTGAAGAAGAGTTCGAGGCTGGCATGTTCCGACTCTTCGAGGAGAACATCGGGACCTTCGCCAACTGCGGCAAGCAGGCGCAACACTTGATCTCCCTGCACCGACTCTCCCTGGACGAACGCATCACGAACAAGCTCAACGAGCTGGGCCTCCAGTTCCCGAACGTCAGCACCCGGCCCGTGATGATGTTCAACCACGAACGGCTCGCCAAGAAGGAGGTCTACTGGCGACTCTCCGCCCACCAGGATTGGCGGAGCATGCAGGGCTCGCTCGACTCGATGGTGGTGTGGGTGCCGCTGGTTGACGTGGACAGGGACCTCGGAGCGTTGGAGATCATACCCGGCAGCCACAAGTGGGGCCTCCTGGAAGCGGAACTCGCCGACGGCTACGGCCAACTCCAGGAGGAGATAGACGCCTCCGAAGCCGTCCCCATAGAGGTAGAGAAAGGCGACGCGCTGTTCTTCTCCTCTTTCCTCGCGCACCAGTCGGGGACGAACGTCACGGACCACATCCGCTGGTCTTGCCACTTTCGGTACAATAACCTGCGCGAGCCGACGTTCATCGAGCGCGGCTTCCCCCACCCCTACGTCTACCATCCGCAAGAGAAGCTCATAACGGAAGACTTCCCGTCCAGAGAGCTAGTGAACCGGACCTTTGGGGCTACCTGAACAGCGACAAGTCAGGTATCTCCGAGATAGCGCAGAACCGCGAAGGCTGCGTGAGTAACCTTTGGGGGCGTCGCTTACGGGTTGCGCCCCAATTTCTTGCGTAGCCAGAACTTGACGTCGCCGAGCTTCTTGAGAACTCTCCAGGATGTGGAGCCGTGGATATTCTCCATTTGTCGCTCCAGTTTAGACATCCGGGCTCTGAGACCTTTCATCCGGCGTCTTAGGCGTTTGATCTCCTCGGCTTGGGCCTCTTCCTCGGCTTGAGTCTTTAGCATCGCGGACTCGCCGACTTCTCGCACAATATCTCGTGCGCCTTCGATAACTTCGTCCCCGTCGTGCAACTCTTCCCACTGCCGGCTCAGGCGAGCCAAAATCCACGCTTCGGCGACACTGTCCTTATTTTTTTCCAAGAACGTCCTTTGCTCGTCGCTGAGGGCATTCTTTCTACGCTTTCCAGCCTCGAAAGAAGAGGACATAGATTCCCAAGTGTCGGCGATTCCATCGTCAAATTCCAGGTCCAAGAACCGCGAGATAAGCCGGGCGCAGTTTTTTTGCTCGTCGCCGAAAAAGTCGTGGTAGCTGACGATCAGGAGGTTCGAGGCCAGGCCGTATTCCAGGCAACCTTCCACGAACCTCCGCGTCTTCCTCATGGTAACGTTCCAGTTTTCTACTCCAACCTTAAAACCATCCTGTCCCTTGAGCCAAGCGCCACTAGGGTCTCTGGCGACTTCTTCATAAGACTCCGCGACTTCCTCAATGGGACGATAAGTCACGATAAAGCGCGCTCCGGGGTTGTTCTTCAAGAGCAGGGCCATGTTCCTCGCATAGCCGGGGTTCTTGTCGCCGATCCACTTGAGCCCCCTCAGATCTTTCTCCTCGAAAAGCCCGGCGTCGACCCAGGCGGGCATGCTCGTCTCTCCTTTTCTATCCCCCAGTACCTTCTCCGGCCCGAAGAAGCTCGGCCGGATCTCCGGGATGACGAACTTGTACCGTTCTCTACACACCAGGATTTCCGGGTGCACGTTCAGGTAGTCGGTGAGCGCCGTTGTCCCACTCCTGCCGGGCCCGGTTATGAACAAGATATTCACAATCCACGCAGTGTAGCAGCGAGCCCCGCAAACCTGTGACAGGCTCGCTCTCTCCAGTCGTGGTCACGTCCAAGGGGAGGATGTTCAATCAGGTCGGGACTAAGGCATCCCGGTACGAGGAGGGTATGGACCCCGACACTGAGGCCCGCCGCAAGCACTCGTTCTACGTGCAAGCCATCAAGTAGGCTTCCGGCGCCGGGGGATCAGGGCCTCCCAACGGGAACTCCGGGAGTCCGGCTCCCCGTCTCGTAGAACGCCGGGCCGCAGCGCGTCGGCCCGGAGGTTGTAGGAGCCGTCTGCCAGCGAGAAATTTGGGTTGTAGTAGGGGTCGTCATCCAGGACCTCTCCCCAACGCTCTCTCATGTAGCAGAACTCGCTGAGGGAGGGCGTTCGGGCATCCGGGCCGTGGTGGCGAAGTTCGGCGTAGGGAGTGTAGACGACCCGGTAGCCGAGCTCCCCGAGGCGGAGGCAGAGGTCGATGTCGTTGTAGGTATCCGGGAGGTTCTTTTGGTCGAAACCTCCGGCCTCCTCGAAGACCTCTTTTCGGATCATCATGCAGGCGCCGGAGACCGCGCTGAAGTTCCTCGGCAGCAGCGTGGCGCCCAGGTATCCGGGGTAGTCAGCTGGATAGAGACGGTGGGCGTAGGCGGCGACGCCCGGACCATTCAGGTTGCCCGCGCCCAGGATCACACCCGCGTGGCACAGACGCCCATCAGGGTAACGGAGCCTGGCCCCGACGGCCCCGATCTCCAACCTTTGGCAGTGTTCCAGCATCGCCTCCATCCAGCCGCCGGAGATGACCTCTGTATCGTCGTCCAGGAAGAGCAGGTAGTCGCCCTCCGCGTGAGAGGCGGCCAGATTGACGGCCCCGGAGCGGTTCTCCGTGGACGGTATGACCCGGTACGGGAGCCCCGGATGCTCCAGCCGTGTGGTGTCCGTGCTGCTGGTGTCCGCGACCAGGATCTCGTAGTTACGATAGGTGGTCAGGGTCTCGATGCTCTTTATGCAATGTTTCAGGGAGGCGGGGTCGTTCCCCGTGGGGATGATGACGCTGATCTTCGGGGAGCCGGTTACCTCTAACTTCGCGCGGAAGACGCTGTGGTAGAACTCGTCCTCTACGGAGCCTTCGAGGCCCCTGCGGACGAGGGCTTCTTCGAGCGCGCGGCGGGTCCGTTCGTGGGTTTGGGGCTTGGCCTCTATATCTGCGGCGACCGAACCGGTGACGGCTTTCCAGTGGTAGAGGACTTTCGGGATGTGGAAGATTTTGTCCGTCTTCTCGGTGAAACGGAGAACCAGGTCGTAGTCCTGGGAGCCCTCGAAACCCTCCCGAAAGCCGCCGATCTCTTGCAGCAGGTTCCTCCGGTAGACGCTCAGATGGATGATGTAGTTGAGGGCCAGCAGCATCTCCGGTGACCAGTCCGGCTTGAAGCGCGGCCCGAACCTGTTGCCCGCCTCGTCCATCATGTCTTCGTCGGTGTAGATCAAGTCTGCTCCAGGATGCTCCTGCAATAACTTCACCACCTCGAACAGCGCATCCGGCGCAAGCTCGTCGTCGTGGTCGAGGAGCGCCACGAACTCACCGCCCGCCATCGAGAGGGCCGCGTTCGACGCCCCGCAGATGCCCAGGTTCTTTCGACCGTGACTTACCTTTATCCGGGGGTCCAGCTTCTCGTAGCGGGAGAGCGTCTGTCGGACGTGCTCGCGGGTTGAGGCGTCGTCGCGGATGCACAGCTCCCAATTAGGGTAGACCTGACCCATTACCGAATCCAGCGCCCCTTCCAGCCAACCTTCGTCCGGGTTGTAGACGGGCAATACGACGCTCACGAGTGGCTTGTAGTCAAAGGCTTCGGCCTCGTGGCGCAGCCGCCGCAGGTCCGAGGGCCGGAGCCGGTTGTTGCGGACCCAGGCCGGATACTGCTCTTCGACGAAGGAACGGCGGAACCCCGGCGGCACTCCCGGACCTGACTCTCCGGGCGTCATCGGCCCCGGACGCGGCCCGCGAGGTCGTCCAGCCCGGCCCTCAGGCGGCGGTAGATACTTAGCAGCCGGTAGACGCGCGACCTTTCTATGTCGTCGAGCCGCCGTCGGAGGCGGGCGTTCTCGGCCTCGTGGGCGGCTACGGTCTCGTGGAAGGTCTTGACCTCGGTCTGCTGCATCTGCTGGATCTCCGCCTTCAATAGTTCCACGTCCTCCAGGGCGTCCTCGCGCTCGTCGAGCAGCCGCCGGTCGCGGTCCAGGATCAGGTAAGGTCTCTCGTTCACAGGAAGCTCGGTTCCACCGCACACGGCTAGAACCAGGTCCGTGTCCGGCGACCCGTCGCCAAACTCCATCTCCCCCGCCGCGAAAGGCACGCTCTCCACCGAAAGACCCGAGAGCCCGCCGGAGTCTTCGAAGACCACGGCCCCCGACACCGCGCCCTGCCGATAGGTTTCCACATGCTCGAAGTGTCGCCCGAGAAGCTCCCGGAACTCGGCGGTGTAGAGTCCCTGCGTTCGCCGGTTGGAGAAGGCTTGCCTGTCAGGCGCAGCCACTATGAGAGTGCCGTCCTCCTTGAGGACCCGTCGCGTCTCCGCCACGAGCGCCTCGGAGTCCTGGAGTTCTTCCATAGTTTCCAGGGCGACCACTACATCGAGGCTCGCTTCGGGGAAAGGTAGCTCCGGCAGGTCCGCTGCGGCGAGGGTCAGGTTCGGTGCGGGATCGGCTTCGCAGGCTCTTTCGAGGGCTTCAGGAGAAGAAAAGATGCAGGTTACGGATTCGGCGGTCGCGGCGAGGATATGGGCGCCGGTCCCTTCCGGGTCGAGGTCGGCCACAGACTTTCCCTCGACGTAGCGCCGGGCGAAGCCGTAGCCGGCCAGGCGGTTGTAGGCGTCCTCGGTGTTTCCGGGCGCCGGGCGGTCCGTGGGGCTCTTTATTGGTCGCGCCTCCAGTAGACTCCGTTCCAGTCTATGCGTTTGATCTCCTCTTTTATGCCGTGCTCGTCGCGGTAGTCGTGGACGGCTTTGCGGCACGCCTCGATGCCGCCGTAGTCGTCCACGATCAGGAACCCTCCGGGCGAGAGCTTCGGATAGAGACTTACGAGGGCATCCATCGTCGACTCGTACATGTCTCCGTCAAGCCGGGCGACGGCGAGCTTCTGCACGGGCGCGTCAGGCAGGGTGTCCCGAAACCAGCCTTTGAGGAACTTCACCTGACCATCCAGCAGGCCGTAGCGCCGAAAGTTCTTCTTGACCTCTTCGAGAGATACCGAGAGCACCTCTTTGGTGTAGAGCTCGTCGCCCTCGTCCTCGGGGAACTTTTCAGTATTGGGGGGAGGTAGTCCCTCGAAGGAGTCGGCTACCCAGACCCGGCGGTCCTTTACGTCGTGGGCCTTCAGGATGGCGCGCATGAAGATAGTTGATCCACCGCGCCAAACTCCGGTCTCGATCAGGTCGCCCGGAATCCGGTCGGCTAACGCACGCTCCACACAGAATTGCAGGTTGTCGATTCTCTTGCTGCCGATCATGGTTCGGGCGCTTGTAGGCTGGTCCAACCTGCGCAACTCTCCTTCCTCGGACAAACCTCCCATCAGGCTTCGCTTCATGAGATCCAGGTACAATGACGCTTCGTTCCCGGAAGCTCCCGGTACACCGCCACGCGTAACACCGACCTCTAAATCTATGAACGCCTTTACCCCGCGCGCCACATCGAATACCGTACGGTTTTTGAACGTAGCCAATCCGCCCTCCTGGCAACAGTCTAGCAGGGGCCGCGCCGGCCATCTTTGCTAGAATGGTAGGCTATGTGTAAGCGGAACTTTCTCCCCTGATTTGCCCGTCTTCCGTCACCGGTCGGTCCTGGATCTTACCAAGAGCCTTCGGGCTTTCTTGAGCCTGGACGCGGGCCTCACCCGCGGCGAAGTTTCTGACCCCGAACGAGAACTTCGCCACGCCCGAAACCGCATCGAACAGCAAGACCGCGAGCTAAAACAACTGCGCCCCAGCCAGCGCCCCGGCCAAAAACAACGGACTCCGGCTTGGACGGACTCGCCCACAACGGGAGACGGACTCCACGAACCGATGAAGATCCTCCATGTCGCGCTGGACGATGGTGGAAGCGGGGCCGGGCGGGCGGCGTACAAGCTCCACGCCGGGCTGCGCCGCCTGGGGCATGAGTCGTCCATGTTCGTTGCCAAAAAGATCAGCGACGACCCGACGGTAAGGGCCTTCGAGCCGAAGGTGGATTCTCAGAGTCGTCAAGAGCGTCGGGCGAAGATCGAAGATGATTTCAAACGGTACACGGCCTCGCGTCCGCCGCATCTCATCGGGGACGGCTTTACCGACGACCGGAGCCCGAACGGGGCGGAACCGCTGGAGCACCTCCCTCCCCACGACCTCGTAAACTTGCACTGGTTCGGCGGCTTCCTCGATAGTCAGTCGCTCTTCTCCACCGTGCCGGAGTCAGCACCCGTAGTCTGGACGCTGCACGACATGAACGCCTTTACCGGCGGCTGTCACTACGACGACTACTGCGGGAAGTTCGCCGCCCGCTGCGGCGCGTGCCCCCAACTTGGCTCCGACGATAAAGAGGATCTCTCGCGGCAAGTCTGGACCCGCAAGAGCGAGGCCCTCGCAGCCGTGGGAGAGGGCCGGCTGCGACTCGTGGCCGTGAGCCACTGGATGGCGGAGAAGGCCCGCCGCAGCTCGCTGCTCGGCGACTTCCCCGTCACGAGCATCAACCCGAGCATAGACTCGCAGGTCTTCGCGCCCCGCGACCGCGCCGCCGCCCGCTCTGCCCTGGGCGTCCCCGAAGACGCCTCCGTTGTTCTCTTTATCGCGGACTCTTTGGTAACGCGGCGCAAGGGCTTCTCGCTGCTGGCCGAGGTCCTCGAAGATCTCAAAGACGTGCCGCACCTCTTCTTGCTCTCCCTGGGACACCACGATCCAGGCATCGTCAAAGACGTGCCGCACCTGAACCTCGGGTACATCGAAGACGACCTGGCGCTCTCGGGCGTGTACAGCGCCGCCGACGTGTTCGTCATGCCCTCGGTCCAGGAGGCTTTCGGCCAGACGGTGCTGGAGGCCATGTCCTGCGGGACGCCGGTCGTCGGCTTCGACCTGGGCGGCATCCCCGAAATGGTCCGGCCCGGCGTCACCGGAGAGCTGGTACCACCTGGGGATACGAAAGCCTTGGGCAACTCCATAAGAGGACTACTGGAGGACCCGGAGAAGCGGACGGAGTTCTCGGCCAACAGCCGCCGGGCCGCCGTCGAGGAGTTCGCCTCGGACATACAGGCCGGGCGATACGCGGAGGTCTACAGATCCATGCTCGGGGCCCGTGCCGGTTAGCCAAAAACCCGGCGGCTACGCCCACCCCGCCTACGCGGCGGCGCTCTCCGAGTTCGGTGTCCCGCGCGCCCTCCCCAAAAGCGGCGGCCACGTTCTCATCCGCCGCATCCCGAAAACCCCCTACCATGATGCGATGGGACCCTACCCACTCTTCGCCTGCCGCGACTGGTCCCGGCTCCCCGAAGACCTGGAGACCATTGGGGAAGACCTGGTGAGCCTCGTGCTCGTCACCGACCCATTCGGGAACCACGACGATAAACTCCTCGGCCGGTGCTTCGACGTGGTCCGGCCCTTCAAAGAACACTTCGTCACGGACCTCGGAGTACCGAGAGACGCCGCCGCCTCAAAACATCACCGTTACTACGCCCGAAAGGCTCTAGCAAAAATTCGGGTCGAAGAATGCGAGGAGCCAATGCGATTCCTCGACGAGTGGACGGTTCTCTACGCGAACCTGGCCGAAAGGAACGTGCTGGATGGGATACAAGCCTTCTCCAGGGAGTCCTTCGCGAAGCAACTGGAGGTTCCGGGGATGGTGATGTTCCGGGCCGTCGCCGGGGAGGAGACGGTTGGGATGCACCTGTGGTACGTCTCGGGGGAAGTGGCCTACAGTCACCTGTCGGCTTCTAGCGAACGCGGGTACGAGCTCATGGCCGCCTACGCGCTGCACTGGTTCGCCCTGGGGCGTTTTGCTGGTAGACTCGCGTGGTTGGATCTCGGCGCCGGAGCCGGCATCGGGGAGGATTCCGGCGGCCTGAGCAGGTTCAAAAAAGGCTGGTCCACCGGGACCCGGACGGCGTACCTCTGCGGCCGGACCTTCGACCGCGAGAAGTACACGGAGCTTTCGCGTAAAAACAGCCTTACGGAGACCGGCTACTTCCCGGCCTACCGGGCGGGCGAGTTCGGGTAGAGGTATATCCTGGAGAGGAGGTGCAGATGGCGAACGTCGTAGTCTTCGGAACGGGACAATGGGCGGACCTGGCCCACTTCTACCTCACCCACGACTCACCCCACGAAGTCGCAGCCTTCACCCTCGACCGCAACTACCTTCAAGAAGCGGAACATCGCGGGCTGCCCGTCGTCGCCTTCGACGAAGTAGAGGAGCAGTATCCGCCGGATGCCTACGAGATGTTTATTCCAATCAGCTTCAAGCGGATGAACCACCTGAGGGCCGAGAAGTTCGGGGCGGCGAAAGAGAAGGGTTATAGGCTCGTCAGCTACGTCAGCTCGAAGGCGACGACATGGCCCGGCTTCGAGTGTGGAGAAAACTGCTTTATCTTCGAGGACAACACCGTACAACCGTTCGTAGAGATCGGGGATGATGTGGTGCTGTGGAGCGGCAACCACATCGGCCACCACACCGTCATAAAGGACCACGTCATGGTTACCTCGCACGTCGTCATCTCCGGGGCGTGTACGGTCGAGCCTTACTGTTTCTTCGGGGTCAATTCCACCGTGCGGGACGAGACGGTCGTAGCGCGGGAGACGCTGGTCGGGGCTGGGGCGGTGATCCTGCGGGACACGAAGGAGTTCGAGATCTACAAGGCCGAGGGAACGAAGCCCTCCAAAGTCCGAAGCGACCGTCTGCGAAGCATCTCCCACAAGTCGGGGGGCTGAGCGTGCCCTGGATCAAGAAAGGCCGCATCTTCACCGTGGACAACAACCACGACTGGATGCTCCACCACGCGAGCCAGCCAATCGCCGACAAGGTGAGCGACGAGGTCTTGAGGATCTACTTCGGCCCCCGCGACGCCGAAGAACGCACCCGCACCACGTTCATAGACGTCGAGACGGCGGACCCACAGAACGTCCTCTACGTCCACGACGAGCCGGTGCTCTCTTTAGGCAAGCTCGGCACCTTCGACGACTCCGGGGCGATGCCGTCGTGCATCGTCAACCACGAGGGCAAGAAGTACCTCTACTACAACGGCTGGAACCGGGGCGTTACGGTCCCGTACCGCAACTCGGTCGGGGTTGCGGTGAGCGAAGACGGCGGGCTGACCTTCGAGCGGGTCTTCGAGGGGCCGGTCGTTGACCGTACGAAGGACGAGCCGTACTTCTGCGCGACGCCGTTCGTGATGGTGGACGAAGGGTTGTGGAGGATGTGGTACGCCTCCGGGACCGGCTGGGTCGTGGTGGATGGTCATCCTGAGCCGCGGTACAAGATCAAATACGCCGAGTCCAAAGACGGCCTAACCTGGACCCGCGACAACACCACCTGCATCGAATACGGCTTCGAGGACGAGGCAAACGCCCGCCCGGCCGTAATAAAAGAAAACGGCCTGTACCGCATGTGGTACTGCTTCCGGGGGAGCTATGGCTACCGGACGGATGTGGATCAGAGCTACCGCATGGGCTACGCCGAGTCCGAAGATGGAATAGAGTGGGCGCGCAAGGACGAAGAAGCCGGCATCGCCCGCTCCGGGGACGGCTGGGACTCCGAAATGGTAGGCTACCCTAACGTCTACGAGCACGGAGGATGCAAGTACATGCTCTACAACGGCAACGGGTTCGGCCGTTCGGGTTTCGGTTACGCGGTACTGGAAGAGGGATAGTAAAGTCTTGACGGAGCTCTCCCTTGAAAGGCTGGCAGTTTTCGGCGGCGAGCCGCGCTTCGCGGAGAAGCTGCACGTCGGCCGCCCGAACATCGGCGACAAAGAACGCCTCATGCAACGTATCTCCAACGTTGTAGATAGCCGGTGGTTGACGAACGAAGGTCCTTTCGCGCGGGAGTTCGAGGAGCGCGTCGCGGATCTCGTGGGCGTCCGGCACTGCGTCGCCACGTGCAACGCCACCATCGGCCTGGAGGTTGCGGCAAAGGCGGCGGGTCTCACGGGGGAGGTCATCATCCCCTCCCTAACCTTCGTCGCCACCGCTCACGCCCTCCGCTGGCTCGGCCTGACGCCGGTATTCTGCGACATTGACCCATCGACGCATAACATTGACCCAAAACAGGTGGAAGAGAAGGTCTCATCGCGCACCACGGCGATACTCGGGGTCCATCTCTGGGGTCGTCCGTGCGACGTTGAGGCGCTGGAGGAGATCTCCGACCGTCACGGCTTGAAACTCATGTTCGACGCGGCCCACGCCTTCGGGTGCTCGCGCGGAGGCCGGATGGTCGGGGGCTTCGGCGACGCCGAGGTGTTCAGCTTCCACGCCACCAAGTTCTTCAACACCCTGGAGGGCGGTGCCATCGTTACCGACGACGACGGGTTGGCGGAGAAGGCCCGTTTGATGAAGAACTTCGGTTTCTCCGGCTACGATCAGGTGACGGAGCTCGGCGTCAACGGCAAGATGAACGAGTTCTCGGCGGCGATGGGCCTTACCTCGCTTGAGAGCCTCGACGAGTTCGTCGCCGTCAACCGCCGCAACCACGAGCAGTACCGGGACGGGCTGAGGGACGTGCCGGGCGTCCGTTTGGCGGACTACGACGCGTCTGAGATGAACAACTACCAGTACATAGTTTTGGAGTTTGACGAGGAAGAAACGGGGATCAGCCGTGACGATCTGGTGGAGGTACTATGGGCCGAGAACGTCGTCGCCCGACGGTACTTCTACCCCGGCTGCCACCGGATGGAGCCCTACCGCTCCGAAGACCCGGAGGCCGGGCTAGCTCTACCCGTAACGGAGAAGTTGTCGGGGCGTTTGGTGGTGTTGCCGACCGGCACGGCCGTCGGGCCGGAGGAGGTCGCCGGCATCTGCGACGTCATAAGCACGGCCGCCGCCAACGGCCCGGACATCAGCCACCGCCTCGCCTGCCAGGCGGCGGAGAAGGGAATATAGGAAGCCGTGCTCCCGAGAGCTTTGCGTCTCTTGGGCCGCTTTCCAGGGTTGTACAAGCTGCTGTGGGCCGATGATCGGCTAGTGGCGCTCGAAGAGCGAGACGATCGAATGCAGAAAGCCATGGAGTATCAGAGAAACGGGCTGGAGAACCAGAGAGTCGCCCTCAACAGCCAGAGAAGTTCGCTGGAGAACCAAGCCGCCATCCTGCGCGATCAATCCGAGTTGAACCTGGAGCAACTAGACATGCTCAAGTCGAGCCTCGACGTGCCGCAGGAGTTGGTCGAGGAGTTCTTCGGGTGGAAGGCGCGTAACCCGGTCCCCGAGCGTCCGCTGGTCAGCGTCGCCGTCGCCACGTACAACCGGGCCGAGGTGCTGACGGAGCGGTGCATACCGTCCGTACTCGGCCAGAGTTACGAGAACCTGGAGTTGATCGTGGTGGGCGACCACTGCACGGACGAAACCGAAGAGGCCGTGGCCCGCATAGACGACCCGCGCCTGAAGTTCGTCAACCTGCCGGAGAAGAGCGTATACCCTGAAGATCCCCGCCGCCGGTGGATGGTCGCCGGGACGCCGCCGACCAACGAGGCGTTCTCGATGGCCCGCGGGGATTACATAACGCAACTCGACGACGACGACGAGTACCTCCCGGAGCGTCTGGAGAAGTTGGTTTCTTTCGCCGGGGAAAACGAATGCGACTTCGTGTGGCACCCTTACTGGGTGGAGGAAGATGGGGAGCAGCGGCTGGTAAAGGCGGAGAGCTTCTCGTATGGGCAGGTGACGAATGCTTCGGCATTCTACCGGTCGTGGTTCAAGAACATCGAGGCGGACATCGAGTCTCACCGGCTGATGGAGCCTGGGGACTGGAATCGGTTTCGGAAGATCAAATACATAGGCCCGGTCTGCATGCGCTACCCCGAGCCGCTGCTCAGGTACCATCGTTAGAGAGGCGGTAGAAGAGATGGAGAAGTGGAAGCGGTTGGCACGGAGAGGTTACTCTCTCACGCGGCGACAGAGGGGAGAGAGAGCAGGTAGGGATAGGCCGGACCCGAACCGGCACAACTTCATCATCACCGGGCTCGGACGGAGTGGCACCACCCTGGTCTGTCACCTGTTGAACAAGCTGCCGAACACGCTGGCCTTGGACGAGCCCATAGGTCCGGAAAGGTTCGCCGAACACCTATCGGATCACGAAGCCGTCTGCGATGGAATCGAACGTTTTTACCGCAGGATGCGGAAGATGGCCCTGGAAGAGGGGACCGTGCTCACCAAACACGTGGGCGGCGAGGTCCCGGACAACCACTTCGCGAACGAGAAAGAAGAAGGCGGCCTACGCCGCCTCATCACGGAGAGCGGAAAGATCCCCGTGGGCAAAGAGATCCAACCCGGATTCTACCTGGCCGTAAAGGAACCGGGACTATTCACCGCCGTCCTCCCGACGCTAAAAGATCGGTTCCCGTGCTACGCGATAGTGCGCAACCCCTTGTCCGTCATGGCATCCTCCAGGAGCGGATGGTGGCCCAAGAGGAAACGCGGCAATCCTCCGGCCGCCGTCAAGTACGATGAGGGTCTCGTCCGTCACCTATCCGGGGCCAAAGACCCTCTGGAGAGCCAATTCTTGAGATTGGATTACTTCTTCAGGCGCTTCCAGCAAGAATTGCCGGCGGCCCATGTATTGCGCTACGAGGACATCGTGGACTCCGGCGGTCGGGCGCTTGAAGTTATCGTGCCGGCCGCCCGCGAGCTGGACGAGCCGCTCCAGTCCCGGAACGTAAATTCGCTCTACGACCGGGATTTTATGCTCCGCTGCGGCGAACGGCTACTGGAGAGCGAGGGCGCCTATTGGGACTTCTACCCCAGAGAGAGCGTGGAGGAGATGATGGAGGATCTAGCCTGAATGTCCCGTCGTTTCAGGTGAGCTTTGCGATTGGGCTTTACGTTGCTTGCTCTTTTGAAGGCGCCGGTGCTTTGGGTTCGGGGCCACTACGGCCCGGCATCGGTTTCAGGGTCTCGCAGAACGCCCGCAGGTCTCGTTCGGTCATGGTACTGAACAAAACGTTCCGGGCCGCCCTGTGCGCCTGGGGGTCGTTTACGTACGCCCTCTGTGACTGGTCGTCCATTACCGCGAAGTTGTACCCGTGAGGCGACAAGATACCGGAGATGTCCCGAAGGTTATCCTCCGAGACGATCTCGACGATCAGGTTCGGCCGATGTTCCCGTAACGTCTTCTCCATGCCGACTATGACGTTCTTCTCGGCCTGTTCGACGTCTATCTTCACCAGGTCCACACCAGGAACCTCTTGACGCTCGACGAACGTATCGAAGCGCATCGTCTCGATAGGTTCCCCCCCGACGACCGCCCTGTGCCCCTTCTCGACAAGGGATGCGCCGGTGAGCAGGTTGGTCAGGCGGCCCGAGAATATGTGCATGGTCGCCTCGCCGTCCTCCTCGCCGAGGGCGAGGTTGTACGCCTGTATCCTCCCGTGTTGCCTGTTCACGCTCAGGTTGACCAGCAAACGTCCGAAGACCCGCCGGATCGGCTCGAAGCAGTGGACCGAGACGTCTGGGTTGGCCTGCGCGGCGGCCAGCGCGTAAATCCCGCTGTAGGCCCCGACGTCGAAGACGTGGTTTGAGCGACGGGCCAACGCGCGCCAGATGCGCAAACTAAGGCTCTCGAAGGCGTTTGGACCGTACCAGAAGTAAGTTTGGGCGACTTGATCGTCGTTGTTGGAGAACATTACGAAGGGAGGAGCGCCTTCGACCTTGACCTCGACGTATCCGAAATAAGGGTACTTGTCCTTGAGGTCGTGAAAACCCCGGTCGTGCACCGAGACCGGGCGGAAACTGTAACCTCCTTGCAGGAAAGGCCGCTTCTCCAGGGCCGCCTGGTTGGCCTTCACGAGCCGGCCGGACCGGGTCGATCCCTCGGGCAGAGCGGTGAGCTTTCGGATACGCTCCCGGGCCTTCCGCAACTCCCGTGCCTGACGCTTCACCAGGTCTTCCAGCGTCCGGGCCTGCTCCGCCGGCGTCGGGCCTCGGGTAATGCCCGTTCTCAACTCTAAGAACGCCTTCAGGTTTCGAGCCAGATGGAAGCTCATGATGTTCGACAGACTCGGCATTCGCAACCCTCCCGATCTAGCTTACCCCGACGCCGGATAGTCTAACTCAAGGCAGTGGGGAAAACCGCCTTCACACCCGGTTCGAGGTCTCAGGTATGCTAACATCTTCGTCTCGGGCTCCGGCTCACGCAACCCCGGCAAATACGATAAGAGGCGAGACCGGGATGCTTCAACGAGATAAGATCCGTCAAAGCTCGTCTGAAGGAAGACAGAGGATGGGAGATCCGCAACGGTGAGGTCCGAGAAACTCGCGGAGATAAACGACCGGGCGTTGCGCGAGCGTTTTTTCCTGGACCCGGATTACGAATATCGGCCGGTCTCGACGCACGACAGGGACTTCCAGGAGATCAAGAAAAAACACCCGTACCACGGCTTCATAGAGGTCGAAGTCGAGGGAGTACCGCCGTTCGTGATGTTCTCCAACAACGACGATCGGGTCGCCCAGACTTACTTCTGGTACGGCCCAAACGCCTTCGAGAGCCTTAGTTTGCGCATCTGGCGCGAGATGGTTCGCAACTCCGGGTACGTCTTCGACATAGGTGCTTTCACCGGCGTCTACTCGATGACCGCCGCCCTTGCGAACCCGGAGGCGCGCATCTGTGCCTTCGAGCCTATAAAGCGGGTCTTCGGGCGTACCACGATCAACCTGTCCGCCAACCGGCTGGGGAAGAGGGTCAAGGCTTTCGACGTCGCCCTTAGCGACTCCGACGGCCACATGACGATGAACCTCTACCAGGGCTACTTCACCCTCTCCAGCGGCTCGTCGCTGGTCTCGAAGAATAAGGAAGTCATCTCGCAGGAGTACGTGGAGACGATGAAGTTCGACACGTTTATAAAACAGCAAGACATCCCGAGGGCGGACGTGGCGAAGATAGACGTAGAGCAGGCCGAGAAGATGGTCATAGCCGGCATGACGGAGACGCTCGAAAAACACCACCCGGACTTGCTCATCGAGGTCGTCTCGGAGGATAACCTGCGCGAGTTGAACGAGACGCTCTCGCCGCTCGGGTACAACTTCGCGGTCATAGACGATCGCCGTCAGAAGGTCCGCATGAACCAGCTAGAAGACTACAACAGGGTGGACAACGTGCTGTTCAGTACGTTGTCTACCGAGGACCTGGAAGCCCTGTGTCGCACCCCGAAGCCGCTCTCGGGAAAAGCGGCAAAGCCGTTAAAGAGGGGGCGCAACGCGCGGCGGGGCCTCGCAAGCGCGGCGCGGTTGTATCGTTGGATCCGAAGCAGGTAAATCTCTAGCTCTCGACCAGCATCGACGACAAGGGGCCGCTCCTGACTCCGTCTTCTCCGGGGGCGGACTCTCCGATAGAGGAAACCCACTCGTCCCACAGAAAAGACTCCGTCAAGGGATAGGGAATCGTCTTCTGCTTGGGCGGGTCCTCGTCAAGCCTGCGCGCGCAAAAGTGCCAGAACGACGCGTATCCCCCGAAGCTTTCGTCCAGCCGCTGGATCTGCTTCCGGTAAATCCGCGCCAGCCGGATGGCGGACCTCTTCGGTATCAGATCCACCGCTCGGGCGTGGATCTTCCGCTCCATGACCCTATACTCGATGGACGTATCGGCGCCCAGGAACTCGTAGAGACGGTGCATAAGCCGATTCGGATGGAAGTTGATATCTTCGAGGAAACCAACGAAGATCTGCTCCTCCGGGTAGAACATCCGCCAGGTATCCAACGTCCGCATGTAATTGGATAAACGGCGGGAACGAGCATTGACGAAATGCCGGTTGAGCTTCGGAAACGGTATATCCTCCACGGGCTCACCCCGGCCAAACTCCATCATGGCCTGCGACCAGGCCCGCTCCATCGGGTTTCGCATCATGAAGATGATCCTGGCCTCCGGCATGACCTCGTGGACGTGTGCGATGGCGTCCCGGCCGAGGGTCGAGTAGTCCGGTGTGATCTCACCGGAAATTTTGCGCCGCCCCTGCTCGAAGAGCGACGCGTACCACTTATCGTTTGGGCTTTTCAGGAAATATTTCAAGTCCCACAAAACCTCGCCGAAGACGCGCCTGTTCGGATAGTTCCGATAGTTCCTCATCCGCAGTTCGAGCTGAGACCGCCAGCGCCGATCTTCGAACCGTTTGCCCCATAACTTCGCAAAGATCGAAGACCTGTATCTCACTTTCTCGTCGAAGTAGTGCAACTCCTTTACCTTGGGCATCCAGACTTGAGGATGCCTCAGGAGGTTGTAGTACAACCACGTCGTACCCGCTTTCTGCGCCCCTATTATCAGGAAGTCCGGGTAAGTTGGTTTCTTTTTCCTTCTAAGCATTTTTGGCCCTTAGCGGCGATTCGACTTCCGGGCCGAGCTTCGCCAGCCGTCCCTTCAACACATCCAGGAACTCACCGAACCGCTCTCTCTCGTTCCCTAAAGTGTGGCGCTTTACGGTCTCGTAACCTTCACGCCGCAGTCGCTCCACCTCGCCCACGCTCTCCGACCTCAGAGCCTTCAGCGCAGACACGTAGCTCCCCGCGTCGTCCAACTCGACCGGGATGCAGTTCCTGCCGAAGTCGCAGTAGGCCCGGTTGCCCCCGGCGTCCGGGGTGAGTACCACCGCACCCGCGGCCATCGCCTCTAAACCGGGCATGTAGAAACCTTCCTCGGCAAACGGGGTAGCCAGGAACACGTCCGCCCAGTGGTAGAGCTTGCGCAACTCCTCCCATCCCGCCGGCTGACGGATGGCCTTGAACTGAAAGCCCGAGCCGGACAACATAGAAGCGGCTTTATCGCCCACGTCTGACTTCCAGGTCGTGTAGGCGACCTTTATGGGCGAGCCCAGTCTCCCGGCGCGGCTTTTGGTGAAGAAGGCGGCATCGTGGCCGAGCTGGATGACCTCCGTTAGCGAAGTCTGGTTCAGGTAGGGCTTGACCGCCTCCAACACGACGTCGTTCGTCATGATGCGGGCCATCGGCCTGCTTAGAACCCGGACGGCGTAACCTCCGGTGAAGGCCGGGTTCGCCCAGCGGACGTTCTGAACGATCTGGACGACCTGCTCGTGCTGCGTCCACCGGCTCATCCGTCGCTCCACGACCTCGTAGTGGGTCGGCCAGGTCAGGAAGGCAAGGTCGCCGGGACCGAGTGAGACTTGCTCCAGATCTATGTACTTTATGCCGCTCTCCGGCGTAAGCTTCGAGAAGCGCGGGTTGGTGAACAGCGGCAACCCTTCCCTGTAGCGCTCGGGACACGCTATGATCGGCTCATAGCCAAACGCTATGGCGTGATTGACGTAGTCGAAGACCTTGACGACGCCGCCCACAGGCTCGAACATCGGCGTCAAGAAGTACATCCGCCGCTTGCCGCCCACGACTACCATCTCTCCATTATTCGGAGCAGCGGTTCGACCGCCACGACCGGGTCTATGACCGCCGAGGCGAGCGTCCGGGCGTTCTTGGTCTTCCGCAAAACCACGTCGCGGTCTTCGATGATCTCGTCGAAGACCCGTCCGAGCTCCTGTGTATCTTGGGGGTCAACGATCCAACCGGCGTCGTACTCCTCTATCATGGGCGACACCTCGGTGAACGGCGGGTGTATGACCGGCGTCCCGCACGCGAGCGAGACGATGGAGCGCGTGACCATCGCGTACTCTCGCTCCAGGTTGTGCTGGAAGAGGTCCACCGTCACGTCCACGCCCGAAAGAAAGTCCTGAAAGCCGGAGAAGTTCATCGTCCCGTGCGTGGTCACGGACGGGTGCGCCCCGATCCGGTCGAGGTCGCCCTTGGAGACGTGGGTGCGCCCCACGCCCCCTCCCCAGTGCCACGGGACCAGCAGGTCTAGCCTGACGCCGGGACGCTCCAACCGGCGCTCCAGCGCCTCCACCCAATTGCCGAGCGTACTCCACGATTGGAGGTATCCGGCCACCGCGAACCTCACGCCGCCTTCCTCCACCCGCGCTTTCTCGGACGTGTAGAGCGGGACGCACATGTTGACGACTTTCATCGGCAAGCGCCGGATGTCCCGGTCGGCCTGGAGCGTCCAGGCTAGGAAGTACGGGACTTTCTTCTTCCCGTTGACGATAAAAGCGTCGGCGAGCTGTATCGCCCGGATTTTGCGCTGCCGCAGCCTGGCTAGCTCCTCTCCCGGATAGCCTTCACCGTGCTGGTAGAGCATCTCCAGCATCTTGGGGGCGAAGAAGTCCAGGACGTAGCGGATACCTTCGATCGGCTTTACGTGGTCGATCTGGTTGCTGTTGATGAGCACCACCGTCGCGGGCGTGTGCGACTCCAGGTAGCGGACGAGCTTCTTCGGACTGACGACCTCGGTATCGGGGGCCGTCGGGTGCGGGACGGACTTCCCGAAACGGAGCCACTGCCCGTCCGCCGGGCCGCGCAATATTATCGTCCGGGCCTTCACGCCGTTGGCCCGCAACCCTTCCGCGAGGCCGAACGCGCGCAGGCCGGGTGCGGCGACGGGCATACCGAGGCTCGGCACGAGGTCGTTAGAGATCACGAAAGCCCGCCGTCCCGCTCCCACGGCTTCGCCTACCACTTCTTCGGCACCCCGAGCTTGGAGACGGCGAGGACCCCGCCCCGGACGACCGCGTCGTGCGGATAACGCAGGGACTCTACGTGCTCCAGCAGCACCTGTCCGTTCGTCGCTTCGAGGAGCACTCCCACGAACTTCGTCACGGACATGGGATAAACCGTAGATCTCTCCATCCACCCGCCGGAGACGAAGTCTTCGAGGAACAGTAGCCGTCCGCCGGGCCGGGCCACGCGCCACATCTCGGAGATCAAAGCCAGCTTGGCCGGCGTCGGGTTGTGGTGCAAGACGGTCACGGAGAAGACCAGGTCGAAACTCTCATCCTCATACGGGAAGACCATATCATCCCCGAGTCGCTCGAACCGTCCCTCCGGGAAGTTGGCGCGCGCCGCCTCGACCATGCCCTCGCTTATGTCCACCCCTGTAAAGCGGGTCCCGGAGGGTTCGAAGCTCGTCGCCCAGCGCCCGACCCCGGCGCCGACCTCCAGGACCTCGAACGGGCCGCTCTCTTCGTCCCGCCCGCCACGCGCGGCGAGGAACCTGGGCTCGAGAACGGCGGCCTGCGCCCGGTGCATCGCCTTATTGAACCTCGGGCCGTGATGCACGCTGCACACCGCCCGGTGCGACGAGGAGGCCGCAAGCTCCGTACCTCTCTCTTTCCAGTACGGGAGCGCCTCATACTCCTCCCCACCGAAGAAAGTCGGGACCGAAGACTCATCCTCCAGCCGGGCGAGCACTTCCGCGACCACGGCGTCTAGCCCTTCACCCCCGACCTCGATGCGCCGGCTTTCGGCCCAGCCGTACCCGGTCCGCAGGCGCTCCCAGAGGTCCCCGTCACGGACTACCAGGTGGTCGAAGAACCCGAGTTTCTCGAAGAGCGGTCTCCCGAAAACCGCCTCCAGGAAAGGCGCGTCGAACCCTTCTGGGAGGACGAGTACCAGTGGCACGTCCCATTGCTCGCGGGTCATGGCGTCGAACGGGAACGAGAAGACGTCCAGCACGATGAGCGTGGTCGCCTCTTCCAACACCGGGGCAAGCTGCGGTGGAAGGACCTCCCAATCGTCCAGGACGACGCACCCGTCCGGCAGGTCCATGCCCGCCACGGAGTCCGAGAACCGTCCAGCGTAGACGACCGGATGGTTCTCGATGCCGACGTCTTCCGGGACGATCACCATCGGCGGCTAGAGGTACTTCTGTTCGAGGGTGCGGAAGTTCTTGTTGAGCCGGAGCACCCGCGCCTGCGGCCCGCGTCTCATCCGTTGCAGCAGCAGCACCAGGTCCCTTTGCGCCCTCTCAAGGTAGTCCAGCCGGCGCGACTCGCGGGTCTCGGGCGCGCGGAGGTAGAGGTGCTCCAGGGTCCGGTAGTTCCCGCTGCGCCGGAGCACCGGGGCCAGCGGGCTGCGCGACATGCGCCCCAGCAGCAGCCGGAGGTCGGTCTCGGCTTCCTCGAGGCGCGACATCCGGTTGAGGGAGATGGCGGAGCCGGGCGCCGAGCCGCCCCGGCCGAGCCGGGCCTTTAGGAAACGCACCTCGAAAGTGAGGAGCTCGTTCTCCATCCTCAGCACGTCCAGGTCGGTCGGCGTGTAGAAGTCGTTATCCTGCAAACGCTTCCTCCAGTATAGTCTCCTCGGTTTCCTTGCCCAACGCTTCCAGCGCCTCCCACGTCCGGCGTACCTCTCCTATCAGGGATTGGTCCGAGACCGGCTGGCGGCCGGGCCTGCGGGCGCTGGCGCCTGGGTCGAAGACCTCACCCGTCGGCACGTCTTCGAGGCCCAGGTTCCAGCGGCGCTCTATCGCCCGGACGAGCGGAAAGCCGTCCCGGATCATATCTAGCGACACGGCGAGCGTGTCTTCCGGGTAAGCCCTGGCAAACCCGAGCAAGGCCTTGTTGTGGACGAGCCACATCTTCAGGGCCAGGTCCGGCTCCTCCCAGAACCGCCGGTGGACGTAGCTGCTGCCCCATTCCTGGAAGAGGTCGCTGGAGTGCCGTTTGCCGAGCGAGTACGTCGACTCCGAGAAATGCCGGTAGACCAGCAACACTTTGGCGTCCGGGAGCAGATACTTCCAGAGCATAATAAACGGGCATACCCGAGGGTCCTTGAAGCCCCAAAGCCGGTGCTCGGTGTTGCGGCGTTCGACGATCAGGCGCATCCTATCCCAGCGCGCCCCGGTCACCACGGGAAGAAGAGGTTCGCTCACGAGCCAGGTCAGGTCGTTATCGGCGAGGAGCCGATCGTGCAAGCCCACCACCTCTTTGTCCTCGAAGTGTCCGTAGGGGTTCGATGGCAGCGCCTCCAGCAGCTCGTAGCCGAGGAACAACCCCGCTCGCTGCAGTAGCTGGGCGGTCGCCGACGTACCGCTGCGATGGAAACCCGCGATTATTAGCTGATCACTCATAAACTCCATACTCTACAGGTCAGACGCGCAACCTACTATAAAACTCGTACTGCCTCCTATTTTAGTCTAGTTTGTCGCCCTTATGCAGCACGAAGTCCCAGCCCCGGAGGAGACGGTTACAAGTCCGACGGTAGCAGCCGTAACGGCTGTTCCTCCGCGCCGAACACCACCCTGAAACGGCGCTCGTCGGAGGTAAGGACATCCGGGACGATCAGTCTCTCCCGTCGGTTCCCTCGACATAGAGTCGGGGCCTACGACTCTCCAGGACATCCAGCTTCGACCCGAGTAGGGTTGCCGAAGGCGCGAGGAATGCTTCCGCTCCCCGTTTCCGGAGCTTCGCGGCGAGGCTTTGTGGGAAGGAGCAGTCACGGTCGTCAACGTGTAGATTTCGTGCGGATCAGGTGTTGAGCCGTGCCTATCTGCAGCGATCTCACCAGGCTATTCGTTCGATTTCCTGGTCTGGGGTTTTCGAACCCTACTCGACCTCGATGCCTAAAACCTCCGCTGCGTTACGAAGGTCGGGATCCTCTCTGCTTATTGTCTGGTAGAGGTCCTCGGGTTCGTGGACCATCCTGTCGGCGAACACCGCCCATAGTTCCCATCCACGGTTCAGGCGGGATACGTACCTGATTCCATCGAAGACCGGCGCGTTAACCTCGTCCATAGCTTCGTAAACACACCTGGCGGCGTTCTGGGTTACTCTCCGGTCACGCCCCATTAGGTCGCTAAAATCCAAGTCGTTCAGCCCCAGTTCCGTGAGAAGCGGAGCCATATCTCGACGGAGCAACGTCGCGGCCCGAGGGTCCTCGATGTCCGCGAACCGGAGCGATCCGCCCAGACGACTGGCGCCGATACGCCGATTCAACCGCCATTCCTCCGGGAGCAGACCACCCTCGAGCTCCAGGTCGAAAGGCTCCTCGTCTTCGATTTCCCGCAGGTTCGAAAGCAGGCGAAGGCTCTTGCGAAAGCGGGCAATAGTCTCACCGAACGCTCCTACACGGGAGGAGGCGCAGTAGACCACGCGAAAGAGACCAGGTTCAGCGTTTCCCTTCCCGTGGCCCGGATCGTCGAAACGGTTGTCCCCGGTCCACTCCCACTCCGGTACGCCAAATACGTCGAGGCCCAAAGAGACGCGATACACGGGATAATCCGGCGCGGAAACCAAAGGAAGGTCGACGCAGGTAATAGCTGCCTCCAAAAGTCGCCGGTAGCAGCAGCCGGCTACACAGTAAGAACCCTACTAGCCACCCGCCACAAACGCCCGCGCGGCGGACATTGCCTCCTTAAGCCCTCCATCGTGGATGGCCTCGGCGGGCGACACGTCACCGAGCTGCGGGTTGAGCCCGATGAACCACGCCTTCACTACCCTCGGGGAGTCGAACCCGACCAGAAGCTGGGAGATCTCATAGGCCGTCCTCAGTCTCTTCTCGTTCTCGTAGCGAACATTCCGTAC
The DNA here is from genome assembly GCA_965219175.1 of Rubrobacteraceae bacterium. Taxonomy (GTDB): domain Bacteria; phylum Actinomycetota; class Rubrobacteria; order Rubrobacterales; family Rubrobacteraceae; genus JBBPZK01. The sequence goes on from CBDCNI010000001.1 coordinate 3,101,197, forward strand.
CTCGCCGCGCGCCCAACGAGTGACCGTCTTGGCATCCTTGACACCCGCTATGTAGGCCACCAACCTGCGGCTGAGTAGCTCCTGGAGATAACCGGCCACCTCCTCCGGAGAAGCGTGGACCGACTGCCGGTGCGCCCTCTCTATAAGCTGACCCTTCATCCACGCTCCTCTCGTAAATCTGAACGATCATCCGTTAATGCCCTATAAATGCCCTACTATTGTACAGTTTGTAGCGGTGAGTGGCAACGCTCGGTGCCCGGTGAACGTTATACACGGGTCCCTACGCTATGAGATCTTTGGCGTTGATGCCGCACTCCTTATGCATCATGGAACGGCGCCTGTCGCGGACGATCACAGGTCCATCGGAAAGCAACCGGAACGGTCGTTCCTCCGCGCCGGACACCACCCTGAAACGGCGCTCACCCAGAGTAAGGATGTCCAGGATGCCGTAGCGGTGAGAGAGCACGACGCTGGAGGCGTCAGCGAGGCTCAACCCCAGGTCAGAGTACCGCTCCAGTAGTTCTCGCGCCAGTTCCACGTCCGCAGCCGTGAATGGTTCGAGACGGTATGCTCCGCGTCCGACCTCGGCCAGCAGAGAGAGTTACGGCCCGCTTCCCGCCTTCGTGGAGATCAGGTAGTCGAGCTCGGCCAGCACGAACGGCGAGAGTAAGAACGGTCCCTCCACCCTTTCCAGGACCTCTCTGGCGGCCGGAGGGAAGCGCTGACTGGAGTATATCGCGGAAAGGAGCCCGCTGGTATCGAGGATTATCACTGCTCGCCGAAGCCCGCAAGCTCCCGGTCGGTGTTCTCAGCCAACCCCGGCTCCCCACCGGAGAAGAGAGGCAGCCTCGGCCTGGTCGTCTCCAGTTTCCCGGTCATATCTTCTACCGCCTCGTGGGTCAAAGCGGCCTCGCTACGCCCCGAAGCCCTCGACGACCGCTCCAGGGCGGCCTTCAACTCATCCGGCAGATACACCGTCGTCTTTTTCATGACATATGTTGTACCATGCGTCTATCCTTTGGTATCCATAAAGTTTTCCGCACCGCCGGGCAACCACTTGCCAGAGAGACCTTTTAGAAGTACCGGCGCATCAGCGGATCATCGCGCTACGGACGTGTTGGAAATAGGACATCAATTTACAACGACATCTGCCAAAATTACGCTCTATGAAGGTCGCTTTCCTACCCCACGCCCGAGAGCGGATGGAGCAGTATGGTGTCTCCGAGGATGAGGTACGCAACGTTCTCGAAGAGGCTGACGAAGAAGGTGAGGCCAATTTCGGTCGGCTCTACTCTCAGAAACAGATCGGCCACCATCGTATCCGGGTGATCTATAATCAAGGAGCGGACGAGTCCGTGGTGATCTCGGTCATGCTCCGCAGAAGGGAAGGTGCTGGTCCATGAGGATCGACTACGACAAAGTATCCGGTGCTCTGTACTTCAGGCTCCGGGAGGGTACGCCAGACCATGCGGAGGACTTCTCCGAAAAGGCGGATGTCTACGTGGACGTGGATGTGGAAGGAAACGTTCTCGGTCTCGAAGCACTCTCTTTCGATGATCTGGCGCAGGCCGTGGAAGAGCGCGGTGGAAAGCTCGAAGTGCCGGATAAACTCGGCGCCACCGTCCGCTGAGTCCCATTCTCACCTTCCAAAACAGAATCTTTTCGTCCGCTTGTCGCAAAGCCTTCTTTACAGACCACGAAGATGCTACCAGGCTGGTTTCCGGCGCGCCCGGTAGCGAAGCGAGGTTTATCGGCGCAAGTAATCAGTGAAGCTTCTCTAACTGCAGGGAATCGACACCCTCGTAGGGTTCACTTTGCCCCATACCCGCGACGATGCTGGTCTACGTCAAGACGCATTTACGCATTGGAGGTTCAACGGTGGCGGTAAAAATATCGTTCGAGGTCGAACCCGAGTTGAGGCGCAGGGTAAAGATGGCGGCTGTGAGCCGGGATCAGTCGGTTAAGGATTGGATCCAGCACGCGATAAGGCGCGAGCTGGAGCGTGAAGGCGAAGTCGAGGAGGCTCCGATCTCCCGCACTGGTTACGACGAGCAAGAATACTATCCATCAGGGGGAGGAAAGCCGCAAGGCAGCAAGAACCCGCCCAGGCCGCGTAGCGGACGCACTGTGGCGGAAGCCGTGATCGAGGACCGCCGTTAGGTTGATCCTCTACCTGGACACCAGCGCCTTGCTAAAACTTTACGTGACAGAAGGTCGGAATTTTGTGTCGGAGGCCGTAGAAATAGCGGAGAGGGTAGCTGCTTCCACGGTAGCTTACGCCGAGGCCCGCGCCGGACTAGCTCGCAGATGGCGGGAAGGAGACTTCACCGGAGACGAATACCAAGGGTCAGTCTCCGATCTTGACCAGGACTGGCGAACATACGACCGGCTCGCCGTTTCTAACCTCGTTGCGTTCCGTGCGGGCCAGTTGGCCGAGCGCCATGCCCTGCGAGGGTTCGACAGCATCCACCTGGCGAGCGCACTCCGGCTCTCGGAGCGTTTCGAGGACCTGTGCAATTCCTGGCTTTCGACAACCGGCTCAACGACGCCGCCAGGGAGGCGCATCTATCCGTCTACGAGAGCGAAACCGACACTGGACAATAGACTTTACCGGACAGCGTCCGGACATACGCTATGCGGCAGAGGTCCCTGGGACCACCGTAAACGCCCTCCACAAGCGTATGCCAAGCCGGGTTTGTAGTGTATTAGGAGAGCTTGCGCGGACGTCTCGGTCGGAGGAGGACTTCCCGATAGAGATCAAGTTGGAAACCACCTCTCCAGAAGACGTCTCCTCATGAGCTTCCTACTGGACACAAACATCGTCTCCGAAGCGCGGAAAGGCGCCGGGGCCGACGTAGGGGGGCGACGGTGGCTCTCCTCTGCGGAGGTCGATGAACTGTACGTGAGCGTCCTGGTTGTAGGTGAGATCCAACTCGGCATAGAACTGCTGTGGAGGCGGGAGCCCACGCGATCCGAGACATTGGAAAGTTGGCTCCGAGACCTGCGCCGCCACCACGCGGAGCGAACCTTGCCGATCACCACCGAAATCGCGGAGCTGTGGGGCAAGATCAACGCCCCGGATCCCTTGCCGACCAGAGATAGTCTGATGGCGGCAACCGCAATAGTGAAGAACATGACCTTCGTAACGCGTAACACCCCGGACGTGGAGCGCACCGGCGTCTGGATATTAAACCCGTTCTCCTTCACGAGCAATAGCTGAAACCGGATCGGCATCCCCCAACGTGCCGCCGCGATAGAACCCGCGATTGCCTCCGGGTAGCCTTCCCGAACATCGAACCAGTGTTTCAAGGTGTGCACGCTCTTTTCAGAAGACATGTTGTTCTCGATTAAGCAGGTTAGGCACTTAAGATAGTTGGCGAGGGAGGAATCGACGAATGCCGGAAAGCCTGCCCTTCGAGTTTGGCCGCGAGTAACCGAAAATTTCGGCGTCTTCTCGATACCGCTCACAAACGAGCTTGGTGAGCCGGCTATTATAGAAACCGTCGAAAGATCGATTCTGGCCGGATCCGGAAGACAATAGATGCGGAAGGCGTAGCTCGCGTGCTCCAATCACCTCGGACACGCGGGCAAAGTCAGTGTCGAGGTCTTCGAAGTGTCCCACAAAATCTGTCCGGATCGGTGCATTGGGATCCTCGCCGCAGACTGTCAGGTACTGGGATCGGAAATGGGGATCGGCCTCCTCATCTGGTATAGCGTGTACGGCTTCTACGAACTGCGCAAACGACATTCCCACGTGAAGCGGAACTTCCTTGTAGTCATAGCAGAAGAGTCCCTGGCCTCCGGGAGCTATCTTCTGTTTGTAGCAAGAAACAAGTCTGTCCCACGGATCTCGGACGAACGCAAACTTGAAATGTCTATCGTAACTATCCGCCAGAAGGCTTGCCTGGTTGATCTGGTGTCCAGAACGGTTGTAGAGATCATGCACACCGTAAGCGAAGCTCTCATCGCGCAGCGAAGCCTTTCCCTCGGATTCGATGGCGGGAAAGAGCGGCAGCAAGGCGGTCTTGATGCTGGAGCATGCGACCTTTTGGACAATAAAGTAAACGAATGCAGGCTCGCCGCACACGATATATTTTGCCCCAAACCACTGCCCCTCGCGCTTCATAAGAAGATCATAAGGTTAACAGGATGCCAGCGCAAGCCACGCAGTAGTCTGTTCACATTAAGTCCACCGAAACAGCTTCTTCAAAATCTGATTTCCAGCTACGGAGCGTTTCGTCGGAACAACCCTTTCAAAACGGGTACGCGTAGGGCAGCTTCAGCGGCTCCATCCACGAGCTTGTACCGCCTTCCTTTATAGCGAGCGGTGAGTTGCGCGTTGCGCTCTTCAAGCCCCGAAACCCGCCTTTCGAGCTTGGAGATGTATTCTTTACGCTTTGAGTCTCGTTCTTCGAGCCTGGAAACATGCTCTTTGCGTCTCGTGTCTCGTTCTTCGAGTCGAGAGGTGCGTGCTTCGAGTTGGTTACTGCTCCTGCGCGTCTGCTCGAGTTCGAGGCTAGCTTTGCTCGCGATTGCAACCAGATCTTCCTCTCGCTTCAGCAAGCGCAGGGGATCCAGGCGTTGGCTAAACGCCCAGGCGAGCCCGGACAGCGCTTTCTTCGCCATCTTGGCCTGGGAGTTTGCGTATACAAGCCCGAAGTTGCTGCTCGCCAGTCCGGGACCGAGGTCACTGATAAGGTTGAAATTATATTCGCCCGCCGCCTGCTCCATGAAATCGACGATTCCCGCCTGCACAAAAGGCCCCCACCGGTGTCGGCAATCGTCCACGAACGCGATGGCGTGCGGATTCTGGTCGAAGACCGCCTCCAGGTCCGCTCGGATACCTCCCCTGGTATGTAGCCCATCCACCAAGACCAGAAGTCCCGTCTTCCCGGTAGGGTCAGGCTCCGGCACTTTGATCCTTTCGGGGTTTTCCAGAGTCTTCCCTCCGACACCGATCTGGGCGCCCCCGACTACACCTTCAAAAAACTGTACCTTCTCCTTTGCATTACCGAATTCGCTAAAAGCAGCGCGAGCAACGTCGAGCACCTTTGTGTCCTTCAGGGGTTCGATCTCAGGATTATTAGCCCAGGACTCTGACTTATCCGCGAGCTCGTCGAAAAGCGTTGGGTTCGGGTCCACGCTGATCACTCCCGACACCTTCGGGTGGGTAGCGAAGCAGAACGTAGATATCCCTATGAACGTGCCTATGTCCAGAACAATGGCTTCTTTCGGATAATGCTCAAGGAATAATCCTATCGACAGGATATCAACAGAGAAGATAGCCCAGTTATCCACTACGCGTTTCGGTATCGCTGGGAAGAGACGGACGATCGTGCCCTTATACTCCTCTACACGCGTAAGGTATTCACCTGCGGAGTTCGGTTGCCAGGGATGCTTGGGATTCAAGTCGTCAGACCCCCTGCCAATGCAAGCTTACCACTCGTCAACGTATCCCACCTCCGGATGATAGATGCGCCCGACCCTCTCTGCATCCCAGTCGCGCATCCCGGTCTGAGCAAAGACGCGCCGTAGAGATTCGTTTGCGTCCTCGCTGTATGGCCTGTTCATATCGCTACCCGATAGCGCCTGCTTATAATAATAGCCAAGCACTATGGGTACGAAGACTATCTTCTCTTCCTCGAAGATCAAGTGTAAAACCATCTCCCAGTCGTCCGGGCTGTAAGGACTGCTTCTCGTGTAACTACCCAGCTTCAGGACTTTTTCGGCGTCTACTAACGAAAAAGCGTCTATATAGTTCCTCCGGGTTATGCTAACGGACGCTACCATGTTCGACCTCCCACCCACCACCTCGCCGTCCTGCTTGTCTATGAGGTTTCCGTAGACCATGGCTGCTCCGGTCTGGCGAGCAGCCCGCAACAGCAGCGGCAGGTTGGCTGGTACAAGCTCGTTGTCCGCGTCCATCATGCACACGTGCCGGTACCGGCACACCTTGAGAGCTAGGTTCCTGAGTTTTGTCAGGCCGAGGTTTTGTTGCAGGCACAAGGTCTTCAGGCGAGGCTCGCTGTAGAGTGCCTGAACAGTCCGGAGGAATTTTTGAGAACCGTCGCGCGAAGCGTCGTCTATAACGAGTATTTCAGCCTCGAAGCCCTCTTTCTGGAGATACGTCAGGGCGTCCAGAGCGCTCCGGAGAGAGCGGGGCAAAAACGCGCGGTGATTCCAGTTAGGGATGAAGATGGTGATCCCATCTTCCTTTTCCTCCCGCTCGAAACCTATCAGGTCCGGTTGGTCCAGGATGGCGGATTCGATCCGGCTTATGCTCGTGTACAGCCTCGGGTCAGACACTTTCGAGGATCTCCCCGAGATGGTCCGCCAGCAAACCCTTAGACAGATAGTATTCTTTGGCCGCGTCCATCATAGCCGTCGAATCCTCACTCCGGGCGACTTTACAAAAAGCCCGAACCGAAGGGAAGATGCCGGGTATTCCGCTCTGCTCCCACTCGGTCTCATGGGTTATCTTACACGGCACGGCACCCCCCGTAAGAGCTTCTATGAAGCGAAAGCTTTCGTAGTACATAAACGTGTGGTGAGACATCCAGACGTAGTATTCCGTCCGGGACAATACGGCCTCCAAACCGGAAGGCCCGATCTTCCCGTTCTTCATCCTTACCACGCCCGTGCCGGGGTTGGGCAAGAACAGGAAACCTCCTGGGTCCAGCCTCTCCACCAGCTCCGCCGCGAGTGCGAACCGGTCGTCTCTCCTGTGCCCGACAAACGTCCAGGGTATGCTTCTTCCGGACGGCTTCGATTGCTCTATCTTCCGCTTCTCCTCTCGGGTCGGTCCGTTGAACAGGAAATGGTACGGTACGTCCGAGTCAGGTAACTTCTCTTTCTGGGACACGAAACCCACGTCGATCACCGCATCGTAGCTTATGGGCAGCCGGAATTGGCCCTTGAACCACCTGTTCTCGATAGCTTCCGCAAGGACCATCACCTTCTTGCGCGCAACAGAGATTCGGGAGATAAACTCCCCCGTGTTACTCAACCCGAGAGTGCATTCGGAAGGGTTGACCAGAGCCAAGGTCGCGTCCTCCAGCCATCCCTTCTCCATGCCGCCAAGCTCCGCCGCCGCACAGAGCGTGACCTCCCGTGAGCCCTCCACGCAAGCCGCCGCCAGTCGCCGGGACAGGTGCTCATAGAAGATATTCCCCGCGCTGGGATAGACGATCAGGAACCGCGCTCGATGTTGCATCATCTATGCGGCGTCCGGTTGACACAATTTGCGTCTTTGCCGGTTATTCCAACAATCTTTACTGTTTACTGCCCATATACGTGCCTGACCTGCACACCGTCCGTAAGTCAACGGGATAGCCGTAGACCAAGTGACCGATACTGCCTTTGCGACAAACATTTACATCTCCGACTATTTAAGGCCATATTTCTAACGATAGCATTTTGCGTACCTCGCTTACCGGAAAAAGACAAAACTGTGGTTCTCAAAATTCTCCATTCGCTGAAAACTGCCATGATTCTGAAAATAATGCAAACGGAAGCCGAGTTCCCTCATCTTGGCAATAAGGTCTTCATCAGTGATTCCCCACTGGAACACACGATGTACATCTCGGTAAGGGCGTCCTGATATTGGATCCATCTTATCGATGTTATCCCAGACTTCCCGGTAGACTTTCTCCTGACTATCAACCGGCACGTTGCGAAAGTAGCCTTCTTCACCCAGGTCCATCAGTCTGAAAGATGGGCCTGGCCCGACCCACTGCTGGTTGTAGACGACGAAAACCTTTACTCTATCGGCGTAAGTCTTCAGAACCTCATCCCAGTCGGGAGCGACCTGATGTAGAAGCACGTCAAAGAAGAACACAGCGTCCGGATGACCAACTTGCTCGGCCACGCTCTCTTCCCCAAAGCTACCTTGTAGGAGTCTGAGATTGGGCTGGGTTTTTGCTCTTTCAGGCACCTTTTTGCCCAGTGCGTGATCCACTAACATAGCTTTCTCAATTCTGTGACGATCAAGAGCATAGAAAGTGTAGCCTCCGTTCACATTCCAAACTCCTCCTAGATCAGCGAACGATCTAACCTTGAAGCGTTCGACGACAAAGTCTATAAGCGCAAGCTTGGCTGGAACAAGTGGACCGTAACGCGCACGCAAGCGGCGTAACTGCTGCTCGTCATTGGGCTGCGCACGAGCAGGAGCAGGAGCATCAGATCTTACTCCTCTCTCTGCAAGCGTTTTTCTCGCCTTGACCAAATCCTCATTCTTGTCCGAGAGACGCTTGCGGACCTTTTTTAGTTGCTGGTCTTGATCCCGGATCCGGGCCTGCGCCTCCCTGAATTTCTGCTCGAAGTCCGGCACCGTGCCGCGGGTCATGCCCACATCCAGGTTAAGGAACGTCTTTATATTCCGGGCTACTTCGAAAACGGTGCGAACCTTAACTACGGGCACCTCAAACCTCTCTTTCTGTTTGAGTCTACTGGATGTTTGTTCGGGATCGTATGGATCATCCGGACCGCTGCCAGAAGACTCCTGTCCAATCGACCGACCTGATGTCTTCCTCGATGCCGTGAGACTCTCTATAGTCGTGTACGGCTTGGCGGCAGGCCGGAAAGCAACCGTAATCGTCGACGATAAGGTAGCCGCCGATGGAAAGTTTCGGGTAGAGGTTGACCAGCGCATCCATGGTCGATTCGTACATGTCGCCGTCCAGGCGAACGACGGCCAACTCCTCCAGCGGCGCCTCGGGCAGAGTGTCACGGAACCAACCCTTCAAGAAGCGGACCTGGCCGTCCAGGAGCCCGTACCGCTCGAAGTTGTCCTTTACCCGATCCAACGAAGGTATGATGTTCGGGTTGACCGTGTGGGATCTGTCTCCCTCGTCTTGCGGATACTTCTCGGCGTCTGGAGGCGGGAAACCCTCGAACGAGTCCGCAACCCACACGCGGCGGTCTTCGACACCGTGGGCTTTCAGTATGGATCTCATGAAGATCGTCGCCCCGCCACGCCACACTCCGGTTTCGATCAGATCTCCCGGCACCTCGTTTTTCAACACATCTTCGATGCAGAACCGCAGGTTGTCGAGCCTTTCGAGGCCGACCAAAGTGTGGGCGATGGAAGGGTTGGAGCGAGGGAGTGTTCTCCCCCTATCCTCTCCATAGATACCATCGGTCAGACACCGCTTCATCAGATCCAGATATAAATCCGCTGTTAGATGTTCCGAGATCGTTCCGTGATTGGCTTCCGCGTTGGTCTTTACCTCTCGACTGGCTTCGTGTAACTGTTTGTATAGCTCGGCTACTTTCTGGTCGCTGGCGACCGCCTGACTGGAGTTCAACTCGCGCAGCCTGGCGATCTCTCGATCCCTGTCCGCCAGTTGACGGCGGATCGTTTCGAGACCTTTGTTCTCGTTTGTACGTTGCTCCCGCTTTCTCTCGGACTGATAGTCTTTATTCTTCCTCAGGTTCGGAGTGTGACTGCGTTCCCGGCCGGGTTCCGGCGCCCCGTTACGGGTGAGGCCCACGTCCAGGTTCAAGAAAGCTCTTAGCTTACTCGTCACCTCGAAAGCCGCGCGACTTCTCAACACTGGCACCTCGAAACCTCCCTTTTCTCATTTAGTCTTTGGAATGTCGAATAGCTTTAGCACGATCTCAGCTTTCACCATCAGCCTGATGCTCAAAGCTGCTGGCTACTCTCCAAATCCCAGCAACCATGCCCGGCCAAGCGCAAGAACACCCTGCGGGATAAAAAGGGCGAACCGGCCCGGATTCTCGCTCCGAAAAGACAGCCGGCTCGTCAGTCTCGTTCATACACGTCTCGCTATAAGCGTAACCAGAGGCCCGTTTGGATGGTCTTTTCTGTGTTCGAGGTGTTTGATCTGGGTGAACCCGGTCCTGCGCAGTATTTGCTCCAGACCTTCGAGCGTGGGCCAGAAGGAGTTTTCCGACATACCGCTTAACGGGTCTTTCATGCCGCCCTCTTTGTACAGTTTGCCTTCTACTTCGTGCCTGATGATGAGATCCGGTGAATCATCCTCGGCAACGTGCGTTGAGAGGTAGAGCGTCCTCGTAACCTGAACGATGTTCCTCAACAAGAATAGCGGGTTCGGCAGATGATAGAGGAGCCCACTACAATACACGGTATCGAACGCGCCGTGTTTCTCGAGGTGCTCTTTTTCGAGGTTGGCCTGAACGATCCTCAGGTTGTTGGCCCCGTAGATCTTCTTGACCAGAAGCGCCCTGCGGATATTGTCCTCTCGCCCTTCCAGAGCCAGTACGCTCTGCACGCCCGGATGGGCGGCCATTATGACCGAATGGCCGCCTTCGAGGCAGCTCAACTCCAACACCCTCCCGGCATTCGGGAAATTCTCCAGAAACATGCGGAGGCGAGGATCAGGCGAGGCATCAAACCTGCCCCCATAAGTTCTACCCGCAACCTTGAACTTCGTCCGCCACGGCCCTCGCGCCGCGAAAGCATCTTCCAGCAGGAGATGAACCAGGCGGTTATTATCTCCAGAGCCGTTCTGCCTGTTCTTGGCATCATCGCTTTTGACCAACTCCTCCGCTGGCCCACGCGTCATGCCGAGCCTCAAAGCCGTGTACAGCTTGAGGTTTCCGAATACTCTAAACACGCCATCGAGGCGAACGTCCGGCATCTACCCTCCCATTAGTTGGCCGTTGAATGTTGCCAACATACTTTTACGCAAAACGGCCGGCAATTGCAAGACCTGAGAGACGAACGATGCTCCGCATCAGGCTTGCGCCACCTATCGGTAGCCTCAACGCGCATCTTGCTCCCGCAACTCTACCCCGACTTCAGCGCGCAAAGCAAATTTCGGTTCTCGACGTGGGTCATCTGGAACGCGACTTGAACATGCCTCTCTGCAACCTGTAGGATGTTCTCTTGAATATCCTATAAGGTTCGTAGTGGAGATTTTCCTTGGAAAACGTTGTGAGAACAAACGGTTCGAATGTAAGTGGAACAGAGGCACCTGAAGTCTCCGTGCTCGAGAATACGGGTGAGCGATTCTTGCCCGGCGAGATGTACAGTGCGGAGATGGCTTACGATCATCTCACGCGTTACCGGCTGGCCGAGCGGTACGTCGAAGGCAAAGAGATAATAGACATGGGTTGCGGAGCCGGGTACGGGACACACTCGCTCTCCAGGCTAGCCCGCAGCATCAAGGGTGTGGATCTCTCGGCAGAAGCGGTTGCTTACGCTGGGAGCCGCTATCGGGCTCCGAACTTACGGTACGAGACCGGAAACGTGACGGCTTTGCCTTATGAAGACGGGAGCTTCGAAGCGGCGATCTCCTTCGAAGTTATAGAACACCTGGAGCGCCCGGAAGCCCTGGTTATGGAGGCCAAACGCCTTCTAAGAGACAATGGTGTCTTCGTGGTCTCTACTCCGGACAGACAGACTTACTCAAACAATCGCAGCCTTGTAAACCGGCACCACCTGAGCGAGATGTACCCGCTGGAGTTCCGGGAACTTCTGGAGCGTAGCTTCGAGCACGTGCAAATATACCGGCAGGGGTCGCTCGCCGGAAGTATCGTCGCTCCCGACCCGGATGAGTTGCCTGGTAACGGCCGAGTAAACTTGGAGAGCGCGCAGTTTTCGCTTTTGGAGCCGGGGTTTGGTGACGGGTTTCCGGCTACTTTCTACATGGTGGCCGTCTGTACCAACGGGACGGCTCCCGAGACGCTCGACCAGCCGCTCCTGATCCTGGACCGTGACAGGCAGGTCTACGAGGAGGCGGACGACCGGCAGGCCATGCTGCGCCACGTCCGGATGTACCACGACTATAGACACCAGAACGCCAACAAGCTCCTGCGACAAGCGAACGAGCGACTGGGAAGGGTGCGCCGCGAGGCGGACGAGAGTCTGGCAAGGGTACGCCGTGAGGGAAATAAGCGTCTGCAGGAGGCGCACAGACAATTGCGGCAGGTACGACAGGAGAAGAAAGACATGCAGAGTAGCCGCGGCTGGCAAGTTGCGAGCGGGATCAACGTCGCCCTCACGAGGGTGCACGCCGCCGCAGCGAGGATACGCGGCATCTTGAGGAACGGAGAATGATGCCCGGCGATCTCCCCTTGGTACTGAGAGATTACAGGCTTTGGGTATCCCTAAATCAGGTTGGGAACTGGGAGCTTACCCGGATGCGCAACGAGGCGCCCCACCTGACCTACAAGCCCTTGATAAGCATCCTGATGCCGGTGTACAACACGGAGCGTGCCTGGCTAAAGCACGCCCTGGACTCCGTTATGGGCCAGACGTACCCTTACTGGGAACTGTGTATCTGCGACGATGGCTCCACCGAGGACTATATCAGGGAGACACTCGACCTCTATGGGCGTCTGGACGATCGCATTAAGGTCCATTATCTGGAGAAAAACGAAGGAATAGTGCGGGCCACCAACCAGGCCCTCTCGATGGCCGAAGGGGAATTCGTCGGCATGTTGGATCATGACGACGAGCTGGCTTCAGAGGCGTTGTTCGAAGTAGTCAGGTTTCTCAAGGAACATCCCGAGGCGGATCTGGTCTACTCGGATGAAGACAAGATAGACGAGGACGGCGGGCGGGTGGCCCCGCACCTCAAGATCGGGTGGTCTCCAGACCTGGCGGCGGCGGCCAACTACCTGAACCACTTCAGCGTCTACCGTCGTACTGTGCTGGAAGAGGTCGGCGGCTGGCGCGAGGGCTTCGATGGCGCCCAGGACCTGGAGCTGGTTCAGCGGTACGGTGAGCGAACCGCCAAGATCCACCACCTCCCGAAAGTCCTCTACCACTGGAGGATGACCGCCGGGTCAACCGCCGTGGGCGCGGACAGCAAACCCTACACGCACGAGAAAGCCCGGCGGGCGGTCGAGGACGGCCTGCGGCGAAAAGGGGTGGTCGGCTCCGTGAAGGACGGGTTCGCCCCCAACACGTTCAGGGTCGAGCGCGAGATTATCGGCGAGCCGCCAGTGAGCGCCATCCTGCCCACCGCCGGCGGGGTCCCCGATGGGCTCATCGAAAACCTGAAGCGCCATACCTCGTACCAAAACTACGAGATACTCCTGCTGGACCTGGAGAGTGGCACCCTATCCGGACACCAAGACCACGGGGAGCCGGAGACACTGGAGCAAGCGGAGGCCGGGAATCGCTCCGGACTGCTTAACGCGGCTGTCCGGAAAGCCGTAGGTGAGTACATCCTGATACTGGACCCGGACCTCGAAGCGACCTCCGAAGGGTGGCTGGAGAACATGTTGCAACATGCTCAGAGGACAGAGGTCGGGGCCGTAGGAGCCAGGTTGCTACTCCCGTCGGGCCAGATCTTCCAGGCCGGGCTCCGTCTCGTGGACGACGGGGCGGAGGGCGCTGCCGGGGACATCCTCCCCCACTTCTACCGGAATTGCGATCAACCGAGCCTCGGCTACCGCCACTTCTGGGACCTTGCCCGCAACTGCAGCGCGGTCTCTTCGGACTGCGTCATGTTCCGAAAGAGTGTCTTCGAAGAAATAGGCGGTTTCGATGAAGCTCACCTCGGCGGGGAGTTCGCGGACGTGGATGCGTGCCTCAGGATGCAAGAGAGTGGGCACCTGATCGTCTACACACCTTACGCAGAGTTCACCTATCGTGATGAGCCGCCCCGCCACCCTGGTCTTGATCCCGCCGAAGCCGGATATATCCGCGAGCGTTGGGGAACGATCCTGGACGAAGATCCTTACTACAATCCCATCCTGACCTGGGAACCGTCCGATCCGCTACCCACCAGGCCCGCGCCAAAGAAAAATATGGCTCCTGCCGAGCTACTGCCCACGAAGCTCTCTCAGGGACCCGCCCAATTTCCTCAACCGTTCTTCATCGTCGGACATGGAAGGTCGGGGACTACTTGGCTGGAGTTGACCCTGAACACGCACCCGGAGGTCCTCTGCAAAGGCTCCGGCATGTTCTTCGGACGAGATCTGAACCTCCTAGAGAACCAGCGAACGCTTCCCAGCGCGCTCGAAAACTGCGAGAATCTGAGAGTCTGGCACGGCATGCGGCCCAACTACTGGAGCGAGCGCTCTTTCGAGCAAGACCTGCCCGGCTACGTAAAGGCACTGACCGATCACGTGCTCGGCACGGAGTTGGAGCGTAGCGGCAAGAAGATAGTTGGGGATAGAACTCCTCACCACGTATCCTTCCTGGAGGAGATCCACGAACTCTATCCGGACTCGAAGATCATCCACATCATCCGCGACGGGCGTGATGTTGCCGTCTCAAACATACACGCCTTCTGGCAGAACGCCCGCGACAGAGGCGGTCCGATGGATCTTGACCCCGAGATACTACGGAAGCGTAACGCATACCTCAACGACCGGGAGACCTTTATCTCCGATGGTGAGAGCATCTTCACGGAACCCCAGATAGTACAACTCGCCAAGACGTGGAACTGGATGGTCAGCCGCGGTAGGCACCAGGGGCGCGAACTGTTCGGGAACCACTATGTCGAGGTACGCTACGAGAACCTGCTGCAGGACTCCTCTTCTGAGCTGGAGCGACTCTTCGAGTTCCTGGGAGTAGAACGAGATCGGGACGTAGTAGAGCGGATAGTCGAGGAAAATAGCTTCGAGAGGGCGACCGGGCGGCCGAGGGGAAAGGAAGATTCCACCTCTTTCAACCGTAAAGGTGTCGCGGGAGACTGGAAAGAAGTTTTCACCGAGCGCGACAATCGGGTCTTCCAAAATGAGGCCGGCCCTTTGCTGGCCGAACTTGGCTACGAGAAGGATATCCCGCTCCCGAAGCCACGCTCCAACGGTGTCTCCAAGAAGACCTCCAGCAAGATATTCCAGCCTGCTGTGGTAAAAGCTCGGGACCTGCGGACAAACCCGCCGTTCTTCGTCGTCGGGCATGGAAGGTCGGGGACTACCTGGCTGGAACGCACGCTCAACACGCACCCGGAGGTCCTCTGCAAAGGCTCCGGCATGTTCTTCGGACGGAGCATCGGACTGTTTGAGGGACGCAAGACACTGTATGCGACGCTCGCCAGTTCTGATGACTTACAGATCTGGCACGGCATGCGGCCCAACTACTGGAGCGAGCGCTCTTTCGAGCAAGACCTGCCCGGCTACGTAAAGGCACTGACCGATCACGTGCTCGGCACGGAGTTGGAGCGTAGCGGCAAGAAGATAGTTGGGGACAGAACTCCTCACCACGTATCCTTCCTGGAGGAGATCCACGAACTCTATCCGGACTCGAAGATCATCCACATCATCCGCGACGGGCGTGATGTTGCCGTCTCAAACATACACGCCTCCTGGAACAGCGCACGAGACAAAGGTGGTCCGGTAGACCTGGAACCCGAGGAAATCGAGCGTCGCAACGCATACCTCAGCGACCGCGAGGGTTTCTTAAAGGAAAGACAGAGCATCTTTGTCGAGCCTCGCATCAGACAACTCGCGAAGTCCTGGAACACGGTGGTGAGCAAGGGTCGAAGAGACGGGAAGGCTTTGTTCGGAGACGACTACTTCGAGATTCGGTACGAAAGCCTTCTCGACAACCCAAGCCATGAGTTGGAGAATTTGTTCGGGGTTCTGGGTGTCAGCCAGACCACCTCGACAGTAGACCGTATAGTGGAGGAAAACCGCTTCGAGAAGAGATCCGGCGGAAGGTCGCGGGGCGAGGAGGATTCTGCGTCCTTCCTGCGTAAAGGCGTTCACGGAGATTGGGAAGGCGTCCTCAGCGAGAGAGACAGGGAAATCTTCAAAAAGCATGCCGGAGAACTGCTGATCAAACTCGGTTACGAGAAAGACCTAAACTGGTGACTAGCGACCGGAAACCGCTGGAACCGGCAAAGCAAGCTCGTTTGGAGGAAAGACGCCGACAACGTATGGAAGCCCGGCAGAGTCCGCAGCGGGATGTGTCCTCGATCCCGCATCCGATACCTTCGGAGGACTTGCGGGTCGAAGACGTTCGTTTCTTCGTCGTCGGACATGGCAGGTCGGGGACCACCTGGCTGGAACGCACGCTCGACACGCACCCCGAGATCCTCTGCAAGGGCTCCGGTATGTTCTTCGGTAGGAACCTCCAGAACTTCGGCGGTCGCCGGCTGCTCTATGAAGTTCTGTCCAACTCCGAAGGACTCAAGACCTGGCACAATGCAGGGATTTTGAACCTCTGGACTAAACAGAGCGAGTTCGAGCGGGATATGGCCCAGATCACACGGGCCGCGATAGACTCCTTGATGCGACGGGCTCTTACAGAATCAGGGAAGAGGGTCTTGGGAGACAGGACCCCGCACCACGTCTCCCACCTCGACGAGGTCCAGACGTTTTATCCAACGGCAAAGATAGTCCATGCGATTCGGGACGGCCGGGATGTAGCCATCTCCGGCATGCACTCTTTTTGGAACAGCTCCCAAGACAAGGGGGGTCCGGTCAAACTTTCTCCTGAAGAAGCCGAGATAAGAGAAAGGTACCTTGAGAACCGTGAAGCATTCATATCCAGCGGACGAAGCATCTTTACCGAGGAGCGTATCCGTCAGCGGGCGAGCGGATGGAACCGGATAGTCCGTCGAGGGCAGCAAACGGGAAGGCGTCTCTTCGGCGAGAACTACTTCGAGTTCCGTTACGAAGACCACCTGTACCGACCGCACGAAGCACTCCAGCAACTATTCGGCTTCCTGGCGGCGGATACCAACCCCGAGACAATAGCGCAAGTGGTAGAGGCAAATAGGTTCGAGAAGATGACCGGCAGGAAACCTGGTCAAGAAGACTCCAAGTCTTTCCACCGCAAAGGCGTCGCCGGAGACTGGAGAGAGGTCTTCACCGAACGAGACAAGCAGATCTTCAAAGAAGAAGCTGGAGAGATGCTCGTCTCGCTCGGATACGAAAAAGGCTTGAACTGGTAGCTCAGTCAGCGCAGCCTCTTGAACCTCGCCACGTAGATCTTACCTTTGGCTGGCGTCGTGATTGTGTGGCTGGCGGCCCGTCTGTCCGACCAGGAATGGAACACATAGGTCTTTCCGCCGTACCGCTGGCGCGGCGCCACTACGTCCAGCTTGTAGCCGACCCACGAGAGGAAGTTCTTCGGAGCCCGGAACGTGACGCCGTTGACCCTGAGCTTGAAGTTTATCGGGCGGCTGGCGAACCTGACGTAGACCAGGTCCGGGTACAACCTCCGGGAGACGGTCTTCTTAAGCCCCTTCGAGTCGGTGGCGGTCAGCTGGATCTCCAGGTAGTTGCCCCTGTTGGTGGAGAATAAATCCTCCGGGGCGGGTCCCCGGAACGCCACGTTGTTGCCGGCCCTCGTCAGGAACGGGTGCGTGTGGCTGTTGTTGTGGTGACGGATCACCCGCCAGTTCAACTTGCTGTCCGCCAACCGGCCATCCTGGGCGTCGGTGGCGACTCCGCGCAGCACGATCCTCTGTCCGACCCTGAACTGGGTCGTCCTGAGCGGGGTCCTGATCCTGGGCGCGGGCGGAGTGTTACCGGCGTCTATGCGGACCTTCACCGTGTCTCCGGCGCCGTGGTTGTCCTTTACCTGCAACGCAGCCACATACGTGTTGTCGGCTGTGTATGTGTGGGTGGCGGTTGGGCCGGTGGCCGTTGTTCCGTCGCCGAAGGTCCAATTGTAGGTCAGGGGGTTGCCGTCGGGGTCGCTGCTCTTGCGGCCGTCAAAGTTAACCTTTAGAGGCGTCTGACCATAGCGGGGGCTGGCGCTCGCGACCGCGTTGGGAGCCCGGTTGCCGACGGTGTAGTCTATACGCCGCACCTGGCCCGATCCGGAGGCGTAGGTCGTGTAGTAGAGAGCCTTGCCACCCCTGTAAGGGCCGAAGGCCATGTCCACCGGTCCGCCCCTGCCGAGGCCGTTTACGAACGTAGTCTTGTTGAACCCACCGCCGCTTCTGGGAGTGAGCTTGAAGATCTTGCCACACACGTAGTCGCCGAAGAGGTAGGAGCGATTGTAGCCCGCTGGAAAGGCGCCGCTCGGCACGAAGGCGCCGCCGGTGATAGAAGAGCATCCAGTGTTGTGGTTGTAGTCGGAGATCGGGTTGGTCATCCCCTTGGGCGGCGGGCCGCAGTTGGTCGAGGAGCCGGTGGCGCAGTGCCCCTCACGCACGTTCCAGCCGTAGTCGGCGCCGGCTTTGCCCCGGTCTATCTCCTCCCAGACGCGCCCCCCCACGTCGTTGACGTAGAAGCGCGTGCCGGCGGCGTTCGGGTCGAAAGCCATCCGGAAGGGATTGCGAAATCCGCGGGCGAACGTCTCCCGGCAGTTCTTGCCGAGTGTGGTGCGGCCGTTGACGTTGCATCGGGCGCTGTTTGTCCCCTGGAAGGGGTTGGTGGAAGGGATGCCGCCGTCGCGGGTGATACGAAGGACCTTGCCGAGCAGGACGTTCCGGTAGCGAGAGGCATTATTGTCGTTCTGGCACCGGGTCTTGTCCAAAAAGCTGCAGCCACCGTCGCCGACGCTGACGTACAGGTAATTGTCCTTACCGAAGTGCAGGTCACCGGCGTTGTGGTTACCGTTGGGCGAGGGGATATTGTCGATCAGGACCTTCTCGCCAGAGGCGATGTTGCCGTCCGAGAGTGTGTAACGAGCCACCCGGTTGACCGGGCTTTTGGCGGTGTTCTGCTCGCATACCCCGAACTTCTTGAAAGTGTAGTAGACATAGATGTAGTGGTTTGACGAGAAGTTCGGGTCCACCGTGACCCCGAGCAACCCGCGCTCGGAGTTGGAGCAGATCCTGCTGGATAGGTCCAGCGCCGGGGTCGAAAGCAGCCTCCCGTTCTGATAGACCTTCAACTGTCCCGGCTGGGTGGCGATGAGCATCCTTCCGTCGGGGGTGAAAGCAAGCGCCGTCGGACTACCGGCGTCCGCCACGAGCCTGTCCTCGAAACCGGCCGGCACGGTCGTCGCCTCCGCGGGCTTCGCGAAGACCACCATCAGGAGGACCGCCAGTAGGGGCAAGAGCGTGACTACCGGAAGCAATATACGTCTCGACATTCTCCGTCTTTCTTGCATACTGTCGGTCCGCACCCTACAAGGGTTCGGAGTTTGTAAAGCCCACCCAACGTCGTGGCTGATTGATGGTCTTATCGGCCAGGGTCGCGAGAACTTTAGCCCCGTTCGTAAAAAAGTGTTCGCCCTGGAGAAAGCATGTCCCGCCGGGCAGCATTCCTACCAGTTGTCGTTTTCCTCGTAGCCTAGTTTGACCAGCAGCTCTCCAGCTTCTTGCTTGAAGATGCGCCGGTCGCGGCGGGTAAAGACGCTTTTCCACTCCCCCGCCACGCCTTTTCTGAAGAACGAGGTGGGGTCCTCCCGGCCCCGTTCTCTTCCCTCCGAGAGCTTCTCGAAACTGGCCGAGCCTACGCAGCGGCCAACGGTTCTTTCGTCCGCACCGGCGCCGAGGAACTCCAGGAGCTTCCCAACCTCCTCTTCGGGCTTCTCCAGCAGGCCCTCGTAACGCACCTCGCGGTAGTTGTCCCCGAGCAACTTCGGGCCGTCTTCGACGGTCTTGCCGACCAGGGTGGCCCACTCAACGGCGGCTTTCCTGAGCAGGTCCGCCGCGAAGATGCCCTGGCCTGCTTCGAGCAACTCCAGCGGGTTTCGGCGGTAAGCTTCGCGCTTCTCCGCCATCTTGCTGTTCTCCCGGACGTTGCCGAAGTTCCAGGTATGGTGCATCGAGGAGACCGCCGCGTCCCTTCCGTCCCTTATGATGTGGATGACCCTGGCTTCGGGGTAGACCTCCCGGATCTCTCTTATAGTTCCAGCGGTGAGCAGCGGCGACTTGTCCCCCACGATCTTCTTGCCGGTTTTTAGAAGCTCCCCTTCGAGGAAGTAATCGGAGACCATGCGGGTTATGTTGGTCAGATGCTCATCGGGGTCTTCGTTTCGGCTCCAGACGGAACGTTGGATCCAGAGCCGCAGGTACTCCGAGTCCAACAACGCTTCGTGGAGCGAGCTCGGCAACTCCTGAACTCCCGCCTCTTTGAAGGCTTCTCTCTTCCATCCCGAGCCAAAGAACCGGCCCTCTCCCTTGCAGAGTATTTCGGGATGGGCGTCGAGCATCCGCATGAGCCACGTGGTGCCGGACTTCTTCTGTCCCAAGACGAAGAACACCGGCGTCCCTCCGGCGGACGGCGCGTCGCCTCTCAACCGCGCCAGCTCTTTCCTGAGCGCGGAGAGCTCCGCATCTTTCAGCGCCAGTTGTCGCCGGATGCTCCGGCCCGGCATCACGCCGACGACCTCCGCCGCCCGCTTCAGAAACATCCGCAGGTTCCGCGCCGCTTCACGGGCCGTGCGGTTCTCACGGCCCGCATCGAGGAGCTTTCCGGTGATCCTCAGCAAGTCCTCACGATCCACTACCAACGTCCTCCCGCTCCAGGTAGTCGGCCAATGCCTCGCGCCAGTGGCGCAGCTTTGGGCTTCCCAGGTTAGAAAGGACACCGTTGGCCGGACGCGGGGCCGGCAAAGGGTACTCCGACGAGGGCACGGGCAGGACCTCGACCTCGACCCCGGCAAGCCCGAATATCTCTTCCGCGAACTCGTACCAGGAGCAGGAACCGGAGTTGGTTACGTGGTAGAGACCGTAGAGTCTCTCCTCGACTATCTCGACGATGCTATCGGCGAGGTCGCGGGCGTAAGTGGGCGAGATGTACTCGTCGTTTTTGACCTTGAGAGAGTCCCGTTCCCGGCCGACGCGGAGCATCGTGCGCACGAAATTGTGCCCCTCTCCGTAAACGCCGGCCGAACGGACCACGTACCAGCGGTTGCAGAGATGCTTGACGTACTCCTCTCCGGCCAGCTTGGTACGGCCGTAGACACTGGTGGGGTTCGGTGAGTCGAAGGGTTCGTAGGGAATTGCTTTCTCCCCATCGAAGACGTAGTTGGTGCTGACGTGCAGCAAACCGCACCCCCGCTGTTCGCATAGCTGGGCCAGGTTGCGCGGCCCGAGGGCATTGATCCGGTAAGCCAACTCAGGCTCCGTCTCGCAACCGTCCACGTTGGTGTAGGCGGCGGCGTTTATGATGAGGTCCGGAGAGGTGGCGTCCACGGCCCGCGCCACGGCTTCGTAGTCCGCCACGTCCAGTTCTTTGTGAGAGAGGGCCGTCACCTCGTGGCCCCGGCCGGGAAGTATCTCCGACAACTCCCGTCCGAGCTGTCCTCCGGTACCGGTTACGAGAATTTTCATCTTCAGGAAGTCCTCCTCGGGCTTCGGCCCGCTATTTACTCTCTTTCAGGAGCGTATTATAGAGTTCCTCTAGTTCGTCCACGTTCTCTTCCACCGTTTTTACCGGCTGGATCCCACCGCGCAACTTCTCCAGCAGTCCCGGCTCATCCCCCAACCGTCGTAGCTGCCGCGCCAGGTCCTCCGGACTCTCCAGTTCGAAGAGCAAGCCGTCCTCTTCGGACTCCACGACCTCGGACATGCCTCCCAGGTCGGTCGCGACCACGGGAACCCCGGCGGCGAAAGCCTCGTAAATGACGCCTGGGGCATTCTCGTACCATCGTGAAGGCACGGCCAGAACGTCGATCTCAGAGAGGACCCGGCCGACCTCGGCGCGCGAAAAAGCGCCGTGAAAGAAGATCCTCGGGTCATCCCCGGCGAGGTCACGCAACCCGTTCGCGTAGGAACCATACCTCTCCGGATCGCCGTGGATGGCGAGCGTCGCGTCCAGCCCGGAGAGCTGCCTGAAGGCCAGGATGAGGGTGTCGCAGCCCTTATGAGGCGCCAGCGTACCGATAAACCCGACCCGGAGCGGCGGGGGCAGGTCCCGGTTTTTGGAGGCTTTCACGATGTCCGAAGTGTCTATACCGTAGGGGGAGACTTCGATCTTTCCCTCCCCCACGCCGTTGGCGACGAGCAGGTCCCGTGCGAGTCGGGTGTAGGCTATGACCCGGTCCACGTGCTCCATCTTTTCTCTTATGTAAACCGGTCGCTCCCTCAGATCCTTCACCTGGCGCAGCGGGTGAGAGAAACGGGAAAGCGGTGTCCGGGAGAATAGGCCGGCGGTTTTCAGGGCCGCGTCAGGCGTACGTTTCACCGCAGCGTTCATGCGAGAATCAGGGGCCCGGCTCGCTATACACCGGATACAGTGGTGGAGTTCCGGCCCCCGGCACATTGCCCCATCGTGGCGCCTGAGGTCGACGACCGGGCATATGGTCCAGAAGTCCGTCGCCGTGTACACTACCGGCGCTCCGAACTCTTCGAAAATCGGCAGGGCGCTCGCCGAGATCCCCTGCAGGTGCATGACGTGGACGATATCCGGCTGTATCTCTTTCATGTACTCACGCACCCGCCGGGCCATGGTGTCGTTGCGGTAGTTCAGATGGTAGGGGCGTGAGAAGCCTTCTTCGGGGCGTCCGATCCTACGCACCGGGATCCCTTCATACTCGTAATCTTCTAACTCACCCGGCCGGATGTCCCCCTCTATGCTGCGCCTGGGCGCGAGGATGTGGGGCTCGTGCCCCCGGGCTTTTAGCTCCCGTGAGATCCCGAGCGTAACGGTCTCGACGCCGGCTGAGTGCTCTGGGAAGAACTGGTGGGCGACAAAAAGGATCTTCATGCCTCTATCCGCCTGCTTTTTGAGAGACGCCCGCACCCACGCCACCGAGTATAGGAGACTCTAGATCCCCTTGCCAAAGAACCGGTCCAGCCAGCCGGAGAGCCGGGGTCTGGTGGCGGCGAACCGGTGGCTCTTTGCTCCCACATAGGTCCCGATCTGGGACGAGAGGGCGTGCACGAGCGCAGGTGGAGCGGCCCGCAACCAGCCTTCTTTCTCTTCACGGAGCAGCCGGAGGTAGAGATACGCGGCGGATCGGAGAACGTTCAGGAGCAGGGCCGCCAGGTTGGGGACCAGTTCGAGCCCGAAGAGATCTAAGAGTACCCGCTGGTTGATGTAGTGACGTCGCAGATCGTACACCGCGCCCCGTTCGTGCGAGTGAAGCACGGTCGAGCGCGGCTCGTACACTATCTTGTAGCCGGCCTCGACCACCCTCTTCCCCCACCGCAGGTCTTCGCCGAACCCCGTCCTCCCGAACGGCAACTCCTCCCAGACGGAGCGTCGCAAGCAGGAGCTTACGTTATCGAAGCCCGCGAGCCGCCACCGCTCCGCGGGAGGCAGCTTCGTATACTCATCCGGATGCTCGACGCACTGCTCCCGGCGCTCCAGGCTCGCGGTGACCCGACTATTCACCAGGACGCGGGTCAGGGGGCTGCTTTGTGGACGAGGGAGTTGGTGTCCGTAGACCCCGGCTACACGCTCGTCGCCCCGCAGGTCCTCTACCATCGCGGCCAGCCACCGCCCGTCGAGCGGCAAGGCGTCCTGCACGGTGAACGCAACGTACTCTCCA
Organism: Rubrobacteraceae bacterium; assembly: GCA_965219175.1. Lineage (GTDB taxonomy): Bacteria > Actinomycetota > Rubrobacteria > Rubrobacterales > Rubrobacteraceae > JBBPZK01. The sequence continues at coordinate 3,124,484 of CBDCNI010000001.1, forward strand.
CGGGAGAGAGAGGCTCCGAGATCACGGGTGGCGCCGTGGTCGAACTCGACGGGATTTATGGCGTGGACGATGGCTCCGTGCTTGCGGGCGGTCTCGACGGTACCGTCCGTGGAACCAGAGTCCAGAACGACAACCGCATAGTCGAAGTCCGTCTCTTGCGAGAACAGTCTGCCGAGCACCTCATCGAAGATAGGGCCGGCATTCATGGTTGGGATGACGATCGAGGCTTCGGGCGTATTCAACTCGGCGGGTAGAACTCTCTGAGGATGGAGGCGTTGATCTCCTCGACCAGTTCTACCTGCTCTGGGGTGAGATCTTCCCGCCATCCTCCCGGCCTCCCCTTGCGGAAGAACTTGCCCGGACCTTTCTCCTTCTCGGGTATGTTCGCCCACGAGAACTTCTTTATCGCGCGGGCCAGCTCTGCAGTGCTGTAAGGTATGCCGAGTTCGGAGTAGAGACGGTTCATGACCGCATGGGTATTATCAACCAGGTCTTCGTACCTGACGAACGCCTTCGGCCCCCGGTGGGCACGATATGCACGGAGGGCGTTGCCGACACCATCCCTATACACGTCGGCCCAATTCTCGACGAATTCGTCCGGTCTTTCTTCGGCCGGCACCGGCTGCTCCGAGGCGCCGCTATCCCACCGTTCGTGGAGCCAGCCACCTTTTTTGGAAGCGTCGAGGACGGAGGAGACCACGTCTCTGGGGTCCCGGATCAGGAGCACCATCCTGCTCTCGGGAAAGGCTTCCATCAGCAACGAAGCCCCGATGGAGCCGTTCGGCTCCTTGATGATCAGGTACTCTCCTGGCCCCAGGCGCGGGTAAGAATAACGGGCCACCTCCAGCACGAAGTTCCTGATGGCCCGCTTCCAAGCACTCCGGGTCGAGTTGCCGAATATGAACCCGGCGGAGCGCAGGCTTTCGTCGTCGGCCCTATCGTGGAACTCGCCGAAGAGCTTTCCGACCATCGGTTCCTCCCAGATGCGATGGCCGCCCATCTCACTAAAGATGCTCCTTATCCACGTGCTCCCGCTACGCCCGGAACCGAAGACCCAGACCATGTTCTCCGGCCTGAGACCTCCTGTCTGGCAGCTCCCATCGCTCCCCGAAATTCTCGTCCGGCGTCCCATCAGGTTCAAGTAGACCCAACGGCCCATGCTCTTCGTCTCGTAGTAGAAGCTCCTGAGCTTTCGGCTCTTTCTCGCCACTCGCCGCAGGTCTCTCCTCAATTTTTCGAGGCCGCCGGGAACCGTCATCCGAAACCTTTCCAGTCTTCTCACACCGGAGATCTAGAATCAAAATTACTTCAGAATCCTCCGCAATCCCAGGGAGAACGTCTATCAAACTAGTTTTACGGAACCTACTCTACAGCCTCTGGATGGAGAAGGTCCAGCGCCCGAAGATCTCCTCTCCATGCAAAAACTTTCTACTTTTTCGCGCCCAGCCCCTAAAGTTTGCTCGATTTTGTACGATAATATCTATAGTAGCAGTGTAAATATACTTTTCTGGAGGGGAAAGTTGCGTTCTAAAGCGTTCGTTTTTTTGGTTGTAGGACTGGTTGCGGTCTTTGGTCTGGTGGGCTCCGGCGGTAGCGTCTCGGCCCAGGAAGGAAACGGTACCCTCGACGACCAACTCACCTCGGCCGCCGGTAAGTACGGGGTTCCGAAGGAGTTGCTCTCGGCCATGGGCTACGCCAATACCCGCTGGGAGATGCCTCCGCCCTCGGCCACCGACTACGAGAAGGGTAGCCTTGAGGGTCGCGGTGACTACGGCATCATGGCCCTTACGAAGAACCCTTCGGGTGACACCCTGGGCGAGGCCTCGCAACTCACCGGCATCCCGGAAGACAGGCTAAAGACAGACCGGGCGGCTAACATCGAGGGTGGGGCCGCGGTGCTCGCGGATCTCCAGGGCTCGAACAAGCCCTCCGACATAAACGGCTGGTATGATGCGGTTTCCAGGTACGGGGGGGGTGCCCTGTACGCCAACCAAGTCTACCAGACGCTCAAGGACGGCGCGAAGGCGACGGTCGATGGTAAAGAGGTAACCCTTGCTCCACAGCCAAACGCGGAGACGAGGACCCTTTACAACACGCAGGCGGGGGCGGATTATCCGCGGGCGACCTTCTACGGGGCGAGCTCCAACAACTATACGACGGCGAGACGGGGCGCAGCCCAGATCAACAAGATCGTCATCCACGTTACGCAGGGGTCGTGGTCTTCGGCCATAAGCTGGTTCAGGGACTCGCGGGCCGGCGTCTCCGCCAACTACACGATCCGCTCCTCCGACGGCAAGATAGGCCAGTCGGTCAGGGAGAAAGACATCGCCTACCACGCCGGCTACTGGCCCTACAACAAGACGAGCATCGGCATCGAGCACGAGGGTTACATCAGCAATCCTTCATGGTTCACGGACGCGATGTACCGTTCGTCGGCGAGGCTGTCGGCGTACCTAGTCAGGAAGTACAGGATACCGATAGACCGCCAGCACATCGTCGGGCACTATCAGGTTCCGGGCTGCTCGGGCTACGGTGGCGGAGCGGGATGTCACACGGATCCCGGCCGCTACTGGAACTGGGACAAGTACATGAGGCTCATCCGCGCCTACGCCGGGACGAACAAGTACAGCCAGGTGGTGGACAACGCGAGCAATCGTTTCAGGGCGTCAGGCGCGTGGCCAAGGAGCACTTACAGCACCCAGCGCTACGGCAAGGATTACCGCTACGCCAGGCCCAGGCGCATCAATGACCCGGCCAGGTACAGGTTCAGGATCCCGCGCAAGGGCAGGTACGTCGTCTCCGCCTGGTGGCCGGCCAACTCCGGTTACAATAGCGCCACGCGGTTCAAGGTCAGGGCCGCAAGCGGCTGGAAGACGATGTTGCGCAACCAGCACACGAACGGCGGAAGGTGGGTCCGGATCGGCATCTTTTACATGAATGCCCAGGACCGCCCAAACGTCCTGATCTCCCACTACAGCGGCCGGAGAGGCTACATAATCGCCGACGCCGTCAGGGTCCGGAAGTACTAGGGCGGATCTCTAGATCGCCGCGAAGGAACGGATCGTCTCCTTGAGACCCGTATCGAGGTCCACTTCGGGCCGCCAGCCGAGGAGGCCGGCGGCCCTGGAGGGATCCACGCAACTCCTGAGTTGTTCGCCGGGCTTGGCGGTTCCATGCTCGGGGTACAGGTCTTTTCCCGATAGGCGGCGCATCCGCCCGTAGAGGTCGTTCACGCTTGTCTCGACGGTCGTGCCGATGTTATAGGCGCCGTTTGGCAGGCCGTTGGGTCGCGTGTTCTCAAGGGCGAGGATGTTCGCGCGGGCCACGTCCGCAACGTAGACGTAATCGCGGGTCTGGACCCCGGCTCCGTTGATCTTCGAGACGCGGTTCGCAGCCAGGTTGCTGGAGAAGATGGCGACTACACCCGCCTCCCCGTGCGGGTCCTGGCGCGGTCCGTATACGTTGGCGTAGCGCAGAGCGGCATAGGAGAGACCGTACTGGACAGCGTAGAAGTGAAGGTAGCGCTCCCCGGCGAGCTTCGAGACACCGTAGGGTGAGATAGGGTACTGAGGATGCTCCTCCGTAGCGGGAAACTCTTCCTGCTCTCCGTAGATCGCCCCACCACTCGAAGCGAAGACCACCCGCCCGACCCCATGTTCCACGCAATTTTGCAACAAGCGCACCGTCCCGATCACGTTGACCCCGGCGTCGAAATCCGGTTCCCTGACCGAGCGCCGCACGTCTATCTGGGCGGCCTGGTGGCATAGCGCCTCCGGCTGGAACTCCCGGAAGACCCCCCCGCATCCGGAGCGTATATCGCACTCGTAGAAGACCACACCCTCCGGGGCGTTCTCCCGCCGGCCGCTCGAAAGGTCGTCTACAACAGCCACCTCGTGGCCGCGCTCCAGCAAAAGCTCGCCGATGTGAGACCCAATAAACCCCGCGCCGCCGGTCAGCAACACCCTCATCTTAGCGCTCCTCCTCCATGTTCTTGACGAACCATTCGTAAGTCCGGCGGAGGCCCTCTTTGGCCGGGATTTGCGGCTCCCACCCGAGGACCTCGCGGGCGCGGGTTATGTCCGGGCAGCGCTGTTTCGGGTCGTCTTCCGGAAGCGGTTCGTAGGTTATCCCACCCTCGCTACCGGAGAGGTCCAAGATGAGTTTCGAGATCTCACGCACCGAAAGCTCGTCCGGGTTGCCGATGTTGACCGGACGCGTCTCCCGGCTCTGCATCAGGCGGAAGACGCCTTCTATCAGGTCGTCGACGTGCTGGATACCGCGGGTCTGGCTCCCGTCACCGTAGAGGGTCAGGGGCTTGCCGGCGAGGGCTTGACGGATGAAGTTCGGGACCATCCGGCCATCATCAGGACGCATCCCAGGACCGTGGGTGTTGAAGATCCGGACGATACGGGTGTCGACCCCGCGGTGGCGGTGGTAAGCCACGGTCAAGGCCTCGGCGTAGCGCTTGGCCTCGTCGTAGGCGCCGCGGATACCGACCTGGTTGACGTTGCCCCGGTAGTCCTCATGCTGGGGATGGACGAGCGGGTCCCCGTAGACTTCCGAGGTGGATGCGACCATGAACCTGGCGCCCTTGGCCCGGGCGAGCCCCAGACAGTTGTGGGTGCCCGAAGCGCCGGCCGCGAGTGTCTGGAACGGGAACCGCCCGAAGTCGGACGGGCTCGCTGGAGAGGCGAAATGGTAGACCTCATCCAACTTTCCGGACGGCTCCAGACGGCGCGTCACGTCATGCTCCACGTACTCGAAATCAGCGGAGCTATCTTCGAGACGGGAAACATTGCTCCGGGATCCGGTCAGGAGGTTGTCCACGCACAAGACCTGATACCCTTCGGACAGGAGTCGCTCGCAAAGGTGGCTCCCTATAAAACCGGCGCCCCCGGTCACGAGCGCCTTTTTCTTGCCCCGGGCTTGGGACGTGGTCCCAGCCGCGTCGGGGTATTGTCCTGGCGAGATCACTCCACGGGTCGTTCCGGCTCCTCTAGGCACGTCCGAAGCTCCTGTAGCGGATGCCAGCCGCCCTGACTAATTGGGGGTCGAGCAGGTTCCTGCCGTCAATCAGCAAGGGCGAGGACTCCATCACGGAGGCGGCGCGTGCGAGGTCGAGGTTCCTGAACTCTTCCCATTACGTGACGAGGACAGCCGCGTGGGCCCCGGCGAGCGCCTCGTATGGGTCGTGGGCCACCAGGAGGTCCGGAACGAGACGCGCAGCGGCCTTTCCGGCAACAGGGTCGTAGCCGACGACTTGCGATCCGAGAGCGCGGAGCATCCGCGCTATATAGAGGCTTGGGGCCTCGCGGAGATCGTCGGTGTCGGGCTTGAAAGTGAGCCCGAGGAGGACGATACGCTTGCCTTCGAGAGTATCGAGGTCTCTCTGGAGTTTATCCACGACCACCTGGCGCTGAAGCTCGTTCACCTCGACGACGGCCGGGAGCACTCTCGGCTCGTAACCGTAGCTGGAGGCGATGGACCTGAGGGCGGCCAGATCCTTCGGGAAACAAGAGCCGCCCCAGCCAATACCCGCGTTCAAGAAACGCGAGCCTATCCTCTCGTCGAGGCCTATACCCGCCGCCACGCTCCCCACGTCCGCGCCGACCATCTCGCAGATGTTGGCGATCTCGTTTATGAAGCTAACCTTGGTCGCGAGGAAGGCGTTGGCGGCGTACTTGATCATCTCCGAGCTCGCCAGGTCCGTCGTTAGGAACGGAACCGCCACGGTTGGACGGAGTTTGGGGTTCGTCACGGAATCATTGCTTGGTCCCTTGAGTCCCGGCTCCGAGCCCGTACTCAACGACTCTATCGGGAAGCTCTGCTCGATGATCGGCTGGTACAACGTCCGCATGATGTCCAGGGCCTCGCGGGAGTCGGCCCCGAGCACGATCCTATCCGGAAACAACGAATCGTGGACCGCGCTCCCCTCCCTCAAGAACTCGGGGTTTGAGACGACTACGAACTTACTACTGGAATCAGTGCCTGGCCCCGACTCCAGATCCCCTCCCCCCTCCCGTACCAACATCGAGACGTAGTTCCCGGAACCTACAGGGACGGTGCTCTTGTTTACGATCACCAGGGGCCGCTTCCTCTCCGCTTCCGAGAGTGTCCGGCCTATCGAGCGGGCTACATCAGCGACGTTCGAGAGATTGGCGGAGCCGTCCTCCCCAGGCGGCGTGCTTACCGCGATGAACAAGACATCTACGTCACGGGCCACCGGAGAGACCTTCGTAGAGAACTTTATCCGGCCGGAATTCCGAGCCATCATGGTTTCGAGCCCCGGTTCGTAGATGGGAAGCTCTCCGCGCTCCAGGCCCGCGATACGCTCCTCGCTCACGTCCACCAGGGTTACGTGATAGCCGATATGGGCGAGGCAAGCGCCAGTGACCAGGCCGACGTAACCCGCCCCAACCACCCCGATTTTGAACTCTTCCAAGATTTACCCCAAGCAGAGCACGAGAACTACACAGTTCATAAACTTTACAGGAGGGTTGTATTTTTACAAAATCAGCGGGGGCGTGCGCTGCTCAACGGACGCCTTCTCCGTCGAGCAGCGCAGCGTACAACTCCTCCACCTCGCGCGTGCTCTCCTCCACGGTCTTGACAGGTCCTATGCCATCTCGCAGACGTCCGAGAAGGTCCGGTTCGCGTAACAGTCGTTTCAGGTGACGGGCGAGTCCCTCCACGCTATCGAGCGGGAACAGCAATCCATTCTTATCGTGCTCGACGACCTCGGACATGCCCCCGAGATCCGTGGCCACGACCGGCACCCCGGCGGCGAAAGCCTCGTAGATCACCAGCGGTGTATTCTCGTACCATCGGGAGGACACGACCAGGATGTCTATTCCGGCGAGCACTTCTCCGAGCCTCTCCGGCGGGAAGGCGCCCTCGAAGGAGATCCGGCGGTCTTCTCCGGCGAGTCGCGCCAACTCCGGCTGGAAGCCCTCGAAACCCGATGCTGGTCCGTGGACCTCGAGCGTCGCCTCTGCGTCCTCCGGGAGGTTCTCGAAAGCCTTAATCAGGAGGTCGCATCCCTTGTGAGGCGACAGGGTCCCTATAAAGCCGATCCTGAGCGGCGGGTCATCTTCGCGTGGGAGACGCGCGAGGCCGGAGGTGTCTATTCCATAGTGGGAGACCTCGACGAGGTCGGGGTCTACGCCGTTAGCCACGAGTATGTCCCGCGTGAGGCGAGTCGGGGCGAGGACCCGGTCCAGGGAGTTCATACGCTCCCTGATGTACCCAGGGCGCCTGGATAGGTCACGCACCAGCCGCAGGGGGAACGGCCCATCCGGCAACGGCGCGCGCGTGACCGCGTCGGCGGCACTCAAGAGTACCCCCGGCGTTCGACGGACGAGACCGGCCAATCTGGAATGGTCCTGGCGGGAGGCGAGGCAACGGAGGCAGTGGGATGGATCCGGGCCGGTACACATGACGCCATCGTGACGCCGCAGGTCCACGACCGGGCATACGGACCAGAAATCCGTGGCGGTATAGACGGCGGGTAAGCCGAATTCCTTCTTTACAACCGGTATGGTGGCGGCCGAGAGCCCTTGAAGGTGCATGAAGTGAACCACGTCCGGGCGGAAGTACCGGATATATTCACGGAGTCTCCCGGCCGGCAGTGGGCTATCGTAGTTGAGCCGGTACGGGCGTAATAGTGACTCGCGAGGACGCCCGACCCGGCGGATCGGCACGCCCTCCACGGTGTAATCCTCTGTCTCTCCGGGCTGAAGGTTCGTAACGGGGGAGGCGCGTTTGGCGGCGAAGACGACCGCCTGGTGGCCGTGGGAGACGAGCGTGCGGGCCAGGCCAAGCGTCAGGATCTCCGTTCCGGCCCGGTGCTCGGGGAAAAACTGGTGGGCGGCTATGAGTACTCTCATGTCCTGGGCAGTGTACTTTCTTTCGACGCTGTAGCAATCCAGAAGTCGCTCTCTGGCTGGCATGGTGTTGTTAAGGTAAACTAAGAGCGGATCAGAACCTCATCAAAAGCGTAAGGTAAGGACTAGCGTTGCTCGAAAACGCCGCACCGGCAAAAAAAGGGTCTTTTTTAGGCAACCCTCTCAGCTCTCTGGTTAAGCTCTACGAGCAGCGGTGGCTGGTGGCGTACTTCGTGCAACGTCAGCTAACCCGGAGCTACCAGAGCTCTTTCCTGGGGTTCCTGTGGGTATTCCTAAGTCCTCTGCTCCTGGTGGCCCTCTACACACTGGTCTTCTCACAAATAATCGGGCTACGGTTCAACACCGTGGCGGGCGACAGTTCGCTCAACTTCGGGCTCTACCTGTATTGCGGGCTGCTTCCCTTCATGGCCTACTCGGAGACCATGAACCAGTCCGTGAACATCGTCCGTAGCAACGCCAGCCTGGTACAAAAAGTGGTATTTCCGTCGGAGATGCTCCCGCTGACCTCGGTTATCACCGCCTTCATAGACAAGCTGTTCGGGCTATCCGCGCTGCTGGTGGTGCTCGTGGCCCTGAACCACCGGCTGGAGTGGACCTTGCTCCTGCTGCCGCCCTTCCTGATGCTCCAGCTTATATTCAACCTGGGGTTGAGCTACTTCTTCGCGGTCATCGGCACCTACCTGCCGGACGTGAGGGAGGCGCTGACCACCTTCGTGCGGGCGTCGTTCTTTATCACCCCGATCTTCTGGTCGGCGGACAGGGTCCACGGAAAGCTGCGTCTCATCGTGGACCTGAACCCGGTGGCTTACCTGGTTGGGATGTACCGGGACCTCGTCCTCGAAGGTACACTGCCGAACGGGATGGCGACCCTTTGGTTCGGGCTGTTCTCGGTCGGGCTGCTCATCGTAGGGTTTACGCTATTCGTCCGGGTAAAGCGTCAATTTCCGGACCTGATCTGATGTCCACCGCACTCTCCATAAAAGGCGTCTCGAAGAGCTACCGGATCTACCCCGGCAAGCGGGACCGCATGAAGGAAGTCTTTAGCCTCGGCAAGAGCAAGCGCAGCTATGATTTCTGGGCTCTTCAGAACGTGAGCGTGGACGTCGAGTGGGGAACGACGCTGGGCGTCCTGGGACGCAACGGGGCCGGCAAGAGCACCCTGCTCCAGATTGCCTCCGGCATACTGCAACCCACACGGGGCGCGATCGAGGCGAGAGGCCGCCTGGTGGCGCTTTTGCAACTCGGCGCGGGGTTCAACCTGGAGTTCTCGGGCCGGGAGAACGTGATCCTAAACGGCCTGATCCTGGGCATCTCCAGACGCGACATGATGAGGAAGCTCGACGAGATAGAGGCCTTCGCGGATATCGGGGAGTTCATGGACCAGCCGGTCAAGACGTACTCCAGCGGCATGCGGGCCCGGCTGGGCTTCGCCGTCGCCGTGAGCGTGGACCCGGACATACTGGTGGTGGACGAGACCCTCTCGGTCGGAGACGCCATCTTCAAACACATGAGCCTCCAGAAGATGCGCGACCTGCGCGACCGGGGCACCACTATCCTGTTCGTCTCCCACAGCACCAGCATGGTCAGAGACTTCTGCACCGAAGCCATCCTCCTCCACCGGGGGAAACTCCTGGCCCACGGCGAGACACAAGAAGCGATCGACCGTTACCACTCCCTGCTCGCGAGCATCGAGGCGGCTAGAAACGGCAAGGCGCTAGACCTCGCAGAGACCCCGAACTACGAGATAGACGACGAAGGTAGACTCATAACGCCGGGGTTCAAAGAGAACCCGGACTTCGATCGCAGGGCTCCGGGCTTCCGCCGGGGCACGGGAGAAGCCCGCATCACCAGCGTGGAGCTGCTCGACGAACAGCAGATATCTACCTACGTGGTGGAGCCCGAGTCCACGATCACCGTCCGGGTCCACCTGGAGTACAAAGAGACGATAAAGGGTAGCTCCGTCGTCATAACACTCCGCAACAAAGCCGGGATAGACGTGTTCTCGACCACGACCAACCTCGAGAACACGCCCATGGGCAAGAGAAAAGAGGGCGAGCGGACGATAGTGGACTTTACTTTCGCGGTGCCGCTCCAACCCGGCGGCTACAGCGTGTCGGCGGGCGTCAACCCTCCGGGGAGCAGGAAACTCTACATGGACTGGATAGACGTGGCGACGGCCTTTCAAGTAGACCGTACCCGCGTTCCGGGAGCCATCATGGGCATGGTCCGCCTCCCTACACAAGTCGAGATCCACAACCCGGACGGACAACCGGTCGCCCACTCCGACCAGTCAGCCTGAACCCGTGGCCCGCCGCGTAGCGGTTATTATCCCGAACTGGAACGGGAAAAGGTTCCTCAAAACGTGCCTCGACTCCCTCCGCGACCAGTCTTTTAGAGACTTCGAGACTATCGTGGTCGACGGTGACTCCACAGACGGCTCGGTAACCCTTTTGGAAGAGAGTTTCCCGGAGGTAAAGACTATAGCTCTGAGTGAAAACCCTGGTTTCTCGGCGGCGGTAAACGCCGGCATAAGAGCATCCCACGCAGAACTGGTGGCACTGCTGAACAACGATACGGAGCAAGACGCGGGCTGGCTGGCGGCGCTGGTGCGGGCAGCGAACGGCTACCCTGAAGCCGGCTCTTTCGCGAGCAAGCTGCTCGTCTTCCACGACCACCGGGTCCTGGACGGGGCGGGAGACGCCCTGCGTCGGAGTGGACTCCCCTACCGGCTCGGCCACGGCGAGCGAGACCGGGGACAGTTCGACGCGCCGGGTCACGTCTTCGGGGCGTGCGCGGCGGCGGCGCTGTACAGAAGGAGCATGCTGCAGGAGATCGGGCTGTTCGACGAGGACTTCTTCGCCTACTGCGAGGACGGCGACTTGAGCTTCCGGGCGCAACTCGCCGGATACCGCTGCCGCTACGTCCCGGACGCCGTCGTCTACCACGTAGGAGGCGCCTCGACCGGCGGCAAGAGGAGCGAAACGGCCACCCGCCTCGGCACCCGCAACAGCATAAGCCTGCTCGTAAAAGACCTCCCCATGCAACTCGTCCCTGCGCTCTTGCCTTCTTTCCTGGCCGGACAACTCGCCCGGCTTCTCACCGCGACCGTCTCGGGCGTGCTGCCGGCGCATGTCTCAGGGCTCGCGGAGGCCCTGCGGGCGGCGCCGCTGATGATCCGCAAGCGGCGCGAAATCCAGAAAAGGCGGAAGGTCTCCGCAGAGTACGTCCGACAACTGCTAAAAGAATCTTCGAAGGCGGCGCGACGCAGCCTGCTCCGCCGGCTGCGGGACTCGCTTCTAACGAAGGTAGGCCGGTGAGGTTCTCGGTCGTCATCGTCAACTACGACTCTTGGCCGCACACGCTGCGGTGTCTCGAAGCGCTGAACGAGACAGGATACGAGGATTTCGAGGTCGTGGTGGTGGACAATGACCGGAAGCCCGCGCCCAGTTTGCCGTCCGGTGTGCGCTTGATCCGGAACGAGCAGAACCTCGGCTTCGCCCGCGCCTGCAATCAGGGCATCGCGGCCTCTAGCGGCGAGTATGTGATCCTCGTAAACCCGGACACACTCGTGGGGCGCGGCTTCTTCGAGGAAGTAGCTTCTTTTTTCGAGGCTCGTTCGGAGGCCGGAGTCGCGGGTCCAAAGATTCTCGACGGCGACGGCGGAGTCCAGCTCTCTGCCCGGCGTGAGGTGAGCTTCGTCTCCGGGCTTTTGGGTCGCACCTCTCTCTTGACCCGGCTCTTCCCGAAAAGCGCCACGGTCAAGAGGTTCTTCCCGGCAGCGGCTGAACTCTCCGGCCCGACAGAGGTGGACTGGGTTTCGGGAGCTTGCATGGTCCTGCGGCGCGAGATGCTTGAGGAGGTAGGAGGGCTCGACGAGCGGTTCTTCATGTATTTCGAGGACACGGACGTATGCCGCCGCGCCCGCGAGGCAGGTTGGGCCGCCTACTACCTGCCGGAGGTGGAGGTAGTCCACTATGCGGGAGTAAGCAGCAAAGATAAACCAGGTGCGATCTACCGTCTTCACAGAAGCGCTTTCCTCTACCACCGAAAGCACGGCCCCCACGGCCCGCTCGGCATCTACAGCCTAGTAGTCCTGCTCGGCCTCGCTGTCAGAGCGCTAGTCAAACTCGCGGCTTCGCGGACACGAAACGGATAACAAAATATCCCGGAAGTGAAACTTTCCGGGGTGCCGGCGTGTTGTACTGGTATGGAGGCGAACGTAAAGACTAGAAAAGAGGCGGAGGAGCGCGACCCGCTCGCGGAACGGCTGGCCGACGGCGACCCGTCAGCGCCGCAGGACCTCGTACGGATACATTACGGGGAACTCTACCGATATGCCCTGGCTATGCTGCGTGACCGACCGGCCGCCGAAGACGCGGTGCAGGCGGCCCTGGAGAAAGCGTTGGTCGCTCTGGGAGGCTACCCGGAGGCGAGGATGCGGGACCTGGCTCCACGTCCCTGGCTGTACAAGATCACCTTGAACGTAGTCCGAAACAAAGTCCGGGACGCCCGGCGCGAAGTCACGGTAGCGGAAGTCCCGGAAAGCCCGCACGGCCGGATACAGTCCGCCTCAAACGCCCATCACAACCAGGAAGCGTGGCTGGACACTCTGGCGGCTCTCGAAAGATTGCCCGAAAAGCAGAGGACGGCAGTTTCCTTGCGGTATCTGTCGGACCTGCCGTATGCGGAGATCTCAGAAGCGACCGGCTGGCCGGAGGGAACGGCGAAGACGCTCGTGCGGAGAGGAACTATGCGACTGCGCGACATCCTACTCGACACTCAACGGAAGGAGCCCAGATGAACAAAAAAGAAGAAACCAACGATGCCCGTGTGCTCGGGCTACTCGCGGGAGCGGTGGAAGAGCTATCGCCGCGCGGAGATCCGGCGCGCCTCGTCCAACGTGCGCTGGAAAGCTCGACCGACAACCTCTTCATAGTTACCTCTCCCCTGGGAGAACTGTACGTGGGGGCGGGGCCGGGCGGCGTGCGCCTCGTGCATCGCGGCGGCTCGCGGGAGGAATTCGCCAGAGACTACCGCCGCCGCTTCGGGCGCCTCCTGGTGTGGTCGGAAGATCCAAAGACCCGCAGGTTGGCCGAACGGGTGACCCGCGCGCTCACTGGGGAGAAAGTCCGGGTGCCGCTGGATCTGGAACGCTCCACGCCCTTCCAGCGACGAGTGCTAGAGATAGTCGGAGGCATCTCGCGCGGCGAGGTCCGACCTTACAACTGGGTCGCGCGGGAGGCGGGGAGCCCTGGGGCTTCGCGGGCCGTGGGGAGTGTGATGGCGAGCAACCCGGTGCCGCTCCTGATCCCCTGTCACCGCGTGGTCAAAAACGACGGCAGCACCGGCAACTACGCCTTCGGCGCGGAAGAGAAGATCCGTCTTTTGGAGGGAGAAGGCGTCCCGACAGCGGAGATCTCCATCCACCCCTACCTTGCGACCCCAACCACCAACATCGTCTGCCACGCCACCTGCCGCAACGCAAGGAGGATAAAGTCCGAGAACCGCCGCCACTTCCGATCAGCCAAAGAGGCTGTCGGGGCCGGCTACCGGCCTTGTAAAGTGTGCCGTCCCGTAGTGCGATGAGGCTGGAGCGGATAGCTCTCGCCTCGAATAAGATTGACCCGACGGTAAATGGGGAGCAGGAGGTATCTGATGGGACTTGCGGGTAAGGTAGCGGTCATTACGGGGGCGGGGAGCGGTATCGGACGTGCGACCGCCGCGAAGTTCTGTAGCGAGGGCGCGAAGGTGGTTATAGCGGAGTACGACGAAAGCTCTGGCCGGAAGGCGGCGGAGGAGTTGTCTGCTGCGGGCGGCGAGGCGGTCTTCCAGCACACCAACGTCGCCGAGTTCGAACAGGTCGAGCGGGCGGTGAACCGGGCCGTCGAGGAGTACGGGACGCTGGACGTGATGTTCAACAACGCCGGCATAGGTCACTACGCGCCGCTACTCGAACACGATCCAAAAGACTACGATCGGGTCGTGAAGGTCAACCAGTACGGCGTCTACTACGGGATATTGGCGGCGGGGCGCAAGATGCGGGATCTCGGCTCGGAGGGTGTGATCGTCAACACCGCCTCCGTATTCTCGTTTCTGGCCTCGCCGGGAGTCTTCGGGTATCACGCCGCGAAAGGGGCGGTGAAGATGATGACCCAGGCGGCTGCGCTGGAGCTTGCGCCGTTCGGGATACGGGTCGTGGCCGTGGCGCCTGGAACCGTGGACACCCCGATCATCCAGGGCTACAAGGACATGGGCCTCAAGGAAGTCCTCGCCCGCGGCCAAATGCGTCGCAAGCTCTTGCAACCGGAGGAGATCGCCGACGTGGTCGCCCTACTCGCCACGGACGAAGCCTCCGCCGTCAACGGCAGCGTGGTAATGGCCGACGACGGTTACGCCGGGTTCAAGTAACGGGGCTGCTTCTCGGGAGAGAGGTCGCGGAGTAGCGGCGCGTTCTTGTCTTTTTCGGAGAGGGTTGGCTCCTCGACGGGCCACTCTATCCCGATCTCCGGGTCGTTCCAGCGCACCCCGGCGTCTGCCTTAGCGTTGTAGGGTGCGCTGCACTTGTAGGCGAAGAGGGCGGTGTCGCTTGTGACGAGAAAGCCGTGGGCGAAGCCTTCGGGGACCCAGAACTGGCGCTTGTTTTCGGCGGAGAGCGTGACTCCTTCCCACTCCCCGAAGGTCGGGGAGCCCTCGCGGATGTCAACCGCCACGTCGAAGACTTCTCCTTGCAGGACGTAGACGAGCTTGCCCTGTTGGTCGGGGTTCTGGAAGTGGAGGCCGCGCAGCACGTTTTTGGCGGAGAGTGAGAGGTTGTCCTGGACGAAGTTGGAGGGCAGGCCGGCTTCTTTGTAGCGGGCTTCGTTGTAGGTCTCCATGAAGAAGCCGCGTTCGTCGCCGAAGACTTTTGGTTCCAGGACCAGGACGCCCGGTATCCGGGTTTCGATGACGTTCAAAAGGTTCCTTCCGTCTCGTTTACGAGGTCCATCAGGTATCGGCCGTAGGTGTTCTTCATCATCGGTTTCGCGAGGCGGGCGAGTTGGTCGGCGTCTATGTAGCCCATCCTGTAGGAGATCTCCTCTGGGCAGCTTATCTTCAAACCCTGCCGCTGCTCGATGGTCTCGATGAAGTTGGTGGCCTGCTGGAGAGCCTCGTGCGTCCCCGTATCGAGCCACGCCATCCCACGCCCCATCTGCTCGACCTGTAGCTGCCCGCGCCTTAGATACTCGACGTTTACGTCCGTTATCTCCAACTCTCCGCGCGGCGATGGCTTCATCTCCGCGGCTATATCCACGACCTGGTTGTCGTAGAAGTACAGGCCGGTGACGGCGTAGTGGGAGCGGGGTCTATCGGGCTTCTCCTCGATGCCGACGACCTTGCCACCCTTCTCGAACTCGACGACGCCGTATCGCTCCGGGTCCCGGACGTAGTAGCCGAAGACCGTCGCCCCGCTCTCCCGGCCCGCCGCGTCGCGCAGCGTCTCCCCGAAGCTCTGGCCGTAGAAAATGTTGTCCCCGAGCACGAGCGCGACCGGGTCCGGACCGACGAAATCCCGCCCGATGATGAAAGCCTGGGCGAGTCCTTCCGGCTTCGGCTGGACGGCGTAGGAGAGGTTCATGCCCCACTGAGAGCCGTCCCCGAGTAGCTTCTCGAAGCGAGGGAGGTCATCCGGGGTCGAGATTATGAGGATGTCTTTTATCCCGGAGATCATGAGCGTGGAGAGGGGGTAGTAGATCAGGGGCTTGTCGTAAACGGGCAACAGTTGCTTGCTGACCACATGGGTCAGCGGGTAGAGCCGCGTGCCGGAACCACCGGCCAGAATAATGCCTTTCCTGCTACTCATCAGCACAGAGTAGTGAACCACACAACCTCTTCGCGGGCCAGCGGCGGACCAACAGCGGAACGGTACCTTGAAAGGGTAAGCCCGCGCGTGATAGTTTTCCCTGGATGTTGGTCTCCTGATATTGTTTTCCACGAGGGGCGCTTTTATCTTGAAAGTTGGGTCGCGGGCCGCTAGGCAGGGCGTAATAAAGGACTATCGCGAATGGCTGCCGGAGATCCCGGACGAGGCCGTAGCGACGCTCGGAGAAGGAAACACCCCTCTTATAGAAGCCCCCACGCTCTCGGAGAAGGTAGGCGCGCGCCTCTTCTTGAAGTTCGAAGGGATGAACCCGACGGCCTCTTTCAAAGACCGGGGCATGACGGTCGCCCTGAGCCGGGCGCTCGCCGCCGGCAGCAGCGCCTGCGTGTGCGCCTCGACGGGCAACACGGCGGCGTCGGCGGCGGCTTACGCGGCGCGGGCCGGGATGGAGTGCTTCGTGGTCGTTCCGGCGGGGAAGATCGCTCTGGGCAAAGCGGTCCAGGTGCTCGCCCACGGCGCCCGCATAATCCAGATAAGAGGAAACTTCGACGCAGCTTTGAGGCTCTCCCGGCAACTCGCCGATGAGATGGACAACGTGGCGCTCGTCAACTCGGTTAACCCGGATCGTATAGAGGGCCAGAAAACGGCTGCTTTCGAGGTCTGTGAGACGCTCGGCGCACCGCCGGACGCCCTCGCACTTCCCGTCGGCAACGCCGGGAACATCACCGCCTATTGGAAAGGCTTCACGGAGTGGCGCGAGGCCGGGTACGCGGATGCAGTCCCCCGGATGCTCGGCTTCCAGGCGGAGGGGGCCGCGCCGCTCGTCACCGGCCACGACTTCGAGGAACCGGAGACCGTGGCGAGCGCCATCCGAATAGGATCACCGGCGAGCAAGGAAGGGGCGTTGGCTGCGGCGAGTGAGTCGGGTGGTGGGATCGAAAGCGTCACGGACGAGGAGATCCTGGAAGCCCAACTCCTCCTCGCCCGCGAAGAAGGCGTGTTCTGCGAACCGGCCTCGGCGGCGGGCATCGCCGGACTGTTAAAGCTCACCCGCGAAGGAAGAGCCCCGGAAGGCACTGTAGTGAGCGTCCTGACCGGACACGGTCTCAAAGACCCGGCGGTCATCCTGGACCGGGCCGAACTGCCGGAGCCGGTAGAGGCGACGTTCGAGGCCGTTTCAGGAGTGATGGGGCTTTCGCCAGGGCGTTCGCGCGCGTGATCTCCGTGCGGGTACCGGCGACCTCGGCGAACCTCGGGCCGGGATTCGACGCCGTCGGGCTCGCCCT
The DNA here is from genome assembly GCA_965219175.1 of Rubrobacteraceae bacterium. GTDB lineage: Bacteria > Actinomycetota > Rubrobacteria > Rubrobacterales > Rubrobacteraceae > JBBPZK01. Next base: position 3,141,532 of record CBDCNI010000001.1, read on the forward strand.
CTCTCTGAGCATGAGGATCAGCCTGGAGCGTTCGCCGAGGCCGGTGGTCGAAGTACACGGTATGGGAGCAGGCCTGATCCCGCACACCCAAGAACATCCAGCCTACCGGGCGGCCCGCTTCGTCGCCGAGATGGTCGACGAGTCGGACGCCCACTTCCACCTCATCCAGGAGAACTCCATCCCACCGGCCCGCGGCCTCGGCGGTAGCGCCGCCGCCCTCGTCGGCGGGGCAGTCGCCGCGAACGACTTGCTCGGCCGCCCGATGGCCCCGCCGGATCTCCTCAACCTCGTCTGCGACCTCGACGGCCACCCGGACAACGCCGCCCCCGCCCTACTCGGCGGCCTGGTCATCGGCACCCTGACGCCGGAAGGCATAAGGAGCGTCCGGTTAGAGCCGAAAGACCTGAAAGCGGTAGTCGCCGTCCCGGACTTCGCCGTCTCGACAACGGCGGCGAGGCGGGCTCTGCCGGACCAAGTACCCCACCGCGACGCCGTCTTCAACGTCGGCCGCTCCGGCCTCCTGCTCGGCGCCCTGGCGACCGGCGAGTACGACCTGCTCCGCGTAGCGATGCAAGACAGACTTCACCAGCCCTACCGCTCGCACCTCGTCCCCGGACTCGAAGACGCCATAGAAGCCGCCCTCGAAAACGGCGCTTACGGCGCGTGCCTCTCCGGCTCGGGACCAACCGTACTCGCCTTCGCCCCCGAAGAACAAGCCCGGCGCATAGAAGCGGCGATGCAAGCCGCGTTCGAGAGACAAAACGTGGAGACCAGAGCCTGGACCCTCGACATAGACCTGGCCGGCGCGCGCGTGGAGCCGCCAGGAGAAGTCCCCGCGCCACACCTGGAACCCGTCCTGTAGCTACAACTCCTTTATAATGGCCGGCCTCTCCCTGAAGCCTTTGGTCTTGACGGCAGCGATGATGAGACCCACCGCCATCCAGGAGAAGCCGAAGATAAACGTGCCGGCATCGAAGCCGGTCCACACATAGGCAATTATAGAGAGGCCCAGTAGCGGGAAGAGCAGGTACAGGACGAGTCCTTTCGGGCCGCGCCGTCCCCTACGGAAAAAGAAGTAGACGAGGACGCTCAGGTTCAGAGCCATGAAAGCCGTAAGCGCGCCGAAGTTGACGAACTTGGTTATGGTCTCGGTCGAGAAGATCAGGGCTATGGCGAGCGTGACCACGCCGACGAACAGGGTGGCGTTGAAGGGAGTACGGTACCTCGGGTGGACCTTCGAGAGGAAGCCGGAGGCCGGCAGCATCCCGTCGCGGCTCACGGAGTAGAGCACCCGCGAAATGGCGAGTTGGGCGGCGAGCGCGTTGGCGACGCCGATACCGATCACGTTGACGATGAGGAGCAGGTAGTATAGGAACGCTCCCCCAGCCACGCGTCCGACCTCGAAGAACGCCAGGTCCGGGTCGAGCCCCTTGATGTTCGGCTGCACGAGGGCGGCCAGGTACGTCTCCAGGATGAAGATCGAGCCGAGGATAATGAGGGCGGCTACGGTTGCGTTGCCGACAGTGCGCTCGGGCTGGTGCGTCTCTTCGGCGAGCGTGCTTATGCCGTCGAAACCGAGGAAGCTCAGGACCGCTATCGAGGTGGCCGCCGCGATAAAGCCCAGGTCCACGTTCTTGGGCTGGTAGATGGGATCGAGCGAGAGCCCGCCGGTCCCGCCCCCGTCCACGAAGACGTACTTGATGGCGAACCCGACAAAGATCGCCAGCGCGATCAACTCCATGGCGAGCAGGACGAAGTTGGTCTGGGCGGCGATGGTTATGCCCCTGCCGGTGATGAACGTATTGACCACCACAAACAAGATGATAAAGATCCAGATCGGCACCTGCGGCACCAGGGCGTTGAGCCACACGCCCGTGAAGCCGTACAGGAGAGCCGGGGCCAGGAGATAGTCGGCCATGATCATCCACCCCGCCAGGAACCCTACGTGCGGGTTGAGCCCACGCTGGACGTAAGAGTACACCGACCCCGACATCGGAAACTCCTGGCTCATCCAACGGTAACTGAGGGCCGTAAAGAACATCGCCACGACCCCGACTATGTAGACCAGCGGCACCATCCCGGAGGCCGGTCCAACAACGAAGCCGTAGATACCCATCGGGGCTATAGGGACCATGAAGACCATTCCGTACACCAGCAGATGCCTGAAACGGAGGGCACGGTTCAGCTCCTGCCGGTAGCCCGTCCCCTCCGTGGCGCGGTCCTCTCCCCCGCCGCCTGCCTCTTTGATATCCGACACACGTCCCCCTCTCCAGAGTATTTTCGCCGGGGAAGTATACCCCCAAAATCGTCCATTCCAAATAGGCTCGCGTGAAGGTTGCGTCCCGGCCATCTCCGGCTATGATTCTCCGCGACGGGATCCGGGAGGATTGGCGACGATTCCGGGCTCGAAAACGTACGAGGAGGATTAGATGAAGCAGTTCGCAGGCAGTGTGGACCACGTAATTCCTAGAGACGAGGCGGTCTTCAGCTTCGGGCCGGAGATGAGCCCTGTTTTGGAGGTGGATCCCGGAACGACAGTGACCTTTGAGACCCAGGATTGCTTCTCAGGTCAGATACGAACCGGGAGCGACCTGGTAACGGATATAGACTTCTCTAAAGTAAATCCTGCCACGGGTCCGGTCGCTGTCCGCGGGGCGGAGCCCGGCGACAGCCTCATCGTGGAGATCCTGGACATCCGGCCCGGCGAGCAGGGCGTCGCCACGATAATCCCCGGCTACGGTCAGCTAATAGATCTGGTCGAGTCACCCGTCACGAAGATGCTCCCCGTGCGCGACGGCATCGTCCACTTCAACGATGAGATACGGTTTCCCGTGCGGCCGATGGTCGGGGTAGTCGGGGTGGCGACGGACGGCGAGGAGATCACCAACGCCATGCCGGGGCGTCACGGCGGCAACCTCGACGACCACCTGCACGGCATCGGGACCAGGATCTACTTTCCCGTTCGCCAGCCAGGCGGGATGTTCGCCGTCGGGGACATGCACGCGAGCATGGGCGATGGTGAGATCTGCGGCACCGGTATCGAAATAGCCGGCGAGGTGACGGTTCGCTTCGAGCTCTTCAAAGGCAAGCAAGGCGTATGGCCCATCAGCGAGACGGAGAGCGCCTGGATCACGCACGGCACCGCCACAGAATACCCGGACGCCATGCGTGAAGCCTGCCGCGAAGCGGCCTACCTCCTCGCCCGAGAGTGGGGCCTGAGCCTCGAAGACGCTTTTATTCTCCTGAGCATCCGGGCCGACGTGGGCGTTGCCCAGGCGTGCAAACCTTCTCCTTTCGCCACCATAGCCCGCGTGGTAATGCCGAAGCTCGAAGCGATCCCCGGTCCGTTCCGAATTTAGGTACTAATCATCCGGGAACCCTGCGTTTCTGGAGCAGCAGGAAGCCTGTAGCCGCGAACGGCGGCGAGTAAACGACCGCGCCGAGCAGCTATCTAGTGGGCGGTTGTCTCAGGAGGCGATCTTCTCCCGCGTCGTGAGCCTTCCAAGATGACGGGCAGACTTCAGGGCTTCCGGCGCCCGGAAGGAGAGGGCGGGGGCGAGCTCTACGCAGCAAGCCGGGTCTGCTGGGAAGTCAAGCCGTTCGAATAGCTCTTCTAGCAGGATGGTCCCCGCTCCAGGCGGCAGGTGAAGGTCTCCCGTACCGAAGATCCGGTCTCCGTAAGAGGCGGGGTCTATGCCGGGGTCGGTTTTTCCCAGGTTGTCGTGAAGATGCACGTGGCGGACGAGCGGCGCGGCGGCGGCGCACTCCTCGAATAGATCGAACCCGAAAACGCCGGCCGCGAGGGCGGCGTGTCCCACGTCCAGGCAAACGCCGATGGCCGGATGGTCAACGGCATCTATCTGTTCGGCTAGATCGGAGGGCCAGACGGAGTAGTCGTAGGCCGCGCCGCCCAGGATGGACCGATCCGGGTAGAAGTTCTCGACGGCGACGGTCACCCCCGAAGCTTCGGCCAGGTCCCCGATCTCTCTGAGAGCTTCACGTTCGGCGGCGAGCTGGTCTTTCAGACGGAAACGAGCGTCGCGCGCCGCCAGCCGCTGCCCGGCGTGGCAGACTACCGTGCCGGCGCCGATCTCGCCCGCAAACCTGACGCTTGACATCAGGATGCTCCGCTGAGTCTCCGAAGCGGTAAGGTCCATCAGGTTTATCCCTAGCGGGGCGTGGACCGTGTAGCCCAGGTCCGCATCCAGTAGAAGCTCCCGCAGGGGCTCCAGGCGAGTCTCATCCAGGACACCGCCGAGGATGACGCCCAGGTCTTCCAGCCAGATCTCCACGAAGTCCGCGCCGGCGCTTTTGGCAGGCTCGAGGTCCCAGTGGGTTGAGATATTGCCCGTGTGGTTGACTCCCACGCTCCGAAAAGCCATTTCCATTCGAGTTATCCTCCCGTAGACAACCGTGGACCGCAGCCAGTATAGAGACGGCGTCGGCGATCCGGGTAAAATAGGCGTTAAAGGTAGGTAAAGTTTATGTTTAACTTGGTGACGCAGGTTCTAACGAGGAGGTTCGGATGAGTAGCTACGAGAATTACACGGAGACCTCCAAGAACTACGATAGGACTCGGGAGCCGGTCGGGATGGAGATCATCATCGGCTGCATGGCCCACGCGCCGGCGCCGCTGCACGAGGCCAGAATCCTCGACGCCGGTTGCGGGACGGGCAGTTACACGGCGGCGATGCTCAGTTACGTCGGAAAGGTCGAGGCCGTTGACCTCAACCCCGGCATGCTGGAGGTCGCCGGGGAGAAGCTGTCGGCCGCCAGAGAAGAAGGCAGGGTTACTTTCCACTCCTCCCGGATAGACGACCTGCCCTTCGACGACGCGACCCTCGACGGGGTCATGATCAACCAGGTCCTCCATCATCTGCCGGACGATCCCACGGAAGGTTTCCCAGCCCACCGCCAGGTCTTCGAAGAGTTCGCCCGCGTCCTGAAACCGGGTGGGACACTCACCGTCAACACCTGCACCCAGGAGCAACTACGTCACGGCTACTGGTACTACGACTTGATTCCTCAAGCCGCCGAAGCACTCCGCACCCGTTTCGCCCCCGCAGACCGTATCGCGCAGATTCTCCAGGACTGCGGCCTCGACTATAGGGGCCGTTTCGCTCCGACCGACGCCCGGATACAAGGAAACTCCTACCAAAACCCACACGGACCACTGAAAAAGGAATGGCGCGACGGCGACTCGACCTGGTCCCTGGTATCTGACAAAGAGCTGGAAAAGGCTCTCTTTAAGATCCGGGATTTGGACGAAGAAGGCTGGCTGGAAGGCTATGTAGAACATCAGGACGCCCGGAGGCGGGACATCGGCCAGATAACCATCCTTTTCGCCTCTCGCCGGTAAGCCGGATCCTCACTCCGCTTGTATAGATTTAATTTTCGGTTAACATAAGAGTTCCACCGGGCTACACAATTAGGCCCAAACATATAGGTAGGAGAAAATTGATCGAGAACAGAAGCCTTGACAAGGTTTATTCGGCCTTAGCAACCCTGCCTTTCTTCGAAGGCGTTTTGCGGGAGGATGTCAGGCTCGAACCTCTCGGTTCTCTTACGAATACTAGCTACAAGGTGACTGTAGGCGGCGACGATTACATGCTCCGGCTCCCCGGCGAGGGTACGGGTGAGTACATAGACCGGGGCACTGAGGAGCACAACGCGCGGCTCGCGGCCGGGGTGGGGATCAACGCCCCGGTCCTGTACTTCGACCCGGCGGACGGCACGATGGTTTCCGGATACGTCGAGGGTGAGACCATGGATGCGGCGTGGCTCCGGCGGCATCCCGAGACTCTAGTACGGGCGGCGCGTACGTTGCGGCGGGTCCATAGTCTGGGTCGGAACTTCGAGTACCGTTTCGACGCCTCCGGCATGATCGAGCGTTACCTCGAACTCCTCCATCGGCGGGGGGTAAGGCTGCCGGATGTCTACATGCGGATCGAGCGCGAGGCCGGTGAGGTGAGCAGGGCGCTGGCGGCGGCCCCGATGCCCCTCTTGCCCTGCCACAACGACCCGTGGCCGGCGAACTTCATCGACACCGGGAGTCGCATGTATCTGGTGGATTGGGAGTTCTCCGGCATGAACGATCCCTTCTGGGACCTCGGAGACTTTTCTGTGGAGACCAGACTGAGCCCAGCCCAGGACCGGACGATGATGGAGGCTTACCGGGGCGGCGCCGCGCCCCCGGCTCTCTACTCCCGGCTGGAGCTGTACAAGGTGATGAGCGACCTCCTCTGGTCCCTCTGGTCGCTCGTAGAGCACGCGAACGGCAACCCCGCAGACGACTTCGCCGCCTACGCGCAAGAGAGGTTCGGGCGCTGCCGGGAACGGATAGACAACCCCGGCTTCGGCCGGCACCTCAAAGTCGTTCGAAACGGTCGGCGATCGACCTTCAGGAAGGTGGCTCCCAGGCGTCACGAAACTACCGACGGTCGAGCTATCCGATGATGACCTCCGTGACGGACGGTACGGGATCAGCGCTCCAAACGCGGCGCAAACTCGAAAAGTCCGGCTCTCGCAGACGGTTTCGCTGGAAAATGCTTGACAAACGGTTGTCCAGTGTTTAGCCTTCGTGAACCTGTAAGCGAGTGAGTGAGGAACTTTGTCGGGAGTTTCCGAAGCGGAACAGATAGAGATCTCGGGCTTCATGCTCGGAGTTGCACGCCTGCTCACTCCTCCCATCCACCCGCGAGTACCCACGTCCGTCGTATCCCTAGCCCTACGACTAATTAGTCGGGCGGGCCGGGACGACGCTCTCTGGTCCGCCTAGAACCGCGATACGGGGCTTCTCCCGCTCTCCGGTACAGGCTCTTCTAAAACTCGCAACACCAGAAGGATGGGAAAACGTGGAAAATACTGCTTTCAACATCGAATACAAACCGCGCACCGGCAGCGAGGCAATGTGCGAGGCGCTCCTGGATGAAGGGGTCGAATACCTCTTCGGGTATCCTGGTGGCGCCATCATGCCGTTCTACGACGCGCTGCCGGACTACCCGCTAAAGCACGTCCTCGTCCGACACGAACAGGCAGCCGCACACGCCGCCGACGGGTACGCCCGCGCAACGGGGCAGGTCGGGGTCGTGGTTGCGACGAGCGGGCCTGGGGCGACGAACATCGTCACCGGTCTGGCGACCGCCCGGATGGACTCGGTGCCGCTAGTGGCTATAACGGGGCAGGTCGGCCGGGGCGCTCTCGGTAAGGACTCTTTTCAGGAGACGGACGTGATGGGGATGTCGCTCCCCTTCACCAAGCACTCCTTCCTGGTCGAGGACCCGGACGAGTTGTACCCGACAGTGCGGCGGGCGTTCGAGATCGCCCGCTCCGGCAGGCCCGGCCCGGTCCTCGTAGACGTGCCGAAAGACGTACAGTTCGCCGCCTGCGAGCACGACGTTTACCGGAGGCTCCGGGAGGCGACGCCGCCGGTCACGGGTCCGGCGCTGGAGGCTGCGGCGCTGCTTTTGCGCAAGGCGAAGCGGCCCCTGATCCTGGCCGGGCATGGAGTTACCCTCTCTGGGGCGGAGATGGAGCTTCAACTGCTCGCCGAGCGGATGGAAATCCCGGTGGTGACGACGCTGCTCGGGATCAGCGCGTTCCCCGAAGACCATCCGCTGTACCTGGGATGGCCGGGGATGCACGGCCAGGCGAGCGTCAACCGGGCCATAGACAAGTCCGACGCGCTACTCGCGGTCGGGATGCGCTTCGACGACAGGATCACTGGCGCGGCCGACCGCTTCGCGCCGAACGCGAAGGTGGTCCACATAGACGTAGACCCTTCAGAACTCGGCAAGGTCATAAAGCCGACAGTCGGCATCGCCGCCGACGCGAAAGCCGCCCTGCGCGGCATCCTCGGACACGTCGAAAACTCCGACGAGCGCAGTGACCACGGCGCGTGGCGCGCGGAGTTGGCGGAGAGTCAGGAGCCGGAGAAACGGCGCGAGGAGACGGCGCGTGAGAAGTACGGCCCGATCCGGATAATGGGAGCCATCAAGGACGCAGCGGGCGAGGACGTTCGGCTCGTCACGGACGTGGGCCAGCATCAGATGTGGGCGGCCCAGTTCTTCGAGTTCACGAAGAAGAACAGCCTCATAACCTCCGGCGGGCTCGGGACGATGGGCTTCGCGCTCCCGGCGGCGATGGGCGTTGCGTTCGCCTACCCGGACGAGCCCGTGTGGGTCGTGGCCGGCGACGGCGGCTTCCAGATGAACATCCAGGAACTCGCCACCATCCGGGACTTCGGCCTGAACATCAAGGTCGCGGTCCTGAACAACGGCTACCTCGGGATGGTGCGCCAGTGGCAGCAGTTCTTCCACAACCGCCGCTACTCCCAAACCCCGATCACCGGCCCCAACTACGAAGAGTTGACCGCAGCCTACGGCCTCGCCGGCAAGACTGTCCGGGAGGGTGACGACGTGGAGGAGGCGGTGCGCTGGGCGCAAGAGACGCCGGGTTGTGTGATCCTGGACTTCCACATAGACCCGGAGGCCAACGTGTACCCCATGATCCCGAGCGGCATGAGCGTCAACGAGATGATCGAAGAAAATGAAGCCCGAGGCTAAGGCCGCGGCGAAAGCCACGCTCCCGGAGACCGCGAGCGCCGTCGAGGTCCGCATAACCGGCGGCATCTACGCCCTGAACCGCTTCCTGATGACGCTCCAGAGCAAGCGAATACCGGTCGCCGGCCTCACCATCGGGGGGAACACGAAAGCCATGCTGGTAACCGTCCTGATCGACAGCCCCCCGGAAACGGCCCGACGCTACGCCACGCTCCTCGGCGCTTTGGAGGACATAGAGGATCTAAGGATCGCCGACGAAACTCTCGGGGTCGCACTGCTGAAACCGGAGGGTGACGGCTGGCGGGAGTCGGCGGCTAAGATAGGCGTCGAGACGCACGAGGACGGCGGTACAGTGGTTGCGTCCGGCTCGCCGGAGGTGCTCGAAAGTTGGCTTTCGGAGATAGGAAATGGAGAGATCACGAGGCTAGGCACGGTTGCCCGGCCTGGAGAGGAAGTTTAGATGGCGCGCGTGTTTCGCGAATCAGATATTGGAAATGAGATCACCCAGAAAAAGATAGCCGTTCTCGGCTTCGGCAGCCAGGGCCACGCCCACGCGCTGAACCTGAGAGACTCCGGCTGCGAGGTCGCGGTCGGACTCTACGAGGGCTCCAAGAGCCGGGAGAAGGCGGGGCAAGAGGGCCTGGAAGTCATGAGCAACGCCGAGGCAGTGCGATGGGCCGACGTGGTAATGATGCTCCTCCCGGACGAGAAACAGCCGGCCGTATTCAGGGAGGAAGTCGAGCCGAACCTTTCGGAAGGCATGCTCATGCTCTTCGCCCACGGCTTCAACATCCACTTCAACCAGATCGTCGCGCCGCCGGAGGTAGACCTCGGGCTCGTCGCACCGAAAGGTCCGGGACACGTACTCCGCAGGCTCTACGTTGAAGGCAAGGGGATGCCGTCGCTGTTCGCCGTCGGGAACGACGCTTCAGGAGAGGCGCGCGACCTGATCCTCTCCTATGCCCGCGGAATCGGAAGCGGCAAGGCCGGAATTATAGAGACGACCTTCGCCGAGGAGACCGAGACGGACCTCTTCGGGGAGCAGGCCGTACTCTGTGGAGGTTTGTCTGCGCTCCTGACGGCCGGTTTCGAAACACTGGTGGAGGCCGGGTATCAGCCGGAGCTTGCTTATTACGAGTGTGTAAACGAACTGAAGCTGATCGTGGACCTCATCTACGAGGGCGGCCTCGCGGAGATGCGTTACTCCATCTCCAACACCGCCGAGTACGGCGACTACACCGCCGGGCCGAAGCTCATAGACGACGGCGTGAAAGACCGGATGCGAGGCATCCTGGCCGACATCCAGAGCGGCAAGTTCGCGAGAGAGTGGGTGCTCGAAAACCAGGCCGGGGCCGCGAGCTTCCTGGCGATGCGCCGCCGCGAAGCCGAAACCCAAGTAGCGAAGGTCGGAGAACAATTGCGGGCGCTCGCCAACGAAGGCGCGGAAGAGCCAGCCACGAGCGCAGCGGGAGGTAAGAACTCATGAGTAAGAAAGCGTTTGCCGCCTCGGACGCGGAATGGTGCTACCACGACGGGGAGATGGTCAAGATGGGCGATGTCCGCCTCTCCCCCGCCACCCACGCCCTCAACTACGGCACGGGCGTCTTCGAGGGCATCCGGGCGTACTGGAACGAGAGCAAGGGCACGCTGCAGGTCCTGAAGCTACGCGAGCACTACGAGAGGTTCGAGAAGTCCTGCCGGATGCTACGCATAGACCTACCCAATACCGTGGACGAGTTGTGCGACATCACACTGGAGATCCTCAAAAAGAATGCCCCGCGCCAGGACACTTATATACGTCCGTTGGCCTACAAGTCCGCCACGTCGGTCGGGGTGAATTTGCTGGGAGAATCTCAACTTTCGATCTTTACGGTCCCGATGGGCAACTACGTGGAGCTAACGGGCCTCAAGGCCTGTGTCTCCTCGTGGCGGCGCACGGCGGACAACGCCATTCCGGCGCGGGCCAAATGCACCGGTTCCTACGTCAACACGGCGCTCGCCGTGGACGAGGCGCACCGGGGTGGCTACGACGACGCAATCTTCCTAACCCAGGACGGGCAGGTCTCCGAGGCGAGCGCGGCAAACATCTTCCTCGTCAGGAAAGGCGGAATCATCACCCCGCCGGTCACGGCCGACATCCTGGAGGGAATAACCCGAGACGCCATCATGGAGCTGGCCGATAAAGAGCTTGGAATCTCCGTTGTAGAGCGCGACGTCGACCGGACGGAGTTGTACGCCGCCGACGAAGTCTTCTTCAGCGGCACGGGGTTCCAGATCGCCCCTGTAGTCGAGGTAGACGGAAGACCCGTCGGGACCGGTGAAATGGGACCCGTAGCAGAACGCCTCCAGTCACTCTACTTCGACGCCGCGCGCGGCGACAACGAAGACTACGCCGACTGGACCATCGACATCGAGGTTGCGGAGAAAGCCGCGAACTGAGTAGGATCCGCCGCTAGCGGAAAGGACCCTGGTTCGTCCGGGGTCCGCACGGCTTGTCTGCGCCGCTAGGTATCACAGGCCATATCTTTCGCGTATTCCGCCGGGGTTCTGCCGACGACGGCTTTAAAGTCCTTTATAAAGTGCGCCTGGTCGAAATATCCGAGGTCCAGCGCCATCTCGGGCCAGTTCACGGCCCCGCCTTCGGCCAGGCGGTCGGCCGCCTCGTGGAGCCTGTAGCGTCGGATCACCCACTTGGGACTCACGCCGACGTACCTGTTGAAAATCCGCTGTAAAGTCCTCTTGTTCAGGTCCATCCGGTCTGCAACGTCTTCGACCCTGACGATCTCCCGATCCGAAACGATACATTCGACAACCCGCCCGACAACCTCGACGGTCTCGTCCCGCTCCGGCAACCTATCGTGCAGAAAAGCCTCCGCAGCCTCGACCATCTCACCCGCACCTTCCAGCGAGAGTAGCTTCTCTTCCAGTTCCTCAACCTCAGCGCCGAAGACTTCGCGGGGACAGATGGTGTCGTCGGTCAGCCTGGAGACAGATCCGTGGAAGAAAGGATAGAAACCTCCCGGCCTGAACTTGACGCCGAACGCCCGGCCTTTGCCGCGTAGAAGTCGCGAGAACTTTCCACGCATCACACCGAAGACTGCCGACACACCCCTCTCGAAGACCAGATGCACGCAAGGATGAGGCAAAGTTTCCTGGACGTAGGGTTCTCTACCCGTGAGGTCCCACTCGACGATCCAGTAGTGTTCGATAAAGAAACCCAGGTCTTCCGAAGGCGCGTGCCGCGAGAGCCGGAAGTTCTTCTCGCCCGCCCTCGGGTACAAGATGCCGCGAGGTTCGCCGATACTGGACTCCGCCATTGCTATCTCCCAGATATACCCGATTTGAGTCGATCGTCGAATACTCTATTACGTGGCGCGTTTTTACAATAGCGTAACCTATCCTTGCAATATATTCGCTTCTGTTAGGGTTGGTCCACAAGCAGGAGGCGGCAACGTGAGCACGCGCGCAACAGGCACGGTTGAGACGAAAAGTTGGGAAGAGAGCACTTACGCAGAGAGCGATAGTGGGCCGAAATTCACCCGCGCCAGCGTCAAGGTCTCTTTCAGTGGAGATATGGAAGGCGAGGGTACGGAAGACTACCTGATGGTCTATCTCGAAGACGGGTCCGCCAGCTTCGTCGGCCTGGAACACGTGAGCGGCAATATCTCTGGTAAGTCCGGTAGCTTCGTCATCCAACACAACGGCACCTTCGCGGACGGCAAACTGAAGTCCGACTGGTTCGTCGTGCAAGGTTCCGGAACCGGTGAATTGCGAAGTATTCGAGGCGAAGGCACATACACCAACGAAGGCGAGAAACCACAGACAGACTACACGCTAGACTACGATTTTGGCTGAGAGCATGAGTAAGAGCGCAACCGGTACGTTCGAGATCGAGACCTGGGATGAGAAACCCTACGACGAACGAGAAGGGACGAGGTTGACCCGTACCCACGTGACCAAGACCTTCCACGGTGAGATCGAGGGTACGAGTACCGCAGAGTTGCTCATGGCCTACGGCGCAGAGGAAGGCTCGGCAGCATACGTGGGCTTCGAACGCGTTGTCGGGAGCGTCCACGGTCGTTCCGGCAGCTTCGTCCTGCATCACACCGCAACCGGCTCCCACGATTCACGGTCGGCCTCGTGGTCCGTGGCGCCGGACTCCGGTACCGGCGAACTGCAAGGTTTGCGGGGAGAAGCCCAAATCTCCGTGGATACAGACGGGAAACATTCTCTCGCCCTAAACTATAGTTTTGACTGAGAGCCTGACGAAAATATAGTTTTGACTGAGAGCCTGACGAAAAGTGGGCGCGAATGACGGATAGGGTCCTGACGCATCGGGAACTCAACCGGGCTACGCTCGACAGGCAGATGCTGCTACGCCGCCGGAAGCTGTCCGTTCTCGATGCCGTCGAGCACCTCGTCGGTATGCAAGCTCAAGCTCCCAAGCCGCCTTACGTTGGGCTTTGGACGCGGTTGGAAAGGTTCCATCCAGACGAGTTGTCGTGTCTGATCCTTGACCGGCAAGCGGTACGCATCGCATTGATGCGCGACACCGTCCACCTGGTTTCCGCCCGCGACTGCCTGATGCTTCGCCCCCTGGTACAGCACATCGTCGAACGCAACCTGAACTCCAACAGCGCCCATCGCAAAAACATCGAGGGAATGAATATCGAGGAGCTTGTCGCTATGGGTCGGGCGCTGATCGAGGAAAAGCCGCGTACCGCCAGGGAGCTTGGTAAGCTGTTGCAGGAACGCTGGCCCGACCGCGACGACGCCTCACTCGCCCGCGCCATACGCCACCTTTTACCGTTGGTCCAGGTGCCGCCTCGTGGCGTCTGGAGAAAGAGCGGGCAGACTACCCACACCACTGTCGAGACCTGGCTCGGCCGAACTCTGGATCCCGAACCCTCGCTAGGGGAGATGATCATGCGCTACCTCGGGGCGTTCGGGCCGGCGAGCGTCAAAGACGCCCAGACCTGGTCAGGCCTGACCGGGCTGCGAGGCGCAGTGGGGCGGCTACGGCCCCGCCTCGCTACTTTCCGCGACGAAAACGGCGAGGAGTTGTTTGATCTACCCGAGGCCCCAAGGCCCGACCCAGACACGCTCGCGCCGCCGCGTTTCCTGCCGGCGTTCGACAACCTGATCCTATCCCACGCCGACCGCACCCGCGTGATCTCCGACGATTACCGCAGGGTGCTCGCCTCCAAAAACGGCATGGTCCCGGCCACCGTGCTCGTCGACGGCTTCGTGCGCGGGACGTGGAAGACGGAGCGAACCCGCGAGAAGGCCACGCTCAGGATCGCACCATTCGAGAGGTTGTCCAGACAGGACAGCTACTCTCTGACCGAAGAGAGCGAGCGTCTCGTCCGCTTCATAGAAGAAGACGCAAAACACCACGAGGTACGGTTCGAGGAGTAGGTCTTGCACGATACCGTATCCGGGTTGCAAGGCGCTATTAGGAATGCGATACTGCGATTCACATGGACGCAAGCAAAAAACATAGGATTCAGACCGCAGCAGTGCTGATGGCGATACTCGCTCCGCTCCTCATTCTCGCGGGAAACGCTGAAGTAGTCCCGGTAGTCGTAGCTGGCACTACGGTCGATCTCTTCAAGGTGGTAGGGTCTCTGTTTGCGGGCTCCTTGACCGGCTACATCTTATTTTCGGCGCTCAAGGGCGAGCAAGAGTAAGATGATCTTGCGTTCACCCTCGTCACCTTTGCTTTCTCTAGTCATCCTACGACTAACCAGGGTGGCCGCCGGGCGAATTATTCGCTCCGGTCTCTAACCGGGCCGACGAAGCCAGCCGCCACCAGATACCAGATACCAGAAGCCACGACTCTAACTCATCAGTAATCGTAGGAGGACCAACAGCATGCGACAGGTACAGATCTTCGACACGACCTTGCGGGACGGCGAGCAGTCGCCGGGGATCTCGCTCTCCGTGGAGGAGAAGGTAGAGATAGCCCGCCAGCTCGGGCGGTTGCGGGTGGACGTGATCGAAGCCGGTTTCCCGATCACCTCGGAGGGAGACTTCGAGTCTGTCTCCCGCATAGCCGCCGAGGTGAAAGGCCCAACCATCACCGGCCTCGCCCGTATCCACCAGGCGGATATAGAGCGCGCCTGGGAAGCCGTAAAGTGGTCCGAGAAACCGCGCATCCACACTTTCGTAGGCACCTCGGACCTTCACATCGAGCACCAGATGCGCTCCAACCAGAAGGATATCCTGGCCGGCGCCGGTGAGGCCGTGCGCTTCGCCAAGAGCCTCTGCCCGGACGTGGAGTTCTCACCCATGGACGCAACGAGGACGGACATCGGGTACTTGGCGGATATCGTCGCGGCGGCGGTCGAAGCCGGTGCGGACGTCATCAACATCGCCGACACCGTCGGCTACACGACGCCCATTGAGTTCTCGGAGTTCCTGAGAGAGTTGCAGGAGCGGGTGCCGCAGCTCGGAGAACGGATCCTCTCGGTACACTGCCACGACGACCTGGGGCTCGCGGTAGCCAACTCACTGGCCGGGGTGCAGGTCGGGGCCGGTCAGGTGGAGGTGGCGGTCAACGGCATCGGGGAGCGGGCCGGGAACGCCTCGCTTGAGGAGGTCGTGATGGCGCTCGTGACGCGCGGAGATCATTACGACGCCAAAGTCGGGGTCGAGACCCGTCAGATCGCCAACACCTCGCGCCTGGTCTCGAACATGACCGGCTACGAGGTGCCGCCGAATAAGGCCGTCGTCGGTCGAAACGCCTTCTTGCACGAGTCCGGGATACACCAGGACGGCGTCCTGAAGGACCGGAGAACTTTCGAGATCATGCAACAGAAAGACATCGGGCTCGAAGGCACCAACATCTTCCTCGGCAAACACTCCGGCCGACACGCCCTCAAGGAAGCCCTCGAAGAACTCGGTTACACCGTGGAGGGAGAGGTACTGAAACGGGCGTTCGTCCGCTTCAAGGAGATAGCCGACCAGAAAAAGACCGTCACCGTCGCCGACCTCGAAGCGATAGCAGCCGACGAGGTCGGTTCCTTCGAGGGCAAGTTCGTACTCGACTCCTTCCGGGTGGTAGCCGCCACCGGACGCCAGAGCCGGGCGGCGGTCGCCATCTCCCACGCCGAACACGGCATCTTCGAAGCAGAGGCGGAAGGAGACGGGCCGGTCGACGCTGTCTTCCGGGCCGTGGACGCGGCGACGAACATCAAGGGTCGCCTGACGGACTTCCGGATAGACGCGGTCACCGGCGGCAAGGACGCCCTCGGAGAGGTTCGGGTCTCGGTGGAGTTCGAGGGAAACGAGTACGCGGGGAGAGGCTTGAGCCAGGACGTGGTCGAGGCGGCGGCCCGCGCCTACGTCCGGGCGGTCAACGTCTACACGGCCGGCAGGGTCGAGGCCGAATGGGTAACGACGCCGTAATCGAGGCCAAGTTTCCAAGCTACGAGCGTCTCGACGGCGCGGCCCCGGTCTTCTACCAGCCCGAGATGCGCGAGGGGGCTGAGGAGGCGCGTCGACTGCTGGATACCGGCATCGAAGCTCTCTCGGAGGTGCTGGAGGTGGAGCCGCCGGAGCTAGAAGCGCTGCTGGTCGCGGAGTCGGACTGGAACTGGGCGCCGCGGGAGAGCCTGCGGGCCTACCCGTATGGGCTCCCATACTTCACCCGCTCTGTGCAGCCGCCGGCGCTCGTGCTGCCGGAAGATATCACGACGGATATAACACCTCGCACGGAAGCGACCGCCCCGCTGGTCCTCTGGCACGAGTTGGCCCACGCGTTCTTGCTGCGCGAGGAGATCGTCAAGACACCGATCTGGATCGGGGAGTTCGTGCCCCAGGCGTCGGCGGTGATCGTCGCCCACAGGGCCGGTCAGCCGCTCGCGGAGCACTTGGCGAAGATCGAAAGAGAGCCCGGTTTCACGATCCGCAAGATGAAAGGTCCTGCGGACGCCGGTCGACAGATGGCTTTTCAGAACCTGCTTCTCTCGCTTGGCGCCGCCGCCCTCGGCCAATTCGGGGAAGGTTTTCTCAGGCGGCTGGTCCACTCTTTGTGGGACGAGACGAAGATAGTAGACGAGGCGCGGGCTTCTGAGCTTCTGGCCGGCTCTCTAGGGCCTGACGGGCGCGAGTGGCTGGAGTCGAGGCCGGAATTTTAGGAGGAGAGATGCGCGATTCTTTTAACATCCTGCTGCTGCCGGGTGACGGCATCGGACCAGAGGTAGTAGAGGCCGCCCGGACGGTCATGGACGTGGCAGCGGAGCACTTCGGGGTAGAGATAAATTATGAGGAGCGGGAGATCGGGGCGACGGCGATCCGCTCGGAAGGCGAGCCCGTCTCCGACGAGACACTCGAAAGGGCCAAAGCCTCGGACTCCGTGCTGCTCGGGGCCGTGGGACATCCGGACTTCGATAATGCTCCGGTTCGTCCCGAAGCCGGGCTCCTCAAGATCCGCAAGGCGCTCGGTGCGTTCGCGAATCTGCGTCCCGTCGTGGCGCTCCCGGCGCTGCTCTCGGCTTCCACCCTAAAGCCGGAGATTGTTACTGGCGTTGATATCCTGATCGTTCGGGAACTGACCGGCGGCGCCTACTTCGGCGATAAGGAGGAGGGGGACGACCGTGCGAGCGACCTCTCCGTGTATACGCGGGAGGAAATAGAGCGGGTGGCGCGGGTCGCGTTCGATGCGGCGAGGCGGCGTAAGAGGCGGCTCACATCCGTAGACAAGGCGAACGTGATGGCGACGGGCCGGTTGTGGCGCAAGGTCGTCTCGGAGGTCGCGGAGGAGTACGAGGACGTCGAGTTGGACCACGTGTTGGTGGACGCGGCGGCGATGTTCCTGATCCGGGACCCAAAGAGGTTCGACGTACTCCTGACCGAGAACCTATTCGGCGACATCCTCTCCGACGAAGCCGCAATGCTCCCCGGCTCCATGGGCATGCTCCCGAGCGCGTCTCTGGGAGACCCCGGCAAGCCCGGCATCTTCGAGCCCGTCCACGGCTCCGCCCCGGACATCGCCGGGCAAGAAGCGGCCAACCCCTACGCCACCATCCTCTCGGCCGCCATGATGTTCCGCCACACTTTGGGAAGACCGGACATAGCCGGGGCCATCGAACAGGGCGTCTCCGTGGCGCTCGAAGCTGGCTTTTTGGCAAAGGACCTGGGCGGTGACAAGACGACTGGAGAGGTGACGCTGGCCGTCAGTCGATGGACGGCCGCCGGGGAAGGAGTAGCCTAGATCATGAGCATAAAACTCTTCGACACGACGCTGCGGGACGGGACCCAGCGCGAGGGCGTCAGCCTCACCACCGAAGACAAAGCCCGGATAGCCCGCGAGCTGGACTCTCTGGGCCTCCACTACATAGAAGCAGGCTTCCCGGCCTCGAATCCGAAAGACCTAGAGTTCTTCGAGAGCTTCGACGCAACAGAGCTACAAAACGCGAAACTCGTAGCCTTTACCCGCGCCCGCCGTCCGAACGGACGCGCCGAGGACGACCCGGCGGTCACGCTCCTCCCCCACCTCTCGGCGCCCGTGGCCTGCATCGTGGCGAAGAGCTGGCGGCTGCACGTAGAGAAAGTGTTGCGGACGACGCCGGAGGAGAACATCGAATCCGTGAGGGACACGGTCGCCTACCTCGCGGAAGCCGGCAAAGAAGTCATCTTCGACGCCGAGCATTACTTCGACGGGTTCAGGAACGACGCGGAGTACGCGCTCTCCGTGCTGCGGGCGGCGGCTGAAGCAGGGGCGACCACCCTCGTCCTCTGCGACACGAACGGAGGGACGCTGCCGACCGAACTGAAAGCGGTAGTCGCGCGCACCGTGCGGGAGTTCCCGGAGGTGGAGGTCGGCATCCACACCCACAACGACTCCGGCTGTGGTGTGGCGAACGCGCTCGCGGCGATCGAAGCCGGGGCGACGCACGTTCAGGGAACGGTCAACGGCGTCGGGGAGCGGTGCGGCAACTGCGACCTGGTTACAACCATCGCCAACCTGCAGCTAAAGATGGGCCTTGGGGTCGTGGGCGACGAGCAGTTGCGGCGTCTCACCGAGTCCTCCAACTACGTCTCCGAGCTAATGAACCTGACACCGGATACACACCGGCCTTTCGTCGGGAGGAGCGCCTTCGCCCACAAGGGCGGACTACACGTGGACGGCGTTTCAAAAGACCCCGCGACCTACGAGCACGTGGCGCCCGAGTCTATCGGCAACGTGCGCCGCACGCCGGTCGGGGAGTTATCCGGGAAGAACTCCATCCGGGCGAAGGCGGAGGAGTTGGGGATCGAAACGGGAGACGCCACAGAGATACTCTCCGCCATAAAGCAGCGCGAGTACGAGGGTTATCACTACGAGGCGGCGGACGCTTCGCTGGCGTTGCTCATCGGGCGGACTATGGGTGAAGACCAGCCGCTCTTCGAGTTGGAGACGTTCCGCATTATCACGGACAAGCGGGCGGATGGTGAGGCGAAGACCGAGGCGACCATAAAGCTATCCGTTCGGGGGCAGCGTGTGATCTCAACGGCCGAAGGCAACGGTCCCGTTAACGCCCTGGATAGAGCTCTGCGCGAAGCTATCGGGCCGCACTATCCGGAGTTGCGGGAGATCCACCTAAGCAACTACAAGGTCCGAATCCTGGACGAGCACCGCGCCACCGCCGCCACGACCCGCGTCCTCATAGACTCGACCGACGGCAAGCGTGTCTGGGGCGCGGTCGGAGTCGGCGAGAACATCATCGAAGCCTCCTGGCAGGCGCTCGTGGACGGACTGGAGTACGGCGTTGGCGGTAAATCCTAAGATGTAGTGAGTCCCACACCGCACCACGCCTTCGTCTTTTAATAAAGAAGACTGAAGTCTTCGTTGTCCGGTGATCCTCTCGAAGATGTGTCTGCTGGTATTGATCCCCGTCTTCAAGGTATGATGTTCGTAATGAAACGCAACGGTTCGCTGCGGCGAACTGTTGCGTTTACATAGTTTCTCACTAATACCGTTTCGCTTTGTAGATGGCATAATAGAGACATGCCAAAGATACTCTACTCACAGGTAATCAAGGAAGTTCCGCAAGAGCTAAAGGAGCTTGAAAAACGCCATCGTTACACTCACCTGTTCCAGCGGGTGAGGATGCTCAGGCTCTTGAAGTCCGGGGAGTGCCGCAACCTGACGGAAGCAGCGCGGGCGTTGGGCTACAGTTGGCGTCAGTGTCAGAGGTGGTTCGCGAGCTACCGCGAGGGTGGGCTTGAGGAATTGCTCAAGAGCAGGGTGAGCGAGCGCGGGAGACAGGAATTGGTCACGCCCGAGGCCTTCAGCGTTTGTCATAACGGTTGAACCGGTACTCTATACCCACAATGCTCGAAGAAGCCAAGGGCATCCTGGGCGCTGACCTCCGAGATCGCCACACTCAGTGCTTCAATGAGTGTCTCGCGGGTCCGAGCACCTATCTTCCTGAGAATGCCTTTAATCTTCGAGAAGGATTCTTCAATGGGGTTGAAGTCGGGTGAGTAGGCTGGCAAGTACACGAGTTCGCAGCCCCTATCCTCGATCAGTTCCCTCACCTTCTCTCCCTTGTGAGAGGAAAGGTTGTCCATCACCACTACCTGCCCATCCTTGAGGTCTGGGCATAGTACTCGCTCGATATAGGTCTCGAAGAGAACCTTGTTCGTGGAGCCTTCGACCACAAGGGAGGGACCCATCCCTTCCAGGCTAATGCTAGAGAGTAGTGTCGTGTTCTTGCCCCGGTTACGAGGGGTTGAGCACAATGCCCGCTCTCCTTTAGGTGCCCAGGCGTATAGCGGGGCTAGGGCGATGTTGGAGCCCATCTCATCAACGAACACGAGCCGCTCGGAATCGGTCTCTTCAGCGACCATCAGTCGCCACGCCACCCTCAGCCATTCATCTCGCTCCATCGCTCCCATTGTCCGTTTTTTTGGGAAAAGCCCATCCTCTTTAGTAACCGCCGAACGGTCGGGTCACTCAAAGCCTTGCCCGTGATGTTCTCCAGGAACATACGCCTCTCATGGATGGTAGCCGTTGGCCGCTCCCGCACATCCTCCTTGAGAAGCCTCCTTGTGTTTTGGTTTTTGACTACAATCGGTTGGTATGGGCGCGACAGACCGTTTACTCCTTGGTCCCGATAGCGAAGCTAGCGAAGCTCGGCTTCGCTGTGGAGACCGTATGAAAGCTTTGGGTCGTCGCGCCCCTGTGCAAACTCCCGGCGGAGCCCGAACAGTTGCCTGGGCCGGAGAGGTTTTCCGCTCCGAGCCCGTACCCGCAAGGCTGGGCAAGCCGAGGTTGGTAAGCCCAACCGATGGAATAGGAGATGCACTTTGAACACTACTGAGAAAGTCTACGTCGGCATCGACGTATCCAAAGCTACTCTGGATGTGGCCCTCGTGCCGGGTGGAGCCTTCGCTGCCTCCAACGACGAGTACGGCATCCAGACTCTCGTCGAGAAGCTGCTCGAAGCTGAACCCACCCTGGTGGTTCTTGAAGCTACCGGTGGCTTGGAGCGGCCTGTTGCGGCGGCGCTTTTCGCATCTGGGATAGCTTGTGCGGTGCTCAACCCCCGCCAGGTGAGGGACTTCGCCAAGGCTATCGGGCGTCTGGCGAAGACAGATAAGATAGACGCCTCGGTCCTCGCCCGCTTCGCCGAGGCGATCCAGCCCGAACCGAAAGCCCCTCCCGAGGCTGAAGCTCTTGAGTTCCAGGCTATTGTTGCCCGTAGAAGACAGATCATCGGGATGTTGGTCGCGGAGAAGAACCGCCTTGGCGCCAGCGTCTCTAAAAAGGTTCGCTCTCGTCTGCAAGCGCACATCCGGTGGCTCGAAAAGGAACTCGTTCGCGTAGATCGGGACCTCGCCGAAGCCATCGAAGAGAATCCTACTTTCAAAGAGAACGAGGCACTTCTGCGTAGCGTTCCCGGAGTGGGTCCCGTGCTTTGCAGGACGCTTCTTGCCGAACTGCCTGAGCTCGGCTCTCTTTCTCCAAGGGAACTCTCGGCCCTCGTTGGCGTCGCTCCCCTCAACCGGGATTCCGGCACTCTCAGAGGCAAGCGTATCGTATGGGGCGGCAGAGCCAGGGTCAGGGAAGCCCTCTACATGGGAGCGTTGATCGCTTCCCGCTTCAATCCCGCCATCAAAGAGTTCTACGAGCGACTCGTAGCAGCCGGCAAGCCCAAGAAGGTGGCTCTGGTGGCGTGTATGAGGAAGATGCTCACCATCCTCAATGCCATGATCAGAGATCGTACTACCTGGAGGTCTTCTCATGTCCTAAACTCCTGATTCCTCATAACAGTTGCTTTCATTCTCGCTTACCTTCGGAGGTCGGCCTGAGCCTTTCCCTGGCTTGAGAGATTCTCCCCGCTGGGCGATGCCAGCGTAGCGCTTGACCGAGGAGAGGCTGACATTGAAAAAACGGGCGGCCTGGGATTTGGAGGTGCCTTGTTGGAGAGCTTGAACTATCTTCTGGCGGAGGTCTTCTGAGTAAGATTTCATCTCTCCATGATCGCATATAGGCCAATGATTTTGTTCTTTGCTGTAACGGTAGTTTGTTGTTAGCGGGCATAGAGATAGATCCCTTCGCCCGAAAACACCCACTCAAGCAGCGCTTTCAACTCTGTTGGCGGGGGCATCCCGGAGAATGCCCGCCAGTATCGCATGAGCATTATGTAGGGTTCCAGCCACGCCCTTACTGCTCTCAAGGTCTGTGGCCAGGACACTGAGGCTCTTCTTTTTTTCCCTTTCCGCCGAATCGGCGGAGAGATCGCTGTTCGTCTCGGATGGTCCTTCTAGCGAACCTTCTAGCGAAGTCGGCAAGTGGCCGTAGGCCCACCAGCAGAAGGAGAATGCGAAGCATACCAACTGCCAGTGGCGACGAATCGCGAGGTCGCACCTTACCTGGTAATCGCTCCAGCCAAGGACGTGCTTGACCTGCTTGTAGCTTTGCTCAACCCACATCCTCAACCCGTACAAACGTAAAATCTCCGCCAGGTCAGCCGCCTCTAGCTCGCTGTCGCTCGCATGCTTGGAACCGGGGGCGGGCAAGTTGGTAGTCAGGGATCATGTTGCTTTATCTGGCAGCTCTTTAGGATTGGTGGTCGCAACCACTGATGGCCACGTCCTTTCGGGACCATAGGGACCTAAGTTTACTTCCAGAGCCCACCACGCTTCCTCGTGCCCATCCCTGAAATGCCGCATTACTTTCACCCACTCTCCAGGGTGTCGCTCACCTTCCCACCCTTGGCCGGCTGCAACGGCCGCCGCCCATGGCGAGCCTATCTCGCCTATCTTGTGCCACCAGGCGTGTGAGGGCTTCAAGGCCAGCACGTAACCCGCGCCAAGTTCGTCTAAAGATTGTTTGAAGCCCCTATCTTCGCCGTAGAATGAGTCGGCCACCACCGCTTTGAAAGGGAGGTCCCTTTCCACGGAGAGCTCCACCAACTGGGAGGCTATCTTCAGCTTTGTGCGGAAATCCGGATCGTTCTTGCCGCCTTCGAAGTGGTGTGCGGGGGTGTAGGGCTCGAAGTCCACCGGCCAATACACTTTTTCATCCGCCCACAGGCTGCTCACCGAGACCATCCCGCTGTCGGTCTTGCCGATGTTGGCCAGCCATTGCCTTCCCACATGCGCCGTATGCTTGCCCCACTTACGGTCCCCATGCTCGTCTATTACCAGCACACCCTTCTCGCTCGGAGCGGTGGCACTCTCTTCGAGCATGAGCTCCAGCCGCCGCTCGTTGACCTCTTTTGGGTCCCACCCAGACTCCGAGAGGAACCACTGCAGGCTCTGCGCCTCCTTGCGCTGCGCTCCGGCTACCGGCTCGGTGTTTGCCAGCGCGGTAAGCGTCTTGTTGCGTTCGGCCGGGAGCAGGAGCCCTTCGAGATAGCGTCTAAAGCCCTCGCGCCCGGCACGAGCTCTGAAGAGATCGTCGAAACGGACACAATAGTCTTCGAGTGGTCCTGGAGCCGGAGAAACGGGCAATCGTTTGGTCATGGCGGCATCTCCTCCTTCTTGCCGCCATTGGAACACGTCGCTCTCCCTACTTCAACAAACTACCGGTACGTGCGCAACGTGCTCGCGAGGTTGGGGCGCGCCCGGCACCTATCGCTGAAGCACTCCTTCGTGAACTGGGACCCGGAAGGCTTGTGCGCCGACCTGGGGATCATCTCGGTCTGCGTCCACAACGTGCGCACGTGGCTCCTGATCCTGATCCGCAACGACCACCGGGAGGGGGTTCTGACCTACCAGACATACAATCCCGAGATCCTCTTAGAGCGGGTACGAACGACCGATACCTCGTCTGGCACTGAGGACCCTGGCTTGAAGGCGGACCACATCAGGGAGCATCTGTTCAGCGAGGAACGGATACTGGGGTTGTATAGCGATCCTGCCTCCAGTTAGGACCGCCAGGGCACCTTCCCGATGCCTGTCCGCATACGTAACCATCACATCGTCGACGTGCTCTGGTGCCTCCAGACGGATCTCGACCACGCGCTCGCGAGCTGGACGGTGCCCCATATCGCACAACCTACCCAGGTAGAGGGCGGGGACGGAGTTCTGAAAGAAAATGCCGGATTGAGTAGTGGTTCCACCTGGTTCGGACATGGGCCAAGTTTACTGCTATGTAGTCATTGGGGGTAGAGTCTCGATAGTGTCGGCTTCCATCACCGTATGCCCGAGATCGCATCCTGCGTCTTTTCGGGGGGAAACCCGATCTCCTCCATCAGGCACGCCTCGAGAATACGGTTCAGTTTCCGCATGATCTGGTACAGATCATCTCCCCGTGCGGCCTTATCCTTCTTTCTGTCGTCGAAATGGGTGCGGTAGTTCCTGGTCGCCACAACCTTTTCGATGAATTCCGCCCGAACCTGCTTCTTCTTGCCTACCACGGACTCGACGATGTTCAGGTGCCTCTTATGGATCTCGTGGAGCCTCTGGCTGAGGCTGGGCTCGCTGACGACTTGGAGCTTCCGTTCGAGCCAACCTTTGTGCTCCTCGGGGACGGCATAGAGTATCTCCCTCACGCGCCTTTCGTGCTCCTCCTTCGGCAGGTCGGGCACGTACAAGGCCCTTCTATGGTAGACCTCCAGCGCCTGAACGAGATTCAAGAAGCGCTGCTCAAGGTACGACCACGGGTTGTACACGGTGCCCAAGAAGAGCCTGTAGACGGGATCCAGCTCGCCGGCCCTCTCCAGCCACCTGGCGACGGCGGTCCTAAAGCCCCCGGGCAGGTCCCTTCGGGAGAAGAGCATCTCGAATCGCTCCGGCCTCTCGACGTCGTCCACCCTGCCGAGCGGGCTGTAGTGTACCTCCACCGGCATAGCCTCCCCCGGGACGCCCGTGTAGCCTCGGATGGCTACGGGGTAGGCGGATTTCCTCGTGCCGAGGCTCAAGAGATGTTGTAGACGTAAGACGATGTCGCTGAGGCGATCGAAGGACTGCTTCACCGGGAACTTGATAGCGAACTCAGCGGGCTGGTTGATCTTGGCCCATGTGAACGGTCGCTTGGACGCTTCGAAGTCGGAACCGAAGTTCAGAGCAACCTCGTACTCGTCCCCCACAACAGCGGTGGCGGCCTCCGGGAGCTCGTGCCTCATCTCTATCCACCGATTGTTCGGTTCCTCCGTTTCCTCGACGAACTTGATGTCGAAACCGGAGGCGTCCGCCCACGCGTCCAAGTGAAGGTACTCGACTATCAACGTCTCGAACCCGACGTCCTCAGGCCGCTCGAAGTGCTCTCCCACGAAAACCGTGTTGGCGACAAAAGTGGAGGTGGAGAAGCCGCTTCCGAATCTCAAGTTTCCCAGGGTCTTTGCGCAGTCCTTCAAGGTAAGCAGCTTCCCGTCAGACGAGAGCCCGAGGATTATCTCCGGCTCGAGGGGATCAACGACGCCTTCCAAGCCCTTCAGCGAGCCCATTAAATCGAGGATGGCTCCATTGTCGGGATTGAATTTCAGGATGCCGAACGTCCCATCCTCTGCCGCACCAGGCAACCACCACTGCCCCTGATACCGGAGTTCTTTGTCCATCACGAATCTTCTCTCTTTGCCGCTTTGGCGTCCTAGCGATTCTATAGGCTACTTCAGGTGTTTTCTTCTTCTGCGGTCGTCGGAGGTCGAAAGTACCTGAGGACAGATTACGTCGGAAAGAGACGGAGGCGAGGATCTGCAGAACGCAAGCAACCAAACACCACTGCAGAACTTATCATAGATTCGACCATAACCCTGCGCGGGTCGAGGAAAGCCAGCGTGGTACGAGCGAAGACTCAAAGAGAGAAAGCCTCATAAAACAGAGCCTACACGGAGCTGCCGGACCTGGATTCGAACCAGGACTAAGGGATTCAGAGTCACTCACAACAGCCTCCTCAACCAATTACGATGCCATTGTATTTTATGCATTTTTGCAGGTATTTTGTCTCTGCAATGATCTTTTAATCCGACAGCGATAGAGAGATTTGACCATAACCTGACCATAACCGCCACCGGGGTTGCTCAGGGTACAGGAGTAAGAGAGTCCTGCTAGTCTTTATGGAGCATCCAATCGGGGTCTCCCCCATTTAACTCGACCGTCTCGTTGTTGAGTTGTCTACACCTCTCTATCAGCTCTTGTATATTGTAGGGTAACCTCGCTTCTTGTCCTTCGTGTTCAGCCTCGCTCCCAAAGATTGTAGCTATTTCGAGCAGACTGCGAAGATCTCTGAGAGGTATCTCGGCGCTGACGTAATCAGGGTCCAGCGGTGCAGACCCACTCTTCCTCCCATCCCACTCTCCGAAGAGTTGGTCTAGGCGGGCGACGTATGGTCCTTGCATGGTAGGAAGATAATGGGTGTACGTGTCAAGGGTTATCTTGATGTCCTTATGGCCGAACATGCCCTGGACGGCCTTGGGGTGCGCCTGCAGCTCCTCGAACATTACCGTAGCCAGGGTGTGTCGGAGATCGTGGAACCTTATCCTGGGCAGCCCGGCACGCTGTAGGAACTTTCGGAAGTGATGGTAGGAGAGGTTCGAGGGATCCACATGCGTTCCATTTCGGGTGGTGAAGACCAGATCTCCGAGGGCGTAGCGCCGAGACTGCTTCATCCGCGGCTCGCCCCAGAGATCTCCTGCGGCGAGCCTCTCACTGTCCTGCTGCTCTTGCTGACGTTTCAAGGCACCCACTCCCATCCGGGTCAGCTCCACAGGGCGACCCTCGTCTGTCTTCAGGTGCTCTATCTCGATACCCTTCGAGGACCGGACCAGGTTCTGCTGAATGCGAAGGATCGGTCCGCCCGGCGCGTTGAAGTTTATGTTACGCCACGAGAGCCCGAGAATCTCTCCCTCGCGCAGTCCCGTGGTAGCAGCGAGTATGTACAACGGTCCCATTCTGTCCTGACGGGCCGCCTCGAAGAACCGCAGCACGTCCTCAAGGCCCCATACGTCGAGCTGCCGTTTTACCTTTCGCGGCGGTTTGACCGCGCGGACCGGGTTCGCGGCGATCGTCTGCCTTCCCATTGCATAATCAAGGGCCTTGCCGAGGGTCTGCATGGCGTAGCGCACGGTCCGGTTCGAAAGGCCGGCAGAGAGCATCTCGGATTTGAGGTCTAGAACATGATCCTGGTTGAGATCCTTGAGTTTGACGTGCCCCAGCATAGGGGCGAGGTGGCGGCCGGCCATCCGCGCGTAGCCATCCCAGGTGGTCTGCTTCACCGTGTCGGCCACTACCTTTTCCAACCACCAGGGTAAGTAGTCGGCGAGTTGCGGATTGTGCGAATCGAGAAGGACGCTGTCATCCCGATCAGCCAGCGCCCGGATGAGCTGGCGCTCGCACTCGGTAGGCGTCTTGCCATAGACAGTCTTTACTTTGGGAACCTTCCCCCTCGGTCCCCTTACATAGACCGTGTAGTTGGAGTAGAAACGTCCATCTTTGCGCTGCTTGGGCTTGCTGCCAAGGCCGTTGGCCCGTTTCTTATCTGGCATCGTCTGCTCCTTCCGGCTACGCCGGCACATCACTAGATAGATTCTACCGAAATATTCGGTAGAATCTATGCCAAAGCTGCGATAATGTTTGTTGGATCCTGGCTCCGCAGACGGACTTTGGATCAGGACAGCACTCGTACAATGCTTACGTTGCCTGCGCCGCAGATAGAACTCGGAGTGTCCCTCTACTCGGGAGCTATTTCGCGTTGTCCGGTGACGTGTGCGCTATCGGTTCGTCGCGGCTTCAGGATCCACGAGTTGGTCGGCATCGAAGGGTGGGTACTCTACGCGGGCCGGGGCCTCCTGCACCTGGCCGCCGAGGTAGTAGCGCTTCCACAAGTCTTCGGGTTCCTCACCTTCTCCCCAGAGGACGAAGAGTACCTCCGGGAACGTACGCGAGAGACGGAGCATGTCCCCGTCGTGCTCGTACCACTTTGTGTAGCCGTTCATGCCGCTTTCGTGGAAGTCTTCGAGCTCGCTGCTGAAGTTCTCGTCATGCTCCAGCCAGGCGAGTATCTCTTGGCGGTGTCCATTGGAGATCTCTTGTCCCCGGTCACCAACGACGAGTGTATAGAAGGTCATGTATCCCATTTCGCTCTCCTTACTTCTCTCGTCCAGTGTCTGCTGGGTGACGCAGGAAACCTTCGTGTACGGGTACGTGGAGGCTCAACTCTTCCAATCCGCGTTCTATCTCCTGCCGCATCTCATCGTAGGCTTCTTGCTGCCGGTCTTCGGTTTTGGTCACCATCTCGGGCAACTCCACTGCGTTCGAGGTTGTCCTGGTATAAGAAACCTGGTCCCTCCCGTAGGCGAAGGCGGCTACCACATAGCGCCTTACCAGGGGGAAGCCGTAGTTCGAGGGTCGCCGGTCCATCATCTGGGCTACGAACACGGCCTTCCTAGTGGCGCCGTTCCCTTCCTGCTCTCCCCTCTCTTCTTCGCGCTCTTTCAGTAACTTCAGGAACTCCTCGACGCTCGCGACCTCTATCTCGAAGCCGGGTTCGGAGTTGGTCATGACTCCTCCTTTTCTCGGCGGGTAATGTCCCACTGCTTGCTCCTTACGAGGCTTTCCGGGGACTTTCAACCAAAAGAAGTCCCCGGAAAGGCAGCGTGGAGAGAAACTAGAAATCACTATTTTGCGGCTCTTATTATATTTAGTCTATAAACTATTCGCAGGCTACTCACTACGCTCGGCTACATGGCCGAGGACATGCTTGCGGGGAGGTTCGGGGAACTGGTGCGAAGGCTGCGCCAGGAGAAGGGGTACTCACAGGAGGAATTTGCGTTTCGGGTCGGCCTTCACCAGACCTACGTCAGCTCGGTGGAGCGCGGGGAGCGTAACGTCACCATACAGACAGCGGACCGGATAGCGAAGGCTTTGGATAAAACGTTGGCGGAGATGTTCGGCGAGCTCGAGCGAACATCTAAAGGTGTCGGCACTTGACGACCTACGGCGGGTGGATACAGTTTAGTCTAACGGTATGCAATATCCAGCCTCGTCGTAGTGATCCCGCAAACGAGTCAAAGGTTCTCGTCAGCTTACATGTCATCCAGCGGGTAGATCGGACGGGACACGTTCTCGAAAGGTAGCCACTTGAGGTTCTCGGCACAGGGTCCCGGAAGGTCTAGGGTGTAACTGGCCGCAGCTATAGAGCTGTATGCGGGCACGTGTTCGGTGGCCGCCTTCACTCCGATTACAGACAGATCCTCGGGCTCCACGCCCTGGCTACGCCACTGGCCGAGGTCGAACGGCAAGGTGCGATGGCTGGTCAGCAGTATGGTGACACCCTCATGGCGCACCACGACGCAGGCTCCCATATCCACGTATCCGTCCTTAAGGAAGTTGGAGGGGTTTTCGGGAACAAATCGTCCGTCGCTACTGGACATTACCTCGACCTCCAGCAACAGCGGCTCCGATCCTACATCCCCGCTCTTGCCTCCGATCTCCAAAATTCGGATATCGCCGGAGTTTGCATCTCCCAGTGTAGCCACGGCCTGCGGGTCATTGATCACGACCCCAGCGTCCGGGATGCTCTGTTCCACAAGCGCCCGTAGGACGTGTGTCGCGTCTCCCGCGGCTCCAGCTCCCACATTGTCGGAGGGCTCAACAAGGAGTATGGGACCTTCACTCTCATACTCTAGTCGCGTCATTGCTTCCTCCAGAGGCATTAAGGAAGGAATGCCAGCCTCGCGTAGAGAGGAAGCCTTCACGTTCAATTCCCTTAAAACACCGTGAGCCAGCTCCAGGTCGCCCGTCGTCACGGCTGAGACGCTCACCCCCGTCTCGGGTACATCAGCGTACGGGAAGCCGGCGAGTACGTTGAGGGCTAGCACGTCTGGTAGCTCCGTCTCGATCTCCCGGGCACGCTCTTCGAGAACGAGCATGGGTTCCTGGTCGGTCGCTGTGCCGGAGAGCGGCCACATGATGGGCGGATGTTCCCATACGGTCGCCGGTCGGTTTTCTGTCTGCATCAGCCTGTCTAGTATGGTGGAGGCCAGGATCGCCGCATCTTTCGTATCCCTTGGGGGATTGTCCCGGTGGGCTATGAGGCCGTCGGACTGGCGCGCCATCGCTTCCGTGAAGTTGGCGTGCGTATCCATGACCCCGCAAATCGGCGCGTTCGAAAGGTTCTCCTGTCCGCGAATGCGCCGTAGGATCTCGCCCTCCACATCGGGCAGCGACTCGCTCACCATCGCACCGTGCAGCATCAGGAAGATGCCATCTATGTCACCTTTCTCCTTGTCGACTACCGCCCGGAACTCGGCCCAGAAGAGATCTACCACGGAGTCAGCAACCGTGGCGCCCGAAGCGGCCCGCATATCCAGGGCGGGTAGCGCTTCCCAGCCGTTTTCCTCCGCAGCCTCCACGACATCCGCAAGCGGCGAAGCAGTATCTACTGCCTGCACCATCTCTCCGCCGCGAAAAACCTCAAAATCCTCCAGGCTCGTGCGACCCGCGACGAATGTGTTTGTCTGGTGAAAGAGACCGGCCAGGAGCACTCTTTTCCTCATGCGATCCACCTCCCCAAGATTTCCCGACCGCCAAATACCACCTTCGAAAATGGCAGATCAAGAGCTACCGAAAGCGATGCAAGATGTTGGTCCAAGAAATCTTCAACCACTCGCGCCAACATGTGCTTCCTCTTTTAAACGAGCTATTACGCGCTCACGGTCACTTGCCGCCCTCAAGACAACAGTATGTTTCCAACAAGAGCGTGAACATACGTGTGTATCTGAGAGCTCAGGGCACTCTCCACGTTCATTCTGTAATTCTCTTTCGACAAACGAAGAGTCAGGGGCCGCTTTGCTCGACATCGGTATTGCATCCCTCCTGGTTGTTTTCGAACAAGACCTGCGCCTCTTGAAAGTGATTCACTGGCGGACCGGTCTGGCTACTTCAGATCAGGGAACGAGTACGATCTTGGTAGTCCCGGCCTCGGTCGCCCGGTGCCCCTTGTCCGCACCTTCAAACGGAAACGTATCGTCGACCTCTACTCTCAGCTTGCCCTCGCGGCACAAGCCGACAACCTCGGCCAGGGAGGCTAAGGGGTCGGGGTCCGAGGTGCTGACCGAGGCCCGGATGCCGGTGTCGGTCGCGCCGAAGTTAACGATGGTCACCACGTCGTGCGGCGCGTCAACCAGGGCGATGAGTTCGTCTACGGGAGTCTTACCGGTGGTGTCGAAAACGCCGTCCACCTTCTCGGCCAGGGCGCGCACGCGGCTACCGAGTCCATCACCGTAGACGACCGGCTCCGCTCCCAGGGCGGCGACCTGCTCCTGCTTGCCCGCCGAGGCCGACCCGATGACCCCGGCTCCCCGGGCGACAGCGAGCTGGACGGCGACCTTGCCGACGCTGCCTGAGGCACCGTCTATAAAGATCGTGTCACCTTTGCCGATCCCGAGCAGGGTCAACCCGCGGGCGGCCGTCTCCCCGATGACACCCAGAGCGCCGGACTCGGTCCAACTCATATCCTCGGGCTTGGCGGCCCACGCGGTGAGCACCGCGTACTCGGCCTGAACGCCCTGTCCGACGCCGACTACTTCATCACCTACCGCAACCCCGGTGACCCCGTCGCCGACCTCGTCGATCACCCCGGCCCCGTCGAGACCGGCCACCGTAAGCCCTTCAGCCGGTTGTCCGTCGGCGAGCTGTCCTGCTCTCAGCTTGCAGTCCATGGGGTTGATGCTGGCGGCCCGCACCTTGATTCGTACCTGTCCCGAATCGGCGTGGGGTTCGGGGACGTCGTTCACCTTGAGCACTTCCGGACCACCGTACGTGTCGTACACCACTGCGCGCATAATCTCTCCTTTTCTGACTCTTTGAAACTCTACTTGTCTAACCCTCAGCTCCACCGCCGCTTCATGGCCTCACGGATGCGGGAAGCTGTCGACCGCAGTGAAGATGGGATCGGGGACATCGTTGGTCGGCAGATGTCTGGTTCCGGGAATGACCTGGAGGTTGGAGTGAATAAAGGTCTCGGTGAAGGCACGCCCATAGGATGGTGGGACGATGGGATCTTGCTCACCCCACAGCCTCAGCACCGGCATGCGTGCCCCCGACAGAAGGTTGAACAGCTCGGGATTCTGCATGTTCGGCCCGGCGTAGGCGACTAGGCGGGCGATCTCATCCTCGGTTGACCCGGGTGGGGCCGAGACGTCTCCGGTAGGATCGGGGACGCTGCGTTCATGCCCAGA
Source organism: Rubrobacteraceae bacterium (assembly GCA_965219175.1). GTDB lineage: Bacteria > Actinomycetota > Rubrobacteria > Rubrobacterales > Rubrobacteraceae > JBBPZK01. Next base: position 3,173,711 of record CBDCNI010000001.1, read on the forward strand.
AATGATCGGCTCCGTGGCGTCGAGCAGGATGAGGGGTCCGGCCCCGCCGTGCAGCATCAAAACGGGTGGACCCTGTCCGGCGTCGCGCATGGTCAGGGGTAGATCAGGATAGGGTTGGAGTAGGTACTGGGTTGTGTCGGTCATCATGGTCTATCCTCTCCTTGATGGTTGGTTGTCGGCTGTACTGGTTGTCATGGGTTCCGGCCTCTCGGATTGTCCGGGGACCAGATCGCACCGGCGGGGCGGGGTCATCGGCCGGCCCGGCGTAGCCGTCGAGACTCGAGCGCGTAGCCCGCGACGATCAACGGGTACATCACCAACACCTGTGGTATCAGTTGGTTTAGCTTGATCCCAGCGACCGTGGGCAACTCGTCCTCGAACTCCGGGTCGACCAGCGCCGTGCCGGGGAAGAAGGACGCGGCGTCTTGCGACATCCAGTACAGCGCCGCGAGCAGCGTTCCGAAGCGCAGGGAGTACCGCTCGTCCGGGCTCGGGCCCCACAGCTGCAACAGGCTCAGCGCTGCGGTCTGGACACCGGAGACCATGGTCTGGGCATTGTGAAACTTTGCATGCGGGGGCCAATTGGGATTGTAGATGTGGGTCCGGTTCCAGTCGGCGGCGAAGGCGCCGAGCGGGGCGGCGACGGCGGACACGGAGATCAAAACCTTGCCGACAGGAAAGCCGTCCGGCTCCGGGGCGAGGCTGCGGGCGGCCGAGACAAGGCGACGGGCGGCCCGCGCAAAGAGAGGTTTTGCAGTCATGGTTATCCTTTCTGGTCGATTCGGTGCATAAGGGGAATGAGCCGTCCGTCCGGCCCCGCGCCTGCTTGCGTCAGCCGACCGGACCGTATTGGAGTTCCTCGGTAAAGTTGGACTGTATAACCTTAACGCCCAAGTCCTTGAAACTCTGGTTTCTATCAACACCTTCTCGCGCCATGTCTTCTCCAGCGGCCGCCAACGAGGCTTCAAGTGCTTCTGCGCTCTCCCAACGAGCGACGTTGACGAACTGATAGGGCCCTTCGGGATCTATGCCGCGATAGAACGTCCCACCAATGAGACCGGGCTGCTTTTCCATGCTCTCTTGATTCTGCCGCCAATAAGAAAGGAACTGATCTATGTTCTCGGCCGGAATCTGAAAGTGAACAATCGTGGTAATTGGTGCCATGATTCTCTCCTTACTGTGTTGGGATCTTCGATCCGGTTCTATGTGCCCGAGCTACTCGATGCTGATCTACGTCACGATAGCCCTCCCTATGTGTTGGAATCTTTACTTGAACTCTCATAGTCATCTGCTCGGACTGACTGCTTTCAGTGTCGTAGACTTTTGATCGTCCAGGACTCCAAACGCTCCCTGTAGACGAACCCGAGCGCCAGGACCACGGCGACGACGAGGCCAGCCGAGATCCAGGTCACCGTCGAACCGGTAACCCAATCCGAGGCCAAGAGGACCGTCATCGTGCTCCCCGGCACCCTCCCTACCACCATCACAACGAGGAAGCGCCGGAAGGAGATAGCAGACAGTCCCGCAAGGGCGCATACCGCATCATCGGGCATGAAAGGGAGGAGTAGGATTGCGAAGAGCCACCATCCTTTGTCATCGAGGATGCCAACATACTTGCGATAGACCTTCTCGCCCACGAGTCGTGTGACCAGCGGCCCGCCCCACAACCTCGCGGCGACGAAGACCAGCACCGAGCCGACCACGGAGCCGACCATGCTCAGGGCGAGGCCCTCCCAGACGCCGAAGATAAGGGCACCTGCCAGGACAATGGGACCGGCGGGGATGGGGCTGGCTAGCACCTGTGTCACCATGATGGAAAGGTAGACGACCGATGCCCATGCGCCAAACGAGAGAATCCAATCCTGAATGCCAGACGCGTCTACGTTGCCTAAAAGGTTTACGAGAGCGTTCACGTCCGAGCGTAGTCCGGACGAGAGAAGATACACGAGCACCAGAGTTCCAACGGATGAGAGGAACCACACGGTCCATGCTCCTCCCGATACCCGAATACTCGACGGAGTTGCTGGCTCTTTCCCGGCGTGTCTTCCTTCAACTCGGAGTGCGCAGTTAGTGGGTTGCGGAATGAGGATCTTGTTCGGCATTTGGTCTTCACCTCCTCCTCTTAGTAGGGAACTACCGGTCTCGACGGTGCCAGTTACGCTGGCTTACCTGCCCCAAAGGCCAGTCGGTGACGGCGAGCCAGTCCCCGCCACCGACTTACTGCCTGACGCTTGTCTGGATTAATCTCTTATTCCCTTCGGAGGGCCTCGACGGGTTCGAGGCGCGCCGAGCGGTAGGCTGGCAGCACCCCGAAGATGACCCCGATCAGCACCGAGACCCCCGAGGCCAGACCAACGGCCGTCCACGTCACGGTCGTGGGCAGGTTCGCGGATATGGTCGGCAGCAGCGCCGAGACTCCAACACCCACTCCTATGCCGACCAGACCGCCAAAGATCGAGAGCAGGACCGCCTCGATGAGGAACTGGGAGAGTATGTTGGAGTTGCTGGCTCCCAGAGCCTTGCGAACTCCGATCTCACGGGTCCTCTCGCTCACTGAGACGAGCATGATGTTCATGACGCCTATACCGCCGACGAGCAAGGAGATACCTGCGATGCCAGCGAGAGCGTAGGTGAGGATGTTGGTGATCTGGGTGAAGCTCGAAAGGAGTTGCTCCTGGGTGCTCACCGAGAAGTCCTCAGCGCCCCCGTGGCGGGCCTTCAGCTCGGCCGAGATGTCCTTGGCCGTGGCGGAGACTTTGTCAGGGTTGCTTGCAAGGGCCGTTATCTGGCTGACGTTCTTTGTCCCGGAGAGCGCCAGGGCGTCGTCGACGATCATGTAGGAGGAGGCGGGCTGTGCTGCGAAGCCGCCGCCGGTCGTCTCCTTTGAGATACCGACCACCTCGTAGTCCTTGCCCGCGATGGAGACGTTCTTGCCGATGGCGGCTTTGGGCCCTGAGTTAAGCAGGTCCTTCGCCGCCGCTTTGGTGAGGACCAGCTCCTTGTCGCCTTTTACGAAGTGTCCGGCTTGGAGCTTCGTGGAGTTGACCTTCTGGTAGGAGGGTGCAACGCCAGAGAACGAGTAGCCTGCGCCCTTTATGGGCAGGGTCACGGAGACGTTGGGGGAGGCGGCGCTCACCGACGGGAGCTTGCCGACCGCCGTTGCGTCTTTGGTGGTGAGGGTGCTAATCGCCGCCGCTCCCCCGCCAGGTCCGCCATCACCGTCAGCACCCGGGCCACCACCCGCGCTGACGCCTCCGGAGCCGGGTCCCACGGTGATGAGGTTCGGACCTAGAGCATTCAACTGCCCGGTTATCTGCCCCTGGACGCCGCTGCCCAAAGAGGTGATCAAGATGACCGCCGCCACCCCGATGACGATGCCCAGCGTAGTGAGGAGGGAACGCGCCCAGTTGCCGAACAAAGCCGAGAGGCTCATGCTCGCTATTTGCAGCGCCTTTCTCATGACTGGTCTCCTATCTTCTCGCGTGTACGTTCGTCGGCGACCACGTGGCCGTCGCGGACCTCGATGGTCCTCTCCGCGTGGGCGGCCACCTCCATGTCGTGGGTGACCATGATGAGAGTGGTACCATCGGCATGGAGTCCTTCAAAGAGTCCCATGATGCCTTCGCCGGACTTCGTGTCCAGGTTACCCGTGGGCTCATCAGCCAGCAAGATGGCCGGGCGGTTCACCAAGGCCCTGGCTATTGCTACCCTTTGCTTCTGCCCGCCGGAGAGCTCCGGCGGCTTGTGGTCCGCCCTGTCGGACAACTCCACCCTCTCAAGAGCCTCAAGTGCCCGCTCTTTGCGCTCTTTTCCATACACCCCGGCGTAGACCATCGGCAACTCCACGTTCGAGAGCGCCGTCTGACGGGACAGTAGGTTGTAGGACTGGAAGACGAAGCCGATCATGTCCCGCCGCGCCCGCGCCAGTTCCCCGCCCTTGAGCCCGGACACCTCCCTACCGTTCAAAGAGTAAGAGCCGGAGGTGGGACTGTCGAGGAGGCCGAGCAGGTTCATCAGCGTGCTCTTGCCCGAGCCAGAAGGTCCGACCACGGCCACCCACTCGCCCTTCTTGACCTCCAGGCTAACGTCCGCGAGGGCCTCGACCCTGCTCTCGTCCCGGCCGTAGATCTTGGTGAGGCTCTCCGCCTCGATTGCGTCACGAGAGCCCGAGACCAAATCCATTTCGGAACCTCCTTGGATTGCCATCTTTGCCGACTGCATGATTCCTCCCGTTGTCGATGGACTAATGCCAGGCAAGATAAGGCCCGTACGTGGCAGGGGCGTGTCAAGGAGCGTGGCAGCCTCCGAGCGTCCTGGACTTTTCGTACTCACTTTCGCAAACACCTCTTTCTCCTTCTCGTGAACTTAGGGACTATCGGGCTCGCTCCTGACCGGATCTTTCCGTTGAGCGGTTTCACGCTGCTGGTCCGCATCCTAAAATGCCCCTCGTCCGGTTCCGGCAACTCCCGTCGATGGTATGGTTCATCTCGGGACCGCTGAACTCGTCGATGACCAACACCCTCATAGCCCTATCTCTCCTCTGTAGTAGCGGGTCTTTGTCTATTCGTCTATGGTTCCCTTCCTGGTTTGTTGAATGTTCAAACGACCAAATTTGTAGAAGACTAGTGGTCACGGATCTCAATCCACGCAGATCCTGGGCACGGCCACCTTCCGAAAGAGGTAGGGCGAGGCCCCATGGCCGCACAGGTCGTCCACGAGCGGGTCCCCACGAGTGAACGCTGTCGCTTAGCCCGTGCACGACGAGCAGCGGCCCGGTCCAGCGAACGTCGTGGTGGAGGTCCGACGATGGTCTGGCTAGTCACGTGAGATCCTTACTTTCGAGTAGTGGATCTTCGGGTCCGATCAAGCTAGCGTACCGGCATCGTGGCCGCCCAGCCGCTGTCGGTCAGCGACGACCAGTAGTTGCTCATGAGCAGCACGAACTGCTCGCCGCTGGGCTCCGGGAAGTCGGCCGGCGGCAGCTCGCGCCGCTCGGCGGGCGTGCCGAGCCCGACCATGACCTGCTCGATGCCGCCCGGCGTATACCCGTTGAGCGCGTGGGCGTCGCCGTCGATGACCTTGAAGCTGTGATCGGTACCGCGCGGCACCCAGACCGAGTCGCCGGCCTGCGCCCGTAGGGCATTGCCGCCGACGCGCATATCCAGCGTGCCCTCAAAGACGTAGAACCACTCGTCGCAGGGATGCACACCAGGGGGCGGACCGCTGCCCTCGCGCATCCACTGCTCGATGACGCAGAAGGCGCCACCGGTCTGGTGGGAGTCAGCGAGGATGACCCACAGGGTGTCGAAAAACCAGTAGGCCTGTCCGGTGTCGCGGTTGAGGGTGAACGGGCCCGGCGATGTGGTGCTCATTGTATCCTGCATGCGTTATCCTTTTCCTTTGAACGTTGGTGAAGTGTGGTTCTCGTATCGGCGCTGTCTACGTCATAAAGGCCCCTTCCTCGTTGCTCCAACAAGCAATCGCGGGTAGGTAGAAGTAGGCTCCTGCCCGTGGCGCCTTTCTCGAACCTCGTACCTTTCCATGGTCATGAATTTCTTCGTTTTTTAACTGTTTAAACAACCAAATAGGAATAAAAATAAGCTGCCTCATCATTGTCCCGTCCCGATCACCCTACCGGTCATCTTCGCCAGTACCTTGTACGCCGCATCAAGGTCGAAGCCCTCCGGATCGGCCAGCTTCTGCAGGGCCAGCCCGTCGAAGCAGGACAGGATCACTGCGGCCAGGGCATCCTTTTCGGATTCGGACGGCCTCTCATCGGCTGTGTCGGCAATCCCCTCTAGCGACTCCTCTATGCCCCGACGGCCGTACTCCAGGAACGATGCCACACCGGGGAGGAATTGGGGATCTCGCAGGCCCATGGCGAACAGCTCGTAGCGCAGCTTGTACCACTCGGGCGTCCTTGAGACCAGTCCTTTGGTGGCCGCGAGCGCCGCCTCCACCAAACCATCGCCCTCCACGACACTCTCCACGTCGCCCTCCGGCGTTGATTCGATCAGACTCCTCATCATCGCCCTTTGCTCCCGGACGTACCCCTCAAGGGTCTCGCGGAGCACCGCCAAAAGCAGATCATCTTTGCCGGAAAAGTAGTAGTGGATGAGCCCCTGGGCGACACCGGCCTCCCGGGCGACCTGCTTCATCGTCACCCGGTCGTAACCTTCCTCGGCCAGGAGCCTCCTCGCCGCCGCAACGATCCTCGCACGCCGGTCGGCGCTCCGGTTGGCATCCGGCTTCCCGCGTCCTACTTTCGTCTCATAAGTCGTTGTCTGTCGTTCTTGACTGTTCATACAACCAATATACACGTGACTCTTCGGTACGTCAAGGTCGAGAGGACAAAAAAGCAAAAATGGGTTCCAGGTTTGCGTCTTTTCATCATGAGGGAAGGCGGCGATCCGGCCCCAAAACCTTGCTTTCGACAGTCCGGAGCAAGCCGCGCCATCGGCAGCGTTGCCCTGTTGGCATCCGAAAACTGGACACAAAAGGTTAGTCTTGTTGGTGAGAGCGGCGGGTGGCTACAGTCGCGGGATGTTGCGGAGGTTGGATCTCGCCAGATAGATCATGTTACCGATCCCGCCGCTCATTACCATCTTGCCAGTCGAGAGGGCGAACCCCTCGACTTCGTCTCTGGTGATGTGAGGTGGGATCTCAAGGGCGTTCGGGTCGGTGACGACATCGAGCAGCGCCGGCCCATCGTGGCTCAGGACCGACCGCATGCCCTCGCGCACGTCGCCGGGCTCCTCTACGCGCACGGCGTGGAAGCCCATGGCCCGTGCGATGGCCGCGAAGTCCACGTCGTCGTGGTCGGTCTCGAACGGCGGGTCGCCAGCCACCATCATCTCCAGGCGCACCATGCCGAGGCTGGAGTTGTTGAAGACCACCACCTTCAAGGGAAGGTCGTGCGTCTTGACCGTCAGCAGTTCGCCGAGCAGCATCGCCAGGCCGCCGTCGCCGGACATCGAGATCACTTGCCGGTCCGGGGATGCGAACTGGGCACCGATGGCTTGCGGGAGTGCATTCGCCATGGTGCCGTGTACCCAGGACCCGAGCAGGCGCCGGCGGCCGTTGGGCGTGATGTAGCGGGCGGTCCAGGTGCAGTTCATGCCGGTGTCGGCGGTAAAGACGGCGTCGCCGTCAGCCTCTTCGTCCAGGACCCTGGCGACGTATTCGGGGTGTATGGGGATAAGTTTGTCGACGTCGTGGGTATAGGCTTCGATGGCATGTTCGAGGTTGGAGGCGGTCTTGCGCAGCATGTCGTCGAGGAAGCCCCGATCCGTCTTCCGGTCGAGCTTGGGGAGCAACGCTCGGATCGTCTCGCCGACGTCGCCGGCAACGCCCAACTCCAGCGGCGTGCGGCGGCCGAGCCGGGAAGGGTCGATGTCTACCTGGATGGTGTTCTTCTGCGGCAGAAACGCCGTGTAGGGGAAGTCGGTGCCGAGGAGCAGCAGCACGTCGGCCTCGTGGCAGGCTTCGTAGGCGGCGCCGTAGCCGAGCAGCCCCGACATCCCGACGTCGAACGGGTTATCGTACTGTAGGATCTCCTTGCCGCGGATCGAGTGTCCCACCGGCGCCTTCAGCACGTCGGCCAACTCTAGTACCTCCTCGCGCGCCCCGGCGCAACCGATGCCGGCGAAGATGGCGACCTTCTCCGCCCGGTTGAGCCGTCCGGCCAGGTCGTCCACGGCCTCGGGCGTGGGCAAGGAAGGGGGGCGCGGCACTGCCGGAGCTGAGTGGCCGGTATCGTTCGTCGCGTCCTCGCCGAGTATGTCGCCCGGAAGCACGAGGACGGCCGCGCCGCGCAGCCCGATCGCGTGGGCGATGGCGATACGCGCCAGGCGCGGCATCTGGGCCGGCTGGGAGAGCATCTCGCACCAGTGGCTGGCCTGTTCGAACAACTGCTCGGGGTGGGTCTCCTGGAAGAATCCCGTCCCGATCTCCGACGCGGAGATGTGCGAGGCCAGGACCAAGACCGGCGCGCCGGAGCGGTGGGCGTCGAACACGCCCTGGATGAGGTGGGTGTTTCCCGGACCGCAGCTCCCCGCGCACACGGCCAGCTCGCCAGTCATCTGAGCGTGCGCCGACGCCGCGAACGCCGCAGCCTCTTCGTTGTGTACGTGAACCCAATCGATACCACCGTTCGCCGCGCCGCCGCTACGCCGCACGGCGTCCGAGACCGGGTTGAGGCTGTCGCCGACGAGGCCGAATATGCGGGTGACACCGGCCTGAACGAGCACCTCGACCAACTGGTCCGCAAGGGTAGGTTTCTTACCGAACAAGACATCCTCCTCGGTCATTTTTGCAACGTTTGCCTAAGGCTCCAAGATACTCGTCGCGGTTACGGAGAACAACCTGTTCAGCGCACCGGGACTCCGGTCGACTGTTATCGTTCCGCGTCCCATCATCGGTGGACGCGCCAGACGTCCGCGCGGGACGCGGGAGTATAGGCCGCTCTCCCGGTAACTCAGGCGTTGGGCCCTTCGAAGGCGACTACTCCTAAGCCGTGCAGGGGGTTATCGTACATGCTGAGCCCTTTCGTAGGAGGTTTCAGCAGGACCGGTTTCCTCAGTCTGTGTCATCGTTCGACGAGCCGAGCCCGAGGTCGCGCCGCGGGTCTCCGACCATGTCCTTAGGCACGACCACCTTATCGAACTCTTCCTCGCTTACCCCGCTTGAGGTCGCCGCCTCTTTCAGGGTCGTGCCCTCGTCCTGGGCCTTGTGGGCGATGGCGGAGGCTTTGTCGTAGCCTATGACCGGGCTGAGGGCCGTGACGAGCATGAGCGAGTTGCCCACGTAGTCCTCGATCTTCGCTTCATCCAGCTCGATCCCTTCTATGCTGTAGACGCGCAGCTTCTCGGAGGCGTCGGCCAAGATCGTCGCACAGTGCAGGACGTTGTTTGTGATGATCGGACGCATCGCGTTCAGCTCGAAGTTGCCCTGAGAGCCGGCGAAGGCCACGGCGTTATCCTCGCCTATGACCTCTATGCAGACCATGACCATAGCCTCTTCCTGGGTCGGGTTGACCTTGCCCGGCATGATCGAAGACCCCGGCTCGTTGGCCGGAAGGATCAACTCGTGCAGCCCGGCTCTCGGCCCGGACCCGAGCCACCGGATGTCGTTGGCGATCTTCATGAGCGAGACGGCGAGCGCCCGGAGCGCGGCGCTAGCGGCGACCATCGCGTCCAGCGACCCTTGGGCGGCGAACTTGTTCGGTGCTGTGACGAACGGGTGCCCGGTGAGGTCGGCTATCTCAGCGGCGACCTTCTCCCCGAAGCCGGGCAGCGTGTTGATGCCGGTGCCGACGGCCGTACCCCCGGCGGCGAGCGGGTAGAGACCTTCCATCGAAGCCTCTACCCGCTGGAGGTCGTCATCGAGTTGGGCGGCGAAGCTGGACCACTCCTGGCCGACGGTGATCGGCGTAGCGTCCTGGAGATGAGTGCGGCCTATCTTGACGACGTCCACCCACTCGGCGGCCTTTTTCTCTATGGCGACCTTCAGTTCTTTTACCTTCGGGATCAGGTGCTCGGAGAACTCCAGCACGGTCGCTATGTGCATCGCTGACGGGAAGGTGTCGTTTGACGACTGGGACATGTTCACGTCGTCGTTGGGGTGGACGGGCGTCTTGGTGCCGAGCTTTCCGCCCGAGAGCTGGATGGCCCGGTTGGAGATGACCTCGTTGAGGTTCATGTTCGACTGGGTGCCGCTGCCGGTCTGCCACACGAATAGAGGAAATTCGTCGTCGAGTTTCCCGGAGATGACCTCGTCGGTGGCCTCTACGATCAGGTCGGCTTTCTCTTCGGGAAGGTTTCCTGAGTCCCGGTTGACGATGGCGGCGGCCTTCTTCACGTAGCCGTAGGCGTGGTAGACGGCGACCGGCATACGGTCCGAGCCGATGGAGAAGTGCTCCAGCGAGCGCTGGGTCTGGGAACCCCACAGTCTCTCGTCCGGCACCTTCACCTGGCCCATCGAGTCGCTCTCGACCCGGAAACTACCGTCCTCTATGAGGTCGCCGTCGTCGTGCTTCCCGGATGGCAACTCTATATCCGTCATCACGTAGGAGCCGGGGTCCATGGTGCTGTGTGCCGCCTGGACTTCCGCTGCGTTGGCACTTTTTGCGTTCATCGAAGCCAAAGTCTACTTACCTCCTGCGTCTACAGGCTCGTACACCGGTTCCCACATATTGTCCTGCACCTGCTGGACGGGGTCGGTGAGGTCGTCCCCAGCGACTCCTTCCTCTACGGCGGACTTCACTACGGCGACGGCGATGGTCGCGGAGGAGACCCTCAGGTTCTCCACGTCCGGCAGAAGGGAGGCTCCGGGCTTCGTGCTGTCCACCATGCCGGCGACCGCTTCCGCCGCCGTGGTTATCATCTTGTCCGTTACGCGGTTTGCCCGGCTCGTTATGACGCCGAGACCCAGGCCGGGGTACAGAAGCGCGTTGTTTGCTTGGCCTATCTCGTAGCTCGTGCCTTTGTACTCTACCGGCTCATAGGGAAGCCCCGTTGCGATGAGCGTCTTGCCGTCAGTCCATTTGATGAGATCGCCCGGTACGGCTTCCGTCTTTTCGGTGGGGTTGGAGAGGGGGAAGATGATCGGTCGTTCGACGTGCTTCGCCATCTCCCGAATGATCTCCTCAGTGAATGCGCCGTAGGAGGTGGACGTGCCGATCAGGATGGTCGGGTTTACCTGCTTGATGGTCTCCAGCAGACCTATTCCGCCACCATCCTTATTCCAGCCCTGCACTTCGTCGGCCGGGCGTGCATAGGGTTTCTGGAAGTCGCGCAGGTCGTCCATGTCGTCGGTTAGGAGGCCTTGGACGTCCACGCACCAGAACTTCCGGTAGGCATCTTTCTCGGAGACGCCCTCGACCTGCATGGCCGCCCGGATCTGATCCGCGTTTCCGGTCCCGGCGGTCCCGGCACCGAAGATGAGTATGCGGTTCTCGGCGAGTGGCGTGCCCGTCACCTTGACGGCGGAGATGAGTGCGGAGAGCGTGATCGCACCGGTCCCCTGTATGTCGTCGTTGAAGGTGCGGGTCTCGCTGCGATACTTCTCTAGGATCCTGCGGGCGTTGGTTATCCCGAAGTCCTCCCAGTGGAGCATCGCCTTTGGGAAGAGCCTGGTCGCCACCCTGACGTATTCGGCCACGAAGTCGTCGTACTTCTCTCCGCGCACCCTGGAATGCCGGTTGCCGACGTAGAGCGGGTCGTTCAGCAGGCTTTCGTTGTTCGTACCCGCATCGAGGACGACCGGGATAACCCTGCCCGGATGTATGCCCGCAGCGGCGGTGTAGACGGCCAGCTTGCCGGCGGCTATGTCCATCCCGCCTACTCCCCAGTCTCCGATGCCGAGTATCTCTTCGGCGTCAGTGGCGACTATGAGGTCCACCTCGTCCTCACCGAGCCCGAAGTTCTCGAAGGATTCCTCTATCCGCCCCGGGTGGTCCACGGAGAGGTAGACGCCTCGCGGCCCACGGTACTCGTGGCTGTACAGCTCTATGGCCTTACCGACCGTCGGGTCGTAGACGATGGGTAGCATCTCCTTGAGGTGCTCGCCGAGCAGCCGGTAGAAGAGCACCTCGTTGCGGTCCTGGAGCGCCGTAAGGTAGACGTTCTTCGCCAGGTCATCGGGCTGAGATTTGTACTGCGAATAGGCGCGCCTCGACTGTTCGTCCAGGGTCAACACCCCGGGCGGAAGCAGTCCGGATAGCCCTAGCTTCTCTCGCTCCTCCTCCGTGAACGCCACGCCGCGATTGGATATGGACTTTTTGAGAACTTCTCTTCCCAGTACCACTTTTCCTCCATGCCTCCTCGCTCTGTTGGAAGGTGTGTGAAAGGTATCGCGCAGGCGTGACGGGAGCGTGGCAACGGGCGTGCCACTTGCACACGGACCATCGCGCCGGACTCTACAAGTTTAAGGCGAACCTGCCGTCTCTCGAAGAACGGGGACCGGACGATAACACGGCTGGGCTACGCCCCCGGTTCCGCCGCGTGGATTTTCGTGGTCCAACATCTCCGGCGGCGGTTCTTGGGTTGTGATAGCGGTCCTCCCGCGGCCTCTCCTCATCCGGCTCGACGGAGCTTTAAGACGAGGCCCGTCAACCTGGAACGCGCCAAAACCCGATATTGTCGGCGAGTCTTGGCTTGAGAACGTACAATACTTGAGGGCAGAGATCTGTAGCCTCGAAGGCCTTCGAAAGTTAAGCGTCCAGGGCCGCCGGAATCTCAATCATTGCCAGGATGCTGGCTTCGCCGGGCCGTCGTGAAAAGCGCAGGGATGATCAAGGAGGTGACGTTACGCCGGAGACACCGAGAGAATCAAGCATCGACAAGCCCCTGATCCTCGCCGTCTGCCAGGCTCCAGAAGACCTCGCCCGCGTCGAGCGCGAGCTTCGCACGCGCTACGAAGCGGACTATCACATCGTGTGCGTGCTCTCGGTCGAGAGAGGGCTACGGGAGTTGCGGGAGCGCAAGGCGACGGGTGGAGAGGTGGCCGTCGTGATGGCCGAGCAGCGGATGGATGGAACTAGCGGCGTGGAGTTCCTCGCGCGGGTGCCGGAGATCTTTCCGATGACCAAGCGGCTGCTCCTGGCGGCCCCGATGGATAGGGAGACCGGGGAGCTTCTGCCGCAGGCGATGGCGCTGGGGCGGATCGACTACTTCGAGTACATTCCGGGTCCACCGCCCAACGAGAGGTTCCACGAGGTCATCGCGGGCTTCCTGAGCGAATGGACCAGACCGCGGCGCTCCGAGGTACACGCGGTGGCGCGCGTCGTAGGCGAGCGGTGGTCGTCGCGCTCCCACGAGGCCAGGGAACTACTAGAGCGCCACGGTATCCTCTACGCCTTCTATGCCTCGGATTCCGAGGAGGGACGGGACCTACTCGAACGGGTGGGAAAGACCGCCGAGAGACTGCCGGTATGGGTGCTGGCCGATGGTCGAGTCTTCGTAGATCCCTCTGACGAGGAGGTTTTGGACGCATTTCTCGGCGCCGCCCGCTCGGATCGGCAAGAATTCGACGTGATCGTCGTCGGGGCGGGACCTGCGGGCCTGGCATCCGCGGTCTACGCCGCCTCGGAGGGTCTTAGCACCCTGGTCGTCGAGAGGGAGTCCATAGGCGGGCAGGCGGGTACTAGCTCCCTGATCCGCAACTACCTCGGCTTCGCGCGCGGGATCAGCGGTCGGGAACTCGCCGGCCAGGCCTACCAGCAAGCCTTCCTGTTCGGCGCTGAGTTCCGCCTGACACGACAGGCTGCGGGACTGCGCCACGTCGGAGAAATGGTAGAGGTAGCCTTCTCGGACGGCACCATGGCTTCCGGGCGAGCGGTGATCGTCGCCACCGGCGCTTCCTACCGCCGCCTGGGCGTGCCGGAGCTAGAGGCTCTGAACGGGGCTGGCGTGTTCTACGGGGCGGCGACTACCGAGGCCCCGGCCCTGCGGGGACGAGACGTCTACGTGGTAGGCGGAGCGAACTCCGCCGGGCAGGCGGCGATGCACCTCTCCAGTTACGCCGCGAGCGTCACGATGCTGGTGCGCGGCGGCTCCCTAAAAGCCAGCATGTCCGACTACCTGATAAGGGGAATCGAGGACGCGGACAACGTCCGGGTGCGGACGAACACCCGCCTCACGGGCGGGGGCGGTGCGGGACACCTGGAGCAACTCACGATCGAAGATTCTCTTACGGGACGCGCCGAGACCGTTCCGGCGGACGCCCTGTTCGTACTCATCGGCGCTGAGCCCCGTACCGAGTGGCTGCCCGGAGAGATCTCACGCGACGAGCGTGGCTTCATCGTCACCGGCCAGGACCTCCTGCGGGACGGGCGCACGCCAGCGCCGCTGGAGACCAGCATGCCCGGCGTGTTCGCGGTAGGAGACGTGCGGCAGCGCTCGGTCAAGCGGGTGGCCGCGGCCGTCGGAGAAGGTTCGGCAGCCATCCAGCAGGTCCACGAACACCTGAGCCGGGCTACCGACGCCGATGGAGCGCGGACCCGAAGATAGTACCCGGCGAACACCCACCGCCGTTCGGAAGGACCTTCCGTTCCTCTGTCCCTCAACGATTGGTCCAGTGCAGCGCTCGCTGGCTAGCCGTGGCAATAGAAGTAGACGGTCAACAGCGCAATGACAAGATATTTGGGCAGTCTCATAGGCAACTTTGATGTTCGTTTCATGGGCTGCTTTGCAGATCATGAACTTACCCTGTTGCACCAAAAGCAGCGGGGAGCCTGTGCCATAGTAGGAAAAGCCCCACCGCCGCCGTCAAAAGCCCCCAAGCGCGACCCATTCCCCGGCGGGCGAGGTAGTCAACCGGTGCGCTGAGGATGACCGCGAAGAGCAGCGTCAACAATGAGACGATCACGATTATCCGGATCGGATAGACGAAGTAAATCCCAAGCGGAACCGCGACCAGCAACAAGAGGCCGACGTATGCTCTCCAACCCTGTTTATCGGAATGTTCCATCGAAATCCCTTCCCGAAGTAGACATCCTACACGTTCGCAGACCTACGAGCCCGCACGCCGGAACATCCAAGACTCCAGGCGTTCTTTGTAGACGAACCCGAGCGCCAGGATCACGGCGACCGTGATACCAACCGAGATCCAGGTCGCCGTGGAGCTTGTCACCCAATCTGCGGCCAGGAGCGCCGTCATTGTACTTCCCGGTATCCTCCCAACGACCATTATCAACAGGAATCGTCTGAAGGAGATCGCGGAGAGCCCAGCGAGGGCGACCACCGCGTCGTCGGGCATGAAGGGGAAGAGCAGTATCGCGAACAGCCACCATCCCTTGGCGTCGAGGATGCCGACGTACTTACGATAAATTCCCTTCCCACGAGCCGCACAACCAGCGGCTCGCCCCACAGGCGCACCGCGGTAAAGATCAGGATGGATCCAACAACCGAACCGGTCAGGGCAAGCGCAAGACCCTCCCAGACGCCGAAGACGAGGGCCCCGGCCAGAGCTATGGGACCGGCGGGGATGGGGCTGGCGATCACCTGCGCCATCATGATGGAGATGTAGACGAACGGCGCCCACGCGCCGAACGAGAGGATCCAATTCTGTATGCCGACCGCGCTGATATTGCCCACCAGGGCGACGAGACCGTTCACGTCAGAGCGCAACCCCGGAGACAGCAGATACGCGAGCACCAAAGTCCCGATGACCGAAAGAAACGCTATGGTCCAACGCCCTCCCGGTACCCGAATACCTAACAAAGTCCCCGATGATAACTTCGAACCTTCCCCGACTTGACCCTCTGATGCCCCAGGCTCGCTGTCCGTGCGTCTTACCGCTAGAGTGGTATTCGGCATTTGATTTTCCACCTCCTGCTACGTTAGTGTGACTGCTTGGAGAAGAGGCCGGAACCTCCTGCAGAACCTCGACCGGGTAGGCCACCCTCCCCCACTCTCATATCTCCTTCTCTCTGTTAATCGCAGCGGATTCTTCTTCGAATGCCCGGAGTCGCCGCGTGAACCGGTCGGGGGCGACGAGGTGCGGGTAGTGACCATAGTCGTTCCAGACCTCAAGCTGGGCCTGCGGCAGCCAGTTCGCGAGCCAGGCGGCGTACGACGGACCGGGGTCGGCGCCGCACAACGCGAGATACGGAACGTCGATCGCGGCAGCCCACCCTTTCACGATGTTCTCGTACGCGTCCGGATCGAGCTCAATCATCTGCGACCAGACGCCGAGGAGCACGTCCTGCTCGATACGACGGCCGGCGTTGACGCGTTCCCAGGCCGCGCTGGACAAGGGGCCGCGTAGGGTACCGAGCAGATCGGTTGCGACGGCCCGGTAGCGGTCAGTTCGTATCGCGGGAGCGACGCGCTTGGCAAGCTGCTGCTGCGCCGTAACGTCCAGCGGGGAGTCGATGTTGATGACGCCGCGCGACGGGAACTTGACGGCGTACGCGGTGGCCACCATCCCTCCGAGCGAGTGGTCGATGACGATCGGCAGGTCGTCACCGACTAGCGGTGCGATGTCGGCAGCCATGTCAGTCTTTAGGTAGCTGTTTGCCTGTGGCGAAGCGCCGTGCCCGCGCAGGTCGACACGCAACACGCGGTGATCCACAACGAGGTCATCCATGAGCGGGTCCCACGAGCGGGTGCTCTCACTGAGGCCGTGGATGAGCACGAGCAGCGGCCCGGTGCCGCGGACGTCGTGGTGAAGGTCGATTGTAGTGGTCTGGCTGGTCATGTGAACTCCTTCAAAGAGTGAATCTGCGGTCGCGCCGCGCGATGCGACAAGGACGGGTAATCCAACACGTCGACAACGTCCACGTCGGGCGGACCCTGGTCCTAAGCGCGACTACGCGACTTGCTCAATCTAGTTAGCGTACCGGCGGCGTGGTTGCCCACCCGCTATCGGTCAGCGACGACCAGTAGTTGCTCATGAACTGTATGAGCTGCTCGACTCCCGGTGCTTCGAAGTCGGCAGGCGGCAGCTCGCGCTGTTCTGCGGGCGTACCGAGGCCGACCATCACCTGCTCGATGCCGCCCGGCATATACCCGTTGAGCGCATGGGCGTCGCCGTCGATGACCTTGAAGCTGTGGTCGGTGCCGCGCGGCACCCAGACCGAGTCGCCGGCCTGCGCCCGTAGGGCATTGCCGCCGACGCGCATGTCCATCGTACCGTCAAAGACGTAGAACCACTCGTCGCAGGGGTGCATGTGCGGGGGCGGCCCGCTTCCCTCGCGCATCCACTGCTCGATGACGCAGAAGGCGCCACCGGTCTGGTAGGAGTCGGCGAGGATGACCCACAGGGTGTCGAAGAACCAGTAGGCCTGTCCGGTGTCGCGGTTGAGGGTGAACGGGTCCGGCGTGGTGGTGTTCGGTGTGTTGGTGTTTGTGAGCGGCAACGTTGCGTGGCTCACTCCTGGCAAGGATTGGTGGCGCATCGGATGCCTCGCGCAATGCTTCAGCCTTCTGTCTCTGCTAAATGTATTGCGAGGGTGCTGCGGAAGGCGTCGCGTGTCTTGGTGATGAGGTCGCTGGGGTCAGTGGCCAGGATGCGGCCGCTGGAGTAGCAGGCCACCGCAAGTTGCGCCGCGATGGTGGCGACGTCGAGGGGAGCGTCGTGCTTGAGGAGTGCTTTCGCAAATTCGTTCGCGATGTACTGGTGCTTCACCGCCTCGCGTGCGCGCAGTTCCTCGTGTGCGTCGACGAGCAGCGTGTGCCGTTGGTAGGAAACAACGTCGGCAGTGGCCTGCATGCACAATCGGAGCACGAGCGGTTCGAGTGCGCTCACAGCGCCTGCAAGAGAGTCCACGGACTGCGCGGGGGTCCACACGTCGGATGTGGCGTCGGTGATGGCGTCGAACATGGCCTGTTCTTTGGCGAAGACAACCTCGGTCTTATCCGCAAAATGCCGGAAGAACGTGGTGCGTCCCACCTCGGCACGCTCTGCGATGTCTGTGACGGAGACACTGTCGAAACCTCGCGCGGCGAACAGGGTATCCGCAGCTTCGATGATCCTGCTGCGCGCTGCGCGCTGCTTCCGTTCGACCAAGGACAGCGGGGGTTCCTTCGCCGCAGAGGATCGCTCGGTCATAGCAGCACTATACCGCAATTGTGACCGGCGTACCGAACCGGATGGAGTGTGTTACGGTACTGCGTACCAAATCGGATGGAGTGTGTTACGATACTGCGTACCCAACAAGGAGGAACCATGCTCACTGCGGATGCTCGCCTGCATATTTCCGAGACTCTCGCCCGTCACGCGTTCGTGGTCGACGAGAACCAACTGGACCAGCTCGGGGAGGTGTTCACCCCGGAGGCCACGTACGACATGACCAGCTCAGGGATGGGCACCTTCCAGGGCCTCGAGGCCCTGAGTGCTGCCGCGGGGCAGCTATTCGCTTCCGGGCACGCGCCGCTGTCGCATTTCGTGACAAACATCATCATCACGCAGACAGGAGAGTCGACGGCGTCGGTGCGGTCCAAGGGGCTGATGATCATGCACGACGGTGGTGTGCACGGTGTGGTGTACGACGACACGGTCACCCTGTACGAGGGTCGCTGGCTGATCGCGAGCCGAGTCATCCTGCCCCTCCGCGATGCTGCCAGCGACGAGCACTGATGCAAGCGAAGACTCTGGGCAAGGCGCTGATCTCGGCGACCGCTGTGGCCCAGATGGTTGGCCCGTTCGTGTTCGATTTCAACGAAACCCACATCTACAACAAGTCTTGGCCTCCGCATGCCAAGTTCCACAACGCGCAGACGATGAGTTCCGGCGTGGCATTGTCGGTGGCCACGCTGGTGAACCTGTGGCGTCCCGGCTCTGGGCGTGTGGGCGTGGACGCGGCAGCCCTTTCCGCGTCGGTGTACTGGGTGAGCCAACTCTCCGCGTTTTTCTACCCCGGGACGGCGAGCGTGGACCCGCCCGGGAAAGACAACTGGCCGCAGTTGCGGTTCACGATCCCCATCCTGACCGTCATCGGTACCGGTTGGGCCCTGACGCGTCGTGGGCTGAGCGCTACGAGGAAAAACCGATGAAACGCTTGCAGTACCACCGCTACGGCGGCCCCGACGTCCTCGCCCTGGAAGACACGGCTACCCCGCTCCCAGGCCGACGCCAGGTGCTGGTGCGAGTGCGTGCAGCCGCCGCGAACGCAATGGACTGGAAGATGCGCAACGGCGAGATGCGCGCGATGACTGGCCGTAAGTTCCCTCGCGGTGTCGGCCACGATTTTGCCGGGATCATCGAACGAGTCGGAGAGGGCGTGACCCGCCTCCAGGCCGGTGACGAAGTGCTGGGAGCGGCGCCCCTGCAACAGGCAGGAGCGTTCGCGGAGTTCGTGATCGCAGACGAACGGTCTGTCGCTCAGAAGCCTGACGCTCTCTCCTTCGCCCAAGCCGCCACCCTGCCCGTCGTCGGCCTCACCGCCTACCAGGCTGTTACGAAGGCCGGCGAACTACAGCCGGGGCAGCGCATATTCATCAACGGCTGCCTTGGTGGAGTCGGCCGCGTAGCCGTGCAGGTCGCAATCGGTGTGGGCGCCTATGTGGCTGGTAGCTGCCGGTCGGGATCAGAAGCAGAAGCTCACCAGCTTGGCGTCGACACTGTCGTCGCCTTCAATCTCGATCCCGCACCCTTGACTGGTCGGTTCGATGTCGTCTTCGACACGGCAGGAACTCTGCCTTACGCCACCGCACGACGGATGCTCAAGCCCGACGGGCGAATCATCGACATCGTCCCCTCTATAGCAAAGTTTGCACGCAGCATCTTGCCTGGCCCCTACACCGCATTCATGGGCCGGCCCGACAGCGACGACCTGCAACACGTCGCCGATGCCGCTGGACGAGGAAACATCGCTACCCGCATCTCTCGCACCGTCACCCTTGCCGACGCCATCCCGGCTCTCATCGATCTCGAGAACGCCCCCACCTCCAGCGGCGGAAAACTCGTCATCACCACCGACTGACATGTTGCGAGCCATGCCGCTCACTAGCGACCAGAGATGCGCTCCAATTCACCATTGCGCGCACCGTCCCTCTTCAGGGCGCCATCGAGGCGCTGACCGGCGTGGAGGAGAACGGGATACCGAAAAGCGGCAAGCTCATCATCTTGCCCGACCCATCTTCCCACCCCGCGGGGGTGGCTTCAAGGAGTACTTTGTGACCATCGCCTTCTGGGTCGTTGTCGGCGTCAACGACTGTTTTCGTGTTCGCCGCTACGGTGTTCGCGGCGGCCGTCGCGCTCTAGGAACCTGCATTGGTGGCGTGCCGCCCCGAGCGCACCATCTCTGGAAAGGCGCCTGGGCCGAGCCCGCAGATGATCGGACCGCGCCCGCATGCATGGTGAGCCGGCGTTTGCACCGACCAGCGCGGAGATAGCGTCATCTGGCGCCACCGAACTGTCCTCCGCAGCGCGACACGGTTCCCTGCTAAAGGACGTCCCAGAGCAACGCTGCTCTCAAGGCCTGCGCGGTTCTGTATTCGTGCCGAAAACGAACGATTTCGCTACATCGAGGGGTGATGCCGGTAGGCAGTGCTTCCTGACGGCGTGTCTTGTAGCGAAAGTCAGTCTCGGAATCTACGTTCCGCTACTACCCCTGCTGGTCGGGTTTCGCTACGTTCTCCTCATGGGTCACCTCCTTGGATACGCGCGCGTGTCGACCACCGACCAGGACGCCGCGCTGCAGATCGACGCACTCAACGCGGCCGGCTGCTTCCGCGTGTTCGTCGACACCATGTCCGGGTCCCTCGAACACCGACCCGAGCTCGACAAGCTCCTCGACCAAATCCGCCCCGGCGACACCCTCGTCGTCTGGCGACTTGACCGGCTCGGCCGATCCATCCGCCACCTCATCGACCAGCTCCACGCCCTCGCCGAACGCGGGATCGGGTTCCGATCCCTGCAAGAGACCATCGACACCACCTCACCCGGCGGCCGCCTCGTCTTCCACGTATTCGCGGCCCTGGCCGAGTTCGAACGGGACCTCATCAAGGAACGCACCAACGCCGGCCTCGCCGCAGCGCGTGCCCGCGGACGCGCCGGCGGCCGGCCCTCCCGACTCTCCGCCGACCAGGTGCGCACCGCGCGGCGACTGTACGAGCAGCAGGACATGACCGTCGCGCAGATCGGCGACGTCCTCGGCGTCAGCCGAACGACCATCTACCGTGCACTTGCGAAGCACACAGAGCCCATCACGGCGCGACGCAACAAGCCCTCCCCGACGACGTAGCGGCCATGGACGCGGACGAGCGGTGGCGAATCCTTCGACTCCACGTCGAAGACGCCATCCCGCTCGCCGACATCGCCCGAACGACCGGTGTCCCGCGTCGGACCCTGACGCGGTGGCTGGCCCGCTACCGAACCGGCGGCTATGACGGGCTGCAGGATCCTGCCCGGCGAGACCGGGGCACGCGACGCACGCCGCCCGACCTCGTGCGACTCATCGAGGGACTGGTGCTGACCAGACCGCGCCCGTCGATCGCCACGATCCACCGACAGCTCATTCAGCACAGCGAAGACCAAAGCGTTCCACCGCCGTCGTACTCGACGGTGCAGAACATCGTCCGTGCACTCGACCCGGGCATGGTGACCCTCGCGCTCGACGGGTCAGCGTCGTACCGCGACAAGCACGAGCTCCTGCTGCGCCGCCAGGCAGATCGGCCAAACGCGATCTGGCAGGCCGACCACACGATGCTCGACATCCTGATCGTCGACCCGGACGGCAAATCGACCCGTCCCTGGCTGACCGTCGTCCTCGACGACCACTCCCGAGCCGTGTGCGGGTACCTGGTATTCCTCGGCGCTCCCTCGGCTGCGAACACAGCACTCGCGCTCCGACAAGCGATCTGGCACAAGGCCCAGCCCGGCTGGCCCGTCTGCGGAATCCCCGACGTGCTCTACACCGACCACGGCTCCGACTTCACCAGCCACTGGCTCGGCGCGACCGCAGCATCGCTGCACCTCCGGATCATCCACTCCGCGGTCGGCCCGCCGCCTTATCTCGGCCGCCGGCCCCCGCGCCGCGAAACCACCAGGCTTCCCCTGGGGCAGGGCGCTGATCTCCGCCTCCGCCGTCGCCGCGCCGCTCGGCGCCTTCGCCGCCGACTGGAACCGGACCCACATCTACAATCCCAATTGGCCCCCGCATGCGAAGTTCCATAATGCCCAGACCATGGTCTCCGGCATCCAGACCGCGGCGCTGAGCCTGTTGCAGCTGTGGGGCCCGAGCGTCGACGAGCGATCCTCCCTTCGCTGGGGGACGGCGCTCGCGGTGCTGTACTGGATGTCGCAGGACGCAGCGCCCTTCTTCCCTGGCACGGCGCTGTTCGATCCGGAGTTTGTGGATGAGTTACCCAAGATCGCCGGGGTCAGGTTAAACGTAGTGATAATGCAGGTGTTGGTGATGTACCCGTTGATCATCGCGGGCTACGCGCTCGAGTCCCGGCGGCTGGGCAGGACCGGCCGATGACCCCACCGCAGAGCGATCAGGTCCCGCGCGTCGCGGGAGCGGCACGAATCGAGGACCACCGAAGGCGATCTGGAGGTGAAATGGTTGGCGGAGCGCGCGAGGACGGGAACATCCTGATCTCTGGCGCGGGCATAGCCGGGCCCGCGCTGGCTTATTGGCTGCGCCGTTACGGGATCAACCCCACAGTGGTGGAGCCAGCACCCGGCATGATTCTTGCCACGCTGTGTCGGTAGCCTCAGGCTTATGAGAGTGGCGTCCGGCCAACACGGTTAGCGGATTCTATCGTACTTTTGGTGGTTGGCGTGGAGACAAAAATCGTGGAGTTGCTACGGTTAGTTGGACTAATAGAGACTCGGTTCCAGAAGTCTACGTGACGGAGAGCAAGAAGTAGAATGCGAGTAGCGCTCGTGCAGTATGATCTTGCGCCACTACTCGCGGTCCGTCTTCGCGCATCTGTAGTTGGGATGGCCGCTTGACGAGGAAAGCGATGCCCTTCAGACGGGCAATGGAGAGGATACCGTGGAGTTCCTGATCCTGATCGTTCTAGCGTTGCTGGTGATCGCAGCCGCGACGACGCTCGAACCCCGCCTGGGGCTCGCGGCGCCGCTGGTGTTGGTCGTGGTGGGGATCGGGGCGAGCTTTTTGTCGTTCGTTCCCGCTGTCGAGATCGAACCGGAGTGGATCCTCGCCGGCGTGCTGCCGCCGCTCTTGTATTCTGCTGCCGTGTCGATGCCGGCGATGGAATTCCGCCGTGAGTTCACGGCCATCAGCGCCCTGTCGGTGGTACTCGTGGTGGTGAGCGCCCTGATCCTCGGTGCGCTCTTCGCCTGGCTGATCCCCGGCCTAGGTCTAGGATGGGGCATCGCGTTGGGTGCAATCGTCAGCCCCACCGACGCGGTCGCAATCTCGATCGTGGAGAAGATCGGGGTGTCCAATCGAGTAACGATGGTTCTCAAAGGCGAGAGTCTGATCAACGACGCCACCGCCCTGGTCCTTCTCCGCGCTGCGATCGCCGGTGTCGGCGCCTCGGTATCGCTGTGGGGCGTGCTGGGTACCTTCGTATTCTCAGTCGCCGTTGCTGTGGGAATCGGCTACGTGGTCGGGTGGCTGAACCTCATGGTGCGGAGGCGGGTGGAGGATGCGACCGTCAACACCGTCATCTCTTTCACGGTCCCGTTCCTCGCATCTATACCCGCCGAGGAGCTCGGCGCGTCCGGCCTGGTCGCGGCCGTCGTTGCAGGTCTGGTTACTGGTCACGGCGCGGCGCGGGTCTTGTCCCCGCAACACCGGTTATCTGACGCGCAGAACTGGCGAACGGTCGAGCTTATCCTCGAAGGCGCAGTGTTTCTCTTGATGGGCCTGCAACTCTCCGCCATCGTTGGCGATGTCCGGGCAGACCACGCAGGCGTGGGCTCCGCAGCGGGGATCGCTGCCGGAGCCCTGATGCTGACGGTCCTCGTCCGCTCGGCGTACGTGGCCCCGCTGCTGGCCGCGCTGAGGGTGCAGGCCGGCCGGGGTGTGCAATTGAAACCAAAGATCACCATCATGCAGGATCGGCTCGAAGACCCCGACGATGCCGAGGCTGCCTTCGAGGAGATCCGCGGCGGTCGCCGTGGCAGTGGTCGGTGGCAACTGGCGGATAGGATCGAGCGGCTTCGTACCCGCCTGCGGCGGTTTGTCGCGGATATCGACTATTTCCTCGCGGAACCTTTGGGCTGGCGAGAAGGAACCATCATCGTGTGGGCCGGGATGCGCGGCGCCATTACCCTCGCCGCCGCCCAAACCCTCCCGCAAGATACCCCGAGCCGGTCTCTGCTAGTCCTCATCGCGTTCCTCGTTGCCACCGGCTCCCTGCTCCTGCAAGGCAGCACCCTCCCGCGCCTGGCCGCGCTGGTCAAACCAGAAGACGGCACTGACCAGTCCATCGCCTCCGATGAGCGAGCGCGGCTCATAGCCTTGCTCCAGCAGACCGCAGCCAAGGCGACCGAAACGAGGACCGCAGAAAACGGTGACCAGCAGCATGCCGACTACGTCGAACCGGATATCTGGCAACCCCCAACGGACGATACGAAGCGCGTTACCCTCGCGGTAATCATTGCACAGCGGCAGGCGCTACTGGACGCCAGAGACGACGGAGCCTTCACCACGGATGCGCTAAACGCCGCCCTGGCAGTCATCGACGCCGACCAGATCAGCCTCGAACTCAAAGGCGCGCCGACAGACTATACGTAAGCGAGACCGCCTATTGCTCGAAGCCAAGTGTAATCGAACCGTCGCCGGACCAACTCAATGGGAACCGACGCGACCGTCGGCCGCTCTGACGCAAATGACCGGTATGTGCAGTCGCCTGAACAGTTCGGAAGACCCACGACTTTATGGGCCGGTCTGCATGCCTCCTCGGTCGCGGTCGTCGAGAGCTTGCGCAGCGACCGCATAGCCTCGGCGTTCTCCGCGTAATAGTTGAGGATGTCAGCGCTGAGTAAGACCCCGCCATGGACCTCGCCGAACAGCTTGCCCATTTCTAGGCAGCGAGGCGGCTAACCTGCGCCGCCGATCTTCTAGTGCTCGCCATCTTCCCTCTGCATACCGAAGAAGCGGATCAGCCTGTCGGCCACCCAGGCCGGGTTGTCCCCGCCGACGGCATGCCCGCTATTCGGAACGAGATCCGCCCGGACATCCGTGGCGACTTTGTACACTCCGTCCAGCGTCTGCTCCTGCGGGATACCTTTGTCTCCGTTGAGCACGAGGACTGGCATCTCCAGCTTTCCGCGGAAGCCGTTACGATTGGCCTCGCCGTCTTCGAGCAGCGTGGCGTAGTGCTGGAAGCCACCCCGCATCCCGCCCGGCGCAGTATAGTGGCGCAAGAACTCTGTCTTGTCGTCCTCATCTATGCCGCCCGCAGGCGAGAACATGTCCCAGTTGATACCAAGGTACTCGGCTTCCTTTCCAGCGGTCAGCATCTCGGCCAGGTCGACTTGCATGTGGAAGCCAAAGTGCCAGTAGCCGCCGGTGGCGGGGTTCATCAGCTCCTCGAGGCCGAAACCGGGCAGCAGAGACTCCGCCAGTACGAGATTTCGGATCTCTTCAGGATGGGCAGCAGCGTAAGCGTAGGCGACCATCATTCCAATATCGGTGCCGACCAGGTAGATCCGTTCGAAGCCGAGCTCGCGCGCAAGCTGGCGCACGTCCTCGCCCACGTTGCTCTTCGTGTAGCCTGATTCGGGCTTCGCGGAGTCACCGGCGCCACGCAGGTCGGGAGCAATGACAGTGTATCCAGCGTCCGCCAACAGCGGCATCACCTTACGCCACTCCGACCAGGTAAAGGGCCAGCCGTGCAGCAGCATGACGGCTGGGCCGCGACCGCCTGTGACGTAGTGCAATGTCGTCTTGTTCACGTCAGCGTAACCGTGCGTGAAGCCGTCCATCCCGGCGACTCGGACCCCCTGAGGCGGTGCTTCGGCTGGCTCGATGGGTGATGGTTGGGACATGGTGGTTCCTTTCCTGTCGTAGTCATTAGCGGAAATTGGCACCTGAGAAGCCCATTTTTACGGGGTTTGGGAGTCTATCTTGGAGGCGAGCCCTCGCCCACGAACCAGCGTCCGATTACGTGTAACTCCGGCTCAGCTTTTACATCAAGGATCTCAAGCGCGGCTCCTCTTTCGTCTGAAACCTCCACCGCCAAGACACCGGACGAAGAAATATCAACGACCGTACCAGTGGAGCCGGACGCGATCCCGATCCCCGGCACATCGTCTGTGACGGTTATAGTGTCGAACTTGGAATATTTGCGTGCGGTTTCTTTCATGCCTCTATTCTAATCTACCATCGGGAACGCTGTAACCAGGCGCGGCTACAGTGCTTTAGCTACAGTGCTTTATAGTCTCCATGATCGGATGCCCAGGCTCATTCTGAATTCCGTCGCCCTGGGTTCCGCTACGTCGCCACCCTCGGCTCGATCGGCGGACACTTCGTACCAGCTATACCCGGTCGAGGTGGGCGGCTTCGATCCGGGCGAGCTTGTCTTCGTCTGGACTTCCAGGTTCCGCTGTGTAGAGCATGATCCACTGGTCGTGGCTGGGGATACGGAGAGTCTCGCAGTCAAGGCCGATCGTCCCAAGCTCGGAGTGCTCGACTCGCTTGCGTAGTGTCTGCGCGACGCGGACATCGTGGCGCGACCAACCGGACGCGAAGTCAGGATCGTACTCTGAGAGGTCTTCGATCAGCTGGTGTAACTCCGGGTCGGAAGGGTAACGCACGGCGGCTTCCCTCAGATCAGCGGCGACCTGGCGGATAGATTCGCGCTCCTCACCCGCTGGGGTCCCGCACACCGTGTCACCGGGGCTCATCCACATCCGCAACACGTTGCGTAGTCCGGGCGGTAGCACCGGAATGTCCGGGAAGAGCTCCGCCGCCGCGTTCCACGCCACTATGTCGTACCTGGCGTCGAGCACGTACGCCGGGGTGCAACCGAGCCGTTCGAGCAACCGCAGGACGCCCTCTGGCACCTCTTCCTCGGGGCCGCCGAATTCGCGCCCAACCTGGCGGCCCTGAATGCCGACATCCGTGCCGGCTCGGAGGACAGAACGACCCTGGCCGTCGAGGAACTCACCGGACGTCCACCGCGCTCTTTCCGCGATTTTGTCCACACCCATCGGGCAGCATGGGCCGACTCGACGGTGTAGTGGCTAAGATCCGCTAGATGTCTGTTGCGCGGTTGTTTGAGATAGAAAGAGGACCATCCGCAACCCCGACCAAAGGAGCGAAAGATGGCCCGTACCCACGATACTCGAGCGCTCGACCAAACGGAAGAGGCGATCTTCACCCTGTTTTGCCTCATGGACGATGCTTACGCGCACCTCAACCCCAAGGGACAGAGCGTTACGAGTCGCTCAAGAAGCTCTCGGACTCGGAGATTCTTACTCTCGCGCTCTTCCAGCAACTCCGGGGCGTGGAGAGCGAGCGATCTTTTCTCAGAGACGCGGCTCGGTTCTTCCCGCACCTGTTTCCTGGGGTGGTAAGGCTTGCGCCTTCGTCCTTCCATCGTCGACTCAGGAAACTCAGGCTCTTTTTGGAGCCCTTGCGCAGAGAGATCGTGCCTGAGTTGGTTGGAGATCCCAAGACCCTCGTGATCGACTCGACGCTCTTGAGCGCATTGCACCCGCGCCAGGTTGCGCAGTCGGCGGGATTCGACGGGGCGGCGTGGGTGAGGTGGGGCAGCTTCTCGGTTTGCGGGGTGAAGCTGCACATGCTCTGCGTAACCAATCGGGTGCCGCTATGCTACGAGCTGACTCCGGCCAACGTGGCGGATATTCGCCTGGTGGGAGAGTTGCTTGGCGAGTGTGGGCTTTTTGGAGATTTTGGAGAGGATCTGGCGAGAAGACTCCTTGGAGACCTGGCCTACCAAAGCGAGGAACTGGAGAGCACGCTTGCCGAAGCTGGGGTGTGTTTGGTCACCGAGCACTCCCGTCAGGGCGGCAAGCGTCAGCAGGTGGAGATAGCATTCTCTACTCTCAAACGAGTCTTTGGGATCGAACGCACACTGGCCAAGACCTTCGTGGGGCTGGCAACCAGGATCGTGGCGAAGATAGCAGCCTACACCTACGCTTTCATGGTCAACCGGCTTTTGGGAAGGCCACAAGGTCGGATCAAGGATCTGTGGGCATGATAACCTCGCAACACTCATCTAGACCCACCATCAACTACGTGCAGACGGCCTCCGATCAGATGCGCATCTTCAGCCGCGAGGAAGGTGGTGCGGAGCATTGCCAGGGCGACATAATCTCGATGGCTACAGACTACATTCACGATTGGCTCGCGCTGTACTTCGATCGCGAGGGGCTCCCCTCGACGGCTGATGACAAGACCGCCACGGTCAGTACCAGCGCATCGCACCAGCTAACACGATAGGCGCCTCGGCATCTACGAGTAGTTCTAGCACGAAAGCTGACTCCTTTATCGTATCAGACCTTGGGCCCTGTCGGGTTTTTGTGAAATGGCGCGTCCTCGCCTACAGCAGATCGAACTTTCCAGACGTCATCAGTTCGCTCATTTGTAGCTTCATGCCCAGGGAACGTCACCGCATGACGGTAACCGCCTCGTCGCCTTCGACGTGATGCCGCCACAGCTGTTCGGCGACTGCCGCGGGCTCGTGCCGCTCACCCGGCCCCATCGGGCCCACGATGACCACGTGCGACACATGGATCCCTTCGGGGGCGAGGGTATCGTGCAGCATCCGGACGTAGACCGTCTCGGCTGTGGTCGTCACGCCGCTGGCGGCGCGGTCGGCGCTCGGCGACAGCGCCCCGCCCCCGGTAGTGAACAGGAGCGTACCCCGGCCCCGCTCGCGCATCGCCGGCAGCGCCTCTCCGGCGGCCGCCGTCGCGCCGACGACGTTGAGCTCGAGCGATGCCCGCAGCTCGTCCGGCGTAGTGTCCAGAACCGGCTTGATCAGGCCGACGTCAGGCAGCGGGCTGAAGCACAGGACTTTCGCCGGACCCAACTGCGCCGCCAGCTCCCGCATCGCGCCGCGCAGCTCGTCCGGTCGGCGCGCGTCTGCGGTCGCGGCGGCGGCCCGGACGCCTTCGGCCTCCAGCTCACCGACAAGAGTGTCGAGGCGGGAGCGGTTCCTCGCGACAAGGCCGACGGCGAAACCTTCGCGGCCGAAGCGCCGGGCGACAGCCGTCCCGACCCCGGGGCCGGCTCCCACGATAAAGATCGACACGTTACTCACCCCTTTCTGCAGGCGTTGAGGATTGTCTGCAGGCGGTGTTCCAAGGCCCCCACGTTTACTGGGCCGTCCATCCGCCGTCTACAGCCACCAACGATCCGGTCACGAAGGTGGCGGCGTCCGAGGCCAGGAAGGCTATGACCTCGGCGACCTCCTCCGGTCGACCGATCCGGCCAATGGGGTGGGCGTCGCCGAAGCTGGCGAGCATCTCACGGCCGTTCTCGACGATGCCCTCCATGATGTCGGTGTCGATGACGCCCGGCAGCACGGCGTTGGCGCGGATGTTCTTTTTGCCGCCCTCGATGGCGAGGACGCGGGTAATCTGGGCTATGGCGCCCTTGGACGCCGCGTACGCGGTCTGCGTCTCGAACGCGACGACCGACGAGACGGACGCGACGGCAATGATTGAACCGCCCCCGCCCGCCTCCATAACGCGAAAGGCCTCGCGTGCCTGAACGAAGTTGCCGCGCGCGTTCGTCTTCATGATGCCGTCGAACTCGCTGACGGACGTCTCGGTGATCGGTTTGTTCAAGGTGCGGCCCGCGTTGTTCACGAGGATGTCGAGCCTCCCTAAACTCTCAGCGGCCAACTCCATCGTCGTGCGGGCGACATCCTCGTCGGCGACATCACCGACTATGGTGGCGATGTCATCCGAGGCCAGGTCATTAACCGTCTCGGACCGGTCGCTGACGACGACCATGGCGCCGCGCTCGCGGAGCAGCAGCGCGGTCGAGCGTCCGATGCCGCGAGCTCCCCCGGTGACCACGGCGACCTTGCCTGTTAGATCCCAACTCTCTGGTGTTGCCATCTTGCTCTCCTTTCCTGCGCGTGAGTCTTGCTCAAGTCGAAAACCTGATCGGCGTGTCTTCGAAGGCCTCGACCTTCGCCAACCTCGCGCGACATCCGTTCGGCCTCGTTCGTGGAGATCAGTTGGAGCTGCCCGTGGGGCCGACGATGATCTCACGCACGTCCACGTCCTCTGGCTGCTCCATCGCGTAGATGACCGCCCGCGCAATGGCGTCAGGCCCTATGGCGACGCTGCGGTACTCGGCCATCGCTCCCTTGGTCGCCTCGTCCGTGATGGTGCTTGCAAGCTCACTGGTCACCACACCGGGCGAGATCACCGTCACCCTAAGCGTCTCGGTCTCCTGCTGCAAGCCGTCGGAGATCGCCCAGACGGCGTACTTGGTAGCGCAGTAGACCGACGCCGTCGGTGAAACTCGGTGGGCGCCGACAGAGGCTACGTTGATAACGTGCCCGTATCCCTGCTCCTCCATTATCGGCAAGACGGCTGCGATGCCGTACAGAACGCCTTTCACGTTCACGTCGATCATGCGGTCCCACTCGTCGGTCTTGAGCGCGCGCAAGGGCGAGAGCGGCATCACACCGGCGTTGTTGACGATAACGTCCACCCTGCCGAACTCCTCGTTGGCGGCGTCGACGAAGGCCTTGACGTCCTCGCGGTCGGTGACGTCGAGCTTGCGGGCGCGGGCCGTACCGCCCGCGGCCTCGATCTCCGCGACCGTATCTTGGAGCCGCTCCAGCCTTCGCGCCCCGAGCACGACCGTGGCCCCCGCCCTTCCAAGCTCCAGGGCGATGGCCTGCCCGATTCCGCTGCTCGCGCCGGTAATGGCAACGACCTGCCCGTCCGGTCCAGACATTTTCGAGGTTCTCCTCTCTTTTAGCTTCGGTACGAGACTAGATTAAGTCCTGACGGTGGCGGGCAATAGCACAGAAATGCCCGATCCTTGCACGATCCTCCAGAAATGCATCGGGGCGCTCGGATTTTTTCCTGCGGCGGCGCGTTGGCGGCGCGTTACAATCGTGGCAGAAACGCTTCCTACCGGAGAGGGACGATGGACCGACAAGACGAGTTAGCCGCCCTGATCGACCGACACGCCACCGAGGACGGCACCAACCAGACCGGGATACCACGGCTGAACCTGATCCGCGGCTCGCGCCCGACCGGGCTCCGGTACGCACTACACGAGCCGGCCCTGTGCATTGTAGCCCGGGGCAAGAAGCGCATGCTTCTGGGCGAGAAGGCGTTCCTCTACGGTCCCGAGCGGTACCTCCTCGTCTCGGTGGACTTGCCGGTGGTCGCGCAGGTTTTGGAGGCCGATCCGCAGGATCCCTACCTGTGTTTCCGGCTCGATCTCGACGCGGCCATGCTAGGCGATCTGCTCATGGACGCCGGACTGGACGCGGCCAACGGAAACCGGTCCACCCCCGGCCTGGCGCTGAGCCCGGCAGACCCGGGCTTGCTCGACGCGACCGTCCGGCTCCTGCGGCTGCTTGATACGCCGCGGGACATAAGCATCCTCGCCCCCCTCGCCGAGCGCGAGATTCTCTACCGGCTGCTGACTGGAGAGCAGGCCCAGACGGTCCGGCGTATCGCCCTCGGCGACGGCAGGATGGGACAGGTTAGCCAGGCGATAGGCTGGATCAAGGACCACTACCGAGAGTCGTTTAGCATCGGGAAAGTGGCTTCCGAGGCCAGGATGAGCCGCTCGGCCTTACACGAACACTTCAGGGCGGTCACCAACATGAGCCCGCTTCAATACCAGAAGCGGCTGCGGCTTCAAGAGGCCCGGCGCCTGATCCTGGGCTCCTCGCTGGACGCCGCTGAGGCGGGTTTCAGTGTCGGCTACGGTAGCCCGTCGCAGTTCAGCCGAGAGTACGCCCGCCTCTTCGGCGCGCCGCCCTTGCGCGACGCCGAAAGCCTGAAAGCCTCCCTCCTGCAGCAAGGGGCCTGAGCGAGCAACGCGGAATGGTTGACCGGTCCCTCCGATTCGCTGCGGCAACGGCGGCGCTCCTCGGAGGAGCTTGCACGAGCAAGGATCATCATCCTCTCGACACATCGGTTTTGCGCCGCGCTACACTGACTCGGGAGTCCAGGACACCCATTGTTCCGACGACTGCGGCGGGTCCTCGGCTTACGGATATATGCTAGCCGCGCAGGTAGGCCAGTACCGCTAGCACGCGGCGGTGATCGGCCTCACCCTGGGCCAGTCCGAGCTTTCCGAAGATGCACTTCACGTGCTTCTCCACGGCGCCCCCAGTGATGAAGAGCGTCTCCGCGATGGCGAGGTTTTCCCAGCCCAACGGCTCGCTCGAAGCCGTGATCACGCCCTCCCACCCCAGGGGACTGTTCGGCAAGATCAGACGATCGGGTGCAACCATAGCTGGTGCACGTGATGCTCGGCTGAGATCCCTGCTATTTTCTAGAACCGCATCTATCTCGGCGCCTTTCTGATAAACCTGTGGACACCGTACGCAGCACTAAGCATAGCCATTAGTGTAGCCCGATAAGGGATTATTCGAGATCCGCCGCCGGTGAGACCCGGTGTAGACCCGCCTGGTAGCAGACCGAGAATAGCGTCTCTAGTACCGTTTCCTCGAGAGGTTCGACCAGCTCATGCGCCGGTTCTCCGGGGCGCTGCGAACAACTGTCCCAAATCCCCCGCGCGAAGCGTGCCAGATCCTCCGCGTAGGCGTGTATTCTCTACCTTTTTGGCTGAGATCTCGCCCTTGTTTGGCCCTTATCTTTGCCTCAAACACTCCCAATCTAGATCCAGCATATTCTACCTTTGATCCAGGTATCTCTCGTGTAGCAATTCGGTTCTGCAACGCGCACTTAGAGTACGGCGTCGTAGACGGCACTGATGTAGCCCTCGCTGCGATCCGAGCCGATGATGCCCGGTGCCATGCGATTCATTGCGTAGGCGATGGTCAGCCGCCGCTCCAGGTCCATCACGATCATCGAGCCGCCCCAGCCGCCCCAGAAGCAGACCCGCTCCTCCGGGAGGTAGGGGAGCGTCTCCGGGCGGGGAAGGGCGTATCCGATCCCCCAGCGCAGCGGGATGCCGAGTACCAAATCTATGCCGTCGGCTTGCTGCTCGAAGATAAGCTCGATCGTCTCGGGTGAGAGCAGGCGGACGCCGCCGGCCTCACCGCCCAGCGAGATCGCGCGCATGGTCTGCATGACCGACCTCGCGTTGCCGTGGCCGTTGACCGCCCCGATGTCGGCCCGGCGCCAGGCCGGGGTGTTGGCCGCGGCTGCTTCGGTCACCGAACCGGTGAAGCTCCGCAGCATTGGGCTGTTCTGGTCCATCTCCGAGAGGTCGAACGGCAACGGCGGCGGGGGTACGACGTCGGCGATGCGATCCCAGTCGCTCTCCCGAGCGCCGATCTGGAAATCTGCTCCCACAGGTCCGGCGACTTCCTCGGCGACGAACTGCTTGAGCGGCTTGCCGCTGATCCGCCGGACCATCTCGCCGACGAGGTTGCCGTAGGTCTGGATGTGGTATCCAGACGCCGTACCCGGCTCCCACCAGGGTGCCTGGGCGGTCAGCCGGGACGTAGCCTCGTCCCAATCGTACAAGACCTCGGGTCCGAAGGGCGGGTCCCAGCCCGAGACGCCCGAGGTGTGTCCCATAACGTGACGCACCTCGATATCCGCTTTGCCGTTTTGGGCGAACTCCGGCCAGTACTCGGCCACGGGAGCGTGCACGTCTAGTTGTCCCCGTTCCACGAGGATCAGCGCGGCCAGGCTCGTAACCGTCTTCGTCATCGACCAGACGTTCACGATCGTGTCGCTGGTCCAGGGGACTTTTCGGGCCGTATCGCGGAACCCTCCCCAGATGTCGACGACGGTCTGTCCGTCCAGATCTACGGCGATTGAGGCGCCGAGTTCCTCGCCCTCCAGGAGGTTGCGCTCCAGCGCCACGCGAACCCCTTCGAACCTCTCGTCGTGCTCGCCGTGCACCTCGGCCACGTTATTCTCCTTCATAGCTTTCTCCTTCCTGGTCGCTGCTATCGTCGTCACTGGGTTCTACTAAATTCGTTGATCGGATCATGTATCCTCGCAATGCGCCAGACACATTGGGCCGGGTTTTCGCCGATCGGCGGGTAGTCCCTCTCGGTTTTCGTCCAGGTCCCTTGACACTGGGGCTTCCGCCGGCGCCCATACCGGCGCGTCCCGGGCCTTGCCCGGCCGACTGAGCCGGTGCGCAATCTCGGAGGCCAGCAGCCCGAGGACGAGCAAACCGGCGGCGATGAGCCCCAACTGGTACGCGCCGACCAGCTCGATACCGGCGGCGCCGATGGGGCCGGACAGCGCTACGCCGAGGTAGAGTGCCGAGGAGTTCAGCGCGACGACCAGCGGCGCGGAGCCGGGCGAAGTCGCGATCAGCCGGTGTTGCTGAGGAACCATGATTGCCCAGCCAGACACACCCCAGACAGCGACCGCGACGAGAGCGGCCGGGAAGTACGCGCTGCTCAGGGGCAACAACGCGAAGTCGATCGCGAGGATCACCACGGCGAGGTTGAGGACCGCCCGGCTTCCGAGACGGTCGGTTAGGCTGCCGGCGCCGAGGTTGCCCACGACCCCCCCGATGCCGAAGGCGAAGAGCAGCGCGGCGAGCGACGTCCCGTCCCCGCCGGTCGCGCGGTCGAAGACGAGGGTCACGTAGGTGTAGACGGTGTAGCCGCCGGCCATCACCAGCAGCGTGGTCAGCAATACGGTGGTCACCCTGCGGTCTTCGAGCGGGGCTAGACGCCTACGCAGCCCGATGGCCGGCGGCGTCGGCACCGCAGGCAGCAGCGCGATGATGCCCAGCGCGACGGCGACACCCAAAGCGACGACGAACCATATGGTCACGCGCCAGCCGAACGCGGCGCCTAACATGGTGCCGATCGGGACGCTCAGCGCAGCGCCGGCGGTCGTCCCCCCCAAAACGATTGACAGCGCACGTCCGCGTTGTTCCGGAGCGACGAGGGTGGCCGCCGTCACGCTGGCGGTCGGCACGAACAGCGCCGCGCCGATGGCGGTCACGACCCAACCGCCCAGCGCCGCACCGAACGAGGGCGCCAGCGCGGTGGCTGTGCTGCCAACGACGAACACGGCAAGGGAAACCGTGAGCAGGACGCGCCGCGGCCAACGCCCGGTCGCCGCCGCGAGCACGGGGGCGCACACAGCGTAGGCAATCGCGAAGACGGTGACCATCAGGCCGGCCGTCGCGACACTGATCTCGAAGGAGTCCGAGATCGGTGGCAGGATGCCCGCGGTCACGAAGCCGGCCGTGCCGACCGCAAACGTGCCCAGGGCCAGCGTGATCAGAAGCCGGTACACTCGCATATCTCCTTGAGGTTGGACTAGCCCTTTCATCAGCGGTCGACCCGGACGAGCTCGTAGACGATGTCGTCGTTCGGTGTGGCGCCGAAGCGCGAGTTGACGGCGTACAGGTCACCGCGGGGACCGAAGTCGGCCGTGGTGGGGACGTTGAGGTCCTCGTCGGTTATGGTCCTGACGTATTCGGCCGTGGTGCCGTCGCCGGACAACCGCAACTGGACGATGCTGTCGGAGTCGTACTGCACCACGTAGAGCGTGCGGCCGTGCAGCACGAGGCCGTCGGCGCCCCGCACGCCGCCGCCCTCGATCGCGATGCGGGTAGCCTCTCCGTTGGCCACGTCGACGGTGTACAAGGCGCTGCCCTCGCCATCCGGGTCGTTCGTCTGCGCGACCACAAGCGTTTGGGCGTTCAGCGCGAGGATCCCATTGGAGTTGAACACGCCCGGGCCCGGCTGTGTGAGCTCGAAGTCGCCGCTGAGCGGGATCTCCCGCGGCTCGCCGGTGGTGCGGCCGTTCACCGGCAGGGCGTAGACGACGGCCCGCTGCGAGTCCGTGAAGTAGGCGGTCCCCCCGGCAACGGTGACGTCGTTGACCAACCCCGTGTCGTTGACGTCGTAGACTGCCACCTCCTCGCCGGATTTTCGATCATAGACCCTCAACTCGCCGGAAGTGGCGCCGGCCACAAAGAGCAGCGGACCGGCGACCTCGACACCCAGCGCCGGCTCTCCGTCGGGCCGGACCAGCGGGTCTACCTCGCCGGAACGCAAGTCTACGCTCACGACCGTGCCGTCGGCGAAGGAGCCGACGTATGCCGTGTTACCGCGGACCGAGCCCCCCTCGGGCTGGAAGCCTATGTCGCCGGCGACGGCGTCGTTGGGCAGCGCGATGTTCTCGGGATAAGGTACCGCGGCAACGGCGGGCGCCGCGAGGGCGAGCGAAAGGATGGTACCGGTGGCAACGGGAGCGGCGAGGCGTCGCGCCCGGTAGCTCACGCCTCGCCCTTCATTTCCAAACTATGAATGGTATTGGACACGGTATCTCCTTTGCTTGCAGACTAATCCGGCTATCGCCATCAAAATAGAAGGTAAGCAGTCCTACAGGTTCTGCCCGCCCGACACCTCGATGCGCTGCGCGTTCACCCAGCCCATCTCGGGCGAGAGGAGCGACGCCACCACCCCGCCAACGTCTTCGGGCTGCCCGAGGCGTCCAAGCGTCGTCATGGATGTGACCATCTCTTGCAGGTCCGGGTCGCGCATCACGCTACCGTTGAAGTCGGTCACGATCCCTCCCGGCGCGATCGCGTTGACGGCGATCCCACGCGGTCCGAGCTCCTGCGCCAGAAAGCGCGTCATCACCTCCACCGCTCCCTTAGCCATAGAATAAGTCGCCTGTCCCATAAAAGTAACGCCAGCGCGCGTTAGAGCAGAGGATACGTTCACGATGCGCCCGCCGTCCGAGATCAGCGGCAGCAGCTTCTGGGTCAGGAAGAACGTCCCCTTGACGTGGATGTCCATAATCTGGTCGAACTGCTCCTCGGTGGTCTCGGCGATGCTAACGTAATTGCCGATGCCCGCATTGTTGACCAGGAACTGGAGATGGTCGGTATCCCAGTCTTGCAACACATCCCGTACCTGATCAGCGAAAGCGTCAAATGTGCCGGCGTCACCCATATCCAGTTGCAAGGCAACGGCGCGGCGACCCATCCCTTCGACCTCGGTCACCACTTCTTGAGCGGCTTCCTCGTTACTCTGGTACGTGAAGATAACGTCGTTGCCACGCACGGCGATGCTCTGTACCATGTCCCTGCCGAGCCCCCGGCTACCTCCGGTGACGAGAGCTATGTTTACCGTTGGTTCCATGGTGACCTCCTGAGTATGACGAGCTCTGTTGCTCGTGTGTTGATAACAACGTAGATTATTGTATGTAGCTATACACGGGTCGTTCAATGCTTGATAAGCTCAAAATAATATTTGTTTGTCTCACAATAATACCTATTACAGTTGTTTGAGTACCAGGGCCGCTTGAACTACGAGCTCATTCGCGGTAGGTTACGTACATGGATTTGCTTGCTGATGTGCTCTCTGTGTCCGGTGTCCACGGTACCGTCGGCGCGCGGGTTGAAGCTGGGGAGTCTTGGGGGTTCCTGAGACCCAGCATCCCTGGGGCGGCGTTTCACGCGGTAACTGCGGGTGTAGCATGGCTCGGGCTGCCGAGCCGTCCCCCGATAAAGCTTATGCCAGGCGACGTCGTGCTCTTGCCAACCGGAACCGAACACATCATATCTAGCGACCCCGACACCGTGGCGCGTCCGTACGACCATGACGCCGAGAAGGACCAGGACGATGGTGAAGTCTTTCGGATCGGCTCTGGTCCGGTTCGTACTCACATTTTGTGTGCTCACTATGAACATGACCCGGTGGTCTCTACCCAGGTTCTGACGTTGCTCCCAGACATCGTCCACATCCGTGCGGACAATGGCGGCGGCTGTCTGAATGACACTGTTCGGCTCCTCGCCCAGGAGCTGGCGCATCCGCAGATTGCGACTTCCGTCGTCCTCGACAGCCTGGTCGATATCCTACTAGTTCAGCTGCTGCGGGTATGGCTTGCGGCCGAACCGGACCAATCTGAGGCGTCCTGGCTAGGCGTGCTCGGTGACCCTATGATCACCGAGGCGTTGACAAAGCTCCACCAGGATCCCGCCCGACCCTGGACCACGGCGGCCCTCGCGGCGGAGATCTCCGTGTCACGGGCGACCCTGTCGCGGCGGTTCCCCACCGTCGTCGGCGAGAATCCCGGCGCCTACCTTACGAGGTGGCGCATGGATCTCGCGGCGCTACGACTCAGGGATACCGACGATGCTCTGGAAACCATCGCCCGCTCGGTCGGGTATACCTCCGTCTACGCCTTCAGCCGTGCGTTCAGCCGCGCCCGTTCCCAGCCGCCCGGCAGGTACCGCATCGCTTCCCGAATTCAGGCCGAGAATGGGTCCTGCTCCAGTGAGGCCAGACAGCCGGCCATGACTGGCGTTTCCAGCCAGATACGCTGAGCCAACTGCTCGGTAGGAACAGGATCAGTCGGTTTCTCGGTCGATTCTGGCACGCCTGGCGGCTTCACCAACAACAAGCACAAATTTTTCGGGGTCGCGCTGCCCGAGGCGCAGTCTTTCGTGGGAGGCTCGCCTCATCCTCTACATTTTTCCGGTCTCTCGCTTTCTTAGCCGCGCAGGTAGACCAGGACCGCCAGCACGCGGCGATGGTCGGCATCGCCCTGGGCCAGCCCGAGCTTTCCGAAGATGCCCTTCACGTGCTTCTCTACGGCGCCCCCGGTGATGAAGAGCGCCTTCGCTATGGCGTGGTTGGTGCGGCCCTCGGCTACCAGCGCCAAGACCTCGCTCTCGCGTGGAGTGAGGGAGGATAAGCCTTCGTTGCGCCTACTGCGGGCCAGGAGCTGACCGACCACCTCCGGGTCGAGCACAGTCCCGCCGGATGCGACGGTCTCCAGCGCCGAGACGAACTCGGCGACGTCGGCCACGCGGTCCTTGAGCAGGTAGCCTGTGCCTTCCATCCCGGACTCCAACAGCTCCCTGCCGTAGCGTTCCTCGACGTACTGCGAGAGTACTAGCACCGCGAGGTCTGGTCTACGCCTCCTGGCTTCTAGGGCGGCCTTGAGGCCCTCGTCCTTGAATCCAGGTGGCATGCGCACGTCCACGACGGCTACGTCGGGGATGTGCTTCTCAATGGCGCTCAAGAAGCCAGGACCGTCGTCCGCCTCGACGATGACCTGGTGGCCTGCGTCGGTTATGAGGCGTGCGATGCCTGCGCGCAGCAGGCCGGAGTCTTCGGCGATGGCGACCCTCAGAGGTACTCTGCGGGAGGTGTCCTCACCCACCGTTTTGGTTCCCGCTCGGGTCTCCCCACGGCAGCTCCGCTCGTATCCTGGTCGGGCCGCCGGTGGGACTCTCGACTGTCAGGCGACCGTCGAGGACGAGTGCGCGGTCGGCCAGCCCCCGGAGGCCGGTGCCGAAGGCGGGATCCGCCCCTCCCTTGCCGTCGTCTTCGATCTCCACCACGAGGAGATCCTCCGGGAGCTCTCCGCCCTGCGTGCCCCTCTCCCAGCGTACGGAGACACGAGATTCGGAGGCGCCCGAGTGCTTGGCGACGTTGGCCATTGCCTCGGCGATCATGAAGTAGGCGGTGATCTCGGCGGCCTCCGGTGGCCGTTCGTCGAGCTCTACTTCTACGGAAGTGTGCACCGGAGAGCGGCCGGCGAGCGCGGAGATTGCCGCGTCGAGGCCCCGGTCGGTGAGAACCGCTGGGTGGATGCCCCGGATAAGGTCCCGGATCTCGGCCAGGGCGCGCTTAGCCTCCTCGTGCGCCTCCCTCACGAGCTCAGCCGCTCTCGACGCCTCGGGATCCCCATCGGCGCCTCCACTGGGACCATTCTCCAGCTTCTGCCGGGCCATGCCGAGCGCCATCGCTAGAGAGACGAGGCGCTGTTGGGCACCGTCGTGCAAGTCGCGCTCTATCCTACGCCGCTCTACGATGGCGGCCTGCACTGCCTTCGAACGGCTCTGGGTCAACTCCTGTACCCGCTCATCCAGCGTCTCGCGCCTGCCGAGCAGGCGCCGGCCCAGCGAGGCGTGTGCTCGGCAGGCTTGCCCGATGAAGGACAATGCGGCCGACGCGAGCACGAGGCCGACGAGCATAACCAGCAATGCTTTTGGGACAGTGTCCGCAACGAAAGTGCCCGTCACGATGCCCGCGCCGTCGGGGAGCGTCCAGAACCAGAGCGGGTAGGTGACCAGTGCCGCCGAGAAAGCCAGGAAGAATACGACGACGAACTCGACCAGACCGATCGGGAGCAGCAGGATCAGGTACAGCAGACCGCGCCATAGGGCGGGGTCCTCAGCCCTGGCTCGCATGCGGGCTAGGACCGTCCCCTGG
The DNA here is from genome assembly GCA_965219175.1 of Rubrobacteraceae bacterium. Classification (GTDB taxonomy): domain Bacteria; phylum Actinomycetota; class Rubrobacteria; order Rubrobacterales; family Rubrobacteraceae; genus JBBPZK01. Next base: position 3,213,442 of record CBDCNI010000001.1, read on the forward strand.
GACAATGGACGAAAGGGTAAGAGCAGGCTGGTGCCCAGCAGTGCGGCCAAACGCCAACGCTCGACCCGGATACCGTAGACACACGCCACTATCGCGAGGGCGAGGACAGGCAGCCCGACCCATACGATCGTTAAGGGGAGACCGGCTAACAGAAGCACGATCAGGACGACGAACCAGAAGATACCCAGAGGGAAGCTCGAAAGCAAGAAGAGCGTCGAGAACAAGAGCCTGACGGGGAGCCATCTGCGAAGCGTGTCCTCCCGCCCGGAGACTTCGCCCGCTGCCTTAATGTCTTCGATGTAGTTCATGGAATCTCTTCTCTCACTACAGTCCAGTCTACTCGGTTTGCCATGCCTGGTCCTCCCCCTCGGATGCCCGGACACAGAGCCCGGGTCACTCACGGATGCCGATGGTGTCCCCCGGCCTCGCTCCCATGACGACCCCCGTCGGGATCATAATAGAGGACCATCCAAGAAGCGTGGCGGCGCCGATTATGCTCGCAAGCGTCGTCGGGAGGTGGACGGGATTGTTTCGTTGTGGGAGTGCCGGCGTAAACTCGCCGACGACGCCTCTTCTCGCTATGCGTCCGCTACGCTTACTTGACTGCCTCGTCAGGCGCCTCGGCTTGTTGCTCCGGCCGGTAGCCGAGCTTCCCGCGGGTCGCTATGATGAGCACCAGGGCCACTGCGGCGAAGCCAATCACTGACGGCAAGAGTAGGGTCGAGGCCGATGGGCTCAAGTTGGTGAACACGGCGAGCCACATCACCGATATAAAGTTGTTGACGCTACAGTGGGCTATCATAACCACGGGAAGGCTCTGCCGAGTCTTGTTGAAGATCCAGGTGAGGAAGAAGCTGAACACAATCGCAAAGGCAGAGAACGTGAGGACGTTCCCCAGGGTCACCCCACCGACCCCTTCTCCCCACTCGGTCAGGAACAGCGGGTAGTGCCACCCAGTCCACAGCACACCGAGGATCAGGGTGCCCAAGAGAGGACCGTGCAGCCGCTGGTGGCGCACCAGGGCGAAGTCGCGCCAGCCCGGCTCCTCAGCAAGCCCCGTTGTGACCATCTGCAGTAATAGTGCCGGCACATAGGCGAGCAACAGCACCGGAGACGGCAAACTCAGACCGGCGACTGCACCGGGCGACACTGCCAGGGTGCCGAGTATGATAAGCGTCGGGGCGGCGAGAAGGGCGAGCGCGTACCAACGCCAGTTGACGCCCCACCGGAACAGCCGGCCCACCCAGCGGCGCAGGCCCAGCCTTCCCTCAGAGATGGCCGTAACTATGAACGCAGCCCCCAGTGGTCCGAGGTACGCGCCAGGGAGGACCCCAGCGAATTGCGCGGTCCCGAGGATCTCAGGGAACGAGAAGCCCAGGACGCTCAGGCCATTCTGGGAGAGGATGTAGGGAAGCCAGGCCAGCCAGCTCATGACGTACGCCAACGCGTAGAAGGAAACGAGGCCGTGGCGGCGCACGAACGCGCCCAGGCCCCGGGCGTTCGAACGATCGTCTGGGCCGTGCCCGGACGCCGCTCTGCTTGTCTTCAACATGTGTGCCTCCTTAGTTATTTGGTTCATCGACTGCTGTAAGCATAGGATCAGGAGTACCTGCGGCCAATGAAGCGGACGGGAGACTTTGAGGTAGGGATAACCCCACCCCCGCGTCAGGAGGGGCGCCGGTTCTTGGTTTCGTCAGGGCGTATCGTGGCAAGACGGCAGAATCGCTGCGTGTCCTGCGGCTTGTTCGGGCGGCGGCGGTGAAGAAGGCCAGGATCCCCAACGGCGGCCCAGCCTAACGCCACCGCTCTCTATGTCTCCAGAATGCCCATGGTAAGACCTCCGTGGTCCCTAACACAAGCAGATCTCTGGTAGTGGGCATCCCGGAAAACGTCGCATCCGCCGGTACCCCGCGCCCTGGGAGGACAGAGATATGGCCCATCGCGATCGTCTTTGCGGTTGGAGCACTGCTCCTACGGGAGGCGACCCTTCCCGTGCCTGTCAGACGGCTCAACATCGGCCGAGCCAGGAAGACACAGAATTCATTTAGGGGCCTTGTTGCTCCGGCGCTGCAAACCGGGGAAATAAGCGTGTCTCCGTCCGTTCCTCGCCGTCGCCAGTAACCAGTTGCTTCCAGCCTTGCCCGACCGAGTTGCGACATCTGTCAGGCTGATCTCCGGCGCCGATGAACAGCGCGGTCAGAATGGAGGCGCCGTGGTCGAGCGTCTGGCGCGGCAGGGGGCCGCTAGCGACCAGGGAAATCAGCCCGTGACCGATGGCCCAGCTCTGGGTCGCCAGTTCCAGCGGGTCGATGTCGGCGCGGAAGCGGTCGGCTTTCCTGCCTCGATCGACGGCTCGGACCAAATATTCTAACGTGTCTTCCGCGGCCTGGGCATCTTCAAGGCCGAAGTTCGCGTCGAACATAACCCGGTACAGGTCGGGGTGCTCCAGTGCGTTCCGGAGGTAGGCGGCGACCAGGGCGGTCAGATCCCGCACCGGGTCTTTGGAAATCGTCACCATCGCGAGTCTGTCCCCCGAGCGGGTGAAGCCTTCCTGCCGCAGGGCCTTCCACACGCCGTCCATGCCACCGAAGTGGGTGTAGACGGCCATCGTTGATACGTGGGTACCGGCCACCAGTGAGCGCAGGGTAATGGGCTCGCGAGTGCGAAGCATGTGTGCAGCCCGTTCGATGAGCAGGGTGCAGACCGCCGGATCCTTCGTCCTAGCCATGGCGTCAGTATAGTATAGCGATGCTATAGTATTGGCATCCCGAATCCACGGGTTCTTACGAGGACAAGGAGTAAACATGACTATCACCCTTATGGATCCTGACGGGTTGCCGAAGGTCGACACCCACCGGCAGGTGTCGGTCGCTATGGGATCGAAGATGGTCTTCATGGCCGGCCAGGTCGCTTGGAGTGCCGACGGGGGCACGGTCGGCGTGGGCGACCTAGCCGCCCAGGTCGAGCAGTGCTACCTCAACGTCGGCACCGCACTGGCCGCAGTTGGCGGCTCTTTCGACGACGTAGCGAAGCTGACCCTCTACATCGTCGACTTCAGCCCCGACAAGATGAGCTTGTTGGGTGAGGGGATCGCCCGGGCCTCCGAGAAGCTTGGCGTCACCCCGGTCCCGCCGATCACCGGGCTGGGCATCAGCGCGCTCGCCGACCCCGACCTCCTGGTCGAAGTTGAGGCCACCGCTGTCATCGACTGAACCGGGTGTTGAGGGCACCTTGAGGGTTCCTGCATGCCAACGCCGCATCGCCAGCGAAACGGATCGCTACTAGCCTGAGACGAGTACATAGCGATGACCCCTTCTTGGACAAGCTGGGGAATCAGCGGGCGGGGTCGGTGATCCTGTCGAGCCACTCCGAGAGCAGGGCCCGCTCGCGGTTCGTGAGCCGGGCCTCTGCTTCGGGCAAGATGGCCTTGAGCGCGACGGCGCGGTGGGCGACTCGACCGGGACCGTCTTCCGCACTAGCCGCTTCGTCGGTCTCGTCCGTGGCCACGGCGGCGAGGACCGCCTCACGGGTCCTCTCAGACAAGGAGAGGTTGGGATCCAGGCCTCCGGCGATCAGGGTCAGGACCACGCCAACCCCGGAGGCCTGGATCATGTCCGCCGCGTCCTCCACGCTTACGCGTAGCCGCCCGGCCTCGGCGACGCGCTGGACAAGCCCGTAAAGTATCTCCCTGGCCTCCGACGCCGCTGCGGGCTCGTTATCGGGCCTGGGATCTCCGTACATGAGCGCGTACAGTGTCGGGTTGGCGAGGCCGAACTGGACATGCAGGTCCCATCCCCGGCGCAGATCCTCCACCGGATCGCCCGCGACCTCTCGCGCGACCTTGCTCTCCAGGTACCTGAAGAACCCGTGGCTGGCGACTTCGTCCAGCAAGCCGCGCATGTCGCCGAACTGGCGGTAGATCGTTGGGGATTGAACCCCGGCAGCCTCGCTGACAGCCCGCGTGGTCACCGCATCCCGTCCACCCTCGGCCAACAACCTCGCGGTGGCCCGCAGGATCCGCTCCCTCGGACTTAACGTCGCTTCAATACTCATGTAGTCAATGATAACACCAAAACGTTGCCAAATATTGTGTTTTCGATAATATGGTGGTATTGTTGTCAATGACAACGTAATCGTGTCCAGCGCGTTAACCGTCGCCGGGCAGAAGGGAGCAGCAATGAAGATACTCGTCACCGGCGCCACGGGGACCGTGGGCGGCCACGTCCTTAGTTATTTGACGGACCAGGGTAGTGAGGTGCGGGCGCTCGTACGCGACCGGACCAAGGCCGATTTCTCCGCCGAGGTGGAGGTGGTCGAGGGCGATCTCACCGATGCCGCCGATGTCCGCCGCGCTCTCGAAGGCGTGGACCGGGTGTTTCTGAACATGGCCGACGACAATGGCGATGTCTTCGCGGCCGTCGCCGGCGAGGTCGGGCTCGGGCACGTGGTGCTGCTGTCGTCGTTCACGGCCGAGTACCCGCTGCCCAGTGGGGATCAGAACATCATCGCCGCGCGTCACAAGGCCGGGGAGCGGGCGCTTACCGAGGCCGGGGTGTCGTCCACGTTCCTGCGTTCGGCGGGCTTCGACTACAACATCCTGATGTGGGTCGGCGGGTCCGAGGACGGGGTGATCCGGGCTCCCTACCCCGACGTGAAGCTCCCGGTCGTACATCCTGCCGATATCGGCGCGAGTGCTGCGGCCGTTCTCCTCGCGGAGGATCCCGCGGGTGGGGTCTACACGATAACGGGGCCGGAGAAGCTCTCCGTCCGGGACCAGGCGCAGGTTCTCTCCGGCCTCGAAGGTCGAGACTTCAGTGTCGAGCAGAAGACGGAGGACGAGGCCAGACGGGAAAACTTCCCCGAGGGCACGCCGGACTTTGTGACGACCTCGGTTCTGGAGACGATGGGCCCCGAGGCGGCCGTTCTGGAACCGACGGATGGCGTGCGGGACCTCACCGGCCGTGTCCCGCGGACCTTCCGCGAGTGGGCCGAAGAGAACAAGGCGGCCTTCTAATGGCCGTTTCCCAGACCATCCTGATCACCGGCGCAGGGACCGGTATCGGCGCCTTGGCCTCGGTCGCTTTGGCCGCCGCTGGTCACAACGTCTATGCCTCCATGCGCGATCCCGAAGGACGCAACGCCCAACGCGCCCAGGCCCTCAAGGACCAGGCCGCCGGACTGCCGGGCAGCCTATCGGTCGTCGAGCTCGACGTGCTTTCGGAGGACTCCGCAGTCAGGGCCGTGGAGCAGATCGTCGGGGAGATGGGAGGCCTCGACGTAGTCGTGCATAACGCCGCGCACCTCTTGTTCGGCGTGACCGAGGCCTTCTCCCCGGAGGAGGTGATGCGCGCTTTCGACGTCAACACCGTGGGCGCGCTGCGGGTCAACCGGGCGGCCCTGCCGATCATGCGCCGTCAGGAGTCTGGGCTGCTGCTGTGGGTTGGGTCGGGCACCACCAGGGCGATCCCACCCTTCCTCGGCCCCTACACCGCGGCCAAGGCGGCGTTCGACGCCTTAGCCGAGTCCACGGCGTGGGATGTGGCGGTCTACGGCATCGAGACGACGATCCTCATGCCGGGCGTTTTCACCCAGGGAACCGCCCACTTCGCCAACGCGGCGTTCCCCGCCGACCAGGAACGGGTTTCGGAGTACGAAGAGCGCGTGGGACCCTTCCTAGCCTCCAGCGGCGAGGACACCGAGAAACTCTTCCCAGATGGAGTCCCCGCCGATCCGCAGATCGTCGCCGACGAGATCTCGCGTATCGTTGACCTGCCCGCAGGCAGTAAACCCCGCCGCGCCATTGCCGACGGCTCCGACTACGGGGCCGAGATCGTTAACGGAGCCGCAGAGGAACTCCGCCTTCGGCTGGCCCGGCGTATGGGCATCACGGGCCTGCTTGGCGACTTCCGAACTGTAAAAGAGAGCGACTAAGGTTTTGGTGCGCTAGGAGCCGTAGTCGTCGCCCGCCGTGCGTCAACAGGCTCCCACACGCACCCTCAACAGAAGGAGGCAACATGACCGAAGAGAGGAACACCCGGAAGACGGACCTGGATCCGGCCACGCGCCGCATGATAGAGGCCACCAACGCGGAAGACCGTGAAGCGTTCCTAGCCGCGTTCGCCGAGGACGCGGTGGTGGACGACTTCGGACGCCGGTTCGAGGGTAAAGCCGAGATCTCCGCCTGGAACGACCAGGAGAACATAGGCACCCGCAACCGCATCGAGGTGACCGGCGTGAGCCCGGACGGCAACGGTATCATCGTGAGCGTTCAGGTCAGCGGAGACGGCTACAACGGCGGCGGAACCTTTGCCATACGCAGTGGCGACGGCGCCATCCGCAGCATGGTCATCCGCGCCTGAAAGCACCGGGACCGGAAAACGCCCGCCTGTCTCCCCCACCCGGGTGCGCGGTCGTCGCTGCGACATCCACGGCAACCTGAACACGTCAGGTATCGTCGGACTTGCGCCAGTGCTGCTCAAGAGGGCTGCGGCCCCCTCGGCGGATCCTTCAGCATGGTCCAGTGGTTGCAGTCCAGCCTCAGGATTTGGGATGCCCCAATGGCCCGGCCCATCCCTCGGCACGCGCCGGCCTGAGGGAGCCGTAGTCCAACGGCCCTGTGGAGGAATTGGCGAACAAGTTTTAAGCTCACAAAACGCCCGGCATACGTCAGGGCCGACTTCGACCTGCTAAGGGCGAGGGTTCTGTCTGCCTAACGACCGTCCGAAACGGCGATTCGCTGGAGGACGTCCCGCTTCACCACTATGCCGACAGAGCCCGAGGTTATTGGCGAGGTTTCGGGGGCTGGGACCAACCCGGAGACGTCGAGCCGCGATCAAACGGTCTTGCGGAGCCGCGCTCCGGGCATCTCGCCGGGCACCCACGACGAACCGCTTCGGGGGCCGCAAAGCGTTGGTGGCGAGCGGGCGTGCCGGCAGGATCGGCTGGGGGCTTCGTTCGTGTCCCGCGTGCCTACCCGGGCGACCAGAAGCGGCGTCGCCGGGTCCGCCCCTAGGACCGGCAAGAGCAACGCGAAGGCAGCGAGCACCTCCTCCCCGTAGGGACCGCCCACGTAACCGAACGGAGATCATATCGTCTTCGGCTCCCCAGCTATCCCGTCGCCGCCAGGCCAATGCGGCTCGGTGTTGGCCGGTGTTGCCATGCCGGTTTTCTTCGTCCACGCTGCCTTCCCCCGAGTGACTGTGCGACGGTCGCTAGGGCAACGCCGACAAGACGTCTACACTGATGCCACCGACCCGCCGTCGACCCGGTAGTTGGCGCCGTTGACGAACGACGCCTTCTCGGAGGCCAGGAACGCCACCAGTGATCCAACCTCGTCCAGACGTCCCGGCCGTCCCACCTCGATGGTCGGTCGATTTTCCTTCAAGAATTGCCGCACCGCTTCGTCTGTGGAGATCCCTTTCTGCTCGGCGACTTCCTCTATCATCTTGCCTACCGACGGGGTCTCGATGAAGGCGGGGCTGACCGCGTTGACGAGGATGCCGTCCGCAGCGTACTGTTTGGAGAGGGCCTTGGAGAAATTGTCCAGAGCGCCCTTGGAGGCGCTGTAGGCGATCATGTCCGGGTAAGGCTGGGCCCCATTCTCCGAGGAGACGTTGATGATGCGCCCCCACCCCTTCTCCCGCATGTGCGGAACGACCCGCCTGACCAGGTCGACCGCGGCGAACAGGTTCAACTCGAACACGCTCCTCCACTCTTCGAGCGGAGTGCCATCGAGCGTCCTGCCGCCGCCCGCCGTCCCGGCGTTGTTGACGAGAATGTCGATCGCGCCGAACTCGCCCAACGTCTCGTCCACGAGCTTCTGGCGATCCGCCTCCTCCATCAGGTCGGCCACGACGGCCAGCGCGCGGGCGCCGCCGCGCTCCCCTAGCTCCCCGGCCGCTTGCCGCAGCTCGTCCTCGTTGCGGGAGCAGATCGAGACGTTGCACCCTTCGTCGACCAGCGCGTCGGAGATGCCGCGACCAATGCCTTTGCTTCCGCCCGTCACGATGGCTACCTTGCCTTCGAGTTCCAGGTTCAAATCCGTCTCCTTCCGATAGAGGTCGTGCGCGAACTCCGCTCATGCTTCCGTAAACCATCCTGGCGAGCACTCGCCTTCGTGACCTCGTATTCTGTCCGCGGGGGACCGATCAAGGCCTGTACCGCCGCGAACAGCAGCCCCGCCAGTCCGGCTCTCTCACTCCCCTCGTCCGAGAGGACCGTGCCTCTGATGGACAGAGGTCGCCCGAGGACCTCGGTTCCCCTCGACGCTCCGCCTCCGCCACCGGCCTGTCTCGAGATCTCGCTCATCCTCGGACCTCCTTCCGTGGTTGGCGGACTATTCATTTCGCCGCCTGTTCGGTTTTCAGTGCCAGGGCAGCGCCACATCGTTTTTTCTCCTCCCACCGCACGTTCGCCAACCTACCGTCGTCCCGGTTCTTCGGGAGAGGGTACCTCTAGGCCGTACTTCGGCGCCGCGGCAGCCGCCTTCTCCATCTCTTCCGGCCCGGATGGGGGCGCCGTCTCCCCTTCCCGCGCCGGCCATCCTGCCTCCCTGAAGAACCCTTCGATCCCCCCCGGCGTGGCCACCGCCACCAGCTTGGCCGTCTCCGTACCGACGTTCTCGTACCCGTGCAGCACGTCCTTCGGGAGGAACGCGAAAGTCCCGGGACCGGCCGCGAAGGTGCGGTCGCCTTGGCGCACCAAGATCTCACCCTCCAGGACGTATAGGGCCTCGTCTTCGCCGTGGTGGATGTGTGGCGGGGGACCGGTTTGCGGGGGTATGCTCAGTTCGAAGAAGGCCAGCACGCCACCCGTGTCCTCAGCCGTAGCCTTTAGGGTGTAGGTGTCGCCCACCGACCACAGAGATTCGCCCTCCCCCGGCGGCACGTGGAAGCCCCGCCCGTCGTTTTTCTCCGTCATACGACTCCTCTCGTAGGTGTCCGTTTGCCGTTACTGCCCGGCGACCCCTCGGCTGGCGGCAGCGCCGCCTCTAGTCGACGTCACCGGCCGCGATTGACCCGTCGCCGGACCAACTCAAAGGGAGCCGACACGACCATCGGCCTCGCCGACGCACTTTCCCGGTATGTGTAGACGCCTGAACAGGTGCGGGTGGGCGGTCGCGCTGTCCGGGTAGACCTTGCGCAGCGGACCGAACTCGGGCTGCTCGTTCGTCGCAGCGAACGCCGCCGTGTTTTCGAACACCGCGTAATTGAGGAACATGCGGCTCTCCCCGATGCCCTGATGCAACTGCGCAGAGATGTAGCCGGGCTGCGCCTTGAAGAACTCGGCGTCTTCACGCCAAGCCGCCTTGAAGTCGTGCTGATCCTCCGGGTCGACGTCGAAGAGGTTGACCAGTATCGTGGTCTTGCCCGTCGTGTCGGCGTACTGCTCCTGCAGGGCGAACGTCGGGTCCAACTCGACGTGCTTCAATCCGGTCTTCGGCTCCTTGTTCCGCCCTTCAACGTGACCGTCGGCCTCCCCGACGCAGATCCCAGGGACCGCCACCCGACGGAACAGGTGCGGATGAGCGGTCGCTCCGTCCGGGTACACCCGCCTCATCGGACCGAACTCGGGCTGCTGGTTCGTGGCCGCGAACGCCGCCGTATTCTCGAACACCGCGTAGTTGAGGAACATCCGGCTGCCCTCGATGCCCTGATGAAGTTGTGTAGAGATGTATCCGGGCTGTACCTTGAAGAACTCGGCGTCGGCGACCCAGGCACCCTTGAACTCTTCCTGGACTTCCGGATCGACATCGAAGATGTTGACCAGGATGGTGGTTTCGTCCGACGTATCGGCGTACTGTTCGTGTAGGGCGAAAGTCGGGTCCAACTCGACGTGCTTCAACATGAGGTTTGCCTCCTTGTATTCTGGTTCTGGTCGTTCACACTGCGGACACGACGGATGCGGGGGAGCCCGGCCAACTGCCCGGACCTGCCCCTGGCAGCCACCGTGTAGACGAGCCGCCGTGTAGACGACGAGCTTTCCCAACGCGGCGCTTGTCCCTCCGACGCCCCGGTCGCCTATCCTGAGTATCTCCTCGGCGCCTGCAGTACTCGTGGCTGTAGAACTCTGTGGCCTTGCCGTCGGGCCGTAGATGATGGTGGGCATTTCGTCGCGGTCCTGGAGCACACTCATATACCCGAGGGCCGGTTCGTGCGTTCTCGTCCCAGTGGTCGGGACTCTCTCTCGCCCTCCTGCCAAGGTAATATCGGACGCGTCCAAGTACGCGACCCGCCGGTAATCCGCACGCGCTCTGCCGACTGTGTTAGTCATTACTTTCACCTCCTCGCTCCGTTGGAAGGGGTACGAACTGAATAAAAGGTACCGTTTGAGCGTGACGGGAGCGTGTCAACTGGCGTGTCACGTCCACGACGGGTCGGCGTGTCGGATTCCGGCTCTCCTGATCTTTTGGTGATGAGGGGCCTCCTCTCCAAAACCGCTCGGAGGAGCGGTCCTATGCAGCCAGCATCCTTGCTCTCAGCAAGTCGAAACCTGCTCGCCCGCAGCCTTGTCGTTTCAACAGTTTGAGCTTGTGTACGAAGCCCTCGACGGGTCCGTTACTCTAGCTCTCTGTGAGAGCTGCTCTGACCGCATCGAGATCCTTCTTCAAACCAATAGCGAAGTGCTGTATCGCAGTGACACTACTCGCATCGGCTTCCTCTAGCCACCCGTCGAGCTTTTCGCCTCCGAGGTCTCTGAGCATGCCGGCAAACTCCTGGGTCAGACGGCGCGCGTCTGCGCTTAGGTCCTCGACCGCGAAGCCTTCGGGCCAAAACCGTTAGCAGCAGTGCGCATGCGCGGGGTATCCGTATCCATCCTACGAATCTTCTCTACGCGGGCCGAAGGCCATGCTGAGAATAGCTACGCCAGCGAAGACGGCGAAGGTAGTTTGTAGCCCACTTGTTCCGGCTAGGACCCCGGCAAAGTAAGAGCCGAGTATCTGGCCGCCGGAGATGAGTAGGAAAGCTGCTCCTAACCCTACCGAAGGGCGTTCCCGGAAGACCTTTACGGCCCATACCAGCAGTATCCCGGTGAGCGTGATGTACGTCGCGCCAAAGAGTGCGGCGCTAGGATAGACGATGAAGAGTCTACCTGGTGCTGCTGCAAGCATCCCGATCGAAGCGGCCATCGCCAGCAGCGCACCACGCAACGTCATGCCGAGGCCGAATCTGCCAACCAGATCTCCAGCAGCGCCGCCCAAAAGACCCGCGGCCCCGAGCACTACCCAAAAGGTGGTCGAGCCTATCCGGCCCAGGTCGCCGGCTTGTACGACCAGATCCCTAGAAAATGTCCAGTAGGCGGCGCTCGCAAGCCCCAACCCCACTGACGCCGCGAAGAGCGGCAAAGACCTGCGTCCGACCAGCCAGCCGAAGGTGATCTCTGGCAGATCCTCTCCTTCGTTCTCCTCTGAAGATTCTGGGCCACCGCCCGAGTCACCGACCGCGTCACCAGCGGGGATGATGAGGAGATTCCAAACCAAAACTGCAAGCCCTACCGAGGCAAAGGCTGCCCATGCCAGACGCCACTGCCCAACAGCAACGAGCGCCACTGGACCGGAGATTGCCACCCCGACACTGGTGCCAGAGTTGATGAGGGTGTTGGCCCTGTCTTGCCGATTGCCGTCGAACACCCTGGAGACTGCTTCGGCCATTGGTGGTGAGGCGAGCCCGGTGCTGCTGCCCGCTATGAGAACTCCTGCGGCGAGAAAGGGGGCGCTGGGAGAGGCGGCGATGAGCGACATCCCCACTACGGCCGTTACACCAGCGGCGGCGACCATAAAACGCGGCCCTACCTTTGAGGTGTAGACAAGAGAGACTGTTATCGCCAAGCAGTACCCAACATAGGAGCCAGAGCCGATCAAACCCAGCACGGCAGCATCCAGCTCGAAAGCCTCACGCAACTCGGGCAAGAAAAGCCCGTAGGCAAAACGGGCCAACCCGTAGGTGACCGCGATCATCGCCAGTCCAGCAGGCACCAGACCAAATGTACCGTTCGTTGTGCTCCTCATCGTTCAGAGCGCCCTCTGCGGCACAGCCGACCCGAAGCAGATCCTCTACCTCTTTTCCTCGACCAATCAACGCCACGCGTGTACCTTGCTAGCCCTGCTACGGACTCCTCGCCACGCATCACCGCAAGCCCACGATCCATCTCTCTGTAGGAATTCACCAACCACCTCATCACCCTCCGCGCCACACTCATCGCTATTCTCCTTCCACATCTGGAGTCCACTTCAACCTCCTAAGTACACAAGTCTGTCTACTTGGAGTATTGTAAGTACACAGATCTGTATAATCAAGTAGAAATGGACGAAAGGTTGATGATGAACGGGAAAGACAACTCGCTAGGAGTTATCACGAGAAAGAGGCCCGCTGCTGAAAAGGTTTTGAGGAGCGCTTCGGATCTTTTCTACCGCAATGGGGTAGCGGCCACCGGAGTAGACACGATCGTCGAGCATGCTGGCGTGTCAAAGAGGACCCTCTACAACAATTTCGGCAGTAAGGACGAGCTAGTGGCCGCTTACCTGCGGGACCGGGACGAGAGATGGCGTGCATCTTTGGAAGAGATCACGAACCGTTACGAGGATCCCGAAGAGCGACTGCTGGCGACCTTCGAGGCTTATGGTGAGTGGCTCGTAGGCGACGATTACAGGGGATGCGCTTTCATCAACGCGGCCTCTGAGATCGCCGACCCGGACCATCCTGCTCGTGCGGTGGCACTCTCACACAAGAAAGGAGTTCAGGAGCACTTAGCGAGTCTGGCGGCACAGGCTGGTCTGCAGGAGCCCGAAACACTAGCCGAAGAGTTATTGCTGCTCTTGGAAGGCGCGGCAGTTACAGCTTCCATGCGCAAGAGTCACGAGCCTCTCGACACGGCACGGTCCGCAGCTCGAAGTTTGGTGGATCGTTCAAATGCTTGACTAATCCTGATCTATGTACCAGAGGCTAATCGTCTGGTCCTCGCAAGAGACCCACGTCCCAGTTGGGATAACTCATCAAAAGTTCGGGAGAAACCGGATTCCGCACGGTTCGGGGGTATGGTAAGAATCTCTATGCACCCGGCTGACTTCTCCTTCCGTAACCAGGAGAGGCCGACAACGGCCGCAGGCGGAGGTAGGCAAGACCCTCACGGCCGTCCACCACGATGCTGGGCCACCGCAGCCCGGACGGCACGCGCCGCCGTGAGGCCGCCGACGAGGCCACCCGCGCCCGCCATCGGCCAGGCGACGAGGCGCGGAAAGCGAACCCCGAGCGCGGATGCCGCGACAAGGGCGGCGCCGGCCACCGCGACGATCGCATGTTCGTGGTTTTCCAACGGCGCGCCGCCCTTGTGGAGTACGGCGTTCGAAACCCGGCCGAGCGTGGCCGCCGAGCCCGAACCGCTGCCTGCGGGGCCGCTGCGGGAGCCGCGGGAGCGGCGGTCAGACTTGTCGATCGGTCCCTCGGTCCTCACCTTGGAGTCTCCGGCGATGCTTACCAGGCGCACCTCGCGGGCGTTTTCGAGGTCTTTCTCGAACACCGCCTCCATCTCCGAGGCGAAATCGGGGTCTTCGACCACGAGATCTATCTCCCAGTTGGCGGCGAGGCTGCTGAAGTTGAGGTTCGTGGAGCCGACTTTCGACCACCAGCCGTCGGAGACGAGGGTCTTAGCGTGGATCATCGGGCCGCCGTACTCGAAGATCCGCACTCCCGCCTCCAGAAACCGTCGGTAACCGCTGCGCGAGAGGGTTCCGATCCAGGGCAGGTCGTTGGTGGCCGGTACGAGGACCCGCACGTCCACCCCGTCTCGGGCGGCCGCCATCAGAGACTGCGTGAGGGTCGGCATGGAGAGGAAGTAGGCGTCGGTGATCCAGAGCCGCCGCTGGACCCCGGCCGTCATCAAGTCGAGCATCCGCAGCGTCCGCAGCCGGCGCGGCTCCTGGGCGACCACCCGCGCGGCCGCATCCCCCGCCTTCGAGACACTATCCGCCCAGGGGCGCTCGTCGTCGGGCAATGGTATCCCTGTCCCATCCCACACCCCCGCGAACGCCTGCTCCAGGTCGGCCACCGCCGGGCCGCGCACGCTCACGGCCGTGTCCCGGTATGGCAGGCCCGTATCTCGGTCGTGCACCATCCACCCATCGGAGATGCAGACGCCCCCGGTGGAGGCGTACACGCCGTCCACGGCGAGTAGCTTTCGGTGGTCACGACCGATCACCCCGAACGGGGCACCGAGCGCAAGCGGGTTGACCTGTCGCACCTCCACCCCCGCTTCACCCATCTCCCGCCAGAACGAGCGCGGCACGCCCAAGCATCCGAACCAGTCGTGGAGGACGCGCACCGTCACGCCCTCGGCAGCCTTCTCCTTGAGCGCGTCGGCGAAGCGGCGGCCCACACCGTCGTCCTCGAAGATGTAATTGTCCAGGTGAACCCACCGCTCGGCGCGCCCGATTGCCGCGAGCCAGTCGTCGTAGGTGTCCGGGCCGTTCTGAAGCAGGGTGAGCCGGTTGCCGGTCCGCAGAGGGGCGCCGCTGGTGCGTTCCAGCGCCTTGTCTACCCCTTCTCCAGGCAAGGCGAGCGGGGGCATCACGGAAGCCGATTGGACTTTTTCGCGTGCATTCTGCGGCACGCTCGCGGTCCTGTCGCTTGCCTCAGCCGACCTTCGGCCTGCCCGACTGGCGTCCGTCATTCGATTCCCCTTTCGTCCGACGCCTCAACCCTGTTTCTCTGGAGTCCCGCGACGACCAGAACCGTAAGCCTCTCGCCGATCGTCCGCACAAACTAAGCCGACGCCCCGTGGCCAGACCTCCGATCCAGTGGCTCTCACCACACCCGCGGTCGGGTACAGGGACACGATTTTACTCCACACTATATCGCTCACCTACTCTCGACGGAGAGCTTCAACGGGCTGCAGGCGCGCTGAGCGATAGGCTGGGAGCACCCCGAAGACCACCCCGACGAGGGCGGAGACCCCGGCGGCGAGCGCCACGGACGTCCACGTCACCGCCGTGGGCAGGTTGGGCGACAGGACCGGTAGCAGGGCAGAGATTCCCACGCCCAGAGCAGCGCCCGCGAGCCCACCAAGGAGGGTGAGAAGCACGGCTTCGAGCAGGAACTGCAGAAGCACATCGGAGTCCGTGGCGCCCAGAGCCTTGCGCACCCCGATCTCGCGGGTCCTCTCGGTCACAGAGACGAGCATGATATTCATCACGCCTATGCCGCCGACCAGTAGGGAGATGCCGGCGATCCCCGCCAGGGCGTAAGTCAAAATGTCGGTGATTTGGGTGAAGCTTGAGAGAAGCTGCTCTTGGGTGGTTACTGAGAAGTCCTCAGCGCCGTCGTGCCGTGCCTTTAGCTCGGCCGAGATGTCTTTGGAGGTCGCGCCGACTTTATCGGAGTTCTTGGCGAGGGTCGTTATCTGGCTGACGTTCTTGACCCCCGAGAGTGCCAGGGCATCACTGACGTTAATGTAGGAGGAGGCGGGTTGGGCGGCAAAGCCGCCGCCGGTAGTCTCTTCGGATATGCCGACCACCTCGAACTTCTCGCCCTTGATGGTGACCGTCTCGCCGATCGCGTCTCTAGGCCCGGAGTTCAGCAGGTCCTTCGCCATACCTACCGTGAGGACGACTTGCTTGTCGCTTTTTATGAAGTGTCCAGCCTGAAGCTTAACGGAATTTACCTTCTGGTAGGAGGGTGCGACCCCGGAGAACGAGTAGCCGGAGCCTTTTACCGGCACGGTTACGGAGACGCTCGGGGAGGCCGCGCTCACTGACGGAAGCGCCTCCACCGCCTTGGCGTCCTTGGTAGTAAGGGTGCTGACGGCCGCGGCGCCCCCTCCGGGACCACCACCATCGCCGCCTCCGCCTGGGCCGCCGCCGGCCTGGCTGGCGCCCCCCGAGCCAGGTGAAACGGTGATGAGGTTCGGACCCAGCGAGTTGAGTTGGCCCGAGATCTGCTGCTGGACACCGTTACCCAAGGAGGTGATGAGGACGACTGCCAGCACGCCGATGACGATGCCCAGGGTGGTTAGGGCGGAGCGAAAGGGGTTGGCGAGCAGGCCATTGAGGCCCATCCGAAGGTCCCGAAGTACGCGCATCATCCACTCACCCCTTCCAACGCCTCGCGGGACGCCCCGTCGGCGACCACGTGACCGTCCCGAATCTCCACCACCCGCCGGCCACGGGCGGCGATCTCGGGGTCGTGGGTGACGACCACGAGCGTCGCGCCCTCGCCGTTTAGCTCCTCGAAGAGGTCCATGATGGCGTCGCCTGAGGCCGTGTCGAGGTTGCCCGTGGGCTCATCTGCCAGCAGGAGGGCCGGTCCGTTAACCAGCGCCCTGGCGACGGCGACCCTCTGCTTCTGGCCCCCGGAGAGTTCCGTCGGCCGGTACTTCGCCTTGTTGGGCAACCCGACCCTCTCCAGTGCCTCGAGTGCCCGGCTGCTGCGTTCCTTGCTGCTCACGCCTGCATACACCATCGGCAACTCGACGTTCCCGAGCGTCGTTTCGCGGGGCAGCAGGTTATAGCTCTGAAACACGAAGCCGATCAAAGTGTTCCGGGCGCGGGCCAACTCGCTGCGTCTGAGCGCGGAGACTTCGCGCCCGTTTAGGGCGTAGCTGCCCGATGTGGGCACGTCGAGCAAGCCCAACAGGTTCATCAGCGTGCTCTTGCCACTGCCCGAGGTACCGGTTATGGAGACCCACTCGCCACCCTCGATGTCCAGCTCCGCTCCGACGAGTGCTTCCACACGGCTATCGCCCTGGCCGAAGATCTTCGTCAAGTCCCTTGTCTCGATAACTTTCATCGTTTCCTCTCATCTTCTCGCTTTACCGGTGCCCATCGTCCTGGCAAAATAGGCTGGCAGCCGGGGTTTCACCACCATCTTGTCCCTCATCTACGATCCCGGTGTCCTGGGACCTCGCCGATTCCGTCACGGTTCACGGCATTCCAGACTTCGGTTATGCGCTCTCACTGGATCCTCCGCCGTTTCTTTGCCAGATCCATCTGTACCCCTACCCCGCAGCCAGGTCGCCGCCGTCCGCAAGCACGGTAGAGCCAGATACGAAGCCAGCCAGGCCGCTCACCGCGAATAAAACCGCTCGGGCCACGTCATCTGGCTTGCCAAGACGTCCAAGTGGCAAGCGAGAACCATAGGCGTCCAATACATCACCAAGACCTCGCTCACGGTTCGCTTGAACTCCTGGAGTCTCACTCAGGGTCGGAGCGACGGCGACGGCGCGGATGCCGTGGGGACCTAGCTCGGTCGCCAAGCTCTTGGTCAGCCCCGCCACCCCGTGCTTGGAGGCAATGTAATGAGCCGAGTTTGCTCCGCTTGAGGCGTTGAAGGCACCGGTCGAAGAGATATTGACGATAACCCCAGCTGTTCCAGTTTCGACCATGCGCTTGGCCGCCTCACGAGCACCAATGAAAGTACCGCGAAGGTTTAGGTTCACCACGCGATCCCAGTGCTCATCGGTAATCTCCAATAGCGGAGTGTTTGGATACATGCCGGCGTTGTTAACCCAAATGTCTATTGCACCAAACTCGTTCACCGCTCGATCCGCGAGGGCCTTTATCGACGAACTATCAGAGGCGTCGAGCCCAGCACCAATAATGGTACCCTCGTGGTCGGCGAGCCTATCGGCGGCCTCTGTGGCCGACTGCTCGTCTAGGTCGGCGATGAGAACATCCGCACCGGCCTCGGCCAAACGCTTGCAGATGGCGAAGCCTAGTCCAGCGGCACCGCCTGTAACGGTCGCGCTGCGACCTCTCAGCGAGACAAGCTCTTCTATAGTTTTGCTACTTAGGTCTTGCATGCTCACGACCGTGCTCCTTTCATTCAAGTGTCTTCACGGAGGACGTCGGGCTCCTGAACAGGATGCATCCCGATCTCCCGGAAAAGGGCCATGGCGTTATCTATGCCGGCGGGTATGGCCGGTCGGTCGGTCGGTGGAATTTCACGGGCCTGAGCGGGTTCCGCGAGTTCCGTGATCGTTCGCTCGAAGCCGGCCGGAGTGTAGGAGTTCAGGAGGGTCGCCGTCTCCGAGTCTATCCGGAAGGAGTGGACCGTGCCGCGCGGTATCAGGACGAAAGTTCCCGGCCCGGCTTTCAGTTCCTCACCGTTCGCCAGGTAGGTGATCTCACCGTCCATGATGTAAAACTGCTCGTCCTGATCGTGGTAATGGGGCACGGGACCGGAACCCTTCGGACACAGCTCCCACATCATGGAGTATTCGCCATCGGTCTGCTCCCCGGTGGCGAGCATCACCCACAGTATGCCGACCATCCAGTATGCGGGGCCGTCTTCGACGGTCTCGATATAGGGTGTCGCCTTCGCTCTCTCGTTCATCTGCCCGTTCCTTTCTCCTTCGTTTGGTTGCTGCGCCATGGTCCGTACTCCTCGCAATCCCGAAGTTGCCGGGACTCCTGCGCCGATCGGGCGGTACGGAGGTTCTGCTACTCTATTCTTCCCCGGTTATGTAAGAATGGGAGGCGCGGAGGCTTCTTCGATCCCCTCTTTCGCGAGGCGCTCGCATACCTCCTCGACCTTCTGTGTGTCGAGGTAGGCGTGTAGGCTGACCAGCCGGCCCCACGAGAAGCGCAGGACGTGGGTCCCCTCGTTCACGTAGGGTACCCCGTCGGCCGGGCGCGCCCGGTCTACCCACTCGACCATAGCCACCGTTCGCCACGGCCAGCCGCGTACCAGCACCCTTTTGACCTCGAAGTCCAGCCCCGGAAACAGCCTGAACAGGCGCTCGAACCAACGTTCGAGGCCCTCCTTGCTGTGGCGGGTGCCGCCTAGGGCATGATCCCCGGCAAAAGTGTGCTCCACGTCGGAAGCGCAGGCCTTGAGCAAGGTCTGGTAGTCGCCCGCGCTCAGGCGACTGAAGGCGAAACGTACCACCCTCTCTATCGCGTACCGGTAGGCGGCCGGCGCCATCGCGCCGCCGAGCACCACCGCGAGAGCATTTCGCCCTGGTGTGTTGGCTTTCAAAACTTCCTCCTCTACATTGCCCGTCATCGGAACTCCCGATATGTATCGAGTGTATCGTGATTAGGCCTGCCGTAATCGTTCGCTCGAAGCCGTCGGTGCCGAAAACTCCGCCGACGGCGAGAAACTAGCCCACACCGCTGACCTTCTCTGGCTCGATGGTGATGATCACGCGTACCTGATCCCGCCCCCCGTACCAGGGGTAAGGCCCGCCGAAGTACTTCTGGGAGAGCTTCTCGATGTGCTCTGCTCCGCCCTCCGCGGTGATGTCGACCACCCGACCGCGCACCTGGAAGTAACGGCGGGGATCATCGGGATCGGAGACGGCCACGGCCACTCGCGGGTCGCTCTCCACGTTCTTGACCTTGCGGAAGCCTTGCACGCTGTTGATGAGCACGTGCTCGCCGTCGGTATCGACCCAGGTCTGGGTGAGCTGGGGTGAGCCGTCGGGCATGGTAGTGGCGATGTAGCAGGTGCTCGGACGATTCAGCAACTCCAGCACCTCTTGGGACAGTTCCATAAATAGCCTCCAGTCTTAAGCTTGGTCTACTAGGTTCGGATCCTGCGCCGCCAGCAGGTGGGTCGGGGCCACTCTCGCGGTTCATCCAACTCTTGTCGAAAGGCTTCGACTGGCTGCAGGCGCGGCGAGAGAGCAGACCGAGAAACCGGCGCAGAAGGGAAGCGAGGCTGTGGGTTATCACTGACGGGCCTCTACGAGTACCACGTCGAAGAAGCCGGGCTGGAAATCCGCGACCCCTTCCCAGTAAACCGAATCGTCCTCGAAGCCAGGCGTCTGGATAAGGGAATCGAGACCTTCAAGTGAGTTCCAGGTTCCAAGGTTGATGACCTCCAACCCGTCCACGCTGCGATGAAAGTTGATCGAGAGCAGGCCGGGGGTGCCGAAGGAATCGGGCCCGTGCTCCCGCGCCAAGTCGAGCATGCGATCCTGGTTTTCCTGGGTAACTCTGAAGATGCCGAAGTGGGCGAACGGTGTTTGATCCAGGGACAATAACGTGGGCGAACTTTTCGAGTCGGCCGAGCCCGTGAACTCTACCGCGTAGGTGCGGGAGTCCAGTGTCTTGAACGCCGACAGGGCGTCTGCGAGAGACCACGCTTCCGGGACCGCAACGGGCGCGGAACCGTCGGCCGTCAGCCTCCACTGAGAATAGGAGGAGATCCCGCCACTGCCGATGTCCTGAAGAAACTTTGAGGGGGCGAGCCCGCTGGGCTCGTGACCGCGAAGGAGGACCGCCGCCACGAACTCGGGGTTCTCCCTCCACTCTTTGGTGACGTGGTCCGTGGCCCGCTCGACGGCCTCCTGCTGCTGTCCAGCCGAAACCTCAAAGCGTTCGATAACGGTCACGACGTCCTGATCCCGAAGGATACGGACAGTTGCTTCGGAACTAGACGTAGATGGTTCGTCGTTCATTTCTAGCTCCTTGTCGTTGATTTGTCGTTGGTTTGATTCACGTTTGCTGTTACTCCGGTCAGATCGTCTCTTCCCCCGTCACCGTCAGAGGTTTGCTCGCCGAAAAAGCCGAGCAGCTGCTCGGCCAGGTATTGTGGACGTTCATCCGGGACGAAGTGACCGCAGCGCTCGATCACGCCACCACGCACGTCTTCTGCGGCACCCTCCAGGGACGCGGCCACGAAACCGCCCGCGCTAAGTTCTCCGCCAAGCGCCAGCACGGGCATCGGCAACTTCTTCCTGGCAAGTTCCTTGTTCTGAGCGACATCCTCGGAGAACGCCCGGTAGTACTCGAACCCACCCCGCAGGCCGCCGGGCGCCGAGTAGCAACGCACGTACTCGTCCACGTCCTCCTCGCTTATGGCGGTTGGGTCGTAGGAGTAATTGCGGTAGAAGTACGATAGGTACTCGCGCTCCCTGCCCGAGACGAGCATCTCTGTCACGTCGCGAGCCGTGTGGAAAACCATATGCCAGGCTAGCGAGAGATCGTCGAAGCCGCCGATGCCCGGGACCGGTGACTCCACCAGCGTTAGCGCACGCACGGCCTCGGGGTGGGACGCGGCCAGGGCGTAGGCTACCCAGACGCCGATGTCGTGTCCGACGAGGTAGAAGCGCTCGAAGCCCAGGCTCTGTACAAGTTGGCGAACGTCCTCCGCCACGGTGCGCCCATCGTAACCGCCTTGCGGTTTTTCCGAGTCCCCGAAACCGCGCATATCCGGTGCTATTACGGTGTGGCTCTCGGCGAGCAGCGGCATCAGCTTGTGCCACGCGTGCGACGTCTGCGTCCAGCCGTGCAGCAAGACGACCGGGTCTCCTTTTCCTCCTATTACGTAGTGAAGCCTCACCCCGTTGGCCTCCGCAGTGTGGTGCGACGGTCTCGTTACTCTTTCAGAGTAGTCATTGCCTATCATCTCGCTCCTTCCCCAAGCGCTTTCCCAAGTCGTCCCGATAACGAGCTCATGGTTTTGCCGCTTGTCTTGTCGGTTCTCCGGCTGACTCTTGCCTCACGTTGCCCGACAGCGGGTTGCAATGGCCGCGAACACCGCGTCTCCTGGTTCGGTGTCGGCGCGGTAAGAACAGCGACGGGATCAGCGCCACCGCGCCGAGTGCCACCGCCAACCAGAAGGTGCCCGAGTACGCTGCGGCAAGGCCCGTGGCGTTACCGTCACCCGCCCCGCCACTGAAAGCGCTTGAGGCGATGATCCGCTGGGCGAGCACAACGGCGAATAGCGCGCTCCCGAGCGAGCTGCCCACGCGTTGGACTATCTGCAGCTCGCTGGTCGCCCGAGAGACCGCATCCTCGCTCAACGTGCTGTAGGCTGCTGACATCGTGGGCATCATGCTGGAGCCGAAGCCGAGGCCGAGGACTACCAGCACAGCGCCCACCGACCAGTAGGAGGTGGTCGCCGTCATCCTGGTCAGGCCGAACAGCCCGCCAATTGCCAGCCCGATCCCGACCGGCACTACCCACCCCGCGCCGATACGGTCGGTCAGGCTTCCGGAGGCGCTCATGGCAGCGGCCATACCAAAGGCCATGGGGGTGGTGAGCAGGCCGGTCGTAAGAACTTCCTCGCCGCGGACCTGCTGGAAGTAGAGCGGCATCAGCAGCATCGCCCCGAAGGTCGACGTGCCGAGCGCGAAGGTGGTGATCGCACCGGCCGAGAACGTGCGGTTGGCGAAGAGCCTCAGGTCCAGCAGCGACGTGCGGCTCCGCAGCGACCGCAGGACGAAGGCACCGATGAGCAATACGCTCGCCGCCGCGCTCACGAGCACTGACGCTGAGCCGAGGTCACTCAACGAGCGGACCTCGGAGACCGCAAAGATCAGGGCGGCCAGGCCCGGGGATAAGAGCAGCAGGCCGAGGAGGTCCAGACGGTCGGTGCTCTGGCCCACCGCGCGGGGCAAGAAGCGCCAGCCGAGTACGACGGCGAGGACTCCCACAGGCACGTTTATCAGGAAGATCCAGCGCCAACTGGCCGTCTGCAACAGCGCGCCGCCCAGCACGGGGCCGACGACGGGTCCCAGGAGCAGCGGGACGCCCATCAGCGACATGACGCGTCCTACCCTCTGCGGTCCGGCGGCCCGAACCATGATCGTGGTGCCGACCGGTGTCAGCAGGCCGCCCCCGAAGCCCTGCAGGATCCTGAAGGCGATCAGCGACCCCGGGGACCACGCGAGGGCGCATAAGACCGAGGCGCCCGTGAAGACCGCGACCGCAAACAGCCAGACCCGCCGGGCGCCGAAGCGGTCAGCGGCCCAGCCGGAGATTGGTATGACGGATGCGAGGGCCAGGGTATAGCCTGAGATGATCCACTGTAAGGTCGGCAGCGTGCTATCGAGCTCGCGCGAGAGCGTGTTCAGCGCAATGTTGACGACCGTAGCGTCGAGAATGGACATCACGGCGCCGATGATCACCACGCCCGAGACGACGAGCGTGGCCCGGTCCAGCGCACCGCCGCCCTGGGTCCCGGAACCCCCGGTAGTGGATGCCTCACTCATGGTTTCTCACCCCTTCTTGCCAGCCAGGAGGTCCGGTACATTCGTCCTACTCCACGCGTGGAAATTGGTGATATATCCTCGAAAAGATCGACGAAACCCATTAGGGTGTCGCCCACGGTCGACGGCACAGGACAATCGCTTGACCCCGGGCAGCGACCTGTCGCACTAAGTGGGATCCCGAAAGACTTATGCTCTACGAGATTAAGGATTACCATCAGGAGACTCAAACGAGATCCTCGAAAATTGATGGCGCCTCGGGTCTCCAGCCGAGCGTCTCATGGGCCCTGTGTCCGGAGAGGTTGAGATTCATCGACGGTGGCCCATCTAATAACCCCCAAATCTCACGGACTTTTTCGGGCGAGACGCTTCGTGTGCCGGTACGGGCACCAACCGCCCGCCCAACGACTTTGGCCACATTCCGCGTCAGGACGTTCACTGTCACGGCGTTGAAGGCGGTACCGGCGGGGGCTCTCTCCATGGCCAAAACGACCAACCGGGCCAGGTCATTCACGTGCACCACAGCCCACCGGTTCCCGCCCGTACCAATGTAGCGAGGCACCCCGGACTCGCGCGCAGCATCCATCAAGAGTTGCGAGATGGCGCCCCCGTGCCGGCCGTAGACCAGGCCAGCCCGCACGCTCACACTCCTTACGCCCCGTTGGGCGGCGTCGAGCAAGACCTTCTCCGCTTCGGCCACCGGAGCAACCTGGGGCGCCGGGTCAAGGGGCCTGTCTTCTCCAGCTTCCCTATCGCCGGTGTCGCCGTAGATGGTGGCCAAGACCACGGCCACGAACGGCTTGCCCGAGCCTTCCAGAGCACCGACTACAGTCTTTACGGCTTCCCCGTCCAACGGTGCAGTGTAGACGACCGCCTCTGTCACCCATGCTGCTTCCGCTATGCTCTCAGGGTCTTGCAAGTCTCCCCGATATACCTGATAGCCTCTTTTCTCCAGTTTAGCCGCGGATTTTTCGGAGCGGGCGAGTCCTACAATCTCGTGACCCGCCTGTTTGAGCTTCTCGGCAACGGCGGTGCCGATGTAGCCGGTTGCTCCTATGTGGAATATCCTCATGCTGCGTCACACTCCCTGTAGCTTACGGTTGCCCGGTGACGATCCACTAAACTCTCCGGTAACGCCAGACGGCCAGAGGCACGAAGACGATGAGGATTCCAGCTATCCAGACGAACGCCGGCCAAACGGGACCGCCGAGTTGGCCGCCCAGGACCAGAGAGCGCAGGGCGTCCACTATGACGGTGATCGGATTTATCTTTGTGAAAACCTGAAGCCAGCCGGGCATCGAGTTTACCGGGACAAACACCGAGGAGGCGAAGATCAGGGGAAAGACCCAGAGCAAGCCAATGCTCTGAACCGATTCGGGATCCCGGATCAGGAGCCCTATGGCGGCCGAGATCCACGAGAAGGCGAACCCGAAGAGCAGGACCAGCGCCACGGCCCCCACAGCTCCCAAGAATCCGTTCTGAAAGCGGAAACCGATCAAGTACCCTATCCCAACCATCAACAGCACCACGAAGAGGTTTCGAACCGAGTCCGAGATGGTCCGGCCGGCGAGCACCGCCGAGCGGGCCACGGGAAGGGACCTGAAGCGGTCGATCACGCCATTCGAGAGATCGTCGGCGAGCCCTACCCCGGTCTGGGTGGCTCCGAAGACTACAGTTTGAACGAATATGCCGGGCAAGAGGTAGTCGATATAGCTCACCCCAGGCGCCTGGATCGCGCCCCCTATGGCGCCGCCGAAGACGTAGGTGAAGAGCAATATGAAGATGACCGGCTGGAGCGTAACGCCTACGAGAAGCGTCGGCACCCGTAAGTAGCGGGTGAGGCTGCGCCGGGCCATTACCAGGGAGTCGGAGAAGGCCCAGCGGATCTCTTCGAGGTACGATGGCGAGGCCTGCGATGGTTCGGTTTTAGTACTCATGACTTCAAGCCTCCTTCGTCGTAGCGGCGTCTTCGGGCATGTTCGCTTTCAGGTCTTCCTCGTTCGGGTTCTCTCCGTCGGAGTCTTTCTCTTCTTCGTCTTGCTCGGAGCCGGTGGCCCGCCCCGTCAGGGAGAGAAAGACGTCGTCCAGGGTTGGGCTACGGATCGTCGCGTCGTCTATTTTTATGTCTGAACCGTCGAGGCGTCGCACGACCTCGGAGATCAAACCGGGCTCCTTATGAACCGGGAGCGTTAAGAGATCACCCTCGACCTGAGCCTCATCCTCCCCGAGCGGGGCGAGGACCCGGACGGCTTCACCGGCGTCTTGCTGACGGCAGAGGGTTACCTCCAGCCGCTCGCCACCGTAGCGGCTCTTTAGCTCCTGGCTGGTACCCTTGGCGATCACACGTCCCTCGTCTATGACCGCGATACGTTCGGCGAGCCGGTCGGCCTCCTCCAGATACTGGGTGGTCAGCACGATCGTGGTACCGCCCTCGGCGAGTTCCCCGATAACCTCCCACATCCCGTTGCGACTCGAAGGGTCCAGACCCGTGGTCGGCTCGTCGAGAAAGAGTACCCGGGGCTCTCCGACGAGGCTCGCTCCGAGGTCGAGCCTGCGGCGCATCCCACCCGAGTAACCACTGACGGCACGGTCCGCCGCGTCCGACAGGCCGAAGCGTTCCAGAACGTCCTTTGCCCGCTGGCGAACCTGCGTGCGTGGGAGATGGTAGAGCTTGCCCACCATCTCAAGGTTCTCTCTGCCGGTCAGGTTTTCGTCCACGGCGGCGTACTGGCCGGCGAGTCCGATGTTCTGCCGCAACTGTCGGGCTTGGCGCACCACGTCGAAGCCGGCCACCGAGGCGCGTCCCGTGTCGGGACTCAAGAGCGTGGTAAGGACCCGTACCAGGGTCGTCTTGCCCGCGCCGTTGGGACCGAGCAGCCCGAAGACAGCTCCGCCCTCGATCTCCAGGTCCACGTCCTGCAGCGCCCGCACCTCCCCGAAGCTCTTGCTCACACCTTCCACCGTTACGCCCGCCGGGTTATCCGTAGAATTAACCAAGAGTCACCTCTCTCCGTTCGTCGAGAGGACCGGGAAGCCGTCCACCAGGTACTGACCGGGAGGCGGATTCGCGTCCTGAGTTCTGGGATTTACTAAAAAGCTCTGGGCAAAAAGACCTTCACTCATGCTTACACCAACACATTATCCACGTAGCAGTAGCGCCAGTTCTCACCAGGTTCGAACGAGGCGACGATTGGGTGGGTGGTGCTCTGGAAGTGCTTCGTAGCGTGCCTGTTCTCCGACGAGTCGCAGCATCCCACGTGCCCGCAGATCAGGCACTCCCTCAAGTGGACCCAGGTATCGCCCATCTTCAGGCACTCCTCGCAGCCCTCGGCGCTAGGGCTCACGTCGTTTATCTGATCCAGGTGTGCGCATTGAGTAGCCATTTTGTTCCCCCTTACGCTGTCGTGGTCGGGCGACTGTTGTCCTGCCAAGTAGCTTTCTTAGAGGGTTCGGCCTCTTCGATGGCGGCCAACAGCGTCGTGAGGTCGTAGGAACCGTCGTGGCGGAGGCCATTGATGAAGAAAGTCGGCGTCCCTTCCACGCCGCTCTCCAGGCCGCTCTGAACGTCCTCGTTTATCCGCCTAGCATGAACGTGGCCGGCCACTTCGCGCTCGAACCGTGCCGGCTCCAGTCCTACCTGCTCCGCATAGCGCGCGAGATCGGTATCTTCCAAATGATGCTGATGCTCGAACAGGACGTCGTACATCTCCCAGAACTTTCCCTGCATGGCTGCCGCCTCCGCTGCCTCGGAAGCGTGCTGGGCGTGCGGATGCACCTGGGCAAGCGGGAAGTTGCGAAAAGCATAGCGCAGCCGGTCGCCAAATTCCTGACGTAGCCTGTGCACTATGGGCCGTGCCCTGCGCGTGTAGGGGCACTCGAAGTCACCATACATAACCAGCGTGAGGGGAGCGTCCGCAGGTCCCTGCGCGTGGTCCCTATCGCTAATCGCGGAGGTGAGTCGATGATCTCGAAGACGTTCCATTATGTCGTCTTCCTCATGAGTGGCCGATCTCATACCGCCGAGCGACCTCGTCCCAGTTCACGACATTCCAGAACGCTTCTATGTACTCGGGACGGCGGTTCTGATATTTCAGGTAATAAGCGTGTTCCCAGCAGTCGAGGCCCAGAATAGGAGTCTTCTCGTCCATCAAAGGCGAGTCCTGATTGGATGTAATCTCTATGGAGAGCGAACGATCGGAATTCACTATAAGCCAGCACCAACCCGAGCCAAACACTGACCCCGGAGCCGCTGCCGACGCGAACTGCTCCTTGAATCCACCTAAAGAGTCAAATGACCACCGGATCGCCTCTTCGAGGTCTCCCTCCGGTTCGCCGCCGCCTCCCTGATCGCTAGGAGCAAGAACCTGCCAGAACATCGAGTGGTTGGCGTGGCCGCCGCCGTTATTGCGAACCGCCCGGCGAATGTCCTCCGGTACGGAGTCTATGTCGGCCAGTAGCTCGTCTACGTTGCCGGGATCTGCGTCCGGGTGCTGCTCCAGGGCGGAGTTTAGGTTTGTGACGTAGGTGTTGTGGTGCTTGTCGTGGTGCAACCTCATAGTCTGCTCGTCTATGTACGGCTCCAGCGCATCGTAACCATACGGTAGGTCCGGCAGTTCGTAACTAGCCATCTTCTCTCCTTTCGAAGTCTTTGTTCAGGTGGTTTCAGAAGCCCGTCTGCGTGTGGAACTCGCTTGTACGTTCGAGGAAGGCCTTCTCCGTCTGAACCTGCGCCTCGCCGGCCGCAGCCACGAGGACAACGATCCGGCCAGGTCCGGGGGACCATTTGGCTTCCCACGACTCTCGGTATTTTTAGCCTCCAGTAGGTCGATTCTCATAACTCTTACGCGACCTAGGCTACCGCCACGGCGTGGCAAGAGCGTGGCACGAACCGTGTCAGGCGCCGCGCCTCAAGGTACTGTCGCCGTTTGCTCGTGACTACCACTACTCTTTCGTTGACTGCTGTTATCTCCGGGTTCCTCCTCTCCCGGCCCGGACGAATAGATCGGACACGACGCCGATGGCCAGATACAACATGGGCATGTGGTGGATCGAGAAGCAGTCGATCCACCACATGCCCGCATTCATATTGTTCTTCGCTTTTCGACGCTACTTCTTGGATGGACCTTCCTGCACGGTCGTGCCTACGCCTGTCCCGGAGACCGAAGAGGGTCTCCTAGTGATCAAGCGGTCTGTCCCGCCGTGAGCTTTTCAAGCGTCATTGGCTCGATGTCAGGGTAGCGGTCGTTCTGCAGATCCTCGAGCTCGGTCTGACCCGTCAGCATGTAGAGCTGATAGGCGCCGTACATAGCATTCATCGCCTCACCAGCCTCGCGCTGGTCAGAAACCCACGCGCGCAGCTCGTCGGTCGTGCCGCGGCTGCGGCGCTCGTACTGGTAACCGTTCCCGCGCTCGACGGCTGACACGATGTCGCCGAACGATATTTGCTGGCCGACTACAGCGAACTTGCCGGAGGAGACCGTCGGGTCCACGGCAACCCGCGCGACGTAGCGCGCAGTGTCGTCTACCGTCGTGGCATCGAAGCGCTCCTCGCCGGTCCCCCAGAAGCTGGCGACGCCTGCCTCGTCGTCGAACTCGATGATCCCCCCGCCGGTGGCGAGCCCGTCGAGAAAAGCCCCACTCAGGACGTGGACACGCTCGATACCGAGCGACGATATTTCTTCATCAGCCTCACGCCGCATATCGAAGGGCGGAAGTTCGCCGGGTGTGGCCTTGAAGAGATCTAACGCGAAGTCCGAGGGCAGTATCCGGCGGACGCCGCTGTCCGCGGCGGCGCGGGCCAGTGCGATCTGCCCGTCCACGACGACCTCAGCCCCACCCTGCAACGCGGAGACCACGACGTCGACGCCGTCGGTGGCCCCAGCGAGACTCGCGGGATCTGTAACGTCTCCCTCGACGACCTCGGCACCGCGCTCCAGGAGAGGATCCAACGCGGAGCGCTTTTCGGGGTCCTCAAGCGCCGCCGGACGGACCAGCAGCCGCAAGGAAACACCCTCATCTTCAAGAAGATGGTGCGCGATTCGAGCGCCGAGCATCCCGGTGGCCCCGGCTAGAAGAACTGTGTTTGACGTCATATTAACTCCTTTACTATAAACGGAAAACAATTTCAATTTCTAATTGACTCTACCACCAAAGTTGAAATATATTTCAACTTATTATGTAACCTCCTGTGTTCAAGACGTATTTTCACGACTGCGGCACGAATGAATCGCGCTGTGGATTTCGATGGCGGCCTCCTCTGTCTCCCGAAGCGCCGCGTAGAGTCGTTCCAGGGCGGGCATGCACAACTCTTCCTGCTCGACCATGGAAGCGAAGGCCCGCTCCAGGAGTCGCGCGGCCCGCTCTGTCTGATCCAGTGTGTGACCCGCTTGCGTGTATCTTGGGGCAGGTTCCTCCGTTCTTATCCCAATGGTCAGGTCTCTTTCGAACGTCTCTACGGGAACATCGTACACAGGCAGAAATGAGCCCTGCTGGTGATCCGCACGCGCTACGCCTACTGTGTTGGTCATTAGCTTCGCCTCCTGGCTACGTTGGAAGGGGTACCGACTGGGTAAAGAGTACCGATTGGGCGTGGCGGGAGCGTGTCAGCGGGCGTTGCATGTCTACGAACCAGCGCTCCGGGCCCTGCGAGTCCGGGTGACCTTTCCATCTCCCGAACAAAAAGAGAGGCGGTCTCAACCGGTCAACGCACCACCGCTCTGGGTCGAGCGTAGCGATGGCGTCCCTCCTGCTCGTTGGATGGCGCGGTTAGACCGTCGGGCGAGCGACGCCGAACAGCCCAGCAATCTCCGACGTTGTATGCGTGCCCTGCCAGTGCGGGGTCACCAGGTGCATCTCCTGTGCCGCAGAGAACGTCGGCTTCCTACCACAGAGGCGTCCCTTCGCCTTGGCGACGGCCATACCCGCGAGCGTGCGCATCCGAATCAGATCGGCCTCGAACTCCGCGATCATCCCAAGCACGTTGAACAGCAGCCGGCCCACGGAGTGGTTCGGGTCGTAGACGCTGCCGCCGAGTCTGAATGCGACACCCTTCCGTGTCAGCTCGTCCGCTATGCCACGCGCATCAGGCAGGGAGCGAGCCAGACGGTCGAGAGCTTCGCGACGACGAGTGTGCCACCGGTCCGCACTGCCGCCAGCGCTTCGCGCAGTCCATGGCGTGCGCGGTTTGTGCCGGTCAGGCAATGGTCGACGTGGATGTTCTAGTCGTCGACGCCGAGCGCTCGGAGCACGTCGCGTTGAGCGGTGAGGTCTTGGGCGTTGCTGGAGACACGGACGTGACCGATGAGCATGCTCGTGACTGTAGCGTTTGAGGCACCGTCACCGGGCATGTTTGCGGGCGGGTCACGGGAATCGCGCTCCCGAGGAGATGTAAGGTCCGTCAGGTTTCGATGTGGCGGCTCTGGATGTACCGGTGATCGACCCCTAATCGGGTACGGTCCTAAGCCTGGCAAGTAGCAGTCTGGTCCTCTAGATCAAGAACCGCTCAGAGTGCGCGCCCACGGCTCGTCAACGTCGGCGAGATGGAGGGCGGTGACGACGTTGTCGAGCATACCGGCACCAAACCATTGACGTACCGTTTCCTCTTCGGAGCCCAACAGTTCTCGAACTAGCTCGACCTGCTTGGCGTAGCACAGACGCACGGCTTCGCCGACCAGCGGTTCGTCGGCGGCGCAGTTGGCGTGCATTAGAAACATTAGTATGTCGCGGTCTTCGATGAGTGCGGCGTAGGCCATCCGGGCAGCGTGCAGGGCTTGCACGGGAGAACGTCGACGCGGACCGGCCAATGCTCGCTGCGATCGCCCGGCTCGACAAACCGGCAGCGATCCCGCGGGTGACTTCCTCACACTCCTCGACGCTAAAGTATCGAGCACGACGTCGTCATGCTTGAACAGATGGGCTCGCATCGTCGACCGGGTTGTCCGGAGTGCTGCCCTCACGATCAACCGGCTCGGCTCACCGCACCCCCACCTTTCCCACAGCTCGTTCTCTTGCTCGTTCGAGAACGCCAAACGCGACTCCGGATCGATTCTTACCTGATGGTGCGTTCGCCCATTGAGACCGCCGGGATAAATGGGCTGTGAGTGAAGTCTTTGTCTCGCCCAGTCTTCTCGTGCTCCCCACGAATCTCGCATAGGCTGGTGTGTAACTGCCAGATCTCCCCAAGACATACGAGTCGGTAAACGTCCTCTCTCGCCCCGGCTCGTATCAAAGACTATGAGTTGAGCCTATTGTATAGGTAGCCTTTGGTAATTCCCGGCGGGCATTCAAAAGACTACGCTCGTTGACACGCTCCCGTCACGCCCCGACGCTACTGTAAAGCCTGAACCAGGTACCTACACCTACTATTGGAGAGCACTATGCAGGATCCACTAGACATAGAGGTCAACGGCGCAAGCTCAAAGGTTCCGTTGCGGCATGTTTAGTAAACAGAGGATTAGCCGAGTGATGGGTAATGATGGGTACGAGGCTTTGCTGCTCTCGTGGGAGATCTCGCCACAGAAAGAAGAACCCTGGCGCAGGTTTTTGCAAGAGTTGTCCGGTTCCCGCTCTGAGGAGCACGAGAGATCCAGGCGGCTACGAGGGGTACGGGCTGAGTCCGTGTGGCTCGTACCAGGACTGTCTCCGGGCAGTTACGGGGGTGGTATGGCAATCTTCCACCTGGAGGCTTCGGACCCCCGGAAGGCACTCGCTGAACTCGCCGCGTCCGAGACGCCGTTCGACGAGTGGTACAGGCGCAGGCTTTTGGAGCTCTGCGGACTAGACCTGTCCCGGCCACCGCACGGGATGGGAGGTGAGTTGCTCTTCGTCTGGCGGGAGGCGAACGGACACTTAGAAAACCGGTCGTAGAAGGATGCATTTCGGGGTCCGCCTCGTCGGGTCCGGAATCGGAAACAGCAAAGAAGGGAAACCCTTGAAGACCGAACCGAACAAAGCCATGGCAATAAGCAAAGAGGTAACGACAACACCCAAACACCGAGTAGAACGACGGTCTTATAGGTCAAGCAGTGTTCGTGCGGACGGTGGTGCGATTGCAGAGGGTAAATACGAAGAGAGTAGTCGCGAGGTATCAAACGACCCGGCGTTTTCCGACCCGGCCTTCTACCTGATGGACATGGCTGGAGAGAGCAGATGAGCACGACGGTCGTCACGGATGTCCTCACGAGAACGACCGGCCCCATCAACCCGGTTACCCGAACGGAATTGGGAACAAGCGCTTCTTTAGGTACGAGGCGCCCCGGACCCGTCAGTCAGTAGGCTGGGCGCCGGCGGACAAGGCTCGGACCATCTGCCTGCCGGTTTCACGCAAGGTAGAAAGTAGGCTACCTTACACTAGCCCAGAACGAGTTGTTTCCGTCTATGTGTAAGATCATCGAGCCTCCAGTTCAATTCTGAAGGATTGTGTAGCCCGACCAACTACCTAAGAAAGGGGTGGAACATGGAGAATGAGGTGCGGAGGGTCGCGCTGGTGACCGGGGCGAATAAGGGTATTGGGTACGAGGTTGCGCGGCAGCTCGCCTCGGGTGGCGCGACGGCGCTGATTGGAGCCCGTAACACTCAGCGCGGCGAGGAAGCGGCCCGGACCATGCGGGAGGCTGGGCTGGACGCGCATCCGATACCGCTCGACGTCACGGACCCTGGGTCGATCCGGGCGGCCGCCGGCAGTATAGAAGAGCGTTTCGGTAGGCTCGACGCCCTCGTGAACAACGCCGGCATATCGGGGGACTTCGCCAAGCAGACACCAAGCACCGCCGACATGAACATGATGCGGGAGGTCTTCGAGACCAACTTCTTCGGCGTGATGATGGTCACGAACTCCATGATCCCGCTTCTGATGCGCTCGACCTCGCCACGCATCGTCAACATGTCCAGCAGCATCGGGTCTCTCACCCTCGCAACCGATCCCGACGACTACCGGTCGAAGGCGCCGGCGAGGGCCGCATACCCGACCTCCAAGACCGCGCTCAACTCACTAACGGTCCAGTACTCTAAAGAGCTTCGGGAGCATGGCTTCCTGGTCAACCTGGCAGACCCCGGCCTCACCGACACGGACTTCACCAAGAACACCGGCGGCGGTATGGGTGGCCAGCGCCCCAACCGGACCGTCGCCCAGGCGGCAAAGGTCGCGGTGCGTCTGGCGACCCTCGGCCCCGACGGACCGAACGGCGGGTTCTTCAACGACGAAACTCTCTTCAACGACGAAGGAACCGTGCCGTGGTGATCTCTGCATAACTAGAGCGGCGAGAAGCAGCTAAACCTCGGACGAGTAGTTGGACTTCAGAAACCGGGGATCTCCCGTCTCGTCTCCTTCATCACTACTCTCGTCCAGGATATCTTCGATCTGCCGGACGGCGGCAGAGATTACCTCTCGCACCCGGCGGAGCTTGTCGCTGTCGAGCCGCCCTCCGTGCATCTCACGCCCGAAACGCTTGCCAAGACCCATGACCTCGTGACGGATACCATGCATCTCCTCTGCCATTGCCGGATCCCATCCTCCACCGACCCTGTCCCAGATATCTTCCACCGAACGCCGGTTCTCTTCGAGAAACTTTTGTCCCTCGTCTGTGACGGCGTAGATTTTCTTGCCGTCTCGCTGCTCGACGCTCACGTAACTGAGGTCTTCGAGCAGTTGCAGCGTCGGATATACCGAGCCGGGGCTCGGAGAGTAGAAGCCGCGAGACTTCTCTTCTAAAGTCTGTATAACCTCATAACCGTGTGATGACTTCTCTGCAAGTAGATCCAAAATGACGTACTTCAGATCCCCCTTCTCGAACATCCTTCCGCGAGGTCCCCTACGACCTCTAGGACCGAAACCACGTCCCCGTCCTTCTCCGAAGAAACCTCGTCCCATCTTTGGTCCAAACATAATCTTCCTCTCTTTCATCCAACTTATAGAACTCATAGAACGTCTTCTCGTACCACTACGACTCATCTTCCAACTTCTTTTGGTCACGATCCTAGTCGGCTTCCCGATCTCGATCCCACAACGCGTACCCAAGCCTTCCTTCACGAGCCCGCACCTCTATATGTCCATCTTTCGCGAGCCCGGAGAGCATCTGGTCGGCTTCTGAAACCGTCAGCGTAGTCTCAAGAGCAGCCCTCGCCGGCGAAAGCTCGCCACACCGTTCCAACGCCTGAAGCAATTGACGCTCCTTTCGTTCCTCCTCGACCGGCTCCTGTTCCCGCCTCTCAGAGACCTCCGATCTCCCTCTAGCCGAAGCCCGGATTGCCGGACCCACTACGAAGAACGCTAGGAAGAATAACGCGAGGAACGGAAGGAAATGAAAGACCGGCCCGGCCACCGAGAGAAGAAACACTCCTCCCAACACAAGCGCCACAACCACTAGCGGAGAGCCCGGCCGACCGAATCTTCTCCTGCTCGCGTAACCCTTCCTGCCCATCCTGTACATCTCGCCTTCTCTGCAAAATCGCCGACTACGCATTAAATAATATCACGATATATCGTGATATCACGAAAATACTTGACAGGACACACACGTCATCAAGGATTTCGTCACGGCCGATCCCGGCGTCGCGTGCATCCCGGATCTGGACACGCTCCGGCTTTGGGACGGTTGGATGATGTGGTTCGTTCAAGGGGGGGCGCTGCTGTCTCGAACACGGCTTCGCTCGTAGGAGCAACTCAAGATCTCACGACCGGTGAACCCGGCGTCCGGTCAACCGCGCTCGTCGGGTAGGAACTCAGCTGGCGGGATCGGCAATCTTATCGAGCCACTCCGAGAGCAGGGTTCGCTCGCCGGATGTGAAGCTGACCTCCGCCTCGGGCAAGACGGCCTTCATGGCCACGGCGCGGTTTGCGGCCTTCTCCCGGCGGTCTCCTTCGGTCGTTTCCTTGTCGGACCCCGCAGTGGTTATAGCGGTGGGAATCGCCTCGTGGGTCGCCTCCGACAGCCCCGGATCGCGGTCCTCGGGCTCCGTGGCGAGGAGGGACAGTACGACGCCCATCGCGGCGGCGTGGATCATACTCGCCCCGCGCTCCACGCTTCTACCAGTCCACCTTCACAGCGATCTGGTGCCACGCGCCAAGCCGAGATTACTACCTGCGCAAACGATCCGAAGGGAAGATCCTGCCTCAGACGATCATCGCCCTGGCGAGAGGGCGGGTCAACTTGGCATTGGCGATGCTCAGGGACGACCGTCCATACGAGGAACCGGAGCGCGTAGCCGCTCAACGAACGGCATTAGGATATACTGGCCCCTTTAGGGATGAGCCGGTCGGCCGTGGGCTCACAACAGCGCGTCCGTGACGAGGCCGAGCAGGGTCACGGCCCAGGCGTGAGGTTGGAGACCGCCCGGTGCCGTCTCAGGCGTGGCGACCATGAGCCTGCCGTGCCGTCTCCGGAGTAGGAGTCTCCGCAAACGACACAATGATGAATTCTGAGAGGGTAGTAGCGTGTCGAACTCAGTTGAACGTCGCACCCAGGACGAGCGGCGGGCGCTCGCTGAGCGTCGCGTCGTCGAAGCTGCCGTCGCCCTGATCGCCGACCACGGTTCGCGCTCGGCGACGCTGGCTCGGGTTGGAGAGAAGGCGGGGTACAGCCGCGGCATCGTCACGCATCATTTCGGGACCCGAGATGGCCTGCTGCGACGGGTCGTCGAGTATGCCCGGCAGGTCGACGTGCCGGAGTACGATGGTGATGGTCTACGGCAACTTACAGGTACCGTGGAGTCATACTTGTGCAATATCGTTGAGCGGAAGTCCTCGGCACGGGCGTTCTTACGGATGTGGAGCGAGGCGATCGCTTCTGACCCGGTGCTTGAGCCGGTTTTCGGCGAGCAGGACGCGCACCTACGAAAGCTGCTGGCCGACATTCTTCGTGCCGGCGTCGCAGACGGTTCAGTTGGGTCGGAGGTCGACGCTGCGGCTGGCGCGGTGTTCGTTGCGGCGTGCTTGCGAGGGATAGGTATGCAGTTGATCGCCACGCCTGCTGTTGGGTCCACACAGGAGGTGATCGAAGAGGCTGTTCGACTGGTTGGCGCCGCTTTTGCGCCTCGAAGCCGACGGGAGACTTGAGAGGCTAGGCGTGTGACAACTCAGGCGTATATACTTGCGTGTTAGCACGCAAGTATATACAATGGTTTCCATGGCAACGTCTACCCCGCCTGTTGTAGTTCACGAAAACTTGGAGGTATCTATGGCAACGTCTACCCCGCTCGTTCTAGTTCACGGAAACCCGGAGAGTGCGTCGGTCTGGAATCCGTTGATTTCTGCACTGGATCGCGATGATGTCTTCAGGTTGTCCCCACCTGGTTTCGGTGCGCCGGCATCGTCGTCGTTCCGATCGTCGGTTCTGGAGTATCGCCGTTGGCTGGCGTCGCGCCTCGAAGCGTTCGGTGGGCCGGTAGATTTGGTCGGACACGATTGGGGCGGGGCGCACGTGATGCAGATTGCGATGCATCATCCCGAACTGTTGCGCAGCTGGGCCTCGGACGCCCTTGGAGTGTTCGCGCCCGGCTTCGTGTGGCATCCGCTAGCGCAGATCTGGCAGACCCCCGAGAAGGGCGAGGAATCCGTGCATGAGATATTCGGTGGTGACTTCGAACAGCGACGGGCCGTGGTCGCCAGCCTAGGCATGACCGGCGATGCGGCTGACGCAGTCGCGGCCGGCATGAACCCCGGTATGGGTCGCGCCGTCCTGTCGCTGCTGCGGTCGGCTGCGCAGCCAGCGATGAGCGAGGCGGGTGAGCAGCTCGCTAACGCGCGCGTGCGTCCTGGTCTTGCCCTGGTCGCGGCAGCGGACGCTGACAATGGCAACGGAACGCGTGACCAGCACCAGTGGGCTGCGGAACGCGCAGGCGCACAGGTGGCGGTGCTGACGGACGCTCCACACTGGTGGCCGTCTGAAAAGCCGGAATCCGCCGCCGAGGCCCTGACGCAGTTCTGGAGTGACCTTCCCGCCCGAAGGGAAGCTGAGATCCCGACGGCGAGATGATCAACAAGCACCCTGCGATGGTGTTTTCTCGCGCTCATGAAAGACGAACTCCTTGAGCGGTGGAACGTCGAACACGATGGGCATCTCTGTCTGGCTTTTGTCTATCAAGACTCCCCTACTATTCCAGTCTTAGTAAAAGGTAGCGTTTGAGCGTGACCGAAGCGTGGTAACTGGCGTGGCACGTATACAGACCGGCGCGCCGGTCCCCGGAGTATGAGACAGCCCTGCTATCGCCCGGGGTAGAGAGATAAATGGGCGCGTAGGGCGAGCCGCTATGATCGGAGAGTGAAGTCGTGGTCTCGCACGGGCTCCACGAGTGACAGGCGAGTTTACAGTTTACGCCTTCGGAGCCTGCGCCTTCTCCAGCACGCGGCTCGTCTGCGGGGCCGCAAGATACCTCCGGCGTAGATCCTGGTCGGACATCTTCTCGGCCAGCCTGCGGATCACGGCGGCGGCCCGGCCGAATGCCCGGGCGGACGGCCCGGCCTCTTCGCGCCCCTCATGAACCTCTCCGATAGTGGTGCAAACCTGCCAGATCTCACCGGGCAGCTCGAACCTTTCGGCCAGCACCTGCGCTTCACGCAGGTGCGAGAGGGTCTTGTCCGCGTCCCCCTTCCATCGCGCGAAGACCGCCGCGGACCGCAGGTAGGCGAGGTAGAAGCGTTGGTTCTCGCCCACTGCCTCCCCGAAGCTCTCCAGCTCCTCTCGGGCCAGCGCCTCCTCTCCGCCGCGAAGGAGCGCCTCGACCTCCAGGTGGCGGTGCAGCGGCTCGCTTTCCTGCAAGACTACCTCACCCCTGCTCTGCGCCGCCCCAACCGCCAGTTCGCACGCCTCCGGCCAATCCCCCGAGAGCGCCGCCACCGCGCACAGCTTCGAGAATCCAATGGCGCGAAACGCCGTCCGGGGAGCGATCATGGCCATCTCCTCGTATACTGCTCTAGCCTCTTCCAGCGCGAGCAGGGCGAGGTATGTGTCGCCCTGCCTGACGAGGTTGATCAACAGGCGGATCGGATAGCCGAGCGAGCGCGCCGCCTTCGCCCCCGCGGACGCCACCGACAGCGCCTCCCCATAGTCCCCACCGGTTTCCACGAGCCCCAGGACGAAGCCGTGAACGTCGGCCCGGTGAATGTCAAGGTCGCCGAGTTCGCCCGTCAGGCCCGGGTGGCGCCTCATGCGGTGCACCGCATCACTCGGAGAGCCCGTCATGACCTCCGCCGTCGCGATGAAGTCGAGCATCTCGGCCTCCATCGCCCTGTCGCCCAGGCGCGCGTAAATAGTGAGCGCCTCCTCGGCCGCGTCTGCCGCCTTCGCCCAGCGACCCGCAGTGGCTTCTACGGCCCCGAACCCCACGAGGCTGGGCGCGATCAGCTCGTCGGGCCCAAGCGTGCGGGCCAGGCTCAGGGCCTCCTCCACGCGCGCGCGGGAGTAGGAGGGAGACCAGGCGAAGACATTTGGTACATTTGGTGTGCCGTCTCCCGCGTCTGCCCCAGCTCGGGCCCCGACAGGAACCCCTCCGTCCCTCGTGCCCGCACTCCTCCGGCTCACGCCCCTGTAGAGATCCCCCTCCTCCTCGGGGCGCGTGATGCTCTCGGTACCCAGCAGCGCCAGGCGGAAGAGGGCCGTCCACTCCGCTTCGGGGTCCCCGGCCGCGCGGGCCTCCGCGAGCACCCGCTCGTAGGCCTCCAGCGCCCGGGCAAGGTCGCCGAGCAGCTCATAGGCGTGCCCCAGCCGCTCGAAGAGGCGAACCCGCTCCTCGGGGGTGCCAATCGTCGGGGTTCCCCCCTGCGGGTCTGCGAGCAGCTCCTGAGCCCGCTCGTAATAGCCGATCGCGTCGCGCGCGGCGAAGACCACCATCGCCTCCTCCGCCGCCGCAACGAGGTGGCCGCAGGCCTCCGGCAAGGCTCTGACCGCCAGGGCGTGGCCCGCAAGCTCGGCCGCCGGGGCGCCGTGTTCCTGCAGGTACTCCAGCGCCCGGCGGTGGAAGACTTCCCTCCTCGCCTCCCCCGCCTCGGTGTAGGCGACCTCCCGGACCTTGTCGTGAGTGAAAGAGTAGTAGGCTCCGGGCTGGGCAGGCTTGGCCTCTTCAATCAGGCGGGACAAGACCAGACCGTCGAGCGCGGAGAGTCCCTCGGTCTCGCCGAGCCCGGCGACCGTCAGCAGGGACTCGAATCCGAAGTCACCCCCGAGCACGGCCCCAGCCGCCAGCATGTCCGAGGCGTGGGCGGGGAGAGGACGGAGCTTCTCCAGGATCAACTCGCGCAGCCCCGCCGGTACGAGCCCGCGAAGTCCCGCCTCGTCGAATCCCTCACCGGAAAGGACGATCTTCCTCCGGCCGTCCGGTCCAGTGCGCTCGACAAGCACACCCCGGTCAAGGAGGGCGCCCAAGATCTGGGCTAGAAACAGGGGGTGACCATCGGACTGCCCCAGGAGCCAGCGTCCGAGTTCCTCTAGCTGCGTGGGGTTTTTATCACGGTCCTGTCCGGTCACTTCCACGAGGAGCCGGAGCAGGCCGTGGATGTCGTCTTCTTTCATGGGGGATAGCGCAAGCCGCCTCACCGGCAATTCGCGCCGCAGAGACGGGAACCAGCCGCCCAGGGCGTCGCTTTCCAGATCCTCCTCGCGCGCGGACACTACCAGGAGCACGGGGACGCCCTCTCGCGTCCAGTTCCGGCAAGCGTAGCGCAGCGCGTCGAGCGTGGCCCTATCGGACCATTGCAGGTCGTCCAAAAAGACCACGAGCGGCTCGTTCAGCCCTCCGGATCGGGCGAGCGCCGCGCCCAGGCGCGCCACCGCTTCGTGCAGCAGCGCCTGGGCCCCCGACACGTCGGCAGCCGGCGGCGGCAGATCAGGGTAGCGGTCCCTGAGCTCGGGCAGAATCCTGGCGAGCTCAGCGAGCCACGAATCGTCCAGCAGGTCGTCGGGCGCCCGCTCGCGTTCGAGCCGGGGCCTCAGGGCATCGATCAACGATCCGTATGGAGGTTGCGTCCCGGTCTCCAAGGCTCTGCTAGAGAGAGCGTCCGCACCCCTGGAGGCGGCCCAGCCCAAAAATTCCTCCACTAGGCGAGTCTTGCCAATCCCGGCCTCACCGGTGACCGCCACCGCGCGCGCCGCACCGGAACCGGCGGCCCGGTACTCCTTAACCAACGCCCCGAAGTCTGCCGCGCGCCCTGTGAAGGGCATCGTCAACGGCCCCTGCGGCACCCGCTTCTCCCTTTTGCGAGCCGCATGAACCTGCTCTCGAACGCGCGCGCTAAGCGCCTCGGCCTCTGAACTCGGGTCCAGCCCAAGCCACCGCAGCTTCCTGCTGTACTCCTCGTAGGCATCGAGCGCGCCCTGCGGATCTCCAGCCATCGAGCGGGCATCCATCAGACCCACCCACGCCGTCTCATTGGTCGGGTCCCGCAACACCCACCTCTCTGCGGTCCCGGCGGCGGTGGCAAACTCGCCCGCTTCGTACTCCAGATCGAAGAGGCGGACCATAACTGTGCCGTGCCGCGACCGCCACGTGGCGCGCTGGGCTTCCAGCCATAGGTCGAACTCGGGAGCGTCCTCCAGCTCGAAGCTCTCCATGAACTCGCTTTGGCAGGCAGCTTCGGTCGACCTGAGAGTCGAGATCAGGTCCTCTCTGGTCGCCCCATTCGTTTCGTCCACTGTGGTGCGGGCTACCAGATAAGCCTCACGCAAAATGTCGAGATCCAGGCCGACCTCCGGCCCCAATCTCAACCCGACCATGTCGCCATCTACCAGGAGGAAGCCGCTCTCGGAGGGACCGCCCCCGGAACCCGTATCCCCCTGGTCCAGCGCCCGGCGGATCCTCGCCAGCGCGCTCCTGAGCGTGGTCCTGCCACGTCCGCCACGACTGCCGGGCCATAGGAACTCTGCCAACTCGTCGCGCCGGTGCATCCCGCCCTCGACAGCCAAGTAGGCGAGCAGGGCGAGCGCCTTCCTGATGCGGAAGTCGCGTCTCCGGCCGTCGAGTATGGCCTGCGGGACGCCGAGTAGCTTCAGATCTAACCTACCCAAAGACTAAATCTCTTTCAAAACGTATCGACTCGAATCTCTGTTGTTCATCTCAGGTAAAATACTATAGCAGCAAACGGATACCCGTTTCAACTTGTGGGACGTGTCCCGCGTCTGGTCTGCGGTAACGGGGATCATTAAATGATTCTAGGCGGATTGTACTTTAGCGGTCGGATCTTACTAGGCACCGGAGCGACGTCGGTGCCCTCGATTCGATCTCGACGGTCGCCGGCAACGCGCCGGCAACGCGCCGGCAACGCGCCGGAAGCCCGGCTCCCCCGAACGGCCCAGGCTAGCACCGGAGCAGACGATCACCCCGATACAGGTCCCGCAGCCTCGAGACCACCTTCTCGGTGACCCGCTCGATCCACGCCGCCGACTCCAGGCCCGGCGGGCGACGGAGACCCGTACTCTCCCGAACGCCTCGCTGCCCACCGCGCCATGATCGTCGAGGCGGCCAAGTGCCTGTGTGCGACAGCCCCATAAGGAGGTCACGGTCAGGACGAACCACGTTGACTTCGGGTACAAGCTGATCTACGATCCGGATATGATTTTCCACTTGCGAAACAAGTCGAACCTCGGCCCACTATATCGGCGTTTGACGCCCGAACTACCCAGGAGAATGAGTTGACACAAGGACCGACTATACTTCTCGCTGGCGCAACCGGAGACCTTGGCGGCCGCATCGCCGGGGCCTTGATCTCGCGCGGCGCGTCCGTTCGCGCCCTGGTGCGGACCGAGACGTCCGCCGCCGCCCGAGATAGGCTCACTTCACTCGGCGCCACCCTCGCACCGGCTGACATGACCGACGTAGGCTCGGTCGCCGCCGCGTGCGACGGGGCGGCGTGCGTGGTCTCTGCGCTGAGCGGCCTGAGAGAGGTCATCCTAGATCGGCAGACCATACTACTAGATGCGGCCGTGCAAGCGGGAGTGCCGCGCTTTATCTCCTCGGACTACTCGGAGGACTACACTAGGACGGCACCCGGCCACAACCGCAACCTAGATCTGCGCCGGGAGTTCATGGGCCGCGCCGATCGGGCGCCGATACGAGTCACCTCTATCCTCATCGGCGCGTTCATGGACATGCTCGGCGCCGAGATGCCTATTATCCAGCCGCGCATCCGGCGTGTGCTCTACTGGGGTGACGCCGACCAACTCCTGGACTTCACCACGAGGGACGACACCGCCGCCTACACTGCGACCGCCGCGCTCGACGACACGATCCCACGCGTCCTGCGGATAGCCGGCGACACGGCCTCCGCCCGCGACATTGCCCGGATCATGTCCGAAGCGAGCGGTGAGGCATACCGCACGCTCTGGGTCGGCAGCGTGGGCACCCTCGGCGTCATGGTCCCGGTGGCCCGGCTCGTGGCACCGGAGAAACCCGACGCGGTGTTCCCGGCGTGGCAGGGCATGCAGTACATGGTCGACCAGTTCAGCGGGGCCGCGAAGCTACAGACCCTGGACAACGACCGCTATCCCGACCTGCACTGGACCTCGTTGCTCGACCGGTTCACCAGCGGTCACCTGCCGGGTGGCACGTCGTGATCTCGACCGACTCGAGAAGACTGTAGCATGCAAGCTACACCTTGCTCCAACTTGTGAAAGTATTTCCCGCGCCTGCGGTATGATGGAGTCGTGCCAGAGACACCCTCTACCCACGACCGTCCCATCCTGCGGCGTGACGCCGAGCGCAACCGTAGTCGTATCCTGGCCGCAGCCCGAAAGCTGATTGCCGAGCGCGGGTTGGGCGTGGGCTACGAGGAGATCGCCCGGGAAGCCAACGTCGGGGTCGGCACCGTCTACCGGCGCTTTCCCACCCGGGACGAGCTCTATTACGAGTTGTTCCACGATCGGGTAGACGCCGTCGTCGAGATACTCGAAGAGGCCCTCGCGGTCGAGGACCCTTGGGAGGGACTGTGCCAGTTCATAGAGCGCGACTTCGAGTTGCAGTCATCGGACCGCGGGTTGCGGGAGTTCATGCTAGGCCGCGCCGACAGCATCGAGCTTAGGCGGCGCTCCGGGGTGAGGATCCAGCCACTAGTCGCGAAACTCGTCGAGCGAGCCCAGGCGGCGGGCCGCCTGCGTGCGGATGTCGGGCAGAGCGATATCGAGATCATCCTGGGCATGGTTGGCGGCCTGATGGACGCGTCGCTTCACCTCGACCCCGACCTGTGGCGACGCTACCTCGCGATGGTCCTCGACGGAATCCAATGCGGGGATCGGCCAGACGAGATCCCGGGCAAGCCACCCGGTCAGCGTGAGATCGAGCAAATCCTCGCCGGATGGATCCCGCCTCGACGGGGAAAGAGATGACTACGGAACTCCGAACCTCACGTGCCTTTTGAAGTTAAATATTGAGTTCAGCGTGCATAGCATCCTCCACCGCTTCGACGATCCTCCGTACGGTCTTCTGGATACTGGAAAGGGCAGCCTTGACCAACGCCTTGCTCTCCGCCCACCGGGCCACGTAGGCGAATGAATGTTCAGACGCGTCGATGCCGAAGTAGGAGAGGACCGCATACGCTGTCCCCTCAGCCTCGGCCTCGAATGTGGGCCGATCCGCCTCGGTGGCCCCAGGGTCCCCGTGGAGTAGGTGATGCGCCAGTTCGTGGGTGAGCGTCTTGGCCTTCCCATCGGCGGAGAGGTCGCTTCTCAGTAGAATGCGTTTCTCTGCCCGCGAGTACACACCATTAGCCCCCGGCGAGAGAGTATCAAGCTCCGAGTCGTCTTCCAAGACGGGCACATCTTGAGATTCGCAGAAGGAGAGGAGTGACCTACCGAGCGCATGGGCGGCTTCCGAGTCGCCACTGAGCACCTTCGGACGAGGCCTCTCCGGCAACGGCGGGGCTCCAGGTATGGGGTCGGTCTGGGAGATATCGAAGACCTTGACCACCTTGAAGGAGCAGAGCACGCGGGTCTTTTCGCCGGTCTCCTCGTCCTCGACGGTTCGGAATATAGGAGCCAGGATCCTGAGCCCCTCCTCCCCACGCCTTACCTGCCGGCCAAGTTCCTTCCACTTCCTGTAGCCGGCTACCCGAGTCGCGTTCGGCCTCTGGACCAGTATTAGCAATGCATTGTTGGAAGAGTACCGATGGAACC
Source organism: Rubrobacteraceae bacterium (assembly GCA_965219175.1). Lineage (GTDB taxonomy): Bacteria > Actinomycetota > Rubrobacteria > Rubrobacterales > Rubrobacteraceae > JBBPZK01. The sequence continues at coordinate 3,257,463 of CBDCNI010000001.1, forward strand.
TGGCAGCGAAGGCAAGGTAGCGTTTGAACGCCTCACCTTCGAGTATCTCCTCGACACCAGCATCGAGTAGCTCCACCGCCTCTCGCACCTTACGGTCACGTTTCTCTCCACACTCGATGGCGCTTCGTTCTGCATTCTTCACGATGGTCCTTTCTTGAAGGGGCTTCTTTTGCATGTGCATTACCGTCCACCGCCTGTGTGCTGCTCTTCCGCGGCGACTTCTTCTGGCGGCCAGGGACCTCGGCGGCCTTTCGGTTTCGGGTACAGGTAAGAGAGCACCTTGCCTGATCCTTCGCAGTCGGGACAGTCGCCGGTCTTGACCTCGTGGATCGTGCCTACGTGGACGCGTCCTTTCTCACAGCTCAGACACTCCCTCTCGACGTACTGACTCACCTCGAACCCTCCTTCCACTAGCTCTCCGGGGACTTGCACCCTTGGGCGAAGTCCCCGGAGAGGCGAGTCAGGCGTGCTGGGTCAGGCGATCTCGCGCTGCTCCACGGAGAGGACAAGTTGTTCGTACAGGTTCTTCGGTGCGAGCTTCTCTATCTCTAGCTCTTGGGCGGTCGCAGGATTGCCCCCGACGCGGAAGCCGCCGGTCAAGACCGCCACTTCCGTCTCCAGGCGGGTTAGATAGAGGCGGAGCAGGTCTTCGTTTTCGATCATCCGGGTCTGGATCCAGAGTAGTTTCTCGCGGTGGTAGTGCAGTTGCTTGGCTGCCAAGGTCGCCTGCCGCTCCGTCGGCGCCTGGCGCACGCCACTTCCTACGTCCTGCTCGGTCACTCCGCGATGCGCGTAAAAACTCATGCTTCACCTCCGTATCAACCGACATGAGCGCAGCCTCCTTTCTCCCGACCTCGGCCATCTCTCGTAAAGAGGCAACAAGCCACAATGCTGTCCGCGCCAAGCGAGGACCGGAAGATTCGTAAACGAGAAGAAAACCGCGAGCGCGAGCCAGATTCCCGTTGAGAGCAGAACGCAAGTTCCGCAGAGACCGTTACCCAGCCTTCTCCGAGCTCGCCAGAGCGCAGGCCTTGCCGATGGTGAGCAAGAGGTAGGCGTCGCCGTGGCGGCCCTTCTCCAGGTACTTGGCGGCGATGCCGTGGGCTGGGTCGGTCATCACAGCCCAGACGTCGGTCTCGGAGTACCCGGCCCCGAACATGGCGAGACATACAGCGAAATCAGCCTCCGAGCGACTCGGATACTCACCACTGTTGCCCCACTCAACCAGACGGCGTGTACGGGCGGAGAGCCGCGAGAGGTCAGGCGCCTCATCATCTGGGGTAGGCCGTATGCTCCGGGGCGACGCTCTCTGAAATTCTTCCAACGGCAGGACGAGGTCCAGCTCACGCAGGTGGTAGCGATCCCCAGTGAGCTTTAGAAGCCTTACATGAGGAGCCGGACGATACTTCCGGTTTCGGGTTCCGGGAGGTCTGAGAAGCTGTCCGAGGTCCCAACCGGAAGGGTCTGCCCCAATGGCCCGGGAGAGGCGCCGGTTGAGGATCTCCGCATCGCGTGGCGGGAGCGGGCGGCTCAGACGCCAGAAGAGGTGCCGCCGGCCGGGTGAAGTCTCGACGACGGCTGTAGGCTCCGGGATATAGTCCGGCACGCATGAGCCGTCGGCGTCGGCCCACAACGCAAGTACTGGGGCAGCGTGTTCCTTGATCCTTCTGCGGGCGGTCAAGAGATGGGCGCAGAAGTACGTCTCCTTTCCCTCTCCTGAGCGCGCCAAGCACCATTCTTCGGCCTCCCGCGCCCGCTCCGGGTACTCGAAATAAGCCGATCGACAGTCCAGGAGGTCGGCTTCAGAGGCGGGACGAACTGCCGAAAGCAAACCCAGGTAGCCGCGACTCCCCTCGAAGAGACTCCTCCAGAGCGTCTTCAAAGCTCCTCCTCCCAGCTCGTCTTCCTATGCGGACATAGTCCATCGGGATCGTCAATATGTCGCGGTCGAGACGTCGTCTCCCCAGCCATCCTCATGCACCTTCCGATAGATCTCATCAATGGAGACGGAGAGCGTCTCGCCCAGATAGTTGACTGCTACAGCGTAGCCGACCAGGTAGCGCAGCTTCTCGGCGCCTACTTCTTCGAGTATTGCTACCTCACCCTCGGCCAGGTGCTCGGCTAGTTCCGCGTGGAGGTCGATCTCCTCCTCGTCCTCCATATCTTCGTAGTAACGCCGGTTGGGCCAGCCACCGCCGTCTGCGTCTTCGACCAAGAGCACAAAGCGTTCCGGGGTGCCATCCCTACGCGCCACGACACCCGGCAGCGTCTCGACCCAGCCCAGAAACGCCGTCTCGTCGCGAACGCGGAAGTAGTTGCTCCTCGCATGACCAACGTAGTTCGCCATTGCGTTAACCTCCTTCTCTCATCAGAGAGATTGTCTAATCCGTTTCGATGACCTCGCCTTGCGAGTCACGTACTACTAAATGGCGATCCAGACGTAGGTCGAGCAGTATCAGCTTCAGTTGTCTCGCTGCGTCGGCCTCGGAGACATCGCTGTAACCGACCACGCCTCCCGCCCCGCTTGTCTTCCACGGGGGCTGGGAGTACGCCTCGTAGCGAAATGCCGGTTCGGAGCAAGACTCAAGTTCCTGGGTGTGGATCACCACGGGACATGTAATCCGCTTTATTCCGGTCTCAACGCGCTCCTCAGGGTCTCCGAAACTGGCGTCACGCTCTTCACCAGTAGCGGATGTCGTGGTCTCCTCCGGATAACTACCTGTCTCGTAGCCGTCCAGATCCGTCATCGGTCGGTCGTCTATAAGAAAGCCTGTCGGCTCCCACCCGGAACATGCGGCGTCCCGTAGTACGCAGCGGCCACCGCGGTGAAGGTCTTTGGCGTAAGAGCAACTCGCGCACCGCTCGAAGCCGGCCATGCTCTCTAGGTCGGGATCGTTGTACTCAAGGTCGTCGTAGTCGAGGTGGACAAACTCGACGCCCTCCGGTTCCTCGGTGTGGCTGATCATGCCGCCCTCGCAGATCACGACTACATAGCGTCGCTTCACTTCGTTCATCCTGTTCTCCTTTTGCGCTGTCGGGTGTTTCAGACGGTGGACTGTCGAGTCTGGCTCAATTCTTCCCGGATGCTCACGAGTTCCCCTACGGTTATCCTGTTCCACCGGAGCCGGGCCAGATACCTGAAATACGTCGCGCCGTAGAGCTCCAGGACCTTGAGTCCGCCCATCCTGCCCCACCGGGGCCAGTCGGCTTTGTGTATCTTCTCCCGGTGCTCCTGGCGGCTGATCTCCACCGTGGAGTTCTCTATCGCGTCTCGCAGTTCCTCACGGGAGAGGTCAGGGCTCACGCCGCGTTTGTAGCACTCCTCCTCGAAGTCGAACCATGCTTGTAGAGCCGCCCCATCCAACTCCTGACAACCCATCATTCGGTCGTGCAATGAGAGTAGGCTCCTCGGGATACGGTGATGGACCTCCATCTCAACGTTCTCGAACACGGGTTCCTCCATTCCAAACGTGCAGAAGGGACGGCGTCTATGGAATAGCGCCGCCCCTTCGTGTATTGCGTTGGATCCGGCTCGGCCGGCAGTGGTCTATCTAAGCCGCAGCTTCCGTTCCAGCTCCACCACCAGTAGCAGCATTTTTACTGCCGAGAAACTGGACGTTGTCCGCAACAATGTCTACCTTGCTCCGCTTGGAGCCGTCTTCGGCCTCCCAGGTACGGTACTGGAGGCGGCCCTCTATCAGGACAGGGTCTCCCTTCTTCTTGTAGTTGGCTATTGCTTCCCCAAGCTCCCGCCAGGCAGAGACATCGAAGAAGTCGACCTCTTCGTTCTTTGACCGGACGCGGTTTACTGCCAGGCCGAAGTCCGTAACCGGTATACCTCCCTGGGTGAACCGGAGCTCCGGGTCCCTCGTCAAGTTGCCGGCCAGAACTACCTTGTTGAACGAAACCATATGGTTCGCTCCCTTCTGGGGACTCATCGCCCCTGTCGTGCGCCACCTAGATTCTTAACTCCCGGCAGCTTCGATTACGTCTGGAACCTTCGCGGTTCCCTCATCTACTGAGGGGAACCGCGGTGGGTCCCGCTTAGCAGGGCTCCGATCATCCAAGAGGCCTCGGATTCGAACGTTGGGTTGACCGTAAGCTCCCAGCCCGATTGATCTAGGCTTATATGTTTGACCGGCTCTCACATGACGTCGCTCTCTTCTTAGAAGGCCTCTTCGCCCGTCGTTCTCGTCCGCTATGAGCGGCGGCGGGGCGATCGGCCTGCTCAACGTCCTGCATCACGACTTGACTACTGCTTCTCTGGACTTTGAGGAAGTCCTTCCAGGCATCATCGGCTACGAGGAGTCTGGCTTCGGAGGCGCCCTCGATCTCCTCCGGGCTCATGGACCCGTAGCCGATACCCTCGCGGGTGGCTGGGGCGAAGAACGTTTCGGCATCTATCGGGAAGACGACTCGGACGTGGGTATCGGGCCGGCCGGCGCCGGAGATCTGAAGCACCCGCTCGATTGAGGAGGCGCTGACCTGCATCCTTCGGGTAGTAGGGCCTTGCTTCTGCTCCACGGTAACGGTAATCATCGTGATGCCCTTTCTCTGTCGGGGACAGGTAATAGAAGAGGGACGCGGAATGCACCCCTCTTCTGATTGATCTTCTGGTGTGCGTCGTGCTTTAGGCGATGACCTCGGTGACCGCCTCCATCTCTTCGATGGCGGAGGAGTCGGCTACCTGATCTACGGTCAGGAGCGACTGCTCAGACGCATCGGTGTTGCGGAACCTGCGGGGGGCGAGCCTCGTGAACTCGTCATCGTCGAGGTCTTCGAGCCCTCCCTCCCACTCCTCGGCGTCTCCCTCGGATTCAGCGGCGCCCGTCCGGGTCCAGGGGTTCGTAATCCCGAACCGCTCGTCGCGGATCAGGCTATTGAGAGAGCGACGGTAGCCGGTCTCGTCGAGTGGCTCAGTGGCGTTGAGGAAGATCTCACCGGTCTTCTGAGAGCGGACCCTGCGGGCCTTGCCACCCTCAGCGAGTGCGCGTAGCGCGGCGTGGAGAGCTCCCACGGGGTTCGTATCTTCGGCCGCTAGGTTTGAGTGGCGAGAGAGAAAGCCGGCTTCGGCCTGGACGCCGTCGCGCCTTAGAAGATGAAGGAGCTTGTGCTCTAATTCCGGACAACGCTGGAGGTACACCGCGCGGGCGGTATCGTAAGCCGCCCAACCACTCTCCTTGCGCTGATCGATGGATCGCCGGAGCTTGGGATCCCGGGAACCCCTGGCGGGAGGAGCGAGTTGCTCGCACCTCTCAGAGTCGAGAACTTCGGCTGCCTTCACTACCAGCGGCGCTCCCGCACGGGCATTGCGGGAGGCCAGTATCTCGGAACGGATCGCCCGGCCCCGATGGATCATACGACTCCGCTCGGCCTTCGAGTCCCAGGGCCTCTCGGCGGCTAGCACCCGGCGGACAATCTTCTGGGAGAAGTAGCGGCCGATCACATAAGCCACCACAACACGCTGGGCCATCTCAAGGGCATCGTCCGGCCCTACCGCGAGCGCGTACCGGACAGCGGCACGTACCAGGGCAATCTTCCGGACGCGCCGCCGCATGGCTTCTACGTCGAGTGGCTTCTCGGTCGAGGGCCTGACGAACCGTGCAGCCTTGAAGCGCTCTGCGGCAGCTTCGAGCAGATGTTCCTTGGGCTTCGGTGTCTCCTTGACGGTATGGCCGAAGCTTTCCTGCTCGGAATAGTGATCCCCGGCATCCCCACAGTCGAAGAGTACAGAGTAGGGACGGTAGGAGTAGGTGCGCCCGGGCAGCTCGGGGAGCTTCTCGACTGCTCGGCGGCGATCCCCATTAGTGGAGCCAGCCATCGCCAGCACGATACCGGCAGCCTCGAAGATCAGGTGCGCGATGCCCTGCTCCGAGAGGCGGTAGGCCTGCACCAGGACTTCACCGTCGATGTCGGCGAGGGTGCGACCGGCTGCCATCGCCCAGCCGTTCTCCTTTAGGAGCTTGACCAGCGGCTCCTCACGAAGGGATTGCTCGAGTATCGGGCGATCAGCCTCGGGCTGTACGCTGGATAGGGCGTGAACCACGGCCTGGCGGGCGGCGAAGTAGGAGGTAGGCTCTTCGTCTTTACCCCGGACGATAAAGCTCAGGGTGCCGTCCACGGCGACAGCGACACCTGCGGAGCGTCTACAGTTATTGGCTACCGGGATCCAAGCCTGGTCTCCTACGGGGATGTTCAGCGACTCGACCGTTTCGCGACGGATCGCGGGGTCAAGCTTGGCGATCAACTTCTCGACGCCTTCCAGTACGTCGGTTGCCTCGGTCAAATCGGCAGCAGTGTCTGACCCGTACTCGAGCGGCTCATGCTCCTCGATAAGCTTCCTTACCTCTTCGGGTGTATACTCGGCATGCATTGAGTTTCTCCTTTCTTGGGGAACAGAAGAGGACCTGGAGCCACTAACTCCAGGTCCTCTAAACATCTCGTCTTCTTCTGACACCTTTTCGGCGGGTGCCTCCTTACTTGTAGGAGGAGGCTCCCGGCGCTCCGGCGCAGGGCCTCCGCATTCCTCTTTCCTCTTTCCGGCGTTCGTCTGTCTATCCAGGGCTCGTCTCCTTTCGCTAGGGATCCGGACACAGACAGAAGGGATCGGCGACGTCGCCGATTCCCATAGGTAGATACGTTGGTACTCTTCGTAACTTTTGCGAAGTTCTGCTCGGGGTTCTCCGGGCATAGAAAAAGCGCCGCATCCAATAAGGAGGCGACGCCCTGGGTTGGGTCTCTTCGATTTTATCTATTAGCTGCTAGAGGTTTCTCCTACAGAACATTGTCATAGTGCGGCACGCTCTGGCGGGGTTCGGTCTCGGCCTGGTGTTCGAGCAGTTGGTCGATCTTGCTCGTGGAGGGCATTCTCCGGGTCTTCAGGTTCGTACGTGAATCCTATCGCCTGAGTTCACGGGCCGAACCGCATCCGCCTTCACCGTAGCCACGGTAATCGTTTCGCCCGAGAGGGTGAAGAACTCAAGGGAGTAGCCTGTGCCGGCGGCGGAGCTATGTACGTCGACTACTGTCCCGACGTCGCCAGCCTTCAGGTCTTTCTCGGGAAGGTCTACGGTAAGCACGGCTTGTTCGTACTGGCGTATATCGCTCACTGGTTCTTTTGTCTGCTCGTTCATCTGCTGCTCCTTTCTGAAGGGTAAGCCGTGACCAGGTGCGGTCCAGGCTCTCCCGTCCTCCATAACCATACCGTACGGACCAGCGGGTTGCGGCCGTCGGGTGTTTGTAGTGGTCCCTCGATGGCGTACTCAGTACCGAATGGCGTTTGGCCGACCTCATCGAGCTCTCCGTCCTGGGCGTGCTGGAGTAGCGCGGTGGACATAGTCTCAACCCGCTCTGTCGAAAAACCGAATCTTAGAAAGAAATCGGCCTTTCCACCGTTGCTGGGGTGATCAGGGTTGAGAAGATATTCGGAGATCTTTTCGTCATCTATCAGGGCGTTTTCCGCATTGGGGATTCCAGCCATCTTTTACCTCCTTATCATTTTGTGTTCCGAGCGCTACGTAAACGGCCAGAGCTTTCAGCGCCGAGGCGAAGCCAGTAAGTCGGTCGTCGATGGGATCGATGATTTGCCTGATGCCGAGGATTAAACCAAGAACCTGTTTACCAAACTAACCAAATTAGGAGTGCTGATCTCGAACAGGTTCTGTATGGTGGACTGGTCTCGTACTTATCCGGAGCCGAATCTCTTGCGCTACTCACTCGGGTGAGGCTCCTGTGTTCTCTAGCGGAATCTGTCTTTGCTGAGGAAGCTGATCCCTGTTCTCCCCGGTTCCTTTGTGGCGAAGGATCCGAAAAACCAGTGTCTCCGAGAAGTTTTTGTGGCGAAAACCCCGAAAAGAAAACCAGCGACATATCCAATTGAGACCGAGCATACATCCCACGCGTCCCCAGGTAAAGAGGAATAGAAGCAGAAAATGGGCAAACCCTAACCGTAACTCAACCAGGACTTCAGGGGGAGGTAGATTTGAGATTTCAGGGTACTGAAGGATAGGAGAAATGGGGTTTGTCGGGGGTTTGGAAGGCTATATACGTCGCCACGGGTACGGGGCCTGTCTGGACACTGTGCCTTTACCTATAGGAAATGTGAGGCCCCTGGGCAGTCGGCAGCCTAACGTTGGCCGCAAATTCGATGATTCTTCTGTGCTCGGGTATTGTCTGGGTATAGCTCGGGCATTGCTCTCCCCTATAACCCGCACAATACCCGAGCAGCACCGGTACCGCTAACCCGAGCAGTAGACTCGTGCGCTCGGGTATTGCTCGCCCCTATCTCACCATATCTTCTTTTTCTTTTTAGCCTCCAAGGCCTTCGCGGGGCCAGGCGTTCCCCCTAATAACTGAGCACCTCCGTTAGCTTACGGGACGGTGCGTTCGTAGGCGGCGTTGGTGTCGTGCTAGAAAAAGCCGGAAGAGAGTGCCGAGGCTAGTACAGTCTGGCGGCGCTAGAGTGGAGATAGCCGGCTATGTGCTGCACGTCCCCGGCTGTCACGCGGATGCCGTACTGCTCGCCGGAGCGCTTGGCCGCGTCAACGAGGTGCAAGTCGTTTTCGTCGAATGCGAAGAGCACTTCGGACGGTTTTTTCAGCCGGATGTCCGCGTAGAATTTGTGGCCTTCGACCTTCTTGTAGATCGTCTTCGGACCAACCTTGGAGGCGGCGGTCTGACGTTCCAGGATAAAGACGTGATCCCGAAAGAGAACGTGCGCGTCCGGGTTGTGGACGTAGGACTCGTTCCTATACTCGCCCTTGTAGAACACACGCTTCTCGTGGCGCCACTCCCACTCGGGATAGGGATCGAGCTCCTCGTCCAGATGGTTTTTGGCGGCAACGTATACCTCGTTGGAGAGAACGTAGTGTTGGGCGGCGTTCTCCGGGAGGAGTTGCTTGGCAGCGTACGGCTCGTCGAGATCTAGGGTCGCTGTTACGGTTTCGTGGCCATCTTTGGTGAGGTGCCAGACGCTCTGCTTTCCGCTCATGGCCTCCTTGGTGGGCTGCTCTACGTAGAACACGCGATGGTCTATGTAGCGTTTCTCCTCAAGGTCGCGAAGCCTGGCTCGCGCCCGGCTCTCGGACCCGAAGAACATGCGGGCTATCTGTTTGCTGGTGAGGTATCGGCAGAAGAAGAGCGTCTTGAAGATGTCGTGATCGCGGGGTGTGGTGGTGCCCTTCCTACCTGTTAGCAGTACCATAATCCGTCTCCTCCCAAGTGGTGCGCCGTTGTCCGCGTAGCACCATCGCGTCTGAGAGCCGTCAGTGTCTTATCTCTCCCCGAAGCATTCGGCCCTCAGCGGCCCGTATCGAGCGGCGCTGCCAGAAGACGAACGCCGAGAGAGCCGTCGCCGTGTAGAGGGACGCTTGGGCCGGGTACGCAACCAAGGTCCCGACATCTGGCGCGAGCTCCAGGCTCGCGGCCAGCGAGAGCAGTCCTTGCGTACCCGAGATCACCCACCCTGAGACCAGGTAGGCTATGGGCCACGTAAGTACGGGCCACACGACCTCACCCGGAGTCAGAAGGACGGCCGGAGGTACCCTGACGGGCGTGAGGTGCAGATTCCAGCGCTCTTCCAGGCGCATGCGCTCCGCGCTCAAGTTTGCCTGGTGACTCTTGCCGGCCTTGGAGAGCACGGCGAAAACGAGGAGCAGGGCCGCGGCGAACGCGACGAGCCAGTGCGCCCCGTAGAGTACGTGGAATGGCGCAGTGTCGGCCAGGCGCCGCAAGAGGCCGAGCGCCCCAGCGTAGAGCACGGGGTCGCCACCGGGCTGGACGTCGACGTAGACCGCGAAGTCTCTCAGGCGTAGGATCGTGAGATCCAGCGCTGCCCCAACCAGGGAGGCCAGCGCGACCATCCCGTAGGTCAGCGCGGGGGGTAGCGACCGTGGCGCGGTGTCGGCCAGACGTTCGCCGAAGCCATCGCATCTGATAGCTTCATGCACATCACCATTCTCCCTGTGGTCGTCTGTCTCACGCGCACCGTCCTTCGAGACGGGGCTTTCTGGGAAGAGTTCGCGCAGGCGTTCTTTGGAGCGCTCGTCGGGGAGCGAGAGTATCCACCCACCAAGCGAGGTCGGCACCGTCTCGTCGTCCGGTCCCTCTCCGTCTCCCAGGTTCACGACCGCCGGTCGGCCATTCTGGCGTTCGATCAGCCAGCGGGCCGCTGGTGTCGCCTCGTGGTAGCGGGCGTTTTGCTCCCCCAAAGACACCCCGGCGCGCGGGGCGTAGGCTATCCGCCGCCCCCCAAAATTCACACCCCCAAGCTGGGGCAACACCGCGTCCACGGGCTGGCGGCCCTCTCCAGGTCCGGAGGCGGCCTTGTAGCGACTGAAGCCCCCTATAGCTCCGATCACCACATCGTCCTGGGCGGCGAGCAGGGCGCCCAAGACACCCTCGCAGAAGCCTTCCAGTTGGCGGGATTCGTAGGCAGCGAAGACGTAGAGGTGGCTCCCAGCTCCCGACAGCGGCACGGTCTCCTCAGCCTCGATCTCGCCACCCTTTGGATCGTAGGCGAGCCCTTCGAGACCAACGAGAAAACCCTCGGCATCGAAGCAGGGCAGAAGAAGGTACTCGCCGGACACGGCGCTGCCAGAGGCCATCGAGAGCCCTATCTTGCCCGTGCCGTCTAGCTTGAAGCCGGGTACCGAGTGCAGCTTCTTAGCCCCGAACCGCTCCGCAAGCTCCTGAGCCACCTTCTTCGAACCTTTCGAGTCCAGGGAGGCGAAGCGACCGTAGTGGGCCACCTCGCGCATGACGCCTTTCTTCTCTAGCGCCTGAAGGTGCTTCTCCTTTGGCGGGAGCGCCCCGATGACGGCACGGTAGACCTCGTCGCGCACCTTTCGCGCCCCGGCGGAGACTTCACGCTGTGTAGACTTCGCGTTAGCCGTCGGCTCTTCCCGATCGGTTCCTCCCGACTCCTCCCACAGGCCGGGCTGGGGCATCCCATCTTTCTTTTTGTATTTGTCCTGGCCCTTTCGGTCGGAGGGGCTCTTGGGTCGGTTCGCGTTACTCCTAGCAAGGTCCTCTGTGGTGAGGAGCACCCGGCTCGCATCTCGGTTCCCGTCATGGTGATCGAGAGCTGGCTCTGGAGTCGATTTCGGCAGGGATGCGGAGCCAACGTCCTCGGGAGGATTTGCCCCGCACAACAGTTCGTCGAAGCGGACCCCACGTTCTTTGGGGTCTAGGGTCAGCAGCCACTCATCAAGGTCCGCCCCTTCGGGCAGCAGGCAGATGGCCGCCTTTCCATTCTGGGGCTCTGCAATCCAGCGGGCCGCCTTTGGCGCAGCACGCAGCACGTTTGGGTTCGGGGGGTCGTCGGCGTCGGGGATATAGGGGACTGTGCGGCCTCCGAAGTCCGCGCCCTTTAGCTCCAAGAGCGGATCCTCTGAACCGCCGTCGAGCATTTCAGCCGAGGGACTCGCCCGGAAGCGCTCGCAGCCCATGATCGCGCCGACTGCCAGGCCGCTCTCGGCGGCCACGATCGCGCCCATCGCCCCCTCGCAGACGGCCAAAAGCTCTTCAGGCCGGTGGCCGGGGAACAGGTAGAGGTGGTTGCCGGCCCGGCGCAGGGAGACGTACTTGCCCATCCCAGACGGCACCTCGCCGACGACCCGGCCCTCGATGGTGGTGATGTTGCCGTCCCGGTCATGGTAAGGGATGAGCATGTAGTTGCCCGTGAAGGTGAATTTGAGGCGTCCCTCCGCCTCGTCGTAGGAGAAGCCGGGGACCCTCAAGAGCTCCTCGCGGCCGAACTCCCGCTGTAACTCGGCCTTGACCTTCCTGGCCCGCGGGGCGGTCATGGTTCCGAAGCGCCCTTTCCAGATCGTGTCATAGGAGACGCCCCGCTCTCTCAGGTAGCTGCGGTCGCGGCTCTCCAGCGGACAGAGCGCAAGGATCCGCTCGTAGACCCGTGCCGCCAGCGCCAGCAACACTTCGAGGTCCTGCAGGGTGGCCGTATTGGAGCCGTTGGCGGCGCCCTGTACCGGACCGCTACTCGAACGGACGCCGCCAACGCTAACGGGTATCGTGCTCGCCTGCGACTTACCGGGTCTGTCGCGAGGGGCCTTCTTTTGCGCGCTGGACCCAGGGACGGTGGCTCCCTTTAGGCCTGAGTTCCTGGAAGCGGACTTCGGCACATCCCCCTTCGGAGCACGACTCACCCCGGTGGACTCTAATCCGAGCAACTCGTAGCTCCTGGCAAGCACAGTGAGGAAGTCCGCCTGGTAGTCGAGGTCCTCGAGCCCGGCAAGCATGACGAAGATGTCGCCGTAGCCGGCGAGGCGGCAGTCGGCGACCAGGCAGCCGCCCTTGCCGTCAGCCTTCTTGATGGAGTACTTCTCGTGCTTGCCGCAGGCCGGGCAGTCCCAAACGAGCCGGGCGCCTTGGTTTTTGGGCGGGCCGAGGCGGACGGAGAGAAGCTCCAGGGTCAGCTCCCGGACGAGATCTTTGTCGTAGCGTCGGCTTGCTTTAGAAGTACCAGCTTTGTTTCCGGTGGCGCTCTTAGCCACTAGACCTCCGTTTCCTCCGCCTCCGCAGGCACCACGAAGGGCGGTCGACCGTAGACCTCTCGGATGAGGTCGGCGAAATCCGCTACGTCAGCGGGAGTGTGCTCTCGGGGAGCATTCGCGAAGGATAGAGGCAGGTCCCAAATCGGACAGACCCCCTGAAGGGCTGCGTCGGGATCATCGCCAAGGTAGAAAAGCTCCGCTTGCGTGAAGCAGATGACATGGTAGGTGTGTACAGCAGTGCCAGAGAATTTCGCGTTCACTTCGTCGACGAGATCCTCTGCATGCCGATTGGGATCATCCTCAAAGCGACGCCCCTCCAAGTACAGCGTTTTGTCTACGTCAGCCGTTACGCCGCCCGATTCGTCACGTACTATGACCACGACTGCGCCTACGGGTCCCACGGCCAGAAAGTCGATCATGCCCGCCTGCTCGGTCATCAGCTCGTCAAAGACATGGTAGCCGTGAGCCGCGGCTGAACGCAGCGCGGTACGAACGAAGTCTTTTCTACGAGCACGCTCGATCCTCTCCTCCCTCGCGGACAGGCGTCGCCAGCCGTCTCTTCGCTCTGTTGGGAGCGTCATGAGGAGAAGGAGAGTGATGGCTGTCAGTAGGATTCGAATCGTCATGCCTCTCGCCTAGTTTAAACTCTCTACCTTTCCCGCTTAGCCTTTATTCCCTGACCGGTCGCCAGGATTCTTGTCCTTCAAACCACCGCCACGAGTACCCCGCGAACGACCCTGCATGAACCGCTCCTTGCCTTCCTGAGCGCGGTCTTTCTCCCGGGCGTATTTGAAGTGGGCCTTTGAGACGTTCTCGGCCACGCGGTCCCGCTGCCCCTGGCTGCGGGTTTGCTGGATCCTACGCGCAGCCGAACTTCCGCCTCCGGTGTCCCGCTTGCCGGGCATCTCCCGACGAGCCGGTCCCCTGCCAGAGCCCTCTTTGGACGATAATGAGCCTCCGGTAGGCGTGGGTACCGAGCCACCGCCCGTACCCGAGGAGCGGTTCAAAAGCCCCTTTGTGGCGTGGGAGATCGCCGTCTTCGCGGGGATGGCTATGGCGAGCGCCGCGCCAGTTTTGGCGAGCCCCATGAGCCCCCCACGTCCCGGCAGATGAACGTTGAAGGCCCACTCGATACACTTGAACGGTGTCTTGTACATAATCCACATTGTAATAATTGCTCCCAGAGAAGTCACCGCACTTTCCGAAACGAAGCCCAAAGCATTGGTCATTCCACCGAAGATCGTCTCGGGCGAGGTAACCACCAAAGTGCCGACGCCGAGCTCTATCGACCACAGTGCGGGGATTGCCGCGGAGGCCAGAACGCCCCTGAACCAGGAGCCCGCTAGGGAGTAGAGGCTCGGAACGAGCGAGGCGGTCAGCGCGAACGCCCCGGAGATGAAGAGTACCGCGTAGAGGATCTTGTTGAGGAGCGCCACGATGAGAAGAAGCATCCCTACCCACGCAGCCCCGATCAGCAACAGCAGGTTCAAGAAATTGGTGACGGCCAGGTTTCCGACGGCGGCCTTGAAGAGCTCCTGACCGGCGGCGTCGATACTCTGGCCGCCGGGGAAGAAGGCCTGAGTGATGCCAGCCGTGATGCTTGAGAGTTCGCCCATGAACGTGGGCAGGAACGCCAACGCAAGAGCGACCCCCATGAGACGGGGTAGGCCCTGGAAACCGGCGTAGGCGAGGTCGTAGTTGTCCGAGCGGACCATCATCAGGATACCCAGGAGCAGGATGCCGACCAGGATTGCCGGACGGAGTTTCTCCACGGCACCCGAGTAGAAGCCGAGCAGGTCTCCTTGGCCGTTGAGGTTCGGTAGCGAGAGTAGATCCGTCTTGAAAGCTGTGCCCAGGCTTTCGAGCGCCCACCCGAAGGTCCAGTCCCATATGAAAGACATGATGCCCTTGAAGAAGCCAAGGACCATGCCGGTAAGGCCCCCGTCGTGACCCGTGCCGGGTGAGGCCTCGGAGACTCCCTCCCCTTGCGGGGCGTCGGCGGGAGTCCCGTCCATGCCCGTTGCGTCCTCGGCGGGTTGGTCGACGATACAGCCGTCCTTGTCGCTATCCACGTTGAACTGCTGATCCTGCTCACGCTCGCGCATCTGCTCTTCGGACGAGTCGGACTCGAATTGCTTGGCGCAGTCATTGGAGCCTCCCGTACCGTCGGCCGGCGTGGTCGAACCACCCTGGGCCTGCTCGTCACCGCCTCCGGAGCCTCCTCCGTTGTCGCCGCCGCTTTGTTTTTTCTCCGGCACCCCGCCGTCTTTGAAGGCTCCCTTCACCGGGCCGTCGGAGCCGGGCGCGGCGAGCATGCCGGTGCAGCCATCCTTGTCTATGTCCTGACCGAGCTGCGCCTCGTTGTCCTCCCGGACCTGCTCGTCGGGCGCTTGCTTCTCGTTCCAAGTTTTACAGGCCTCGTCTGCCGGCGAAGCGGCCCTGGCGGTAGCCGGAAACCCGGCTAGGAGCAGGGCTACAAAGAGCGCGCTGAAAGCTACACACGCCACGCGGACTATAAGCAGGTTGGTTTTAGCTGGAAGCATCAGGGTGATTGCCTCTCCTCCTGCGGTCCGGTGAAAGGGTTAGGGTCTGCGCAACGGATGTTTTCATAGCGGGGTCCACTCGACCATCTTTTCGTAGATAAACCAGCCGAGTAGCACTATGAACAGGCCCGCGAAGACCCCCTCGGCGACCCTGGCGGCAAGGGCGTGACGATCCCCATTAGCGGCTGCGGCGCCTTTTATGAGGAGGGCGATCACCAGCCCGATCCCGGAGACGGCCACCCCGATCCCCCGCAAAGTCGAGATGATCGGTGCCCAGAACCCGTAGTTACTCGCCTGCGCCAAAAAGGCCTCTACCAAACCGTACGCCGGAAGGATCGACAGTACCTGCTCGTGGATCAATTGGATCGTGTTCATTGCGTCTCCTCTATGTCGTTTACTGCCAGGACTTTCCATACCGGCCCGGAGCGGGCCAGGGTCGTCTTCTGGCGGTAGGTTTGCTTCTTGCCCTTCAGTCCGCCGCTGGTGGTGTAGCCGGAGCCGGTCTCGAAGTAGGCGTAACCTTTGACACTGTCCGCAGAGGACTCGATGGTCTCGAAGCGGGAGAGCAGGGCAGCGCTGCTCGTGCCGGTGTCGCCAACCTGAGCGGCGTAGCGGGTGATCTCCGAGGAGCCCTCCGAATCGAAGAAGTCCGGCCAGACGACCGTAGCTCCCACGCCCTGGTTGTAGGCGTCCTTATCTTTGCCCGAGTAGCCGTAGGCGGCTGAGACAAAGCGGCTGGCGCCGAAACGTAGCCGCTTCTCGTCTAAGGACGTGAGATCCTCTGCCGAGGCGCCGGTACCCAGCGGGTCGTAGGAGCCAGGCTCGTTCGTCGCCTCTTCGGGATGGGAATCCTGTCCCGGTTGATCGCCTCTATGGTTGGCGGAGAGCTGGTCTCCGGTGGTATCGCTCCCGGTGCTATCGCCTTTGGCGTAGGCGGGCTCGTTGGGTACCGAGACGGGGGTCGTCTGGGCCGTGGTCGAGGCCCCATTGTCTGCGGGTGAGGCCTTTTTGGAGGCTCCGGTCTCGCCGCCGTAGGAGAGGATGAAGTAGGTCCAGACGAGAATGAGGACTAGCACCACGCCGCCGATGATTAGCGGCTTGCGGCGCCAGCCCTGCTGACGCTCGCCGAATCCTCCCTGTGGTAGCGGGCTCACTGCGGGTCCCTCCTTCCGTATCCGATCACTTGACGAGCCTCCTTGCTCCCATGTACTGAGGCGAGTCCCACATCGGCGTGATGGAGGTATCCATCGTGCCCATGTTGGCGTGGATGATCTCGCCGTTGCCCAGGCTGATCGCAACGTGCCCTCCAGTACCGTCTCCGGGGTCGCCCCAGACCAGGACGTCCCCGGCTTGCGGTTCGCCTTCCACCGGCTCGCCGTAATTCATCAGGTCCGTGGGCATATCCGGCAGCTCGTAGCCGAACTCCCGGAACACGGTGGTTGTGAGGCAGGTGCAATCCATCTGCTCACCCGGTACGCAGGCTTCGGGTCCGCCGAGCACGTAGGGTGTACCGAGGTACTTCTTCGCCGCCTCGACCACCTGCTGTCCCGTGGCGGTGCCGGAGCCTGGCTCGACGCTAGAATCGCTGCCTGAGCCGTCGCCGGAGCCATCGTCGGATCCGTCCGGCGAGGAGGAATTAGGGATTGCCACGCCGGTGGGCGAGGAGCCGGGTGGCGCGGCTTCTGGGACCAGGCCCACGACCTGGAGCGGCTTGCAGTAGGCCGGGACGTTCGAGGCGGGAGCCCCGAGCGCCACCTCGCCGCCCTTCCCAGTGGCCGTGCCACCTTTCTGGCGCAGCCACTCCAGGAGCGGGTAGGGGTTCATCGCCCCGCTGGCGACCTCGGCCCTGGCTCCGCTCGGGTCGTACCAGCCGAGATGCAAATGCTCCCCCCGGCCGTCCGGAAGGAGGGTACCCGGAGGCCCCTCCCCTGTGGAGCCGACCTTGCCGATCACGTCGCCGGCCTGCACCGTGTCTCCGGGCTTCAGAGGTGGCGGCTCGACTTGGTGAGCGTAGTAGAGGGTGTCCCCGGCCTCTACAGGCCCGACGCTTTCGGTGGCCTCAACCATCACCGTCCATCCACCGAGCTCGTTCCAACCCGAGCTGTCGGCACCCGAAACAGGGACGACCTTCCCGCTGGCGATCGAGTAGATCGGGGTTCCTTCCGGGGCAAAAATGTCCGTGCCCTCGTGGGTCCGGCCCGAGCTGCGCGACGCGCCCCAGGTGTCCTCATAGTCGTCGAAGTAGTCCTTCGGAAGCGGGAACACGGCGCGGGAATTACCCTGCACCTCTCCGCCGGAGCCGCCGCCAGAGCCTCCGTTCGAATTCCCGCCCGAAACTGTGCCCGAACCGCCTCCGGCCTCCGAGACCGGACGTGTTGTGTCATCCTCTTCGTTGCCGAAATCGGTGGCCCAAAACTCCTCGTAGGAGGTATCGGGGTTCTCTACCAGCCCTATGCCGATGACATGCATCTCAGGGTTAAGCATCATCTCATTGTGGGGCGGCGAGTCTCTCCAGGCGTCGAAGACTTCTTGGGCTGTGGCCTGTCCGGCGGCGATGTTCTCGCCGTAACTGGAGCCGTAGTAACCGGCGTCGTTCATCCGATCGGTGAGGACAGCGCCCTCGAAATAGTAGTCTGTCGGGCCGCTCACGTGGGCTTCCGGAACCTCGTAGGCGTCGTACTTCGCCATGTCGTGGGCGTAGCGGGCTGAGGCGGTTGAGATCTTGTCCGAGAGCTGTAAGGCTTCGAGGCCGTTGTCTTGGCGGTAGTCGTTGATGAGGTTCAGGGTGTCGATCTCGGCGGAAGAGTAGTCTGTCTCTCCGGGATTGCCGACCGTGCCGGAACCTTCGGCTGCGCTGGCCGGCCGCATAGCCAGCGGCGAGAGTAGCGTCGCCAGAGCGGGAGAGTCGCCGCCAGCGGGGCTGGCTTCGCTACCGGCCATCTCGCCGTCCCCACCCCCACCGCCCGACGCCCGGTACTCGTCAGCCTGGGCCACGACGTCCTGGTAGTACCATTCGGCGTGGTTGTAGGCCAGGATCGCCGAGTGGTAGTCCTGGGGCGCGCCGCTGAGTTGCAGGTAGTTGGCGGCGCCGGGGATGGCGTCCTCCGGGTCGCACACATCCGCAGCGCCGTCGCCGTTTCCGTCCACGCCGACGTTTGCCCACGTACTACCGATAAACTGCATCGGCCCCATTGCCCCGGCGAAATTGGGCGAGCAGTCGTTGTCTCCGCGACCGTGATCGCTCTCTATCTTCCCGATGGCAGCGAGCACGGCGGCGTCGAGGCCGTAGTCTTTTGCCGCCTTCTCGTAGATGGGAAGGTAATCCTCGGGGATGTCCGAGAGCGCCGCCTCGCTCCAGTCCTGGGATACGAAGGTGGGGCTCCCGGCGGAGCCGGAGGAGAGTCCGGGCGGATCCGAGGAACCGGACGGGGTTTGCGATGGAGCTTGAGTGGCTCGCTCCGTCTCCTGCTGGCAAGTGCCAACGACAGCCCCTACCGAGCTCAGAAGGACGACTATGACAGTCGCTAGGGCGAGGGCCAACCCGACCAGAATGGTCAGCAGCGTGCGCCGACCCCGGCGGGATCGTACGACTGCCAAAGCCGCCTTCGCGGCGAAGGTTGCTGCGGCGGGGGCCAGCAACGCGCCTAAACTCCGCTATGTTCGAGGCTTCTCCCGTACTCACACGCACCTTTCACCGGAGCCTACCGGGGGTCCCTCGAATTCCCACCGAACCGTTCGGCCAGGCCATTTCGCAGCGCCCAGCACGTCGCCAGGACAGTCACCACGATGAGGACCGCTACGAAGACCATCAACCCTGGCGGATGGCCGCCGGTATCCGGTAGTACCGGCACCTCCCCCGAAGGAGTGTTGTGGGTTGGGAGGTTGGCTGCGGAGTGCGCCAGTGTATCGGCTGGGAGGCGACCCTCAGGGTCCCTGCTGGTTTCGTCGGGCTGCGGAGCGACCGGAGCCGGGGAGTTCATCTCCATCCGGGCACCTGGATTCTCTTCTCCTTGTGGCTCGGCGACAGTCGGTTCGTGGGAGCCGGTCTCAGCCGGTACCGCAGTCTCGTTGGCACAGTCAAAGACGACGACCTCGAAGAATCCAGCCTGGGACTTGAGGTCCAAGAGGTAGCTACCAGGTTCCCGGCTTATGCGAGTGTCGTAGGAGCCCTCCGTACGCTGATCGAACTGTTCGACTGGTTCCGGGGCCACGGTATCGAGGATCGACACGTCCAGGTGGACGGCGCTCGGGTCTTCACCCTGCAGATCCGTTCGTACGACGAACGCGCCGCCGGTGGTCTCGAAGTGCGGGCTCTGTGCTTTCTCGGTACCGTTGAAGGGTTCGAAGGCTGTCGTGGCACCCGGGCAGTCCTCAGGCGGAACGTCCGCCAAGCCAGCTGCCGCCCCGGTAGTCTCGGTAGCCGTCCTGGCGCTAGTCTCCGCTGGCGCCTCCGAAGTGATCTCCTCAGGTGTCTCTGAAGCAGTCTCTGTGGTGGTTTCTCCGAGCCTCTCCGAGGTGGTCTCCGAAGACGTTTTCATTGTGGAGCCGCCCGCCTTCAGCCCGCCGAAGTTTGGCTGTGTCAGCGCGGTTGTTTCCGCCTCCGTGTACTGGTTCTCGGAACCTGCGGGCTCGCCGTTCGATGAGAGAAGATCCTGGATACGGCCGAGAAGCCCCTCTCTGCTCTCATCCTTCGCACCCTCGTCAGACCAAATTCCCCGGTTGTCTTCTCTGGCTTTCTCCTCGAATCCGGCGAAGCAACCGGCATAAGCGTCGTTCGGCTCCACGGTCATAAGCCGGGCGTGACCCTCCGAGAGCAAGGTCTCGTTGAACAGTTCCGGCTCCCCGCTTTTCGGCTCTATCCAGACGTAGGCCAGCAGGCGCGCATATGGGTCCTCTTTGTCCTGACCGATCTCCAGCAGCACATCTTTGCCCTCCAGCGCCTCGGCTGTGAACCGCGCAGCTTTCTCGGCGTAGGGTTTGGGTTCTCCCTCGCCTTTGTTTAGCTCGGGGGTGTCCACGCCAATAAGCCGAACCCGGTCGTAGCCGTCCACGGGTTTCTTGAGTTCGAGGGTGTCGCCGTCGACCGCGCGCTCGACAGTGGCCGGTTGCGCGTCCTCGGGCGGGGCGGCGGGACAGGCGTTCCCCTCTGAGTTCTTGCCGTTCGTGGAACTGGACCCCTCGAAGCTGGTGGTCTCCGGCCCGGTCGTCGTGCCTCCCGTGAGCTCCCTGTCAGTCTCGCCCATAGTGGTCTCTTCAAGAGTCGAGGACTCCCCGTCATTGCCGGATTGACCGTCTGTTTTCCCGGGAGTTTCATTGTCCGGGCCATCTTTACTTTGATCGGCGCCGGAGTCCTCGCCGCATTCGCCGGCCACAACGTCGCCCGCGCGGGCGCAGCCGTCCCCGGCGAAAACATCGTCTCCGACACGCACGGTTCCGTCACCGGCCTCCACGCCGGGTGTCTCCTTCGCCTCGACGGATAGTGGCGGGTAGGCGAAGAACAAGAAGGCTGAGGCGACTATGAGGGTGAAGATCCAGACTCGGCGTCCGGCCTGCCCTATCCACGTTCGTCGGTTTCTGGAGTAGAGGTACATGCGATCCCTTCTTAGTAGGCGTTTCCGGCGACTCACTTCTGGCCTCCGGTCTGGACAGTGTTCCGGATAGTGGTGTTGCCAATAGCGGCGGGTTGCGGGGCAGGGGAGGGCGTCTGTGGAGCCCTGCCGGATGGAGCGCTACTCAGTCGTGGTGCCGTCGGGCTCGGAACCTGGTTGGCAGGCTCCAGTGTCTGGGTGGCAATCTGTGGAGCCGGTTTCTGACGTTGCGTAGCGACCTGCGGAGCCGGTCGAAGTTCCTGGGGGGCAACCTGGGTCACCTGCTCCTGGTAGACCGGCTCACTTTGCGGAGCTTCGTGTATGGAAGTGGTGTCGGTAGCTGGTTCAGTGTAAGTGTCCGGCGCGGGCGGTTGATCGTAGGAGTTCGCGGATGGCTCGCTATCAGCTACGTTTCCGGTACTGACCTGGACCGCTTCAGACGATCGGGTGGGTCCTTCCGCATCGTCTGCTTGATCGCCAACGGATTTACCGCCTCCCTGCAGTAAAGGACTTTGTCGCGGCTTGCGGGACGTGGCTGAGGGTTTCCGCTCTCGGAGACTCGTGATCGCGGGTTGCTTATTCACGCCTCTTTCAGTAGTCCCGTCAGCGGTATTGCGAGGTGCGCCTCCGTCGGTGGTCTGGTTGGGCGCAGCCGGCGGCTGCTGCGTGGAGGGCTGATCCTGATCCGTGTCCGGCAGATTCTGAATACCGGTTCCACCTTGACGACGTTGGGGTTCGTTTTCAACGTTGGAAGTAGATGTTACGGGTCCCTGGTTTGGATCACCGCCCAGCGCTCGCGGGGCCTGATCGCTGGATCCGCCCCGATGCTGTGGCGACCCTACTATGGTGTCTCCTCCGGGAGCAGTTTCTGGCCAGCCCTCTGTCTGTCCGGGGGAAGGTGGGGGCTGAACGCCGTCCCCTTGATCCGGCCGCTGCGAAGGGACCGGCTGCTGCATCGATTCGGACACTCGTCCAGATGTTTGCTCGGGCGCTTGCTCGGATGTTGCCGTAAGTGCTTGCCCGGACCCTGCTTCCGGGGCCGACTCGGGTTTGGACGTTTGGTCTTGTCCGGGAGCACCAGAGGTTGTGTTCGGAGACTGGCCGGGGGCGTCTTGCTCGTCGGCAGTTTCCTTCGGGTCGACGGACTGCTGACTGGCGTCGCCGGTCGCGTCCGACTCCTGATGTACGACCACGGAGAGATGCTGAGTGCCGGGCTCCGTGTCGGAGGTGTCGATCAGAACTTCGGGCTGATTCCCATTGCCGACGCCCTGACCGTCGCTGGTGTCCAAACCGGATTCCTGTACCATCGGCTCCTCTTGGCCGGGCGGGTCGCTCGACGCCTGTCCAGGGTTTGGTTCTGGGCGTCCGGCTTGCTGGGTATTGTCCGGGGCTGAAGAGAAACCCTCGGAAGGATAGGACGACGGCTCTTCGGCTGGAGGCGCCACCGCCCGTTCGTCCTGCCCTGCCGACTCGCCAGAGTCTCTCGAACCGGACTGTGAGGGCTGGCTGGACGGGGCAGGAGGCTCTGGCTCCGTGTTGGAGGACTCCGAGCCAGAGGGTGAGGGTTGTGATGCCTCGGCGTACTCCTCCGGCTGTTTATCGGGTTCGGCCTGTTCATCGGAGGCATCTGGGACCGGCACTATTATCGGGGAGACGCCATCGTTGTCAGTGGAATCGCCGCTTTGACCGCTCTCGTATGAAGTCGGCGCGTCGAGGGGCGCCTGAGCCGTTTCATCCTGCTCTGCCCCATCCGAACCTTTCTCGTCCGTGGTGGCAGTATCAGGGGCATAGGCACCTGAGATGGGTCCGGTAGCGCCTTCGTGATCGCCTCCGGGGACCGCGGCCAACTCCTCGTCGCCAGGATTGTCCGTGGGAGACTCCTCGGGCGGCGCGTAGTCTTCGGCCATTGGCGCGGGCAAGCCAAGTTCTGAGGGCGCCGGGTTCTGAGAACCGCCGCCCCCGGAGCCTCCAGTGTCCGTTGGGGCCGACTGCTGGTCAGATACGGTACCCTGCTCGGTGGAGCTAGGGGCCCTTGTGCCGTCGCCTAACTTGGGCCGGACGGGATCCACCGAGGCGAGCTCCCCGCTCGCGCTGCCACCTCCCGCAGGAGAGTCTCCGCCGATCTGGGCGACCATCGTGTTCCCGGCGGACACCGCTTCATCGTAGGAGATGCCGCCCGCTGGTCGCTCGGGCTGGCCGGTTATCGAGGCCAGCGCCCGCCGCGCATCCTCGGGCGGAGCCGCCTCGCCGACCCAGGTAAGTACGCTTTCGTTTACGCCGGAGTCGGGAGCCGTGTAGCTCCGCGCTATCTCGCCTGCTTTCTCGGCGTGCTGGAGCGAGACGGATGGCGCGTCCAGGTAGAGGACCTCTCTGCTCGACTGCTCCAGCGTCTGCGCCCCGGTCTGGTAGAGGAGGCAACCAGCAACGACCATGAGCGCCGCCGCCAGGCGTGCCTGATAGGTACCGAGCCGGAAGAGGGCCACTGCCGAGCGTGAGAAGCCCGTGAGATTCGGGAAGGCCTGCGGCCCGATCCGGAAGTCGATTCGAGAGCCAACCTCCGGGCGGGGTTTAGATGCGGACATCGAGTTGTCTTCTGGGATGTTTGTCATGTGGTCCTCCGTCCTAGAAAAAGGAATTGTTGCCAGGCTTTTTGTATGGCTGGCGTTTGGTGAACGGGTCCCCGTCCTTGTCCACGTTCGGGATGCGGCCGAATGGGCCTACTCCTTTGGGTAGCATCGAGGGGTCCTTGCCGCTCGGGCCGATTCGCTTGCGGCCGATCTTTCCGGGACCCATACTCCTTCCAGGACCCATGCCCTTCGACGGAATACTGTCTGGCATCCTTACTCCTTCCTTTGCTCTGTTTCCTTGTTCTCGTGGTAGCCGACGAGCAACGGCACCGGGGTCCCCTTTGGGGCGTTGAATGAGACTTCGTAGGAGTTCTTCTCGCTAAAGTCGGGGCCGCGGAAGTATTTGCGCAAGACCTTCTGTGAGCCCGAGTCGTAGCGGTCTATGTAGAAGCCGGACTGGCGGAGCGAGCTCTTTTCGATATCGAAGATGGTGCCGAGCGTGATCTCATCCTGTATATCTTCGGAATCCTGCTCCGGAGCGAGCTTGTAAGTGTGGGTGGCGACGTGCAGCACGGAGCCGTCGTCCTGGGCCAGGGCGTAGACGCCGCTCTCGACCTCAGAGTCCTTTACCTTGAAGCCCCGCTCTATCTGGGCAGCCGTCGGGCCTTCGAGCGTGATCGTCTCTCCGGCGCCGTCCTCTTTCTTGACCACCGAGCCGTCCCATTCCAGTCCGGCCCCCTGAAGGCTGGCTTTAGCTCCACTCTCATTGAGGCTACTGAATACGACGCCGGTCTCGTCCACACCGCCGGCTGATGGTGAAGGCTTCGCTGCCAGGGGAGCCTCTTGCCGCCCGTCCGCTCCACCGGCCTCCGGCGCGTTCGTTTCTCCTCCACCACGGAGAAACATGAACCATAGGAAGATGGCGAGGACCGCCAATACCAGAAGGGCCAGCATCGCCGGGGCCGGGTTGGTCCGAAGCCTCTGGCGGATCTCCGCCGGAGAATTGCCCCCGGATGGCTGCTTACTTCCCGCCCAATCTCCACCGGGCGGTGCCGAGATCCGGTCCATCACCGCCGTTACCCGGTCCATCCCCTCTTCCGACGGTTGGGCACCGGAGGGCTCTTCGGAGAGGACCTTCCTGGTGGTAGACATCTCGTCGGTGTCGTCGGAGAGCGGGCCGCGCCGTCCTCCTCCTCGTCTTTCGTCACGGGGCTCGTCGCCGGACGCCGGCTCAGAGACGGACGCCTCTGCCGTTACCTGTCCTCCCATCCCGACCGGGACACCGGGCTCTTCGCCGGTCAGCCAGGACGGCTGACGCTTTCTGCCGGGTGGCTTGCTGTCGTCAGGCATGCGCCTCCTCCTTGTGGGTTTCGTTGGTCGGTTCGGAACCTGCTCCGTTCTCCGAGGCATTCGCGGCGGTGTTGGCGGTAGCTAGGAGGTCGCGGGTGAGGTCCCGCAGGCCTTTGTCCGACTGTGTGCCGCTGGAGGCAGCAGGACCGAGACGATAGAGCGGCCTGCCGCCGTCGGGCGTAGCGAACGTCTTCGACGCTCCGCCAGTCCCCCGGTTGGTCACGGCGAGCAGCGTAGCGTTGGCGCCCCGCTTCTCCTCCACCATCCGGGCGGCTTGCAGGGCCTCAGCCGTCCCCTCTGCGGAGCACGCGACGACGGCTTCCGCGTCCTGGAGCCAGTCCTCGGCGTAGGCGGTATCAGTCTCTCCGCAGGCGACCACGCAGAGGTCGAACACCTCACGAGAGGCCTCCTGTAGGGCGTATGCTGGCAGAGAGCCGTTCTTCGGGGCGCGGACTACCCGGAGGGCGGAGAGATGTGTCTTTGAGACGTGCTCTCCCAGGGCGTCCAGATCCGCCGAGCCGCGCCGCAAGAACGCGTCGAGCGCACCGGCGTGATGTTCCTCCTGGTCTTCGCCCCCGGCGCTCAGCTTGCGGGACAGGATGCCGCCGCAGGCGTCCACGGCGAGGACGTAGAGCCGCTCCTTTCGGGCCGCCCGACCGAAGAGCTTCGCCACGGCCGCGGCGGTCTCGGTTGAGCCAGGTCCGGTGAAGGCGTAGATGTGCATCGGCTCGTTGCCGCCCGGCAAGCCGGGTACTAATGCTTTCTCCCTGCGGCGCGCACCCGCGGCGCTCTCTACCTGCTCGTCCCGTATGACGCGCTGCTGTACCTGGGACTCCGTGCGACGCTGCTCCTTGTAGGCAGCCTCGATGCGCGGGTTGGTGTTGTAGAGTTCCTTCTCTTTCTCGGAGGCGAGTACCTCCATCGGGACGCGCGACTGGTCGACGACCAGGTATCCCTCGCCAGGCTGGAAGCTCAACAGCTCTTCGGTCTCCTCCTCGGAGAGGTCGTGGATGGAGGCCGTGGCCCGGGCGCTCTTCTGATGCTCGTGGCGGAAGATCATGTGTGTCGCCGCGAGATCCAGGATCACGTTGCCCTGCCGGCTCTCGACGAACTCGTTTACGGCCTGGCTGGCGATCCACATGCCGTTGTCCCGTGCGCGGCCCGAACGGTACATGGTCTCGGTGAACTCGGCGCTCATCTTGAACGCCAAGAGCGCCCAGCCCTCATCTATCCAGCAATCGGAGGGCTCGTTTCGGTTTGAGAGGACGCCGTTCAGAAACTCCAGGATGGCGTGCATGACCGGCGCCTTCTGGCGGTCCTTGACCTTTGAGATCTGGAAGACGAGATAGCGGTTGGAGAGATCTACGTTGGTCGGTGCGTCGAAGATCTTCGAGAGGCTTCCGGAGTGCCAACTCCAGAGCTTCTCCATGAGGTCCGAGACGAGCTGGTTCTCCTCGGCGTAGCCGCGCAGGATCTCCCAGAACTCCGGGAAGATCGGGGCCGGGCGGTCATGAGTCTCGGGATCGTGGGTGATGCCGGCGTTCTCGTAGGCCTCGTAGATCGCCCGCTCGACGAAGCTCGCCTCTGCTCCCGAGAGTCCGCCTACGGCCCCGGCGCTCGTGTCGTCGGTCAGGGCCATCAAAGAGACCATCCTGGTAAGCTCCTGGGCCTTGCCGTCGAGGGCGGCGGCGCGGGCGGCATCGTAGGCCTCCTCGGCGTCCGTCTCCTCTTCTTCCTCCTCGTCGCCGAAGATATCTTCGAGGAGGTCGAGGTTCATGTAGTCTTCGTGCAGATCGAATGGGTTGATCTTGTGTTTGGAGCCCGGTGCGATCACCGCGTAGGCGCCACCGACCTTGCGGGCGACACGGATGTAGCGGCTATTTCCCTCGGGATCGATGATGATCTGGCGGTGTCCGAACATCCGAAAGCGGGTCGAGAGACTCTTTATGACGAAACTCTTGCCGCCGCCCGACTGCCCCAGGATCACACCATGAGGGTTCACAAGCTCCCGGGTGTCGAGGGTCATCGTGGAGTTGGATCGGGTGTCCACTCCAACAAAGACGCCATTCTCGTGGTCTATCTGCTGGGAGCCGTAGGAGAACAGGCAAGCCGTGGGGCGGCTGAGCATCCCGTGGGTACCGTAGCGGTCCGAGAGGTAGTTCTTGCCGAACGGACCCGAGGAGAGGAGACCTTCCCACATCTGCTCCCGGGCGAGCTGGGAATCTACCCGGTAGCCCTGGAAGACGTCGTGGACCTCCTGGGCCATGCCGTAGAGGCGCTCCTCATTATCCGCTTCGAGGTGGATCAGGACCGAGAGCTCCAGGTAGCGTTGTCTCCCTGAGTTGACCTCGCTCGCGGCCTGCTCGTAGGTGTACTCGGCGATCTCGCGCTGCTGCTCGGCGTTGACGTTGCCGTCGGCGGCCGTGCTCCGGGACGCCCGCAGGGCCGCCCACCGGCTGCCGAGAATGCTCTGGGCCTCCTTCTTTGGCCTTGGGTCTATGAACTTGACTACCTTGACCCGGCCCTCGATCCGGTTCAGGTCGGCGAGCATGCCGAAATAGACCTCGTCGGGCCAGCCGGAGACGAACATCGTGGTGTGGTAGCGGTCGTCCACCCTCAGGTAGTCGGGGAAGATCCTCACGCAGTCGGGCGCTATTTTGTCCGCCACGAGGTCTCCGATCCCAAGTGCCGGCGGCGCCTCCTGCCGGAACTTCTCGGCCTCGGCGATCAGCTTCTCGCGCCTCTCCTCCGGGATCTCGTCGTAGCCACCCGGCTCCAGCGCCACGGGCTCATAAAGGGTAGGCGGGTGCTCCGAGTCCTCATCCCAGTCGGTCATCTGGCCCAGCACGTAGGTGACGAACTCGAGGTCCGTTAGCGCCCTTATGCGGCAGCCCATCCTTAGGAATCCGTTGTAGAACGAGTTGGCCCGCGTGCTGAGTACCCGGTAGGCCGCCTCGGCCTCCTGCTGTCGGCGGCGGGCATCCTTTTTAGAGGGTCGTCCTCCCGGCGACTTGCCGCCGCCTCCGCCGAAACCGAGCAACTTGAACACGGCATCCAGCGGCCCGAAACCGGCGCCCCCGGAGGCCTTTGCCTTCTCGGCGGCGGGGTTGTAGTAGAGGACGGCGTAGCCCTTACGCTCGAAGATCGAGAGTCCCGGCAGCTCCTTGTCGAGGTAGGCGGCGTGCTCGGAGGCAAAAGCGCGGAGCTTTCGCTCCTCTGATGGGATCATCTCGGCGACCGTGCCCCTGAAGCGCCGGGTGTAGCGGGCAGTGGAGCCCTCCTTGGAACGCACTATCTCCATCCACGGGAAGTCCAGGGAGTTGTAGAGCTCGACGGCCGAGCGGAACACCCGCATCCGCTCCGTGTCGCCGATCATGGAGAGTTTCTTCGGGATCACGGAAAACACGACGGCGTAGGTCCCGTCGTCACAGCGGAGCATCTCCCAGTAGAACTCCTCGGCTGGCAGCATCCTCTGGATGGCGTCCCGCATCGAACGCCACCCGCCATTCTCGTTGTCGCGCGGGCGCTTGAAGAAGACCTCGGGCCGCAGCCACGAGACGACCTTGCGCCAGACGATGAAGTCCAGATGGTAGCCGTCGCGGGAGCGGTAGAAGGCGAAGACGAGCGCGAGCAGGACCAGCGGTGAGATCCAAATGGCCGCCCTCGTTGATGAGAGGCCGACGAAGCCGGCCAGATAGGAGCAGAAGACCGTGGATAGAACAAGCGTGCCGGCGAGTATGGCAGCCTGATGGGTCTCGACGGCTATGCCGAGTATCTTTGTAGTCTTGTGGGCCCCCGCGAGGTCTTTTACTACAGACTCGCGCATCTCAGTCCCCCCAATTCGTAGTGGTCGTATCCGGTACCGGAGCGTTGTCCTCCATCGAGACGCGGGAGGAACCAGGAGGCCCGTATGATGCGGGCCGCGGCTCCCGGTATGTTGGCGATCTCTGGCTCACGGACGCTTCAGCCACCGCCCCCGGCTAGTCCTGCAGCGATGGAGAGGATCGGGGTGACTATGACGCCGGCGATGATGCACCAGAGCGAGCCCTTCATCCCCATCGCGGCGTATGCGTGGGCGTTCTCGTTGATCGAGGCGTAACCCTTGACGAGCAGGGAAGCAACGAACCCTATGCCCCCGACGCCGAAGGCGAGCCCGGCAAGGTAGTTCCGGATGTTGGTGAGGGTTTGTTGGATGGCGTCTCCGCCGCCTCCCCCGCCGCCTTGCTGGGCGAAGGCCGGCTGACCGCTGATGCTCAAGGCGACGACGGCAACAATGAGCGCGGCGAGCGTCAAGAACAGGTAGCGGGGCAACTTCTTGTGTATGGTCTCGACGGCCCCGGAAACGGTACCGAAGCAGGCCGCGAGGACCTGCCGCCCGCCTAGGCTTCCGGCCACGCTCCGGTCAGGTTCGGGTGCTCGTCTGTAGTCTGGATGCATGATCCGTACTTCTCCTCCTGTAGTCGCTGTTTTCTCCAACCGGTTCTCTGCCTGGGTTCTCGTGGGACTGTCCTTCGGATACTCTCTGTTCTTTGGGACGTGTGGGTTGGTGCTAGCGGTGGTGGGTATCACGCCGTCCCCTCCTCCCTTTCGGTGTCGGTCACTCGTTCGGCGGTGTCCTGATCCCGGGCTTCGAGGAGCGTGGCGAAGGCCTCTTTGTAGGCGGCCGGGGGCGTTGGTGCCCGCCCGGTATGTACGGGGATAGGACGCTGCTGGCCGCCGCGCCTGATGCGCGAGAAGGTCCACCGGCCGCGGGGTTGGTAGACGAGCTCCTCTTCGCTCACCCGCGGCACGCTCTGGTTCCTGCGACCCTCAGAGAAGGTGTTCGAGCCCCCGAAGAGGCCGCGCCAGGTGCGGCGGTAGTCGCGCACCTCCTCTTCAGTTTGCCCAAGCAACCCGAGCGCCTCCTGGGCATCCTCGCCCTGCAGGCCACCGGAGAGGAGTTTGTTGCGGGCGTTTGAGATCATTACCTTGTTGAGCGGGAACGGTAGCAGCGAGAAAGACTGGTAGCCGAAGTTGAAGATCACGTGCCGCCGCCTCGACTGGGGCACGAGCGAGGAGAACGCGAGGGCCGCCTCCGAGTGGGCGTGGCCCAACATAGAGTGGACCTCGTCGAGGTAGAACGAGACCGGGTAACCGCCGTCGCCGCGACCGAGTATCTCCTGGCGAGCGTATTCCATCACCCAGGTCGAGAGCATCCGGCTCGTGGCGGGTGCCACGCCCTGGGGGATGCTCACCAGGGTAAGACCGGGGCTGCCGATTGCCTCTGCGAGATCCAAGACCGGCTCACCCGGCTTCGGGGTAAGCGCGACCTCTACGATGTCCTGGGCGAGCAGCGCGTCTATGACGGCGTGCAGGCCGGCGACGAACTGGGTCCGCTCCCTCTTCCCGTACTGGCCGTAGTAGAGGTCTTCCCAGTAGCCGCGTGTCCTCCGGGGAAGATTCTTGGCGTTCACCGAGAAGCCGTTGCCTGAGGGGTCGGTCTCGACCCCGAGGACGTCGCGCCGGATGCGCTCGTTCTGGACGAATTTGTCGAGGTCGGTCATCGTCGCCTCCCGTCCCTGGCGCTCGGCGAACGAGCAGACTGAAAGGACAGCGTGCCGCAAGAACATGGAGTTGAAGTTCTCGAAGAACTTCTCATCCCCTGAAGCCGCGGCCGACTGGAAAGCGGTCACGGCCCTCTCTGCTGCCTTTACCTTGTCGCCGGCCAGAGGGTTCCACTTCATCGCGCAGCCGGCGTGGGTTCCGGCGTAGGTGAAGTAGCGAATCGGGACACCGAGCCAGAGGGCCAGTGGGAGAAGCCTTTTGCCGAGGTCGCCCTCCGTCTCGATCACGAGCACGGAGAGTAGGTTAATGAGGTCTTGGTAGGCAAACCACTCGAAAGTGGAGGTCTTGGCTCCCCCCATCGGCGCCACCATCTGCAGGCCCGTAAATCGGTCCCCGAGCGGGAGGTAGACCGGCGCCCGCCCGATGGGCTTCAAGGGTCGGTAGCCGACGAGGATCTCGCCCGGCCGGCGGAACAAGGCCCGGTGGCCGAGGTCCAGGAGCGGACCCGAGACCGTGTGAGCGCCAGCAACGGCTGCGCCGAGAGCGAATATACCGGTGGTTCCCAAAGCCCAGTTGGTCGGGTCTTGGGCGGCAGCCAGTATCTCTGGACCAGATTCCCGGAGCTTGACGCCGAGATCGTAAAAGCGATCGTCGCCAGCCATCGCGAAGTGCTGGGCCGCGGGCCTCAAGATGTCTCCCCAACGCGCCGTGCCGGCGCGCCGAACGTACAACTAACTGTGCAGCACGCTGTTCGTACTGAAACATCCTTGAGATTTCGTGAGATCAGAGGGCTCTTTCCTCGTCTGGTTCGGGCCGGGCGGTTCGCTGCGGGTCTGGCCTTTGACGCGAACCGCCCGGCGAGGTTGACATCGACTCGCGTGTGCCTCCTCTGGTCCTCTGCCTTACGGGCCTCCTTTCTACGCTCACCGTTCATACAGGTAGTCTGAGGGCGAGAAAAACAGATACACATCGCAAGAATTAGTGGTTAGGCTCACAAGAAATAGTGAGTTTTCGGGAAACTTGTCTGAGTTTGCTAGCCGTTACCCGGTGTAGGATCCGTAGGTTCCAGCAATCCTAGCTGTCTAGCCTGTTTCAGGGCACCGGCGGAGGAGCCGACTCCCAGAGCGCGGTAGAGGTTGCGCTGATGGGTATGTACCGTATGGATGGAGAGGTCCAGCGCGGAGGCAGTTTGCTTGGCCGATCTACCATCGGCAATAAGCTTCAGGACATCCAGTTGGCGCCCGGTCAGGTCGAGGTTGGCATGCTCGGTCGAGCTTTCAGCCGTCTTAGTGGTGGGATAGCAGCGTCTCTCCGCTTCCTCAGCCTTCAGGCGAAGTTCCCGACACTCATGCAGACGTTGCAGGGCGTCGCCGAAGAGAGAAGCGATACGGCCAACGGACAGAGCGTGCCCTGAATCGAAGGCGCCGTCCCGGACGGCGTAGGCGACGAGCACGCCCCGATCTTCACACCACGAGAGGGGAGCGGCGACCGCCGACACCGGCCCACTCCCGCTCGGTGCTCCAACGGGCCCGAACCGCTTCTCCTCTTCCAGATTTGTAGAGAAGACGGGAGCTTCGCACAGCAAGGCGTAGCCGGCTATCGAGGAGACTCCGCAGGGAAGGGTGTCCCGGCCACCCCGCACTGCATCCTCTCCGCAGGAGGAGACCCGGAGAAGACGCTTGCGGCCTGGCGCTGGACGTAGGATCTCACACCGATCAGCGTCCAGGGCAGTTGCAACAGCCAACACCGTCTCACGGGCGAGATCTTCGGGCTCGTCTCCACTAAGAACCAACCGGGCCAACGTCACCACTACCTCCGAGAGGCGATGGTCTAAGACCCGATCCGGCTTCGTACCCATTGAGGAAGCGTCTACCATTCCCATGCCTCCCGCCTTCGATCCTCACCTTTTATTACAAAGCGTTCGCACATCGCCCGAAGCCTGGAACGCACCGCCTCGTCGTAGCGCTCGGAAAGGGCCGGGCCACGGTAGCCTTCGCCCTTCGCCGCCGGCACGTTGGTGGAGACGATGAGGGTTACGCGCGCAATGTGGAGGGCGTCGAAAAGCTCGTACACTATTGACTCCACGTTGGTCGAGGCGTGCTCCTTGCCGAGGTCGTCGAGGAGGACCACCTCGTGAGATGCAACAGACTCTATGATCGCCCGACGGGTCTCGCCACCATAGTCCGAGTAGGAATCCTGGATGCGCGAGATCAGGCGTACCATATTGTAGTAGCCGGCGTCCCGGTCGTTATCTAGCAGCGCTCTGCCCATGCCGACCATCAGGTGGGTCTTCCCTCTCCCCGGCAGCCCCATCAGAAGCATTCCTCGCATCCTCTTGCCGGCGACGATTCCGCGTACAGCAGCAAGCGCAGCGGATATTGTGGGGTCCGAAGCATCGAACGCGCCCAGGGTCATGCGACGACCAGGATCGGTGGCGTCCAGGTACGAGAGCATTCGCTCCTGCCTTCCACCGCACCGGCACACCCGGTCCGAGTTGCTCTCGTGGTCGCTCTCTATACGCAGGCCGCCACATCTTCCGCAACGTTCCGGCTTACGTCCGCGGTCTTCCGCGTCCCCTCGAAGACCCTGCGCCTCCAGCTCGCGCTCGATTCGACCCGCCAGGTCCCCTGTAGGGTTGTTCTCCAATGCTCCTCTGACGGTTTCGACGATTCCGACCATCTCCTGTCGACTCTCCCGACCCATCTCAGAAATCCCCCTCGAAGAGGTCCTCGCTCGCGCCGACCACGGCGATGGAAGCGTCGCCACCTCCGATGCCCTTCAAGCCTTTAGCTATGTCGGCCCAGGCTTGCGAGGGCTTTATCCTTGGGTTCTCGGACCGTCGGGTGGCGTAGTGATCGGAGAACCGCAACAGGTCCGCCACGCCCGCCCCCTGCTTATCGATTAGGTTCTTGATGTAGCGTCCCAGGTTGCGGCGCTCTGCGGTATCGAGCGGTGCGCCGAGCAACTCGCAATCATCGGAGATCTTCCGGATGTAGGTGTCGGCGCGGTGCAAGGGTTTACCCTGCACCCCTACGACAGTAGGGTCTTTATCTTCTTTCTCTCTTCTTTTAGTGTGCACAGATGCGCCACGGTTTGCATCACGGTTACCCCCACCGTGGCGCAAAGACGCATCACGGTCCCCTGCTCCACCTTCAGCATCCATGCGTCGGCGCACGAGAGCGAGCTGCACGGGTTCGCCACCGACGGCCAGAGTGTACTTGGCGTCGGAGAACTTGCCGGAGTCTTCCTCCCGACCCTGGTGTCTGCGGAGGAGAAAGCCGGCCTCGATCAGACGCGCAATAGCCCGGGTCACCGTCGACCGGTCCACATCCAGGATCTCGGCAATCCGCACTACCCCCGCACTTGTCCTTCCGGTCTTCAAGTTCCGGTGCATGGCGAAGGCGCACCACACCCTCACGTCCGCATCCTTGAGCTTCGGCCGATACAGCAACATCTCCGGTGGGACCGGAGCATAGCCGAGCGGTATGTCCTCGACGGTAAAGTGGCTCATCTGCCGTCACCCAACCCAACGATCCTTACCCGCCCTCTTCCCCTACACACGGGACAGCGGCTTGCCAAAAGCGCCATCCCGACCCGCCGCCCTACCGGGTACAGGCTCCCCAGGCCACCGCAGGCGAAGCACCGCTCCCCTCGCCCGACGCAGAGCATCCTCTTGCCGCTGGTAATGTGCCGCCCACTCAACGGCATCTCCCGGACCATGCCGCAGAAATCCCTGGCCGCCGGGCCAACGTGATAGAAAACCAAGACCTCACGTGCATCCCCCTCCTCACCGAGCTTTTCGGTACGCTGCTTGCGCCATGTTACCGAATAATTCGGTATACTGTCAACGTGAAGGCGGCTGAACAAGATTTGTATGGGTTTGAAACCTTGAGAGAAGACCGTTGCACAGGTATGCTTTTGAGGGAGAAACCTAATCGTTTGGAGTCGGGTCTGGCTGACAGCGGGTACACGTTTTTTGGTCGTTTCTTTGACGACTTGTTGGAGTCGCGGGGCTACAACCAGAGCACCTTCGCGGCTGAGTGTCAGAGGCGAAAGTTCAAGGTTGGCCGCCCCGGCAAGCAGCGGGACGTTGGGCAGAGGAGCATCTCGGACTGGATGCACGGGCTAACCGTGTGTCCGCGGGAGATACCAACATATGCTGACGCCATACTGGTTCTCTCGGATACGGAGTGGAGGGACTTCGGGCTGGCTTACGCTTACGGGCAGACTATCCCCGAGTGGGAGTTTGAGGACCTGCTGGAGTTCAGGAAGTTCTACCGGGCGGAGCTCTCCGAGGAAAAAGAGCTACAGAGGGACTGACGGCCTGTATCGGGCTACCATTACACTCGCAGATGACGCGACGTTAAAGGCCGCAGAGTTACTTCTGGGACCAATATCTGTATGACCAACTAGGATCACCTTTGGCTCAAGGAAGTGGGCCTGCACTCGGCTTCCGGGAATAGCCCTTGTTGGTAATCCATTTTTCTGCATGAAAACAAGTTTTTCGGAGAGATTTGGATGTTTCGAAGACTTCCCGGAAGCCGCCCGGAACTCAACATAAGCTTTGTAACATCTACACTAACTATATTCGTTACTTGTTATTGTGCCAGCTTATAACTTCAACCGTATAGTTATTCACTTCATTGCATACTCTAAGGCTAGCAAGAAAGTGGAGTTTACTACTCGTCGACCTCTCCCAGCTCGTAGGCGTCCACTAACTAGGTAGGGCATTCATTGTGCAGGTTAGCCAGAGTCCGTTTCTCTAGCTCGGCTTTATTTGCTCACTCGGGGATATGAATGTTCTGAGCCTGCAGCCGGCAACACCGGGGAGAACTCGAACTGCTTGTACCCGAGCCCTCCTCGGCGGCGCTGTTTGCGTACCAGGCGCAGCTTAGCCAGCTTGTCGGTACGGTTGCTGCAGGTAGTGAGGTTGAGATCGAGCCTCGCCGCCAGGGTTTCGTTGGTGTCTCCGGGGAGGACACATGCGAGCGTGTGTGCTAGATAGTCGGGAAGTTCTCCGATAATCCGCACATCCGCTGCGCCTTCCCCTGAGGGTTCAGCCAGGAACATCGCGAGCTTCTTGCGCTCCAGGGAAACTTGGATCTCTTCCATGAGATCTTCTTGCTCTTTGGACGAAACGATGACCACGATGTAGCGATCCTCGACATCGCCAGCCGACAACTCCTGCGCCAGCAGGCGGAAGCACTCGTCCGCGAAGGAAAAGTTCATGAACTCTGCAGCACGCACGTCCACGCCGAGCACGGATCCAGGACCGAGTGATGCGAGCCGCCGTTTGATCCGTTCCCGCTCCATCGCGCCTCCCTTGCGCCCGGCCAGGATCCCTGAAACCTCCTTTTTGGGCAACGCCACAACGTCGTCCAGCGTGCCGATGTCTGCGGCGACCGTACTCAAGGTGGTCATAGTGCTCCTTTCATCTCGATCATTGAACGCTTAGTTTAACTCTAGGCCTCGTCTGAGCCCAGTGTCAAATATCACCCGAGCCGGAACTCAGCTTCCACGCAGGTTCCGCAGAAGCGGTCGGCCTTCCCTACATGCGCACCAGAGTATCCTGTGAATCCTACCCACCCTTCTCCGGACCAGGCGGTCAACACGCCATTTCCCTTTCCGACGGACCTGAGAGCGCTGCCGAACCCGCCGCCGCGATCGTCGCTCACACTAGACACATCGTCCACGGCTGCCAACCGGATAAGGTCACCGTCGGTCCTGGCATTGTGGTTCACGGCCTGAGGGTGGTTCCTAAGCGTAGCGGGTATGCCTACCCCAGCGTCCCCGACGGCAATGCAGACTCTGCTACCTCTGCTGCCTCCCAGCCGGTAAATCTGTACGGCGGTGTAGGCGCCGCATATTGACCAAGCGTGAACAACTGCATTCTCCAGAAACTCAGACAACACTTTACAGCAGCGATCCACCTCGCTCTTCGCCAAACCTTCCTTCGAAAGGAGCAGGTGGAATTCCGAGGTCACGACCTGGACTTGATCCTCAGTCCTCACAGTGCGGAGCTCAGAAAGAGATGCGTCTGAGTGTCGAGCACCGACCTCAAGGCGCGTGACATCCCGATCGTAAACCACTTTGTCGCCCAAGGCATCGAAGACATCCATACGCTTCATGTAGCCCGCGACGTGGAACGGCGGGAGCTTGATGCCCAGCGGACGGTCCTCTGTCGTCCAGGTCTCTATGAGGCTGGACAGCGCGACCATCCCGCCGGGCCTGACGAACCGCACCCTAGACAGGTCCACTTCGCCGCCACGGAGCAGGACGCCGGAGGAGAGCCTGGCGCGAAGGCCTCCCATCGTCAGCTCCCATCCTGAACCTGCCTCGACTGTATGATCTTCTCCACCCATCCTCAGAATGTTAGCCGAAAATAGTTTGGTCCCGCAGGCGCCGCTCCACTGCTTGACAGTCATACGATGGACTGTTACAGTTTTCATTATTATCAATGAATAGTTTGAAGAGTGTCTATTTCTACCGCAGGGAGGAGTATTTTGTCCGAAGAAATGTACCGCAGTAAGCTGGTCCGCCTGCAGAAAAAGAGGGCGGATCTGGAGAAGGAGAAGGTCCGGGAGGCCAAGAAACTTGAGAAGCTTGGCTCGGAGATAAGTAAGGCCCAAAGGGACATGCTAAAGATCAAGAGCGACGCAACTCGCCGCTCAAAGGCTCGCCAGATGGAATCGAAGACGAAGAGCGCTGTCAAAGTCCAGGAGAAATTGGCGAAGATCGAGACCGATCTCGCCAAGAACCTCTCCGACCAGGCCAGTGCACAGAAGCAGCTCGACCGGGCCGTCGGCCAGCGGCAGAGGAAGGAAGAGTCGGAGAACAAGAAGCGGCAGGCGGAAAGGTTGCAACACGAGAGGTCGGTGAGTCGCGAGATCCGCGAGCAGAACAAGCTGTATTCGGAGAGACTTACAACCGATCAATTGCGGGCACTGCCCGAGAAGATTAAGGTGCTCTTCTTCGCCGCCGACCCGTTCGAAGTAGATCGGCTGCGTCTGGACAGAGAGGTCCGGAACGTAGCGGAGAGGCTGCGGATGTCGGAGTACAGGGACTCAG
Source organism: Rubrobacteraceae bacterium (assembly GCA_965219175.1). GTDB lineage: Bacteria > Actinomycetota > Rubrobacteria > Rubrobacterales > Rubrobacteraceae > JBBPZK01. The sequence goes on from CBDCNI010000001.1 coordinate 3,294,635, forward strand.
TAGAGCTGGAGTCCCGCTGGGCGGTGAGACGGGGCGACCTGTTGCAAGCTCTCAACGAAATCGGACCACGGGTTGTCCACTTCAGTGGGCACGGTTCGGAAGATGACCTGCTCTTCGAGGACGAGGCCGGCAATCCCAAGCCTATATCTAAAGAGGCTATGACCCGGTTTATCGAGGTTGGCTCGGACGACGTGCGGCTCGTGGTCTTCAATGCTTGCTACACCCACGAACAGGCTGAGGCGGCCGTTCGGCACGTCGACGTCGCTATAGGGATGAACGCCGCAGTGGGCGACGAGACGGCCATCAGGTTCGCCGAGCAGTTCTACTCGTCCATAGGTTTCGGGGCGTCAGTGCAGCATGCCTTCGACCAGGCGCTCACCCGGATAAGGCTTGAGGGCCTACCCGGCGACAAGATCCCGGAATTGTTCTCGCGCGAGGGCGTGGACCCAGACGAGGTGGTGCTCGTCAAGCCAGATTTCGAAAGGAGGGCGTCGTGAATTTCCTGCACTCGGAGGTCGATGCAGGCCCCAGGGAGGTCGTGCGGGTCACCCTAGACAAGCAAGCTAACGTCAAGATGATGAACGGCAACAACTTTCGGCGCTACCGGAACGGACAGAGCTATGACTACTATGGCGGTTTGGCGAAGGCCTCGCCGCTGGATCTGCGTCCGCCTCATCAAGGTCGGTGGCACGTGGTTGTGGATCTCGGCGGGTATGGCGGCACCGTGGGCGCGTCCGTAGCTGTGGTCCAGTAAGAAACCCAAAGAACATCAGACCGGAGCTGCAAGCCTTGTATTGGCCCTATCAAAAGGAGGCCAAAGAGTGATGTGTCAACCCTACGATACCCAGACCTTTCATCGTCCGACTCCCCGCCAGGAGCTGTCGATTCGACGCCACTACTCTCTCAGGACCCAGATGCTCATGGCGATAGGCTCCGCTGGCCTGATTCTGGGATTGCCCATAGCCTACACTGTCCCCTTATTGTCGCTCCCCACCCCAATTCCCGAGGCCGCTGCTGTGGCCGCCTTCCTGGCAGCGTGGTACTTCGCAGCCCATGTAATATGGCAGCACTTTAGCGCTAAACACCAGGATTACAATGAAGAGTTGATAAGACGTAGCGACAAGGATATCGAAAACGAAATTCGAGAAAAACCCCGAGGCCGCACTTCCACCGTCAGGCTCCTGGTAAGCTTGGCAGCACTCGCGCTCCTCACAGAGATCATAGTCGCAACGATCGTCTTCAACGTTCCGCTTTTTCTGGCCATTCTGCCCCTGGCAGCCATGGCCCTCGCACTTCTGGCTGCTCTAGATGAGCTAAAGTCAGCCGACGAAAATCGCCATCCTCTCGACTACCCGGAGTGCGACTCCTATCTGGCTGCCTTTGCCGCAAACTGCGGCGTAGCCTATGCAATTCTGGCCGTTGTGGTTTGAAACTGCGCCACACTGCCCCTCTTCGCCTTCGCTTTCGCGTAGCTGTACCATTCCGGAAACAGACTGCATCATGGTTCTATTGACACCGAAGCAGCGATCTGGTTAGCAACCGCATTGTATCGTCGACCTCTGGCGCGCGGATGGAAACTATCAGAGAGTAGCGTGCGGGCTTGTCGTACCGTGCAAGACCGGGCCTCGTCTTCCACCAACCAAGAGTTGGGTACACTGCCAAACTTCCGCGACTGGCAAGTTCCGCCGCGCTCCCGCTCCAGGTGTCGGAGTGGAGTGATCCTCGATGCCGGTTATGCTTGCCGATGAGCCAGCTGGGATCACTACCGCTGCTGCGCGTTCCTTCTTCTTCATCGCGCGCTGCCGCATTGATGCGCGTTCGGAAATCCTGCTCCGACTCGTGTCCCCGCTTTACGTCAAAACGTAGCCCATGAGATTCGTAACGGTAACGCGAGCGGAATCCTCGCTCCGAAGGGTTGGGTTCTACAAAGTAAGATAAGGTGACGCGCATCTCTACCTGCGTCTCGCGGAGCGCCTCAAGTTCTTCTAACGGCCAGGGTAGCCGGTGCAGGTTCATGTCTCGCAGCGTAGGATCTTTGCTGCCCTCGCGCCTAAACGGATGCAGCTGCCCCTCTACTACCATGGTCAAGGAGTTCGAAACGCTCCACAGAGCGCGATCCAGGTCCGGCTCACCGAATCCGCAGTGGCGAACGAGATGATCGTAATCGTTCTTCTTGGTCTGGTATCCGTGTGGAAGAAACATGCGCCGCATCTCTTCGGTCCACTCAGCAGAATGCACTATTAAGGCACGAACCGACTCAGGCCAGAGGTCGGGATACTCCGCCATTATTTGCCCTCCCATGCGGGCAGCGAGCGCCGTTGCTGCGCTGGTCGCGTTTACTGTCGTAAACAATCGCTGATTCGGAAGGTGGTGGGATGTCAGAAGGCTCAAGCTGGGGGTCCAGACTGCCCCCAGAGCGTCTTTGGCTGCGTTCCCTCCCTCAAAGACTACATCGGGTTTCAAAGGCCAGTGCTTCTGCCAGGTGGATGATGTTGTGCTGAAAGGGCTGAGTCCTCCGCGAGATGCGATTGGCTGGTAGCCACTGGCATCCTGGTCTGTGATGTGAATGAGATCGGTGCAGGCGCCGACCGTCAGTGCGTTCCAAGCTTGACCAGGGTCGTGGATACCGTCGGTGCTGTTGCTGTTCGGGTAGTCGGTCCACGCGTTCGGATCGTCTATGTTCCCTGCGGAGACTACCAGCAGTCTTGGGGTTGCTCCGTCATCCTCGACGTCAGCCGCCAGACGGTCGACCGCTGCCGACCAGGCGGAAGGACGGCCGCGATCACGATTGTCTCTGGCAGTTATCGCCATACTAAAGATACGACGGCGATGAGGGTCGGTGATCTCTGGTCGGGCAATCGCTTCGGTTGTTAGGTAGCCGTGGTGCTGAGGATCCCCTGTATTTCCCCCGTTACGATCCAGCAGCTTGACCGACTCCAGTCGAGTACTGATCTCGACGGGTCGGCCAGAGATGATCGCTTCCGTCAAATCTCCCGCCAGAACAAGCCCCGCCATACGCGTGCCGTGCCCCTCGGCATCGTCTGTTCCCCAGCTCGGTTCTACAGTGTGCAGGTCAGAGTTAGCGAGTTGAGGCGCTATCAAAGGATGTCCGTTGTTGATTCCCGTATCTAGCACACATACGTGGGGAACGGTCTCGTCCGGCCCGGCAAAGCGGGTACGGTTGAGTAAATCGTCCAACCATTCGGGCTGTTCCTCGGGTGGCAAAGAATCGAAGAACTCTGCTGTCTCTTTGGCTCGCCTAAGCTCGGCGATAGTGTTGAGCGTCGTGATGGAGCGCTTCATCTGCCCGACGGAGGTATATACCAGCAAAATAGTCCGTTCCGGAAACTCTAATTCGCCAGGCGCTACTCGGAACTCTTGTGCCTCCGCCAGCCTTCGGAAGTTTCGCACGGTGGCAGCGCGGTCACCACGTATCGGCAACCAGACCTCCCACCAGAAGGTCTCGTCATCCGAAGACGGGAAGACGGCCTCATCGTCCGTCCATAAGGATTTCAAGCTCGCGGCACGAACCTGTTCGATAGCATCGAGGAGTCGCCTATTATCGCGAGGTCTGCCCAGGCGATCCTGTTTTTCTTCCAAGTAGTCCCTGATGAGTTTTTCGAAGTGCTCCAACTTTCCGTCTGGCACCAAGACAGTCGCCTTGATGCGCTGTCCCTCTTCACGCACATTCAGCAACTCAATGCCTTGGCGCTTCTGATCCAGGCTTTCGAACGCCAGGGGAACATCAGGAAAGCTCTCGAATTCCACCTTCAGCCCGAAACCACTTTCCAGGCCAGCTTCTTCTTGAGCTTGCCGGGCGGCTGCCAACTCCGGTTTTAGTTCCCCTATCTGACCTAGCAACGCCGCTCCGTGTTCGGCGCGGTTGCGCTCAGGGATGTTCTTTGGGGTCCCACCTCCCGAAGCCGACTTGAACGGTTCCGTCTCGGTAAAGCCTTCGAGGATTAAATGGCGGTTCTGCCTGCTATTCTGATCCATCAACCGGCTCGAACACTGCTGTGGTCATGAACGTCCATTGAGTCTGCCCGCGACACTTTGACGTTCGTCGATCATCTGACGGATCTCGGCTGCGGTGACGCGCTTGCGTTTTTCGATCAGCGCCTCTTTGAGTACTTCATCGGCCGCCCGCACGATCTCCGCATAGCTGAGACCGTCAGCGGTCTTCGCCAAGCTTTTCCACGGAATCCTCCCCTCAGCGAAGCGTGACAGGCGGCTCTTGAAGAGAGCTGCTATCTGCTCCGCTTCGGGCAACTCATAATTCAACACGTCGTCAAAACGACGGAATAGCGCATGGTCCAATATCTCTGCATGATTCGTGGCCGCAACAATAAGGCTGTGAGACATGTCCTGCTCGATCATCTGCAGGAAGCTGTTGAGGACGCGGCGGATCTCCCCCACGTCGTTGGCTATTGCACGTTGCGAACCGATGGCATCGAACTCGTCGAAGAAATACACTCCTCTCGTCTGCCCGGTAGCATCAAACACCTGCCGCAGCTTAGCCGCTGTCTCCCCCATGTAACGGCTCATCAGCACGTCCAGACGAACCTGGAATAAGGGCACGCCGAGCTCCCCGGAGAGCACGGAGGCAGTGAGGGTTTTACCAGTACCCGGCGGCCCCACCAGCAACAGTTTTCTTCTGGGAGATAGCCCGTGATTAAGTATCTCGGCGGCGTGGCGCTGCTCTCGGATGACACGCTGGATCTGCTGCTCCAGCTCGGTACTCAAGACCATGTCACCCACACGCGCCTTGGGATACGAGACAGCCAATAGTTCGGCCAACTCACCGCGGGGACGGCTTATCGGGACCGGCTGTCCCGGACCGCGCCGTCGCTTGGCCTCGTCGATAAGGGCGCGCAACTCTTCGGCCAGTTTGCCATGTCCGAGTTTGGCTTCATGCGCGGCGAGTTGCATTCCCACAGATATAAAGTGCTGATCGTCACCTTCCAGGTGTGACTTAAGTAGAGCTTTCAGGTGATTAGCACTCGCCATAGTTGGGCCTCTCCTATCTGACTTCCTTATGATACGGCAAACAGCTTCTCACCACTGCGGGCATGTTCACGATACGACAAACACCTTCATCACCTCATCCCCGAAGGGGTTGATGGCAGTAGTTCAACCGCCTCCAATGCGGTGTGAAGGTAAATTACAGGTCTCACACTGCTATCTTGCATAAAGGGTAGTTCCCATCGCCTTGGTAGTATACAAGGTGGCTCACCCCTAGGGTGCCAGCTTAACGGAAAGCTCGACAACAGATCAATCTCTATCTCGTCGTCCTGTCTGACTGCAGGTATCCATAGATCGTGTCTTGCTGGACTGGATAACAAACCATGTCCCTGGCACAGAAAATGCACGCCAAGTGAGGCAGGATCCACCTAAGGTCGGCAGAGGTGAGACAGAAGTCATCGCGCTCGGGTTGGAGATCTCATGTACAGCGGTGCTCGACAGCGGGAAGACCCGCCTTCGCGCTCGCCGGACAGGGTTGGAGATCACAGGCACCCCGGGCATTCTGCTGAGGATGCACCGCCTCAGTCTCGCCACGCGGGACCTCGAATCAGATGTGCAGTTGCTCGAAGAAGCGAACATGAGAATCTCACCCGAGCTAGCAGAAACAGTAGAATGTAGTCGTCTGGGTAGAAAGCATGCACACAATGCGAGGGTGTTTCAGTGGAATGGTACAGTAGGTTGGCCGACGTACCAGGAGTATCATACGAAGGCTCCTCGACCGTCGACCGCACCAAGATCGACGGGCACGATCTTGAGCCAGAAAGGCATGAGTTCGAATTCGACGGCAAGGTGCGTCACAGCCTCTCTTGGCCTTCGGCGGGGGGAGGCTTCACCTCCGCTTCCCCCGTACACCAGCGCGCCTTCGGCCAGGGTAAAGCTTCCGCTCACGTCGAGTTGCGACGACTTGAAGAGACCCTGGAACTCCCGGGTGAGCTCTCTGACTACCACTTCGCCATTCAGGGCACCTCAAAGGCGGTGTTCGATGGTCGCGGGCAGGACTTTGCACTTCTTGAGGAGGTTGAGCGCCTATGCTGGCTCGACATAGCTCTTATAGAAGCACATCCAGAGATAGCAGAGTACGAGCCCGGCAAGTTTTTCCGGGTAGTGGGTTACGAGTTGTTGATGAGGCTTTATGAGGGGGAAGGCTACTTCGCGGAGGCACTGGAGGTAGCGGAACGCAGCGCACGCCTGGGCCAAGAATACTCTCTCGACCACGCGGAGAAACTGCGGAAGAGGCTTGCGGAGCTCGATGGCGAAGCGTGGCGGGCATAGCAACGGCATGACCAACCCGGCGCACAAGATCCTCTCTTCGACGTCTTTCCTCGAATATGCGTTTCTGCGATGGGTTCTATCGCCCGCAGTTCGACCAGATCTATACCGGCTTGTCCGGCCTCAGGCCGAGGTGGACGTCTCTGGCCGCAAGTACCGGGTCGACTATGAGATCGTCGGATCGGAGAAGACCTTCGCCATCGAGCTCGACGGGTACGAGTTCCACGGGAACAGGGGAGCCTTCAGCTACGACCGTATGCGCCAGAACGACCTGCATGCCTCGGGTCGAGTCGTGGCAAGGTTCTCATACGACTCAATCCGGACGGACACAATCCGGTGCGTGTATCAGTTGCAGGCGCTCCTCTTGGATGATCCGGTATTGAAGAATTTTGTGGCGGCTAACCCTGAGGTCGAGATTCCCGAGATGGACCCCGATCCGACGTACGCTCTGGCCCCTTCCCCAACCAGAGGTGCGACGGGCACACAAAAGAGCAAAGCTGCAAGTTCGCCAAACGCTTACTTCGACGAGGTGAGAGGCAGTTTGAACAGGAAGACTTTGAGGGAGTGCCAGACCCAGGCCTTCGAAGCCCTTTCAGACTACTATGCCAAGGGCGGAGAGAAGGCCGCCTGTGTGATGAGCGTTGGAGCCGGCAAGACCGCGCTCGGAGTGGTGGCGTCCCTGTCCTTCACGCGGCGCAGGGCCCTTATCGTGACCCCCGGTAGCGTGATCCGGGGCGTCTTCGACAGGGCGTTCGACCACACGGTCAGCGGGAGCGTCCTCTACGGGTTGCCCGGCGGTCCTCTCATACCAGGCTGCCCGCCGCCTCGGGTGCGTACTCTGGATCGGGAAGCAGGCTCGATCCGCGGCGTTAGCCGGGAGGATTTGCTGTCCGCGGACGTGATCGTCACCAACTTCCACTCACTGGGCGATGGCTCGGACCCCGACCACTTGCTCGCCAAGCTCGCGCCCGACGACGTGGACATGATCGTCGTCGACGAGGCTCACATCGCCGCCGCCGAGTCGTACCAGAGGACCTTCGCCCATTTCTCCGAGGCCAGGAAGCTTCTCATGAGCGCCTGCTTCAAGCGTCTCGACGGTAGACCTATCGAGGCAGATGTCGTCTACCGCTACCTGCTCATCGACTCAATAGCAGATGGGAACGCCAAGAACCTGAGGGCAACCCGCTTCGCCCCGGACGCCTCGGAGACTACCTACGAGATGATCTGGCCTGACGGTCGCCGGGAAGAGATCGTCGGCCGCGACGCCCTGCTGGAAGTCATCGGAGACGAGCGCAAGCTAGCCCGGATTACCGCCAAGAGCGAGGAACCTATCCGGCAGCTCATGCGCGAGATCCGGCGCGCCCTCGACGAGCAATCGACGCTCCTGCACCCGGTAAAGCCGCGGGTGCTGTTCAGCGCGCTTGGTGAACGCCACGCCGAGCAGATCTCGCGCATAGCCAACGAGACGGGTATACCCTCCACCCACCTTCACCATTCCATGACCGAATCGCGAATCCGTAGCGCCAGGGAGCGCTTCGAGAACGATTCCGGCGACCTCCAAGGCATCGTGCAACTGAAGATGCTCGGCCAGGGCTACGACTTCCCGCCGATCACCGTGGTAGCCCCTTTCAGGCCCTACGGCTCCTTCGGTGAGTTCTACCAGTTCGTCGGGCGCGGCATCCGCGTGATCAACCACCCGGCGCTTACCGGGAGGGTCGGCCCCGGCGAGCAGGCTCTCGACCTCATCTACCACGCCGAACTGGGCCTAGACGAGCACATCGAAACCATCTACGAAGAGAATGAGATGGACCCGGCCCCGGTCAGAGAGATCACCACAGAGTCTGACGAACTTGTGGCAGAGGTGGAGGTACCCGGGTTGCGCGGCACGGAGACGGCGGAACGGCCCGACACTTTCGTACTCTTTGAGAAGGGTGCTATAGAGCAGCGCATCGTGCACGACGCCGAGCGGGTCGAGGAGCGCCGTAGGGAACGTGAGAGAGAGGCCTTCGCCCGCTCCTACGCCAATTACGCTGCCTCCACCCCCGAGCCCGTCCCCTTTGAACAGTACGTTGAAATAGCGAGGAGACTCGGTGGCTGACCGCAAGGAAGAGAGATTCGGCAGGCTCGCCCTGGAGACCGCCGCACCCCTTGAGTTACTCAGAGCGGAGGCCGCCCACGGGCGCAGTAAGGTCTTCGCCGCGCTCGACGCCCTGGTCGGTCGGTTCGCGCTCCGCTCTTTGCGCGGAGAGATTCCTTTCCATGTCGAGGGCGAGGACACGCGCGCCACCGGCCGCCCGGCGACGCTACGCTTGAGTAGTCTCAGTGACGAAGATAGACAGGTGCTAGACAAGCTATTCTCGCTGGAAAAACAGCAGGCTCGGGGTAGCTGGTCCTCCCGTGTCAAAATCGACGGTCGGATGGGGCGGCTTCACTTCCCGCACCACCTCATGAAGCACGGCAGGTTCTTCCACGAGTCGGTGGAGTCTGACACCTACCGGCCGGTATCGGCGGAGGCCTCCCCCGAAGCCTTGCTCGCCCATACGGTGCTGGACCCCATGTTCTCGTCACTCTACGAGCCCTTCGTCCTGCGCTCCGGCCGCGCCTTCCCACCTTCCTTCGACGACTCGCCCGAGAAGGCGGAGAGTTCAAGGGAGAGAAGGCGAACCCGATGGCAGGAGGTGGACACCTTCTTCGCGGCGCTCAACCTCGGCGTCGAGCCTGAGTTGTCGGCTGTGAGGCCCGGCGGAGGCTGGTCCAGACTTCGCGCTGCGGAGCAACTCTCCGCCAAAGTAGCGCTCGCCGACGCTATCCGGCGCGAGGCGGAGCGCGTGGGACCGGCCTCGCTCGGGGCACGTTATCGCGCTTTCCGCCTGCTCCCACTCCTACAACGTTACTACGCTAAAGCCAAAAAGGACGGTAGGATCTTGCGCCGTCGCGCCCTCACCCGCGAGTATGAGGCGACGCTCTCAGGGTTCTTCGGCGGCGACTGGCTGGCTCTCCTCGATTACCTGGGCGAGGAGCCGCACTCAGACGAGCACATCGCAACTGCTCTGCCGGAGACTAGACTCTACCTCACTCCCTCGCAAGAGGTTGACACGAAGCTCGGCGTGGAGAGCGTGAGCGAAGAGCAGCTCAAGCTCATAGCCACCTCGTTGTTCGGCGGCGAGACGTCGCCAGTGGAACGACGCCTTTCGGCGCTCACTCGCTACTGGCAGGCCTTCGACTCGCTCCACACCCGACAAGAGAGCGGCATGGAGCCTCTGTGGGGGCTCGTTGAGGATCACCTTGGATTCGTGCTCTTCCGCACCGAAAAGGACAACTCGCCCCACCGCAAGGGCCTGTACCGACGCGCGCTGCCGGACGATCTGCTCGACGAGATAGACGAGCTCTGGGGATCGGCAATGTCGCCCAGAGAGCCCGCCAGGATCGTCACCGATCCCTTTCCGCACGTCCGCTTGGCGGAGATCTTCGGTCCCGCGCTCCGGTTCTGGCACGGCTGTGCCCTCACCGCATGGTTTCTCTGTGAGGGTCCCTACTCGCGCACGGACATGGCCGGACTCAAGGATTATCATAGCCGAGCTCTCGCGGAGCTAGAGGACCTCGGCGCCCCGGTCGACCGGAGCATGTTCGCCGAACTCATCGCCGCCGAGACACGGCTGGGAGAGCCGCAGCCCACCCGCACCGAGACCCGAGAGGTGGAGGTCGAGCCGGGATTGGTTATCGAGACCAGCATGAGCCACGGCTCCCACAGGGAAGGTTTCGAGAATCTCAGGGACATAATCACCAGGCATCGTAGGGTCTGGGCCGAAAAGCATCTCCAGCGCTATCTCAGCAAGCGGGCGGAGAACGACGTGCGAGAGGCTGTCAAAGTCTTCCACGTTAAGAGCGCAGAACGGGGTGGGAAGCCACCCACACCCAAGCAGTTCGCCAGAACCGCCGCGATCCCAGCGAACCGGTGGTTCGGGGGCGACGTGAAGGCGCTGTACCGTGCCTTCGGTGAGCGCTCCCCGGTCTCGCCGGTGCGCGTTCGCATAGTACCCGAAGACGTCGAAAGCTTCGTAGCCCGAGTGTACGCAGCCCTGGGTGGGGTCAAGGTGTCATCCTCCCCGGAGGCCTTCGACCAGGCATCGAGAGAGAAACACAACCGCAAGATCTCAGACAACCACAACAAGGCCGAGTTAGCCAATAAGGCCCTCGAATACCTGCGTCTGGAGGAGACCTTCGGGCGGCCTCCAACCCTCAAGGAGTTCGGCAAGGGTGGCTTTGAGCACCGGGCCGCAGAGGCAGGCCTCGGGGCGAAGCCGGAGTTAGCTTGGACCAGATACGAGCGCATAATCCGCGATGTCCTCCTCGCGAGAACCGAAGGTGAGCCCCGCGATAACAGCGAGCAGGAACGCGCCGCCAACCGCGTGCAATACGGCGAGATCCCTTACGAGGCCAAAGAATCTCCCGAACAACCAGCCGCCCAGGAGAGCGAAGCCGAAGGCCGGCGCAGGACGTTCGACACCGAGATCCAACACCATACTGAGAGCGAGCGAGAAACGTCCTCCTGGTGGCGGCGCCTGTTCGGCCGCTGAACAACAATACTCTCCTTTGCCCTCATGGCTCTGCGCCCAACAAAGCTCCGCATTGTGCTTGATAAAGCGTAGGAGACCCGTTCGTGAACGGACGTCCGATCTCCAGAGAAGAGAGCTCATCGACCACAGCAACGACCGTCGCGGCGAGCTGTATTTGACATCTCTTACGCATATCGGTATACTGAATCCACAACTTACTACAAAGAAAAGAAGGTGAAACCTGTGATGGACCGCTTGGCCTTTAGGATCTCCACTCCCGCCCCCACTGCCAAGGGAGCGGCGGCCAAGGCACGCCAGAAGAAGGCAGCCACCCGTACGGTAGAGGCCCTGCAGCATCTGCTGGAACAATCTTCGGTGGAGGATCTGGATGTTTTATCTTCTCGCATCGAGCAGGCGCTTCGCATAGAGCGAAAGCTCGAATCCCCGGAGAGGTACGAAGAGCGGGAAGAACTCGTGGCCGACCTAACCGGCGGGCGCGAGTACGGCCGCCAGGAGAGATCCGCACTGGAGATGGCTACGCTGGCCCGATCATTCAAGCGCCGCAGGGAGTTGCTTGAAGGATCATTAACCGCATCTCAGGTGGCGGACCTACTCGGCACCACCCGCCAAACGCCCCACGACCGCGTGAAGGGTGGCACACTACTGGCCGTCCTGGATCGGGGGGCCTGGAGATTCCCCGCTTGGCAGTTCGACCCCTCGGGACCAGACGGTGTCGTCAAGGGACTGCCAGAGGTGCTGCGGACGCTCCACGCTTCGCCTCTTGCGAAGGCGAGTTGGCTCGTACGGCCTAACCAGTACCTGGAGGGTCGAACTCCGCTGGAGACGTTGAGAGAGGGGCAGATCGAGGCAGTAAGGAGCACGGCGGAGACGGTCGGGGCGAGCTAGATTGGTCGTCGTCGACCCTCCACCGCCACAGCGTCGGCCTAACCCACTATTTCATGATCTCCCCTCCGGGAGTCGGTTGGTCAGGCTGTTCGACCCCTCTCGACATGGGGCAACGGCGACCGGATTCCGCTCGTACGGTCCTCTGCTCCGCTTCGACCACCATCGTGGGCGAGAGGACGGCAAGCCTGATGATGACACAGAGCGGAGGATCTACTACGCTGCCATGACCTTATCAAGTTGCCTGGTAGAGATTTTTGGCGACACTGGTGTGGTGGACCTCCACCGCCACCACGTAGCCTCACCTATCCTCCAGCGTGACCTTCGCCTTCTCAACTTACGGCACAACGGTGCGATGAGGGCCGGGACGAAAGCGGCGATCGCGAAGGTCGCCGACAGGAACATCTCTCAGGCCTGGTCGCGCCACTTCTACGAGACGCCGGAGGTCTATAGTGATCTGGACGGCGTAATCTACCTCAACGCCCACAACGACGAAGATGCCATCGCACTCTACGAGCGGGCATCCGACGCGTTGGAGTGCCCACCGGAGCGCGTTATGAGGCTCAATGATGAGGCGCTGCGGGCGGCGGTACTGGAAGCAGCCGACGACAATGACCTCGTAGTCGACGACATCTAATCATCGTTCTCCCCTACTATCGATTCATGAGCCACTCGTCTAGTTCCCGAACATTGTAGAGTATGCCTCGTTCACTCACGTAGTGTCTCGGTAACTGAGGCGCTATCCTCTCGAACTGCTTCTTGGTCCTCTTGAGATGTAGCCGCGCTCCTTCCCCATCCACCCACTCCTCACGCCTAGTTGCAGCAAGTTCTGCCGTAGTCTGAGCGAGTCTCTCGGTAACTTCCGAAAGGGTATGGGCCACGTCGGTGAGCGCCGATGTCTCGAACTGGCGCAAGGTATCCCTGGCCTCCGATAGCGCTCTCGCCATATCCGTAGACGAGGAAGTGCGATCCACCTCGGCAAGCGCGCTGGTCTTGTTCTCCCCAAGCACATCTGCAGTCTACCGAAATATTCGGTACATGTCTACCTGACTCTTAGCAAAGCTCAACTTCTGATTATGGAAACTAGAGAACGCCGACATCGTGGCATCCGCCGAACGCGCTTACTGGCGAGTCTGAGGAGTGCCAGCCGCCTTTTTCGCCAACACGGCAAGCTCATCGGCCCGGTCGTTACCAGCCTTGTGCAGGCCTCCACCCTTTTGATGTCCTTTGACCTTTCTCCACCGCACCTCTTTGTGGCGCCGCACCGCTTTCAGGAGTCTCTCCCACAGATCCCTGTTCGACACCGGCTCTTTGAGGTTGTTGAGCCACCCATTATATTGCCACGTCTCGTGCCAGCCTCTTCTCATGCAGTTGACGAGGTAGGAGGAGTCGGAGTAGATGGTCACGACGTGCCCCTCCTCTATAGTCTCCAGGGCGACGCACGCGGCGGTCACCTCCATCCGCTGGTTTGTGGTGTCGGGCTCGCCGCCGCTGATCTCCTGGGTCTTGCCATCCCAGCTCACGACAACCCCGTAGCCCCCGGTGCCTCGGGAACCTATGGATGCCCCATCGGTGTAGGCGTAGGCCTCGGGCGAAGGCACCGGCTTTCTGGTCCAGCTCCCGCCTGTCCCCTCACTCATCCGGTTACTATCGTCAGAGAAGTTGCCGCACGTACCATCGAGAGCTCAGAGCGGGAGGAGCGCGTCCGGCACCTGACAGCTCTTGGCTTGACCGAATAGGATCTCCGTTCCGCAGTTAGCGAGACAGCGTACGATTTGGACGATGGTTTATTCTCTGAATCGGTTGGGGTGCGCAGCATGGGCAACAGTGTACTTCCAGACAACAAGCTCATCCGCTTAGTAAACAAGGTGGGCAGTTAGCCAAGATCTGACCATAGTTTTGACCATAACCGCGACCATAACCCCGCTGGGGTCGAGGAGGGTCCACACGGGTCCATGCTTGAAGCCGAAGAGAAAAAGCCCCGCAAAACGGGGTTTTTGAGGAGCTGCCGGACCAGGATTCGAACCTGGACTAAGTGATTCAGAGTCAAGCGTAGTACAAAAACCGAATTAGGAACATCCGTCTACCACTTACACTACCACTTATGGGTGTGGGTACACGGGGATTCGTAGGGATCTATCAACGGCGCACTGTAGCGCAAAGCCGGTAAACAGGGGCCAAACGGGACCCAGTGGGGTCCACGAAAGCACGGAAAGTCTCGCTACGAATCAGAAGGTCGCAGGTTCGAGTCCTGCCGAGCGCGCCCCTTCAGTTCCCGTGTTTGCAGGAATTTTTCCTTTAGTTTCGCCTCCATAGCGTCCAGGTTCTCAGCGTTTGACGGGAGCGTGACGAGAGTAGGTTCTCCTCCGGGTCCCTCGGGGTTACGAAAAGCAGTTCACCGAGGGCTTCCGCGGTCTGTTTTTGAAGATCGGCCTGAACGCCAGCACCAAATAATTAGCGTTCAGACTCGTCTAACCGTCTCACCCTTCCGCGACCTCCACAAAAGGATTCTCGACGGTGAGGCCTTCGACCTCCTGCCCATGCTGTAGGTCCTCGGTGAGCAGACGTCCGGCCCCGGCCCGCAGCGCAGCCTCCACCACGAGCGCGTCCCAGAAGGAGAAAGACATAGTCCTGTGTCGTCTGATAGCGGCGAGTATCATAGTCTCGTCCGCCCGGATCAAGGGCAGCCAGGCGAAGTCCCGCACCTGCGCTTCGGCGACTTCAGGCGAAAGCGGCTCCGCCAGCTTGCGCGTCGCGTTGACGTAGAACTCCTGCAAGACCTGGGTGCTCAGGACCGCGCGACCGGCCTTCACTTCTTCGGAGAACACCTCCTGCGCCCTCTCCTTTTTCTCCGGAACAGAGTTATCGAAGAGATAGAGCAACACGTTGGTGTCGAAGAAAGCTCGGCTCACCTCTTGGGATACCGCCCGAGCCTCTCCTCGTAGGCGTCTTCCCGCTTCCACCTGCGTCCGCCAAGCCCAGAACCAGACTTCGATTCGCGCGACGCCTTTATGATCCTGCGGGCAGCGTCGATCTGCTCTTGCCTGCTTCCCGCGTACTCCTCCAGATACTCCCGCAGAACCGCGTTTACGGACGTGTCCTCATCCAACGCCCGCATCCGCGCCCGCTTTAGCGTCCGCTCGTCTACCGTAATCGTCAAGTTGGTCATTTCTTCTCCTCGTGTAGCACGAGTTCAGTGTAGCATTACTCTATCGTTAAACGTATCAAAAGTTTGCTGGAGTCTCGGCCATTATCGGCAGTTTTTGCAAAGCCGCTCGCTCACGAATTGTAGGTGACTCGTAGATGCGCATAAAACATCTTTACGGGTTAGTTTGTCTCTCTGGGTTTTAGGAGGATCCGTTGCCCGGTCGCGGCTTCTACCGCTTCTCGACTGTATAGAAGGGGAAAGACTCTGTCGTTCGCCCACTCCTGGAACAGGTCTGCGTAGTGGGAGCTCCTGGGGTCGCCGGACTGACCCGGCGAGTTCATCGCTACGGACCTGTCCCATTCACCGACGTCCACGACGATCCTGAAAGAAGAGCCTCCGGTTTGCCTGAAGTCTTCCTGCCGATAAGCGGTGTTGCCCACGGTATCGTCGCTGCCACCGCGCGGCGCTGGCCCCACATCCCAGCGCTCCCGTTTTTCTCTACCGGCCATCGCGGAGAGCGGGTGCGTAAAGAGGGCGTGGTGAAGTCTCCCCCACCTCCAACCCCCCTGGTCCGGGCCGAGAATCATTTCGAGGTAAAGGAAGGCTTCCCGCAAGCTGGAGAGCAGGATGCCGTCCAGGGTCTCCGCAGGATCACCGGTCAGCCACGTCTCGGGGCGGGAGATCAACTCCAGGTCCGTCCGAGGGTCGCCCACCTGGTCCTCCGGCGGGGTCAGTGCCGCCAACGCCGCTTCTAGTTTCTCGGGAGACACCAGGGCGGATATGGCCCCCTCCAGCAACGCGGGCCGCAGGTAAGATCTGTGCCACGTTTCGAAGAGCGCTGCGGGGGCGGAGTCCACGGAGAGCACGCAGTCCCACTCCCGCAGCATATCGAGTGAGCGCCTAGCCTCGGGTTCTCCAGCCTCCAGGCCCTTCAGACAGGCGAGGATACGGCGTGCCGGGACCGAGAGGTAGTCGGTCTGGAGCTTTACCATGTCCGCGACGGTCAGGCCGGAGGATCCCCCGAGGACTTCCGCGATGCGCTCCTTGCGAAACGGAGCGTACCACTCGAAGCCGATCTTCTTCTCCTCGTGAGGGTAGCCTTCGGGCAAATTCATCTCGTTAGCGCTGGCTACCCAGCCGCGATGCGGATTGAGTTCTACTGGCAACTCGTCCATATCCAGGAAGCCGTCCCACTCGTAGCGTCCGTCGCCCGGTACCGGCAGAAGCCCGTCCCAGTTCGGCCTCTTCGGGACCAACCCTCCCGGCTTCCAGCCGATGTTGCCGCTAGTGTCAGCGTAGACTTGATTCTCGCCCGGCGCTCCCCAGCGGTTCATGGCGGCCAGAAACTCGTCCCAGTTCTCGGCGCGCATGTAGCCCATACTGCCCAAGTAAGGTGCCATGCCGGCCTCAAGCCACGCCGCCCTTACGGCGAAGGCTGTGTGTCTCTCCGAATCTTCGTGGATCACCGGTCCGTGGCGCGTAAACTTGAGCTCCACTTCGACGGATTCCTGGTCTTTAACCGGGATTCTCTGTAGCTCGGTCTCCATCGGCTCCCAGCGGTCCTTGTAACGGTACTCAGACGGGTTCTCCGGATTGGTCTCGTAGACATATAGGTCTTCCTGGTCAATGGAGAAAATCGTCAGGCCGAAAGCTATCCTGCCGTTGTGGCCGATTGAGACACCGGGTAGGGCTGGCTCGCCGGCTCCGATCACGTCCATGCCGGGAGCCGAGAGGTGGACTATGTAGCGCAGCGAGGGGACCGACTGGGTGCGGTGAGGATCATTGGCTAGCAGCGGACGCCCGGTGGCCGTTCGCGCCGAGGAGACAGCCCAGTTGTTCGAGCCCTCCGCCGATACCGGCGCCCCCGGAGAGACGCCGCCGAACTCTACGGGGGTGGTCGCAAGCGCGTAGACTTTCAGGACATCGTCGGGGATAAGAGACAGGTCCAGGCCATCGGGCGCCACTATCTCACGCTCCGGCTCCAGGCGGCTGCGTAGGGCTTCTACACTGGCTCCGAATTCGTGCAGGGTACGGGCGCGCTGCACCTCGCTCTCCAGGTTCTTGTACAGGCCGTGGCTGCGGATGCGGGCAACGTCGTCGGGCAACCAGCGGACGGGCCTGTAATCCATCGCGCGGAACTCCTCCGGGAGCAGGCCGGGGTCTTCTTCCGTTAACCTTACGTACTCGTTTATACCGGCCACGAAGGCCGTGACGGTGCGCTTGGTGTCGGAGCCGTAGGCGAGCCACTCGCCATGCATATCTCCACGGTAGAGAAAGAGACGGGCGGCCCGGTCCTTCTCCACGAAGGCGGGACCGAACACCTCCGAGAGCAATCCGAGACCTCGTCTTCTCCACAGGTCCATCTGCCACAGGCGGTCGCGGGCGGCGTTGAATCCCTGGACAAAGAAGGCGTCGTAGATGGACGAAGTGTAGATGTGCGAGACTCCCCAAGAGTCCACCAGAACTTCCGCCGGCTCTCGCAACCCGCTCACGGTGTAGGCCACCCCGCCGCGTTCCGACGGCGTTCCGGGGCTCAAACAGCCGCCCGGTCGCTCCGGAAGACCACGTCGCTGACCACGAGGGTCATCTCCACCTCCATGTCTTTGATCTCTCCCCGTGGTACTGAGAGTATGGGGCCGCCCAGCACCACCAAATCAGCCAGCTTGCCCGGCTCGATAGTCCCTTTTATAACTTGCACGCTCTCGTTCGGCCCTCCAAGAACAATGTTGTGCGGCCGAAGGACATGCTACACAGCAATACCAAGTAGGACAAGCGTTTTGTCTCTCGATACCTGTAACTCCGTGGAGCGATGGTTGTTATGCTGCCGGGTCATCTATTAGGAACAGTTGCGTCGGGCGGGAGGCAATGTTCCGTCCCCGATGGGCCCCTCTTTCAAGAGGGGCCGGTGGGAGCAGAAACGCCTCGCCTTCTCTAGCGCGAAGAGGCTCGCTACCGTCGTCGAACTCGTACAATATCTCGCCTCGCAACACGAAACCGCGATGCCCTTCTTCGCACCATTCGTCCCGAGCCACACCCTCACCGTACTCGACAATTGCCCAGCGCGCTCCTTCGACTTCCAGTTCTTTCGCGCGGATACCAGGCGCGTCATCCGCCCAGTCTAGTTCGTGAAAGGATACGGCCTGAGCCTTACCGTTCATGGAGTCCTCCTCAAGAAATAGCGGCACTGTCTTGCCAGTACGCTACGGTCATTTTTGAGCACTTCGCGTAAGCTCTCGATGGTATTCTCATCTACCTCCCATTCGGCGAATTTGGTGTCGGTCTCTCAGACTAAAGCGCCATGATCTCACTTGGCGCCCACAAGCGCTAAGTGGCAGTCGGCCATATTTTCCCTTGCGACTTCGGCATCGCGTGTCAGGGGGTCGCTACCCCGCACCAGTCCATAACGGTCAGTGCCAGCACTTTGGTCACATTCTTTACGCTATCCAGGTCGACCCACTCATCCGGTGCGTGTAGGCCACCACCTACGGGACCGTAGCAGGTGGCGGGCGTATCGTTGTAGAGGTTGAAGAACCTAGCGTCAGTAGTACCGGTGAAGGCCAACGATTCCAACTCACTTCCCATAAGATTGCGGTGGTGTTTCCGCAGCGGGTCGAAGATCTCGGCTTCTCGGTCGATAGTGCATCCTTCCGCGAGGAAGGCGTAGAAGCTGATCTCCGGCGGGTTTTCAGAGAGCCAGGGATCAGCTTTGGCGGCTTCCAAAAGATGGGACTTGAACCGGTCCCGCACCTCTCCGAGGTCTTCTCCTGGATATGCGGAGATCCGTACCTCGAAAGAACACTCCTCAGGCACCGATGAGGCCCAATCTCCACCCCTGATCACGCCCGTATTGTAGTTCAACGGATGTTCGGTCTCTCTAAAGTGCTCGGGCCGTTCTTCTGCATTTACTAAGGATTCCAGCTTCTCTACCGCCTGAATCATAAGGTAGGTCTTTCCGATAGCGTTAACTGCCCCGGACGCTCTCTCAGCGTGCGTTCCTTTGCCTTTCACCGTAATCCTCGCCCACATTACGCCTACCTGCGCGACTAGAGCTGTTTGGTTCAGGGGTTCCGGTATGATCGCGGCATCCGCATTGTATCCGCGGGTACGCGCCGCAAGCGCTCCATTGCCCGTACACTCTTCCTCTATAACAGTCTCTAAAGTAACGCTACCTTTCAGATCGACGCCGACTTCTCTCAGAGCCCGTACAGCGTAAATCATGGCTGCTACGCCACTTTTCATATCGGCGGCTCCTCGACCGTACATGCGGCCATCCTTGATCTCACCGCCCCAGGGATCGTAGATCCAGTGGTGCTCCGGTGTCGCGGGGACTACGTCGATGTGTCCGTTAAGGAGCAAGGATCTTCCATCTCCGGAGCCTCGCCACGTCGTCGCAACATTGGGGCGTCCCTCATAGGACCACTCTACCGGAGAGTACCCTGGCTCTCTGGAGATCTCGGCGTGGTCTATCTGCCACACGTCGACCTCGAGCCCCATCCTGCTCAACTCATCCGCGATGAACTGTTGCACGCGCGCCTCGTTACCCAGCGTGCTCGGGCGCTGAACCAAGCCTTGCAGGAAGCTGGTCTCTCCCTCCCAGTTTTGCTCTATCTGGTCTGTCACTCGTTGCTCAAGCTCGTTCACAACCGGTAAGCTCCTATACTCGGATCAGGTTACACGCTGCGCTTGTACAGGCTGCGTCTCGTGCGTTTCGGTCTGATATTGTCTTCTTGAGATCAGCAACTGCCGTAGCTTAGAGCGTAAGTGTTATGTAGAAACCGCCTATGGCGTAGAATACGGTTCCCACGGCCAGGATAGCCGCAACCGGATGGTCGCGCAGCATGTCCACGAAAGGTACCCTGGACTCACTCCGGGTTTCCTTTACTTGCTCAAACGCCGGAGACTCTGCAACTCTAAGCCTGACGTGAAGCCCCACCGCCACCCCGACTGCGCTGAGCAAAAACGGTAGCCTCCAACCCCAGGCGAAAAACTGCTGATCCGGCAACAAGGAGACGAGGGCGAGTAGCCCTGCTAAAAGTATCGACTAACATGCTCGGCAAACTGTTCGAAATTCACAATGTCGCGTGCTTTGAACTGGGTTACCGCGATGCGCATAGAGCTGCCCCACCTTCGATCTCGTAAACAATCCCGGCCGATTGCGACGACATTCCAAGTAGCGAGCTGGGTACTCACTCTGCTGAGTAGCAGACAGTTAACCACAAACCAACCCCTGACTCCAAGCGTTCAGTAACCGGCAACCTGTCAAGCATACAACGGTAAGCGAAACCTTGACCCGCACAAGATCATGGTTCTTCAGAGTACCGAAAATGTATTGAGGCGGAGTAAAACTCTCCCCTCGTAGGATGCTATGGTAAAAGATATGTCAGGTCGACTAGGGAGACTGAATATCTGGTTTGGAGATCTTGGGATTGATGGATAGGTAGTGCTAATAGACACCTTGCTCTGTAGACCACTTATCGCCAGATACCAGAGAGAGCAACCATAACATCGGGCTCGAACAGGCTGCGCCGATGGATGGTCGTGGGCCGAAGGTTCGCCTTCATCCTGGTAGCCTACGCCTTTGCGGTGACCATGCTGGGCACTACCCTGCCAACACCACTTTACCCTATCTATCGGGAGCTAATGGGGTTTTCCGAGTTGATCGTGACCTTGATCTTCGCCGCTTACGCGGTCGGGGTGATCACCGCCCTCCTTCTGGTTGGAAGCTGGTCCGACCAGTTGGGTCGTAGGCGCATGCTGCTCGCCGGAGTAATATTGTCGGCGGGGAGCGCGGCCACTTTCCTCATCGGTGGGACCTTCTCTTCGCTGGCGGCATTGATGGCCGGACGGGTCCTTTCAGGGTTGTCGGCTGGTATCTTCACCGGGACGGCGACCGTCGCCGTGACTGAGCTCGCACCCGAAAAATATAAGGAGCGGGCCACGTTGGTCGCCACCGCCGCCAACATCGGCGGCCTGGGGCTCGGCCCGGTAGTTGCCGGGGTGCTCGCCCAGTATGCCATGATGCCGATACTGTTGCCTTTCGTCGTCGACCTCGGGCTGCTACTCGTCGCCGCAGCCGCCGTACTGGTCTCACCCGAGACCGTCGACGTACCGCAAAGACCACGTCTCCGCTTGCAACGCCCTCGGGTACCCGCCGAGGTCCGTGCGGTGTTCGTGCCCGCGGCGATAGCGGGCTTCGCCGGGTTCATGGTCCTCGGACTATTCACAGCGGTAGCCTCCGCCTTTCTCGCCCAGGTGATGGAGCTGCCGAACCATGCACTGAGCGGCCTGGTGGTGTTCACCCTCTTCGCCGCCTCCATCACCGGGCAATTCACGCTCGGGCGGGTGTCGCAACGTCACGCCCTGCCGGCGGGGTGCCTGATCCTGATCCTGGGGGTGGGGCTCGTTGGCACCGGCATCGGCACCGCGTCGCTGGTCCTGTTCCTGCTCGGCGCCGTGGTGAGCGGTCTGGGACAGGGGTTGAGCTTCCGCGCCGGGCTAGCCGCGGTCAACGCTAATAGTCCACCCGACCGCCGCGGCGAGGTAGCCTCGACTTTCTTCGTTGTTCTCTATGTGGCGATCTCGCTGCCCGTCATCGGCGTCGGCGCTGCCGCCCAGGGATTCGGCCTGGTCCCCGCCGGTGTAGCTTTCGCGATCATTGTCGCCGTCCTGGCAGCCGTGGCCTTTGCCGTGTTGCTGAAGCAGACAAATCCGGAGTCTCAGTAGCAATGGTTGAGGTCACGTCGCTTGAGCGAGAGAAGATAGTACAGACAGAAAGGATGTTGGATACTGGTTTGGTGCTGCGAGGATTCGTCAGGTAAAGCCCAGCATTACAAGACTCGGAGACAAGGCGGTGATGCCGATAACTACGATGACCGCAAATCCGTAGTTATACAGTAGCCACCGAAAAGCGCCAAAATCCAGGGCTGGTACCGGTACGTCAGTGCCAGCCCTGGAGTACCTGAATCACCTCAAGCTTGTCGTACGCTGCCTAGTGGTAAAGCGTGTCAAGGCGCCTCCGTTGCGGGTCTCTTGTTTTATGTGCTCTGCGGCCCAGTAGGCTATGGCTTGTATAGTCTCCGTAGGGTTATATCCGTTGTAAGTTGGGAAGACGCCGCCCCCGACCAGGAAGAGGTTCGGAACTTCGTGTGAGCGACAGTGGCGGTCGACAACCGAACTTGCGGGGTCCTCACCCATGATGTGGGTTCCCATCTCGTGAGTAGTGATGTGGTACGGAGGCAGCAGCGGGGCTTCCCAGGTCTTGGTCGCACCCATCTCGCGGGCTATCGCGTGCTTGACCTCGTTGAGCCATAGGGCGGCCTTCCGGTCATTCTCGTCCCAGTCGTGGGTGATCCTCAACGCCGGCTGGCCCCACGGGTCCTTGACCTTTGGAGCCAGATCGACGTAATTGGCCTCTGTCGGCAGGGAAGCTTGCTGGGAGAACATGGCGAAGAAGTGTCGGTAACCAAACTTCAGCCACTCCTTGAATCCTTCACCCCATCTCGGAACGTCCGGCGGCAGGTTGTTGGCTACCTCGATAGGCTGGTAGTCACCGCCGAAGAACATGATCGGGGTGCCTCCTAAGAAACCGAGTTCGCCACGGTCGACAAAGTCGGCGTTGGTATCATCTATAGCCCATCCGGCAACTGCGGGACCCGCGTAGGTGTGCGTTTCTTCCGGGAGAGTCCCGCTGAACCAGCCATAGTTGTGGATGGCGAAGCTCTTGCCGACCATGCCGTTCCGGTTGAGTCCGGAGGTCAGCATTAGACGGGTGTTCTCCAGTGAGTAGGCGGAAAGGATGACCAGGTCGCCGCTCGCTTCGTGTTGTTCGCCACCGGCGTCCACGTAGCTTACCGAGCGGGCGACCCCCTCGGCGTCGACGTTGACGCGCTGGACCCGGCAGTTGGTCAACAGCTCCAGGTTGCCGGTAGCCAGGGCCGGCGGCATCATCGTGTCCAACGTAGTGGTCTTGGCGCCCACATGGCAGCCATAGTCCCGACAGAAGCCGCAGTACGTGCATGCCTTGCGCTCTCCCCAGTCTTCGCTGATGATCGCCGCGGGAGCGGGGAAAGGATGGTATCCAAGCTTCCTGGTCGCATCTACAAAGGGCTGGTTGGCCGCACTGGGGCGCAGGGGCGGGAAGGGATAGGGCCTCTTTCGTGGAGCCTCGAACGGGTTACCGTTCTTTTTTATATCGCCGTCTAGGTTCCCGGCCTGTCCCGAGACGCCTGTCTCGTACTCCACGCGGTCGTAGTGAGGTTCGAGGTCGTCGTAGCTTATAGGCCAGTCGACGATACGCGAGCCTTCGGGGAGCATCTTTTCGCCGTAACGTTCGATCCACGTGGAGCGCTGGTGGAAGTCCTCCCGCAACTGGCGCCACGACCAGCAGGCCCAGTGTATAGAGCCGCCCCCGACGCCTATCGAAGGCGGCAGCCAGAGCGGGTTCAAAGGTAAGGGACCGACGGCCCAGGGGCATATCTGAGCCTTTGACTGCGCGTTGGCTCGCCAGGTCACGGGATCGGTGTCCATCGTGGGCGAGAGGCCTCCCCGGACCGAGTAGCGTAGTTCGTCGAATTTCAGCCAGAAGTCATCCGAATGGTAGTAAGGACCCTTGTCGATCCCCAGGACGGTAAAGCCGGCTTCGGTTAGTTCGCGCGCCATGATCGCGCCGGCCGCGCCCACCCCCACGATCACCACGTCAGCGTGTTTTGTCGCCATTTGTTTGACCTCTTTCTCTATAGGCTCGTCTATTACCCTTGACCGATCGACTCGCCCGGATCCTGTGGCGGAGTCGGTACCCTGGGCATCTCCTCTTCGAGAACCTCGGGGTCGGGTCCGGGGCGGTGGTAAAAGAGTTCTGGTTTTTCCCGTGCCAGTCGGGCAACATCCGCCAGCGTCATGATCGGCTTGTCGGAGAGGTCGGCCCCATAGCGCATGTCTTCGGCGCTGTAACCGTATTGCGCTCCGGGAAACCCGATCAGCTTCCACCCGGACGCGTCGCGATTACCTCCATAAGCCGGGTCGCTGAACATCCCCTCCAGCGTGTGCGCCCAGACCATCGTGAAAAAGGCTTCGCCTCCCGAGGATCCGCCGTCAGTTTCACCGAAACCGGGTACCGTCCCTGCCTCTAGCTCTTCGAGAACGGAGTCTTGATCGTCCTCGGCCAACTCGAAGAACTTCTTATCGTACCGACGGTTAGTGTAGGAGTTCAAAGTGCGTATACCCTCGCGATAAACGCTTTGCCAGCTAATGTAAGGTCCAGCCAGCGCGCGGTCTATATAGGCAAGCACTCCAGCCTCACGCGCGCCGGGATCCTCGTCACTCCCCGGAACTATTCGCGCTACGAGAGCTTCTAGCGTGTCGGCTTCATCCAAGAAAAAGAACACGGGGCCGCTCGCGTCGGTCCCTCCTGAAGCTCGCATGTATGTTCCTCCTTTCCAAATCCTACAACTACGATGTTTTTTCCTATCCGAACTGAGCTTGTTTTCACTGCATCGGTCATGAAGTCTCTCGCGGTACCATCGCCAGAGGTCTCACCGGAGAGCCCGTTGCGCCGACAAACTTCAGAGGAGTACACACAAACAAGAACTGATGGTTTCCGGCGGCTGCCAACTCCTCTAGCTGCAGGTTCTCTACGATGTAAATGCCCCGACGGGCTAGCAGGATCAGATGCCCCGGCAACGTAACGTCGAGGTCTGGATCCCGCAACCCCACCACGTCCCAGGCAACGTTGTCCGCGCCTACTGCCAGAACCCTCTTTTCCGCGAGCCATCTTGAGGCGCTCGCCGCCATGCCGGGTCCCTGCAAGTAGCTTCCGGGGTCCTCCCAGTACAGACGGGCGTTGCCGGTCCTCACCAGTACGACATCTCCGGGACCGATCTCGATGTTCTCCGAGGTACAACACCGCTCCAGGTCCTCAGCAGTCACAGCGTAACCGGGCTCTAGCCTATCGACTCCCTGGCTGGCCGCCACATCGAGCAAGACCCCAGGTGCGAATATGGATGGTATTTCCTCCACCCCCAAACTAGTGAAACCGCGGCTGGTCTGCGTATCACCAGCACGAATATCACCGAAGAGCGTCAGGTCTTCAGCCTGGTGGCAGATGGCGTCAATGTGCGTGCCACTGTGCTCGGCACAAACTATAAGGCCCGAGGCGCTCGTGCGGGAACCAGTCCCGGCAGGCTCATACTCCTCCTCGTGGCGCCGGTGTAAGAAGTACGAATAACCGGGGCGGTGGGCGGGGAAGATCGGCATCCCCCCTTTGCGTGGTTGCTCGAGATCAAAGACCCTGTGGGTCTGGCTACCGAGGCCCGACAAACCGGCGCTCGCGTTGATGGCGGGCGGACGATATTCCACGACGCTGGAGGTTGGGGCAGAAGCTTTGACCGAGTTTTCTGGCTGCCGCTCGAATAGTTCACCGCCCTTGCCCCAGTTTGTCGGTGGAACGTCGTTTAGGACTATGTGGACAGACTCTGTCTTTGCTCCCCCGATCCTGCTCATAGCCTCGGTGATGGCTTCTACCAGGGCACGCTTTTGCTCTACGGTGCGCCCCTCCAACCAATCTACGCGCACGACCGCCATCAGCCCAGTTCCTCGTCTTCACCGGCCGTTGGATGGTGTCCCAGCGCGCTCTCTCCGGCACCCGATTGCTTCGCACCGGACGGGTCCGAAACGTAATCGCCAGCCCCAAGATGGGCCGAAAGGCTATCCGCAGTCTCCAATACGGTCGTAGTATTGGATTCCATGTCTCCCTCTTCCAGTCGCGTTCTCGGGCCGCATATCCCTATAGCCGCTATGACCTGCTGGTTTCCGTTTACTACCGGAGCCGCCACGCCGCCCACCTCCTCTCTCCACTCTCCCAAGTTGATCGCATACCTACGCTCACGAATCTTCGCAAGCTCCTCGCCCAACGAGTCCGGGGAAGCGTGCGTACGCTCGGTGTAACGGGTGAGCCCCCCGGCAACCAGCTTCTGTACATAGCCAGGATCAGCATAAGCCAGTAGAGCCTTGCCGGTAGAAACACAGTGAGCCGGACACCGGGTCCCAATACCGGATACCACCTGTATAGGCCTCAATCCATCCACCTTCGCGATGTAAACCGCCTCCCCGGCGTCGAGTACGGCGAGATGGACCGCCTCGCCCGTCGAGTCGCGCAGCCGCTCCATGTAAGGCAACGCCTCCAGCGGAAGGTTTACCCGCATCAGCGCCACCTGACCCAACTGCCTCAAGACAGGACCCAATTGATAGCGGCCACTAGCGGGGTTTTGTGTAACATAATGACGGCGCTCAAGAGTTGCAAACGTACGATATACAGTCGCTTTGCTGACGCCTAGCTGCTTCGCCAACTCCGTCACACCACGCTCAGGCTCACCACCCCGAAATGACTCGAGTACGCGCAAGGCCAAGTCTACCGACTTGAGTATTTGCGCCTTGTTGCTCGTATTCTCCTCTACCATCGTCCTTCGTGTTTCGTATAGGGAAACAGTATTTCCATTCAGAAC
Organism: Rubrobacteraceae bacterium; assembly: GCA_965219175.1. Classification (GTDB taxonomy): domain Bacteria; phylum Actinomycetota; class Rubrobacteria; order Rubrobacterales; family Rubrobacteraceae; genus JBBPZK01. The sequence continues at coordinate 3,321,031 of CBDCNI010000001.1, forward strand.
GATAGAACATTCTGCCAGCCGCGTCAAACCTTCCGATGCGTTGCCGAACCGAGGCCGGCACACCTTTCCGGTAGCTCTAGCTGAAGCTTCGAGGCTGAGTGTAACTGTTGACACAGTCGAGATATTTATCTAAACTCCTTGTATCATAAACAGTGTTTCGTATAACGAAACTTTGTAGGGCTATGGGGTAGTCCGGAAGGGTGGGATATGGAAGCCAAGAGCAGTGGGGAAAACTCCGGTGGAGGGATGGTAAAGAAACTATTCCTTGGCGGTTCCAAGTATTCATGGATTGCGATGTTGAGTTTGTGGCTTGTCTATGCGATGAACGCGAACATGCGCAACTTCTTCTTCGTCGTGCAGCCGTCAATCGTCAGGGAGTTCTCGGTAAGTCCGCAGGTTATAGGGTACTTCGCCGCTTTCGTGACGCTTGCGCAGGCTGTTCTCGTTCTGCCGGCCTCCGGTTGGTCGGACAGGGGAGGACACGGATGGGCGCGGAAATTCAGGGAAATTCCGATCGCCCTTGGTTATATGGTCTTCTCCATTTTGACGGGCATCGCGGCGTTGACGCAGACGCTGTTTTCGATATTCGTCTTGCAGGCGATCAAGAACATGTTCGGCGGAGCCGGCGAGGCGATCGAGGTGACCTCCATCGCGGAGTGGTGGCCTTTCGAGCGGAGAGGCTTTGCCCAGGGATTGCACCATACCGCGTATCCGTGGGGAACGCTTTTGGGAGGTTTCGGGGTTTCGGTAATCTTGGGCATCTTCGGTCCTGAGAACTGGCGCTACGTCTTTCTCATCCTACCGTGGCTTCTCATACCCTTCCTAATATTTTATTGGCTCTACTCCAAGCCGAGGCCCTACCATCGTATGGTCGAAGACGTGGAGCAAGCAAACCTGACGCCCCCGGAGATCGGGGACGAGACAACAGGAGCGCCTCCCGGAGCTCTCGGAAGGACCCTCAAAAACCCGAACGTCGTGGTCGCGGCTATAGCTTCCGGACTGGGGCTTTCGATCTATACGGGGATCACGTTCTGGTTGCCTCTCTATCTGGCCTTCGTCGCCAACTACAGCCTGGCAGCGGTGGCTGCCTACAGCGTGCTCTTCACGATTACTGGCGGGATCGGACAAATATTCTGGGGAGGAGTTTCCGACAAGCTTGGCCGGAAGTACACTTTGATCATCTGTTTTCTGTGGCTGGCGGTTGGCGTGTTCCTTCTACAGTACACGGCCGTTAGCCTGGGTATCCTCATACTGGTTCAGTTATTTGCTGGCCTGGCGACGAACGGTATCTACCCGGTCTTGTACGCTTTCTCCTCGGACTCCGCCGAGAGAGGGGCTCGCGCGATCGGCAACGGGCTCTTGATGGTGGGACAGGGCATCGGCGGGATGTCGCCTCTGGTGTTGGGACTGTTGATCGCCCTGGGCGGCGGTTTCAAGAGCGCCACGGGATTCGTGTACGGCCTCTACTTCATGTGCGCCCTCATGATCCTCGCGGCGATTATCGTAGCGCTTTTCTCCAGGGAGACCATCGGTATCTTCAAAGACCGCGACCGGGCTCTCGTTTCGAGGAGGGCCGCCAACGTGGACTAGGGGAGACTCAGCGTACAACCGTAATCTGTCAGCACTAAACGAGCCTATCGAGGAGGTCATGATGACGGCAATCGACTACACGCAAGCACGGGGGGTTCTCGAAGCGGCACTACGCAAAGCAGAGGAGATCTCCTCTGCTTCGAGCATCGCCATTGTGGATGAAGGCCGGGAGCTCCTGGCTTTCGCCCGCCAGCCCGGAGCGCTACTCGCGAGCACGGAGATCTCCATCGCAAAAGCCTACACGGCTCGCTCGATGGATATGAACACCGGCGACATCGGTCCCATGACCCAACCGGGCGCACCACTCTTCGGCCTGGAGACGACCCACCAGCGCCCACTCGTAGCCTTTGCCGGGGGAAGACCCCTGTGGGTCGGTGAAGAAGTCGTGGGCGCCATAGGTGTCGCGGGAGGGACCGTCGACCAGGACGACGAAATCGCCGCTGCAGCGGCGGCGAGCATGCCACAGGCGTAGACTGGTTCCGGAGGTACACAATATGCAGCTTGATGGGAAATCGGCGGTTATTACGGGGGCGGCCACCGGCATAGGCCGAACCACCGCCCTCCTCTTTGCCCGAGAAGGCGCCCAGGTAGTCGTCGGAGACCTCAACGAAGAAGAGGCCCGAAAGACCATAGAGGGTATCGAAGCCGGGAACGGCGAGGCCCGGTTCGTGCGCACGGACGTCTCCCGCGCGGAGGACGTGGAAGCCCTCATGGAAGAGGCGGCGGGGTTCATGGGCGGCATCGACATAATCGTGAACAACGCTGGAGCCCAGCGGTCGGGGTTGGTGACCGAGTTCGAGGAGTCAGACTGGGACCTGCTAATGGCGGTCAACCCCAAGTCTTGCTTTTTCGGCGCAAAGTACGGAGTCCCTTACTTGAGAGAACGAGGAGGGGGTTCTATTGTCAACATGGCCTCGCTCGCGGGCTTGAAAGGTGGGCCTGGGATGACGGCGTACTCCGCTTCCAAAGGGGCGATCGTCGCTTTCACCACGGCGCTGGCCGCCGAGCTCGCGCCAGACCGGATCCGCGTGAACTGCATGTGTCCGGGCTGGATCGACACCCCGTTCAACCAGCCCGCCATAGACTTCATGGGAGGACGGACGAACCAGGACGAGGTAGTGGAGCAAAGCGTCCCTCTCGGACGCCAGGGAAGCCCCGAGGAGATCGCCCCCGGCATCCTGTTCCTCGCCTCCGACGCCTCTTCATACATGACCGGCCAGGCAATGTCTATCGACGGCGGGGTCGCGTGAACAGTCTGGCGACGAGTTGGGAGGCGAGCATATGAGCACGACGGACAGCGGTTCGAACGCCGACGTACTGATCATCGGCGCCGGTCCCACGGGTGGCATCACCGCGAAACGGCTCGCACAAGCGGGCTTCGAGGTGGTCTGCCTGGAGCAAGGAGACTGGCCGGATCACGGAAAAGCCCGAGGCCGGGAGGATGACTTCGAGTTGTCCGCGGCGAAAGACTGGAGCTGGACCCCCAACGTACGCCAGGCTCCCTCGGACTACCCAATCGAGGAGTCGGAATCGGAGATCACCCCGCTCCTGGGCAACGGTGTGGGCGGAAGTACCCTGTTCTACGCGGCCCACTGGCACAGGAACATGCCCTCAGACTTCTGCGTTCGCTCTCTCGACGGGGTCGCGGACGACTGGCCGCTGACCTACGAGGAGTTGGAACCGTACTACGAGCGAGTAGAGAGGGACTTCGCCGTCTCGGGCCTGGCGGGCGACCCGGCGTATCCGGACCGGGCAAAACCCCCACTACCTCCAAGTCCGCTCGGACGCATGGGCGAGATGGTAGCCAGAGGCCACAACGATCTCGGATGGCACTGGTGGCCTGGGTCCAACGCCATCGCCACTCGTGAGTACGGGAACCTCAAACCGTGTGTCCAACGCGGGACGTGCATGTGGGGCTGTCCCGATGGCGCAAAGGCCACCGCGGACCTGACCTTGTGGCCTGTCGCCACGCAGCTTGGCGTAAAGCTGGTCACCGGGGCGCGAGTCCGGCGGCTAGAGGTTGGCTCCGATGGGCTAGTAACGGGGGCGACCTACCTGGACCGCGAAGGTAAGGAACACTTCCAGGGTGCGGCGGTGACCATACTCGCGGCAAATGGAATCGGCACTCCCCGCCTCATGCTCAACTCGGCAACCCCGGACCATCCCGATGGGCTCGCCAATTCCTCGGGCCTGGTCGGCAGGCGCCTGATGATGCACCCGTTCGCTTCGGTGGTGGGGTTGTTCCGCGAAGATCTAATAAGTTGGCAGGGCCTCTATGGTCAGATCGTTCATTCGCTCCAGTTCTACGAGACCGACGAGTCGCGAGGGTTCGTCCGGGGGGCCAAGTGGGGGCTCATGCCGACCGGAGGACCCCTGGCGATGACCCGGCCGTGGCCCTGGGGCGACACGGATATCTGGGGTGAAGGGTTCCACGAAGAAGTTGGCAGGCGCTTCGGACATTCGGCGACCTGGGGGATCATAGCCGAAGACCTCCCCGACTTCGAGAACAGGGTCGAGTTGGATCCCTCCCTAACAGACTCCGACGGTATCCCGGCCCCGAAAATTTTCTACGAGACTTCAGATAACTCGCGGCGTCTTTTGGCCTTCCACGTGGAGCGAGCCAAGGAATCTTTCGAGGCTTCGGGTGCTTACGCCACGGTCGTCGCCCCACAGGTTCGCGAAACCGGCTGGCATCTTTTGGGCACGGCCAAGATGGGCGACGACAAAGATAACTCGGTCGTCGACCGGTGGGGACAGACCCACGACATCCCGAACCTCTACGTGTTCGACGGCAGCGTCTGGCCCACGTCGGCGGGGATGAACCCGACAGCTACGATCACGGCGATGGCCCTGCGTTTCACGGATCACCTGATAGACAAAAAGAGGAATCAGGAGGTGTCGAGATGAGCATTCGGGAAGACGCCAGGACGACGCTTGACCCCGAGGAGCGCAGAGTCCTCGCCGCCCTGGGAGACACGCTGATACCGTCGGATGGCGGCATGCCATCCGCGAGCCAAGCGGGAGTCGCCGAAGAGTGGGTCGACCGCGTGCTCGAAACCCGTCCGGACATGATCGAGGACCTCGTGTCTCTGTTAAATGAGGTGGGAGATCAGGACCCGGATACGGTCGTGGAGCGGCTCCGGGAGCGAGAGGGCGTGTGGTTCGACACCCTCTGCGAAGTAGTCGCCGGAGCCTACTTCCTGAACCCGAAGATCCGGGAGCAGGTCGGATATCCAGGCCAGCAAACGCTCCCGATCGAAACATCGATCGAGCACCTCCAACAGCTAACGGCCCCGGTCGTCGAGAGAGGCCCCATCTACCGCTCCTGCCCATGAAATCCCACTCCACTAACACACCTCGCTCCGGCACCGGATTGACTTCCTACGGCGATCCCGGTTTCAGCCGCTTTATCAGGATGGCCTTCGCACGTCACACGGGCCTCGGGCCGGGTGATTACGACAAGCCTCTAATAGGCATCTGCGACACCACGAGCGAGATCAACCGGTGCCACACCCACTTCGGACCCATTATCGAAGCCGTGAAACGGGGCGTTCTCATGGAGGGCGGCATTCCCCTTAGCTTCCCAACCATATCGCTCGGGGAGATCTTCACGAGCCCTACCACGATGCTCTACCGGAACCTCGCGGCGATAGATACGGAAGAGATGATCCGGGCGCAGCCCGTTGACGGCGTAGTTTTGATGGGGGGGTGCGACAAGACGGTTCCGGCGCAACTCATGGGCGCCGCGAGCGCGGACGTCCCGGCTATCCAGTTCACCGGCGGACCGATGATGAACGGAGAGTATGAGGGAAAGACCCTGGGCGCCTGCTCCGACTGCCGCCACTACTGGCAGGAGTACCGCGCCGGAGAGATCGGCGAAGAGGAACTCGGCGAGATAAACGAATCCCTCGCCCCCACGGCCGGACATTGCATGGTGATGGGCAGCGCGAGCACCATGGCCGTTATAAGCGAGGCCCTCGGGATGATGCCTCCGGGGACAGCCGCCATCCCGGCCACGCACAACCGGCGCCTCGCCGCCGCCCAGGAGACCGGGCGCATGGTCGTGCGTCTGGTACAGAGAGGCACGCGTCCATCGGAGATCATGACCGGGCGAGCCTTCGAGAACGCGATCCGGGTTCTGATGGCCGTCGGGGGCTCGACGAACGCGGTCATACACCTGGTCGCGATAGCCGGCAGACTCGGAATAAAGTTGCCGCTCTCGCTCTTCGACGAGCTCGGCAAGGAGACCCCTCTAATAGCCAACCTCAGGCCGGCTGGGAAGTATCAGATGCAGGAGTTCTTCCAGGCGGGCGGGGCGCCGGCGGTGATGAAGGAGCTTTCGGCCATGCTCCATCTCAAAGAGCCGACGGTCACGGGGCACACCCTCGGAGAGAACATAGAAGACGCTAGCGTCCCGGAAGTCTACAGGGACATTATCCGCACCGCGGACGAGCCGTTGCACCGCGACGGAGGCCTGGCCGTATTGTGGGGCAACATCGCTCCCGATGGAGCGGTGATCAAGACAAAAGCGGCTACTCCCTCCTTGATGAAACACCGGGGCCGGGCGGTCGTCTTCTCGGGAGTCGAGGACCTGCAAGAGCGGGTGAACGACCCGGACCTCGACGTCGAAGCCGGCGACGTCATGGTGCTCAAGAACGCCGGTCCCGTGGGCGCGCCGGGCATGCCGGAGGCGGGGCTGCTCCCGATACCGGAGAAGCTCCTCAGGCAGGGGGTGAGAGACATGGTCCGGGTCTCCGACTGCCGGATGAGCGGCACGGCATCCGGCACCATAGTGCTGCACGTCAGCCCGGAGGCCGCGGTCGGCGGTCCTCTAGCCCTCGTCCGGACGGGAGATGAGATCGAGCTGGACGTCGAAGCCCGGCGTCTCGAACTGCTGGTCGAGAACGAGGAACTGGATAGGAGAAGATCCGGCTGGAAACCTTCGTCGAAGGCCGAACGCGGATACGTGCGCCTGTATCAAGAACACGTGCTACAGGCGGATGAGGGCTGCGACTTCGATTTCTTGAGAAGGGACTATTAGGTGTGAGTGGGATCCGGCTGGTCAAAGTGAGGCAGCATTTCGAGGCTCCCGTGGTCTCGGACCTCGCCGAAGAGGTCCGTCGAGAGGTTAGACAAATCCTCGGCTCATGCTCGCTGGATGCCGGCTCACGCATCGGCATAACGGCCGGAAGCAGGGGCGTAAAAGACGCCGTCGAGGTGTACCGCGCCCTGGTTGAGACTCTCAAGGAAGAAGGCCACGAACCGTTCCTGTTCGCATCCATGGGGAGCCACGGCCGGGGGACGGCGGAGGGGCAGCGGGAGTTGCTGAGGAGTCTGGGCGTAACGGAGGAGAAGGTCGGCGCCCCGGTCTCCTGTTCCGACGAGGTCCTGGAGGTCGGGGAGACCGAGTCGCCCCTCGCCGGACTTCCCGTGTACGCCGCCCGAGAGGCCGTGGAGGCCGACGCGGTGCTGGCGGTCAACCGGGTCAAGCCCCACACTTCCTTCCACGGCCCGTACGAGAGCGGCCTGATGAAGATGCTCTCGGTCGGGATGGGCCGGGCGAAAGGCGCGACGATGGTCCATCGTCTCGGGTGGGACTCGATGGTGGAGGCGATCGAGTCTATCGGCGGCGTCATCCTGGAGTGCCTACCGGTGATAGGCGGTCTCGCCATAGTGGAGAACGCCCTGGAGCAGACAGCGCGGGTCAAAGGCGTCCCGGCTGCTGATCTGCCCGAAGCCGAGAAGCCGCTTCTGGAGGATGCCAGGGACTACATGCCGGCGCTGCCGGTCGGACGGCTGGACCTCTGCGTCGTTCGGGAGATGGGCAAGAACTACAGCGGTACGGGGATAGACACCAACATAATCGGACGGCTGAGGCTGCAAGGAATACCCGAGCCGGAGGAGCCGTTCATCCAGTGTCTGGCGGTCCTCGACCTCTCCGAAGCCTCGCACGGCAACGCGACCGGCGTAGGACTCGCCGACTTCACGACCCGGCGACTCGTGGAGAAGATAGACCAGGAGTCCACCTACCTCAACTGCCTGACCAGCGGTGGACCCGTGCGGGCCGCCGTTCCGATGACCCTCCCCGACGACGAGACACTGTTCGAGGCTGTATGGAAGGCGCTGAAGCCCGAGAGGCTAGACCAGGTCCGGGTTGCGGTCGTCAAGAACACCCTGCATCTGGAGGAGCTGTGGGTCTCGGAGAACCTCCTCGACGAGCTGGACGCAAGCGTCGAGGTCGTTGGCGAGCCTTATGAACTGAAATTCGACTCCGAGGGGAGGATAGATCTGGAGCAATGAACAGCGTTATCTACAAGTCCGCAGTCGAATACTCTCGTGCAGACAGTGGAGCGATCTTACTCCGGGCGCACCACCCGCCCCGGTCGCCTCTACGTACGACTACTGTTCGGTGGTTCGAAGTCAGGAGGGTCTGATGGAAAGGTCTGGCGGTGCCCGGTCAGCAAACGTTCCCCGTCGCCGGTACTACGTCGCGGTAATGCTCCTGTTCATGGTAATGCTCGGCTACATCGATCGGGTGAATATATCGATTGCCGGTCCTTCGATCGCCAAAAGTCTAGATTTGTCTCCCGGCACGCTCGGGCTTCTCTTCTCCGCCTTCTTTTGGAGCTACACCCTGATGTTGGTGCCTGTCGGGTGGATCTCCGATAGGTTCGGAACGCGCGTCGTCATACCCCTCGCGATAGCCGTGTGGTCGCTCGGCGCTATTGCGACGGGGCTGACGAACAGGTTCGCGACCATGATCGGCGCCCGGCTGGTGCTCGGAATCGGTGAAGCTCCCGTCTATCCCACGGGCAACCTGGTGGTTCGCGAGTGGGCGCCGCTCAAGGAGCGAGGGATGTTTACCGGAATGCTGAATGCGGGGGCGCTGATCGGACCGGCCATCGGCGCGGTCATCGCCGCATACCTGGTGTCGTCTATCGGCTGGCGGGAGTCGTTCTATATCCTGGGAGGTTTCGGTTTCTTACTGGCTGTGATCTGGGCGTTTACGATCAGGCGTCCCGAACGGGTCGGATGGCTGGACCAACAGGAACGCGAGTATGTCGTCGAGAACCGCAACCTGACCAGCGCCCCGGGCGAAACCCCGGCGGATACTGTTCCCATGTCCTTGACGTCTCTGCTGCGTCAGCCATCCATGTGGGGCTTGCTGCTCACGCAGGGCTGCGCGGTCTATACCCAGTACCTGTTTCTGACCTGGCTGCCCACCTACATGGTCTCGGTCCGCAACGAGCAGCTATTGAGCGCGGGCTGGCTCACCGGCCTCATCTACGGGGCGGCGGCCGTCTTCAGCATCCTGATCGCGCGCGGCAGCGACTGGTTCGTTACGCGCCGCCAGGGGAGCGGTGGAGAACGCCGAATAGTCGTAATCGTATTGATGCTGTTATCGTCGGCTCTGGTGATCGTGCCGTTCGTGCAAAACCTGACGGTGGTATTGTTCCTGTTTGCCTGGACTTTGACGATGATAACGACCGCCATAACACTCAACATCGCACTGACCAGCGACCTCATAGTCGACGAAAGTTCGGGGGGGCTCGCGTTCGGGCTCTTGATCCTGGGCGGCAATGCTTTCGGGTTGTCGGCTCCCATAATCACCGGCTTCCTGGTGGGATCGACGGGTAGCTTCAACATACCGTTCCTGTTCGCCGTCTTCCTTATCCTGGTCGGCGCCTTGCTCTCCTGGCTGTTCGTCAAACGCCCTCTGCAACCCAATAGCACCATTCAGGGAGAACCCGACCCGACGAACAACTAACAGGCGCAAAAGCCGAAAGGAAAGAGCATGTACACTCTCGACGTCCTGATCCAGGGTTTCCCCGGCAGAAGCAACGACCACGGGGGGCTCGGCTGGAGTACGGTCCCGTTGCTCAGGGGACACGGCGAAGTGATCCTGATCGACACGGGCTCCTACGCTTACAGAGTACCGCTGATAGAACGCCTGGGCGGCTTGGGAATCGGACGCGAAGACGTGACGAGCGTGGTGCTGACCCATTGCCACTGGGATCACATCTGCAACTACACTTTGTTTCCGAAAGCCAAAGTGTTCGTACCCGATGAGGACTTGCAGTGGGCGCTGAACCAGCCGGTCGGCACCTGGCATATACCGGAGCTTCACGTCGAGAAGCTAGGCGACGAGAGGCGGGCCGTCCGCGTTCGAGATGGGGACGAGTTCCTCCCGGAGATCCGGGCGGTCGCGACGCCCGGCCATACGCCGGGGCATCTGAGCTACGTCGTCCGGGGTGAAAGATCAGACTTGATCTTCACGGGCGACGCGGTAAAGAACCAGGCCGAGCTAATGACCGGCCTGGTCGACATGACGCTCGACCCGGCCGCCAGCCAGGAGAGCATCCGGCGCCTGCGAGGCCTGGCGGCCCAGGACCCATCGAACATAATCGTGTGTGGTCACGACCGTCTCCTGGGCCTCAATGGAGACCAGCTTTCGTACCTGTCCGAACTGCGGGCCACCCTGTCGGCCCGTCTATCGCCGGAGTTCGAGAAGGAGACCGTTATAGATCTGGCTCAGACAGGCCACCCCGTGGATGTATGAGAAGAGCAACCCTACACAAACCCGGAGGCCGGGAATGAAAGATTTCAGCGGTTCCAAAGAACCCCGTATCGTGTCCGTGACAGCCCGTAACGTCAGTGTGCCCCTGGAACGGCCCACTTCCTTCTCGACGCGGCTCGTGAAAGCCCGGCATTACACGCTGGTCAGGGTCCTCGGAGAAGACGGGGTCGAGGGTATCGGGTTCTGTTATGCGGGCAACAACGGCGGCGACATAGTCACGGCCGCGGTGCGAGATCTACTCGCTCCCGTCCTCGTGGGCGAAGACCCGTACTTGACCGAGGGCTTGTGGCGGCGGATGTACCAGGAGGCGTTGTTGCACGGCCGTACCGGCTCGGTCATGCGAGCCATCAGCGCCCTCGACATAGCGCTGTGGGACCGTAATGCCCGCTCCGCCGGGCTGCCACTCTACAAGTACCTCGGGGCGTTTCTCGGTGGAACGGTACCCGCTTATGCTAGCGGCGGCTACTACCTCGAAGGCAAGACGCCGCGGATGCTGGGCGAAGAGATGGCCCACTACATCGACCTCGGCTTCGCGGCGGTGAAGATGAAAGTCGGCCAACTCGACCCCCGAGCCGAAGAAGAGCGGGTAGCGGCGGCGCGCGAGGCGGTCGGCCCGGAGGTACTGCTGATGTTGGACGCCAACAACGCCTGGGCAGATCTACCAACCGCGCTGCGCTTCGTCCGTCGCCTGGAGAAGTACGATCCGTACTGGATCGAGGAACCCTTTAGTCCGGACGACATACAAAACCACGCACGCCTGGCTCAACGCTCATCTATCCTGGTCGCTACCGGAGAAATAGAAGCCGGCAGATGGCGCCACAAGCAACTGCTGGAAGCGGGCGGGGCGGCCATTTTGCAGACCGACGCGGCGGTGTGCGGAGGAATCACCGAGTTCCGTCGAATCGCAGCGCTCGCCGACGGCTACGGCGTCACCATCTCACCCCACTGGTTCCATGACCTGCACATACACCTGGTCGTGGCGACGCCAAATGCCCGGTACGTCGAGTACTTCCCGGACTCCCAGGTGCTCAACTTCCGCAAACTTATCGACCGTCAGCTCGAGGTCCGTGAGGGTAAGTTGGTGTTGTCGAATTCACCCGGCCTCGGCTTCGACTTCGACCAGGATGCTGTTGATACGTACTCTGACGGTGATTGGAGGTGAGCAACGGTAAATTCCACTATGTATCTCAAAATATCGTTGGGCAATGCTATCAGTGCGTTGCGCTCGACTAAACGAGCAAGAGGACGCTCAACTGCGAGAGATCCAGCCCGAGTTGTTCATGAACGCCTCCGAGAGATACTGAAGGCGCATGACATGATTGTCCTGGATTGGAATTATTTCGGATTCGTAGGTAGATATCATCGTAGGTGCCAAAATTCATCGTGGCTGCCATCGCTTCTCCATCCCGACGTAACTTTATAGCGAAAGCCTTCAGCTTGGCAATTTCGGATGCTTTGATTCGCTCTGTCCACTCGTCGAGGTTCAAGTTCCTCGGGATTTCGTTTCTCGCTCATGTTCGGAGATACAAACCCGGATTCGGTATGATCCTTCCTACCCGACCTGATCACATCGCCGATTTTGTTGACGGGGTTATGACGGGAACAAGATAGAACAAGAACATTCTTCAGAGTACCGAAAATGCTTTAGAAATAGCCCTGACGCACTTTAAAGAACTGTATAGAACCACACAATTCGGTCTACGAATCAGAAGGCCGCAGGTTCGAGTCCTGCCGAGCGCACGTCTTTAACTTCTGTGTTTCCAGGAGTTTTTCCTTTAGTTCCGTCTCGAGGGCATCCCAAAAAGCAGTTCGTCGAAGGCTTTCGCAGCTTGCTTTTGAAGGTTGGCCGGGATGGGAAATGTTTTACGAAAGAGTGGAGGTCAGTGGCGCCGTCTTGAGCATACGGGTACTGCAAAAGTTTTACGTCAACGCGACGCGCAAGCTGGAAGAGTCTCTACTTCGTTTCACTTCTGGGGATTGTACAAACGTATCGCATTGTCGCCCAGGATACTCCTCCCGACGTTTTCGGCTTTGGTGAGGTTCAGTTCCTTGTGGGCCGTCAACTCTCCGAGCGCCTCGCCGATCACGCGTCGTCCGTCGTTGGCCGACATCCAGTGAAGTTCGGGCACTCCCGTGCCGTCGGAACTGTACATTAGCTTGGAGCTCGGGGCGACGCCGAGTGCTGCACGCGTGAAGGAGAGCATCTCACCGTAGCCGAGGAAGGGTATGCCGTAGGAGAGATCCAGGTACACGTTCTCGTAGACAGCGGCCAGGTAGGCGCCCTGCCGAGTGTACGGGTAGCACTCGTGCAACAACACCACTTTCATGCCGCGATAGTCGGGCCGCTGAAGCACCGCCCTCAGGTAGAGTGGGTTGCCGAGCAGGAGGTCGGTGTCGGCGTCTCCGTATCCGACGTGGAATTGGACCGGCATCTCTTGCTTTGCCGCCTGCCCGAACGCGACGTGCAGCAGGTTGTCGAGTAGCGGCTTGTGAACGAGGCGCACCGGTCCGGCTTCAAGAGTCTCCCGGTACTCGCGAAATGATTTCTCCGCTTCATCCCGCGACCACTCCTGTACGCCCAGTCCCGTCCTATAGGCGACGATGCTCTTGAGCGCCACGTAGCCCTGGCCGCGTAAGTCCTCCAGCGCGGCGACTAGCGCTTCCTCGGTGTCAACGAGAGAGTCGTATTCTGCGAGCAGACTCTCCATCAGGGTCTCTAGACGCAGCATCGGCTCCGTGCTACAGCCCCCGATTTCTCCCAACTCAGGCAACGTCAGCACTTCCTCGGGCGGCGGGAAACCCGTGTCCAGCAGGAGGGTGTCGATGCTTGCGGCACGCAGCAGCCCGGCTATGAGCTCCTTTCCGTTCCTCTCTGCCCTGGCGGCGAATACAGTCTTTTGGTCAGGTTCGCAGTTGAGGAACTCGGCTAGCGCCGGGATCAGGCGCCGGTAGAAAGAAGTCGTGGCGACGTGGTCTCGCGGCATGCCGGGGTCCGTAGACTCCGTAAAAGCTCGTCGCCAGGCTGCGAGGTCTTTGAAGGCCTGGTCCGACCGGATCCCGTGACAGTGGTTGTCCACGACCGGGATTTGCGTGAGGTCTACCGATTCCATGAATTACCTCCGTTCAAAGCATCACGTCCCCTCCGTTAGGCCCAAGCGTCTGTCCCACGTAGAAGGAAGAGTCGTCGGAGGCGAGAAAGACGGCCGTAGGCGCGACTTCACCGACCTCCCCGAAACGTTGGATCGGGAGTGCTTTCCTGCGCGCTTCTTCCAGTTCCTCGTTCTCGGAGGGCATTATGCCCGTGGAAATCGGACCGGGGGCTACGGCGTTGACCAACACTCCCCGCGCGGCGACTTCTTGCGCGAGAGCCTTCGTGAAGGCAATGATCCCGCCCTTGCTCGCACTGTAGTGGGCCAGCCCCGGAGCGCCAACCTGTCCTATCTGCGAGGCGACGTTGATGATCCGCCCCCCACCCTGCTCCAGCATGTGCGGAAGCACGAAACGACAGCACAGGAACGTACCGCGTAAATTTACGCCCAATACCCTATCCCACTCCGCAACCGGCATCTCATCCAAGGGTGATTGACTGAGGACGCCCGCGTTGTTGACCAGGATGTCTATCCTCCCAAACGTTTCGAGAACAGTGGAGATCATGCTCCTTACCTGATTCTCCTCCGCTACATCGGTGTGGACGTAGAGCCCACGCCGGCCGAGGCGCTCCAAGTCCTCCAGCACCGGCGCAGCATCCTCCTCGGGGAGAACGTCGACCACCGCGACATCCGCGCCTTCGGCGGCGAAAGCCTCCACGATGCCGCGCCCTATGCCACGCGCGCCGCCCGTTACGACAGCCGTCTTATCCTCGAGCCTGCCCACAGGACGATCTAAGCCTGCTCTTCTTCTGTCCCCGCGTCCGTGAGACACGTGGCGAACGAGCTTTTCACGACCGCACTCTCCCTCGAACCCGAACTCATGGGTGGATCTTACGCAAGACTGTCACACCGGGTCAAGAGACCCGGACGCGGAGACGAAGGCGGCCTCCGCCGGCGGTGAGGATGCACCAGCTTCGAGACGCGCCCCGAACACGAAACCGGCCGCTCCCGGTTCAGGACCGAGTGGCCGCTGTGAAAGAAGCTGGAGATCTCCTTACCCCGCCCGACCTTCACCGGCCACGGTAAGATCCGGCGAGCCGTTGTCCCAGTGGCGCAGTTCGAAACCCGTCTCTCCAAGCCGACTTGCGAGAGCTTCCGCAGCAGGCGTTTCGCAAGCACAGAGCATCCCGCCTTCGTGCCCGTCGCCTCGTTCGAGCGCCGCAGCCACCGCGTCGGCAGGCTGCAAGTGGTAGCCGTCCCGGCCGAGCTGCGGATAGGTGTCGCGGAGGAGGATGAGGGCGCCGCCCGGACCGCCAACGCACGCTGCGATTGACAGGAAGTGCCCACAATCCCAATCCGGCGGCGGCGGCGCCACCGGGCGGCCCAGTAAGTAGTCGAGCAAAAGCCTCGCCGGCGGGCGGGATCCCCACAGGCGTCCCGCGTGAAGGTTGGAGATCAGCACACACTCGGGCGCTGTCGCGGCGGTTATCTCGACGAGCGAGCGGACTGTGTCCGCAGTCCACGGCCCCGCTACTGGAACGACGGTCAGTTTCCCATCGGAGAGCTCCTCGATGCTCCGTGCGACCCCCGTTGCCGATGTTCCAGCGGAATCAGCGTCGGGAGCAACCGGGATGGTTGCTTCGTAGTCGTTTCTGGGCGCGGCGCCCGGCGGCAACCAACCCGCCGGGTCTCCTTCGGCCAGGGTCGTTCCAGCCCGGAGCGCGACCTCCTCCTGGCTCACGGCATGTCCGGATGCCGAGAGGACCAGGGCACCCCAAAAAGCTCCGCACAGTTGATCTTTCTGCGGCATTGCCTTTTCGTGTAGCAAGGCGAAATCACGAGGGCCAGGTAGGATCCCACCCGCCCCCGCTGGTAACGGACCCATCATCAGGGCATACTTCCTCTCTTTTCAGTCTGGTTCGTCTTCGAGCAGCGGCGCCCGTTAGTACAAGGCCGCTGCCGATGCGGCAACCTCCTCCGGCGAAAGCTCTCCGGCGATCCGGGCCTGCGCACGCGCCACGGCTACGTGGGTACGCACCAGAGAATCGCCCAGCGCCTCTATAAGGACCTCATCTTCCTCCAGGGCATCCAGGGCCTCGTCCAGAGACGCGGGTAGCGGGTGGATGCCCCTGGAGGCGCGCTCCTCGTCACTCAGAGTCGCTGGATCCACCAGTACCGGCTCTCCAGGATCGAGGCCACGGTCCATCCCATCCATCCCCGCCGCCAGAACAGCGGCGAGCGCGAGGTAAGGGTTCGCCGTGACGTCGACCGGCTTCAGCTCGATGTTCGCCGTTGCGGACTCTCTGCCGGCCACGGGAGAGGCGAGCCTGACGGCGGCCTCCCTGTTGTCCAGGCCGTAGGCGGCATAGGCCGAGGACCACATGCCGGGGGCGAGGCGTTGGTAGGAGTTGGGGCTCGGCGCGGTGAACGCCATGATGGCGGAGATGTGCTCCAGTAAGCCACCCACGAAGCCCAAGCCCAGCTTACTCAAAGCTCCGGAGCCATCGAAGAGCACCGGGGCCTCGTCTTCGTAGAGGCTGACGTGCAGGTGGTGGCCGTTGCCGGCTTGATCCAGGTACGGTTTCGGGGCCATCGTGACCTCGAGACCCATCCGGTGGGCCACACCACGTATCGTTTCCAAGACCATCACGCGCCTGTCCGCCGCGAGAAGGGCCTCGTCTTCTCCCACGGAGAGCTCCAGGTTCCCGTGACCTACTTCAGCGTGACACTGTTCCGGCCGGATGCCCATCTCCGTCAGCGTCTCCGCCAGTTCGGCGATAAAGTCAGCCGCCGGGGTCAACGCGAAGCTCGTCGCGTACGGGGTCCTGTCCAGCGGTCCCTCGGGTCCGCGCGCGTAGAACTCGGCCTCGTAGGAGGCGAGCGACCTATACCCTCTCTCGGAGAGCCGCCCGAGCAACCGCCTGAGGGCGCTCCTGGGGCATCCCTCCCACGGCGTGCTCGCGTCCGGCTCTCTCATGTCGCAGCAAACCATCGCCTGGCCGCGGGCAAACGGCAGTGGCGTGAGAGTAGAAGGGTCCGGGACCAGCCGGCACTCCCCCACCGGACCCAACCCCGACTCCGCGCGCAGCATCCCGCTCGGATCCAGCGCCAGAACGCCCTTCGCGAGACCGACCCCGGCTTTCGCCCTCCTAGAAAAGCCATCTCTGTGGACAGCTTTCGATTTCGGGATGCCGGCGTGGTCCACGAACACGAACCGGACCCACAGAGTATCCTCCGGCAACTGCCATGGCATGTTTTCCCGCGCTTCTCGCTCGGCCTGCATTACACCCTCCTGGGTCTAACTAGACATCTGTTTCTTCCACAACGGTAAGTCCAATATCCCACGCCGCGAGCTTTCTTGCCATGGCGTTCCTCTCCTACGCAGTCCGCACGCGGCACGGTCTGCTCGTCGTCAACCTCCCGGCCCCGAGCCGGCTTCTGTGGTAAGGCCCTCCTCGGCCATCAGCTTCCGGCCGGCCCGCTGCGTTGCGGCGTTGCGCACGAACGTGATGAGGACCCCGACAACTACCCAGACTGCGGCGATGATCGGGTACCACGCCGCCGCGTCGGTCGGATAAGGGTAGACGTTGCGCAAGAGCGTATAGCCGATGACGAGTAGCGCCAGGATCGGCACGAAGACCTCCCAGACGGCGACTTGACGCTCACCCGAGAAAAACAAAAGCTTCGCGGCCCCGATGGTCGCGAGCGCGTACACGAGCAGTAGGATCAGGGTGCCGATAGTTCCCGAGGCCACGAACAGGTCAAACGGCTTGACGCCGAACACGAACCAGCTAAAGGCGACGATGGCATAAGAGACGATAACAACGCCGGCCGTGGACCGGGCCGGGACACCACTCCTGGAGGAGACGGTGCCCAGGGAGGCCGGCCCCACCTCGTCACGCGAAAGCGCATAAAGCAGCCGGGCGGCCCCAACGATGCACGCCAGTCCTCCTCCAAAGGCGCTGACAGCTGCCCCAATGGTGATTACCTCACCGACCCATCCAGCGACGAACTGTCTGCCGAGGTCTCCGAGCAGAGAGTCCGACGCGATAAAGTTCTTGACGCCGCTGGCGCTCGTACCGAATCCCATTACCTCGACGGCGGTGACGAATACAAAATACAGCCCACCGAAGATGGCGACGCCAAGGATTGCACGCGGGATGTCGCGCCGAGGCTCTTGTGCTTCCTCGCCCAATGTCGAGGCAGCCTCGAATCCGGCAAAAGAGAGGAATCCAAACACCACGCCCAGGAAAACCGACGAAGTACCAGTTCCGCTGGGTATCGAGAACACCGAGAAGTTAATGCCGTTGCCATTCGGAGCCGTACCGTTAGCCAGCTTTACGAGCACGATAATGCTAACGATCAGGATAAGCGCAACAGTGGTTCCCTCGATAGCCAAGAGCACCCGTGTTCCCTCCCGAACATTTGAAGCTGCGAGCGCCCATATACCGGCGAGAGCGACGGCGCCTACAAGGAACGGCGCCCAATCCGGTTGGTTCTTCCAGATGCCCAAAGCATTGAGAAAGTCTGCGCCGAAGATACCCGCAGCGGTGGAGGTAACAACGCCGTAGAAAGTGTACGTGCCGATCAGCGCCCATCCGGAGATAACACCCGCCCGCGGACCCAGCGTCGCACCGACGAAGCTGTACACACTGCCGGCGTGGTTGAAACGCTGGGTGAGGCGGACGAAAGTCCAGGCTATGAGTAGGACGCCGACTGTCGCCAGCGCGAATGCAAGGGGAACGGCTCGCCCGATAGTTCCGGCGGTACCCTGCGGGTTGATGTTGGCGGCCATGGAAGGCGCCATCAGCGCCAGCGAGATGCCGACCGCCTCCCACAGGCGCAGCTCGCGTCGCAAGCCTGGCTTGTCCGTACCGCCGGTGTCGTTCACTTTGGTGGTCATAATCCCTCCCTCGGACACATGCTGAATACTGCCCTCAAGTTATCTCCCTACTATTGCCCGAGTCCTGGTCTTACTCAAAGCCCTCAGGTCACCACGTTCATCACCATGCTCTCCTTTGGCGCGAAGTTTGCTGACAGCCACTCTAACCCCAACGGCATACTTGCCGCAACGGTAGCGGTGAGAGCGAACCCAAGCAATGGTCTTACGGCCAAAGATCCCAGCAGCCCGGACTACGACTGTTAGCCGGTTGTCGAAGCGTCGTCCGAGGTTTGCCGGACGATTTTGTCGTTGTTTGAGCGTCAACCGCGCCAACATAGTCTTCTTCAAAGCTGTCCTTTGCTCGTGGTCGGTCTCGATGATCACACCCGGCCGGCGACACCGCGCGCAACCTCGAACCGCCCGCCGAAATCCGGAGCCATCTATACGGAAGGAGCCGTCGAGGTGTCGTGGCCTTCGAGCGCCTGCTCACTTGCCTGCACTTTCCGGCGTTCGGAGCCGACGTCGAGTGAGCGGGTGAGCAGATAGTAGCTACCGCCGGAGACTACCAGACCGACGAGCCAGGCGACGTCGACGCCCTGGAGGACGTTGCCTAGAGGGCCGGTCCATATGTTGGGGAGCACGAAGAACGGAACGCTCGCGATAAAGCCGAGGAGGAAGGCGGAGATGCCGCGCGAGCCCCACGTACCGTACAAGCCGTCGGTGATGAACAGGTCGGTGATCGCATACCGGCCGTGCCGGACGAAGAAATAGTCGACGAGGTTGACCGCCGTCCACGGCGCGAGAAGATAGAGCATCATGATGAGCGTCGAGGAGAGCGTGGCGATGGCGTTCGCCGAGATGGCGAGCGACACCACGGTCCAGAGAGCGGCGAGCGCGAGGATGGTAAAGAACTGGAAGTTGCCCAGAAACCAGAACGGCCCCTGGTGCCAGACTTTCCCGTGGCGCTCATCCTCCGGGACGTAGTCGATGGAGCGTTGCTCTATCCCGAGCCCCAAACCGCCCTGCTTCTCCACGCCGCGCTCCGCTTCTTTCGCCACTCAGCCCTCCGTTCTCTAAACCGTCCGGTTCTCGTGTTTTGTCCGTTCCGCCATCATTACGGGCAGGGGCTCCCGCATCTCCCTTAAGTAATCCGGCCTCAGGTTCTCCGGTCTGTCTATGCTCCTTGTGGAGAGGTCTATTTGATCCTGAATCACCTCCCCCGAAGCGCCGGTCCCTGCAAGACGTTCCCCGTCCGACGAGACGAGCATGCTGCCGCCGGCGAAGGTGAATTCTTCTCCCTCCCCGACCTGGTTGACGTACACGGGCGGCACACTGTTCTCAAGGGCTCGGGAGGTGGCGAAAACGTGATGGTCGCGTCCGAAGGGGTCCATATTCGCGGAGATGGTCACGAAGAGGTCGGCGCCGGCCTCCGCGAGGGCGCGCGGCACTTCGGGGAACTCGACGTCGAAGCAGATCATGAGCCCCACTTTCACGCCGTCGAAGTCCAAGAGCACAAGCTCGTCTCCGGCAACGAACACCTCCCGCTCGCTACCGAACAGGTGCGTCTTCCGGTAAGAGCCCGCCACGTTGCCGCCCCGGTCGATACAGATGGCCGAGTTGGCGACCCCGCCGGATACGCGCTCCGGCGCGCCGAAGACCACGGCGGTCGAGTTCTCCCCGGCGAGACGAGCGATGGCGTCCACCTCCGGCCCGTCGAGGTCGATGGCAAGTTCCTCCGGCCTGTCCGTCGTATACCCGCTCAGAAACAACTCCGGGAAGACGACCAGGTCTGCTTCCGGGTGATCGGTGATTATCTTGCCCATGGTTTCCAGATTCTCGATCGGCCGGCGTAACTGCGGTCTCAATTGCGCCAGAACCAGGTTCATTACTCCAGACATCCAGGTGCTCCCTTCTTTCTCTGTTCGGGTTTTGGACGCTCTCGTGAATGGTAGACGAACGAACTGTACTCACTACTCACCGGAGACAGCCACCTCCTCGTCGATGCTCATCTGGGGCACGGCCTTGCGGAAGCCGCGGGTGAGCCAGGCCAGCAGGATCAGGCCTATCGCCAGCCAGACCACACCGATGATCTTGGCGTTGGCGTCCAGGTTCAGCAGCAAGTAGAAGTCTATAACCGCCCCGGCGAGCGGCAGCACTATCCACCCGAGTATCGCGAGGACGCCTTGCGGCCGGTTGCGCAAGAAGTGCATGATCATGCTGAGGTTGACCAACGTGAACGCGCTAAACGCGCCGAAGTTGATAAACGAAGTCGATGTTGTGACGTCGAGGAACAGCGCCGCCAGGCCGACGAGGCCGATCAGCGCTATCCCGAATACCGGGGTGCGCAGTCGCGGCTGGACGTAGCCGAAGATTCGGCGGGGCAACACACCGTCGCGCCCCATCGCATACAACAGACGCGAGGAAGTGGCCTGAATAGCCAACCCGGCGGCGAACTGGGCGATGATCAGGCTGGACAAGAAGAACGCGGAGAACAGGTTGCCGCCGATCTGCTTGGCTATCTCCAGCGACGCGGTATCCGTGTTGGCGAAGTTAGCGCCCGGATGGACCAACTGCGCCGCGTAGGAGACGATCATGAACAACGCGCCGACGAACAGGATGATGATCAGGACGGCGCGCGGCATCGTGCGTCGCGGGTCGCGCGTCTCCTCGGTGAGCGTGGTGACGGCGTCGAACCCGATGAAAGAATAGGCTGCGAGGGCGGCGCCGGCTGCGATGGCGGCCGTTGTGGTGTCCTGGTTCCAGAAAGGACTCAACAGGCCGGCCCCGGTGTCTCCCTTAACGAAGGTCGCGATGCTCAACGCCACGAAGATGCCCAGCACGAGCAACTGGAACGCCACGAGCAGGTAGTTGACCCCGGCGGTGATCCTGATGCCGATCACGTTGAGGATAGTGGTAATGAGGACGAAGGCTATGATCCAAACGTATGTCGGGACTCCTGGAAGCTGCGACGATAGATAAGCCGCGCCGATCAGCCACGCCACCATCGGGAGGAAGAAGTAGTCGAGCAGGATGACCCATCCCGCGAGGAAACCGAGGTGCGGCGTCATCTCTTTCCCGACGTAAGTATAGGCTGAACCTGACGTCGAATGTACGGAGGCCATCCGGCCGTAGCTATACGCGGTGAACACCATGGCGATAAGCGTGACCAGGTAGGCGGTCGGCACGGTCCCGTTGGACTGCTCGGAGACGACCCCGAGTGTTGCCAGCACTATCAGCGGGGTAGTGTACGCCACCCCGATAGACACGACCGACCCGAGACCCAGCGTGCGCTCCAGGCCCGACGACCGCCCCTGACTACTATCCGTCATATTCTTCCCCTCCTCGTAGACTTTTGTCTGGCGTTCGGCAACTCATCTCCTGGATCCAGCATGAAAGGCGAGGGCGTCCATGATGATGCGCACAGCTGTAGTCGAGGTGACGTTCGTGGGGTCGAGGGTGGGAGCCACCTCCACCAGGTCCATGCCGACGAGCCCGCGCGAAGCCACGCCCCGCACCAGCGTGAGGACCTCCCGGCTCGTGAGGCCGCCCGTACCTGGTACGCCCGTGCCGGGGGCGTAGGCGCCATCGAGGGCGTCGATGTCGACGCTGAGGTAGGTCCCGTCCGTGCCGCCGTCCGTCGCCTCCAGGGTTCGCCGGAGAGCGGTTTCGATCCCGCTCTCCCAGATGTCTTCCAGCCAGATCACCTCGATGCCCCGCTCCCGGCAGTACGCGAGCTCGCTCCTCGGGTTGAGCCAGCCCGTGGCCCCGACTATGGCGATGTTCTCGGGCGGGAACCCGGCGTCCACCGCGCGGGTGATCGGGCAGCAGTGATTTAGTTCTTCGCCGCCGACGTCGGAAGCGGTGTCGAGGTGTGAGTCGATCAGGACGAGCGCCGGGTTCGAGCAGTGTCCGGCCACCGCCCGCACCGCCGGTATCGTCACGGAATGATCTCCGCCCAACGTAACAGGCGTCGCCCCGGCGGCGAGGATGTTCACGATATCCTGCTGGGCGACCGCGAAGGTCTTCTCGGCGTTGGCGAGCGTGGTGGCGGTGTCACCACAATCGACGGGGTTGAGTGCCTCGATAAGGTCGATATCCAGGGTCGCGTTGTAGGTGAGCGCCTGCAGAGACGCTTCACGGATGCCGCGCGGCCCGTAGTTGGCTCCCGAGCGGCTGATAACCGTCGAGTCCCAGGGGATTCCGTAGATCGCGGCTCCTGCCCCAAAGTCGGACAGTTCTTCGGTGCTTGGCGGCACGTGTGGGAGCCTCAAGAAAGAGCTTGCCAGCCCCGCGTGGAGCAAGGTAGACCACATCGTGGAGTCCGCGTTGTTCTGTCCGGCATCGCTCAATTCAGGCTCCTTGCGTAGGGGATTGCAGGATCCGGCCCGCCAGCAGATCCGCCCGCGAGAATCGCACGTCGCCGCGTTCTTTGGCGAACTCGATAAACTCTCCGATGGCCCGGACGCGAGAGGGTCGACCGCTTAAAAACGGGTGGCAGGCCAGGACGCACAGGGAGTTGGTGCGGCGCATCGCGTCCAGCTCGGAGGTCCAAATCTCAACTACCTTCCGCGGGCTCTCTATACGCTGGCCGATGTCCGGTTCGGGCAGGAAAGCGTACTGCTCCCAGTCGTCGAGCGACCAGTGTACCGGCAGTTCGGCGACTTCCCCTGCGGCCGTCGAGAGCCGGTACGGACGGTCATCGTCCATCAGGGAGGAGTCGTAGTGGAGGCCGTAGCTCCCGAGGAAGTCAAGGGTTGTCCGGGTGAGACGCCAGTACGGCGCCCGGTAGCCGAGGGGTTCTACACCGAGTTTGTCGAGGGCTTCCAGACCAGCCTCCAGGTCCCGGCGCTGCCCGGCTTCGTCCATGTCCGGCAACACGCGGTGAGAGTAGCCGTGCAAGGCCACCTCGTGCCCGGCTTCGAGGATCCCCTCCACGGTACCGGGCCAGCGTTCGGCGGTGACGCCCGGCACGAAGAAGGTGCCCTCGACGCCGTGGTCGCGGAGGAGGTCCAGGATGCGCGGGACACCCACCCTCGGTCCGTAGGACTGGTGAGACATGGCGGAGAGGTCCTCGGCGTACCTTTCGTCCTCCGCGAGGATTGGCGACTCGGCGTCCACATCGAAAGAGAGCACGGCGACAGCGGCGGCGCCTCCCAGCCAGTCTCCTGAAGGCGGCCTTCTTTCCGGATAGCTCACCATGCGCCACCCCTCGTGGTGCCACCGTTGGGCTGCACGACCTGGCCGACGAGGGCGGCCGACTCTTTCCTGGCGAAGAACGCGACCGTGGCCGCTATGTCCTCGGGGCGTCCGATGCGTCCGAGGGGGGTTTCGGCGGCGTAGCGGGCCTTTATCTCTTCGAGCGGCACGTCGGCGTCGCGGGCGTCCACCTCCAACTGGGGGGTGTCCGTCACGCCGGGGGAGATCACGTTCGTGATGATATTCTCTGGGGCCAGCTCGCGGCCGAGGGTCTTGCCGAGAGAGATGAGACCCGCTTTCGAGGCGGAATACGCCGTGGCGTTGGGCCACCCGATGACGCCCCACTCTGAACTTATAATGATGATGCGTCCGCCCCCGAGACGGCGCATGCCGGGCAGAGCCGCCCGCACCAGGTAGAAGCTTCCGGAAAGGTTAGTGTCCACTTGCCTCCACCAGTCAACCTCGTCCTGCTCCAGAAAGGCCCCCATGGACATGTAGGCGGCGTTGGAGACTAGTATCCTCACTGGCCCGGAGTCAGCTTCGATACGGTTCACCATATCTTCCACGGCTTTCGGGTCCGAGACATCCGCAACCGCCGCGACTCCGCCGCAGGACTCGGCGACCTCTTCGAGCGCCTCCGAAGGCTCGCGGTCGTTGACGAACACCGTAGCCCCGTCGGCGGCGAGCCGGAGGGCTGTGGCCCGGCCGATACCCTGGGCGGCGCCGGTGACCAGGGCGACGGTACCTTCCAGGGGACGGCCCTCCAAGGACATCAGATCACCGCCCCGGCATTCGGCGAGAGGACCTGCCCGCAGAAGTAGTCTCCTTCTTCCGCCAGAAAAAGTACCGTCTCGGCGACCTCCTCGGGGCGTACGAGCCGTCTCAGTGGCAGCGTCTCTAGAAAATCCGGGGCTCTCCAGGGCGAGTCCGAACTCAACAGCGGAGTATCAGTCGGACCTGGCGCGACGGAGTTGACCTTTATTCCCCTGTCCGCGACTTCAGCGGCGAGGCTCTTGGTGAAGCCGATGATCGCTCCCTTGGCGGCGGCGTAATGAGCGTCTTCGCCGCCACCACCCAGGGCCAACTCGGAGGAGATGGTTATTATGGTTCCGCGTCCGGCCTCCAGCATCCCCGGCAGCACGGCGGCGCAGGCGTTTCGGGTGCCGCCGAGGTGTACGGTGAGCATCTTCCGCCACCGGTCGTTCCCTATATCCGAGACTGGACACATCTCATAGTATCCGGCGACGGTGATGAGCAGGGAGATTGGTCCCAGCTCACGCGCCGCCCGCTCCACTGCCTCCCGTACGGCTTCGGCATCGGTCACGTCCGCGACGAGCGAGAGGTTGGTCTTCGACTCCCGGAGATCCAGGCCGGCGACCTTCCAGCCTCTCTCGGCGAGCCGGGCCGCCGTGGCGGCGCCGATGCCGCTCGCCGCTCCGGTAACGAGCGCGACCTGAGCACCTTCATCCGGCATATCTTTAAGCTTCCGGTGCGGGGCTCGCCGCGTCGGTCTCAACCCGATCCGGCATGCGTGAGATCCGTCGGCGCAGCGGTAGGAAAATCGCTATCCCCAGGATGCCGAGCGAGATAAACATGACGATTACGCCGTAGTTCTGGTACCAGGGCGCGTCCGGGGTGCGCGGCCAGGCGATGTTTACTATCTCGAAGAGGAGCCACAGGACCGCCACGACGTTTATGAGCAGGCCGACTCCACCGAGTGAGAACCGTCCGGGACGCCAGCGACCGGAGAGGCGTGCGATCAGCGCGGCCAGGGCCGGGAAGAAGAAGGCTATGTAGAAGCCGCCGGTAGTGAAGCTGACGAGCGTGCCGTAAATGTTCGAGTTTGCGAGCAGGAAGAGCGCCGCGGTTATGACGGCGGTCAGCAGGATCGCGTTTATCGGAAGACGATCCTCCGTGGCGAGGCGTCCCAAAAACCCCGAGGCGGGCAGCGCCCGGTCGCGGGCGAAGGAGAAGATCACCCGCGAGACGGAAGCCTGGAGGGCCATGAAGCTCGCGAAGAAACCCACGACTATCACACCGAACAGGGGTTTGGAGATCCCGGCCCCGAGCCTGGCGGCGAGCGTGTCGGTGATCGGATCCCCCACCTTGCCCGCTACCACGTTCCCGATGTCCGGGATCGCCAGGATCAAGGCCAATCCAGCGTACATGACGATCAGGGCGACACAGATGAGCGAGAGAAGGACGGCCTTTGGCACGTCGCGGTTCGGCTCCTCGACTTCCTCGGCCATGGAACCGGCACTCTCGAACCCCACGAAAGCCCAACCGATGAACGCCAGGGACGCGAGGAAAGGACCGAAGAGATAGGAGCCTCCGTGGGCGGTACCGGCCCCGTCGAAGATCACCGAGAGCGAGTTCTGCCGGTAGAAGAGGAGGAGCACGGTTCCGATGACTATGCTCCCGACGATCTCGGCCGTTATGCTCAAATAGACCATTACCTTGAGGACCCCGCGCCCCACAGTGTTTGCGACCGTCCCGACGACCAGGACGCCGAGCGCGAACAGAACGAGGGTAAAGGGACTCGGGTCCTTTACGCCGAAGATGGCGGCGAGGAAGACCGCGGCGCCGTAGGCTACGGCGGACATCGCGATCACGAGCGTCCACATGTACGCCCACCCGGCGAACCATCCGAAACCGTTACCCATGATCTGCCGCGACCACTGGTAGACGCCACCAGCCAGCGGCCAGACCGAGGCGAGCTCCGCGAAGACGAGCGCGACCAGCATCTGACCGGCGAGCACCACCAAAAACCCCCACCAGAAAGCCGGGCCACCCGCTGTGAAAGAAAGCGCGAAGATCCCGTAGAGCGCCACTATCGGCGAGATGAACGCGAAGGACAGCGCGAACACCGACCAGAGGTTAAAGCCCCGCTTGAGCGTCTGGTCGTACCCGAACTGCCCGAGATCCGTCTCGGTCCTGTTCTCTACCGTACCCTGCTCTTCCATACCGGTCCTTTCTTTTGCCCGAGTCCTCTACGACGTCTCTTCGGTCCCAGCTTTCTCTGGACTAACAGCGCTTTTTCTGCCGGCTATGAGACTCAACAACTCGTGGGCCACGTTCGCGGCCAATAGCGCCGTGATCTGGGCCGGGTCATAGGATGGATAGACCTCCACCACGTCGCAACCGACGAGGTTCAGACCCGCAAGACCTCTAACAAACTCTTGCGCCTCCCGGCTCGTGAAGCCTCCTACCTCCGGCGTTCCGGTGCCGGGCGCGTACGCTGGGTCCACGAAGTCCACGTCGAAGGAGACGTAGAGCTTCGCACTCCCGACCCTCTCACGAATGCGATCCATGGTTTTGTCTATACCGATCCGACGCACCTCGTCGGTGGTCAACAACTCGAACCCGAGCTCCCTCGAAGCCTCCAGGTCCCCGGCGTCGTAGAGCGAGCCGCGCATTCCCACCTGAATGGAGTGTTCCGGGTCGAGCAACCCTTCCTCCACCGCCCTTCTGAAAGGCGTACCGTGGTTGTACTTCTTGCCGAAGTACGCGTCCCAGGTATCGGCGTGGGAGTCGAACTGAACGAGCGCGACCGGCCCGTGCGCGGCAGCGGCGGCCCGAAGCTCCGGCAGCGCTATGGAATGGTCGCCGCCGAGTACGATCGGGACGACCCCGGCCCAGTGTATCTCCTCCAGGCCAGTGGAGATCTTCTCGTAGCTCTCCTCGATAAAACCGGGTACCACGGGAAGATCCCCGTAATCTATGACGGAGAGATGATCGAAGATGCCGACCCCGAGAGAAGGATTGTACGGACGGAGCAAGTGCGAAACGCTCCTTATCCCCTCCGGCCCGAAGCGGGCCCCGGCCCGG
This sequence comes from Rubrobacteraceae bacterium, assembly GCA_965219175.1. Classification (GTDB taxonomy): domain Bacteria; phylum Actinomycetota; class Rubrobacteria; order Rubrobacterales; family Rubrobacteraceae; genus JBBPZK01. The sequence goes on from CBDCNI010000001.1 coordinate 3,348,194, forward strand.
AACGAGGCGCCGGTGTCGAAGGGCGCGCCGACGACTGCCACGTCGGCGTTCTGTAGGTCCTGATTGTTTGGCAAGCGCATGAAAGTCCTGACGCCCGAGAAGCGCGGCGTCTCGAATGAGTTTGCTGGCTCGTAGTGGGTCAAGCGATTCTCCTCTCAAATCAAAGAGCGGCTATGCTCTCTTTCATATTCCCGGCGGGCAACGAGGTGTCTCCCGACATCCCTTCCGTCTTGGTCGGCCCGCGCACGACAACGAACTCCCACTCCACCACCGGCTCGCCCTAACGACCCGCCTCATGACCTCGATTTTCCCTACCACGCCGACGAACCACAATACGACATATGTATAAATTTGCATAAAAGCTTCATACTATGATACAAAACCTTATGGCTATAACGGTTGGAGAGCTCGTACGCATCCCGGATCTGAGGACTCAAGTCTTCGCCGGAGAGGCTGGCCTGGACCATCGGGTAAGTTGGGCGCACGTCTCCGAGTTGCCGGACCCCACGGAATATCTAGCCGCCGGGGAGCTTTTGATGACGGTCGGATACACCATTCCCGAGGGTTCCGGAGCTCAGGAGACCTATGTCGAGCGATTGGCGGAGGCGAGACTAAGCGGCCTGCTGGTCGCGGAGAAGATGTACGCTCCGGAACTGACACCCGAGATGGCAGCCGTGGCGAACCGTCTATCTTTTCCGATTCTGCTGACCGCTTACGACGTGCCGTTCACCGCCATCTCACGCGCGGTAGCCGAGGCGAACCGGAGCGCGGAGCATGCGCGGCTGTTGCGGGCCGTAAGCGTCTACGATACCGCGCGGCTCACCGTGGGCGGGGCTTCCGGATCGGAGACCATGACCCGGCTCGGTGAGTTGGTTGGTTGTGATCTCTACGTTGTGGACCCGGATCGTGGTCGTTCCCTGATCCGCAACGGGAGAGGGGTTCCGGAGGAGATTGCCGAAGCGCTGGTGAAAGAGATGTCGAGTAGATCCCAGCCGATGCCGGCGCTGCTGCGGCTCAGATCCGGGCGAGGTTCCGTCATTGCCTTGTTCGTTCCCGCCTCCCGTCCGGCGGCCCTCGTCGCGGTAACCAGAACGGAGGAACCCCCGGACGCAACCGTTTTGCGACACGTCGCGACGGTTGCGGCGTTAGAGGTCGAGAAACTGACGGCCGACTACGAGCGGAAGAGACGCCTGGGCGCCGAGGTACTCGCGGGGCTCGTAGACGAACGCATCGGCGCGGAATCAGCCTCGCATCTACTATCGGAGTGGAACCTGGCCGATGAACCACGCCTGCTCGCCTCCTGCTCTGATAGCGGGGGCGCGGAAGAACACTCCAGCCTCCACCTGCGCCTGGAGGACGACGGCGTGCCGCATATTCTTCTACGTCGCGCGCCGATACTCACGGCACTGCTACCCGCGAGGCCAGACTATATCCAGGCGCTCCGGGAGGAGATCAACGAGACTTCCCGCGTAGGCTTGAGCGATCCACTCGTCAACACCTCGCGCGTCCCGGAGGCTTACAGGGAGGCGCAGTGGGCGCTTCAGAGCGCGGAGGCGGACGACGAACCGCTGGTCTACTATGAGAGCGCAAGCCTCTCACCTTTCCTGCCGCACGGACTCGGCGAATCGCGCCGCGTGGTCGAGCACGTGCTAGGTCCTGTTCTTTCCTACGACGCCAATCACGGCTCGAGATTGGTTGCCTCCTTGAGGTCCTTCCTTTCGCACAATCGCTCCTGGCAAAAGGCGGCGGCGAGCCTGCACGTACACAAGCAGACCCTGGTCTACAGGATGCGCCGCGTCGAGGAACTCACCGGCCGTCATCTCGACCAAACAGAAGACGTAGCCGAATTCTGGCTGGCGCTCAAAGCGGCGGAAGCTCTAGGACAACTCGGTCCCGATACCAGCAGCACCTAGCGGACCTACAGCACCCGAGTGTTAAGTTTCTAAAGGCTCACAGGGCTCCTTTTCTCCATGACGTTAGCGTATCATTGCGGGTGGAGAGCAACGTTGGAGTGGAGTATTAATGGATAGAGTCGGCGAGCCTCTTTTCAAAAACCCGCGCTTCCTCAAACTCTGGACGGGACAGGGGATCTCTTTTGTGGGCGATGCGGTCTCCATGGTCGCCCTGGTGATCCTGATCGTCCATATCACAGGTCACGCTTCGAGCGTGGGAGGGTTGCTGGTCGCCCGTCTCGTGCCGACGTTGGCTAGCCCGCTGATTGGAGTGCTGGCGGATCGCTTCGATCGGCGACTCATCCTGGTGGGCACGGACCTCATGCGTGCAGGCCTGATAGTAGCCGTGATCTTCACCCGTGACCTCGCCGTGATCTACGCCCTTGTCTTCCTGATGGGCGTCGCGCGCACCTTCTTCAACCCGACCATCCGGGCTGCTTTTCCGAGCGTGGTCGGAAGCGGGGACCTCACACGGGCAAACGCCCTGATCAGCGGCACTTTCAGCGTCTCCGTGATGGTAGGCTCGGCTCTCGGCGGACTCGTGGCGAGCTTTGATCTAAATGTCGCCTTTCTGCTCGATGCCGCGACCTACCTGGTCTCTGCCCTACTCCTTTCACAGATATCGCTTCCACGCCCCGATGTGGAAGAAGAAGGAGGCGGTTTCGTCCGTGAGTTGCGCGCCGGATTTGGTTACCTGGCAGGCGCACGCGTCCCTCTGGGCATCGTAGTCGGGGCCTTGCTCACCATCCTGACGATCAACCTGACGGTACCAGCAGAAATATTCCTCGCCAAGCAGACATTCGGAGCCGGGAACGCCGGGTACGGCCTACTCGTGAGCCTCTGGGGCGTGGGTATGATCCTCGGTACCGCCCTGATCGCAGCTCTAGGAGATCGGCTGAACTTGCTGCACTTCTACTTCGCGGGCATCTTCGTCGCCGCCCTTGCCCTGGTCGTCACCAGCCTCTCCCCGACTTTCATCCTCGCGTTGGCGGCCCTCACCGTTGCCGGTGTCTCGAACGGCATAGACAACGTCGCGACCGACACCATTCTTCAAAAACGGGTACCGGACGCATTCCTGGGTCGCGTGTTCTCCGTCAGGTTCCTAACCTACAGCGTGGGAGAAGCCATTGCCTATCCTGTTGGCGGTCTGATCGTGGACGCAGTAGGTCCGCGCTCGACCTATCTGCTCTCCGGATTGGCGACCGCCGCAGCGGGAATCTTGATACTGATCCTGATAGCTGTTCCGTTGCGAAGCCTCGAAGAGAGAATTAAGTCTCCAGAACAGTAGTTTTTCTTTTGCAAACGTATAAAAACAAAGTAGCATTGCGTACACGATATCTACAGGAGGGGGGTGAAATCATGATCGAGGGCGGCGGACGTACCTGGTAGTTCGAGCTGGAAATTCCTCACAACTCGCGGAGGAGGTGGAACGATGATTGAAGGCGGCGGACGTACCTGGTAATCAGCATTTTGGAGCACTGTACAATAGTTGGATCTTCTGCAACAATACACGGCGGTTGCGGACGGTATATGTAGGCTCTGTACTGGCTTGGAAAAGTTTTGGACGAGGTTCAACTCAGAGATAGAAACTTAAAGACCTACATAGGGGTACTGATGGCTTTCGCTATCGCGCTCGCCGTTACTTGGTCCTACTGGTATGGAATATCCCTTGAACCACGCCTTGTCTTGGGAGCAGCATTCTTTTCTGCTCTTATCCTGCTGGGTGACGCATTTCCCGTACGCGTCACCCAGCATCATGCTATCGGGGCTTGGGATGTCGCGTTGATAGCCGCAATTGTGGCGCTTGGTCCTTTCTGGGCGACTCTTGCGGCTCTGCCGTCCGCCCTTTTCGTAGGTAGGAAGGAGTGGTTACGAGCGGCTTACGAAATGGGGCACACCGTTACCGTCACCTACCTCGCGGGCATAGGCTTTTCCTTCGTATCCGAGCCTTTGGTTGCTGGTAGTTCGGAGCCTATTGTTCTTGCCCTGTACGGTACGATCATCAGCGGTGTTACTTTGCTCGGGGCTAATAAGATGGTCAGCAGTGGGTTGCTCAAGATCAAGTACGATCAGTCGTTCCGCAAAACTTGGAGCGAGCTCACCGAGCCTTACCTACTCTCGGATCTCGTCTCAATCCTGACAGCCGGGCTCGGGGTATCAGCATTGCTGGTGTACGGGCCGATAGCTGCTGTTGTGGTCGTTGGGGGTTCCATCGGAAGCCAGGTATTGGTCTACCGCTCGCGAGAACAGGTACATGAAATTCAGGAACTAAAAGAACAAGTCGGTTCTCTCGAAGAGTCACTCACGACTTCGAATACAGGCTTCGGGATGATGATCATCCGCGAGTTGGGCAACAGAGACGGCTACACCGACCGGCACGCGGCGGCCACCGCAACGTACGCGACAGACCTGGGGCGTGAGATGAAGATCGACGAGGCACGGGTGAGATGGTTGCGGATGGCGGCCCTGGTACACAACGTCGGGATGTTCGGCCTGCCGGACGAGCTTCTAACGGCTACCGGCCGGTTGAACTCAATCGCAAAGAGCCAAATAGCCGAACATCCGATTCGCGGCCAGGAGGCGCTCGGCGCCGTCCCGGAGTTCAGGGAGATGGCGAGCTGGGTTCGGTGGCACCACGAGCGTCCTGATGGAAGAGGATACCCCGACAAGCTTCGCGGACGTTGGATCCCTCTAGAAGCCAAGATACTCGGACTGGCGCAGGCGTATGCGGCTATGGTCCTGGACCAACCTAGACGTCCCGGTATAAGCCCGGAGAACGCCCGGCGGGAAATTAGCGCTTGTATAGACACCAAGTTTGATGGTATGGTGGTACGAGCTTTCTTACGGATATTGGATACCGAGACCGAAGGTTACCGTATGGCTGACGATAGTCGCTTTGTCTTCCCGGCTCCTGAAGAGGTCAGCGGCACTCTTGGTGAGGCTTTCGACCAGACGCTAAAGTTGACTAGCGCGGATGGAACAGCTCCCGAAGAACTTCCACAGCATCAAAGCCAGCCTCCGCGAGGATAACATGTCTCCAACTCCTACTCGAAAACGTACCCTTAGAGTTGTGCCTGTTTTATTGAAGAGACGAACCACGCGGGTTGTTCGGTGTGAGGCGCGCTTCCGATGAGCAGAGAATCCGTAGCATTCAGTATCGGCTTACTGCATGTCTTTCTGGCAACAGCGGCGGCCTTTCTGCTAGTCAGCGCCGGCGGCCAAACCTGGCCGATAGGCGGCTACCTGGCGGTAGGTTTGGCGCTGGTTTTCGGTTTCCTACTAATCGTAGGACTGCTACGCGATATCCTTGAGAAGAGCCTTACGGTGATCCTCTTGGATTCACTGGCGATCAGCTTCCTGCTGGTATCTACGGGAGGAGAGACCTCTTCGTTTTTCGCGCTGTACCTGCTGGCTGCGTTCGGGATCTCCAGAACCCAGGATATTGCGCGGAATATAGCCGGGAGCGTGATTCTCATCGGAGGATACCTGTCTGCTGTCGTGATCTCCGCTGAGGTTTTCGGAACGTCGTTGTCTCCGGTAGCCGGCTTCGAGGCTGGGTTGCTCGCTCTCTCTTGCGCTATAGCCGCAGTGTTGGGGACCAGGCTGCGTGGCGCCGGAGACAATGGTCAGCACGCTCTCTCGACCCTTACACGGGAGCAGCGATACGCCGAACAGGCCGAAGCTCTGTTCATGGACGTCGGCCCGCTGCTGGAGACCTTGAGCCCGGAAGGCGTGATGCGATGGACGGCCCAGGCGGCGCGTAGATCTCTCGGAGCGCCTTACGCGCACGTTGCTACGTTGGATGGTCATTTTCACCAGACTTCAGCGGATAAAGACGGGGAAGCCTACCCTAGTTGGTGGCACCCGGAGATACAGAGGCTGCTGCTGTGGAGTTGCAGGACAGGAGAAATCGCGCGTGGCGACGAACCCGTCCACGGTATGGAGAAACTCGTGGCCTTGCCCCTAGACGTTGAGGGCTCCGGGAGTATAGGAGCCGTAATTGTAGGAGGTGCAAGTTTCAGCGCCGAAGATGAGCGTGCCCTCGGACTGCTCGCCAGCCAGGTGGCTCCAATTCTGGAACGGGCGGATGAGGCCCCCGGTGGCTGCGACCCTGTATCGAGGGTACCAAACAGAGATTCTCTTTACCATGTTTTGAGGCGAGAGCTCTCGTACTCCAAGCCCCTCGCTATTTTCGCGGTGGATCCAGGCCTCTCTCCAAGCCATAATCAGGCCAGCGGTCGTGAGACAGAAGAGTTGCTGCGGCAGGCGGCCCAGAAACTACGAGAGACTCACCAGTACGTCTTCTACTATGCAGAAAATACTTTCGTCGCACTCTCAGGGATCGCCGGCAAAAGGAAGGTCTCCGCGACCGCGCGTGGGACTCTACAAGTAGTCGACCAGGTTACCGGCGGTCCAGAACACTCGACCGCCGCCGTAGGATTCACTACGACGGGAGAGGAGCATCGGGGTCCCTCTCAGTTGCTGGATTCGGCGCTGGAAGCGTTAGAGAGAGCAAAAGTGGATCCCACCAGGGTGGCCGAATCTCCAGCGAGCGCCGGAGGCCGGGAAAGCTCGATATCACGAGAGGTTCGAGCTCTCGCGGAGACCATCGGAGTCCGAGACCCGGAACTCGGTGAGCACTCGTGGGCTGTCTCTCATCTGGCCTCTCTCATCGGCTCCAGGATGTCGATCTCTAAAGATCAGGTCGACCTCCTCGTCCCCGGCGCGTTGTTGCACGATATCGGCAAGATCGGCATCGCCGACAGTATCCTACACAAGCCGGCTTCTTTGAGCCCTAAAGAATACGCGTCCATGAAACTACACCCTCTATTGGGCGCCCGGATATTGAGTTCCATCCCGGAGTTGTCTCACATACTCCCCGCCGTGAAGCACCACCACGAGAGGTTCGACGGAGAGGGCTATCCGGATGGCTTGCGGGGCGAACACATACCTCTCGTAGCCCGCATAATCAGTGTGGCCGACGCCCTGGAGACGATCACCCGAGACCGACCTTACCGGCGCGGACGCTCCGAGAGAGAAGCCCTCCACGAGATAATACGTAACTCGGGAACCCAATTTGACCCAGGAGTTGTAAGAGCACTACAAGAAGCGATCGGGGAACCAGGCGTCCGAGAAATCAATTCGTAACGACAACATCCGGACCTCCGTGATGTAGAAAAGTTTCTCCGAAAACCTCCGGCCATACAGCGTATAATCTGCGATTATGTCTTACGGAAGATCCAAACGCCTGAACGAGATGGATGACCTGAAGGACATGGGACGCTTTCCTTTGCCCATTTACTTCGGCGCGACCGGCAACGTGTTGATGACGATCTCTCTTACTTACCTGCTCCGCGGGCGCTACGAAAGCCCCCTGGCGCTGCCGGCGTGGGCGGGTGGTGTGCTCTCGGCGAACGTTCTGCCGGTCGTCTTGCTACGCTCGCGCATGGACAAGAGTACCCGGTATCCCGAGATCGAAGAGATGAGCTTTTTCGGGGACCAGCATAAGTTCTCTAACTGGGTTTACGCTGTAGCCTCGGCCAATATGCTCGTTTGGATCCTTCTTTCCTGGAGCCTCTTTTCGTACCGGCGCAATCCCCGGACGCTCGTCGTAATGCTCGTCTTGGCTTTCGTCTGCACCTTCTTTCCAGCCTGGATAAGACTATTCCGCCGTTCCTGATCCGGAGACAGGTCGCCTCGGGAGTAGATCAAGAATCCTCATCATAGTAAGATCATGGGCGTGAACTGGTCCGTATTATGTACGGCAATGCGCCCGAAAGGAAACAGTACATGAGTCGCTTCGAACGAGGCGCACTGCCAATCAGTGAATAAGAGAACGGACTTTCCGGCCTACGGCGAGCAGAGTTCCGCGCGTCCCGACGCCCGGATCACCATAGTGATACCCGCCCTGGACGAGGCGCCCTCCATCGAAGGGGTAGTACGAAGCCTCCTCGACCAGGGGCTCGTCTCCCTGGAGCGGATAATCGTCGTGGACAATGGCTCGACCGACGGCACCGGAGAGATAGCGCGAAAGGCCGGGGCGAGCGTGGTGACCGAGAAGCGGCGCGGCTACGGATACGCTTGCAAAGCGGGCGTCCTCGCCGCGGGAGAGGGAGGCGTGATCGTCTTGCTCGACGGTGACGCCGCCGACGACCCGACCGATCTTCCACGGGTTCTGGAACCACTCTTGCGCGACGAAGCCGACATCGTGGTTGGGTCTCGCACGGCGGAATCGGGCTCGCGGGCGCGAGGCTCCATGACGCTTCAACAAGTCTTCGGCAACAGACTCGCCACAGTTCTCATGCGCATCATATACGGGGCGAAGGTGACCGACCTCGGGCCTTTCCGGGCTATACGTCGCGGAGATCTACTGGCCCTGGAGATGCGCGAGATGTCCTACGGATGGTCCGTGGAGATGATGGTCAAGTCTCTCCGTGCAGGATATCGTTACCAAGAGGTTCCGGTACGCTACCACCGCAGGATCGGGGTCTCGAAAGTTGGCGGCACCCTAAAAGGGAGCTTGAAAGCCGGGTGGGCGATAATTGGTACCACGCTCCGCTACTCCAGATGGACCCCGCCGGATAAAGACCGCAAAGACGAGCCGGCACGGACTTGAAAGACACGCTCTACATCGCCGCAAAGGCGCCCCGTCCGGGCGAGGTAAAGACCCGTCTTGGGCGAGCCATCGGAGACGAGGCCGCCGTCGAACTCTATCGGGCCTTTCTCCGGGACCTCTCGGCACGCTTCGAGAACTCGCCGTTCGCGGCGGGCTGGTACGTGACCCCGCACGACTCGTGGCCGGAGATAGCTCCGCTCGTCGTCCGAAACGAGCGCGCGCCACGCGTCCTCTCGCAGGGTGCAGGTGACTGGGGCGAACGGCAGAGGCGGCTCTTCGCTGGGGCGGCCGACCGTGGTGAGGAGCGAGTCGTCCTGGTCGCCTCCGACTCTCCCCAACTCGAAGCCGAAACCGTCGGCGAAGCCTTCCGCAAGCTGGACCATCACGACCTCGTTCTCGGCCCGGTCCACGACGGCGGGTACTACCTGATCGGGCTGCGAACCAAACCCGGCAACTCCAACATACTCCGCGACGTCGCGATGAGCACCGGAACAGTCCTGGACGAGATAGTAGCGAGAGCGGGCAGCGCCGGCCTCTCCGTGGGATGGACGGCGGCCACCTTCGACATCGACGAAGCGGAAGACCTCCGCCACCTCCACTGGGCCGTAAAGATGCGTCCCGACCTCCCGGCGACGCGCGACGCGCTCGAAATACTCGGCCTGTTGGAGCATCCAGACCAACCGGAGTATCGTATAGAACAGACAGTAGCGCGACCTACCAAGGAGAGATCAGAGTGTACCGGAGGAGCTTCCTGAAAGTGTTTGTGGAGGTAGCGCAAGATGGCTAGAGATGTAACCAAAAACGGACGGCGCGCCCTGGTGACGGGCGGTGCGGGTTTGATCGGCTCGCACCTCTCGGACTTGCTCCTGAAGGAGGGCTACAAGGTCCGCATCCTCGACAACCTCGAACCCCAGACCCACCGTAACGGCAAACCGCCCTGGGTATCGTCGGAGGCCGAGTTCGTCGAGGCCGATATCCGCGACCGGGAAGCCGTGAAGACCGCGCTCGAAGACGTGGACGTAGTCTTTCACGAGGCAGCCTACGGCGGATACATGCCGGAGATGGGCAAATACTTCCACGTCAACAGCTTCGGCACCGCCCAGATGCTCGAGACGATCCGGGACGAAAACCTGCCCGTGAAGAAAGTAGTCGTCGCTTCCTCCCAAGCCGTCTACCGCGAGGGAGCCGCCGACTGCCCCGAACACGGCCTCGTCTTCCCCGACACCCGACCAGCCGGACGGCTCGCCGCCGGTGACTACGACGTCCGGTGTCCGATTTGCGGCGCCGTCTCAGAGTCCGTTGCAACGCCGGAGGAGGCCCCGATGGGCGGCGAGACGGCCTACGCCATAACGAAGTCCGACCAGGAGCGTATGGTCCTAGCCTGGGGGCGGCAGACTGGGGTACCAACCGTTGCTCTGCGCTACTCTTGCACCTACGGGCCGCGCCAGTCCGTCTTCAACCCGTACACGGGTGTGATCGCCATCTTCTGCACCCGCCTCCTCAACGGCCAGCCGCCCATACTCTACGAGGACGGGGAGCAGACACGCGACTTCGGCTACGTCGGGGACGTGGCGCGGGCGAACCTACTCGCCGCCGAGGGCGACGCGCTCGACGGCTTGCCGGTCAACATCGGCAGCGGACGGGCCACGACCATCCGTGAAGTTGCGAACATGGTCTCGGAAGCACTCGACGTGCAGATAGAGCCGGTGGCGCGGGGCGAGTTCCGACCCGGCGAGATGCGCCACCTGACCTCGGACATCTCCCGCGCCGTCGAAGCCGGTTACGAACCCGAAGTAGACCTCGCCGAAGGCGTCAGACGGTACCTGGAGTGGATAGGATCCCAGGGAGACGTACACGACTACTTCGCGGAGGCTGAGGAGATCTTGCGCCAAAAGCAAATAGTCCATAAAGTCGCCGCAGAGAGCTTCTAGGTCCCCTGATGGCCGAGATACTAGGCAAAAACGGCGCTTCGGGCGGTTCGGGCGGTTCGCCGGGGCCGTCCCCCGGCAACGAGCTAGAGAGCCTCTACGAGCGCTTCCCCTGGCTCTACGCCATCTGCCGGGATCACTTGTTCCGCGACGACACGGATAAGATCATCGCCGCCCTCTGGCCCGCGGGCGCCCCGTCGGCCGGCGAAACACTGCTCGAACTCGGCTGTGGCCCCGGCTTCTACGCCCGGCAGGTGGCCGCCCGCTTCCCACGCCTGCAAGTCACCGGCGTGGACCGTTCCGAGAGACAGTTGCAACGGGCGCGGGTGGCCGCGCGTCGCCGAGCGGGTCGCGAAGCGCGACTGTACAACTGTCACTTCGAGCAGGGAGACGCAAGCTCCCTCCAGAGGCCCTCCGACTCCGCTGATGCGGTGGTCGTCTCACGCCTGTTTTTCATACTCTCTGAGAGAAAGAGGGCTATCTCCGAGATTCACAGGGTCCTCAAGCCCGGCGGACGATGTTTCATAGCCGAGCCGCGCTCGGCGTTGCGGGCTTCGGTGCCGCTGCGGGCCATGTGGTTGCTTGCGGCCCTGTCGGCCTTCAGTGGCAAGCCTTATCGGGAATACTGGGAGCTTGAGAAGACTACCGTACTCGACACCGAAGAGTTCGGGGACCTGATCCGGTCCCGACCCTGGAAACGCGAGCGGTGCTGGAAAGACAGATGGTACCAATACGCCGTCTGCGAGAAGGGTCCTGGCTGAAGAGGCGCATGACCCGATCCTCCAAGCCCTCGCGGCTCAAGCCTCGGCCCAAGCCCTGGCTCCCTTCGTTCGCCGGGCGTTACGCGGATCTTCTCGCAGTGGTCCTGCTCGTTACTCTCACGCTGGTAGCCGAGTGGAACATCCTGAACCCAAGGACCCTCGTCGGGACGGACGCCGTCACCCAATTCTATCCCTGGTACTCATTCCTCGGGGAGACACTCCGCTCCGGAGAGTTGCCGGGGTGGAACCCGTACCAGTTCTCTGGCACACCTTTCGCCGCCGATCCCCTGTCCGGCTGGACTTACCTGCCGGCAATGGTGTTTTTTACCCTCCTTCCTCTTGCGACCGCCGCCAAAGCCTATTTGCTCTTCCATCCGCTCCTGGCTGGTCTTGGCGTATACGTCCTGGGGCGGGCGCTACGGATGAACGTGGCGGGGGCGGCGCTGGCGGCGGTCGCCTACGAGTACGCAGGCTATATCTACGTGCGGAACGTTTGCTGCTTCGCCTTCGTCGGCGTCGTCGCGTGGCTGCCGATCACGATCCTGGGCGCGGAGATGGCGATACGGAGCCCGCGTTGGCTGCACCGGGGCCTGTGGTGGGGTGTGTCGGGGCTTGCGCTCAGCCAGATCCTGGCTTCCTGGCTCGGTCAAGGCTCTTACTACGCGCTGCTCGCCCTCGGCGGATACGTCGCTTACCGGACGCTCTTGTTTCCGCCGGACAACATTCGGGGGGTTTGGAGCAGGATCTCCGGACTCTTTATGCACGGCGCGGCGGTGCTAGTCTTCGGCTTCGGTCTCGCCGCAGCGGGCGTCCTGCCCCGGCTGGAGTACAACTCGCTCTCGAACTTGTCCGGCGGCTACCCGGAAGACTCCACGGGCAAAGGCTTCCACTTTATCGGCGGATGGAACGCGAGTGACTGGAAACAGTTGTACGTCTCCCCCGGATTTTTCTACATCGGGGCCGCGGTCCTGGCGCTGGCGCTCGTGGCGCCTCTGGTCGCCCGCAGGCGATTCGGAGTCCCCTACTTCACGGCGCTCACCCTCGCGGCGCTCACCCTCTCCGGCAAGGCGATCACCCCGCTACACTCCCTGCTGTACCTGCTGCCCAGCTTCCAGAACCTGCAACCCCACTATACCGAACGGGCGATGGTGGTCTTCTACCTCGGCGCGGCCCTGCTCGCGGGCGCAACGGTTACCGGCCTCGGCGAGTACGCGAGGAGAAAGCCGTCCCTGATAGCGTTACCCATTCTCGCCGGTATCTTCATAGTAACCAGGAGCACGCTGGTACCGCCGATCAAAGCTCCCAAAGTCCCAGCTGATGCGGGAATGTGGGAAGCTCCCCTACCCTTCTTGCTAAAGAACGGCGTGGCGATACTGCCGGGCGCCCTACTCGTGCTGGCCTTCGTCCTCATGGTCGTGGCGGCTTACGCTCTGTTCCCTCCCCGTCCGGTTGTGTGGCGCGGCCTGGCTGCGGCGCTGCTGGTGGTCGCAGTTTTCGTAGACCTCCACTCGGCCGGGCGCGCAGCCATGAAAAGCCACGGGAAAGGGTCCGTCAAGGACAAGATAGTTAGAAAAGACCTCTCCACCTACTACACGCCCACGGGCGCCGCCACTTTCCTGCGCTCCAAAGGCGAAGGACGATACCGGTACTTCGCCTACAACCCCGGAGGTTTCTACACGCGCTTTACGAAGCCGGGTATCCGGGCGCTAGAGGCAGAGAACCGGGCAACCGCGTTCGGACTTGGGAGCACCCAGGGCTACAACGCGGTCCGACTCGCCAGCTACGACAAATATATAGAAGCCCTGAACAGACAGCCGCAGAACTACCACGGGGCCAACATACTGCCCTCGGGGTTCGGCTCCCCGCTGCTCGACCTACTCAACATCCGCTACGTCACGGTGCCAATGAACATAGACTCGAACGGCGTGAATGCCCTCGGTGCGCTGGGGCGTGGTATCCCTATCGTCTACAGGAACAGCAGGGTCGTGGTGTTGGAGAACAAAGACGCTCTACCGCGAACCTGGATCGTCCACTCCGCCCGGCAGACGAAACAGGATAAAGCACTCCAGTTGCTCGGTTCCGGCGACGTAAACCCCAGAGAGACGGCGCTGCTGGAGAGAAAGCCACCCTCCCTCGTCCGTCCAGACAACGCTTCGGCGGATAAATCCTCGGTGACGGACTACGGGGCTAACGACATCAAGGTCAAGACCAACACCGGGGCGAAGGGCCTACTCGTGTTGAGCGAGGTGTACTATCCGGCCTGGAAAGCATACGTCGACGGTAAACCAGTACCACTCTACCGGGCCGACCAACTGCTGCGGGCGGTGCCGGTTCCGTCCGGCAAACACACCGTCGAGTTGCGCTACGAATCCCAGTCGTTGCGGCTCGGGCTGGCGATCTCCCTGCTAACCTCTCTGGCGCTCGTCGCGGTGCTGGTCGCCCTGATCGTCACCCGGCTACGACGCCCAAAACCGGACAGCGTCCCATTAGAACGAACCAGGAAGGACGACTCATGACGAAGCGCCCCCTCCGGCGAGCGCTCATCCTACTCGCGATCCCGGCGATCCTTACCGTCCTGCTAGCAGGCTGCGGCGGACAGCAGAACGCTCCGGATAAAGGTTCGGCGAACGGTAAGACTGGTAATGGAACCGCCGCCAAGTCCAACACCGGGTCCACCAGCAAATACGCCACCGTGAAGAGCACCGCCGAGAAGAAGTACACGCCCCCGGAGAAGCTGCGCTCCCCGCCCGAACCAGCCGACTCGCCACCGCTCGAAAAGAAGCCCGCCGGCAAGGTGGTAGACATCGGGTCTTTGCCGGAGGGAATAGTGGCGGACCCGAAGACCGGGCTCGTCGCGATGGGCCTCCGCGACCCGGACAAACTAGCGCTCGTGGATGGTAAGACGGGGAAGGTCGTCCGAAAGGTAAAGCTCTCGGGCTCGGCCCGGCACCTCGGGCTCCTGGCTCCAGGCGGTCCGGTGCTCGTACCGGCCGAGACCGCGAACTCTCTCGTGCAAGTAGGTTTGCCGGAAGGCAAGATCTTGGGTAAAACGCCGGTGGACAACTACCCACACAACGTCGCCAGCGTCACCAACGGTAGGATCTTCGTCATAAGCGAGGCGCGAAGCACCGCCTCGGTGGTAGAGAACGGGAAAGTGGTCGATAAAACAAAGACCCCGGCTAATCCAGGAGGCGGGGCGGTCACGAAGAGCGGTTTGCTCGGCATAGTCGGTGTCCGGGGACTGGCGCTGGGAGTCTACAAAGCGGATACGCTCGACTCTCAAGGTTTCATAGACGCCGGCAAGGGCCCTACGCACGTGGCGGTCGGTCCTGACGACCGCTTCTACGTCACCGATACGCGCGGCGACGCCGTACTCGTCTACCAGACCCGCCCGGACCTGGAACAGGTCGCCCGCGTGTCGCTACCCGGCGGTTCTCCCTACGGCATCGCCGTGGATACGCAACACGAGCGTCTGTGGGTAACCCTCACCGCCAAAAATCGCCTGATCGAATTCGACCTGGGAGGCGGCGCTCCCCGCCCCGTCGCCAGCTACCCGACCGTCCGCCAGCCGAACAGCGTGACCGTAAACCCGGCAACCGGCCGCGTCTTCGTCGCGGGCCGCACGGACGGAGTGTTGCAGATGATAGATCCCTAACGTGGTACATCCTCTGTCAATCCTTACGAGGTTTGAGCTTCTTACGAAAGCACGAAAGCCGCTATCATTGACCCAGCGGCCCCAAAGAATCGTCCCGTGAGTTTCGAGACCGGAAGGAGGTCCATGATAGACATCGGCGTCATCACCGGCTCGGGGATCTACGAGCTTCCCGGAGAGCAAGAGAACCACCTGGTAAAGACCCGTTTCGGAGAGACGAAGGTAGCGGTTTTCGAGGTCGGTCCGTGGACGGTTGGCGGCATCGCCCGTCACCAGAAAGGCCACTATCACCTGTCTCACACGGTCCCCCACCGGGCGAACCTCACCGCCCTCGACCAACTCGGGGCGCGGGCTATCTTGGGAACGACAGCGGTAGGAATGGTGGACCCTGAGCTACCTCTGGGCCGGCCCATCGTCTTCGACGACCTATTTTTCCCGACCAACCTCCTCCCGGACGGTACACCGTGTACCATCTTTACCGAGCCCGGCGACCCCGAACGGGGCCACCTCATCTCCTCGGAACCGTTCGCCCCGCGTCTCCGGCGGAAGATCGCCCTGGCGGCCGAAAGCCTGGGGGTAGAGGTCACCGCCGGCGGCGTCTACGGTCACTCCAACGGTCCGCGGTTCGAGACTAAGTCGGAGATCCGCTGGCTCGGCGGGGCCGGGGTGACGGCGGTGAGCCAGACCTGCGGCCCGGAGGCCGTGCTGGCCGGAGAGTTGGAAATTCCCTATGGACTCGTCGGCTTTCCGGTAAACTACGCAACCGGGGTCGCGGAACCGGAGCCGGAAGAAGAGTTGAGGGACCTGTTCGCTCTCTCTACCGAGACACTCCTCCGCATCCTACTCAAAACGGCGAGAGTGCTCGAAGAAGAGGATTTCAGCTACGACCACGGCTACATCTACCGCTACCGGCCCGAAGAGGGAGCGGAGTGAAGACAGGCGCGTTCGTAACGCTGCCGGATCGGTAAACGGAGAGGGAGCATGAAGAGCGAATCAATCATAAAGGACCCGAACCTCGCGCCGGAGGGGCGAAAGAAGATGGACTGGGTCGCCGGCCGGTCGCCGGTCCTAAACGCCGTCCGGGATCGCTACCTCGACGACGGCGGCATCGAGGGGCTGAAGATCGGGATGGTGCTACCTCTGGAGGCGAAGACCGCATACCTGGCCGCCGTCCTGGCCGGGGCCGGGGCCGACGTAGCGCTTGCCGCCCCGGCGCCGTTCTTCGTCCAGGACGACGTGGCGGCGGCGCTGGCCGAGAGAGGGGTGACCGTCTACGCCTCCTCCGGAAGCCCGCTGGAAGAGGCGGAGCTCGAATTCCGGCGGGTTCTGGATCTGGAACCGGAGATCTTAATCGACGACCGGGCGGGCCTCATAAGCCTCCTTCACACCGGACGCCGCGACGACCTGCTCCCAAACATCCGCGGGGCCTCGGAGCAGACGACGAGCGGCATGACAAAGCTCAAAGCGATGGCGGCGACGGGTGAGCTGGAAGTCCCGGTCATCGCCGCCAATGACGCCCGCTCGAAGTACCTCTTCGACAACCGCTACGGCACGGGACAATCGGTACTCACGGCGATCCTACAGAGCACCAACCTAATGATGGGCGGCAAGCGAGTGGTCGTCCTCGGATACGGGTGGTGCGGCAAGGGAGTAGCCCGCTACGCCGCCGGTCTCGGGGCGCGGGTGACGGTCTGCGAAGTAGACCCGGTCAAGGGACTCGAAGCCTACGCCGACGGCTTCGACGTACTGCCGGCGCTCGAAGCGGCGGAAATCGGGGAGATATTCGTCACCGCCACCGGCGGACGGAACGTCCTCACGGAAGCCCACTTCGGTCGGATGAGAGACGGTGCGATCCTCGCAAACGCCGGCGCGTGGGAGGTGGAGATAAACGTCGAAGCCTTAACCGAAGCGGCAGATGAGGTGCGCGAGGTCCGCCGGAACGTGGAAGAGTTCGTAATGGCGGACGGTCGGCGACTGTACTTGGTCGGGCGCGGGATGGTGGTGAACCTCTCGGCCGGAGACGGACACCCGGTAGAGATCATGGACCTCTCTTTCGCTATCCAGGCGCTCTGCGTCCACTACCTCGCCGGAAACCACAAGAGCATGGTACCTGGAGTCCACCGGCTCCCCAAAGAGATAGACGACGAGGTGGCCCGCACGAAGCTCGGGGCCGTCGGGATGAAAGTCGACACCCTAACGGCGGAGCAAGAGGAGTTCCTGAAGAGTTGGTAAAGCCGACGGATGAGAGGCCCTCGTGGATGAGGGCTCCGGGGGTCGCATGGAATCCCTAAAGAGGAACTTTACGGTGGCGCTCGCCCTGGGTGTTGGAGTGTACCTGGTGTTGGCGATCTTATCGGGCATCGGGGATCTGCGGGAGGCGTTGGCGCGGTTCGATTGGCGCTTGATCCCGGCGTCGTTGGCCCTGGTTGGGACCTCTTATGTTTTGAGGTATATTCGCTGGTCGTATTTCTTGCGCCGGATCGGGATACGTCTGGAGCCCCGGACAGGCGTAGCGATCTTCGTTGCCGGTCTTTCGATGACGATCTCTCCCGGTAAGTTCGGAGAGGTCTTGAAAAGCGTGCTCATCGTCAACGCATCGGGAGACCCTATCGCCAAGACGACCCCGGCGGTCTTGTCCGAGCGGATAACGGATGGCCTCGGCATGGCGGCGTGGGGACTTCTGGGAGCGTTTGCCTTCGGCTTCGGGCCGGGCGTACCAGTAGTGTTTCTGGGGATCACGACAATCGGGGTACTGATGCTCCGGTCCAAACGGTTCTCCATATTCTTCGCGAAGCTACTGGAGCGTGTCCCGAAGGCCAGGGCGCTGGCTCCCCGCGTCGCGGACTTTCACGGTGCTTCTAATCACCTGCTCTCATCGGTCTCCCTGGCGGTTGGCAGCGTGCTCGCGTTCGTGATCTGGAGCCTCGAAATATCGGCGGTGTACCTGATCGTACACGGTGTCGGCGCCGCCACGCCGTTTATGAAGGTCGCCTTCATTTTCGCCGTCAGCTCGATAGTGGGCCTGGTGTCCATGCTGCCCGGCGGCATAGGAGTCACCGAGGCGAGCCTGACCGGGATGTTCCGGGTCACGGCCGGTCTCGCAAGCGGTCCGGCCGCGGCGGCCACCCTCATCACCCGGCTGGTAACGCTGTGGTTCGCCGCCTCTCTCGGCATACTAGGGCTCGCGGCCACCCGACGCCTCGCGCGAAAACCGGACGACCCACCCCAATAAAAAGCCCAAGCAACGTATCGCTAATCGAGCCGGACGTCTTTCATGAGCGGAAGGTCGGCGTCTTCGGCGATAATGGCGTCTCTACCGGCCGAGCGCACTTTCTCGGTCGGTAGGAAGTGGCGTTCCCCGAGGACTCCTTGCTTGACTTCGTAGCCGATCACAACTCCCCGGTCGTCTACGAAAAGGTCGCCTACGGCGCCGATCTTCTCTCCTTCTTCGGTGAGTATTTCCGTGCCGGTGATCTGGTGTGACCGTCTGCTAAGGTCGGCTACTTCCGGGTCTTCTTCCAATCCAACAGGTTCACCATCTCGCATGACTAAAACGTCCCCAATGCTCGATATCCGGCTCCAGCGCACGACGCGGGAGCCGCCTAGGACTCTATTCCCTGGGACCGCAAGCGCCACGATGCGGTTGGAGTCCTCATCGAAGACTACGTTTTGTACTTTAGCCAGCTTCTCCCCGGTCGACTCGTTGACGACCTCCCTGCCGAAAAGCTCGTTCACGCTGTGCATACTCCAGGCTCCTTTCCAATCCGTTTCCGGACAACATAGCAAAGAAGTTCCTTCCCGACCGGGCCGGCGGAACAGAGAATCGAAGCTATTTCCGCACGGGCGGTACGTCTGTTTAAGTAGTGAACGGATCTTATAGCTTATAATCAGTTCGCTCCCTAAGAGATAGGGCGCACGAACGGATGTAGCGTCGAGCAGATCGGTTGGGATGAGTTCCAAGAGTCGAGTTCACAAGAGGCAGGTTCGGCGTAAGACGAACGAGGGTGGGGGTCGTACCGGCAACGGGCGCGGTCCCACCCCGATCTGGATCTCCGGACTCACTAGAAACCTGATCGTACTCGGCATCTTCGCGGCCTTGATACTCCTCGTGATATTCGCCCCGAGCGTGCTGTACATCGCCCTCGGAGGTTTCGCACTGGCCCTCATCCTCTCTTTCCCGGTCCGGGCGCTCTCCCACTTGATGCCCCGCTGGCTGGCGATCCTGGTGACTTACCTGGTGCTGGTCGGGCTCATAGTCGCGGGCTTCGTCTTCCTCGTACCGCTGCTCATAGACCAGTTGAGCAACTTCGTGAAGCTCGTCCCGAGTATCGCCCGCAGCGCCGACCGGGTAGCGCGCGACTTGCTAAAGCCACTGGCGGATCGCAACCTCCTCTCCGGCTCCTCACCCGAGCAGGTAATAAGCGACCTGCTCTCCAGGCTCTCCGACCGTGCCCGCTCCCTGGCCCAGAACTTCCTGAGCGGCCTCGCCGGCTTCGTCTCAACCACCGTGAGCTTCGGCGTGAACCTCTTCGGGGCGCTTTTCGTCTCCATCTACATGCTAATAGACATCAAGAGGATCAAGGCGTTCTACCTGCGGCTGTTCCCCCACGAATACCGCTGGGACGGCAAGGAACTGTGGAACGCTTTCGGCGTCACGCTTTCCAGCTACCTCGGCGGGCTCGCTTTCGTGGTCGTCATACAAGGCGTCCTGGCCGGTACCTCTCTCTGGCTCATCGGCGTTCCATACGCCATCCTGCTCGGCGCGTGGGTCTCGGTCACCGCCGTCATCCCCTACCTCGGCGCGTTCCTCGGCGCCATCCCGGCCATCGTCCTGGCCCTCTTTATCTCCCCAACCACCGCCATCCTGACCGCCATCGTCTACATCGCCATCCAACAACTCGAAGGAAACTTCCTGACTCCCCGCATCCAGGGCCAGGCCCTCAAAGTACACCCGATCGTAGTGCTCCTCGCCGTCGTCGCCGGAGGCAGCCTCGCCGGCCTCGTCGGTGTGATCCTCGCCGTCCCAACACTCGCCGTCCTACGAGTCCTACTCGACTTCTTCCGCGCCCGTCTCCGCACCAGAGAAGGAAAGAAAGCCCTCTCCTAAACTCGTAGCGCCTCCCTACAAACCCGATAAATATACCCTTAAGTTTCAGTATTGACTGAAACAATTAAATATGCTATTATGACTATCAGTACAGAATTCCGGTGCCTGGAGGTAGTTGATGGACGAAGAGCGGGCGAGTTACGCGGAGGATTTCGGGCTTCTTTTCGAGGGGTTTGGGCTGCCGCGGATGGTGGGGCGGGTTCTGGGGGCACTTTTGACCTCTACGGAACCGGAGCTTTCGGCAGAGGAGTTGGCTGAGGCTCTTCGGGCGAGCCGGGGTTCTATCAGTTCGGCGACGCGGGCGCTGGTCGCGATGGGTCTCATACAGCGGCGCACCAGGCCGGGGCAGCGGCGGGATTACTTCCGGATGAAGCCGAACGCCTGGGACGAGTTGATGCGTCGTGAGTTGGAGAGCCTCTCCAGGTTCCGCCGGATGGCCGAGAGAGGTTTAGAGATCGTGGATTCCGACGGCGACGACGCCCGGCGAAACCTGGAGGAGTTGCGCGACTTCTACGCCTATTGGGAGAGAGAGTTACCTGCCGTCTTGGATCGGTGGGAGAAAAGCAAGAAAGAGGAGGCTTCATGGGCGCAGTCATAGAAACCAACGGGCTGACCAAGACCTACGGTAGAGACCGGGGCATAAGGAACGTGGACCTTACCGTAAACGAGGGAGAAGTCTTCGGGTTTCTCGGCCCGAACGGCGCCGGCAAGACGACCACCGTTAGAACGCTCCTGGGCTTCATGAAGCCTACCGATGGGCGGGCCGAGGTCTTCGGGATGGACATCGAGAAAGATAGTGTCGCCATCCGGTCGATGGTCGGCAACCTACCGGGCGAGTTCACGCTGGAGGATAGGATGACCGGGGATCAACTCTTGAAATTCTTCGCCCGCCTTCGGGGAGTAAAAAACCTCGACTACGCTTATGAGATAGTCGGGCGTATCGACGCGGACATGGGGCGTCCGATGCGGCGTCTGAGCCGTGGGAACAAGCAGAAGATCGGGCTGGTTCAGGCCATGTTCCACAAGCCGCCGCTCCTCATCCTCGACGAGCCGACCGGCGGTCTTGATCCCCTGGTGCAGGAAGAGTTCCTGAAGATCATCAGCGAGGTCAAAGAGGAAGGCAGGACCGTCTTCTTTTCCTCGCACACGCTGAACGAGGTCGAGCGGATCTGCGACCGGGTCGGTATCATCCGCGAGGGCGAACTAACCGCCGTGGAGACCACGGACAACCTGATAAACAAATCCTTCCGGCACGTAAGCCTCACCTTCGCCGATCCACTCGGAGGCGAGGAGGCGGAGCGCTTCGAGAACCTCGAAGGCGTGGACGGGTTCGACAGAGACGGCGC
This sequence comes from Rubrobacteraceae bacterium, assembly GCA_965219175.1. Lineage (GTDB taxonomy): Bacteria > Actinomycetota > Rubrobacteria > Rubrobacterales > Rubrobacteraceae > JBBPZK01. The sequence continues at coordinate 3,369,556 of CBDCNI010000001.1, forward strand.
GCGGCTCATCTTCGACCTGCACGGCAGCCTGGACGACATGATAAAGCTCGCCTCCCGCCACGAGTTGGTGGACATGATGTACGAGCGCCCGAGCCTGGAGGAAATCTTCCTGGCCTACTACAGCAACAAGGAGGATGACCGGAGTAAGGCCGACGGCGAGGCGATCGCAGGGACGCGCGCGCAAACCGTTGGGAAGGGAGCGTAGCGATGAGCACCGCCCAGGCCCAACGAAGAAACGAAGCCCCGAGAGTAGCGGACAAGCTGGGTGGCGGACGTACCCTCGCGGTGTTGCTCAGACACGTCCTGAGCCTCCAGGCCAGAAGCGTCGCCATCTGGGGCGTGCTGCTGGGGCTCTCCGGCTTGATGATGGTCTCCATCTTCCCCGCCATAGCGGACGGGCCAGCGCTCCAAAAGCTCGGCGACTCGATGCCGAAGGGCTTCATGCAGGCTGCGGGGGTCGAAGACATCGCTAGCATGGGAACCATTACAGGCTTTCTCCAGGCCGAGCTCTTCGGCCTCATAGTGCCGCTGGCCCTGCCATTCTTCGCCATTTTGGTCGCCGCGAATGCCATCGCCGGAGCCGAGGAGAACGGCACTATAGACGTGCTGATAAGCAACCCTCTGCCACGTTGGCAGCTCGTTGCGGCCTACTTCGTCTCGACGGCAGTCTCGCTCGGGGGCATCCTGGCGATCTTCGGCCTCTTTCTGTGGGGCTCGGCCCAGCTCTTCGACATAAAACTCCCGATAGGAACGGTTGCCGGGGGAGTCTTCGGGGCGTGGCCTTTTGCCCTCTTCTTCAGTGGGCTCGCCATGCTGGCTTCGGCTATCTTCCACCGCAGAATACTCGCGATAGGTATTTCGGGCGCCGTGCTCTTCGGGATGTACTTCCTGAACGTCGTGGGCGGGTTGGTAGAAGACCTCGGGTTCTTGAAGGACTTCTCCGCGATCCACTACTACGGCTCACCCATAACGGACGGCATAGATTGGGCCAACTTCGCCGGCCTGACCGGGGCCGCCCTGATCCTGGCGGCCGCAGCGACCCTCGCCTTCCAGAAGCGCGACATCTACACGTAAACGAGAGACTTTGGGAAAGGCACGACAAATGAGCGTTGGACAAGCACAAAAACAACGAGGAACCGCTTACCGTAGGGCGGAGAGCCCCGGCGCGCTCACGAAGCTACTCGCATTGGCCGGCCAAGACATAAGACTGCGGGCGCGCGGGATGCTTATCTGGGGAATGGTTCTGGGAGCCCTGGGGGCTTTGTTCGTGGCGATTTGGCCCACTTTCGAGAACAATCCGGGGATCAAGCAACTGTACAGCAGCATGCCCCAGGCGATGCTGGACCTCTTCGGCTACGGGCCAGGCGCCTTTAGCTCGGTAGAGGGTCTCCTAGACGGAGAGATGCTCGGCTTCATGACACCGCTCGCGCTCTCTATCTTCGCGATACTGGTAGCTTCCTCGGCCCTCGCCGGAGCCGAAGAGGAAGGCGCCATAGACATACTCATGGGGAATCCTCTCTCTCGCTGGCAACTCGTGGGGAGCCGCTTTCTCTCAGCAGCGGCGCTGGTATTTGGAATAGTCGCGGTCATGGGCCTCATCACCTGGGTCACCGCGCTCATCTTGGGCGTGGACCTCTCTTTCGAGTCGATGGCGGCCAGCTCCCTGAGCCTGTGGCCTTTGGCCCTCTTTTTCGGTGGGATCGCAATGCTGTGCTCGGCGATCTTCCATCGGCGTCTTTTGGCTATAGCGATGCCGCTGGCCTTACTGGTGGTGATGTACTTCGTTGACGGGTTGGCTAGCTCGGTAGAGTTCCTGGATACCATCCAGCCGCTCTCGGCCTTTTACTACTACGGCTCGGCCATCCAGGCCGGCATTGACTGGACAAACTTCGCGGGGCTTACGGCGGTCACGCTGGTGCTGGTGGGATCCGCGATCGCCATCTTCCAGCGGCGAGATATCTACACGTAGGTTCACGGTAGAGTAAGTAAACACGAACAGGAGACGACTGTGTTGACAAAATTGGACCAAAGCAAGGGAAACGTGCTGGGCTACGAGATGGAGGGGAAGGTGACAGAGAAGGAGTTCGAGGCCCTCTCCGAGGAGTTCAAGACGGCGGTCGCGGAGCACGGCGAGGTTCGGCTGCTCGTTCGGATCCCGGAGATACCAGGGGTCGAGCCCGGCGCCATGTTGGAGGACCTGAAGCTCGCCCCATACGCGAGCGACATCGAGCGCTACGCCATCGTGAGTGACATCAACGCCGCAGGATGGGCCGAGTCGCTCGGTAACGCGCTGATCGGCGGCGAGATAAAGCACTTCTAGGACTCGCGGTACGAGGAGGCGTGGCGCTGGGTTCAAGCGTGATCCAGGCCGTGCCGCCCACAATAGCTACTCACACTAACCTGACAAGGAGCCCCCGATGAGCACAACCGACACCCCAACAACCGGAACTACCGCAACAGCTACCGGACTCACCGATGATCGATTGAGGAGGCTGCGGATCTGGAACCTGGCCCTCACGGTCCTGCACGCCGTCCAGGCGGTGGTGGTGCTCGTACTTGCCAGTGACTTCGCCATCACCATCACCTCCTCCTTTCCCGCCGGACCGCCCGGCACCGCCGTGCCGGCTCCCGAGGCGTTGTTCGACGTGCGAGTCGGGGTCGCCATCGCCGTGTTTTTGGGACTCGCCGCCCTCGACCATTTGCTCACCTCAACCGTGTTCCGGACCCGCTACGAGACGGACCTGCGCGGTGGGATCAACCGCTTCCGCTGGCTCGAATACTCTCTTAGCTCTACGCTGATGGTGCTGCTCGTCAGCTTCTACGCCGGCATCACCGGTATCGCCGCCATCATCGGGATAATCGGGGCCAACGTGGCGATGATCTTGTTCGGGTGGCTGCAGGAGAAGATGAACCCGCCCGGCCGCACCACCACCACGATGATGCCGTTCTGGTTCGGTACCCTGGTCGGTTTGGCCCCCTGGGTGGCAATCACCGTGAACTTCGTGGGCGCAGAGACCGTCCCGACGTTTGTCTACGGGATATTCTTCTCTCTGTTCGCCTTCTTCATGAGCTTCGCCGTCAACCAGTGGCTCCAGTACCGGCAGGTCGGTCCCTGGCGCAGCTATGCTTTCGGTGAGACCGCCTACCTGGTTTTGAGCCTCGCCGCGAAGTCGGCGCTGGCTTGGCAGATCTTCGCCGGCTCCCTGGCGGGCTGAGGTTAGGGTGCAATGCCGAACGACTGGCCGTGGTGAGTGAGGAGGAGTGGATCGAGAACCTCGCTGAGGATCTGGACCCATCCACGAATATGGAGATAGAGACCTTTGAGGCCGGCCAGAGAGAATGCCTGGTAGAAGGGGGACCGGAGAGATTTGGGGTTCCCGAAGTTGCCGAGAGAGCTGGGGTACACAAGACCTCCATCTACCGGAGGTGGGGGGATGCAGGGTCGCTGCTGCTGGACGCGCTACTCTCTCGGGCGGGCGAAGAGTTGCCGGTACCGGATACGGGATCGCTAGAGGAGGACCTTCTCAGGCTGGTTGAGGAGGTGGCGGCTTTTCTCGAAGGGGCTCTGGGCGGGGCTCTGGCACGGATGGCCGTCTCCATGGTCAGCAACGAGGATCTGGTGGCGGCGCGGCGCGAGTACTTCTCCGGGAGATTCGCCCGGGTTGCCGAAGTGTTCGAGAGGGCTGTAGAGCGGGAGGAGTTGCCAGCGGGGACCGATCCTCACTTGGCGCTTGAAGCTCTTGTTGGGCCGCTTTATCTACGGGTACTAGTCACCGGAGAACCTCTGGACGAAGATTTTCAGAAGGCCGTAGTGGAGATCGTGCTGGGCGGACTCCGTGCGACGAAAGGTTTGAGCGCCGACTGACCGACGCTTCTCAAAGACACTTGATTAGTTGAAAAAGAAGCTCAGCTTGCACTTTAACCTCTGGACGGCACGAGGCCGTTCTTGCCTTGTCACGCCTGCAGGCTACTTAGTTGTCACAGTCGTCATCGAGAAAATCTGCTGCAAGCACTTGTATAACTAATGTTGTTAGTATATAACTATTTGTGTTAGTTAATCGAGTGGGATGAGGTCCCGCGGAGAGGAGTCGATGATGGAGACGACTGTGGACCGAGAGCGGCGAGAGGCGCGGGTGGCAGAGAGGGATTCGGGGGCATTCTTTTTAGCGCGCCCGGCGGTGTTGCTGAGGGCCGAGGCGGTGGCGATGCTGGCCGCGAGTGTGACGCTGTACTGGTTGAATGGGGAGAGTTGGTGGCTGTTCGCGTTGCTGTTGTTGGCGCCCGATGCGTCGATGCTGGGATACCTGGCGGGGCCAAAGGTCGGGGCGGCAGTCTACAATACCTTCCACTCCTATCCGCTACCCGCAGCTTTGGGTATCTTTGGTCTATTGGTAGGAGTTCCGCTCGCTGTCGCAGTTTCCCTGATTTGGTTTGCCCACATCGGTATGGACCGAGCAATAGGATATGGGCTGAAGTATGAGAGTGGGTTCAAGGATACTCACCTGGGGCGAGTATGAAGCTTGTCGTAGAACTCTCTGGCAGCTTCACCGCCTTTGGGTATGTCTCCTAGAGCAGGTCTGAACAGGGCGGTGGTCGTGGAGGCCGCCGCTGCCCTGGCCGACGAAGTAGGGGCGGGTGGGGAGCTGTCGCTGGCCCGACTCGCCGAGCGCCTCGGTGTCCGCAAGCCCTCACTCTACAACCACGTCGGCGGAGTCGGGGATCTTAGGCGCGAGTTGGCCCTCGTGGGCATGCGAGAGCTGGGATGGAGTCTCTCTCGCGCTGCTGTCGGCAGGTCGGGCGAGGAGGGGCTCTTTGCGCTCGCGGAAGCCTACCGCCGCTTCGTCAAACAGAGGCCGGGTCTCTACGAGGCAACGGTCAGGTCCTACCGACTCTACGCTCCCAACGACCCGGAATTAGGAGCAGCCGAGGCGGAGGCGCTAGAGCCGGTATTGGCCGTTCTCGACTCTTGCGGCATTGGCGGCGATGAGGAGGCTATCCACGCGACAAGAGGCTTGAGGAGCATAGCCCACGGCTTCGCCACGCTGGAGGAGAGCGAGGGATTCGGCATAGACGTGGATAAGGACGAGAGCTTCCGCAGGTTGGTGCGTGCGTTCGTCGACGGGCTTGACGGAAGGCCACAATCTGAGACTCCCGGTACTTAGGAGCGTGGACGTTCAACTGAGGGGCGAGTGGTTGCGGAGGCTCCGCGAGCACTACTACAGTCATCTCAAATACCGAAGGGACCCCCTCTTCGAGCTCTGCGACGCCATGCTCTCTACCGGCTACTTTGTGGGTGCGCCCGTGAATTTGAGTCTGGCGCCAGTCCACCGCCCCGGCTGGGGCAGTCTCTACGCAGCCTTGAATGAGGGACGCATCAATGAAGAGGCACTGCGGGACCTGCTCGCCCACCACCCGCTGGTACGGGGTGTATCCTCGTGCGAAAACCTCCGAGTAGTACAGTCTTTCCGGTTGGCAACACTCGGAGGCCGTCCGTAGGGTTTCATCTACGTCTCTAAGCGCGCAGGACCATCCGCAGCGCGGTTCTCACGGCCAAAGGCTCTTACTCGGTCGCCATCATGGCTATGAGGCTCAAGGCCGTTACTGAATAGTGGCGGGCCAGCCGCTTTGAGACAGCGATGCTATAGCCTTCCTTGCAGACCTCAAATATGTCCTGGTGCTCAGCCGTGCTCTTCCCAAGCGCGTGCGGTATCCAGCATGAAGGCCCGCCGGTAGCGCTCTGCGTGATCGTAGAGTTGCGAGATCGTGGACACTATCCTATCGTCGGAGGGCACTCCTGTCGTTGGAGCGTTTGAGGAAACCGAGGACGATGCGCAATAGCCTGGGTCTGTTCTTGGGTGCTTGATCGGTCTTCGGCGGAGGGTTTGGGTCCACGCCCGAGCGGTCCATCCTCTCGACCCACAGGCGACGAACGAGGACTTGCGAGATAGCGGCCAGGGGAGTGGCGAGCACGAGACCGGCGACCCCGAAGAGGAGGCTAGATACGAAGAGGGCGAAGACGACGAGGGCCGGTTGCACAAACACCGCCCGCCTCATCAGGAACGGGTAGATCAAACCCTGCTCGACCTGCTGCAGCAGGATGTAGGCAACGACTACCCACACGGCGTCTAATGGGTTGTTCGCCAGAGCTAGCAGCACCGGGGGGATGAGTGAGATGGCGAAGCCGACGTAAGGGATGAAGCCGAGTACACCGGAGATGAGCCCTAGCAACAGGGCGTACGGCACACCGATGGTCCAGAGCGTTATCGCCGAGAGCACCCCCATGATCGCCATATCCGCGAGTTGACCCAGGAACCACCTCTGTACGGTCTCGTACATCTCGTCCAGGATCTCCCGGACCCGCTGCCGCCGAACCGCCGGGAACAGGGCGATAAAACCGTTTACCAGCGGCGCGGGGTAGAGGACGGCGAAGAGGCCCGTGAGGAGTACCACGATCCCGGATGAGAGCAGGCTGGCGGCGGAAGTGCCGAAGCTGAGAACCGTACTTACAGAGAGGCCCGAACTCTGCAACACTTCGGAAAGCCGGGTTGGATCCAGGAGTGAAGATAGACCGCCTCCAAGACCAAGAGGCAATCCCTCGACGAAGCCCTGAACCTCTGTCAGTAGCGTCGGCAAGTTACCGGTCAGCCGCTGGGCCTGGGCCAACAGAGGGGTCGCGGGGATTTGCGCTAGTTGCAGCAGCAGGAAAAGCACCACCGCCACCGTCAAAAGCCCCCAAGCTCGACCAAGTCCCCGGCGGGCCAGGTAGTCAACCGGGGCGCTGAGAATGACAGTGAAGAGCAGCGTCATCAGTGAGACCACCACGATCACGCGGATGGGATAGACGAAGTAAATTCCGAGCGGCACCGCGACCAGTAAAGAGACGCCGACGTATGCTCTCCAAACCTGTTTATTGGACTGTTCCATCGAAACTCCTTCCCGAAGTAGACATCCTACACGGTCGCAAGCCTACAAGCCCGTACGCCGGAACATCCATGACTCCAAGCGTTCTTTGTAGACGAACCCGAGCGCCAGGATCACGGCGACGACGAGCCCAACTGAGATCCAGGTCGCCGTGGAGCTCGTCACCCAATCTGAGGCCAGAAACGCCGTCATCGTGCTCCCCGGCATCCTTCCCACGACCATCACCACGAGGAAGCGCCTGAAAGAGAGTGCAGAGAGTCCCGCAAGAGCGACCACCGCATCATCCGGCATAAATGGGAAGAGCAGTATCGCGAAGAGCCACCATCCCTTGGCGTCGAGGATGCCGACGTACTTGCGATAAATCCTCTCGCCTACGAGCCGTACGACCAGCGGTTCGCCCCATCGCCGCGCGACGATGAAGATCAGCACCGAGCCGATCACGGAGCCGGTCAAGGCAAGTGCGAGACCTTCCCAGACGCCGAAGATGAGGGCGCCTGCCAGGGCCACGGGACCAGCGGGGATGGGGCTGACGATCACCTGCGCCACCATGATGGAGAGATAGACGAACGGCGACCACGTGCCAAATGAAAGGATCCAATTCGTGATTCCCGTCACGCCAACGTTACTCACTAGGGCTACGAGACCATTTACGTCCGTGCGCAGTCCGGGTGAGAGCAGGTACGCGAGCACCAAAGCCCCTACGACCGAGAGAAATACAGCGATCCATTTTCTTGCCGACACTGGAAGCCCAGACTCTCTTTGGGGTCGGTCTCCTTCAACGCCAGGAGTGTGGTTCGAGCGTTTTACCGCGATGGTTGGATTCGACATTTGACAACTCCTTTCGCGCCCCGCCTCGTAGGCGGCTAGTTCGTTCTCATTAGTGGTACTGTCATCGTCCGTGCCTGTCCCAGGGTGGCGCACCTGTCGATGCGCTCACGGCCGATTGTTCGGAGAGTGTGTAGTTGGGCTCTCATGATCCGATGGCGATCCAGGACGCGCCGTAGATCAGGACGGCGGCTGCTATCCCCGCGACTACGAGACCGGCGTGCGTCCAGGCGATGCTCTGTTTGTTGCCTCGCGCACGCCGCCTGGCTCGCAAGATGAAGAATTCGACTACGGTGAATATAAGTATTGCCCCGAAAAATTGAGGCGCCGGCTGTCCTACTTGGTCCAGTAGTCGCAGGCTGGAAAGGATGGCATGCGCGAGTGCGAGTGGCATGGCGAACCAAACCAGACGTTGCAGCCACTTCCAGTTGGATCCCAGGGTACGCTGCCAGGACTTGGTAGAGGTGACGAGTAGTGCGACGAAGATCAGGGTGGCGACGACGCCTAGCGCCATGTCCCCGATCAGCAACTGCCGGACCAGCGATTCCCTCAGATCGAAATACTCGACCAACGCCACGACCGAGTGCGCCACGAACCAGATACCAGAGCTGATGCCGAGCGGTTTACGTAGCCTTGCCAGCCCGCGAACCCAGCTCTTACGGCCCCACCAATCGAAGCGCAGCAGGTTGGACGGCAGCAGGACCAGGAGCAGCAGACTGATACCGATATTGGCAGTCGTAACCGTAACGCCGCCAACAACGCCGAAGAACGATAGCACGGTCACGGCGAGTGCGAGTGCGGCGTTCGTCCACACGATGATCTGTGATGCGAGATCTCGCGTAATGCGCGGCCTGCGAGACCTCGCGGGCCTGGACTGGGGCTCGGGTGTATCGAGTTTCGGCACTATACGATTCGCAACTGTTTTCATCTCAGCTCACCTCCCTGTATCTTCGATGAAGGACGGCGAAGGAGACTGAATCCTCCGCCGTCCAGACGCTTTACTCGCTTACTACTCTCTGCGGAGGGCATCTACGGGCTCAAGGCGCGCCGAGCGGTAAGCTGGCAGTACCCCGAAGACAACCCCTATCAGGACCGAGACCCCGGAGGCGAGACCAACGGCGGTCCAAGTTACCGTCGTGGCCAGGTTGGATGACAGGGCCGGGAGCAGGGCTGAAGCTCCAACTCCTATACCTATGCCGACCAGGCCGCCGAAGACGGAGAGCAGGACCGCTTCGATAAGGAACTGGGCGAGTATGTTGGAGTTGCTTGCTCCCAGAGCCTTACGGATACCTATCTCACGAGTCCTCTCGGATACCGAGACGAGCATGATGTTCATGACGCCTATGCCGCCGACGAGCAAGGAGATCCCGGCTATACCGGCGAGGGCGTAGGTGAGGAGGCTGGTGATCTGGGTAAAGCTCGAAAGGAGCTGCTCCTGGGTGGTCACGGAGAAGTCCTCGGCGCCGCCGTGGGCGACCTTGAGCTCGGCAGAGATGTCCTTTGCCGTAGCGTTGACTTTATCGGAGTTTTTAGCAAGTGCTGTTATCTGGCTGACGTTCTTTGTCCCCGAGAGTGCCAGGGCGTCATCGACGTTCATGTAGGAGGAGCCGGGCTGGGCTGCGAAGCCGCCGCCGGTCGAGTCCTTGGAGATGCCCACTACCTCGTACTTGTCGCCCTTGATGGTGACGTTCTGGCCGATCGCGGCTTTGGGTGATGATTTGAGCAGATCCTTGGCTGCTGCCGTGGTGAGGACTAGCTCCTTATCACCTTTCACGAAGTGTCCGGCCTGAAGCTTCGTGGAGTTTACCTTCTGGTAGGAAGGCGACACACCCGAGAACTGGTATCCGGAGCCTTTTATGGGTAAGGTCACCGAGACGTTTGGGGAGGCTGCGGTCACTGAAGGTAGCTTCGCCACCGCGTCGGCGTCTTTTGTGGTGAGGGTGCTTACGGCCGCGGCGCCCCCGCCGGGACCATCGCCGCCTCCGCCTGGGCCGCCGCCGGCTCCGCTGGCGCCTCCCGAGCCGGGGGACACGGTGATTAGGTTAGAGCCCAGCCCGTTTAGTTGGCCGGTTATTTGGCCCTGGACTCCGTTGCCCAAGGAGGTGATCAGGATGACCGCTGAGACGCCTATCACGATGCCCAGCATAGTGAGGGTGGAACGCAACCAGTTGCCGAACAGCGCCGACAGACTCATGCCCGCTATTTGCAATGCCTTTCTCATGATTTATCTCCTATCTTCTCGCGTGTTTTGTCGTCGGCGACGATCAAGCCATCACGGACCTCGATGATCCGATCAGCCCGTTCGGCCACCTCCATGTCGTGCGTGACCATGATGAGGGTGGTGCCGTCGGCGTTTAGCTCCCCGAAGAGCTCCAGGATTCCCTCCCCGGACTTCGTGTCCAGGTTCCCCGTCGGCTCATCGGCCAGCAAGATGGCCGGGTTGTTCACCAAGGCCCTCGCTATGGCGACCCGCTGCTTCTGTCCACCGGATAGTTCAGGCGGCTTGTGGGACGCCCGGTCAGACAGATCCACTCTTTCGAGAGCTTCCAATGCCCGCTTCTTTCGCTCCGACCCATACACTCCGGCGTAGACCATCGGCAGTTCCATGTTCGAAAGCGCCGTCTGGCGGGGCAAGAGGTTGTAGCTCTGGAAGACAAACCCGATCATCTCCCGCCGCGCCCGAGCTAGTTCACTGCCCTTGAGCCCGGCTACCTCGCGACCGTCCAGAACGTACTTTCCGGAGGTCGGCTGGTCAAGCAGGCCGAGCAGGTTCATCAGGGTGCTCTTGCCCGAGCCGGAAGGTCCGACCACGGCGACCCACTCACCTCTCTCTACCTCCAGGCTCGCACCCGCAAGGGCCTCGACCCGGTTCTCATCCTGACCGTAGATCTTGGTGAGATTCTCTGCCTCGATTACGGTATCGGGTGCTGCCGCCATCGCGGTCTCCGAGCGTCCTGGGCTTTCCGTACTCTCTTTTATAAACATCTCTTTCTCCCTCTCTTCGTGAACTTTCCGAACATTGCCGCCGCAGTTGTTGAATTACCTGAACGGCCCATCCCTATCAATTACGCTCAGACGGGATATGCGGCGTCAGACCACAGACCGATTATTCCTCCGTCGCGAGGACCAGAATGGATGTGAGCGGCGGCGCTCGCATCGCAGTCGACACCAGCGTCATTCCCTTGGTCCCTTTCCACGAATCTCGCGCTGTGCGGATAGCGATACCATTCCTTACCGCCACAGTTTTAAGAACTGTACTGTACGGTACTGTAGAAGATATAGTGTGATAGCTGTTCTGGTTCAAAGCTGGGCTCCTTCTGTGTGGGTGGTGTCTTTAGAGTGTGGTGATCGCCTGCAGGTACAGGTCCACGATCGCTTCGATTCGGTCGGTCGTGGGTTGAGGGATCCGGCCTTCTCCGCTGAGGAGACCGTCCGCCATGATGTAGGTCAGTAGAGGACCGACGAACATGCGCGTCGCCGCTTCTGTGTCGGCGATGAGGACCACATCATTTTCCTGAGCCTTCTTGAGAATATCGCGGACGCGCCGATTTATAGTACCCGGTACTGCGGAACGGAAGACGTCGCCCAGGTGGGGGAGACGCGGTGCCTCGCTGATGATGACGCGCACCAGTCTCAGGTAGTCTGGCTGCATGAGCGCCTCTACGAATCCGCTCCCCAACTCCAGAAGGGCGATCCGCAGTTCTTGACGGCTATCTATTGGACGGGAATCGCTGGTTGTGAAGAGGTGGCTCGCAGATAGGCGCGCCGAGCTCGAAAGCGGCATGGACAAGGCGGAGTGGCAGACCGCCACAGGCCCCTGCATGTACCGTATGATCGCCACCGGCCGCTACCCCAACCTCGCCAGGGTTGTTCGAGAGGCCACCAACCCGTCGGCCGACATCGAATTCGACCAAGGCCTGGACCGCGTGCTCGACGGCATCGCGGCACGACTTCCGCGCTGAGCGGAGGGACGGTTGACGGCGACGGGCTTGGGCCCCGGTTATGAGCTTGCCGGGCGGCTTACTGCAGGTCAGTGCAATGATCCTAGACTGTTTATCTTTGCTGATACGGGGTATGCGTCCGATCCCAGGACGGTCTGCCTCCATCGGAACCGTCTCTCAGGTAGAAAAAAGATGCCTCTCTGGGAGAGCCACCACCACGGAACTTGTCTGAGGACGTGCTCGACAATTAGCGGTTCGTCCCTGATCGGCCCCCGCACGAAACCCACCTGAATGCGTCCGGCGCGCAGCGGGGTCCGAGTATTACCGGAATGGTCTCATCCGCTAAGGCGATCAAGCAGTATCAAAAATGCTATTTGCCTGTTATCGAAAGCTCTCTGCAGCAGTTTCGAAGGTCACAGCAGCGCATTATCAGCAACCCATACTCAAGTCATTGTGGGAAATACTCATTATCAGAATTAAGAGCCTGCGCGGATAGGTCATGGCTGTCGAGAAGGACGAGCGTCCCATCGGTAACGCGTCCAGCCCTCCCTCACGAGTCTCCTCACGATGACGACCACCTCCGAGAGGGCCATCCAGAAGTCCACCACCCGCCCTCGCCGCTCCGTGCACCAGAGGAGCTTTTTGTGGGCGTTGTTCCAAGAGTTGGTGCGCTCTATGACCCAGCGCCTGGTCGCGTTCAGGGGCGCGGGTATGCCCTTCCGAGAAATCTCCGCGACGAGACCGAACTCCAGCAGGCGCAGCCGGGTGGGCTTCGAATCGTAGCCGCGGTCCAGGTGGACGGTCGCGCCCTCCAGCACCATCCCCAGCGCCCTGGCGGCGTCGAGGGTGGGAACCAAAAGCGGCGAGTCGTGGCGGTTGGCGGGCGCGGTCACCGACCCTATGGGGATGCCTCGCCCATCCACGACCACCGAACGCTTGAGGCCCCGCTTGCCGCGGTCCACCGGGCTTTTGCCCGCCTTCTCGCCCCCGCAGGGCGCTTTCGTGATGCAGCAATCCACCGCCAACTCCGAGAGCTCCAGGCCAATGGCCCGATCGTAGGCTTCGAGCGACATCTCGCGCAGCCGCTCGATCACCCCAAGCTCGATCCACTCGTCGCGACGATCCCTAAGCGTGGTCGCCGAGCAGGACCCGTCGGCGATCTTCTCGTAGGCGCACCCGAACACCAAAATCTGAACGAGCTTCTCGAAGACGACCCTGTCGGGGATACGGGGACGGTGGCAGCCCAAAGGGTGGCTCGTCTCCCTCTCCGGGAGCAGGGCGGAGAACTGTTGGAAGATGGGCTCGATGATGTATGGTGGGAGCGCGGGCACGGGTATCCTCTTTCGTCGGGAAGCGTCGAGAACTCCCCGGATGATGGAGCATCCCGCGCCCGCCTTCAGCGCGGAGGCATTGCGCCCCTATCCGCGCAAGCTCTAAATTCGAGACCGTTGGGATCCGCCCGTTTACTATTTGCACCCTGTCGGGTCTCACGATGTCCAGGGGATGCTTGACGCGTCGTGCGGTTGCTCGGCAGTATCCGCAGTGACCGATCGGAGGGTACGAAGCGTGTCATGGACGAGATCGGAGAGCGGTTGCTCTTCGTCTTGGTCGAGCCAACGGTCGATCGCCACACCGAAGACGGTAACTGCGATCTGGGCGGCAAGGGTTGAGGTCAGCTCGTCGACACCGCGATTCAGAAACCCCAGGATGATCGCTTCTGACAGAACGGAAAGCTTCCGCAACTCTCGCTCGCGAAGGCCTTCGTCCGATCGGATGACCAAACGACGTGTCCTCAGGTACTCGCGCTGACCCTCGAACCTGGTCACCGCGATGATCTCGAGCCCCTGGGCGATCAGTGCCATCGGGCTGAGCGAAGCCGGAGCGTCAGCCATGAGTCCTGAGACAAGCGCAGGGAATTCTTCTTCGACCGTGAAGAGGACCTCCCGCTTGTCGGCGAAGTGACGGAAGAACGTGCGAGTCGTGAGGCCGGCGCGGGCAGTGATCTGCGGGACGGTCGTCTCCGCAAAGCCCTGTTCTATGAACAGCTCAATCGCCGCACGCTCCAACCGGCCTCGCGCGTTTGGCTGCCATCTACTCACATCTTCATCATACTTGACGACATGGTGTGTCGTCAAGTAGAATAGCGACGGCACGCAATGTCGTCGTAGCGAAGATGCGAAGACCGAGGATGAATGGAGTAGCGTGATGAAGAATGAAGTCTGGGTACTGGGTGCAACTGGTCGGACAGGACGTGTGATCGCAAGTCGCCTGCACGAGGTAGGCGTACCGCTCGTGCTCGTCGGGCGGGACCGCGAACGTCTCGAAAGCGTCGTTGCTGATCTCGATAGCGCACCACGGCTACTGGTGGGCTCGCTGGAGTCAAACCTTTCCAAGCTCGCCCAGGATGCGCCTGGCGTGGTGGTCAACACCGTCGGGCCGTTCACGGCCACTGCACTCGAGGTCGCGGAGGCATGCCCTCCTGGAACCCACTACGTCGACATAGCAAACGAGCTCCCGGCCGTCGAGGGGGTACTGGAACTCGACCGGCAGGCCGCTGCCAGGGATCAGGTGCTCGTCACCGGCGCGGGATTCGGCGTCCTGGCGACCGAGAGCGTGGTGCTGCGCCTGTGTGACGGTCGACCGCGTCCGGCACTGGTGCGCGTCGACCCACTGGCATCCATCGCCCTCGAAGACGGCGTCATAGGCTCAGCCCTTGCGGCCACCATCGTGGAGATTCTGTCTTTCGGCGGGCGGGAGGTGCGGCACGGACGCTTGGTGCGCTCCAGATCCGCTGCTCATCCTACCCGGCTGACCACTCCCGACGGTGACGTTCTCACCACGGGCAGCGGCCCGAGCGGCGAACTGATCGCAGCCTGGCGAGCGAGCAACGCCGACTCCGTCATCGCGGCCTCGCCCGCAGCCCCATCGAACGTCATCGTGAGATCCGTCTTGCCGGCCGTGGAAGCGCTCTTTCGCATCCCCGGCATCAGTCGCTTCGCTACCAACATGATAGCGCGAATACCACTGCGAGCTCAGGATATGCCTCGAACTTCTTCGTGGGGGCACACTCGGGTGGAATGGTCGGACGGAACAGTTCGCGAAGGCTGGCTCCGCGTCGGCGACGGCACAGACTTCACCGCCGCGGTCGCAGCGGAAGTCACACAACGACTGCTGCGCGGGGAAGGTCGGCCGGGATCGCACACCCCCGGCGCCCTCTTCGGGCCGGAGTTGGCCGAGGCCATCGGTGGCGAGTTCGTTGTCGAATATGATGTCAGCACCGCGAAGAAAGGATGATTTCGAATGCCAACGAATACCGCTGCCTGGCTTGGAGCGAAGCAGGCCCGACTCGAGGTCAAGCCCGCGCCCTACACGCACCCAGGCGAGGACGAGATCGTCGTCAAGAACCACGCGGTCGCCATCAACCCCCTCGATTGGATAAAACAGTTCGTCGGCAACCTCATATTTTCCTGGATCAAATACCCGTTCGTCCTCGGCGCGGATCTCGCGGGCGAGGTCGTCGAAGTCGGGACAAGTGTCACTCGTTTCAAAGTGGGCGACCGTGTTCTCGGTCATGCCGTTGGAACTGACAAAGACCGTAACACTTCGGCGGAGGGCGCCTTCCAGAAATACGCCATCGTCCTCGCCCACATGGCGGCACCGATCCCCCACACCATGCCGTACGAAAACGCCGCAGTCCTACCCCTGGCCCTTTCCACCGCAGCCTGCGGTCTCTTCCAGAAAGATCATCTGGCGCTTCAATACCCCTCCGCGAACCCGAAACCCACGGGTGAGACACTCCTCGTCTGGGGAGGATCGACGAGCGTCGGCGGCAATGCAATCCAACTCGCCGTCGCCGCCGGCTACGAAGTCATCACGACTTCATCCCCACGGAATTTCGACTACGTCAAGAGTCTCGGCGCGAGCCAGGTCTTCGACTACAACAGCAAGACTGTCGTCGAAGACGTCACCGAGGCTTTGAGAGGCAAGACGATCGCCGGAGCACTCGCCATCGGAACGGGATCAGCCGAGCCCTGTTCTGATATCGTCTACGCCTGCAACGGCAACAAATTCGTCTCCACGGCCAGCCAGTCCGTCTCTTTCGAAACCCTTCCCCTGCGCCGCGGCATGAGCTTGCAGCTTCCACTGCTCGTCCTTCAGCTTCTGTCGGCCAGCGTGTCGATGGGGGTGAAAAACCGGATGAGACATATTGGGACAAAGTCTATCTTCGGCTCTACTCTAAAGGACAACGAGGTCAGCAGGGTCATCTACAAAGATTTCCTGCCCCAGGCCCTCGCCGATGGCCACTATGTCGCCGCCCCTGAACCAGCAGTCGTCGGAAAGGGGCTTGAGTACGTACAAACCGGGATGGACACTCAAAAGCAAGGCGTCTCCGCCAAGAAAGTGGTGGTCTCTTTGTGAGCCCGCTTGGCTTGATAGTCTCGATGAGCCGCCTATTTGTCTTTGTATCCTATCCGGAACTCGTACTCCGAATATTATTACTCCAGTCACATCGCCATCGAGGCGATGCTATTCGAACGCTGGCCGGTACTATCGGCATCCACTGCCCGCCCCCAGTAGAATAGATTCGTGGACGATCCGAAACGCCCGAAAGGGGGTGGAGTGCCGGATAGAGGTGAGAAACCCTCGAAAGGTCGTAACGACACTGAACGGGTCACCGCTCGGCGAGGTGTGAATTCCTCTCGCGGGCGGCGTCCAGGCAAGGCGGCTGACGGAGGAGTGGAGAGCCGGAAGCGACACGTTCCGACCCGTATCCCGATCTCCGGCCGTACAGGGAAACTGCTGGCGCTCACCGGCATTGTCGCGCTGGTCCTGATCGCCTGGTACGTCCCGAGCGCACTTTACATAGCCGGTGGCGGGTTCGCGCTGGCCCTCATCCTGTCGTTCCCGGTACGGGCGCTCTCCCACTTGATGCCCCGCTGGTTGGCGATACTTCTGACATACCTGTTGCTGGTCGGGCTTTTGATCCTGGCTCTCCTCATCCTCGTGCCGATGCTCGTGGGCCAGTTGAGGGGTCTGATCTCCTCTGCCCCCAACATCGCCAATAGCGCCGACCGGCTCGCCAGAGACCTGCTCCAGCCGCTGGCCGATCGAAACCTCCTCTCCGGCGCCTCGCCGGAGCAGGTCATAAGCGACGCCCTCGACCGTCTCTCGAACCGCGCCCAGGACCTGGCTCGCAACTTTCTAGGAGGACTCCTGGGCTTCTTCTCCACCGCCGTGAACTTCGGGGTAAACCTGCTCGGGGCGCTTTTCGTTTCGGTGTACTTGCTCTTGGACGTAAAAAGGATAAAGGCCGCCTACCTGAGGGCGCTGCCACACCGCTACCGCCGGGATGGCTTGGAGCTTTGGAACGATGAAGGCGCCTCGCTCTCCAGGTACCTCTCGGGGCTCGCCCTCGACCTCGTGATCCAGGGGGCGCTCACGACCATCGCCCTTCTCATACTCGGCGTTCCATACGCCATCCTGCTCGGCGTCGTGGTGTCGGTAACCGCCATCATCCCGTACGCAGGCGCTTTTATCGGCGCCGTGCCGGGTGTCATAGTCGCTTTCTTCGTGTCTCCCACGACCGGCGTGCTGGCGGTTCTCGTATACATAGCCATCCAGCAGCTCGACGGGAACTTCATAATGCCTCGCATCCAGGGTGAAGTATTGCGGGTTCATCCGATCATCGTCCTTCTAGCCATAGTTATAGGCGGCGGGCTGGGTGGGCTGGTCGGCATAATAGTCTCCGTTCCGCTGCTCGCGGTCTTGCGGGTCCTCTTCGACTTCTTCCGCGTTCGTCTGGATATAGAGGATGGCGGATCGGGAGCGTAACCTGGCGGCCTCCGGCTTAGGCTACGTTGGAGGCTCTTCCTTGCCGTTGGAGTCAGCAGGGCGCACGCCTTCTATTATCTCGCGCAGTCCTTCCAGGCGGAGAGGCGGCAGGCTGACGATCTCGCTGGTCGCGGAGGCGAGGCCTATGCCCTCCCCGGAGTAGCGGCGCATCAGGTTTTCGGAGATGGAACTCTTGACCCGCCGGGCCGAGCGAACGGGTATCACGAAGCGGGCGGACAGCTCGATCCAGTTGTCCGTCAGCTTCACGAAGACTTGGGGCTCCACATCGCCGCGGGGTACGAGGTAACGTCGGGCCATTTCCGAGAGAGCCCGCGCGCTTTCACGCCGGAAGGCGCTGGTGGCGCCTTCCACCTCTTCCTGAAGTATCAGTTTTGCCTGCTCCCAGTCGGTTTTGTAGGAGATGGGAATCATGATCTCCTCCCAGATGTACTCGAAGTCCTTGGAGTAATTGTAGACGGGGTCTTCGAAGAAGGCCTTGTTCGAGACCGTGACGAGGCGTCCAGTGTACTGCCGGGCGTTTACCCAAGTCTCGGAGTTCTCCGCGCCACCGGGGCTACCCATTTCCATGATAGAAGTCCTGAGCGGAGATACGTCTATGACGTCTCCCCGTACCCCGCCCATCATCACCCGGTCGCCCGCCTTGAATACCTTACTGGTGAGGATGATGATCCAGGCTGCTATCGAGCTGATGACGTTCTGGAGGGCGAACGCCAAACCCGCCGAGAAGCCTCCCAGGACGACGCCCAGCCTGGAGCCGAAATCCGCCCAGACCAGCAGGATCAGGACGGCCGCCACAGTCCAGATAGCGTATCCGGCTATCTTTCTGAGCCAGTAGGCGCCGTAGCGGTCATCACGGGCGGCTTCTTCGAGCCCGCCGCCCTCGCTCGCCTCCGTGGTCCCGAACCGCCGGCTGACGGCCCTGCGTACGATCCAGCGCAAGACCAGCGCCCCGGCCACTACGAGGACCGTAAGACCCACGTTGCCCCAGATCGGACCACTCAGTAGCCCGGACATTCCTTGCAGAAAACCATCCGGAAACACGAGCATCTCCTCCAAAATCATCAACAGAGTTCACGGACTGTACCAGAGATCAGCCCCACGTATCGCCTTTGTGAAGCTGTTGCTCATGGCGTGAGATCTCTATCTCGAAGCAGACACCGGCGCGGCGACTACGGAAATGGAATACTATCTTTATTCAATGTCTTTTCGAGGCCTTACTGGTCCCGATCTTGCGTGGCAAGAGGATATTACTCGGATCGTGGCCGGAGCGGAGGCACTATGAGCGCGAGAGAACCTGAAGCCGGCGGTGAGGAGCGAAGCGGCCGGTCCACTTGGTTGGAGTGGCTGGTCGAACGGGCCGTAAACCTGACTCCAGAGCGCCGCCGGGAAGTGACCGGCGATCTCTTCCCCGAGGGATCAGAGCTACGTTCCTACCTGTACCGCTTCGCCATCTTGCAGTCTCTCTCCGTGCTGATCGCCGTTTTCGGTTTGATCTCCAACTCGACTGCGGTGGTGATCGGGGCAATGCTCGTGGCGCCGCTCATGAGGCCCGTTCTTGCCGTGGGTGCGGCGATGGTCTCGGGTTGGCCGGCACGCCAGGGTACTTTCTTCACCGTCGTGGTAGCCGCGAGTGCAGGCTCCGCATTTCTGGCCTGGGCCACGACGAAGCTGCTGCTTCCCGACAGTACGCCTATCTCCGTCGAGATACTGGCCCGCACCAGTCCCACACTGATAGATGTGGGAATTGCCCTCGCGGCGGGTGCGGCGGGCGCCTACGCCACGGTACGCAAAGAAGTTGGCGAAGCATTGCCGGGGGTGGCGGTCGCGGTGGCGCTGGTGCCGCCCCTGGCGACCGTCGGCGTCACCTTCGCCCTAGGCAGGATGGATCTGGCCTGGGGAGCGCTGCTACTGTACCTGACGAACCTGGCGGGTATCGTGCTCGTCGGAGCTTTAGTGTTCCTCCTAACCGGGTTCGCCCCAAAACTTCAGGTGATAGGCGAGGAGAGGCGCATCCGGGCCGGTATCGTCACGGCGGCCGTGGCCGTTGTGTTAGTCTCTGTTCCTCTAGGCATACAGTCGTGGAACGGGATAAAAACAAACCGAAATACGAATGCGGCCTCGGAGCACGTGCAATCGTGGCTCAAAGGTACAGGACTTCAGGAAACCGAGATCAAAGTAGACGGTGAACAAGTGGTCGTGAGCGTCGTCGGAGCCGATAAACCACCCCCGCCGGGACGACTAGCGGAAGGGATAGCAAGAGAGATCGGCACCCCGGTGAAAGTGAAAGTACAGTGGACCAAGCGTGTCGAGACCTCGGCCGAAAGCAAGCCATAGAGGACTCGATAGCGAGGTAGAAGCAACGGAAATAGAAGCCCTACGGTTGCTCCAACCTCGGTCCCGTGAGATCTACCCGGCGGCGATCCGGTCCGGAAAACGAAGGAGAAATGATAGTGCA
>CBDCNI010000002.1:0-16864 GCA_965219175.1 Rubrobacteraceae bacterium
TTTGAAGACAGGCGATAGAAGCGGCTGATCGGCTCGACCGTGCCCGGCTCGGTCTCCGCGAATCGCGTCCGGGAGATCGTCGTATGCTCGGTCCGTGCGCTGGAAGTGAGAACACCAGGCTCCCAGAGTCGCGGATGACCGAAATGCCACGCATCGTTGGACATACAGCGCAGCTCGGCCGCATAGCGGGAAGGCACGCCGAACCGCCTGATGCGAACGGCATCGGATTTCAGCAGGGTGTCGAACTCGTCCGCATTGGGTAGATCACCGAGCGCATCCTCGCAGCTCGGGCCGGCCGGACGCTCGTCGGTCGCGATACGGCCCGGGGCGACGGTAATCGGTACAGGGTAGTCTGGCAGCTGCTCCCCACGCTTCACGCCCATCAGGATCAGTCGCTCTCTCGACTGAGGAACACCAAAGTCGGCTGCGTTGAACACCTGCCAGGGTTCGCGGACGTCGTAGCCCTTCGCTCCAAAGGCCTCGATCAGCTCGTGAAGGAACACCTTGTGCCGACCGACCGTGAGACCTTTGACGTTCTCGAAAACGAAGGCGCGGGCGTCCAGCTCGCTCACGATGCGGACGAACTCACGAACCAAAGCGTTGCGCGGGTCGTCGAGGACGCGCCGGCCAATCAGAGAGAAGCCCTGACAGGGCGCGCCACCCACCACGACGGCGACTTCGCGATCCCCAAGCGAGCTCCGCTCTCGGATTTCTGCGCCAGAGAGCTCCGCCACGCTGCCGCAGATTGACGTCCCAAGCGGGAAGTTGAACTCGTGCGTCGCCGCGTGGATCGGATCGACTTCAACCGCCGCCGCCACGTCGAAGCCTGCCTGCTCGAACCCGAGGCTAAGGCCGCCGGCTCCGGCAAACAGATCGACGGCGAGAGGGCGTGACACGGTGAGGATTCCTTTCGGCTGATGCGCACCGTTATAGCGGCCCGGTCGGCGATGTCGATCGCGGACCGAGGAATTTCTTCAGCGTATTCTCTAGGATTTCTGCGTCCTTCGTTTGGCACTGCCACACGGTTGCTACATCCCATCCCGCGTCTCGGAGCTCGCGCTCCTTCCGAGCGTCACGCTCCTGGTTCTTCTGGATCTTTGGCACCCAGTAGTCGCGGTTCGACTTCGGAAGCTTGCCCTTGGAGCAATCGTGCCCGTGCCAGAAGCAGCCGTGGACGAAAATCGCCTTCCGGCGGCCCGGCAGAACGATGTCTGGGGTGCCGGGCAGGTCCTTCCGATGGAGGCGGAATCGATACCCAAGGCGATGGAGAAGCCGGCGCACGATCCACTCGGGTTGAGTGTTTTTCTGCCCGACCGATTTCATAATCCGCTGGCGCTGTTCAGGGGTTCTCGTGTCGGCCATGCTGCTCTTAGTTCAGCAGAATCGTTCGAATAGCGTAGCCCATTGATTGAGCAATGCGTCTTCGACGTGGCGATCCGCGTTCGTCATCAGTTTGTCCTTCACCCCAAGCGACAAGCGAACTTTCCAGTCCTGCTCGAGGTCGAACCCTTCGTTCTGTGCCCATGACTTGATCTGCGGCACGATCGGTCGCTTGGGGTCGTGGACGTCCTCAAAGTCCCGATCCGCCCGACGTTCCAGCCGGCCTAGAATCTGAACAAGAAGGCTCGGCGGGAGCAGGTCTTCGATCTCGGTGCCCGTCATGTCCTCAAAGGCTTCGTCGGTCAGCACCACGCGGTCCTTCGATCCCGCGTAGAGGCCGTCACGTAAGGATTTCGCAGCCTGCTGACCCGCATTGTCGCCGTCGAGCAGAACGAAGGGCAGCACGTCGTCACGACCGACGAGGATGGATGCAATGATCTTGGCTGTCTTGGCGCCCCCGGACGGCGGAAAGACCAACTCCGCCGACGGCTGGATACGGCCTTTGCCTATAAGGACGTTCTTGATCGCTGAGAGGTAGTGCTGGTCCGAGGGCCCCTCAACGATCACTGGCGTACAGCCGAGCAGAAGACTTTCGGAGACCGAGAGATTAAGCGCCGAGTGGACGGCATAGGTCGCTCCTGCGTCCCGTTGTCCGCCCTTCCTTCGCGCCTGTCCGAGGTCGTCGGAGGCGACGGTGCCACCATCGTCGTCCACGTAGACCTTTCGGACGCGATCCAGCCGGTCAGCATCGATCATGAAGGGCGAGTGAGTCGTGAACAGGAGTTGATTGGTCTTCGCAAGGTTGTCGAAGAACCGCGACAAGTCGCGCTGCGCGAGCGGATGGAGCGAGTGGCCGGGCTCGTCGAGAAGAACGATTGCGTTCTCGTGATTGTCCTCGCTCTCGTAGGTGAAGACGAGGAAAAACGACAGAAACCATTGCAGACCTGTACTGCGATGCTCCAGCTCGATTTCCTCCGGGCGGCGGTCGTCGGCAACCCAGATCCGGAAATAGTTGCCGTCCGCCTGGAGGCGGAAGCGGTAGTCGCCCTGCTTCCACCAATCGCGAAACGTCTTCGTCAGCTTTGAGGAGGCCGATTGCAACAGCGCGGCGCGGGTGCGGAGTTGCTCGTCGTCGAGCGCGATCTGCTCGTCGGTCTTCTTATCGATGCTGATGCGCTGCCCGTGTTGATTGACCCGCTCGGTCACGCCGGTGGCGCGCGCGAGTTCTAGAACCTCTTGGGGACTGAGGTTCACGAGGTCGAAGAGCACCTTCAACGTGCGCGCCTTCGCGGCCTCCTTCTGCCCAAGGTCGTCGCGGGTGAGGTTGTCGACCACGTGGGGGAGGTAGATTTGCGCGTCGAGGTTGCCGTAGTTTGAGTAGTAGACGAACTTGGGAAGCTTTTCCTGCAACACGTCAGAAAGGCTCGGCCCCTTCTCCGCCGCTCCCGCGGCAGCAGCTTCCTCGCCCTCGGCCGTCTCAGCGACCTGATGGGGAACGAACGCTTCATGGAGGGCGAAATCCTTCGCATCAGGAAACGACCAGCCATAACGACCCGCGAAGTCGCGCACGACTTCCAACATGCCACAGCTTTTCGCATCTGCCCCATGTTGCAGAGCGATATCGTGTTCAGCCGTCTCAAGCTCGAACATGCAGGTGATGAAATCGTGCCGGCCCGGATGCTCGCGCATCTCGGCGTAGCGGCTCCGGGGCATGTCATCGAGGAGGTTGATCTCACCGTCGCCTGATGGATTGAACTTCCATAAGGGCAACAAAAGGTTCGTTTTGCCCGCCTCGTTCTCGCCAATCAGAGCGGTGACATCGGAGACATCGATCCATCCGCTATCGGTGGTGGAGCGGAAATCTGTAACGCGAAATTTTTTCAAGATCATTAGTTTAGGCGATCCTATCTAATTTGAGGCCAGTTAACGGTCAGCCTCGTTGCCACCAACGCCGTTTCTTCGCCTGCTCAGGCGGCGGTAACATCCGGCGCAGATCCTCGATCCGCTCCGCTCGCTCTTTCGCCAGCAACTCAGCGGCGTCCGCGCGAGTCTCGGCTCTCACAGCCCGAAGCTCAATCTCCGCGAGCTGGGCACGTAGATTCTCTAGGTCTCTCTTGCCCTGATTGGGAGTGTTCTGAGTGGTCGAAGTTGTCCCTAGTTGACTAGATTGGGCTGTCTCAGGTGCGTCCGGGGCCGCTAGGCGCGGTTGGTAAACCCTGGCCAATTCGGATGGGTCAATAGCCCACTTCCCTTGTCCATCCTGAGCGCCACTTATCTTACCTGCTTTCAAAGATTTAGTCAGAGTTGGCCGGGAAACCTGGTAATACTTTACCGCTTCTCGGATGGACAACTTTGCCATGATGAACACCCTTAGTCTGGTTCAACGTCGTCTGGCAAAGACTTGGCCGGCAAGTCCATTTCCATGCCGGGAAAGGTCGGTTCGGAGGGCGGAGGCAAGCCGGGGCCGGTGGGGAGCTGCTGTTCCCCTCTACCGATAGACGGAATCTGGCGAAGCGGCTCTTGGCCATCCAGTTCGCCTGCGTCCGGCTGCTCGTCGTCGCTGATGACGACGGCTGCGCTGAATAGGCTGTAGCGGATGCCGTCGCGCCTCCCGAGCCAAGCCACGCGATCGTTGACCACGTAGGCGTTCGTCGTGCCCCGGTCGCCAATCTGGCGGACCTCGATCCAAAGGTCGTCGCGCAGCTTCTTTACAGCCCGCTGCACCGTGGGGCGACTCGCGCCCATGAGGCGGATGAGGTTCCGCTGTGAAATCACCACCGCGTTGTTCACGCCGATCCGGGCCACGAGGAGGTGCATGAGCTGCGCCGCCTTCGGGGCCTCAGAGATAAGTTTGGCCCATGCCTCATGCGCTGCCCGCTCAGTCTGGAGCCAACGCCCGGATGGGGTCTTCTCAGGGATCTTCTGGGGTATCGTCATATGAGGCCACCCGGCATCATTGGCGTTCCAAAACTGTACGCCAGAGTATCAGAATTGTATGTTTGATACATGCAATAATAGAAAGTCAATGTTCAATTATGGTAAGTAAATGATGCCAGGTAGCCTCATAGCTGGTGAGGCCCCCTGGCCTCATAGCTGGTGAGGCCCCCCCCCTCTGAAAATATATGTAAAACAAAGACATAAGATTCTTGCCTTCTAATGATCTACTGTTGGCGAAAAATCCACGCCCGTTCGGACGGGAGCGCCCGCCAGGAAGCTGGCGACCGGCCGGGCGGGGGTGGAGTTTTCGACACGGACGGCGCAGCTGGCCGTTCCTCCGTCGTCGCCAAGATCGGGACCGTTGCTGAAGAGGTCGTGCTTCGCTCCGAGCGCGCGGGTGCGGATGGGGTGGGTCAGGCAGGGAGGAGAAGGTTTTCGGTTCAAGCGGTGTGCTTCGGACCGCCGCGACGCGCGTTGCGAGCCTCGGTCTCGACATCGCTGTCCCGCTCGACCGCATCCGTGATTTCGACCTCCGGCTGTTGGTCCTTGTCACGGATCGCCAGTCCGAGATTGATTTCATGCCGCGTGACCTCGGCCTGAACCTTCTGCGGGTAGAAGCTGTGGACCTCCATCTGGGTGCGGTCCGGCCAGAGGGTGTTCTTCACCATCTGTTCGGCCTTGGCCATGAAGGCCCCGCACTTCGCCACGACGGCCGCCATGTGCATCCGGTCGATCAGGCTGGGGAAGATATCGCGCCCTTCCTCGTAGCGATTGTTCGGGATCGCCTGGAGGCCCATGCCGAGACGGTGAGCCGCCTCGAACACCCGCTCAGCCCCGTGGCGGACGGCGTGGATCAGGGGCCAGGCATCGGTCATGGAGTGGGGCCGCACCTCGCGCAGCTTCATGGACCCCTCGGGAGGCTCGTAGGCGCGTCCCATGGCCTTGTGGCGGGCCACCTCCCCCTTGACCGTCAGGATGTCGCTCAGAAGCTCTGTATCGCTCTCTGAGAGGTCTGCCAGCTTCAAGGCCCCCACGAGGCCCTGGGAGGCCTCCCTGACGCTCTCACGGGCCTTGTCCATGACGGCGCCATAGGTTTCCGGCGACAGGTGCTGGCGCTGCGTGATCTCCTTGCGGGTGCCGCGCACGATCTCGGGGTCCAGCTTGTCGCGGCACCAGTCGGCCCATGAGGTCTGCAAGGCGGCGTATTCGTTGCGCTCGCCGGTCAGGGCCTTCGCCTCGCCCAAGGCCTTGTTGGTGGAGATCACCGGCTTGCCCCGGCTTTCCCGGACGGGGGCGACCAGCAGATCCACGACCGCGCCGCCCTTCTCGTCGAGATCGAGGCGGCTGGCGAACACCGCGTCTTTTCCGGCCCAGCTCTCGGCCCATGCCTTCGCCTGGTCGAAGAGCTGGCGGTTGTGCGGGTTGGCGGGGTCATGGAGATCGCCGGCTTTCTGGACCCATTCCGGAGAGACGACGCAGATGGCCTGCAAGGCGATCGGAGCCCCTTTGCGCTCGCCTGCCCCCAGCTCGGCCTTGTGGGCGCGAAAGGCGGCCAAGTAATCGCGATCGCTTTCGTCCGCCTTCGACCAGGAGAGGCCGGTGCCCGGAACGGCCCCTTCCCGGACTCGCGCGCGTCCCACCTCGTCGTGACGCTGGGCATGGAGAGACGCCCCGCGGAGCTGGGCGATGGAGGTGAACTTGTTGACGCGGATGGCGGCCTTGAACATGGGGCCAAGCTACATGGGGAGAGGGACATTGTCATTTCAAATGACAACCCACTAGGCGATTGTCTCCGCTGCGCTCCGACCCGCTCCGCTAATCTCCATGGGCCAGAGGCGCTGCGCCCTCCTGGACCTCCCGCAGGAACGCCCGCGCGGCGGGCGTCGAACCCCCTCCCTCCCCGCCATTCGGGGGCGGTCGGTCAGGGGTTCGGGGAGCGGTCTTCACCGCTCGGTCCGAAATTCGGTAGGTCCAGTTCGCGGCGGGACACCGGCGACAACTACGTGATCGGCACGAAGGGTGCGGGAAGATGGCGGCGTTCTTGTCGATCATCGACAGCGCCCGTGAATCGCTATGTTCGATAGTCACGTATTGCGGAGCTATCGAGCTCGTTGGCCGGCACCAGCTTGTAGTGCCGTTCCTCGGCAACCTTGATCGCGTCGTCCTGCACTGTGAGGTCGAACATCGCGATCTTGTCGTCGTCCATGAACTGGACTGAAATTGCCTTCGCCCTCATGCCGGGGAAGCGGTCCTCGCACCAAGCCAGGTCCTGTTTGGTCTGGACGACGGAGATCTTGTCGTTTCCGCCCTTCGCTTGAACCGGCACGATGTAGTGGCACCCATGCTTATCGAGGCCCACATACATCTCGTCGATCTCGATCTGCCCGACCCCTTTCACCGTCGTTCGGAGGTGGTTCTGCATCGAGTAGGTTGTAATCCCGAGAAAGATGTCGAGTAACCGGTTGTAGCGGACGATGGCGAGGAGCGCCTGCTCGTCGTCGAGCGTGTAGCGACGGATGATCTCGGGCGTCGAATCCGGGACCGAAATCGTCACCAGTTCGGGGTTCGGTACGATCCGGCTTAATTTGACCAAGCTGAACCTGTAGCGAGCTCGTCCGACCAGCTCGATCAGCCATTCCATGCCTTCCGGCTGTAGCTCCAAGACGGAGGCCGGGAACGTCGTCCGAAACCTGAAGGAGTAGATCACATCTCCAAGGTTCTTCGGGAGGTTGATCTCCAGCTCGGCGGCTGCGGCCTCGATGTCCTCGCGCACGAAGTCGATGCTGGTTGCACCGCTCTCATAGCCGTCGAAGAATATCTTCTCGATCAGGGCAGCGTAGCGGTTCTGAGTCTTAGCCATGCAGCACACGGGTAGCCAAGCGTTCGCGTTCGATGTCGGCCTGCTTCCTCTTCTTCGCGCCGCTTTTACGGTCCCGCTTGCCGGAGGGCACAGGGACGCCGAAGCGAGCAGCGGCGTCCGACATAAACAGGGAGAGCAGCTCTTCGCTTCCGAGGGCAATGGCATGCTCCGGGCGCGTCGCTTCGTATCCGAGGGCGTTACGGACCTGTACGGCAACTGCCCGAGCGAGCGGCGGCGGAACGGCGTTCCCAATCTGACGAGCGCCGTGCCACTTGGTGGCATGGAAACGGAACCAGTCGGGGAAGCCGTGCAGGCGCGCCATTTCACGGACCGTGATGCACCGAGGGTAGCGGTAGTGGATCGGTCGAGGGCTGGTGAACGCCCCTCGCGCCCCGTCCGTCCCGGCTCGTAGGGTGTTCGATACCCCATTTGAAGACAGGCGATAGAAGCGGCTGATCGGCTCGACCGTGCCCGGCTCGGTCTCCGCGAATCGCGTCCGGGAGATCGTCGTATGCTCGGTCCGTGCGCTGGAAGTGAGAACACCAGGCTCCCAGAGTCGCGGATGACCGAAATGCCACGCATCGTTGGACATACAGCGCAGCTCGGCCGCATAGCGGGAAGGCACGCCGAACCGCCTGATGCGAACGGCATCGGATTTCAGCAGGGTGTCGAACTCGTCCGCATTGGGTAGATCACCGAGCGCATCCTCGCAGCTCGGGCCGGCCGGACGCTCGTCGGTCGCGATACGGCCCGGGGCGACGGTAATCGGTACAGGGTAGTCTGGCAGCTGCTCCCCACGCTTCACGCCCATCAGGATCAGTCGCTCTCTCGACTGAGGAACACCAAAGTCGGCTGCGTTGAACACCTGCCAGGGTTCGCGGACGTCGTAGCCCTTCGCTCCAAAGGCCTCGATCAGCTCGTGAAGGAACACCTTGTGCCGACCGACCGTGAGACCTTTGACGTTCTCGAAAACGAAGGCGCGGGCGTCCAGCTCGCTCACGATGCGGACGAACTCACGAACCAAAGCGTTGCGCGGGTCGTCGAGGACGCGCCGGCCAATCAGAGAGAAGCCCTGACAGGGCGCGCCACCCACCACGACGGCGACTTCGCGATCCCCAAGCGAGCTCCGCTCTCGGATTTCTGCGCCAGAGAGCTCCGCCACGCTGCCGCAGATTGACGTCCCAAGCGGGAAGTTGAACTCGTGCGTCGCCGCGTGGATCGGATCGACTTCAACCGCCGCCGCCACGTCGAAGCCTGCCTGCTCGAACCCGAGGCTAAGGCCGCCGGCTCCGGCAAACAGATCGACGGCGAGAGGGCGTGACACGGTGAGGATTCCTTTCGGCTGATGCGCACCGTTATAGCGGCCCGGTCGGCGATGTCGATCGCGGACCGAGGAATTTCTTCAGCGTATTCTCTAGGATTTCTGCGTCCTTCGTTTGGCACTGCCACACGGTTGCTACATCCCATCCCGCGTCTCGGAGCTCGCGCTCCTTCCGAGCGTCACGCTCCTGGTTCTTCTGGATCTTTGGCACCCAGTAGTCGCGGTTCGACTTCGGAAGCTTGCCCTTGGAGCAATCGTGCCCGTGCCAGAAGCAGCCGTGGACGAAAATCGCCTTCCGGCGGCCCGGCAGAACGATGTCTGGGGTGCCGGGCAGGTCCTTCCGATGGAGGCGGAATCGATACCCAAGGCGATGGAGAAGCCGGCGCACGATCCACTCGGGTTGAGTGTTTTTCTGCCCGACCGATTTCATAATCCGCTGGCGCTGTTCAGGGGTTCTCGTGTCGGCCATGCTGCTCTTAGTTCAGCAGAATCGTTCGAATAGCGTAGCCCATTGATTGAGCAATGCGTCTTCGACGTGGCGATCCGCGTTCGTCATCAGTTTGTCCTTCACCCCAAGCGACAAGCGAACTTTCCAGTCCTGCTCGAGGTCGAACCCTTCGTTCTGTGCCCATGACTTGATCTGCGGCACGATCGGTCGCTTGGGGTCGTGGACGTCCTCAAAGTCCCGATCCGCCCGACGTTCCAGCCGGCCTAGAATCTGAACAAGAAGGCTCGGCGGGAGCAGGTCTTCGATCTCGGTGCCCGTCATGTCCTCAAAGGCTTCGTCGGTCAGCACCACGCGGTCCTTCGATCCCGCGTAGAGGCCGTCACGTAAGGATTTCGCAGCCTGCTGACCCGCATTGTCGCCGTCGAGCAGAACGAAGGGCAGCACGTCGTCACGACCGACGAGGATGGATGCAATGATCTTGGCTGTCTTGGCGCCCCCGGACGGCGGAAAGACCAACTCCGCCGACGGCTGGATACGGCCTTTGCCTATAAGGACGTTCTTGATCGCTGAGAGGTAGTGCTGGTCCGAGGGCCCCTCAACGATCACTGGCGTACAGCCGAGCAGAAGACTTTCGGAGACCGAGAGATTAAGCGCCGAGTGGACGGCATAGGTCGCTCCTGCGTCCCGTTGTCCGCCCTTCCTTCGCGCCTGTCCGAGGTCGTCGGAGGCGACGGTGCCACCATCGTCGTCCACGTAGACCTTTCGGACGCGATCCAGCCGGTCAGCATCGATCATGAAGGGCGAGTGAGTCGTGAACAGGAGTTGATTGGTCTTCGCAAGGTTGTCGAAGAACCGCGACAAGTCGCGCTGCGCGAGCGGATGGAGCGAGTGGCCGGGCTCGTCGAGAAGAACGATTGCGTTCTCGTGATTGTCCTCGCTCTCGTAGGTGAAGACGAGGAAAAACGACAGAAACCATTGCAGACCTGTACTGCGATGCTCCAGCTCGATTTCCTCCGGGCGGCGGTCGTCGGCAACCCAGATCCGGAAATAGTTGCCGTCCGCCTGGAGGCGGAAGCGGTAGTCGCCCTGCTTCCACCAATCGCGAAACGTCTTCGTCAGCTTTGAGGAGGCCGATTGCAACAGCGCGGCGCGGGTGCGGAGTTGCTCGTCGTCGAGCGCGATCTGCTCGTCGGTCTTCTTATCGATGCTGATGCGCTGCCCGTGTTGATTGACCCGCTCGGTCACGCCGGTGGCGCGCGCGAGTTCTAGAACCTCTTGGGGACTGAGGTTCACGAGGTCGAAGAGCACCTTCAACGTGCGCGCCTTCGCGGCCTCCTTCTGCCCAAGGTCGTCGCGGGTGAGGTTGTCGACCACGTGGGGGAGGTAGATTTGCGCGTCGAGGTTGCCGTAGTTTGAGTAGTAGACGAACTTGGGAAGCTTTTCCTGCAACACGTCAGAAAGGCTCGGCCCCTTCTCCGCCGCTCCCGCGGCAGCAGCTTCCTCGCCCTCGGCCGTCTCAGCGACCTGATGGGGAACGAACGCTTCATGGAGGGCGAAATCCTTCGCATCAGGAAACGACCAGCCATAACGACCCGCGAAGTCGCGCACGACTTCCAACATGCCACAGCTTTTCGCATCTGCCCCATGTTGCAGAGCGATATCGTGTTCAGCCGTCTCAAGCTCGAACATGCAGGTGATGAAATCTTGCCGGCCCGGATGCTCGCGCATCTCGGCGTAGCGGCTCCGGGGCATGTCATCGAGGAGGTTGATCTCACCGTCGCCTGATGGATTGAACTTCCATAAGGGCAACAAAAGGTTCGTTTTGCCCGCCTCGTTCTCGCCAATCAGAGCGGTGACATCGGAGACATCGATCCATCCGCTATCGGTGGTGGAGCGGAAATCTGTAACGCGAAATTTTTTCAAGATCATTAGTTTAGGCGATCCTATCTAATTTGAGGCCAGTTAACGGTCAGCCTCGTTGCCACCAACGCCGTTTCTTCGCCTGCTCAGGCGGCGGTAACATCCGGCGCAGATCCTCGATCCGCTCCGCTCGCTCTTTCGCCAGCAACTCAGCGGCGTCCGCGCGAGTCTCGGCTCTCACAGCCCGAAGCTCAATCTCCGCGAGCTGGGCACGTAGATTCTCTAGGTCTCTCTTGCCCTGATTGGGAGTGTTCTGAGTGGTCGAAGTTGTCCCTAGTTGACTAGATTGGGCTGTCTCAGGTGCGTCCGGGGCCGCTAGGCGCGGTTGGTAAACCCTGGCCAATTCGGATGGGTCAATAGCCCACTTCCCTTGTCCATCCTGAGCGCCACTTATCTTACCTGCTTTCAAAGATTTAGTCAGAGTTGGCCGGGAAACCTGGTAATACTTTACCGCTTCTCGGATGGACAACTTTGCCATGATGAACACCCTTAGTCTGGTTCAACGTCGTCTGGCAAAGACTTGGCCGGCAAGTCCATTTCCATGCCGGGAAAGGTCGGTTCGGAGGGCGGAGGCAAGCCGGGGCCGGTGGGGAGCTGCTGTTCCCCTCTACCGATAGACGGAATCTGGCGAAGCGGCTCTTGGCCATCCAGTTCGCCTGCGTCCGGCTGCTCGTCGTCGCTGATGACGACGGCTGCGCTGAATAGGCTGTAGCGGATGCCGTCGCGCCTCCCGAGCCAAGCCACGCGATCGTTGACCACGTAGGCGTTCGTCGTGCCCCGGTCGCCAATCTGGCGGACCTCGATCCAAAGGTCGTCGCGCAGCTTCTTTACAGCCCGCTGCACCGTGGGGCGACTCGCGCCCATGAGGCGGATGAGGTTCCGCTGTGAAATCACCACCGCGTTGTTCACGCCGATCCGGGCCACGAGGAGGTGCATGAGCTGCGCCGCCTTCGGGGCCTCAGAGATAAGTTTGGCCCATGCCTCATGCGCTGCCCGCTCAGTCTGGAGCCAACGCCCGGATGGGGTCTTCTCAGGGATCTTCTGGGGTATCGTCATATGAGGCCACCCGGCATCATTGGCGTTCCAAAACTGTACGCCAGAGTATCAGAATTGTATGTTTGATACATGCAATAATAGAAAGTCAATGTTCAATTATGGTAAGTAAATGATGCCAGGTAGCCTCATAGCTGGTGAGGCCCCCTGGCCTCATAGCTGGTGAGGCCCCCCCCCTCTGAAAATATATGTAAAACAAAGACATAAGATTCTTGCCTTCTAATGATCTACTGTTGGCGAAAAATCCACGCCCGTTCGGACGGGAGCGCCCGCCAGGAAGCTGGCGACCGGCCGGGCGGGGGTGGAGTTTTCGACACGGACGGCGCAGCTGGCCGTTCCTCCGTCGTCGCCAAGATCGGGACCGTTGCTGAAGAGGTCGTGCTTCGCTCCGAGCGCGCGGGTGCGGATGGGGTGGGTCAGGCAGGGAGGAGAAGGTTTTCGGTTCAAGCGGTGTGCTTCGGACCGCCGCGACGCGCGTTGCGAGCCTCGGTCTCGACATCGCTGTCCCGCTCGACCGCATCCGTGATTTCGACCTCCGGCTGTTGGTCCTTGTCACGGATCGCCAGTCCGAGATTGATTTCATGCCGCGTGACCTCGGCCTGAACCTTCTGCGGGTAGAAGCTGTGGACCTCCATCTGGGTGCGGTCCGGCCAGAGGGTGTTCTTCACCATCTGTTCGGCCTTGGCCATGAAGGCCCCGCACTTCGCCACGACGGCCGCCATGTGCATCCGGTCGATCAGGCTGGGGAAGATATCGCGCCCTTCCTCGTAGCGATTGTTCGGGATCGCCTGGAGGCCCATGCCGAGACGGTGAGCCGCCTCGAACACCCGCTCAGCCCCGTGGCGGACGGCGTGGATCAGGGGCCAGGCATCGGTCATGGAGTGGGGCCGCACCTCGCGCAGCTTCATGGACCCCTCGGGAGGCTCGTAGGCGCGTCCCATGGCCTTGTGGCGGGCCACCTCCCCCTTGACCGTCAGGATGTCGCTCAGAAGCTCTGTATCGCTCTCTGAGAGGTCTGCCAGCTTCAAGGCCCCCACGAGGCCCTGGGAGGCCTCCCTGACGCTCTCACGGGCCTTGTCCATGACGGCGCCATAGGTTTCCGGCGACAGGTGCTGGCGCTGCGTGATCTCCTTGCGGGTGCCGCGCACGATCTCGGGGTCCAGCTTGTCGCGGCACCAGTCGGCCCATGAGGTCTGCAAGGCGGCGTATTCGTTGCGCTCGCCGGTCAGGGCCTTCGCCTCGCCCAAGGCCTTGTTGGTGGAGATCACCGGCTTGCCCCGGCTTTCCCGGACGGGGGCGACCAGCAGATCCACGACCGCGCCGCCCTTCTCGTCGAGATCGAGGCGGCTGGCGAACACCGCGTCTTTTCCGGCCCAGCTCTCGGCCCATGCCTTCGCCTGGTCGAAGAGCTGGCGGTTGTGCGGGTTGGCGGGGTCATGGAGATCGCCGGCTTTCTGGACCCATTCCGGAGAGACGACGCAGATGGCCTGCAAGGCGATCGGAGCCCCTTTGCGCTCGCCTGCCCCCAGCTCGGCCTTGTGGGCGCGAAAGGCGGCCAAGTAATCGCGATCGCTTTCGTCCGCCTTCGACCAGGAGAGGCCGGTGCCCGGAACGGCCCCTTCCCGGACTCGCGCGCGTCCCACCTCGTCGTGACGCTGGGCATGGAGAGACGCCCCGCGGAGCTGGGCGATGGAGGTGAACTTGTTGACGCGGATGGCGGCCTTGAACATGGGGCCAAGCTACATGGGGAGAGGGACATTGTCATTTCAAATGACAACCCACTAGGCGATTGTCTCCGCTGCGCTCCGACCCGCTCCGCTAATCTCCATGGGCCAGAGGCGCTGCGCCCTCCTGGACCTCCCGCAGGAACGCCCGCGCGGCGGGCGTCGAACCCCCTCCCTCCCCGCCATTCGGGGGCGGTCGGTCAGGGGTTCGGGGAGCGGTCTTCACCGCTCGGTCCGAAATTCGGTAGGTCCAGTTCGCGGCGGGACACCGGCGACAACTACGTGATCGGCACGAAGGGTGCGGGAAGATGGCGGCGTTCTTGTCGATCATCGACAGCGCCCGTGAATCGCTATGTTCGATAGTCACGTATTGCGGAGCTATCGAGCTCGTTGGCCGGCACCAGCTTGTAGTGCCGTTCCTCGGCAACCTTGATCGCGTCGTCCTGCACTGTGAGGTCGAACATCGCGATCTTGTCGTCGTCCATGAACTGGACTGAAATTGCCTTCGCCCTCATGCCGGGGAAGCGGTCCTCGCACCAAGCCAGGTCCTGTTTGGTCTGGACGACGGAGATCTTGTCGTTTCCGCCCTTCGCTTGAACCGGCACGATGTAGTGGCACCCATGCTTATCGAGGCCCACATACATCTCGTCGATCTCGATCTGCCCGACCCCTTTCACCGTCGTTCGGAGGTGGTTCTGCATCGAGTAGGTTGTAATCCCGAGAAAGATGTCGAGTAACCGGTTGTAGCGGACGATGGCGAGGAGCGCCTGCTCGTCGTCGAGCGTGTAGCGACGGATGATCTCGGGCGTCGAATCCGGGACCGAAATCGTCACCAGTTCGGGGTTCGGTACGATCCGGCTTAATTTGACCAAGCTGAACCTGTAGCGAGCTCGTCCGACCAGCTCGATCAGCCATTCCATGCCTTCCGGCTGTAGCTCCAAGACGGAGGCCGGGAACGTCGTCCGAAACCTGAAGGAGTAGATCACATCTCCAAGGTTCTTCGGGAGGTTGATCTCCAGCTCGGCGGCTGCGGCCTCGATGTCCTCGCGCACGAAGTCGATGCTGGTTGCACCGCTCTCATAGCCGTCGAAGAATATCTTCTCGATCAGGGCAGCGTAGCGGTTCTGAGTCTTAGCCATGCAGCACACGGGTAGCCAAGCGTTCGCGTTCGATGTCGGCCTGCTTCCTCTTCTTCGCGCCGCTTTTACGGTCCCGCTTGCCGGAGGGCACAGGGACGCCGAAGCGAGCAGCGGCGTCCGACATAAACAGGGAGAGCAGCTCTTCGCTTCCGAGGGCAATGGCATGCTCCGGGCGCGTCGCTTCGTATCCGAGGGCGTTACGGACCTGTACGGCAACTGCCCGAGCGAGCGGCGGCGGAACGGCGTTCCCAATCTGACGAGCGCCGTGCCACTTGGTGGCATGGAAACGGAACCAGTCGGGGAAGCCGTGCAGGCGCGCCATTTCACGGACCGTGATGCACCGAGGGTAGCGGTAGTGGATCGGTCGAGGGCTGGTGAACGCCCCTCGCGCCCCGTCCGTCCCGGCTCGTAGGGTGTTCGATACCCCATTTGAAGACAGGCGATAGAAGCGGCTGATCGGCTCGACCGTGCCCGGCTCGGTCTCCGCGAATCGCGTCCGGGAGATCGTCGTATGCTCGGTCCGTGCGCTGGAAGTGAGAACACCAGGCTCCCAGAGTCGCGGATGACCGAAATGCCACGCATCGTTGGACATACAGCGCAGCTCGGCCGCATAGCGGGAAGGCACGCCGAACCGCCTGATGCGAACGGCATCGGATTTCAGCAGGGTGTCGAACTCGTCCGCATTGGGTAGATCACCGAGCGCATCCTCGCAGCTCGGGCCGGCCGGACGCTCGTCGGTCGCGATACGGCCCGGGGCGACGGTAATCGGTACAGGGTAGTCTGGCAGCTGCTCCCCACGCTTCACGCCCATCAGGATCAGTCGCTCTCTCGACTGAGGAACACCAAAGTCGGCTGCGTTGAACACCTGCCAGGGTTCGCGGACGTCGTAGCCCTTCGCTCCAAAGGCCTCGATCAGCTCGTGAAGGAACACCTTGTGCCGACCGACCGTGAGACCTTTGACGTTCTCGAAAACGAAGGCGCGGGCGTCCAGCTCGCTCACGATGCGGACGAACTCACGAACCAAAGCGTTGCGCGGGTCGTCGAGGACGCGCCGGCCAATCAGAGAGAAGCCCTGACAGGGCGCGCCACCCACCACGACGGCGACTTCGCGATCCCCAAGCGAGCTCCGCTCTCGGATTTCTGCGCCAGAGAGCTCCGCCACGCTGCCGCAGATTGACGTCCCAAGCGGGAAGTTGAACTCGTGCGTCGCCGCGTGGATCGGATCGACTTCAACCGCCGCCGCCACGTCGAAGCCTGCCTGCTCGAACCCGAGGCTAAGGCCGCCGGCTCCGGCAAACAGATCGACGGCGAGAGGGCGTGACACGGTGAGGATTCCTTTCGGCTGATGCGCACCGTTATAGCGGCCCGGTCGGCGATGTCGATCGCGGACCGAGGAATTTCTTCAGCGTATTCTCTAGGATTTCTGCGTCCTTCGTTTGGCACTGCCACACGGTTGCTACATCCCATCCCGCGTCTCGGAGCTCGCGCTCCTTCCGAGCGTCACGCTCCTGGTTCTTCTGGATCTTTGGCACCCAGTAGTCGCGGTTCGACTTCGGAAGCTTGCCCTTGGAGCAATCGTGCCCGTGCCAGAAGCAGCCGTGGACGAAAATCGCCTTCCGGCGGCCCGGCAGAACGATGTCTGGGGTGCCGGGCAGGTCCTTCCGATGGAGGCGGAATCGATACCCAAGGCGATGGAGAAGCCGGCGCACGATCCACTCGGGTTGAGTGTTTTTCTGCCCGACCGATTTCATAATCCGCTGGCGCTGTTCAGGGGTTCTCGTGTCGGCCATGCTGCTCTTAGTTCAGCAGAATCGTTCGAATAGCGTAGCCCATTGATTGAGCAATGCGTCTTCGACGTGGCGATCCGCGTTCGTCATCAGTTTGTCCTTCACCCCAAGCGACAAGCGAACTTTCCAGTCCTGCTCGAGGTCGAACCCTTCGTTCTGTGCCCATGACTTGATCTGCGGCACGATCGGTCGCTTGGGGTCGTGGACGTCCTCAAAGTCCCGATCCGCCCGACGTTCCAGCCGGCCTAGAATCTGAACAAGAAGGCTCGGCGGGAGCAGGTCTTCGATCTCGGTG
>CBDCNI010000003.1:0-24617 GCA_965219175.1 Rubrobacteraceae bacterium
TCTCGGAGGGAGGCCCTGAACCCCTTCGGACGGGATTTGCACCCGCTTTGCACCAGCACCACCCCGCCGCTTTGACACGGCAAGGCTTTTCCCTGTCGCCCCCGCTCAGGGGGTATCCACATTACGGGAACGTGGACGTTTCCGCGTTCCCGCATTTCACCATCGGATAGAACATCGGGATTACTCTCGTCAGGCCGAGCAACGTCGCTCAAAGCCTTCGCCGAGGATTACTCCGATGAGCCTCCGTCGTTCTGGGCGAGCACCTCTCGATGCACCCAGCTCTACGAGTAGCCCCACGGCGGATGGTTAAATCCGCCCCCTTAGCCGAGTTGGTAGCTCGGTTTACCGGGTGGGGCCCCCATCTCTTTCACGCCAGTAAAGCTCCGCCATACTGGCAACAACGACGATTTCTCATCGCGAAGCCGTTATATCCGAATTCACTTTTGCGGGAACGTATCCAATGCGGGAACGTGGACGTTCCAGCGTTCCCGCATCCGGGTTTCGAGGGAGGAATGAGCTTCCGTCCTCCTCGCTATGCGAGGCCCGAGGGAGGAATGGGAGCCGAATGGCAGCAGATTGGTAGGGCTTTGGGAGGTAGGCGGTCCCTAATAGCTCACACCGGGGAGGAA
Organism: Rubrobacteraceae bacterium; assembly: GCA_965219175.1. GTDB lineage: Bacteria > Actinomycetota > Rubrobacteria > Rubrobacterales > Rubrobacteraceae > JBBPZK01. The sequence goes on from CBDCNI010000003.1 coordinate 630, forward strand.
CAGCCGCAATCCCCACATTGCGGAAACGTTTACGTTTCAGCTTTAGCCATGTGGTGGCCCCTCAACAAGGCTCCGACTACCGGGGGAGGATTAGGCGAGTCCCCGTTTCCCTGAAAGACTTTACAGAGCCGCCCTCGGACATCCGATTACGGAGGGAGGAATCCTCGTTTCATCCGGTTTTCGGGGGAGGGTTATCCGACTACCGGGGGAGGCCGATCCGACTATCGGGGGAGGGTTATCCGACTACCGGGGGAGGGAAATCCGATGTTCGGGGGAGGAAACTTGGCGTAAGTCCTTGCCCCGTAAGGAAAATTTTGCCGGTAACTATATAACTAGAGAACTTTGTAATAACTAACAACAACAAGGAAACGGTGTTGTTGCTTTCTCTCGATTGCCTTAAATCCAGACCATGAGCACCGAACCTCGCCCCGAACCAGAGAAGGCCCCGGCTCCTTCCTTCCCCTTTGGGAAGGATGAGCTGAACCTCGCTGAGTTCCCCATCGCTCTCCTCGCCGACCGCGTTCCGACCGGTCAGAAGACGATGGAATTCGAGGATGAGATTTTCGACGAGCGGAAAGGCCAGCTCGTCACCCGAAGGCTCACCGTCACCGCTTCCGACAAGTTCGGGCTCCCGACCGCCAAGGACGACGAGATTCTTCTCGGCTTGATGCAACTGACCTTCAAGGCGAACAACTTCAGCGACCGCCACGTGAGCTTCACCCGGCTTGAGCTGCTCAAGCTCCTCGGTTGGGAAGACACCGGCCAGAACTACCGGCGAATCGACACCTCGCTCAGCCGCTGGGCTGGCGTGCTCCTCCACTGGGAAAATTCGTGGTGGGACAAGCAGCAGCAGAGCTGGACGACTCGCGGGTTCCATATCATCGAGAGCTACGAAATCAACGACAGCCGCCAGGCGAAAGGGCAGCTTGAGCTTCCCTACTCACGGTTCACCTGGAACGAAATCATTTTCAAGAATTTCCACTCCGGTTACCTCAAGCGGCTCGACCTCGATTTTTATCTGAGCCTCAGACACGCGACCTCGAAGCGGATGTATCGCTTCCTCGACAAGCGATTCTTCCACCGGCCCGACTGGACGTTTCCGCTGAGAACCTTCGCCTGTGAGCACGTCGGACTCAGCCGCGGCTACTCAGACGCCGGGAAATTCAAGGAGAAGCTTCAGCCCGCCATCGAGGAGCTTCAGGCCGTCGGATTCATCGAGACCTTGAGTCGCGAGGAGCGATACACGAAGGTCGGCCCCGGCGAGTGGACCATCACGATACGCAAGAAGGGCCAGGTGAAGGCCCGCGGCGAGACGACCGCTCCAAGGAAAAAGGCGGACAGCTCGGAAATCGATACGGAGCTAACGAACCGCGGAGTGACCCTCGCGACCGCCGTCGAGCTTGTCTCTTCGCACCAGCCCGAACACATCCGGGAATGCATCGAGATTTTTGATTGGCTCGTCAGCAAAAAGGACAACCGGGTATCAAAGAACCCCGGCGGTTATCTCGCCGAGTCGATTCGGAAGAGCTACGCCAGGCCCAAAGGCTTCGAGTCCAAGGCTGAGCGGGAGAAGAAGCGAGCCGCCGAGGAGGAGCGGACAAGGCGAGCCGAGGAAGCGAAGCAGCGGACCGAACGGGAACAGCAAGCCCGCGAGGAAGCCGAGCAGGGCCGCATCGCGGCCTACCTGGAGACTCTCACCGCCGAAGAGCGTCAGGCCACAGAGGCGGAAGCCATCGCGAACGCGAATCCGTTTTTCGTCCAGCAGCTCCGCCGGTGCAAAGGCAACGCCGAGACCGAGGCCCGATACCTCAAGCTCATCCTCGACACGCATGTAAGCCGCATCCTAAAGAGAAGCCATTAATGAAAAACATGATGATTTTTATACTAATCATTGTTCCAATTCCCGGCGTTGCGATAGGCGAACAGGTGATATTCGCAGACTGTGGAAGAGCAGGCGTGCTTGCAATCGACCTCATTCACTCCACGGTGGACACGAAGCACGCAGAGATTGATGATGCGTCGGTTGCCTGGACAAAGCCTTCTAAAACCAGGGATTGCAAAGTTACTTATAGGTATTTGCTGAATCGATACACAAAGAAGCTCCGTTCAGATTCAACATTTGAATGCTCGAATGGGAATGTTACAAACTTTACCGACTATGATGATTGCCACATAGAAACCCCAGCGACGAAGAGAGCGTTTTAACGACGGGCGTGGGACGGCTGATTGGAACCGTGGATAAGTGTCCCACGGAACGCGAATTCAAAACGCGCCGGGCGATTTCGATTGTCCCACCGCGTTCGCAAGCTCGTGACTTTTGAGAAGTTTCCGCGTGGGACAGACGATGAGCGGCGATTTCTCGCCGCCGGTGTCCCACCAGGTCGAGCCATTCCCGTGAGAAGACAGCCCACCGGTAATAGCTGTCGAGCCGGTCATCGGCTCGCGTGACTTCGAGCGGAGCACGCTTTGAAATTCCCGCAAATGGCCTCAGCCGAATTTTCTGCCGAACGTCCGGCCTTTCCCCCGACCGGACCGAAGGGACGCTCTACCGCCATCCTTGGCTAGCTGAAAGTGCTTGCGTCCCGGACGGCTCAGCCGCCCGGTTGCAACACTCGGAGACCATCGCTCGACCAAGCAATTACTTCGAGCGGACTCTGTCCCGAGCGATGGTCCCTCGGTCGCTTAGGTGGCTGTTTATTTCTCTCTCTTTTTGAAGAGGGAAGACGCCCAGGTCGATGGTCAGCGGGACGTGGAGCAAGTTCCGCTCGTCCCGATGGTAGACGAGCCGGAGGTGAGGGAAACCGGGGTCCACGACCACGATAAAGAGCGTCGGCTCCCTCGCGAGAGCCGCCCGTATGCAGTGATACTTGAGGGACTCAAGCCGCCGCCGCTCGGGAGCCGCCCCCGTCCGATGCCTGAGCCGCGAATAGGCGCGGGCGAAAAGCCAGAGTTCCGAGGTTTTTCGAGGTGGGTCCGCGTCAACATCCTCGACCGAGGACGGGAGCCCGGCGGCAATCCGTTGGGGAACATCCATGCGGAATCATCCTCGGGGGACAGGGCTCCTTGCCCCAGCTCTCCCAGGGGGACGATTATAACGCGCTTGAGTTTCGGGACGGACCGCCCCCGAACCAACCGCTCGACCAAGCCGCTCGGTCGGCCCGCTTCGAAGACGGTCTTCCCTCGCTCCCACCGGACGAACCGCCGAGGGACCAACTGCACCCCTGACCGACCGCCCACCGACCAACCGCCCGACCAACCACGCCGGCGACTGACCGCCGAATTACGCCGCCCCGCCCATCGCTCCCCCGCCCAAGCATCCGGCCCGAGAACGGAAGGCCCGGCTTCGCCGCCCCCTAAAGGAGACCCAGGAGCCTTTGCGGTTAGCCCCTTGGGGGAGGAAATCTGTTTACACCGGGCGTAATATTGTAATAATGTAATTACTTTATTATCAAACCAGGAGGAATATGGCCCGACCAGGAATAGCCCCAACGCAGATTGAGGAAGTTATCAACCAGTTAGCCGCCGAGGGGGGAGAAGTAACCGTCACGGCCATCCGCCAACGGCTCGGGAGCGGCAGTTACAGCACCATCGGGGCGGTCCTGAACGAATGGCGTCAGGAGCAGGCCAAAGCCGCCCGCCCGGCCATCCCAGAGCCCCCCGAGTCGCTCAACCATCTTTTGCGGCACCTCTGGGCCGAGGCTTGGAAGACCGCCGACAGCACCTATGAGCCCGAGCGACAGGGGTTTGCGCGCGAGCGACAGGAACAGGAGAGAGTCAAGCTGGAGATGACCGCCGAGATTGACCGCTTGGAGCAGGAACTTGAACAAATCGCAGCCGAGCGGGACACGTGCCGAGCCGCCCAGGCGAAGCATCACCAGGAGCTAGAGGCCATCCAGAGGGAGCTTGCCAAGGCGACCGGTGCGGTCGAGCTGCTTCAGCCCGAAGTCGAGCGATTGCGAGCCGAGGGGCAAAAGAACCTTGAGCTTTTCACGGCATGGGTTGAACGGGCGACCAAGGCGGAGACGAGGCTCCAGGAAATCGAGAAGGCAAAAGCCCAGGCACCCGGAAGTCCCTCCTGAGCCAAGCCGGGCGACCGGCTCCCCGGCGAGGCATCGGAAGGAGGCCCCGCGGCACGCGAATGTTAGGCAAGGTGTTTGGAGGGTTGAACTTGCGGAGCGAGTTGGGCTCGCCGAGCAGATGAAGAGCGAGATTGAAGAGGCAACGCCTATTGAAGGGGCTTCTCTCTTCTCGGACCTCTTGAGCAGCACGCTCTCGGAGGTTGATTGGCACGAGGTAGCGGGAGCATTTCTCGAAGACGTTGAGCCGGAACCGAGCGACGATGACGACCAGGCCGACGAAGACGAGGAAGCGGCGGAAGACGACGAGGAGGGCCGCGAAGCGTTCGAGCAGGAGAAGCGAGAACGAACCGAGAGCCGGACCGAGCCGCTCTTTGAGCTTGGCCAGGTCGTGAGCACTCCCGGAGCTTTGGAGGCCCTCACCCGCGAGGAAATCGGGAAGGCTATCGCACGGCACCACCGAGGCGATTGGGGAGAAGTTGACCGGCACGACTGGCAGGAGAATGAAGCGAGCCTTCAAAAAGGCTTCCGGCTTCTCTCAGCCTACCAGTCGACGAACGGCACCAAGTTTTGGGTCATCACCGAGGCTGACCGCTCTTCAACCTGCGTGCTCTTACCGAGCGAGTATTGAGCCGTCGCTCAGACAACCTGCAACGCCGGAACGTGGGCGTTTCCGCATTCCTGCGTTGCAGTATTTCGGGCGTTTCCGGCTTCGCCGGTCGGGCGCTCTCGGGCTCCGCTTCGCTCCGGTCCCTTCGGGACGGCCTACGGCCCCCTTCCGCCCCCTAACGCAAAGAGGGGCTCAGGTCCGACTCGACAGAAGGACGCTGCCCCTTCCGCCTTCGCCATCCCGTCGCCCCCCATCCTCTTACGAGGGGGCGACGGGATGGCGAAGGCGGAAGGGGCAGAGGCGGCTTTTCTGGAAAGGAAGAAAAGCAGGAACGTGGACGTTCCTGTATCGCAGGGGGTCACCTCCAAATATTCGCGGTGCCCGCGTCGTAAAACCAAACTTCTAAAGGAGAAGACTTCTTTCCCATCAGGCGGTTTGCGGACATACGATTGGCTCGGCCGATGATCGTCTTGTTACTCGGAGAGTTTGGGTCCCCATAGATGCCGACGAAGAGTTCTTGAATTTTGCCACGTTCGATTCTCTTCAAAAAATGCTCATCATTCTCAGCCAACGAATGGCCATAAATGAATAAACAACCTGTGATTTCGGTGAAGCTCCTGTAGGCTTTGCCCAAATAGTCGTTGTGCTTAATTCGAGCGAGCTTCTCGTCGCTGCTCCCTTCCGATACGAACAAGGGATAGTAGTTGCGTGCCAGAGCATCGCGAATCTGCTCTGTAAGACGGATGCCTGTATTTATCCACGTATACTTTTGCATTTCGCTACCAGCATCAAAGAGATGCAAAGCTCCGTGGAGGAACCAAGTGGATTGATGGTGGCTGTTCTGTGATTCCCAGACGACATAACCGGCATCGTAGTCATCTTCGGACTTACGAAATCCATCGTCAGAAGTCGGGACTTCCTCTGGCCCAACATGCATCTGAGCCCAATAAAGCAACAAGTCATAATTGAGCGTATAAATTGTTTTGAACGGTTCGAGAAACCTGCGACACGAACGATACTCGTCCTCAGATATATCGCCTGGATGGTCTGGATGATTTGCAGCGATAGTGCTTACCAGAACATCCCGCAGCCCGTCTGCGTCGCGACTCATCGCGGCGGCCGCGGACGCGGTCGTCGAGTAAAGGGCTGACAGCGAGCTTGCGTCTCGCAAGGCCCGAATTACTCGCTCGAAGTCTTGAGTGCCGAGGGCCGTAAACGCATCCCTGGCCGAAGGCGAAAGCTTAGAAAAGTCGGCCGCATCAAATAACTTGCCATAAACGAAAATGTCGGGGCGACAGGCGATACTAAAGCCGTTGCCGAGCAAGAGGTGACGGTTACGGGACCGGTCGGATTGCAATATTGCATCCGCGAAGCTCATCAGTTTCATCGTGCGCTCTTCTCATCCGGTCCAAGCCAACGGAGGCCGCTGACTCCTTTCCGCTGATTGGTGCGTGTTAAATGGCATTCGCCATCTGGAGCCAGATATTGTGTTCGCCCGTTCCCTACGCCACTATGGTCAACTCATCGCCCAAGTCCCCTTATCCCCGCGTCGGCATTCATCCCAGAAAGACGGTCGAAATGGAATCGCTCGACTGAGGCAAACATTCTCCGGACTCGGCTCAAGCTACCGCCGCGGCAGACTCTGACGAGGAACCCTCCGAAGACCCCCCTCCCCTGTCCGAGACCACGAACCGCTTGAGATGATCCCTGATGAGTTGCTCGACCAGCTCCGAACGGTCGAGCCCCATCATTGCCGCGTGGACCGTCAACCGTTGAGAAGCTTCAAGGGAGAGATGGATAGTCGCCTTCACCTTCTCCCCGCCTTGACGCCCGGCCGCTTTCGAGGCTTGCCGCTTCCGAGGCTTGCCGCTTCCCGTCTCTGAGAGTGGAACCGTCATTACGTTACTCCGCTTCGCAGCCATGATGGTCCGAGACCTCCGCCGCCGGAACGCACAAGCGGCGCCTCTCTTTTCGACCACCCCCCTGCCCCTTCGCCAGCTCAACCGCCGATACCTCCCCCGAGATAGCCGCCTGGACCGAGCCAAGGGCCAGAGTCCTGCAATGCCGGAACGCTGAAAGACGGGAAGCCAGGAATTCCCGACAAGGCGGGAACGTGGACGTTTCGGCATTTCAGGGTTTCGGGAATTATGGGCTTTCGGCTTTGCGGCAAGACTTGTACGGTCCCCGAAGCTGGCGTAGGATAAAGGGCGTTATCCGACATCATTGAAGGTGGGTAGGGACAAAGGACGAGGATAGCTCAGGGACTTAGGGAACAACGCAGAAACCCGGCTTGGTAGACAATACAGCAAGACAGCAACGCGGGAACGTGGACGTTTCGGAAGAGTGAGAATGACGACAGAACTAGCGACCCAAGAGACCGCCATCACAACAGGGCAGGGGGGAGGCATCATCCTTCCCACCGTCATCGCGCAGGCAGGCGAGAGAGCAGGGCGCCGCTTCGTCGAGTTCTTCACCGCCAACATCAGGAACCGAAACACGCGGACGGCCTACGCCCGAGCGGTCGCGAGGTTCCTCGAATGGTGCGACGTGCGACGGATAGAGCTCGCGCGGATTGAGCCCGTGATCGTTGCGGCCTACATTGAGGAGCTATGCGGGACGCACTCGCGACCGACCGTGAAGCAGCACCTCGCCGCAATTAAGATGCTCTTCGATTGGCTCGTGACCGGCGGAGTCCTCCCGTTTAGCCCCGCGGCTTCCGTCCGCGGCCCGAAACACGTCGTGAAAAAAGGAACGACGCCCGTTCTAAAGACGGACGAGGCGAGGACCCTTCTCGACACAATCGACACGACAACCATCAAAGGACTCAGGGACCGAGCCTTGATTGCCGTGATGGTCTACAGCTTCGCAAGGGTAGGGGCCACGCTCGCGATGCGAGTCGAAGACTACTACTCGGAGGGAAGGCGAGGATGGTTCCGGTTGCACGAGAAGGGCGGAAAGCTCCACAGCGTGCCCGCCCACCACAACGCAGAAGCCTACCTTGATGCTTACATCGAGGCCGCAGGAATCGCCCACGACCGCAAAGGCCCGTTATTTCGGACCATCGATAAGACCCGCAACCTTACTACGAGACCGATGGACCCGAACGACGCCCTTCGGATGATAAAGGGCAGGGCAGGTGAGGCCGAACTTTCGCCGTCCGTTTGCTGCCACACGTTTCGGGCGACAGGAATTACGGCCTATCTCGAAAATGGAGGCACAATTGAGAAGGCCCAGCAGATTGCTGCTCACGAGTCGCCGAAAACGACGAAGCTCTATGACCGGACAAGCGATAACCTCACCTTGGACGAGATTGAACGCATCAATATCTAGGCGCACAAATGCCCTCGCAACGCAAAATTCAACCAAACCCTGACACGCGAGACGAGGATGAGTCCCCCGTAAGGGATTGCGGCCTCTCCCACCGAGACATCGGTGCTAAGCTGGGTATTGGTCGTGCGCGCGTCTTGTTTCATGAACAGGCTGCCCTAGCAAAGCTCAGGAAGGCGTTTGAAAAGTTGGGGATTCGAAACGATGAATCATTCATATGCACACATTCACGTGATTTGAAGGCGGCGTTGGAAACGTTCAACAGGCCTCATCCACGCCAGGGTGCTCACGAGCCTTACGCAGCTCAACACGGGTGGCTGGCAGTGGACCGTGTTAAATCTATCAATGATGGCTCAGAGGCAATTGAAGACGTTGTCCGTGCTTACCAATTCCTAAAACGCGACCACGATGAAAATGTTCACCCGCCTCTTATAATCAAAACTGATATTTACAACTCGGATTCCTATACGATTGAGGCAGCCGCGATTCATAACGGCTTGATGCGAATTCGTTGTTGGCCCACTAAGCGAGGCGAATCTAGGTCTGTAAAACATCTAACCGAGTTTACCTGCACTGCAATTGTGGAGAGCGAATTTGCTTCGGACGAGAAAGGCCGGTTTGATATCCCAATTTTTATTTGCGCTATTATCTCAAGCCTAAAGCAACATTGTTAGATACATCCATGTCTAGCCCCTTGCTCATTAGTAATTTTGTCGACATTCCAATAGAGGCATTCAGGTATGAGCGGTCCCTCCCAACAGCTTCTCTTTTCTTCCGACGACTTCAGTGACGACGCCGAACTTTCCGCTTCCCTTGACCGCACTTCCTCGACTTTCATCAGCAACCTGCAATTGCCGGTTCATCGTTGGTTTCGGTTCAGCGCCGGCTTCTCCGCCTTGTGGGCCGAGTCTGTGATTCGGGAGCATGCCGAACGAATGACCCCGGTCGTTTTCGACCCCTTTGCAGGCTCTGGAACGACGCTCCTCGCCGCAGAGAATGCTGGTTTCGCAAGTTATGGGATCGAGGCTCATCCTTTCGTCGGGAGAGTCGCGAGGGCCAAGCTCAACCGGAGAAGCAGCCCGGATGCTTATCGCGCGGCTATTGACGAGACCAAAGAAATCGCAAAGGGAAAGACTCCCTCACTCGACCACTACCCAAGTTTGATTCGAAGCTGTTACGACGACGAATCACTTTCTCAACTCGACGTCCTTAGGCAAGCGACCGCGGAACTGTCGAACGGCTCCCCGCAGACTGAGTTGGTATGGATGACTCTGGTTGGCATCCTTCGCAAGGTTTCGCATGCGAACACGGCCCAATGGCAATACGTGCTTCCGAAAAAAAGCAAAAAAAATCCTCAGGTCCCATTCGCCGCGTTCGATGAGTTTTCGCAAACAATCAGTAGCGACATGCGCGCTTCTCAACGCCTGAACGGGCCGAACTCCATCCTCACGCAGAGCGATGCCCGCACGTGCGAAGGAGTCCCTGAAAGGCTTGTCAATTTGGTTGTTACGTCACCGCCCTATCCGAACAATTACGATTATGCGGACGCAACGCGGCTTGAAATGTCTTTCATGCGAGAAATCGACGGGTGGGGAGACCTTCAACAAGCTGTCCGACGTTTCTTGGTGCGTTCTTGCTCCCAACACGTTCCAGAGAAGGCCATCAAGCTTGAGGAGGTTCTATCCAGACCTGAACTGGAACCAATCCGGGCCGAGATTCGCGCAGTATGCGATGAACTGGCAGAGATTCGCCTGACAAAGGGTGGGAAGAAGACTTACCACCTAATGGTAGCCTGTTATTTTCTCGACCTCGCTCAAGTTTGGAACTCCCTGCGAACCGTGTGTTCATCACCCTCCACAGTCTGCTTCGTCATCGGTGATTCGGCTCCATATGGGGTCTATGTCCCCGTCGTGGAGTGGTTCGGGAAGCTCGCCCTTGCTTCTGGATTTAAGTCCTTTCGCTTCGAGCGCACCAGGGACCGAAATCTGAAATGGAAGAACCGGAAGCACAGGGTCCCGCTTTGCGAGGGCCGTCTTTGGGTCGAAGGATAGATTCACGATGGCTCAGTCACCCTCGCATCGTTTTGGGCAAATCATCGGGGATTTGCTTGAAGCCGCACTCTTCGAGCCTCTTCAGGAAATCGCTACCGAGTGCGGACTATACCTCGACTACAAACACCTTCGTTCCGCCCGTGGGGGGAAGAAGGTGACTTGGAAGGACTCTAAGGGCAATCTGCACGACCTTGATTACGTGCTCGAGGAGGGCGGCTCTGAGACTATTCGTGGAAGGCCGAAAGCTTTCATCGAGACCGCGTGGCGGCGATACACGAAGCACTCGCGGAACAAGGCCCAGGAGATGCAAGGAGCGATTCAGCCTCTCGCAGAGACCTACAGCCATTGTCACCCATTCCTCGGAGTGGTTCTGGCAGGAAAATTTACTACTGGCTCACTGACGCAGCTTACTTCTCACGGGTTCCATATTTTATTTTACCCATATGAAACTGTAATTGATCTTTTTAGCAGAGTTGGAATCGACGCAGGATTTGACGAGGATACTCCAGATGTGGAGCTGCAATCGAAGGTCGATGCATACGATGCATTGCCCGCGAGTCAGAAGGAGCGGCTTGTCGCTTCATTCCGAGATGTTCGGCAGGAAGAACTCAGAGAATTTATCGACGGATTACGGACCGTTCTAAGCCGTCTAATTGAGATTGTGTTCATTCTTCCGCTTTATGGAACTCCGACGCAGGTCCCAACTGTTGAAGCTGCTATTATGTTCATCACATCTTTGGAAGAAACCATTCCCATAGGCCCTTTCATTCGCTTCGAGCTCAATGTCAGGTATACGAACGGCAATGAAGTTCGTGGTCAGTTTCATGATAAGGAAACTGCCATCGAGTTTCTAAAGCGTCTCGCTCCCAGCACTTAAGCCAATCGGCTTTCGCGACTCCTCAAGTTCGTGAGACTTCTTGAGCTCTGAAGTTTTTCTCATTGCGACTCCTAGTCGCACCCGATACGTTGGCCATGCTGAAACGTGGACGTTTCGGGATTGCGGCAACGCTGGTGTTGTCCGACTCGACGGAAGTTAAGGAGGGCAAATGAGAACCATCGCCGTCGTGAATCAGAAAGGGGGTTCCGGGAAGACGACCACAGCCGTCAACCTCGCCGCGACCCTCGCCGAGAAGGGGAAAAGGATTCTCCTCATCGACCTCGACCCGCAATATTCCGCCACCCAATGGTTCGACGTGACCGCCGGCGGGAGAGGGGTCTTCGACCTCTTCGCCGAGCCAGATAGCACGACGCTCTCAAGTCTCGTCTTCGAGACCGGGACGGAAGGCGTCTCCCTCGTGCCATCTTCGCCCTGGCTCGTCGGAGCCGAGAAGGCCCTCTCGGGGGAGCCGGGAGCAGAGCAGTGCCTCAAGGAGAAGCTCAAGGAGCTTGGTGAGGCCCGCTTCGATTACATCCTCATCGATTGCCCGCCGACGCTCGGCATCCTCACCGTGAACGCTCTCAACGCCGTGACCGAGGTTCTCGTTCCCGTCGAGTGCCACGTCATGGGCCTTCACGGGCTCGCCCAGCTCTGGAAGACCGTGGAGCTGGTCAAGAAGCGGCTCAACCCCGAGTTGAACGTCACGGGCATCCTCGCATGCCGAGTGGACCGCCGGACGAAGCACGGGAAAGAAGTGGTCGAGAAGGTTCGCACGAGGTTCCCCGAGCTGGTCTTCAAGACCGAGGTTCGCGAGAACGTCCGGCTCGCCGAGTGCCCCTCGCAGGGTGGGCCCATCACCGCTTACGACACCCGAAGCTCAGGGGCCGAGGATTACCGGAAGCTCGCCGAGGAAGTCATCGCTCAGGAAGCACGGGGGAGCATCGAATATGGCCAAGTCGCAAACGGCTAGAACCAGCACCATCAAGAACGACCCCTTTGCGTCGGTCATCCCCGACCGGATAGGGGAGCAGGCGAATGAGGAGGCCCAGGCGAACAATGCCCAGGCGAGTAGCGTCGTGACGCCGCTCCGCCTCGAGCAGCCGCCCCAACCCCAGCCCGAGGCGAGTAAGGCCGAGAGCCAGAAGAAGGAAAAGCTCACGGTTCACCTAACTCACGACCTCATCGAGCGGGTAAAAAACGCGGCCTATTGGAATCCGCGGCTCACCATCGCGAGCATCGCCGAGCTTGGCGTCAGATACGCCATCGAGCAGGTTGAAAGGGAGAACGGCGGAGCCTACCCACCGCGGGAGAGCGAACTCAAAGGCGGACGTCCAATCGGCTCATAATCAGCCATCGTCCAACTCGGCATCAATGTCACGGCGACTGTGAAGAACGCGGACAATCTCAATTCCCCGTTCCGATGGTCGATAGAAAATCTGGTGATTTTCGAATCCCTTGATTCGCCACACCCGAATTGCGGCGAGAGTCGGGTTCCTCGAATCGCGGATAGCTCCTGCTTCCGGTGTCGAGACGAGAAAGGCGAACGTCTTCTCCGCCGCCTTGTAAAATCGAAGAGCGGTATCGAGGTTCACGTTCTCTGCTAGGTAATCGGCTTGTTGGTCGAGGTCGGCAGTCGCCGACGAAAATACTACATATCCTTGGTTCACTGTTCCTACTTTTTGGAGAAACGCTCTGCGACCCTTCGCCTTCTCGCTTCCCAATATTCAGGCGTCGCCTCAATCGGCTCTCCGGAGGCGAGCCCCTCTAGAAGTAACGCATCAATCTTTTCTTCAGCCCGGCGTCGCTGGTCCGCTCGGATAAGTTCACGGACATACTCGCTGACGCTTGAGTATCCTCCTGCCGTGACTTGCTCCTGAACGAACGACTTCATCGACTCCGGAAGAGCAATGTTCATCGTATTCATAATATAATGCGTGCTAAGTGTCTGTCGTTATTGATTTAATTGTTTTAAAATGTCTTATTGATATGTTGTCGTGTTGCTTTTTTCGACTTAGCGCACGTCGATACATTAGCATTAATTGCCAATTCTTGTCAATGCATTGCCAACGATGTAAGGAAATCTCGAGCCCTAGAGTGTGGATTGAGACAAGGCGAACGTCTTCACCGGGGCCCTCCGAACTTTGACGGCAGACCGAGGCACCGGGTCGAAGCCCGCGACCTGGCGAGCCCGGTTCACCGACCGGAGGATAGCGAAGACCTGACTTCGGACCGGGGCATAGGGAGAGAAGGGAAGCCCCCTGAGTTGCTTTGAGAGAATCTCAACCGACCTCTTCGCCGCAATTTCCTCGAAGTAGGCTTTGAGATTGAGGTAGGTCCCCCGGTCGATTCGGACACAGGACCGCCCCGCCCGGACGCTCACCGAGTAGCCCTCATAGCGAATCGGGGTCTCGCGAGCGTCCTTAATTTCGACCTCTTCCTCAAAGAAGCGATGCTTCCCGTGGGTCGCGAGCAGGACGAAGAACCGCTCATGCCGAAGGTATTGAACGGACGCCGCCCCTGACTTTTTGCGCCTCGCTCGCGTGAATTTCGAGATGGCCAGGCCGTATCGCTCGATGATGCGACGGTCGATTTCCCGAGGGTCTTTCCCCTCGCGAATGGTCCCCGTCACGAAGAAGAAATAGCCGTGCCTCAGATACGAGGCCGCGAGCTGTTGAATGAACCCGTCGAGAGTCGCAGCCTCACACCGGTATTCGAAATCGCCCTTCATAGCCCCTTGAGACACCCAGGCCACATGCCGGCTTTCGTAATTATGCTCATTAGAAAGAAAGGAGGGGAGTTTGTTTGCGGCACAAATCTCCCAAAAAGCCTCAAGTTGCATGACCTTCCGTGCGTCCTCATCGACACCCAAGGTCACGAGCAGAATCGCTACCATCCAACCACGACGTCGTGGTTGTTTTTCACATCAAGGCAGCTACATTCCTATTAGTAGTTGCCTAATGTATAGCGGTTGCGTTTCCTCGGTCCCTGAACGCCGCTCTGAACCTCAAGACGCACCTCGGGCGTACGTCCCCATTAAGCCGCCATGCGAGGATTCCCTTCCGAGGAACCCTCGCATGACCGCGTTTACAGCCGGTCCAAGGACCGCCACGCAGGGGGATTTTTTTTCCTCTCCCGCCCGCGTGACGACGCGTGATTGAGATGGGTTGAAACACTCGTCAGCCCTTTCGTCGTCGTCATGTTCGGCACCACCCGAACACCGAACGAGCTCGTGACTGCCTTGCCACTTGCTCGCCCGGAATCGTGGTCGCTCCCGCAAACCACGCTCCCGGCTCCTACTTGGGCCACACTCCCAGACTACGGCGTTTGAATCACGAGGTTGACCTCTCAAGGGGAGACCCTTTGAGTCCTCGCACCGAAGAACCACTTCGGCGGCCGCAGTCCTTCCCAGGTTAGCACTGGCCTTCGCCTAACTGGTCACGTCGCTAGGAGGTGTTACCCTCCGGGCCTCTCGCCGTGTAAACCGGTTTCACCCGGCTCACCGTTTGTGCCGACCAAGGTCGGCAATTTCAGGGGGTAGAACGTAGAAGCGCCCCCTTACCCATCGGCGTGATGGCTTTCGCGGTTCGGCACCGTCTCCAGTCAGACTCACTTGCAAGCCCTTACGGGCCTTTCATGGTTGAGCTATTCACAGCCGGGAGATTTACCCCGGTCCCCGATTCCGGTCAGGAATCGGCTCCGCCTGTCACCAGGTCGAAGGCTCCCCACGCAAGCCGAGTTGAACGAGCCGCTCCGAATAATCTCGGAGGGAGGCCCTGAACCCCTTCGGACGGGATTTGCACCCGCTTTGCACCAGCACCACCCCGCCGCTTTGACACGGCAAGGCTTTTCCCTGTCGCCCCCGCTCAGGGGGTATCCACATTACGGGAACGTGGACGTTTCCGCGTTCCCGCATTTCACCATCGGATAGAACATCGGGATTACTCTCGTCAGGCCGAGCAACGTCGCTCAAAGCCTTCGCCGAGGATTACTCCGATGAGCCTCCGTCGTTCTGGGCGAGCACCTCTCGATGCACCCAGCTCTACGAGTAGCCCCACGGCGGATGGTTAAATCCGCCCCCTTAGCCGAGTTGGTAGCTCGGTTTACCGGGTGGGGCCCCCATCTCTTTCACGCCAGTAAAGCTCCGCCATACTGGCAACAACGACGATTTCTCATCGCGAAGCCGTTATATCCGAATTCACTTTTGCGGGAACGTATCCAATGCGGGAACGTGGACGTTCCAGCGTTCCCGCATCCGGGTTTCGAGGGAGGAATGAGCTTCCGTCCTCCTCGCTATGCGAGGCCCGAGGGAGGAATGGGAGCCGAATGGCAGCAGATTGGTAGGGCTTTGGGAGGTAGGCGGTCCCTAATAGCTCACACCGGGGAGGAACAGCCGCAATCCCCACATTGCGGAAACGTTTACGTTTCAGCTTTAGCCATGTGGTGGCCCCTCAACAAGGCTCCGACTACCGGGGGAGGATTAGGCGAGTCCCCGTTTCCCTGAAAGACTTTACAGAGCCGCCCTCGGACATCCGATTACGGAGGGAGGAATCCTCGTTTCATCCGGTTTTCGGGGGAGGGTTATCCGACTACCGGGGGAGGCCGATCCGACTATCGGGGGAGGGTTATCCGACTACCGGGGGAGGGAAATCCGATGTTCGGGGGAGGAAACTTGGCGTAAGTCCTTGCCCCGTAAGGAAAATTTTGCCGGTAACTATATAACTAGAGAACTTTGTAATAACTAACAACAACAAGGAAACGGTGTTGTTGCTTTCTCTCGATTGCCTTAAATCCAGACCATGAGCACCGAACCTCGCCCCGAACCAGAGAAGGCCCCGGCTCCTTCCTTCCCCTTTGGGAAGGATGAGCTGAACCTCGCTGAGTTCCCCATCGCTCTCCTCGCCGACCGCGTTCCGACCGGTCAGAAGACGATGGAATTCGAGGATGAGATTTTCGACGAGCGGAAAGGCCAGCTCGTCACCCGAAGGCTCACCGTCACCGCTTCCGACAAGTTCGGGCTCCCGACCGCCAAGGACGACGAGATTCTTCTCGGCTTGATGCAACTGACCTTCAAGGCGAACAACTTCAGCGACCGCCACGTGAGCTTCACCCGGCTTGAGCTGCTCAAGCTCCTCGGTTGGGAAGACACCGGCCAGAACTACCGGCGAATCGACACCTCGCTCAGCCGCTGGGCTGGCGTGCTCCTCCACTGGGAAAATTCGTGGTGGGACAAGCAGCAGCAGAGCTGGACGACTCGCGGGTTCCATATCATCGAGAGCTACGAAATCAACGACAGCCGCCAGGCGAAAGGGCAGCTTGAGCTTCCCTACTCACGGTTCACCTGGAACGAAATCATTTTCAAGAATTTCCACTCCGGTTACCTCAAGCGGCTCGACCTCGATTTTTATCTGAGCCTCAGACACGCGACCTCGAAGCGGATGTATCGCTTCCTCGACAAGCGATTCTTCCACCGGCCCGACTGGACGTTTCCGCTGAGAACCTTCGCCTGTGAGCACGTCGGACTCAGCCGCGGCTACTCAGACGCCGGGAAATTCAAGGAGAAGCTTCAGCCCGCCATCGAGGAGCTTCAGGCCGTCGGATTCATCGAGACCTTGAGTCGCGAGGAGCGATACACGAAGGTCGGCCCCGGCGAGTGGACCATCACGATACGCAAGAAGGGCCAGGTGAAGGCCCGCGGCGAGACGACCGCTCCAAGGAAAAAGGCGGACAGCTCGGAAATCGATACGGAGCTAACGAACCGCGGAGTGACCCTCGCGACCGCCGTCGAGCTTGTCTCTTCGCACCAGCCCGAACACATCCGGGAATGCATCGAGATTTTTGATTGGCTCGTCAGCAAAAAGGACAACCGGGTATCAAAGAACCCCGGCGGTTATCTCGCCGAGTCGATTCGGAAGAGCTACGCCAGGCCCAAAGGCTTCGAGTCCAAGGCTGAGCGGGAGAAGAAGCGAGCCGCCGAGGAGGAGCGGACAAGGCGAGCCGAGGAAGCGAAGCAGCGGACCGAACGGGAACAGCAAGCCCGCGAGGAAGCCGAGCAGGGCCGCATCGCGGCCTACCTGGAGACTCTCACCGCCGAAGAGCGTCAGGCCACAGAGGCGGAAGCCATCGCGAACGCGAATCCGTTTTTCGTCCAGCAGCTCCGCCGGTGCAAAGGCAACGCCGAGACCGAGGCCCGATACCTCAAGCTCATCCTCGACACGCATGTAAGCCGCATCCTAAAGAGAAGCCATTAATGAAAAACATGATGATTTTTATACTAATCATTGTTCCAATTCCCGGCGTTGCGATAGGCGAACAGGTGATATTCGCAGACTGTGGAAGAGCAGGCGTGCTTGCAATCGACCTCATTCACTCCACGGTGGACACGAAGCACGCAGAGATTGATGATGCGTCGGTTGCCTGGACAAAGCCTTCTAAAACCAGGGATTGCAAAGTTACTTATAGGTATTTGCTGAATCGATACACAAAGAAGCTCCGTTCAGATTCAACATTTGAATGCTCGAATGGGAATGTTACAAACTTTACCGACTATGATGATTGCCACATAGAAACCCCAGCGACGAAGAGAGCGTTTTAACGACGGGCGTGGGACGGCTGATTGGAACCGTGGATAAGTGTCCCACGGAACGCGAATTCAAAACGCGCCGGGCGATTTCGATTGTCCCACCGCGTTCGCAAGCTCGTGACTTTTGAGAAGTTTCCGCGTGGGACAGACGATGAGCGGCGATTTCTCGCCGCCGGTGTCCCACCAGGTCGAGCCATTCCCGTGAGAAGACAGCCCACCGGTAATAGCTGTCGAGCCGGTCATCGGCTCGCGTGACTTCGAGCGGAGCACGCTTTGAAATTCCCGCAAATGGCCTCAGCCGAATTTTCTGCCGAACGTCCGGCCTTTCCCCCGACCGGACCGAAGGGACGCTCTACCGCCATCCTTGGCTAGCTGAAAGTGCTTGCGTCCCGGACGGCTCAGCCGCCCGGTTGCAACACTCGGAGACCATCGCTCGACCAAGCAATTACTTCGAGCGGACTCTGTCCCGAGCGATGGTCCCTCGGTCGCTTAGGTGGCTGTTTATTTCTCTCTCTTTTTGAAGAGGGAAGACGCCCAGGTCGATGGTCAGCGGGACGTGGAGCAAGTTCCGCTCGTCCCGATGGTAGACGAGCCGGAGGTGAGGGAAACCGGGGTCCACGACCACGATAAAGAGCGTCGGCTCCCTCGCGAGAGCCGCCCGTATGCAGTGATACTTGAGGGACTCAAGCCGCCGCCGCTCGGGAGCCGCCCCCGTCCGATGCCTGAGCCGCGAATAGGCGCGGGCGAAAAGCCAGAGTTCCGAGGTTTTTCGAGGTGGGTCCGCGTCAACATCCTCGACCGAGGACGGGAGCCCGGCGGCAATCCGTTGGGGAACATCCATGCGGAATCATCCTCGGGGGACAGGGCTCCTTGCCCCAGCTCTCCCAGGGGGACGATTATAACGCGCTTGAGTTTCGGGACGGACCGCCCCCGAACCAACCGCTCGACCAAGCCGCTCGGTCGGCCCGCTTCGAAGACGGTCTTCCCTCGCTCCCACCGGACGAACCGCCGAGGGACCAACTGCACCCCTGACCGACCGCCCACCGACCAACCGCCCGACCAACCACGCCGGCGACTGACCGCCGAATTACGCCGCCCCGCCCATCGCTCCCCCGCCCAAGCATCCGGCCCGAGAACGGAAGGCCCGGCTTCGCCGCCCCCTAAAGGAGACCCAGGAGCCTTTGCGGTTAGCCCCTTGGGGGAGGAAATCTGTTTACACCGGGCGTAATATTGTAATAATGTAATTACTTTATTATCAAACCAGGAGGAATATGGCCCGACCAGGAATAGCCCCAACGCAGATTGAGGAAGTTATCAACCAGTTAGCCGCCGAGGGGGGAGAAGTAACCGTCACGGCCATCCGCCAACGGCTCGGGAGCGGCAGTTACAGCACCATCGGGGCGGTCCTGAACGAATGGCGTCAGGAGCAGGCCAAAGCCGCCCGCCCGGCCATCCCAGAGCCCCCCGAGTCGCTCAACCATCTTTTGCGGCACCTCTGGGCCGAGGCTTGGAAGACCGCCGACAGCACCTATGAGCCCGAGCGACAGGGGTTTGCGCGCGAGCGACAGGAACAGGAGAGAGTCAAGCTGGAGATGACCGCCGAGATTGACCGCTTGGAGCAGGAACTTGAACAAATCGCAGCCGAGCGGGACACGTGCCGAGCCGCCCAGGCGAAGCATCACCAGGAGCTAGAGGCCATCCAGAGGGAGCTTGCCAAGGCGACCGGTGCGGTCGAGCTGCTTCAGCCCGAAGTCGAGCGATTGCGAGCCGAGGGGCAAAAGAACCTTGAGCTTTTCACGGCATGGGTTGAACGGGCGACCAAGGCGGAGACGAGGCTCCAGGAAATCGAGAAGGCAAAAGCCCAGGCACCCGGAAGTCCCTCCTGAGCCAAGCCGGGCGACCGGCTCCCCGGCGAGGCATCGGAAGGAGGCCCCGCGGCACGCGAATGTTAGGCAAGGTGTTTGGAGGGTTGAACTTGCGGAGCGAGTTGGGCTCGCCGAGCAGATGAAGAGCGAGATTGAAGAGGCAACGCCTATTGAAGGGGCTTCTCTCTTCTCGGACCTCTTGAGCAGCACGCTCTCGGAGGTTGATTGGCACGAGGTAGCGGGAGCATTTCTCGAAGACGTTGAGCCGGAACCGAGCGACGATGACGACCAGGCCGACGAAGACGAGGAAGCGGCGGAAGACGACGAGGAGGGCCGCGAAGCGTTCGAGCAGGAGAAGCGAGAACGAACCGAGAGCCGGACCGAGCCGCTCTTTGAGCTTGGCCAGGTCGTGAGCACTCCCGGAGCTTTGGAGGCCCTCACCCGCGAGGAAATCGGGAAGGCTATCGCACGGCACCACCGAGGCGATTGGGGAGAAGTTGACCGGCACGACTGGCAGGAGAATGAAGCGAGCCTTCAAAAAGGCTTCCGGCTTCTCTCAGCCTACCAGTCGACGAACGGCACCAAGTTTTGGGTCATCACCGAGGCTGACCGCTCTTCAACCTGCGTGCTCTTACCGAGCGAGTATTGAGCCGTCGCTCAGACAACCTGCAACGCCGGAACGTGGGCGTTTCCGCATTCCTGCGTTGCAGTATTTCGGGCGTTTCCGGCTTCGCCGGTCGGGCGCTCTCGGGCTCCGCTTCGCTCCGGTCCCTTCGGGACGGCCTACGGCCCCCTTCCGCCCCCTAACGCAAAGAGGGGCTCAGGTCCGACTCGACAGAAGGACGCTGCCCCTTCCGCCTTCGCCATCCCGTCGCCCCCCATCCTCTTACGAGGGGGCGACGGGATGGCGAAGGCGGAAGGGGCAGAGGCGGCTTTTCTGGAAAGGAAGAAAAGCAGGAACGTGGACGTTCCTGTATCGCAGGGGGTCACCTCCAAATATTCGCGGTGCCCGCGTCGTAAAACCAAACTTCTAAAGGAGAAGACTTCTTTCCCATCAGGCGGTTTGCGGACATACGATTGGCTCGGCCGATGATCGTCTTGTTACTCGGAGAGTTTGGGTCCCCATAGATGCCGACGAAGAGTTCTTGAATTTTGCCACGTTCGATTCTCTTCAAAAAATGCTCATCATTCTCAGCCAACGAATGGCCATAAATGAATAAACAACCTGTGATTTCGGTGAAGCTCCTGTAGGCTTTGCCCAAATAGTCGTTGTGCTTAATTCGAGCGAGCTTCTCGTCGCTGCTCCCTTCCGATACGAACAAGGGATAGTAGTTGCGTGCCAGAGCATCGCGAATCTGCTCTGTAAGACGGATGCCTGTATTTATCCACGTATACTTTTGCATTTCGCTACCAGCATCAAAGAGATGCAAAGCTCCGTGGAGGAACCAAGTGGATTGATGGTGGCTGTTCTGTGATTCCCAGACGACATAACCGGCATCGTAGTCATCTTCGGACTTACGAAATCCATCGTCAGAAGTCGGGACTTCCTCTGGCCCAACATGCATCTGAGCCCAATAAAGCAACAAGTCATAATTGAGCGTATAAATTGTTTTGAACGGTTCGAGAAACCTGCGACACGAACGATACTCGTCCTCAGATATATCGCCTGGATGGTCTGGATGATTTGCAGCGATAGTGCTTACCAGAACATCCCGCAGCCCGTCTGCGTCGCGACTCATCGCGGCGGCCGCGGACGCGGTCGTCGAGTAAAGGGCTGACAGCGAGCTTGCGTCTCGCAAGGCCCGAATTACTCGCTCGAAGTCTTGAGTGCCGAGGGCCGTAAACGCATCCCTGGCCGAAGGCGAAAGCTTAGAAAAGTCGGCCGCATCAAATAACTTGCCATAAACGAAAATGTCGGGGCGACAGGCGATACTAAAGCCGTTGCCGAGCAAGAGGTGACGGTTACGGGACCGGTCGGATTGCAATATTGCATCCGCGAAGCTCATCAGTTTCATCGTGCGCTCTTCTCATCCGGTCCAAGCCAACGGAGGCCGCTGACTCCTTTCCGCTGATTGGTGCGTGTTAAATGGCATTCGCCATCTGGAGCCAGATATTGTGTTCGCCCGTTCCCTACGCCACTATGGTCAACTCATCGCCCAAGTCCCCTTATCCCCGCGTCGGCATTCATCCCAGAAAGACGGTCGAAATGGAATCGCTCGACTGAGGCAAACATTCTCCGGACTCGGCTCAAGCTACCGCCGCGGCAGACTCTGACGAGGAACCCTCCGAAGACCCCCCTCCCCTGTCCGAGACCACGAACCGCTTGAGATGATCCCTGATGAGTTGCTCGACCAGCTCCGAACGGTCGAGCCCCATCATTGCCGCGTGGACCGTCAACCGTTGAGAAGCTTCAAGGGAGAGATGGATAGTCGCCTTCACCTTCTCCCCGCCTTGACGCCCGGCCGCTTTCGAGGCTTGCCGCTTCCGAGGCTTGCCGCTTCCCGTCTCTGAGAGTGGAACCGTCATTACGTTACTCCGCTTCGCAGCCATGATGGTCCGAGACCTCCGCCGCCGGAACGCACAAGCGGCGCCTCTCTTTTCGACCACCCCCCTGCCCCTTCGCCAGCTCAACCGCCGATACCTCCCCCGAGATAGCCGCCTGGACCGAGCCAAGGGCCAGAGTCCTGCAATGCCGGAACGCTGAAAGACGGGAAGCCAGGAATTCCCGACAAGGCGGGAACGTGGACGTTTCGGCATTTCAGGGTTTCGGGAATTATGGGCTTTCGGCTTTGCGGCAAGACTTGTACGGTCCCCGAAGCTGGCGTAGGATAAAGGGCGTTATCCGACATCATTGAAGGTGGGTAGGGACAAAGGACGAGGATAGCTCAGGGACTTAGGGAACAACGCAGAAACCCGGCTTGGTAGACAATACAGCAAGACAGCAACGCGGGAACGTGGACGTTTCGGAAGAGTGAGAATGACGACAGAACTAGCGACCCAAGAGACCGCCATCACAACAGGGCAGGGGGGAGGCATCATCCTTCCCACCGTCATCGCGCAGGCAGGCGAGAGAGCAGGGCGCCGCTTCGTCGAGTTCTTCACCGCCAACATCAGGAACCGAAACACGCGGACGGCCTACGCCCGAGCGGTCGCGAGGTTCCTCGAATGGTGCGACGTGCGACGGATAGAGCTCGCGCGGATTGAGCCCGTGATCGTTGCGGCCTACATTGAGGAGCTATGCGGGACGCACTCGCGACCGACCGTGAAGCAGCACCTCGCCGCAATTAAGATGCTCTTCGATTGGCTCGTGACCGGCGGAGTCCTCCCGTTTAGCCCCGCGGCTTCCGTCCGCGGCCCGAAACACGTCGTGAAAAAAGGAACGACGCCCGTTCTAAAGACGGACGAGGCGAGGACCCTTCTCGACACAATCGACACGACAACCATCAAAGGACTCAGGGACCGAGCCTTGATTGCCGTGATGGTCTACAGCTTCGCAAGGGTAGGGGCCACGCTCGCGATGCGAGTCGAAGACTACTACTCGGAGGGAAGGCGAGGATGGTTCCGGTTGCACGAGAAGGGCGGAAAGCTCCACAGCGTGCCCGCCCACCACAACGCAGAAGCCTACCTTGATGCTTACATCGAGGCCGCAGGAATCGCCCACGACCGCAAAGGCCCGTTATTTCGGACCATCGATAAGACCCGCAACCTTACTACGAGACCGATGGACCCGAACGACGCCCTTCGGATGATAAAGGGCAGGGCAGGTGAGGCCGAACTTTCGCCGTCCGTTTGCTGCCACACGTTTCGGGCGACAGGAATTACGGCCTATCTCGAAAATGGAGGCACAATTGAGAAGGCCCAGCAGATTGCTGCTCACGAGTCGCCGAAAACGACGAAGCTCTATGACCGGACAAGCGATAACCTCACCTTGGACGAGATTGAACGCATCAATATCTAGGCGCACAAATGCCCTCGCAACGCAAAATTCAACCAAACCCTGACACGCGAGACGAGGATGAGTCCCCCGTAAGGGATTGCGGCCTCTCCCACCGAGACATCGGTGCTAAGCTGGGTATTGGTCGTGCGCGCGTCTTGTTTCATGAACAGGCTGCCCTAGCAAAGCTCAGGAAGGCGTTTGAAAAGTTGGGGATTCGAAACGATGAATCATTCATATGCACACATTCACGTGATTTGAAGGCGGCGTTGGAAACGTTCAACAGGCCTCATCCACGCCAGGGTGCTCACGAGCCTTACGCAGCTCAACACGGGTGGCTGGCAGTGGACCGTGTTAAATCTATCAATGATGGCTCAGAGGCAATTGAAGACGTTGTCCGTGCTTACCAATTCCTAAAACGCGACCACGATGAAAATGTTCACCCGCCTCTTATAATCAAAACTGATATTTACAACTCGGATTCCTATACGATTGAGGCAGCCGCGATTCATAACGGCTTGATGCGAATTCGTTGTTGGCCCACTAAGCGAGGCGAATCTAGGTCTGTAAAACATCTAACCGAGTTTACCTGCACTGCAATTGTGGAGAGCGAATTTGCTTCGGACGAGAAAGGCCGGTTTGATATCCCAATTTTTATTTGCGCTATT
>CBDCNI010000004.1:0-43486 GCA_965219175.1 Rubrobacteraceae bacterium
CAAGCCTCTACGATGTCCTTCTCTCAAGGCAAAGTGTCCCGGAGCGACTAGATTGGGTTTTGGAGGATAAAGATGAGAATCACATGGCATACGAACTCGCGGAAGATCCACTGCGGTACGCGACGCGACCGGCCCTGCGGCTTACCGGCGGAGAGAGGAACGTGAATCTGAACAACGAACCGTTATGGCTCCAGCTAGCCGCCATGACAGCAGCCGACATCGAGATCCTCGCTGATGGCAAGAGAAAAAATATACTGGCTGGCGCCAATGTGAACCGAACTGTACTCCAGGAGTATAACGCGGCCAAGAAGGCAATGATTAGCACCACGTCTCTCGGACGTTAGCCTCCTACCTTCGGCTTTCAAAGTATTTTACAGAAAACAGTTGCTTTAATGTATAAAATATTGGTCAGTTGCTCTATGGTGTCCGTGGTCAGAGACATGGAGGAGATACTGTTGCGACGCGGAGTGATCGTCAGCGATTTGGCGAAGAGATCGAGAGGACTCTACTCAGACGGCAAGCCATTAGCTCTGAAGATTCCAAGGTCTTCTTGGTCTTTCTTACTGGTTTCGGTACCTCTATCGTGGGCCATCGCCGTGCTCGTGTTCGTTACCCTTCCTGTAAACTCTTCCGGGCGCGCACTAATCACGGTGATCGTCTACTGGTCGGCTGCTGTTTTCACCCTAGCGGCGGTTGGGCAAGCCGCACAGGGTGCGGAAGGGAAGCTGCGACTGTTCTGGGGGCTGCTCTGGACGGGCTTGCTCGCCGAGTTCTGCGGATACCTCTTCTGGCAGACTATCGGAAGGGTGAGTTTTCTGCCTCTGGGCGTGGCTCCTCAGGACGTCGCTTACTTCTTTTCCTACTCGCTGATTTTCGCCGCCTTGATCTACCTGGTGGCGCTGAACACGAGGGGAGTGGCGCCGTTGTGTCCCCTGGACGTATTGGGAGTCATGGTCCCAGCCGGTCTCCTGGTATGGTACTTCGTGCTTGGTCCGGCTTTCGCTTCGGGCGCGTACCCAGAGGGTTTTCGCCAGGTAGTGGTGAACCTCTACGGACCCGTGACCGACGCGGGATTTCTCTTTCTCTGTCTTCTGACGCTCACCGGTGGGAGCAGACCTCCTTTCGTGAGATGGCTCGCCGGGGGGTTTGCGATCTTCTTGGTGGGCGATCTACTCTGCGCACAAGGTGATCCCTTTGGAATCTACGAGGCGGGACGATGGCCGGAGCTATTCTGGGCTCTGGGGATAGCAACGTTCGGGCTCGCCGCCTTGCGGGCATCCTCGAACTATCCGTCACGCTCTTCTGTCGGGCCGCCACAGGAGATCAGACCCTGGAAGGCCTTCGTCTTCTGGCTTGGTCCGCTTTCACCGGCTCTCCAGTACGCTTTCCTGCTCTCATGGGCCACGCTGCACCCTCCGGTACCTCTTTACATAACGTGGGCTGGGGTGGCGCTCGTTCTCTACTTCGCCCTCAGGACTTCCGTGCTCCACTACGTAGGTTACGGCCTCAGACGCCAAGGAGAGAAGGAAGCAAGGAAGGAGGAGCAAAGGCGCATCTCCGGGGAGCTGCACGATACTTTGAAGCAGAACGTCTACGGCGCGGCCCTCCTGCTCGACTCCTACAAGGAGGCCAGGGAGAAGTGGGGCGCCGCGGAGGCCGAGAGGATCTTAGACGGGGCGATAGCAGCCTCCAGGGAGGCAAGCCACCGGGTGAGCCGCTCCATAGAGGAGCTATGCACCAGATGCGAAGAGTCCGACTCGGACGTCGCGGGTCTTCTGCGAGGGATGCTCGGGGATATGAGCAGACACTTCGGCATACACACCCACGAGGACCTGAGCGCCGACTTCTGTCTGCTTGACGTTTCCGAGCGGGCCACGGCTTACAGGATAGCCAGCGAGGCTCTCTGGAACGCCGCCAAGCACTCTGGAGCCGGGAACATATGGCTGGAGTCAAGGCACATAGGATCTATCTTTTTGGTGAAGGTAAGAGACGATGGGCAGGGGTTCTCGACGGAGGACTCCACTCTGGGGTTTGGTATCTCGCTCATGGAGGAGAGAGCCGAGGAAGCAGGGGGCGTCCTGGACGTGATCTCGAAGCCAAACGTGGGCACCACCGTGCAGGTAAGGTTCGTTCTATGATAAGGGTGCTCGTGGTCGAAGACCATCCCATCGTGCGCCTCGGGCTCGTGACCGCCCTCGGGCTCGAGGAAGACGTGGAGGTGGTGGGCGAGGCCACGGACACGAGCGGGGCGCTCAGACTCACCGAGGAGCTGGAGCCTGACCTCGCCATCGTGGACCTCCGGCTGCGAGGAGGAGAGAGCGGCGTGGAGCTGTGTCGCCGGATGAAGTCATTCCCGGCGCCCCCTCGCGTGCTCGTCTACACCGCCTTCAACTCTCGCGAAGAGGTCCAGTCCTGTCTTATGGTCGGCGCCGACTCCTACGTCTACAAGGGGGAAGGACCGGACAAGCTGCGGGAGGCCGTGAAAGAGACCAGCGCCGGGAAGAGGATGTGGTTGTTGGGCGGCGAGGAGGAACGGACAAGCCCGAGCCCAGAAGCCGTGGCGGAAGAGTCCTCGCTGACCTCAAAGGAAAGAGAGATTTACGAACTACTCTTGCTCGGGGATTATTCCAACTCCAGGATGGCGCAGGAGTTGCGGTTGAGCAAATCCACGATCAAGACCCACGTGAGCCATGTCTACACCAAGCTCGGCGTCTCCAACAGAGAAGAGCTGCGCCGCAAAAAGCTTCCCTAAAGTCTCCTCGATCCATGCCGGTCTAGTACCGGACTAGTCCTTTCGGTACCGGAAAAAATCATACCGAAAAGCCCGAAACTCATACCCAAAGTATGACGACTCTCGCCCGAAGCCGCGCTAACGTGATGCCAGTTATGAGAAAGAGCTTCGGATACCACGTAAAAGGGTGTCCATAGTGCTCTCAGAAGACGGGGGTGAGAATATGAAGCGAGTGACGGCGTCAATGGTGGCAGTAGTCGCGCTTCTCGTCCTAGCGGCAGGCACGACCCTAGCAGCCACGTATGTGGGCACCAACGGTCCTGACACGATCCATGGCTCTCGCGGCAACGACGTCATCAAAGGCCTCGGGGGCAACGATCACCTCTACGGAGGTGGTGGCAGCGACAGGATCTACGGCGGCCCAGGCAACGACTTCATCAATGCCAACGACGATGCGCAGCGAGACTACATAGATTGCGGTCCCGGCTACGACACGGTTAGCGAGGCGCCATTCCCGAGGGCTCGTGACGTCTACGTCAACTGCGAGCGGATCCTTCGCTGACGGAGTTGAGATAGCAGGAAGGAGGTGATCTACGCAAACTAGGAGGTCAACTGAACCGCAGCGTAACGGAAGCGGGACATAAAGCAAGAACAAGGAGAAGGGAAAAAGCTCGTGAGTGAGGAAAACGTGGCCCGCCTGGGTCGGAAGAGACTGGTTCTTGGCTTCGACGCGGGGTGCATGTCGTGTAGTGACCTAGCGAGGCGCATCGAAGAGCAGGTTGGTGACAGGCTAGAGATTCGCAGCTTGCACGACCCGCAGGTCGAGTACTGGCGCAAGCAGGCTTTGGGCGAGGATGCGCCCTGGGCGCCGACTCTCGTCGAGGTCAACGGTGGCGAAGTTAAAGCTTGGACAGGTTTGCGGATGGGTCTGGCGTTGAGTAGAAAACTAGGTCCCATCGCAACTTGGCGAGTTATGCAGGAATTGGGCGATAATAACGAATCTTACAATAGCGACAGCTCCTTCACTAGAGTAGAGACACGCGGTTTTAGCAGAGGCCAGTTCTTGAAAGGTTTAGGTGGGGCCGCAGTTGCAATGTCTGTCTTGTCAGGTACAGGCGTGCTCTCGTCGAAAGCGACCGCCCAAGAGCTATCAACGACATCGCATGGTACACCCGCCCAACAGAGGACAATAAAAGCGTTGGTTCGCTCTTCTAACCAGTACGAAAGAGCGGTTAGGAGAGCCGGTAAGGAGTTCGATTTCGAGCACGCCAGATTCGTGGTCGACGGGGCCGCCAAGGTTGGTGGTGTGGTTTTACTGACCAAGGTTACCAACGGCCAGCGAGCGGCTACAGCAACCTTTTTCGTTGACCTGCAGAGCAATACTGTAGTTTTCTACAATTCCTTAGTGCGAACAAAGGCCAACAACGCTACCAAAATAACCAGATACGAGAACGATAAGCCCTTAGTTCATCTAACTTTCGAGAACGGACGTGTTACCCTTCCTGACAACCGGAAAATTAGTATTGCGCAGTTTGAGAAAGAAGCGTCTGAGCACGAGCAAGCCCCGCACTCTACTGAACTCCCTCAAGGCGTCGTTACTACGCGAAGCACTTGCTCTAGGTGTTGCAGCTATTCTTACTATTTCTGCCAACTACTCTCAGCCACCGAGTGTCTAGTTGCGGGAGTATTATTGGGCGGTTTAGCCAAATACGCCTGTAAGTTTATTGTTGCGTACTCAAACAGTAAAAGCGCAGGATGTAAAGCGTTTGCTAGGGTACGTTGTTACAATAAATACAGGTGTGGATGTTACCGTTTATAAACGGTAGCTGTTTTTGCTGCAGATTTTAGGATAAGAAGGTAGCACCGGTTTGCAGCAAACACCACAACAGAACGTCTCGCGCGGTAGCGGGGAAACACCCGCTACTGCGAGGCAACAGGTCGTTGGAAATAAAACAGAAAATGTACCGTTCTCGGTTACGATGTACTGTAAGCTGTTCGAGGAAGTGCAACATCGCGTTGTGCTGTAGGAGCTTGTGTAAAATTAGTTCCGTAGGTTACTCATATTTTGCTCTGTCACCTGTACTTGCTGACAGTGGAAGCCAAAGCTTTAGCAGCCAGGCTCTATCACTAGCGGTGGGCTTTGCGGTAGGCTACTGTCTTGGCTATCTAGTGACCGGATATAAATTTGCTTTCTTCACGACCAAAACGATCTTCCCACGCTGGGTGTCAACCTTTGGTCTGCTTCTGGCAGCAGTTGTAATGGTTTTGACCTTGCTGGGATCAGGACTTGTCGGCGTCGAGTTACCCTTTGGCTGGGCTGGTCGCTCTCAAAGTGTGCATGATGTTGTGAACTCATTCGGTTTGGGGTTTATGGGATGCTTTTGTAGCATAGTGTTACGAAAAGTTGCATTTCCTTCTTTTTTCCCAGCAACTGAAGAAGAAGCCCATGGAAGGAGAGAGAACTTTCGACGTGGGATTTTAATAGTAGTCGGAATATTAGTGGCATTCGTAATTTTAGCAACGATTGTTTTTTCCTTATTAGCTCTAGTCGTCTACGCAGTAGGCACCTTCGCTCGATAGCGTCATGAGGGGGGATTTCAGAATACAAATTGTCCAACGAAGCACTGAACGGTTTGTAACGGTGTTCTCAGTAAAGCACGAGAGAAAACTATGATTGGTGTCGTAAAACCCTTTGTACATGACAAAATCCTGTGAAAGGTAAACTCCTTGAAACTCGCGGAAGGTGGATACTAATATGCTAGTGATAGAGACCAAAGACCTCACCAAACGCTACAGCTCGAAGACAACCGCCGTCGAGGACCTGGACTTGAAGGTCCGCCGCGGCGAGGTCTACGGGTTTCTCGGGCCAAACGGGGCTGGCAAGACGACCACTCTAAGGATGCTGCTCGGTCTCATAAGGCCGACCTCCGGGACGGCAACGGTGCTCGGCAAGGTGCCTGGGGATTCCGAAGGGCTCGCTAGGGTAGGAGCCCTGGTCGAGTCACCTGCTTTCTACCCTTACCTCTCAGGCCGCGATAACCTCGATGTGGTCGCCCGCATCTCGGGGGTGGAAGACCCGAAAAGGCGCGTGCGGGCGGCTCTGGAGCAGGTCAAGCTGGCGGATAGGGCCAAAGACAAGTACAAAAAATACTCGCTGGGTATGAAGCAGCGCCTCGGGGTGGCGGCAGCACTCTTGAAGGACCCAGACCTCTTGATACTCGATGAGCCGACCAACGGCCTGGACCCGCAGGGCATGGCCGAGATGAGAGAGCTTATTCGCGACCTCGGCCGGGGAGAGAGGACGGTGCTCCTCAGTAGCCACCTGATGGGCGAGGTTGAGCAGGTGTGCGGGCGGGTTGGGATCATCCGCAAGGGCCGCCTCGTCGCGGAGGGGACAGTGGAGGAGTTTCGGGGCAAGGGAGGTCTTCTCCTGCGGGCCGAGCCGCTGGAGAAGGCGGCGGAGGTTGCTCGCAGTGTTCAGGGGGTCGAGTCAGCCGAGGTGAGAGACGGGGCGGTGCATCTGGTGGCCGACCCGAAGATGGCCTCGGAGATAGGCAAGAAGCTCTACTCAAGCGGCGTGAGCGTCACGGAGTTGAGGACCGAGCAACGCTCTTTGGAAGAAGCGTTTCTGGAGCTTACCGGAGAGGAGGAAGAGTAGCGCATGGCCTCTACTATGGGAGCGAGCTTCAGGGTGGAGCTCAAGAAGATGTACAAGCGTCCTGCTGTGTGGGCCATCGGCCTTATATTTTTGATCCTTATAGTCCTCTTCGGCTATATGCTGAACTACCTAATTTTGGTCATCGCAAATGGGGATTCAAGCTCGCAAGCTCAGGGGGGCACGACCTCACTCTATCCAAAACACTTTGTCTCGGCCGTACTCGTCGAGTTTTCAGGCGGCTTCGTCGCGGCATTAACGCTAGCTCTCGGGGCTATTTCGGTGGGCAGTGAGTATGGGTGGCAGACCTACAAGTTGATCCTGACGCAGAGGCCCAGCAGACTCTCGTTTCTGGTCGGTAAGCTGTTGGCGGTGGGTACGGTCCTGGCAATGCTCACCATCGCCGGGTTCCTGGTGGGCCTGACATCTAGCTACGTAATTGCAGCCCTTCAAGGAGGCTCTACCAGCCTTCCCGCCTTCGGACAAATACTCGAGGGTCTCGGCGCCGGTTGGCTCGTGCTGGTCACTTTCGCCTCCATGGGGTTCTTTTTGGCAACCCTCTTTCGAGGAAACGCGCTCGCCATCGCGTTCGGTCTAGTGTACCTTCTAGTCGTGGAAGGATTGTTCCTGCAATTGATCTCCTTCCAAAATGACACAGTGGCTAATATCGGCAAGGCGTTGCCCGTTAGGAATGCCGGAGACCTCGTCTACTCCATCGGATCTTCCCCACAAGCGGCTCAAGCATCTAATCTTCCTCAAGGATTGAAGCCCGTGGATCCCCTACAAGCCACTCTGGTTTTGGGAGCGTACGTGGTTGTTTTCCTGGCGCTCTCAATACTACTGTTCCGCCGGAGAGATGTGACGTGAAGCTAAACCTTCAATCATTGAAAAACTCTCGCGCGCGAAAGGGACTAGAGTGATTAGAGTAGGATACTCACGAATAGTCCTCGTCGCTTTGGTAGCTTCATTGGCGGTGCTACTAGCCTTCGCCACCATGCCAAAAACTTCTAGGGCGCAGGAAGGCCAAATCACAACGAACGAGACTAAAGGTGGTGCTCGTTACGCAACGGGCGAGCTACTGGTTACTCTCAAGGACCAAGCCTCCAGCAATGCTGTCTCGGCTCTCGGTAACAGAGCCAGAGTCGACACAAAGCCCGTCGCGCCTGATCTGGGCATCGAACTGCTCAAGTTCCCGCAGATAAAGGCCAAGGATAACGAACAAAGTCAACAACAATCCCTAGAGGAAGCCAAGCGGAAGCTGGAGCAAGATCCGCTGGTAAAGGACGTTGGCTACAACTACGTAGTCTATCCTCGCTTTGTTCCAAACGACAAGCTATATAGTCGGCAGTACGCGCCACGGAAGATCCAGGCGCCCCAAGCGTGGAACTCGACGCTCGGAAAAGGTGTGAGGATCGGCGTGATAGACACCGGCATCCAAGCCAACCACCCCGACCTCGCCGGCAAGGTGGTCGCCCAAAGGGACTTCTATAGCGCAGACGGTACAGCGGAAGATGGCAAAGCCGAAGACACCATCGGTCACGGCACGCAAGTGTCTGGGATAGCAGCCGCCGACACCAACAACAAGCGAGGGATAGCGGGTATATGTCCTGACTGCAAACTCGTGGTCGGTAAGTTCATCGGACCTAAAGGCGGTACCATAGCCGACTCGCTCAAAGCGATAAACTTCGCGGTGGATCACGGGGCGAAGGTCCTCAACCTCTCATACGGCTACATAGGACCGAACTCACCCCAGGAAAAAGCCGTAATAAACCGTGCGTGGAATCGGGGTGTATTCCTCGCCGCGGCCGTCTACGAAGGCTACCCGGCCGGGCACTACGGTAAACAGGAAGACTGGCCGGCGGCTTACAAAAACGTCATGGCCGTGAGCGCCACTGACAGGAATGATAAGAGAGCCCCTTTCGCGAACCATGGCTCCTACATAGACATCACCGCTCCCGGCGTGGACATCCTCTCGACTAACAACTTCGGTTCCTATGACTACAACTATGGTACGAGCTTCGCGGTCCCGCACGTTACGGGTGTTGCTGGTCTTCTCGCCAGTGAAGGACTGAGCAATAAAGAGATAACGAACAGGATAGAGTCGAGCGCCGTTGATCTGGGCAAGAAGGGCAAGGACCCATACTACGGGTATGGTCGCATAGACGCCCTGGCGGCCGTTAGAGGCGCTACTCCCAAGCCTCGACACTGCACCATTAAAGGCACCGGAGGCGCCGATATCTTGCGCGGCACCGCTCGTTCCGACGTCATCTGTGGCTTCGGCGGCAACGATATCATCAGCGGCAGCGGTGGTAATGACACCATATATGGTGATGGAGGCAACGACGTCTTGAACGGAGGCTCGGGAGACGACCGCATCATTGGTGGATCCGGCAAGGACGTGATGAATGGCGGCACCGGTCGAGATCGTCTTCACGGTGGGGGCGGTAGCGACGTGTTGAATGTTCGTGACGGAAGAGGCGGTGACCTCGCCGACGGTGGCACCGATAGGGATGTCTGCTCGGCGGATCCAAAGGACAAAGTAGTACGATGCCCGTAGATGTCCTCATGAGGTGACAGTCACGGCCACGAAATTGCCACTCAGTCTTGAGCTGCGTTCACTGCTAGCAGAGACCAGCTTCCCAACAGAACGATCTCTTCGGAACCTGAACAGCCTGGGATGATCTTCAGTTTCCGCCACGGGCCTCTTCCCGGAAACCGAGTGTCCATTTCCTCCCATGTCCATCAAACTGGTTCACCCCTTGTTTTCACCTTGAATTCGTACCTTCCCGAACGCGAATGGTACGCTTGCGGGCAAGGCTTGACATGACCTATATTCACCACACTTCCGAGCTATTTGCAGCGGTTTCGTCGGCCTGACATCGAAAGCGCAACGATGGCATGCGACCTCGCTGAGGTTCACGATACGGATGGGGGATGGTTGGCGGAAAGACGAGGGGTGGTTGGGGCGTAGCCGTTGGGTAACGGCACTTACCGAGGGACGGCAACGGCCCGCCGGGCAAGGTGGGCGACGACCTCCTCCAGGCTGCCGGCGACGGTCGGCATTTCGTGCCGGCGCCCGGCTTCCAGAGCGTGCCGCGCGTCCCTTTCGGCGTCGCAGGCGAAGAGGACCTCGGCCACGCTCCCGGCCAACCCGGCGTACCGGACGTACGTGCCGTAGCGCGACATCTTGGCCTCGAACGCCTCGGGGGCCTGCTTTGCCCTCCGGGTCTCGCGCTCGATGAAGAAGCGGTGTCCGGCGAAGCGGATCTCAGCGTCGGGCTGGTGTTGGCGGCGTTCGCCGGCGAACTCGTAGCGCTCGGTGGCGCGGGGCTCGTCCACCCACTCCCAGGCGGGGTACCGGCCGAGGCCTTCGTCGAGGGCGTATGAAGCCTCGACGAAGAGGTCGTTGGTGTCGACGAGGTGAGGTAGGCGGCCCTTGGGCCACGTCCGGTGTCTCTCCCCCGCCTTGCCCGTTGCCTCCGCCTCGCGCTCGAAAGCGCGTTTGGAGAGCCTCCACAGGATCTCGCTCGGTTCCCCGCCGCGCGCGAGCACCAGGTTGACGACGAGTCCTTTCTTGCGCAGCCGGTACATGCGGTGCTTGGCGGTGTTGAGGGCGTCGAAGTACATGCGCGCTATCTGCCTCGTGGTCAGGCCGGGCGCGAAGAAGAGATCTTGCAGGATAGCTTCGTCGCGTTCGGTCACCATGCCGCTCTTACCGACCAGTATGTCCACGGTCTCCCTCCCTCCCACCTACATAACCCACGCCCAGGTGCTTCGCGAGTGCTCTCCGGCGGCGGCCGGTCACTCGCCACGCGAGCAGGGCGGCCAACGATCCGCTCGCGAGCGCCACGGCTAGCTGGTGCCGGACCAGGACCCCAAAGGCCCGGACCTCGACACTGCCTGGCTGTAGCTGGGTACCCATCCAGCCGAGGGCGAGCAAGGCGAGCGAAGCACAGACCAGGAACGCCGCAGCCAGGAGGACCGCCTCCGCGGTGGTCGCCAGGGCTCTCGTCGGAGGGCGTACCCGGAGCTTCGCTCTGAATACTTGGGGTTTCCATCCCTCGGGAATCGGACCGTCGTCCAGCCAGGAGAGGCGGGCGTCGTCCGGGTCCGACAGCGAGGTTCCGCCCGCGATGTGTCCGATATGCTCGGGGGCGCTATCCTCCGGGAGGGCGTCGGGTTGGGCCAGCGGCGCCGGGTTGGGCTCGTCCAGAGGCCTCTGGTGGAGCTTATCCTTCCTCCGGGGTTGGAGAGGCCCGGGCTCACTGTTGGGGCTCATCTTGGCTCTCTCCGGCGCCTTGCTCGCCGGGCGGCGGGCGTGCGTTGGAGCACGGCCGACGAGGAGGGTTTGGGCGCCGCGATCTTCATGGAGGGCTGGGGGTTGCCCCGGCGCACCAAGGCGGCGAGCCATCTGCCTCTCGGGAGCCTGCGGATCTCCTCTCGCGAGCGGCTTGGCATCTCCTCCATGCGCTTGCCCCTTGAGACCTGGCTCCGGCCGTAGGGTCCCGTGGTGCGGCGCACGTCCTTAAGCTCCCGGTCTTCGTAGCCGAGCGCCTGTTGGGCCCAGAGCAGGTCGCTCGGCCCGAGCCCGCCGGACACGAAGAGATTGCGCCCGTTTGATTCGAGGGTGCCAAGGAGTACGTCCGGCAGGCGGGAGCGGCCCTGGTAGGCCATCGTGACGCTGACGTTGTGCTTTCGAATCAGGGAGATCCAGTCAGCGGAACGATCGGCGGCGACCGGCTCGCGCCCGATAAGGGTCGGGAACTCGTCGAGGGAGGCGACGAGCGGCGGGGCGTTATCTGGGTCACGGATCAGGGTGACCTCCTGGAACTGCTGGAAAGCGAGGGCGGCGGCCAGTCTGGCCGGGCCGGAGCCCATCGCCTCTATGGGGAACCTGAGAACGACCACGCCGCCGACTCCGGAGTTGATCGCCTCGTCCAGATCCAGGAGTTTGTCGCGGGGTTTCGGGCATAGGGTCCGGCGCGCCGCCTGAGTGCCCAGCAGCTCTCTGAGGCAGTTGGAGATGTTGCTCAGGTTCTTGTGGGTGGTTTCGTTTGACCAGACGAGGCTCTGGTTCACCCACGAGCCGAGGCGGCGGTCCAGGAAGGGCGCGGTGGCGCGCAAGGCGCCGTCCTCGCTCTTTCTCGCGCCCACGACTTGTCGGTAGAACCCGCGATCTCCCACGAGTAGTTCGAGAAGGGCCAGGTCGGCCTCGCGACCGATGTGCTCGGCGTAGCGCCGGGCTATGGTCACGTAATCGCGCACCAGTACGGCGGACATCGGTCCGTAGTAGTCGTGGCTGGAGAATGCCCGGATGGCGCTGGCGATCCGCTCGGCCACTAGCTCGGTGTCTTCCCCGGCCAGGGGGTTGTAGCATAGGGACTCGGTCTCCAGGGCGTCACAGTAGTATACGGGTAATCCGAGCGCCCTCGCGTACTGGACGCAAGCCCTTGAGAGATCTCCGAAGATCTC
Source organism: Rubrobacteraceae bacterium (assembly GCA_965219175.1). GTDB lineage: Bacteria > Actinomycetota > Rubrobacteria > Rubrobacterales > Rubrobacteraceae > JBBPZK01. Next base: position 11,859 of record CBDCNI010000004.1, read on the forward strand.
GAGCACGAACACTTTGTGCAAGGCGCGAAGGTCCTGCTCGATCCAGGGTTTCATGAGCGAGGTCTTGGCGGAGCCCGTGGGGCCGAGGATCTGAACGTGCAACAGCCGATCCTTCCACGGCAGCACGACCGGCCGCCGGACGATCGCGTTGCCGACTTGTTCCCGCCGGTGGCCGACGACGAGGTCGCCCGGCATTCCGAACAAGGCCCTTTTGGCGCCGTTGTAGGCGGCCGAGCCCATCATGGTCCCCGTCAGTCCGGCGCCGGCGGTCCCAGCGAATGCCGCGACCGCTAGCCCAGGATCGTTGGCGGCGGCGGACCAGAGTCCGGGTAGGTGCTCGGTTGTCCGGAGCGCCCATTCGCTCACTCGCGCGGGGTCGAACGGAATCTGTGCGGGTCCGGGATTTTGCATGGGCAAACTCTCCTTTCGTGAAGTACGGATGTGCCGTAATGATCCCTTCGTGGGCGTGGGGTGAGACTGGAGGCGAAGGCCTGAATCCGCCGCGACCTGCCTCCGGTCTCACGATCGCGGGATGTATTCGTGTCTCCGCTGCTCAGCACGCAGGTGGCTGATCGTCCGCGCGAGGTCCTGGATAGGTACCGCCCGCGCTCTCTGGAGGGCCTCGTGGGCCTCTTGGCGTCTCTCCGTGAGCTGGTGCTTTAGGTCGGCCTTGCGCCGCTCGGGTATCACTGGATCGTGCAGTCTTGATTCGAGCTCCGCGCACCTCCGCTGCAGGTGATCCGCGTATCCTATCGTTATCGCGATGTCGTCCACGTCGTCTCGGCCCAAGGTCGGTACGGGAGTTTCGCCGAGATCCTTTTCTACCGCCTGGTCTCCCAGCCTATTGGATACACGGGGGCAATCAGTGAAGTTAGCGATCCCAACTTCAGGTGCGCACAGGATCCCCTGGCTGTACATGGCTCGTTCCAGATTTTCCGCATAGTCCAGAGCCTCGCTGGCGAAGTCGAAATACGCCTGTCCTTTTTCGCGACCAATGCCACTTCGAAACTCTCTGAGGTCGGCGTCTTCCGGGATCGGGTACGCTTCGCGTATCTCTTCCATGACGAGATCGGAGATGTAGGAAATCTTTTCGTGGAAGTTAGGCACCACGTAGTACTGGGAGGCCTTAATCCACGTCCACCATTCGACCCTAGGCCGTACAGTCCTTCGACCTGGAAAAAGAAGATTTCGCGCCCACCGGTACAGGCCTCGTAGCGCAGACCGTACACTGCCTGGCGGCCTGCGAGATGGCGGACCACAGACTACTATGTACCGTACTCCCTGGGCGTTTTCTACTACTACCGCGCCGGTTATGCCGCGCCGCCGCAGGATCTCCGTCCCGAGCGAACTGTATCCATTCATGTGCTCGAGCACATCTGAGATCTGGTGTGGGTCCTCTCCTCTGCGCGGTGACGCCTCATACTTATTCATCACTTTTGCAACGGCCCAGGCCATTACTTCGGCATCGGTGGATCCCGCATCTTCCATCCGATTTCTCCATGGGCTCGATAAGACTTGTTTCATGTTTCTTCCGAGCATAGTGCTAAAATCTTTCACCTGCAAGGCGTAACCTCCTTGTGGTATGCGTTGGGTGCGGTCCGGGTTGTCGGAAAACAGTTATCGGGCCGCCCCATCTACTTACACTTACGTTTTCCTAGTTGAGCTTCCTATCATTATCTGTAGATATTTCCTCCTTTATCTTCTTCTTATGTTTTCAGTTTCCCTTCCACGCTCTTTCTGTGCTGCCTCGATGTCTTCCTCCCTAAGGAAAACGTGGGGCCCTACACGCACCACATGTCGCATCTGGCCTCGCTGTATCCGCAAGGCGACCCCTCGCGGGGTCATACTGAGCCTACGGGCTGCTTCGGATTGAGAGACCAGACTTCCGAGGCTCTTCAAAATTAGAGCCATCAGGGGCGCTATACGCTCGGGTAGCAGATAAGTAGGCTCATGCACCACTCGGGTCAGGATGGACGGCCACTTGTGGTCTCCCTCTACGCTTTTACCTTCCTCATCAACCGTCTGAAGCACGTCAACTAGATCCTCCAGGTAGCGTTCGCCTTCCTCCCACACCTCCGTCTTGACGTTGTAATCGCCCTCCCGCCATCTCATCGGCCTGCCCGTAAGCTGCTTGGCGGGAGCAAAGAAAGCCTCGAGGATTCGCAGCGCCGTGATCTGACGGTTCTCATCACTCATCTCTTGCTCTCCACGTTCAACGTCCCTCAGAGCCTTCATGTAAGCCTCAAGACGCGCTGGTTCACGCTGCGTGATCGTGGCCCGGGCATCACCGCTTGCGTAGACGTTCGTCTCTCGTTCTCCGAACGCCCGCTCCTCCAGATCTCCAGTCTCTAGGACGTCCACGTACATCTGCAGCGCAGTCCATATCGCTCGGTCTAGTGGATCGGAGAGATCGTACGGATTCCCTTCCAATCGACCAGTCCTGTATAGCTCCACACTACTCAGCGGAAACCCTGCGCCCAAGTTTCGATCCTTTCAAAGTCGCTCGACTTTAGTATAACATGTTAGCACGTAGGACAAGTTGTAGATTTTTTCTAAATTAGTTGTATATTTATATTTTACAGAAAATGGGCTAGCGCAATCGAAAGGAGTAGAGGGAGCTCGTGGGACATATCTATGACAGAATCCGGGAAACGGGCGTACTGAGAATTCCTTCACAGACTCCAAATCCTATGCTTTGGTCCTCAGATGATATGCAGAGAGAGTTGGGTGAATTGCTTTGGCGCGCCACGGTGATCGACGCGGGATCGGTGGCACGCTACTTTTGGATGGGCAGCGAAGACGATACAGACTTCGGGATCGGAGACTTTCCAAACTTGAGTTCGCCATTCGAGGTTTTCTTTCTTGAGCAACACAACAGCCAGTTGGCAGAGAACCTAAAGGAAGATTCGCGTCATATAGCCGGGGGGGATAGTGAATTTGTGGACTATGGAGGACTGTGGTGGGCGGTTGATCTCGCTAGCCCCTACACCGACCGTGACGCACGGATCAGGACTTGGGCGGCGCTGCAAGACGTTCTGGGAGAAAGAACATACGATGGTACTGTCAGGTGGGGATTGTGGGGTTTTCTTTTCGCATGGTCATCCGCTGAGCAGTTCGTGCATGGACCACAGACTACATGGCTTCTGCCGATTAAAGACAACGGTTTGGTAGCGATCGACTCCGGAGGCTACGATCCGGCACTCATTTCGATACCACACGGGATCTCGCTAGATCAAGGCGTTGAACGAGAAAAGCTCGCCGAGACACTAGAAGCTGAGTTACTAACGATGTTATTTGCTTTGTGTACTATCAATTCCCCCCTCTCGGAACTGCGTTTGGTAACGGAAACTCGTTACTGTCATTATATTTTGGATATTGAGCTCCTTATCGCGAAGTTAAACAGGCTCGGCAACGCCTCCAAGGCTGGATTGGCACACGCCTTGCTGGCACGCAGGTCTGACTTTCGAACAGCGAGAGGGCACTCTAATGCCGTGCGACCTGATGCCTCCGCCTAGATATCGCCGTTCGTGTGCGCGTGGCCGCCGTATTCTACGAGAGCAGTGTTTCAGCTGGTTTGCAGGAATAAAGTGGCAGACTCGTGGTTTGGGGGAAGCCTGATTCGTGGTCTGAGGGAAATTCTCATGCTCCCTGACCTCGTGGCTCATATGTTGAACGCAATGCGCTCTACTGGCCTGAGGTGGAATGACCTGCAAATCACGTTTCACCGCTCATCTAGCGGGATCTCATCTTGCGACTCGTGGTCTGAGGGAAATCGACTCGTGGTTTGGGGGAAGCGGATACGTGGTCTGGGGGAAATCCGCACGTGGTTTGAGGGAAATTACTCGTGGTTTGAGGGAAGCCGGACACGTGGTTTGAGGGAAATTACTCGTGGTTTGAGGGAAATTGCAAATCATAAATACCTGCAAATCAGGAAGTTAGGAGGTCGAAATTACCTCTCTCTGTTGTTTAAAAGCTTGTTGTTCTTGTTTGTTAACAAAAACAGGGAGAGAATGTAATGGTAGGGCTGGCTCGTATTCTGGAACTGGAGAGAAGGGGGCTTGAGATCTCGAAGCGGGAAGAGCACCATCCGCCTCTCATAAAGGTCGAGTCCAACGTGGAAGAGTGGCCGGTCTTCCAGCTCGGCCGGTCGAAGACGAACTCGAGCCGGGTAGAGCGCGTCATACGTGGCGAGGACGGCAGTGAATTGCGGCAGCGCCTCGAAGTCTCAGCCCCCGGTAAGTACCGGCTGCCGGGCCGTTTCGACTACGATGTCTACTCGGCAGTGCTTGAGCTACTAGAAATCAGAGGCGGAATGCCGGAGGATGGGGCGCTAGGATTCTCGCTACACGAGCTGATCCTGATCATGGGCCTCGAGCCTTCCGGTAGGACCTACGAGGAGATCAAAAGATCTCTGAGGAGAATAGCCGCCACGGTTCTAGAGAGTGATAGCGCATTCTGGTCAAAGGGACAGCAAAGACATATCTCGGATACGTTCAGCCTCTGGAACGTTCGCTTCGACGGGATAACGGACAAGAACGGCTCTGGAAGCCGACACCAGATAGAGTTCGGTAAGCTCTTTCGAAGATCCTTTGAGGAGCACTACCTGCGCGGTTTAGACATCGAGTTCTTCTGGAAGCTGGACTCGCCGGTCGCGAAGAGACTCTACCGGCTAGTGGACCTAAAGCGCGAGGGCGAGGCCTTGTGGAAGACAGATCTCTTCGACTTGCAGGAGAGGATCCCTCTCGGCCCTTACGGTTACGTCTCGAAGATAAAAGAGAAGCTTTCCGCGGCACACGTCGAACTTATCGGGCGAGGCTTCCTGTCCGATGTCATATACGAAGGTAGGAGTGGCGCCATCTACACTCTTTCAGAGACGTTTCGGGACCGCAGGAAAGGATTGGAACTCGCCGGCACGAAGGAGGAGATAATAGCCATCAAACTACTCACCGAGTCTGGCCTCAGAGGCGACGTCGCCCGCGACCTCGTCGCCAAGCACGGCCCGGAGCACTGTACGTTCTACGCCAATGCCCTCCCGCGCCAGAAAAACCTGCGCAACCCGGCCGGGTGGCTGAGGCGCGCGATAGAAGAATACTACGAGGTAGACTATCCGCCGGACCAGCAGCAGTCCTTACTGGCACAACTCGATCCGGATGCGACCTCAAAACTCTCCCCTACTTCAACCATCTCTGGCAGTCCGGTACCGTCACCCACCCCCGACCCAGCCGCTCAGGAGCTTTTCGAAAACCTGCTCGAGGACCTTCAGGTTGGTGAGCCCTCCGTGAGCCTTCTTAACTGGTTCCAGGGTACGGTACCAGTCTCCCTCGAAGGCGGGACCCTCACCCTCTCGGTACCAAACAAGTTCGCCGAGGAGTACATCAGAACCCGCTTCGCCGACAAGCTCGAGGAGAGCCTTAAGCTTCACGTGGGAGAAAGTGCCAACCTTCTGATGGATATCTATGGATAATACTTCGTTGTACACTTCACTCCTCCCTAGCTTTTTCCATTTCTCATCCTACTGCCTTTCGTCTGTGTACCACGCCCGACTTCCCATCCTGCACTGAAGTATTATGAATATTTGTGATTAGAGGCACCCATCGTACTCGAGAACCTGGGGCAGATTACGGCTCTAGAATCTCCTCAGAGGCGTCAGGAGGCCGTCTGAGCAGCGTAAACCTGTTAAATGGTACATATTACTCACTGGAAGGCCAGGAGGCGCTTACAGGCCATTTTCGCACGTGTGCCGACAGTAGTCCGATCCTCAGCTCGGGGATGGCGCGGTCGAGTTCGCGGCGCACCACCTCGTCGGCTTGTCGTGTAGACGCTCCACGGGCGCCATGGACTCCGAGAGGTTGATCCTTCCAGGGGAACCTCGCTACAGCCGCTGCGGACCTTCCGCTTCGCTCCCGTGGATCCTACTCCTACCCCGCCGCGAACGGGGGCAAAGGATGGCGGTAGGCAACATATGAGTACCGGCAGGGCTCGCGGATGAGCAGGTAAACTGACCCGCATGGCCCGCAAGAAGAAAGTGACCACCTACGTTGACGAAGAGTTGCTGCGCTCGGTTAAGGCTCTTGCAGCCCGCAACAACGGCAGGATCTACGAGGTCTTCAACGAGGCCCTCGAGCGTTATCTCAAGGAGGTGGACGCTGTCGAGCCTCCCCTGGCGGAACCCTCGTTGGCCGAGGTACTCTCGCGTAGAAGAACCCATCGCCAGCCTGGTATGCGGGACGAAGGGGCGCCAAAGCTGTTGGAGGGTGAGACGCTCTCGGAGGCGGTGATCGCCGAGCGCGAGGAGCGCGACTACTAAAAGATCCTAACCCGCGAGGACGGCGAAGCATCGGTTCGCCGGCGAGAATCTAGGGGCGCGTCGGCGTGTTGAGTTGGTCCATGAACATGCGTGTGAGGATGTCCGGCAGTATCGTGAAGCAGAACCAAAACACGAGGATGATGAGCGCCAGCTTGATCGCCAGCCCGCCCCACTCCCCGCCAGTCTTCCGCCCCGATGTCCTCTCGCGTTCCATATATGCTCTATCGGCGCATTAGGTATTTCGCTTTAGTATCGGCCCGGCACAACTTGCTACCAGGGGCCGCCTGTTCTCTCCCTCCTCCTCCCATAGGCGGCTTTTTCAGTAGCCGAAACGGAAATAACATCTTAGAGGACCCATCCGAACCGCTGGACTCCGTATCCTACGACTTGTGCTATCAGTACATCTTTATATCACTGCTATTATTATAGCAATGCTGTTTTAATATCAGCACAGCATTGCTTGACTGTTGTGTTGCTGTTTGGCTATACTGCTACTTATCATGGTGCAGACGGTAATTTCTTTGGCGAGCTTCAAGGGCGGGGTGGGGAAGAGCACCCTGGCGGTCAACCTGGCCGGGGCGCTCGCCCTGAACGCGCCTACGACGCTCGTGGATGAGGATCCGCTCCAGTCGTGTTACCAGTGGGCCACGCGTGACGACCGGCTTCCGATGCCGGTATTGTTGCCAGAGGAGGCGCGCGGCGGGGGGCTTGGAGGCTCCAGGTATTTGGTGGTGGACACGGAGGGAAGGCCGAGAATAGAGGAGCTATCGGAGTTGATCTCGTCCTCGAGTTGGACCTTGATCCCCTGCGGTACGAGCGGACTGGAGATAGATGGGACGCTGCGCCTGATCGGCGAGCTAAAGAATACCGATGCGGACCTCGGGAAGGTAAAGGTCGTAATCACGAAAGCGCCACCGGTCGGGACGGTTGGGCAGCAGGCGCGGAACGCCCTCAGAGAGAGCGGCATACCGGTCGCGAGTTCCGTGATCCGATCATACGTGGCGCACCAGCGAGCAGCAGAGATCGGGGTTCTCGTGAAGGACGTGCCCGACGGTCGGGCCTCGCAGGCCTGGTCTGACGTGCTGGAGCTCGCGATGGAAGTGATCGGATGACTCCCCAGAAAAAGAGCGGTCGCTTCAGCTACCTGTCCGGCCCTCCGGAGCAACAAATCTCGAAGACTCCAGCAGAGAAGGAAAACAACACCGGACAAGATCCTTCCGGAGAACAGAGGTTGCCGGAGCGCGGCACCGAGGAACGCTCCGGGCGCGACGCAACCCCGCGGAGTGGGGGAGAGGTAGATAAGGAGCAACCCTCGGACGACCGGAAGCGTCGCCCGACACCTCGTCGTGGGCAGACCCGGGACTTGCAGAGCGTCCCGAAGGGCGAAGGTCGGATGAAGCAGGACCGATCACAGCTAAACATCCGGATCCCAACCGCGCTCAAGCGGCGGGCCTCCGCCAAGGCCGTGCTAGAGGGCAGAGATATAGGCGAGGTCGTCGAAGAGCTGCTGAGAGTCTACCTCGCAAGCTAACAATGCTATATTGCTAGCACTGCAGCATTACTCGCCAGATCGAGAAGGCGAGTTCTTTAGCACGCATGGCGACTGTGAATTCAAGATAACGGGGTTTGGGCCGATAAACAGTGAGACGGCGGCGAGCACGCTTTCTACCGAGATCAGAGCACTGTCGTTCTGATGCAGGGTTGGGGTAAGCGTTGCGTGAGAGGAGGTCACCAGAGAGGATGGGGATGTCGTCTGTTGAGGCGGAACGGGTGGAGATCTACCGAAACCTGACCACCCACGCCAGCAGGACGCTTATGATCTCTGAGCTGACGCTGCTGCTCGGCGCCGTGCCGGAGGGAACGCTCGAAGGCTATCGGCGAGAGATCCTCGAAGAAAACGTGCTGCAAAAGAGGAGTAGCTCCACCAGGGCGAAGACCTTCAGGCACCTGCGCGAACTCTACGGGCTCGACGACGGCGACATAGTGTTCTATGCGCTGAGGACCCTTGCGGAGGCCGACCCCGGCAGCCTACCGTTGCTGGCGCTCCTCAGCGGTGTGACGCGAGACGCCCTGCTCCGCTCATCAGCCTCCCTGATCCTCCGCACACCCGTGGGAGCCTCTGTCTCGGCGGTAGATATTTCGGCGGAGATCGCGCGGGGCATGCCCGACCGCCTCGCTCCGGGCATCCTGGATAAGGTGGGCCGCAACGCGGCCTCTTCTTGGACCCAGTCCGGCCATCTCAGCGGTCGGGCGAAGAAGATCAGGGATCGAGCCGAACCCTCGGTCGGCTCCGTGTCCTTCGCCATGTTTCTGGGCCATCTCTCCGGAGCCAGGGGTCTCGGGCTCTACGAGACCCTGTGGGCCAGCCTGTTGGACACGTCCCCGGACAAGCTAGACGCGATGGCCTTCGCCGCCTCGCAGCGGGGGCTGATGGAGTACAGGAGGATGGGCGAGGTCGCGGAGTTCGGCTTCTCCAGCCTCCTCGGAGAGAGAAGATAAGCCGTGTCCAGGGTCGAGAATCTCTCGAAAGCGTATGAAAACTTCGTGCGGCTGCCGTGGAACAGACGAGTCGTGCAGGAGGAGCGGGTGTGGTTCGCGCTCTACGAGCCGGCCGAGGAGCGGCGGCTGAGGTTCAGGCTCGGAGAGATCGAGGAGGCGACCCTGCGGGCCGGGCACGGCTGGCTCGTGTGCGACCTGACGGACGAGTTCGCCCGGTGGATGGCCTCGCACGAGTACCGGGAGAGCTACTTCGAGTCGCCGGAGGACCTCACGGAGGACCTCCTGGATGACTTCGCCGGCCACGTGGCCGGCGCCGTAGCGGGCGTGCTGGCGAGTCCCGCGGCGAACGAGGTCTCGGTCGTAGCGGTCTACGGACTCGGAAGTCTTTTTGGGCTCCTTCGCGTCTCGCGGCTGCTCGAGATGATTTCCAGAGAGGTGAGAGGTAGGCTGCTCGTCTTCTTTCCGGGCGAACACGAGCGCGGCAACTACCGTCTACTCGATGCCCGCGACGGATGGAACTATCTAGCCGTACCAATCGACGCCCAGGAGGGTTAGGAAGAGATGACAGACCCTACGAGAATCTTGAAGAACCGCGAAGTACTCGCGAGGGACCCGGTCGGGAACAGAATCCCGAACGGCGGGGTCGCCAAGATCGGCGAGCCCGCCACGCAGGGCGAGTGGGACGTGCTCCGCTACGAGCTTTCGAGCTTCGTCTGCGAAGGCGAGTACGAGCGCGGCCTCCAGACGATTCTCGACACCTACCTGGGCAACCTCGGCAGGGGAGACCAGCCCGCGGTATGGGTCAGCGGGTTCTACGGCTCCGGCAAGTCGCACCTGGTACGCGTGCTCGAGTTTCTCTGGCGGGATATAGGATTCTCTGACGGGGCCACGGCCCGGAGCGTAACGCAGCTTCCGGACACGGTTCGCGAGAAGCTTAGGGAACTCGATACGGCCGGGCGACGGGGAGGAGGTCTCTGGTCAGCCGCGGGTACCCTCGGGGCCGGCGCGGGAGAGAGCGTCCGGCTCGCCATCCTGGGAATCGTCTTTGAGGGGGCGGGGCTTCCGAGACGTTACGCCCAGGGACGTTTCGTCCTCTGGCTTAGGCAGAGCGGCTTCTACGACGGGGTAAGGGCAGCCGTCGAGGCCGAGGGCCGGGACTTCCGCAGGGAGCTGCAGAACCTCTACGTCTCGCCGTACATCGCCCGGGCCCTGCTCTCCATCTACCCGGCGTTCGCGGGCGGCGAGACCGAGGCCCGGTCCTTTATAAAGGCGCAGTACCCGAGCCCGGACGACGTAAGCGACGACGAGATGCTCGAGTGCATCTCCGGCGTCCTGGAGCTCCAGTCCGGGGGCGGGGAGCTGCCCTGCACGCTCCTCGTCCTTGACGAGCTACAGCAGTACATCGGGGACAACGCCGACCGGACCTTGAGGGTCCAGCAAGTGGTCGAGGCCTGCTCGTCGCGCTTCGAAGGCCGGGTGCTCTTCGTCGCCACGGGGCAGTCGGCCCTGCAGGCGACGCCGCAGCTCCAGAAGCTCCAGGGGCGCTTCACCGTGCAGGTCTCGCTCTCGGATACAGACGTCGAGGAGGTCGTGCGAAAGGTCGTCCTGAGGAAAGATGAGACGAAGAAAGCCGACCTCGTGCAGATGTTGGAAGAGAACAGCGGGGAGATCGACCGTCAGCTCTCCGGGACGAGGATCCGGCCGACGGAGGAGGACCGGGGCGTTCTCGTCGCGGACTATCCGCTCCTCCCTACCCGCCGGCGATTCTGGGAGCGCGTCCTGCGGGCCATAGACCGGGCCGGGGCGGCCGGACAGCTCCGCACGCAGCTCAGGATCGTGCAGGAAGCGACCGAGGAGGTGGCCGAGCTGCCCGTCGGCAGCGTCATCGCGGCGGACTTCATCTACGATGACCTCTCCGCGTCGATGATCCGCAGCGGTGTTCTCCTGCGCGAGGTAGACGAGACGATCCGAGGCCAGAGGGACGGCACCGAAGAGGGGGAACTGCGCTCGCGGCTGTGCGCCCTGATCCTCCTGATCGGCCAGCTTCCGAGAGACGCCGGAAGCGATTCCGGGCTCAGGGCGATGCCGGAGACCCTTGCCGACCTCCTCATCCAGGACATCCGGGAAGGAAGCGCTCCTCTCCGTGGTCGCATCCCCGACCTCCTGAACGGCATGGTCGAGAGCGGCAAGCTCATGTCGGTTGACGGCGAGTATCGTCTCCAGACCCGCGAGGGCGCGGAGTGGACGGCTGCCTACCAGAGCGCCCGCGCCCGCATCTTCGGGGACGACGCCAGGATCTCCAGCGACCGCTCGCGAGAGCTGCGCGAGGCGGTGGGAAGCGCCCTCAAGGGGCTCGGCTTCGTGCAGGGAGAGAGTAAGGTTCCCAGGAAGGCGGCGCTTCACTTCGGCCTGGAGCCACCGAAGTCTTCCGGGGCGGTCCCGGTCTGGGTGCGCGACGCGTGGTCCGTGGGCGAGAAGCAGGTCCGGGCCGAGGCACAGGCGGCCGGACGCGACGACCCGGTCGTCCACGTCTTCCTGCCGAGGAGAAGCGCCGACGAACTCAAAGGCACCCTCGCCTCTTTCGAGGCGTCGAGCGAGGTCGTTTCGGGCAGGCCGGTACCCTCGACCCAGGAGGGCAAGGAGGCCAGGGCTTCCATCGAGGGACGCCGCCAGAGCGACCGGGCGCGACTCGACGCCGTGCTCGACTCCATCCTCCGCGACGCGCGGGTCTTCCTCGGCGGAGGGGCGGAGGTCTCCGGCGGCGGGCTCAGGAGCGCCGTCCAGGAGGCGGGGCGCTCGTCGCTGGAGCGTCTCTACCCGCGTTTCGTGGAAGCAGACCACGCCCGGTGGGACGCCGTGCTGAAGCAGGCCCGCGAGGGAAGCGCCGACGCGCTTACCAGGGTCGGGTACGGCGGGGACGCCGAGAAGCACCCGGTCTCCCGAGAGGTACTCGCGTTCGTCGGGCCGGGGCGGAAGGGCCGGGAGGTGAGGGCCAGGTTCGAGGGAGTGCCCTACGGCTGGCCCCAGGACGCGGTCGACGCCGCCGTCTTCGCCCTCGTCGGCGGAGGGTACCTCCGGGCCTCGGTGAACGGCTCCGAGGCCACCGCCCGGACCCTAGACCAGAAGAAGATCGGGGTGGCGGACCTGAAGGCGGAGACGCTCGTCGTCTCTGCGCAGCAGCGTCTCGCGATCAGGAAGCTCCTCGTGGAGGCCGGGATAGACGCCCGGAGCGACGAAGAACCGCAAGCCGCCCGTGCCTTCGTGAACCACGCGCTTGCCCTTGCGCAGAGGGCCGGAGGCGAGCCGCCGCTCCCCGCGCCCCCGGATACCTCGCACCTGCGCGAGCTTGGGGATCGCGAGGGGAACGAGCTTCTGCTCGGCGTCTTCAGCGAGCGCGACCGGCTTGGGAAGGAGATGTCCGGCTGGGAGGTCCTCGTGGAGAAGGCGAGAGAGCGGCTTCCCGAGTGGCAGCGGCTCCAGGCGCTTCTCGGCCACGCGCGGGAGGTCGTCGGCGCGGAGGGGGTGCGCGAGCAGGCCGGGGCGATCCGGGCTGGGCGCACCCTGCTGGACGAACCGGACCCGGTCGCCCCGCTCCTCTCCGATCTGACGGGCGTGCTCCGCTCCGCGCTCAACGAGGCCCACGACCGCTACTCCGAGAATTTCGACCGGGAGATGTCCTCGCTCGCGGCTTCGGATCCCTGGCGGAGGCTCGCGCAGGGGCAACGCGAGGGCCTCGTTGCCTCGTTCGGGCTGCGCAGGAGGGAGAAGCCCCGCGTCGAGAGCGGCGCGGCGGTCCTCGACTCGCTGAACGTGACCCCGCTCTCGGAGTGGGAGAGCCTCGCCTACTCGCTCCCGGAGAGGTTCGGGCGCGCCCTCGCGGAGGCCGCCCGGCTGCTGGAGCCGAAGGCCGTGAAGGTTCGCCCGCCAGGCGCGAGCCTGAAGACCGAGGCCGACCTGGACGAGTATCTGGCCGGCCTGCGCGAGCAGGTGCTCTCCCACATCCGTGAGGGGAGGCCGGTGATCCTGTAGCATAAGAGGCTGTCGTTTTCGGCAAAATTAGGGGAGGAGGCGCTGGTGAGACCGACCCTTACGCTCGCCACCGGGGACCGGAAGAAGCTGGAGAAGGCTATCGTGGCCGCCCGCGACGCCGCCGAGAGGGGCGCCACCAAAGCGCTCGAGTATCTCGCCGTGCACGAGAAGGGACCTCGCCCCGGCATGTCGCAGGGCGACAGGAAGCTGAGAAGAGCCCTTCGGGCGAAGGCTCGTCTGCTTGGGACGAACACCGAGAGCCCGGAGGGCCTGCAGCCGCTGGTCGACGAGTGCGCCTACGGCCAGTGGCACAAGATGCTCTTCGCCGGGTTCCTCGCGAAGAATTCGAGCCGGAGCTTCCTGATGCACCCGGAGTACAAGGTGCCGGTCTCTCTCGAGGACTGCGCCGAGCTTGCCCTCGAGGAGGGAGACCTGGACGGCTGGGCGACCGCCGCGAGGTACGCGGCCGCCATGTTCCCCGACGTATTCCCCGCCGAAGACCCGATCCAGCAGGTGGAGTTCTTCCGGGAAGACCAAACGGCGCTCACCCGTTTCCTCGAAGAGATACCGGACCCGGCCTACGATCCCGACGAGGGGATAGGATGGGCCTATCAGTTCTGGCAGTCGAAGGCAAAGAAAGAGGTGAACGAGAGCGGACGCAAGATCGGCGGCGCGGACCTCCCCGCCGTCACCCAGCTCTTCACCGAGGACTACATGGTGAAATTCCTCCTCCACAACACTTTGGGCGCGTGGTGGGCCGCCCGAAACCCAGAGAGCGAGATCTTCCGAGGTCTGGAATACCTCCGCTTCAAGGACGACGGAACGCTCGCCGCCGGTACGTTCGACGGCTGGCCGGCCACAGCCGCCGAGATAACGGTGATGGACCCCAGCGCGGGGTCAGGCCACTTCCTGACCGCGGCGGCCGAGCTTCTGGCGCGCATGCGGGAGGAGGAAGAAGGGCTCTCGCCCTCGGAGGCGGCGGAGGCCGTGTTGCGGGACAACGTCTTCGGGCTGGAGCTGGACGAACGATGCACCCAGATCATGGCGTTCGCCCTCGCCCTGTGGGCCTGGAAGCGCGGCGGATACAGAAAGCTCCCGGTCCCGCACGTAGCGTGGAGCGGCCGTCCGGCGGGCGGCAGGCCCGAGGAGTGGACGCGGCTCGCCGCCAGGGACTTCCGGCTGGAGAACGCGCTATCGAGGCTGCACAGGCTCTTCCGCGACGCGCCTGACCTCGGGAGCCTTATAGACCCGTCGCGGGTCGCGGAGGGGCGGGCGTTCACGAAGATCGGGACGACCGAGATGGACGTGGCCGGGATAGAGGAGGTCGAGCCGTTGCTTTCGAAGGCCCTCGTCGGTGAACGCGGCGGAGCATCCAGCGATCCGACGGCCTCTGTTTTCTCCGGGTTCGCGCAGGACGCCGAGGCGACCGTCTTCGGAGAGGCTGCAAGGGGGATCGCCCGCGCCGCCTCCCTAATGCGCCGCCGCTACACCCTCGTCGCTACCAACGTCCCGTACCTCGCCCGCGGCAAACAGGGCGACACTCTGAAGGACTTCCTGGAGACGTATCACCCGGCGGGCAAGGCCGACCTCGCGACCACCTTCGTCGAGCGGTGTGCGAGCTACGCCGCCCCCGGCGGCACGACCGCCCTCGTCACCCCGCAGAACTGGCTCTTCCTCGGCACCTACAAGAAGCTCCGTGAGCGGCTCCTGAAGACGCAAAGCTGGAACCTCGTCGCCCGGCTCGGCTCCGGTGCGTTCGAGACGATAGGTGGCGAAGTTGTCAACGTCGCTCTTCTCGCCATAACCAACGCCCCACCCGCAGGGGATCACCCCATGACCGGCCTCGACGTGAGCGACCGGAAAACCCCCGCCGAGAAGGACCACGCTCTCCACGAAGCCGACGTCGTTACCCTCCCGCAGGCCAGGCAGTTGGAGAACCCTGATGCGAGAGTCACGGTAGAAGAGAGTTCAGGACTTCCGCTGTTATCGAAGTTCGCAGATGGCGTACACGGATTAGGGACAAAGGACGCACCTCGTTTCGTAAAATGTTTCTGGGAGATCGCGAGTGTCGGTCGCGACTGGGAGTTCATGCAGAGTACAGTTGACTCCCCAGTTTCTTGGGGAGGCGTGGAGCACATCGTCTTTTGGGAAAGAGGCGAAGGGATATTACACGAACTCGGTAAGACAGGAGATGCAATTCTCGCAGGGTCGATGGCTTGGGGGAAACCGGGCGTTGCCGTAAGTCAAATGGGTTCATTGCCAGCCGCAATCTTTTCTCAAGAGATTTTTGACAAGAACGTGGCCGTGGTACTGCCGAAAGATCAGAGTTACGTTGCCGCGATCTGGGCTTTCTGTTCTTCTCCTGAGTTCAATAAAGAAGTTCGTAAAATCGATCAGAAACTAAACGTGACAAACAAGACACTTGTGAAAGTCCCCTTCGACCTCGAACGCTGGCAGAAGGTGACGGAGGAGAAGTACCCGGACGGCCTGCCGGAGTCGTACTCCGACGACCCTACGCAGTGGCTTTTCCACGGCCACCCGGCGAAAGCGAGCGAGGGTACGGCGCTACAGGTAGCGGTGGCGCGGCTTCTCGGCTACCGCTGGCCCGCCGAGGCTGAGGGCGCGGCACAGGAGATGTCGCTCTCCGCCGAGGGCCGGGCGTGGATACAACACTCTGTCCGCCTCGACGCTCACGCCGACCCGGATGGCGTCGTCTGCCTCTCGGCGGTCGCGGGGGAGAGGACCGCCGCCGAGCGGCTGCGCGCCCTCCTCGCCGACACCTACGAAGACTCACCCGAAGGCTGGTCGCAGGGCGCTCTCGACAAGCTGCTCGCCGAGGCCGGCTCCGGCGGGAAGGACCTCGCCGGTTGGCTCTGGTCGGACTTCTTCAAGCAGCATTGTCGTATCTTCCACAACCGCCCGTTTATCTGGCACGTCTGGGACGGCAGGAAGGACGGTTTCTCCGCGCTCGTCGACTACCACGCGCTCGACGAACGGTTGCTCCGGCGCCTGATCTACACTTACCTCGGGTCGTGGATCGAGGGCCAACGCGCCGCCGCCGAAGCGGAGGAGACGGGCGCTGATGGACGCCTCGCCGCCGCCCTGGACCTCCAGCAGCGCCTCGAAGCCATCCTCGAAGGCGAGCCGCCCTACGACCTCTACATCCGCTGGAAGAAGCCAGGCGAACAGCCCATCGGCTGGAACCCCGACATAAACGACGGCGTCCGGCTCAACGTCCGCCCCTTCGTGGAGGCCGGGGTGCTCAGGAGCAAGTTCACGGTCAACTGGAAGAAAGACCGGGGCAAGAACCCCGACGGCTCCGAACGCTACAACAACCTGCACCTCACCCGCGCCGAAAAAGAGGGGGCGAGGAACAGCGAGTGAAGAATAGCCTCGAAGACAAACCCCGGACGCTGAAGTACGCTCGGTACCTGGTAGAGCGAGAGAGCTTGCTGCGGGACGCCGCCATGCAACCTCTCAGGGAGTTCGTCGAGAAAATCCAACATAGCAAGAACAAGGACCGTGACGTACCGCACTTCGATCCACTCGATGGAGGGCCGGCGGCCGGATGCCTCTTCCTCTTCGAGGCGGCCGGCGGCAAGGCCGTGGAGAGCGGCTTCATCTCCCGCAACAACGACGACGCGACCGCCGAAAGGTTCTTCAAACTGAACGATGGGGTTCTCGACCGGGAGAAGACGATCTCGTGGAACATAGTACCCTGGGCTCTGCGGGAGAACGGCAAGAACCGCAAGCCGACCACAGAAGAGATCGAAGAGGGACTCTGCTGGCTAAACGAACTCGTCTCCGAACTGCCAAACCTGAGAGTAGTCGTACTCTGCGGGGATCACGCACGTAAGGCGACCGCTTTTCTCTACACAAAGCGTCCCGAGTTACACGTCCTCCACGCTCCCCACCCAGCCCCTCAGTCCATGCTACAGCCGGGTAAAAAGAAGCACCTCAGGGCGGCTATAGAAAAAGCCGCACGCCTCGTGGAGTCCGGTGGATGAGAGCGCACTCAAGCTCCTTTGGCGTGTTTCACCACTTTGAGTGTTACACTGTTCTACGTGTAAACTGGAGGTGAAGCTGTGGAGAGCAGGAACATAACGCTGTCGCTGCCGGAAGAGACTTTGCGAGATGTGAAGGTGCTTGCCGCCAGGAGGGGTACTTCCGTGTCCGCGCTTCTCTCGGAGACTTTGGCCGAGATCCTGGCGCGAGAGAGCGGGTACGCGGCGGCGAGGGAGAGGGGACTTTCCTCATTGGAGCGGGGCCTGAACCTCGGCACCGGGGGTAAGATCGGCTGGAGCCGGGACGAGCTCCACGAGCGGGCGTAGCCGGCGGAGCTGATGAAGCGCTTCGTCGACACCAACGTGCTCGTCTACGCCTACGACGAGAGTGCAGGTGAGAAGCGAGAGAAGGCGAACAGGCTCGTCGCCGGGTTGTGGGAGTCCGGCGAGGGGTGTCTGAGCGTGCAGGTGTTGCAGGAGTTCTACGTGAACGTGACGCGCAAGGTGAAGACGCCGATCTCCCGAATGCAAGCGGCCGCTATCGTCGAGGACCTGACGGCGTGGGAGGTACACTCGCCGGGTGGGAGGGACGTGCTCTCAGCGATCGAGCTTCAGGGGCGAGAGAGCCTCTCGTTCTGGGACGCGATGATCGTCACCAGCGCCCGCTCACTGGGCTGCGAAGTCCTCTACTCGGAGGACATGAACCCCGGCCAGCGCTACGACGGCGTCACGGTCGTCAACCCTCTCGAAGGGCGGCGGGGGCAGGAGACGAGCGCGGAGCAGGGGCATTGAAGAGCATGAAGGTTACGGAGAGCGCGACGGTACGCGAGGAGCTGGTTGGCGCATTGCGTTCCGCCTCGGAGCACAACCGCTCCGACGTGGTAGCTCCGGCCGCCGTGCTGTGGACGGACAAGGGCCGTCATTGGGAGAGCGTCGTGCCGGGGCTTCGCGAGGACGTTCCCCTCTTGACGCTCGGCGGCTACGAACCGGAGGCGTTGACCGGACCGGCGATCTGGCTCAGGTGCGTCATCGCGGGAACTTTGCCGGAGATCGAGCTTCCCGAAGGCACGCCGGTCCTGTACCTGCCCGGCGTTGGGAGATCCGATCTGAGAGCGGTGGAAGATTGCCCGAGGGAGCTGCAGCCGCTGGCCGAGCTTCAGTACCGGGGCGTAGCCTTCAGCCACCCTAACGGCCGTGACTGGAGTCCGGCCGGCTTCCTGGGGAATGTCATGGACGTGGAGGTCGCCGGCGACGATGCGACGAGAGAGGCCCTCGCGAGGGCCCTGCCGGAGCTTCTGAGGCGCGAGGTGGGGGAGATCCGGAGCATGTCTCCGCTCGGGGCTTCTGACCTCGACGCGCTCCTCATCCAGGACCCCGAAAGGGAGCTTCTCTCGTGGATGGACGACCCAGGCGGTTATTCGAGCGCGAGGGGTTCGGAAGCCTTCGCCGCCTTTCGCCAGGTCTGCAAGTCGCGCTACAGCTTCGACCCCGTCTCCGACGGCGATCTACAGGCGGTTCAACTGCTGGCCGGAGAGGGAGGTCCCTGGAAAGCCGTCTGGCGTAGATACAAAGAGTCCCCGAAGCTCTACCCGAACCTGCCCTCCCTACTCGACCGGGTGGGCGGTGAGGCGCAGGGATCGCTCTTCGAGAGCTCTTCTCCGTATCGCCCGAGTGACAATCGGGCCGAGGAGGACCGCCTGAGAGAGGCGCTTCTTGCTCTGGAAGACAAGACCGCCCCCGCGGCGCGACGCAGTATCGAGGAGCTGGCCGAGCAACACGACGTCCGGCGGAACTGGGTGTGGGCGGAGCTCGGCCAGTCTCCGCTCGCCGGTGCGCTCTCCTCACTCGTGGGTCTCTGCCAGGCGACTCAGAGCGTGCCGGGTGGCGATACCCCACGGGAAGCCGCCCGGAAGTACACACAGTGGGGCTGGAAGGCCGACGACGCGGCGCTCCGCGCGCTCGCCGCCGCGGAAAAGGAGAAGGACGCCGCCGCGGTACGCGTCGCGGTGCGCGCGGTATACGCCGACTGGCTCGAGAGGACCGCCCGACGCTTCCAGAAATCCGTCGAGGCAGAGATCTTCCAGACCCCTGAAGGAATTGGGGTTGGAGGGGTTGAGGAAGGCGTGTGCCTGCTCTTCGTGGACGGGCTCCGGTACGATCTCGCCCTACGACTCGACGAGATCTTGGAGGGCTCGGGCGCCTCGACGGAATTGGAGTGGCGCTTCACCGCCCTTCCGGGGGTGACGCCGACGGCCAAACCCCTTCTCTCGCCGGCCGCCCCATCGCTCGGGCCGGGGGACGGGTTTGGTGCGCTCTCCTCGGGCTCGAAAGTAACGGCGCCGAGCCTGAGAAAAGCCATCTCGACCCTCGGCTACGAGGTTTTGGAAAAAGGCGAGACCGGAGACGCTTCCGGCGGGGCGTGGGCGGAGTTCGGAGATATAGACTCGCTGGGCCACTCCAGGGGCTGGAGGCTGGCACAGGAAGTAGACCGATCGCTCGGAGCCGTGGCCGAGCGTGTACGGGAATTGCTCGAAAACGGGTGGCGAGAGGTGAGGGTCATAACGGACCATGGGTGGCTCCTTTTGCCTGACGGCCTCCCGAAGGCGGAGTTGCCGGAGCACCTGACGGTAACGAGAAAGGGACGATGCGCCAGGCTGAAAGCAGGATCGTCCACGGATTGCCAGACCGTGCCCTGGACTTTGGATCCCGAGGTGCGCGTGGCGATCGCCCCCGGCATGAGGGCTTTCGAGGCCGGGAAAGAGTACGAGCATGGCGGCCTCAGCCCGCAGGAGTGCGTGGTCCCGATCCTGAGCGTCTCTTCGACGTCATTAGCTGCCCAAACCTCCATAGCCGGGGTCAAGTGGACGGGCCTCAGGTGCAAGGTTCGGGTCGAAGGAGCGCCTGAGGAAGCTACCGTGGCCCTCCGCTTTCGCGCGGCGGATCCGGGGACCTCCCTGGCGACCGAGAAGAAGCTGAAGCAGGGCGCCGCGTCCGTTCCGGTGGAGGACGACCTTCTCGACGGAAGTGCGGCATTGGTTGTCGTACTCAGTCCGGACAAGAAGATACTCGCACAGCAGACTACCGTGGTGGGAGGGTAGCGTGGAGACCGTGGAGCTCGACGGGATAGACAGGATCGCCGCCGAGGCCTTCGAGGGGTACGTAGTCCGCAAGGACCTCGCGCTCAAGTTCAAGGGCCAGTACCCGGTCCCCACCTACGTCGGCGAGTTCCTGCTGGGCCGTTACTGCGCCAGCACCGACGAAGAGGAAATAGAAGAGGGGCTCGCCATCGTCGAGCGGCAGCTCCGGGAGCGAACCGTCCGGGCTGGTGAAGAGGAACTGTACAAGGCCCGCGCGAGGGAGAAGGGCTCCGTGAGGGTAATAGACCTCGTGACCGCCCGCCTCGACTCCAAGAGCGATTCTTACCTTGCGACGCTGCCGAGCCTGCGACTCAGGGACGCGCGGATAGAAGCGGAGCTCGTCTCGCGGAACGAGCGGATGCTCACCGGAGGCTTCTACGCCGAGGTCGAGCTCGAATACGATCCGATCATCGCCCAGGAGGGCGGCGGGTACCCATTTGGAGTCGCCACCCTCCGTCCGATACAGCTCAGCACCCGCTCCGCCCTCGAGCACCTCTCCAGGGGTCGGGAGTCGTTCAGTACGGAGGAGTGGAAAGACTTCCTTCTAAGAAGCATCGGCCTCGAGCCGTCGACGCTCTCGGAGAGGGCCCACGACCTGATGCTCCTGCGCATGGTCCCGTTCGTCGAGCGGAACTACAATCTAGTCGAGCTCGGACCCCGCGGGACCGGGAAATCTCACCTCTACCAGCAAGTCTCCCCATACTCGCATCTCGTCTCCGGCGGGAAAGCGACGGTCGCCAAGATGTTCGTCAACAATGCCTCCGGGCAACGGGGGCTCGTGTGCCAGTACGATGTGGTCTGCTTCGACGAGGTCTCCGGAGTCTCCTTCGACCAGAAGGACGGGGTCAACATCATGAAGGGTTATATGGAGAGCGGCGAGTTCTCCCGCGGCAGGGAGAGCATCCGGGCGGACGGCGGGATCGTCATGGTCGGCAACTTCTCGGTGGATGTCGAGCATCAGCAGAAGATGGGCCATCTCTTGGGCCCGATGCCTCCCGAGATGCGCGACGACACCGCGCTCATGGACCGCATCCACGCCTACCTGCCCGGATGGGACGTGCCCAAGATGAACGCCGGGCTCTTCACGAAGCACTTCGGCCTCGTAAGCGACTTCCTCTCAGAGTGCTGGAGTCGCCTGCGCTCCGAGAGCCGGGCGAACGTCCTACACGATAGGGTACGTCTTGGTAGCGCCCTCTCCGGGCGCGATGCGACCGCCGTACAGAAGACTGTGAGCGGCCTGCTCAAGTTGCTCTATCCTAACCCTCTCAAGCCGGTCGAGGACGAAGACCTCGAGTGGGCCGTGCGGCTCTCGATCGAGTGTCGCCGGCGGGTCAAGGAGCAGCAGAAGAGAATAGGCTCCGCCGAGTTCCGGAACACGCACTTCTCATACGCGCTCAGAGAGAGCGATGTCGAGCACTACGTCGCGACGCCCGAGGTCCGGGGCGATGCCGAGATAGACGAGGGCCCGCTCCCACCTGGGCAGGTGTGGGGTATAAGTTCCGGCGACGGCTCCGGAGATGAACACGCCGGCCTCTTTCGGGTGGACGTGAACGTCGGTCCGGGATCGGGGGTGAGGATCCTGAACCAGCCCGCACCAGCCGCGTTCCGGGAGAGCATCCGGTACGCCGAGCAGAACCTCTACGCCCAGGCTCATGGACTAGTCGGGGACCGAGATCCCCGCTCCCACGGGTTCTCCGTGCAGCTCCGTGCCTTCGACGCCGCTAAAAGCGGAGCACACCTCGGCCTGCCCGCTCTCCTCGCGCTCTGCAGCGCCCTTATAGGCGAGAGCTTAAAGGGAGGCCTGGTGGTCGTCGGCGGCCTCAACCTCGTAGGCAGCCTCGACCCCGTGTACAACGCGTTGGAAGTGGCCGAGCTAGCCATGGAAAAGGGAGCAAGCACGCTACTCTTTCCCATCTCAGCCCGTCGGCAACTCAACGATATCTCCGACGAGATGGCGACCAGACTAACACTGCTCTTTTACTCAGACGCTCGGGAGAGCCTGAGTAAGGCGCTGTAGTTTGCTTCTGGAGTACCCGGATCGTTTCGTCCTTTGCGGATATGAGTGTACTGGACTCACCCGCCCGGCCGGTGTCCTGGTCGGTGTCTAGCCAGACGCCACCCGACCTTCCTCACGCTCGGATTCCAGTGTTCCCAGCTGTATACGCTTTCTTACGGCGTCCACTGTGGT
This sequence comes from Rubrobacteraceae bacterium, assembly GCA_965219175.1. Taxonomy (GTDB): domain Bacteria; phylum Actinomycetota; class Rubrobacteria; order Rubrobacterales; family Rubrobacteraceae; genus JBBPZK01. Next base: position 34,023 of record CBDCNI010000004.1, read on the forward strand.
CCCTCAGACCTCGGCGGCTTCCTGCGCGTCGAGACGTTGGCCGGTCAACCGTCTACCTTTTGTCCGGCGTTGGCTCCGCCTTCGTAGACGGGTAGGTTAGCCTCCCGCGCGGCGCTGTTGAGTCGTTTGTCGAAAGCGAGAAAACGCAAGCCCTCGAACCTCTCCGAGAGCCGAAGGGCACTCTCCAGGTGGATGGAATCGAATCCTCTCAAGGCATGGCGTTCGGCCAGCTTGCCGGCATGATAGGTGACGGAATCGGATACGTCCACGCGTGCGTAGGTCGGCCAGTCTTCGTCCAGGTCGGATACCGCGCTCCGCAGCTCTTCATCGGTGAAGATCCCGTCCCGTTGCCGTCTGGCGAGTCCGGCGCGGGCCTCCGCGTAGGCAACGGCAGAGGTTGCGATCATCTCCGCCTCCTCAACCGCCTTGCGAACCAACTCACCGCCCTCCCGCTCTACGACGTAGAGCTTCACGAGTGCGCTGGTGTCCATGTAGACGATCAAGCCACTAGCGTCGGTCTTCGATCACGGCTTCCGAGACGGGGTTGCCACCGCCCCTGGGTTTCACGGGAGTACGGCTACCTCGTGGCTTCGCCCCCGCCGGCGGTAAGGTTAGCTCCTCTGCTTCGTCGTCCTCCAACTCGCGCAGTACCGCGCGATATACCCACTCCCTCAAGCTCTCGTCTTTCGCCGTGGCGGACAGCTTGATCCGACGCCGTAGCTCCGGCTCTACCTCCAGCGTCAGCTTTACCTTCTCCAATTCGCACCTCCAATGCGTAAATACTCTTCCGTGTAGCCTAGCGCATCTTTCGTGTCATTTCCAGATCGGACACCGCCGGGGAATTGCCGAGAGCATTGATTCTCGGAAACTGGCTGTATAAACATGCGCCTCGGTGAATAGATATGCGGGATTCGGTGCTTCGAGAGAGCGGAAAAGGGCCGCCAGCGTGGATCCAACAGCCCGTCGTTACAAGGGTGGATAAAAATTCAGCGCTTCAATACTCGCTCGGGAGGAGCAGACACGTCGAGGAGCGGTCCGCTTCGGTGATGATCCAGACCTTCGCGCCCTCAGCTTCGCTACCAATCGGGTAGGAGCTGACGATGCGGAAGCCGTCCCAGACGCTCCGCTCGTTCTCGAGGGCGTCAGCTCCGCTGGGCGGGACCTCGCCCCAGTCTCCGCGAGCGTGGCGGCGGAGCAGCGCCAGATAGTCGGCGCCGGTCTTCTCCAGGACCGTAAGCGCTCCGGGCGTTGCGACGACCCGGCCCAGGGTGAAGCGGGCGGCCACTAGGACCGCCCCGCCTTCTTCGTCCTGGCGTTCGCCACGTACCCGGCCAGGTCCTCAGCCGTCGCCTTGTTCCACCTTCTCCGGGCCAACAGCCGATAGTAGTCCGCCCCGTAACGGTAGAAGGTGGTGAGCCCTCCAAGAGTGCCCCAAGTTGCGCACATCGAGGAGTAGGCCGTGCTGTCGGCCAGCCTCACCCGCTCGGCCTCTACGCGATCTCGGGCCAGCGTCAACGGGTGCGGGTAGAGGTAAAGCTGCTCGGGGCCGCTGGTGGCAGCCCTGGTAGGGGCGCTCATGGAGTCAGGGCTTTGCCCCGACACCATCATCACGCCCCCATCCTCTCCAGGTTGGCCGCCACCTGATCCGATGAGAACGTCATGCGCTCCGAGCGAAGCTCCCTCTCGGCCTGCTTCCGAAGAGCCCGAGCCCGCGTCTTTGCCCGCGCTATGGTCGCCGCGTGGATGTGCTTGCAGACCTCGCCGGCGGGCGGGTTGTCCGGGCAGGTGCAGGACTGCTCGTCAGCGGAGCTAAAGATCGCCAGGTTAACCTCGTAGCTTCCACCCGAGCATCCCGGCACGGTGAAGCGCCCTCGACCCTGGTGCTCTATCTGCTCGCCGCGCTCCCGATAGAGTGCCAGCCCCCGAAGCTCCCGAGTGGAGAGCCGCGAAGGCTTCACCCGCGGTATAGTGGCCTCGGCCATTTGGTTTCCTCCTTTTGGTCTGGGCCTCGGAGCTATCCGCCAAGATTTGCCTCCGGGGCCTTTTCCTTTGACTATTGGGATTATACTACTTTTTCGTCTACATAACAACTACAAAACAGCTATATTACGATGTTTTTTCGAAGAGAGTTTGGTACACTGTTTCCAGCACCGAAGTTGGAAGGTCGAGGTGAGGATGCCCGCTACGGAGAAGAAGAGGACCAGGGGCAAGGGGATCATGCTCCCGAAGTTGAAGCGTGTCCGGGAGGACTCTGGATATTCCCTGCGGGAGTTGGGAGAGCGTGCCGGCGTGCCGGCAGCGACGATCTCGAAGTTGGAGCTACACCAGCGCGGGGCTCAGGGGCGCACGGCGCGGGCTCTGGCCGACGCCCTGGGCGTCAGTGTAAAGGACCTCCGGGAAGGTTAGTCGCCGTGAATGATGCCGACCTAGTACGCCGCGAGCTGGCGAGCCCTGTGTGCCCTGTGCGCGCGTTGGAGACTGGAAGGTGGAAGAGATGATCGAGCAGACGTTGCCGGGGAACCTCGAGGTGAACAGGCACTGCTTCACCGTCGATGAGTTTCGAAAGATGGGCGAGGCGGGCATCTTCGATGAGGACGACCGGGTGGAGCTGGTGGAAGGGGAGATAGTCGAGATGACGCCCATCGGGTGGCGGCACATGGAGTCGGTCAACGCTCTCACCGGAGTGCTGGCGGATCTTCGGGGGGCTGGCGGCTTCGTGGTGAGCGTGCAGAACCCGCTCGTGCTCGGCGAGCATGGTGAACACTACCCGGACCTCGCACTCTACCGGGCTGGGGTCCGCGGCAGGGTACCGGAGGCGAAAGATGCCCTGGTCGCGGTCGAGGTGGCCGACACCAGCATCTCCTACGACCGGAACGTCAAGCTGCCTCTGTATGCCCGCGCCGGGGTGCCGGAGGTATGGTTGGTGGATCTGCGTGCCGGCGTTGTCGAGGTTCACTCCGAGCCGCGTGCTGAAGGCTACGGCGCGATCCGGAGGTACGCGCGAGGCGAGAGGGTGCGATCGGCAACCCTCGCGGATGTTGCGTTCGAGGCGGACAAGGCGTTGCCAGGGTAGCGCGCCGCCGGCACCGGACCCCTCGCCCGTCTTTTCCTGCGAATCGGCAACTCGGCCGGCTTCCAAACACAAGGTAGCCGACGCCGGCGGCGCGCTCTCTGTCCGCTTTTGCGGATTGACCACGGCGCGCCGGGCGAAGCCCCTTGGGCGGCGGTGGCGGTCGCCACAGTGGGCGCCATGTGATCTTGCGAGGGTCTCGCCACCGCTCCTCACCTATCCCTCACCAGCCCCGGCGGAGCCGTAATGGTCAGATCTTCTCCAGCCTGAGAATGACGCCTGTCATCCAGCGTTTACGCCGGGATCATCTCGGAAGATTGCTCGACCAGTAGAATTGTCGTATGCGCCGACTTTACCCTGTTCTCAAATACATATTGCTTACGCTATTGATACCCTTGTTAGCTGCTTCGTTCCTGGGAACTTGTGTGAGCGGCCTGGCGTTCGAGGGCGGTAGCTGCTCTCTCCAACGCGACGTCCTTCAGTCCCTCATGATTTACGGTCCGGTAGCCTTGTTCGTTCTCTTGTTCTTGACGGTACTGACTTTCGTTGCAAGGCGTGATCACATCGACCACCAGGCCTCGCAGCAGTTCTCTCTGGTCAAACCCGCCAAGATACTCCAGCCTGAGGACTTCGATTTCGAGAAGGTGACGCCTGGCGAATCGGTCAGCCCGGGACGCAGGCCTTTCTACGCAACGTACGTGATAAGGGAAGCGAGAGCAGAGCCTCCAGATGATCCGCACGCGCGCTCCTACGATGAGGATACGCTGGCGGAAGAGCTACGCTCGGACAGAAGCTTCGTAATACTCGGGCAGCCCCTGGACGGCAAGAGCCGAACGCTCTACGAGGTTCTGTCCAGACTCGAGGGACGCCTCGTCGTTAGGCCATCCCCGAGTAGGGGAATGCCGGGAGACGACGCACTCTCGCTGGTGAAGGGTGAGGACATCGTCTTGCTCCTCGAAGACCTGCACGAATATGTGGGTAGCCGGATCGACCTGCCCGAATTCTATCGTGTTCTATCACAGCGTACCGCGTCTTGCGTGATCGCTTCCACGTGCCGGGACGGCCCTGAGCTGAGACGGATCGAGGAGGACCTAGGGCGTCTCTATGAGGACGTGACGCTCAAGCTCAGGCTTGCACCGCCGACGTCGGAAGACAAGGGTAAGCTCGCCCGCAGCATTGGGACAGAGTGGGAGCCGGAAAAGGCAGATGACTACCCGACTCTGGGCTCGATCGCAATGGAGCGCCCCATGGAGGCAATGTCGCTGAGATTCAGGAACTTGCTGCGGAAGTTCCCTGACCAAGCGGACGCTATGCGGGCGATGAAGCTCCTTGCGGCGGCCTCCGTTCAACCGCTGACCTACAGGCGCATCGAGGCGGTTTTGGGAACCATCTTCGGCCGGAGAGGACTGCATTTGCACGACTGCCTTCGGTCCCTATCAGACCAAGCTTTCCTGCAGGAGAGCCCATCGGCGGACGGCACCGCGCTGCCGGATCCCGCCTACCTTCGCGATGCCGTATCATACACGGAAGGCAAGGAGCCTAAAGACGACTTTTTTCCCATGTTACTCTACACTCTCAAAGAGATTCGTGATGCCGACGCGATGATCAGCCTCGGAGTGTCGTCCATATTAGGCGGAAAATTCAACGCGCAGGCTGTTTATGATTGCTTCCACTGGGCGACTGAGGCGGATCCGAACAACCCTTCTGCGTGGCTGAACAAAGCGGCGCTGCTTAGTGCAGGCGGGCACCATGCGGAGGCCGTACAGGCTGCCGAGAAGGCAGTGCTGCTCAAGCCGGGGGATTACGGGTATTGGCAGCAGAAGGGCACGAGCCTACACAATGCGAGGCGGCACGAGGAAGCCAAGGACGCGTACCTGCGGGCGGCAGAGCTCAGGTCCGACAGGTCCGATACTTGGCGCGATCTGGGTTCAGTCTACATCGACCTCAACAGTCCTCGTTACGCTCTGAGCGCCTTCAATCGGTCGATAGACCTTGGGATCGACTATGGCTACGTCGAGGGCTGGGCGGGCAGAGCGAGGGCGTTACGTAAGCTGGACCGGAACCAGGAGGCACTCGGAGCGTACGACAGAGCCATTGGAATGGATCCAAATCACTTTGAGGCTCTGTTCAACAAGGCAGGTCTATTGAGGAAACTGGCTCGCTGGGACGAGGCGATGGAGGCTGCAGAGGAAGCTGAACACCTTCGGCCGGACAATGCAGACGTCCAGAATAGCAAGGGTGAAGCCTTGCTCGAGATAGCGAAGCGCGACAATGATCTCGACCGTCTACGGGAAGCATACCAAGCTTACGATCAGGCTACCAGCTTGGACAATGAGAACGCCACAGGGTGGACGATGAAGGGAGTCACGCTGATGTTTCTTGGGCGCTACGCGGAGGCCTCGGAGGCTATAGAATGGGCAATCTCTTTGAGGCCCGATCGTCCAGAGGAATGGTTCCACAAGGCACAGGCGCTACTCAAAATGGTAGAAGATCCTATGCCTGAATCCGTGGAGTACGACGCAGGCATGTGGTGGCTGTGCAGAGCGTGGCGGGCTCGAGATCGGCTTCCAGACCATGGGGCTGCAGCGTATAGGCTCTTCCAACAAATCGGCTACCATCCGGGACGCTGCGATCATGATTTCCCGGTCCATCCGCGTGTCTCTTGAGATGGACTATCCTCAGACTACTTTTAGCTCAGAAACATGCAGCAGTAGTGAATAACTATACGGCCTGAGTTACGAGCAGGCACAATCTCAAGTAACCAGAGTGCCTTGCGTACCCGGTACAGGGCTTGGGTCGAGGTCTCAACAGCTTCCGGGAAAGCCGTGGGGCTCCCGGGTCCCTCCGAAAACCCCATTCCTATACAAGAAACTGGATTGCCAGTAACTCTCATTCTCGGAAACTCGAAAAGTGCGTTGATCGCTGCAGCAGCTCTCTTCATGGGCAAGTCCCATAAAATCAACCTTGACTCTTCTTGCTGTCCATTGTCTGCCTTGCCTCCTATGAACACGCGTAGTAAGCCTTCACGTTAATCTCGGTCTCAAGCATCAAGATCAGCGCCCTGATAAAGAGGCAACGCAGCCACAAGATGACTGAGGCAAAGGCATCGTAGATCACGCTGTAGCTGGAGAAGTTTGCCATGTAGAGCGAGAAGGCGTGCGAAGATTCGGTCATCCTCCAGGAAGTGACGATCTATAATGATTGTGTTATTGAATAGCGAAGATAAGGAATTTGTTATGATGCTCGTCAACCATGCCGGGTAAGAAACGAGAAGGATCAGTTCTCGAACTAAGCGGCGGTCGTCGTCTGGGATACACCGAGTACGGTGACCAGAGCGGTAGTCCTCTACTCTACTTTCATGGAACACCAGGCTCAAGACTCGCGGGTCGCCACTTGCACGAGTTTGCCCGTTCTCACTATGTAAGGTTGCTTGCGCTCGATCGTCCGGGCTACGGCCTCTCGGACTTCGCACCCGGACGTGGCATGCTGGAGTGGGCGGACGACATGTTGCATTTCGCGGACATGCTGGGCCTGAAGAGATTCTCCATCTGGGGTGCCTCTGGAGGAGGTCCCTACGCGCTGGCCTGCGCTCGTGCCATGCCTGAGCGGGTGGTTCTGGTGGTGCTGGAGAGTAGCGTAGGTCCCTTCGAGCGTGCCGGGGTAGAGAAGGGCATGAACGTCATGAATAGGCTAGGCAGCGCCTTCGCCGCGCACGCGCCTTTCGCGATCACCCGGAAGTTGGCCGACCTTGTCGGCGCCGGTATCCGTAATTTTCCTGGATTCTTTTATCTCTTACTTATGGCGGGTTCATCCGCGAGTGACAGGGATAAACTCCGACGTCCGGAGGTCAAGAAGAGGGCGCTCAGGATGAGCGCTGAACCTTTCCGCTCTGGAGGAGAAGGCTGGGCTTGGGAAGAGAGGATGATCGCGCTGCCGTGGGAATTCGACCCGGAGGATGTAGGCGGGGAGGTACGCCTCTATCACGGAGAGGAGGACAAGGCCGTACCAGCCTCCATGGCACGCCGGTTGGAGAAGAGGTTGCCCAACTGTCTAGCAACCTACCTTCCTTCGGTGGGACATCAGTTCGACAAGCAGGTCCTGGGAGATATATTCGAGGAGTTATTTCCCGGCGGCCAGCGGTAGCGGGGGTACGGCTTTGCGTTTCAACGAACGGTTCGAGCGCCTTCTGAGACTGTACCGGAAGCCGGACGGTTCGGAATGGAGCCCCACGGACATCCAACGGGCAACGAACAATTTCGTGAACCTCTCTTACGTATCCAATCTTAGGGCCGGCCGGATTAGGAAACCCGGTCTCGATAAGCTAAGGGCCATAGCGTCCGCGATGGGTTTCCCCTGGGAGCTTTGGCTCGAGGATCTCGAGGACTGGGATTCCGTAGCAAGGCAAAAGGATGTCTCACGAGATTTCACTGAGGCGCTCAACCAGGCTTTCGACGTAGTCGAGAACTTCCGCACCCAGGCCCGCTACACTACACAAGAGGTGGCGAATCTCAGCGGCGGCAGGCTCACAACAGGGGAGGTCGAGGCCATGAGGCGAGGGAAGGTTGACAATCCGAGTATGGGACAATTGCTGGCCCTATCGGACGTGTTCGGCGTGGATCCCGGGTACTGGTTTCGCTCGTCCTCTGACAGAGCGTTACTGGACCAGAAGACGTTAGAGGCTTTGAGAGACCCCGAAGCTCAGTTCATACTGCACAAGAGCGTCGGCATCCCTCAAGAAGATCGAAGCATCTTGCTGCAACTTTTGGATCGGTTGAGAAGCCGCAGCGATCGAGCTGGAGACAAAGATAACGTCAAATGAATACGATTGCGAAGACCATTGGGCACTCCGTCCGCAGGGTTCTAGCTCTCACCAATCGGTCCATGCCCACCTTCGAGGAGTACATGGCTGAGTTACTCTCCCTCAACCTGGCGCGACCTTTCAGCGTCAAGGAATATATGCGTGCGCTGGAGACCCAACTGGGAATAGAGATCAAAGTCGTGGAGCTTACGACCGGAGAGAATAGCGGTCTGGGGACGGAGTTTGGGTTCTTCGACGAGCTGGCGGAATTGCGATACGACAAGAAGAGGCGCGAAGCCAGCATCCTCGTCTCTTGCAGCCTCAGAGAAGATCCGTTTCTCTACATGAAGACCATCTATCACGAACTCGCACACCTGGCCGCGGGTCATCCCTTGCGTGTGGGCGGTATGAAAAACGACCTTTGGTGGCCTCCCGGACGTGTCGCCCAGCGCCCTGCGTCCGGGGACGTTTCGCGCAACGAGAAAGAGGCGGACCAGAGAGCAGAGTGGTCGATAATCGCCTGCGTTCTGGGTGAAAAAGCCCTGCACGGGAAGAGAAGCTTAGGAACCTTTTGAGCGGCTACCAGCTCGAAGTGGCTACCCTCGCTGCGGGCTTTGGTTTGGCTGCCTTTCTCTTCTTCCTATTCTTGTTCACCGGACGCTTGCGTTCTTCCCGTAAAACAGCCGTGAGCACTGCCGCCGCGGCTCTACTGATCTCTCTGGCCTTCCTCGCTATAGTCGTAACGATTTCTGAAGAGCCGACTTTGTACAGGATCCGCTATCTACCAGAAATTATCACCGGTGTTCCTGTCGACGCAACTCTAGCCTACATAGCCAGAAAACAAGTACAAGCGATGTACGGGACCACAGAGCATCCTAGGATAAGGTTCCTGCTGTTCTATGCCCCCTATATCTTGGCGATGGATTGGATCACGACGCTGGCTTTCGGCGTCCTGTCTCTCAAGAACAGGGCCACCCTACCCTCCATAAGCCAGCACAAACCTCCAGGCTCCGTATTACACATTTTCTTGTTGAACATCCCGGAACTACCTTATATGGTTCTTATCGGTGTCGTATTTCTCCTAGCCGCCGGTCCGACGAACCCTTCCTCGCAGCTGCGCAAACGCAATCTTGCGCTCTCACTCGCCATGTTCTGCTTGGCGGTCATCTGTTGCGTAGAGATAGCCGGGGCGTTCAACGACGCGTTCTCTCCCCAGAGGGCCATCGTGCCAGTCGACGTGTCACTGACCGCATTTGAAATCATCCTCTTGATATCTAGCGCCTTGTTTTGGCTCTATGGCCTCGCAACCCACTTACACAGAACCGAGGTTGACGAATGGGTGTACAGGATCCGGCAGTGGAGCGAGGTCAGAGAGCTAATAGGCATCGCTCGGCTTAGGACTCCTCTACTTGCGGACTACCCTCTGCAAAGCGGCAGTCATTTCTTGAGTATGGCGGCGAAAACCCTCGCCCTTACCGAACAAGACGCTGCCAAGGCCAAGTGTACCCTGCAAATCGTGTACCTACTGAACGTACCGCAAGACAGGCTGCAACGATATGGGATCAAAGTTGATCGACAAAACATCCTCAAGTGCGT
>CBDCNI010000005.1:0-63727 GCA_965219175.1 Rubrobacteraceae bacterium
GGCAGGGTCTGCTTCCTACAGTCCGAATCGTCCCTTCAAAAAAACGAGTACTTTTCCCCAAGCGTCTTCGCTTGCTCGCCTGTTCGTTGCCTCGCTTCCACCGAGCCCGAAGCGACCTGATGAAGGCGTGTTTGAGGTAGATCCGGGTATCGTGATCGCGTGCCCAGCTCGCTCGTAGCTCAGATGTTCATCGTCATAAGGGTGATTGTGGGCCTCGAGCCTCTCCATAACCATTTTAGAGAGTAGGTAGGAGGGCCATAATCGATCATCTGTGCCAGAGATGAGGAGTACTGGACCGTTTATTCTCTCGACTGCTATAAACGCTCTCTCTACAGCGACTCGGTCTCCCAAAGCCCGCTCGTAGAGCGGGCTCAAAGCTGCTGGCCTTCCGAGAAAGGAGCCAAAAAGCTCGACCGTCTCCTTGAGTCGGGGCCTAGAGTACTCGATGAAGGGCACAGGGGCGTCCTTGAACGACCATGACGACCGGGGCTCTCCCAGATAAGACTTGGGCTTTTGCGATATCCCCTGCCAGACGATCCCGCTAGGAGCGTAGCCCACAACCGCCTTTATTTCTTTAGGGAAGCTTGCGCCTAGAAGCAATGCCAACTCACTACCCTTCGAGGAACCCAAAACAGCGATCTTATCTACGTCGACGATATCTGTCTGGCTGCTCCTAAGCCAAGCTATAGCACGCTCGAAATACTCTAGCGGGATCTCAACAAGCTCCTTGGGTAAAGGCGCAACCCCGAAATAGGCTAACGCCAGCGCCGAGAAGCCCTGGGACGCGATCATCTCCGCGCCGTTTTCCTGAAGTCCTCCGTCCGAGCCGCCAAGGATGATCACAGTGGGGAGTGGGCTAGGTTTCTCCGAAGGATAGAACAGCGTACCTACCAGGCCATCCTCATCAACAGGCTTACGAAGTACCCTTCTAGTTTCGTCTCCTGATATTCGCATATACTGCAGTCTACCAAACTACTTGTTTGATTCTCCTCAAAAGTATACTCAAGCGCGGTTCGCCGAAGAGTACTCGTAAAATCTGGAGGTCAGTATAAAGCCTGTGTCCCTGAAGCTTTGGGCTACAACCTTGCGTGCAGTGTTCGGCCGCTAAGATAGTGTATATCCAAGCTATAATAATATATTGGGTAAGCGAGAGGGAGTGCGAGCAGGCTGTGAGAACAACGATAAAAAACAAAAATGTCCGCTTCTAGGCTTCTCATACTGGGTATCTTGCGCCGAAAACAGCCAGCTCATGGCTACGAGATTCGTAGAGAATTAGAGAAATGGGGTGCGGAGAGCTGGGCCAACATTGCCTACGGCTCCATCTACCATGCGCTGAACAAGATGTCGGAGGAGAGGCTGCTCAAACTGGTTGATAAGGATAGGGTGAACAACCGTCCGGCGAGGACTACCTATGCTGTAACCGAAAGCGGTGAGCAGGAGTTCCAGAGGCTGCTGCGCGAATACTGGTGGGAGTACAAGCCGGTCGTGGACCCTTTTCAAGTCGCCCTCACTTTCATGAATGAGATGCCTCGCGACGAGCTGATGGCAGCGCTGCGGGCCCGCGCCTCGCGATACCGCTCAGTTTTAGAAGAGTACGAGCACGGTACGCAGGCGAAATCTCTGGCAGAAGTTCCGCGCCACATAGCTGAAAACCTACGCCTTGCCGCAGCTTACTGTGAGATCGTAGCTGGTTGGGCTGAGGAAACAGTCGAGAAGGTTGGCCGCGGCGACCTGCCTTGAGGTAAGCTCCTCACTCGTAGGATCTTATTCTCCTCGTGAAGCTTTCTGAGTTCCTCGCGCTCCTCGGTGGTTAATCCTTTCCGCTCCCCCTGATCGATCTCGGTTTGCTTGAGCCAGCTCTCCTCAACGAGTTGTCCGAGACGCCAAGCTCCCTGGCTATCTGGGGGACGATCTTGTTCGGTGAGGATCGGACAAGGCGTACAGCTTCTTGTTTGAATTGAGGCGGGTAGCTCGGTGTTGCTCCCGGCATCGCATCGCGTGGATATCCTTCGTCGGCGTTGACATCCGAAACTTTCGTCTGTCTGCCAACCGGGGTCAAGTCCATTTACCACACGGTCAGGATCCTTGACAAGGTTTGGTTAGTTGTTTATATTATTTTTAAACAAATTTGTTTAAAAATCGGAGGTAAGCGGTGGCGGCTATCGAGGCTCGGGGCTTGTGCAAGAGCTTCAAGAACCGACGGAGTGAAGTGGAAGCGGTTAGGAGCGTGGATCTGGAGGTGGGTGAGGGCGAGATTTTTGGTTTGCTCGGGCCTAACGGGGCAGGCAAGACGACCACACTGCGTATGCTCGCTACCCTTTTTAAACCAGACGGTGGGGAGGCTAGGGTGGCTGGGTACGACCTCCTCAAAGAAGCGGCGCGGGTGCGGGAGCATATAGGCTACGTGAGCCAAGCCGGGGGCGCAGACCCGGAAGCTACTGGTCGCGAGAACTTGGTCTTGCAAGGTCGACTGTACGGTATGGGACGCATCGAGGCCGAAGAGCGTGTCGAGGAGTTAGTTTCCGCTCTGGAGCTGGCGCCTTTCGCCGATCGGATAGCCAAAACCTACTCTGGAGGCCAGAGACGTAGGCTAGATCTGGCAATAGGGTTGGTACACAGTCCACCCGTCCTGTTCTTGGATGAACCTACCACCGGGTTGGATCCTCAGAGTAGAGCGCGGGTTTGGGAAGAGATACGAAAGCTGGGGGAGTTAGGGACCACCGTGTTCCTGACCACCCACTATATGGACGAGGCCGATTCCTTGTGCCAAAAGCTGGCAATCATGGAAGCGGGCAGCATAGCTGCCGAAGGCACGCCAGAAGAACTCAAGCGGGAGATAGCCGGCGATGTGGTGACGCTCGGCTTGGAGGGCCAGCGTAGCGTCTCCGAGCGCACGCAGGAATTGTTCCGAACCCAAGCGTTCGTGCGCGAGATTGACGCTGACGGAGAGGGTCTTTTGACCCTTTACGTGGACCGGGGCGAGGAGGCCCTCCCCGAGATCTTGCGCGTTTTGGACGGCGCGGGACTCCAAACGCGAGAACTCTCATTGTCTCGTCCGACGTTGGACGACGTGTTCTTAAAGCAGACTGGCCGTTCTCTCAGGGAAGATGATGGTGGCTTTCTTGAGACTCCTGCGGCCCGCGAGGAAGGGAGAGTTCAACGATGAAGCTGCTGCACGATACTTGGCTCTTGTTCAAACATAACGTTAGGGCCACACTCAGAAACCCAGCGTGGGCTATCATCGGCCTCTTTCAGCCTCTTCTTTACCTATTGCTGTTCGCGCCCCTACTGAAAGGCATAGCAAAAGCACCCGGTTTCCCCCCCGGAGGGGCCTTCGATGTTTTCACCCCTGGGCTATTGATACTAATGGCCTTGTTCGGCACGGTGTTCGTTGGGTTCGGGCTTATCGCCGACCTCCGCAATGGGATGATTGAGCGGTTACGCGTTACTCCAGTCAATAGGTTAGCATTGTTGCTAGGGCGGGCCCTGAGGGATGTGGCAATTCTCGTAGTCCAATCGCTACTCTTGATCCTGGCCGCGCTACCGTTCGGACTCAGGATCGAAAGCGTGGTTGGCTTGGCCGCAACGCTTGTCCTATTGGTCCTGATAGGACTCACCATGGTCTCCTTCTCCTATGCTTTAGCCCTGTTACTCAAGAGCGAGAACGCCTTAGCGCCGCTGCTCAATTTTGTCACGCTTCCTCTGCTGCTTCTCTCGGGGGTGCTTTTACCGCTGGCGCTGGCACCCAGTTGGCTGAGGGTAGTGGCAAGCATAAACCCGCTCTCCCACACGGTGGAAGCCGCTCGTGAGCTCATGGGTGGTCACCTGGGAGACGGCTCTGTGGCGGTCAGCTTCGCCATCATGGTACCATTGGCCGCACTGGCTTTGTGGTGGGCGGCGCGGTCTTTCCAGAAAGGGGTGGCCTAGTTGCTCTCCGCGAAGGTTATAGCCTCATATAGCGGGTCGACGTTGTCGCACCTTGGCCTATCTTGTAGGGAAGATTTCTTGGGTGGGCACCTTGGTCTACTTTAGCGTCATCCTCCCGACCTACAACAGATCGGTCTCTATAAGGCCCTCCATCGACAGTGTTGTCGGCCAAACCGAAGAAGATTGGGAACTCATAATCGTTTCTGATGGCTCCACCGACGACACCGAAGCCATCATAGAGAGTTACGTCGACTCCAGAGTACGACTGGTCCGGCTTTCGAAGAACACCGGCCACCCGGGTCGGCCACGAAACGTCGGGCTTTCCTACGCCAACGGGCAGGTAGTAGCGTACCTAGACCATGACGACCGGTACGAACCAGAGCACCTCGCGATACTGCGTGAGATGTTTGTCAACAACAAAACCCGAGTAGCCGTTACGGGCTGCTGGTATTTCGATCAATTCGGCAAAGCCATAAAATGCAGCTCGATCTTGGAGACAGTATGGCACCCCGAGTTTCAGGTTTTTGGCCCGTTGTTCCAGCCGTCTCGGGTTGCGCATCGCTGCGAGGTGGCACGCGAACGTGGTGGTTGGACGGAAAAATTGTTCGGTTTAGAGGATTGGGATTTCTGGCTCCGCTTGGCTGACTCCGGTGAGCGGTTCGTCACTTCTTCGGTTGAGACAGTAGCCATCTACAACGGTAGCGACACGCGGCTCAACCGGGTGCCGATGAGATACGCTTTAACCGTCGCACGATTTCGCAGCAAAGAGGAAGCCCAAAATCGTTTGCACCTTTTGACGACACCCGAGGTAATTGCCGAGATGCGTTCTCTCCAAGTCAACGCGGTTCAGAGGTGGTTCGATGAACTCTACGAACGTCGCGAGATACGCTTGCCCAAAGGGCTAACGTTGGAACAGGTCAGATCTCTGGTACTTGAAGAAGAGATCCCTCAAACTGCCCCCTGCTCTTTGGCTATAAGGTCTCATGCTGGGTCAGTATCTGTCGTGATCCCTCTCATGTGCGTGTCCGCAGAACACGCCGCCCGCATAAAGACGCTGTTCGAGCATCGGTTCTCGGATGTATTTAGGTTCATTCGCGAGATACTCTGTGTTCGGACTGCAGAATTGACTTAGAACGGAGTGGCTAAGGTGATCGTGGCGATGATTAATCTCTGGTGGTTGTTGCGTAACGCTCTAGTGCGGCTGCTCAGAAAACCGCCCGATTATGTCTGGGTCGAGGTCAGCGGCACCCTGCGAGAGTTCGACTGGCGGCCTAGCTTCTTCAAACGCCGTTTTTACCCCGAGCTAACTACGTCACCAAGTGTCGAGAGCCTCCGGGGACGGATGGGGCGAATCGAGGCCGACGGGCGTTCGAAGGGCGTTGTGCTTAGGATTCAGAACCTCGGCGCGAGTTGGACCGCTCTTGAGGAGCTAAGGCGAGAAATCCTCGGCTTCCGTGAGCGTGGTGGACGCGTCATCGCTTACCTCATCAAGGTTGATTCTCGTTCTTACTACCTGGCCTGCGCGGCGGACGAGATTTTCGTAGCCCCCCTCTCGACCGTCAATGTGGTGGGCGTACGAAACAAGGTGAATTTCCTCAAGGACTCTTTGGCCAAGGTCGGTGTCGACGCGGAGGTGATCGCGGTCTCTCCATACAAGTCGGCAGGGGAGACTTTGGTCCGCAACGATTTCTCTGAGGAGTCGCGCGAGCAGGCTGAGCGTCTCCTTAGAAACAGGTTCGACGAGGTTGTGCATGCCATCTCTAGAAGCAGGAATATCTCCCCCGAGGAGGTGCGGTCGTTAGTGGATCGTGCTCCTTACAGCGCCCCCGGGGCACTCTCCGAGAGGTTGTTGGACGGCATTTGCTACGAGGACGAGCTTTCTGAAAACTTAGGCGACGATGGAGGGCGAGCGAAGCTGGTCGAGTGGAGGGTTGCGCGAGGAGCGTTAAAGATGCCGTACCGAAAGAGGTTACGTCGACGGGTCGGCCTAGTAAGCCTATCGGGGACCATAATGCAGGGGAGAAGTCAGCGGTTGCCCTTCCCGCTGCCCCTTTTTGGATCGGAGCAGGCCGGGAGTGAGTCGGTCATAGGTGCCTTGCGGGCTGCCGAGAGAAATAAAAGAGTTGCAGTGGTGCTCTTTCACGTAGATTCGAGGGGAGGGGAGCCAGTTGCGTCAGATCTGATCTGGCGTGAGGTGGAGAGAATCCGTCGTGTGAAGCCAGTAGTCGTATTGATGGGAGCGGCGGCAACCTCTGGCGGTTACTATGTCTCTACCGCAGCGGATCACATCGTTGCTAGACGCAACACCGTGACTGGTTCCATAGGCGTGTTTACTGCTCGACCCATCTATGCCGGTCTCTACAGCAAACTCGGCGTAAAACCGGTCTCGCTAGAGCATGGAGCACACGCCGGCCTTTTCGACGCGAGCCGCTATCCCAGCCCGGACGAAGTCCGGATCCTGGAAGACCAGCTCCAGTTCGTTTATGCTGAATTCAAGGATCGTGTTGCCAGTGGCCGCAGCTTGGATCTTCAGGACCTGGAGGAAACCGCAGGTGGACGGGTTTGGACGGGCGTTGAGGCTCGCGAGCGTGGGCTGGTCGACGAGGTTGGAGGCTTCCGAAGCGCGCTACGCAAGGCTGTGGAACTAGGAAAGGTAGAATTCTACGCTCCCGAAGTTCTGTTGAAGATTTCTCCTCCGAAGAGCGGTCGTCGCATTGCTCCGGGTAGACCGACAGAGAGCATACAAGAAAGAATCGCGATCGCGACGCAGGCCATCACGAGTCTGCGTTCCACGAGCATTTGGGTCGCCGCACCGTATGATATTCACGAAGACTAGTCCTACAGCGACACTTTTTTGAACTGCGGTATGCTGCCCTTCCAATCGTGAGAGGAGGCATGCGTGGGCTCGCGGAACAACGGAAGTGGAGGCCTTGAACCGGCCACCGCACAACGGTGGCCGGTCTACCTTGAGGAGTTGCACGCTCGTATCGCTCTGCGCTTCCGTAGGCCCGAGGTCAGGGCGCGAGTTCGTGGCTATCTCGCCGCTCTCCTCGAACGGGTGGAGCGCAGGAACGGCTGGCAGATGAGCGAGCAGATGGGCGAGACGGGGCCGCAGGGTGCCCAGCGCCTGCTCAACGCCGCGAGCTGGGACGCAGAGGCGGTGCGTGACGATCTGCGCGAGTACATCGTGGAGCATCTTGGAGACGAAAAGAGCGGTGTGCTCGTCGTGGACGAAACAGGCTTCCTCAAAAAGGGCGAGAAGTCCGTTGGCGTCGCCCGCCAGTACACGGGGACGGCAGGGCGCATCGAGAACTCGCAGGTTGGGGTGTTTCTGTGCTACTCCTCCAGGAAAGGCGCGGCGTTCATGGACCGGGCCCTGTACCTGCCACGCGAGTGGGCCGAGGACACCGAGCGCCGGGTCGAAGCCGGCGTCCCCGAGGAGGTGCGCTTCGCCACGAAGGGCGAGCTGGCCAGGCGGATGCTGGAGCGGGCGTTCGAGGCCGGTGTCCCGGCCAGTTGGGTCGTCGCGGACACGGTCTACGGCACGGCTCGCGGTCTGCGGAGCTGGCTCGAGGAGCGGGGGCGCTCCTACGTGATGGCGGTGACGGGAACCCACGGCGTCCACCGCGAAGGGTGCCAGCGGCAGGCCCGGTCGGTGGCCAAGGATCTACCCGAGAGGGCGTGGGTTCGGGCGTCGGCCGGGGCAGGCAGCAAGGGGGAGCGCCTCTACGACTGGGCCTGCCTCGCGCTCTCCGAGGCGAGCGCACAAGACGAGGCGGGGCGCTGGTTGCTCGTGCGCCGCAGCATCGACGAGCCCTCAAAGCTCGCCTACTACTTGGCGTACAGACCGAAGGCAACGAACGTCGGGGAGCTGGTCCGGGTGGCTGGCAGGAGATGGGCCATAGAGGACTGCTTCGAGCAGGCCAAGGGCGAGGTCGGCCTGGACGAGTACGAGGTGAGGAAGTGGGACAGTTGGTACAGGCACACCACCCTGTCGCTCCTGGCCCACGCATACCTGGCCGCGCTCCGCTCGGCAGCCGAGCGAGAAGAGGACGACGCTACAGCGGTAGTCAAATACATTGACCTATGTGCGATCATGGAGGGATGAAATCTTACTCAGAAGACCTCCGCAAGAAGATCGTGGTTGCGGTGGAGCGCGGCATGTCCAACTCAGAGGCTGCACGCCTCTTCGATGTGAGCCTCTCCTCGGTCAAGCGCTACGTCAGGATGGCCCGCCAGGGAAACTCATTGGCTCCGAAGAAGGGACCCGGCAGGACTCCGAAGGTGGACGAGAAAACCAGGAGACTCTTGAACGAAGACATGAAGGAACGGCCGGCTGCGACCATCGCCGAGAGGCTTTACTTTCTAGAGGTGGTTACGGGCAAGCGCTTGAGCTACTCGACTGTCTGGCGGTTGCTGAAACGTCTTGGATGGAGTCGAGAAAAAGATCGGTGGGTGCATCAGAGCGAGATGAATGGCGAAGGGCCGATTGGCGGATAACGGTCGCTGGACAGATAGACCCCGAGCGGCTGGTATTCGTGGTGGTATTCGTGGACGAGATGGGAGCCAACACCTCGCTTTCTCCGACCTACGCCTACTCTCCGATCGGACAGAGGGCGCGCTGCTCGGTTCCCCGCAACCGAGGGAAGAACACGACGCTGCTTTCTAGCATAAACGCACAAGGAATGGGTCCCTCCCTAGCGGTGGACGGTCCCACCGACCGTGCGGTGTTTGAGGTGTATGTGGAGCGGATGCTCGTGCCGTCTTTAGGAGCGGGGCAAGTGATCGTGATGGACAATCTCTCGGCTCACAAGGGAGAAAGGGTCAGAGAGCTGGTCGAGTCCAGAGGTTGTGAACTTCTCTACCTGCCGTCCTACTCTCCGGACTTCAACCCGATCGAAGAAGCCTTCTCGAAGATCAAGGGACTTCTACGAAAAGCCAAAGCCCGGACCCACGGCACCCTGGTAGAGGCAATGGGTCGGGCACTTTCCGCGGTCAGCGCTCAGGATGCACGAGGTTTCTTCGAGCACGCTGGATACCAACCACGGGTTCAACTTCTATGAATAGTGCTGTATCGGTAGTTTGTTGAAGTAGGGAGAACACTGTGTTCCAATGGCGTCACACAAGGAGGTGCCGCCATGACCAGAAGGCTGCCCGTGGCTCCGTCACCCGGTCCGTTGGAGGAATATGCTACCCGCTTTGACGAGCTCTTCTGCGCTCGCGCCCAACGTGAAGGCTTCCGTCGCTACCTGGAGGGTCTGGCTACTACCCGCCGAGCGCAACAAGACCTTGACCGCCCTCGCGAATACCGAGCCGGTGGCCGGAGCGCAGCGAAAGGAGGCGCAGAGCCTGCAATGGTTCCTCTCGGAGTCCGGATGGAACCCACGGGAGATCAACGAACGCCGACTGGAACTCTTACTTGAAGAGCTTGCTACCGCTCCGAGCGAGAAGGGCGTTCTGGTCATAGATGAGCATGGCGACCGCAAATGGGGCAAGAAGACCGCCCACGTGGGTAGACAGTGGCTGGCCAACATCGGCAAGACCGACAGCGGGGTGGTCTCGGTCAGTAGCCTGTGGACAGACGAGAAGACCTACTGGCCCATTAACTTCGAGCCCTACACTCCCGCGCACCACTTCGGGGGCGGCAAGAACGACCCGAAGTTTCGCACTAAGCTGAAGATAGCTGCTCAATTGGTTGAGCAATCCGTGGAAGAGGGTATCCCATTTCGCGCGGTGGTGGCCGACTCGTTCTACGGCGAGGACTAGGGTTTCAAAGAAGCTTTGGAAGAGCTAGGTACGGGTTACGTGTTGGCCTTGAAGCCCTCGCATGCTTGGTGGCACAAGATAGGCGAGATAGGCTCCCCGTGGGCAGCGGCAGTAGAAGCCGGCGAAGGGTGGGAGAATGAGAGTAACCCGGGAGATTGGGTGAAGGTCGTGCGGCATTTCAGGGATGGGCATGAGGAAGCGTGGTGGGCTCTGGAAGTAGACGTAGGTCCCTATGGGGAAACCTGCTCACAAAATGCCCGGCGTCGGCGGGGACTGTGCGTGACGGATGACCGAGGCGTTCTCGAGGTATCCTCGCCGGATTTATAGGCTATTTCCGACAACGCGGAGCCACCACGGCGGGCTGTTTTCCCGTCACCATCATTCTCGCTATACGGCGGGTATTTCAAGATCAGGTTTGCTATGGGCCCGAAAAGACGTGGCGATCAGTGGTTGCGACCACCGATCCCAAAGAGTTGCCAGATAAAGCAACATGGTACCTGACTACCAACTTGCCCGCTCCCGGTTCCAAGCAAGCGAGCGACAGCGAGCTAGAGGCGGCTGACCTGGCGGAGATTTTACGGTTGTATGGGCTGAGGATGTGGGTTGAGCAAAGCTACAAGCAGGTCAAGCACGTCCTTGGCTGGAGCGATTACCAGGTAAGGAGCGACATCGCGATTCGTCGTCACTGGCAGTTGGTCTGCTGCGCATTCGCCTTCTGCTGGTGGGCCTACGGACACTTGCCGGCTTCGCTAGAAGAACCGTCCGAGACGAACAGCGATCTCCCCGCCGATTCGGCGGAAAGGGAAAAAAGGAGAGCCTTAGTGTCCTGGCCACAGACCTTGAGGGCAGTAAGGGCGTGGCTGGAGCCCTACATAATGCTCATGCGATACTGGCGGGCATTCTCCGGGATGCCCCCGCCATCGGGGCTAAAAGCGTTGCTTGAGCGGGTGTTCGCAGGCGAAGGGATCTACCTCTATGCCCACTAACAACAAACTACCGGTATGCCAGAGTCTCGGGGGGCTCGGTCACCTTTCCGACGTCAAAGCCTATCCAGTAGCGCATCCCGAGATACCTCCTCCGCTATAGCCATCTCCTTCAGCCCTAGGTTCCTCTCGCCGTCTTAGCCCTTACCAAGCGATTATTATTCGCCAATCCCGATCAGCGGTCCGAAGGATTCCCGAGCGGGCCAGGGGAAGATGCAATCGGTGGCCATCCTCCCCCTGTGAAGCGTGGAGGGGCAGCTACTCGCGAGCCATCCCAGACCCGCCGGGGCGTCATGAGTAGCCTAACTCGCGACAGACTACAGCGTAGGGCTACTCGCGGTCCAAGTCGGATCGGTCTATGAACGCTCGTCCAGTACTGCAATGCGTATAACCCGCTCATAATGTGTGCTCATAGCAATAACCCGGCTCGCGCCCAGGCGCGATTAGGACCTGAGCCAAGTTTGTCAGGACAGAATCTTCCGCAAAGCCTAGCAGCGCGTTCGCCCGATCCACCCTGTAGGCGCAGGTTACATGGCAGCCTAACCCCAACGCTGCCGCCGCCAGGTAGAGTCGCTGAACGGATATGCCGGCCTCCATATTCTGCATCCGGTACCACCGATCGCCGTGGACACTGAAACCACTCTCGTAGTCGGCAGCGGGTAAAATGGCGATGCTAGCATGGTGCAGATTGGTGGTGTTGAAAGTCAAGGTGGCTTGTAGTTCCGCGCTAACGTCCGCAGCATATACTTGTTCAAGGGTGTGACGCTCAGCACAATAATAATAAACGCCTGGAGCTACGCCTTCCACGTGGTTGATCACGCAGAACAGCAAAGTGTGTTGCACGCTGGGGGGATCGCTGGGGGGATCGCTGTCGAGATCGCTCGGATAGCCTTGCGCGGCTGCGGCAAGCAGCTGGGAAAGTTGCCGCCAGGTCAGCTTCGAGAGTCTGAAGTACCCCATCGAAGAACGACGTCGGTGCAGACCTTCAAGCAGATTGGTGCCACAATCGACCAGTTCCAGCGAACGGCGAGATTTTGGCGCTGAGTGGATGATCGGCGCCAAGCTCGTCTCAGAAGGGACCAGGCCGGAAGTAGGCGACATGGACGCTCGATGCAGTTCTGCGAGTAGCGGCAAGGAGGAAGCTATAGACCGAATGGCGGCAGGCTCATGAAGGACTGGGAAGGCTTTCGTAAGGCTCTGTGGGCGGGTCGCCGGTGTTTGGTTCTCCTGCTGTTGCAGGTCCACGATGGCGTAGACGCTTTCATGCATAGGATCGAGGCCCAGGAGACAGTCTAGCTCATGGTCCACGAACTTGTAACGTACTGTTGGCCTCAATCCATACCGTTCCGCGACCGCCAAGCTTTGTCCGATTAGCACCCCAGCATCTAAACTCTGCAAGCGGTAACTGAACTCGCCGTACTTGAAGGCGTTCTTCCAGAATACGATACTTAGTACCAGAGCTAGCTCCGAAGAGGTAGCGCTGGAGGAGGCAGAATGGGCGGAAAGCGTAGACATCGGGTCCTCGCTTTGGAGAGTGTGTAGCATGTGATGCGCCGGATCGTAGTGATGCACACCTTGTGGGATGCTCTGACCAGAGCCCACTAGAAGGTACAGTTCGCACGGGAATCGGGCTCCTCCCGACGGCACCGAACGCAGCATACCGAGCCCGAGAGAGGTTCGGACTGCACTAGGTGTGCCGACGAGGCTGGCTGAAAGTCCGGTGGGGCTTAGCGCAGTCCACCGTTGTCGCGCAAGGCCGTAGACATCGCAGAGTAGCTGTCCTGTCTGCTCAATCGTAAGTGGTTGGGGGCAGCGCTCCTGCCTCTGAGTGGTAGATGTAGGAGATTCGTAGCCGAGCGCTGTCTTGGGAAGACCGCTATAGAGTTTGAATTGACTAGGCTCGTTGCTCCAATCGACCTTATCGGGTAGCGAAAGGTTCTCTCCGACGGTCACGTACCGGCGGCCGATTTTGCCTTTTGTGTTGTCTCTCGCGGCTTCCGCGATCCGTGTTCCGACCCTCTTGAAAGAGATTTCGTTTGCTTTCATAAGACATCCTTCTCGTTTAACGTAGCGACTTGACCTCGCTTCACGAGACCAAATCCACAGCGGAGACACCAAACAACTCCTCGACAGCGTTAGCAAGCAAATAGCACAACAGGTACCGCTCGAGGGGCTTGATACCTAAGCGGTTCAGGTGCAAGTATAGGTAATTGAGCACTAGGCGATAGCATCTGAACCAGAGATCCTTCTGCATAGCTGCCACGTAAGCATCGTTGTTTTGAATTGACTGATGGAAAGCGCTGTGCTCGAGCATTTCGGGGTTCCACCTTCTTCCCCCACGCCCTGTTTCCGTGTCGAAGGAGATCTTCTCGGAGGCAACGAGGGGTTGAGCCTGTCTCCAGAATCTATCTGAAATTTCAACCCACTCATGGACGAATGGGACATCGCCCTCTTTAGCATCGAAAGTTTTGAGCACACGTTCCAGGCGTTGTACCAGAGCCTCGGATAGGGTTTCATATCTCTCTCTGCAAGATGTTCTCAACGCAGCAGGGTTGGAGGAATTTAGGATGAAGGCTTCCGAGTGGGATCTATAGGAAAGAAACCCTCGCGCAATGCCCGAGCCCAGAACGTGGGCCACTGCGATCATCAGATCAAAGCTAAGCTCCAAGCGATCGTCGTTGGAGCGGATGTGCTCGAGCATCTCGAAAGTTAGCTTCGTAGTTTCGACATAAAACGCTTCGAGCAAGCCAGCTGCTTCTACGCTACCCAAAACGTGGAGGCGGCGACTGTAATCCTCGTACATAATCGAATTGTTCGGACGCAAAGGAAGCAGAGCGCCTGTTTCTTGCTCCTGCTCCGCCAGTTTTTGGTACGCTGCTAGCCTCTGTTCCCCGTCTATCTCCGTAGCCGAAGGGTGCTCCGTCAAGTACCATCCTATCTGCTCCTCAACCTTGGGCTTGACGGATTCGAAGAAGCGGTCACTGGGTGTGAAGACGAAGAGCCGTACATGAGGGCCACGCAACCAGTGGCGAACAAAGAAACGTTTCTGGGAAGTTGCCTCCAAAGCCCCGAAGAGTGGGCGGACGCAATCGAGAAGCAAATCATCCTTGTCCTCATCATAGTAGTATAGGTAAATACCGTGCCAACGTGAGGCGTCGTCGTTCAAGGAAGCCCTTTCTCTATTGATCGGTGGTTGAGAGCAAGGTTCACTCATCGGCCCTCCAAGATCTCCGCGAGCGTTCGCCGTATGAGGTAGACTAGATAGGCTTCTTCGTGCAAGGAGATGCCTAACCTGTTGTTGTTCAGGTGCGAGCAGTAGAGGATAATGGCGTTGCGGTGGGGTTGCTTATCAGGACATAACGTATTCCTCACGATTCCACCGTAGCGGGAGAGTTCGTGCCGTTCCAACCGAACCAGCCGTTCGTTCAATGTGACAATCGAATCCGTCCAGCA
Organism: Rubrobacteraceae bacterium; assembly: GCA_965219175.1. Classification (GTDB taxonomy): domain Bacteria; phylum Actinomycetota; class Rubrobacteria; order Rubrobacterales; family Rubrobacteraceae; genus JBBPZK01. The sequence goes on from CBDCNI010000005.1 coordinate 14,130, forward strand.
CACAAGCGTGGAGTCATGGCTCCTTTTCACTTCTTGTTCGACCATACTGAGTAGCCGTCTCACGAGATTAAGCAAGCGTGGTCGTTGTCGGAGGTACTGGCGCTCGAATTGGTTCTCGTAGCGGTCACGATCGTCGGCAATGAACCTGGTACCCCATGCTTGATCTCCGACCATGAAAAATCGAGCGAGATTTTCCAACTCTCTCTCGCAGACCGCAGCGGCGGCCAGCATCATCGAGAGGGCTTCGCCATAGCGTCTGTCGCGATTTGGCACACTGGCTATCAACTCAAGAGCAAGCTCGCTAGAATCCGCGAAGTGGTGCTCAACGGCCTCGGTCGACTCCATACCTCCATAGAGCGTGTACTCGGGTGCGTATGGAATGTAACGCAGCGAATTATTAGGGTAAACGGTACCTACACTCTGCTCGCCATGCTCGACTCGCGAGAGGAAGTAAGCCACCTCCTCGTACTGGTCGCGCCGGAGAATCGTGTTGGAAGGATGCAGAGAGAAAAATCTTCCGATCCGTTTGTCGATCAGCTTCGTCACCGTCTCCCAGCTCATTCCAAACGCCGGGAGCAACCGCAGCCGAACATGAGGGCCGCCTTGCCAATAGCGGACAAAAAAGTAACGGTCGATCATTCCTAGACTGTTCAACTCTCCGACCAGTGGGCGGATGCCCCCGTTTATCAGATCGTCCAGACTGTCGTGGTAGAAAATGTGGGCGCTCACCCACGATCGGTTACCCATAGATATCCTGGTGGTGAGTCAACTCAAAAATACATTCGCTAACGTACGAACCCCTTGCATCGTGCACCATGAGGTCCTCGTAAGCCGGTAGCATCTCCTCCATCATGACCAGTTGGTCCGGCTCCTTGATCATTTGCTCGAGAACCCTTAAGGAGAAGAAGCTAGAGAAGTCCACATACATAGGTTTGCGCGACTTGTGTAAGATAGTCCCTTGCGAATCGTATGATGCGGGGCTGAGTATTCGAAAGAAGCATTGCTTAGGCACTTGGTGTCTGTGGCACCAACGCGTCACTTTGATCATGTGGGTCAAAGGCGTCTCGCCCTTTTCACGCATCAACGGGCCAGCTAACGTCGCCCAGGTTGCTCGGCTGATGACCACATTCCCCAGACAAAGCCGTGGAAACCGATGGACCTCTTGCTCAGCGTTCCCAAAAGACACAAGGTCTAAGGTCCGCTTGGTGAATTCCAAACCGGATGGCGACTGACCAAAGACACGGATTAAGAAACGGTACGCAGAAGGCAAGAAGAAGTCGGCCATTATACCGAGGTGCAAGGGCGAGACTTCACGCCTCATACTCCGTGAAACTAGGCGGAGCCTATCCGCTTCGGGATCGTGCTCGACTCGCAGATCGTTCAGCGGGATTTGTTCCTCTGACGGGCGGTGGCTTATGGCCCCAGGGTAACGAATCTCATAATCCGTGGTCGGGACCCGCAGGTTAAGGTTCGAACCACTTACGCTGCTGATGTCTGCGTGGAGAACCTGCTCTGAGTCGGCGCGAGGGGCTTGGGACACCAGGAAGTTATCATCACCAGCCGCCTTTTGGTCCAGCCGCCAAAGTTGAGCTTGGCTCCGCCAGAAGCCGACATCAATGTCGTTCAGCACCAGATGCGGCGTCCCATCCCGCAGCATAATCTGGCAACGGAACGCCACTGATTCGGATGGCCCAGCGAACGCAGGTATTCTGGAGGCGAAGTCCTCCAGCACGGAGCGATCAAGCTGACTGACTTGTCCGTCATCTGAGCTACGGCCTATTAGGTAGGAGCGTAGCTCTCGCTTGAGCCCGCCGAGTTGCTCCAGTCTATCGAGGCCACTCCAGTCCTGCAGGTACGGCTCGTAAAAAACCTTTCGCAGATCCGCGCCGCTCGTGTGGTAGTTCGGTCGCCATCCCCCTGGTTGACGCACTTCCTTGCAAAAAGCCTGGTAGAAATCTCCCAAATCCTCGCTGGCTCCTACCCCGTAATGGTCGACGAAGAACGCCGTGGCGGTTAGACGCCCAGGCAAAAACCTATCGTATAAGCCAGTCAGCCGATGCAAGAGGTGCAAATCATCTAGCGTGCTGCGCCAAAATCTCGTCGAGCAACGAAAATCCATTCCTACCGTAAGGGTGTTCTCGTAGATGGCGTCCTTTTTTGGAAGCTCAATTCCACGCTGAGTCCAACCGAGCTTTCGGGAGATGTCGTCCAACGTATCGCATATGCTCCGCGTTTGCTCGAATCTGTCGTCGGCTGGTTCAGCAGTGGTGAAGGCCGCCACGTGGGACTGGAGCGTTTTCAGAAGTAGCTTGACGGACTCGATCCTAACTCCTGAATATTTACTCACCTCTTTCAGGAGTTGGCTGAGGTGATCGAGAGATTGGTCGGGAACGGATAAGTTGAGTTCCAGGAGCCCGAGGTCTATAAGATAGTCGAGGAATTCCACTGCCTCTTCGCTTCGGTGTTCCAGCCGAGCCCCAGAAGAGAGTTGTTGAACGATCTTACCGTACGTACAGCCTTCTTTACTCCGGACCGCTCGTAGAATGTACGACAGAGTCGGTGTAGAAGTAAGGTTCACCATAGTCTCTCCTCGCTTCTGTCCCAGAAAGCGTATGGAGCCGTTCTCTTCGAGGAGGCTGCTATTCACCTCCAGAATGAGATGGTCCCTAATCTCCGGCCACCGCGAGAGCTCTCGGCCGATCCACTGCGCGAGTAACACATTAAACTCGACCACGCCACTTCGCGTCCACCCTGCACAGTGCAGGGTCGGTGAAGGAGCATCCTCAACCCATCTTCCCTGCCCGCTGCTAGTAAAGGTGCTGTACGGGCTAGTCTTTGTTGCTACCCGGCAGAGGTATTTGACCAATCTGATTTCTAGTTTCCTGTCAGGAAGAGGATTGGGACCGGTGCGCAACCACTTGCTGAGCTTTGAGTAAAATCCACGGCTAGCGAGGACTAGCCCCTGATGAAAAACGTTGTCATCAGCCACCTTCTGGAGCTCACGACGTTTCTCGATGGTTTCCGTCTCCAGGACTGTTTCAGCTTTCGCCTCAATGGCCGAGCGGCGCTTCACCTGCTCGTGCCAGATAGCAATACGTCTGCGGAGCTTTGGCGATAGGACCGACCTGGTGTGGTCGTCGAATTCTTTATCCTTGGACGCCTTGCCTTGGTATACTGCACGTCGCAGTGCGATCAGACGGCGTCTGACACGCTGATCTTCTGCGATTCCTATGGCTTCGTAAAGCGCCTCGCACAGCGGTTCACGCTGCCTTTCTAGCCAGGCTTCCACGGTCAACAATTCTTTTATCGACTTCGTTGTCCGTTCAAATCGCAAACAGTGCAAATCTTGTATCGGTAGTCCAGCCACCCGCACCGCGAAAGTGGGTGCAACGGTGTACGCACGCCGGTCGGCCGAAGCTGGCACGAGGGGCGAGCTGCTAGAATCTGATGGAAAGCCCATACCGTACCCCCGGACGGTTATAACCGATTATGATTTGAAAGAACGGCGTCAAAGACGAACTCGTAAGCCCAAGTAGCTCTTCTGTCTCCGCAGGGCGGTAGCCGTTGCTTACGCGAGCCGATAAGCCATTCGCGGCGCTCACGGCACAAATCCGTTGAGCGATAAGCCCACCCTCCATATTCAAGATTCTGTAAGCGCGGTTGCCAAACGTTTCGCTGACGGCCGCGTAATCGGCGGTGACGTACACCGCCATGTTGGAAGAGCCAAGGTGGATATTCGGTTGCCCAAGGATCTCCTGAAACGGTACAGATACGTCGCCGGTCCTAAGGACGTGCAGCGCTCCGCAGTCGCTGCACAGACGGTAGAGACCCTTCGTTATGCCTTCCACTCGGTTGATGACGACGTAGAGATGCGCGAATGGCTTCGATAGATGTTGCCCAGTATCGCGTACGTAAGGGGCCACGGCGCAGGCCAGAATCTCCCACATGTCCATCGCCATGATAGGTTCACCTGTGGGATTAAAAAGGACGTTGCCCGAGTCCCGGGAATGAAGCGCACTGGCCAACTCTACGTACCCTCTCACCGCGAGATCTGTCACGGGCATAGCCGGGACATCTCCCTCTAGGCGCTCGCAAGAAGAGGCAACAGGTGCGAGTTGCTCGATAGCAAACTCGTCAGTGATGTTGAGGTAAGAGTTCTGATCCATCTGCTTGACCAAGCCGCATAGGTCGCTGTTGAAGCTGCTCACCTTGGCGTATGAATGAGCGATAGGCCCAACCTGGGAAAACTCTCGGTCGTTCACGACACCGTGCTTCCGCTTGATACCGTGTAACTCGTCCCCGAGCCGCGGATACATCGGAAGGACAGCGAGTACGCTTTCTTCAAACTGCTCGCAGCCAAGCAGCCGGTTCACGGGCTCGTCCAAAAACTGGTAATGCACTTGGCCCTGCAACCCTAGAGTTCCACCTACCATCAAAGCGTTGCCGACGACCATCCCCGCTTCTTGGGTACACAACCGGTAGGAATAGTTGCGGTACTTGAAGGCGTTCTTCCAGAAGAGCGACGAGAAGAGCAGTACGCAAGACGCTCCCACGAGATCGGCACCGAGCATGCGCGCGAGCTCGTCTTGGTAGTCTCCCAGGCGAAGAGAGGACAGCAAATGATGCAGGTTGTCGTAATGGTAGATCCCGGCTGGGATGTGACCGGTCTGTGGGAGCCACGCGTAGAGTTCCGTCGGAAAGAAGCATCGCGCCGACGGTACTAGGCGGTGGAGAGGCCACGGTGCCCCTGGCCCCGTATCTACTCGTGAAAGGCCATAAGCGTAATATAGAAGCGTAGACAGGCTCTCCACGTCGAGGTCACTGCGGCACGGCGCCGGATCAAGAGCGCTACGGAACTCCTCGAATGACCAGCGAACGTCGCCGAGGGCGAGCGGCAACCTTTGGGAGAGCGGATAACGAACGACATCACGATACAACTTGAATTTCAGGGGTTGGCCCGGGTCGCCTTCTTCCCCTTGGCCTGCCGCGAACAGATCGGCCATACCGTAGAAGGTATCGTACATGTAGCGTTGGCCGATCTTCAGGTCCCAATTTCCCGAATCGACTTGCCGGGACAATCTCATGGAAACGGGTGCGGGTAGGGATTGATGTCGGCATCGGCGAGCGCGCGCGGGTAGTATCCTAACTCGTGAGGCACTTGGCGAAGCCGCTCTAAGCCCTCGGTACGTCTGGCGTGGTGCCCGAAGGTCATAGGCAAAGTGCCTGGGATAATCACCTTCACGCAGCTGAAACCGCCTGCTGCGTGTTCCGGAGTCGTCTGATCGACCACTATGACGTCCAGACCGCCGTTGTGGTAACTTGCTAGTGCCTCGTTTAGATCTTGCAGAAGATCTCTATGCTTCGGCCTAGTATAATAGCTCTCAAATCTATCCTCGAAGGGTCGCTGCTCGGTCGAATCCGTCAGAAATGTGAGCCGCTCGAAAACCTCCGGCGCGCAGTACAGTAGCGAATGGTCTTCCATGGTCAGTACCTTGTAAGGATCTTCGATCATCTCCATGGCCCGCTTACGATTCTCTTGATAATAAGAACTCATCCTTCCAATCTGCGGGGCCAGCTCCAGGAGCGCGTTGATTAGCGCCTTCTCCGGGTTTAGGTGCGCGCCGGCGGAACACAGCGCTTTAGGCTTTCCCGTACGATCGTGTTCATCAATGGCCATCGCCCAAAAGCAAGGGATGCCTTGCTCAAGGGTGATGTCGAAGATGCGGACAGCGTAGCCCGTAAGGCTCTCGACTCGTTCGACCATCAAGGCCGGTGAATGATCTCGGGCCGAGAGCGGGTCTATGATGGGGGCTCGGAGCCGCGCATACCACGTCATGAGGAAAGCGTCGCGTTCGGCCACTTCTAGCATCCCATACAGGATGGCCTCTTCTAGGCAACCACCCAAGGCGCAACCATTGGATGTTTCGTAGACGAACGGCCTGTCCTTAATGGGGCCGTAAAACGCGCCGTAGTATGCGTAGCTCTCTGGAACGAGGATCGGGCGACACGATCGGAACGAGTACCCCCAAACCCAACTAATCTTCAGATCCTGACGGTAGGGCACGAAAGGGTACCCTGGCCGCTCATACAGATCCTCCGAAGGCAAACCTAGAAGGGTCGGATCGAGCGCGCTCTCACCGAGTTCGTCATGGCTAGCCGTTACGATCGTCTTTTTGCCACCAGGCCGGATGCCACCATAACGCTCAAGTGCCTCGGTCACCGCCGTCAGCTCGCTTGATTCGTAGTCAAGCTTCCTGCCGAACCCTATCTCCGTGCCGTACCCGTGTCTCAGTCCAGCAGGAGCAACTGCACTCGGGAAGATGTTGCTGCCATACTTGTTCAGATCGCTCACTACGCCAGATTGCGAGTCGACATATAGGTTTGCGAGTCGATCCTTCTCATCGGAGAGCGAGCGAACCCGATAGCTAGTCGGCGCAGCCTTCAACCTTGAGGACGCAGCCACCTGCGCAGCCTCTGCCGAGTCCTCCGGCAGCTCACCGCATAAAGGACAGAGAGGATCAGGAAGAAAACGGTGAACGCTGGTGCGTAGTCCGTCCAGCTCCAAGTAGATCATCGCGTTCCGAGTCCTCGGTTGGTCCCTCTGGCCTACAACATTGGCAACCTCGTCAGCCAGTAAGTTAGCCAGGATTTCGGCACCGAGCTTAGTCAACCAGGAGTTGCGTGGGGAGGCGATTTCGTCTTTGAAGCTGTCCAAAAGCCCGAAGTAATCCGCGTCTTCGTCCCGTATGGACCGACGGCGCGTCTCGGCGCAAGCAACGCAACCGCTTTGCCTTGGAACCACGCAAGGACCAACAACAGCCCTACCCGGTTCTACGTAGGCGCGAAGCCACGGGTAGTTCTGCTCGATACTATACCTGTTGATGGCATCGTGCAGCTGCGGGTCCCAGCCGTCGCTGACCGACAGAACGACTGAGCATCTCACTTCTCCGTTGCTCAAATCATTCACTCCGAGAGGTAGAACGTAACAATCTTGGGCGAGTTTTCGTCGCACCACTTCGTGCAAAGTTCCATGGCCCACCAGCCCTACCTCGCTGGTTACCCTTCCAGAGGTGGTTCGATCGTTCGCGGCCATCCTAACCACGCTTCTTCACCAGCACGACGTTGACAAGATGCGGCAGGATGTCCGTTAGTGCCGGATCATGGCCGATTGGTATGACTAAAACGCGCCAACCTTGGTCCCGAAGCCTGTCCTGCAGCAGGTTCTGCCTCCCCGGCCACCCCAAGGGTCCCTCAAACCGCAGCGCGGCTAGCTTGGAGCCCCGCAGTTCGGTAGGGAAATCTGGGGCCTCGGGCGGTGCAAGCGCGGGGCGGTTGCTGGTGCGTGCTTGGTGGTACTGGACTACTTGCTCCAGCCCGGACTCAATGGCTTCTGGCGCGCCTACGTCGGAGACGTAGGCGACTGTCGCGTCCCGAACGCAAAACGCGAACGTAGGTATATCTAGGACTCCTGTAACATCATATGCGACCACGCTTTCACCGTAGCTCTCGAGCATGCGCTCGTACCTCTTTCCCTGCTCGGTTAGCGGCACGGCAGATAGGTCGAGTGGGTCGAAAGGTCGTTTCGCCGTGGCAAGGTTCGCTACGGTGAGCTTGTTGCAATGGTGTAGAAGGCCCTTGCTCACCGCTTCGGGCCAGCTAAACCCCGACGCAAGCCCTACGACGGTATTCTTGGAAGGAACCGTACCTCGTAGCGTCGGAAAGGCCAACTCGGCAGGAACCATAAAAGCCTGATCCTCGTGGGGGTCGTACCCCCACACCCAATCGTCGCTAGGAGGCAACCTGTCGTTCTCGAATCTTTTGCTTGCTCGGACGGCTAAAATATCTTGCTCCCCGCCGTTGGCTTTCGGGAGCCGGCGACGATCTACAATACCGGCAGCGTAGAGCTCACAAGCGCGTTGGGTTGCATTCCTGCGAGCGGCCCCAAGGTCGAAGCCTAGGCCGATCACTCCTAGTGATTTTGGTGACGTTGATGGAGCCATCGGTTGCGAAATGGTTACCCACGAGGTACACAAAGGCAGTTGAGTAAAGTCGCGTTCGTCCGGTGAACCTAGCAAGCCGAGCTCTTCATCTATACAATCAATAATCTTCTCTGAGAAGGTCTTTTCGTCCGTTAGCTCTTTTTTGAGGAGACGAACGGCATCGAGAAAGCAGGTTTTGGTTTGTTCTGCGGGTGATTGGCAAGATTGGCACAACGGGTGGGGCAGGAACGAGTGAACCTCGCTCTGGAGCGTTTCTAAATCCACCTTGATCATTCGGCGTTGTGTCTCCAGTTGTCCTGTTCCGGTCAGGTACTTGAAGATCTCAAAGCTTAACTGGTTCGCGACGATTGCCGCCGTCGGAGCCGCCAGAAACTCGTTGGGCTGTGAGCGAGGGTGATCCCGAAACGCGTACTTCTCGTGCGAGTGGTTTGCCTGCAGTCGTCGCCAGGCGCACTCCCAACAGCCGCTTTGGTCTTCGGGTATCCATATGGGACCGATCCAGGCGTGGCCATCGACCACGATAGCTTGAACAAAGGGTTTTTTTGCTTCAACGCATAGGCCGTTGAGCATTCTTGCCCTGGCCATCATAGGTTTGTCTGAGACGTGAACAATAGCTTCGGCCGCGTTTATTGCTGCTGCGATAGCTGACTCATCATCGGGCCAGTCCCCGATTTCCTCCGTTAGGCCTTGCCTAGGATCCCTCTGCCTGGCGACCTCAAGGTATTCGTAGTGTCTCGTGCTCTGGGTCGGACACTCCTTCGTAGTTCTGACGTGTATGTGTCCAAGCCCGGAGTGGAAGTTAGCCTGCACCAGTGCAGTCAACGTCAAGCCAGATCCGATGGACAGAATTTTGCTGTTGCGGAAGCGTTCGAACCTGTGCGCGGCCGAGTCGCAGAAATAGTCAATAAAAGCTATTTCGGAGGCGTAGGCTACTTCTTCCTCCGGATCGAGAGTATGCGCTTTGTCTGCGGTGACATCCTTCACGAAGCCTTTATCGGACAGAATTCCTACAAGCTGGGAAACCATGCCCTTTTTGTCCGCAGACAAGCCTCTCGTAAGCTCTTCGAGCGTCTCTCTGCCGTCCAGGTGAGGCGCGAGACTATCGATCCATTGATAAACGTGTTTGCCCTTGAGGGTTAGCGAACTCTGATTGCTCAGGAAGTAGGTGCCTTCCGAGGACGGTATGTACATCACGTCGTTCTTGAGCTTTGGCTTCATTTAGCGATGGCCTCCGCGCGCTCTTGGTCAATAGGGTCCGGGCTTGATTCCGAGTTACGTTCCTTAAAGAAAGTTTCCTATATGAGCAGAGCCTCAAGACACGGCCGACACTCTCCTTTAGTCCTGCCGAATCTCCAGAATGTTTCTCGGAGAATGGGGACAATATCATCCACGGACAAACTCATTCTGGTCGAAGGAAGACACAGGCGTGCGCATTGAGTCCGTGATCGAGGCGGTGTAACCCAAGTTTCAAGTAGCCCCTCATCTGTTTGGCTTCGATCAATCTCAAATCGTCAGTGTTTCCGAGCGTCTTGGTCCAGGATGCAGTAGCAGTACAGGCAGCAAGATGCACCAACCTTGGTGACCCCGTGGTCCATGAGCAGTGAATCCAGTCTGCCTCCCCTCTTCCTGTTCGCCTAAACCAAAAAGTGCTGCTTTATTGGGACTGCGTCGGTCAATGCAACTTCCCTGTCGCCCTACGGACGATACGAACGGGGCACGTCCTTGAGAAGACGAAGCTGTCTCAAGGACGTGCCGCTAAAGCACGAACATCATCTGGGGGCTGCTAGTCCCCCCAGATGTCTTGGCCCAAGAGGCAGCAACTGCAGTAGCAACACGGGCAGCAGGACGCGCCGACCTCAGTAGTCCCGTGTCCCATGCGCAGCGACTCCAGTCCCCCGCCTTCTTCATCTTCGAAATCGAGAGTCTCTACTTCCAATTCCTCCAGGTCAAGCCGCAGCTTCTCCAACTCTACTCCTCTCTGCCCCTACAGAGGCGTCGCCGGGGTCTGATTCCCCGGATTCGAACTGTGTGTACAGCCTAAAATTATTTACGGCTCGCTAAAACGTCCCGACGGCGTCATTCTGGATTGTTTTTGGTAGGGGACTTTATAGTACTTTTAGTACCATATGCAGACTTCGACGCCGCCATGGGCGTCACGGCCTCGGGGTTCGGCATATGGTCGAGTGGAATTACAACGGTATGGTGGACACTTTTTCGCTACGCCACGGCCACCTCCTTTATCCCGAGTTTTTCGTAGCTCTCCGGGCTCAGGTAACCGAGCGAGGAATGTAGCCGCCTCCGGTTGTACAACCAGAAAAGACTACACTCAAGCCTCGGATATCTGCCTCCGGTAGAATTCGAGGCTATACACGCTCTGAAGATCAGGAGTTGACTTGGCTACTGGTCCGGAAACATGGGTTCACACCAAAACAACACCAAACGCCACTACCTCTTGAGGAGCCTCTTGATCTGCGGGTGCTGTGGCAAGCGGATGATAGGGGCGTGGAGCGGTAACAGCAAGCGCTACGTGTGCAAGGATCGTTACCCCAGGCACGCACCGTGGGCCTGCGATGGACGCAGCATCATGGCACCGAATGTAGAACCATTGGTGTGGGAGTACGTCAAGGAGTTGCTCTCCGAGCCCGAGCTGTTGAAGAGCCGCTACGAAGAGGGCCGGGCGGATCCGGCAGTGGACAGCGAAGAGGAGCGAGAGAAGGAGCGCATCAGCAGGAAGCTGAAGGCACTGGATCGTGAGGTGGGCAGATTGATCGACGCCTACCAGGCCGAGGTGATCGATCTGGCCGAACTCAAGGAGAGGCGCGCGAGGATTGAGGAGCACGGCCGGATGCTAGGGAGGAGAATCACGGAGATCAGTGAGAAGCGAGCCCAGCGGGAGCAAGAGGTGAGGTTACTGCAAGGACTGGAGGAGTTCTCGGCCAGCATCCGCGACACGCTAGAAGAGCCCTCGTTGGAGATCAAGCAGCAAGCGCCGCGGCTGGTAGTAGATCGGATAGTGGTCGAGGAGAGTAAGATCGTCGTCCATCACGTCGTTCCTGCTGGTCCGGTTAGATTACAAACGGAACGGCTACGCAAGCCCCGGGCCGTATAGTGTGAAATTAGCTGCAGGAACGCAATTTGTAGTCTGGCTTCGCTACCTATACCGATGTTGCCAAGTGTCTAAGGGCAGATCGGTACGACGCGCGACATTCAGCTTCCTGAGAACGTTGTAGGCATGATTTCTAGCTGTTCGCGGGCTGATAGAGAGTTCATTGGCGATCTGAGCGTTGGTGTACCGTTTAAGCAGCAGGGCGAAAACTTCTCTTTCTCTTGGGGTCAAGGACATTTTACCTAAAGACGCTTCCCAAAAGCGGGATCCAGCTCCCTCTTCGTGACCAAAAATCCACAGCCCCCTGCCTACGTTAGCTGCTCTTACAGCTTCTACAAGTCTGGGTGTCTCCTCTGATTTATTAACGTAGCTATTCGCTCCGTAGAGTTTGCAAAGAAATAGCGCTTCGTTTGAAACGCGGGTACCGTGAATCACCACCCCTGGAGGAGCGGGCAAGGACTTCAGATTGTGACACAACTCGATCCCACCCTCCGGTCCCTCCAGTTCCAGTCCCAGCACAACGACGTCAGGCTTGTTGTCTCTCCTCGTCAAGCGCAACGCCTCATCGCTCTCGCCGGCCTCAGAGATGGCATGCACATCTTCCTCAGATTCGAGAATTGTTCTTATTCCGACTCGAGTAGAAGGATGATCGTCAACCACAAGTACCTTCATTCTCTGAACTCTCCTGTGTACGCTAACCCTTTCTGAATGGACTTACCTCGAGGTGACAGACAATCTCTTCTTACATTCTCACAACCTCCTTCGTAGTGTCTCCGTATTGTGGTGGGCTCAAGTTCCATGGTGAGTAGCTCCATTGAGCTCTTGGAATTTACTCTTCTTTCTACGAGTTGAACTTCTTCTGTTTGTACAGTTTGCAGTTTCCTACATGCATGAGCCGGTCGCTACGGCCGAACGACTAGTATTTATTAGTCGCTTTGTGCTTACGGTGTTACTAGCTTCGCTAGCGTGATGGAGGGATGAGCCCGATCTTCATGGCCCTCGTGGCTGCCTGGCGGCGACCTTGGACTCCGAGCTTGACGAGGATGCGGTGGACGTAGAATTTGATAGTGCCCTCGCTATAAGTGAGTCTCTGAGCAATTTGCTGGTCGGTATGCCAGTGCGCTACTAACTCTAGAACTTCTATCTCCCGATCCGTCAAGGGGTCGGGTACAAGTTCCGCGAGCTTGCGGGGCGTAATATCTTCCGCTACACAGATGAGAAAGCTCGGATCTACAGAGTGCTCGCGTATCAGCGAGACTGAGAGGTTGACCCATATATGGGAGCCGTCTTTACGAGCATAACGCCTTTCCAGAGAGTAGGGACCGAGCTTTCCCGCCAGCATTCCTTGGACACGATCCATGCTGACCTGCCGGTCCTCTTTAGGAGTGAGTTCTAGAAAGCTCATCCCGAGAATCTCCTCACGAGAGTAGCCGGAGATCTCGCAGAGCTTATCGTTCACTCTCAGCCATCGGCCACCAGGGGTGACGTGAGCTATTCCCACTCCCGCTGATTCGAAGGTCCTCCTGAAGATCTCCTCACTCCTGCTCAACTCCTCCTCCGCCCGCTTACGCTCAGTGATGTCGAGTAAAATCCCTTGCCAGACCACTTCAGCCCCGCCTCCTACCTCTACCCGCACGGCCTTGTCATGCACCCACACGATGCGGTCGTCGCGAGCGACGAGCCGGTACTCTTCATCGAAGGGTTCTCCAATGGTTCGTGCGTGATTCGCCTCGGCCAGCACGCGCTCGCGGTCTTCGGGATGGAGCAGCTTCACCCAGAGATCGGGATCATCCAACCACTCCTCCTGGGTATAACCGAGCATCCCTTCAACTTGCGGGCTCATGTACAGGGCGGAGCTTGCCTCGTCGTCGGCGTCAACGTAGACGACCGCCGGAATCTGCTCCACGAGCGCCTCGTACATCGCATTGGTCTCTTGGAGCTTCCAATGGAAAGCTCCATCTTGCAGATTGTCGTGTAGTTGACTCATGACTCTCTCGCACCTACTCTCGGTAGCCCGGCCGCCTCTCCATGAAAAGAGGTCCGTGGTTTTGCGCTCACCCGCCTCACGGCGGGGCTGCTTTTATCGAGGTGCCTGTGAGAGTCTAATGTCCCGATTCTCAATGGAACCTTTGTATCCTACATAGCATGATAAACGAGTAGCAAAACCAAGTCAAATACGACGAAAAGACACGCGATACCCACCCAACTTAGATTTCCGAGAACGGAAGTTAGAAACTGTCCGAAAAGTGATTTTGAGGCAGTGACTCGGTACCCTCCCGAGCATGAGAAGAGCATGCCAGACCGACCTATCCGACGCTGAGTGGACTTGCATAGAGCCTCACCTGCCTACGCCACAAACCGGCGGGCGTCCCCGAGTTCATCCTCTACGCGAGATCCTCGATGCCATCTTCTACATGGTCCGTAGTGGCGGTGCTTGGAGATTGTTGCCCCATGACTTCCCGCCTTGGAAAACCATTCACCATTACTTCAGGACTTGGCGCATGGACGGCACCTGGGAAAAGCTGCACGCTGCACTGCGAGAAAGAGCGCGCGTCCGCAACGGCAGGAACTCTCAGCCCAGCGCCGGTATGGTGGACTCTCAGTCGGTAAAGACCACCGGGGTTGGTGGCGAAGAGCGCGGCTACGACGGTGGGAAGAAGGTCAAGGGCCGAAAACGCCACCTGCTCGTGGACACCGAAGGTCTCGTTCTCAAGGCCAAAGTTCATAGCGCGAAGGTCATGGACCACAAGGGTATCAAACCGTTGCTGCAGTCGTTGCTGTCGAATGTGGAGTTCCCGAGATTGAAGCACCTGTAGCTGGATGCCGGCTATCAAGGAGAGGACAAGGGCAAAGATTGGGTAGAGAAAGCTCTGGGATGGACGGTGGAGATGATCAAGCGCCCGCGAAAGGTCGCCTCGAAAGAGACGCTCATGCTGTGGGCCGGTCGATGGCTGCACGAAGGTGTCGAGATGGACTGGGAGAAGCTCATTCCACCCAAGGGGTTCGTAAAGCTGCCCAGGCGCTGGGTGGTGGAGCGCTCTATCGCGTGGATTTGCCACAACCGCCGGATGAGCAAGGACTACGAGGGTCTGTGCTCGACCGGTGAAGCTTTCATCTACGCGGCGATGAGCCGGCTAATGCTCAAAAGGCTGGTCAGGGCATGAGTACCCTGTCAAAAAACGGGTATGGAAACCGGCCTCCAAAAACGGCTTGTCTACGCGGTTTCTGATCCGGTTTGTAGCACTGTCAGTAAAGGTCCGGTTTCTGATACCGTGTTCCGGAGGAAGGATTACTTGGAGAGGATGTAGGATGGGCGTGGCGGAGAAGTCTCAAAGAGTTGCGATCTACCTGCGAGTGAGCACTGACGACCAGCACTCAGAGAACCAACTCCTTCAGCTCCGGGAGTTCTGCGAGAGCTGGGAGGGCCACGAGCTGGTGGGCGAGTACGTCGATAAGGAGTCGGGTACCAGGGGCCGTAGGGAGCGAAAGGACTTCGACCGGATGTTCTCAGAAGCCGCCAGACGACGATTCGACGTGTTGCTGTTCTGGGCGCTGGACCGCTTCAGTAGAGAGGGCATCCGCAAGACCATAGCCTACCTCCAGCGCCTGGACGACTGCGGAGTGGCGTTCAAGAGCTACACCGAGCCATTCCTGGATACTGACAACGAGTTGATCGCCCATATCGTATTGGGAGTAAGCAGCTACTATGCTCAGCAGGAGGCCTTGAGGATCTCCGACCGCACCAAGGCGGGGCTTGAGCGGGCGAGGAAGAACGGCAAGGTCTTAGGTCGGCCGGACGGATTCGAGAAGTGGGCTCCGGTCTTGGCCGGTATGAAGGAGCAAGGTTTCTCGCAGGGTGCGATGAGCCGGGAGACGGGACTCTCCTACAACACCGTCAAGAAGTACCTGAGGCGGACGGAAACGGAACCGGTATGATGAACCGGCAAAAGCGGCAGGGAAAAAGGTGGTGTGATCGATGGACGAACAAGCGCACGAGGATGCTCGGAAGCTGGAGGAGAAGGCAGAGGAATTGCGGCGGCAAGCCGACCGGCTCGCGGAGATGGTCGAGGCGCTAAACGAGACGATGGGCAGGACCTTTCTAAAGAGTTGGTTGTACGCGGTCGCCAACTTGACGGCGGTGCTGCCGATCGCCGTGTTTGGATCCTACCTCGGTTTCAGGATGGCCTTCCGGCGGATTTCGCGAGAAGGAAAACGTCTCCCTTTCCGTCGCTGAAGCCTCTAATCGCTCTTTTTAAGACAGTCTCTCTCGGATATTCACGTTTCCGTATGAAAATGGGGCTTTTGGAGCGGTTCGATAGGTCTATGGACTTCCCGGAAGCTCTCAAGATATAGTTCACGAATAGAAACTCGCGAAATTAGACACTCTGGTTACTTGTTCTTGTGCTGGCTCGTAACTCCGACCGTATAGTTATTCGTTGTTTCTGCATATTTCTGGGCTAAATTATGGCGTGGAATTTCCAGATTGGTTTCTGCCAAGTCCGGCTCCGCCTATGCGTTGTGCGATTGTTGGCTAGGTTTCATCGCCTCGCCGGGACCGTCCGAGCCGGCTGGGTACTCGAGGAGCGGAACCAGACCCTTCTCCCAGGCGTCCAGGATCGGCTCGGCTACTCGCCACGACTCCTCGGCTTCGTCGGCCCGAATGAAGAGGGTGGTGTTGCCCTCCAGCAGGTCCAGGAAGAGGCGCTCGTAGGCCGCGAAGAAGTCCTGCGGGGCGAAGTCCGCGCCTAGCTCCATGCTCTCCAGATCAAAGGGGTTGTAAGGGCCATTCACGTTCAGGTTCAGGGTCACCCTGTCCGGTCCCAGCCCGACGCGTAGCACGTTGGGCGTCGGATCCTCCGCCCGATGAAAGGCGCGATGGGGCATCGGTTTGAAGTGGACCGAGATCTCACCCCGGAAGCGGCTCAAGGCTTTGCCGCCGCGCAGCATGAAAGGCACCCCGGCCCAGCGCAGGTTGTCGATCATGAGCGTAACCTGGGCGAACGTCTCGGTCTGCCGGTTCGGGTCCACGCCGTCTTCCTCGGTGTAGGCCGGGATGTTCCTGTCCTCGATCTTGCCTGCCCCGTAGCGGGCGCGTACGGTGTGGGTCTTCGCCTCCTCGGGAGAGAGACGCCGGATGGCTCGAAGGAGGTCCAGTTTGCGGTCGCGCAGGTTGCGGCGGTGGAGGGCGGTGGGCGGCTCCATGGCGGTCAGGCACAAAAGCTGGAGGAGGTGGCTCTGGATCAGGTCCTTGAACGCCCCCGCGTTGTCGAAGTATCCGGCCCTGCCCTCCAACGCCAGCATCTCCTCCCACACGATCTCCACGCGCTCTATGTAGTTGCGGTCCCACAGCGGCTCCAGGATGCTGTTGGCGAAACGCAGGCCCATGATCGTGGGGAACGGCTGCCAGGCGAGAAAGTGGTCGATGCGGAAGATGTCCTTCTCCGGCATGAACTCGTGCAACAGCCGGTTGAGGCTCCGGGCCGACTCGAGGTCTACCCCGAACGGCTTCTCGATGGCGATCCGACTCCCCTCCGGCAGGTCCGCCTGCTTGAGGGCTTCGAGCGTCTGGGCGAAGACCGCTGGCGGCAAGGCCAGGTAGGCCAGGATCGGCTCCGTCAGGGGCTCCAGGGCCGAGATTACGCTCTTGCCATCGGTCACGTCGGCCTGACGGTACTCCAGGACTTCGGTGACCATCCTCGCGCGGGCGTCGGCGGAGATGTCGCCGGCATGGCGCTCGAGGTTGTCGAGCACCAGGCGACGGAAGCCGTTCTTGTTGTTCTCCCACTCCCGGCGGTCCACCCCGGTGATCTTGATCCCATCCGGCAACTTGCCCGCCTCATAAAGCTTCGCCAACGCGGGCATCAAGTACCGGGCCGCGAGGTCCCCCGTGGCCCCGAAGATGACTATGCGCTTCACCAGGAACTCCCCTCTCTCGCCGGAGCCGACCTCATCGCCGGACTTCTACTCGTTCAGGAGCTTGCCATCCGGAGAGACCACCGCAGTGGTGGATCCTGGTCCCTCCCACGTCCACCACCATGGTGTTCTCATGGTCCCGTTAGCATGGCTGCCATGGATCCTCCGCTAGCTGACCGTCACGCCCTCTCTAAGATCGGACTCTATCTCTTCCAGGCTGCGGCCACGGGTCTCGGGCACCACGAAGTAGATGAAGATCCCGGCCAACACGCAGATGCCCGCCAGTATCCAGAACACGGCGGTCGTTCCTATGAGCGCTACGAGCGGCAGGAACGCCTGGGCCACCACGAAGTTGGCCCCCCAGTTACTTAAAGAAGACAATCCCGTGCCGGCGCCGCGCGCCTTGACCGGGAAGATCTCCGGCAGCATTACCCACAGCAGGGGGCCGAAGCTCACCGCGAAAGACGCCACGTACAACATCAACCCTATCAGGGTCACCCAGGAAATGGCCCCCGAGAGACCGGGTATCAGGAATGCTCCCCCGATGATTACCAGCGAGATCACCATGCCGACGAGGCCTACCATGAGCAGCGGCTTTCGCCCGACCCGGTCTACTATGAGGATGGCGACGACGGTCATAACCACGTTTACTATCCCGATGCCGATGGT
This sequence comes from Rubrobacteraceae bacterium, assembly GCA_965219175.1. Lineage (GTDB taxonomy): Bacteria > Actinomycetota > Rubrobacteria > Rubrobacterales > Rubrobacteraceae > JBBPZK01. The sequence goes on from CBDCNI010000005.1 coordinate 31,818, forward strand.
CGAGAGGATAGAAGCAGAGCTACCAAGGCCGGTTGACTTGATGATGGTCGGCGCGTAGTAGATGACGGTGTTGATCCCCACGAACTGCTGGAAGACGGCAAGCCCTATGCCGACCACGATCATCGGCCTGACCCACGGCGCGAACAGTTCTCCGTAGCCGACCTGCTCTTCTTCCTCCTGCTCGACTTCACGGATCTCGCTAATCTCGCTATCCGCCTCGTCCTCGGAGCGGCTGCGGATGAGTACCTGACGCGCCTCCTCTTCCCGGTTCTTGCTGACGAGCCAGCGAGGAGTCTCCGGTAGGAAATACATGCCTACAAACAGAACCGCCGCCGGGACAAAGGCGAGCCCGAGCGGCCAGCGCCAGTCCTCGGCGGCGGCGAAGGCTCCGTTGACCAGGTAAGCGAGAAGAATTCCAAGCGTGATGGCGAGCTGAAAGAGCGAGGAGAGTGAGCCGCGAACGTCGGTCGGGGCGGACTCCGAGATGTAGGACGGCACTAGAGCAGAGGCGGCGCCCACGCCAAGCCCGAGCACGAAGCGGAAGACGAGCAGTACCCACACGCTAGGAGAGAGACCGGCCCCGATTGCTCCGATAGCGAAGATGATGGCCGCGCCGAGGATGATCGTACGCCGCCCCAGCCGGTCGGAGAGCGCCCCGCTCACCCCAGCCCCAACCATCGCCCCGAGTAGCAGCGAACTTACGATGAACCCCTCCACGAATGGGTTGAGATCAAAGTCCTGCTTGATAAAGAGAAGGGCACCGGAGATGACACCGGTATCGTAACCGAAGAGCAAACCTCCCAACGCGGCGACCGAAGCGACCACGTAAACGAACCGCCTGTTGCCGCCAGAACTCCCCGAAGAAGCTTCCTCAGCCACGGTCTATTCTCCTCTCGATCTTTCCACCTAAGTGCAGATTACTACAAACCGTGCCAGGAGACACTCACCTGGCCCACGAGTGGCCGAATAGGCTCCACTGACGGTCTTGAACCACATCCTTCGCTGCCGAAGTCCCACTCAGCCGACCGGACCTGGGCCGGGCTCTTCTTCGAGTTCCTCCAGGGCGGAAGAAGGGTCCATGCCGGTACCCATCAGGAGATCTACAGAGGTGGACCGGATCTGGCCCACGAGCACGCTGGTTGCCAAATCCCGGTGACGTTTGAGTACCTCGGTGGCTTTCTTTGAGGCGCCGAGTGCAAAACGGCGCGCTTCCCTGGACCCGCCGGGCTTCTCGAGATAAGCGGCGAAAGCCTCCACGGCCCTGGCGAGGTCGAGCACGGCCCCTGACAACGATCCGAGGGCGGGGCTGCCACGCCGTACCGCGCTCGTGGAGGCCCGTGCCACGCTCCGCACGTTGCGGACGGTCAGGTCGATACGCATCTCCGCGGCAGCGTAGGCTTTGAGGTGTCCGAGAGCCCTGTGCCTGGGCGGCGAGAACCGCGCCGTCTCGTGGCCGGCGGCGAGAACCGCGCCGTCTCGTGGCCGGCGGCGAGGTCCTCCCGAAAGCCGCTCACCCGCTCGTCTATCGCCCGGGCCTTCAAGAGCGCGCGTTCGGCCCGGTCGAGGTCTTCGCTTTCGAGCGCGGCGGCCACCTCCTCCAGCGTGGCGGACAGTTCGTCAAAGAGCCGGCGCGCCGCCCGCTCCACCATGCGTTCGGGGTTTGCGGGGAACAGGTAGTTGACCGCCAGGGCGACGGCGCTGCCGATCAACGCGGCGAGAAAACGGCCCGGTGTGAAGCCGGCGTCCGGAGGCTGTAGGACAACCACTAGTAGCGCTGAGATCGCGGCCTGGTTCACCAGTAGAATTCCCCCGCCGAAGAAAACCGCAACCGACATCGCCAGGACGACGACGAGCGCGACCTGCAAAACTCCCGTGCCGATGGCGAGTACCAGCAGGTCGGCCACCACGATCCCCAGGGCGACCCCGAGAGCGACCTCGAAGGCGCGCCGCCCGCGTTGGCCGAAGGTTACGCTCAACGTGACCACCGCCGCCACCGGGGCGAAGAAGGGCTGCTCCTGCCGGATCAGTATCTCCGCCAGGAAGTAGGCGATGCCGGCGGCGACGGCGGTCTGGAGCGTCGCCCAGCCACCCCGCCGCAGCCTCTCGGTTCCTTCGAGGAGCCGGCGATGAAGTACGTGGAGTGAGGGTGATTCTCTCAACGAGATCCAGCCTTTCGAGGAACCTAACGCTGCATGCTAACCGACGGAGAGCCTGGAGCTTTCAGCGTCAGTTTACCTTTTGAAAGGCGGTGAAAGTGACACTTTGTCTGGCGTAGTAGATTGTCGTCATCCACAAACATCTTTAGGCTGGCCTTACCTATTCTCATCGAAATAAGGCACATGCAAATGGCTGGCCGCCTTCCTCGTGGCCCACTCGGACGAGATCTGCGGCGAGGGGGTGGAGATCGAGATATTCGGAAACCTTCTCTGCTGCGCTTGCGAGAAGTGCGCCGATGAGCGGACGTTCATGGTGGTCACCGATCAGTAGCCACGCCGCAGACCTCGTCCGGACTTAACGTCTGTTCAAGAGGGTGTGAGCGTCCGGCTACAAGCGTCATTCTCAGGCTGGAGAGGATCAGCTTATTCCGGCTCCGCCGGGGCTGGTGAGGAATAGGTGAGGGCCGGGGCGATGCTACCGCCATACTTCGAGGCCCCCGCCGTGGCGACCGCTCGCCGCCGCCAGCGCGCCGTGGTCAATCCGCAAAAGCGGACAGAGCGCGCCGCCGTCGTCGGCTACATCGTGCCAGAGAAGTAGCCGACCGGCTGCTACTCCAGCAGGTCGCCCAGGCTGATGCCCAGGGCCCCGGCTATCTTCCGCACGGTCTCTAGCTTAGTCTGGTAGCGTCCAGCTTCGACGTTTCGGATAGTCTGATCCGAGACGCCAGCCCGTTTCGCCAACTCTTCTTGCAGCAGGCCCCGCTCTTTACGGAGCATCCGCACCTTATCGCCTACCTGATTAGTCATCATACTCTCCATGCTGGTAGTGTATACGAACATAAGCACCTTTATGTTAAGTCTCATTAAAATATGTAGTTTTGCAGGCAAAAAGCCTTGACAAATACCATAAGCGCGCTTATGATTAAGGCACAGTAAAAGAGGCCCCGGAGACCAATCTTGGCGGATAGCTCCGAGGCCCAGACCAAAAGGAGGAAACCAAATGGCCGAGGCCACTATACCGCGGGTGAATCCTTCGCGGCTCTCCACCAGGGAGCTTCGCGGGCTGTCGCTTTACCGGGAGCGCGGCGAGGAGATAGAGAACCAGGGACGGGGACGCTTCACCGTTCCGGGTTGCTCGGGCGGAAGCTATACCGTTAACTTGGCGATTTTTAGCTCCGCTGGTGAGCAGTCCTGCACCTGCCCGGACACCCCGCCCGCTGAGGAGGTCTGCAAACACATCCACGCGGCGACCATAGTGCGGGCCAAGATGCGGGCTCGGGCTCTTCGGAAGCAGGCCGAGAGGGAGCTTCGCTCGGAGCGCATGACGTTCTCACCGGATCAGGTATCGGCGAACCTGGAGAGAATGGGGGCGTGATGAGCGTCCCCGCCAGCGGAGCTACCAGCGGGACCTACCTTTATCCGCACCCGTTGACGCTGGCCCGCGACCGCGCCGAGGCAGAGCGCGTGAGGCTGGCCGACAGCGCCGCGTACTCCTCGATGTACCCTTCGTGGGGTACTCTCGGAGGGCTAACCACTTTCTACCGCTACGGGGCCGACTACTACCGGCTGTTGGCCCGCAGGCGCTGGAACAAGGCGACCGCCGAGGACCTGGCCGAGTACAGGACGATGGCGAAGAAGGCGGGACGATCCTGATGGTCGTCTGGAGGATCAGCGAGAGGCGGGCCGCGTGTGCGGGCCCGCCAACTCCTCTACCACCGCGACCGCATCCGGTGGATGGAGAAGCGCATGGAGAACAACGCTGCCCTCCTCGAAACCTATCTTGTCGCCCAAGATAAGCAAGCCGCCGTGCTGACTGGAGGCTACGCCGTCGCGTATCGACGCTGGGAGGATCGCCGTACAGGAACCGGCGGCTGGCTCCGGATACGAGCAGATGAAGATACCTGAGCTTGTAGAGGTCGAGCATGACTGAGTAGTTCTGGGGAGAGCCGATCCACACCCGCTCTTGGAGGTATCTCTTACCTTCGGTCCCTGCCGGGATCTCCGGCGGCGGAGGCATCCGCGACCGCCCGACGGGCTGCGGCCCGTGCACGGGCCGCAGCCTCCTTAAGAGCAGCCGCGTCCTGCGCCTCTTCCGCCGCAGCCATCTCGTTCATCGCGCCATCCACGCCAGCGGTGTCGACAGCTACGAGGTCGAGCCCAGCCTCGCGCGTGAGGCGAGCAAAGTCCCGGAGGACCTTGGAGTAGAGCGAGCCAGCCCACCCGGGATCCCAGGCCTCCGCCTCCGAAAGTGTCTCCTCGAGGAGACGTTTTGCCTCCGGCCACTCTCCGACATCCAGCGTCCCGGCGGCATAGGCTGCGGCGGGATCGTTCTCGCCGCCATATGCGTCCGCGTCCAGGAACGCCACCTCGATGCCACGCAGCCGCGCCTCGCCAGCGAGCTTCTCCCGCGCCTCGACGCCAGTCTCGTCGGCGTCGAAGGCCAGCACCAGTTGGCGGACGTCTCGCAGGAGCCAGTGCCACCGCCAATCCCGAGCGGCGTAGATCGCCACGGTGCGCTTGCAGCCGCCGGCGATGAGCGCGAGCGCGTCCATTACACCCTCGACCACGTAGAGCGGCCCGGAGTCCTCCCGGAGGGCGCTGGCGTTGAAATAGCCCTTGGAGCCTGGGAGGTGATCGTGCTTCCGGCCCTTCGGCACCTCGCCCTTCGCTACCGCCCGGCCGTAGAGGTTAACTAGCACTCCGTCCGGACGGGTGTGAGGCGCAACGAGGCGACCTCCCTTCCACCCTCGTCCCGGCCACTCTCCGGGAATCGCATAGCCAATTCCGTACTCGCGAGCGAGATCCACCGGGATCCCGCGATGGCCCAGGTACCGTTCGCCCCAGCTCCCCGGTAGCGCCTCCCGGAAAGTCTCGGCTAGAGCCTCCAGGTCGTCCCGCGCCGGCTCGACCGGAGGCGGAGGCGGCGCGGGACGCACCACGCGCCTGGGTGCCGTCCGCGGCCTCCGGGAGGCCTCCCGCTCGTAGCCCCGCTCCCGGGCGAACTCTTCCCTCGACCAATCCATGTAGCCCCAGCACCCGCAGTTATGGCAGAAGAAACGGCCGGTCTGTTGATCTACCTCGAGGCTCCGCTGGTGATCACCGCCGTGAACGGGACAGTATGCCCGGAGCTTCTCGCCGCCGGCGTAGGGTCGCGGGTCGCCGGTCGCGGAGAGGTCGGCGTCGGTGAGGGTCAGATTTTCGTTCTCGCCATAGTGTCGCTCCGGGGCGGTCATGCTCCGGCCCTCGGATATGCGCCATGGCCGTTCTGACTGGCAGGAGCAGCCTCCCGGAGTACGCCCAAGTCTGGACGAAAGACCAGCTCCACCTTCCCGGTCTCGCCATCGCGGTTCTTCTTGATGCTCAGATCGACCGCCCGAGCCGGGAGGGTGGCCTCGCGGTCGTGGGACTCCGTGAGGAACATGACCACATCCGCAGCGTATTCTAGGTCGCCCGATTCCTTGAGGCTGTCCAGCGTTGCCCCGCCGCTGCGCTTGTAGTCCAGTCCCGCTCCCGTGCGATTCTGGGAAGCGATAGCCAGCACTGGGTTGCCCAGCCTTACCGCCAGCTCCCGAAGCTCCGCCGCCAGCGCCTCCACCCGCTCCCGAACACTCTGCAGGCCGCGCATCTCGACCGACGCCTTAGCCCACAGCTGGAGATAGTCGACCACGATCAGGCACTTATCGGAGCCGCACCGATTCATTGCCTGCAGCGCTCTGGCGCGGAGCTGCGCCACCGTGAGCCTCCCGGAGCCCTCGACCAGCACGATGCGGGAGAGCACCGGAGCCAGGGTCGCGGCGGCCCGCGCAAGCTTCTCCGGGTCAGCGTAGCCTCGGCGGACATCGCGGGTGTTGACGCCCGCCTCGGCGCATAGGATCTTGGTCAAGAGATTCTTCGGAGAGTTTTCGAATGTGGCGAAGATGACCGGGCCCTCCGCGCCGGCGACCGCCTTCGAGACCTGGGTCGCCAGCGTGGTCTTCCCTACCGCAGGCCCCGCGGCCAGCAGGTAGAGGCCCTCTTCGAAGCCGCCGGTTATCTCGTCGAGCCTCGCCAGACCTGAGCGGATCCCGCTCACCGGCCGGCCGCTCTCCACCTGCTCTTCGTACCGCGCCCGCGCATCCGCTATGACGTCCGCGACGAGGTCGGAGGCGTAGGTTGCCCTACCTGACTCAAGCTCCCGGATGGCAGCCTGCACCTTCGCGCCCTCTTCCTCCAGCTGGCGCGCAAGCTCCGCGCCGGATACGTTCGGGTCAGCGAGCGCGGCGGCCAGCCGCTCTTGGGCCTCGGCGAGCAGGCGACGCTGGTAGAGGTCAGCGAGCTTCCCGGCGTCTGCCTCCGGGTCGGTAGAGGCAGTCCAGTCATCCGGTGCCGCGTCGCCCGGGGCTTCGTCGCGCTCCAGCCGTCCCGAGAGCGTTTCCCAGGCGGCCGGCTCTACTGAGAAGGTCCCGGGAGCAAGGGTATCGAGCAACTCCCAGTAGAGGCTCGGATCATGCGCCAGAGCCGCGATTACACCTCGCTCCAGATCCGGCTCCCGAAACCTGTCACCGAGATTGTAAGTCTTCACGAGGTGCATCCTCTCATCAGAGCTTCGCTGTCAGGAGGAACTATGGCATGCCGCCCGGACGCCCCAAGCGTTTCGGGTGGCGGTATATATTGTCTATATAGTAAGGAAACCAATAATTTCGCGGGCGGCAAGAATCCCGCATAGGTACGCGGGAAAAAATCTAGCCGAAAAAAGATTCGTGACCGCAAACGACGACGTTCGTGACCGCAAACGACGACATTCGTGAGGGCAAACGACGACTAAAACCAATAAAGTTACTGGCAAAGTTACTGGCCGTCGGGTGCATCCTTGGCCTGCATGAGGTCCTCTATCCGTTCCGCGCGGGCCACGGACGGGATCACCCGGCCCCGCTCGTAAGAGGAGATGGCCGCCTGCGGGATCCCGAGCATCTCGGCCACCCGCGTCTGCGAGTACCCGCGTTCCTTGCGCCAAGCCTTCAGGCGGGCTCCTGTGTCCGGGTCGCCGACCTCCCGCCCGCGCCGGGCCTTCGGGATCTCGCCGGTAGTGGCCGGGGCTCTGGCCTCGATCTGCTCGCTGAGGTTCTTCATGGCGTCCGGCGGCTCGATCATGACGGTCGAGGCCAGCCAGCGCTCCACCCATCCCTTCCTGGAATCCTCGAGGCGGTTGTGGAAGGTGTCGGCCTCGTACTGCCAGCCGGCTATCACGCCGTCTTGCTCCAGGGTGTCGAGCGCCTTCTCCAGGCGTTCGCGGGTTTTGAGCGGGTAGCGTCCGTTGACCTCCTCGTCGGCGAAGCGGATGAGCTGGGCCACCTTGTATGGCTGTGAGTGGCTGTCCGGTCGGCTGGCCCTGACACGCCAGCGCCAGCTTAGGGTGCGGGCCAGCCGCTTCTCCCACGTCTGCCGCTTGGGGTGATACCGAAGCGCCTGGGCCGCTAGGAGCGTGACCTGCCGTCCCACGTTGTCGAGGAACATGCTGATGGCCGTGCCGGGCCGGAAGACGAAGCCGTCGACCTCCTCGGGCGCGTCGAGGCGGGGCTGGGCTGGGTGCGTTACGTCCACGACGCTCACGAGGTGGCTGCTCACCCGCTTCTCCACCATCTTCCTCGCGTTCCTGCCGCGCCCCGTCTGGGTCGCCACCTCCATAACTCCCATATCGACCCAGATGTTCTGCAGGTGGCCCACGGCACGCATCATGGCCGTCCGCTGCTCCTCCCGGAAGCCGCCCCTCCGGCCGCTGCCGCCGGCCTTCCTTTGCACGCCGCGCAGCTCCAGCAGCTCGTCTACGCCGACCCACGCCAGCCGCTCCTGGTTCGCCACCGACCGGACGATCCAGGCGGCCATCATGCCGTCCAGGACGTCGGCGTCCAGATCGGAGAGTTCCGAGCGCTGCTGCCACATCTCCTCCACCCACTTGTTGACCCGATCTGGATCGAGGCCCGGGCCGTCGGTCTGCGGCGGCCTCATCATCGCCTGACCCGACCGCTCTTTGGAGCCGAGCCGGGCCACCGGCCAGGGTGAGTCCTCGTCCGCCAGCCACCGCTCCGGACGGAGCGCCCGCCGGGCCTCATGAAATACGAAGGCACTGGGCACGCTCAGAAGGTCCTCTTCCTCCCGGAGCATCGGCAGGTGGGAGCCGGGCGGCCTCCGGGGCTCCGGGGCCTCCGCCTCTCCGGCGGCATCCTCCGGCCTCATGTTGTCGTCCGTCATCCGCTTCCTCCTCTCGTGGAAACGGCTCACCCGGTCTCCGGCTGCGATATAATCGCCCCGGATCGGCAGGCTGGAGACTTTATCGGAGGCCTCCTGCCGTTTCCTCACTCTCGCGGAGGGTGCGCGAACACCCTCCGCTGTTTACTTCTTACTCCCTGCGGCCTCTGCGTGGCCGCGCTGCAGGATCTCCGTGATGTACTCCCGCATGCTGATACCGCGCTGGGCCGCCTCCATCTTGAGCTCCCGGTGCAGAGCCGCATCCAGCTCCATCGTAAGCCGGGCTCGCTCCGACGTCCTAGCCTTGGCCCCCCGGGGCCGCTCCTTTGTAGCCTCCAATGCTTCCTCCTTCCGGTTCGCGCATTTGCGTGGTGCGTGGAGAGCTTACCGGAACGTGCCGGAGGCAGCAAGTCGCGGAGTGTCTCCTTCAGGAGACAGCGGAATGCGAGCCTTTGCTGGTTTTAGTCGTCGTTTGCGAGCCCGAGTATCGGGGCCGGGCCAGGAACGGGCGTCTGAAACAGTGCGATAATTCGTAATCTGCTGCTGGCTGTGTTCGTCCATGAGAGGAGCCACAACTTGGCCGTAGCCTTTGCGCTTCCAGAAGACCTCGACTACCTTCTAGAGAATGACCACATCGGCCGCGACATAATCGGGGAGAAGATAGGCCGCCGCGAATTCATCGTCGCGCGCCAAGACGACCGGCGGGTTGGATTCCTCCGCTACAACTACTTCTGGGACGATGAACCGTTCATGAACCTGCTTTGGGTTGAGGAAGAGTCGAGGAGCAAAGGGTTCGGCGCGCAGCTCATCTCGTTTTGGGAGGAAGAGATGCGGAAGCTGGGCTACGACTCGGTCTTTACCTCTACCTCGTCGACCAACGAAGGTGCTCAACGCCTTTACCGCAGGCTCGGCTACAAGGACAGTGGGTGTTTGCTGATGCCTGGCGAGCCGCTAGAGATCTTGCTTTTGAAGAGTTTGTCGGCAGAGACTTGAGGTTGGCTCCTAGCCGGAGCGTGGTCCGAAGCGTTATGCTGGCGGCATGGAGTTCACCCTCTACTACGATGGCGCGCTGAAGGCCGCGGGCAACAGGAACAAGAGGAAGGACCACAAGCACGAGATCCGGCGAGCGTTCCACGGCCAGCTCAAGAAATTGTGGAGTCAGGTCCCGCTTGACGGATCCGCAGATCTGCCCCGCGATCCCGCCAACCCTGACTTGACTATCACGGAGAGCGAGGGTCCCGAAGGCGACCGGGACGGCTCCTCGGTAATCAAGGTTCGGGGCGGGTTCCGCTTCGCGCCGCTCGTCTGCTCGGAGCTTCGCATCGTGGCCGAGCTCTCCGGCACCCTGCTGCGCCCGGAGCCGCCGGGCCGGATAGTCACCCAGGCGGGCGATATCGATAACCGCCTCAAGACGCTGCTGGACGCACTGAAGACGCCTTCTGGTCCCGGCGAACTGCCGGGCGGCGCAAGCCCGGGCCCAGACGAGGATCCGTTCTTCTGCCTGCTGGAGGACGACAACCTGATCACGCGCCTCGACGTAAGGACGGATCGCCTGCTGGTTCCGAATGCCGACTCCTCTGACGTGCGCCTCCTCCTCCACGTGAAGACGCGTCCAACGAGCGTCGCCTTGGGCAACGTGGGCCTCGCTTGAGCCGGATGCCGAGACCTCCTGGATCCTGGGCCAGTTGCGCATGCGCAATACCAGCGGCTCCCGGCTTTGAAGGCTTCGCCGGTGGATCGCTCCTCGAGAACGGCGCTGGCTAGGGTTTGCGGTGTGAAAAAGAGGGCTTGGGTATGGACCTTCTCCCGAAGAAACTCGGGCCAAACCTAAACCCTCGCCTATCACTTAACCAGACCCCGCCTAGAACCTGGGCGGCTTGGTGCGGATCTTCACCTCGCCGCGCCGGTTGATGCTAACGCTCCCCAAGGACCTGCCCCGCTTGTCCCGGATGGTCTTACGCACCGGCTTGATGCGAACGTTCTTCATACTCTCACCTCCTCTCAGTGCTACCGAGGAATCGTAGCCCCTGCCCGTCGTGGTGCGACGGTCTCAAGGTCTACTACTTCCTGCTCTCCTTGACCGTGGTCCTGGGCGAGCTCTTGCCGTGTTTCGCGGTCACGTAGCGTCCAGTGATCGCCGAGCGGTAGCTTCCCTTGTTGCTAGACCCCTTGAGTTTTCCAGCCATCATTCACCTCCTCTCGTGAGTTGTTCGTCCGTACAACTGGAATGGTAACATGATAGTTACAGACGTGCAACAACTCACAGAAATAACATGTAGAAATAGTCTACAATGGAGACACAGGCTAGAAAGGGAGAGTTCATGGCATCGAGGAGCGTAAAGGACGTCGAAAACTACCTCGCCCCATCGGAGGCGGGTAGCATACTTGGGACCTCTGGCAACTGGGTGAAGCAACTGGTGCGCCGAGGAGATCTCGAGGGTGTCGAGACGCATCTGGGCTGGCTCATAGAGCCGGAGAGCGTCGAGCGACTCGCCAACGAGAGGCTGGCGAATGCCGAGAGGCAGGTCTCCTCCTTGAGGGCCGCGAGTTCGCAGGCGCTCGCGATGAACAGCCCGGCTCGCGGAAGAGCCGCCCACGGGAAGTCGTTGCGCTCAAGGCCGGAGGGTTCATAGTCCGGGCCAGAGGGCGGGCTCTTCTGGGCTTCGTGGAGCCCGACAGGATTAGTCCTCCGAACACCGCGTCTGCTATTGTTCGGTAGAGGGTTCTTTACGGGATCCCGCGTCGGGGAGGAGGTGTTGCGGTGACCATCGCTATCGCACTCAAGGTGCATGACGGGCTCGTGCTTGCTGCGGACAGCGCTTCGACTCTGATGGGACCCGGTGTCGCGGGAGGCTCCTCCGAGGTGATCAACGTGTATAACACCGCGAACAAAGTGTTCAACCTCAAGAAGGGTCTCCCTATAGGTGCCGTGACTTGGGGATCCGGCAGCATAGGGCCGGCTTCCATTTCCACTTTGGCGAAGGATCTGCGCGAACGATTCTCGGGTACAGATGCTGACCACAAGGACTGGGAGCTGAAACCCGACTCTTACTCTGTCCGGAATGTCGCAGGCAGAGTAAGAGAGTTTATGTACGAAGAACGCTATCTACAAGAGTTCGGGGAAGCTGACTACAAGCCCTCCTTGAGCTTCTTAGTGGGCGGGTATTCGTCGGAAGGGCACCTTGCCGAGGAGTACCATGTTGACATACAGGAGGGAGGTCTCTGCTCCGAGCCGCAGATCGTCAGTGGGCCGGAGGATGCCGAAGCACAGGTGTTCTTGGAGGGACAACCCGAGGCTCTCTATCGCCTCTTGGCGGGTTACGGCACCGCCCTACCGGATGTGCTCCGCGACGGATTGGGTGTGCCTGAATCGCAAATTTCTCCCGCCATGGGCATCATCGAGCAGTCTCTCGCCACGCCGCTCGTGCAAGCCGCCATGCCTATACAAGATGTTATCGATCTCGCCGAATTTTTAGTGAACCTGTCAATCGGGTACTCAAGATTCAGCCCGGGAGCTTCGACTGTGGGAGGACCTGTTGAGATAGCCGCCATCACCAAGCACGAAGATTTCAAATGGGTTCGTCGCAAACACTATTTCAACGACAAACTGAATCCGAGGTCAGAATAAGGAGGTGTCCAGTGGCAAAACTCTACAAGGATAGCGAAGCGTCTAGTGCGAGCAACGCCAAGTCGTCTCGCCGGTCGAGCGTCCTTTCCGTTCCGTTTCAGCCAGTGAAGGGCGGGACAAAGGTTCTCGGTTCCAAGAAGTCCAAAGTACCGTTGGAGAGCGGGAAGCTCAAGCTGCAGATCAGGACCAAGAAGAAGTAGGCCGCGTCAGGCGGGAATTTCACTTGCTGCCTCGCATAATACGGCTCTAGGGTCACTGGGATTGAGTAAAGTCTGCTCCGGCGCGGAGTATTATCGGTAGGCGCTAGGAGTTCTCGCGGTCTGCGGGGCCGCTTTGGAGCGTTTGCAGCCGCGGGCTACGGATCCACCCAATAGCGATAAAACGGGGCTTGTGGTCGCCGTCGACCCCGGTGGTGAAGTCCGGGCTGACGGAGGAGGCGAGCCGCTCTGGGCTCTCGAGGATTGCCAGTGCTCCGTCGTCGTCGGCTGATGCCGATCTTGCCGCAGCGAGGTACTTCTCCGCCCGGCGATCCGCCTCCTCCGTCAGCTGCCGCTTAACGGTCGCCGAGGTCAGTCTGTACTGGATATCGTCTAGGCTCTTGAAGAGCCTGCGCACCCTACTCCTCCCTCACCGTGGCGTCTGTCAGCCTGGGGGAAGCTTCTGGCGTAGCGGAGGTCCTCTTCGAGGTCTTCGGCGGTGTAGTCAGGGTAGTGATAGCCGTGAGAGGTGTACCACTCTATTGCTTCCCAGCGGTCGAGGCCGAGTACGCCTCCGGCCCACGCCACGCTCACCCGGTCGGATCGGCTAAGTTGTAGGAGTAGCACCTCAAGCGCCTCCCGGTCAGGATCCTCTCCCAGGACCGCCGCCACCTCGTCTTGTATCTTCAGCTCCACGTACCTCTCACCTCCTTCGCCTCGTCTAGTCTACGTGTATTCTATCCGCCTACTCGGCGCGGATCGGGATCAGGCGGCATCCAGGCCACTACCTCTCATGGGGACCCACTATATTCCGCACCGCCTCGATTTCCTTGCCGACGATGGTGTTCGCCGAGAGTACCACCTGGTAGATGCTCCCGCCTTCGTCTCCGTCTCCCGTGCCGAGCGTCCTGGCCTTCTCCAGGGCGCTATCCAGCTCCGCTTTCATGGCCTCCAGGGTCTTCAGGTCCTCATGTGACTCTCCCACGGTCCGCTCCTTTCTTCTTGGCTCACCCTAACCTCTTGAGGATGTCGTAGACGCCCTCCCGGGGGCCCACCACCACGACCACCACGACCACCACGACCAGCTCGTCGTCGCGGACCTCGTAGATCACCCGGTACTCGCCTCCGACGCCGCCGACGTCTATGCGCCGGTAGATGGCGTGCTTACCGTGCAGCTGCTTGCTCTTGGGAGGTCGGGGTTCTTCGGCAAGAGCCTCTATGGCGTCCTCCACGCGCTCCCGGGCCTTCGGCTGCGGGATCTTGGAGACTGCCTTCTTGGCGCTCCTCTTGTAGCTGAGGGCGTAGCGCGGGGCGTCTCCTTCGGGAGACACGATGCTCTAGGCGGTGCGGGAGGTGGTGCGCTCGAACGGGACGATTTCGTCATCCTCGTCGGCCATCACCCGGTCGGCCGCCTCGACGTCGACACGGTCGCGGTACTCCTCTATGAGCCGCTCCAAGAGCCGGAGCTCGTCCACGCTTATAAGCGCCGCCATCGGCCTCCCGCGCTTGGCGATGACCGTATGCTCGTGGCCGTAAGCCGCCCGGGCCACCAGATCCGGCAGCGCCTTGCGAGCCTCGCCGCTATCCATTTGCCTCTCCATGGCCTCCATGCGCCTCTCCTTCTCGCGTAACCGTTGCACAACTTGTACATCTTGAACATAAAATATCACACACCGGAGCGGCGTACCAGGGTCAAGGCTACTTGGGCCATCCTCCACGAGGCCGCTAGAGGCACGTCGTGCCGCTGTCCGCGCCTCCGGGAGGGTCTCCGGGAGTACGGGGCCTCGCCGGAACTCTTAGGGCCGTGCGCGACGCGAATGTCGGCGGCCCCGTGCGCCTTACGTCCCGGATGCTGGTGTCGCTGAGACCCGAACCCTTTAGCGCGTCACGTACTCTCGAAGATCGCCGCAGACGGAGACGGAACTCTCGAAGTGACAGAGGTTCTTGACCCGGCGGACGATGCTCGTATCGGGGTTAATAACGACCAGCTCGTCGGGAGGGCCGTTCACGAAGGACTCCAGGAAGAGCCTGCGCGTGGCGAAGTCGCTCGGTGGGAAAGAGTAGCCGCCGACGATGAGGCGCTCGCATTCGCGCATCTCCTCCTTGGCCCGCCGCCAGACGTGCGCGAAGGGCTCTTGGTCCACGTCCTTATTAAGCACCGGCGTGATGATGAGCTGCTCGAGCAGGGTCCCATCCGGCCCGAGGAAGGTGTTGCCGGGGTGCGGCGTAGTCACGGGTCCGTCCACAGGACGTACCACGGTTTGCTTCAGTTTCTCGTGGCGCACAACGGGTACGCTGGGAAACTTTGCGGGGTTGTTTGCGGGTTTGCCGCCGCCCGCTATGCGGAACCAGTTCAGCGACCCGTGCAGCTTGAGGAATGGTGCGCGGTTTGCCTGAGCCAGGAACTTGGTTGAGCGAAACTCGGCGAAGGGCTTTCCTTGCCGAGGCTCGAACAGGCCAAAGGGCGTGGAGTAGGCCGGTATTGGGTCCCACAGCTGGCCGGACTCTTGCATCATGGCCTGCTCGAGAAGGGTGTCGTAGTTGAAGGTCACCACAGCCGCTCCCTCGTCCAGCACCCGCCGGGCGAGAGGTCTCAGCCCCTCTTCCCCGGGCGGCCGATTGGACGAGATCTCGTCCAGCAGCCCCGCGAGCAGGGCGGTCAGCTGTCCCTTGATTCTCCAAAGGCCGTCGTAGTCAGCGATGTGCTGCCGTCGGCTCGCGTCCCGCTCGTGGTACTCCAGCAGCGTGAAGCATTCCTCGAGGTCGAAGTCCACCGTCGAGAGGTTGCCGAAGTCTAGCTTCCACCAAGTCTTCACGTAGTCGTATAACTGGGAATTCTCGTCCTTGAGCCGGTCGAGCTCGCTATCCGAGAGGTCAGCGTGCAGCTGCCGGAAGAAATTTAAGGCCAGGGGCGGCCGGATGCCGCGCGTCGCATGACGCACGACCATATTGATTCCGGCACCGAGGATGTAAACCGTCTTCGCCATAACCTCATCCTAGCCTATCCCCAGGAGTGTCTGCTCTCGAGCCCTCCGCCGTGTCGTCCCTGGGTACTGCTGGCGTCCGAAGCCTCCGGGAGGCTGATACAGCATCGTATAGCGCTCTAAGGAGGCCGCTTCAGGCTTGGATGGTCCGGAATTCGCAAGTTTCTCGAAAAAATCTCCGGCGCGTGGCTAGAAACCTTCGGGGATGGCCCCTTTAGAAAGTGACAGTAGAATTATTCAGTGGAGGTACAGCACAGATGAAACGCGATTTTAGCGGCATAAGCGGATTAGCGGGTCTCGGTCTCTCCCGGTCCATGCTCAGGACCATCGGCTCCGCGCAGAGCGCCCTGTGCGCTCTGGATAGGGTCGGCGGTATTGGCGCGGCGGCGCGCGCCGCTGGAACCCCGAAGGCGGGAGCGGGTCTCCCAAAGCTCGTCGCCGATGTCCGTATGGAGGGCATCGCCGGTATGGGTGCTGGAAGCGCGTGGTCCACGATCTCCGCCGTTAGGAAGACGAACTCCAGCGTCGCGCTCGGCAAGTCGGGTGTAAGTCTACCGGGCAGCCTCGTAAGGGATGCTGCGGGGACCGGCTTGAAGGGCATCGCGGGGGACCGCCTCAAGGACGCCGCGGGGATCGGTAAGTTCCCTCTTCCATCCGTGGTTCAAGCTCCTGAGCTCGGGAAGGCATCCCGCGCATATCCGGCGCTCGATGCCCTGCTCGGCCAGGCGAAGGGAGCCTACCCGCAGTACTCCGCAGGCAAGGTATCAGACCTCGCGTGCGCGATTCCAAAGTCGGCGGCCCTGGGCATCCCGCGGACGACGCTCGGGGCCGGCTACGATTTGTCGGCGGCGCGGAGCGCAGCTTCGTTTCTTGGCTCCGGGACGCAGGCCGGCGATCTCTTCGCCTCCGCCTGGAAGTCCGGCGGCTGGAGCGGCCTTCTCTCGGGCTTGCCGAAAGATGTCTTGTCCGGGGCCTCCGTCCGGTCGCCGGGGCTGCTCGGAGCGGACGCGGCGGGTGCGTGGCGGGATGTCATTACCCTCTCCAAGACCAGTTGGCTGTTCGGACCGCTGCGGGAGCTCGGCTTCTTCGGCGTTTCGGGCGCGGGCTTCCCGCGAGGAGCCTTTCCCGCCCTGAGAGCCTTCGACGCCGTCCGACGGGCCTCTGGCCTGCTCGATGCCATCGGCCGCATCGACTTAGAGGCGCTCCGGAAAGCAGCGCTTATTCGAGAGGCGCGGCGACCGCGCACGAAGACCGGCTTCGCCGCCCTCGAGGCCTACGATGGGTTCTGCATGAACCATCCTTGGGTCGCGGACGAGTTCCTCCTCGACTACCTGTGCATCGAGCCGGACGAGGACACACGCGAGGCTTTGTGGCTGGTGCTGAGGTGGACGTTTGAACGGACTATACCGAGGCCCGTGAAGTGGCTTATGATAGATGACGAGGGTGCTATCAAGTACCTCCGCACCGCGATCTACAGGAATGCGAAGCGCGTCCGACGCGACAAGGAGAGGCCTGACCGGGTCTGGTGGACAAGGCGGGATCCCGACATGAAGAAAAGAGTTGAGCTTCCTCCGCCTACCCGGCAGCCCGACAACATTCTTGAGCTCATGATGGAGCGGTCGGGTGACCCGGCGGACATTGTGGTACCCGTGCCGGATGACCGGGGCCTGGTTCTCGAGAGGCTGTACGTCGAGGGAACGGAGCAGGACAAGATGGTGGTCGGCATGATCATAGCCGGATTCGACCTCGCGGCCATCGCGCACGCTATCGGCTGGTCCGAGGTGCAAAGATTCCAGCGCAAGGCCCAGCGGTGGAAGGCGAAGCTTGATTTTTCGTCCGGTGGCTAGAAAGTCCTCCAATGCGTCCCTCTTGAGGGCGTATGGATACCAAAGTCGCGATAATGATGATGGTGCTGGTGGGTCTTCAGATAGTCAGGGAGATCCTCGGACTCTACAAGGACGCTCAGGACACCGAGGATGACGACGTCGAGAAGTAGCCTCAGCCATCCTCCCTGCTCTCTGGAGACGTTTAGCGGCCCGCGTTGCGCCTCGCCGCTGTCACTCGGCAATACCGCCTTGGTCCCGGTAATACTCGGGCTCTGTCTTCTTGAATCAGCAACTAGGGAAAGGCCGATGCTGTGATCTCGGAAATCCCGGAGGGTGCGCAGCTCAAACTAGATAGGGCTTGGCGGCATATTGAAGGGTTGGCGGCCGCCATCAATGCCTACCACGAAAAGGACCCTTACGTGTCGCGTTTGGAGCGCGGCGGCGAAGAACGTGAGTACGTACTACGAAGCTACTTCGCTCACGAGCCTCCTGCGGAACTGCCCGCGATAATCGGTGATTGCCTGCAGAACATGCGGATGAGCCTCGAGCATGTCGTCTGGGCTTTGGCGAGACAGGAGTTGGGACGGGAGCCGGGCCACACAGCCTTCCCGATCTGTACGGCGCGTGAAGTATTCGAGAGACGCAGAAAAAGGGACATAAAGCATCTTCCTGGAAGAGCCCAACTCGTCATAGGTTCGCTGCAGCCCTACATAACGCACGGCTACGACCCAGAAAGCGCCCCGCTCGCGCAACTCAACGAGTACGCGAATATAGACCGGCACAGACAGCTCAGTGTCATCTACAGCGACTCAGACACTATAGAGGAGGCGAGCGTCGGACGGCGATTGGAAGATGGTACGTTCGTTCCCTTCGAGCGCGACGACGATATAGTTACGGACTTAAACCTCGTGGCTGGCGCGCTCGTTCACGGCGGCGAACTGATGAGCTTCAAGCTGAGGCGAGAAGTACCCGATCTCGACGTCGAATATAGAGCTCCCTTGTCCATAGACTTCGGTAAGCGGTATGTGTCACTAGGTCCGGCGACGGAGGCGCTAGAGCAGATGCACGAGTACATCCGCATCATGGTGCTTCCGAATCTGGCGCCGTACTTCAAGACCGCTTGATACGCCCTCTCCCCGCCACCGGACTCACAGTGCCGCGACGTTGGCGCGTCCCGGCCTCGGGGAGCCTCTCCAGGAGATGGACCCTCGACAGCACTATCCGCACATAAATCCCGCCAACGGCGTAAACGGGAACGTTTTACACCATTACACCGTTTCCGCTATACTTCCTCCCAGCGAGCTAGGCGGACGATCATATCGGGAGGTGCGTGTGCGAACCATAGCGGTGGTCAATCAGAAGGGTGGTACGGCGAAGACCTCGACCGCCGTGAACCTCGCGGCTGCGCTCGCGGAGGCAGATCGGCGCGTACTGGTTGTAGACCTCGACCCTCAGCACTCAGCCACTGACTGGATGCTCGGCGCGGCCTTGGCCGATGGAGCGGACGTCGGAAAGGGCGTATTCAGCATATTGGTGGAAAACGGGAACGTTTCCGGTGTTTTGCACCGGACGCCGGTCGAGGGCGTGGACATCGTTCCGTCGTCGTCGTGGTTAGTGGGCGCTGAGAGGGCTCTGGCGTCCGAGGTGGGGGCGGAGACAGTGCTTCAGCGCAAGCTGGCGGAGGTCTCCGGATACGACTACGTGCTACTAGACTGTCCGCCGCAGCTAGGGATCCTCACGGTCAACGCCCTGGTGGCTTGCCGGGAGGTCCTCGTGCCGGTGGAGGCGCATGTTATGGCGCTCTCGGGGCTGGCGCAGCTTCTGAAGACGGTGGAGCTGGTCCGCGAGCGCCTCAACCCGGAGTTGGAGGTGACCGGAATCCTGCCGTGCCGGGTAGACGCCAGGACGCGCCACTCCAGGGAGGTGGTCGGCCAGCTCCGGGAGCGTTTCAGGGACCTCGTGTACCCGACGGTCGTCCGGGAGAATGTGCGGCTGGCGGAGGCTCCATCGTTTGGCGAGCCGATAACCGTGTACGAGCCCGCCAGCGCGGGCGCGGAGGACTACCGGGCGCTGGCGCGGGACGTTATCCATCAGGAGACGAAGGAGGTGGCCGTCGATGGCCGGGCGTAGAAAAAGCACGATAGGGGCGAGCCCGCTGGATGCGGTCGTGCCGCGAGGCGGCGATGGCGAAGGCCGGAGCCGGGCTTCCCGGAGCGACGCCTCCTCGGGGGACGGTATTCCGGTCGAGGGTGCCCGGATCCCGAAGGCGCCCCAGGAGCGGCGGATGGGCCGGAAAGAGCGCCTGACAGTGCATGTCCCCGCGGAACTCTCCGACCGGGCGAAGAACGCCGTCTACTGGACTCCAGGGCTCACCCTGGCGCGGCTCGCCGAGCGGGCGCTAACGGCTGAGGTGGAGATGCTGGAGGCCGAGCGCGGCGGCTCGTTTCCTGAGCGGGCCGAGGAATTGCGCGGCGGACGTCCGGTGAAGTAGGGGAGGTCGCATGGGGCGACGACGCGAGCCCGTCGGCAAAGATGGACTGAGCGCCGAGCGGCGCAGCGCGGTGATGAGCCGCGTCCGCTCGAAGGACACCAAGCCGGAGATTCGGTTGAGAAAGGCGCTGCACGCTATGGGCTACCGCTTCAGGCTTCACCGGAAGGACTTGCCCGGCAAGCCGGACGTCGTACTGCCGAGGCACCGGACGGCGTTGTTCGTGAACGGCTGCTTTTGGCACCAGCACCCAGGCTGCCGCAAGGCGACCGTGCCGGAGAACAACCGCGAGTACTGGGAGCGCAAGCTCTCGCGCAACGTCGTCCGCGACCGGGAGGCCGTCGAGGCTCTTGAAGAAGCGGGGTGGAGGACGGTCGTCCTCTGGGAGTGCGAGATGCCTCGCGACGAGGCGGCGATGCGGGAGCGTCTACGCGACGAGCTCGACCGGGCGGCAACCTCTCCTACTGGAGCTTCCCGTCCCTGATCCGCATCACCGTCCGGCCTTCCCGCAGAACCTTGCGGCGCGGCATGCTCCTGCGGAAGCGTTGGCGAGCCTCCGTGCGGTAGTTCTCCAGGAGCGGCTCCCGCCACTTCTCGCCGACCTCCGCGAACTGCCCGGCGCTGAGAGCGTAGACGTCCACGTCGAGGTAGCCGCTGCGGTATACGACGTAGAGGTGCTCTATCGTCAGGTCGTGGTCGAGCTTCTCGACGCCGTGAGAGCGGTGGTACTGGTACTCGAAGCTGCCGCCCTCCTTCGCGCTCTTGACCTCGTGATGCTGGAGGTCCGCGCCGGAGCGCAGGGCGCTGCCGCGATCGTCGACCAGAATGGCGGCCATGATCTCCCAGTCGCGGAAGGAGACCACGCCCTCCATGGGGATGTTGCGCTCCTCGTAAATCGGCCTCTTCGCCTGCAGCGGAGCGAGGATGTGCTCCTCATAGTACCCGAACGCTTCCTCGAGTTGGCAGTCCAAGCCGTCGACTCTCCTAGTCCCGCGCGTCTTCCGAGGGGAAAAGCTCCCGGATGGGCGCGTCGAGGGCGCGGGCGATGGCCGCGATATTCTCCAGGCTCACGTTCCTCTCGCCGCGCTCGACGCCGCCGTAGTAGCTCCGGTCGAGACCGCTCGCCGCGGCGAACCTCTCTTGGGAGAAGCCGCGCTCTTTGCGAAGCTTCCGGATGCGGCGTCCGAAGGACGCGAGAACCTCGGGATCCTTCGCGGAGCTTGCTTCGGGCCGCTTCTCGCCGACCGTATCGTTTCCAGGGGTTGCCATCTACCAAGAAAAGTAGACAATTTACGCTTATGGGTCCACGGGTTATAAGCACCAATGAAGCAGGGGAGGTCGGGTAGATTTGCCGAAGTTCTACGAGCTGTTTGCAGGGATAGGGCTGGTTCGGGAGGCGCTGGAGCCTCTGGGCTGGGAGTGCGTCTACGCCAACGACTTCGACCCGAAGAAGCGAGCCATCTACCGGGCGCGCTTCCCAGGGGAGGCCAGCGCCGAGCTCGACGGGCGCGACCTCTTCGACGTGGATCCGGATGAGCTGCCGCGTCCCGTGGATCTGGCGGCTTCCTCGTTTCCCTGCATAGACCTCTCGCTGGCGGGCAAGCGCGGGGGTCTGGCCGGCGACCACTCCGGCGCGTTTTGGGCTTTCGTGGAGGTTCTGAAGGGTCTGCGGAACTCCGGAGACCTGCCTCGCGCGGTGATGATAGAGAACGTGGTCGGGTTTCTTACCTCCAACGGGGGCGAGGACTTCCGCGTCGCCTTGCGGGTCCTGAGCGAACTAGGCTACAGGCTGGATGTCGCCCAGGTCACTGCGGAGCGGTTCACGCCCCAGAGCAGGCCGAGGATTTTCGTGCTCGCGCTGCGGGAGGATGTCGCCGGGGACGCGATGACGCTCCCGGGGGAAGCCTCGCCCCAGCAGTGGGCGAGCGCCGTCAACGCCGGCGGCGTGCGTCCCAAGCTCGTCAGAAAGATGATGCTGGAGAGACTTTTCGATGCCGCTCAGGAGAGGCTCCTGGACGACGCGCCTGTCGAGGATGTCGGGATCTCGTGGGGGCTACTGGCGTTCCCAGAGCCGCCGCGTCGCGAGCGTGACTTCGCGGATGTGGTGGAGTGGGACGCCGGTCCATGGTGGCCGCCGGAGCGCGTGGAGCGCGCCTTATCGGAGATGGGACCGCTGCACCGCGCTAGGGTTAGGGAGATGGCCGAGGCGGGAGAGAAGCGGGCGGCCACGGCCTACAGACGTCGGAGGAACGGCAGGAGCGTCTACGAGGTCCGCAGCGACGGCGTGGCCGGGTGCCTCCGGACGGCGAGGGGCGGCTCCAGCACGCAGCTGGTTATAGTCGCCGAGGACGGGGAGGTGCGGATCCGCAGGATGACGCCGCGTGAGTACGCGAGTCTCCAGGGCTGCGAGTATCAGGATGAACTCGACGCCTTCCCGGAATCCGACCTGAGAACCGCCTTCGGGGACGCCGTGTGCGTGCCGGTCGTTGAGTGGGTGGCGCATCATGCCTTCGGGGCAGTGCTGGATGCGCCTGCCGACGAACCAGCGAACGCGCCCGTCGGCAGGCTTTAGCGGAGCTAACGGCGCGAGGCGGAGGTCGGACCATCGTCTCCGACGACGAGCGCCGCCGGCGAGACCGGGAAGAGACGCGCGGCGGCCCGCAGGTGTCCGCCGCGCGTCTCTCTTAGGGAGATAGGCGAGAAGCGGGGGATCTCCCACGAGGCTGGTAGGGCGGCAGTCCGAGGGGGCATGAGAAAAACAAATTTGCATTATGCAAATGATCAACTGTATTGCTTTTTTGCCTTAGCGCGGCGCACGCCTGGTCATTCTGGTGATGAAGGGCTTACTCTCAGAGGTGGTGTCTTGACAGGCGGAAAGTTTTACGGCACTATTTCAAAAATGATACATACAAAATTGGAACAGAAGGTCGAATGACAGTGGGTACAAAAGGCGAAAAGTTTGGTCGTGATGCGAAGGATCTTGTACCGCTGAAACCTCCCGCGTTCGCGGTCCTGACCGTGTTGGGGGAAGAAGAGCTACACGGTTACGAAATTATGAAGCGGGTGAGAATGCGCTCTCAAGGCAAGATGGTGCTCGGGCCGAGCAGCTTATACGGGACCATGGGTCGGTTGGAAGATGATGGTTTGATCCAAGAGGTCGACGAACGTCCGGACCCAGAATTGGATGACGCGCGACGACGCTACTATCATGTAACAGACTTAGGGGAAAAGGTACTGGAGGCCCAGCTCGACTTCGTGCAAAGCTTTTTCATCGAACCGGCCCGCAGAACCAGGCGCTGGCGAAAAGCTCCGAGGGAAGCATGAGCGGTTCGGATAGGAGTAAGGCACGCGCGCCTTTGGAGTGGATCTTTCTGATGATGGTTTTTACGCTTACCAAGCGCCACCGGGCACGCTTCCGATCTTCTTTACTTGTGCATTACCGGGACATGTACCGGGAGATAGGTAGCGAGGAAGGCTTCCAATCATCACTACATCTGTTTGTTCATACCGTATGGGAGTTCATTCGCATTGCAGCGGAGCAGCGCGCAGGCCAGGTTCTCTCTTTCACTTCTTCCGGAAATCGACTCGTCGTCTTCGGCGGTCTGGCTACTATGGTCGTTGGCTTGGGACACCTTGCTGACGGTATTGCCGCATACTCTTCCATGAAGTTGTTCCCAACCTACCTAGACCTTCCCACACACATATCGTTGGGTATACTCGGGGAGCCCGTGATTGCCGCTCTCCTCATGGCGGCTGGTTGCGCGGGCATCTACGTGTTCTTAGAACGGCGGTCTGCACTGGCTCTCTTTGGGATTTACTTGGTAGCTTCCTCTGCGCTTTTGACTCTTTTCTTGGGCCTCTACGACTGGGCTTTCGATCCCGTCTATTACTCTGACACTTCATTTGGGCTTAAGTCAGTAGAAGATGTAGACAACTTCGCGGTCAACGTTCTTCTCATGAAGACTTGGGCTCTCGCCTTGGGTGCGGTACTTCTGGCAATCGCAGCCTGTCGTTCGACAAAGCTGAGACGATGGTGGCCTATGCTCTTGGGCGTTGGTTTCGTCCAGAGCCCGCTTTTCGAGCGCTGCGTGCATTCGCTTTCCATGCTTCTCATAGACCTTCAAACTGATCTGGTGTTGACAAGGTCACAGGTCATCTTCGAGTGGCCGGGAATGGCGTTATTCGAGCTGCAGACTTCCCTATTCTACGCCCCCTTGGTCATTCCTGGACTTACTTGGACGCTCCTCGGGTGCCTGCTCGTATCGAAGGCCCTCGCCTGCCGGAGCGAACGTCTGAGAATGAGCAGGTAGCGTCGGAATGTACGGAAACAGCACTGCCATAGAGTTGAAAAGACGCATCAAGCAAAAGGAAAGAAGATTTTGGTAAACCTAACACTGTAAAACAAGCCGGACGGTCCGTCAGGTCGCCAAACTAGAGCGGACCGCACCGGCTCAAGACAAAGGGAGGTTATCCCCTTGCGCGTACCTGATCTTAGCCGTTGGCGACTGCATTATCCAGCACCCAATCATCAGCCGGTATGGCCTGCCGGAAATCTGCTCATACTGGTGGAACCGTGCGCGGACTTCGTTTCCCAATGGAGCCCCCGGCTCCGCTGCAGACTCCAACGCTTTCGACACCCGGTGAGGGTCCACAGGACGCCGCAGATCCCTACGCCTTTGGCTTCGCCTCCGGCTCCGGGAACCCCGTCGTCCTGTGACGGCAAGTTAATACGCGCTCGCTTTCGCTCCCGCGCGGCGGGAATTTCCCGCAAACCACGATATTTTGGCGCGATGCGGAAATGCGCGCGCGGGGCTTCGGGCCTCGAAATCCGATGCGAATCTGAGAGCAACATGAAGAAAGGGGCGCAGGTATGGGCAATCCGCGCGTGACGATCACCATCAGGGAGGACCTCCACGAAGGCTTGGAGCTCGTCCGGGTCGGGCGTGGCATAAGCCGGGGGCGGATGTTCGAGGAGGTGGTTGAGAAGTACCTGGAGCTGGTCGAGCTAGAAGACCTGGAGGTCAGAAGCCCCGTACTGGAGCGCCTGGGGAGGCTCGAGGAGATGATCGAGGAACTACGGGAAGTAATGGAAGGAGAGGCGAATAGGTTAAGCGCGGAGATGGATGAGGACACGGAGAAGAGGATCGTCCCGAGGGTGGTGGAGGCCCGTATCTCCTCGGAGATGGTCTACGAGATCCTGAAACGAACGATCCCGGCGGTGGAGCGTCTGGACCGCGAGGACGTCAGGCACCACGCGGTCGAGGCCATGCGCCGGCGGTAGTGACGAGCAACACTAGAGAGGAGCATATTTTGATGAAAGACATACAAAACGTACTTGAGAGAATACACAACCTGAGCAAGCCGATGACCTCGGCCCTCGAAGCACAACTCAGTAGGCCGGAGGTGCTGATCCCGGTGCTGGCCGCCCTGGCCCTGATCTTTCTGGTCATCTCTGCCAGGAACAGTCCCAGACGAGATCCCGACAGGAGGCTGGTGCCGACCCGCAGGGTGCTGATGCCGGTTATGGCTATAAAACGGGCCAAGAGGATCAGGGTCCCCTTCCTCATCTACTGGCCCTTCTTCGGACGCCTCTACGCCGGGGTCCATGCCCTGATCTGCGCCACCTCCGGATTGGGCAAGGGAGCGGCCCTACTCATGTGGGCCCTGGCTTACCACGTCATCCACTGGTCAAAAGGGATGCGGTTGAGGCACCTGATCCTGTTAGACGCCAAGGCCGAGCTGTTGGAGGTCCTGCACCCCCTTTTCAACAAGTATGGGTGGAGATACGCGGTCTACACCTTTCTATCCGAGCATCCGGTGAGCGCCGCCATCAACGTGGTCGCGACCCCGGCATTGGCCCGCACCGCGGCGCTCGCGCTCTACCCGCACGCTGATGGTACCGAGGGACACTTCAACACGAAATCCCGCCAGCTCTTCCTCGCCGCATGCAAGGTCACCGGTTACCGGAGCCTCTGGGAAGTATACGAGTTGCTGCGTGACGCCGAGGTGCTGGAGGCTGCGGCCAGGCAGAACCCCGACCTCAGACGAGCTTACGCCCAGATACACGAGCGCGAGAGATCCGCCATTCTCTCCACGGTAACGGGTCCGCTCTCGCTCCTGGAAGACCCGCTTGTTGGCAGGGTGTTTCGCCCGGACGAGGGAACCAAACAGGTGAACTTCGCCGGCAAGGAGAAACCCTACGCCGCCATCATCTGCATCGACGTCGAACAAGGCGGTGAACTTCTGCCACTGGTGAGCGCGCTAGTCGACGTGCTCTACTCACTGGCTCTCAACGCCGGCAAGCGTGCCGCGGGAAAGCACAGGGGAAGAGGCACCTACGCCTACCTCGACGAGGCCACCTCTTTCCTTCGTATCCCGAAGCTAATGAGCTATCTCTCGGTGGGCCGTGGCTACCGGACTTACACCGCGATAGTAAGCCAGGACGTCAGTCAGCTCGAGGACGCCCTGGGCAAGCCAAAGGCACACTCATCGGAAAACAACGCCCACATAAAGGTCTTTGGGCAATCCGATGATGAAGAGACCTGCCGATATGCCTCCACCATGAGCGGCAGGACCCGCATCAACTACGAGCCGCCCAGGCCCGAGCCTAGCGTTTGGAGCGGTAGAGATGACCGGGCGCCGCGGCGCATCGAGAGCATTCCCCGCGAGCGGCTGCTCGCCCATCACTTCCAGGACTTCTCCTGGGGTGAATTCTTCATACGCTCCAGGTCCCTTGGACGGCTCAGGGAAGTGGTGAAGATGCCCGACTTCGAACGCTCCGCGCACAAAGTCATCCCCCGGGATCCCGAGTACCAGGGCCTATCCTACTTCGGGGTGCCAGAAGGCCAGCTCATCGAACTCATGGAACGCTTGGCCGCCGGCGAGGAGGAGCTGTGGGAGAGCGTATGGGTTTCGAGCAGATTCAAAGCGCTCGTCTCCGAGGGGATAAGAACCGGGGAGATAGCTTCCCCTGCCGCCGTTTCGCCGGGACAGGAGACCGTGCCGCTCGTGGGCTGGCGAGAGGAGATCGAAGCCGGCCCACGGAGCGTTCCTGACCCAAATCCGGTAGCCGAGGACTTCTCCGAGGGCGAGGAGAACGCCGGAGGCGACAACCCCGACGGACGGCGCGAGTGCCCACTCTGTTCGGCCATCAACCCCGCCGGAACTCGGGAATGTCGCGGCTGCGGCGTGGATCTTACCTGAGAGCCTCTTGATCTTGGGCGGTGTTATCTGCGGAGCCAGTTACTGCGGTCCGAAGAGCAGGGGCCGCAGCGCCATGAGGCTCGTGAGGTACATCGAGAACAGGCGCGAGGAGAGGGGCGGGCGCGACTTCTACCACGAAGCGCCCACCTTCGGCGACCGCGAGCGGTTTCTCGAAGCGGCCAAGGAGAGGTCCGAGAGCGGCAGGCGCAGCTCCTACGTCCACGTGGTTCTCAGTCCCGAGGAGGGACGAGAGTTCCGCGACGATGATCTCAAGAAGCTCGTGCGCCCCTGGACGCTCGACAGGAAAGGCCGGGAGGCACCCTGGTTCGCCGGCGTCCACCGGGACACCGACCACCCCCACTTGCACCTTGCCGTGGCCCGAGACAAGTTTGGGAAGGAGGAGCTGGAGAGACTCAAGGAGAAGACCCACGAGCGCGTTCAGGAGCGCGAGCGTTTCGTGGAGCGTCGCCGAGAGCGTGAACGGGAGCGAGAGCCCGCCCGAGATCGGGAGCCCGGCGAGGAGAGGGATAGATCTCCCGAGCGAAAGCCGGAGCGGGAGATGTCGGAGAACGACTGGAAGAGGGAAGACCCGGAGCCGGAGTATGACCGTTAAAGAATAGTTGGAGAATCGAGGAGGTTCAAGAAGATGCCAAAGTACACCATCGTCCTGTCGCCTGGTCGGAAAAGCTCGGGACGTGAACAAGAGCCCGAGGGAGCGGTGGCCTTCAACGTGGGCGCGATGCTGGGGCGGCCCGAGCTCGAGAACCAGAAAGCCATAGTGCTCTTCACCTCGCTGGCGAGGGCACGGGATTTCCTTGAAGACTCCGGGCTCGGAGACACGGGCGGCTGGATGGCGCAGTTCGATCCCGAAGAGGCTCGAGGGAAGGGCGAATACCACCACATCGAGGGGACGCTCGGGACTGCGGGGTACGTCGTCGTGGACCCGCCCATTCCTCCGTCCATCCCGATGGACGTCACCCCGGTCGCCGTGGAGGACTTCCTCGCGTCCTTCAGGTAAATATGGTCCCCGAAGCCGTGCGAGGCGATCCGCGATCGTTGGCGATCCGCCGCCGTCACGGCAGGCCGGGTACTCCATGACCGACCCAAGGGAGCACCATCCTCGATGAAGTGTCCTGGACGCTTGACCGGTAGAGGATGCGCCGTGGCGACGGACCCCCTACGCTCCGGTGGATGCCGGGGAACGTGAACCACACCGATTATGGGAGCATGGTCAACGGATGAGAGGACCGTACCTACCACGCCAGAGGATAGCGGAGGTTATGAGCAGGCTCGGGACCCGCGTCATTCTGCGCATAGCTTACCGACCCGGCACCAGGATGAGGCCGCCTCCGCCTCCTCGGGGCAGAACCCACCGGCACCGGGTAGATAGGTGAAAGGAAGGGGTTAACGGCGGCCGAAACGGGCAGCAAGAATTGAGTTTCCGGGAAAGAGGCCCGAGCCGGAAACTGGGGGGCAGCCGACATACACGCGAAAATAGGCCAGTAGCTCGGTTATTGGCTTAGAAGACATTGGTACGGGCCATTCCGCGAAGCATTAGCGGAAGTTCAGAGGGATTTCCGCGCTTTGAATTGCTGCTTAACAAAACTTAGCTGACATCCGCAAAAAGTAGCCTTACGGTCGAGAAACGAAGCTTTTGCAGGTCAAATTGGTCTAGTGGCCGGATTGGACACAACGCTCAAAAACTGATCAGTTCATCGCTCAAGGATTGACCACCCTCGGCCCCGAGTCCGGTAGCTTTGTCGGTCATACCCCATCACGACCGTCAGTGAGCCTCGTCTTGGCTGGTGGGAGCCTCCGGTGCTTGGCTGACTCTGCATCGAAGAGGCTCACCATGCCGTCCGTCTGCAGATCTGTCCTGCCTTGTGCTTGGGTCTGGCACGGCCCAACCATTCAGTTTGCTGTTCTGCAAGTTCGCTTGTTACATGACGCCGGCCTTCGTTTACTGCTATCTGTAGCCTCTCAGCTGCGGACGGTTTCGATTCCTGATGTGCTGCTATACGTTCTTCTGCAGGTAACCCATTGGGTTGAAGGTTAAGTAATACTTTTCTCGTGATGAGTCGTGCTGGAAACCCTCGCTCTCGAGGCTCTGGAAAAACTCCTTCAGCGCCTCCATTGGTCCTGGCCCGTGCTCGGGCAATACGGGGTGCCCGTTGATGTTAGTGTCTTCGACCACCAAGTATCCGCCGGGCCTTATCAGCGGAGCGTACGCTTTGAGTTCGGCTAACACGTGCGGTGCTGAGTGATCCGAGTCGAGTATGACCAACACCTCTCCGTCCTCGGGTATCATTTGTCTTACTTTCTTCAAGATTTCTGGGTTTGTGGAGGAGCCCTTCAGGTAGGTGATTCGCTCATGCTGAGGGCGTGGTTTACCGTCGAAGCTCTCAGCGATATCTATAGATGTCACACCTCCTTTGCCGATAGTATCGAGAACTGTTGCCAAATAAAGAGCGCTACCGCCAAAGGCAGTTCCGGTTTCCACGATCACGTCTGGGCTTCGCTCGTGGACGATCTCTTGATATACCCACAGATCTAGCGGGCACTTGAACACGGGCACGCCGAGCCAATTGGTTCTGAACCAAGTGCGCCACGGATTTTCATAATATATCTTATGGAAGCTTTCCAGTACCCGACGCGGCTGCTTTTCCGCCTCCAGTCTCGACTTAACGCGCTCCAACTCAAGCTCTATATTTCTAACGCGCTCATGTGCCCGTGTTAATTCGATTTCTAAGCTCATCCTCGTCTCCTGTTGAATCTATGCTGCAGCCGAAAGAAGTTCCAAGCTCCTCTTGACCTAATATATCTCTTCGTCTTGTCACTATGGTCCAAGAGTAGCCTTGATGCGTACCTCATGATATGCCTCATAGCCTATCAACAGTTTGTACTGTGCCAAGAGTAAAGGATAATCACCGTACCAAACTAGGATGCTCCTATCTGCGTCAAGTCCCGAAGCCGGTCGGCGAAAGGACCGTGTCGGTCAGGGTGGGTTAGGATAGGTGGTGATGGCAATACCCGAGGAGGAGACCCAGGGGCGAGGGAATGGATCCTACGGTTCGCTTGGTGCAGGAGATGGCAGAAAAGATGGGGGAGGTGCCTGGGGTGGTCGCCGTCGCGCTCGGTGGTTCGTGGGCGCGCGGGGAGGCGCACCCGGACTCGGACGTCGACCTGGGCCTCTACTACCGCTCAGACGATCCTCCACTAGTCGAGGATTTGCGTAGGCTCGCCCAAGAGCTCGACGACCGCCGCCTCCCAGACCTGGTCACCGAGATCGGTGAGTGGGGCCCGTGGATCAACGGCGGGGGCTGGCTGCGGGTCGGGGGTCGGCCGGTGGACTGGCTCTACCGCGACGCGGACAAGGTGGCCACCGTGATCGGGCGGTGCGCGAGCGGAGAGACCGCCTGCCACTACCAGCCGGGCCACCCCCACGGCTTCAACGAGCACATCTACCTCGGGGAGGTCCACCACTGCCGCGCACTCCACGACCCCGAAGGGCTGCTCGGGGAGATGAAGTCGGCGGTCGCGACCTACCCGCCGAAGCTCAAGTGCGCGATCATTGAAGGGTACCTGTGGGAAGCCGGCTTCTCCTTGGAGACGGCCCGCAAGTCGGCGGCCAGGGGCGAGGCTTCTTACGTGTCCGGGTGCCTGTTTCGGGGGGTGGCTTGCATGACGCAGGCGCTGTTCGCCGCCAATGACCGCTACCTCCTCAACGAGAAGGGCTCGGTACGTGCCGTGGACTCCTTCGCCGTGAGGCCGGAGGGTTTCGGGGAGACGGCCTCCGAGTTGCTCGGATGTCCGGGGCGAGACGCCAAGGCTCTCACCCAGAGCCTGTTACGCTACGAGGCGCTCCTGGCCGCGGTCCGTGAGTCGTGCGCCGAGGCGATTAGCGCCCGATAGACTTCTCGCGCGATGTACCGCTTGAGGCAGCGTACGATCTCCCTCTTGCTCTTGCCCTCCGTGGTACGCCTAGCGACGTAGGCCTGGGTACGAGGATCGCGCCTTATGCGGTTGAGCGCAAGCATGTACAGAGCCCGGTTGGCTTCGCGGTTGCCGTGGGGGTTGAGGCGGTGGCGGACGACCTTACCCGAGGAGGCGGGGATGGGTGCGGTGCCGCACAGGTGGGCGAAGGCGGCTTCACTACGCAGACGCTCGGGGTTGTCTCCTGCGACGATCAGGAGTGTAGCAGCGGTGTCGGACCCCACGCCATCGAGCGCTACGAAGTCCGGGGAAGCCTCGTGTACGAGGCGTTCGATCTGCCTTTCGAGCTCGGCGATCTCTTCCGAAAGCCGCCCATAGCGGCGGGCTACCGAACGCAGGGCGAACTTCGTCGCCGCCGTGGGATCAGCTGGCCACGCCTCGCACCGGAAGCGTGAAGCCTTGCGCGCCAGCTTTGCAACGGGAAGTGCGCGAAGCTCTGCCCTGAGCCGCTCAGGGGCTGTACTCACCAGGGCGTGGAGCTGGTTGGCGGCCTGGGTCTTCGCCTTCACCGCCGAGCGGCGAGCGATCTTCAGAGCACGAAGCATCTCCACATGCCCGTCGGCGGCTTTCGGTTCGCCCGTCGCCTCTCCGGAGAGGACCGCTCGCGCGGCGGCCTCGGCGTCTGCGGCGTCGTGCTTGCCATGCCTGCGGCGGTGCTGGCGGCTAACTCGGTTGACCTCCAGTACCCGGACGCCCTCGGCCCGCAGGAACCGTGAGAGCCCCGCGCCATAGCTTCCCGTTCCCTCGGCTCCCACGCAGGCCAATTCGCCGAGGCCGTTGGCCCATCTCAGCAGCCGTCGGTAGCCTCCTTCGTCGTTTGCCAGGGTCAGCTCTCCCAGACGTCCGCCCCTCTCATCTAGCGCTACGCCGACGTGGAAGTCCGCGTGGGTGTCCACCCCGACGATGACTAGCATATCCGACTCCATGTTCCTCCTTCCTCACCACTTTACACAGCCATGCGCCTTCGGTGGTCGTCAGGACGGCGGACAATGCTGTGATGAGCCCTCCTGGAGGAGGCGTGCTCCTATGAAGTCACGCACGGCCCCGACCGTGGCACCGCGCGGGCCGCCGCGTCGATCGACTGATCCTAGTTAAGGCACGAAGCCATCACAAACCTGGGTCAGATCTACCGGCGATGCCCGCTGCGGACACCATAGTCCTATTCTCACAACACAAACCTTGTCACCTATAAGATGCTACAAGCCCGGAC
>CBDCNI010000006.1:0-3365 GCA_965219175.1 Rubrobacteraceae bacterium
AGCCGAACCGCTCACGATAGAGCGGCCGCTCTCGTCCAGGGCTTCGGCGCTCGTGGAGCCGCTCTTGAGTTGTCGTCGCACGGTGTAGGAGCCGCCGCCGGTAGCCAGGGTCACCTCGACGACCGACGGGTCCTTAGTCGAGCCCCCGCTCCACGGGATGGACTCGTTGGCGAAGCGCGGCCCGCCACCCCTTGACCCGAAGAACGCCCACAGGATGCTCTCGAACAGGGTGGATTTGCCCGCCCCGTTGCTCCCGACGACCCCGATCGCCCCTTCCGGCGGTAGCAACTCGACCGGCTCCCGGAACTGTTTGTAGTTCTGGATGTAGAGTCGCTGCAGGTTCACGCCTTCTCCGGCCCCTCGCTCGCCGCCCGCGCCAGATACTCGCGCCCCTTCTCCAGGAACTCGTCCGCGAACTTCGCTTCCAGATCCCCGCGCTCCTTCCTGGCCCCGACGAAAACCGCGAATTCTTCTCCCAGCGGTCCAAACACGGCCGTCGCCGGTTCGCCGGTCCCGGCCTCAGCGCCCTCCTCGGTGTGGATCTCCAGGGAAAAGTTCAAGCAGCGCCGTTGAAGGTCTCGCAGGAGTTCCCGATCAATGCCACTCGCCACCCCGCGACGCACGTCATAGGCGCGGAGGCGGACTATGGCGTCGTCCAGGTCCACGTTGGAAGTCTCCTTTCGTATCGCCTCCGTAAGTTGCGCGGCGTCCATCTCCGCGGCGGAGACCTTCTGCAGGTCCACCATCGGGCGAGTTTCGATAGGCACGTGCTCCACGGAGATCTCACCGTTCCCGATCTCCACGATCGCAAACCCCGGCTTCGAGTCAACCTCCCCAAACCCGAACCGCTCCGTCGCCCCGGCATAATACGCGTTCTGTTTGTGCTCGTGGAACTCGTGGTAGTGGCCGAGGGCGATGTAGTCGAAGGCTCCCTCAAGCATCCCGGAGTGGAGGTTCGCCTCGCCCATCTCGTGCGACTTCGCCTCCAGCCCCGGCACCATCCCGTGCGTCACCAGCACATTGATATCCGCGCCGCGCTCCGGCGTCACCGCCCCAACCCCGGCGATGGCCCCGTGCGGCGCCAGCGTGACCCCGACGCCGACGCCGTCTACCTCGACCAACTCATAGTCAAGCTCGAAGCCGTGGGCCGAGCGGGCGTTCACCAGGTTAGCGTACTCAAGGGCGGCGGACGTGGTGCGCAGGCGCGGCGTCTCGTGGTTCCCGGCCGCGACCAGGTAGGGGACGCCTTCTCGTGTGATCCGGAAAGTCTGCTTCAAGAAGCCGATGATGACGTGAGTGGCGGGCCGCACCGAGTCGAACACGTCGCCCGAGTGAATGATCAAGTCCACGTCCCGCTCCAAAACATCGTCCACCGCCCTCTTGTAGGCCTCCTGAACGTCTACCTCCCGTTGGTTGCGGTTCGAGGCCGGGTCGAGCTTCGCGTAGCGGGAGTAACCCAAATGCGTATCCGAGATGTGCGCGATCCTGACTATTGCTCCTCTTCCTCTCTGATCTCCGGTCTACACTATTCTAATATTCTAAATGAGACTTTATCTCACTTCGATGGTTGGTTTGGTTGTCTGAAAACGCGAGGGGCGACCGAGCCGTCAAGGGGTCACTCCTCTCGCTTCTCTGTCCAGGGAGTCGGACATCTCACATCCTTCTCCAGGTCTTCCCGATCCGTAAAACGGACGGAAACGTGTAACCTATGTTTCACGTAGAGTTTACCCTGTTGAAACAAAACGCTCTTGTTTTGTTGCTACCCTCGAAGAGGAAGATAGACAGCGAACGAGGGAGAAGAGTTGAGCGTAGGCAGAGAAAAGACGATCCATCAGGAAGAAACATCCCGGCTGGATCCTCGGGGGATGTCCCGCAGGGAGTTTCTGGCAACGGGCGCCGGGGCCGGAATAGGAATGCTCGCCCTGCAGGGGCTCGTCGCCAGGGGCGCGATGGCCGTGCCGAGTAAGGGCCGCAAGAAGGCTGGCAAAGGTGACGGCGGCTACGGTCCGCTATCGCCCGCGGGACCGGAGCTGGCGCTGCCGGCAGGGTTCCAGTACGTAATGTTCGGGGTCGAGGAGTCTACCATGTCCGACGGCAACCCGACGCCCAAAGGTCATGACGGGATGGCAGCCTTCGCGCTGCCGAACGGCAACGTGCGTTTGATCCGGAACCACGAGGACCGCGACAACGCGCTCAACGCCACAGTCAACGGGGACCCTTCCACTGCCTACGACTCCAAAGGCGGCGGCGGTACGACTTCCCTGGAAGTACGTCCCGGTGGAAACAGAGACCTCGTGAAGGACTTCGTCAGCCTCAACGGCACCATTGTGAACTGCGCCGGAGGCCCCACGCCGTGGGACACCTGGATGACTTGCGAGGAGACCACCGCCGGACAGACCCAAGGGTGGAACAAAGACCACGGCTACATCTACGAGGTGCCGGTATCGGCTGAAGACGAGGTGCAGGCCGTGCCGCACAAGGCGATGGGACGCTTCGTCCACGAGGCTGCCGCCGTCGACCCCAAGACCGGCTACGTTTACATGACCGAGGACAGGAGCACCGCCGGCCTCTACCGCTTTATCCCGAACAGGGCCGGAGACCTGGCATCCGGCGGGCGCGTGCAGATGCTGAAGGTCAAAGCCCGCCCGAACTACAACACCACCAACGGCCAGCGGGTGGATAAACCCCTTCCCGTCGAGTGGGTGGACATAGAGAACCCCGACCCGCCGGAGGCCGAGACAAACGCTCTCGCCGTGTTTCAGCAGGGCCAGGCAAAAGGCGGCGCCATCTTCACGAGGCTCGAAGGTTGCTGGTACGGCGACGGCAGCATCTTCTTCCACTCCACCAACGGCGGCGACGCCGAGTTGGGCCAGGTTTGGGAGTATCGGCCCAGGGGGATCTCCGGAGGCCAGCTCATCATGATCTTCGAGTCAAAGAGCGCCGAGATGCTCGACGCGCCGGACAACGTCACCGTGAGCCCGCGCGGCGGCATCGTGATCTGCGAGGACGGCGACAACGGCAACTACGTCCGGGGTCTCACGCCGGACGGTAAGATCTTCGACTTCGCCCAGAACATCACCAACGATAGGGAGTTCGCCGGCGCCACCTTCAGCCCCGACGGAGAAACACTGTTCGTGAACATCCAGGGTGACTTGAGCGTCGGTGGTCCTGGCAACAAGGGCATGACCTTCGCGATCTGGGGACCCTGGGAGCAAGGCGCACTCTAGGTAACGCTTTATTTACATCCCGGCGGCGGACTACCGTCGCCGGGGTTCGTGGGAGATGCGAGGCAAAAGGGAGAGGACTAATGTCGTTTAGCCGGATGCGTGCCGCGATACGGGGCACGATGTTTCACGCGGTAGCCG